>NZ_JBXAQK010000001.1:2111415-2412465 GCF_058807155.1 Tardiphaga sp. GW821-FHT12E02
GCCGCCACCGCCTGCGCCTGGAGGCGTGGATCCATCACCGCCGCCGGCGACAGGAGGCGATGAACCGCTACCGCCATCTCCACTTCCGGCACCGGGGGGAGTGCCGGAGCCATCGGATCCGGCGCCGGGCGGGCCGTCTACATATTTGATGTCCTCGGATGGTGGCTGATAAACGACTTGCTGGGAAATTGACATTCTGCATCTCCTCGCTCGTTGAGCAGTGCAGTGGCAATTTCAGGCGGCGCGCAACGTTTCGTCTGGCAGGTGAGCAGAGGTCGGCAGGGACAATCCCGGGCTAATGCGTTTGGTCGAGTAAGCTTCAAAGGCGCCATGTCGGGAACGCAGCGTAAGCTTCTACCGATCAGCGCCAGTTTCGGATCGGAATAGCGCATAAAGCTCGGAGCAACTCTCGGCGGATCGCAGAAAATCGGATCACGCCGATATGTCGATCCAGCGCAGGATCGCCTTGCGCGCTCGCGCCCATTCGAGTGCGGCAGCGGACATCGTCGTACCAGTCAATCGATCCGAGAGCGTGTGAAAACATTGATAGGCATCGCGCTCCGCGGTAGCGACGGCAGGGGAGACGTTTGCTGTGGGTCGCTCGGTTGTGAGCGCATCAATCAGATGCCGCGCTTCCGTATCAGGACTGATGGATGCGGTATTCATGATCGAGCGACAATAACGGGCTTTCAAATGACTGATGGCATTGCTCATGGCTCGCGCTATCACGCGGCGATGTTTATTTCTGTCCGGTACCTGACATTCATCCCGGTTATCGCGCAGCAAAAAGCCCGCCGGTAAGGGCGGGCTTTCGGGTCATTACTTTTCCGGATGATTTGAGCCGGCGGTGTCGTCGTCGGTGCCTTGCCATCCTCCAAACATCCCTCGTTACGATGATGGCGATCTTCCTGAGCCTCCTTATTGCTCTCCGGATCCTTGCCGGATTCTGCGACAAAGTTGGCTCAGTCCTTCATCAGATTGACGGTCGATCTATTGGCACGCTGTGAGCGTGTGTAGCTCACAGCGTGTTGATCGTCGTCCAGCGATCATTGCCGACGCAATGCTTACTGCTCTGGTTTGAGACCGACGGATTTGACGAGCGGGCCGTACTTGTTGTGTTCGGCGACATACCAATCGCGCAGCTGCTCCGGCGTGGATCCGACAATGACCGCGCCCTGCGAGGTCAGGCGCTCTTGAAAGTCGGCATCTTTGACCACCGTGGCGATGTCCGCGCTCATCTTGTTGACAATGTCGCTTGGTGTTCCCTTGGGAACCACGACCGACGACCAGGTCTGTGCTTGAAGGAAATCGAGACCTTGTTCCACCGAGGTCGGGACATCTGGGAAGATGGAGACACGCTTGGAGTCCAAAACCGCAATGGCTCGAAGCTTCCCGCCCTTCACATGTGCGACCACTTCCGCGGGTGCACCTGCATAGAATTGCAGACGACCTGCGACGAGATCGATGACGCCTTGTCCGCCGCTCTTATACGGCGCGTGAATAAGGTCTAGTTTTTCGTGTTGCCCGAGCAGCTCTCCAATCAAATGTGGCGTCGTGCCGGCACCGGGAGACGGGTAGACAGCGCCCGGCTTCTTCTTGGCATAAGCGACGAGATCCTTCAGATTCTGAACCGGAAGCGCCGGATGTGCTACCATGATCAGAGGAAAATAGGCCACCAGCGAGACAGGTTCGAAACTCTTGTCGGTGGTGTAAGTGAGGTTCGGGTAGACGTGCTGCGTGATGACGAAAGGCGGCGCCGCAAGCAGCATGGTGTAACCATCCGGCGCGGCGCGCGAGACATATTCGGCGCCGATGGTGGTGGTGGCACCGGGGCGGTTTTCGACGACCACAGGCTGCTTCCAGAGCTCGCTGAGCTTCTGCGCGAGGATGCGGCCAACCACATCGGACGATCCGCCGGGCGCATAGGGGATGACCATGGTCACCGGCTTGGATGGAAAGCTCTGAGCTTGCGCCGATGTCACGCTCAGAAGTCCAACCATGGCCGCCAGAAGAAGTCGTCTCATCAAATCGTCTCCTTGTTGCAAAAAGAAAACGCCGTCGTCCGCGCCGATGGCCTATTTGTAGAGAGCCATCGGAGCGAGCGTCAGCGCAGGGAAGTAAGTGATCAGAGCCAGTACGAACAGATAGATGAAGAAGAACGGCACGACGCCGCGATAGAGTTGCGGCAGCGGCATCTTGAAGATGGCGTTGGACGCAAACAGGTTCAGGCCGAAGGGCGGCATGAACATGCCTATTGCCAAATTCACCGTGACGATGATTCCGAAATGGATCGGGTCGATCCCGGCTTTGGCTGCGATCGGCGTGAGCAGCGGGGCTAGGACAAGGATCGCGGCGGGTGGCTCCAGCACACTGCCGACCAGCAGCAGCATCACATTGATCACCAGCAACAGCGCCCAGGTTTGCAGCGACAGGCTGTCGATGAAGGACACCAGCTGGGTCGGAAAGCCGCTGGTGGTGATCAGCCATGAATAAGTGCCCGCGGCGGCGACGATGATCATGATCTGTGCAACAAGGAAGGACGAATCGACCGCGGTCTGCCAGACGTCGCGCCATGCCAGTTCGCGATAGATGCAGACCGATACGACGATCGAATAGATGCAGGCGGCGCCAGCGGCTTCAGTCGGGGTGAACATGCCACCATAGATGCCGCCGAGAATGAGTACCGGCGCGAGGATTGCCCAGAGGGAGCGCCTAGCGGCCGGGCGAATCACATCCCAACGCGGCTTTTCGCCGACCGGCACGCCCTTCATTCGGGAATAGATGACGACATAGACGCCGAGGGCGGAAGCCACGATCAAGCCAGGCACGATGCCGGCGAGAAACAGCTGCGTAGCCGATTGCTGGGCTGCGATGGCATAGATGATCATCGGTATCGACGGCGGAATGATCACGTCGATCACGCCGGTGGCGGTGACCAGGCTGACGGAAAACCGGCGGTTGTAGCCAGCCTTGCCAAGCGAAGGCAGCGTCAGTTTGCCGATGGCGGCGACGCAGGCGACGCTGGAACCCGACATCGCGCCGAAGGCCGAGGCCGATGCGACGGTTGCAAGCGGCAGCGAGCCGCGGATGCCGCCGATCAGCGCCATGATCAGTTCGATGAGCCGGCGCGCGATGCCACCGCGGGACATGATGTCGCCGGCGAAAATGAACAGCGGGACAGCGAGCAGGGAAAAAGCGTCGAGACTGCCGAACAGCGCCGTATGCATCGCACGCAGCGGAATATCTCCGAGCATAAGCATGCCGGCAGCGGTCGCGATCAGCAGCGTGACGAAGATCGGCGTGCCGATGGCCAGCAATGCGATGGGCAACACACCGAAGACGAGCGCGTTCATACGTGGTCCTGGATTTCCGTGTGGCCGATTGCGGACGGGCCAAACACCACAAGCCGCATGACGGTCATTGCCGCGATCAGCACCAGTCCTGCCAGGACGGCCGACTGTGCGATCCAGACTGGAAATTCCATGGCATCGCTGCGTTGATCGAAAGCATAGAGCTGCGACACGACGTCAAGGCTGCTGACAGCTACGACGCCGCAGATGCTGATGGTGAGTGCCGCCGAAAAGATCGTCGCGATCCTGCGCAGCGTCGGCGATACATGGTCGAGCAGCAGCTCGATCTTGATGTGGGAACCGCGCCAGGTCACGCTGGCGACGGCGGAAAACACGACAAGGATCATGAGATACAGCATCGATTCTTCGGCCCAGGCGATGGGACTGGCGAAGAAATAGCGGCCGGCGACATTGGCGCCGTTGATGGCGACGATTGCGATCAATGCAGCGCCGGCGACCATCGTGCAGAGCGACGAAATGCTGTCGCCCAGCCGATGCAGAACTCCGCGCGCCGATGCCTCGCCTGCCATCATGACGCAGTCGCCTCGGCAGTCTTCAGCAGTAGCTCGAACAGTTCGCGCTCAGCCGGCTTCTTGGCGGTCACCTCGGCGCCGATGGGCCGAACGCGCTTCACGAACTCATCGTGATCGGCTTTCGACAGTTCGGTGATCTCGCCGCCGCTCGCTTTCCATGCAGCGCGCTGCTTGGTGGTGAAATCAACGGCCCATGGAAATACCTCGATGCTCGCCTTGCGACCGGCATCATCGACCTTCGCCTGCAGCGTAGGAGACAGTTTGTCGTACCACTGTTTGCTGACGACGGAGGCAACGGTGACCATTGCTTGATCGGTCTCCACGACATATTTCGCGGCATCGTAAAACCGCAATGCGGCCAGCACCGAGAGTACGCTCATCACGCCATCGATCGTGCCTTGCTGCAAAGCAGGTAGCACCTCGCCGAGCGGCATCGGCACCGCAGTGGCTCTCACCGCCTTGAGTTGGTCAGTCTGGATCGGGGAGGCGAGCACGCGGATCTTCTTGCCTTCGAAGTCGGCAAGTTTCTCGATCTTGGTACGCGTGTTGAAGATGGTTGGTCCGCTGACGAAGAGGCCGATGCCCTTCAGTCCCTTGTTGGCGCCGAGCGCGAGAAAGGCCTTGTTGAACCCGGCGTCCTGAATGGTGCGGTTGGCATGGGCCATGTCCTTGAACAGACCTGGGGCGCCGAGCACTTCGAAGCGGCTATCGACGCCGGCAAGGAACTCCGGCGGTCCGACAAAAGCCTGGATCGAGCCGAATTGCGTGCCCTCGATCATGCGCGGAATCGAGCCGAGCTGACTCGCCGGATAAATCTCGACCTTGATTTGTCCGCCGCTGTCAGCCTCGAGAATGCGCTGGAAGATCTTCATCCACTCGTGCTGCACATCGTTCAGCGTCGGTGTACCGACCTTCATCGTCACAGGAGCGGATTGCGCCGACAACAGCGATGGTGCCGCAAGCAACGAGGCGATGCCGGCGCTCGTTGCGAGGAAGCCACGCCGTGTGATTGTTGGCATCTTCTTCATGTAACCCCCAAAGTCGTTATCGATCGCTAGAATGTCGTCGAGATTTTTTTGCTTTTGCAAATTTGACGCCAAGATATGACTTGGCGCCGATCGTTCTCAAAAAACCTGGATTGCAAGCATGCAGGTGTAAGCGAGTAGAGTGTTGTGCGCGCAATGATGCGCATGGCCGTAAGTCACTGATCGTTTTTTGCTGCTACGACGTCGCGCGATGGCGTCGCCGAGAGGCGGCATGAGTCGTCGCACAGACAAGCCGCAGCTATCCAACGACCGATATGATCGATCGCAGGATGTGTCGCTCGCGATGTTGTCGGCGATGGTAGGCAGGAAAGGACGCCGATGGCGTACCTGTGTCTGCGAGATCCGTTAGCCGCGCTTTGCTACTTCGTCATGCGTGAGGCCGCCGACGCGGGCATTGAGCCGCGCACCGCTGGCCAGGCAGAAGATGATCGCGATTTCGTCGGGCATCGGCGTGTCCTGCAGCGACAGGGTCACGCCATCGTAATGCGAACGGACATAGACGTCGTCGACATGGTTCATGGGAATGTCGATCAGCTGACCGGGCGAGCCGAGTTTCACCATCGACGAGATCCATGCCTTGCCGCAACCGAGCGCATCGCGGATCGGATTGGCATAAGCGGTCGTTACCAGGGCACTTGCATGTTCCGCTTCGCCAAGCAGGCCGACCAGAGCGCCCTTACCATAGCTCTGTGCCTTGTAGGTGCCGAGCGCATCGAGCGCCATCTGCGCCATGGTCTTGCCGAGGCCGACGCTGGCCTCTACGAGAGGGCTGAGATCTTCAACGTAGCGGCCGAGATAGGGGTTCTCGAGGACTGTCACCACGGCGACCTTGCGGACGGGTACTTCGACCCGACGACCCGCCAATTCGCTCTTGTCTTCAACGATCGAATAGGAGCGGCGAATATTCAGATTCATTTCGATTGGCTTTCGAATGCTTGACACTGGCTGATCGAGAGCTAACACTTCGTCAGACAATCTGTCAATCAGGGCTTCAGCATATGCAAATCAAAGGCCAAGCCGTTCTGTTTTCGGAAATGACGCCGGGACCGGACTTCGTCGACCGCTTCCACAACTGGTACGATACGCATCATATTCCGGTGCGGATGGCGTGCCCCGGCTTTGTCAGCGCGCAGCGTTACAAGCGGCAGGATACCGAGGGTTATCTCGCGGTCTACGAGATGGATGATGTCGGGGTGCTGTCCCGCGATGCCTATAAAGTAATCAAGGGCCAGCCGTCGGAAGAGACCGCATGGATGCTGGCCAATGTGACCGGTTTCACCCGTTACCTTGCGGGCGAGACGTCGGTGAAGTCGCAGGAGGCGCCGGATTCGACGCTGGATGCCGCCGTTCTTTATGCGGTCAGCTTCAATGTTCCTGCCGAGGCGGCGGCCGAATTCGATTCCTGGTATGAGACCGAGCACATTCCCTTGTTGATGGAGTGCCCGGATTGGCTGATGGTGCGCCGGATGCGCGTTGCCGATGGCGTTCCCGAAACGTATACACATATGGCTTTGCATTACTTGGCCGACTCGAAGGCTCTGCAGTCTCCGGCGCGTGACAAAGCGCGCAAGACCGCCTGGCGGGACAAGCTGGCCAAGAACGACTGGTTCAAAGCGAGCTACACCGTGTTCGACCGTGTAGGACAGCGGCATCTCGGAAGACGATAGCGGAAGACGATAGACAATGGCCACGCCCAATCTCCGGATATCTCCCAAAACCGTTCAGCAGCAGATCGTGGAGAAGCTTCGGGGAGCGATCATCGAGGGCGTCTTCAAGCCGGGCGACCGGCTCATCGAGGCTGATCTGTGCGAAATGCTCGGGGTCAGCCGGCCGTCGATCCGAGAGGCGCTGCGCAGCCTCGAAGCCGAGAAGCTGGTCGAGATTATTCCGAACCGGGGTCCGCAGATCCCGGTTCTGACCGCCGAGCATGCCACCGAAATCTACCAGATGCGTGCGCTGCTCGAAGGCGAGGCGGCGTTCATCGCCGCCAAGAAGGCGACGCCGGACGACCTCAAGCTCATGCGTGCGTCGCTGGCCGCCTTCGGTAAGGCCGTTCGCGCGCATGACATGAAGATCGAGGTGGCGACCACCGCTGAATTCTACGGTCATATCCTGCGTATCTGTGGCAATCGCATCATCGAAGAGACGCTGAACGGTTTGCTCGCCCGCATCAATTTTCTACGCGGGCGTTCCATGTCGCGGCCGGGCCGCGCCAAGGTCAGCCTGCAGGAAATGAAGGCGATCTTCGAGGCGATCGAAGCGCGCAACGGATCTGCGGCGCGCACGGCAGCGGTTCGGCATGTCGAAAATGCGCATCGCTCGGCCAATGCCGTCTACGAGCAGCTGAGTGCCAAAGAAGATAGCGCTGCCTGACGCGTGATGGGCGCGCGTTCATCGTCAATAGCATCCAGTTCTTTTTCGTTCAGATATCCGCCGCTATCGGCAGCGCGCTACAGCAAGTCTGTGGCGTGATTGCATCGATGTCAGGCGCATTGCTCAATCGGCATGCATGCCTGCAAAAGCTCCTTCGGCCTGATTGACATCTTTGTCTGACAATCTTAACGTCAGATGTGTTCATGAAGGGCTGAGAAGATCTGCATGGGAGCGTTGGATCAGGAGCTGACGATGACGGGGCTTTTTCGCCTCGCAAAGCGTCGACTCGAACCCGATGTTGCAGACTATTTGTTCGGCGGCGCCGAAAGCGAAGCGACGATCGCGCGGAATCGTCTCGCGCTCGATAGCCGCGAATTCCTGCCGCGCGTGCTGCGTGATGTCTCAAGGTTATTCACCAAGCGCAGCTTTTTCGGTCGCGACATGGCCTTGCCCGTGCATCTGGCACCGATCGGTTCGCTCAGCCTGTTCGACAAGGATGCGGCGCTCGCATCTGCGATCGCGGCCGCCGAAGCGAATGTTCCTATGTTCGTCAGCATCATGGCTCAGCCGTCGCTTGAAAATCTGGTGCGCCAGTCGCCGGCAACGACCCTTGTGCTGCAGCTCTATATGCGCGGCGACCGCAATTGGCTGGATGATACCGTGCTACGTGCGGAGAAGGCCGGTTGCGCGGCGCTCTGCATGACCGTCGATTCCGCCGTCTATGGTCGCCGCGAGCGCGATCTCATCAACGGCTTCTCATCGGCGGCCGCCGTCGATCGCGTCAATTTCACCGATCGCCATGACGTTCAGATCACCCGCGAGCAGGCTGCGCTGAGCTGGGACACGATCGCCTGGCTGCGCCGTCGCACCGATCTGCCATTGATCTTGAAGGGCGTGATGACCGTGGAGGACGCGCTGCTATGCGCCGAGCACGGCATCGATGCCATCTATGTCTCCAATCACGGCGGGCGCCAGCTCGATCATACGGCGGCGGCCCTCGATCAGCTCGAAGGCATTGCAGCAGCCGTGCGCGGCGCCTGTCGCCTGTTCGTCGATGGCGGGTTTATGCGCGGCACCGATGTGCTGAAAGCGCTCGCGCTGGGCGCGGACTTCGTCGGCTTCGGCAAGCTGCAAGGAGTAGCGCTCGCGGCCGGCGGCGCCGACGGCGTGTCACGCATGCTGACCATCATGGGCAACGAGATCCGCACGTCGCTGGCCTTGCTGGGCTGTCCCGATATCGACGATCTCGGGCCCTCGTATCTGCGGCGCGCCGCACCCGTTTCTGTTCCTCACTTATCACATCACCCTTGAACTGCGCTTCGCCTCATTCCGAGCGACAGCATTTGAGAAAGAAAGCACTGGACGATGAAAGATATTGAACGCCCCAACGTCACGCCCTCGAATGCTGCTGAGTATGGCAGCGACGTTGCGGCCCAGATGCTTCGTCAGCTGGATATCCCCTATATCGCGCTGAATCCCGGCGCTAGCTATCGCGGTTTTCATGACAGCCTCGTCAACAATCTCGGTAACGAGACGCCGCAGATGTTGCTGTGCCTGAACGAAGACCACGTTGTCTCGATTGCCCATGGTTATGCCAAGGTCACCGATAAGGCGATGGCCTGTGTGCTGCATTCCAATGTCGGACTGCTGCACGGTTCGATGGGCATTTTCAATGCTTGGTGCGATCGCGCACCGATGATCGTGGTCGGAGCCACTGGCCCGGTCGCTCCGGAAAAGCGCCGCCCGTGGATCGACTGGATCCACACCGCGAAGGACCAGGGCGCATTGCTGCGCGATTTCATCAAATGGGATGATGAACCGCGCTCGCCGCACGGCATCGTCGAAGCCTTCCTCCGCGGCTCGCAGCTTACCAACAGCCAGCCTACGGCGCCTGTCTATATCTGTCTCGATGCCGGCCTGCAGGAGCAGAAGCTGGACGAGCCGATGACCGTGCCTGCCACGACGCGCTATCTGCCCGCCAGCCCGCCGCGCGCGCGCGCAGAGGACATCGAAGCCGTGGCCGAGCTGCTTGCCAATGCCAAGAACCCGTTGATCCTGTTTGGTCGCGGCCTGCGCAGCCAGGAAGCCTGGGATAATCGCGTCAAGCTGGCCGAACTCGCCGGCGCATCGGTGATGACATCGGTGCGTGAACGCGCTGCGTTTCCGTCCGAGCACAAGCTGCATGTGGTGCCGCCGTTCTACTGGCTCAGCCCGGCTGCCAAGGAGATCGTCAAGAAGGCCGACGTCATCGTCTCGTTCGATTGGGTTGATCTCAACGGCTTCCTGCTGCAGATCACACGCAAGACCGACACCTATCCGGCCAAGATCGCGCATTGCACGCTGGATGCCAGCCTGCATCGCGGATGGAGCATGGACTATTTCGCGCTGCCGCCGGTGGACGTGCCGGTGGTCGCCGGTCCCGACGGTTTTGTCGAGGACGTGCTCGCGGCGCTCGACAAGAAGCTCGGCGGCAAGAGCAAGTGGACTGGCGACAACCGCAACACCGCGCCGGTACCGGCCTATACGGACAATGCCGAAACCGAAATGGGTCCGCGCGACATCGAAGTGGCGCTTGCCAAGGTGCGGGGCGATCAGACCTTCACCCTCGCCCATGTCACCATCGGCTGGGCCGGCGACGTCTACAAATTCCGCGATCCGCTCGATTTCATGGGGCATGATGGCGGCGCCGGTCTTGCAGCCGGTCCGGGCCTCACCGTCGGCGTCGCGCTGGCACTGAAAGACCAGAATCGTCCGGTGGTGTCGGTGCTCGGTGATGGCGACTTCATGCAGGGCGTTTCGGCACTCTGGACCGCAGCTCACTACAAGATTCCTGCGCTGTTCATCGTCAGCAACAACCGCTCGAACTTCAATGACGAGCTGCATCAGGAAGCTGTCGCCAAGATGCGCGGTCGTCCGCCGGAGAACCGCTGGATTGGTCAGCGGATCGCCGATCCCGAGCTCGATCTCTGTGCCATGGCACGTGCCCAGGGCGTCGAAGCCGAAGGTCCGATCAAGACGGCGAGCGAGCTTGAAAAGGCGATCGAGCGCGGTCTTGCTGCGGTTCGCGCTGGCAAGCCCTATTTCATCGATGCCCATGTCAAGCCGGGCTATTCCAATCCTCCGCTGTCGCGTGGCGAGTAAGATCGCCAGGTCAGCAGTTTCCAGGAGATTTGCATGAGCAAGAACAACACCAAGTTCTACATCAATGGCGAGTGGGTCGATCCCATCACGCCCAATCTGTTCGATGTCATAAATCCCGCGAATGAGGAAGTCGCGGGCCAGATCAGCCTCGGCAGCGCGGCCGATGTGGATCGCGCAGTGAAAGCGGCGCGTGCGGCCTTTACCTCGTTCTCGCAGACGACCAAGCAGGAGCGCCTCGATCTGCTCGCCAGCATCGTCGCTGCCTTCGAACGTCGTTTCGACGAGATCGCTGAAGTGATCACTGCGGAGATGGGATCGCCGCTGTGGTTCGCAAAAACCGTTCAGGCCGACACCACACTGGCGCATTTCAAGCAGGCCATCATCACGCTGAAGGACTACGACTTCGGCCACATGATGGGAACGACCCGCATCGTGCGCGAGCCGATCGGTGTATGCGGCTTCATCACCCCGTGGAATTGGCCGATCAACCAGATCGCGTCGAAATTCGCACCGGCGCTCGCGGCCGGCTGCACGGTGGTGACAAAGCCGAGTGAAGTCGCGCCGCTGAGCGCGATCCTGCTCACTGAAGTAATGCACGAGGCGGGGCTGCCGAAGGGCGTATTCAATCTCGTCAACGGCGATGGCCCGACGGTGGGCGAGGCGATCTCCGCACATCCGGATATTGACATGGTGTCCTTTACCGGCTCGACCCGCGCCGGCATCATGGTGGCGAAGACCGCGGCCGAGACCGTCAAGCGCGTGCATCAGGAGCTGGGTGGCAAGTCGGCGAACATCATCGTTCCGGGCGCCGATCTTTCCAAGGCCGTGCCGGCCGGTGTGCTGCGCTCCTTCACCAATACCGGGCAGTCATGCCAGGCACCGACCCGCATGCTTGTCCACAAGGACCAAATGGACGAAGCGGTCGCGCTGGCGGTGAAGACCGCGGAAGACGTGGTCGTTGGCGATCCGCTGGCGGAGGGCACCAAGCTCGGCCCGCTGGTCAGCAAGCTGCAATATGATCGCGTGCAGGCGCTGATCGAAGCCGGCCTGAAGGAAGGCTCGAAATGCGTTGTCGGCGGCGCCGGCCAGCCGGCCGGCCTCAACCGCGGCTACTATGTGCGTCCGACCGTGTTTGCCTGGGTCGATCCGAAGGCGACCATTGCGCAGCAGGAGATCTTCGGGCCTGTGCTGTCGATGATCGCCTACGAGGACGAGGACGACGCCATCCGCATCGCCAATGACAGCATCTATGGTCTGTCGGGCTATGTCTGGGCGGGATCGCTCGACGACGCACGTCGGGTCGGTGCGCGTCTACGCTGCGGTCGCGTCTATCTGAATGGCGCGCCGCACGGCAAGCTGCAGGACGTCGAAGCGCCGTTCGGTGGCTACAAGCAGTCGGGCAATGGTCGCGAGATGGGTCTCTACGGTCTTGAAGACTTTCTCGAGATCAAGGCTGTCATCGGTTACGACGTCGCCTGATTTTGACATGCGGGAAGGGCGCCGGTTGGCGCCCTTTTTGCAAGCTCAATCTTGTTGTTATTATTGCGAGAAGGATTTGAGATGCGCGTGAGGAGCCAGAAGGACTTTGCTTCCGGGCTGCTATTCCTGGCGTTTGGGGCGATCTTCGCCGTTCTGGCCCCAGGATATAATCTCGGCACCACCTCGCGGATGGGAGCAGGCTTCTTTCCGCTCATTCTCGGCATCGTGCTTGCTGTCATCGGGGTTGCCATCCTGATGCAGAGTCTTTCGGGCAGTGTGGATCGTATTGAAAAGCTCAACTGGCGCGCCTTGATCTGTCTGCTTGGCGCGATCCTGCTGTTCGGCGTGTTGTTGCGGCCACTCGGCATCATCCTGTCGCTGATCATTCTTGTGCTGCTTGGCGGACTTGCCAATCGCGATTTCAATTGGAGGGAAGGCATCCCGCTCGCGCTCTTCCTCGCTCTCTTGTGTGCGACGTTGTTTGTATTTGCGCTCAAGCTTCAGCTTCCTCTCTGGCCAGCGCTGTAAGTCGCCATGGATATTCTTGCAAATCTCGGTCTCGGCTTCGGCGTTGCGCTGAGCGCGTCCAATCTCGCCTATTGTTTTACCGGAGTGCTGCTTGGCACGCTGGTAGGCGTGCTGCCTGGGCTCGGCCCGGTGGCAAGCGTGGCCATGCTGCTGCCGATCACATTCGTATTGCCACCGGAATCGGCACTGATCATGCTCGCCGGCATTTATTATGGTGCGCAATATGGCGGTTCAACCACTGCGATTCTGGTCAACATTCCGGGCGAGTCTTCTTCAGTTGTGACAGCGATCGACGGCTACAAGATGGCGCGCATGGGCCGCGCCGGACCGGCGCTCGGCATCGCTGCAATTGGATCATTTTTCGCAGGCTGCGTCTCGACGATCGCGATAGCTTACTTCGCTCCGATCCTCACCGAAGTGGCGCTGCAGTTCGGGCCCGCCGAGTATTTCTCGCTGATGCTGTTCGGCCTCATCGCTGCGGTTGTGCTCGCGCGCGGATCGGTGATCAAGGCGATCGGCATGGTCGTGCTCGGCTTGCTGCTCGGGCTGGTCGGCACCGATCCGAATTCCGGCACGGCGCGCTACAGCTTCGGCGTTCCCGAATTGACCGACGGCCTCGGCTTCATCGCCATCAGCATGGCGCTGTTCGGCATTGCCGAGGTGGTGCGCAATCTGGAGAACAACCAGGATCAGGATATCACCGCACAACCGATCGGGCGTGCGCTGCCGTCCTGGGCTGACCTCAAGCTGTCGACGCCGTCGATCCTGCGCGGCACCACGCTCGGCTCGCTGCTCGGCGTGTTGCCCGGCGGCGGCGCGCTGCTGGCCTCCTTCGCGTCCTACATGCTGGAGAAGAAGGTCGCCAAGCCGCCGCGTCAATTCGGTCATGGCGATATCCGCGGCGTTGCCGGACCGGAATCCGCCAACAACGCCGGGGCGCAAACATCGTTCATTCCGATGATCACCCTGGGCGTGCCGTCCAACCCGACCATGGCCCTGATGATCGGCGCGCTGATGGTGCAAGGCATCACGCCAGGGCCCTCGGTGATGACGGATCGCCCCGGCCTGTTCTGGGGGCTTATCGCCTCGATGTGGATCGGCAACTTGATGCTGTTGGTGCTCAACCTGCCGCTAGTTGGGATCTGGATCAAGCTACTGAAGATTCCGTATCGCCTGCTGTTTCCGGCGATCCTGGTGTTCTGCGTTATCGGTGTCTATTCATCGAGCAACAACGTATTCGACATTTATCTGCTCGTGGGGTTGAGCCTGCTTGGCTACATCTTCATCAAGCTGGATTGCGAGCCGGCGCCCTTGATCCTGGGCTTCGTTCTAGGCCCGATGATGGAGGAGAATCTGCGTCGCGCCTTGCTGATTTCTCGCGGCAACGCCTCCACCTTCTTGACGCAGCCGATCAGCGTTTCCTTCCTGATCGCCTCGGCGATCATGCTGGTCATCCTGATCGCGCCAGCCGTGCGCGAGAAGCGCGAAGAGGCACTACAGGAATGAGCCGGCGCCATCCGCCGTGTCGATCGGACAAGTAAAACAGAAAGGGGCGCCGGTAGAACCGGCGCCCCTTGAGTTTGGGAGCTTCCCAGATCAGTCGAGCGAGACCGGCGGCAGGCTCAGGGCCTTGTCCACCAGCGCCCCGGCGCGCTTGAAGTCGTAGTTGCGGAACATGTTCATCTTCACGATGAAGGACGCGCCGCCGTAGAACTTCTCATACTGCTGATGGCGGTTGCCAAATTCGGTGCCGATGAAGTCCCATGCCAGGCGCATCAAGGCAACGCGTTCGCGGGCGCCCATCTTCGACGAGCGGTAGTAGCGCTCGATGTCCTTGGCGCCTTCCGCGTTGTCGAAGTCCTTGACCGACGACGGCAAGGTTATCATCGCAGCACCGGTCAGTTCACGCACGATGTCGATCATCCGCGGATTGATCTCGCTCTGCAGGGCCATCACGGCGTAGAGCATATTGCGGGCCGGCCAGAGCACGCCTTCGTCGTCGATGGTGGCTTGGGTCTCTTGCGACAGCAACATGCCTTCCACGATCGAGGCCAGCGCGGCCAGTTCACCCATCTGCACCATCACGGGCGGCACAGCGTCGTTGCCGGTGGCTTCGTTCATGCGCTTGGCCATGCCCAGCAGGAAGCGCAGCTTGGTGGCATAGCGGGTCTGGGCCTGATGGTTGCCATAGGCATGCGACGGCGCCATCCACCACTGGTTCCGGCACAGTTCGATGTCACGATAGATGAAGACGTGCTCCCACGGCACGAACACGTCGTCGAGAACGACGAAGCTGTCGGTTTCGTCGAAACGGCTGGACAGCGGATAATCGAAGGAATTGTCGGCCTGGGTCGCGAAAGCGCGGCGCGAATACAGTTTCAGGCCTGGCGCGTTCATCGGAATGGCGACGCTGATGGCGTAGTTTTCGTCGCCCGGCTGTAGCGGGTGGATGCTGGAGAGGTGCAGGTAGTCGGCGAACACGCCACCAGTGGCCAGTTGCTGGCCGCCGCGCACGATGATGCCGCCATCCACTTCCCGAACGACGCCCGCATAGAGATCCGGCTCCGACTGGTTGGCCGCAGTCTTGCTACGGTCAATCTGCGGCGGGACGATCGCATAGGCGACATAGAGATGATGATCGCGAATATATTTGTAGAAGTTGACGACGCGCTCGGCATATTGCGGGCCGGACTTCGCGAAAACCGACGGCTTGGCCGCGTAGCCGGTGAAGAAGTTCGCCACGTGGTCGGGCGTGCGGCCCATCAGGCCGAACGACTGTTCGGCCCACATCTCGGCGGCCTTGCGCTTGTCGGCAAGATCGGCGGCGGTCTTCGGAATCTGGAAGCAGCGCAGCGCGCGGAAACCGGTCTCCGGTTCCACATAAGTCATCGCCTCGATGTTTTCCGGCGCGAAAGCGAAGTCGAACAGCGAGGCGACCTGCTTGGCGCCCTGACGGAAGGCGGGATGCTCGCTCGGATCGGAAATGCGCTCGCCATCCACGAAGATGCTGCGTGGCGTGGCCTTCAGATGAGCGAGGTAATCGGCGCCGGTGCGATAGGCTCCGGGCTTGCTCGCGGCGGTCAGCTTGCCTGTCTGGATATTCATGCGTTCCTCCCTGGCGGGCGCGACCTCAGGATGGGGCCGCTAGAAAATATATGTACATAATGAATGTATTTTGTATTATGTCAATCGCGGAAGGTCGCTCGTTTGGTAGTCATATGCGGAGATGTTAGACAGTATGAGGTCGATGTTCTCCGAACCAGTGATGAGATTTGTGGTCAAGAAGAGCGCCTCCCCCAAACGAGCAACAAACCAAGCGGTGACGACAGCCAAGGAGGCGCGCAGCCCCTCCAAAAAGGCTGCAACGCGCGCCGCCGCAGCGTCCTATGTGCCGCCGCTCACCATTTCGCGGGCTGATTTCCTCAAGGACGGCCACGACCGCGCCTTTCGTGACGGCCTTTATGCCATGGTGATGGCGCTCGATGGCCTGCTGCGCTGCCGCGACCAGTTCGGGCGTGCGCTCGGCCTCACCGGTAGCCAGTTCGCGGTGTTGATCGGGGCGGCATACCGGCAAGGACCGGACGGCGTCACGATCCGCGACCTCGCCGAGCATGTGCGGCTTGCGCCGCCGCATGTAACCACGGAGGTCAGCCGCCTGATCAAGATGGGGCTGCTCGTCAAGCGACCGAACAAAGTCGATCGCCGCAGCGTGCTGGTCTCGTTGTCACCATCGGGCGAAACTGCTGTCGAGCAGGTGACGCCGATGGTGCGCGGGGTCAATGACGTGCTGCTTCAGAATATCAGCCACAGTGATTTTCAGGCCGTCGTCCGCGTCATGCGGCTGTTGATGGTCAATACGGATACGGCTTTCTCCGAACTGCATCGCGGTGGCATCCCCCGTGCAGGCAAGGTCGGCTAGATGACGTGTTTGAAAGATCCGCTTCTGGAAATCCGGAGATCGAATAATGACCGTTGATCCGCGCGCCTTTCGCAACGCGCTGGGCCTGTTTCCCACCGGCGTTGCCATCGTCACTACGCTTGCAGCCGATGGCGAGCGAATCGGGGCGACCGTCAGTTCGTTCAATTCAGTGTCGCTCGATCCGCCGCTGATCCTGTTCAGCATCGCGAATAACGCTAAGGCCCATAACGTTTGGGCAGCCGCGCAGCATTATGCGGTCAATATTCTCGCGGAATCGCAGAGCGAACTGTCGAATCGTTTTGCACGCGCCATGACCGACAAGTGGGATGGCGTTAAGGCCGCCACCGGTGCGCATGACGTGCCGGTATTTCTCGATGCGAGCGCCTGCTTCGAATGCGAAAGCTACGCCAAGCATGACGGTGGCGACCATCTGCTGCTGATCGGCCGTGTCGTCTCATACACGACCACGGCCAGCAGCAATCCGCGCCCGTTGCTGTTCTATCGCGGTCGCTATCGCGAACTCGATCCGGACCTTTCCATCGACACCCCGTCGGGCGTCGACTATCTCGTCCACGGCTGGTGAGCTTCAGATCACAGCCGGCGCCAGTTGAGTCCGGCCGCGGATCAGGTCGGATGCAAGCTCGGCGATCATGATGACGCCGCCGTTGATATTGCCGCCGGTCATGTCAGGCATGACGGACGCGTCGACGATGCGCAGGTTGCGTGTGCCGCGGACGCGCAGATCGGGCGTCACCACAGCCATTGCATCGCCATCAGAGCCCATGCGGCAGGTGCCAAGCGGATGGCGGACGGTACCGGCACTGGCGCGGATATGGGCATCGAGATCCACATCCGATGTGACCGATGGCAGTGGATCGATCTGTGCCTCGATATAGGACTTGAAGGCACGCTCTCGGGCGAGGCGCTCCACCAGCCGGACGCCTGCTCGCAGCACCCGGCGGTCCTGATCGGTTGCCAGAAACGCCTGGATGATCCGCGGCGGCGCCAGCGGATCGCCCGATGCCAGCGTGATATGGCCACGACTTTCAGGGCGGAGCAGCACAGCGCGGCAGGCAAAGCCGTCGCGGAATGCGCGACGGAATGGCGGCAGGTACGGATCGGCCGTCAGCGGTGTCGCGCGAAAAAGCAACTGGATATCCGGCATCGTGGTGGCGAATTCAGTCTTTAGAAACGCTGTCCAGCCGCTCGGCAGATCCGTCGCAAAACCCTTTCCGAACAGATAGGCGCGCGTCATCTCGCGCCCGATGCGGTCGAAGCGGAGCGCGCGCTGGAATGGACCGCCGTCGCGACGCGCAAATTCAAATCCGGCCTGCACATGATCCTGCAGATTGGCGCCGACGCCAGGCAATGAGGCTTTCACCGCAATATCATGCGTCGCCAGTTGCTTGGGGTCGCCGAGGCCGGACAGCATCATCAGCTGCGGCGTCTTGACGCTGCCGGCCGCGACGATCACCTCGCGATCGGCATATACGGTCCTCTTCTCGCCGCCCTGGAGGAATTCCACGCCGATGGCCCGGTCGCCATCAATCAGGATGCGCAGGGCCTGTGCCTTGGTCTCCACCGATAGATTACGCCGATGCAGGACCGGACGGAGATAGGCCGTCGCCGTGCTGGCGCGGCGTCCGCCACCGATGGTGGATTGCAGTCGCGCAAAGCCTTCCTGCTCGGCGCCGTTGTAATCCGCGGTATAGGAAAAGCCAGCGCTCTGTGCCGCATCGAAGCCGGCCTGCACCAGCGGATCGTTGTAGTTCGATAGCGTGGTCGCGAGCGGACCCTCGCCACCGCGATAGGTGTCGGCGCCGCCTTCCCACGTCTCTGCGCGGCGAAAATAAGGGAGAACGTGTCGGTATGACCAGTTAGGCAGGCCGGCTGCCGACCATCTGGCATAGTCGTTGCGATGGCCGCGTACATAGACCATGGCATTGATGGAGGATGAGCCGCCCATCACCTTGCCGCGCTCGCAGGGCAGGCGGCGACCGTCGAGACCGGGCACAGGCTCGGTCACATACATCCAGTCATGCAGCCGGTCTGCGAGTAGTTTTCCATAGCCGAGCGGAATGTGTAGCAGCGGATCGCGATCCCATCCGCCCGCTTCCAGCATCAGGACATTGACGTCGCCATCCTCGCTTAGCCGATTGGCCAGCACGCAGCCGGCCGATCCACCGCCGATGATCACATAATCCGACTGCAAGTCTTTTCGCACTGCGGCGCCTCTAATTTGTTCACTCGACAATGATAATCAGATGATATTGTCTTACGATCTTAATGTCCAATTGTCGGGACAAATGGAGAGAGATGAATGTCCGAGATGCTGAAAGACGCGCGCCAACCGATTTCACGTCGCGCAATTCTCAAAGCGGGGGCGGCTGGAGCGGCGCTTACGATTGCTGCTCCCTATGTTGCTCGCGCGCAGGGCATTCCGCACATTCGCTATGCAACCGGTGGCGGCCTCGGTGCGAACGAGATCAGCACTGTGCATATGAGCGAATGGGGGCGCGCCAATCTGCTGAAGCGGAATGGGAAGGACTACATCCTTGATGTCACCTATACGCGTGGCACGCCGGAGGCTGCATCGCTGATGGCGGCAGGGCAGGTCGATCTCGCGACGCTGTCGCTGCCGGCTTTCGCGACGACCATCGCGCGCGGCGCCGTGCCGAACGGGGTGAAGGCGATCGCCGATAATTTTCAGGACGGCCGCGATGGCTTTGCCACCCAGGGCTTTTATGTGCTGGAAGACAGCCCAATCCGCAATGCTGCGGATCTCAAAGGCAAGACGGTGGCGGTCAATGCCTTCGGTACAGCCACCGACCTGCTGTTGCGCGTCGTGCTAAAGAAGAACAACATCGACCCGCGTAAGGATCTCAAGATCGTCGAAATTTCGTTTCCGAGCATCGGTGCGGCGATCCGCGAAAAACGCGTCGACGCTGGCGTACTGCCGCTTCCCTTCATCGCCAATGAGCGGGCCAAAGGCGGCATCCGCCAGATATTCAAGGGCAGCGATGCGTTTCCTCCCTATTCGGTCATCTTCCAGACGGCAACCAACGATTTCCTCAAGGCGCAACCTGCAGCGGTGAAGGCATGGCTTGCCGACTATGTTGATGGCCTGAAGTGGATCTACGATCCGGCCAACCGCCCCAAGGTCATCGAAGTCACTGCTGCGCTGACGAAGTCTGCGCCCGAAGTGATCGATGGTTTCTTCCTGACGAAGAGCGATTACTATCGTGACGCAACGGCCTGCATCAATCCAAGCCTGTTCCAGCCGGCTCTGGATGCGATGGCGAAGGAAGGTTTGATCGCCACGTCCATCGATGCATCGAAAGTGATCGACACGTCGTATCTTCCTTTTCCGTGCAGCAAGGGCTGACCCTCGCGTCGATCAAGCATAACGCTCCGGCGCTCGGCGCCGGGGCGTATCTGCGCATGGTCAGTTGCCGGCCGTTAGACAGAATTGACCATCTGGAACGGGCCAAGCTGTTTCGTCAGCCAGTTTGTGAAGTGCTGCACGACTGGACGCACGGCCTTATCGGGCGTGGAGACGACATAAGAGCTTGTGGTCAACGGAAGCCGGATATCGAACGGCGCGATCAATGTGCCGGCTTCGATCTCCTTGCTCACCACGGATGTGCGTCCCATTGCAACGCCGAGCCCCTGTATCGCCGCCTGCACGGTAGCGTAGAGCTGATTGCAAACGATACCGTTGTGAAGCGTAACGTCCTTTGCATTTGCGGCCTCCAGCCATTGCGGCCAGTCGTCGCCAAGGATCTGGGAAGCGGTGCGGATGATGGCGTAGCTTTCCAGATCCTTCGGCTTCTTCAAGCACCCGCCTCCGCTCAACAATGCCGGGCTACATACCGGAAAGCTCTCGTCGTCGCCAAGGCGGAGAAGCGAGATGAAGCCGCGCCATTGGCCCGTACCGTATCGGATGCCGACGTCGTAGTCGTGACGCTCCAGGTCATCGAAAGACGGGATCGTCGCCAGCCGGAGTGCGACATGCGGGAATGCGCGTCGGAAAGCGGGGAGCAACGGGATCAGATAGTTGAGGCCGAAATTGACGTGGGTTGCGATCGAGAGCGAATTCTCGTTCTGGCCATCGATGATGCGGGATGTCGCGATCGAAATCGATGCCAGCGCCTCGCGCACGGTTTCGAGATACTCGTGCCCCCATTGTGTGAGGCGAATGCTTGTCGTGTCGCGATCAAACAGCCGAGCACCGACAAACTCCTCGAGGGCCTTTATGCGGTGGCTCACCGCCGTCTGCGTGATGTTGAGCTCCATCGCCGTGCGGGTGAAGCTCAAATGACGCGCGGCCGCTTCGAATGCGAGCAGGTATCCGACCGATGGAAGATAGCGATTATGCATCAGGCCGTCCTGTTAGTGGGCAATGCGGGTCGTGTGAGTATGCAGTCATTAAAAATTTTCATGACGCGTAGAATAATTCTCGTTTCCCACGAGCGCAATCGCTCAGGCACGCTGACAGCATTGCAGCTCGAGAGGATGTTCTATGGAAATCTATGCCGGAAAATCGGCGGACTTGAAGGAAGGCGATCGCACGCTCGTCGAACACAAGAGTCAGCAGATCGGCGTGCTCCGCGCGAAGGGCGCGATCCACGCCTTCTTGAATCTCTGCCCGCATCAGGGCGGACCCGTTTGCGAGGGCGTGCTCGTGCACAAACCCGAAGAGATCATCGCGGAAGATCGCACCTATCAGGGCATGCGTTTCAGCGAGGATCTGCATCTGGTGTGCCCATGGCATGGCTGGGAGTTCAACGTTGAAACGGGGCGCTGTGCCGGCGACGGAAAGCATGCCATCCGCAAGTTCGATATCGTCGAGCGCGAGGGAGAGATCTATGTCGTTGTATGACACGAGCGTTGCGGTTGATCGCCTGCCCATGCCGGAATCGCTGGATTGCGCCCGCGCCATCGAGCTGATCGAAGAACTGACAGCCGTCATGCGCGAGATCGACGCCAATAGCGAAGTCGCGCAGTTTCCGGTCGAGGCATTGCAACAGTTGTTCGGTGCTGGAGTCGGAATGCTTGCTGCTAAGTTCGATAGCGGCGAGCAGTGCCTGCCACTGCCGATGGGTGCCGAAGTCAGCGCCACGGCGATCATGGTAACGGCCACGGGGCTGTTGAAGTCGGCCAATGTTGAATTGTTTGAGCTCGGCATGTGGCAATCCTGGTCTGGTACGCGGTGAGGGTATGGTGATGGAATTTCGTTCGAGCGCTCCCGAATACAACATGCCTATGGACGGGTTTGACACCCGCCGCCATCTCGCTAACGCGCGCAAGCAGGCCGTCGATCGCGGACTGGATGACGTCTTGATCGTCGATGTTGACTGCCACCACTACGAGACTGACAATATCGTTCAGGTTCTCGAATATGTGGAGAACGAGCCGCTCAAGCAGGTGATGATGAACACGCTCAAGACCAAGAGCGTGTCCGCATTGCTGTATGATCAACCGGGCTATCAGGATCTCGGTGGCCGGGTCACACGCTATTTCGGTCGCAAGACCGAGAAAACCGTCGGCGTCGGTGCCGCTCGTGACGCCGAGCAGGCGATGAGCTGGATGGACTCGCTCAGCGTCGATTATGCGTGCCTGTTCCCCACACCGATGCTGTTCCTCGGCCTCCATCCGCAGGCGGAAGTCGAGACTCAGATGGCCAAGGCCTATAACCGCTGGATGATCGAACGGCTGATGCCGCTCGATTCACGCATCAAGACCATGCTCTATCTGCCCTTCAACGATCCTGAAGCGACCTATCAGATGATCAAGGAGTATGGTGGGCGCAAAGGTGTGATCGGCTTTATGGTGGTGTCCACCCGTTACAAGGGGGTCTACGACAACGCCTATATGAAGTCTTATCGCCTGCTTGAGGAGATGGGGCTGCCGCTCGCCTTCCACGGCTCCTATAACTGGACCGACCAGATGATGGCGACGACCAATCGCTTCATTACGGCGCACGCGCTTGGCTTCACCTTTTTCAACGCGGTTCATTGCGCGAACTGGGTGGTGAATGGTCTTCCGGAGCGCTTCCCGAAGCTGAAGGTGATCTGGATCGAATCCGGCATTGCCTGGGTGCCATGGTTGATGCAGCGCCTCGACAACGACTATCGGATGCGGACATCGGAGTGTCCGGCTCTGAAGAAGCTGCCGAGCGACTACATGCGCGACATGTTCTACACCACCCAGCCGATGGAGATGGTGAACAATATGGAGGCGCTCGAGCTGACCTTCAAAATGATCAACGCGAAGACGCAGCTGCTCTATTCCTCGGATTATCCTCACTGGGACATGGATCTTCCGAGCACGATCTGGGACCTGCCGTTTCTCGACGAACAGGCCAAGCGCAACATTCTCGGCCTCAACGCGCAGCGCCTGTTCAACATCGATACGTCCGACCGGTTCCCGAACCATCCACAACCTCCGCACTGGCATAACAGCTGATGTCGGATATCCGGCTCCAGGAGACAGCATGACCACGAATGTCGCGCGCATCAGCTTCTTCGAGCGCTGGCTCGATCCGATCGCCGAGCAGATGCTCGGCGATCAGCCATCGATCGAGTTGACGCGGCTGAGCTATGCCGATCCGGAGCCGGATAATTGGGATAATCTGAAGCGGGCGCATGGTTATCAGGCATCGACACGGGGGGATATGCATGCGCCTTGGTTTGCTGACGCCGATCTGATCGGTCGATGCACGAATTTGCTGGCGATTTTCTCCAGCGGAGCAGGCTTTGACGTGATCGATGTCCCCGCCTGCACAAAGGCTGGCATTGCTGTTTGCAATCAGGCCGGTTCGAACTTCGAGGCTGTTGCCGAACACACTCTTGGTTTCGTATTGGCTTTGTCGAAGCGTATCGCAGTTACCGATAAAGGATTACGCCGCAGCGCGCCGGTAGATCGCTATGGCCATATCGGGCGCGATATCCAGGGCAAGACCATCGGCCTGATCGGCCTGGGGTTTGTCGGCACGCGGGTCGCAGAGCTTTCTCGGGGTCTGTTTGGCATGACGGTGCTTGCCTATGATCCTTATCTCGATGCCACTGAGGTCACGCGGCGCGGTGCGCAGAAAGTGACATTTCAGGAGTTGCTCGATCGATCGGATTTCGTCTCTGTGCATTGCCCGCGCAATGACGAGACATTCGGCATGATCGACGCGACGGTGCTCGGTGCGATGAAGCGCTCGGCATACCTTATTTCCACTGCGCGGGGCGGGATCGTTCGCGAGGACGATCTGGAAGCGGCTCTGGCCCGCGACCTGATTGCCGGTGCGGCGCTTGATGTGTTTCTTAAGGAGCCGCCGCCGTCGGATCACCCTCTGCTGGCTTTCGACAATTTCATCGGCACGCCGCATATAGCGGGAATGACGGATGAAGCCCTGCGCGAAATGGCTGCGTCGGCAGCGCGGCAATGGATCGCATTGTTCGATGGTCGAGTCCCGAAGCATCTCGTAAATCCCGAAGTGTGGCCGCGCTTCAGCGAGCGTTTCGCGAAGGAATTCGGAATGCTGCCTGCGGCGCTGCAAACGAGATAAGAGGCAACGTTGGGATCAGTATCGCTCAACCGCACAACCAAAGACGAGGGGCTTTCCGATCTGGAGCAGGTGTCTGAAGAACGGCTGCTTTGGGATGTGCTTTCGCTCAGCGTCGATCTGATGCGTCTGTCCGAACTGTGGGGCAAGAGAATCGGCGTGAGCGGGTCGCAATGGATGATCCTGATGGCGATCCGGCAACTGGGTCATGGTCCTGGCGTTCCGGTAAAGGAAGTTGCTGCGTTTCTCAATGCGGACGCGTCTTTCGTGACGACACAGTCGAAGATCCTTGAGAAGCTGGACCTGGTCGAGCGTATCCAGTCGATGCAGGACCGCCGCAGTGTCTTGATGTCGCTGACGGCGAAGGCCAATGAGCAGCTGGCGTCGCTGGCGCCGAGTATGGCGCGCCTGCAGGATTTCGTTCGCACCGAATTGGGCGATGACGAAGTCTGCATATTGTCGGAAGCGATACTGCGTCTGAGGAATCGTCTCGACAAAGCGGTGCTACTGGTCGCGTCCGGCGCGTAGCCATCATGTCATCGCGGGGTTGGTTGCGCGCTTTTCTGCAAAGAAAGTGTACGAGCTCTGATGCGATCTGGCGCACTCTGCTTGCCCGAAGTGCAGCATATGATCTGTGTATCGATTGCAGATAATGCCTGCAGAAATAACATTTTTCCCGCGTTGAGTTGCAGACACGTTACGCCGGAAAGCTACGTCAGAGCATGTCTCCATGTCATTCCGTTGTTGCGATAGCAGCGCGGCGTCGATCATATCGAGGACATGCGGTGCAGATGTTCTGCGGCGCCGATGCATCGAGATGTTCCACTGCAAGATGCAGGGATGACAATAGTTCGATCGTATCGACCGCGTGCTCGTCATTTTCCGCGAGGAAGGCGTCTGGGCTTCTGTTTATGGAATTTAGGGGATCGAAATGAATCTGATGAAGACGACAATCTTGAGCACGGCGGCAAGCTTGGCTGTGATGTCCGGTGCGCTAGCTGCGGACCTGCCCGTCAAGGCCAAGGCCGTTGAGTATGTGAAGGTCTGCTCGCTATACGGTGCAGGATTCTACTACATCCCGGGTACCGATACCTGCATCAAAATCGGCGGCGCGATCCGTCTCGACACCACGTTCAACGGCAACACCTATGACGCACCGTTCTGGCAGGGCGGCGCGGGCGGCAACGATCTCTGGACCAAGGACTATTTCGCGACCCGTCAGCGCATCAACCTGACCACCGACACGCGCACCGCCACCGAATACGGTGTTGTCCGCACTTACGCCAACATGCAGTTCGATTTCAGCCAGAACCGCGAATCGATCGCCGGCGGCTTCGCCGAAGTCGATTACGCCTTCATCCAGTTCGCCGGCTTCACCTTCGGCAAGGCCGTGTCGCAGTTCGATCCCCAGTGGGCGCTGTCGAAGCCGACCATTTCGTCGGGCTTCCTGGCCGGTTCGAACAACACCACTGGTATGCCGCAGCTCGCTTATACGGCATCGTTCGGTAACGGCCTATCGGGCACGATCTCGCTGGAGAATGCATCGCCCTATCGCAATGCCGGTCTCTACAACACGTCGAACTTCATCGTCGGCCCGGGCTCGAGCAGCTACCTGAACTATATCTACGGCGTGTCGTCAGCAACCTTCCTCGGCAATTCGTATGGCGGCAACCACATTCCTGATATCGTCGGCAATCTCCGCCTCGATCAGGCCTGGGGTACGCTGCATCTCGGTGCCGCGATGCACACGATCACACCTGGCTTCTACGGCGCCAACGCCGCCACCGGTCATGCGGATGATTCCTACGGCTTTGCGATCAACGGTGCCGTCGAATTCAAGAATCTGCCGACCGGAGCCGGCGACAGCCTGAAGCTGGAAGCCACATATGCCCGCGGCGCGGCGAAGTACGCCATCACCGGTGGCACCACCGATACTCAGGGCGGCGGTCGCTTCGCCAAGTTCAGCGGCAATACAGTCGGCTTCGGCTATGTGCTCGATGGCGTGTATGGTCAGGGCGGTCAGATCCAGCAGAGCGAAGCCTGGTCGGTCGTCGGCTTCTACGAGCATTACTGGAACCCGGCCTGGCGCACGTCGCTGTTCGGTAGCTACAGCTCGATTTCATATGGCGATGGCGGCAATGCGCTCCTGGCGGCGGCCTTCAGTCAGGCGGGCGGTCGTCTCGGAACGGCCAACGCGGCCAATCCGACCGGCACCAATGCTGGATACCTGCAGAACACCACGGGCAATTTCGATTTCGCCATCGCGCAGATCGGCACCCGTACTGCGTGGACCCCGGTCCGGAACCTGACCCTGTCGGCTGAATTCACCTACAGCCGTATGGAGCAGAGCCTTGGCGGCCAGTATGTCGGCAATGTCGGCGGCCGACCGGCGGGGCAGACCTACCAGATCCAGAACCAGAACCTCTATAACGGCTCGGTCCAGATACTGCGGTCGTTCTGATCGCTGCACCCAGCAACATCAATTGTGTTGCGCGTGCCTCCGGTAATGCCCTGCCGGAGGCATTTTCTTTTCTGTGGCGCCACTGGCGCGGAGTTCGAACTGGTAGCGACGACGCGCCGGGTCTATCAAGTTATCTTCGCGCGAGTTGCCGCGATCCCAGGGCCCTGTTTGAGCGAAAGCCGTCCAGCACATGATCGAAACCCAACGCGTGTCGTGGCGCGATATCAATGGCTCGGCGCATAGCTATACGTTTCGCGCCTATATGACCGAGGTCGCGCAGGCCCGTTATGTCATTCGCAAGGTCCAGATGATCATCGATGGCTGCGCGCGCGATGCAGGGCTCGGCCCGCTTGAGCATCAGGCGCTGATCCAGATCTATGGTGCGAAGGGAGGTGCGCTTCCGGTAGGTCAGCTTGCCGAACGCCTGAATGTCGCTCCCGCGCTCGCGTCACGCTTGGTGCAGCAGCTCGATGCCGCCGGGCTGGCCACGCGCGCGCCTGCGGAAGAGGATCGTCGCACAATGCTGGTGCGTGCCACCGAGGCTGGCGAGCGCGGCCTTTACGACATCGTCGAGCGTGCACATGCGCAGGTTGAGAAATTCCGCTTCGGTGCCAGTGCGCGCGAACGCGCGGCCGCCCACGAAATCATTGCGTTCTACGTGGGCAGCCCGGAGAGCTAGCCGCCGTGCGGCTGTTACATATTGCTGCCGCTCGGCGGCAGGTGATCGAGCGCCTCCTGCAGCGAGATTACATCCGCATATTTCTGCTGAAGGTCGAACAGGTTTGCTTCATGCGGGCCGGTGGCTCGATCGCCGACGCAGTCGCGCACCACCATGGGGCGATACCCGGAGCACATGGCGTCTACCGCCGATGCCCGCACGCAGCCGCTGGTGGTGCAGCCGGTGATGATCAGCGTGTCCACTCGCTTGGTCGCCAGCCAGCTCGCCAGGCCCGTTTCGAAGAAGGCCGAGGGATATTGCTTGTCGATCACCAGTTCGCCGGGTTGCGGCGTCAGTTCCGGCACGATCTCGACATTGCTATTGTCGGTGGTGAGTAGGTTGTTGCCGGGCAGCTTGATATTGAACAGGCCGAAATTGCTGCCGTCCGGTGCGTAGGTGTGTCGCGTAAAGGCGATAGGGATGCTGGCCTTTCGCGCGGCGGCGAGCAAGGTCGCAGTATGAGTTACCGCATCCTGGATATTGCCGCCGCCCAGCACGGCGGGATCGACAAAGCCGCGGGTGAAGTCGATCATCACCAGCGCGCTCGACGTGCCGAAGCCGAGTTTCTGGCCAAAGCCTTGTCGCTGATACACCGCGTTTTCCGATTCCGTCATCTGACCCTCCATTTATGCATTGACGCCTGCGCCGAGATATATAACTTAAGTTACATAACAAGTCAGATTGTCTGACAATAGAATCAGAAAGTCCATTGTCTTTTCCGGCGAACCTGGCGTGGATATGAGGGCAGTCGAATGAACGTCATCGGGAATGTGCTGGTGGCCGGTGGCGGCGTCGGTGGTCTGTCATGCGCGCTGGCTTTCGCCCAGCGCGGCGTCGAAGTCACACTGATCGAGCGGCAGCCGAATTTCGACGTGCCTGGCGTCGGGCTCGGCCAGCCGGCCAATGCGCTGCGCGTCTATGACAAGCTCGGTCTGCTCGCCGATGTGCTCGATGCCGGTTATGTCTATGACCACATGAGCATCTTCGATGCTGATCACAATCTGATCGCCGCGCACAAATTCCTGCTGGGTGACCATCGAGTGCCGCCAGTCTGCGCGCTTCGTCGATCTGATCTGCATCGCATCCTGCTCGGCGCGGCTGAGCGTGCGGGCGTCAAGATAAAATTCGGCTGCCAGGTTACGCAGATCGATGATGCAGCAGGCGATCGAGTCGATGTCATCCTGTCCGATGGCAATCACGGCAGCTTTGATCTGATGATCGGCTTCGATGGCATCCGCTCGACCGCGCGACTACATGTGGTCGGCACCATGTTTCGGCCGAAGCCGTGCGGAATAGGCGGTTGGCGGATCCAGGTGCCGCGCGTGCCCGAGGTGACCGGTATGGAATTCATGCAGGGCCTCGGTGGCAAAGCGGGCGCGATGCCGATTACCAAGGATCTGATGTATCTGTTCAATATCAGGCCGGAGCCCATCGACGCGTTCTACGATCGCGCAACTTTCGCGGATATGTTGAAAGAGCGTCTCGCGCAGTTCGGCGGCTATGTCGCGGAGATCAGTACAGGGCTGAATGCCAAATCCGATATCGTTTATAGTCCGATCGAGCCGATGCTGGTGCCGTGGCCGTGGCATCGCGGCCGCGTGGTAATCGGCGGCGATGCGGCCCATATCGTGCCGCCGCATCTCACCCAGGGCGCGGCGATGGCGGTTGAGGATGGTCTCGTTCTCGCTCTTGAAATGACGGCGACCGAAGGTTCGGTCGAGCAGCGCCTGATGCGCTATGCGAAGAGGCGCTATGCGCGTTGTGCCTTCGTCTATGCATTCGCCCGGCAATGGCTGGATGACGAGCAAAGCATTCATACGCCGGAGCAGATGGAAGCGGCGCGGGAGGAGATGCGGGTTAACGCATCGAGCCGGATTGCGGTCAGCGACCGCATCCTGAACAGTCCGGCATTTTAGGAGATACCTGATATGAGCATTCTCTCGAAGCGCGACGGCGATATCCTCTTCCTGTCGCTGAACCGCCCCGAAGCTGGGAACCGAATTGATCCAGCAGGCATCGCCGAACTCACGGCGCAATTTGCGGCGGCCGATCCCTTGGCGGGCGGACCGGCGGTCATCGTGCTCGGCGCAGTGGGGCCGGACTTCTCGCTCGGCCGGCAGCGTCCCGCGGAGCAGTCATCGGATCCGCTCGACATCGTGCGCGAATTCGAAAGCATCCAGCAGCTCAATGAAGCGGTGCAGAAATGCCGCGCCGTCACGATCGCTTCGGTGCGCGGCCGCGCCGAAGGTGCCGGATTGTCGCTCGCCGGGCGCTGCGATATCGTGGTGGTGGCCAATGAAGCGACCTTGAGTTTTCCGGAGATCCCGCACGGTATTCCGCCGACCATCGTGCTCAGTCACTATCGTTTCGTGTTGCCGCGCAATCTGCTCGGCGATCTCATTTTCACGGGGCGCGAAATCGAAGGCCGCGACGCCGTGCAGATCGGCCTTGCGGCGCGAACGGTAGCGGACGCCGAACTCGATGCGCTAGTGCTGAAGCTGGCCGGGCAGGTGGCGGGATATGATCGCCGCTCGATCGCGCTCGTGAAGGAATTTCTTGCTCGCAGCGAAGGCATGGCGTCACAGCAGGCGCCCGGGCTCGGGATCTCGCTCTATGCCAACGAGATGTCGCACCGTTATCTCAAACGCTGAGTGCGGCGAAAAGCGAACGGGGCGGTCCCCGTTCGCTTGCGGTTCTCCCTCAGCAGGGGAACGGCAGATAGGACGTGTCGATATAGTCGGCCATGTTGATGCTGCGCGGCAGCAGGCCATCCTTGGTCATGGCATCCGCCAGTGTCTGCACCAGTGCCGGCGTCACGCAGGCATTCTTGTCGCGATAGTAGTCCTTCGACGTGAGGAAGTAGGCATCGAGCACTTCCGGTGGCGACTTCACGAGATCCGCGGTGAACTCCACGGCCTTCTTGCGATTCTCCGGCGCGTAGAGCCAGTGCAGCGCGTCTACATAGTCGGCGAGATAGGCCTTCACCGCATCCGGGCTTTTCTTGAGGATGTCGTTGGTCGCGACCTGCATGGTTACGGAGTAGGGTGGCAGCACGTCCTTGCCGGCAAAGAGCGGACGAATGCCGCCTTTTGCCGCCTCGGTCGCGCCGAACGGCAGCGGCAGCACGCCGCAATCGACGCGCTTGGCGCGCAGCGCCGCGCCGATATTGGGGAATGCGATCTCCACCACCTTGAGATCCTTGCGTGCCGACAATCCGTTTTTGGCCAGCATCACGTTGAGAACTACGTCGGGCGTGCTGCCATAGGCATTGACGGCGATTGTCTTGCCCTTGAGGTCGGCGACGGTTTTGATGCTGCTGTCATCGAGCACGAAGAAAGCCTGCGACGCATAGCCGTCGCGGCCATCCTGGAAGCAGTCGGCAACGATCTTCAATCCGTTCGGCACGGCATTCTTGACGACGGAGGTGGCGAAGACCGGTGGCGTCATGATGCCCATGTCGACCTGACCCGCTGCCAGCATTGATGCTGCTTCAGGTGTTGCGCGCGTATAGGTCACATCCAGCGTGTAGTCCTTGTCGATCCGCTTCAACACATTCTTGCGCATATATTCGGTGAAGATGATCGTCTCGGTCTCGTTCGGGCCGAGGCCGCCGGCTGTGGCGTAGCGAATGACTGGCGGTGCGGCGCGCAGAATGCCTGGAGCGCCGATCGTTGCGCCTACTGCAAGAGCAGACTGCAAGATTTTTCGGCGGGAAATGCCGCGTTGAAATGCATTCGTCTCACGCGTAGTCGGAGAAGGCATGATGATATCCTTTTTGGTCGTGTAGCAGGAACAAAAGATAAGATTGTCTGGCAATCAATCGGATTGCGATGAGCAAAGAGCGTGCCGTCGGTCGCTTGCTTGACACGATTGTCTGATAATCTTAACGTCTTAAAATCATGGCGCAATGATGAGCGATGGCTGCGGTGCACTGCGAAAGCATGCCGCGGCATCGTGATTTCTCGATTGGCGGAATTCTGATGGGCGACAGTGCAAAGATCTCGGTTCGCGGTGTCTCCAAGACATTTTCGCGTGATGGCAAATCGGTGCTTGCGCTCGACAATGTCGATCTGAGCGTTGCCGAAGGTGAGTTTTTGTCGATCGTGGGGCCGTCGGGCTGCGGCAAGAGCACGTTGCTCTATATGCTCGGCGGCTTCGAAAGCCCGAGCACCGGCAAGCTGTCGAGCGGCGGCAAGCCGATCACCGGGCCGGGCCTCGATCGCGGCGTGGTGTTTCAGGAATATGCGCTGTTTCCCTGGCTTACCGTGTGGGAGAACATCGCCTATGCGTTGAAACGCAAGGCGGTGCCGGATCAGCAGTGCAAGGATATCGTCGCGCGCTATGTCGGTATCATGGGCCTTACGGGTTTCGAGCAATCGTTCCCGCGCGAGCTCAGTGGCGGGATGAAGCAGCGCGTCGCGCTGGCGCGCACCTTCGCTTATGAGCCGGACATTCTGCTGCTCGACGAGCCGTTTGGTGCGCTCGATGCGCAGACGCGCGAGGTGATGCAGGACGAGTTGCTGCGTTTGTGGCGGATCAATCGCAAGACCGTGGTCATGGTCACTCATGACGTCGATGAGGCCGTCTACCTGTCCAACCGCGTCTGTGTGATGTCGAAGCGCCCCGGCCGTTTTGTCGAGCATTTCGAGATCAATCTCGACCATAGCCTGACGCGGGAGCAGGTTGTGTTGTCGGACGAGTATCGCAAGATTCGTAACGAAGTCTGGGTGAGCGTTCGCCAACAGGTGACGCAGCCAGCCCCGGCGGCGGTCTGATGTCGATCGCGTCCCGGGCGAAGAAGGTCGCCTCGTTCGTTCTGCCGCTGATGATCTGGGTCGGCGTCTGGGCGGCGCTGCCGCATCTGAACCTGATTGATCCGTCCTTTTTGCCATCGCCGGCCGCGGTGGTCATCGCGGTCGAGAAGCTGGCGGTCCAGCTGTCCTTCTATCAGGATCTCGGCGCCACGGTTTACCGTAGCATCGCAGGTCTCGTGCTCGGCATGGTAATCGGCGTTCCTCTCGGTGCGTGGATGGCGGTATCGTCGCGAGCGGAAGGCTTCTTCGGTCCGATTGTGAAAAGCACCTATTCGCTGCCGAAGACAGCGCTGGTCCCGCTGTTGATGCTGTGGTTCGGCATCGGCAGCACCACCAGCATTCTCGCCATCACGCTGTCCACCGTGCTGCCGATGATCATCTATACCTATCACGCGGTGCAGGACACGCCGCGCATCCTGCTCTGGAGTGCGCGCTGCATGGGCACATCGCCGCGCGATGTGATGCGGCTGGTGCAGTTGCCGGCCTCGATGCATGGGATTCTTACCGGCGCCCGCATCGCGCTCGGCTTCTCATTCGTCATTGCCGTCGCCGCTGAGATGATCGCGGCCAAGGTCGGTATCGGCAAGCTGATTTTCATGTTCGGCGAGAATGGTGCCTATGACTACATGTTTGCCGCGGTAGTCGCGATCGTTGCCGTCGCCTGTCTCGTCGATGCGCTGCTCGTGATGCTGACCGACTACCTGCTGCGCTGGCAGGGCCGGTCGAATGCCGAAATCTGAGGGAGCGGCCATGTTCAGCCTGAAGCAAATCTCCCGCAGCCTGCTGGCTTTGTATCCCATCGTATTGATTGGGCTCATCTGGGAAGCCGTCACCCGCGCCGGTCTGGTATCGCCGATCTTCCTGCCGCCACTGTCGAGCGTCTTTGCCAGCCTTTTCCAGCAAATCGTCAGCGGCGAACTGTTCGAACCACTCTTCGTCAGCCTTTATCGTGCGGCGGCGGGGCTGGTCATCGCCATGGTCGGCGGCGTCATCATCGGCTTCCTGATGTCGCAGATCCGCTGGTTCCGCTGGCTGATGAATCCGGTGGTTTTGCTCGGCTTCCCCGCGCCAAAGGTGGCGTTCCTGCCGATCTTCATCCTGTGGTTCGGCATCGATCATCTGTCGAAGATCGCGCTTGTCACGTTCACCAGCATCTTCCCATTCATCATCGTCGCCCAAGCCGGGGCCGAGACAGTATCGCGGGTGCAGCTGTGGGCGGCGCGTGCCATGGGCGAGACGCGGCTCGGCATCTTAAGGCGCATCATCCTTCCGGCAGCGTTCCCGTCGCTGATGAGCGGCGTGCGCGTCGCCGTGCCCTATGCCTTGATCAGCGCTTTCACGGCGGAGATGATCGCAGGCGGCGGCGGGCTCGGCGGCAATCTCGTTTATGCGCAGCGCTTCTTCGAGACTACGACGGTGTTCACCATCCTGATTGTGATGCTCGCCGCAGGCTGGCTCGCGGATCATGGCATCATCGTCCTGCGCCGGCATCTGCTGCGCTGGCACGGCTGAGCCGGCTGGTGTATCGCCAAGCCTGCAACGAAAGTTTTGAGTGGAGGAGCAGTCCATGCGCACCGCGATCGTCAATATCGGCACCATCGTCACTGGCGACATCAAGGCGCCATTCGCCGAAGGCGACGGCATCCTTATGGAGAGCGGTCGCATCAGTGCGATCGGCACGTTGTCGGCGCAGCAGGTCTCCGCAGCCGATGTCGTGATCGATGCGGGCGGCACCACCGCCATTCCCGGCCTGATCGACAGCCACGTTCACATCACCTTCGGCGATTATACCCCGCGGCAGCGCGTGGTCGGTTATCTCGAGAGCTATGTGCATGGCGGCACCACCACCTCGATCACCGCGTCGGAAGTTCACGTGCCTGGTCGCCCAAAGGACCCCGCCGGCGTCAAGGCGCTGGCGCTCGCGGCGCGCGCCTGTTTTCTCGATTATCGTCCCGGCGGCATGCGCGTGCATGCCGGCTCGATCATTCTCGAGCCCGGTCTCACCGAAGACGATCTCGCAGAGCTGGTGAAAGCGGGCTTGTGGCTGGCCAAAGCCGGCTTCGGTGCTTTCGATACGCCGTTCGATTATGCCCCTCTGATGCTGGCCGCGCGAAATCTCGGCATGGTGACGACCATGCATACCGGAGGCTCCTCCATCCCAGGCTCGTCCGGCATCTGGGCCGAGCATGTGCTGAAGTCGAATCCCAGCGTCTCCTTCCACGTCAATGGCGGACCGACGGCGATGCCGGAAGGGGGCTTTGCGCGCCTCGTCAATGAGAGCGACATCGCGCTGCAGCTCTGCACCGCTGGAAATCTACGCACTGCGCTGCTCACCGCGAAATTGCTCGATGACGTCAAGCAACCCGAGCGGCTGCTGATTGCCACCGATACGCCGACCGGCAGCGGCATCATGCCGCTTGGCATGTTCTATACGATCAGCCATCTCGCCAGCCTCGGCGGCATCCCGCCCGAACAGGCGATCGCGGCGGCCACCGGCAACAATGCGCGGGTCTATCGTCTCAACAGCGGCTTCCTCGAGGTCGGCAAGGATGCCGATCTGGTGCTGATCGATGCATGCGCCGGCGGATCGCAGGACGATGCGCTGTCAGGCCTGCGCAATGGCGATGTGCCCGCAGTGGCGGCCGTCGTCAGCGATGGCGTCCCGCGTTTCGTCGGCCGCAGCCGCAATACGCCGGCGGCGATCCGCACGGTGCGCGTGGCCGAGACGAGGCTGCCGCGGGATTTCAGCGGCGCAGCCGCACATTAATCATCAATCCGCCGTCTGCGGATTTCGCCGTTATCCGGAGTGTCCGATGTCCAACTTACCGTCACCATCTCTCGTCTCTTTCCATGCCGCGACGGACGAGTTTCGGACCGGCAAGGATACGCCGCGCGAATTCCTAGAGCGGTCGATCGCAAGGCTGCAAGTCCTCGAGCCGAAGCTGTCTGCTTTTGCAGCTCTGTCGCTGCCGCGTGCCCGCATTGCCGCCGATGCTGCCACGGCGCGCTGGCGCGATGGTCGTCCACTGTCACGCATCGATGGCATGCCGGTCGGCATCAAGGACGTCATCGAGACATTCGACATGCCCACCGGAATGGGCTCGCCCACCCATGACGGCAACCAGCCGCGGCGTGATGCGGCCACAGTGTTCGCGCTCCGCGAGGCGGGGGCGGCTGTCGTAGGGAAGACGAAGACCACGGAATTCGCCGGTGCCTATGCCACCGACACGCGCAATCCGCACGATCATGAGCGTACGTCCGGTGGATCGAGTGCGGGGTCGGCCAGTGCGGTGGGAGCAGGTATTCTGCCGGTGGCGCTCGGGACGCAAGTGATCGGTTCGGTGCTGCGACCGGCCGGCTATTGCGGTGCGTTCGGCTACAAGCCGACATTCGGTGCGATCAATCGCGGCGGCAGCCACGACTTCCAGAGCCATAGCTGCATCGGCCTCATCGGCGCCAGCCTGGAGGATATCTGGCACACGAGCTACGACATGGTGCAGCGCTGTGGCGGCGATCCCGGCCAGCCAGGTCTGTTCGGTTCAGAGGAGCTGGCGGGGCCACTCAAGCCGACTCGTTTGATCAAGCTGGAAACACCCGGTTGGGCGTTGGCGACGGATGAAGCGCGGCAGCAACTCGAGAGTAAGCTCAGTGTTCTGAGCGCCGCCGGCGTGCAGATCATCTCGCGTGACAACGATCCCGATCTCGATGCTTTCGAAAAATCGATTACGGATATTCTGCAGTTCGGCTTTGACATTATCGGCTATGAGTCGCGCTGGCCGTTGAAGAGCGTCGCCTATCGCGACCGGCAGGGCCTCAGCCCGAGCGCCCTGGATCAAATCGTCAAGGCCGACGCGTTAGGCCTGGACGGTTATCGGGAGCTGATGAAGCGCCGGGCCGAGTTGCGTGTCGCGTTCGAGCGGCTTGCGACCAAGGCGGATGCGTTTGTTACACTGGATGCAACTGGCGCCGCGCCGAAGGGCATTACCTATACTGGCAATCCCTCCTTCAATGTCGGCGCCTCCGTGCTCGGTGCGCCCGCGCTCACATTGCCGCTGTTCTCGGACGAAAATATGCCGCTGGGCCTGCAGATCATTGGTGCTCAGCACGCCGATGCCAAATTGTTCGCTGTTGCGAACTGGCTGATCGAGAATTGATGCGCTTATTAACGCAGCTATGATGCGGCAGCGGCGTGTCCCTCACGACGTTAGCCGCGAACAAACACTGCGGGATTTGTCCGAAATATGCTGGGTTAGAGTTTTGATCAAATCGCGGATCTGTATCGCCGCAGGATTGTGAAAATAGATGATGCCCTCCATAGCGAATGGGATGTCTCGCTCCGCGTCGTCGTTTATCCCGCTCACGTCGATGGAATTGTCTGAACGCTGCGGGTTAATCGGGTCAGTGCTTGGCATACGGATCACCTTCCTTGAGATGTCGCCGTGTTTTCGAGATTCGATTTCAAACGAATTCAAGAACCGTGCCAGGCTGGACCTTCCGTAGCGGGCGCATCATTTGATGCGGTCGAGATTGCCGCCGAATGCGACCTTACTGTGTGCGTAGACTGGTCGCGCACAGCCGTGCGGCTGTTTGACTTGCTTCGAAGCTGGGGGACTCCCCGTGCTTGCTGCGATGCGCATCATCAAGCTTGCCAGAGAGAAGCAGGCACAATTGGCCTGAGATGATCGGTTGATTGCCCAAGGTTACAGCTGGCACATAGTTCGCTCACGGCGGCGGTTGTCGGGATTTCGACGTCCAGCCGCCAGCCTTTCCTCGATGACCGTCATATCGACCGATCGTTTTTGCAGCGGCGAGCATCTGTGCTGCCCGCAAAGTGCCAGTTGGTGTTGTCAGTCAGTCGTGATCGATGAGCCACAGAAGACTCAGCGATGGCGTCATGATGCGATCGCGTCGGGAAAAAGCTGCTCGAACACGCCGGTGTCGAGGAAACGATCAAGCATCCGACGATAGGGATCGATGTCGATCTTGTTCGTCGCCAGCCATTGGCGATCATAGAAGGTGTCGGCATAGCGATGCCCGCTGTCGCAGATCAGCGTGACGATCGAACCGCGCCGACCCTCTTGGATCATGTTGGCGGCGATCCAGCACAGGCCAAAGAAGTTGGTGCCGGTGGAGCCGCCGATCCGGCGGAACAGGCGCTCGGACAGCACATGCGCCGCCGCGATGGAAGCGGCATCTGGTACTCTGATCATGTGATCGATGACACCGGGCACGAAGGATGGCTCGACGCGCGGCCGGCCGATACCTTCGATGCGCGATCCGGACGCGGTTGCTTGCAGGTCGCCGTTCTTCCACGCATCGTAGAATGCGGAATTCTCGACGTCCACGACGCAAAGCCTGGTGTCGAGATTGCGATAGCGGATGTAGCGGCCGAGCGTCGCCGACGTGCCACCCGTGCCGGCGCTCATGACCAGCCATTCGGGAACGGGAAACTCCTCTTCCTCCATCTGGCGGAAGATGCTTTCGGCAACATTGTTGTTGCCGCGCCAGTCGGTCGCGCGTTCGGCATTAGTGAACTGGTCGAGATAGTGACCGTTCGTTTCACGTTCGATCGCGAGTGCGACGTCATAGACGTCGGCGGCGCGATCGACGAAGTGGCATTCGCCGCCGAAGCCCGCGATCGCCTGGATCTTCTGTCGACTGGTCGAGCGCGGCATCACGGCAATGAAGCGCAGGCCGAGCAATTGGGCGAAATAGGCTTCGCTGACCGCGGTGGAGCCTGACGATGCCTCCACCAGCGTCGTGTGCTGCCCGATCTTGCCATTGCATATGCCATATAGAAACAAAGAGCGGGCGAGCCGGTGTTTGAGGCTACCGGTCGGATGCGTGCTTTCGTCCTTGAGATAGATCGAAATGCCGGGAAGGCCGGGAAACAGCGGTTTCAGCAGATGTGTATCGGCCGAGCGTCGACCATCGCCCTGGAGCCGCGAGATCGCCGTCCGCGCCCACTCCCGTCCGTTGCAATCGGGCAGAGGGATCAGCGCGGGGCATCCGCTGGTTTCAGTCGTTGTTATTGTCTGTTGCACAGTTATCGTTCTCCAGCCGCCTGCAGGCGGCATGTCAGTTTGGCCGGTTGCACGCTCACAGCGGCAGGCGCTGGCGTACGAGTTCGCACCAATAGGAGCAGCCCCAGGCGATGGCCTCGTCGTTGAAATCGTAGGACGGGTGATGCAGGTTCGCGCCCGGTCCGTTGCCGATATTAATCATCGCGCCGGGGACTTCGTTCAGCATAAAGGCGAAGTCTTCCCCGCCGAGCGTTTTGGGCATGTCGCGGCTGACGCGGCCGACACCAGCAACGATTTCGGCGGCGCGTGCTGCAAGCTCGGTCTCGTCGGCATGGTTGAGCGTGACAGGATAGAGCCGCTTGTAGTCGAGCTTTGCTGTGGCGCCATAGGTCGCGGCGATGCCCGACACAGCCTGGTTCAGCCGTGTCTCCACATGATCGCGCACGGCGTCGCGCAAGGTCCGAACAGTGCCGCTTAGTTGCACGGTCTGGGGAATGACGTTGAACGCATCGCCGGCCTTCAGCGTCGTGATGGAGATGACCGCCGAGTCGATCGGATCGATAGTACGTGCAGTGATGGTCTGCACGGCATGGATCAGGCTCGCTACGACTGGAATCGGATCGACGGTCTGGTGCGGTGAGGCCGCATGACCGCCGACGCCGGTGATCTCTATCTCGAAAATATCCACCGATCCCATGATGGGACCGGGCGCGATAGTGAATTCGCCGACCGGCAGGTTCGGCCGGTTATGCATGCCGTACACTTCATCGACGGGCCAGCGCTTGAACAAGCCGTCGTCGATCATCGCCTTGGCACCAGCGCCGCCTTCCTCGGCGGGCTGGAAGATCAGCACCACGGTGCCGTCGAAGTTGCGGCTTTGCACGAGGCCGATGGCGGCGCCGAGCAGCATGGTGGTGTGGCCGTCATGGCCGCATGCATGCATCTTGCCGGGGACCTGCGAGGCCCATGGCTTGCCGGTCTCCTCAAGGATCGGCAACGCGTCCATGTCGGCGCGCAGGCCGATGCTGCGCTTCGAATTGTTGGTCTTGCCGCGGACGATGGCGACGACGCCGGTCTTGCCGAGGCCCTCGACGACCTCGTCGCAACCGGCTTCGCGCAGCGCTTTGGCAACATGCGCGGACGTTCGCGGCAGGTCGTAGAGCAGTTCAGGATTACTGTGTAGGTCGCGACGAAACGCGATCAGTTGCTCCAGATGGGCGGACACCCAGTTATCAACAGCCATGATATCGTTCTTTCAGCCTTCGGTCTTCGCGTCGCTGGTGCCGGGCTCCATCCGGTAGCGGAAGTCGCAATGGCTGGCGCCGCTCATGATGGTCTGGGTACGCGTGAGCTTCATGTCGGGATTGTAGCCGATGCAGAAATCGCCATCGCGATTGCAGGACAGGAGATGTCCGATGCGGCCGAGGCCCATCTCGCGATACATTTCCGAATAGCGGCAGCGCACCACGTTGAAATCGAGAGCGTCCGGTGTCGTCTGCACCGGTTCGATCTTCAGCGCGTCATCCTTGGTCCAGAGCGGCATGATCGCCGCGAAGTCCTCGAGATCGGGGGCGTGGCCGAGTGTTTCGGCAAAGCCCTTGCCCTGCTCGATGGCCGAGCGGCTGCAGGCTTCGCCGATCACTGCATCGGCCTCGGCGGTGCCGGAGCGGGCTGTGATCACGTCGTGCACGTGCTTGAGGATCATCGCTTCAATACGGCGGCGTTCAAGAATGGGCAGGTCTTTCATGGTGGTGATCCCGTCTGTCAGGGCTGCATCTCGATCTGGTCCTTGCGGCGGAGCCAGGCGAGATAGGTGGGGGCGATGCGGCGTGCGATCGAATGGAATGGTAGCGGGCTTGGCTCCGAAACCGGAAGCGCAAGATCGGATAACGGCTCGCCGCTGACGGCGCGGGCCATCTCGCGACCGAGAGAGACCGATAGCGCAACGCCGCGGCCGTTGCAGGCGATCCAGGCCCAGGCATTGGGACCGAGATTGTGGATGCGCGGGAAGCGGTCCCAGGTCATGCCGATATAGCCGCTCCAGACATGGCTCATCTCGACCGGGCCGAGCGCCGGATAGGCATCGGCCAGGTTCTGCGAGGCTTTTGCGGCAACGCGGCGCGGCACGTCATATTCGCCGATGACGACACCGCCGGTGATCAGCCGGTTGCGGGCGTCGTAGCGGAAGAAGCGCAGGTCGCCGCGGGTATCCGACACCGCCTGCCGGCCCGGCAGGATGGTGGCGCGCAGATTGTCGGAAATCGGCGGCGTGGACATCTGCCAGGACAGCACCGGCACGACGGTGCGGGCCAGCCGGAGCGCGAGGCCGGGGATGATTTCGCCGGTATAGGCATTGGTGCAGAGGAGCAGGTTCTTGGCTTTCACCGTCCCGCCGTCGGTGGTCACGATCCAGCCATTGCCGTCGCGCCGCCATGCCGTGGCGGGCGTCGTCTCATGGATGACGGCGCCGTGGCGCTCGGCAGCAGTGGCGAGGCCGCGCGACAGCGCCAGCGGATTGACGTGGCCGCCGGTCGGATTGAGCATACCGCCATACCAGAAGTCCGAGCCGAGCAGCGCGCGGGTTTCTTCGCGATCGACGAAGCGTGCGGGAAAGCCGAGCCGGCTCCAGGCATTGACGCGCATCTTCGACAGCTTGATGCGGCCGGGCGAATGCGCCGGCTGAAACCAGCCGCTCTGCTCGGCCTCTGCCTCGACGTTCTCTTCGCGCACGAGATCGAACAGATAGGCGGCGCTATTGCCGATCAGCCGTGCGAAGCGGTCACCAGCCTCGCCGTATCGCTTGCGGATCGCATCCGGCTCGGCCGCTGTCATGGTGGGAATGACCTGCCCGTTGTTGCGACCCGATGCGCCCCAACCCACCGCCATGGCTTCGAGCAGCACCACCTTGTGGCCGGTGCGTGCGAGATGCAGGGCAGCGGACACGCCGCTGAGGCCACCGCCGATGATCACGGTCTCGCTCTCGACGGAGCCCGAGAGCGCCGGCGCTATCGCGCGCGACGGCGCCGTGGCGGCCCAGATCGACTTCGGAAATTCGGGAGCAAGTGTGGTCATCTGGTCTACTTCCTTGTGGCCTTACGCTGCATCGACGACGGTTGGCGGTTCCCAGTCACGACCTGGAATGGAGGCGAGCAGTGCGCGTGTATAGGGATGGGTCGGATTGGCGAAGATCTCCGCGGTCGGTCCGGCCTCGACGATCTCGCCGCGGGACATCACGATGACCTTGTCGCACAATTGAGCCGCCACGCGCAGGTCATGGGTGACGAACAGCAAGGACAGATGCAGCCGCTCCCGCAGATCGGTCAAGAGTCGCAGCACTTGAGCCTGCACCGAGACATCCAGCGCTGACACCGGCTCATCCGCGACGATGACACGCGGCTCCATGGCCAGCGCACGGGCAATGCCGATGCGCTGGCGCTGACCACCGGAGAATTCATGCGGATAACGATCGGCCGCCGCGGCCGGCAGCTCGACCAGCGACAGGAGTTCGCGGGCGCGGGCATAGGCCACATCGCGCGACACGCCCTGCACGATCGGCCCCTGCGCGATCAGTTCGATGACGCGGCGGCGCGGATTCAGCGACGCCATCGGATCCTGAAACACCATCTGGATGTCTTTTCGCAAGGCGCGGAGCTCGCGTGTCGAGGCCGATATGAGGTCGCGGCCGTCGATCGTCACCTCGCCGCCATCGGCCTCGAGCAGACGGGTGACGATGCGCGAGACGGTGGTCTTGCCGGACCCGCTCTCGCCGACCACGCCGAGCGTCTCGCCACGGCGGAGCTGGAACGACAGGTCTTTCACCGCTGCGACGCGGCTGCGCTTGCCGGAGAACAGGCCTCCGCGGGCGGCAAAAGTCTTCGACAGGCCCCTGGCTTCGAGCACGATCGGCTGCGACGACATCGGCTTGGTCGGCGGCGGCGTCATGGCCGGAACGGCGGCGATCAGCTTGCGGGTGTAGGGATGCTGCGGATCGGTCAGGATCTGCCGGGCCGGCCCCTGCTCGACCATCTCACCGAGGCACAGAACGGCGATGCGGTCGGCGATCTCCGCAACCACGCCGAAGTCGTGGGTAATGAAGAGAATGCCGGTGCCATGTGCGCTCTGCAGATCCTTGATCAGCTTCAGGATCTGCTTCTGCGTGGTGACGTCGAGCGCCGTGGTCGGCTCGTCGGCAATAATGAGCCGCGGCTTCAGGACAAGCGCCATCGCGATCATCACGCGCTGCCGCTGGCCGCCGGAGATCTGGTGTGGATAGGCATTGTAGGCCGAGGACGGCTCCGGGATATGGACGTTGGCGAGAATTTCCAGCGCGCGCGCCCTGCGCTCGGTACGGTTGAGCTTGGTGTGCAGACGCAGCACTTCATCGATCTGCCAGCCGACCGTCTTGAGCGGGTTGAGCGCGGTCATCGGCTCCTGGAAAATCATCGCCATGCGATCGCCGCGCATCGCCTGGATGCCGGCTTCGGACAGCGACAAGATATCCGTGCCGTCAAGCCGGATCGCGCCTTTGGTGACGCGCACATGCGGTTCGGGCAGCAGGCGCATCACCGCATTGGCCGCCAGTGACTTGCCCGAACCGCTTTCGCCGACGAGACAGACGATCTCGCCTGCACCGACCGTGAGGTTGAAGTCCCACAGCGCATGCGGGCGATCGGCGCCGGCCGGCAGGCTGATCTGCAGGTTGTCGATCTCGAGGATAGGCGCGGGCATGCTGGTCATTTCTTCTGCCTCGGATTGAGTGCGTCGTTGAGGCCTTCGCCGAGCAGGCTGAAGGACAGCACGGTGAGCAGGATCGCCATGCCGGGGATGACGGAGCAGAACCAGGCGGTGCGCAGGACTGCGCGGCCCTGGCCGATCATGTTGCCCCAGCTCGCATAATTGGGATCGCCGAGGCTAAGGAAGGCGAGCGCGCTTTCCATCAGGATCGCGGTTGCCATCACCACGGAGGCAAACACAATGACGGGCGGCAGCGCATTGGGCAGGATCTCCCGGAAGATGATCGATAGGTCACCGACTCCGAGATTGCGCGCGGCATCCACATAATCTCGCTTGCGCAGCGACATGAACTCGGCGCGGACCATCCGCGCTGGCGCTGTCCACGACACGACGCCGATCGCGATCACGATGTGCTCGATGCTGGAGCCGAAGATGGCCACCAGCGTGAGCAGGAGAACGAAATTCGGAATCGTCTGGAAAGTCTCCGTCACGCGCATCAAGGCGTTGTCGATGCGGCCGCCGAAATAGCCGGCGAGGGCGCCGATCACGGTGCCGAGCGCAATGGAGATCAGCGTGGCGACGATGCCGATGGCGAGCGAGATGCGAGCGCCGTGGAAGATACCGGCCATGATGTCACGGCCGAGCTGGTCGGTGCCCCACGGATTCGCTGCCACCGTGAATGGCGGCGTGAGCGGTGCGCCGGCCTGGCGCAGCGGATCGCCGGGCGTTACCACGCCGGCCAGCGCTGCCATGGCGATCACGAGGATGACGAGGCCGAGGCCGAGGACAGCGGCGCGGTTGCGGCGAAAGCGGCGCCAAAGGACGGAGCTTTGCCGCGGGGCGGCGGGCGCGAGGCGGGTTTCGAGTACGGTCATTTCAGTTCGATCCTCGGGTCGAGCCAGGCATAGACGAGATCGGTCACGATATTGACGAGCACCACGATGATGGAGCTGAGCGCGATGATGCCCATCAGCGTGTTGAGGTCGCGCTTGACGACGGACGTGTAGGCGAGCTGGCCGAGGCCCGGCAGCGAGAAGATGGTCTCGATCACCACCGAGCCGCCGAGGACGGTGGAGAATTGCAGGCCCAGCAGAGTGACGACAGGCAGCAGCGCGTTGCGGATGATGTGGTGATACATGACGCGCGTGCTGCCCGCGCCCTTGGCGCGTGCGGTGCGGACGAAATCGTAGTCGGAGACTTCCAGCACGCTGGTCCGCATCAGGCGCATGTAGAAGGCGAGATAGATCAGCGACAGCGCCGCCGTCGGCATGATCAGGTGGCGGGCGACATCGACGACATCGGCCCAGCCCTCGTTGAAGGCGCCGATGGTGCGGATGCCGCCCACCGGCAGCCAGCCGAGCTTGACCGAGAAGATCAGGATCATCAGCAGGCTGAGAAAGAAGGACGGCATCGCATAGAAGACGAGGCCGAGCGTGGAGATCGCATTGTCGGTGATGGAATAGGCGAGGCGTGCCGCGAAGGCGCCGAGCGCGATGCCGAACACGAAGGCCAGTGACAACGAGCTGACCATCAGCAACAGCGTGTTGCCGAGCCGGGACAGAAGGACCGTGGTGACGGGCTGCTCATAGACGTGGGACCAGCCGAAATCGAACTGGGCTAGTTTGGCCATGTATCGCCACAGCTGAACGAAGACGGACTGGTCGAGGCCATATTCGACACGCAGCCGGGCCACGAAGGCCGGATCGGCGCCGCCCATGTCGCCGACCAGCGCATCGACGGTGTCGCCGGGGGCGAGTTTGATCAGCAGGAAACTGCCTATCATGATCATGATGAGGATCGGGGCCGACTGGATGGTTCGGCGCAGCGCGTAACCCAGAAGGGGCGGAATATGCAGGCTCATGTCAGCGGGCTTCCCGTGATGAAAGGCGCCGGGGCAGGCGATGCCCCGGCGTGGCGGCGCTACTTGTCAAGCCACAGGTCGTACCAACTGGATGAATCCCAGCGCGGCGTGTTGTGGTGGTTCTTGAGTTTCTTGCTGGTGATGCCGAGGAACGGATGTTCGATGGCGAAGATCACCGGAAGGTCGGTCATCGCGAGCTTCTGTATCTGGTGATACAGGCCGGCACGCTTGGACGTATCCAGTTCGGCAGCGGCGTCGTCGATCAGCCTGTCCATTTCGGCGGACTTGTAGCCGAACTGGTTGGACCAGGCCGTGCCGACCGGTGCGCCCGAGCGCAGCCAGACGGTGGTGGACACCGCAGGGTCCGCGCGGAACTGATGCCAGCCGCTCGCCGTATCGAAATTGTGGTCGCGATAGACGCCGTTGAGGAAACCCGGTGCATCGTTCGTGACGAGTTCGACGGCGATCCCGATCTTCTTCAGCGCCTGCGCATAATACTCCGCCCAGAGCTGGGTGTATTCGCCCCAGGGTGCCGGACGGTGCCGGAGCTTGAAGCGGATGCCGTTGGCGTCCGGCTTGTAGCCGGCCTCGTCGAGCAGAGCTCGGGCCTTGTCGGGATCGAACGGATAGGTCGTTACGTCCGCGGTGTAGTTGATGCCGCCAGCGGTCGGCACCGGGCCGGTGCCCTTCTTGCCATAGCCGCGCATGATGGTCTTCAGCGCGAAATCCGTGTCGAGTGCGTGATAGATCGCCTTGCGGACGCGGATGTCGGCGAGGATCGGGTTGCGCAGATTTAACTCGACGGTGGAGTGGGCGACGTTGTTCTCGAAACCTTTCGGCCCCATGTCGAAGCGCGGATCCTTGCCGAGCCGCTGCATGTCTTCCATCGAAATGCCGTTGAACCCGGATTCGTGGATTTCCCCGGCTTCGAACGCGGCGGCGGCTGCCGCCTTGTCCGGAATGAACCGCCAGATGATGCGGTCGAGATAGGGGTACTGCTTGCCGCGCCAGTAGTCGGGATTGCGCTCGGCGATGATGTACTGGCCGCGCTCATATTTCTGGAACTTGAACGGGCCGGTGCCGACGGGCTTCTGGTTGTAGGGGTTTTTGAGAATGTCGGTGCCGTCATAGAGATGCTTCGGCACGGGGTGGCCAAGATCCGGCATGGCCGCGACCAGCAGGTCAAGCGGCATCGGCGACGAATAGCGGAATACAGCGGTGGTCGGATCGGGGCAGTCGACCGCGTCGAGATTGGCCTGCAGCGTGCTGGAATAGTTCAGCAGCTTCTTCCACAGATTCATCGCGGAATAGGCAACGTCGTCGCAGGTGAAGGCGGCGCCGTCATGCCACTTCACGCCGGGGCGCAGTTTGAAAGTGATCGCCTTGCCGTCGGCCGATGACGACCAGTCGGTGGCCAGCACGCCGACATAACCGTCATAAGACTTGTCGATCAGCGGCTCCATGAATTTGCCGGTGATCTGGTACACGCCGGTCGATGCGCGAAGCGCCGGGTTGAGGACGCCTTGCTCGGTGTTCATGTGAATGACCGCGGTGCCGCCTCGTTTGACGTCTTCGGCCTGTGCCGACGCCACAAATGCGCACAAAGCTCCGCCCAGCAGCCAAAGCCGCTTTTTCACGCCTCTCATGATGATCCCTTTTGGGTTGATGTCGCTGCAGCCGGTTGCTCACGCTGCAGGCAGGAACAAAATTGCGGCATAATCACAAAAGTGTCAATAATGATCTACAAAATGGAATAAAATTGCATTTTAGTGCTATTTGTGAGCTATTTTCGTAGATTAAATTATCCAAAAACGCGCTATTGCTAGAACAAAGATTCAGGTTTGTGCTCGATCTGGCCGTGCAGATGCTCGGTATGGCTTCCTCGGGAGCATCGAATTTCGGCCTTGCTTGGCTGTGGTGGCTGATGGGAGCTTTGAAAATGACGACGCGTTTTGATGAGATCGACCGCAAGATCCTCGACCTCTTGCAGCAGCGGGATCGCGCCGTCGGCGTCCTGGCCGAAGAGGTCGGGCTATCCCAGACGCCATGCTGGCGACGTATCCGGCGTCTCGAGGAAGCGGGCGTGATCCGCGAGCGCGTGACATTGGTCGATCAAAAAAAGGCAGGCGTGCCGATGACCGTGTTCATATCGATCACGGCGCCGCGGCACGAAGCGGCATGGCTGATGAAATTCAGGGAGTTGCTGGAGAATATCCCGCAGATTGTGGAAGCCTATCGACTGACAGGATCCGTCGATTACATCCTCAAGGTCCTGGTGCCCGACGTCGAGGCGCTCGACCAAGTGTATAAGACCATGATCGAGCGCCTGGAGTTTTCGCAGATTAATTCATCGATCTCGATGGAGGAGTTGAAATTTACGACCGCTGTACCGACCAACTATCTGAAATAGTCGATATTTAGTGACGCGAATCTCGCGGTTATCCGCTCTGTTGAGACGAGCCCGCTCATGGCGGTGAGCCTCGCATGACCTGCCTGCAAAATGCTCCAATGCTCTACGGAATCGTCAACTCCGGCGGGTTGAGTTCACCGGCCCGGTGGCATGCGACAAAATGGTCACCGGTCTGCACCTGGAGGATCGGCAGTTCCTCACGACAGTGTTCGATCACAAAGGGGCAGCGCTGGGCGAAGCGGCAGCCAGGCGGAGGATCGACCGGACTCGGCGGATCACCCTTGACGAGATAGTCCTTCTTCAGCCGGTCGCGCAGCGGGCCAGGGGGCGCTGCGGCCGAGATCAGCGACCAGCTATAGGGATGCGACGGGGCCGAGAAGAAGATGTCGGCGGGCGCCTGTTCAACGATCTTGCCGAGATACATCACCGCGATCTCGTCACAGAAATGCTGGATCACGCCGAGATCGTGCGAGATGAAGATGTAGGTGAAGCCACGCTCGCGCTGCAGCTTCTTCAACAGGTTCAGGATCTGCGCCTGGATGGCGACGTCGAGCGCCGACACCGCCTCGTCGCAGACGATCAGGTCGGGCTCCGGCGCCATCGCGCGCGCAATGCACAGGCGCTGGCGCTGGCCGCCGGAGAACTGGTGCGGAAACAGGTCGGCGGCCTGCGGCGGCAGCCCGACTTCGGCCAGCAGTTGCTTGACGCGGGCGTCGCGCTCGCGCGGTGCGCCAATGCCGAGCAGATCGAGCGGCTCGCGGATCAAGTCGCCGGCGCGGCGGCGTGGATCGAGCGCCGAGAATGGGTCCTGAAACACGATCTGGAATTTGCTGCGCGCCAGCCGCAGCTTCTCGCCGCGAAAATCGGCGATGTTCTCGCCGCCGAACACGATCTGGCCTGAGGTCGCCGGAATCAGCCGCATCACCGCCTGGGCGGTGGTGGATTTGCCCGAACCGCTTTCGCCGACGATGCCGAAGGTGGTGCCGCGGCGAACGCGAAAGCTGATGCCATCGACAGCATGGACCTTGGACGGCTTGCCGAACATGCCGCGGCGGCCGGCGGGGAAATGCACGACGAGGTCGTTGACGTCGAGCAGGACGTCGGCAGGCGCGTTCATCATCGGCAGTCCGTCGCTCATGGCGCGATCTCCAGATGGCGCCAGCACGACACGGCGGCCTGTGCATCGACGCGGTCGAGCGGCGGTTGCGGCTGGGCGCGGCAGATATCGGCGGCGAAGGCGCAGCGGGCGAGGAAGGCGCAGTCCGGGCCGCGCGCGCCGAGCGGCGGCACCATGCCGGGAATTTCCTCCAGCGGAGCGAAGTGGCCGTCGGTCTTCCCGAGCTGCAGATGCGGCACGCAGGCCATCAACCCGCGCGTATAGGGATGGCGGGCATGGGCGATGATCTCGTCCGCGGCGCCCTGTTCGATGCAGCGGCCGGCATAGAGCACGGCGACATCGTCGGCCATTTCGGCCACGGCGCCGAGATCGTGGGTGATCAGCACGATGGCGGTGTCCGTGTCGTCCTGCAATTCGGCCAGCAGGTCAAAGATCTGCGCCTGCACGGTGACATCGAGGGCGGTGGTGGGCTCGTCGGCGATCAGCAGCTTTGGCTTGCAGGCCAGCGCCATGGCGATCATCACGCGCTGCCGCATGCCGCCGGAAAGCTGGTGCGGATAGGCATCGACGCGCTTCTCGGCAGCCGGGATCTGCACCGCCTTGAGGAACTGGATCGCCTGTTGATGCGCGTCGCGGCGCGACAGGCCGCGATGCTGGCGCAGCACCTCGCCGATCTGGTCGCCCACGGTGTAGAGCGGGTTGAGCGCGGTCATCGGCTCCTGAAAGATCATCGACATCTTGTTGCCGCGCAGGCTGCGCAGCTCTTTTGGCGTAGACGCCAGCACGTCCTGCCCATCGAGCAGGATGCGGCCGGAGGTGACGCGGAAATCCTCGGGCAGCAACTGCATGATGGCGAGCGCCGTCATGCTCTTGCCGCAGCCGGATTCGCCGACCAGGGCGGTGGTCTTGCCCTGCGCGACATCGAAGGAGAGATTTTCCAGCACCGGCACCGGGCCCTTGCTGCCCTTCATGGTGACGGTGAGGTTCTGCACGGAGAGGACGGGGCTCATGCGTCAGCCTCGCTTGCGCAGGCGCGGATTGATGGCGTCATTGATGCCGTCGCCGATCAGGCTGATGGCCAGCACGGCGATGAAGATGGCGGCCCCGGGGAAGGTCACGGTCCACCACGCATCGAGCACGTAATTGCGGTTCTGGCCCAGCATCAGCCCCCAGCTCATGGTGTTGGGGTCGCCGAGGCCAAGGAAGCTGAGCCCGCCCTCGAACAGGATGGCGATGCCGATGGCGAGCGTTGCCGAGACGATGATCGGCGGCAGCGCATTGGGCAGCACCACGCGCAGGATGAGATGGCCATTGCCACCGCCGGCCGCGCGCGAGGCCTTGACGAAATCCAGATTGCGCAGCCGCAGGAATTCCGCGCGGGTGAGCCGCGCCGCCGACGGCCAGCTGACCACGCCGATCGCAAGCGTGACCACCACCAGCGACTGGCCGAACAGAGTGACCAGCACCATGGCGAACAGCAGAGGCGGCAGGATCTGGAAGAATTCGGTGACTTTTACCAGCGCCGTATCGATCGGCCCGCCGAAGAAGCCCGCCAATGAGCCCATGGTGACGCCGATGACGATGGTGATCAGCGCGGCAACACCGCCGACCGTGAGCGTCGCGCGGCCGCCCTGCAGCAGGCCGGACAGGATATCGCGGCCGAGATAGTCGGTGCCGAGCCAGGCATCGGCATCGGGTGGCGACAGCGGCGCGCCGGCGATGTCGAGCGGATCGACGCCATAGAGCTGCGGGCCGAACAGGGTGGCGAAAATGATGGCCAGCAGCACGACGGCGCCGGCCACGCCCGCGGGGCTGCGTGCGAACTGGCGCAAGGCCGCGGCCATCGGCGAGGTCGCCGGGCGCACCGGCAGCAGCGTGGTGTCGGGCTTGACGGCGGTGGAGTCGATCGTGGTCATCGGGCCCCCGAACGGATGCGCGGATCGACCAGGCGATAGACCAGATCGGTGACGATATTGGCGGCCATCACCAGCACGGCGGAGAAGAACAGCACCGCCAGCAGCGTGGGATAATCGCGCCGCAGGATGGACTCGTAGACCAGCCGACCCATGCCCGGCCAGGAGAACACCGTCTCCACCAGCACGGCACCGGCGAACAGGTGACCGAATTGCAGGCCGGCCACGGTGACGATGGGGATCAGCGTGTTGCGCAGGGCATGTTTGCCGATCACCACGATCTCCGGCAGGCCTTTCGCGCGCGCCGTCCGCACATAGTCGGCGGTCAGCGCATCGATCATGTTGACCCGGGCGAGGCGGCTGTATTGCGCGATATAGACGAGGCCGAGGGTGGTCGCCGGCAGCACCAGATGTTGCAGGATGTCGAGCACATGGGCAAAACCGGTCTTCGGCCGCGCCACGTCGGTCATCCCCGTGACCGGCAGGATCGGCCACACCGAGCCGAACAGCAGGAGCAGCATCAGGCCGGTCCAGAACACCGGCGCCGCATAGCCGGCCAGCGAGATCACGGTGACGCCCTGGCTGAACAGCCCGTTCGGCTTGCGGGCACTGACGATGCCCATCAGCGTGCCGATGATCACCGACATCGCCAGCGCCGACAGCACGAGATAGAGCGTGGCGGGGATACGCTGGGCGATCAGCCCCACCACCGGCTCGTTGAAGTAATAGGAATAGCCGAAGTCGCCGGTGGCGACCTTGCCGAGATAGGTGAAGAGCTGTTCGAGCATGCTCTTGTCGAGGCCGTATTTCACCCGCAGCGCGGCGATCACCTCGGCGGAGGCGCCGCCCATCTCGCCGGCGATCACCAGGGCGGGATCGCCGGGCGCGGCGTGGATCAGACAGAAATTGAGGACCAGCACGGCAAGCAGCAGGCCGATCGCATTGGCCAGTTGCCTGATGACATGGAGAACAAGGTTCATGGTGCCGGTCTGTTCGTTGCGTGAAGTTCGTTCGAGTCGTTTTACGCCGTCATTGCGAGGAGCGAAGCGACGAAGCAATCCAGCCGTCGTTCCGGGCTCCTGGATTGCTTCGCTGCGCTCGCAATGACGGAGTAACTCAGGTCTTCGGCTTCTCTTTCCAGTTGATCTCGTCGAGCGGCGACATCACGCCCCAGATCGAGGTCGGCAGGTTGTCGAGTCCTTTCGAGAAGGCGTTGCGATAGGGCGCGCTGTTGATGAAATAGATCGGCACGTCATTGACGACCAGCTTCTGGAATTCGGCGTACAGGGCCTTGCGCTTCTCGGGCGACGGCTCCTGCGCGCCGGCGGCGAGCAGCTCGTCCACCTTCGGATTGCTGTATTGCTGGGTGTTCGACCAGATGATGCCCTTGCGGATATTGCTGGACAGATAGGTGCGGTTGACGCCGATCACCGGGTCGCCCCAGTTGAAGACGTTGTCCATGGTCAGGTCGAAATCGTAATTGGAGATGCGCTGGGCCCAGGTCGGGAAGTCCGGTGCGGCGCGGACTTCGAGATTTATGCCGACGCGCTTGAGCTGCGAGCGCAGATATTCGGCGACATTGCGCTGCTGTTCCTCGTCGCCGGGGATGAAGTCGATGGTGAGGTTCATGCGCGAACCGTCGGCGGCCTTGGGATAGCCGGCCTCGTCCAGCAACTTCGCCGATTTGGCGAGATCGAGCTTGTACATTTCGAGATCGGTCGCGAGCAGCGGCGAGCCCGGCGCGATCGGGCTGGTGGCCATCTTGGCCTTGCCGTTCATCAGCTTGCCGGTGATGAATTCGCGGTTGGCGGCAAAGGCGATGGCCTGGCGCACGCGGACGTCATCCAACGGCTTCTTCTTGGTGTTGAAGGCAAGCCAGTTGATCGGACCGACGCCGGCAAAGCCCTTGTCGGTAATGGTGATGTTCTGCATCTTCTCGATGCGATCGATGTCGCGGGTATTCGAGATGAATGGCAGCACGTTGACGTCGCCGCGCTCCAGCGAGACAACGGCGGCATTGCTGTCCGAGACAAGCTTGACCACGATCTTGTCGAGCTTCGGCCGGCCGGCGATGAAGAACTTGTCGAACTTCTCCAGCGTGTAATATTCGCCCTGCTTGTATTCGGTGAGGCGATAGGGGCCGGAGCCGACCGGCTTCAGGTTGGCCGGATGCGCCTTCACGTCCTGGCCGTCGCCATAGATGTGCTTCGGAATGATCGGCATCAGAGCCGGCGACATCGCCAGCAGCAGCGCCGGGTGCGGATGCTTGAGGCGGATGACGGCGGTGAGCGGGTCCGGCGTCTCGACCTTGTCCACCGCGGCCAGCATGCTCTGGAACGGGTGGTTGGCCTTGATGGTCATGATCGAGAAGGCGACGTCGTCCGAGGTCACCGGCTTGCCGTCATGGAACAGCGCGTTATCGACCAGCTTCAGCGTGACCGAGAGGCCGTCCGGCGCGACGTCCCACGACTTGGCAAGATAAGGCTGCGGATTCCAGTTGTCGTCATAGCGCAGCGGGCTTGCGAAAATCTGCGTCGACGGCATCGCGGTGGCGAGGCCGGATTGCACCGCACCGTTGAAATGACGCGGCACCTGCGTCGAGGCAACCACCAGCGTGCCGCCATCGGCGGCCATCGCGGGCCGTGTGCTCGGCGCGATGGCGGTGGCCACCAGCGCAAAGCCGAGGGCTGCGGTCAGAAGAGAGGCTTTCAGCGAGCGGGGTCGTCGAGACCAGGTCGGAGACATGGCAGGTGTCCTTCTCTCAGAGGGTGAATGCGGCTTGCCGGCGGTTAACGTCCGCCGTTGTCATCAATGTCGGTGCAGCGAGCGCGGTGTCGAGGATCGCATCGAGCGTGGCAGTATCGGGAAGCGCGTCGGTGCCGACGCCGACCAGCAGAATGTCGTCCGCGGTCATCATGCCATCGGGCAGCGGTGACAGCGACCAGTCCTGGCCGACCATCTGCAGCAGCGCGGGCGACGCGTCGCCGGCGATCCGGCACGGACCTTTCAGGCGCAGCAATTGCGGGGGCACTGCCTTGAGGGCGTGGGCGAGCATATCGCGGTCGAACGCGCCGTTGCGGGCATAGCACCAGCGGCGGAAGTTCTGCTCGTGATCGGCATGATCCGCATCCGTGGCGGCGAAGCGCGATGCCGGCTTGAACGCGCCGTCCGGCAGGCCCGGCAGTGTGTGTTCGGTCGTCTCGATCACTGCGACGCCCGGGCGCAGCGCCGCGATCGTGCTCCGCGCAGCATCGGCCGCGCTGCGATCCAGCAGATCGACCTTGGTGAGCAGAACAAGACTGGCGCGGTCGAACTGCCTGCGCACGGTATCGCCGACGCGCGCATCGCCGAGCAGCGTCGCGATGCGCGATGCATCGGCCAGCACGATCACCGCATTGAGCCGCAGGCTCGGTTCCACCAGCGCGATCTCGGCGATGCGCCAGGGATCGCCGACGCCGGAGGCCTCGATGATGATGTGATCGAAGCTGGTGCCGTCGTCGAGAATGCGGCCGAGCGTATCGAGGAAGCCGCTGCCGATGCTGCAGCAGACGCAGCCATTGGCTAGCGTCATGGTCTCGCCGTCATGCCTGGCGATCAGCGCCGCATCGATATTCACGGCACCGAAGTCGTTCACCAGCACGGCATAGCGGCCGCTGGCGGCGCGCAGCAGATGGTTCAGATAGGTCGTCTTGCCGGCGCCGAGAAAGCCGCCGATCACCGTCACGGGTGTTGTGATGCGCGGCGTCGCCGTCATGCCCGAGGCGCCTCCCGGACCGTGCCGCCGACCACGGTACCCCAGACGTTGATGTCCTTGATCGTTTCCGGCGCGACCTCGAGCGGATCGGCGTCGAGCACGACGAAGTCGGCATATTTGCCGGTCTCGATGCTGCCGACCATGTGGTCGAGCTTCAGCGTATAGGCGGCGTCGATGGTGATGGCGTTGAGCGCCTGCTGTACGGTCAGCGCCTCGGTTTCCTTGCCGAGCACGCGGCCCGAGGACGTGACGCGATTGACGGCGCACCACGCCGTGAAAAGCGGGCTCAGCGGCGTCACCGGCGCGTCGGAATGGATCGCAAACGGCACGCCCAGGCGCAGCGCCGTGCCGGTGGCGTCGAGACGGTTGGCGCGTTCCGGTCCCATGGTGAGGTCGTAATGCGGGTCGCCCCAGTAATAGACGTGATTGGCGAACAGGTTGACGCACATGCCGAGCGTCTTCATGCGCCTGAACTGCGCCGCATCGGCCATCTGGCAATGCTGCAGCGTATGGCGATGATCCGGCATCGGCGTTGCGATCTGCGCGGCCTCGACGGCATCGAGCGCGAGCTCGGTGGCTTCGTCGCCATTGGTGTGGATGTGCAGCTGGATGCCGGCGGTATGATAGGCGGCGACGATGCCGGGCAGTTCCTCCGGCGCGATGTACCACAGGCCGTTCGGTGCGCCGTTGTGATAGCCGGGCCAGCGCAGGCGGGCGGTGAAGCCCTGGATCGAGCCGTCGACCACCAGTTTGACGATGCCGTAATGCAGTTTGTCGTTATTCGACGCCTGCAGCGCCTTGATCTTGGCGATGCCGGCTTCCGGGCTGTGCGACACCGACGCCATGGCCGGCACGAGGCGGACCGAGAAATCCGCGCGACGGCTGGCGGCGCGATAGACCTCGACGGTGAGATCGGCGAGATCATTATGCAGGTCGGTCACGGTGGTCACGCCCTGCACGCAGCAGGACGAGGCATATCGGTTGACGTCCTCGGCGGTGAGATTGCCCGACAGCGGATTGGTACCGAGTACGCGGAACACGCGGAAACGCGCGGCGATGCCCTGAACTTCGCCTGAAGGCTCGCCGTCCTTGCCCATCACCACGCCGGAAATATTGGTGGTGCGGTCGAGTTCTGCGCGCTGCATCACCAGCGAGTTGACGTTGCTGATATGGAACGAGGCATGCACCACCATGATCGGCCGTGTCGTCGAGACACGATCGAGATCCTGGCGGGTGAGCGAGATGCTGCCGATATGCAGCGGATCGAACCCCCAGGCGAACAGCGGTGCCTCCGGATCGGTCATCGCGCGCTCGGCCTCTTGCAGCCGTTCCACGATGGCGTCGATGGTCGGCACGCCCTGGACGACCTTGCCGTCCGGCGCGCGGCGATCGAACGCGCCCACATAAGGCAAAGACCACATCATGCCTTCCATGATGTGGCTGTGGCCCTCGACGAAGCCAGGCAGCAGCACCTTGTCCTTGAAACGGTCGTCGACCTTGCCGCCGCCGAGAGGGCCGATCTCGTCAAGACTGCCGACGGCGACGATCCGACCCTCGCGCACCGCAACATGCGTAGCAACGGGGCGCGACGGATTCATGGTCACGATCTTGCGGGCGGAGAAAACAACCGTATCGTGGCTCACTTGATCATCCTCAATTTCCGTCACGGGAGCGTGAGGCTAGTTATGGCGCCAAGCCAGCGCCAGATCGGATGCACGAATAGGGCCAGCCATCTGCGCTGGCCGAATGGCTGGCTGGCGCGGCTCTTGCTTAGCAAGAAGGTTAGTTCTGGTTCAGATGGGAGCGGTGAATGGCAAATCCCGGCAGATCGACGAAAGTGGCGGCAGAAAGTCGCCCGACATCGTCGGGAATCGGCGATGCGCTGTTCTGGGGCTCGCTGTTCCAGGGGCTGGACCGGCGCGGGCCGTTCCTGCAATTGCAGATTCGCCAGTTGATCTGCACGGCGATCGAGCAAGGACGCCTTGCGCTCGGCGTGCGCATGCCGTCGAGCCGCGAACTGGCAACGCTGCTCGAGGTGTCGCGCAATACGGTCGTGATCGCCTATGAGCAGCTCGTCGATCAGAATTTTCTGGTTTCGCGCGAACGCAGCGGCTTCTTTGTCGCAGGCTTGCCGAAGCATCTGGACAGTCAGCGCGATCTGCGCGCCGCGCCAGACGATGTCGGCACGGCGCGCTGGGCGGAACGCTTCGCCGTGCGGCCCTCGGCCAACCGTAATATCGTCAAGCCGCTCAACTGGCAGGACTATCCGTATCCGTTCATCTTCGGCCAGTTCGATCCGAGCCTGTTTCCCACCAATGACTGGCGCGAAAGCGCGCGCGCGGCCCTTAGCGTGCCCGAAATCAACAACTGGGCGCGCGACCTGATCGATGCGGACGATCCGGCGCTGATCGAGCAACTCCGGCTGCAGGTCTTGCCACGCCGCGGCATTCGCGCGCGGCCGGACGAGATCATGATGACCATGGGCGCCCAGCACGCGCTCTATCTGATTGCCCGGCTGTTCACCAAGCCCGGCACCCGGGTCGGCATGGAGGATCCCGGCTATCCCGATGCCCGCAATATCTTCGGCATGCTGACCGACAATATCGTGCCGCTGGCGGTGGATGGCGACGGCATGGTGCCGGATGCGGACTTCGAGAGTTGCGATCTGGCCTATGTCACCGCCGGACATCAATGCCCGACCACCTCTGTGATGCCCGAGGCGCGGCGTCTCGAACTGCTACGCAAGGCGCAGGAGCGCGACATAGTGCTGATCGAGGACGACTACGAGAGTGAGCTGATCCAGGAAGGGCCGGCGCTGCCGCCGCTGATGAGCCTCGATCGCAACGATCGCGTCCTTTACGTAGGTAGCCTTTCCAAGGTGCTCGCGCCTGGACTGCGGCTCGGCTATGTGGCCGCACCCGCGCCAGTGATCCGCGAACTCCGCGCGCTCAGGCGCTTGATGCTGCGGCATCCGCCGCTGAACAACCAGCGCGTGGCCGCGCTGTTCATCGGCCTCGGCCATTATCGCTCGCATCTGCAACGGGTGTCCCGCGTGCTGCTGGAGCGGGCGCGCATTCTCGACCGGTTGCTGCCGCAGCATCTTTCCGGCTGCAGTTTCAAACGCGGCGTCGGCAGCACCAGCTACTGGGTGACGTGCCCGGACGGCGTGGATGCCACGGAACTGGCCAAGGCCGCGCTGGCCGAAGGGGTGGTGATCGAGCCCGGCGACGTCTTTGCGATGACCAAGGGCAGCCATGCCAACAGCTTCCGGCTCGGCTTCTCGTCGATCCGCAACGACCGCATCGAGCCCGGCATCGAACGCCTCGGCCGCATTATCGCACGGCTGGGATAGCACTCGACTCACAGCGACGCGCGATCACCTCTCCCCACCGGGGAGAGGTCGACACGGCGAAGCGCAGCGTAGCCGGGGCGGGTGAGGGGGGCTCACGCTCCAACGTCACCAGCCCCCTCACCCGCGCGCAAGGGCGCGCGACCTCTCCCCTGAGGGAAGAGGTGAAGAAGGCCGCCTTCGCTACGTCAGTTCACCGATCCCCTTCACCGCGCTGATCAGCGCGATGACGCCGAGACTGGCGATGGACACCTGCCGGTGCACCGCGTCGCTGCCGCGGCGGAACGCGAGTTCGCCGAGCCGGGTGCCGAGCCACATCACCGGCAGGCCGAGCAGCGACAGGCCGACGGTGTGCAGGTTCATCAGCCCGACGCCGACAAAACTCACCGTCGCGGTGATCGAGGTCATCAGGAAGAACACCATCAGGGACGCCCGTGCCGCCCGGCGCGGCATCGGCAGCGACATGTAATAGGCCACCACCGGCGGGCCGGGCATGGCGGCAAGGCCGTTGAACAGGCCGGAGAAAAAGCCGGTGATCGAGGTCAGCGGGCGGGGTGGGGTCTCGGGCAAGGCGAAACCGCGCTGCAGCGCGAACACCGCCAGCAGTGTGATGGCGCTGATCGCCAGCCGGGCTGCCGGTGCCGAGATCGCGCTCAGGATCAGCGTGCCCAGCGGCGAGCCGATCAGTGCGCCGAGCATCAGCCAGCGCAGCGAGGGCCAGTCGCAGGCCTGCGACGCCTTGCGGAAGTCGAGCAGGCTGCCGGCGAGCTGCAGGCCGATCGCCACCGGCACGGCTTCGGTCGGGGTCATGAAAAGGCTCAGCAGCGGCACGGCGGCCAGCGCGAAGCCGAAACCCGTATAGCCGCGCAGCACGGCGGCGACGAAGATGGAGGCGATGGAGAGCAGAACCAGCTTTGGTGTCAGCGCCGCACCGAGATCGCCGATCGCGATCACGAGGTCATGCATGTCAGTCGGTTCCGTCCCTTGCCATGGCGCCACCATGGCGGTCTGCGCCCGAAGGTGCAGGGCCAGCGCTGGCCAATGTTTGGTCCAGATCCGGTGGGCTCTGGCCGGTTGGTTCGGCGCAACTGGCCCTAATCGCGGCGCATCACCGCTGGCACCCTCATGGTCGTGATCGGCCATGTGCCGATGCCTGCTTCAACGATCGAGAGAGCCTTGCAATGTCCGAGTCGTCCGCGCGCCACCAGCTTCTAGTCACGCTGTTCGAGGCGTTCAACCGCCACGATGCCGATGGCGTGATGGCCTGCATGACCGACGACATCGTCTTTGACACCGCCGTCGGCGCCGAGATGTATGGCAACCGCATCATCGGCACGGCGGATGTGAAGGCGGCGTTCGAGAAGGTGTGGGGCGGCATGCCCGATGTGAGCTGGACCTGCACGTCGCACAGCGTGTTCGGCGATCGCGGCCTGTCGGAATGGATCTTTCGCGGGACGGCTGCCAATGGCACGCGCATCGAGGCCGAGGGCTGCGACCTCTTCACCTTCAAGGGCGACAAGCTCTCGCGCAAGAGCGCCTTCCGCAAGGACCGGCCGGCGCTGCCGGCCCAACCTGCATCGTAAGGAAGCTGTCCATGTCGATCGCGCCCTACGACCAGCATCATGATCCGCTCGTCTCGCCGGGCCCCGGCACCAACCGCAACTACGCGCCGACCTACTGGCTGGCCACCGCCGGCACGCCGCCCGAGGATGACGGCCCGATCACCGGCGATATCGACGCCGATGTCGCGATCATCGGCTCGGGCTATACGGGGCTTGCCTGCGCGATCTTCCTCGCGCGCGAATTCGGCATCAAGGCGGTGGTGCTCGAAGCCAACCGCGTCGCCTGGGGCTGCAGCACGCGCAATGGCGGGCAGGGGCAGAATGCATCGGGCCGGCTGTCGCGCTCGCAATGGATCGAGCGCTGGGGCCGCGACGTGGCGCTGCGCCTGCATGCGGAAGTGCAGGACGGTTTTGAGACGTTCGAGGAACTGATCACATCCGGCAAGATCGATTGCGAGCCGCAGCGCGGCGGCCATCTCTATCTCGCCCATCGCCAGCGCATGCTGGACAAGATCGCGGCCGAGTCGAAGGTGCAGAACGAGGTGTTCGGCTACAAGACCCGCGTGTTGTCGGCCGACGAGGTGCGCCGCGACTATGTCAACGAGGCGGAATGCGTCGGCGCGGTGCATGAGCCGCTCGGCACCGGCGTGCATCCTGCGAAGCTTGCCTTCGGCTACCAGCGTATGGCGCGCGAGCTTGGCGCGAAGGTGCATCCGGGCAGCCCGGTGCTGGAGATCACGACGCGCGGCGGCGTGCATCATCTGCGCACGCCCGGCGGCACGGTGCGTGCCCGCGCCGTCGGCATCGCGACCGGTGCCTATACGTCGCTCGGCCTGACGCCGTTCCTGCGCGGGCGCTGCATGCCGATCATGTCGAATTCCATCGTGACGCGGCCGCTCACCGAAACGGAGCTGGGAGCGACTGGTTTCAAGACCACGCAGGTGATTACCGATACGCGCACGCTGCGGTTCTATTATCGCCGGCTGCCGGACAATCGGGTGCAGATCGGCAGCCGCAGCGCCATCACCGGCGCCGATGCCGCCAACCAGAAGCATCTGCAGCTTTTGATCGACGGCCTGCACCGCAAGTTCCCGGCGCTGAAGGGCATCGAGATCGATTATTCGTGGTGGGGCTGGGTCGATGTCAGCCACGACATGATGCCGCGCATCTTCCGGCCCGATCCTTCGCAGACGCTGTTCTATGCGCTGGGCTATGGCGGCAATGGCGTGTCCTATTCGGCGCAGGCCGGGCGCCGCATGGCGCAGATGATCGGCGGCAAGGAATTCAAAGGCCAAGACCTGCCGATCTTCACCTCGCCGCTGCCGACACATCCGTTCGCGCCGTTCCGGCGCATCGGCCAGCGCATGCTGTACAAGCTCTATCAGTCGCGCGACGAGGCGGCATAGGCGCTCACGCGCTTGCTGCGCGCGCCGTGGACCCAGTTCTCCACCTGCCGGGCAACGACATAGGTCGCGGGCGTCAGCACGACGACCAGCAGTGTCGACGACAGCATGCCGGAGAAGGTCACGATTCCGATCGAGCGTTGTGCATTTGCCCCGGCGCCCGTTGCGAGCATCAGCGGCACCACGCCGGCGGCAAAGGCGATCGAGGTCATCATGATCGGGCGGAAGCGTTCGCGCGCCGCTGCGACCGCGGCATCGATCAGGCTCTCGCCGCCTTCAACGCGCTTGCGGGCGACTTCGACGATCAGGATGGCGTTCTTGGCGGAGAGCGCGACCAGCAGGATCAGTCCGATCTGCGAATAGAGATTCACATTGATGCCGAGCGCCGCGATGGTCAGCACCGGGCCCACCAGCGCGAGCGGCACGGCCAGCAGGATCGACGCCGGCGTCCACCAGCTCTCATATTGCGCGGCCAGCACCAGATAGACGAGCAGCAGCGCCAGTCCGAGTGCCAGATAGATCTGACCCGCGATGGCCTTCTCCTGATACGACATCGCCGTCCATTCATGCGCCGTGCCGGCCGGCAATGTGCGTTTGGCCACGGCATCCATGATGCCGAGGACGTCGCCGGAGCTGAAGCCGGGGGCTGGCGCGCCGAGGATGGTCGCGCTCGGATAGAGATTATACAGGCTGACCAGCGACGGCCCGCTGCTGCGGGTGACCGACAGCAGCGATCCCAGAGGCACCATATTGCCCTGTGCATTGCGGACCGTGAGATCGAACACCTGCTGCAGGTCGGTGCGTGCCGTGCCGTCATTGGTGGCGAACACCTGGAAGGTGCGGCCGAAGCGATCGAAGCGCCCGGCAAAGCTCGAGCCGAGCGATGCCGACAGGGTGGAGAACACGTCATCCACCGCGACTTGCAGCGTCGCTGCCTTGATGCGGTCGACGGTCAGGCCGATCTGCGGCGCATCGGCGCGGAAGCTGGCATTGGTCCGCTGCACGCCGGATTGTCCCTGCGCATTGCGCTGCATGGCGTCGGTGACCTGCGACAGCCGCTGCCAGTCCAGCGTGTTGTCGCGCAGCTCCACTTGCATGGTGAAACCGCCGCTGTTGCCGATGCCCTGAATGGCGGGCGGCGGGATCACCAGGACCTTGGCGTCGTCCACATCGGCAACGGCCCTGGTCAGCGCGCCATACATGTTCGGCAGGTTTTCGCTCTTGCCGCGTTCGCTCCAGTCCTTCAGCACGATATAGATGGCGCCGGCATTGGCCAGCGACGCATTGCCGTCGGTGGCGGACACGCCGGCGATCGACAGCGTGTTGTCGACGCCGCCGACCTTGCGCAGTTTGCCGCTGATGCGATCGAGCGCCGCATCGGTGCGCTCGAGCGAGGCACCGCTCGGCAATTGCACGCTGACGAGGAAATAGCCCTGATCCTCGAGCGGCAGGAAGCCAGTGGGCAGCCGCGTCAGGCCCACCATCGCCAGCGTGACGATCGCAACGCCGGCCAGCGTGGTTGCGATGCTGTGGCGGACCAGCCGTGTCACCAGCGCTGTATAGCGCCGCTCGACGGCACCATAGACCTTGTTGAAGCCACGCCGGAACCGGCCGGGCCGGGCGGACGCATCATGCGGCTTCAGCCAGGTTGCGCATTGCGTCGGCTTCAGTGTCACGGCATTCACCGCGCTGAGCAGCGCCGTCGCGGCGATCACCAGCGCGAATTGCGCGAAGATCTGGCCGGTCAGGCCGGGCAGGAACGCGGCCGGCAGGAACACCGAGATCAGCACCAGCGTGATGCCGATGATCGGGCCGAGCAGATGATCCATGGCCGAACCTGCGGCATCATGCGGCGACAGCCCGCTCTCGATGCCGTGGGCGGCGCCCTCGACCACGACGATGGCGTCGTCCACCACGATGCCGATCGCCAGCACCAGCGCGAACAGGGTCGACATGTTGACCGTGAAGCCGAGCGCCGCCATCACCGCGAAGGCGCCGATCACCGTGACCGGCACCGTGGTGGCCGGCACCATCATGGCGCGCCAGTCGCCGAGGGACAGCAGGATGACCGCCAGCACCAGCACGCCGGTCTCGATCAGCGTCACATAGACCTCATGGATGGCGGCATCGACGAAGCGGGTGGTGTCGAACGGGATCTGGTAGCTGACGCCCGGCGGGAAGGTTTTTGACAGTTCCGCCATGCGGGTCTTCACCGCGTTCATGACGTCGAGCGCATTGGCGCTTGGATCCTGGGCGATGGCGATGCCGGCCGCCTGTGCGCCGTCGAGCTTGAAGCCCTGGCTGTAGGTCTGTGCGCCCAGTTCGACCCGGGCGACATCCTTGAGCCGCACGATCTGGCCGCCATTCTCCGGTGCGGCCTTGACCACGATCTCGCCGAACTCGCCGGGATCGCTGAAGCGGCTGGAGCGGACTTCGAGGGTCTGCTGGAATGCCTGCCCGTTCGGCACCGGCGGGCCGCCGAGCTGGCCCAGCGGCACCACCTGGCTCTGCTGCTGCAGCGCGCCGACCACGTCGCCGGCGGTGAGATTGCGGGCGCGGAGCTGCTGCGGGTCCATCCAGACCCGCATCGCATACTGGCCGGCGCCGAACACGGTGACATTGCCGACGCCGGGCAGGCGCGACAGTTCATTCACGAGATTGATCGAGGCGTAGTTGCTCAGGAACAGGCCGTCGCGGCTGTTGTCGGGAGAGGTGAGCGCGGCGAAGCCGAGAATGGAGGTCGAGCGCTTGTCGACCTTGACGCCCTGGGTCTGCACGCTGCTCGGCAGCGAGGCCAGCGCCGACGACACGCGGTTCTGCACCAGCACCTGGGCCTGGTCGACATCGGTGCCGATCTCGAAGGTCACTGTGAGCGTGTAGGTGCCGCTGTCGGTGCTGTAGGACTGCATATAGAGCATGCCGCCGACGCCATTGACCTGCTGCTCGATGGGCAGCGCCACCGTGCGTGCGATCACGGCGGCATTGGCGCCGGGATAGGTCGCCGTCACCTGCACGGTGGGCGGCACCACATTGGGATATTGCGCGACCGGCAGGCGCAGCAGGCATACGGCGCCGATCAGCAGCATCAGCAGCGCGATGACATTGGCGAAGACGGGACGGTCGATGAAGAAGCGCGAGATCATGGTTTGCTGTCCGGTGTGGCAGGTGTCGCGGGGGCTGCGCTGTCGTGCGGTGCGACGGTCTGGCCGACCGCGACCTGCTGCGCATTCGTGACGATGACCCGGTCGCCGGCGGCAATGCCGCTGCGGATGATCCGCAGTTCGCCCTCGCGGCCGCCGGTCTCGACCATCCGTTGCTCGACCTTGTTGTCGGCATCGACCACCAGCAGCGTCGGCGTGCCCTGGATGTTGCCCAGTGCGGTGTCGGGGACGAGCAGCGCGTTCTTGCTCTTGCGGGCCGGAATCCGGACCTTGACGAACGCGCCGGGCAGCAGCGCGCGATCGGCATTCTGCAGGATGGCGCGCACCGACAGCGTGCCGGTGGCCGGATCGACCGCGGGCGCGGCGTAATCGAGCTGTCCGCGATGGGGAAATCCATGCTCGCCCTGCATGGCGACATCGACCGGCAACGTGCGCAGATCGGCCTCGGTCTTGCCGGCCGCGGCCACCAGCCCACGCACGCGGATGGCGTCGCTCTCGTTGACGGTGAATTTGGCCCAGATCGGGTTGATCTGCAGCAGGGTGGCGAGCTGCGCCGTCTGCTCGGTTCCCACCAGGGCGCCGACGCTTTGCAGATGATTGGTCATCACCCCGTCGAACGGGGCGGTGACCTTTGTATAGGAGTAGTTGATGCGGGCCTGGTCAAGGGCGGCCTTGGCCTGCTGGGTCGAGGCCTTGGCCGCGTTCAGGTCGGCGGTTGATTGCTGGGCCTGCATCTGCGAGGCGACCTCGCGGCTCGCCAGCGTCGCATAGCGCTCGTTCTGCTGGGTGGCGAACAGCGCCTTGGCCTGGGACGCCGCGAGATTTGCCTCGGCCTCCTCGAGCTTGGCCCGGTAGGGCGCGGGTTCGATGGTGAACAGGGTCTGGCCCTGCCTGACGGTGGTACCGTCCTCATAGCCGATCGACTCCAGAAAGCCCTGGATGCGCGCGACGACGCCGACCGACTTCACCGGCACGAGCTGGCCGGTGAACTCCATATATTCGGTGACGTCGCGCTGCACCGGCGCCTGCACCTTGACCTCGGGCGGCGGCGGCGCCTGGTAGGAATTGCGCGGCCCGCAGCCGGCAATCATGGCCGGCAGCGTCAGAAGCGCGATCGCGAGGCGCACGCGGCTTGCCGCAGGGTGCCCGTCTCGCGCGCAGGAGGAGAAGCAGAAAGGAAAAGCAGGCACGCGACGACTCCGTCGATGGTCGGACATGAAAATGGAAAAGGCAGCATGCCGATGTGGCCCGGTGGGCCGCCCGCGCATGGCAATGGCTAGGCAGCGGACCGGTAGGCGTGCGACACCATGATCCGGTGTCGCGGGCCATCCGTCAGCGCAGCTTCGCTGTTCGGCTCCGTCGCATCGTCATCCGTGAGACAAGCGACCAGACCTGTTTGCAATCGGTCGAGCGCGAAATCGAGAATGTCGCGGTCCGATCCGAGCTCCCTGGCTGTATCGGCGACCTTCAGATAGGCGTAAAACTCGCTCAGGCAGGCTCTTGGTACCACCGTCGTCATATCGGCGCGCACCGGCCGCGGCGTCATGCGGTTATTTTGGGCCAGGGTGGCCGACAATCCGCAACAGATCGCCAAGGCGAGACATCCCGCCACCAGTACCCAGCCAATTGCTGTCCATTGTCGTGGTTCGCTATCCATTCGGCATGTCCTTGTCCCGAGCAGCACGTGGCACCGGGGATGGCACTGCCAGATCCCCGGTCCTCGAAAGTGAGCAGCGCGCGCGGCGCAGCTCCTCAGTATGGGCGGTAGTAGGCGACGTGGGCCGCGTAATAGGGCCGATAGGCGGAGCCGTAATAGTAACGCGAATAGTAGTAGGGACGAGGTGCGTAGACGACCGGCCGCGGCGCATAGACCACGCCTGGCGCGACATAGACCGGCGCCGTGGAAGCATAGGCCGAACGGGCGATCGTCGTGCCAGCGGCGACACCGACCGCCACACCCGCTGCAACCCGGCCTGCATGATGATGGTGACCATGATAGTGCCCGGCGTGACCGCGCGTGACGGCGCCTGCACGTGTAACCGAGCCACCGCGCGGTCCGGTGACGGTGCTCTTGCCGGCGCAAACGCCGCCGGCACATCCGACCGCGCCGCTGCGGGTGACGCTGTTGCCGTTGGGGCCGGTGCGGGTCACCGTGCCGCTGCGCGACCAGGCATTCGCTTCGGCCATGGTCACGAGCGACAACATCGCGGCAAGCGCCGACCGCGTCAGAAACTTCTTCATATCGTTCTCCTCATCGAGATTGTCAGGAACTGGATTGCCGGTTGGGTCGGGCAGCGCCTATTCCGCCTTGGCCGACTTCAGGGCGTCCTTGCATTCCGGCGACAGCTTGTCGGCCTTTTCCTTGAGGCAGGCCGCGATCCGGCCGCCGCCCGGCGCGACGGTGGCGCAGAACTTGTTGAAGTCGGCGCGGCAGGCCGCACGCGGCGACTGTGCCTGCGCATGGGCAACGGCGGGCAGGGGCGTGAGCAGCGCGAGCGCGGCAAAAGTCTTGTAGACGGATTTGTTCATGTTCTCGTTCTCACATTGGGATGTTCGAAACGTCAGTGCACGACGGTGGATCGCGTCCTGACGAAAAGATATCTAGCCGGCCGATGTGGATCGCGTTTCGATGCCGCGCAATGTTTTGTGTTGGTTTGTAGACGGGATGTAACAGCCGCGAGGGCGGCTCTTATGTCGCGTAACAGTTTGTAAAAACGCCGTTCTGCGGCTTGCCGATCGCGCGTCATTGTTGGAAACAGGCGGCATGACAGTGCCGCAGCCCACCATTCTCATTGTCGAGGACGATCCGGAAATCCGTCGACTGGTGCGCGACCTCCTGATCCAGGAAGGGTTTGCCATCGAGATTGCCGAAGACGGCAGGGCCATGGACGAGGTGCTGGCGCGGCTGCATCCCGATCTGATGATTCTCGATCTGATGCTGCCCGGCGAGGACGGTCTGGCGATCTGCCGGCGGTTGCGCGCCAGCAGCACCATTCCCATCCTGATGCTGACCGCCAAGAGCGACGAGATCGACCGCGTGGTCGGCCTCGAAATGGGCGCCGACGATTATCTCGCCAAGCCGTTCAGCTCGCGCGAATTGCTGGCGCGCGCCCGCGCGATCCTGCGCCGGACCCGGCCGGTGCCGCAGGCGCCGGACAATCGCCGCTACGGTTTCGATGCCTTCGCGATCGATATCGATGCGCGCCAGTTGACGACCCAGGACGGTGAGGCGGTGGCGCTGACCAGCGCCGAATTCGATCTGCTGGTGTGCTTCGTGCAGCGGCCGCGCCGGGTGCTGACACGCGACCAGATTCTCGACTGGACCCATGGCCGCTCCGCCGAGCCGTTCGACCGCACTGTCGACATGCTGATCTCGCGCCTGCGCAAGAAGCTCGACGTTGCACATCCCGGCTCCAACCTGATCAGCACGGTGCGCAATGGCGGCTATCTGATGACCGCCCATGTGAGCCCGCTGGCATGACCGGCAGCCTGTCCTTCGGCGCCCGTATCGGCCTGATCATGGTCAGCGGTCTGGCCTTGGTGTGGGTCACCGCCATCGCGGCCTATTATGTCGGCGGCCGCAGCAATGACCTGCAGTCGATCGGTGATCCCGCGCATGTGGTAGCGGTTGTCGAGCTGATGGAGCGCACCGCGCCGGACGGGCGCGCACTGGTCGAGCGCGCCACCAGTACCGATGGATTCATGGTCAGTGTCGAGCGCAGCGCCGCCAATGACGACGACGCCACGGAGCCGGGCTCGCGCTTCAGCGGCAGCACCGCACAGCCTTATGTCGCGGCGCTGGCAGGGCGCAAGGTCAACGTGACCTTTGACGATACCCAGCGGCGCCGCATGTTTCGCCACTTGTGGCCCGACATTCTGCGGTTGCGCATCGATCTCGGCGACGGCGATGTGCTCACCATCGCGATCGTGACGCCCCTGCTGCGCGGCCCGCTCGGTCTGCCGATCGGGTTCGGCGCGGGGATCATCGGCATTTTCGTCGCGTTGATCGCGTTACTGGCGATGCGCCGCGAGACCAAGCCGCTGACCCGGCTGGCTGAGGCCGTCGACCGTATCGATCTCTCGCCCAATCCGCTACCGCTGCCGGAAGCGCGCGGCAGCGCGCCGGAAATCCGCGCGCTGATTGAGGCCTTCAACCGGTTGCAGGGCCGGCTCGGCGAGTTGCTGCGTTCGCGGCTGGCGATGCTGGGCGGCATCTCGCACGACGTCCGCACCTTTGCCACGCGGCTCAATCTGCGGGTCGAGAAAATCCCCGACGATGCCGAGCGCGAACGTGCGATGACCGATATCCACGACATGATCCGGCTGCTCGACGACGCGCTGCTTGCCAGCCGCGCGGGTGCAGCGGAATTGTCGGAGGAACTGATCGAGATCGACGATCTGGTGCGCGGCGAAGTGGCTGATCGTCAGGCCAATGGCGCGCGCATTGATTTCGCGGCGGGATCGCATGGCCGCACTGCTGTCGTGCTCGGCGACCGGCTGGCATTGCGGCGGGTGATCGCCAACCTCGCCGATAACGCCATCAAATACGGTTACGCCGCTCATCTGCGCAGCGAAGTTTCCGGAAAGAACGTTATTCTCACCGTCGATGACCAGGGGCCTGGCATTCCCCTGACGCAACGCGCTGCCATGCTGGAGCCGTTCAGCCGCCTCGAGACCTCACGAAACCGCAACACCGGAGGTGCCGGCCTCGGGCTGGCGATCGCACGCGGTCTCGTCGAAGCTCATCACGGCAGCCTTGCGATCGAAAATACGGCTTCAGGGAACGGTCGCGTGTCGGTGCGCCTACCGCTTTTCGAAACATAGTTGAGGCGCGCGAACTGGGGCAACGCCGGCGAATTAAGTTACGTCTCGGCGCTGTCAGAAAATCTTTGGATTCGTGTCGCGGGTTGGTTCGGTCGCGGCCCCGATCACCGCGCCATCTTCCAAAAATCATTCGCGCCGCATTGAGACGCATCTTCCTGATACGTGCTGAAATCATTGGTGGGCCCACCAGGACTCGAACCTGGAACCAGACCGTTATGAGCGGTCCAACGCCCAGGTTCGTTTGCATTCCAATAAATGCAAATAAATCAATTGGTTACGCAAACGGAAAATGCAAATGTTTCTGAGGTCAAAATCAATTTGAAGGCTGATTGCGTCCGTTTGACTCCGTTTGTCTTTGATCAAGCCGATCTGCCTACGTTCATCCTGTACCGAATTGTGTTCGGGAAAGGGAGGTTACCTGCTCGCAATTAGATCTAATACGAAATCGATTGGAGTCACGACCGAATAGCCGCTGTTGAGGACAGTCGGATTTGCGGCAATACCAAATCGAGCATTGTCGAACGGGACATACTGACTGACCAAGCCAATAACTTTGTAATGCCGCTGAAACACCTGGTTCTCTACTTCAAGAACCAGCCCCCCGCTGTTTCCAGGATAGACCTCACAATCGAGAATGATTGTCCTCAGTGCTCTATTTAGGCCAGCGACAATCCCTTTTCTGATCAGGGGCCGCGATTGATCGATTTGCGGTATTTGCTGAAGTCCGATCGAGTTGGGATAGCCAAAAACGTATACGTCATTGCTGATCTGAACATTTTCAAACTTTTTGACGGTAGCCTTCTCATCTACGCCGACGATCCCGTCAGGCGCATTCTGCCTGACAACAACACCGGGGACTGGCTGCATTATCTGGCCAGAACCGTTAGGATTAGGCACGACGGCTGCGATTTTTATTACAGTCGCGTCCGCAGTTGAGTGCGATTTGAGATTTCCCGCGGCGGAGACCATTCCGAGATCAACCGCAATGATGTTGCTTAACGGTTGATCCACATCCCTAGAGAACGACTCAAGAGTGAGGTCGTTGGCGAAGAGTTTTTGACCATTCCGAAGATCGAAGAGAACGTGCTTTGCCGTAGCAAAATATACGGCATCGCCTGAATTAATATAAAACCCGCTACCCTGAGAGCCTTTGATCTCGACTTTAACTGGGTAGGCAAGATTGTCATCGGGCACAGCTCGATGAGAAGCTTCTACCGGTGGATGGGGCGTTTGTCCTTCAGACGCGGAAGTCATTGCAGCCATCACAAGGAGAAGAGTAGTGAACGATCGAAAACTAAGCATCGTTCAGATCCTCAATGAACTTTGCGCAGTATGCTGAAGGTGCGTACGTCGGTCTCTAATCGGTCTCGTCTTCAATTCCAAAAATCGACTCTATCGTATTGTTCCGGCGACTGGTCTTATCGATAAGTTTCTGAGTGACTTTCTGGACCAGCTCCATGTTGTCTTGTGCATAGTCTGCAAAACCGCAACTTGTGAGCCAATTCGCTTCAAGCCTTACTGACTTCCCGTTGACAGGAATGATGGCTGTTGCTTGTCCATTACCTTCAAAGATAATCTGAATTTGTGTACTGATTAGTTTCGGATAGTCCTTCTCGATTTTCTTGAATAGGGGATCTAGGGCTATGCGATCTTTACGCCGGTAGCGCGGAAACTTGTCGGCTAGTGCCTTATACTCAACTGGAAAAAGCTGCCGCAAGTTACCTCTAATGGTGGTTGTATCGTTGTGTTGAAACCGCGGTTGCTTATCGTCCTTTCGATAGCCGATCACCAAAAGATCGTCCCCAACATACTTGCTTAAAAACGGCTCTGGAGAGCTGTTGAATTTCTCTAGTAGACCTGACGCGGTTGGCAACAAGTACTCAGTTTCGAGAAGGCCATCGTTCATGTCGTGAAGCATTTTTAGTACGTTGTCCGACCAGCGATTAGCAATCTTCTCGACGATAGGAGAAAAATGCTTCTTTGACAGTCGGGCCAGACAGTAAGCGGCGAAGAATTCTTGAAACGTCCGGTGCGTGAATATGAGGTTCAGCCCCTCTTTTTGGATCACGCAAACAGACTCTTGTAAGTCTTTCAGGAACTTCTCTGTATCGACCTTCGCGTTCTCAATTTTTAGGCCCCGCTTAATGTAGCGCTTGATTTCAGCTGGCGTGAACTCAATTTTAGAGTCGAAGTACGAGACAAGGCAAAAGTAAGAAAAATACTTCTTGAAGACATCGACCGAAAGCTGGGCGTGCATGTCACGCTTGAAGGCTTCTTTCATGGCGTCGTGTCTGGCGAACAGAGTATCAAACGCCTGCTCGTAGAACAGGTGGATCTTCTCGGGGATATCGGCGAATTGATTGAATGTTAGAAGCATCAAGCTCGCGAGCAGGGGGGTAGATAAAAAGCTCTGATGCTTGTCGTACAGATCAGTGTTCAGTCGCCGAATAAATTTACGTTTGATGGCTTTGTCGAAGGTCAATTTCTTTACCAGGTCGACAACTTGCGACTTCGATAGTGGCTGAACAGTAAAGTTCGAGAATGCTTGCCACGCGTCAAAGGTTTCGTCGGGTCGGCCTGAAACGATTATCGTGCATTCTGGATTGTTCTTAGCGAGATCGAGAATTTGTTTCTCAACAGAGTCCTTCCTGTCCTTAACGACTTCATCGAAGCCGTCGAGGATGAAAACAAACAGGCCGCTCGCAACGCCTTTGTCAAATGTCTCTTTCGATAGCTTCGCGTGAGTTTCGACGATAGTGAAGTAAATTAGAGTAAGAATATTGTCGGCTTGGATGTCGTTGATGCGCCTGAGTTCGAAAAAGATAGGTATCTGGCCGCGCGGGTTCTCGAAAAACGAGATCCAAAGATACTTAGTGAAGATGGTCTTTCCACCACCACCGGTCCCTGAAATGATTACTCGTTTGCGTGATCTAATTTCTTCGATCGTAGCAAAATCATCAAACTCTTTGCCGTTGCATTTGAACCTGAGATTTACGTACTGATCGAGCAGAATTGCTGGCTCATCGGGATTTACAAGCGTCTTCAGCTTTGTGCAGCGGTCGTATGTAGTCGCGAGATGGGGGCCAAAGTTTGTAGATAGGTTTGTCGCGATTTCGCGTAAGGACTTCGTCAAAGATACATTGAGTGTATCTCCAACACGTGTCGCCAAGTCTTTGACGGCTTTAAGGGCAATAGGAGTGGCCGTTGCTTTAGCGGCTGCTATCAACTCAGGCGTAATAATTTCGCTTGGCATTCCAAGATCCGTTGAGTGTTTCCTTTCTTACAACTGTCAGATGTTTCGGGCTGTGTCCAAGAAAAATCGGCGAGCGTACGGACCTTTGGAGCTCTCTATTGTGGAAAGCGCCGTTAGTCAGCAAGTCGAATGAATTCACAGGCTCGTCTAAGATCCTATTTTGATTTCGAGCTGTCTCAAGATCTTGCTTGGTGTCGTGTTCAGAGCGAAGGCAAATCTAAATAGAACCACGATTGTTGGGGACTTCAAGCCGCGTTCAACTTGACTCACATAAGTGCGGTGAATGTCAGCACGATCCGCCAGCTCCTCCTGCGAGAGTCGAGCTGTTTGTCTGAGCGTGGCTATAACTTTTCCGAAAGCGATATTTGGATTTTCCACAATCCTATAGTCGAAGTCCGAACACTAAAGTGCTACAGACTATAGTATTCAAGAATCATGTTAATCATGGGCTGACGCAATGCTGCTTGATGAGGTTGAAGCGTTGGACGATCATGAAAAAAATTTCCCGCTAAATGCACCGTTGCGATTGGAGGTAGCCGTAAAAGCGGCATTTCCAATGGGAGGCCTAACAGTCGCCGGGCTCCGAAAAGAGATTGCTCGCGGTCGTCTGGAGGTCGAGCTGATCGCTGGAAAGCATTTCACGACTCTAGCCGCTATCGAACGAATGCGAGAGCGATGCAGGAGTGGTGCGGCAAATGTCATGGCATCTGACGCGCCGACTCAGCGTGATGTAGCGGCGATAGCCGCCAAAGAAACTCACGCCGCCAGCTCCGCACTATTACGCCTTGTGAAGGCGGATCTCGAAAAGAGCCGTGAGAAGCGACGACAAGCGCGTCTGGCAAAAAAACACAAAAACCAAGCTTGAGGTCAGGAATTTGCGTGGAACCAACCTGTACCGACACCTGTACCGTTGATCTTTACAGTGGAAAATTAAGCTCGTAACCTATTGAAATCATTGGTGGGCCTACCAGGACTCGAACCTGGAACCAGACCGTTATGAGCGGTCGGCTCTAACCATTGAGCTATAGGCCCGCCGGCGTCCGGGCGGGTGGGCCGGGACGGCGGTGCTTGCTTTCCTTATATGGCTCGTCGCTGCCGTTCAATGGCGGCGGGGTGCGCTGCGGAACTTTGGCGATCCGGGGACGTTTTCGTCCGCATTTTCAAAGCGGGGGAGCCGGATGCTGCGTTGGGCCATTATTTCGTTGATCATATCGCTGATTGCCGGTGGGCTCGGCTTCACCAATATCTCGGCCTTTGCCAAGAAGATCTCGCTGATCCTGTTCGGCCTGTTCTTTCTCGGCTTCCTGGCGCTGCTCGGCTTCGCCTATCTGGTGGCAGGGGCGGTCAGCAGCTCGGAGCTGCTGCCCGCCATGGTCGCCGTCAGCGTCTAGACCGCGTCGTCAGTCCACCGAGACCTTGGCGAAGTCCACCACCTTGCGCCATTTCTCGGTTTCGCTGCCGACGAGCTTGCCGAATGCCTCAGGCGTCATCGGCTTGGGCACGCCGCCGGTGTCGGCGAGGCGGGCGATGAGCTTGGGATCCTTCAGGGCTTCTCCAACCGCCTTGTTCAGCGTCGCGATGATCTCCGGCGGGGTGCCCTTGGGGGCGCCGATGCCGTAGAAGCCAATCGACTCAAAGCCCGGCACAGTCTCGGCGATCGCGGGGACATCCGGCACGATCGGCCAGCGCTGCGGCGAGGTCACGCCGAGTGCGCGCACATTGCCGCCGCGGGATTGTTCAAGCGCGGTGGGCAGATTGTCGAAGATCAGCTGCACCTTGTTGGAGATAATGTCGGGGAAGGCGATGGCCGATCCGCGATAGGGCACATGCGTCATGTCGCATTTCGTCATCGCCTTGAACAATTCAGCCGACATATGCACTGAAGTGCCATTGCCCGACGACGCGTAGGAGATCTTGCCGGGATTGGCGAGGCAGTAATCGACGAACTCCTTCACCGTCTTGGCCGGAAATGCGTTGGACACCACCAGCATATTGGTGAGCTGCATGATGCTGGCGACCGGCACGATGTCGCGCATGAAATCGAATGGCAGCTTCTTGTAGAGCGAGGTGGAGATCGCGTTGTTCGGCGCGACGAACAGCAGCGTATAGCCATCGGGCGCTGCGGTGGCGGCTGCCGCCGCGGCGAGATTGCCGCCGGAGCCGGCGCGGTTCTCCACGATGAATTGCTGGCCGAAATGATCCGACAGCCACTGCGCCATGATCCGGGCGACGATATCCACCGGGCCGCCCGCGGCGAAGCCGATCAGCCAGCGCACCGGACGGTCCGGATATCCGGCGGCGGATGCAGGGGTGGCAGTGAAACCAACAAGAGCGATAGCGCAGACAGCGACGACGCGACGCGTCATCGCGCGCAAAGATGCGAACATGATCCCTCCAGTGTTATGGCCGTATCCGCCTGCGCGATTGATCGGCATGGCAGCGCGGCGTTGATCGGGCTTTGCCGCCCGTTATCGGCATGCTTTCATAGAATCCGGCATTTGCCTATCTCTGGCTGTGCGGTCATTGTTATCGCGTCAGGATGTCTCATGAAGATCATGATGTGGGTTGGCGCGGCGCTGCTGATATCCGGCACTGCGATGGCGCAACAGGAAACGAAGCCGATGTCACCGACGACACTGAGTCTTGGCACCGCGACACCCGGCGGCGGGTTTCCGCTCTATGGCGACGCGTTCGCGGACGTGATGAACGCCGCTGATCCCGCGTTGCAGCTCAAGACGCAGAACACCAAGGGCTCGACCGAGAACATCCCGCTGCTGGAAGACGGCAAGCTCGATCTTGCACTGGTGGCGGGCGAGCCGGCCTATGAAGCTTTCAAAGGCATCAAGCGCGCGCCGACGAAGCTGAAGATCCTGACTGCACTGTATTCCAATCCCGGCATGTTCGTGGTGCGCGCGGACAGTCCTTACAAGACGATCCGTGATCTCGTCGGCAAGCCGGTGGCGTTCGGCGCCAAGGGGTCCGGACTCGTCTTCCTGTCGCGCTATGTGCTGGACGGGCTGGGGCTCGATCAGGACAAGGATTTTGAGGCGGTCTATCTCGATCGTGCCGGTGATGGCCCTGCAATGGTGCTGGACGGTCGTGTCGCCGCGTTGTGGGGCGCGGGTATCGGTTGGCCCGGCTTCAAGGCCATGAGCGAGAGCCCCGGCGGCGCGCGCTTCATCGCGCCGGATGCCGCGGAGATCGCGCAGATCCGCGGCAAGCACAGTTTTCTCAAGCCACTGCTGATCGGTGCGAACAGCTATCCGAACCAGCCGGCGCCGATCGCTTCGGTGGGATCGTGGAGCTATATCCTTGCGCGCGAGACGCTGCCGGATGACGTCGCCTATCGGCTGGCGAAGACGCTGCATGGCGCCGAGGCGACGCTGGGCGCGAAGCTTGCGCAGGCGAAGGAGACGACGGCGAGCAACACGGCCGCTGCAGCACCGGAACTGGCGATGATCCATCCCGGCGTGCTGAGATATTTTCGCGAGATTGGGGTGGTGAAGTAGCTCTACTTCTTCCCCAGACCGCAAGCCGGATCCGGCGGCCCAAACGCATCCTCGCCCGAAATCTTGGCGAGGATCTTGTAATAGTCCCACGGATATTTCGATTCCTTCGGCGACTTCACCTGCACCAGCATCAGGTCGTGCACCATCAGTCCATCGTCGCGCAGCTTGCCATTGCGGGCGAAGAAATCGTCGATCGGCTTCTCGCGCATCTTGGCGGCAACTTTCAGCGGATCGTCGGTGCCGGCGTCCTTGATGGCGTTGAGATACACGATCGTCGATGAATAGACGCCGGCCTGCCACATGGTCGGCATCCGCTTCATCTTGTCGAAGAAGCGCTTCGACCAGGCACGAGTCTTGTCGTCCATGTCCCAGTAGAACGACGTGGTGAGAAGCAGGCCCTGGGCCGTCGGCAAGCCCAGCGAATCGATATCGGTGATCAGCGCCAGCAGTGCCGCCATCTGCTGGCCGCCCTTGAACACGCCAAATTCCCCGGCGGTCTTGATCTCGTTGATATTGTTCGGCGGGCCGCCGGCGATGCCGATGATCTTCGCCTTGGACGCCTGCGCCTGCAGCACGAAGGATGAGAGATCCGATGCGCCGAATGGCGGGCGCACCGAGCCTATCACCTTGCCGCCGGTCTTCGTCACCACGGCAGCCGCATCGCGCTCGAGCGCATGGCCGAAGGCAAAGTCGTCAGTGATGAAAAACCAGCTATCGCCGCCGCGTTTGACCACTTCCTGCGCGGTGCCGACGGCAAGTGCGCGGGTGTCGAACACCCATTGCATCGTATAGGGCGAACAGAACTTGCCGTGGAAATCGGCTGCGCCGGTGGAGTGGGTGATGAACAGCCGTTTGCGGTCGTTGGCCACATTCTGCACGGCGAGGCCCACAGCGGAGACCGGCACGTCGACGATGATGTCCACCTGATCGACATCGTACCAGCGCCGCGCCAGCGAGGCGCCGACATCGGGCTTGAGCTGGTGATCGCCGACGATGACCGTGATCGGCTTGCCCAGCACCGTGCCGCCAAAATCCTCCACCGCCATCTGCGCAGCGGTCACCGAGCCCTGGCCGGAGGGCGTCGCAGCCGGTCCGTTCATATCGGTGAGCACGCCGATCTTGACGACGTCGTCGGAGATTTGTGCGGAGGCGGTGGAGGCACAAAGGACAAGGCAGAGCGAAGAGATCACGGACAAACCAATGCCGCGCATAGCAATCCTCCCAATTGAATGCGGCACTTTCGGCCGCCTGTTGGAAGAAAGCTTAGGTCAGGCTCTGTCGTCGAGCAATGCGAGCCGTTCGGCTTCGGTGAGATCGTCGGTCGTATTGGCGTTGAAGAAGGGATCGATGGGCTCCACCGGCCAGTCCACGGTGGAAAGGCGATAACGGGCCATGAAGCGGCCGACCTGACGCAGTTGTTCATCCACCAGCGCGCTGCGCAGGTCGTCGCGCAGGCCGACATCCCATAGGCTGACAACATGCTGCGTCTGACCGGCGGAAGAGGCCACCGCCATCTGCGCATCGTCTTCACGCAGGGCGCGATGCAAGCGCTCAGCGAGATCGCGCGGCAAGAACGGGCAGTCGCCGGGCACGCTCAGCAGCCAACGGACATCAGGCCGATGCACGGCCGCCCAATCGAGGCCGGCGAGAATGCCGGCGAGGGGGCCAGGGAAATCCGCGACATTGTCGGGGATAACGGGCAGATCGAATGCAGCGAACCGCGTTGCATCGCCATTGGCATTGATCACCAGCCCGTCACATTGCGGCGCAACGCGATCGATCACCCGCTGCAGCATGCTGCGGCCGGCGATAGCTCGCATCGGCTTGTCGCCGCCACCCATGCGGCGGGCGAGGCCGCCGGCAAGCACAAGGCCAAGAACGGGCTCGAGTATGGGGTCATGATCAGTCGTCATAAGGCTGCATATGACATTCGCGGCACCGCGGATATAACGCGATTTCTCACAACGGACCCGATGCATGGCCGCTACCAAACTCGACCTCACCGGATTGAAATGCCCGCTGCCAGCGCTGATGACGCGCAAGGCACTGCGAACACTAGCCGTCGGCGAATGCGTCGAGGTTCATTGCACCGATCCGATGGCAGTCATCGATATTCCCGTGATGGTGCAGCAGATGGGCGACCGCATCGACAGCTCTGAACGCCGGGACGAGATCATCGTCTTCGTCATCGAAAAAATGAATGCTGCGATAGCAAATGACGATTGAGCCTCTGGTATACCACTGAGATAATTGATAAATTTCGCCAATTGATACTTTTTCCCTATCGACTCCCGTGACGGTCTTTGGTCCTGTTCTAATCAGATGCGCGCGAGAATCTGTCGTCTGCACGCAGCTGGGGAATGATCACGACACGACTGTTTCAGGACGCAACTCGGCTCAGAAGGGTCGGCTGCAGGGGAGGATTTCATGACAACAATCGGCAATGCCGGAGCTTTATCCGGCGCCAAGCCAGGTCTGCTGGACCGGGAACGCATCATCGCAACGGCCGGCTTCAATCGCTGGCTGGTGCCGCCAGCGGCACTTTGCATCCATCTGTGTATCGGCATGGCTTACGGCTTCAGCGTGTTTTGGTTGCCGCTGTCGCAGGCGATTCCGAATCCGGCGGCGAAGGAAGTCTGCGACGGCATGAGCCTCGCGACCGAATTATTCACCACCACCTGTAACTGGAAGGTCGCCAGCCTCGGCTGGATGTACACGCTGTTCTTCGTCTTGCTCGGCGTTTCCGCCGCGATCTGGGGCGGTTGGCTCGAGCGCGTCGGTCCGCGGAAGGCGGCCTTCGTGTCGGCACTGTGCTGGTGTGGCGGGTTGGTGCTCGGCGCCATCGGCATCTACACCCATCAGCTCTGGCTGCTGTGGATCGGCTCAGGCGTGATTGGCGGCATTGGCCTTGGCCTCGGCTATATCTCACCGGTGTCGACGCTGGTGAAGTGGTTCCCGGATCGCCGCGGCATGGCAACGGGCATGGCCATCATGGGGTTCGGTGGCGGCGCGATGATCGGCTCACCGCTCGCCAACATCCTGATGAACTATTTCAAGACGCCCACCGATGTCGGCGTCTGGCAGACCTTCCTGGCCATGGGCGTGATCTATTTCGTGTTCATGACCATCGGCGCGTTCTCCTATCGCATCACGCCGCCGAACTGGAAGCCGGATGGCTGGACGCCGCCGGCGCAGGCCAATGCCATGATCACGACCGGTCATGTGCATCTCGACAATGCGCACAAGACTAAGCAGTTCTGGCTGATCTGGGGCGTGCTCTGCCTCAACGTGTCAGCGGGCATCGGGGTCATCGGCATGGCTTCGCCGATGCTGCAGGAGATTTTTGCGGGCAAGCTGATCGGTGCGCCCGACGTCTCCTTCAGCCAGCTCTCCGCCGCGCAGAAGACCACGATTGCCGGCATCGCCGCCGGTTTCGCAGGTCTGATCTCGCTGTTCAACATCGCCGGCCGTTTCTTCTGGGCGTCGCTGTCGGACAAGATCGGCCGCAAGAACACCTATTATACGTTCTTCATCCTCGGCATCATCATGTATGCGCTGGTGCCGACCTTCGCGGCGATGGGCAGCAAGGTGCTGTTCGTCGCGGCCTTCGCGGTGATCCTGTCCATGTATGGCGGCGGCTTCGCCACTATCCCGGCCTATCTCGCCGACATCTTCGGCACCCAGTTTGTCGGCGCCATCCATGGTCGTCTGCTGACGGCCTGGGCGACTGCGGGCATTATCGGTCCGGTCGTGGTGAACTACATCCGTGAATTCCAGATCGCCGCGGGCGTGCCGCGTGCGCAGGTCTATGACTTCACGATGTATATCCTGGCCGGCATGCTGGTGGTGGGCCTGATCTGCAACATGCTGGTGAAGCCGCTGGCGGCGCACTGGTTCATGAAGCCGGAAGAAGTCGCCAAGCTGCAGGCCAAGGGCGCCGAGGCGGCGTCGGTTGGCGGCGGCTCCTACGGCATCGGCAAGGGGGGCTTCGATGCGTCAGCCAGTGCATTCTGGCTGTTTGTTGGCATACCGCTCCTGTGGGGCGTCTGGCTGACGCTGCAAAGCGCAGTCAGGATCTTCCAGTAAGATCATTTGGGGCCGGCGGCGAAAGCTTCCGGCCCCGTTTTCTTGTCGGCATCACAAATCTCACAACAACGAACATTCGGGGGTAACAATGACTCGCATCACCACTGGCCTGCTGGCCGCAGCTTTTACCGTCGCGTCGCTCACCATCGCGTCCGCCCAGGCTGCCGCTCCGGCGCCGGCGCCTGCGGGCAAGATGAAGCTCAACAAGCAGAGCCTGAAGGACATGAAGGCGAAGTGGAGCGCCAACAAAGGCAAGCTCAAGGCCTGCCGCAAGGATGTGAAGACCAAGGGCCTCGCCGGCGACGATCGCTGGTTCTATATCGAAGACTGCATGGGCAAGAGCTAAGCCCGGCTCGCGAGGCGGCTTCCGTCTTTATGCCGCGTTTATGACGTGGCAGGGCGGTCCGTCTCGCATTCCTATGGCGTTGTCCGCATCTTTGAAGCGTCCCGGTGGGTCTGGCCGGGCATCTCAATGAAACGGACAGTGACCATGACAATGTTCTTCAATCGCGACACCCAGACGCATGATTTCTCCGCCGACAGCGCCTATCGCTCCTATCTGATCTGCCGCAACCAGGCGCCAATCGTCCATCACTCCGGCGACATGCAATGGAAACGCTTTCGTGTCGGCCTCAGGCGCATGCGCAACGACATCAGAAGTTTTCTCGCGGCGATCCATATGGCGTTTGTGGCCGATAAAATGCGCCGTGCGCGGCGTGAGCTGGCACGGTTGGGCGTACGCCATGCGGAGATCTCGACGCTGCCGGATCGCAGGAGCGCATCATGATGATGCGTCTGGCGTCTCTTCTGATGCAGGTCTGGCGGTTCGCGCTCGGCCCGGCGGTCTATCACCCCGCGGCGCATTATATGCGCGGCCCAGGCCCGAAATATCGTGAGAAGCGTGAAAGGGAGCGCCCGCGGGTCTAGCGGGTGCTTTTGCGACTGGCTTTTATATCGCTCGGGACATGACTTCGTCAGGCGACGCCCAGATCGCCTGCATCGCCATTTGCACCGAATGCTGACCGGCTTTATCGACGGGCAAACGTGGTAGCCGGACGGCGAAGTTGCCAAATCCGCGCAGGCTGAGCGCATATTTGACGGCAGACGACACGTGCTCCGGCGATAATGTCTCGGCAAGTGGCATCAACATCTCGGAAATCGTGCTCGCATAACGCGGGCAGCCTTTTCGTGTCGCGTAATACATGCCGCGGCAAAGCTGCGGCGCGACATTCGCCACGGCTGAGACCACTCCGTCACCCCCCGTCAGCAAATAAGACAGCGCCGTCGCGTCGTGCCCGGTCAGGAGCCGGAAGCCCGGCGGCAACAGAAGGCGCAGCCGGGCGAGCCGCGACGCGTCGCCGGCATCGTCACGCAGGCCGATCACGCGCGATGACGCGGCGAAATCGATGATGACGTCATCCGTCAGCGCCCGCACGCAGCGCGATGGCGCATCATGCAGGATGATCGGTAGTGTGGTTGCGCGCAGGATGGCATGGAAATGTGCGGCGATGCCGTCGGTCGTCGGCTTGTTGTAATAGGGCACGACGAACATCGCGGCATCCGCACCGGCGCTCTGCGCCAAGCGCGTGTATTCGATCGCGCGTGCGGTACAATTTGAGCCGGCGCCCGCGACGATGCGCAGGCGGCCACGGGCGATGCCGACCGCGGTGCGGATCAATGTCCTCCGCTCGTCGTCGGAAAGCGTATCGCCTTCACCGACGGTCTCGCCGACCACGACCGCACTCGCGCCGGCGCGGACCTGGCGTTCGCACAGCCTTGCAAAAGTGAGGAGATCGAGCTCGCCACTAGCCTGAAAAGGCGTAGGAAGATCCGCAATCATGCCATGCAGCCAGTTCCCACCGTGAATGGCCGGATGATTTGGGAGAGGGATTCTAGACATAGTGCGCAATCAGGCGACGCGTCGTTGCGGCAGTTCGGTTGGCTGGATCGGTGCGCTCATATCGAGCTCGACGACACCGGCGGTCTCGATAATCGCCTCGGGGCGATGGCCGTTTTCGAACAGCGCATAGCGCACAGCATCGGTGCGATTCTTGAAAAGGCCACCAAACAGGCCGCTTTGTTCCTGCGCGACCCACTGGCCGCGGCTGTTTTGACCGATCAGGACGAGAGCAGATCCACACGAGGGAGGTTCGAAGTGAGTCACGTTAGTCTCCTGCAACAGCACGCTGGTGCGTGTGGCCTGCAACATGAGCGGCAGGGCATTTGAAAACGAGATGGGAGGACCGACCGCGTTATAGGCGCGGAATAAATGACGGTTTGTCGCATGCGGCATGCGGGAGCTCGGAACCATCAATTGCAGCCGCGATTGGAATGTCCGCCAATATCAGGGAGTTTATGATGGCGAAATATTCCAAGAAGGCCGCGAAGAAAGTCGCGCGCGCGGTGAAAAAAGCCAAGGCCGGCACGCTGAAAAGCGGGCGCTCCGGCAAAAAGGTGACAAGCCGCAAACAGGCCATTGCCATTGGCTTGTCCGAAGCGCGTGCCGAGGGCAAGAAGGTGCCTAAGGCGCCTACCAAGAAGGTCACGAAGAAGGCCGCAGCCAAAAAGAACACTGCGAAAAAGACCAAGACGGCCAGCAAAGCGAAGAAAAAGTCTTGATCAGGAGACGTGGGCGAGGCCGCGCAGCAAACGTCACTTCGTCTGCAGCGATGCTTTCAACAGATGATCCTTGCACTCGTCCGTTTTGCCCATCGCCATCTTTTCGCTCGCTGCACTGATTTCGTCGGAGGCCGTCTGCTTCTGCTTGCCGTCCGGCATTTTCGCAATCGCCTCGGCGACGAAAGCGATGTTCGACGCATTGCATTCGCGAGCCTGCAATTGCTGCGCGTGTACGGCAGGAATAGCCAATACTGCAGTGATCGCCGCTGCCGCTGGTCCCAGTTTCTTCATCATGATCAGCTTGCCTTGCGATGCCGTGCGGTCGATCGCGCCGCCTTCTTGGCCGGACGCTTGCGTGCTGCCGGCCGACGCGAGGCCGAAGCGCGTTTGGTCGGTGCCTTCCCGCCCTTAAGGCTGGCCTTCAGGGCATCCATCAGATTGATGACATTATCCGGCTTCTCTTCCTTCGCGGCGACCTTGACCGGCTTGCCGGCGGCCTTGCGCTTTACGAGCGTCTTCAGTGCGGTCTCGTATTCGTCCTTGAATTTCTTGGGGTCGAAATGTGAGGCCTTGCTGTCGAGGATATGGGTGGCAAGCTCGATCATGTCTTTCGAGATTTTCGGGTTCTTGATGTCGTCGAAATAGTCGGCTTCGTCGCGCACTTCGTACGGATAGCGCAACGTGGTGGCGAGTAATCCCTTGCCGAGTGGCTCGATGGCAATCACATGCTCGCGATTGGTCAGTACGATCCGCGCCAGCGCCACGCGGTCCTGGTCTTTCATGGCGTCACGGATGACCGCAAAGGCATCGGCACCCGCTTTGCCGTCCGGCGCCATGTAATAGGGGTTGTTGAGATAGCGACGATCGATTTCGTCGCGCGGCACGAAATTGTCGATGTCGATGGTGTGGTTGCTCTCGATCTGCACGGCTTCGAGCTCTTCCTTTTCGATCTCGACATACTCGCCCTTGCTGATCTCGTAGCCGCGCGCTTTCTGGTCCTTCTCGACGACATCGCCGGTTTCGGCGTCGATCATCTGCTGCTTCAGCCGGTTGCCGGTGTCGCGGTTGATCATGTGGAATTTGGTTTTCTCCACGGTTGTGGAGGCCGGATACAGGACCACCGGGCAGGTCACCAGCGACAGTTTGAGGGAGCCTTTCCAGTAAGCGCGGGGCGGGGCCATGGGTCCTCCAACTCATACAAAATTGCCTGCGGCGCCAATCGCTTGCGCCTGTGGAACTTCAACGGGGGCTCCCGGTTTTGGTTCCGGTCCCCGCCTTCATGGCCTCCGGAGTATGCGTCGTGGCCGACCGCCAACTATCGATTTACCGCAAGAAGCGTGATTTCGCGCAGACCCAGGAGCCGTCCGGCAAGATCGTGGTCGCGCCGGCCAGGCGGCCGCGTTTCGTGATCCAGAAACACGACGCCACGCGGCTGCATTACGACCTGCGGCTGGAGATGGATGGCGTCTTCAAGTCCTGGGCCGTCACGCGCGGGCCGTCGCTCGATCCCGCCGACAAGCGGCTGGCGGTGGAAGTCGAGGATCATCCGCTCGATTACGGCGACTTCGAAGGTACGATTCCCGCAGGCCAATATGGCGGTGGCACCGTGCAGCTCTGGGATCGCGGCTACTACGAGGCCGAGGATGCTGCGAAAGGGCTGAAGAAGGGCGATCTCAAATTCACGCTGGACGGCGAGAAGCTGCATGGCGGCTTTGTGCTGGTGCGCATGAAGCGCGACCGCAATGGCGGCAAGCGCACCAACTGGCTGCTGATCAAGCACCGCGATGAATACGCCGTTGATGGCAGCGGCGAGGCAATTCTCGATGAGGATGCATCGGTGGCCTCGGGCCGCAGCATGGATGCGATTGCGGAGGGAAAGGGCCGTGCGCCAAAGCCCTTCATGATCGGCAAGACTGCGAAAATCAAGAAAGATGCCGTCTGGGATTCGAGCGAGGGCGAGGCGGCGGACGCACGCGCGACAAAGAGCGTGAAGACCAAGGCCGATCGAGCGAAGAAAGCGCCGGCGAAGCGGTCTGCGAAGGCCAAGAAAGCTGCGCAAATGCCGGGCTTTGTCGCGCCGGAGCTCTGTGTCTCGGTCGAACGTCCGCCGTCGGCGAGCGGCTGGGCGCACGAGATCAAATTCGACGGCTACCGGATGCAGCTGCGTGTCGAAGGTGGAGAAGCGACGCTGAAGACACGCAAAGGGCTCGACTGGACCGATAGCTTCCCGGCCATCGCCGACGAGGCGGCCGATCTGCCGGATTGCATCATTGATGGGGAGGTGGTTGGGCTCGATTCATCGGGCGCCCCGGACTTCGCGGCACTGCAGGCGGCATTGTCCGACGGCGAGACCGATACGCTGATCTTCTTCGCGTTCGATCTGCTGTTCGCCGACGGCGAGGATCTTCGGAAACTGCCGCTGGAGGAGCGAAAGTCGCGCCTGAAATCCTCGCTGACCAAAGCGCGCGGTCGCCGCAAGGAAGGACTGATCCGCTATGTCGATCATTTCGAGACCGGCGGCGATGCGATCCTGCAATCGGCCTGCAAGCTTTCATTGGAAGGCATCATCTCCAAACGTCTTTCGGCACCCTACACATCTGGACGCTCGAAGAACTGGACCAAAGCCAAATGCCGCGCCGGTCATGAGGTGGTGATCGGTGGCTGGAAGACCACCAATGGTAAATTCCGCTCGCTGATGGTCGGCGTCCATAAGGGCGATCATCTCGTTTATGTCGGCATTGTCGGCACCGGCTATGGCGCCGACAAGGTGAGACGCATCATGCCGGCGCTGAAGAAGGCGGCGGCAAAGCGATCGCCATTCGGCGGCGACAATGCGCCAGCGGGCGGTCGTGATGTGCATTGGCTCAAGCCGGAGCTGGTCGCCGAGATCGAATTTGCCGGCTTTACCGGTGCAGGCATGGTGCGTCAGGCATCATTCAAGGGGCTGCGGCAGGACAAGCCGGCGGATGAGGTCGAGGCCGAGATACCGAGCAAGACGACGCTGGCCAAGCCGAAGCCCAAGGGTGCTGCAAAGAAGTCTGCCAAAAAGACAGCTTCCAAATCGCCCGCAAGCAAATCTGCCGACGTCATGGGCGTGGCACTTTCCCATTCCGACAAGGCGCTATGGCCCGATGCCGGTGACGATGAGCCGGTAACGAAGCGCGATCTCGCGGAATATTTCGAAGCAATCGGCGACTGGATGATGCCGCATCTGAAGGGCCGGCCATGCTCCGTTGTGCGCGCGCCTGATGGCATCGACGGCCAGCAGTTCTTTCAGCGTCATGCCATGGCGGGAACGTCGAATTTGCTGGAACTGGTCAAAGTGGCGGGCGATCGCAAGCCCTATCTGCAGATCGACCGCATCGAAGGTCTTGCAGCGGTGGCCCAGATGGGCGGGCTCGAACTGCATCCCTGGAATTGCGCGCCCGGCGAGCCCGACGTGCCGGGCCGTTTGGTCTTTGATCTGGACCCGTCGCCGGAGGTGACATTCGCAGATGTCATTACCGCGGCGCGCGAGCTGCATGAGCGGCTCACAAAGCTCGACATGGAGAGTTTTTGCAAGACCACCGGTGGCAAGGGCTTGCATGTGGTCGTCCCGCTCAAGCACGGCGCGCGCGACCGTGTCGATTGGAAAACGGCAAAGACATTTGCACAGGCCATTTGCCAGCAGATGGCGACGGATGATCCCGAGCGTTATCTGATCAACATGTCGAAGGCCAAGCGGAAGGGAAAGATTTTCCTCGATTATCTCCGCAATGACCGGATGGCGACGGCGGTTGCCGTGCTTTCACCTCGCGCGCGAAAAGGCGCCACCGTGTCGATGCCGCTGACCTGGCCGCAGCTCCGTGCCGATCTTGATCCTGCGAAGTTTACGCTGCGCAGCGTGCCGGCACTTCTGAAGAAGAGCAAAGCCTGGATAGGGTACGAAAATGCTGCCTCATCGATCAAGGCTGCGATCGCGAACATGAAATAGCGTTTAAGTATGCAAGCTACAAAAAAAGCGCGCGGTCCGTTGCTGAACCGCGCGCTTCGCATTCAAGTCTCGCTGCTTACAGTCGGCCGAGCAGCAAGAGAATCAGCAGGATCACGATCACGAGGCCGAGGCCACCACCGCCATAGTAACCGGTGCCGTAGAACGGTCCGCCACCGATGCCGCTAAAGCCGCCGAGCAGGGCGATGATCAGGATAATCAGAATAATCGTACCAATGGACATGTTGTCTCTCCTCAGCCTTCTTATGTTTCCGTTGCGCCTGCGATAAAAACGCGCGGCCCGCGCCAAGGTTCCATCGATGAAACCGATGAGGAGCTTTTGCTGGGCGGCATGCGTTATGACGTGACGCACACAACAGGAAGTTCGCGATGTCTGCACCGCTCACCGTCTCCATTCCGCATTCACTCGGCCGCGAAGAAGCTGCTCGCCGGCTCAAGAACGGCCTTGCGCGCGCTGCCACCGGTGTGCCGATGGTGAAAATCGAAGACGAGCGCTGGGACGGGGATCGTCTGGATCTTCGTGTCCGCGCGATGGGGCAAGTCGCATCCGGGCATGTCGATGTGCTCGACGATCGCGTCAATATCGAAGTAACGCTGCCGTGGCTGCTGCAACGCTTCGCGGAGGTCGCGCAAGCGACGATCAAATCACGCGGAAAGTTATTGCTGGAGAAGAAATAGGCCGGTCGTGCGATGTTGCTTCGCAGCATAAATCGACACGCAACCGTGTGCGCCGCACATCGAATGCGTCGGTAACCTCTCGCAAACATTTTGATGAAAATCTTCGTCTTGTGCGGAGTAAGGGAACCGAACGCGACTCTGAGTCGGCACGACATCCGCCAGGCCGTCCGGCATGAATCCCGGGCGGCCTTGTCGTTTACCATCCTCTTACTGCAAGCGTGTCGATCGAATTTTCTTCGGCGCAGCCTGCGCTTTGATGATCGCGACCGGCAGATGTGTGAAATGCGCGGCGACGCTGATGTCCTTCACGTCGTAACCAGGTGCCAGCACCGTTGCGTCAAGCGTCGATCCGTCAAACCACTTGCGGCCGTTATCGGTGAAGCCAGCCAATGAGCGGCCAACGATGACAATCGCGGCATCGCGTTGATATCGACGCGCGAAAGCGATGACATGCGCCGCATGCGGCCCGGTGACCTCAAGAGGCTCATATTCGCCATGGGTGAAGATCTCGGCGAGTTCACCGCGCAGCTTCAGCAATTCATGCGTCCAGGCGAATTTGATGTGGCTGTTGTCCCATGTTTCGGACAGAGCCTTCCAATCCGGCGTCTTGATCTTTTCCAGCACAGCGACCCGCTCGGCGAAATCCACCGGGCGGCGATTGTCGGGATCGACCAGGGAGGTGTCGAAGAACTCCGTGCCCTGATAAAAATCGGGCATGCCGGGAATCGTTGCTTTCAGCGTGATCTGGCTGAGCGAATTGGCTGCACCGATCAGCGCCATCCGCCGCGCAAAGGCGTCGATCTGCTCGATGAAGTCGTTTGACTTGGCGGGATCGAGAATGCGGGCAAGAAACTCTTTCAGGCCATTTTCATAAGCTTCATGCGGATTGAGCCAGCTGGTCTCTTCCTTGCCCTCGCGCGCGGCCTTCAATGCATAGGCCTGCATCCGTTCGAGGAACGTCTCGTCGCGGGTATCGAGCTCCCATGCGCCGACCAGTGCCTGATACAGCATATATTCGAATGACGCGGAGGGAGAGCGCATGTCACCCTCGGTGATTACATGCGGCGCGTTCAGCATCTTCCAGCGGCTTACTGCCGTGGCCCATTCGCCTGGCAGCTCCGCCAAAGCGAGCAGGCGCGTGCGGGCGTCCTCTCCACGTTTGGTATCATGCGTGGCCGTGGACGTCATCCCATGGCGATATTCGCTGGCACGCTGGATCATCAAGTCGTGAAAGCGTTTGACAGGCATCGCCTCGGCAGCGGGTTCGCCGCCGACTTCGTTGAGCGCGAGCAGCTTGTGATAGCGATAGAAGGCGGTGTCCTCGAGCGACTTCGCCATGGTCGGGCCGGTGAATTGCTGCACCTTGAAGGCGAAACGACGCACGCGTGGCTTGCTGTGGGCCGGGCGGCCTGGCTTGAGCAGATCAAGGGTCAGCGCGTCGCGCAGAAAGTCGAACAATCCCTCATCGGTGCCGAACCATTCGGCGCGCGCCTTTTCGATGGTTTCCGAGATCAGCTGGCGGTCGAGTGCGGACGGGCCGGCGGCGGTGAGATAGGTGCGATAGACCGGGAAATGCAGCACATAGAGCTCGAAAGCCTGGCGCAGCGTATCGGCGGAGAAATCGCGGGTGGAATAATGGCCATTGGCGATGCGCGCGAGCAGGCGCGTCAGCACGGTGAATTCGGACAGCAATAGCGTGTCGAGGACGCGGCGTTTGGCGTCTTTTAACAGCGGCGCGAACTTTGGCGAGGTGTTGCTGACCTGCCGCCAGGTTTCGCCGAGCGGCTCGAGGCCCTTTTCCTCGACCAGCACCTGGGTGATGGCATTGAGCCATTCATAGCCGGTGGTGCCATGTACGCCGGCAAACGGCACCAGCTTCTCGTCTTCACCGAGGATTTTCTCGACGACCACATAGAACGGCTTGGCGTTGCCCTGCGCTTCGCGGATCAGGCGACGCAGGCGCTGGAAATATTGCGAGGGATCACGCAGGCCGTCGATGTGATCGAGCCGAAGGCCCTGCAGCTTGTCCTCGGCGATCAGCCGTTTCACCTGCGTGTGGATGGCCTCGAAGGTGCCGCTGTCCTCGACCCGCAAACCGGCCAGCGTGTTGACGTCGAAGAAGCGGCGATAATTGATCTCGCTGGAGGCGAGGCGCCACTGGCCGAGCTTGTAGTGCTGGCGCTCCAAAAGCATATGCAACGTCTGGATCTGCGTCGGACGTTCAGGTCCCGCACGATAGGCGTCGAGGCCACGGGCGATGACATCGGCTGCACCCTCGATACCGGCGAGTTGCTGCTTGAACGCCGGCGCCTCGCTGCGGTTAGGGTGGCGTAGACCCTTGTGCTTGCCGGCCAGTGTCAGGATCGCGCGGCCGGCCGCGGTGTCGCCGGCATCGGCTTCCTTGACGATGCTGCGCAGCATCTCGCTATAGCGCTCCGGCGCGATCGGCAGGCGATGCTCGTAATACCAGGCCGAGAAGCTGCCTTCCTTCGGATCATATTTGAGTTCGATCTCGCCATTCTCAAGCGCCTGGCCATAGCTGGAACCGATAATCGGCAGCAGCAATCCGCCGCGGGCGCGATAGGGCAGGGTCTCCCAGTCGATGTCGAACGAGACCGCATGCGGCGAGGCCTGGCCCCATTCCAGCACATCCAGCCACCACGGATTGTCGGCATAGTGCACGCCCACATGATTGGGCACGAAATCGAGGATCAGGCCGAGATCGTTCTTCTTCAGCGCCGCACTCATGCGCTCGAAGCCGGCATCGCCGCCGAGTTCGGGATTGAGCTTGGTGTGATCGACGATGTCGTAGCCATGGGTCGAGCCCGCACGCGCCTTCGTGAAAGGCGAGGCATAGACATGGCTGATGCCGAGCGCCTTGAGATAAGGAGCGATCAGGGCTGCGGCATCGAAATCAAAATCCTTGGTCAGTTGCAGGCGGTAGGTGGCGGTCGGGATGGCCGGCGGCATTCTACTTGTCTCCAATCCACCACTGGATCGCCCATGGCGCCAGCGCGTCGCCCTGCCGGCCCCAGATCAATGTGCCGCTGGCCGCGGGTGCGGTCACCGCTTTGTCAGATAGATTGGCGCGCAGCACCAACAGGCTGTCGTCACTCATCGTCCAGTTCGCAATCAGCAATCCGTCGGCGTGCTCGACTTTGCCGAAGCGGGCGCCAATGCTGCGCGGCACGATGTGCTGCTTCCGCATCCGCAGCAGGTCGCGCACCATGGCCCAGCGTCGCTTGCCGGCGCCGTCGCGCATCTCCCAGTCGATCTTGGCATTGTCGAAGGTCGCGGCATCCAGCGGATCGGGAATGTCGTCGCCATATTTTTCATAGGCGCTGGCGAATTCCTTCTTCCGGCCATTACGCACGGCATCCGCGAGATCACCCTGGAAATCGCAGAAGAACGGGAACGGCACTTTCGAACCCCATTCCTCGCCCTGGAACAGCATCGGCACCATCGGCGCCAGCAGCGTGATGGCCAACGCCGCCTCGACTGCCAAGGGATCGGCAATCGCCTCGAGCCGGTCGCCAAGGGCGCGGTTGCCGATCTGGTCGTGGTTCTGCAGGAAGTTGACAAAAGCCGATGGCGGCAACGCGCCGCTGGGCTCGCCACGTTCCTCGCCGCCGCGATGCGCTGAAGGCTGGCCCTGATAAGCGAAGCCGGAGCCGAGCGCCTGCACGACGTGATCTATCGGGCTGGGCGCGTAATCGGCGTAGTAGCCCTTGTCCTCGCCGCTGAGCAGCACATGCCAGGCGTGGTGATAATCGTCATTCCACTGCGCACGATACTTGCCACGCGCCGGATTGGTAACAGGATCGAGCAAGGCGGCACGGTTATCGTCGTTCTCTAGCACAAGATGGATCTGCCGGCCGGTGTCGGCCGCAAGCTTGCCCACTTCGCGCGAGAGTTCATGCAGCATCGGCACGTCGCCGGGCTCGGTGATGGCGTGCACGGCGTCGAGGCGCAGGCCGTCGAAGCGATAGTCGCGCAGCCACATCAATGCATTCTCGATCGCATAGGCCCGAACGGCAGGCAGGCGATAGTCGATCGCCGAGCCCCAGGGGGTCTGCGCGTCGCAGAAGAAGGTCGGCGCATAGGCGCCGATGTAATTCCCTTCCGGGCCGAAATGGTTATAGACCACGTCAAGAAACACGCTGATCCCGCGCAGATGCGCTTCGTCGATCAGCGCCTTGAGATCATCGGGGCGGCCATAGACGTGATCGGGTGCGTAGAGCAGCACGCCGTCATAGCCCCAGTTGCGGGAGCCAGCGAAATCGGCGAGCGGCATCAGCTCAAGCGCGGTGAAACCGGTTTTGACGAGATGATCGAGCTTGTCGATCATGGCGCGATAGGTGCCATCCTGCGTAAACGTGCCGACATGGGTCTCCAGCAGCACGGTCTCGTCCCATGGCCGTCCACGCCAGTCAGCGGCGCGCCACTGATAGGCAGTGTGATCGATGATCTCGCTGGGGCCGTTGACATCCTCGGGCTGGAACGACGAGCCGGGATCGGGCACTTCTGTCTTGCCGTCGATGCGGAAGCGATAGGTGGCGCCGGCCGTGACGCCCGGCACATCGACGCTGTACCAGCCATCCTCCTCTGCCGTCATCGCCACCGGTTGATCCAGCATAACCTCGACACGGCCGGCAGCTGGCGCCCAGAGGCGAAAGGTGGCGCCCTTGTCGGTCAGACGTGGTCCAAAACTACGCGCGCTCATGCAGGTGTCCCCGCGAATGCGAGAACGGAGCGCGGCGGCGCGTCCACATCGGCGCCGGGGGGCAGGATGGCGATAGAGAGATTGTCGTCGGCAGTGTTCAGCACTTGGCGCCAGCTCTTGAATTCGGTGAGTTTCGGCAGCTTGAAGGGAATGCCCTCAGGCGCCGCGTTCAGGACGATGAACAACGGATTGCCGCCCTTTTCGTTCGAACTCAGCACGTAAGAAAGGAACCGGCCGTCCGGAAATGCCCAATCGGCCTCGGTCATCTCATCGGCGGACGGTGTCAGCCACAACACGCCATAGCTGCCATCGGCGCGGCGCCCGTCGAGCCATTTTTGCGCGGTGATCTGCGGGAAGCGTTTGCGCATCTGCGCCATGTGGCCGATGAAGTCGGTGAGGTCGTCGTCCCTGTTGCCGAGGCCGCTCCAGTCCACCCAGCCGATCTCGTTGTCCTGGCAATAGGCATTGTTGTTGCCGCCCTGGCTGTTGCCGACCTCGTCGCCGGCGAGCAGCAGCGGCACGCCCTGGGCGAGATACAGGCAGGCGAGCTGGTTCTTCCTCAGTTGCCGGCGCAGGGCGTTGATCGCGGGATCGTTGGTCGGTCCCTCGACGCCGAAATTATTGCTGTGATTGTCGGTGGAGCCGTCGCGATTGTCCTCGCCATTGGCCTCGTTGTGTTTCTCGTTATAGGCAAACAGGTCGGCCAGCGGGAATCCGTCATGCACGGTGACATGATTGATGCCGGCGCGCTGCTTGCGGCCGTCATGGTTGAACGTGTCCGACGAGCCCGTCATGCGGCGCGAGACGTCGCCGATCAGTGAGCCTTCGCCGGCCCAGTAGCGGCGCATGGCGCTGCGATATTTGTCGTTCCATTCCGACCATTGCGACGGATAGGCGCCGACCTGATAGCCGCCCATGCCGAGATCCCACGGCTCGGCGATCATTTTGGCATTGGCCAGCACCGGGTCCTGCCGGATCGCGGTGAGGAAACCGCTATTGCGGTCAAAGCCGTTCGGGCCGCGCGCCAGTTCGGTGGCGAGATCGAAGCGGAAGCCGTCAACATGGCAGACCTCAACCCAGTAGCGCAGCGAATCCATCACCATCTGCAGCACGCGCGGATGGGTGAGGTTGAGCGATGAGCCGCAACCGGTGAAGTCGTCATAGTAACGCGCATTGTCCGGCATCAGCCAATAATAGGAGGCGTTGTCGATGCCGCGGAATGACAGTGTCGGACCGAGATGGTTGCCCTCGGCCGTGTGGTTGTAGACGACGTCGAGGATCACCTCGATGCCGGCATCGTGCAGCCGGGCGACAGTGGTGCGGAACGCATCGAGGGGATTGTCGGCGCCGTAGCGCGCTTCTGGCGCGAAGAAGCTGAGCGTGTTGTAGCCCCAGTAATTGACCAGCTTCATCTCGACGAGGCGCCGGTCATCCACAAAGGCGTGCACGGGCAACAGCTCGACGGAGGTAACACCGAGCCGCTTGAGGTGATCGATCATCGAAGGCGAAGCGAGGCCGCGATAGGTGCCGCGCAGTCCTGCCGGCACATCCTTGCGGCCCATGGTGAGGCCCTTGACATGTGCCTCATAGAAAATCGTGTCTTCCCAGGAAATGTTTGGCGGCGCTTCGCGGCGACCCCAATTGAAGGTTTCATCGACGACCACGGCTTTGGGCATGCCGCGGGCATTATCGCGGCGGTCGAAGGAGAGGTCTTCGCGCGATGAGCCGGTGCGATAGCCGAAATGCGCGTCGCTCCAGACAAGGCGTCCGGCAAGCTTCTTCGCATAGGGATCGAGCAGCAGCTTGTGCGCGTTGAAGCGGTGGCCGTGCTCGGGCTCATACGGCCCATGCACCCGGTAGCCGTAGAGCTGGCCCGGCGAGATGTCGTTGAGATAGCCGTGAAAAACGTGCTCGTTATATTCCGGCAGTTCGATGCGTTCGAGTTCGCGGCGGCCTTGGCCGTCGAACAGGCACAACTCGACCTTGGTGGCGTTGGCGGAGAACAACGCAAAATTCGTCCCCCGCCCGTCCCAGCTTGCGCCGAGGCGGGAAGGCGTTCCGGCTGACAGGCGCATCGATTAAGCTTCCGGTCGTAGAAAAATAGCTGCGAGGGGCGGCAATGTCAGGCTGAGTTCAGGCACAAGTCCGACAGCGGTCACTTCGCCGGAATTGCCGACATTGCTACCGCCATAAATTCCGGCGTCGGAATTCAAAACCTCGCGCCACTTGCCGGTGAACGGCACGCGAACGCGATAGTCGCGATAGACGTTAGGTGAGAAATTCACGACGATGAGGCACTGTTCGCGCGGCGCGTTGCCCTTGCGCAGCCAGGCGAAGACATTGTTGCCGGCGTCGTCGGTCACCATCCACTCGAAGCCTGCAGGATCGCAATCGAGTTCGTGCAGTGCGGGCGTGTCGCGATACAGCGTGTTGAGATCGCGGATCAGCGAATGGATGCCGGCATGCTTGTCCTGCTCGAGCAGGTGCCAGTCCAGCGAATGATCGTGATTCCACTCACGTTCCTGGGCGAATTCGCAGCCCATGAACATCAGCTTCTTGCCGGGATGACCGAACATGAAGGCGTAATAGGCACGGAGATTCGCAAAACGCTGCCAGTCGTCGCCGGGCATGCGGCCAAGCAGCGAGCGCTTGCCGTGCACGACCTCGTCATGGGACAGCGGCAGGATGAAGTTTTCCGAGAACGCGTATTGCAGCCCGAACAGGATGTCGTTGTGCTGATATTTGCGATAGATCGGATCCTTGCTGATGTAATTCAGCGTGTCGTGCATCCAGCCCATGTTCCACTTGTAGCCGAAGCCGAGCCCGCCGAATTCGACCGGACGCGACACCTGCGGCCATGAGGTGGATTCTTCCGCTGCCGTGGTGGCATTGGGGAATTTGCCGAACACTTCGCGGTTGAAGCGGCGCAGGAATTCGATCGCCTCGATATTCTCGCGGCCACCATATTTGTTCGGGATCCAGGCACCTTCCGCGCGGCTGTAATCGAGATAGAGCATCGAGGCCACGGCATCCACGCGAAGACCGTCGATATTGTAGCGGTCCATCCAGAACAGCGCGTTGGAGACCAGAAAGTTCACCACTTCCGTGCGCCCGTAATTATAGATCAGCGTGCCCCAGTCCATATGCCGGCCCTGTAGCGGGTTGGCATGTTCATAAAGGGCGGTGCCATCGAACTGGCCAAGGCCATGCGGATCGTCAGGGAAGTGGCCGGGCACCCAGTCGAGCAGCACGGCCAGACCTTCGGCGTGGCAGGCGTCGATCAGTGCTGCAAAATCCTCGGGCGAGCCGAAGCGGCTTGTCGGCGCATACATGCCGGTGGGCTGATAGCCCCATGAGCCGTCAAAGGGATGCTCGTTGACGGGCAGGAATTCGATATGGGTGAAGCCGATATCCTTGGCGTATTGCGGCAGTGTTTCGGCAAGATCGCGATAGCTCAGCCATTCATTGTCGCCCTTGCGGCGCCACGAGCCGAGATGCACCTCATAGATCGACATCGGCTTGCCGAGCGCATTGATGCCTTCGGGCGCCGGGCGCGGCAACGGGACCTTTGTCTCGTCCAGCACGATTGACGCCGTCGATGGGCGGACTTCCGCGGAAAACGCAAATGGATCGGACTTCAGCGGCACCTGGCCGTGCGGGCCGATGATGTCGAACTTGTAGTGATTGCCGGCCGTGGCGCCGGGCACGAACAGCTCCCAATAGCCCGCGCCACGCACCCGCATCGGATGCCGGCGCGAGTCCCAGAAGTTGAAATCGCCGACCACGCTGACGCGCTTGGCATTGGGGGCGAGCACCACGAACGCCACGCCGGCAATGCCATCGATCACCCGCGGATGGGCGCCGAGCTTGTCATAGATGCGCTGGTCGGTGCCTTCGCCGAGCAGATAGAGATCGAAATCGGTCAGCAGCGGCGGGAAGCGATAGGGGTCTTCGAGATCGACGACGCTGTCGCCGAATTTGGCGCGGAGCTGATATTTTGTCGATCCATTGGCCAGCGGGCCGACGAACAGGCCAGAGTCATGCACCCGCTCCAGCGGCGTGGTGGCACCGTGGTCGTCGATGGCATCCACCTTGACGGCGTCCGGCAGGAAAGCGCGCACCACCGTGCGGTCGTTCTCCTTGTGCGGCCCGAGATAATGGAACGGGTCCGAGTGACGTCCCTCGATGATGGCATAGGCTTCGGCGGGAAGATTGGTCATACGGATTCCTTCGGCTCACCGTTCAAGATACGCAACAAACCGGCGAGCGGTACGCGCAGCCAATCGGGGCGATGTGCGAGTTCGTATTCGATCTCGTAGAACGCTTTCTCGATCAGGAAGAATTTGAGCATGTCATCGGCCGCCTTTGCGTCCGCCGGCCACAGCCGCTTGTCGGTCATCGCCTCGCGATAGGCCTCGACGAACGCGTCGATGGCACGGTCGCGCCACGAGGTGAGGGCGGTGGCGAGCTTGCCGTTCTCGTCCGGCGCGACCTTCTCTGCGCGTTCCAGCGCGGCGGTGGCGGAATAATCGATGGAGCGGATCAGGCCGGCAACATCGCGCGCGGCCGGTGCCTTGCGACGACGATCGGCGATGGCGCGGCGTGGCTCGCCTTCGAAATCGATGATGAAGATGTCGTCCTTGACGATCAGCATCTGGCCGAGATGGAAGTCGCCATGATGGCGGATCTTCAATCCATCGATTTTTGCAGGCAGCAGGCTGTTCAACGTGTCGCGAAGATCGTTGCGCAGGGCCAGAACCGCATCGATCAGGCCGCGGTCCTGTTCACGGGCGCCATTGCGACGCTGCGCAAGCAGGCTGAACACCGGCTCTGCGCGGGTGACGATCTCGTCGGTCCAGAGCCCGATATCTGCATCGCTCGTCGGCTCGGGCTTGAAGTCAGCGATATCATCGCGGCTTGCCAGCGCGATCTGCATTTCGGCAACGCGCAGGCCCGTCTGCGTCATATAGCGGAGATAGGCGTTCTGGTCCTCGCTCATCTCATGGCCGTCATCTACGGCAAGCAGCCGCTCGCGCTCGACAAAACGGTCGAGATAGCCGGATGAGACGGTCCAGGCGTCGCCCTGGTTCTGTACGAACGCATGCACGATGGAGACGGCGCTGCGCTCGTCACCTTCGATCAGCTCGATGCTGCCGAGCAATGCCGGTGTATTGGCGAATCCGGCAATCTCGGTGAGGAAGTGACCGACTTCGATCTCCGGATTGATACCGGTCTGCAGCTTGCGATAGATTTTCACCACATAGTCGCTATCGACCAGAGCGGTCGAATTCGACTGTTCGGTTTCCACGGCCCGGATATTCTCGAGCTTGTGCTGTGGCTTGTCGGTGAGCTTCTTGGTCGGGCGGAATTCGAGTTTAATGCCTTCGACTTCCTCCACCGTCACCGAGTTGCGCAGATTGTACAGCAACAGCGAGATGAAGATCTCGTCGGTGGCGACATCCAGCAGCGTACCCTCGCGCGCGCCCTGGCGCACGGCAGCAAACGCCTTCGGGTTGTAACGGTCGCGATCGAAGCGCACCCAGTCGATCTGCATGGGCAACACATAGCGGGATTTGGTGCCGCGCTGGGTGGTCTCGAAGAACACCAGCCATGGCCGGTTGTCGCCGATCAGCGCGAACGGTGTTGCCGAGGTCAGCGTCGGCTGGATCGCCTTGGCATTGCGTTCGGGATACCAGCGCGAGCGTGACAGGAAGCCCGGCAACACGTCGTGCTCGAATACGCCGCGCGTGCGCGCCAGCGTCATCCAGGTCGAGCCGAGCGGCACCACCAGCGTTTCGAATTCCGGCACAACAGCCGGCTGCGAGTGTTCGGAAACGTCGCGCTTCTCGAGCTGGAACCAGTAGAAGCCATACGGCGCCAGCGTGACCATATAGGGCAGCTCGCCGATCGGCGGGAATTTGGTGCGGCCGAGCATTTCCAGCGGCACGCGCTCCTTCCACGGCGACAGGTCAAGCTCGGTCGCCTGCGCGGCGCGCGACAGATTGGCGACGCAGAGGATCACCTCGTCACCATACTGACGCACATAGCACAGCACCGAGCGGTTTTCCGGCCGGATGAAGGTCATGGTGCCGCGGCCAAAGGCCAGCGTCGACTTCCTCACGGCAATGAGACGCTTCGTTGCCGACAACAGTGACGACAGGCTGCGCGATTGCGCTTCCACATTCACGGATTCGTAGCCGTAGATCGGATCCATGATCGGCGGCGCATAAAGACGTGCGGGGTCGGCGCGGGAGAAGCCGCCATTGCGGTCCGGCGCCCACTGCATCGGCGTGCGGACGCCGTTGCGGTCGCCGAGATAGATGTTGTCGCCCATGCCGATTTCGTCGCCATAATAGATGATCGGCGTGCCCGGAAACGACAGCAGCAGCGAGTCCAGCAATTCGATCTTGCGGCGATCATTGTCCATCAGCGGCGCGAGGCGGCGCCGGATGCCGACATTGATGCGCGCACGCGGATCATTGGCGTAAGTCGACCACAGATAATCGCGCTCGACATCGGTGACCATTTCCAGGGTCAGCTCGTCGTGATTGCGCAGGAACATGGCCCACTGGCAGTTGTCCGGAATGTCCGGCGTCTGCCGCATGATGTCGGTGATCGGGAAACGGTCTTCCTGCGCCAGCGCCATATAGATGCGCGGCATCAGCGGGAAGTGATAGGCCATGTGGCATTCGTCGGAATTGCCGAAATATTCCTGCACGTCCTCCGGCCACTGATTGGCTTCGGCCAGCAGCAGGCGGCCCGGCGCATAGGCGTCGAGCTCGGCGCGCAGATGCTTGATGACCTTGTGGGTCTCCGGCAGGTTCTCGTTATTGGTGCCGTCGCGTTCGATCAGATAGGGGATGGCATCGAGACGGAATCCATCCACGCCGGCATCGAGCCAGCGCTTCATTACCTGCACCACGGCCGATACGACGCGCGGGTTGTCGAAGTTCAGGTCGGGCTGATGCGAGAAGAAACGGTGCCAGTAATAGGCCTTGGCTTCCGGATCCCACGTCCAGTTGGATTTCTCCGTATCGGTGAAGATGATCCGGGTGCCGTCATATTTCTTGTCACTGTCGCTCCACACATACCAGTCGCGTGCGGATGATCCTGCCGGACTGCGACGGGCGCGCTTGAACCAGTCGTGCTGGTCCGATGTGTGATTGATGACGAGCTCGGTGATGACACGCAGGCCCCGGCGCTTGGCTTCGTGGATGAAGCGCTTGAAGTCCTTCATCGTGCCGAAGTCGGGATGGATCGTGCCGTAATCGGCGATATCATAGCCGTCATCGCGGCCCGGCGACGGATAGAACGGCATCAGCCACAATGTGGTGACGCCGAGCTCCTGCAGGTAATCCAGTTTCTCGGTCAGGCCCGCGAAATCGCCGATGCCGTCATTGTTGCTGTCAGCGAAGGTTTTCACATGCAGCTGGTAGATGATCGCGTCCTTGTACCAGAGCGGATCGATCGCATTGTTCGGCGGCGCCACGTCGGTCTTCGGCTTGATGTCGGTCATCACATTCATTACGGGCGCTTTCAGGCGAGGCAGCGGAACAGGGCGGCAGGGTCGCGTTGCGGATCGATACGCAGGCGGATGCCGCCCCATTCGACGCCGTGGCGCTCACCGGTGATGATGTTTTCGACGGCGGCGACATTGCGCGTCTCGCCATCGACGAGGATCTGGGTGTCGATGGGCAGCCAGAACTCGTAGGCCTCGCGCGAGATTGCGATGGCACCGGCAACCGTGTTGGTGCCATCTACCGAGGTCTTCACAAAGCCAATGATGTTGTCGTTTTCGACCGGCATGAAGCGCAAATTGGAGATCTGCTGCAGCGCCGGATTGGCGCGACGGGCAAAGTTCAACGCCGTGATATACGGGATGATGTTGCCCGGCTTGTGCCAGTCACGCGTCTTGATCTCGTATTTCTCGGAATCGAGATATTCTTCCTTGCCCGGAATGGCCTCGTGTTCGAGCAGCTCGAAGCCGTTATAGACGCCATAGACCGATGACAGCACCGCCGCCAGCGCCACGCGCGACTTGAACATCCACTGCTCACCCGATTGCAGGTGATAGGGCAGGATGTCCGGCGTGTTGACGAAGAAATTCGGCCGATAATATTCGCGCTCGGGATAGCGACACAGCTCGTTGAGATATTGCTCGATCTCCCACTTGGCGGTGCGCCAGGTGAAATAGGTGTAGCTCTGCGAGAAACCGAGCTTCGCCAGGCCCTTCATCAGCTTCGGTCGCGTGAACGCTTCGGCGAGGAACAGCGCGTCCGGATGCTTCAGCTGCACCTCATGGATCGCCCATTCCCAGAACCGCAGCGGTTTTGTGTGCGGATTGTCGATGCGGAAAATCTTGACGCCCTGATCGCACCAATAGAGCAGCATGTCGCGCAGCGCATTCCACAGCGAGCCGGCATCGTCGCAGGTGAAGTCGGGATTGTGGATGTCCTGATATTTTTTCGGCGGATTCTCGGCATATTTCATCGAGCCGTCCGGCCGGCGCTTGAACCAGTCCGGATGCTGCTTGACCCATGGATGATCCGGCGAGCACTGCACGGCGACGTCGATCGCGACTTCCATGTCGTGCTGCTTGCAGGCCGCGATCACCGCATGGAAATCCTCCAGCGAGCCGAGATCGGGGTGGATGGCGTCATGGCCGCCTTCCTTGCCGCCAATGGCATAGGGACTGCCGACATCGCCGGGCTCGGCGGTCAGCGAATTGTTCTTGCCCTTGCGGTTGGTCTCGCCGATCGGGTGGATCGGCGTGAAATACAGCACGTCAAAACCCATCGCGGCGATCTCGGGCAGGCGTTCGATGCAATCGCGAAACGTACCATGCTGGCCGGGCACCTTGCTCTGGCTGCGCGGGATCATCTCATACCAGGCGCCATTGCGGGCGCGCTCGCGGTCGATCATCAACGGCAGCAGCGCAGAGCGGGTGAGATCCGGGCGCGGTTGCGCCTCGGCCATCGCCTCACGCAGTTTCGGCGAACGCAGCGGCTCGGTCTCGCCGGTCTGCAGATAGGCCTCGCATTGCTTGACGATGAAAGCCGACGCTTCTTCCCCGCCGGACTGCGCCTTGGTCATCATCCCGGCGCCTTCCAGCGCGTCGAGCGTGACATCCTGGCCGGCCTTCAGCTTCAGGTCGAAGCCGTGGCGCCAGGTGGCGAATTCGTCGGTCCAGGCCTCGATGGCATAGACATAGCGGCCGATGGCCGTGGGTGTGAAGGTGCCGTGCCAGCGGTCGTTGACGTCCATCGTCATCGGCGCCCGCTGCCAGTCGCGATCCTGCTCGCGGCGCCAGACGATGGCGGCGTCGATGATCTCGTGACCGTCGCGATAGATATCCGCCCAGACCTCGATGGCTTCGCCCGCAATGCGTTTGACCGGAAAGCGACCGCCATCGATGATGGGGTAGATATCCTCGATATGGAACGCGCCGCCCATGGCGGTGCTTGCAGTGGTCTGAGATGTTCTGTTCACGGTGATGCCATCAACAAGAGGGATGTCTGCGCCCGTGTGGAGACAAGACGCTGCAATTGTATAAGAAGCCTCGTGACAGGGGTTTGGTTCCCCATGGAACCGAGCTTAGGACATTGCGTTGAAAACTGGCTATCCTCTTCGTTAACCTCCTGAAATCTCGCAGCAACTTGGAATTGTTCCGCAGTTGTTTGCCCTGCAAAGTGCGTGCCGAATGGACCTTGACGCCAAAGCCGCCGAACTCGGCATCCAGACCGGTTTTCACGACGGACAGGGGCAGTGGCACACCACTGACGCCGCCGCGCTGAAGATCATTCTCGACGCGCTGCCGGTGCGCGCCCCGCGCCGTTTTCTCGATCATGTGGTGGCGCTGCCGGCGGGCGAGGGTGGCCGGACGCAGCTCACCGAGGCTGTGACAGGGCCGCTGAAATGGGAGGTGTGGGACGGCGATCGGCTCGTGGCCGAGGGCTCGGCCAATGGCCGAGAGATCGCCTGGCCGGCCGATCTGCCCATCGGCGTGCACCGCCTGCGGCTGGCAGACGCCTCGCTTTATTCGGAAGAGGCCGCCCTCGTGGTGGCGCCGGGCAAGGCCTATGCCGGCACATTCGAACGCAGCTGGATCGTGGCCGTGCAACTCTACGGCCTGCGCTCGGAGCGCAATTGGGGCATCGGCGATTTCACCGACCTGCAGAGTCTGATTCGCGCCGGGGCCCGTCTCGGGGCCGGTGGCGTGGGTCTGAACCCGCTGCATGCGCTGTTCGACGATCGCCCATCCGAATGCAGCCCGTATTCGCCGAACAGCCGGCTGTTTCTCAATCCGCTCTATATCGATGTCGAGGCGCTGCCGGAATTCACCGGAGCCGCCGATAGCGAACTGGCGCCGCTCCGGCGCTCGACGCTGGTGGATTACCCGGCCGTCGCGACCGCCAAATGGAAAGCCCTGCGCGCCGCCTTCGACGTCTTTCAGGCCGATGCAAAATCACCGCGTCAGGCCGCCCTCGCTGCATTTCGCAACGAGCGCCCGCTGCTGACGCGCTTCGCCTGTTTCGAGGTGCTGCGCCATCGCTATCAGAAAGCCTGGTGGGATTGGCCGACCGAATGGCAGCATCCCGACGACGCCAGATGCGCCGAGCTTCGCGCCGGCCCTGATGGCGCCGAAGTCGCCTTCATCGAATATGTGCAATGGAATGCCGATCTTCAGCTCAAGGCCTGTTTCGATCTCACCATCGAACTGAAAATGCCGGTCGGCCTCTATCTCGATGTCGCCGTCGGCGTACAGGCCGGCGGCTTCGATGCCTGGAATGAGCAGGTCGCGATCTCGCGGCATCTCTCCGTCGGCGCGCCGCCCGATGCGCTGCAGCCCGCCGGCCAGAACTGGGGCCTCGCCGGCTTCAACGCGGCCGGCCTGGAGTCCAAGGGCTTTGCGCCGTTCAAGGAGATGCTGCGCGCCTCCATGCGTTACGCCGGTGCCATCAGGCTCGATCACGTGCTCGGCCTCAACCGCCTCTATGTCGTGCCGCACGGCTATCGGCCCAATAACGGCGCCTATGTCAAAATGCCGCTGGAGGCGCTGCTCGCCGTCACCGCGCAGGAAAGCGTCGACAACAATTGCGTCGTCATCGGTGAAGATCTCGGCACCGTCCCGGACGGTTTCCGCGATCATATGGCAGCATGGGGCATCTGGTCGTATCTCGTGATGATGTTCGAGCGCGACGAGCGCTACGCGTTCCGCGGCATCGATTATTACCAGCCGAATGCACTGGTGACCTTCAACACCCACGATCTGCCGACCTATAGCGGCTGGCGCAGCTATCACGACCTGCAGCTCAAGCGCTCCATCGGCATCGATCCCGGCGAGAGCGACGATGCGCGCCGCTATGCCCTGCAGATGCTGGACGAGGTGCTGCGACAGAATGGCATCGACCGCACCGATTTCTACGGCGTCGCTCACTTTCTCGCGCGCACGCGGACCCGTCTCGAAGCCATCGCGTTGGAAGATCTGCTTGGCGTCACCGATCAGCCGAATATTCCCGGCACAATCGACGAGCATCCCAACTGGCGGCAGCGTCTGCCCGCCACCGTGGAGCATCTCGTGGACAGCATCGATCGCGACGCCCTGAAGATTGCGACTGCGGAGAGGAGTTCGTCCGCAGTGACCTAACCCTTGTCAGCGGCGGAGACATCTTGTTCAGCAATATCGAAGACTACGCTCTGATCGGCGATTGTGAGACCGCCGCGCTCGTTAATCGCAACGGCTCCATCGACTGGCTGTGCTGGCCGGCGTTTGATTCCGATGCCTGTTTCACCGCATTGCTTGGCACCAAGGATCATGGTCGCTGGCTGATTGCTCCCGCCGCGCCGATCAAGACCTGCAAGCGGCGCTATCGCGGCGACTCGCTGATCCTGGAAACGACGCTGGAGACCGACGACGGCGCCGTCACGCTGATCGATTTCATGCCGCCGCGTGGGGCCGCCTCCGACATCGTCCGCATCGTGCGCGGCGAGCGTGGCACCGTGAAAATGCGGATGGAAATGATCATCCGCTTCGGTTTCGGTACCGCCATTCCATGGGTGAAGCGCGACGACGATGGCGCGCTGCTGGCGATCTGCGGGCCGGATATGGCGGTGCTGCACACGCCGGTGGAGACCCATGGCGAGAACCTCACCACCGTCGCCGAATTCGAGATCAAGCAGGGCGACAGCGTGCCATTCGTGCTCACTTACGGGCCCTCGCATCTGAAGGTGCCCGCGGCGATCAATGTCGATCACGCGCTGAAGGACACCGAGGAATTCTGGAAGGAATGGAGCGGTCGCTGCACCTATAAAGGCGAGCATCGCGATCTGGTGATGCGCTCGCTGATCACGCTGAAGGCGCTGATCTATGCGCCGTCCGGCGGCATCGTGGCTGCGCCAACCACATCGCTGCCCGAAAAGCTCGGCGGCAGCAGAAACTGGGACTACCGCTTCTGCTGGCTGCGCGACGCGACCTTCACCCTGCTGGTGTTGATGAACAGCGGCTATACCGACGAAGCGCGCGCCTGGCATCATTGGCTGCTGCGCGCCGTGGCCGGCTCGCCGTCCGAGATGCAGATCATGTATGGCATCATGGGCCAGCGTCGCCTGCTGGAATGGGAGGCCGATTGGTTGCCAGGTTATGGCGGCGCGCTGCCGGTGCGCATCGGCAACGCCGCCCATGCGCAATTGCAGCTCGACGTCTATGGCGAGCTGATCGACAGTTTCCATCAGAGCCGCGTGGCCAAGCTTGATCTCGACGACGGCACCTGGGCGGTGGAAGGCGAGATTCTCGAACATCTGGCTTCGGTGTGGAGCCGCCCGGATCACGGCATCTGGGAGCGCCGCGGCAACGGCAAGCATTATGTGCTGTCGAAAGTGATGTGCTGGGTCGCCTTCGACCGGGCCATCAAGAGCGCGGAGATGTTCGATCTCGAAGCGCCGCTGGACAGATGGAAAGCGCTGCGTGACGAGATTCACCGCGACGTCTGCGAGAAGGGCTTTGACCCCCGCGAAAACACCTTCGTTGAATCCTATGGGTCTGACACATTGGACGGCGCCATCCTGTTGCTGCCCGCCGTCGGCTTCCTGCCGATCGACGATCCCCGCGTGACGGGGACTATCGCCGCCACCGAAAAATACCTGATGCGTGATGGTTTTGTGTTGCGCCACGATCCGCGCGAGGTCACCGGCGAAATCCAGCCGGCGGAAGGCGCGTTTCTCGCCTGCTCATTATGGCTGGCCGAGGCCTATATCCAGATGGGCGAGATCGCGAAAGCGGAAGAACTGTTCGACCGCGTCGTCGGCGTCGCCAATGATGTCGGGCTTCTCGCGGAAGAATATGACAGCGGCGCCAAGCGCCAGACGGGCAATTTTCCGCAGGCGCTCACGCATATCGCGTTGATCGCGGTGGCCCATAATCTGGCGGGGGCGAAGCGGCCGCAGGAGAAAAAGAAGGAAAGGGCGAAGTGAAGCGAGCGACACCCCAACCTCTGTCCCTCATGGTGAGGAGGCGCGTAGCGCCGTCTCGAACCATGAGTTGACCGGGTTCAGAGCCTGCGGCCATCCTTCGAGACGCCGCTGCGCGGCTCCTCAGGATGAGGGACGGAGAAGCGAGCTGGGATTACTGTCCTGAGCAAGTCGAGCCAAAAATACCCCATCGCTTTATGAGTCAGACGCTCAGGATGAGGGCTATGTTTGAGGAATCGACGCTACGAAACAGCATTCCTCTTCAAGATAATCTCCACCGCCCCCGCAAATCCCTCATCCTCATTCGACGTCGTGACATCCGTCGCCTGCGCTTTCACGGCGTCACTCGCATTCCCCATCGCCACCGACATCCCGGACACGGCGAACATGGGCAGATCATTCCGCATATCGCCCACCGTCGCGATCGCCTCCAGCGAGATGCCAAGCCGCTCCGCCATCGCCTTCACGAACGTCCCCTTGCTCTGGTTCGGCGGCGTCACGTCGAGATAATAATTCTGCGACCGCACGGCGACCGCGCTGTCACCCAGCACCTGCTGCATCTCGGTCTCGCAGCGCTCCAGCAGCGGGAAGTCTGAACTTGCGCCGACGATCTTGCAGGCCTTGGCGTAATACGGGCCAAAATCCTCCACCATCAATGGCGCATGCTGGATGGTGTCGCGCTCATGCGGCACATATTTGCCGTCGTCGCGCTTGATGACCCAGTCGTCATTGGTGAAGATCCAGACATCGACGCCATATTTGTCGAGGATCTCGATGCTCTTGCGCGCCGCCGCCTCGCCGATCAGATGCTGCACCATCGGCTTGAGATCACCATCCACCATCGATGAGCCATTGAACGGCCCGATCGGCAGCGTGATGCCGAGTGGCTCGATGAGGAAGCGCATGCCCACGGGGGGACGGCTCGACGTAATGGTGAAGCCGATGCCGTTGTCTTCCAGTTTCTTGACCGCGGCCTTGGCCTTGTCGGTCAGCCGCTTGTCATGGGTCACCAGCGTGCCGTCCACATCGGAAACGACGAGAGCGATCTTGGTCATGGTGCGATCCTTCAGGTCGGCAGTTGCTTCATGATGGCATCCACGATGCCGTCAATCTCGTCGTCGATGGACACCGTGATGACGCGCTCATCGGGGCCGGGCACTTCCAGCGTCTTGAACTGGCTGTCCAGCAGCGACGGCGGCATGAAGTGATTTTTGCGCGCCGCCATGCGTTTGGCGATCAGCTCCTTCGATCCATCGAGATAGACAATGCGAATATCGTGCCGGCCATGCACCAGCAGATCGCGATAGACGCGCTTCAGTGCCGAACAGGCAACGACCAGCCTGCCGCCTTCGGCAGTGACGCGGTCGATCTCGTCGGCAATGCTTTGCAGCCAGGGCCAGCGATCCTCGTCAGTGAGCGGCTGGCCCGCGCGCTGTTTTTCGACATTCGCGGGTGGATGAAAGTCGTCGCCGTCCGCAAACCGCCAGCCGAGCCGGTCGGCCAAAGCCTTCCCGATCGAGCTCTTGCCCGAGCTCGACACGCCCATCACGATCAGTGCCTTCGGCGCCGGATCAGACACTGTCGCCCTCCGGCAGGGCCGCGCGATCGCAGAGCCAAATCGTTTCGCCATGCGAGCGCGCACGATTGGCGGGCAGATCCTCGCCCGCCAGCACACGGCCGAGAATGGCACGCTTGTCCTCGCCGCTCATGAGAAACAGCATCTCATGGCAGGAGGCGAGGGGCGGCAGCGTCAGGCTGACACGTGGCACGAACGGCTTCACATGCGCCTCTGGCACGCCGACCACCCAGCGATCCTTGACCTCGATGCCGGGATAGCCGGGAAACAGCGACGCCACATGGCCATCCGGCCCGACGCCGAGCAGCACGAGATCGAAGAGCGGCTTGGCGGGGTCGAGCTTGTCGCTGCCGTAGAACGCCTGCAGCTCGCGCGCATAGAGCGCCGCGGCTTCATCAGGCTTGGCCGCGTCCGTCTTGATCGCATGAACATTTGCAGCCGGCGCGCAGGCATCGAGAAACGCACCCATGGCCATCGCCATATTGTTCAGCACATCGCTCTCTGGCACGAAGCGGTCGTCGCCGATGAACCAGTGCACGCGCTCCCAGGGGATGCGCTTGCGATAGGCATCCGTCGCCAGCAGCTCATACAGCCGCTTCGGGCTCGACCCGCCCGTGAGGCAGATCGCGGGCCTATCCTTGTTTGCGTCGATCCGTTTGATCAGCCGCTCGGCCGCCGCAGCCGCGAGGGCCGCTGCATCCGAGACTTCGATGATGGTGCGGTGCTCTGCCATCAGCTCAGGATACGCCAGCTGCGGCCGTCGCGCTTGAGCAGTTCATCGGCTTCCTCCGGTCCTTCGCTGCCGGCCTTGTAGGTCTTGAGCCCATCCTTGCCGGCCTTCTTCCAGGCGTCGAGGAAAGGCTGCACCGCGCGCCAGCCGGCTTCGACACTGTCGGCGCGCTGGAACAGGATATTATCGCCGATCATGCAGTCATAGATCAGCGTCTCGTAGCCGGTGGCCGGCGAGGCATTGAAGTAATCCTTGTAGCGGAACTTCATCTCGACGCCGTCGATATTCACGGCGGGGCCGGGCACCTTGGTGTTGAATTTCAGCGAAATGCCTTCATTCGGCTCCACCGCGATGACGAGATAGTTCTCGGCGAGCTTCTCCATCGACATGTCCCGGAACATGGCGAACGGCGCCTGCTTGAACTTGATTGCCACTTCGGTGCGCTTGACGCCGAGCGCCTTGCCGGTGCGCAGATAGAACGGCACGCCGGCCCAGCGCCAGTTGTCGATCATCAGTTTCAGCGCGGCATAGGTCTCGGTGGTCGAGCCCGCTTTGACGTCCTCGGTCTTGAGATAATCCCCAATGTCGTCATTACCGACATGGCCGGCTGTATATTGCGCGCGCACCGAATTCGTCAGCGCCTCTTCCTCGGATTGCACAGTGACAGCGGCCAGCACTTCGGCCTTTTCCGAACGCACCGCATTGGCTTCGAAGCGCGACGGCGGCTCCATGGCGACCAGCGAGAGCAGCTGGAACAGATGGTTCGGCACCATGTCACGCAGCGCGCCGGTGGCGTCATAGAACGAGCCGCGATGGCCGACGCCGAGCTTTTCGTCCACGGTGATCTGCACGTGGTCGATATGGTTGCGATTCCAGATCGGCTCGAAAATGCCATTGGCAAAACGCAGCACCAGGATGTTCTGCACCGTCTCCTTGCCGAGATAGTGATCGATCCGGTAGATCTGCTGCTCGTTCATCAGGCTGAGCAGCTTCGTGTTCAGCTTCTGCGCCGATTCGAGATCAGTGCCGAACGGCTTCTCGACGACTAAGCGGCGCCACGAGCCATTTTCCTTGAGCATGCCGGTGCGGCCGAGCTGTTCGGCGATCGGTGCAAAAGCTGACGGCGGCGTGGCGAGATAGAACAGGCGATTGCCACCAGTGCCGCGCGCGTCCTCGAGTTTGTCGAGCTGCTCTTTCATCTTGTCGAAGCTGTCCGGCTCGCTCGGATCGGCTTCGATGCAGGTGACGCAGTTCAAGAGCTTCTGCGCAATCGCATCATCCACGGGCCGCGTCGCATATTGCTTGAGGCCCTTCATCAGGTCCTCGCGCAACGCATCGCCGGTCATGCCCTTGCGCGCAATGCCGACCACGCAGAATTTTTCCGGCAGCAGATCGGAGGCCTGCAGATTATAGAGCGCTGCAATCACGAGGCGATGGGCGAGATCGCCGGTGACGCCAAAAATGACGAAAGCACAGGGATCGGGCTTTTTGGTCTTGTCGCTGGTCTTGGCAATCACGGCGGGCTCCGTCGTTTATTTCACGATGTTTGGCGCGTCCTGCCGCTTCGGATCCGGATGCTGATCGGGCTCTTTATGGCCGCCGAAACCGGCGCGCATCGCGGATAGAATCTTTTCTGCAAATGTATGTTCCTGCCGCGAGCGGAAGCGCGCGAACAGAGCGGCGGTCAGCACTTCGGCCGGCACCGCTTCATCGATCGCCGCATTCACTGTCCAGCGACCTTCGCCTGAGTCTTCGACGAAGCCGGAATACTCTTTCAACTCGCCGCTCTTGGCCAATGCCGATGCCGTGAGGTCGAGCAGCCATGACGGAATGACACTGCCGCGGCGCCAGACTTCGGCGATGTCGGGCAGGTTGAGATCGTAGCGATGCGCTTCCGGCAGCGCCTCGATATTGGCGTTCTTGAGAATATCGAAACCTTCGGCATAGGCCTGCATGAGGCCATATTCGATGCCGTTATGGATCATCTTGACGAAATGTCCGGCGCCAACGGGCCCGGCATGGATATAGCCCTCTTCGATGCGCGGATCGCGGCCATCGCGGCCGGGCGTGCGCGGGATGTCGCCGATGCCGGGCGCCAGCGTCTTGAAGATCGGATCGAGCCGATCGACCACTTCCTTCTCGCCGCCGATCATCATGCAGTAGCCGCGATCGATACCCCAGACGCCGCCGGAGGTGCCGACATCCACATAGAACAGGCCCTGCTTCTTCAGCGCCTGTCCGCGGCGCACATCGTCCTGCCAGAAGGTGTTGCCGCCATCGATGATGGTGTCGCCGGGCTCCAGCAACTTGGTGAGCGCATCAATCGTCGTTTCGGTGATATGGCCCGCAGGCAGCATCACCCAGACATGGCGCGGCTTGGCCAGCTTCTGGACGAAATCTGCGAGCGACGATCCGCCCACCGCGCCTTCGCCGGCGAGGCCGGTGACGGCCTTGGCGTCCTTGTCATAGACCACCGCGGTGTGGCCGTTCTTCATCAGGCGGCGGACAATATTTCCGCCCATTCGGCCGAGGCCGATCATGCCGAGCTGCATTGGTGTGGTCCTAAGATGAGGGAAATTGATAGAGCTTTGGAAACTGCCGCAGACGCCGTAGATCACCTCTCACCACCTGGGAGAGCTCGACCTGCGAAGCAGGGCGGGTGAGGGGGCGCACCGCGTGACGTCCGAATGTGTGGCTCCCCCTCACCCGGCGCTGCGCGCCGACCTCTCCCCGGTGGGGAGAGGTGAAGCGGCAGCGGCGTTCAGGGTGAGTGAGGTGCATCTCGACTCCTAGTTCAGTGCGGTTGATATCGCCTTGTCGAGCGCTTTGAGCCCTGCCTTCAGATCGCCTTTCAAATGCACGCGCAGAGCGCGGCGGCTGCGATCGGTGAGCACCTCGAAATCGCCACGTGCCTGCGCCGCCTTGATGACGCCGAAGGAGGCACGGTAATCCGGGATCGCGAGATCCTTGGCATCATCCGCCGTGATCTGCAGGAACACGCCGGAGTCCGGTCCGCCCTTGTAGGCCTGCCCGGTCGAATGCAGGAAGCGTGGGCCGAATTCGGCGCAGGTCGCGACCTTCTTCTTGTCGCGCACCGCCATCCGCATCCCCTGCAGCGTGTCGATATGCGCGGCATCACGTTCGACATAAGCGAGCAAAGCGACATAATCGCCCGGTGTCACGCGGCGGAAATGCGCCTTCAGCCAGGAGGCGAGATCGCCATTGGCACCGGCCTTCTTCAGCAGTTCGGCATTGGCCGTGTCGGTGTAAAGATCGGCCTCAGCAGACGACACCACCGGTGTCTCCGGCGGCAGCGCGCCGGTCTTCTCGAAGGCCGATGTCAGCTCGCGCGTCTTGATCTTGGCGTCTTCCACATCGGGCTGATTGAACGGATTGATGCCGAGCACCGCACCGGCCACAGCCGTTGCGATCTCGAAACGGAAGAATTCCTGCCCGAGATGTTCGATCGACGGCAGCGTGATGCGCGTGACGATATGGCCGGCCTTTTCCAGTGCCGCCAGCTTGTCGTCATGCGCCCTGTCGTTTTCGCCCTCGACGCGAAGGTCAATGAAGAACCGATCGTCACCATAGACCGAGGGGGCGCCCAGCTCTTCACCATCGATCGGGATCAGGCCCTTGCCATCCTTGCCGGTGGATTCGGCAATGAGTTGTTCGGCCCATGCGCCAAAGTCGGCGATCTTCTTCGAGGAGAGAATAGTGACCTTGTCACGGCCATCGATCCCGGCATGGCCCATCGCAAGCCCGAGCTGCACGCCCGGATTTTCCACCGGCGGCACGTCCGGCCCGCAGGAGCGGACCATCGACAGCGTATGCTCCAGCAGCTTCGACAGATCGAGCCCCGCAGCCGCAGCCGGCACGAGGCCGAACGGCGACAGCACGGAATAACGGCCACCGATGCTGGGATCGCCGTGGAAGATGCGCGCGAATGTCTGCTCGCCGGCGACCTTCTCCAGCGACGAGCCGGGATCGGTGACGGCAACAAAGTGCCCTCCGGCCTTGTCGGCGCCGACCGCCTTGCTCACTTCGCCGAAGAAATAGTTCTTCATCACATTCGGTTCGGTGGTGCCGCCCGACTTGCTCGACACGATGAACAGCGTCTTGGCGATAGTCACGGTCTTCGCCAGCGTCGCGACCTGTGCGGGATCGGTGGAGTCCAGTACGTGCAGCTTGGGGAAGCCCGCGACATGCGGGAAGGTCACCGCCAGCACTTCTGGCCCGAGGCTCGAGCCGCCCATGCCAAGCACCACGGCATCGGTGAAACCCTCAGCCTTCACCCATTTGGCGAAATCAGCGTAGTCCGCAAGTTTTGCCTTTTCGGCAGACACGCTGTTCAGCCAGCCCAGCCACTTGGCTTCATCGCTGCCGGTCCAGACCGTCGCATCCTTGTGCCAGAGCCGGCGGATCTTTGCCGATGCGCGCCATTCCTCGGTGGATTTTTCGACCGTCTTCTTCAGCGTATCGCCAAGCGCCAGCGCCTGGGTGCCGACGGCCTTGCCGAGCGAGGTCGCGCGCTTGTGTGCCACGGCGCCATAGAGCTTGTCGGCGGCGTCGGCAAACAGCTTGACGCCATCGGCGACGAGATCGGTGGTGATCTTGTCTAGCGAAATGCCGGTCTTGGCGAAATCCGCCAGCACCGTTGTCGCCTCGTCGATGTTCTCTTCCAGGCTGTCACGCACTTCGCCATGGTCACGGAAAGCATCCAGCGTGGCCGGCGGCACGGTGTTCACCGTATCCTTGCCGATCAGCTCCTCCACATACATGGTGTCGCGATAGTCCTTGCTCTTCACGCCGGTGGAGGCCCACAGCAGCCGCTGCGGCTGCGCGCCCTTGGCCTTGAGCTTGTCCCAGCGCGGGCCGGCGAACAGTTTCAGATATTCCTGATAGGCCAGCTTGGCATTGGCGATCGCCACCTTGCCCTTCAGCGCCTTCAGGCGCTCCTTCTCGGCGGGATCATTCGCCTGCGCGATCTTCTCGTCCAGTTGCTTGTCTGCCTGCGCGTCGATGCGGCTGACGAAGAACGAGGCGACGCTGGCAACATGCGAGGGATCGCCGCCGCCCGCGGTGAATTTTTCAATGCCCCTCAGATAGGCCTCGGCGACTTCGATATAGGTCTTCTGCGCGAACAGCAGCGTGACATTGATGCTGATGCCTTCGCCGATCAGGTGCTCGATGGCGGGGATGCATTCCTGCGTCGCCGGCACCTTGACCATCAGGTTCGGCCGCTTGACGCTTTTCGACAGCCGTTCGGCCTCCGCGATCGTCCCCTTGGCATCGAGAGCCAGATAGGGCGACACTTCGAGGCTCACAAAGCCATCCTGTCCTTTGGTTGCGTCAAACACCGGTTTCAAGACATCGGCGGCATGCTGGATATCTTCCACCGCCAGCGCTTCGAACAGCTCGGCCGGCGATTTGTCGCCCGATTTCAATGCAGCTGCGATCGGCGCGTCATATTCGTCGGACGAGCCGATGGCCTTCTCGAAAATCGCCGGGTTCGACGTCACGCCCTTCACGGCGTCGGTGTCGATCAGCTTCTTCAGGTCGCCCTTGGCGACGAAACCGCGGGCAAGGAAGTCCAGCCAGACGGCCTGACCATGGGATTCGAGTGCTTTGACGGGATTCATGATGCTCTTCGGTTCTATTGTGTCAAAGGCGAACGGCGCGCGCGCGCAAGCCGGTTCCGATGATCGCCCCAAACCCCTACGCATGGCAAGGCGAAGGGTTCCATTTCGCCCTGATCGCAATCTCGTGTGCGGGGCAAGATGACGATTGTGTAAATTTTGAGCGACGGCAGGCGGTCACGGCCGGATATAGGCGAAGCCCTGCGCCTGTAGCTCGGCGATTCTCACCACGCCACCTCTGTCGGCCACTGCAAATCCCGGCAGCAGGCCGTCTAGCGCCACGTCCTGCGCTTTCATGGTGTTCTTGCAGGCCGCAAAACCGACACCTGCCTTGGCCAGTTTCGCCACGCGCTGGGTGATGTCCGGATTGGCACCGTTACGATGAAAGCCGCGCAGCGCCGGACCGAGCACGACCAGCACGATGCTGACATGCTCCGGCCCGTCCATTCCATCGAGATGGTTCTGGATATTGCCGAGGGCGAAATTCACGCGGTCGCTGTCGGCGAGGTGATAAACGACCTTCTGCCTGGCGATCGGTGCCTCAGTTGCGGCTTGCGCCGGCGTCGCGACCCATCCTGCGCCGAGCGAGACGAGCGCGCTCCACAGCATGTTGCGTCGGTTCATGACGTCCTCCTCATCGCGACGGTCACGGCCGCTTGCTGCGCAGGGCCGCCAGCTCCTTGCGATCGGTGATCAGCGCCTCGCAATCCTTGATATTGGTGCGATCGAGCCGGAAGATCTTGTCGTCGGCACCGGCCGAGAGCTCTTCGCCGTCGTCGTCTGGCTTGTTGTTCTGCCAGATGCGGACACGTTCGAGCCGAACGCGCGTTGCATCGGCCGTCTTGCCAAGACCGATCTCGATGCCGCCGCCGTCGCAATCGACGCTGCAGCCGAGCCGCACTTCGCCGTCGGTCTCCTTGCTCTGGACGGTGTGGCAGGCGCCGCTGGAATCCCAGTCGCCCTTGCGGTGGCGATATTTGAAGCCGAGCCGGAACGAATACGGCGTGCTGCTCTCTTCCGGCGGATGGCCGAAGGTCACCAGCAGCTTCATGGCAGCGACCTTCTGCTTCGGGTGCCGCGCCAGATGGTCGGCGTCGTAGCGGCGCGTGAAGCAGGCATAGGTCAGCCCCTTGGCAGCGGGCGGCTTGGCAAAAAGCGTGGTGTTGAAGGATGTGACCTTGGCGGGATCGATTTTCGCCGGCTCCTCGCTCGCCGTGGCAGCCGTCGTGGCCAGCATTGCGGTCGCGACGAAGGTCATGATGGCAAAGGGCACGCGGCTCATGGGCGTCTCGCAAGATGAGGCGGCCCGTCTGGGCCCGTGCGATTTGGTCGCGTCGGGCCCGGGATACGTTCAACGAGGCTGGGCAGGCGGCGTCAGGCCGCCTGTTTCTTTGCCAGCAGGTCGGCGATCATCTGCTTGATCTTCGGCGTGGTCTCGAACCGGATCAGGGTGCCGCCCTTGTCGTTGCGGGCCACGAAGCCGTTCACCCGGCTGGCGACGCCGGCAATCGTCAGCGTCACGGGATCATCGAGCTTGGCCTGATCGGCGCCTGAAACCAGCGCGGCTTCGTGGGAGAGATTGATGACCACGATATCCAGCTCCGCGCCACGCAGCTTCAGCAGGCCCTCGCTCTTGAGATCGATGCGCGGTGATTTGCGCCGGTCGGCACCGTTGGTCGAGGTGCGGATCACCTTCACCAGCGTGGAGCGCAGGTGATCCACTTGATGGGCAATTTCCGCCGAGCCGTCGCGGATGTCCGCGGCGCGGCGCTCGGTATCGACCGCCTCGCGGGAGACCAGAGCAATCTGCTCGGCGACTTCGCGGGCCGCATTCGAGGTCTCCGCGACATTGCGCGAGATCTCGCCTGTAACAGCGCTCTGTTCCTCGATTGCCGCCGCGATCACCGACGACACCGCCTCGACATTGCGGATCGCTTCGCCGATCTGGCCGATCGAGGTCACCGAATCCTTCGTGGCCTGCTGGATTTCGGTGATCTGATGGGCGATGTCGTTGGTGGCCTTGGCGGTCTGCTCGGCCAGCGATTTGACCTCCGACGCGACGACCGCAAAGCCGCGGCCGGCTTCGCCTGCACGCGCCGCTTCGATCGTGGCATTGAGGGCAAGCAGGTTGGTCTGGCTGGCGATCTCGCTGATCAGGCTGGTGACGGCGCCCACCTTGCCCGCCGCGTCCGACAATTTGGCGATGGTGACCTGGGCCTGGCTCGATGCTTCCACCGCTTCCAGCGTCAGGGTGCGCGACGAATTCACCTGGGTTGCAATCTCGGCGATCGATGAGCTGAGCTGCATCGAGGCGGTCGCCACTGTCCGTGCGGTGGACAGTGATTGTTCGGCGGCTGCCGCCACGCTGCTGCTGTTGTTGCCGAGCTTGACGGCGCTGTCGCTCATCAGGCCGGCATGTTCGTTCATCCGCTGGGTACCGGCGGCGACATCGCCGACCACATGCTTGACCTCGCGTTCGACCGTCTCTGCCATCTCGCGCAGCGCCTTTGTGGTGGCTTCGCTCGTCGCGCGGTGGCGCTGTTCTTCCTCATGGGCCTCGGCCTCGGCCTTTTGCGCGAATTTGAGTTTGAACTGCTCGATTGAACGCGCCATGTCGCCGAGTTCATCGTGTCGCTTCAAGCCGGGCAGGGCTATGCCGAAATCGCCTTCGCCGAGCTTGGTCACGGCGGTGGTCATGGCGACAATGGCGCGCGACATGGTCCGCGCATTGCCGATGCTCGACAGGCCAAGCAGGACGATCACGGCGAGGGCGACGATGATCACCTGCCGGTTGTTGTCCCAGACCTGCGCCTTCAGATCGTCCACATAGGCGCCCGTGCCGATGACCCAGCCCCAGGGCGCAAAGCCCGTGACATAGGACGTCTTCGGCTGCGGCGCATCGACGCCCGGCTTCGGCCACTGATAGTCGTAATAGCCGCCGCCGGAGGCGCGCACGAGTGCAGCGAAGTCCACGAAGATCGACTTGCCGTCGGGATCTTTCGTGGTCGACAGATCGGTGCCGTCGAGTTCGGGGCGGGTCGGATGCATGATCATCCGCGGCGTCAGGTCGTTGATCCAGAAATAGTTGTTGTTGTCGTAGCGCAGTTTTGCGATGCGCGTCGCGGCATTCTGCTTGGCCTGCGCTTCGGTGCCGCGTCCCTTTTGCGCCTGGTCGTATTCGTCCTGCGCGATGCTGCGTGCGAGATCGACGAGATGATGCAGTTCAGCCTGACGCTGCTGCTTCAGCGCATCGGCGAGCTTGGTGGCCTGGAATGTCGCGAGTCCGATCAATCCGCAAAAGCTGAGCCCGATGATGCAATAGATGCGCAGGCTGATCGAAAACCGAAGATGCGTCATGGATATGCCCCGAACAGATTCGCTCAGTGAACGAGCGGCCCGTCGTAGGTCACATTGCGGGTACTTCCATAAAGTTAATCCGCGCGTCCTCGCGCGTGCGGAAACGCCTTTATTTATAGATGATTTGATCTAGATCAATTGTCGGACGTGTGGCGTCCTGTGCTCACAAATCTGCTTTCACAAGATCCCACATCAGCCGATAGGTCCCGCGCGAAATCAATGTCGCGCCGGCTGTGGCGATGGCGGAATCAAACCGGCCCTCCATGGTGCGCGCGACGGCATCGGCATCGGTGCCGTCGATCAGCACATACCAGTCGCGGGCCGCCGGGTTCGGCGCGGCGGGATCATCCGTCAGCGGCTTCGACAGCCGCGGATCGCTCTCCATCAGATGCATCGAGATGATGTCATGGATCATGCCGGGATCGAGCAGGGCGCGCAGCGCCTCGCGCAGGCTATCGACATCGCCTTCCGGCGGCCGGATGCGGACCAGGCCGAGCGCGGCACCGCGCCCCTGGCCGCGGCTCACGGTGATCCGTGCCACCGAGCGCAGCATGTTCTTGAAGCGGCCGATATTGGCGAGCGACCAGGCGGTCTGGTTGGCCAGTGCCGTGCGATAGGCGTCGCTGTCCAGCACATCGAATGTCGCGGTGGAATACAGGCCGAGATATTTCGGCGCGGCATTCACCGCGACATAGCGCCGTGCTTCGAGAAATCCATCGATGGCAACGCGCTCGGCGAGATGCTCGCGGTCATACCATTGGTTGAACTCCTGTTCATGCACGGCGTCGATATCCATCGACGTCATCAGCATTCCGGTTCCGGCCATGGGCATGATGCAGTCCTATTTCAATTTTGACGCCACATCCGCGATCGCCTTCATGACAGCATCGCGCACGCCGGGATCATACAGGCTATGTCCGGCGCCTTCGACGATTCGCACCTCGGCATCGCTCCAGCGCGCAGCGAGGGCATGCGAATTCACGGGCGGGCAGAGCAGGTCATAACGGCCCTGCACGATGACGCCGGGGATGCCGTTCAGCTTTCCCGCCTCGTCCATCAACTGCCGCGGCCGCATGAAGGCGCCATGCAGGAAGTAATGCGCTTCCATCGCCGGTGTGGCCGGCATCGGCCCGGTCGTGCTGGCGAGTGCCGCACGATCGAGCCGCGTGCGTTTTGGCGCCACTTCGGAAAGGATCGACTCGGTGCCGCCCCAGGCGCGGATCGCCGGGATGTGCACGGCCGGATCGGCATCGAGAATGCGGCGATAGAAGTTAGGTAGCGGATCGCTGCGCTCGCTCTCGGGCAGCACGCTGAGATAATCCTCGTGCAGGCCCGGATAATGCCGTGGCAGGATCACGTTGAACACATCGTGCAGCTCGTCACGCGTGCCGAAGAACGTGGCGCGCAATACGATCCCACTGACATGCTCCGGATGCGCCTGCGCATAGGCCAGCGCTAGCGTGGCGCCCCATGAGCCGCCGACCACCAGCCATTTGTCGAAACCGAATTTGCGGCGGATCGTCTCCATATCCGCAATCAGATGCGGCAGCGTGTTGTGCTCGCGCAGTCCCTTCGGCCTGCTGCGCCCGGCGCCGCGCTGGTCGAACAGAACGGTGTGAAAACGTTGCGGATCGAACAATCGGCGATGATCGGGCTGGCAGCCCGAGCCCGGCCCGCCATGCAGATAGACCGCAGGAATGCCGTCGTTGCGGCCGACGCTCTCCACATAGATGGAATGGCCGTTGCCGACATCGAGATGGTCGGATGTAAGCGGCGTAAACGCATCGCCGGATACGGGGGCAGGGGAGTCAGCGGCCATGCGTGTCGTCGGCTTCGAGCGTGCCGCCCTTGAAATTGCGATAGAGGAAGCGATCGGCGCCCTCGCTGGATTCGGTCTCGGCGAGCTTGAAGATCTCTTCATGCCGCGGTGACAGCGTGCAGGCGGGATCGGTGTTGCCCGCATCGCCGGTCAGCGCAAAAGCCTGGCAGCGGCAGCCGCCGAGATCCACTTCCTTGAATTCGCAGCTCTGGCACGGCTCCGGCATCCATCCGGTGCCGCGATAGCGGTTGAAGGCTTCGGAATTCTGCCAGATCCACGCGATGGAGTGATTGCTGCGCACGCTTTCGAAATCGAGCCCGGTGATGGTCTCGGCCGCGTGGCAGGGCAGCACCTTGCCCGCCGGCGAGATGTTGAAGAACTGCCGGCCCCAGCCGCCCATGCATTTCTTTGGCCGCAGCGCGTAATAATCCGGCACTACATAATCGATATCGAGAATGCCCTTGAGGCGGACACGGGCGTCATCGACAATGCGGGAGGTGTCGTCGATCTGGTCGATGGTCGGCATCAGGGCAGCGCGGTTCTTCAGCGCCCAGCCGTAATATTGCACATTGGCGACTTCCAGCCGGTCGGCATCGAGGTCGACGGCCATCTGGATGATGTCAGCCAGCTGATGCAGGTTCTGCCGGTGCATCACCGCATTCACGGTCAACGGCAGGTCCAGCTCGCGCGTCCAGCGCGCCACCTCGATCTTCTTCGCATGGCCGCCGCGATAGCCGCCGACGCGGTCGGCCACCATAGGCTCATTGCCCTGGAAGCTGATCTGCACATGGCAAAGCCCCGCATCTGCCAGCGCTTCAAGCTTGTCGCGCGACAGCAGCACCGCCGACGTAATCAAATTCGAATACAGCCCGACATCCGTCGCATGCTGCACCAGCTCCACGATATCCTTGCGCGCCGTCGGCTCGCCGCCGGAAAAATGGATCTGCAGCACGCCGATCTCGGCGAGTTCGCTGAGCACCTTCTTCCATTCGTCGGTGCTGAGTTCGCTATTGGCGCGATCCAGCTCGACCGGATTCGAACAATAGGGGCACTGCAGTGGGCAGCGATGCGTCAGCTCGGCCAGCACCGCGAGCGGAATACCAAAAGTCTCCGCCGTCGAACGTGTGCGCTCCAGCACGGCGAGGCTGTCATGGGGCACGATCGGTGAGGCATCGGTGAGTGCAGAATCTTGAACAAAGTTGCTCATACGGTCTTCTCCCGCGCTTGCGTGAGAAAGCCCTTGTCGGCGAGATCCTGCAGCATGGCGATGACGTCATTGCCGATGTCGCCGCGTGGCGCATTGTATTTGGCGGCCAGCAGATCGACGATCTCGGCGACACTGCGCACGCCATCGCACAGCTGCAAGATCTCCACCGCGATCTCATCGGGCGCCAGCACGCGTTCGGGCGCCAGGATCACCCAGACCTGCCGCGTCTCGTCGAATTTCAGCCGGGCGTGGCGCGGCAAGATCGGCTTGCTCGCCTCGGAGACTTCCATGCGACGGCTGCGCGGCTGCTCCGTCATGATCGATCTCTAGTTGGCCGTGGGCACAAAGGCGCCCGGCGGCACATGGCCATCCACATAGGCATGATATAGCGCGTCGAGCTGCACCCACAACACATTGGTCTTGAAGATCAGCGCATTGGCCACCAGCCGGCGTTCCGCGGGCGTTGTGGCATGCTGCTTAACGTAGTCGAGCGCGAAACCGGCATCGCGCGGTGCCTGGGTCAGGCGGCGGCTGAAATAGCTCATGATGTCCGGATTGACGAAATCATAGTGCGTCAGCATGCCGGAAATGCGTTCTTCATGCAGGTTCGGCGCAAACAGCTCTGTCAGCGAGGAAGCGATCGCCTCCAGCGGCGAGCGGTCGCGGACATAATGCACATAGGCCTCCACGGCGAAGCGCGTGGCGGGCAGGATGCCTTCGGTGGATTCGACATAGGCGCTGTCGAGCCCGAGACCCTCGGTCAGCTTCAGCCAGCGCTCGATGCCGCCTTCCGCGCCGACATCGCCATCGTGATCCTCGATGCGATGCCGCCATTCCAGCCGCGTGGCGCGATCGCGGAAGCGGGAGATGACCACCGCATCCTTGATGGGGATCGTGCTCTGGTAATAATAGCGGTTCAGCGCCCAGGCCTGCACCTGGCCCTTGTTGAGCTTGCCGCCATGCAGCAGCTTATGAAACGGATGCAGGCTGTGATAGCGCGTGGCGCCGATCTCGCGCAGCGCTGCTTCCAGCTGCTCGGCATTGTCGAGCGGCACGCTGTTGTCGATCGAAAGCGCGGATAGTTTCACAGCGTGATCTCCATCCCGTTATGGGGGATCTGCCAGCCGGTGGTCGTCAGTGCCGCGCGCTCGGCGGAGTCGCGCAGCAAGGCTGGGTTCGAATTGTTGATGTGCAGAAAGAATTTCTGCCCGATGCCTGCATTGGCCAGCGACGCAATCGCGCCGTCCTCGCCGGACATGGCGATATGCCCCATGCTCTGTCCGGTCTTCTGGCCAAGCCCGGCCGCGATGAGTTCATCATCGCGCCACACCGTACCATCGAAAAACACCAGCGGCGTGCCGCGGATGCGTTCGGTCAATTCCGGCGTCACGCGCGCGCAGGCGGCGATGAAATAGAAATGCTTGCCGCTCGCGGTTTCGCTGATGCGCAGGCCCAGCGTATCGCCGTCGCCATCGGCGCCAGCCGGATGCGCCTCTCCTTCGAGATACCATGCACCCTTGCCGGGTACCGTGAACGGCAGCACCTCGAGGCCCGATGCGGTGCCGTCCTGCAGGCGTGGCGCAAAACTGCGATCCACCTCGATCGCCTCGCGCTTCACGTTCGTCTCGGAAAGCACGTTGAAAATACTGTTGGCTTTGAGGATCGCCAGCACGCGCTCATGCCCGTAGATGGTGAAGGGCGAGCCCTCGCGCATGGAGAGCAGCCCGGCCACCGCATCCACTTCGGCATTGGTCAGGATCACGCCTGCGATCGGCGAATGGCGCAGCGCGCCATCCTGCGGATGTAGCTGCGGCGTCTCGGTGACCTGTTGCCGCAGGTCGGGGGAGGCATTGATGAGGAACCAGTTGCGGCCATCGGCGCTGACAGCGATGGAGGCCTGGCCGCTTTGCAATTCAGGCTTGCCGCTGCGTGCGGCCCGGCACATCGGGCAGCCGCAATTCCACTGCGGAATGCCGCCGCCGGCTGCGGCTCCAAGAACGACGATACGCAACATCAGGTCGCCTCAAGCCAGCGAGATAAAAGAGAGCGGAGAGTCGAAAAGGGCGCCTTCCCGGAAAAACCGGCAAGACGCCCTGTTCGGCTCCGACGTCGAATCTTACTTGCGCGCGGCGCAAGCGTACATGTTGATTTCCATGCCGACCGCAACTTCGACGATTTTCGGTGCTTTCCAGGCCATGATGCTCTCCCGCTCTTGAATGCAGTCGATCCTGCATGGGGTAAGTGTAATCGCTGGCAAAAGGTTCGCCAACTGCTTCGTCATCAGAATGTGAGGGATGGGATGCAGCTTAGAGGATAAAAAATCACGTTTGCGTGCGCTGCACCATAATCCGCAATGCAACATTGCAAAGGCTGCCGTGTTTCTTAACCTTGTATGAGTGATTGCGGCAAAAACCATCGCCCGCTGCTCGCAGCAATATCCAGGAAGTTCGGGGATCGTCATGCCACGTTATTTCTTCAACACCCGCCTCGGTGAGGAAGTCGTCGATGATCCCGATGGCGAATTGCTGCGCAATCCCGATCACGCCTGGGAAGTTGCACGCTCCATGATCATGCAATTGCTGCGCTCAGAGGGCACGCAGCGCGATCTTTTGGCCGCAGTGCTGGAAGTCACCGACGAGCAGGGCGAGATCGTGCTGGAATTCCCTTTCAGCGAAGCGCTGCTGGATTCCGCGGATTCGACCACGCGCCATTGAGGCGTGCGTGGCAGTGGCGCGCATGGTTTTGGTTGCGCGGAGGTACTGAAATATCGGACAGTGAATCTCGGAAAGCCCCGGACTGCGCGACGAGGATTCGTGACGGTCGATAGAGGGCTTCCTTCGAAAGGGAGAGATTCATGACCATTTATGCGTCCGCACGGCAGGCGTTGCTCGCCGGCGTTTTCATTGGCGTCTTTGCAACCGGCGCCTTTGCCCAGCAATCCGATACGGCCCCCGCTGCTTCGCCGCCCGCCGCTGCGCCGGCTCCCGCGGCCACACCTGCTCCGGCCGCTGCTGCCGCACCGGCTCTGCCGCCGGGCTCGCCGCTGATCGGCCGTCCCGCCGACAATGCCGCTGCCGCCAAGCTTGCGCCGGTCGCACCGCCGCCGATTCCATCCGCCGCAGACAAGCTGCCGATCGCCAAGCTGAAAGTGCCGGCCGGCTTCAATGTGGAAGTCTATGCTGCCGGCATGGCCAATGCGCGCTCCATGCGCGAAGGCGACAAGGGCACCGTGTTCGTCGGCTCGCGCCTGGTCGACAAGGTCTATGCGATCGTCAATCAGGACGGCAAGCGCCAGGTGAAAGTGCTGGCCTCGGGCCTCTATCGTCCGAACGGTTTGGCCTTCAAGGACGGTACGCTCTATATCGGCGAGCTGTCGAAAATCTCGAAGATCGAGAAGGTGGAAGACAATCTCGACAATCCGCCGAAGCCCGTGATGATTTACGACAAGCTGCCGAAGGACGAGGCCCATGGCTGGAAGTTCATCGGCATCGGCCCGGACAACAAGCTCTATGTCCCCGTCGGCCAGCCCGGCAACAGCGTGCTGCATAGCGAGGAGCACGGCCAGATCCGCCGCATGAATCTCGATGGCTCCGGCGCCGAAGTCATCTTGCGCGGCATGCGCAACACCGTCGGCTTCGACTGGAATCCCGAAACCAAGCAACTGTACTTCACCGACAATGGCCGCGACTGGATGTCGGAGACGGTTCCGGAGGACGAGCTCAACCGCGTCACCAAGGTCGGCGAGAATTTCGGCGCGCCGTTCTGCCACCAGGGCAATATCCTCGATCCCGAACTCGGCTGGGGCAAGTCCTGCGCCGACTACACGGCGCCGGTCGGCCTGCTCGGCGCACATACGGCGGCGCTCGGCATGCGCTTCTACAATGGCAAGCAATTCCCGGCCGCCTACAAGAACGCGATCTTCATCGCGCGTCATGGCTCGTGGAATAAGTCGCAGAAGCTCGGCGGCGACGTCGTCGTCGCCAAGCTGAACAAGGACGGCACGGTGAAGTCGATCGAGCCGTTCCTCACCGGCTTCATCGAGGACAACAAATATGTCGGCCGTCCCGTGGACGTACTGCCGATGAAGGATGGTTCGCTCTTGGTCTCCGACGACTGGAACGGCGCCATCTATCGCATCAGCTACGGCAAGCCGAAGGTGGCCGACAAGAAGTGACGATGGATAGTGCTGGGCCTGCATGGTTCGAGACGCCCGCTTCGCGGGCTCCTCACCATGAGGGTCTTCTACCAATCCATACTCTTCCCTCATCCTGAGGAGCGGCCTTCTCAGGCCGCGTCTCGAAGGATGGCCGCATCCTCACCCTGATCCTCTCCCCGCAAGCGGGGAGAGGAGACACGACCGCCGTCGCTATTTCAGAATACAGAAAGTAAGTCCCCGATGCGCCCGTTCGCAGTCATCGTCGCTCTACTTGTTTCCTCGTCCTCACTTTCCGCCGCCGAGCCCATCGCCGAACGCGTCGCACCGTGTCTCGCCTGCCATGGCGAGAAGGGCACGTCGGAAACCGAGATCACGCCATCGCTCGGCGCGCAGCAGCCGGCCTACACGCTGATCCAGCTCTATATGTTTCGCGAGAAGCTGCGGACCTTCGAGCCGATGAACGAGATGGCGAAGGATCTCACCGACGACGATCTGCGTACATTTTCCGACTACATCGCCACGCTGCCGAAGCCGGTGGCCGTCGAGGGCGGCGATCCCGCGCGCCTGCAGGCGGCGAAGGCGCTGACCTCGCAATTCCGCTGCGACAGCTGCCACAATGCCGACTTCGCCGGCCGCGACAACATCCCGCGCATCGCAGGCCAGCGCGAGGATTATCTCGCCAAGACCATGCGCGAATATAAGGACAATTCACGGCACGGCTATGATGCGACGATGGCTGACGTGATGCAGCCGATCAGCGACGCGCAGATCGTGGAGCTGGCCTATTATCTGGCGCGGGTGAAGTGACACACGCTCGACGTCCGTAGGATGGGTTGAGCGTCGGCCGTAGGCCGTCGCTATAACCCATCGGCGGAGTTTGCCGCACCGACGGAATGACGGGTTTTCGCGGAGTTTATCATCGGGCGCGCTTCGCGCGACCCGTTGGCTCAACCCATCCTACCACCTGTCGCCTTCGTTCTATTTTTGTTCTTGACAAAATTCCCATCGCCACCATACTCCCTCCCGTCTTGTTCGGTGAGGGGCGCTTCATGAGGCGTCATTGAGCGGAACATGGATGCGGCGCCTGCGGGCCGGGGGAGGACGTATCCCCCAGCACTCGGGTGGTCGAGGGTCACCGTCCGGGCCCAATACGGGGCCCTGCCGCTAGCGCGGCTGGACGTGGTGCGGGCGAAGGCGGAGAAATCCGTCGGATGACTCCCATTGTGGAGTGCCCAGTACCCGGAAGAACGGTCCTTCGATCAGGAAGAACGTCGCGGTGGCGCGCCGTAAGGCGTTGCGGCTCAGGCTTGCTGGCGATCCAGCAGGCAAGAGCAGCGTCAAGTCCACTCAAGTGCGCCTTGCGGCGTGCCACCTCCCCTTATGTCTTTGAGGGGAGAACTGCTCACACCTCGGACGCTCCGGCGCCGCGAGACAGCAATGCCGTACCCGCATTTGGCATTCACGGCACATGCTGCGATAAAACCGGCCGCAAATACGGGAGCACTGCATGAATGATCTCTGGCGTCTGTCGGCCTCGGAACTCGCTGGTCTCATCAAGACGCGGCAAGTGTCTGCAAAAGAGGCGGCGCAATCCGGTCTCGACAGGCTCGATGCTGCGAATCCCGCGATCAATGCCGTGGTCGATCATCGTCCCGAAGAAGTTCTCGCGCAGGCCGAGGCCGTCGATGCCGCGCTCGCGCGTGGCTTGAATGTCGGCCCGCTCGCCGGTGTGCCCGTCACCGTGAAGGTGAATATCGACTACAAGGGCTATGCGACCTCGAACGGCGTCAAGATCCAGAACGAGATCATCGCCACGAGCAACAGCCCGGTGATCGACAATCTTATCAAGGCCGGCGCCGTCATTCTCGGCCGTACCAATTGCCCGGCTTTCTCCTATCGCTGGTTCACCACCAACCAGCTCTATGGTGACACGAAGAATCCACGTGATCCCTCGCTGACGCCCGGCGGCTCATCCGGTGGCGCCGGTGCATCGGTCGCAGCCGGCATCGGCCATATCGCTCATGGCACCGATATCGCAGGCTCCATCCGCTATCCCGCTTATGCCTGCGGCGTGCATGGATTGCGTCCCACCGTCGGCCGCATCGCTGCCTATAATCAGGCGCTGCCCGAGCGCATCATCTCCGGCCAGATCACCGCGGTGTCGGGTCCGCTCGCGCGCACCATCGCGGATATCCGCCTCGGCCTCGAAGCCATGGCGCAACCCGACGTGCGCGATCCCTGGTATGTGCCGGTGCCGCTGATCGGCGAGCCGCGTGAAAAGCGCGTCGCCATGTGTCTGCGCCCGGACGGACTCGAAATCACCAAGGCCGTGGAAAGCGCGGTGCGCGATGCCGGCAAGCGGCTGGAGCGGGCAGGGTGGAACGTCGAGGAAGTCGAGAACACCCCGGCGCTGCGCGAAGCCGCTCTCCTGCAGACGACGATCTGGTTCGGCGATGGCTATCAGGGCATGCTGGACGCGGCCGAGCGCGAGGGCGATCCCGCAGCGCTCGTCTGCCTGCGCGGGCAGAAAGACAAGCTGAAGGACTTCGACAATGGCGGCCTGTCGCGTGCATTGGTGCGCCGCTCCACATTCGTTCGTGACTGGGAACTGTTCCTGCAGCGTTACGCGGTCGTGCTGATGCCGATGTCCGGCGAATTGCCGTTCCCCGACAATCTCGATCTGGAGGGTGAGGAAGGTTTTGCGCGCGTCTGGGCGGCACAAATGCCCCAGATCGGCATTCCCTTCATGGGGCTACCGGCGCTGAGCGTTGCAACGGGCCTCGTTGGCCGCACGCCGACTGGCGTCCAACTCGTTGCCGGCCGCTATCGCGAGGATCTCTGCCTCGCAGCCGGCGAAGCGATCGAGGCCGGCGGCACACCGCCGATGCCTTGCGATCCCATCACTGCATGAGGCCCGATGAGCAGCATCTATGATTTCAAAGCCGACTCGCTGAAAGGCGATACGGTGTCGCTGAAAGACTTCGAAGGCCGTGTGCTGCTGGTGGTCAACACCGCCAGTGCCTGCGGTTTCACGCCGCAATATGAAGGCCTCGAAAAACTGCAGCAGGATTTTGGCGCCCGCGGCTTCACCGTGCTCGGTTTTCCCTGCAACCAGTTCGGCGGCCAGGAGCCCGGCACGGCCGAGGAGATCGCCGGCTTCTGCCAGAAGACCTATGACGTCTCGTTTCCGATGTTTGCCAAGATCGACGTCAATGGCGGGCTGGCCCACCCATTGTATAATTTCCTCAAATCTGAGAAATCGGGCCTGCTGGGGTCGGCGATCAAATGGAATTTCACCAAATTCCTGATCGACCGCTCCGGCCGGGTGGTCGATCGTTTTTCGCCGACCACCAAACCCGAATCCCTGCGCGACAAGATCGAGGCCCTGCTATGACCGAGACCACCAAGCCCGCCATCCCGGACCATCTGTCGGTGGATCCGCGCAGCCCGCATTACAACGAGGCGGTTCTGCAGTTCGATGTCGGCATCCGCTTCAAGGGCGTCGAAAAGAGCAATGTCGAGGAATACTGCATCAGCGAGGGCTGGGTGCGCGTCCCTGCCGGCGCCGCCAAGGACCGCCATGGCAATCCCTTGCTGATCAAGCTGTCGGGCGACGTCGAGGCCTATTACCGCGACTGATCCGTAGGGCGGATGAGGCGAAGCCGTCATCCGCCGCGGAGTTTCAACCATCAAATCGGCCGGCGGATGACGCGTCGTTAATCCGCCCTACGCCATCGCCGACCGCAGTGCAGCACGACTGACTAGCAAAAAGGCGCTGCCCGGCTAAATTTGAAGCTTAAAATAATCGCGGGTTCTGGTTATGCTGCCGGCATTGGGCATGACCAATGAAGGACCGGGAATGAAAGTGGCAACGCTGCGCTCGGACGCTCAGACCAGGCTGGAAGCTGTACGTCAGCCTGCGCAGGCGATGATCGAGATCGATCACGTCTCGCAGCGCTTTCAGACGTCGGGTCGCCAGAGCCATCTCGCGCTGTCGGATATCAATCTCAGCATCGAGGATGGCGCCTTCGTTTCCATCCTCGGGCCTTCGGGTTGTGGCAAGTCCACGCTGCTTTATATCGTCGGTGGCTTCGTCAAGCCGACCGAAGGCAGCGTGAAAGTCAAAGGCAAGGCGATCACGGGTCCTGGTCCTGATCGCGGTCCGGTGTTTCAGGAATTCGCGCTGTTTCCGTGGAAGAACGTCCTCGGCAATGTCATGTATGGCATGCTGCAGCAGGGCATGAAGAAGTCCGAAGCCGAGGCGCGCGGCCGCAAGCTGCTCGAAATGGTCGGCCTCAAGGGCTACGAAAAATTCTATCCGAAAGAACTCTCCGGCGGCATGAAGCAGCGCGTCGCCATCGCGCGCACGCTGGCTTACGATCCGTCCGTGCTCTTGATGGACGAACCCTTCGGCGCCCTCGATGCGCATACGCGCACGCGGCTGCAGAACGACCTGCTCGATATCTGGGATACCCAGCGCAAGACGGTGCTGTTCGTCACCCATTCGGTGGAAGAGGCGGTCTATCTCTCCGACAAGGTGATCGTGATGTCGCGCTCGCCGGGTACCATCAAGGAAATCATCGACATCGACCTGCAGCGCCCGCGCAAGCGCGCTGATCTGTTGCTCGATGCGCGTTTCCAGAAATACATCGTCGATATCGAGAAGATGATCGACGACGGCCAGGAAGCGCACTGATGTCGCCGCGCCGCATCCTCAAGGCGCTGTCGCCGCTGTTCGCGTGCATCGGTCTGCTCGTGGTCTGGCAGATTGCCTCGATGCGATTGGGGACCGAAAGCTTTCCGACCGCGATCGAGACGCTGAAGGCGGTGCCGGCGATCCTCACCGACAAGGAATCGATCCGTAACATTCTCGATTCCATGCGCCGCATGGCCATCGGCCTCACGCTGGCGGTGCTGTTCGCGATCCCGCTCGGCCTGATGATGGGCCGCGTCAAGGCGGTGGCGAATTTCTTCAATCCGCTGATGATGATCATCTATCCCGTGCCGAAAGCAGCGCTGATGCCCATCATCATGCTGTGGCTCGGCGTCGGCGATGTCTCCAAAACGCTGGTGATCTTTCTCGGCGTGAGCCTGCCCATCATCTATCACTCGTTCCAGGGTGGCAAAGCCGTGGAAGAAAAGATGCTGTGGTCGGGTGCGGCGATGGGCATGTCGGCGCCATCGCGCATGCTGCGCATCGTGCTGCCCGCTGCCTTGCCGGAAATTCTCACCGGTTGCCGCACAGGTCTGGTGCTGGCGCTGATCACGATGATCACATCCGAGATGATCGCGCGCCAGTCGGGCGCCGGCAATATTCTCTTCAATGCGCTCGATATGGCGCAATACGACACCGTCTTCGCCATGATCCTGATTGTCGGCCTGATGGGCATCATCTTCGATGCGGTGTTCGAGAAGGTCCGCATGTCGCTTGTGCGCTGGTCGCAGCCGCGCGACGACATGCCCCTGAGCTTTACCTGAGGAGCAGGGCATGAGCGAACGCATCAACTCCTTTCTCTTCGGTCTCATTCCCATCGCGCTGTTCCTGGCGCTGTGGCAGTCGCTGATTTCGTTCGGTTATGCGCCGACCAATCTGTTGCCGCCGCCTGGTGCTGTGTTCGGGCGTCTGGCGACGCAGTTCTTCACCGCCGATTTCATGCATGATCTCGGTGCGACCCTGATCCGCCTGTTCGCCGGCTTCGGCATCGCCGTGGTGCTCGGGGTGTTGATCGGCCTTGCGGCTGCGGTGAATCCGGCGATCAATGCCGTGGTGAAGCCGCTGGTGCGCGTGCTCGCTCCGATCCCGAAAGTCGCGCTCTATCCGGCGCTGCTCTTGATCCTCGGCTTCGATCACGCCTCGAAGATCACGCTGGTCACCGCCGATGCACTGTTTCCGATCCTGCTCTCGACCTATTACAACGCGTCCATGGTCGAGCAGAAACTGATCTGGTCGGCGCAGGCGGCGGGCACGCCGCGCTGGCAGATTCTGTTCAAGGTGGTGTTGCCGGCTGCGATGCCGTCGATTCTCACCGGCTGCCGCATCGGTTTGGTGATCTCCTGCATCGTGGTGTTCCTGGCCGAGATGATCACCTCATCCGATGGCCTCGGTCACATGCTGGTGCAGGCCGCACGCACGTTCCAGACCGTGGACATGTTCGTGCCCCTGATCATGATCTCGCTGCTGGGCCTGATCCTGAACAGTCTGCTGCACACGCTCCGCGGACATTTGCTGCGCGGATTTCCGGAAGTCTAACTCCGATCCCTCATGGTGAGGAGGCGCGAAGCGCCGTCTCGAACCATGAGATGCGGCGCTCCGTCGCCATCCTTCGAGACGCCGCTGCGCGGCTCCTCAGGATGAGGGCAAAGTGTGAGGCGCCTTACAGCACCGGCGGCTTCTGCAACTGGAAATGCTTCAGCAGATCCACGAATGCCGACAGTCGACCCTCGCGATAGGCATCCACATCGAGGCCTTCGTAATTCAAAAAGCCTTCACCCGTCCGCAGGCCGATCTTTCCTTCAGCCATGTTGCGCCCGATGATCTCCGGCGCGGCGTAGCGATCATTGTTCAACGCGCCGGTCATATATTTGCTGGCGTAATACAGAATATCGCCGCCGCCCCAATCGATGAATTCGAGCAGGCCCAGCACGGCGAAGCGGAAGCCGAAGCCGTATTTGATCGCCTTGTCCAGATCTTCCGGCGAGGCGACGCCTTCCTCGACCATGCGCGCGGCTTCGTTCATGGCCAGCGCCTGAATGCGCGGCACGATGTAGCCGGGCGATGCAGCGCAGACGACCGGCACCTTGCCGATACCTTCGAGCAGCTCTTTCACCTTCACGGTGACAGCCGGATCGGTCTTCGCGCCCGGCGAGACTTCGACCAGCGGCACGAGATAAGCGGGGTTCAGCCAATGCGCATTGAGGAAGCGCTCCGGCTTTTCGATCGCGCTGGAGAGATCATCGACGAGAATGGTCGACGTGGTGGAGGCGATGATCGGCTCGGGGCCAGCCAGCTGCGATGCGCGGGCCAGGGCCTCGCGCTTCTGGTCCAGCACTTCAGGCACGCCCTCGAAGATGATCGCCGAGCTGCTGAGCGCAATCCCTGCATCGGCTTCCGGCAGGACGCGGACACGCGACACCAGTGTCTCGATATCGGTGTCTTTCAGCAGGCCGAAGCGCGCCATGCTCGCAAAGGTCTTGCGGACTTCACCGATCGCCTCAACCTGAAGCGCCTTGAACTTGTCGGTCTCGCGCGGCTTGAAATCGACGATGGCCACCTCGTGGCCCGCATAGGCGAAGGCCACGGCAATGCCGCGGCCCATGCGACCTGCGCCAAGGCAGGCGATCAGCGGACGGGCGCTCATGCGGCATAGCCTTCGCGCAACAGCTTCTGCAGCGCATCGCGCGAGAGATCGCCGAAGCCGAGCGAGGCCAGCGTGCGTCCACCCTGCAAGAAGTTCTCGCCGCAGATGGCGCCGCCGATCGCGAGGAACGCCTTCACCAGCGGCGTCTCGACGCCCGCGAGCTGCGCGCAGGACAGGAAGAAGGAGAGGCCGGTGCGTAGATCCTCGCGCATGTAGCGATGCTCCAGCAGCACGATATTCTCGCGCCAGTCGCCGCTGTCGGTGAGGCGATCATGCGAGCCGCGGCCATACATCCACTCTTCGCCTTCGCGATTGTAGTGATGCACCAGCGGGAAATGCGGGCCGTGATAGCCGAGTGCCTCGCGGATCGCGATGCGTTCACCATCGAGCTGGTCGGTGACGCGGCGGATCGCGGCCTGCGTGCCTTCCTTGTGGATGTCCCAGGTCGGGAAATGTTCGAGCGGCCCGGCATTCATCACGATCAGCGGCGGATGGATGATCGGCCCCGCATTCATCAGAGCGCCCGACAGCGCATCGCCGCAGGGCTCGATGACGCCCGGGAATGCCTTGTCGATGACCTTGCAGGCGTAATCAGAGAGCGACAGCGGAAACACACCGGTCGGCAGCCGCTTGGCGCGGATGGTGATGGCGACCTCGAATGGCCCGTGCTTGCGTGCCAGCCATGGCAGCGTGCCGGTTTCCGCAAAGGCGACCTTGGCCTTGTTGCCGGCATCATGCGCGGCCTTGGCAAAAATCATCGCGCCAAACGTCGCGGGCGGCAGATAGACGACCTGGCCATCGGTCAGGTGTGGTGCGATCTGCCTAGCAATATCCGGCTGGGCGAAGGCCGGCGCGGGGCAGAGGATCAGCTCGACGCCGTCGATGGCCGCCGCGATGTCGGTGGTCACGAGCGCAAGCTGCGTGTCATGCGTGCCCTGCGCATTCTTCACGGTGATGCGCGAGCCGGCTGCCTTGTGCGCGGCGACAGCCTCGGCGTCACGCCGCCACAGGCGAACATCATGGCCCTGCAGCGCAAAATCACCTGCGGCCGCGAAAGAGCCGTTGCCGCCGCCGAGTACTGCGATCTTCATTCTCTCAAGCTCCCAATCAATACGGCGCCAGCACACTCAGTCCTCATCCTGAGGAGCGCGCAATTGCGCGCGTCTCGAAGGATGGCCGCAAGCGCCGGTGCCCTGCAGCTCATGGGTCGAGGCGGCGCTCACACGCCTCCTCACCGTGAGGGATCGAGTGTATGGCCTCATGTCGAGGCCTTTGTCTCTTGCTTCAATTTGAAATGCTGCACCTTGCCGAGCGCGGTGCGCGGCAGGTCTGTGACGAAGATGATGTCGCGTGGATGCTTGAAGCGGGCCAGCTGTGTCGCTACATGCGCTTTCAGGATCTCGGCGGTGCAAGCGCAATCCGGCCGCAGCACCACATAGGCGACCGGCACTTCCTGCCATTTCGGGTCGGCCATCCCGATCACGCCCACATCGGCGACGTCGGGATGTTCCAGCAGCACGCGCTCGATCTCGGCGGGATACACGTTTTCGCCACCGGAAATGATCATGTTCTTCTTGCGGTCATGCACGAAGAAATAGCCGTCGGCATCGCGCGTGCCGATATCGCCGGTGCGATACCAGCCGTCATGCAGCGCATCGCGTGTTGCAGTCTCGTTGCCCCAATATTCGTAGAACACGTTCGGCCCGCGCACGATGATCTCGCCGGCCGTGTTTGCGGGGCGCTCAAGGCCGTTATCGTCCACCACCATGGCTTCGCAGCACAGGCCGGGCAGTCCTGTCGAGCCGATCCGCGAATAATCTCCGCCCAGTCGCGTATAGACGGCAATCGGGCATGTTTCCGTCGAACCATAAACCTGCAGCACCGGAATGCCGCGATCCGCGAAGCGCGCGATCAGATGCGGAGGCACGATGCTGGAGCCGGTGGAGACGGCGCGCAGGCAAGACAGGTCCGTGGTTTTCCAGGCCGGATGCTCGCTGACGGCCTGAATTGTGGCAGGCACCAGCACGGTCAGCGTCGGTCGCTCATGGGCAATGGTCGCGAGCGTCGAGTCTGGCGTAAAGCGCGCATGGATGGTCACGGTGGCGCCGTGATGCAGCGCCGGCGTGGTCTGGATATTGAGCCCGCCCACATGGAAGAACGGCAGCACGGTGAGGACATGGTCGTCCGATGTGAGGCCATGCATGTGCTGGCTCATCACCCCGTTCCAGAGCAGCGCCTCCTGGCGCAGCACGGCTCCCTTTGGTCGGCCTGTGGTGCCGGATGTGTAGACGATGAGCAGCGGGCAGGAGAGATCGGTATGCGGGTTGTGGCCGTCGCCGGACGCCTTGGCGAGCAGAGCCTCGAATGTCTGGGCTGGCGCAGGCGGCGTGAAATCCAGCGCGATCACGCGAGTGTCGGGCAGGTCGGTCGCAAGCTGCGGCAGGATCGCGGCAAAGCCTTCTTCCAGCACCAGCACTTTCACCGAGGCATCGGACAGGATGAACAGTTGCTCGGCGACTGCGAGCCGCCAGTTCAGTGGCACGAGGATCGCGCCGAGTCTGGCGCAGGCATAGAGCAGGACGAGATAGTCGGGGCGGTTGAGACTGAGGATCGCGACGCGATCGCCTCGCCCGACGCCGCATTCTGCTTTCAGTGCCTTCGCCGTCGCCTCGATGCGTGTGTTGAACGCGGCATAGGAAAGCGTCGTGCCCTCGAAATGAATCGCAGGCTTATCCGGCGTGAAAGCCGCGTTGCGGGCGATGAGGCTGGAGAGATCCACGATCCATATCCGTTGTAGTCGTCATTGCGAGCGAAGCGAAGCAATCCAGACTTTGCGAGAAGCGAAGGCTGGATTGCTTCGTCGCTCCGCTCCTCGCAATGACGGCGTGTTACTCGTCCTTCTCGCCGGGCTCATACAGCGCTTCGCGCCCGATACGATCGAGGCAAAGTTCGGCCGTCCACGGCAGCATCAGTGCGCCGCAGCGGCTGTCGCGATAGATGCGCTCCAGCGGCAGCGTCTTCAGCATCGACTGGCCGCCGCAGGTGCGGATCGCCAGCGCCGCCAGTTCATTGGCGCCTTCCATCACGGTGAACTGCGCGGCGTAGGCACGCAGCACCTGCTCCTTGGTCGGGTTGGCGCAGGCCTCGGTGACGGCCTGGAACCAGATGCCCTTGATCTGCTCCAGCTTCACCTGCATCTGCGCCACCGCGATCTGCTTGGTCGGATACATGCGGCGCTTCACCGGCGGCATGCCGGGCACTTCGCCGCGCAGATATTTGACGGTGAAATCATACGACGCCTGGGCAAGGCCCATGTAAGTCGGCGACAATGTCATGAACATATGCGGCCAGCGCATCGCGGCCTGGAAATATACGCCGCGCGGCATCAGCGCGGAATCGGCGGGGACGAACACGTCCTTGAAGATCAGCGTGCGCGAGACGGTGCCTCGCATGCCGAGCGGATCCCAGTCGCCGACCACGGAGACGCCGTCGGACTTGGCATCGATCGCCAGATAGAGCGTGTTGCGGCGGGACGCCTTTTCGCCCTCGACGGTTTCGGTACAAAGCACGCCGTAGAAATCGGCGGAGCCGGAGAGTGATGCAAAGATCTTCTTGCCGTTGACGATCCAGCCGCCATCGACAGGTTTGGCTTCGGTGCCGAAAGCCACGCCGCCGGCAGCTGCTGCGCCACCTTCGGAGAACGGCTGCGCATAGATCGCGCCGTCTTCGAGGATACGCTTGTAATGCACCGCGCGGCGGCGCTCGTGATCGGCGCGGGTCTGCGCATCCATGTCGAGGTCATCGGCCAGCGGGCCGGACCACAGCGTCGAACAGACATGCATGTTCCAGGTCAGCGCCGTGGCGCCGCAATAGCGGCCGATTTCGGCGGCGGCGAGCGAATAGGTCTGGTAGTCCGCGCCCGAACCACCATTGGCCTTGGGCACCGAGATGCCGAGCAGGCCGGCTTTGTGCATGTCGCGATAGTTCTCGATCGGGAAGATCGCCTCGCGATCCCATTTCGATGCGCGCGGCGCGAAATTGGTCTGCGCCAGTTCGCGGGCTTTGGTGATCAGTGCAGCCTGCTCGTCTTTGAGACGATAGGCCTTCGGATCGAACATCGGTTTATCGAGCACGATGCCATCGAGCTTGGAGGCGGGCACGTTCATGAGGAAGATCCCGAGAGGTTGTGAGTGGTCTTGAGGAAGTCGGCAATCACGTCGTTGAATTCATTCGGGCGTTCGAAGCTGGCGAGATGTCCGACGCCTTCGAGTTCGACATAGGTCGCGCCGGGCACCATGCTGGCCATCTTCGCCATCGTCTTGGCTGGCGCATTGTTATCCTTGGAGCCGGACAGCAGCAGCGTCGGCACTTTGATGTTTGCAATTTCGTTGCGGAGATTGAATCCGATCATCGATTTCATCGAGGCGCGATAGGTGTCGGGCTTGACGGACGCCATGCAGTCGCGCGCGAGGTCGAGGCCCTTCGGATCGGCATCGTCGCCGATCAGGCCGGCCACGAGATTGGGGGCCATCGACACCATGGTCTCGCCGCGATCCAGCGGGCCCAGACGGGCATCGATAAAGTTCTTCTGCCACTCGCCATCGGAACTGCCGAACACGGATGTGGTCTGCGCCAACACAGCGGCGCCGGCGAGATCGGGATAGTCATGCAGGAACCGCTGCACGATCATGCCGCCGATGGAATGACCGACCAGCACCGGCTTCCTGGCCCCGACCGCTGCGAGAAAGTCTTTCAGCGCAGCTGCAAAATTTGGAATGCTCGGCTCATCGAGCTGCTGCGATCCGCCGTAGCCGGGCGCGTCCCAGCCGATGGTGAAGTAGCGATCGCCGAATGTATCGATCTGGGGACGCCAGCCACGGCCGGCACCGCCGATCCCGTGAAGAAACACCAGCGGCGTCATCGACGCATCGCCTTTGGCTTCGTAGCCGAAGCGGCCGTCCTTGGTTGTCAGGGCTTGCGAGTGCGGCACGTGATGGCCTCCTGTACGAGCGGACGTGATAATCCTAGCACGACCGATATATATGAAAAGCGATAGTTTTAGACTTAAAGGGTCTAGAACTGCCTAGTGCGCGTGCAATGCAGCACCAATTTTCAGCGGTTTGATGTCGGGCGTTCTTAGTCCCCTCGCTCCGCTCTTGCGGGGAGAGGGTCAGGGAGAGGGGAGCCCCCGCGAGCGCGGAATTTGTAGAGGCTCTCTCTCCTTGACCCTCTCCGGCGGGCGGGAGAGGGGACATGACGTGCAGAGCGCAACAACAATCGCCCTTGCCGGAAATTTCTTTAGGTTTAAAACAATCGCGGATCGCGCGAGACAAGGAAGCCGCCATGCCCGACACCACATTTCTCACCTGGCCGTTTTTCGAAGACCATCATCGCAAGCTGGCCACGGATCTGTCGCGCTGGGCTGCGGACAATGTCGCCGGCCTCGTCGATCACCACGACACCGATGGCTCCTGCCGCAAGCTGGTGAAGGCGATGGGCGAAGCGGGCTGGCTGCGCGCCGCGGTGCCGGCAGCCTATGGCGGGCTGTATGACAAATTCGACGTCCGCGCGCTGTGCCTGATCCGCGAGACGCTGGCCTATCAGAACGGCCTCGCGGATTTTGCCTTCGCGATGCAGGGGCTCGGCACCGGGCCGATTACGCTTTATGGCTCGGAAGAGATCAAGCAGCGCTATCTGCCGCGCGTCGCCAAAGGCGAGGCGATCGCTGCCTTCGCATTGTCGGAGCCCGATGCCGGCTCGGACGTCGCCGCAATGAGCACGACCGCGGTATCCGATGGTCCCGATCATGTGCGCATCAACGGTCTGAAGACCTGGATCTCGAACGGCGGCATCGCCGATCAATATGTCGTCTTCGTGCGCACGGGCGAGGCCGGCGCGCGCGGTATCAGTGCATTCGTTGTCGATGCCGATACGCCCGGCTTCACCATCGGCGAGCGCATCGACGTCATCGCGCCGCATCCGCTGGCGACGCTGCATTTCAATGATTGCCGCGTGCCGGTAAAGAACCGCATCGGCGGGGAGGGCGAAGGCTTCAAGGTCGCCATGGCGACGCTCGACGTGTTCCGCTCCACGGTCGGTGCTGCAGCTCTCGGCCTCGGCCGCCGCGCCCTCGACGAAGGCCTGCACCGCTCGGTGACGCGAAAAATGTTTGGCCATACGCTGGGCGATCTGCAGCTCACGCAAGCCGGCCTTGCCGAGATGGCGACGTCCATCGATGCTTCGGCATTGCTGGTCTATCGCGCCGCCTGGACCAAGGATCAGGGCGTGCCCCGCGTGACGCGCGAAGCCGCCATGGCCAAGATGTATGCCACCGAAGCCGCGCAGAGCGTGATCGATCGCGCGGTGCAGATCTTTGGCGGCCTCGGCGTGCAGTCGGGCGTCAAGGTGGAGGAGCTCTATCGCGAGATCCGCGCGCTGCGCATCTATGAAGGTGCCACGGAAGTGCAGAAAGTCGTGATCGGACGTGATCTGATCAAGTCGGCGCAGGCTGGCCTCTAACTGTCTTTTGACCACGCTCCAACTGCCATCCCCGCGAAAGCGGTGATCCAGTAGACACTCACTGGAGTGCGACACGCGACCGTCGCCGTTTACTGGATCGCCCGCTTTCGCGGGCGATGACAACTCGAGTGCAAGGCGAGGTCAGACGAGCGCAGCTTGGTCCTTGGCGACGGGCGCGAGTTTGGGCTCCGCCCGATACCCCGGCGCCGACGCCAGAAACCTTGCATAGGCATCGGCATCAGGCGGCGAAAACTTTTCCGCCAGCGCGCCGCGCCGTTTCACGGTCGCGCCCATATCATCGAGCAATTCGTCAAAATGCTTGAAGTGATACGGCGCCACGCAGAGCCCGCCATAGACACCGGCCGCGGGACGTTCCGTGCGCTTGAAACGTAGCATCATGTCCATATTCGCCTGCATCTCATCAGCCGTCGGCTGTTTCGCCAGCTGGCCATCGGCGTAACGCACCAGCCAGTTTGCGGCCATCTCTGCCGTCAGCACCGAGCAAAAGCTCGAATTGAAGCCGACAAATCCCATCTCCGGCAGATCAGGATTGGCGATCACGCGATACAGCCGATACTGCCCGTCAGGCTGAACGAGCTTGTCGCGATAGGCTTGCGGCAGGAACGGCACGTCGAGCTTGAAGCCGATCGCGAGAATGGCCATGTCGGCCTCCACGCGCTGGCCGCCGGCCATCACGATGGTCTTGCCGTCATAGTGATCGAAGGTGCCGCGGATCGCGGTGATGCGGCCATCGGCCACCATCGGAAAGAAGCCGGGCGTGGCGATGGGCACTGAACAGTTCACGCCATCCTCGAAGCGCGCTTCCGGCACCATGTCGCATTTGCCGAGCTTGAGCTGGACCTTGAGCAGGCTTTCCAGCCCGCGCCAGTGCGCCCAGACGAACGGCTTTGCGATCGCATGCTTGATGCGCGACAGTGCGCTGAGGCCCCAGCCGGGAAACATCTCTTCCTGCGCGCGAATATAGAGGATGCGTTTGAAGTTGATCAGCCCGCCGACGAAATAGGGAATGCGCCACACCGGTTCACGATAGACGAAGGTGACGGCGCTGGCGCCAGCTTTCACCGAATGCACGGCGATATCCGTGGCGGATTTCGAGCCGCCGAGCACCACGACCTTCTTGCCTTTGACGCGCGAGGGATCGGTGTGCTCCGCCGAATGCAGGATCACGCCGCCGGCGGCCTTGAAGCCGTCCTCGCCATAGTGATGCAGCTCCTTGCGTTCGTTGAACTGGCCGGTACAGACGGCGACGAAATCATAGTCGGTGATCGCATCGCGCCCGGCATGATCGCGTGTCGCCACCGCCCAGCCGGGCTGCCCGTCGCCGCGGCGTTCGACGGCACTGACTGTGGTGTTGAAGTGCATCAGCGGCAGCAGGCCATGTCTGCCCGCGTAGTCCGCAAGATAGGCATGCACCTGCGGCCCCTTCGGCCATTCCGGATAGCTCTCTGGCATTGGCTTGTCGGTAAAGCGATAGAGCTCTTTCGGGCTCTGGGTCTGCACCTCGGGATATGAGCGTGCCGGTTCCCAGACGCCGCCGAGATCGCCGCTGCGTTCCAGGATGGTGACGCGGTGGCCATGGCCCTTGAAAGCCTTGGCCGCCGCGAGCCCTGCAATGCCGGCACCGATGACGCAGACATTCTTTTGCATGACCATGACCGTGTCTCCTGTTGTCTTGCAAGAATTTGGGACGCAGATCGCCGGGCGCACAGGCGAGGGCCTGCGCGGTGGGATTTGCGGGGTGAATGAGAGGCCGTCATTGCCAGCGGAGCGAAGCAATCCAGTTCTTCGCTTGCGTCTGTCTGGATTGCTTCGTCGCTGACGCTTCTCGCAATGACGATGGACGGCTAGTCGTTCGCTTCCGGCGGCAGGAAGTCGACGTCGTGCTCGGCGGAAATCCGCACGATCTCGGCGACGTCGCTCAGATTATCCAGCTTCTTGAACAGCGCTTCGAGCTTCGCCGCCGGCGATACCCAGAACAGGGCCCGCGCCGGTTTGTCCGATTTGTTGAAATAGCCATGCGGAATCCCCCGCGGCAGCCGCACGAGATCGCCGGCATGGGCGCGCACCCATTTGCCATCGAGTTTGAGATCGAGCGTGCCTTCCTGCACCAGGATGAATTCTTCCTGGGTGGGATGGATATGCACGGGCACGAACTGGCCGGGCTCGCTGTTGGTTTCGAAAGCGAAGGTCGAGTCGGTCACGGCCTTCGGGAAATAGACCTGGCCGAGAATATTCCAGGTCGTGCCGCCATACCCCGTGCCGTTTTCGGTGATGCCTTTTTCGAGTTCAGCCATGTCTTGCTCCTCCGTTATCTGATCGTGAGATGCTGCGTCGGTTCGCACCCGCCCGCTAGCCGTTGAACGAAATCGCCGTCCGGTGGACGAAATAATTCGAGCCGTTGCAGCCGGCCTATTGCGACGCACATGCGCATTCGTTGTGCAGAGCGGCAAAATTTCCGGCGTCCGGGCGGCTTGTTCGGCCCGGGATCCGTTGATTAGTATCAATCCCGACAAAGCGAGCAGTCGAACCATGGCGATGGGTGGAGCGGTCTCAATGAGCGACGGCGCGGTGCCTGCACGGCTCGCCGCCTTTGCCCGTGTCTGCACCACGGATGTGGACGAGGCTGCCGACGAGATCGGTCGCATCTTCTGCCCGCACGGGCTGGCGCCGACAGGGCGCAGCGGCCCGCATTTCCATGCGCATCACAACAGCGCCGATTTCGGCGGCTTCTCGATCAATTACGTGTCTTACGGCGGCTCGGTCAGCATCGATCCCGGCTGCCTCGATCGCTTCTTCCTGCTGCAGGTGCCGTTGCGCGGCCATGCCCGCGTCAGCACCGGCGGCCGGATGGTGAGTGCGAGTGCTGGACGCACCGCGTCGCTGCTGTCGCCGACATTGCCGACGCGGATGGTCTGGCAGGACGACTGCGCCCAGTTGATCCTGCTGATGGAGAGACGCGTGGTCGAGCAACGGGCCGCGGCGCTGGCCGAGCGCGCCGATGGCGTGATCGAATTCGATCCGGATGTCGATCTGACCACGCCATGCGGCCGCGCCTTGCGCGCGCAGCTCGATTATCTCGTCGATCTCGCCGAACATGCCGGTCCGGATCAGGCATTCTCCGCGACGCTGACGGCCATGCTGCGCGAGGCGGCACTCAGCCTGCTGCTCACCGGGCAGCACCACAGCTTTACCGATGCCATCGCACAGATGGATCATCGCCCGGCGCCATTGCCCGGCGTGATCAGAAAGGCCCGGCACTATCTTGAGGCCCATGCCACAGAGCCGCTGGATCTGGAACGCATGGCGCGCGCGGCCGGCATCGGCATCCGTTCGTTGCAGCTCGGCTTCCAGCGGCACTTCGGCACCTCCATCTCGCAGATGCTGCAGGATATCCGGCTGACGCATCTGCATGCGCGGCTGCACGCCGCCAAGCCCTGCGAGCGGGTGATCGATATCGCCTTCGATCTCGGTTTCACCCATCCGAGCCGCATGGCCAGCGCCTATCGCGCGCGGTTCGGCGAAAGCCCCTCGGACACGCTGCGCCGCGGGGGCTGAGTGAAGATCAATCTCCCTTGTCGTCGCCCGGCCTGACCGGGCAATCCAGTAAACTCAGCTCTTTTGGTGTGTACTGGGTCACCCGGTCGAGCCGGGTGACGACAAGATGAGCAGGTCGCTTTCTTGCAAAAGCTTGAAGTTTAAAATATATCCGGCAGGCGCATCCAAGCTGGAAGGCCTGCCATGTCCTTGTCCCGTTCCTCCCACGCTCTGGTCACCGGCGGCGGCCGCGGCATCGGCCGCGCCATTGCGGCCTCATTGGTGAAGGCGGGTGCGACCGTCACCATCATGGGCCGTAATCTCAAAGTGCTGGACGAAGTCGTCGCGGCCGGCGATGCACATCATGCGCTGTCCGCTGATGTCTCCGATCAGGCTGCGATGCAAGCGGCGATCGCTGAAGCCGCGAAGCGCCAGCCCATCGATATTCTCGTCGCCAATGCAGGCGCTGCGGAATCCGCGCCATTCCTGAAATCCGATGCCGCGCTGTTCCAGCGCATGATGGATGTGAATTTCATGGGCGTCGTGCATGCGATTCACGCTGTGTTGCCCGACATGGTCGCGCGCAAACAGGGCCGCATCATCGCTGTCGCATCGACCGCTGGCCTCAAGGGCTACGGCTATGTCAGCGCCTATGTCGCGGCGAAACATGCCGTTGTCGGCCTCGTGCGCTCGCTGGCGCTGGAAGTTGCCACCAAGAATGTCACCGTGAATGCGGTGTGCCCAGGCTTCACCGAGACCGATCTGCTCGAAGGCTCCATCGACAACATCATGAGCAAGACCGGCCGGACGCGTGAGCAGGCCATTGCCGAGCTTGCGAAACACAATCCGCAGGGCCGTCTCGTGAAGCCCGAAGAAGTCGCCGACGCCGTGCTCTGGCTGGCAGGCGCGGGCGCAGGTTCCATCACAGGGCAAAGCATCGCCGTCGCCGGCGGTGAAGTGTAAGCTTCAATCCAAGAATACGATCTCAGGGAAACGTCATGACTGCACTCGTCAAGAACAAGGTCGCCAATCCCGTCACGCTGCCGCTGGCGGACTACAAGCCCGAGCATTTCCTGCTCAAGGTCGATGGTCGCATCGCCACGGTGACGCTGAACCGGCCCGAGAAGAAAAATCCGCTGACGTTCCAGAGCTATCGCGAACTCACCGATTTCTTCCGCGCTTGCGCGTTCGACGATCAGGTCACCACCATTGTCGTCACCGGTGCCGGCGGCAATTTCTCGTCGGGTGGCGACGTGTTCGAGATCATCGGCCCGCTGATCGAGATGAACACGCGGGACCTCACCGCCTTCACCCGCATGACCGGCGATCTCGTCAAGGCCATGCGCGCCTGTCCGCAGCCCATCATCGCCGCTGTCGAAGGCATCTGTGCCGGCGCCGGAGCGATCATGGCGATGGCGTCGGATATGCGCCTGGCTGCCACCGGCGCCAAGGTCGGCTTCCTGTTCAACAAGGTCGGCCTAGCCGGCTGCGACATGGGTGCCTGCGCGATCCTGCCGCGCATCATCGGCCAGGCCCGCGCCTCGGAGCTGCTCTATACCGGCCGCTTCATGAGCGCGGAGGAGGGCGAGCGCTGGGGCTTCTTCAGCCGCATCGTGGCACCGGAGGCGGTGCTGTCGGACGCACAGACGCTGGCCAGGCAGATCAGCGAAGGACCGACTTACGCCAACACCATGACCAAGCGCATGCTGGCCATGGAATGGGCGATGTCGGTGGACGAGGCCATCGAAGCGGAGGCCGTGGCGCAGGCGCTGTGCATGACCACGGAAGATTTTTCGCGCGCCTATCATGCGTTTGCCAACAAGCAGAAGCCGGTATTCGAGGGGAATTGAAGTCACCATCGTCATTGCGAGGAGCGCAGCGACGAAGCAATCCAGGTCTTTCTTCGTGCGGCTCTGGATTGCTTCGCTGCGCTCGCAATGACGGCGGTTGGGCCCCAGGCCACGGCCACTGACGTTTTGATGTGCATCAAAGCCAGCAGCATGCCGATTGATCAGGCTTGCCAGAAATTGCTTTAGGTTTAAAATATCTCCCATTCAGGCACTGCGGAGGCTGACATGAAGATCGCGATTATCGGTGGTGGGCCGGCGGGCCTCTATTCTGCGATCCTGCTGAAGAAGCAGCGGCCGCAGGCGCAGATCACGGTCTATGAGCGCAATCGGCCGGACGACACTTTCGGCTTCGGCGTCGTGTTTTCCGACACCACGCTCGACACGTTCGAGAAATACGATCTCCCGAGCTATCAGCGCATCACCCAGGAATTCGCCTACTGGGACGACATCGCGATCCATTTTCGCGGCACGCAGCATCGAGTCGGCGGCAACGGTTTCTGCGGCTGCTCGCGCCGCACGCTGCTGCTGATCTTGCAGGACCGCGCCCGCGAACTCGGCGTGCATCTGATTTTCGAGGCCGATATCACCGACGAGTCGCGCTTCGCCGATTGCGATCTGGTGCTGCTGGCGGACGGCATCAACAGCCACTTCCGCAACAAATATATCGAACACTTTTCGCCCGAGATCGATCTGCGCACCAACAAGTTCACCTGGATGGGCTCGACCAAGCCGCTCGATGCCTTCACCTTTCTGTTCCAGGAAACAGAGTGGGGCCCGTTCATCGCGCATGCCTATCAGTATGAAGCGGGCCGCTCGACCTGGATCTTCGAGACCGATGCCGAGACGTTCAAGCGCGCCGGCCTCGAAGGCCTCGGCGAGCAGGAGTCGGCCGATCGCATGCATGCGATCTTCAAGGACTTCCTCGGTGACCACAAGCTGCTGATCAACCGTTCGATGTGGCGCAACTTCCCGATGATGCGCAACAAGCGCTGGGTGAAGGACAATATGGTCCTGCTCGGCGACGCCAAGGCAACCGCGCATTACTCCATCGGCTCCGGCACCAAGCTCGCGATGGAAGACGCCATCGCGCTGTATGAAGCGATGGGCAAGGCGCCGACCGTCGAAGCGGCGCTGCATGCCTACGAGACCGGCCGCCGCGAGGAGACCGAGAAGATCCAGCATTCCGCCGACGTGTCGCTGGTCTGGTTCGAACATCTCGAACGCTTCTGGGATTTCGACCCCGTGCAATTCGCCTTCGGCCTGATGACGCGTTCCAAGGCGATCACCTACGATAACCTCGCACTGCGTGCGCCGGATTTTGTCAAGCAGGTCGACAAGGTGTTCGCGAAGCAGGTGAAGGCGCAAGGATTCGACGTCGATCTCGACAAGCCCGAAGTGCCGATGTTCCAGCCGTTCAGGCTGCGCGACATGGTGCTGGCCAATCGCGCCGTGGTCTCGCCGATGTGCATGTATTCGGCGAAAGACGGCGTGCCGAATGATTTCCATCTCGTCCATTACGGCGCGCGCGCCATGGGCGGCGCCGGCCTCGTCTTCACCGAGATGGTCTGCATCAGCAAGGATGCGCGCATCACCCCCGGCTGCGCGGGTCTGTGGACCGATGAGCAGGAAGCGCAGTGGACGCGTATCGTCGATTTCGTGCACGGCCAGTCGGCGGCCAAGATCTGCCTGCAGCTCGGCCATGCCGGCCGCAAGGGCGCCAGCAAGCTGATGTGGGAGGGAATGGACCGTCCGCTCTCGGAAGGTGCCTGGGACATCGTCTCGGCATCGCCGCTGCCCTACTATCCGGACAGCCAGGTGCCCGCCGAACTCGACCGTGCCGGCATGGACAAGGTGAAGGCCGATTTCGTCGCCGCGACGTTGCGCGCCGATCGCTGTGGCTTCGACATGCTGGAGATGCACACCGCACACGGCTATCTGCTGGCGAGCTTCCTGTCGCCGCTCACCAATAGCCGCACCGATGAATATGGTGGCTCCGTAGAAAACCGCCTGCGCTTCCCGCTCGAAGTATTCGCGGCGATGCGCGCGGCATGGCCGAAGCACAAGCCGATGTCGGTGCGCCTGTCGGCCACCGACTGGGCCGAAGGCGGCAACACCGGGGATGACGCGGTGCTGTTCGCGCGTGCCTTCGCCGAAGCCGGCGTCGATCTCGCCGATATCTCCACCGGCCAGACGGTGAAGGAATCCCGACCGATCTATGGCCGCATGTTCCAGACCCCGTATTCCGATCAGGTCCGCAACGAAGCCAATGTCGCGACCATGTGCGTCGGCAACATCACCACGGCAGATCAGGTCAATACGATCATCGCCGCCGGCCGCGCCGATCTGGTCGCGCTTGGCCGTCCGCATCTGATCGATCCGTCGTTCACCATCAAGGCCGCGGCCTGGTATGGTGCAAAGGAGGCCTATTGCCCGCCGCAATATATGCCCGGCAAGGATCAGATCTACCGCAACAGCGTGCGCGAGAAGCAGGATTTCGACGACCTGAAAATTAAGGCTAAGCCGAAAACCCGCGCTGAAATGCGCGCGGAAGCGGCAAAGTCACTTGCAGCTGAATAGTTGAGCATGCGACGTTTTCCCCTCGCCCCGCTTGCGGGGAGAGGGTGGCCGCGCGAAGCGCGGTCGGGTGAGGGGGAGCCTCCACAGACGCCGAGTTTGCGGAGGCTCCCCCTCACCCGACATCCACATGCTTCGCATGTGAATGTCGACCTCTCCCCGCAAGCGGGGAGAGGTTAAAAAGCGTTGCGTCAAGCGGAGTAGAGCGGATGAAAGCAATCATCGTCGGCGGCGGCATTGGTGGATTGACGACGGCATTGATGCTGCGGGCACGCGGCATCGATTGCGAACTCTACGAGCAGGCGGATACGATCCGCGAACTCGGCGTCGGCATCAACACGCTGACCCATGCGATCCGCGAACTCACCGGCCTCGGTCTGCTCGACAAACTCGACGCCATCGCCATCCGCACCGACGAGCTGCACTATCTCAATCGCCATGGCCAGGAAGTCTGGCGCGAGAAGCGCGGCTATGGTGCCGGCTTCGACGTGCCGCAATTCTCCATCCATCGCGGTCGTCTGCAGACCGTCATCCATCGTGCGGTGGAAGAGCGGCTCGGCAAGGACGCGATCCATACCGGCTGCAAGCTCGGCTCCTTCACGCAGGACGAAGGCGGCGTCACCGCTTATTTTTTCGATCGCGACAACAACCATGTGAAGACCGCGCGCGGCGATATCCTGATCGGTGCCGACGGCATTCATTCCAAGGTGCGCAACACGCTGTTTCCGAATGAGGGCGGTCCGATCTGGAACGGGCTGATGCTCTGGCGCGGTGCCCGCGACTGGCCGACCTTCCTCACCGGCAATTCCATGATCGTCGCCGGCGGCCTGCATGCCAAGGTCGTGGTCTATCCGATCGCGGAAGGCGAGTCGCCCGCGAGCCGCCTGACCAATTGGGCCGTGCTGGTGAAGACCGGCGAGGGTGGCTCACTGCCGCCGCGCCGGGAAGACTGGTCGCGGATCGGCAAGCGCGACGAGCTGATGCCGCATGTGGCGCGTTTCAAGGTGCCGCATATCGACGTGCCCGCCTTGATCTCGGCGACGCCGGAATTCTGGGAATACCCCTGCTGCGACCGTGATCCCCTGCCGTTCTGGACCAGCGGCCGCGTCACGCTGCTTGGCGATGCTGCCCATCCGATGTATCCGGTCGGCTCCAACGGCGCCTCGCAGGCGATCCTCGATGCGCGCGCGCTGGCGGATGCCCTGGCCCATGCGGAGCATCCGCGCCAGGCGCTGATGGCCTATGAGCGCAAGCGCCTGCCGATGACGGCGGAGATCGTGCGTGCCAATCGGCGTGGTGGGCCTGAGGGTGTCATCGATGCGGTGGAGCAGATCGCGCCGGACGGCTTCGACCATATCGACAACGTGCTGAGCTACGCCCAGCGCGAGGCGATCGTGAAGGGCTATGCGCATAAAGCCGGCTTCGGTGCGCAGCCGGGATTGTCGGTGGTGAACGGGTAGCTTGTGGTCAGTTCCCTAGCTCACGCAAGCTGATCGCTTGTGATGGCGAAACAGCCCGCGGCCATCCTTCGAGACGCGCGCAGAGCGCGCTCCTCAGGATGAGGGAGAGAGCCTGGTGCGATAGAAGACCCTCATGGTGAGGAGCCCGCGAAGCGGGCGTCTCGAACCATGCAGGCCGAGCTCTATCCTCATCCATTGGCGATCACCATGCCGCAAGCGGCAGCGTCGTAAGCCTCACGCCCCCGGAGGCGGCGGCAAAAAGTGGATGTTGTATTCCGTGGCCAGCGCCACCACGTCCTCGGGCTTCTGCTCCTTCATATTGTGGATTGCCCAGAACAGATCATACAGCCGGCGCGACGGTGACACCCAGAACAGCACTTTGGCGTTCTGGTCCGACTTGTTGAAAATCCCGTGCGGAATGCCGCGCTCGAGGCGCACCAGATCGCCGGGGGTCGCCGAGGTCTCGTTGCCGCCGAGGAAGAAATCGAGCTTGCCTTCGAGGATGTAGAGATACTCGTCCTGGTCCGGATGGATATGCGGCGGCACGAATGTGCCGGGCGGGAACGTGGCGTGCCACGAGAACGAATCCTCGCTCAGATTCTTCGGCACATAGATCTGGCCGAGGATGTTCCAGGTGATGCCCTGCATGCCCTCATTGGCCCGGGTGATGCCGGCGGTCTCGGTTTTTGTCATGCTCTCTCCTTGTCAAATAGGTCGTCGTAGGATGGGTTGAGCGAAGCGATACCCATCACCACGAGCGCTTGCGGTGATGGGCATCGCTTCGCTAAACCCATCCTACGAACCTTATCACACATGCAGGAACCGATCTTTCACGGTTGAATCGCTCTTCAATTGCTCGGACGTGCCGGTCCAGACGACACGACCCTTTTCGATCACCACATGACGATCCGCAAAGGCCGCGAGCGCATCGACATTCTTGTCGATCACCAGAATGGACTGCTTCTCTGCCTTGAGCTTTTTCAGGCAATTCCAGATCTCGAGCCGGATCAGCGGCGCAAGGCCTTCGGTCGCTTCGTCGAGAATGAGCAGCTTTGGATTGGTCATCAGCGCGCGACCGACCGCGAGCATCTGCTGCTCGCCACCCGAGAGCTGCGTGCCGAGATTGCTGCGACGTTCCTTCAATCGCGGAAACAGGTCGTAGATCTTGTCCAGCGTCCAGCGCGCCGGCGGATGGCGCACGGCGGCTGTCGCAATCAGGTTCTCTTCCACCGTCAGCGTCGGAAAGATCTGGCGGCCTTCCGGCACCAGGCCAATGCCCGCCTGCGCGATGCGATACGACGGCTGCCCGGCCATCGGCTTGTTGTCGAAGGTGATGCTGCCGCCGGTCGGATGCAGCAGGCCCATGATGGCATTGATGGTGGTCGTCTTGCCCATGCCGTTGCGGCCGAGCAGGGTCACCACCTCGCCGGCATTGATATGCAGCGAGATATCGAACAGCACTTTGGCCGCGCCATAGGCGGCCTGCAGGTTTGATACAGCGAGCATCAGGCGGCCTCCTCGCCGAGATAGGCGGCGCGCACTTCCGCATTGTCGCGAATGTCCTGCGGCGCACCACAGGCGATGATGCGGCCATAGACCAGCACCGAGACGCGATCGGCCAGCGCGAATACCGCATCCATGTCGTGCTCGATCAGGATGATCGGCAGTTCCTTGCGCAGCTCCTGCAGGATATTGATCAGGCGTTGCGATTCATCGTGGCTGGTGCCGGCCAGCGGTTCGTCGAGCAGCAGCAGTTTTGGCTTGGCAGCCAGCGCGATCGCGATCTCGAGCTGGCGCTTTTCGCCGTGCGACATCTGTCCGGCGGGCACGCGGGCGCGTGCGCCGAGGCCGAAGCGCGTCAGCAGCCCCATCGCTGTGTCGTTGAGATCGCGTTCGCTGGCGGCATTGCCGAGAAAGCGGAAGCTCGATCCATCGCGGGCTTGCGCGGCAATAGCGACATTCTCCAGCGCCGAGAAACGCGGCAGGATGGAGGTGATCTGGAACGAGCGCACGAGGCCGCGCTGGGCCCGCGCCGCCATCGGCAGCGGCACCATGTCCTCGCCGTCGAAAATGATACGACCGCTATCGGGCTTCGCGTGGCCGGAGATCTGGTGGATCAGCGTCGTCTTGCCGGCACCATTGGGGCCGATGATGGCGTGCAGCTCGCCGGGCCTGACATCGAAGGTGACGTCATCGGTCACGCGCAGCGCGCCGTAGTTCTTGGTCAGGTTCTGCAACTGCAGGAGTGCGCCACTCATGACTTGCCTCCGAACAGGCTCTGGATGCCGCCGCGGGCGAACAGCACCACGAGGATCAGGATCGGGCCGAAGATCATCGCCCAGTTCTCGGTGTAATGCGACAGCACGTCGGCGAGGATGGTGAAGGCCGCAGCCCCAAGGATCGCGCCATGCAGCGAGCCGAGGCCGCCCAGCACCAGCACGAAGATCAACTCACCCGAGCGCTGCCAAGCGGTGTAAGCGGGGCTGACGAATTCGGTCTGGTTGGCGAGCAGGAAGCCGGACACGCCGGCAATGAGCCCAGCGATGACATAGGCGGTGAGCTGATAGCGATAGGGCGCAAAGCCGATCGCCTCCATGCGCACCGGATTCTCGCGGATGCCGCGCAGTACCCGGCCGAAGCGCGAGGCGACCACGGCGCGGAGCAGGAGGTAGGCGCCGAGCAGCACGCCGAAGGTGACGTAATACATCGCGAGATCGTTCTTCATGAATTTCAGGCCGAAGAACGTGCTGCGCGCGGCCAGCGTCAGGCCGTCGTCGCCGCCATATGCCGCCAGCGATGTGGTGAGGAAGAACAGCATCTGGCCGAAGGCCAGCGTGATCATGATGAAATAGACGCCCTTGGTGCGCAGCGAGATCGCGCCGGTGATCAGCGCGAAGACGACCGACGACGCGATCACCGCGGCGAGCTGCACGAAGCCGTCGGTGATGCCGTGGCTGGCCAGGATCGCGACGCTGTAGGCGCCGAGCCCGACAAAGGCGGCATGGCCGAACGAGATCATGGCGCCGTAGCCGATCAGCAGATCCAGCGCCATGGCGCCGAGCGCCAGGATCATGATGCGGGTGACGATGGCGAGGATGTAGTTCTGCGAGCCGAACAGCAGCACCAGCGGCACCAGTGCGAAAGCTGCGAAGATGACCACGGGCAGGATCATCGCGCGCCGGTTGCGCGGCGATGGCGCGAGAGCCGGGGCGGCGTCGAGGTCGACAAGATTGTTCATGGGTCTGCTCCCGTTACTTCTTGGCCGGGAACAGGCCGGACGGCCGGAAGAACAGCACGGCGGCCATCAGGATATAGATCAGCATCGGCGCCACCGCGCGGCCGGTCTGGCTGGCGGCGGAGGGATCGAGCAGCGCGCGCAGCAACACCGGCGCGAAGAAGCGCCCGAGCGTATCGACGAGGCCGATCAAGAGTGCCGAGATGAAGGCGCCGCGGATCGAGCCGATGCCGCCGATCACAATGACCACGAAAGCGAGGATCAGCACATTGTCGCCCATGCCGGGCTCCACCGACAGGATCGGCGCCACCATGGCGCCGGCAAAGCCGGCCAGCATGGCGCCGACGCCGAACACGATGGTGAACAGCAGGCGGATATTGACGCCAAGCGCAGACACCATCGCCGCATTGCTGGCGCCGGCCCGCACCAGCATGCCGAGCTTGGTCTTGTTGACGACGAGATAGAGCGCGAGGCCGACAAGGAGGCCGACGGCAATGATGACGAGACGCCAGACGGGATACAGCAGCCCGTCGGTGATCTCGACGGCACCCGACAGCGCATCGGGGATCGGGACATTCAGCGGGGCGGCACCCCAGACATATTTGACGGCCTGGTTGAGGAAGATGATGACGCCGAAAGTGGCGAGCACCTGATCGAGATGATCGCGGTCGTAGAGATGCCGGAAGATCAATATCTCCAGCAGCAGCCCGAAGACGAGGGCGGCCGGCAGCGCCAGCGCCACGCCGGTGAAGAAGCTGCCCGTCATGGCGGTGAAGGCGGCGACCAGATAGGCACCGACCATATACTGCACGCCGTGGGCGAGATTGATGAAATCCATCACGCCGAACACCAGCGTCAGGCCGGCAGCGATCAGGAACAGGATCAGCCCGAATTGCAGGCCGTTGAGAACCTGGACGAGGGCGAGGGTGATGGTCATTTCGAGCGATACTTATTGTTCGAGGCAATTGCCAGAATGTGTCGTCCCCGCGCAGGCGGGGACCCATACACGCCGTCGATGTCATTGAAGCGCCGTCGTTGTCGTTCAGCGTTTCAACCATCACATCGGAGGTTATGGATCTCCGCTTTCGCGGGGACGACATGTTGCGCTTACTGCGTCGCGCAATCCTTCGCATAGCGATCGGCGTAGTTCGAGAACACCTTCTCCACGATCTCGGTCTGGAACTTGCCATCGGCCCGCTTGGCGACCTTGGTCAGATAGAAGTCCTGGATCGGGTAGTTGTTGTTGCTGAACTTGAAGCTGCCGCGCACCGAGGTGAAGTCGGCCTTCTTCAGTGCTGCGATCACCTTGGCCTTGTCTGACAGATCGCCCTTCACGGCGGTGACGGCGCTGTTGATCAACAGGCCCGCATCATAGGCCTGGAAGGCATAGGTCGCCGGCACGCTGTTATAGGCCTTCTCATATTCAGCCACGAACTTCTTGTTCGCCGCCGTGTCGAGATTCGGTGCCCAGTTCGAGCCGCCGAGCATGCCGATGGCGGCATCCTGCTGCGCCGGCAGCGTCGCTTCGTCCACGGTGAAGGTGGAGAGGAACGGGATGCGATCGAGCAGGCCGGCCTGCTTGTACTGCTTGACGAGATTCACGCCCATGCCGCCCGGCATGAAGGTGAGCACGGCGTCAGGCTTCATCGACGCGATCTTCGACAGCTCCGCCTGGAAGTCGAGCGTGCCGAGCGGGATGAAGCTCTCCTCGACGATCTCGCCCTTGAAATCCATCTTCACGCCGGCGACGAAGTCCTTGCCGGCCTGGTAGTTCGGCGTCATCAGATAGATTTTCTTGAAGCCGCGCTTCTGCGCGACATTGCCAAGGATCTGGTGGATCTGGTCGTTCTGATACGACGTGACATACAGATACGGGCTGCATTCCTTGCCGGCGAAGCTGGACGGGCCGGCATTCGGCGAGATCAGGAAGGTCTTGTTTTCGATCACCGGCTTCTGGATCGCGCCCAGAATGTTCGAGAAGATCGGGCCGACCACGAAATCGACCTTGTCGCGCTCGAGCAGGCCCTTCACCTTGGTCACGGCCACGTCGGGCTTGAGTTCGTCATCGACGACGATGACTTCGACATCCTTGCCGCCGAACTTGCCGCCGGCATCCTTGACGGCGAGGTTGAGGCCGTCGCGCACCTGCTGGCCGAGCACGGCGCCGGCGCCGGACAGCGACACGATCACGCCGATCTTGATCTTCTCCTGCGCGAGCGCCGGCATGGCGGTGGCGCTCATCAATGCGGCAAGCGCTGCCAGTTTGAGATGCTTCTTCATGGTTGTCCTCCTCCGATCGACCGCGACAGGCAGTCGAAAAAGCCATGGCCCAAAGCACTGGACCCAAAAAATTTGTGTTCTTTTGCCCGCAGCTTAAGCTGAGCGCGGCAGCTGCCGCAAGCAATGTTGCTCAGTCTTTGGGCGCAAGAACGCGATATGAGAGACTATGCAAGCGGCAGGCCAATTTAGTTGAAGCTTAAAGAATTATTTGAAATCAAGCATCGATGCTCCTGCGGCGTTTTGGCTTGCGGTTGTGTGAAAATTGCTTGAAGGTCAAAAGATCGCAGTTGCAGCATAACGTTGTGGATGGCTGGCGGTGTTTGCCGCCGCCGGGATGACCGGACTGGTAAGATTGCATCATGATTCTCGACTCCGAGACCAAGGCTGTCGAACTCCCCGAAGATCACGGCGACGAGCTGCGGCTGTGGCTGCGCCTCCTGACCTGCACCACTCTGATCGAGGGCGAGGTGCGCAGCCGTCTGCGCGAGCGTTTTGATGTCACGCTGCCGCGCTTCGATCTGATGGCGCAGCTCGACAAGGTGCCGGATGGCATGACCCTGTCGGATGTCTCCAAGCGCATGATGGTGTCCAACGGCAATGTGACCGGCCTGGTCGAGCGCCTGGTCGAATCCGGCCATGTGGATCGCCGCACGTCGGAGACCGATCGCCGCGTCCAGGTCATTCGCCTCACAAAGCTTGGCCGGGCCGAATTCCGCCGCATGGCGGAGGAGCACGAGACCTGGATTGCGGAGATCTTTACGGACCTCACGCCGAAGGATGTGCGCGAATTGATGCGCCTGCTGGCGAAGACAAAAGGCTCGGCGCAAAAGGCCGGGCAAAAAGCATCTAAACTTCCGTAACAAGGCGCCATGACTGCGATCGATCTCGAGGCCGAATACAACAACCGCGCCCGCGTGCCGGAAAGCGGCGAGCTGATCGCCGGCTGGGCAAGGGATGCAAAGGCTTGGCGCGAGCAAGGCCATGCGCCCCGCGTCATCTCCTATGGTGCAGGTGCGCGCAATACGATCGACTATTTCGCGGCGGCCAATGACACCAGCCCCGTCGTCGTCTTCATCCATGGCGGCTATTGGCAGGCGCTGGATGCCTCCTTCTTCAGTCATCTGTCGCGCGGCCTGACCAGCCACGGCATCAGCGTCGCGATGCCGAATTATGATCTCTGCCCGCAGGTCTCCGTCGCCGATATCGTCGCGCAGATGCGCGCGGCGGTTCGCGAACTCGCAAAACTCGGCCGCCCGCTGGTGATTGCCGGCCATTCCGCCGGCGGCCATCTCGCCGCCTGCATGCTGGCCACCGACTGGCAGGTTATCGATCCCGCATTGCCGAAAAAGACGGTGATCGCTGCCTACGCCATTTCCGGCCTGTTCGATCTGCCGCCTCTGGTGCCGACCTCGATCAACAAAGCGCTGCAGATGGACGAGGCCAGCGCCCGTGCGGTTAGTCCTTTATTCGGGCCGCTGCCGAGCCATGGCAGCCTCGATGCCGTGGTGGGCGGCGAGGAGAGCAGCGAGTATTTTCGCCAGAGCCGCAGCATCGTGGATGCCTGGGGCCAGGCGATCCCGACGCGCTATGGCACCGTTCCGGGCGCCAATCATTTCACGGCGATTGCGCCGCTGGCCGATCCGGAGTCGGCTATGGTGCTACGGCTGAAGGCGCTTGCAGCCTAGCAGCGCCCTTGTGGAAGCGCGCCCTCACCCGGATCGCAAACGCGATCGACCTCTCCCCGGTGGGGAGAGGTGAAGAGAGAGCTCCGTTACCTTCACCTCTCCCCACCGGGGAGAGGTCGCCGCGTCTTCGCGGCGGGTGAGGGGGCTCTCCGTGACGCTCCGGCTACTCCTTGAGCCGACTGCCCAAACTATCCGCTTCAATCCCCAGCTCCCGCCAAAAATTTCAGCGTGCCCCCAATTTCCGCAGTTGCGCCGATATGTTTTAAGTCTAAAATGATTTCCAACGACGCCGCGATGCGTCCGGACGCAGGAGCATGTCATGGCCGCTGCCGATACACCGACGGGGAAGCGCTACACCGCGCATGTTGACACCTTCGCGTGGGACAACATGCCGCCGGCCGATCAATTGCCGGAATTCACCTTCACGCGTCCCGAGTTTCACTATCCCGAACGCATCAATTGCGTGGTGCCGTTCCTCGATCGCTGGGTCGAAGAGGGCCGTGGCGATGCCATGTGCATGATCGGGCCGAACGAGAGCTACACCTATCGACAGCTCTATGAGCTGGTGAACAAGATCAGCAATGTGCTGGTCGGCAAGCTCGGCCTCGTCCCCGGTGGCCGCGTGCTGCTGCGCTCCGCCAATAGTCCGATGATGGTTGCCGCCTATCTCGCCATCATCAAGGCTGGCGGCGTCTGCGTCGCCACCATGCCGCTGTTGCGTGCGAAAGAGCTGATTTATCCGATCCAGAAGGCGAAGATCGCGATCGCGCTGTGCGACGGCAAACTCTCCGACGAACTGGACAAGGCCGCCGCCAGCGCGCCCGAGCTCAAGCGTGCGGTCTATTGGGGCACCGGCCGCGATGACTCGCTGGAAGCGCTGATCGCGGACGCCAGCCCTGAATTCAAGGCGGTTGATACCGCGTCCGACGACATCTGCCTGATCGCCTTCACCTCTGGCACCACCGGCGATCCCAAAGGCACCATGCATTTCCACCGCGACATGCTCGCTGTGTGTGATGGTTTTGCCCGCAATGTGCTGCGCGCCTCGCCCGATGATCGCTTCATCGGTTCGGCGCCGCTCGCCTTTACATTCGGTTTTGGCGGCGTGCTGTTTCCGTTGCATATCGGCGCGTCCTTTGTCGTGCCGGAAAAGTCCACGCCGGACGATCTCGCCAAGGAGATTGCCAAGCACAAGGTCACCGTCACCTTTACGGCGCCCACCGCCTATCGCGCGATCCTCAGCAAGATAGATGACTACGATCTGTCGAGCCTGCGCAAATGCGTCTCCGCCGGCGAAACGCTGCCGAAGGGCACCTTCGATGCCTGGCACAAAGCGACCGGCATCAAGCTGATGGATGGCATCGGCGGCACCGAAATGCTGCACATCTTCATCTGCGCCATCGAGGAAGAAATCCGCCCAGGCTCCACCGGCAAGCCGGTACCGGGTTATGAAGCCAAGATCGTCGATGACAACGGCAATGATGTCCTGCCCGGCACCATGGGTCGTCTCGCCGTGCGCGGCCCCACGGGCTGCAAATACATGTCCGATCCGCGCCAGACCAAATATGTCCAGAATGGCTGGAACCTGACTGGCGACACCTTCGTCATGGATGAGGACGGTTACTTCTGGTACCAGTCGCGCTCCGACGACATGATCGTGTCGTCCGGCTACAATATTGCCGGTCCTGATGTCGAAGGCGCGTTGCTCACCCATGATGCGGTGGCGGAAGCCGGTGTCGTCGGTTGTCCCGATGCCGATCGCGGCATGATCGTGAAGGCCTATGTGGTGTTGGCACCGGGCCATACGGCGAGTGATGCGCTGGTGGCGGAGTTGCAGAACCACGTCAAACGTGAGATTGCGCCGTATAAATATCCGCGCGCGATCGAATTCGTGCAGCAGCTACCGAAGACCCAGACTGGCAAGCTGCAGCGCTTTGCGCTGCGCAAGCTCGCCGCAGATACGGCATCGGTTGCAGCCTGAACATGACATTTGAATTGAGGAGTATTGCCCGGTGACGTCACCAAAAGGGCCGACATTGACCGTTGTGCCAGGCGCAAAGACCGACAGCGCACCGTCCGGCGTGCGCACTCTGCAGCCGAGCGGCTGGCCGAAGCCGAAAGGCTACGCCAATGGCATGACCGCGGACGGCCGCATCGTCGTCACCGGCGGCGTGATCGGCTGGGATGTCGAGGAGAAGCTGCAGCCGGATTTCATCGGCCAGGTGCGTCAGGCCCTGCAGAACATCAAGGACATCCTCAGCGAAGGCGGCGCCAGGCCCGAGCATCTGGTGCGCCTGACCTGGTATGTGATCGATATCGAAGAATATATGGGCAGCCTGAAAGAACTCGGCCGCGCCTATCGCGATATTTTTGGCGCGCATTATCCGGCGATGGCATTGGTGCAGGTGGTGCGTCTCGTCGAACGCGCGGCACGGGTGGAGATCGAGGCGACGGCGGTGGTGCCGCGCTGACCAAGCGCTGATGTGCGTGGAAGCGACGCGCGGAGAGGAGTGCTCCCTCCCTCAAGCGGCAAGGCCGCGCAGTGGGAGGGCCGGGGTGGGGCGCCCCACGTGACGTCGGAGTTTGTGGAGACACCTCACCCGTCACTCGCCCTACGAAGCTTCGCTTCGTCAGGCTCGTTCCACCCTCCCCACGGCGCCGCTGCGCGGCTTGGGGGAGGAAAAGATCGTCTCACTTCGCGGTCACAAACTCCGTCGGGCTCTTTCCCGTCACCTGCCGGAACGCATGCGAAAACGCCGGAAAGCTCGCATAGCCCAGCTCCGATGCGAGCTGCTTCACCGACATACTTTCATTCACCGACAGCCGCTCGATCGCCGCGGCCATACGCGCGCGCTGGCACCAGCTCTTGAAGCTCAATTGCGTTTCTGTCGAAAATAGCCGCGACAGCGTCCGCGTCGATGTCCCCACCATCTGCGCCAGTGTCTCGATCTCGTAATGACGCGTGGGATCGGCGAGCACGATCTCCGCGGCGCGCCGGCAACGCGGCTCCTGCGGCAGCGGCATGAAAGTGGTGGGATCGCTGGCTTGTTGTAGTTCAAGCAGTGCCAGCCGGATCAGGAGATCGATCCGCACGGGATCACTGCGGCCATCGAACAGCGCCAGGATCGCCTCATGCAGCAGCCGCGAGACACGGACGACGAATTCAGAGGCCAACTCCCGATTGGCATCACGCGCCAGTCGCTCCGGATTGAAATAGAGCGAGCGCATCTCGATATCGGCGAGCACGTCGATGGCATGGGGCAGGCGGGCCGGCACCCAGACCGCGCGATCCGGCGGCACCAGCCAGCGGCCTTTCGGCGTCGTCACCTGCATGGTGCCGGCAGCAGCATAAACCAGCTGGGCTTCGCGATGGGCATGGGTATCCAGGCGTGTGCCCTTGGGATAGCGGGTCGCCAGCATATGGACGCCGTCCGGTGTCGATCGGCGGCGGTCGGATAGAGCCAGGATTGGCGTGTCCACGATAGTCATTGGCGACATCCCGTTGCGCTCAATCCTTATAAACGCATCACAGGTCGCTTTGGAAATCGATTCATGAACTCGCCAGCCCGTGTCATCACCCTCGTCAATGTCGCCCATTTCATCGATCACTACGCGATGCTGATCTTTGCAGCGGCGGTGCTCGTGATGGGGCCGGCCATGGGCAAGACCTATACGGAGCTGCTTCCTTACGCGACGCCGGGCTTTGTCGCCTTCGGCGCGGGATCGCTGTTCACCGGCTGGCTCGGCGATCGCTGGAGCCGCCGCCACATGATGGTGATTTTCTTTTACGGCATCGGCCTGTCGATGATCGCGGTCGGCTTCGTGCAGACTCCGCTGCAGCTCGGCGCGGCGCTGTTCGCCGTTGGCCTGTTTGCCTCGATCTATCATCCGGTCGGCACTGCGATGATCGTGTCCTATGCCGACAAGCTTGGCAGTGCGATGGGCGTCAATGGCGTGTTCGGCAATTTTGGCGTGGCGTCGTCGGCGTTGATCACCGGCGTCGTCGGCCAATATCTCGGATGGCGTTGGGCCTTTATCATTCCTGGCCTCGTCACCATCGCCGCCGGCGTCGTGTTCATGCTGCAGGTCGCGCATGAAGATCGCTCTGGATTCAAGCAGGCCGCTGCCCAGGCGCGCGTGGCAAAGTCCGATATGTGGCGGGTCATTCTCGCGCTGCTGGTGACGGTGATTGCGATCTCCACCGTGTTCAATGCGATCACTGTGGCATTGCCAAAACTGTTTGCCGAGCGGCTGACGGAGCTGACGCAGAGCCCGGCCACGCTTGGTATCATCGCAGCCTGCGTTTATGTGTTCGGTGCGCTGACGCAGTACAATATCGGATGGCTGATCGATCGCTATTCGCTGAAGGCCGTATGTCTGCCGCTCTCGCTGTTGCTGGCGCCGTTTTTGTATTTCGCAGCATCGATGTCGAATGTGTCGCTGATCCTGGTTGCCATCGGCGTCATCATCGGCCTGTTCGGGCAGATCACTGTCAACGAGACGATCGTTGGCAAATACACTGCGGAGGAGTGGCGTTCGCGTGCCTATGCCGTTCGTTACTTTGTCGGCTTCACGGCTGCGGGCGCATCGGTTGGTCTGGTCGCGTGGCTGTATGAGGTTGGCGGATTCATGCTGATGTTGCATTCCTTTGCCGCGCTATCAGTGCTGGTCATTATCGCAGCCCTGATCCTGCCGCCGGAACTACCGGCAGAAACGCAAAGCTGATCTTCAGCGAATTCGCTTGGCGGACGCTGCACTGCGGTATAGATAAACCTAGCCGCCCCCTGTGTGCCGTTTTGGCCGGGGCCGAGTAGCTTATTGCTTTTCGCGCAGCCTTCGTAGCCAGTCGCTTTCCGTGGACCACCTTTGCGTGGACCACAGGGAATGAGTCGCGATTTGAGGTGTTGCATCGCTAAGCAAAGATTCCACATTTCGGAAACATTGCCGCGTTGTCAGGACCTGTTGTGCTGGACTCACTTGCCGATTTTGAAACGCTTGTCGATGAGATCTATGAAGCGAGCGTGATGGCCGATCGTTGGCCGCAGCTTCTCGATCGCCTTGCGGCCATTGCGGACGGCGAGGGCGCGCTGATCTTTGCCGCCGCGCCGGGCCAACCACGTTGGTTGTCGTCGGAGCGCATTCACGACCGCATCGATCGCTGGACCCGCAGCCCCTTCGCGCAGCGGAACCCGCGCAGCGAGCGGCTTGTTCCCAATACCGAAGCGCGCTTTCTCACCGATCTGGATCGCTTCACCGAAGCAGAGCTTGATGCCGAGCCGTTCTATCGCGACGTCTTGCGCTCTGTCGGCTTTGGCTGGTGTGTCGGCACGACGATTCGGTCGCCGGCGGGCGATACGCTCGTGGTCTCCATCGAGAAGGCCTATGCCAAGGGGCCGGTCGAGCGGGCAACCGCAGAGAAGCTGGATATCCTGCGTCCGCATATTGCCCGCGCGGCGGTGCTGTCCGGCCGTCTCGGCTTCGAACGCGCACGGACCGCGGTCAACACGCTTGACCTCATCGGCCTTCCGGCTGCGGCGGTGACGCCATCAGGCAAAGCCGTGGCCGCCAATCCGGGGTTCCTCGCTCTCAGCCCGGCCGTTCATGTCGGTGCGCAAGATCACGTGCAGTTCACATCGACAGCTGCGCAGATCATGTTCAAGGAAGCGCTGACGGTTCCGGCGTCGCTGACCAAAGCGGGCCGCTCGATTCCTGTCGCAGGCAGCGATGCGAATGCGCCGTTCATCGCTCACGTCTTGCCGTTGCGCCTGTCGGGCCTCGATCTGTTTGCTGGCGCCGTGTCCATCGTGTTCCTGACACCGGTCACCGAGCAGCGCAGTCCCGGTCCGGAACTGCTGCAGGCCCTATTCGACCTCACGCCGGCCGAAGCGCGCATCGCCAGTCTGGTGATCGACGGCAAGTCGGTGGACTCGATCTCGAAAATCCAGAGTGTCAGCCTGAACACCGTCCGCACGCAGTTGAAGTCGGTGTTCATGAAGACGGGTGTCGATCGGCAGGTCGATCTCGTGCGCCTGCTCGGGCAGCGTCACGGCCAGCCGAATTCCTGATTCCGCGACGCAACAGAAAAAGGCCGGCGATGAAGCCGGCCTTGATCCTCAGTATCCCCACTCAAAAGGTCTGCGTCGTCAATATATGGTCCGCCGAAGCGGTAAATTGAAACCGTAAAGCTGCTAACACAGCCATGAAACCAGTTTCCCAATACCGACGTAGGCTATCCTGCAGAACGTAGCGTCACCAATATGGGTGAAAGTTGCCGAATTCCTTGACTGAGCGTCTCATTTGATAAAACCGGCGGAACTTTTGGGACGAGGCGTTTACAAAAACTGTCATTCGCCTCGCGGCTGGCGCCAGCCGATGACTTGGGCCTCCACGATGTGACCCGTTCTCGCATTGCGCCATTGTCCGTCAGCATGAACGCAGGCAAAGGGCAGCAGATAGGTGCCGCTTTTGTCTTCGCACAGGACCTGCACGGCCTCGGCAGGCTGCGGTGTGCCCTGAGTGTTGAATTCCGCCAGCCGTTGATCGCGTGTCACCATTGTAAGCTCCGGCCGAAGGAACGGCACGGGGGCGTGAGTCGTTCCCATCAGGTCAATTTGACAGTGGGTCATGAATGCCGTTGCTCTCATGGTCGAAAGATGACGAAAGGACACGACATGCGCCGCTGTACAGTTTTCGCCCTGACTTTTCTTGCTGTCGTCAGCGGCTCCGCAGCAAAAGCGCAGGATGTGCCCGGTATCGAAATCTGCACGGCCGAGAAAACCATGGAGCGGCGTACCGGCTGCCTGCAGAGCAATGTCAATTTCCTGCAGCAGAGCATCGGCAAATTGCGTCTCGAGCAGCAGGCGAAGCTCGATGCGGCCAATCGCCAGGTTGATGCGCTGAAGGCGACGGTGACGAGCCTGCAGAAGACGGTCGAGGATCTGCAGGCGACGCAGAAAGCTGCGTCACCTGCGAAAAGCACACCGGCAGCCGCACCCGCGAAGGATGCCGCACCGGCGGCCAAGGACGGCGTGAAATAGGCGCCGCCGCTTACGATTCCTTCTCGCCGGACATCAGCGGACCGAACAATTCCCAGCTTTCGCCCTTGAAGCGCATCATCTGCAATTGATCGAGTGGGCTGAAGTCGATCGGGCTGGTCTTGATCTTGGTGCCCGGCAGATAGATCCCGATCTCCATGTTGAGATTGGCGGCCTGCCGCATGATGTTCTCGCGGGTGAGATCGTCGCCGCATTGCTTGAGCGCCTGCACGATGCCTTGCGAGACGCCGTAACCGAATACAGTGGCGCCGTCGTCCTTGTCGCCTTCGGGATAATACTTGTCCATGAAGGCGCTCCATTCCTTCATGCCCGCATCATCCTTCCAGGTCGGATCCTTCGGGTCCTTCATATAGGCCGCGCTCAGCACATCCTGCGCATTCACATAACCGGCAGGCTTCATGACGCTGCCTACCGATGCCGAGACATTGGTGACGATGTGGACGGGCTTCCATCCCATCTCTCCGACTTTCTTGATCGCCTGTGCGGCAAATTTTGGTGTGGCGATATTGATGAAGATATCGGGGTTGGCGGCCTTGATCTGCACGATCTGCGAATCCACCGTCGGCGACGCCGTCTCGTAAGGCACTTCGGAGACGATGTAGTCCTTCAGCTTGTCGCCGAAGCCTTCATGCAGGCCGACAATATAGTCCTTGCCGAAATCATCATTGGCATAGAGCACGCCGACTTTTTTGCCGGGATGGTTCTTCATGATGTATTGCGCATAGATGCGGGCTTCGGCCTGGTAGCTGGGCTGCCATCCCATGGTCCACGGAAAGTTCTTGGGATCGGCCCATTTCGCGGCGCCTGTCGAGACGAATAGCTGGGGTACCTTCTTGGTGTTCATGTATTTCTGGATCGCCGTGTTCCCGGGCGTACCCAGCGGGTTCATGATGAACAGTACCTCGTCATTCTCGACAAGTTTGCGCGCTTGCTCGACCGTCTTCGGCGGCGAATAGCCGTCATCGTAGCTGATGAAAATGATCTTGCGGCCGTTGATGCCGCCTTTCTCGTTGATCATCTTGAAATAGGCCGCCTCGGTCTTGCCGATGGTGGCGTAGGACGAGGCCGGGCCGCTATAGGGCATGATATTGCCGATCTTGATCTCGGTATCACTGGCGCCGGTGTCGTATTTCTTTTGTGCGTGGGCGGTGGTGGTCAGAGCCAAGAATCCGAAAGAGGCGAAGCAGGCGAGCGTCATTGCTCGCAGGACTTTCAAGTCATGCATGATGAATTGTCCTCCCTTTGGTTCGATCAACCGCATCGCCTGTCTGCGCAGGCTTCAATGATACGGCTCGAATGTCGGGGAGTATGCACCAAGCCTGATGCTTGGAAAGCGAGATGCTGAGGCAATCGTCGCCGCGGCGCACAAGCGCCGCGGTATTGCAATGCACGGGGCTTAGCGGCCTTTGAAGTCCGCCGGGCGCTTTTCAAGGAACGACGCCATGCCTTCGCGAAAGTCGTCGGTGCGAAACAGCGGCAGCAATTGCAGGAAGACGTGATGGACGTGCTCGCCGAAATTCTCGGACAGGCCGGCGCGCATCATGCGCTTGGCCGCTTGTACGGCGAGCGGCGCATTGGCCGCGATCTCGGCAGCGACAGCGCGACCGCGCGCCTGCAATTCGGCATCGGCCACGACTTCGTTGGTCAGGCCCATCTCGAGGCTCTCGCTTGCCGATAGCGTACGGCCGGTGAAGATGAGTTCGGCCGCCTTGGCCCAGCCGATCATGCGCGGCAGAAACCATGTACCGCCGGATTCCGGCACCACGCCGCGCTTGACGAATGCGGCCGCGAACTTGGCGCTCTCGCCCATGATGCGGATGTCGCAATTGAGCGCGATGTCCATCCCATAGCCGGCAGCTGCACCATTGAGCAGGCAGATGGTCGGCTTCTCCATGTTGAACATGACGATGGGCTGTGCGGATTTCATATCGAGCGTGGTGCGTGAACTGTTGGCATCGTTCGCCGAACCGATGCCTTTGCCCTGGGTGGCACTGACCATGTCGAGCCCGGCGCAGAACATGCGGCCGGCGGCGGTCAGCACCACCACGCGCACGTCCGGATCGGCATCGGCCTTCAGGAAGAGAGCGCTGAGCTGCGCCAGCATCTCGCGTGAAATCGTGTTCATCCGCTCGGGGCGATTGAGCGTGATCGTCGCGATATTGTCGGCGATGGAATAAAGCACTTCATCGGATGTCGTCGGATCGGACATGGCTTCCTCTTGGCGTTTCTTTTTGCGTTCTATTTTGTGATCGCAGCTAAGGCGGAATGGTGCTGGCGTGCAAGTGGCCATGCATTTGCGCGCCTTGGCAGGAGGAGGGTGGTTTGATCTACTTCTCTCATTCACGCACCGGCAGTGATCGGTGATCCAAGAATAAGCCAAAGAAAATCCGAGGGAGAGCTTGTCCATGTCCAGCCCCAACATCCGTGTTCTCGCCACTGATCTCGCATTCCCCGAAGGCCCGGTGGTGATGCCGGATGGCTCGGTCGTGCTGGTCGAAATCCGTGCGCAGCAATTGACGCGGGTCTATCCCGATGGCCGCAAGGAAGTCGTCGCCAAGATTCCGGGCGGTCCCAATGGTGCGGCGCTCGGCCCGGACGGCAAGATGTACATCACGAATAATGGCGGCTTCAGCTGGGTGCCGTCGCGTGGCACCTTGATGCCACACGCACCGGAGCCGCATGAATATATCGGTGGCGCGATCCAGCGCGTCGATCTTGCATCGGGCAAGGTCGAGACGCTGTTCACCAAATGCGGCGAGCATAATCTCAAGGGCCCCAACGATCTCGTCTTCGACAAGCAGGGCGGCCTGTGGTTCAGCGAGCTCGGCAAGCGCCGGGCCCGCGACATGGATGTCGGCGGCGCCTATTACATCAAGCCCGGCATGAGCGAGATCACCGAGCAGGTGATCGGCGTGTTGCCCGCCAATGGCATTGGCCTCTCGCCGGACGAGAAGACCATGTATATCGCCGAGACGCCGACCGGCCGCTTGTGGGCCTATAATGTCGGCGCGCCCGGCGAGGTGGTGGCGGGCGATACGATCTATCGCGGCGAGCGCGGCCGGCCGATCTGTGGTCTCGGCGGCTATCAGATGTTCGACTCGCTGGCGGTGGAAGCCTCCGGCAATGTCTGCGTCGCCACGCTTGTGAGCGGTTGCATTTCGGTGATTGCTCCGGACGGCAAATTGGTCGAACAAGTGGAGACAGGCGATCGCGTGACGACGAATATCGCGTTCGGCGGACCAGAGCTGAAGACGGCCTATATCACGCTGTCGGGCAAAGGAGAGCTGATTGCGGTGGACTGGCCCCGTGGTGGTCTGCCACTGAATTTTCTCAATAAGTAAGGATCATCGATGCCGTGGCTTGAACCTGTCACCCTGAACGGACCTCACGCCCGGCTCGAACCTCTCGCCAAAGCCCATAGCGACGGCCTGATTGCGGCCGCGCAGGACGGCGACCTGTCAAAAATCTGGTACACCGCGATCCCGTCGCCCGAAAAGATGGATGCCGAAATCGATCGGCGTCTGTCGCTGCAGGCCTCGGGCGCGATGCTGCCTTGGACGGTGAAGGATGCGACTGGCAAGATCGCCGGCATGACGACTTACATGAATGTCGATGCCGCCAATCGCCGGGTCGAGATCGGTTCGACCTGGTATGGCAAGTGGGTCCAGCGCACAGCACTCAACACGCAGTGCAAGCTGCTACTGCTGCAGCACGCCTTCGAGAAGCTGGATTGTATTGCGGTGGAATTCCGCACGCATTTCTTCAACCACCAGTCCCGCCGCGCCATCGAGCGTCTCGGTGCCAAGCAGGATGGCATTTTGCGGAATCACCAGATCGCGCCGAACGGCACGCTGCGTGACACCGTGGTCTACAGCATCCTGCCCGGCGAATGGCCGACGGTGAAGGCGCATCTGACGTATCAGCTGGATGAAAAGCCAAGGTAACGGCCATCTCATCCACTCCGTCCTCATCCTGAGGAGCGCGCTTTGCGCGCGTCTCGAAGGATGGCTTCGGAGCTGCACATCTCATGGTTCGAGACGGCGCCAAGCGGCGCCTCCTCACCATGAGGCAGAGTGTTAGGCGCGCGCTTTCGGATAAACCCGGTCGATCAATTTCCGGCAATAGTCCGGCGTCGGCGGCTCTTGGCTGATCAGGATGCGATAGACGATGGGCGCGACGACATGATCGATGACTTCATCGATGTCGAACGGTGTCTCACCGCGCATCTTGGCCCGTTCGGTAAGGGTCGTGAGATGGTCATTGGTGAAACTGCAGCAAACGCAGGACGCGCCCTCAGCGGCGTCCAGTGTCCCGTCCCGCAGCAATGCCCGGCCGACCGGAGATGACATCTCCTCGGCATATTGCTCGATGAAGGCCCGCAGGTCGGTCTCTACCGCGCCGGTGTCGTCGGGCTCCCCGATCGGCCGTAGCCTGGCCACGGCGACATCGGCCAGCAGCGATTGCAGGTCGCCCCAGCGTCGATAGATGGTGGAGGGCGTGACGCCGGCTTCGGCCGCAATCTGCGGCACAGTGATCTGGTTTCGGGTGGAAAGCCCGCCCAATTTACGGACAGCCTCATGCACCGCGTTCTGGATCCGCGCGCTGCGTCCGCCTGTTCTTGTCCGTTCTTTCGTCGTCATGACCGTCCTTGGCGCATGAGCCATGCGGAAATGTGAGAGGTTCTTAACGCAAAGTATTTGCTTTAAGCCTGTCGGCGCCCTAAGTTCACTAACGCAATTAGTTAGCCTTTGGGAGGCCGCGATGCAAGGAAGCCCCGGTGAGACCTGCATGTCCGAAGCGCCAAGCGATCTGCCCATGAAGCGCGCGCCGCTCTGGGCCATGGCGGCCTTCAGCTTCGTCTCGGCCGCCACGGTGGTCGGCAGCAGCAGTGCAGCCACGCCGTTGTATCGGCTCTATCAGGAAAGCATGCATCTCACGCCGCTGATGATCACGCTGGTCTTCGCGGTCTATGCGATCAGCCTGCTGGCGGCACTGCTGACGGTCGGAGGCCTGTCAGATTATATCGGCCGTCGGCCCCTGATCCTGGCGGGGTTGCTGATCAATGCCGTGGCCATGATGTTGTTTTCCTATGCCACCGATGTCGGCGACTTGCTTCTCGCGCGCGCAGTGCAGGGGCTCTGCGTGGGCGCATCGACGACGACGCTCGGCGCCGCCATCCTCGATAGCGACCGCAAGCGCGGTCCGCTGCTCAACAGCGTCAGTGCGTTTGTCGGCCTGATGGTTGGCGCGCTCGGTGCCGGGCTGCTCGTGACATTCGCGCCCGATCCGTTCCATCTCGTGTATGAAGTGTTGTTCGCGATCACGGTGCTGCTGATCGTATTGCTGTGGTTCATGCCCGAGACAGTGTCGCGCAAGTCTGGCGCGCTTGCGTCATTGAAGCCGAACCTTCGCGTGCCTCCGCAATCGCGCGCGGCTTTGCTGTTGGTGGCGCCAGCGACGATTGCAAGCTGGGCGCTTGGCGGATTCTATCTGTCGCTCATGCCGACCATCGTGGCTGTCACCATGGGTGTCAGTGCGCCATGGGTCGGCGGTGTCGTGGTGGCGGTGTTGATGCTGTCAGGCGCGTTATCCGTCGGGGCGTTGCGCCATCTGCCAGCACGTCGATTGCTGCTGATCGGGACATTTACTCTGTCCATCGGCGTCGCGGTCACGCTGCTTGGCATCCAGCAACACAGCACCGTCGCGCTGTTCCTTGGAACAGCGATTGCCGGTATCGGTTTTGGATCGTCCTTCGCAGGTGTTCTCAGCACATTGCTGCCCACCGCCGAAGCGCATCAGCGCGCCGGCCTGCTGGCCACCTTTTACGTGATCTCGTATCTGGCCTTCAGCCTGCCGGCACTGGCGGCCGGCGTCTCGGTGCCATTCGTCGGGTTGGCTGTCGTCGCCTATGTCTATGGCGCGGTGGTGATCGTGCTCGCCGTCATCTCCCTGATCGCCTCGCTGCGCAAAGCGGCGTGAGGTCAGATCGCGTCTGGATGGTACAGCGTATCCACCGTCACCGTTCCGACGGCGCGTGATACGCAAGGACAGATCTTTGCGTTGCCGCTCTTCTGGTGATCGCTGAAGAATACGTCGCGATGGTCGATCTCGCCGTCCACGGCAAGCACGTCGATGGCGCAGACGCCACACTCGCCGCGTTCGCAGTCCGACATCACCTCGAAGCCGGCGTCGTTGAGCGCCGACAGCATCGAACGGCCCTGCGGCACCACGATCTCTGCGCCGCTATCTTTCAGACGGACGCGGAATTCGCTGGTGGGCAACAGGCCGCTGGAGCCGAAGGTCTCATAGCGCAGATCGGCCGGTTCGCGGCCAGCTGCGTTCCAGGCGCCGCGGGCCGCTTCGAGCATGCGCATGGGGCCGCAGAGAATGACGATGGCATCGGCGGGGAGCGCTGCAAAGGTGGACGAAAAATCCAGTCGTGTGCCTTCATCGCTGGCGTGGACGGTGAGGCGATCACCGAGCAAAGCTGCGAGCTCGTCGAGATAGGCGGCATTGCCGCGTGCTTTCACGGCATAATGCAGATGCAGATCGATCGCCTTGCAGTGGAGCGCCGAGGCAATGCCGGTGATTGGCGTGATGCCGATGCCGCCGCCGATCAGGCAATAGGTCTTGCGAGTCCAGTCGATGTCGTACAGCGATGACGGCGAGGAGATGTCCAGCCGGGCACCGGCCTGCAAGGCCCACATGGCTTGCGAGCCGCCGCGGCTATCGGGCGCCAATCGCACGGCGATGCGCAGCATCTCGCTGTTGCGCTCGCCCACCAGCGAATAGGACCGGGTCTGCGGCTGGCCATCGATGAGAAGGCTGACATTGATGTGGCTGCCGAGCGGATAGGACGGCAGCGCGATGTCTGGCTTCAATGTGATCTCGCGAATGTCAGGGGCGACATTGCGCGTGGCCTCGACGCGGCATCCCATCCAGTGTTCTGCAAAACGCATGAAAACTCTCCGTCAGTCCGTCGGTGCCGATGTGAGCAGCGCCAGCGCCGGCAGCAGATCGAGGTGGCTGCGATTACGTAGCGCGAGGCGCAGATTGCGTACCGCGAGCCGCGCATGTTCGCGCATGATCGCCTCGGCGCGCGCGCCTTCGCGATTCTCGATAGCATCGACGACGATGCGGTGATGCTCCTGCCCGATGAGCAGAATGTTGTGCGCCTCCGGCAGCGCCGACTGCGCCATCACGAAAGCGCTGGGCGAGGCGAAAGGCATTGCGGCGACGCGGTCGATCTGCCGGATCACCGGCGCGCTGCCGGAGAGATCAGTCAGCAGTGCATGGAAACGTGCATTCATGGTCACATAGGCGGAGAAAGCCTCGACCGAAATTGGATCCTGCCGCACCAGCTGATCGAGATCCGCGAGGCACTCTTTCAGCGGCTCAAGATTGCGCGCGCTGGCGCCGCGCTCGGCGGCGAAGCGGGCGGCCAGGCCTTCCAGCGTGCCGCGGAGTTCGATGGAATCGAGGATGTCACGCTCTGAAAAAGCCTTCACCATGAAGCCGCCGGACGGGATCGCCTGCAGCAGGCCTTCGTCCTCCAGCCGCACCAGAGCCAGCCGTACCGGCGTGCGCGACACGCCGGTGATCTCGACGGCCTGCAATTCGCTGATGCGTTCGCCGGAGCGCAGTTGCGCGGACAGGATCATGTCGCGGAGCGCGAGCTGCGCGCGCACGGTCTGCGAGACAGAGCGGTCGGATTCGCTCATCGGGTCACTCCGCGGCTTGCAAGCGCGGCGGGCCCTCGCGCTCGACCATGCGGTCGATGACGCGGCGGGCCCACATGGCGCCGGCATCGATATTGAGATTGTAGAACACGCGATCCGGGTTCTCGGTCATCGCCTTCTGCTGCGCTTCGAGGATCAGCTCGTCCTCGTGAAAAATGCCGGCAACGCCCTCGCGGATAGCAGTGGTGATCTTCTGTTCGGTGAGGCGGTAGTTGCGCACGAACGCCCAGAAATAGTGGCAGGTGGTTTCGGTCTCGGGCGTCATGGTGTTGAGCACGAAGCCGTTGACGCCCTGCGAGCGATCGCCTTCTGGCGCGCCGGTGCCGGCGGGGGCCACGCCGACATCGATATTGACGGTGCAGGGCGCCTCGAAGCGGATGATCTGCCAGCGATCGACGGGGCCGGGTTTCTGCAACTGCGCGGCCCAGAACGGCGGCGCTTCGATGCCCTTCATCCAGCGTGTCACGGTGACGGTCTTGTCGCCATGGGTGACGTCGAACGGCGCCTCGGCGACGTCGTCCTGACCGATGCTGGAGCCGTGCACGAAGGTCTCGTGGGTGAGGTCCATCAGATTATCGACGACGAGCCGGTAGTCGCATTTGACTTGAATGGTCTTGCCGTCGCCGGCCCATGCGGGATCGTCATTCCAGTGCATGTCCGGCACGAGAGCGGGGTCGGCCAGCGCCGGATCGCCCATCCATAGCCAGATGAAACGGTGCCGCTCGACGACGGGATAGGAGCGCACGCAGGCGGAGGGATTGATGGTTTCCTGCGAGGGCATGAAGGTGCAGCGGCCCTGCGCGTTGTATTTCAGCCCATGATAGCCGCAGACCACGGTGTCGCCTTCGAGGCGGCCCTTGGAGAGCGGCACCAGCCGGTGCCAGCAGGCATCTTCCAGCGCGCTGACGCCGCCATCGGCGCGGCGATACATGACCACATGCTTGCCGCAGATCGTGCGCGGATACAGCGCGCGCTTGATATCCACGTCCCAGGCCGCGGCGTACCAGGCATTCATCGGAAATGAAGCAGGCATCGGTTTCCTCCTTGGCGCCTTTTGGCGTTCCAGATGTATACAGATCAGCGGGTTGGAGGCAGCCTATAACGTATTTCCTGCTGTTGGAAAGCGATAATGTATACCGGCGTAGGCGGTCTCGACTGAAGTAGGTACTAAAAAACCGCCCGTCAGGGCGGTTTTCGTGTCGATCTGTATACGGCGCGATCAGACTTCCCGGCGGTTCAGGAACGCCAGTCGCTCGAACAGGTGTACGTCCTGCTCGTTCTTTAGCAGGGCGCCATGCAGCGGCGGGATCAGCTTTCGGGGATCGCGTTCGCGCAGTTGCTCCGGCGACATGTCCTCATTGACCAGCAGCTTCAGCCAGTCGAGCAGTTCCGAGGTGGAGGGTTTCTTCTTCAGGCCTGGCACGTCGCGCACCTCGAAGAAAATGCGCATGGCCTCGGCGACCAGGCGCTGCTTGATGCCAGGGAAATGCACCTCGACGATCTGGTTCATCGTCTCCATTTCCGGAAACTTGATGTAGTGGAAGAAGCAGCGGCGCAGGAAGGCGTCGGGCAGTTCCTTTTCGTTATTTGAGGTGATGATCACCACGGGGCGCTTGGCGGCCTTGATGGTCTCGCCGGTCTCGTAGACATGGAATTCCATGCGGTCGAGTTCGAGCAGCAGATCGTTGGGGAATTCGATATCAGCCTTGTCGATTTCGTCGATCAGCAGCACCGGGCGCTCGGCATGGGTGAAGGCTTCCCACAATTTGCCGCGCTTGATGTAATTGGCGATATCCGAGACGCGGGGATCGCCGAGCTGGCTGTCGCGCAGGCGCGACACGGCATCGTATTCATACAGGCCCTGCTGCGCTTTCGTCGTCGACTTGATGTGCCAGGTCAGCAGCGGCGAGCCGAGTGCCTTCGCGACTTCCTCGGCCAGCACGGTCTTGCCGGTGCCCGGCTCGCCTTTCACCAGCAGCGGGCGCTCCAGCACGATGGCGGCATTGACGGCGACCTTGAGGTCATCGGTGGCGACGTAGTCCTTGGTACCGGTAAACTTCATGAACAGTCTTGCCTTGTTGCTCTTGTCGCGCAGCTGCGCGTTGAAATAGGGAAGGTCGCGATGTGTGGGAGCGTCTAGCGCCGGATCAGCGAGAGGATCACCAGCACGATGACGGCACCAACGGTGGCATCGAGGATGGAGCCCAGCGTGCCACTGGCCAGCGTGACATTCAGTTTCGGCAGCAACCAGCCGGCGACCAGCGCGCCGATGATGCCGATCACGATATTGCCCAGCAGACCGAAGCCGGCGCCGCGCACGATCAATCCGGCGAGCCAGCCGGCAATGGCGCCGATCAGCAGCGCTGCTAGAATACCCATCCGATCAATCCTCTGATGCGCCACGACATGCGCGCTTTGGACGGAAGTTTAATTGAATTATCGGGCAGGTCCAGTCGGGCGGCCGGCATGTACGATGCGCACATATGCCATGACGCGGAAGAAGCCGGTTGGAGGTGGCGCTAGCCGTGCTGTTCGAAGCCAGCGCTGAAGTAATCCTGCTCCAGCGCCGCATGCGTCACGACGCAGTCGCGCCCGCGCCGTTTGGCCTCGTAAAGCGCAAGGTCGGCTTCACCCAGCAGGACATTCTCGTTCGGTGAACGCGCGGTACGATGGGCGACGCCGATGCTGACCGAGAGATAGCCGCGCGCCGCGGCGACATTCGGGATTTCCAGCGCACGGATACGGAGCCGCACCGCCTCGGCCACTGTCATGGCGCTGGCTTCATCGACATCCGGCAGGATGATGGCGAATTCCTCGCCGCCGTAGCGCGCGGCGAGAGCGGGCGTATTGATGGTGGCATCCGCCAGCACGGAGGCAACGCGCTTCAGGCAATCGTCGCCGACCTGGTGCCCCATGGTGTCATTGTAGCCCTTGAAGTGATCGATATCGATCAACAAGACCGAGAGCTTGCTGTCCTCCGCAAAAGCACGGCTGAGGAAATTGTCGAGGGTTCGGCGGTTGGCGAGGCCGGTGAGGCCGTCGATGGTGGCGAGTTCGGCAAGCCTTGCATTAAGCGCCGTCAACTCGTCCTGCATCGTCTTGCGCTGGGTGACATCGCGCAGCACGCCGACGATCTCGATATTCTCATCGGCATCTTCGGCGCGTTCGGCGAGCTTGAAGTTGATCTCCACCCAGGCGATCGACTTGTCGTCGCGATAGGTGCGGAACACGACATTCTCGGTGGTCACGCGGTCAGTGAGCCGCGCGCTCGCAGCGCGTACGGCGGCGAGATCGTCGGGATGCACCAGTTCGAGACAGGAGCGCCCGATGAGATCCTTCGGGTCGAGCCCGAGCACGAACTCGACCGAATGCGAGACATAGAGAAAATGGCCGGTGCGATCGAGCAGGATGACGACGTCAGCGATATTGTCGGCCAGCAGCCGGTAGCGCGATTCTCGCTCGCGGAGCGCATTCTCCATGTTGATGCGAAACTGGAACTGGGTGGACAGCAATGCCGCGAGCAGGATGACGCTGCAAAGAAGAACCGCGGCCACCGCGACATCGGACTTCAGATTGTCGCGCCAGTTTGCCAGCACCTTCTTCTCGGGAATGGCGACGGTGACAATGACCGGATAGACGTCGCTCCTCTCGTAACCAAAATACTTCGTCAGCCCATCGAAGGGCGATGCCACGCGATAAAAGCCGCGGGGGCTTTCCTTCAGCCGGTTCTGGATCAGCTGGGTGCCTGATAGATCCTTACCGACATCCATCGATGGCCAATGCGCCAGCACGATGCCGTCGGTCCTGATCAGGCTGATTCCCGATTGTTCGCCGAGATCGAAGCTCTTGAAAAAATCGCTGAAATAGTCCGTGTCGATTGCGGCTACGATCACGCCATTGAACGCGCCGGACGGATCGTTGATGCGCTTTGACAGCAGGATTGTCATCCGCCCGGTGATGCGTGATTTCAAAGGCTCGCTGATGCGAAGGCCCGCGTCGCTATTGTCGCGGTGATAGGCGAAATAGGCGCGATCGTAATTGTTGTGCCGCGGTGTTTCGGGGAGCGACGAATAGCGCCATTCGCCCGTCGTATCGAGCACGCCGAATTCGCGGATCTGCGGCAGCGATTTTGCCGTGTTGGCGAGGAAGAGATTGAACCGATCGGGACGCGGATTCTGGTATTTCAGCAGATCGACCATGCCGCTCAGGGCGACATCTGCGGCCTGGAACGTGTGCGTGGCATGTTCCTGCAGTGAGTGAGCGAGATTGCGGATATCGACTTCGCTCTGCAGCAACGCGCTACGCCGGGCATCGACGGTCTTCCACAGCACAAGGCCGAGCACGCAGGCGCTCATCGCCAGCACGAACAACGTGACAATGGCGCCAGGTGCCGAGAGCCGGCTTGGAGAATATGAGGTCGATGCGGCCATGCGTTGACTACCATTCGGGCCGTCACCATGGCCCGATGAGCTTACACGATAGCTAAGAACGCCCATTATCGGCGTGACACTCTCTCATGTGGTTACTACCGCGAGAAGAGTTGAAACAAATACCTGCAATCTCGGCGTTTGCCGTTTTACTATCCCGGTTGACGGAATTCGGCCCGTGCTTTGAGTTTGTTCGGCTATTTGGCGATTGGCGCGGGCCAGGCGTACAGGCGGCACGCAACTATCTACCACATGCGCCCTTGACGGACGCAGGGGCTCGGGCAATCTGTCAATCATGTTCCTGCAATTTTTCACGTCACTGCGCGATGCGCAGGTTCCGGTCACGCTGCGTGAGTATCTCACGCTGATGGAAGCGCTCGACGCCAATCTGGCGGATCAGTCGGTGGAGAATTTCTATTATCTCTCCCGCGCCGCTTTGGTGAAAGACGAGCGCAATCTCGACAAGTTCGATCGGGTGTTCGGCTCGACCTTCAAGGGGCTCGAGAATCTGCTCGATGCCATGGAGAAGGCGGAGATCCCGGAGGAGTGGCTGCGCAAGCTGGCCGAAAAATATCTCACCGACGAAGAGAAGAAGCAGATCGAGGCCATGGGCTGGGACAAGCTCATGGAGACGCTGAAGAAGCGCCTCGAAGAGCAGAAGGAACGCCATCAGGGCGGCAACAAGTGGATCGGCACCGCCGGCACCTCGCCCTTCGGCGCCAACGGTTATAACCCCGAAGGCATCCGCATCGGCCAGGACAAGAGCCGCAACCAGCGCGCCGTCAAGGTCTGGGACAAGCGCGAGTTCAAGGACCTCGACGGCAATGTCGAGCTCGGCATTCGCAACATCAAGGTGGCGCTGCGTCGTCTCCGCAAGTTTGCGCGCACTGGCTCAGCCGACGAACTCGATCTCGACACCACCATCCGCGAAACCGCCAATCACGGCTATCTTGATGTCCACATGCGGCCGGAGCGGCGCAATGCGGTGAAGGTGCTGGTGTTCTTCGACATCGGCGGATCGATGGATTCGCATATCGAGCAGGTCGAGGAATTGTTCTCGGCCGCGAAGAGCGAATTCAAGCACATGGAGTATTTCTACTTCCACAACTGCCTCTATGAGGGCGTGTGGAAGCAGAACAAGCGCCGCTTCACTGATCGCACGCCGACCTGGGACGTGCTGCATAAATATGCGCATGACTACAAGGTCGTGTTCGTCGGCGACGCCTCGATGTCACCTTACGAGATCATGGTGCCCGGTGGCTCGGTCGAGCATGTGAATGAAGAATCCGGTTCGGTGTGGCTGGAGCGCGTGACGCAGACCTATCCGAACACGGTGTGGCTCAACCCGGTGGCGCAGCGGCACTGGGATTATTCGGAATCGACGACGATCATCCGTCGCCTGCTGTCCGAGCGCATGTATCCGCTGACCATCGAGGGCCTCGAAGGCGCGATGAAGGAATTGGTGAGGAAGGCATGACCCAGACGATCACCCGCGGCTACAAGGCGCTGCTCGACGAGGCCAATGCGCAGATCGAGACCATGAGCGTCGAGGACGTCATCAAGGCCGCGCAGTCGCCGGATGTGGTCATCGTCGATATCCGCGATCCCCGCGAGATCGAGCGCGAGGGCAAGATCCCGGGCTCGTTCTCCTGCACCCGCGGCATGCTCGAATTCTGGATCGATCCGGAAAGCCCCTATGGCAAACCGATCTTCCAGGAAGACAAGAAGTTCATCTTCCACTGTGCGTCGGGCTGGCGTTCGGCGCTGGCGGCCAAGACCGCGGCCGATATGGGCCTGAAGCCGGTGGCGCATCTCGGCGGCGGCTTCACCGCCTGGCGCAATGCCGGCGGTGCGGTGGAGAAGGTCGAGCCGAAGGCGCCGAAGGGCGCGTAGTCACCAGTCGCATCACGAACATTCGTCGTGCCCGGGCTTGTCCCGGGCATCCACGTCTTTACCTTGAACAAGGCGTGGATGGCCTGAACAAGTCCGGCCATGACGGGAGAGAACATTGCATGACAATCATCACCGATCCGCTCGTTTCCACCGAATGGCTCGTCGCGCATCTCGGTGACCCCAAGGTCAAGGTCGTCGACGCATCCTTCAAGATGCCCGGTGTGCTGCCGCTGCCGATCGACGATTATCTCGCCGCGCATATTCCCGGTGCGGTGTTCTTCGATGTCGATGCAGTGTCCGATCACTCTATCGACCTGCCGCATATGTATCCGAGCGCAGACCAGTTCGCGCGCGATATCGGCGCGCTCGGCATTTCATCAGATGACACTGTGGTTCTTTACGATGCCGGTGGCTGGGTCGCCGCCCCGCGTGCATGGTGGATGTTCCTGTCCTTCGGGCACATGAATGTCCGCATTCTCGATGGCGGATTGAAGAAATGGCGTGCCGAGGGGCGTCCGGTCGATGACGGCAAGGTCACGCCGCAGCCGGGCAAGTTCACCGCGACATTCGATCCGTCCTATGTGCGCAGCAAGGCGCAACTCATCGCCAATCTCGACAGCCGCGCCGAGCAGACCATCGATGCCCGCGCCGCCAACCGCTTTGAAGGCAGCGTCCCTGAGCCCCGTGTCGGCCTGCGCTCCGGCCACATCCCCGGCAGCCGCAACCTGCCTTACAACCTGCTCTTCGATGCTGCGAACGGCACCATGAAGCCGATCGATGAGCTGCGGGCAGCATTCGATGCGGCCGGGCTCGATATCGCCAGGCCCGTGGTGACCACTTGCGGCTCCGGCGTGTCCGCCGCGGTACTCACGCTGGCGCTGTATCGCCTCGGCGTGCGCGGCTCTGGGCTCTATGATGGCTCATGGTCGGAATGGGGTCTGCAGAACGGCCCGCCGGTCGCGACCGGGCCCGCGTAAGTTTTCTCAGCGATCAGCGCAGCTGCGTCAGCCCGAACGGATCCTGTTGCTGCTGCGCGACCGGCGCTGCTGCCGGCGCAACGCGTGCAGCCACTCGCCGTTTGGCGGCGGGCTTTTTCACCACCTTCTTCGCAGGCTTGGCCTTGGGCGTCTCCGCCGTCGGGCGTGCGTTCGGAAGCGGCACCGGTTCGGTATCGATCGGCGGGCCACCGAGCACGGCCACCTTGCTCGACGACAGTTTGGCGTCCTCTTCGGTGAGCGTGGCCGTCGGCAGCTCCATGATCGTTGCGGTCGGCAGCGAGATGCTGCCGGTGGTCTCGGCAGCGGGCGGAGGCGTGGATTCTGCCAAGGCGGGCGCTGGCTCCGACAGGTCGACAGGAGCCGATGCAACGACCGTGGCGGGCTCGCCAGGCGTCACCGGAGGTGTTTCGACGACCGCAGGCTTGTCGGGGACAGCCGCAGGCATCGCGGCTGCCGTGGTGATCGCCGTGGGCGCCTGGGGTAGCTCAGCTTCGGTCTGTACAACCAGCGGTGCAGGCTCGCCGGGCTCAACGGCTGGGGCGGTGACTGGCTCAGTGACGTCGGTTGCACGCGGCTCGAGCCGCAACATAGCCAGCGAGGGCACGGTGTCCGGCTGTTGACTAAAAACCGTCGCCGGCGGCGGGCGTCGGTTGGGCAGGCTGGCGAATTCCTCGTGGGCGCTGCGCAGCAGCGCAGCTGCACCCATACCGAAGATGACCAGGGAGACCGCGAGGACGACAGCGGCGCACACGAAACGAATGCCGGGGAGCATGACTTCTGTTCCGCCTTCGCCATGCGCGAAGGCTTTCGAACCAGGGGAACGCGGTGAGCACGCAGAGAAAACAGCCCGAATGACAATGCGAATCAGGGCTGATCGAACATACCGCAGCGTCTTGCGAACCGTTTGTTAAAAGATGCAGGGCAGAAACGAAGCGTGCTTACTGCGGCGTTAAGGCTCATCAGCTGCGGCATGTTGGCCACGCCTGCGGGCAATCGTGCGAATGTGACGGAAATGCGGGGCTTTTTCCCGGATTTGTCTTGAATGCGCCGTGATCCTGCGCGATCTGACCTTTCAACCCGACTTACTGCTCGAAGCTTCGACAAGGGCAATGATGATCAAGCGTTTTCTGACGACGTTCGCGACCGTAGCTCTCAGCAGCGCCGCCGGGCTTTCGCTCGCTGCCGCGCAGGGCTATCCGGCGGCATCGAATAGTGGCTATTCGATCCCGGCTGAACCCGGCTACCAGCCCGGCGGCTATCCCGCCAATGCGCGCGGCAACGCCATGGACGCGATGCCCGATTTCGATGCGCTGGACGAGGATGACGCGCAGTCGCGTAACGGCCGCCCGCAGGGCGGGCTGTCGAGCCCGGGTTATGCCAATCAGGGTCCGGTGACGTCGCCGGATGATCCGCGCTATGGCCGCCCGGCAAATAATACCCAGACCTATTCCTATCGTCCGGAGCCACAGGCTCCTGTGACGTCGCCCGACGATCCGCGCTATGGCCGTCCGGCCAATACGCCGGCCTACAACAACGCGCCGGCCTATTCGGATCGCGCCTTGCCGCAAGGGCCGGTGATGTCGCCTGACGATCCGCGCTACGGCCGTCCCGCAGGCCCGCCTCCGGTCATCTATTCTGATCGTGGCGCTCCCGATGGCGGCATTCGTCCGCCCGAGGCTGTGGGCGGCCAGAACTACGGCGCGCCGCAAGGCGCCCCGGTGACCGGCTCCGTGCAGCCGGGTGGCCAGAACATGGGTGCCAATGGCCGCTCGGTGATGGTCGCCTCACTGCCGCCGGAAGAGCAGCCCGATGCGGGTCCAGTGCAACTGCCGCCGAATCTGCGCCGTCAGGAAGTCAGCTTCGTCACCAAGGAGCCGGCCGGCACCATCGTGGTCGATACGCCGAACTATCACTTGTATTACGTGCTCGGTAACAACCGCGCCGTGCGTTACGGCGTCCGCGTGGGCCGCGACGGCTTCACCTGGAACGGCGTGCAGAAGATCTCCCGCAAGGCCGAGTGGCCGGATTGGCATCCGCCGGCCGAAATGATCGAGCGCCAGCCTTATCTGCCGCGCTTCATGGCAGGCGGCGAGGGCAACCCGATGGGCGCCCGTGCGATGTATCTCGGCTCGACCGTGTACCGCATCCACGGCACCAACCAGCCGTCGACTATCGGCAAGTCGGTGTCGTCAGGCTGCATCGGCATGCTCAATGACGACGTGTCGGATCTGTTCGAGCGCACCAAGGTCGGCACCCGTGTCGTCGTGATGCCCGGCAAGCCGCCGGCGACCACCGCATCGGCTGCACCGGTACCGGGCCAGAGCGCGGCCTACGCAGCGCCGCTGCCGGGTTCGCAGCCGACGACGATCCAGCCGCTACCAGCGCCGGTGAATGTGCGCTGATTTCGGCAGACTGACTTCAAACAAAACGGGCGCGGTGCGAAAGCACCGCGCCCGTTTTGGTTTCGTAGGATGGGTTGAGCGAAGGCGCGCAGCGCCGAAGCGATAACCCATCGGCCGAGCCAGCCGCATCGACGGAAGGATGGGTTTTCGCGAAGACGCTCAACCCATCCTACGCGACAGAGTTTAGTTCAACGGGCGCACCGGCTCGCCCTTCAGAAATCCGCCAATCCCTTCGATCGTCTCGGCATAGATGCGCTTGTAGTTCTCAGCCGTGACATAGCCGAGATGCGGCGTGATCACGACATTGTCGAGCTTGCGCAACGGGCTGTCGATCGGCAGCGGCTCATGCGAATAGGTGTCGATGCCAGCGCCGGCGATCTTCTTCGCCTGCAGCGTGTCAAGCAAGGCGGCTTCGTCCACGATCGGTCCGCGCGCGGTATTGATCAGATACGCGGTCGGCTTCATCCGCGCGAGATCGTCGCGTGACACCAGCCCGCGCGAGCGATCGCTCAGCACCACATGAATGGTGATGACGTCGGATTGCGCGAGTAGCTCTTCCTTCGTTGCGTAGGTGACGCCAGCCTCGGCGCAGGCTTCCGGCGTCAGATTGGTGCTCCAGGCCAGCACTTTCATGCCGAGTGCCTGCGCAATCTTCGCAACCTTGGTGCCGAGCTTGCCCAGCCCGATGATTCCGAGCGTCTTGCCGTCGACATCCTCGCCGAGCGTGACCTGCCACGGCTCGCCGGCCTTCATGCGCGCATGTTCGAAGCCGATCTTGCGCGTCAGTTCCAGCATCAATCCGATCGTGAGCCCTGCGGTCGGATTGCCGACCATCGCCGTGCCACACACGGTGACACCGTGCTCCTTGGCGGCCACCATATCGATGGCCGCATTGCGCATGCCCGAAGTGATCAGGAGTTTCAGCTTCGGTAGCGCCTCGAACATGGTTCGCGGGAACGGCGTGCGCTCGCGCATGGCGCAGACGATCTCGAAATTCTTCAGCGCGGCAGCGGCTTCATCGCCGGATGCGAAGGGCTTGTCGAATACTGTGACGTCGATCTGGTCGCCGAGCGCGGACCAGTCGGCCATCTTGAGAGCGACATTCTGATAGTCGTCGAGGATTGCACAGCGCAGCCGCGTCATGAGGTCGGTCCATCCGGTCAGGTGACGGCGGTCAAATGCCGTCAGGGGATGGAGACATCGCGCGACGCGCGCGTGCGTGCAAGCGCCGTGGCCGGCAATTCCGGCGCGATCAGCTTAATGTGAGGTGGGCGACGTTTCCTTGGCACGGCAGGCCGGGCCGGGACCGCGCATATAGTGCTGTTCCGGATGGTACGGGTTAAATGCCGCGACGAAGAAGGTCTGCCAGAACTCGCGAATCTCGCGCAGCAGTCCGGGCTGCGCCGACGTCTTGTCGGCGCGAGCGGATGATGGTCCTGATGTAATGGTCGCCATGACGGGCTCCGCCTGTCTGCCCGCGGCTCCAGCCGCGAGGGGCGTGATGAATCGCCCTGTCCCCACAGTGGTCGCCAGTTATTAAAAACCGGTTCGAATTGTCATGATCCGGCAGCCTCCAGAGGCTAGCGTTACCAATTGCTTAAGACCCCCCCGTTGCCCTTTGGGGGCGTGGCCGCTACATCGGTGGCAACCCGATTTTCATGCTCAAGCTCCGGATTCAAGGATCACGATGGCTCGCCAGTTCGTCTATTTCATGCAGGGTCTGACCAAGGCCTATCCGACCCGCAAGGTGCTGGATAACGTCCATTTGTCGTTCTATCCGGACGCCAAGATCGGCGTGCTCGGCGTCAACGGCGCCGGTAAATCGACCTTGCTGAAGATCATGGCGGGCCTCGACAAGGAATACACCGGCGAAGCCTGGGTCGCCCAGGGCGCTCGCGTTGGTTACCTTGAGCAGGAACCGCAGCTCGATGCCTCGCTGACGGTGCGCGAGAACGTCATGCTCGGCGTCGCCAAGCAGAAGGCGATCCTCGATCGCTACAACGAACTGGCGATGAACTACTCGGAAGAGACCGCCGACGAGATGACCAAGCTGCAGGACGAGATCGAGGCCCAGGGCCTGTGGGATCTCGACAGCAAGGTCGATCAGGCGATGGACGCGCTGCGCTGTCCGCCGGACGATGCCGACGTTTCCAAGCTGTCGGGCGGTGAACGCCGCCGCGTGGCACTCTGCAAGCTGCTGCTCGACGCACCTGAACTGCTGCTGCTCGACGAACCGACCAACCATCTCGACGCCGAATCCGTGTCGTGGCTGGAAGGCCATCTGCGCAACTATCCCGGCGCGATCCTGATCGTGACCCACGATCGCTACTTCCTCGACAACGTCACCTCGTGGATCCTCGAGCTCGATCGCGGCCGGGGCATTCCGTACGAAGGCAACTACTCGTCCTGGCTGGTGCAGAAGCAGAAGCGCCTGGCCCAGGAAGGCCGCGAGGACGCAGCCCATCAGAAGACGCTGGAACGCGAGCAGGAGTGGATCGCGTCGTCCCCCAAGGCGCGTCAGGCCAAGTCGAAGGCGCGTTACCAGCGCTATGAGGACCTGCTCAAGCAGGCCAGCGAGAAGCAGACGCAGGCTGCGCAGATCATCATTCCGGTGGCCGAGCGCCTCGGCGACAACGTGGTCGATTTCGAGCATCTCAACAAAGGCTTCGGCGATCGCCTGCTGATCGACGATCTCACCTTCAAGCTGCCGCCCGGCGGCATTGTCGGCGTCATCGGCCCGAACGGTGCCGGCAAGTCGACGCTGTTCAAGATGATCACCAAGCAGGAAACGCCGGACGGCGGCACCATCACCGTCGGTGACACCGTGCATCTCGGCTACGTCGATCAGTCGCGCGATGCGCTGGACGACAAGGCGACGGTCTGGGAAGAGATTTCCGGCAAGAACGAGCTGATCCTGCTCGGCAAGAAGGAAGTCAATTCGCGCGGCTACTGTTCGTCCTTCAACTTCAAGGGCGGCGACCAGCAGAAGAAGGTCGGCTCGCTGTCAGGCGGTGAACGCAACCGCGTCCATCTCGCCAAGATGCTGAAGTCCGGCGCCAATGTCCTGCTGCTCGACGAACCGACCAACGATCTCGACGTCGATACGCTGCGTGCTCTCGAAGAGGCGCTGGAGGATTTCGCCGGTTGCGCCGTGATCATCAGCCATGATCGCTGGTTCCTCGATCGTATCGCCACACACATCCTCGCTTTCGAAGGCGATAGCCATGTCGAATGGTTCGAGGGCAACTTCCAGGACTACGAGAAGGACAAGATGCGCCGGCTCGGCCAGGACAGCATCATCCCGCATCGCGTGAAGTACAAGAAACTGACGCGCTGAAGGGAGATCGCAAGATGTCGGACTGGAGCGCGCAGCAATATCTGAAATTCGAGGATGAGCGGACCCGCCCGGCGCGGGATCTGCTCGCGCAGGTGCCGCTGGCCGATGCGCGAAAGGTCGTCGATATCGGCTGCGGCCCCGGCAATTCCACCGAGCTTCTGGTCAATCGCTGGCCGGAAGCTGCGGTGGTTGGCGTGGATACGTCGGCCGATATGCTCCGCCAGGCGCGCGAGCGGCTGCCGGCGCAGACTTTCATCGAAGCCAATGTGGCCCATTGGGTGCCGCCGGCCGGCAGCGAGGTGCTGTTCGCCAATGCGATTTTCCAGTGGGTGCCGGATCACATCAAGCAGCTCAAGCGCCTTGCCACCGGTCTGCCCGCAGGTGGCGTGCTTGCCGTGCAGATGCCCGACAATCTCGATGAGCCGACCCATGTGCTGATGCGCGACGTCGCTTACATGGAGCCGTGGCGCAAGCAGCTCTCGAAGGCCGTCGAGCTTCGCGACACGCTGCCGAAGCCGGGCGCCTATTACGATGCGCTGCAGCCGATCTGTTCGCGGGTCGAGATCTGGCACACGATCTATAACCACGCGCTGGCCGACGCCGCTGCGATCGTGGAATGGGTGAAGGGCACGGGCCTGCGCCCCTTCCTCGATCCGCTCGACGGCCCCGAACGCAAGGCCTATCTCGCCGAATACACGGCGCGTATTGCGGCCACCTACCTGCCTCACGCTGATGGGAAGGTGTTGCTGCGCTTTCCGCGAATCTTCATCGTCGCCGTGAAGTAGTGTCGATGCGGCCAGTTGCCGCGCGGCTGGACATCATCACGTCCGGAACCACCCGATATAAGCCCGCATTGCAAACCGCCCTCAAGATTCTCTCATAACGAGACCTCCCGCATGTCCATGACGCCTGAAACGCCGTTGCCACCCAAGGGATTGCGGAGAGGGATGCGACCAGTTCCGGCGCTGATCTTCGGATCACGCTGGTTGCAGCTGCCGCTCTATATCGGACTGATCGTCGCGCAATGCGTCTATGTCGTGCTGTTCCTGAAGGAGCTCTGGCACCTCATTACGCATTCCTTCGACTTCAGCGAACAGCAGATCATGCTCGTGGTGCTGGGTCTGATCGACGTGGTGATGATCTCCAACCTGCTGGTTATGGTGATCGTCGGTGGCTACGAGACCTTCGTGTCACGGCTCAATCTGAACGGCCATCCGGACGAGCCGGAATGGCTCAGCCACGTCAATGCCAGCGTGCTGAAGATCAAGCTGGCGATGGCCATCATCGGCATCTCCTCGATTCATCTGCTACGCACCTTCATCGAGGCCGGCAATCTCGGCTCGACCACGGCCCGGACGACGAACTACACCGAGGCGGGCGTGATGTGGCAGACGATCATCCACATCGTGTTCATCCTCTCGGCGGTGGGCATCGCCTATGTCGACAAATTGTCGAACAGCGCTGAAGCACACGCCAATGGCCACGGCCGGCATGGACACAAGGCCGATCACGGAACGAGCGCGCATTGACGGGGCGGGGCAGGCGAACAGCATGGCGATCGCTGCTTTGCGGCGTATTGATTGGGTTCGTCCTGCCCATCTCGGAGGCCGCCTCTGCAGCCGACCCGGCCTTTACCAGCTTTGTCTCCTCGCTCTGGCCCGAAGCTCAAAAGGCAGGCGTGTCGCGCAAGACTTTTGACGACGCAACACGCGGCCTCGAGCCCGACTACAAACTGCCTGATCTTCTGTTGCCCGGCCGTCCCGCCACAGGCGCGCCGTCACAGGCGGAGTTCGTGCAGGTGCCCGCGGACTATCTGAAGGAAGCCAGCATCGCACGCCTCGCGGCTGAGGGGCGGCGTCTCTATGATCAGCACCGCAAGACGCTGCAGGCGATCGAGCAGCAGACCGGGGTGCCCGGCACCATCATCCTGGCGATCTGGGGCCGCGAGACCGACTATGGCCGCCATCGGCTGCCCTATGACGGCATCCGCACGCTCGCGACGCAGGCCTATGTCGGGCGCCGCAAGGAGCAGTATCGCGGCGAGTTCATTGCTGCGCTCAAACTGATCCAGAGTGGTGTGGTGTCACGCGAGGAGCTGCGCGTGTCATGGGGTGGTGCCACCGGCCTCACGCAGTTCCTGCCGGCCGAACTCGAAAAGCACGGCGTCGATTTCGACGGCGACGGCAAGGTCGACATCTGGAAGTCGGTGCCGGATGCGTTGGCTTCTGCGGCACAGCAACTGGTGAACAAGGGGTGGCAGCGCGGATTGCGCTGGGCCTATGAGGTGCGTGCGCCGGCGAATGCCGATTGCACCATGGGCGTGCCCGATGTCACGCGGCCGATCGGCGAGTGGATTCGCGCGGGCTTTGCGCCAGTGCGTGGCGAGCGCGTGAGCGCCGCCGAACACGCGCAACCGGCCTCGTTGCTGCAGCCCGAAGGAACCTATGGTCCGGCCTTCCTGACCACGAAGAACTACTTCGTGATCAAGGAATACAATTTCTCCGACCTCTACGTGCTGTTCGTCGGTCACGTCGCAGACCGCATTGCCAATGGCCAGCCATTCGCAACGCCTTGGGCCGCGACCAGACAACTCCGCAGTACCGATGTGGAAGCGATGCAGCGCCATCTGACCTCGCTCGGACTTTACAGCGACAAGGTGGACGGCAAGGCCGGCATGAAAACGCGTGCAGCGGTAGGCGCGTTCCAGAAATCAGCAAGGCTCAAGCTTGACTGCTGGCCGAGCGACGAGGTCTTGCGCGCGATGAACGCACGATAAAGCTATCTCCAAAAGAAAAGCCCGGCCGCGAAGGCCGGGCTTTTCATATCGGACCGTAAGGTCGCCTGCGATTAATCGCAAACCTCGACCGGGCGGTAGCGCCAGACGCCACGATAGTCGTCCCAGACGCGCTGGCGGACGACGCGGCAGGCCGGCTCCACATAAACCGGGGCCGGGGCGTAGCCGTAGCCACCGTAAACCGGAGCCGGACGGCTGGCGGCGATGGCGCCACCGAGCAGCGCGCCGCCGATCAGGCCACCGGCAACGCCAGCAGCGATACGGCCGCCGTCGGCCTTGGCAGCGGGTGCCACGGCGATCAGCGAAGCCGCAACCGTCGCAGCGGCAACCAGAGCGGAAACTGTCTTCTTCATATCAAGTCTCTCCCACAAGGGCGCCGCAAGCGACGCGTTTAAAGGTTCTCACGCGGATTCGAACTGACGGCTACTTCAAGCGCCCAACCGTCAACCCGGCGTAAACACTCGCCAAGCAGTGACCCGAAAAAGCGGTTTTTTCGCGCCACTTCAAGTCATGCACATCGGAATCAATCTGGTCCGGTGTGCAGTCGAATCTCTCGGACTTAGCCGCAAACACGAACGCGGCGGAAGCGCCAGCCATAGCCATCCCAGAAGCGCTGACGCTGCCAGTAGCAATCGCCATAATAACCGGGGCCGGCGACATAGGCCGGGCCGCCATAATAGCCGTAACCGGGGCCATAGTAACCCGAGCCCGCGGCGATCGCGCCGCCGAGCAGGGCGCCGCCGATCAGGCCGGCGGCAACGCCCGCTCCGCCGCCGCCATGGCGCCAGTGCTGCGCGCTCGCAGTCGTCGGCGCGGCTGTCACGGCCAGAGTGGCTACGGCGGCAAGGGCCATCAGGGTCTTCTTCATGGCATCACCTCATCACGTTATGTCCGCATCAAATAGCGGGGCAGGCGACCAAAAGTTTCACATCCGACTTGAATGATCAATGAACGGAACCGCGCTGATTTGGTCGCAAATTCGTTGCCGGCAATAATTGGACGCGCTGTCAGGCAAGCCGGTTCAATGCGATCTTGTCCGGACCGGTCGCATTTTACCCGTCCAGGGCAAATGGGGGCGGGGTTCTGCGTCGTTTAGATTCATTCCAGAATAATGCAGCCAGATCAGTAGTTTGGAATAGTTTGAAGTTGCGCGTTTTAGCTTTGCATCCGGCAGGCCGCTTCCCTATCCAACAGGGGTACCGACCTGCGAGCGTGCTTTCACCTGATGATCGTCTGTTCCTGCAACGTCTTCACCGACCATGACATCCGCAAGGCTGTCTCCGGGGCCCAGCCGCCACGGACGCCGGGTCAGGTCTATGGGTGCCTGGGCTGCAGCGCTCAGTGCGGACGCTGCGTGCGCACCATCAAGAAGATCATGGACGAAGCGCTCGGCGCCTGCGCCAAATCCTGCTGCTCCGGATGCCCGCATACGGCCGCTCATGCAGCTGTTGCCGATCTCGATGTGCCGGCTCCGGTGGAGATGCACGCTTCGGCCGCCGTCGGGGTTGCTGCCTAAGTCTTTCTGTTTTATCTGAAATTTGAAATCTCCACCGTTTCTGTTCGAGCCGGTGAGAGAAGGGTTGTTCTCCGTCTCAATCTGATTTAGAAGAGTTCTAAATTGGATTTCGGGCCATTTTGGTTGAGCCCGGCAATAGGAGAGCATCATGAAGGGCGACCCGAAGGTCATCGAATTTCTCAACAAGGGTCTGCGCAGTGAGCTGACCGCGATCAGCCAGTATTGGCTGCATTTCCGCCTGCTGAACCACTGGGGCCTGCTCGACATGGCCAAGATGTGGCGCAAGGAGTCCATCGAGGAGATGGTCCACGCCGACCGCTTCACCGACCGCATCCTGTTCCTGGACGGTTTCCCGAACATGCAGGTGCTGGATCCGTTGAAGATCGGCCAGAACGTCAAGGAAATCATCGAATGCGATCTGGCCGCCGAAATCGGCGCCCGCACGCTGTACCAGGAAGCGGCCACCTACTGCCGCAGCGTCGGTGATTACGTCTCGAAGGATCTGTTCGAAGCCCTGATGAAGGACGAGGAAGGTCATATCGACTTCCTCGAAACCCAGCTCGACCTCATCGAGCGCATCGGCATCGAGCTCTACACCCAGAAGCACATGGGTGGCCTCGAGGGCGAACACTAAAACTCATGCTGCCCGGCGTCTCAATAGATGCCGGGCAACCTGGCCCGCCCTGGATCAAGCTGGGGCGGTGCCGGCATGTCGCAATTCGCGAATGCCGCCCGGATCGCCGTCCATGCGCCGGCAACGGGATATTCGACCGCGGTGCGCCCGCCGTCGATCGATCTGATCCTCACATACAGCACCGCTGATTTTTCCAGCTCCGCCACGAAACGGGCGATCGTCTCGCGATCCTCGATGACGATGATCCTGTTGTTGCGCAGGACGCGGACGGCGACGTCCTGATGTCCGGGCAAGTCGTCGAATCGATAGCCCAGCACCGTGTTGCGGCCGGTGCCGATCTTGAAATCGAACGCGAAGCGGATCAGCGGCTCCTTGCGCTCCATGCATGTAAGCAGCAGCGACGAGACCCTGGGATATTCGAGGTTGCTGTTCGAGGCCTCGGCATAGACGAAGGCGCTTGGCAGCTCGGCGCCGGAGACGCGGTCCGGCTGATGAGCGATCCACCAGTCGTGGACCCGCGTCTCGCCCAGCTCGGTCACAAAGGGATCGCGCAAACAGCCGCAAAGCGTGAATCCCGCAGCCACGACCATGCAAATCGACGCGACGCCACGCACAACGCTCTCCCCCAAGAGCATCAAATATGCAACCTTAGGGTGCTTTTAGCAAGGTTGGTTGTGGCGTCGCCTGCGGCAGCTGTCTTCTACAAATTCTTGCGATAGGCCACTTCGATTTCGCCCTGGGTCATCGGTGCGCCCTCGGGCTGGGTCACAGCCTTGGTCTGGTCGAACACGATCTCCGAAATCGACGGCATCACGTCGCGCTTCACCTGTATCTCCGGTGACCAGAGCTTCGAGCGCATCAGCGCCTTGCCGCAATGGAAGTAAGCCTCCGTCACCTTGATGCAGAGCACGGCGCGTGGTGGCTTGCCGAATTCCTCCATCGTGGCCATCAGCTCCGGATCTTTCGACAGCGTCGCGACGCCGCTGACACGCAGCGTATCGTCGATGCCTGGCACGAAGAAGATCAGCTGCACGTGCCCGCTGCCGTTGAGCACGTTCTGGAACGTGTCGATGCGGTTATTGCCGGGGCGGTCGGGCAGGTGCAGTTCGGTGTCCGATGCGATCTGCACGAAGCCGACGCCGCCACCGCGCGGCGAGGCATCGACGGTGCCATCGGGCCCGGACGAGGCGAGCACGCAGAAGGGCGACAGCGAAATGAACTTGCTCGAATGCACATCCAGCGTCGGCCGCGCCTTCGCGATCACGCGCGGATGCGGGGTGGGATAGATGTCGCGCAGCTTTTCGGCGGTCACATCGGTCACGGTCATTCTCCAGCGAATTTGCAGCGTAAAATAACACGCGGGACCGGCGCCGCAAAGCTAGCGCGACGCTCGTTTGGCTACCCGCCACGGCCAATCGATCACCCCGGCGCAAAACAGTGCCCACCAGATGATCACCGGCTGAAACGCCAGTCGTGGTCCGTGATACCACCAGCTATTGCCGATCACGGGCATCTCGATGCCGTCGAGGGCATGTTTGATATTGGCCGGCCACACGCAGAGGGCATACAGCGCCATGGCAAGGCCAGCCCACCAGCGCAGCCGCGAGCGCGACACCAGCGCGATCGAGGCCGCGATCTCGAAGACGCCGGTGGCGAGGATCACCTCGCGTGGAAATGGCACCCAGGCCGGGGTGATCAGCAGCAATGTCTCCGGCACCCACAGATGCGCGATGCCTGCGGCAGAGTAGAAGGCCGCAAGCACCCATCGCATGACCGCGCGCGTCGTTTGTTGTGGCGTCGCGTGGGACGTCGTCTCGCCTGTCACGATTTATCGACGATCACCGTATTCGGGCGGTCAGAGCCGGGCGCCGTTTCCTCGTGCCATTGGCCGTTCTCGTCTTCATAGGAAATCACTTCGGTGCGGCCGGGCGTGCGCTGTTCGGCAGCGGCGCGGCGCGCAGCAGCGAGGGCGCGCTCGCGCGTCGGATAGGGCTCGGAGAACACGGCGCCGACCTTGTAGGCCCAGCCGCCATCATGTTCGACGATCTTGTAGGTGACTTCTGCCATGGTGCTTTCTCTCATGCGGACTCGCACGCTGCGATCATACCGCATCTGCCGGGACGAAACAGCTGATGACGATGCCGTCGCCACGGCGAACATACCACACCACCGCCTCGCCGACGGGATTGCCGCGATCGCGGATCACCGCATGTCCCGGTACTTCCATCCAGACGCCTTCAATGGGAACCCAGTAGGCGCCGTGGCGCACGTCATATTCGGTGCGATGCCCATCGGACATATCGCAACACGGTACGCCCGTGGGGCTGACGACGCTCTTGAACCAGTTGCGGATGTGGTCCGGGACATCGCCGAACTGACCGCGATCCACCGCATGCGCGGTCGGAGCAAGAGACATGGCCATCGCGAAAAGAGCAAACCGCATTCCAGACCGCATGCGAACCTCACATCGGTTGAGCCGGAGCGGCTATGCCGCGAACAGTCCCGGCGACTCGGATTGTGATGATGATTAAGCCCGAGCTAGGGCGACAGCGCCTGCTCAAATGATAGGCCATCCACCGGAGATCGCTGCACCGCAAGACGGCCGGGCGCATGCTCCGCATCTTGGCTTACGCCCGTGCCATGCTAGCATTCGCGCAAGCGGTCCGATCGAGGCCGTCGTCCGGGAGGATCCACATGCCGCATCACGCGCGCGCCATCATTGCCGTTGTCATCGCTTTGCTGTGGTCGGTTACAGCGCACGCCGCCGATTATCCTGCGCCGAAACACGCCGACTGGATCGCCAAGGATTTCAAATTCCACACCGGCCATGTGATGCCGGAACTGAAGCTGCATTACACCACGGTGGGCGCACCGGGCGGGCAGCCGGTGCTGGTGCTGCACGGCACCGCAGGCTCGGCGCAGAGCATGCTGACGCCGGCTTTCGCGGGCGAATTGTTCGGGGCCGGCCAGCCGCTCGATGCGAGCAAATATTACATCATCATTCCCGACGGCATTGGCCACGGCCAATCGTCAAAACCGTCCGACGGCATGCGCACCGCATTTCCGAAATACAATTACGATGACATGGTGGATGCGCAGCATCGCTTGATCACCGAAGGGCTCGGCATCAAGCACCTGCGGCTGGTGATCGGCAATTCCATGGGCGGCATGCATGCCTGGATCTGGGGCAGCAAATATCCGGATACGATGGATGCGCTGGTGCCGATGGCGGCGCAGCCGACGGAGATGAGCGCGCGCAACTGGATGATGCGGCGCATAATGGTGGAAACCGTGCGCGCCGATCCCGACTACAAAGGCGGCAACTACACGTCGCAGCCGGGCATGATGAAATATGCCTCGGTGATGTTCGGCATCGCCACGGCGGGCGGCACGCTGGCCTATCAGTCACTGGCGCCGACTGCGGCAGCAGCCGACAAGAATGTGGATGATCGCCTGAAGGCGCCGTTTGTCGCGGATGCCAATGACTTCATCTATCAGTGGGAGTCATCGCGTGATTACAATGCGTCTGCCGCACTGGAAAAGATCGCAGCGTCGGTGCTGGCGATCAATGCTGCAGATGACGAGCGCAATCCGCCGGAGACGGGGCTCATGGATACCGCGATGAAGCGGATCAAGCAGGCAAAACTGCTGCTGATCCCGGCGAGCGCCGAGACGCGCGGGCATCTGACCACGGGCTTGGCGAAGTTCTACAAGAAGGAACTGCAGGAACTGCTGCAGACGGCGCCGCAGCGGACGATGTGAAGCGACATATCTGCCGCCTCATTTGTCGTCACCCGGCTTGACCGGGTGACCCAGTAGACACCGGTCGTGGTGATAGACTGCGGCTTTTGTGTTTACTGGATCGCCCGCTCCAAGAGCGCAATTGCGCACCAGGGCGGGCGATGACAGTCGTCATGATTGACGTCGATGCGAAGGACCTCAGTCGTCCTTCTTCTTCCGCTTCTTCTTTTTCTTGCCGTCGTGCTCTTCGTTTTCGGTCAGCTCGCCCGCAGCCGTCTCAACCTCGATCATCGCAGCGACACGCTCGGCCATCTCCTGCTGCTCGCGCAGCAAGGCGGCCTCGCGCTCGGCTTCCTCGCGCTCGCGCGTCTTGCGGTGGTCTTCCCATGCATCGAAGATCATGTGCAGCCACGGCACGATCTGCTCAAAGCTCGGCAGCGCGCCGGGCGGGCCCTGTTCGCCGCGCGGGCCTTGCTCGCCCTGAAGGCCGGGTTTGCCATCGATGCCCGGTTTACCCTGCAGGCCCTGCTCACCGCGTGGCCCCTGAGCGCCGACCTTACCTTGCGGCCCCTGCGGACCGGCCTTGCCTTGCGGCCCCTGATCGCCGCGCGCGCCTTTCGCGCCGGCTTTGCCGGGGGCACCGGGCTTGCCGACGATGCCGGGCTTGCCCTGTGCGCCTTCGGGGCCGGGACGGCCGGGATGACCCTGCGGGCCCGGTGCACCCGGCTCACCGCGTGGTCCGCGCTGTCCGGCCCGGCTGATCGTCTCTTTCGCCACGCTCTGTACTCCGTTCGTGATTCCAATTGTGGCGCTTTTAACAGGGGAAGGATGACGGCAGCAATTCTGCGGTGTGTTCGACCTGAACGCGAACCCAAATCGTTCTGCCTGCGTCAAAGGGGCGGCTCACAGGGAGACAGGTCATGCTGCCGTCCACGCGGTTGAAACTCGCATCACTATTGTTCGGCGCCTTCTGGGCGCTCGGCATGTTCTGGTGGAGCGGCGCCTACAGCATTTCCAACGCGGCGTTGCTTGCCATCTGCGGCGCTTGCGCGGGCTGTGGCTGGTACTGGCTGATGCGCGGCTGCATCGTACGTGGGCGCTTGCCGGAGCACTAGCTGCTCGCCGGCACCTCGATGCCATCCGCCGAATATTGCTTGATCTTGTTGCGCATGGTGCGGACGGAGACGCCGAGCACGCGCGCCGCATGCGTGCGGTTGCCGTCGCAGCGCGCCAGTGTCTGCAGCATCAATTCGCGTTCGACTTCCTCGACGGTGGCGCCGACCAGCATCGGCACGACTTCGCTCGGCTCGGAGGCCGGCACCAGCGCATCGGCATCGAAGCCGCCATCGCAGGTGTCGTCTGAACCGTCGGAAAATTCACGCGCGGAATAATCGTCGCTGGTGAAGCTTTGGGACATCGGCATCCTCCCGATCAACGCACGTCTTGCGAGCGCAAGGCGATACATCGAGACAAACAGCCCCCCAGCCGTGCCGGCAGGGTGGGCGCGTTTGGTTAACGAAAGGTTAACGGGACCGTCGTGAGCTACCGCCCGAACTTGGCGATGCTGTTATAGGACTCCACCAGCTGGTTGTAGTCGCGCAGCAGGCGCGCCGGTGAGCCTTCGACCATCCAGCCGCTGCCGGGCTGCATCATCATCTTCTCGCCCTGCGAATAGGGCACCTTGTCGCGAATGCGGCGCATCAGCTGCTTCGATGTCACCAGCACCGATTTCGCATTGCTGGTGAAGAAGGACGACACCTTGCCGCCATCGGCCGCGTTCGCCTCCTCGAAACCCTTCACGGTGGTCTCGAGATCGGCCACCGCCTTGGTGATCGCGTCGATATCCGGCTTGCCGGTGTCCTGCAGGCGCAGCACGCGCTTGGCGTCGATCATGATCACTTCGACATAATAGCGCGTCTTCTTGCCTTCCTTGGCCTCGATCTCCTTGAGTGCCTCCAGCTTGCGCTTGTCATTGATGGCATCGACGCCGGCGCGGAGCGACTTGTCGGCGGCGGAGAACGCATCCCAGGCGGCGACGAGTTTTGGATGCAGGGCGCGGCCCTTGGCCATCTTGTCGTCCTTGTAGTTCTCCTGGGTGTAGTAATCGTCCGCGTCCTTCAGCAACGGGCCCAGCGTCGTCACGGCGCTGACATAGGCGGAGGCGGCTTCTTCCAGCGTTGCATCGCGCGGCTCCAGCGCATTGGCGCTTTCGACGCTCTTCTTGCAGTCGTCGGTGTCGTAGATCGTATAGAGCCCATAGATGATGCGCTCCTTTCCGGTCGGCCCGGATTTCGGCGCCCAGCTGAAATAGCGCGCCTGCGAGTCATAGGCGCGCGACGACAGCCGGTTGATGCAGCCGACATAGGCATTGAGCTTTTCGGTCGCCGTGGAGGATTGTGCCGTGGCGGGCGTGGTGTTCGCCGAGGTCAGTGCGAGCGCCGCACCGGCAGCAACAACGAATGCGCGAAAAGAAATCATCGATCAGGTCTCCAGCGCCGAGCTATGCTTTGGTACGGCGGCAACGATAGGGGAGGCGCGCGAGCACAGCCAGAGAGGACCGCGCATAGCGCTATGCCGTCTTCGCTCCATTAGTTGCGTGATCCACCTTATGGGTTCACGTGTGATGCGCCTGTGACGTTCGACCAAAGCAAAAGGGCGGGTTGCTTGCGCGACCCGCCCTTCGCAATCATCAGCTTAGAATGCTTACAGCGCCTTGTTGCTGTCCTTCACCGCCTGCGCCTGGACATAGACCTGTTCGCCCATGTCCTTGAACTTCTGGCTCATGCTGGCCATGCCGTCCTCGATCACGCCACTCATCGACATGCCCATGCTCGCCTTGCCGCCAAGGCTCAGCGCGGCCTTCTCGTTGTCGCCGAGCGTCGCTGCGTAGTCGCGCACGTCCTGCGTGATCTTCATCGAGCAGAACTTTGGTCCGCACATCGAGCAGAAATGCGCGACCTTGTGGGCTTCCTTGGGCAGCGTCTCGTCGTGATAGGCAACCGCGGTTTCCGGATCGAGGCCGAGATTGAACTGGTCCTGCCAGCGGAAATCGAAGCGGGCGCGGGAGAGCGCGTCGTCGCGCAGCTGGGCGGCGGGATGACCCTTGGCGAGATCCGAGGCATGCGCCGAGATCTTGTAGGTGATCACGCCGACCTTGACGTCGTCGCGGTTGGGCAGGCCGAGATGCTCCTTCGGCGTGACATAGCAGAGCATGGAGCAGCCGAACCAGCCGATCATGGCCGCACCGATGCCCGAGGTGATGTGATCGTAGCCCGGCGCGATGTCGGTGGTCAGTGGCCCGAGCGTATAGAACGGGGCTTCGCCGCATTCCTTGAGCTGCTTGTCCATGTTGATCTTGATCTTGTGCAGCGGCACATGGCCGGGGCCCTCGATCATCACCTGGCAGCCCTTCTTCCAGGCGATCTGCGTCAGTTCGCCGAGCGTCTCCAGTTCGGCGAATTGCGCACGATCATTGGCGTCGGCAATCGAGCCCGGCCGCAGGCCGTCGCCCAGCGAGAATGAGACGTCATACTTGCGCATGATGTCGCAGATTTCCTCGAAATGGGTGTAGAGGAAGCTCTCCTGGTGATGCGCCAGGCACCACTTGGCCATGATCGAGCCGCCGCGCGACACGATGCCGGTGACGCGGCTGGCGGTGAGGTGGATATATTGCAGCCGCACGCCGGCATGGATCGTAAAATAGTCCACGCCCTGTTCGCACTGCTCGATCAGCGTGTCCTTGTAGAGCTCCCAGGTCAGCTTGACCGGGTCGCCGTCGCACTTTTCCAGCGCCTGATAGATCGGCACGGTGCCGATCGGAATCGGCGCATTGCGCATGATCCATTCGCGCGTGGTGTGGATGTTGCGGCCGGTGGAGAGGTCCATCACGGTATCGGCGCCCCAGCGGATCGCCCACACCATCTTGTCCACTTCCTCTTCCACCGACGACGTCACGGCGGAGTTGCCGATATTGGCATTGATCTTGGTGAGGAAGTTGCGGCCGATGATCATCGGCTCGAGTTCGGCGTGGTTGATGTTGCAGGGGATGATCGCGCGGCCGCGCGCGATCTCGCTGCGCACGAATTCCGGCGTGATGAACAGCGGCACTTCGGCGCCGAAGCTCTCGCCATCGGCGCGCGCGGCTTCGGCGCGCTCGAGCTGCTGCTTGCGGCCGAGATTTTCGCGCTCGGCGACATAGATCATCTCCTTGGTGATGATCCCGGCGCGGGCGAATTCAAGCTGGGTGATCATGTGATCGCCGACACCGCGCAGCGGCTTGTGATGCGCCTTGAAAGCGGCGGCAGCATGCTTGGCGCCGACATTGCCGTTGTCTTCCGGCTTGATGTCGCGGCCTTCATATTCCTCGACGCCGCCGCGCTCCTTCACCCAGTCAAGGCGCGAACGCGACAGGCCGTTATTCACGTCGATCAGCACGTTCGGATCGGTATAAGGGCCCGACGTGTCGTAAACTGGCAAGTTTGGCTCGCCGGCGCCTTCGGACAAAATGATCTCGCGCAAAGGCACGCGCAGGTCGGGTGCGCTATCAGGGACAGAATAGAATTTGCGCGAGGACGGCAGTGCGCCGGTGGTGACGGCGGGCAGGGTGGTGTCGGGATTGGAGCGGATGTTCATGGGACGATCCTCCTGGTTTGGCGATTAGGCTCGTAAGTTCTTGGGTCGTCATTGCGAGTAGCGAAGCGACGAAGCAATCCAGACTTTCTTCACTTGGCTTCTGGATTGCTTCGCTGCGCTCGCAATGACAGTGAGAGACGGATAGTCAGGCGCCGAGCCATTGCCGCACGCGGGCATCCGGATCGGAATTCTGGGTGACATCGCTGACCACAGCGATGGAGTCGGCACCCGCGGCAAAAATCTCCGCGGCGTGTTCGAATTTGATGCCGCCGATGGCGACCAGTGGAATATCGCCGACGCGCTTCTTCCACGTCGTGATCTTCGGAATGCCCTGCGGCGCGAAGCGCATAGATTTCAGCGTGGTGAAGAAGATCGGCCCGAGCGCGACATAGTCAGGCTCTGCGCGCAGCGCGGTTTCCAGTTCCTCCTCGTCATGCGTCGAAAGGCCGAGCGTGATGCCGGCCTTCTTGATCGCGGCGACATCGGCCTCGGCGAGGTCTTCCTGGCCGAGATGCAGATGCTGCGCCTTGAGCTCGATGGCGACGCGCCAGTAGTCGTTGACCACTAATTTCGTGCTTGTGCCTTTGGTCACGTCGAGTGCCGCGCGAAACAGGATCATCGCCGACGCATCGTCGAGATCCTTCGCGCGTAACTGGATGGTGCCGACACCGACCGCGGTGAGGCGCCTCACCCATTCCACGGTGTCGACGACGGGATAGAAACGGTCAGGATACGGCATGCCAGAACGGTGTCCCGATGACTGGAGTGGAAGGAGATGCGAAATCACGTTCGCCCATCAGCCCGGCCTCAAAACCGGTGCGGCCGGCCTCGACGGCGAGACGGAAGGCATTGGCCATGGCGACGGGATCGGCGGCCTTGGCGACGGCGGTGTTGAGCAGCACGGCGTCATAGCCGAGCTCCAGTGCCTCGGCCGCATGCGACGGTGCGCCGATGCCGGCATCGACGACCAGCGTGATATCGGGCAGGCGATCGCGCAGCAGTTTGAGCGCATCGCGATTGATGATGCCGCGCGCCGAACCGATAGGCGCCGCCCAGGGCATCACCACCTTGCAGCCGGCATCGACGAGGCGCATCGCGACGCCGAGATCCTCGGTGCAATAGGGGAAGACCTCGAACCCGTCCTTCACCAGGATATTCGCGGCTTCGACGAGGCCGATCACATCGGGCTGCAGTGTGTCGTTGTCGGCGATCACTTCCAGCTTGATCCAGGGCGTGTCGAACAGTTCGCGCGCCAGCTTTGCAGTGGTCACGGCCTCGCGCACGCTGCGGCAGCCGGCGGTGTTGGGCAGCACGGCGACATCGAGTTCGCGGATCAGCGACCAGAACGCATCGCCGGTCTTGCCGCCGGCGCTCTCGCGACGGACGGACACGGTGACGATACCGGCACCGGACGCGCGGATGGAATCCTGCATGATGGCAGGCGAAGGGTAGAGCGCCGTGCCGATGAGAAGGCGGGAGGCGAAGGTCCTGCCGTAGAAGGTCACGGTGGAGGTGGTTGCAGGAGTGTTGCTCATGCGGCTTCTCCAATCTCGCTTGTCATTCCCGCCCCGCTTGTCATCCCCGCGAAAGCGGGGATCCAGTAGACACGGGCAGCAGTGCTTAAGCCGCAGCGGCGGTGTGTACTGGATCGCCCGGTCAAGCCGGGCGATGACAGTGGAGTGTGTGGCATACGCATCCTCACCCTCCCTGCCGCGGCGTGATGATCTCGATCTCGTCGCCCGCCTTCAGTGCCGTTTCCGCCCACTGGCTGCGCGGCACCACGTCGTAGTTGATCGCAATCGCGCAATGCGTGCCGGCGTAATCGAGCTCGCTCAGCAGCGCGCTCACATCCGCGGCCTGGATCTCGCGGGCCTCGCCATTGACCGTCACTTGCATTGCATCACCTCATTGTCGATCGCGCCACGCTGCACATAGTTCAGCGTCAGCTCCGCCAGCGCAGGCGCCAGCAGGAAACCGTGGCGATAGAGGCCGTTCACCGCGATGGTATTCTTCTCGATCGCAATGCGCGGCAGATTGTCGGGGAAAGCCGGGCGCAGGCCCGCGCCGAATTCGAGAATGCGCGCTTCGGCAAAGGCCGGATGCACCGCATAGGCCGCGCCGAGCAGTTCAAGCGCCGAACGCACGCTGACGCCGCTGCCTTCGTTCTCGATCGACGTCGCACCCAGCATGAAACGATTGTTCGCGCGCGGGATCACATAGAGCGGCCAGCGCGGATGCATCAGGCGGACCGGGCGCGACAGCTGCACCTCATCGGTTTCAACGATGATGATCTCACCCTTCACGCCACGGAGCTTCGACGTCTCGTCCTGCTCGCGCGCAAAAAGCCCGCGGCAATCGATCACGAGGCCGTCGAGATCCTCGGCCTTCGCCTCGCAATTATATTTGATGGTGCCGCCAGCCGCGGTGATGCGCCGATGCAGTTCGGGCAGCACCAGCCGCGGCTCCACATGGCCTTCGCCGGGATAGAACAGCCCGTCGCGAAAGCGGCCTTCCAGCGATGGCTCGATCTCGGCGACACCAGCGGCATCGAGCCGCTTGTAGCCCGACGTCATCTTCGCAAAGCGTTCGAAGTCCGCGCGGTCGCGCGGGTGCGCAATCACCAGCGAGCCGTTGAACGGCGTGTCCGGCAGTTCCGCGCGCCACAGCTCCAGTGCGCGCAGACCGAGTCGCGAGATCACCGGCTCGGAGACTTCCGCCTCACACCAGGGCGCCAGCATGCCGCCGCCCCAATGGGTGGTGGCGTCGCGCATCTCCGCATTGTCGCGCTCATAGAGCGTGACGGCGTGACCGGCCTTGGCAAGCAGCAAAGCCTGCCACGCACCAGCGATACCCGCGCCAATTATGGATATAGGAGAGGTCGCCACGGCTGACTCGCCGCGCGACGCATGCGTCGTCTGATTCATCCCTGTCCCTTCGCCGGCATGACCCGGATCAGGTTCAAAGGGTCACCGCGGTATCGCATCACTCGGGATCGAGCATGCAAGCTAGCGGTATCTCAGCTCCTCGTCGGAGCCCCCCTCGGAACGACTCTAATTTAAACCTCCGGTGCTGCGTGTCAACGCGCCTTCACCGAATGGTCACAGTGGCATTCTTTTCCAAGACTTAGGGCTTGGGTGTCTCGACACTGGCCTGCTGGGTCTGCGCGGCTTCCTGCTGCTTCAGGCGCTCGGCGTCCTTGGCGAAGATCGGCTGATGCGGCGGCGCGGAGACTTCGCGGCGCTGGCGCTTGGCCGCGTAGTAGTAGCCGCCGGCATAATAGGACACCGCGCGGTTGTGGTCGCCATGGGCGGCGCGATAGGCGCCCGCCAGATATTTGACGCCGTAAGTGAGATTGGTGTTGGGGTCGCGCAGGCCTTCTGCGGTGCCGGTGTAGCCGACGCCGCGGGCGGTCGCGAGCTTGATCTGCATGAGGCCGATGGTGGCGCCGCGGCCGATCAGGCCGGGATTATACTTGCTCTCGCGCATGATGACGCGATGCACCAGCGCTTCCGGCACGCCATTGGCCTGGGCATGCGAGGCCGCCATGGCCTGATAATCGGCGCGCTGCTGCGCATGGGCGAATTGGGGGAGGGTGGCGAGGGCGACAGCCGACGCCAGAATGGTCGAAATACGGATCATCAATGGTCTCGAAAGTGGCATCCGGCGGCAGTAAAGGGCCGGTCTTTCAGATGGCCTAAACCATCCCGCTCAATTCTTCTCGTTTGAGGCGCGAATTGAGTCTTTCTCGGGGCTGGCTTGCCGGGTTCCGGCAGCGATTTACCTCAAATTATGCCGCTTTGTGGTCCCATCGGCGCATTCGCGGCTGCTGATGCCGTTCTGCCACGGTCTGTCCATGACGATGTCGCTCGCTCACGCCACCGAAGCCCGCAAGCTCGACGGCCTGTTTCCGCTCTGGGTCGGCATCGGCGTCTATGCGCTGCTGCTCGCTGTCGGCAGCGGGCTGCTCAACGATCCCGACACCTATTGGCAGATCACGCTCGGGCAATGGATGCTCGATCATCACGCGGTGCCGCGTACCGATCTCTATTCTTTCACGATGCAGGGCCAGCCCTGGATCTCGACGCAGTGGCTGGCGCAAGTCGCCTATGCGCTTGCTTACAATATCGGTGGCTGGGCTGGCCCCGTCGTGCTCGCAGCCGCATCGGCATCGCTTGCCATTGCGCTGCTCGCGCATTTCCTGAATGCGCGTCTCGCCCGCACGCCGACCCTCATCATCCTCGCGGCGACGCTTGCTTTGATGGCCGGCCACATGCTGGCGCGGCCGCATGTGCTGGCGATGCCCATCATGGTGGCCTGGGTCGCCGGCCTCGTCGCTGCGATGGATCGCAAAGGCGTGCCGTCGTTCTGGCTGCTGCCATTGATGGCGCTGTGGGCCAATCTGCACGGCGGCTTCGTGCTCGGCCTCGCGCTGATCGGTCCCATCGCACTCGATGCAATCTGGCACGCGCCGAAAGACAAACAGGCGCGCGCATTGCTGCACTGGGCCCTGTTCGGTCTCTGCGCACTCGGTGCGAGCTGCATCACGCCTTACGGCTGGGAAGCACTGCTGGCATCGCGCCGCATCCTCAGCCTTGGCGCAGCACTCGCGGTGATCGGTGAATGGCGTCCAGCCAATTTCGGCAAGGCCGGTCCGCTCGAATTTTCCGTGCTCGCAGCGTTCGCTTTCGTCCTGTGGCGCGGCATCAGGCTGCCGCCCATGCGCATCGTGCTGGTGCTCGGCTTCGTCTATATGGCGCTCGGCCATGTGCGGAATGCCGAAGTGCTGGCGCTGCTGGCGCCATTGGTGCTGGCGAAGCCGCTGGGTGAGCAGCTCGGACGCGATGACGATCGCGATGTGGCCTCATCGCCGAGCCGGCTGCTGCTTGCGGGCATCGCACTATGCCTGATTGCCGGCACCATCATCGTTGCATCCATCCGCCAATACACACCGTCCGAGCGTGCGGCGCCGATCGCTGCTGTCGATGCGCTGAAGAAGCTGAATGTCAGCCGCGTGTTCAATGACTACGATTTCGGCGGCTATCTGATCTGGCGCGGCGTGCCGACTTTCATCGATGGCCGCACCGAACTGTTCGGCGAGAAGCTGATGGTCGATCACAACGACGCCAGCGGCCTCGCCAAGCCGGATAATCTGTTCCGCCTGCTGAAGGATTACGAGATCAACGCCACCTTCATGCGCACCGAAAGTGCCGCCACAAAGTTGCTCGATCGCATCGATGGCTGGGAGAAGGTCTATAGCGACGAGCTCGCGACCATCCATGTGCGGAAAGGCGTGCCGGGTGAGCAGGTGCGCTAATCGTAGGATGGGTTGAGCGCAGCGATACCCATCACCGCGAGCGCATGCTGTGATGGGTATCGCTTCGCTCAACCCATCCTACGCCACCGCCGCCACCGGCAGCGTAATCCGTACAATCAATCCCTGCGGCTGCCGATCCCGCAATGTCAGCTCGCCGCCATGGGCCAGCGCGATCGCGCGTGCAATGGATAGCCCGAGCCCGAATCCCGAAGCCTCGTGATCCATGTTCCGTGCATCATCGCCGCGGACAAAAGGCTGCAGCATGGCGCTCTTGCGCGCATCGGAAATGCCCGGTCCGTCATCGGCCACATCGATGACGGCGCCGGTTTCCGACATGGTCAGCGTGATCACCGCCTCGCCGCCGAACTTGACGGCATTCTCCACGAGATTGGTGACCGCGCGATGCAGGTCGTCCGGCCGCGCCATTGCCATCGCATGCGAGGGGCCGTCATAGGTCACCATGTGCCCGATATCGGCGAACTGGTCGGCGATCAGCTGCAGCGTGGTGGCGATGTCGGTGAGGGTAAGCTCCTCCAGCCGGCGATCGTTGCGCAGGAACGACAGCACGGCTTCCAGCATCGCGCGCATCTGGTCGAGATCGCGCAGCATGTGGCGGCGGCTGTTCTCGTCTTCGATGAATTCCGAGCGCAGCCGCAGCCGGGTGATCGGCGTGCGCAGGTCATGGCTGATGGCGGCCAGCATCTTGGTGCGGTCGTCGATCAGCGCGGTGATGCGCTCGCGCATGCGGTTGAGCGCGCGGGCGACGGCGCGGATCTCTTCCGGCCCGCGCTCGGGCAATGGCGTCGACGTGCCGCTGAGGCTGAACTCTTCCGCCGTCCGTGCAAAGGATGACAGCGGCTCCGCCAATACGCGTGCGGCCCACAGGCCGAGCAGGGTCAACGTGATCACCGCAAATGCAAAAGTGAGGAAGACCGGCCCGCCCCAGAAAGGACGCGGAGGGCGGTCGGGCATGTCGGTGACCGAGAATTTCTGGCCATCGGCGAGCACGATGCCGACGCGGTTGTCAGCCAGAGGCAGCGCACGAACATCCGGCGCCATCTGCCGGCTCATGCGGCGAAACGGAAATGTCTCACTGCGCTCCTCGGCATCTGCGCTCTCGACCAGGCCGCCGGGCTCGTCGCGCAAATCGAATTGCGGGAAGGTCTGCATCATGCGGGCGAACAGTGCGGCGCGATCGCCTGCCGGTGTCGCCGACAGCAATTTCGCCATAGCCACCAGCTCGCCATGTCCGCGTTCCGGCGGCGGCGGTTGATCGGGCCGCAGCAGCGAGAATCCGACGCCGATGATGATATGAATGGCGACGATCGACACCACCACCAGCGCCGCGATCTGGCCGCTGATGCGCCGGAGATTGAGGACGTTCAACAGCCGCATGATCAGGCCGGCTGCAGGCCTGATGACGTTTCCCCGCCGACGGTCTCCACATTCGGCGTGAACATGTAGCCGCCGGAGCGCACGGTCTTGATCAGCTGCGCATCCTGCGGATCGACCTCGATCTTGCGGCGGATACGGCTCACCAGCACGTCGATGCTGCGCTCGAACGAGCCGGCATTGCGGCCCTGTGTCAGGTCAAGCAGGCTGTCGCGCGACAGCACGCGGCCGGGGCGTTCGACGAAGGCGCGCAACAAATCGAATTCGGCCGAAGTCATCGCAATGCGCGCGCCCTCGGGATTGCGCAGCTCGCGAAGGCGGAAATCCATCTGCCAGCCAAGGAAGGTGAGGGCAGAGGCGTCGGGCACTGCGCTCGCATTGAGTGCGGTCGCCTGCCGCCGCAGCACCGCATTGATGCGGGCCAGCAATTCGCGCGGATTGAACGGTTTCGGCAGATAATCGTCAGCGCCCATTTCCAGCCCGAGGATGCGATCCACATCCTCGCCGCGCGCCGTCAGCATGATGATCGGCACCTGCGACTCCGCGCGCACGCGGCGGCACAGGCTGAGGCCGTCTTCGCCGGGCAGCATGACGTCCAGGATCATCAGGTCGATGCGGTTGTCTGCCAGCGCCTTGTCCATTTCGCGCCCGTCGGCCGCGACAGTGACATTACACGCATTGGTACGCAGATACTTCGCAATCAGCGTGCGGGTTTCGCGGTCATCTTCCACGACCAGAATATGGGGAGGGTTTGCCATGAGACCCTTTTGGCGAGGAATGGCGCCGATTGCAGGGAAAATTTGTTTCGGTCTGTTGCTGTTCCCGTCAGCGTAACGCCTTGCAACATCTTGGCAAGCCGACAGCAAGGCTTCGTTAACATGGTTAACGGGAAATGGCTGCAGTCACAGGCCAAGCCTCCCGGAGCAGATCATGACATCCATCTCGGCTGCATCCAGCAGCCTCTATCAATCGCCTCTCCAGAAGCTGCAGCAGCAGCTGCAGGCCCAGGTCACCTCGGGAACAATCAGCAGCGGCGACCAGGATGCATTGTCAACGGCCCTGGACAGCATCGATTCCTCGATGCAGGCCGACCGCAGCAGCGCGAGCAGCGGCACACGACCGTCGGCGGACGACATGACGTCGAAGATCGACAGTCTGATCAGCGCACAGGTCTCGAGTGGCAACCTCACCTCGGAGCAGGCCGATGAATTGAAGGGCGTGTTCGAATCGGCCTTCGCCGATGCCCCCGGCGGAGTCAAGGGCGCGGGTGGTCCGCCTCCGGGCGGTGGTCCCGGCGGTCCCCCGCCGTCCGACAGCGACGACGATAGCGATGACACCGATAGCACCACTAATATCAGCGACGTCATGCAGCAGTTCCTGGACTCGCTGAAGCAGTCGCTGGAAGCGTCGACATCGAGTTCCTACAGCGCCAGCGGCACGACGGCGTCGGGAACCTCGGCGTCGTTCACCGCGCTGCTGCTGGACTACAAGAGCTAGAAATATTGATGATGTCATCCGCCGGGATGGTGGACGACGCCATCGGAACCCTTCGCATCCATCCTCATTGTTCCTTCTAACGACAACACATGGAGGCAATGATGGCTCTCGATGTCATGAAGAGGCCGCACACGCTGATCGCCAGCGACCGCATCGAAGGAACCGCGGTGCGCCGCGCCAATGGCGATCGGATCGGCCACATCGAACGGCTGATGATCGACAAGCTCAGCGGCAAAGTGTCGTATGCGGTGATGTCGTTCGGCGGCTTTCTCGGCATCGGCTCGAATCTGCTGGCGGTGCCGTGGACGCTGCTCACCTATAGCCGCAAGCTCGATGCCTATCAGCTCGATATCGACGATGAGGAGCTGCGCAGCGCGCCGTCCTTCACCGAGAAGCGCGATTTCGATTGGGGCGATCGGTCGCAGGAAGAAGCGCTGCACCGCCACTACGGCGTCGCACCCTATTGGGGTGAATTCTAACTACACTTCGCGCGACTACAATTTCATGGTGGAACCGGAACTGTGTCGAAATCCTCGCGTTGCTTTGAGACAGGTGGCAACAACAGGAGGAACATATGTTCAAGAAATATATGACGGCTGGTATCGTTGGTTCGGCTCTGCTCGCAACCGCAGCCTTCGCCCAGAGCCCGAGCACATCGTCCACGACGGCTCCCGCTGCGACGGCAACCCCGGCACCGGCGGCCGCTGATACCACGTTCAACGGCAACTGGCGGACCTCGAAGGTCGTCGGCCTCAATGTGTATAACGAGGCCAATGAAAGCCTCGGTTCGATCAATGATCTTCTGACCGACAAGGAAGGCAACATCAAAGCCGTGGTCATCGGCGTGGGTGGCTTCCTCGGCGTCGGCGAGCGTCTGATCGCCGTGCCTTATGACAAGGTCAAGTTCATGAATGAGCCGGTACAGACCTCGGCCGCGGCCAGCGGCGGCTCGGCCGGCATGGCGAAGTCGACCTCGACCTCCAGCGGCATGACCACCGGCGCAGCGACGTCGGGCGGTGCCGCGGCAACGCCGCCGAAGCAGAACCCCTGGTATCCCGATCACGCCGTGATCAGTGGCGCCAGCAAGGATCAGCTGAAGGCGATGCCGGAGTTCAAGTATTCGACCTAACGGTCGGTGATAAATACGGGTGACGTCGCATTGGTGGCGATGTCATCCGACGAAGAGGGCGCGTCTGCTCCTGCAGGACGCGCCCTTTTTCGTGTCGTGAATTGGGGGCTCACAAATTCGGCAGCTTCGTCACTGTCACATTGATCGCGCCTTCGGCCTCGGCAATGACGCGCAGCGTCTTCGAGTCGAACGCAATCCCGCCAAGCCGCAGCGCCGTGATATCCGCACCCACCCTCAACCCATCCTCATTCTTCTGGAAGTCCGTCAGCACGCCCGCGATCTTGCGCTGCGCATTCGATGCGAACGGCTTGAGATCGATCACGGCGCGCTCCGCCAGCGTACTCTGCAGCAACGGCATCGCCGCGCGCGCCGCAGCACCGAGCAGCCCGAATGCCGCTTCCGATTCCACCGCGAGTTCGAGATTGGTGAAGCGCATCACCTGGTTGACCTGATCCAGCGCCGGCTTGCCCCAGACGTGCACAGTGGCTTCGCCGCCGAGGCCGAACCAGCTCGACTTCTCCTTGGCATTGACCAGCAGCGAAATCAGCAGACGGTCACCGGAGGCGCGCACGGTCGCCTTCTTCACGGTGACCGAGACAGAGCCTGAGCCATCCTCCGGAAACGTCTTCCCGGCCAGCTGCGCTTCGATGATCTTGTTGAGCTCGGTGAACGGCATGTCGATGGGCACACCGATGTTGAGCTTACCGGGGCCGGGCGGCACGATGGCGAGCGTCGCCGGGAACGGGCAGTTCGGCGTCGTCTGCAGGCCGGTCACGCGCGTTTCCGCTTCGACGCCAAGCGTCAGCGTGATGTTGCTGCCGTCGATGCGCGGCTGTGCGGCGATGGCGCGGGTCGGTTTCAATTCGAGAAACAGGTTCTGCACCGAGCTTGCGCCCTGCAGTGGCACCGAGCGGCACAGTTTCGCCCATTCGCGCCGTGCATTCTGTTCGAAGGCGGGGTCGTTGCGCAGCCGCTGCTGCACGGCGGCGATCTGCTCATTCACCGCATTGTCGATCATCGGCTTCACCTGCGCGGGCACATTGATGCGCACGCCGCTGACCGATGCATTGGTGTCGCCGAGCGTTACTTGCGCCGTCAGGCCTGGCTCGATGCGCCAGTTCGGTGTCAGCCGCGGCTGCGACGCCACCACCACATTGCCGCGGATCTCCGCATTGGCATTGACGTTCTTGATATTGATGGTGCCGATCTGCTTGGCGACATTGCCGCCGAGCAGGTTGCCGAGCGCGCCGCCGAGCGCCTCGCGCACATTCGTTGATAGCTCGCCGCTCACATTCAGCGTGCCGTTCAGTGGCGTGGACATGGTCAGCGTATCCGACGCGCCGGTGGCCGTGATGGCGCCGCGCGCCGCACTCCATTTGATGTCGGCATTCTGCAGGATCTGCTGCGCCGGGTTGGGCGCGGTGCCGGCGAAGTTTCGCGGTGCCCCGCGTTCGACGGTGTCGCGGATTGCCGCGAGCGTCACGGCAACGGGCGCCACGATGGTGGAACTGCGCGGCGGGGACGGCGGCAGCGGCGGCAGTTCGACCAGCGTCGGTGCAGCGCCCGATCCGCGCGGCGCCACATAGTCCATGATCTTCAGAGCAGCCACGAAAGAAACGGCGATCAGCGCCGAGCCGATCAAAATGGTCTTCAGACGCATGATGTCCCCGCATGCAATATGCGGGGACAGTACATCATGGGGCGAAGTGGGCAAAGTAAGGCGGACGCATCAGCGTCATCCCCGCCTGCCATTCGCATTGTCCGCCCGCCGATCCATCGGCAGCACGATCACCTTGGTGCCGACGGTGACCCGCGAATACAGGTCCGACACATCCGTATTGGTGAGCCGGATGCAGCCGGACGACACCTGGGTGCCGATCGTCTCCGGCATATTGGTGCCGTGGATGCGATAGATCGTATTGCCGAGATACATGGCGCGGGCGCCGAGCGGATTGCCGGGGCCGCCGGCCATATGGCGCGGCAGATAGGGCTGGCGCGCGATCATTTCAGCGGGCGGCGTCCATGCCGGCCATTCCGCCTTGCGCGTCACCGTCTGCACGCCGGACCAGGTAAAACCGTCGCGGCCGACGCCGATGCCGTAGCGGATCGCCTGACCGTTGCCGAGCACATAGTAGAGATAGGTGTTCGGCGTATCGATGATGATGGTGCCCGGCGCTTCGCGGGTCGGATAGTTCACGACCTGACGCTTGAAGCGCGATGGCTGTTCGATCGCCGGGCGATCTTCGTCGGCCTGCGGTGCTTGATAGTAAGGCGCGGGCTCCGCTTGTACCGGCGGCGACATGAAGAAGGGAAACAGCGGCAGCGGCGCTGATTTAGCCGGGCCTGTAAAGGCGAAGGCGCTGACGAGCAGTGCGCCTACGGCGACAGTGATGCGGCGAACTTTCATTTCGAAACGAGCGAGCGTGAACATGGGGGTCTCCGTTTGAGCGCCTGTGAGTGAGCGCCCATTCGGCGTCTCGTTGGCGTCAGGAGTACCCGGAGCTGGTTTCAGGAGATTTGCGTCAAAGCCGCAAAACGATGTCATCGGGCGGGATAAATGTGTCGTCCGTGCTTCATCGCGAAGTGTAGTTGTGCGGTGGTGTCAGAACGGGTCGCAATGATACCGGCGGCCGGCGCGATCGGTTAACCGTGGGGAGGAGAGCGCGTGGCGCGTCTGATGGGGTTCGCCCCAGCGCGTCGCGCCTCCATTCGACCCATGCGGGCGCCTACAGCAGCCCGAGCACGATGGCGCCGACAAGGGCCATGGCCGCATAGGCGGCAACCATGCTCAATTGACCCACGAATGCCGTCATGGCGATGCCTCCTTTGTCCTGCGCCGGGTAACGCGAGAGATCGCAATCCCGTTCCTCGCTCGGTTACCAAAAGCGCGCGAGCGGTCATTTTGGGCGCCGAATTGCATCCTTTGCGTGTGTTTATGCTGCAACATCGTCGACGAATTCCGGTATTCCGACGCGATTATCCAGAATTTGACGCTCGTTTCGCGCGTCTGTTCCCAATCGGAGTGATGACTTAAGGTTGTTGTGGTGTCAGGGTGGGCCTCGCGAGCGATGCGAACCCGGAAAATCGAGCCATCGGACATGAGGGCAGGGGGCGCTGTTGGATAGACAGCTGCTGCGCCGTGCGGCAGGGGTCTTCGCCCTGCTGGTGGCGGCCACGCAGGCCGAGGCCGCTTGCACGCCCGCGGCGACCATTGCGCCTCCACTCCCGCCCGGGACCACAGTGACTTGCTCGGGCATCACGACCAGTCAGAATGGAACCAATGGCTACGGAACGGTGAGCCAGACGGGCCTGGTCATCGATGTCCAGAATGCAGCCTCGGCACCGGCACGCTAAATGGCCTGCGTCTCGGATGCCGCTGTCGGTAACGGCGCCGGCGCCGTCATCACCGGCGGTTCGGACGGGATCAATTCAATGACAGGCTTCGCCAGCATCACGAATTCCGGCAGCATTTTCGGCACCACCGGGACTGGCGTCAGGATGGAGCGGGATTTGGCGCTGCTGAATAATGGGACCGGCATCATCGGCGGAGCCATAAACGGTGTCTCTGTCTTTGCCGGCACAGCAAACGTCACCAATTTCGAATTAAAATAACCCCAACTGCGACTCCTGTGACGCCAAACGCGTGATATACACGTGGATATAACGAGGCGCGTCAAAGTCGTCCGTTAAACAGGGAGTGCACGTTCATGACCAGCTACAATCTTCTCATCGACGGGAAGATGGTTCCCGGCGCCATGCAGATGCCGGTTCTCAATCCCGCCACTGAAGATGTGATGGCGCAGTGTCCGCGGGCTTCGAAAGAGCAGCTCGATGCGGCCGTGGCAGCCGCGAAGGCCGCGTATCCCGCCTGGGCCGCGACGCCGCTCGGCGAGCGCCGCAAATACATCGTGCAGATGGCCGATGTGATCGAGGCCAATGCCAGCGAGCTCGCGCACATCCTCACCAGCGAACAGGGCAAGCCGCTCACCGACGCAACCGCAGAGGTGATGGGCATGGGCGGCTTCTTCCGCTATCTCGCCTCGCTCGATCTGCCGATGAAGGTGATCGAGGACTCAGGCGATCGCCGCGTCGAGGCGCGTCGTCGTCCACTCGGCGTGGTCGGCTGCATCATTCCGTGGAATTACCCGCTGCTGATCCTCGGCTTCAAGCTGCCGCCTGCGCTGTTGGCAGGCAATACGCTGGTGGTGAAGCCGGCGCCGACCACGCCGCTGGCGACGCTGCGCTTTGCTGAACTGGTGCAAGGCGTCCTGCCAAAGGGCGTGCTCAACGTCATCACCGACGCCAATGATCTCGGCGACGAGATGACCAGGCATCCGGACATCCGCAAGATCTCGTTCACGGGATCGACGGCCACCGGCCAGAAGGTGATGACCAGTGCAGCAGCGACGCTCAAGCGCATCACCCTCGAACTCGGCGGCAACGATGCCTCCATCGTGCTGGACGATGTCGACCCGAAGAAAGTCGCGCCCGGCATTTTCGAAGGCGCATTCCAGAACAGCGGCCAGGTCTGCCTCGCCATCAAGCGGCTCTATGTGCATGAGTCCGTCTATGACGAAATCTGCCAGGAGCTCGTGGCCATCGCCAACAACACCGTGGTGGATGACGGCACCAAGCAGGGCACAAAACTCGGCCCGCTGCAGAACAAGATGCAGTATGAGAAAGTGAAGGGCTTTCTCGATGATGCCCGCAAGAACGGCAACGTCATTGCCGGCGGCAATGCGATGGACCGACCCGGCTATTTCATCCAGCCCACCATTGTGCGCGACATCGCCGAGGGCACCAAGCTCGTCGATGAAGAGCAGTTCGGGCCCGTGCTACCCGTCATCAAATATTCCGATCACGACGACGTGATCCGCCGCGCCAATGCCACCACTTACGGGCTCGGCGCCTCGGTCTGGTCCTCGGACACGGAACGGGCCCATAAAGTCGCCAGCCAGATCGAGGCCGGTACGGTGTGGATCAACAAGCACCTCGACATGGCCCCGCACATCCCGTTCGGCGGCGCCAAGCAGTCGGGCATCGGAACCGAATTCGCCGAGGAGGGCCTCGCCGAATTCACCCAGCTGCAGATCATCAACGCGGCGCGCTGACGATCCAGGACGAAAATTCGTAACGGAGCGCTTTTGTCCATCTGGGATGGGCGAGGGCGCTCCGCCTCATTTCAGCCGCTGGTCTGCCGCTGTGCGGACGCACCGAATAATGCGCGGCCGCGCAAATACCCGCCTTTTCAGCGCTCGAAAACGCCCATGTTGAAGAGTCTTTAAAACATTTAGCTCAACTTGCGCGCATGACGCGCGGAGTTCGTTTGTATCTCGTCGGCTCCTTCGTCCTTGTCTCGATGGCTGGTTGCGGCAAAGGTTTGTTCCAAACCGAAACGCGCGACCCCTGGCGAGCCGAGGCAGAAGTCGCATGCATGAAGTCGGGCGCCGTGCGCGAAAGCGCCGGCCTGGTCCGCATCGAACCTATTTCAGGTCCCGGTGTCTGCGGCGCTGAATTTCCGTTGAAGGTCGCGGCCCTCGGTGAATCCAACAGCACCATCGGCTTTGCCGATGAAGCGCCTCGTCCGCCCGGCGGCATCGGTGGCGGCCCGTCGCGCTGGCCGGTACAGCAGGCGCCGTCGCAGCCGATGGTGCGCGCCACCAGCAGTTATCCCAATTCCTATCCGCCATCGGCGCCGCCGCGTCAGCAGCCATCCTATGGCGGCGGCTACAATGCCGGCTACGCCAATGCGCCGGCGGGCAATGGCCCAGTCTCGCTAAACGCGCCCGGCGTCCATGAGGCTGAAGACGATATCAATCTGCCGCCCGATGGTGCGCCCGAGCAGGCGATGCCGCGCAGCGCGCCGCCGCAAACGCGCGCGCCTTACGGGCGCTATAGTTCCGGTCCTGCGCAGACCCAACCGCAGCAGGATTACACCCAGCCGCGCCTCGGTCCTGGCGGCGGCAATGTCACAGGCTCCGTTGGTCCCGTTGAAGTGAAGCCGACGGCGACGCTCGCTTGCCCGATCGTCTCACAGCTCGACAAATGGCTCGCCGAAGTCGTGCAGCCGGCGGCGATGCGCTGGTTCGGCCAGCGCGTGGTGTCGATCCGCCAGATCTCCGCCTATTCATGCCGCGGTATGAACGGCAATTCGCGCTCGCATATTTCCGAACACGCCTTCGGTAACGCGCTGGATATCGCAGCTTTTACCTTTTCCGATGGTCGCAACATGTCGGTGAAGAACGGCTGGAAGGGCCTGCCGGAAGAGCAGGGCTTTTTGCGCGACGTTCAGGGTGGCGCGTGCCAGTATTTTACGACGGTGCTGGCGCCGGGCTCCAACGTCTATCACTACGACCATATTCACGTAGACCTGATGCGCCGTCCGAAGCGCCCGTCGATCTGCAAGCCGGCGGCCGTGTCGGGTGAGGAAGTCGCGTCGCGCGCCATGGGCCGCAGCTATGCCGGCCGCGGCGACGATGGCCCGACCGGTTCGATCAAGAAGGCGGCGGGCAAGAAAAACAGCAAGACGCCGGACGACGAGGACTTTTACGAGAACGAATAATCAGGTGCGATAGGCCGCGAGGAACACGCGCACCGCGCTGTCCACGACCTTGTCGATCTCCGCCGTGGTCGGAGATGGTTTTGCCTGAAAGATAAATGGCTGAAACAAAGTCGCCTGGCACGACATCATGAATTGCGCCGCAGCGAGCTCGGTGTCGTCGATTTCCAGCTCCCCCGCCTTCACGCGCGCATCGAGATAGCCGGCCACCTGCCTGATCGCATGCGCCAGCACCGCTTCATAAAAGCGCTTGCCAACATCGGGCATCCGCTCCGCAATCGCCATCACCGTGCGAATGGCGGAGCCACCGCCGGGTCGGCACAGCAACTGGATATAGCCGCGGCCAAACTCCGCGAGTGTCGTTTCAGCGTCCCGCTCGGGATTGAGATTGAAGACGGCCTTGCCCTGTTCAAGCTTTTCCTGCTCGACAATGGCTTCGAACAGCCCGCTCTTGTCGGTGAAATAGACATAGAGCGTGCCCTTGGAGACACCCGCAGCACGCGCGATCTCGCCCATGCTGGCGCCGTCAAACCCCAACGTCATGAAGACCTTACGTGCGCCGTCGAGAATCTGCCGGCGCTTGGCGCTGTCTTCTTCGCCGACCGGGGCGAGGGGGGCGTGGGAGGTGGCAACCATTCATTCAGCCTGTCGCAGGGAACCGGAGCGGACTGCTCGCCCAAGCCCGGAATAGCTCGAAATCGCGATGGAACGATGATCTCTGTATCTTGACCGAACCGTTCGGTCAATGTACATGATGCCACACCAAGCGGGAACCAGATTATTTCCGCACGATCATTTTCAGGAGGCCGGAATGGCCGCACCACGCGATCAGGCAGCACGTATCGTTCGCAGCGACGCCAAGGATGAGGTCGTCGCGGCGCGGGTGGTGCCGTTGGAAGAGCGTAGCCCCGGCGACGCACCGGAGAAGCCGGCCGAAGCGCCCGCTGCGGCGCCTGCCGCCGCAGCCAAGCCGGCTGCGCCAAAATCGCCGCGCAAGAAGCGCATCTTCATGGGCATCGGCGCACTCGCTGCCGTTGCCGCCGTCTATTACGGCGTGAACTATTATCTGGTCGGCCGCTTCATCGTCTCCACCGACGACGCCTATGTGCGTGCCAATAACTCGACGCTCGGCGCGCGGGTCTCCGGCCACATCGCGCAGATCATTCCAGGCGACAATACCGAGGTGAAGGCCGGGCAGGTGCTCTTCAAGATCGACGATGGCGACTACAAGATTGCCGTCGATGCAGCCCAGCGGAAGATCGATACGCAGAAGGCGACGATCGAGCGCATCGGTCGTCAGGTCGAGGCGCAGGACAGCGCGGTGGCGCAGGCGCAGGCGCAATTGTCGTCAGCCGACGCCGCTGCCACTCGTGCGCAGCTTGAATTCGATCGCCAGGAGACGCTGAGCAAGCAAGGCTTTGCCTCTCGCTCGGTTTATGAGACGTCGCAGTCGAACCGCGATCAGACTGCAGCTTCGGTGAAGGCCGCGAAGGCCGCCGTCGACTCCGCCAGAAGCGCTGTCGAAGTCACCAAGGCGCAGCAGGCGGAAGCCCGTGCGCAGCTGCAGGAATTGCAGAGTTCGCTTGACAAGGCGCAGCGCGATCTCGCTTTCACCGATGTGAAGGCGCCCGTGGATGGCATCTTCTCCAACCGCATGGTCAATCTCGGCGACTTCATCACAACCGGCCAGCGCCTCGCCAATATCGTGCCGCTCGACGATGTCTTCATCGATGCCAATTTCAAGGAAACGCAGCTGCGTCGCCTGAAGCCGGGTCAGCCGGTGTCGGTCGAGCTCGATGCCGATACCAGCCGCGTCATCAATGCGACGGTCGATAGCCTGTCGCCGGCTGCCGGCCAGGTATTCACGCTGCTGCCGCCGGACAATGCGACCGGCAATTTCACCAAGATCGTGCAGCGTGTGCCCGTGCGCGTGCGCGTGCCGGCCGATGTCGCCAAGCAGAATGTTTTGCGCGCAGGCATGTCGGTCTATGTCCGCATCAATACCAAGCCGGACGCGAAGCCCGCGCAGTAACGGATCGCGCAGATGTCCTCGGCATCGACCACCACCTCAGGAGCACCGCCGGCCGCGCCGGTGGATGCCGATCGGATTCCGCCGAAACGCCTGATCGCGTTCCTGATCATGGTGTTCGGCATGTTCATGTCGATCCTCGACATCCAGATCGTCTCGGCCTCGCTGTCGGACATCCAGGCCGGTTTGTCGGCGTCGTCCAACGAAGTTTCGTGGGTGCAGACTGCTTATCTGATCGCGGAAGTCATCGCGATTCCGCTGTCGGGCTTCCTGTCGCGCGCGCTCGGCACGCGCTTGCTGTTCGCCATCTCGGCAGCGGGTTTCACCTTCGCCAGCCTGATGTGCGGCTTCACGCAGTCGATCGAACAGATGATCCTGTGGCGTGCGGTGCAGGGTTTTCTCGGCGCTGGCATGATCCCGACGGTGTTCGCTTCGGCCTATACGGTTTTCCCGCGCTCGAAATTCCACATCGTCGCGCCGATCATCGGCCTCGTCGCGACACTCGCGCCGACCATCGGCCCGACGGTCGGCGGCTACATCACCGATGCCATGTCATGGCACTGGCTGTTCTTCATCAATGTGGTGCCGGGCATCGGCATCACGCTCGGTGTGCTGGCACTGGTCGACTTTGACGAGCCGCATTTCGAGTTGCTCGATCACTTCGACTGGTGGGGCCTCGGCTTCATGGCCGGCTTCCTCGGCTCGCTAGAATATGTGCTGGAAGAGGGCCCGCGCAACGACTGGTTCGAGGACGAGGCGATCCTGATCTTCGCCGTGATCTGCGCATTCTCCGCCGTCGCTTTCTTCTGGCGCGTGCTGACGGCAAGAGAACCGATCGTCGATCTGCGCGCCTTTACCAATCGCAACTTTGCGCTTGGGTCGACCTTCTCGTTCTGTATCGGCATCGGCCTTTATGGCCTGACCTATATCTACCCGCTCTATCTTGCCCAGGTGCGCGGCTACAGCGCGCTGCAGATCGGCGAGACCATGTTCGTGTCGGGTATCGCCATGTTCCTGATGGCGCCCATCGTCGGTCGCCTCATGACCAAGGTGGACCTGCGCTTTCTGATCGGCGCCGGCCTCGTGCTGTTTGCGTCCGGCACCTGGCTGATGACGTCGATCACCCGCGACTATGATTTCTACGAATTGCTGGTGCCGCAGATACTGCGCGGCATGGGCATGATGCTTGCGATGGTGCCGATCAACAATATCGCGCTCGGCACTCTGACGCCGGAGATGCTCAAAAATGCATCCGGCCTGTTCAATCTGACGCGCAATCTCGGCGGCGCGCTCGGCCTTGCACTCATCAATACCGTGCTCGATCACCGCACCGATTTCCACATCTCGCGCCTGCACGACAAGGTGACATGGGGCAACGCCCAGGCGGTCGAGACGCTGAACATGCTGACGCAGAAATTCCAGGGCATGGGCGATGCCTCGCGGATGGCGCTGAAGCAGCTGACGAATATCGTGCACCGTCAGGCCGTGGTGATGGGCTTCGGGGACGCGTTCTTCCTGCTGTCGTGTTTCTATATCGGCCTCAGCGTGATGGTGCTGATGCTGGACAAGCCGGCGAACCCCGCGGCTGCCGGCGGTGGACACTGATCGAATAGCATAGCTGTGATGGCACGCTGCTAGGCGACGTGCAGGCCGATCTGTCGCAACAATTCGGCTGCTTGAGCTGTCGAGATGACCGCGCCCTTGAAATGCCTGGCATCGGTGATTTTGACGCCTCCGAGATCGGCGCCACGTAGGTCGGTCTTGTCGAAACGACAATCCTTGATGTTGGCGTCTCGCAGCGAGCAATCCTTGAATGTTGCTCCGCTGAAGTCGCAGGCGGGCAGGTCGGCATCGCTGAAGTCGATGCCTTTGAGGATCGCTTTGCGAAACGAGAGGCGCGGAAGTTTGGCCATGCCGAACAACACGTCTTCCACCGACATTCCGATGATCTTGGCTTCGGTAAGGTCTGCGCCCGTCATTTTGACCCGGCGCAGCCGCGCGTGCTGCAGCGTCGCGCGTCGGAAGCTCACATTGTTGAAGTCGCCTTCTTCGATCATCGCTTCCGAAAGGTCGGCGCTTTCGAAACTGGCGCCGGCGGCCCGGCAGGCGAGAAACTGCGCTTCTTCGCATTCGCTGCCCACAAAGTCCGTTCGGGTCAGGTCGCAGCGCTCAAAGTGCCAGTTCTCGAATGCCATGCGCGAGAGGTCGAGGCCCGACAGGTCGCATCCGATCAGTTGAAGGCGACGGCCGGCGCTGGAGTGATCCTCGATATCCGATCGTCGAGGTGTGTCATCTTCCAGTTTGACGTCGAAGCCGTCATTGACCGCGTTCATGCCGATCCTGCGCCGAAATATTGCAACCACATCTGGAGAGGGGCCCGGCGTGTTTGCGCCGAGCCCCTCGTTATTCAGTATCAGCCGGCCTGTAAGCCGGGTTCTGTAAGGCACCGCCGCTTGCGCGACGCTACGTGACGGCCATTCTTCTGGGACCGCATTTGCATGCGGCCTCTAGCAACCTACCCGGACAGCGGGTTTGACATCACCCTGCAGTGTTATCGTTCGCGAACGAACTGACTGCCATGCCGTCCCTATTCGGTTTTGCTCCCGGTGGGGTTTACCTTGCCGTCTCTGTTGCCAGATCCGCGGTGCGCTTTTACCGCACCTTTTCACCCTTGCTGCCCCGCCCGAAGGCGGAGAGCGGTTCGTTCTCTGTGGCACTTTCCCTGGGGTCGCCCCCGCCGGATGTTATCCGGCACCGTATGTCATTGGAGCCCGGACTTTCCTCCCCCGCGACCTTTCGATCATTGCGGGAGCGGCCGTCCGGCCGACTGACGGGGAAGCCATGCGGGCTTACGGGACGCGCGTCAAGTCAGCTGGTCTTGGCGGCTTCGCTGTGCGGCAAACTCACAAGGAGCGCCTCCAGCGTTTCCAGCGTGGAGAGGTCCGCAATGCCGTCCACGCGCTCGGGACGGAAATGGCGCTGGAAGGCCGTCACGACCTCGGCCGTGGTCGCATCATAGATGCCGGTGACCTCGATGCCGTAGCCATAGCGGGCGAGTGCCTGCTGTAGCGCTTTCACCTCATCGCCATCCGCGCCGGTGCGCAGGCCTTCGCTGGAGGTGATGGGCGCCGGGTGGACCCAGTGTCCGACGCCTGAACTGGCGAGCAGATGCCACGGGAATTTCTCGCCGGGGTCCTTCTTGCGCGCCGGTGACACGTCGGAATGGCCAAGCACGCGATGGGTCGGCATATCGTGGCGCAGCAGGATGCCGCGGCACAGCGCGGTGACGGCCGCGATCTGTCGGGTGGGATAGTCCGGGTAGCCCCAGTCATGGCCGCGATTGATGATCTCGATGCCGATGGAGCAGGAATTGATATCGTCTTCGCCGGACCAGTAGGACGAGCCCGCGTGCCATGCGCGCTTGGCTTCGGGTACCGTCTGCACGATACGGCCGTCCTCGAGCACGATGTAATGGGCGGAGACGTCGGTGCCGTCGCTGCATAGCCGGGTGATCGCACCTTCGGCATCGGGCATGCCGGTGTAATGCAGCACGATCATATCGGGCACGAGTCCCTTGTTCCGGTCGCCAAAATTCGGCGACGGGATCACGTCCGACACGACGGAGGAATCCGGCGTGAAGGTCGGCAGATTCGCGACACCTTTCGGGATCGGCAAGGGGCGCGGGCGCTTGGTCTCAGATCCGGGCAATCTCTTTCAAACTCCACGACTGTCCTCGCCGCGCGGCTGCCGCAAGGGGAGGGACACTATTCCGATCACTGCCAGGTTGCGCAACGATGGCAGGGCGGTTTTACCCTTTTATTTCATCGCTCTATGCGCGATGCGCCAACACTACGATACAACCTCTGCCGTGTGAATTGAATCGAGACGGTTGGGCTTCTTCAACGCTTTCTTAACGCTAACCGACGTTACTGAAAGTTGAAGCGCCGCGCTCGTTTTCGCGCGGTCTGAGTTCCATTTGACGCTCATCCCATGGCCTTTCTTTCCATTCCATGCGGACGACAACGCGCCCCGTCGGATCACGCGGGCGATGCGTCGAGGCGGAACTGCGAATGCGCGATGCCGCGGATGAGCCGCGGCTTGCGACAGAATTTGAGACGTCACGGGCGTATCGGAGTCCGGATCGGTGTGGTGTCTCGCAGTAAAGGAACGGAACCCGTTGCCCGTTCGCGTGCGCGTATGACTGCTGACAGCCGCCATATCTCCGTGCTCGGCCCCGAGGCCGTGGAGATGCTGTCGCCGCGCGCCGGTGGCGTCTATGTGGACGCGACTTTCGGGGCGGGCGGCTATTCGCGCATGATCCTGGCGACGGAAGGCACGCAGGTGATCGCGATCGATCGCGACAGCACGGCGATTGTCGGCGGCGCGGATCTGGTGGCGTCATCGGCCGGTCGTCTCAAGCTGATCGAGGACCGCTTCTCCAATCTTGCCGATGTCTGCGAGGCGCAAGGCTTGCCGTTGGTCGATGGCGTCGTGATGGATGTCGGCGTCTCGTCGATGCAACTCGATCAGGCCGAGCGCGGCTTTTCGTTTCGCTTCGACGGCCCGCTCGATATGCGCATGAGCCAGCATGGACCGAGTGCTGCGGATGTCGTCGCCAAGGCGTCCGAGGCTGATCTCGCCAATATCATCTATATCTTCGGCGAAGAGCGGCATTCGCGCGCTGTGGCCCGCGAGATTGTCGCTGCGCGAAAAGAAGCCGAGATCACGACGACGAAGCAGCTCGTCGATATCGTGCAGAAGGTCGTGTGGGCCAAGCCCGGCGAGATCCATCCAGCGACGCGGACCTTCCAGGCGCTGCGCATCTTCGTCAATGAAGAGCTCGATGAGCTGCATATGGCGCTTGAGGCGGCCGAGCGTGTGCTGAAACCGGGCGGCCGTCTCTCGGTGGTCTCGTTCCATTCGCTGGAAGATCGCATCGTCAAGAATTTCATCGCCGAGCGCAGCAAGACCGGCGGCGGCTCGCGCCATCTGCCGGAAATCGCGCAGTCCGTGCCGCGCTTCAAGATCGTGAACAAGCGCCCGATCATCGCTGATGAGGCGGAGACCAAATCCAATCCACGCGCGCGTTCCGCCAAGCTGCGCGGTGCGGAGCGCACCGATACACCGGCGCAGGATGCTGGCCCATTGCCGGGCTGGCCGACGCTCGCATCCGTGATGCGGGGAGGCTGAGCATGCGCATCATCCATCTCCTCGTCATCGGCGTCCTCGTTTTCGCGGCCGCCTATGTCTACCGCATCAAGATGGAATCCACGGTGCGCACCGAGAAGGTGCTGCGCCTGCATGCCGATATCCGCGAACAGCGCGATGCGATTGCTTCGCTACGCGCCGAATGGGCCAAGCTGGATGCCCCGATGCGCTTGCAGGGATTGGCCGAGCGTCACCTCAAGCTGCAGCCGATGACGGCGCAGCAGTTCGACAATCTGAAAAACCTGCCCGATCGCCCGCCAAGCTTTGCCCGGCCGGGCACGCCCGATCCCATCGGTGCCATGCTCAACTCCATCGATCCCAACGACATCGTGACCGGATCGGTGAAAGACAAGGCGGATCAGCCGGAGGATCAGCAATGACCGCGCAGGCGTCCGCCAACAAATCCAATGAGCGTCCGCCGGAGCCGTGGCGCCAGCGCCTGATCCGCACGCTGCTTTACGGCAAGAACACCGACCGTGCTGCCAAGGCGCGTGCGCGCGTCGGTCTTGCCATGCTCGCTTTCGGCGCCGTCTATGGCATCATCGCCGTGCGTCTCGTTGTGTTCGCCGTTAATGGCGATACCCATGCGGAACGCCGTGCGTCGCGTGACGCCATTGCCACGGCACGCCCGGATATTGTCGATCGCAACGGGACCATCCTCGCGACCGACGTAAAGTCGCCATCGCTGTTCTCCGAGCCGCGCCGCATCATCGACAAGGACGAAGCGGCCGAATTGCTTACCGGCGCACTGCCCGATCTCGACAGCAATGAGGTGCGCGAGCGCATCAACAGCCGCAAGGGCTTTGCCTGGCTGAAGCGCGACATCACCCAGCAGCAGCAGCGTGACATTCATCGTCTCGGCATTCCAGGTATCGGATTCCTGCGCGAGAACAAGCGCGTCTACCCGAACGGATCGACGGTGTCGCATGTGATCGGCCTGACCAATATCGACAATCAGGGCATCGCCGGCATCGAGAAGTGGCTCGACAATAACGGTCTCGCCGATCTGCACCGCGCGGGTTTCGCCTCGGACCGCATGCAGAGTCCGGTCGAGCTCGCGCTCGATACGCGTGTCGAACACGCATTGCGCGACGAATTGCTCAAGGCGAAAGCGAAATTCAGTGCCAAGGCGGCGTCAGGTCTGGTGTCCAACATCCGCACCGGCGAGATCATCGCCATGGTGTCGCTGCCGGATTTCGATCCGAACAATCCGAAGGAAGTGCACGATCCCGACCGCATCAACCGCCTGACCACCGGCGTGTATGAAATGGGCTCGACCTTCAAGACGCTGACGCTGGCGATGGCGCTGGACTCGGGCAAGGTCAATCTCAACACCATGTTCGATGCGCGCTATCCGCTCAGCTATGGCAAGTTCAAGATCCACGATACCCATCCGGTGCCGCGTCCGATCTCGCTGGCCGAGGTGTTCACATTCTCGTCGAATGTCGGCGCTGCGAAGATCGCGCTTGGCCAGGGCGTCGAGGCGCACAAGGCGTTCCTGAAGAAGGTCGGTCAGCTCGATCGGCTGCGCACGGAACTGCCGGAAAGCGCGATGCCGATCGTGCCGAAGCGCTGGGGTGATCTCAACACCATCACCATCTCCTTTGGTCACGGCATCGCGGTGGCGCCGCTGCAGGCCGTGATGGCCGTGAATGCCATGGTCAATGGCGGCAATCTCATTCCGCCGACCTTCATGAAGCGCACCGAAGAGGAAGCGCTGGCGGTGGCAAAGCGCGTCATCAAGAAAGAGACGAGTGACAAAGTTCGCTACATGATGCGCCTCAATGCGGAAGTTGGCTCGGCGCGCCAGGCGGAGGCCAAGGCGAAGGGCTATTATCTCGGCGGCAAGACCGGTACGTCGGAAAAGGTGGTCAATGGCCGCTATTCGAAGAAGCAGGTGCTGAACTCCTTCACCGCCGTGCTGCCGATGGACAACCCGAAATATCAGGTGCTGATCATGCTGGATGAGCCGAAGGCACTGCCGGAGACCCATGGCTTCATCACCTCGGGCTGGAACACCGTGCCGACCGGCGGCGCCGTGATCGCCCGGATCGCGCCGCTCTTGGGCCTGGAGCCGCGCTTCGATCTGGCGCCAGCGGATCGCCTTATTCTTGCGACATCTCGGGTGACTCAGTAACGCTGCATCCGCGCTTTACAGCGGGGGCAAAATGCGGTTTGCGTGGCTTGCGGAACCCGTCCGTCCTGATTTGCCCTGTCCGGAGCAGCATGAAACTACGCGATCTTTTCAGCAGTGATGTTGCACTGGCGCCGCAGGCTGCGGATATGGCCGTGACCGGCCTTGCTGTGGACAGCCGCGCGGTGAAACCCGGCGATGTGTTTTTCGCGCTGGCCGGCGCCAAGACGGATGGTGTGCGTTTTATCGCGCAGGCGGTTGCATCTGGCGCTGTAGCGGTGGCTGGCGAGCATGAGCCGGCGAATATCGCGCTGCCATTTGTTAAACTCGCCAATCCCCGCCGCGCGCTGGCGCTGGCTGCGGCGCGGCTCTATCCGCGCCAGCCGCGGGTCATTGCTGCTGTGACGGGAACGTCGGGCAAGACCTCGGTGGCATCGTTTACGCGCGAGATCTGGGGTCGGCTTGGTCTGGTCTCCGCGAGCATCGGCACCATCGGACTCGTCTCGCCGAAGCGCACGGTCTATGGCTCGCTGACCACGCCCGATCCGATCTCGCTGCATCAGCAGATCGACGAGATCGCAGGCGAGGGCGTCACGCATCTGGCACTCGAAGCCTCGTCGCACGGGCTCGATCAGTTCAGGCTCGATGGTGTGCGCGTGTCCGCGGCTGGGTTCACCAATCTGTCGCGCGACCACATGGATTATCATCCGGACGTGGCGCATTACCTCAATGCCAAGCTGCGCCTGTTTCGTGATCTGGTCGCGGATGGTGGGCCGGCTGTGATCGCGGCCGATCATGATTGCTCGGCCGAGGTGATCGAAGCTGCGCGCGCGCGACAACTGCGCGTGATGACGGTGGGACGTGGCGGCGACGGCGCAAGTGAGGGCATTCGCCTGATCGATGCCGTGGTCAATGGTTTCGAGCAGCAACTCAAGCTCGAACATCGCAACAAGGTTTACGCTGTCCGTCTTCCATTGGTCGGCGAATTCCAGATCGAGAACGCATTGGTTGCGGCTGGTCTCGTCATCGGCACTGGCGGTGACGTAGACGCAACCTTCGCCGCGCTCGAACATCTCGAAGGCGCCAAGGGCCGCCTCGAACGCGTCGGCGATCGCAATGGTGCGCCGGTGTTCGTGGACTACGCGCATAAGCCGGACGCACTCGCCAAAGCGCTGCAGGCTCTGCGGCCTTATGCGAAGCGCAAGCTTGTCGTCGTGTTCGGCGCCGGCGGCGATCGCGATGCCGGCAAGCGTCCGTTGATGGGCGAGATCGCCGCTGCGAACGCGGACACGGTCATAATCACTGACGACAATCCGCGCAGCGAAGATCCGGCAACGATCCGCGCTGCCATTCTCGCTGCTGCCAAAGGCGCAACCGAGATCGGTGATCGTGCCGAAGCCATCTGCGTCGCAATACAGGGACTGGAAGCCGGCGATGCACTGCTGATCGCGGGCAAGGGGCACGAGACCGGCCAGATTGTCGGCACCCGGACGCTACCGTTCAGCGATCACGAGGCCGCTGCCGCGGCACTTGCTGCGAGGACTTCATGAGCGATTTTCTCTGGACATCAGCTGCGATGGCAGAGGCGATGGGCGCCGAGATGCATGGCGATCTGCCGGCCGGCGTCACGGGCATCTCCATCGACAGCCGCACCATCAAGCTCGGCGAGGCCTATTTCGCCATTACTGGCGACGTGCATGACGGCCACAAGTTTGTCGATGCCGCGCTGAAGAACGGTGCCGCATTGGCGGTGGTGGAAGCCGCGCAATGCGAGGATTTCGGTGCCGATGCGCGACTGCTCGTCGTGGATGATGTGCTTGAGGGCCTGGTCGCACTCGGCATTGCCGCCCGCACACGACTCGGCGCGCGCGTCGTCGCCGTCACCGGCTCGGTCGGCAAGACCTCGACCAAGGAAGCGCTGCTGCGCGTGTTGTCCGCGCAAGGTCCGACGCATGCGTCAGTGGCGTCCTTCAATAACCACTGGGGCGTGCCGCTCACGCTCGCGCGCTGTCCGGCCGATGTGCGCTTCGCGATCTTCGAGATCGGTATGAACCATGCCGGCGAGATCGAGCCGCTGGTGAAGATGGTGCGTCCGCATTACGCCGTCATCACCACCGTCGAGCCGGTGCATCTCGAATTCTTTTCCGGCATCGAGGCGATTGCCGATGCCAAGGCGGAAATCTTCCTCGGCGTCGAGCCCGATGGAGTCGCGATCCTCAATCGCGACAACCATCAATTCGCACGTCTGGAAAAGAGCGCAAAGAAGGCCGGCGTGTCGCGCATCGTCTCATTCGGGTCAGATGCCAAGGCCGATGCGTGCCTGATCGATATCGCGCTGCATCCGACTTGCTCGGCCGTGCATGCCAATGTGCTCGGTCAGGACATCACCTACAAATTTGGCATGCCCGGCCGTCACATGGCGATGAACTCGCTGGCAGTCCTCGCGGCTGCGTCACTCATGGGCGCCGATCTCGCCCATGCGGCGTTGACGCTGTCGCAGGTCGTGCCGGCGGAAGGCCGCGGGGTGCGCCAGATATTGGAGGTCGCCGGCGGCGAAGCGCTGCTAATCGACGAGACGTTCAACGCCAACCCGGCCTCGACCTCGGCCGCACTCAATGTGCTCGGCGCGGCCGCCATCGGCGGGCAGGGCCGCCGGATCGCCGTGCTCGGCGACATGCTCGAACTCGGCCCGCGCGGCGGCGAATTGCATGCCGGCCTGCAGGAGGCTGTGACCTCCAACGCAATAGATCTCGTATTTTGCTGTGGCCCCCTGATGCGCAACCTCTGGGATGCCCTTCCCAGCGGCAAGCGGGGCGGTTATGCCGGGGATGCAAAGGCGCTCGAATCACAGGTGGTGAGTGCAATCCGGGCCGGGGACGCGGTTCTGGTCAAGGGCTCGAAGGGCTCCAAGATGGGGCCGATCGTTGCCGCGCTGACAAAACGCTTTCCCGGTAACGCCGCGCGCGATGACGCTGCGGAATAAGGCAGGCTGAATGTTCTACTGGCTGATCGATTTCGCGGGCACCTTCCCGGTGTTCAACGTGTTCCGCTACATCACCTTCCGCACCGGCGGCGCGGTGGTGACGGGCGCCTTGTTCGTGTTTCTGTTCGGACCGTGGATCATCGACAATCTGCGCCTGCGCCAGGGCAAGGGTCAGCCGATCCGCACCGATGGTCCGCAGTCGCATCTGGTCAAGGTCGGCACGCCCACCATGGGCGGGCTGATGATCCTGTCAGGCCTCGTGGTCTCGACGCTGCTCTGGGCCAATCCGCGCAATCCCTATGTCTGGATCGTGCTGGCGGTGACGCTCGGCTTCGGCTTTGTCGGCTTCTATGACGACTATCTCAAAGTCACCAAGCAAAGTCACAAAGGCTTTGCCGGTCGCACGCGCCTGCTGATCGAATTCATTATCGCCGGTGCGGCCTGCTACGCGTTCATGCGCCTTGGCCGTGATCCCTTGTCGAGTTCGCTGGTCATTCCTTTTTTCAAGGACATCATCCTCAAGCTCGGCTGGTTCTTTGTCATCTTCGGCGCCTTCATTGTGGTCGGCGCCGGCAATGCGGTAAATCTCACCGATGGTCTCGACGGCCTCGCCATCGTTCCCGTGATGATCGCCTCCGCAAGCTTCGGCCTGATCGCCTATCTCGCCGGCAATGCCGTGTTCTCCGATTACCTGCAGATCAACTATGTAGCGGGCACCGGCGAGTTGGCCGTCTTATGCGGCGCTGTGCTCGGCGCCGGTCTCGGCTTTCTCTGGTTCAATGCGCCGCCGGCCTCGATCTTCATGGGCGATACGGGTTCGCTCGCCCTTGGTGGCATGCTCGGCTCCATCGCGGTTGCCGTAAAGCACGAGATCGTGCTCGCGGTGATCGGCGGGTTGTTCGTGCTTGAAGCTGTCTCGGTCATCGTGCAGGTGACATCGTTCAAGCTCACCGGCAAGCGCGTGTTCCGCATGGCGCCGATCCATCACCATTTCGAGCAGAAGGGCTGGACCGAGCCGCAGATCGTGATCCGCTTCTGGATCATCTCGGTGATGCTCGCGCTGGTCGGCCTCTCCACGCTGAAGCTGCGGTGATCGCGTGATCCCCGTCACCTCATTCGCTGGCAAGACAGTCGCGGTCTTCGGGCTCGGCGGTTCGGGCCTCGCATCGTGTCACGCACTGAAAGCTGGCGGCGCAGAAGTCATTGCGTGCGATGACAGCCCGGACAAGATGGCCGAGGCTGTGCGTGCCGGCTTCATCACGGCCGATCTGCGTACGGTGTCCTGGGCAAGCTTTGCGGCGTTGATTCTCACGCCTGGCGTGCCGCTGACGCATCCGCAGCCGCACTGGACCGTGCTCGCCGCGCGGGAGGCAGGCATCGACGTCATCGGCGATGTCGAATTGTTCTGCCGTGAACGCAAGGCACATGCGCCGGATGCGCCGTTCATTGCCATCACCGGTACCAATGGCAAATCCACCACCACGGCCTTGATCGCGCATCTGGTGCGCGAAGCCGGTTTCGATACGCAGATGGGCGGCAATATCGGCACCGCGATCCTGTCGCTGGAGCCGCCGCGCGCTGGCCGTGTCCATGTGATCGAGATGTCGTCCTATCAGATCGATCTCACGCCCTCGCTCGATCCCACCGTCGGTATCCTGCTCAATGTCACGCCTGATCATATCGATCGCCATGGCACCATTGAACACTACGCCGCCGTGAAGGAGCGCCTTGTCGCCGGCGTGCAGCCGAGTGGCACCGCGATTGTCGGCGTCGATGATGACTGGTGCAGCAAGATCGCCGATCGTCTCGATCAGGCCGGCAAACGCGTGGTGCGCATCTCGGTCGAACATCCACTCGCAGACGGACTCACGGTCGATGGCAGCAAGATCGTTGAGAATGCCGGCGGCGCGCAGAGTGTGGTCGCCGATCTCGCCGATATCGGCTCGCTGCGCGGCCTGCACAATGCGCAGAACGCCGCCGCGGCGTCCGCCGCCGTGCGCGCGCTCGGCGTCAGCCTCGATGTGCTGCAAAAGGGACTGCGCTCGTTTCCCGGTCTCGCCCATCGCATGGAGCAGGTCGGGCACCTCGGCACCACGCTGTTCGTCAATGACAGCAAGGGCACCAATGCCGATGCTGCCGCGAAGGCGCTGTCGTCCTTCACCGACATCTTCTGGATTGCAGGGGGCAAGGCGAAGGAGGGCGGCATCGCCCCGCTCACCGAATTCTTCCCGCGCGTGAAGAAAGCCTATCTGATCGGTGAAGCCGCCAATGACTTTTCGCGCACGCTGGATGGAAAGGTGCCTTACGACATCAGCGTGACGCTCGATGCAGCTGTCGCTAATGCCGCGCGCGATGCGGCTGAAGCCGGGCTCGCAGCGCCCGTCGTGCTGCTGTCACCGGCCTGCGCGTCTTTCGACCAGTTCCGCAATTTCGAGATCCGCGGTGACCGGTTCCGGGAGCTGGTGCTTGCGCTGGATGGGGTGCGTAGGATGGGTTGAGCGACGGCGCGAAGCGCCGGAGCGATAACCCATCGGCCGAGCCCGCCGCATCGACTGAATGATGGGTTTTCGCTTCGCTCAACCCATCCTACGGAATCGCGTTTGATCGCATTTTTCACGATCCCTTAACCCTCTGGCAACCGTAATGCCGCATCGATAGGGGCTTATCGATCCGCAGGACGCGCCCATGATCACTCGCGAACAACGCACCCCGCTCAGCGAATGGTGGTGGACCGTGGACCGCCTCCTGCTGGCGGCGATCGTCGCGCTGATGCTGGCCGGCGTGATCCTGTCGCTCGCGGCGTCGCCCCCGGTCGCGACCCGCATCGGCCTTGATCCGTTTCACTTCTTCAATCGCCACATCCTGTTCCTGGTCCCGTCGATCATCGTGCTGATCGGCGTCTCCTTCATGTCGCCGCGGCAGATCCGGCGCTCGGCGCTGATCGTGTTTGCGTTGTCGGTCGTGTTGATCCTCGCAACGCTGGCGATCGGGCCGGAGGTGAAGGGCGCAAAACGCTGGATCACCATTCTCGGCATCAACATTCAGGCGTCGGAAGCGGCAAAGCCTTCGTTCATCGTTGTCGCTGCATGGCTGTTCTCTGAGTCGATCCGCAAGCCCGGCATGCCCGCGACATCCATGGCGGTGGTGATGCTCATGATGCTGGTGTCGCTGCTCGTTCTACAGCCGGACTTCGGCCAGACGATGCTGGTCCTGATGGCCTGGGGCTCGCTGTTCTTCATCGCCGGCATGCGCATGGTGTGGGTGGCCGGTCTCGCCGGCGCGGCCGCGGGCGGCTTGTTCCTCGCTTACTTCATGGTCCCGCACGTGGCCGGTCGTATCAAGCGCTTCATGGATCCGGCGTCCGGCGATACGTTCCAGGTCGATACCGCGATGGAGGCTTTTTCCAATGGCGGCTGGTATGGTCTTGGGCCGGGCGAGGGCATCGCCAAGCGCAGCCTGCCGGACAGCCACACCGACTTCGTCTTCGCCGTAGGCGCCGAGGAGTTTGGCATTCTGTTGTGTCTCGCATTGCTCGCCCTGTTCGCGTTCATCGTGATCCGCGCGCTGTCGCGGGCCTATGCGACGGAAGACCTGTTCTCACGCTTCGCAGCCTCCGGCCTCGCAATCCTGTTCGGCGTGCAGGCAGCCATCAACATGGCCGTGAACCTGCATCTCATCCCGGCCAAGGGCATGACGCTGCCGTTCATTTCCTATGGCGGCTCCTCCATGATTTCGCTCGCTTACAGTGTCGGCATGCTGCTCGCGCTCACGCGCATGCGGCCGCGCACTGAGGTCGAAGCCATCGATGCGCATGTCGCGCGCACTTACGCGTGATGAGCACCGCACCTCTCATCCTGCTCGCTGCAGGTGGCACCGGTGGTCATCTGTTTCCGGCTGAAGCGCTCGGTGTCGCGTTGATGAAACGCGGGCTGCGCGTCCGCCTCGTCACCGACGCGCGTGCTCTGAAATATAGCGGGTTATTTTCGCGCGACATGATCGATGTGGTGCCGAGCGAGACAGTGCGCTCGCGCAATCCGCTGTCGCTGGCGCGCACCGGCGTGATGCTGGCGGCCGGTACGGCCATGGCCGTGAATCTGATGCTGCGCCAGAAACCGGCAGCGGTGATCGGCTTCGGTGGCTATCCGACACTGCCGCCGCTCTTTGCTGCGCGCCTGTTCGGGATCCCCAGCATCATTCACGATTCCAACGCGGTGATGGGGCGGGCCAATCGTCTGCTGTCGAAAAAGGTCGATGCCATCGCGACCTCGCTGCCGGGTGTGCTCGATCGCGTGCCCGAACTCGCGAAGAAGACGACGACCACGGGCACGCCGATGCGCCCGGCGATCCTCGCCGCGGCGGCTGTGCCCTACAGCGCGCCAGATCTCACCGCGCCATTCCGCATGCTCGTCGTCGGCGGCAGCCAGGGCGCGCGCATCATGGCGGATATCATACCGCCGGCCATCGAAAAGCTCGAACCGTCGCTCTGGAGCCGTCTGATCCTCACGCAGCAGGTGCGTGAAGAAGACATGCCGCGCGTGCGCGCGATCTATGATCAGTTCAAGATCAAGACCGAGCTTGCGCCGTTCTTCTCCGATCTGCCGGCCAGGCTTGCGTCGAGCCATCTCGTCATCTCGCGGTCCGGCGCCGGCACTGTCGCCGAACTCGGTGCGATCGGCCGTCCGTCGATTCTGGTCCCGCTACCCGGCGCCATCGATCAGGACCAGCACGCCAATGCTGGCGTGCTGGCAGACGCTGGCGGCGCCATCCGCATTCCACAAAGCGAGTTTACACCGCTGCGTCTGGCGTCCGAAATCTCCGCACTCGCAGGCGAGCCCGCGCGTCTGAATGAGATGGCACGTGATGCGCAGAAGGTCGGCAGGCTCGATGCTGCGGATCGGCTGGCGGATCTGGTGATGCAGGTCGCGAAGATTTAGTGACAAAGCTAAATCCTCACATTCTCCGCCATGTAATCCAGAAAAGCCCGTACGCGTGCCGGCAACTGTCCACCATGTCCGACGAACACCGCATGGATCGGCTCGATATCGCCGGGATTGAAGTCGTCAAGCACGGGCACGAGGCGACCTGCGACGATGTCCGCTTCCACATGAAAGCGCGCCAGCCGTCCGAGGCCCATGCCGGCCAGGGCGATCTGGTGCATGGCTTCGCCATCGCTGACCAGCGCATTGCCTGATGGCAGCACGGTAATCGTCTCGCCGCTCGCCAGTTTGAACGGCCAGCCGCTCTTCCATTTGCCGAAGCTGAAATCCAGCAGATTGTGTCCGGCCAGATCGTCCGGCGTGTTCGGCGTGCCGCGCTCGGCGAGATAGCTGGGGGAGGCGACGATGACCATCCGGCTCTCACCCAGCTTGCGCGCCAGCAAGCGCGACTCGCGCATCAGCCCGACGCGGATCGCCACATCGGCGCGTTGCTCCAGCAGGTCGACCACCAGGTCCGTCAGCGTCACATCGACCTTGATGTCGGGATAGCGCTTCGCGAAATCCGGCAGCAGCGGCAGCAAGTGATGCAGCCCGAACGGCACGCTCGTGTTGATGCGCAGCAGGCCCGTCGGCGTCGCCCCCACCGCGGCTTCGCGCTCGGCGGCGGTGATCTCGTCGAGGATTTGCACCGCGCGCTCGTAGAAGGCTGTGCCTTCCGGCGTCAGTTGCAGTTTTCGCGTCGAGCGGTTGATCAGCCGCACGCCAAGCCTGGCCTCCAGCCGCGCCACCAGCTTGCTCACGGCCGATGGCGTCATCTGGAAGGCGCGGGCGGCCATGGAGAAACCGCCAAGTTCGACCACCCGCGTGAACACGTCCATTTCGCCGGAGCGGTTGATGTCGAGGCGCGACATGATTTTCAAAGCCTTTGTGATTTCAATTCACAAATCTTGTTCCGAATGGATGTCTATCTCATCTATACCGGGCGGTCCATATCCGAGGGCATCAACCTCACGTACGGACTTTGTCATGCCCCTCGCACTTTACGCGCTTACCGCCGGCGCTTTCGGAATCGGCGTCACCGAATTCGTCATCATGGGCATCCTGATCGAGGTCGGACGTGACCTCGGCGTGTCCATCCCGGCTGCCGGCCTTCTGATCTCCGGCTATGCGCTCGGCGTCGTGGTCGGCGCGCCGATCATGACCGTCGCCACCGGCCGTTGGCCGCGCAAGACGGTTCTCCTGGTGCTGATGGGCATCTTCACCATCGGCAATCTCGCTTGCGCCGTGGCGCCGGATTACTGGAGCCTGATGGCAGCACGCGTGCTGACGGCTTTTGCTCATGGCACCTTCTTCGGCGTCGGCTCTGTTGTCGCCACCACGCTGGTGCCGGCCAACAAGAAGGCGTCCGCGATCGCCGTGATGTTCACCGGCCTCACCGTCGCGAACATTCTCGGCGTGCCGTTCGGCACATGGCTCGGCCAGCATTTCGGCTGGCGCGCGACCTTCTATGCCGTGACGCTGGTGGGCCTGCTCGCCCTTGCAATCATCGCTGTGTTCGTGCCGAAGGATCGCGAGAAGCCCGCTCCGTCGAACCTGAAGCAGGATCTGGCCGTATTGGCGCGGCCGCAGGTGTTGATGGGCCTGTTGACCACGGTCCTGAGCTGGGTCGGCGTGTTTGCCGTGTTCACCTACATCGCGCCGATCCTGACGCGATTGGCTGGCTTTTCGGACGCCGCTGTGTCGCCGATCCTGCTCGTCTTTGGTGGCGGTCTGGTGATCGGCAATCTGGTCGGCGGCCGCCTGGCGGATCGCTGGTTGCTGCCGACGGTGCTCGGCAGCCTGCTGGCATTGACCGTGGTGCTCGCGCTGATGAGCTTCGCCACCCACAATCAGATCGCCATCGTGGCCTTCGTCGCACTGCTCGGAGCCGTCGGCTTTGCCACCGTGCCACCGCTGCAGATGTGGGTGCTGGACAAGGCCCATGGCGCCGGCCAAAGCTTGGCATCGAGCTTCAACATCGCCGCCTTCAACCTCGGCAACGCCATCGGTGCCTGGCTTGGCGGCGCGGTGATCGACTACGGTGGGCTTGCCTCGGTGCCTTGGGTCGCGGCGCTGGTGCCGCTTGCGGCGTTCGGTGTGGCGCTCTGCGCAATCCGCTTCGACCGGATGCGGGCGCCGGTTCCGGCCGCGGCGGAGTAGGGCGATTCGGCAGAACCTGCCGCATTTGCAAGCCAAATATCGTTCACTTTCGTCATGGCCGGGCTTGTCCTGGCCATCCACGTCTGTTTGAAGGAGTCATGTGCCCGGTGCTGCGTCGGGCGTGACGAACGACAGAGATTGCCCCATGAGACTGCCGCGCGAGATCGGACCCATTCATTTTGTCGGCATCGGCGGCATCGGCATGAGCGGCATCGCCGAAGTGCTGTGCAATCTCGGCTACACCGTGCAGGGCTCGGACGCGTCGGAAAACGCCAATGTGAATCGTTTGCGCGAGAAGGGCATCACGATCCATGTCGGCCACACCGCGGAGAACGTCGCCGGCGCCGATGTGCTGGTCGTCTCGACCGCGATCAAGCGCGACAATCCCGAATTGATGGCCGCGCGCGCGCAGCGTATTCCCGTCGTCCGTCGCGCTGAAATGCTTGCCGAACTGATGCGCCTGAAAAGCTGCGTTGCCATCGGCGGCACCCATGGCAAGACCACCACGACATCGATGGTCGCGGCATTGCTCGATGCCGGTGAATTCGATCCCACCGTCATCAATGGCGGCATCATCAACGCCTATGGCACCAATGCACGCCTCGGTGCCGGTGAGTGGATGGTGGTCGAAGCCGACGAGAGCGACGGCACCTTCCTGAAGCTCCCCACCGATGTCGCCATCGTCACCAATGTCGATCCCGAACATCTCGATCACTTCAAGACGTTTGACGCTGTGCAGGACGCCTTCCGCAATTTCGTCGAGAACGTCCCGTTCTACGGTTTTGCGGTGATGTGCATTGATCATCCCGTGGTGCAGACCATCGTCGGCAAGATCGAGGATCGCCGCATCATTACTTACGGGCAGAACCCGCAGGCCGATGCGCGCTTGGTTGATCTCAAGCCAGCGAATGGTGGCTCGTCCTTCAAGGTCGCGTTCCGTGATCGCAAGGCCGGAACTACCCATGAGATCGACAATCTCCTGCTGCCGATGCCCGGCCGTCACAACGCGCTCAATGCAACGGCGGCCATCGCCGTCGCACATGAGCTCGGCATTTCCGATGCGCAGATCCGCAAGGCGATCTCGTCCTTCGGCGGCGTCAAGCGCCGCTTCACCAAGACCGGCGAATGGAATGGCGTCACCATCATCGACGATTACGGTCACCATCCCGTCGAGATCGCGGCCGTGCTGCGCGCTGCGCGCGAAAGCACCGCAGGCAAGGTCATCGCCGTGGTGCAGCCGCATCGCTATACGCGCCTACAGTCGCTGTTCGAGGAATTCTGCACCTGCTTCAACGATGCCGATACGGTCATCGTCGCTGAAGTCTATGCCGCCGGCGAAGCGCCGATCGCCGGCATCGACCGGGATAATTTTGTCCTCGGCTTGCGCGCGCACGGCCATCGCGAAGTGATCCCGCTGGCGGAATCGGCCGCGCTTGCTGGCCTCGTTGCGGGTGTGGCGAAGAGCGGCGATACTGTCGTGTGCCTCGGCGCCGGCAACATCACGCAATGGGCTTATGCGCTGCCCGCTGAATTGAAGGCGCTCGGATAACATCGTGAGCGGTTTTCCCGACATCACCCCCGATCTCAAAGCCGCGATGCCCGAGCTGCGCGGGCGTCTGCTCGCGAATGAGTCGCTCGCGCCGCTGACATGGTTTCGCGTCGGCGGTCCCGCGCAGGTGCTGTTCACGCCGGCGGAGGAAGACGATCTCGGTTACTTCCTGTCGAAGCTGCCGTCCGACATTCCCGTTACCGTCGTTGGCGTTGGCTCTAACTTGATCGTGCGGGACGGCGGCATCGAAGGCGTTGTTATTCGGCTCAGCCCGCGTGGTTTCGGTCAGGTCGCGGTGGATGGCGATATTGTCACCGCAGGGACCGCAGCTCTCGACAAGCGCGTCGCGGAAACGGCCGCCGCTGCGAATATTGGCGGTCTCGAATTCTATTTCGGCATTCCCGGTTCGATCGGCGGCGCACTGCGCATGAATGCGGGCGCCAATGGCGGCGAGACCAAGGATGTGCTGATCGAAGCTGTTGGCATCGGCCGGGATGGCCAGAAGCATGTGTTCGACAATGCCGGCATGCAGTTCGTCTATCGCAATTGCGGTGTCGATCCGTCGATCATCTTCACCTCAGCAAAGTTTCGCGGGCCGATCACCGATCCCGCCGCAATCCGTATCCGCATGAATGAAGTGCAGGCGCATCGCGAGATGGCGCAGCCGATCCGTGAGAAGACCGGCGGCTCGACGTTCAAGAATCCGCCCGGTCATTCCGCCTGGAAGCTGGTCGATGCTGCAGGTTGCCGCGGACTGCGCGTCGGTGGCGCGCAGGTGTCGGAGATGCACTGCAATTTCCTGATCAACACCGGCGACGCCACGGCGCATGACATCGAGACGCTGGGTGATACCGTGCGCGCCCGCGTGCTGGCGCAGTCCGGCATCGATCTGCATTGGGAGATCAAGCGGATCGGTGTGGCGCTTTAATCCGTTGGCTTCGGTGGCTGCGGCAGGGCCGCACCCGGTCCGAGTTCCGGCAGAGTGAGCAGATGCTGCAGCGGCGCCTTCGAGACGCGGAATGCGCCTTCATACGGATGTTCCTGCAATGCGATCAGGCCCAGCGCCACGATGGCGGCGCTGCCGAATACCGTGAGCGCCGTCAGCATCGCGCGTGGCCGGTCCATATGCACCAAAGCGAGACCGACCTGGGTGAGCAGGCCGAGGATCAATACCGAAACCCATTTCAGGTCATTGGTCTGGTCCGCAGCGATGCTGAGCCGCTCGCTGCGCGCGGTGCCGGCGCGGATCACGGCGCTGAGCAGTGCCACCTGCACGGGCGTTCCGGACTCGCGTCCGACGCTGAGATCGCTGACCTCGCGCAGCACGTCATCATAGGCCACCTCGGTGCGCGGTGACGGCTCGTCACGGATCATCGCCGGCCACTCATCGGTCAATACCGAATTGACATAGACCTTCAGCGCCTTTCGGATGTCGGTCATGTCCGATACCGCGGCTATGCTCAGTGCGTAGACATTGCGGATTTCGCTCGCCTCGGCCTGCATGGCGCGCACCGCGTGGCGGCCGCGCTCGCCGACATCATTCGCCAGAAAGCCGGTGAGCAGGCCGAACAGGATGGCGACCGACGAGAAGAACGGCGCCACGATGCCGTTGAGCTTCTGGATCTGTTTACGCAGCGGGGAGCCGAAGCAGAGAAAGACCAGGACAAGCGCCGCGCCGTAATACAACACGCACAGGGTGGCGAAGATGCCGAAAGTGTTCAGGTCGAGCCAGGCTCTGGTCATCGCATCTCGTCCATTGATTCCGGGCGCGCAGTTGCACCATATCCGCTGCGCTCTCGCGCATCGACGTCGTACAAGGCATTATATGACTCGCGCCCAGCCGTGCCATTGCCTTGCCGCTATGGTTACGATGCGGTGATTCGCATGGAGATCCGACAATGACTGCCTCGATCGCCCCAAACCTGATCACCATCGTGTTCGGGGGGCTGAACAAGGAGCGGCTGGTATCTGTCGCTTCGGCGCAGGCACTTCATTCGGCGCTGCCGGAAGCGGCTTTGTGGTTCTGGGACGCCGACGATCAGGTCTACGAGACCTCGGGCGCAACGCTGTTGGGCCATGAGCGTCCGTTCGAAAATCCGTTCAGAGCCGACGGCAAGTCGCTCGGTTCGCTGCCGCAGGCGCTCGATATCGCAAAGGGCGAGAAACGCGTGCTGGTGCTCGGCATGCATGGTGGCGCTGCCGAGAATGGCGAAGTGCAGGCCATGTGCGAAGTCCGCGGCGTTGCCTTCACCGGCTCCGGTTCTGCATCGTCCAACCTGGCCTTCGACAAGGTGGCAGCCAAGCGTTTTGCCGCGATTTCCGGCGTTCCGATCGCCGCCGGCATCGCGCTCGGCGACATGGAAGCGGCGCTTGATACGTACGGCAAGCTGATCGCCAAGCCGGCGCGCGATGGCTCCAGCTATGGCTTGATGTTCGTGAATGCCAAGCAGGATCTGGTCGCCGTCCGCAATGCCGCGAAGACGGAAGACTACGTGATCGAGCCATTCGTCGCCGGCATCGAGGCGACCTGTGCGGTGCTGGAGCAGGGCGATGGTTCGGTGATCGCGCTGCCGCCCATCGAGATCGTCCCGGCCGGCGGTGGCTTCGACTACGAGGCGAAATATCTCGCCAAGTCCACGCAGGAAATCTGCCCTGGCCGTTTCACGCAGGAGGTCACAGCGCAGTTGCAGGATTTCGCTGTCCGCGCCCACAAGGCGATGTCCTGCACCGGCTATTCGCGCTCGGATTTCATCGTGTCGGCCAATGGCCTGGTTTATCTTGAAACCAACACGCTCCCGGGCCTGACCAAGGCGTCGCTCTACCCCAAGGCGCTGAATGCGCAGGGGATCGGGTTTGTGGAGTTTTTGAACGGACAGATTGAGTTGGGGCTCAAACGCTCGGTGCGGTGAAGAAACTGCGACCCAACGCCGCCCGTCTGCGCTCGCCACGGTTCCTTAACACCCGGCTGCAACACTCCCGCTAAAGTCTTCAGAATCCGGGGTAAAATGCCCCCTGAATCCTTCCCCTTTACGTTTTGTTTACCAGGACAGCCGAAGGTTAACGCTGGCGGCGCATGTTGCGCTTGGCTGCCGAGGCGTGAGCTGTGCGGGTGTTCCGTATCGTCGCGTAACGATGGAAATGCTGTCTTTTCAGACACTTGGTCCGTTCCGGTCTGCCGAGAGGTCATCAGCGCTTTTGACCCGCGAAAATGCGGGCACAACTTGTGACGAGCTCGTGGAATGGATGGTGGAGGACGCCTCTCTCGGTCGGTCGGATCGCTGAGGCCCCAAGCTGACCTCAAGATGGCGGCCCGGGGGGCAGGCATCCTGCTGCGTGAGCGGCTGGCGCCGCTCGAGCGTTCCGTCTCGGCCCTGAAGAACCGCAAGGCACCCGAGCGCGAGCCGAGCACCAGCAAACTCGTCATCTTCATCGAGCGCTATGTCCCGCGCCGCGTCGGTATCGCAGCGACGCTGCTGATGCTTGCCGGCAGCGTCGGTTTCGGCGTCGTCAAAGGCGAACATGTCGACGAAGTGGTCGAGGCCTTCAAGGACACCCGCAATGCTGCGGCCAATGCGGCCGGGTTCCGCATTTCCTCGGTCATCCTCAACGGCCGCAAGCAGCTGACCCAGGACGAGATCCTAGCCATCGGCGGCATCAATGGCCGATCGTCGCTGCTGTTCGTCGATGCCGCTGCCGTGCGCGACAAGCTCAAGGCCAATCCGTGGATTGCCGACGCCAATGTGCTGAAGCTGTATCCGGATCGCCTGCAGATCGATGTCACCGAGCGCACCGCTTTCGCGCTTTGGCAGGAAGAGGGCAAGCTGGCCGTTATCGCCGATGATGGCGCCGTGCTCGAAAACTACGTGCCGAGCCGCTTCGTCAAACTGCCGCTGGTGGTGGGCAAGGGCGCGGACGCCGCGGCCAAGGATTTCATCGCGCTGCTCGATCGTTATCCGCAAGTCCGCGCCGTCACCAAGGCTGCGATCTATGTGGGCGAGCGCCGCTGGAATCTGCGCCTCAACGATAATCTCGATATTCGCCTGCCCGAAAACGATGTCGGCAATGCGCTGGCGATGCTGAGCAAGCTCGACCGCGATGATCGCCTGTTTTCGCGCGACATCGTCGCCATCGACATGCGCTTGCCGGATCGCCTGACCGTGCGTCTGTCGGAAGAGGCCGCGAAGGCTCGCGAAGAGCAGTTCAAGGCGCAAGATAAAGCCAAGAAGAAAGCAGGCGCAGCATGAGCGGGCTGGATCGCAACCAGGCGCCGAAGACGCGCCAGATGGCGGCCAACCGCACCGCGTTGGTGGCGTCGCTCGACGTCGGCACCAGCAAGATCGCGTGCATGATCGCGCGTCTGCGTCCGTGTGCGCCGAACGAGGCGCTGCGTGGGCGTACCCATGCGGTCGAGCTGATCGGCTACAGCCAGATCCAGTCGCGCGGCGTGAAGTCCGGTGCGGTGGTCGATATGGGCGAAGCCGAGCAATCGGTGCGCCAGGCCGTCGGACTCGCCGAGCGCATGGCCAAGGTCCGCGTCGAATCCGTTTTGCTGTCGGTCTCCGCCGGTCGCCTGCAGGGCCAGCTCATCGAAGCCTCCGCCGATATCAAGGGTGGTGCCGTCACCGCTGCCGATATGGCGCGCGTCACCTCCACAGGCATGCGTCATGCGACGCCGCCGGGCCGCACCGTGCTGCACGCGCTGCCGGTGAGCTATTCGCTCGATGGCGTGAAGGGCATTCGCGATCCCAAGGGCATGGTCGCGTCGCAATTCGGCGTCGATATGAATGTCATCACCGCGGACGCTACCGTCGCGCGCAATCTGATGCTCGTGGTCGAGCGCTGCCATCTTAATGTCGAAGCGATGGCGGCAGCGCCTTATGTCGCCGGACTCTCCGTGCTCACCGATGACGAGACCGATCTCGGTGCCGCCGTCGTCGAGATGGGGGCGGGGACCACGACGATTGCTACTTATTCAGGTGGCCGCATCGTTCACGCCTCCGGATTTGCGGTAGGCGGGCAACACATCACCATGGATCTCGCGCGCGGACTCGGCTGCTGCATTGCGGATGCCGAGCGAATCAAGACGTTATATGGCACCGTGCTGACAGGTGGCTCCGACGCGCGTGAAATGATGAACGTGCCGACGGCAGGCGATAACGACCGCGATTATCCGCAGGCCGTGTCACGCGCCACGATTGCAAACATTGTGCGCCAGCGTGCCGAGGAGATTTTCGAAATGATCCGGGATCGGCTTGCGGATTCGCCTTTCGCTGCAGAACCGCGCGCACGCGTGGTGCTGTCGGGCGGCGCCTCCCAGCTCACCGGCCTGGTCGAACTCGGCTCGCAGATTCTTGGTCGCTCGGTGCGCGTCGCGCGCCCGCTCGGCTTCGGCCGCCTGCCCAACGAGGCGAAGAGTGCATCCTTCGCCGTGCCGTCGGGCCTGCTGGTGTATCCGCAATTCGCCCACCTCGAACATGTCGAGCCGCGCCATACGCGGCAACTCAAGACCGGCACCGACGGCGGCGGATACTTCGGAAAGGTCGGCCGATGGCTACGCGAGGGCTTCTGATGAGATTTTTCCAGACAACGCACATTCCGTCATCGACGCCACCGGCTTCAAGCCACCGGCAAGACCACACAATTCGCGCTTAATACGAGAGGCAAACTCATGACCATCAATCTCAACGTTCCTGATATCAGCGAGCTGAAGCCCCGTATTACCGTGTTCGGTGTCGGTGGCGCCGGCGGCAACGCCGTCAACAACATGATCACCGCCGGTCTGCAGGGCGTCGACTTCGTCGTCGCCAATACGGACGCGCAGGCGCTGACCATGTCGAAGGCGCAGCGCATCGTGCAGATGGGCACCCAGGTGACCCAGGGTCTCGGCGCCGGTTCGCAGCCGGATGTCGGCGCTGCCGCCGCCCAGGAAGTGATCGACGAACTGCGTGATCACCTCACGGGCGCCAACATGGTGTTCGTCACCGCCGGCATGGGCGGCGGCACCGGCACCGGTGCCGCTCCGGTCATCGCCAAGGCCGCCCGCGACATGGGTATCCTGACCGTCGGCGTCATCACCAAGCCGTTCCACTTTGAAGGTCAGCGCCGCATGCGCACCGCCGAAGCTGGTATCAACGAGCTGCACAAGGTGGTCGATACCCTTCTGATCATCCCGAACCAGAACCTGTTCCGGGTTGCCAACGAGAAGACCACGTTTGCCGACGCCTTCGCGATGGCCGACCAGGTGCTCTACTCGGGCGTCGCCTGCATCACCGACCTGATGGTGAAGGAAGGCCTCATCAATCTCGACTTCGCCGACGTGCGCGCAGTCATGAAGGAGATGGGCAAGGCGATGATGGGCACCGGCGAAGCCACCGGTGAGAAGCGCGCATTGACCGCCGCTGAAGCCGCCATTGCCAACCCGCTGATCGACGATTCGTCCATGAAGGGCGCGAAGGGCCTCCTGATCTCGATCACCGGCGGCAAGGACCTGACCCTGTTCGAAGTCGACGAAGCCGCAACCCGCATCCGCGAGGAAGTAGATTCGGACGCCAACATCATCGTCGGCGCCACCTTCGACGAGAGCCTCGACGGCGTGATCCGCGTCTCTGTTGTCGCGACCGGCATCGAGCAGGCCCAGCTGGCCCGCGCGCCGGCCCCGGTGTCGGCTCCGGCCGCAGCCGTCGCCGCGCAGCCGGACACCCGTCTCGCTGATCTGACTGCCCGCCTGCGCGCCGACAACCAGCGCATCGCCGCTGCTGCTGCCGCCAAGGGTGCTCCGGCGCCTGCCGCCGCGCCCGCTCCGCGCGCGCCGTCCAACAATCACGAACGCGCCGCTCTCGCCGCCATCGCTGCTGCCGTTGCGCCAGAAGCGCAGAGCAACACCTATGGCGACGTGACCGTTCGCCCGATTGCGCAGAAGCCGTCGCTGTTCCCGGAAGCTCCGCGCCAGGAAGCCCCGATGGAAGCGCCGCTTCCGGAGCAGTTCATTCCGCCAGCGGCTCATCTGGCTCCGGTTCGCGCCCCGCGCATGCCGAAGTTCGAGGAACTGCCGATGCCGGCCCAGGCCGAGATCCGCCAGGCGCGCGGTGAAGCCGATGAGGAACCGCAGAAGCAGCGCCTGTCGCTGCTGCAGCGCCTCGCCAATGTCGGCCTCGGCCGTCGCGACGAGGAATCGGAAGCTCCGGTGTCCGGCCGTTCGCAGGCTCCCGCCATGGCCCCGATGCCGCCGCTGCCGGAACGCAAGCCGCAGCGTTCGGTTGCCCAGCAGATGGGCAATGAGCCGCCGGTGTCCGAATATGCTCGCCGTCCGGCCCCGCAGGGTCTCGACCTCCATGGTCGTCCGGCACCTGTGGCTCCCGCGCCACAAGGCGATGATCATCTCGATATCCCGGCTTTCCTGCGCCGCCAGTCGAACTGATCGCCTGTAACAATTGCCATCAAGATTAAGCCCCGGTCATGTGACCGGGGCTTTTTCGTGGGCATGCTGCTAAAGGCGTCATGATTCATTAATCTATTGATTTTATTTACTTAATTTCAGTGTGCGTCGCCGCTCTCGCATCTTGTCGGTGCGGAAACCGCCAGAAACCTTGGTTAACAACCGGCCGGATTACGGCAGAGGTTGGGTAACAATCGGTTAGAAAGCGTGAGTTGGCGCACTTTGTGGCAAGGGTTAATGTGACTGCGACTCGGGGGCTCGGATAGCCGCAAGGTTGGTTCGAGTGAGTCCCTCTCATGACGAGAGGTCTATTTGGGTGGGTAACATATGACTTTCAGCCGACAGACCACGCTTGGAGCGCAGGCCACCGTCACTGGTGTCGGCGTCCATTCCGGAAAACCTGTCAGCCTGACCCTTGGACCTGCTCCCGTCGATGCCGGTTATATCTTCGTCCGCACCGGGCTTGAAGGTCCGGATCGTGAAGTTCAGGCCACCGCCAAATCCGTCATCGCCACTGAATTTGCCACCGTGCTCGGCGATCGTGAAGGCCCCATCGTTTCCACCGCCGAACATGTCCTTGCAGCCCTTCGCGGCATGGGCATCGATAATGCCACCATCGAGGTCGACGGCCCGGAAGTGCCGATCATGGATGGTTCGGCCGCCGCTTTCGTTGCCGCCATCGATCAGGCTGGCGTAGTGGAGCAGGGCGCCCGCCGCCGCTTCATCCAGGTGCTGAAACCGGTGCAGGTTGCCATCGGCGATAGTTTCGGTGAATTCCGCCCCCATGCGTCCGGCTTTCGTGCCGAAATCGAAATCAACTTCAACAATCCCGCCATCGGCCGTCAGAGCTATGTGCTCGACCTCAATCCCGAATCCTTCCGCCGTGACGTCGCCCGCGCCCGTACCTTTGGCTGCATGAACGACGTGGCCCGCCTCTGGAGCGCCGGTTTCGCGCTCGGCGCCTCCTTCGAAAACTCTGTCGTGTTCGACGACACCAAGCTCCTCAACACCGAAGGCCTCCGCTACGCCGACGAATGCGCCCGTCACAAGGTCCTGGACGCGATCGGCGATCTCGCACTGGCCGGCCTGCCGATTCTCGGTGCCTATCGCTCGGTGCGCGGCGGCCACAAGCTCAACAACGAAGTCCTCAAGGCGCTGATGGCCGATCGTTCGGCCTGGAAGATCGTCGAGGCCGATGCGGTGTCCGTTCAGGCACCCGCCCGCCGCGGCCGTGCCACGGCTGACGTCACCTCGGGCGTGCTCGGCGGCCTGAGCCCGGCTTTCGGGCCGGACGTGTCCTGATCCGGTACGCCGTTTTGGACGCGTTCCAGCGTCCGACACCCTCAGTAACCATAACTACCTGTCTCCACACCTCTTTCGCCACAATCCCGGCGAAATGCGTCCGTATCCGGTTGGTTAACGAACGGCCTTCAGATAAACAGGCGCGCGGTCGGGGATCATGACCACGGGCTTGTTTCGGCTGGTTCGTATCGGGGCGCGGTTGGCGCGCAGAGCACCGCATTCAGGGCGTCGTTGAGGCGCCCGCACACAGACGTCAGGCAAGAATAGATGTCGGCACAGCGTTTCGCGCTTTCCTTTCGTGATGAACTCCAGCGCCTGAAGCGTCCGCTTCGGCTTGCTGTCGGCCTGATCGTGCTGGCCGTGCCGCTGGCCGGCTGTGGCACCGGCGCGCTGTGGGAGAAGTTCAGCAAGAAGGATGACCAGTTCGTCGATGAGCCCGCCGACAAGCTCTATAATGAGGGTCTGTACCTCATGAACCAGAGCAAGGATCCCAAGGCGGCCTCGAAGAAGTTCGAGGAAGTCGATCGCCAGCATCCGTATTCGGAATGGGCGCGCAAATCGCTGCTGATGTCTGCTTACGCCGCCTATCAGACCGGCGACTACGACACCTGCATCGGCTCGGCCACGCGCTATGTGACGCTGCATCCCGGCAGCCCTGATGCTGCCTATGCGCAATATCTGATCGCCGCCTCGCATTACGACCAGATCCCGGACATCTCGCGCGATCAGGGCCGTACTGAAAAGGCCATGGCTGCGCTCGAGGAGGTCGTCCGCAAATATCCGACCTCTGAATACGCCACCTCCGCCAAGCAGAAGCTGGAAGGCGCGCGCGACCAGATCGCCGGCAAGGAAATGGATATCGGCCGCTACTACATGAAGAAGCGCGACTACACCGCCGCCATCAACCGCTTCAAGACCGTGGTCACCCAGTACCAGACCACCCGCCATGTCGAGGAGGCGCTGATGCGCCTGACCGAGGCCTATATGACTGTCGGCGTGGTCGGCGAGGCGCAGACGGCCGCCGCCGTGCTTGGCCACAATTTTCCTGACAGCCGCTGGTACAAAGACGCCTACAATATTGTAAAGTCGGGCGGTCTCGAACCGAGCGAGAACAAGGGCTCCTATATTTCAAGGGCCTTCAAGCGAATCGGCCTCGGCTAGGAATCGTCCTCCCATGCTCGCTCGTCTGTCGATCCGTGACATCGTCCTGATCGAGCGGCTCGATATCGAATTCGCACGAGGTCTCGCGGTGCTCACCGGCGAGACCGGCGCCGGCAAATCGATTCTCCTCGACGCCTTCGCTCTGGCCCTCGGCGGTCGCGGCGATGCGGGCCTGGTCCGCCATGGCGCGGAGCAGGGGCAGGTGACTGCCGCTTTCGATCTTGCCCCAGACCATCCCGCCCTCAGCCTGCTCAAGGACAACGGTTTCGACGACGACACCGGCGAGATGATTCTCCGCCGCGTGCAGTTCGGCGATGGCCGCACCCGCGCTTACATCAACGACCAGACCGTCAGCGTGCAGACGCTGAAAACGATCGGTGCCGCCCTGGTCGAAATTCACGGCCAGCATGACGACCGGGCGCTTGTGGACGCCGCCAGCCATCGCCGGCTGCTTGACGCCTTCGCCGGGCTGGACAAGGACGTCGTCGCGCTGGAAGCGCTGTGGGATGCCCGCAAGGCTGCCTATACGGCTCTTGAGACGCATCGCGCCAATATGGAGCGCGCCGCCCGCGACGCCGATTATCTCCGCCATTCCGCCGATGAGCTGAAGAAGCTCAATCCGAAGGACGGCGAGGAGACCGCGCTCGCCGAGCGCCGCACCGGCATGATGCAGGGCGAGAAGATCGCCTCCGATCTGCGCGAGGCGCAGGAGGCCGTTTCCGGCCCGCATTCGCCGATCTCCGCATTGGCCGCCGCCGTGCGCCGACTGGAGCGCCGGGCCGGCTCGTCGCCGACGCTGGTCGAGCCTGCGGTAAAGGCCATCGACGTCGCCATCAATGCGCTGGAGGAGGCTGACCAGCATCTCAGCGCAGCCCTCATCGCCGCCGATTTCGATCCCGCCGAGCTGGAGCGCATCGAGGAGCGCTTGTTCGCGCTGCGCGCTGCCGCCCGCAAATTCTCGACGCCGGTGGATGGCCTGGCCGCGCTGGCTGCAAAATTCTACGCCGATGTCGCCACCATTGATGCCGGCGCCGGCCAGTTGCAGAAGCTGGAAAAGGCGGCGATCGAAACCGACGCGAAATATGCTGCCGCTGCTGCCAAGCTTTCGGCTGCACGGATCAAGTCGGCCGAGAAGCTGAACAAGGCCGTCATCGCCGAGCTCGCGCCACTCAAGCTGGAGCGCGCCAAATTCATCACCCAGGTCGATACCGACGCGGCCACGCCCGGCCCGCAGGGTATCGACCGTGTCGAATTCTGGGTGCAGACCAATCCCGGCACGCGACCGGGTCCGATGATGAAAGTCGCCTCCGGCGGCGAACTCTCGCGCTTCCTGCTGGCGCTGAAAGTGGTGCTGTCCGACAAGGGGTCGGCGCCCACGCTGGTGTTCGATGAAATCGATACCGGTGTCGGTGGCGCGGTGGCTGATGCCATCGGTGCGCGGTTGGGCCGTCTGGCTGGCAAGGTGCAGGTGATGGCGGTGACGCACGCACCACAGGTGGCCGCACGCGCCGACCAGCACCTGCTGATCTCCAAGGCCGCCCTTGATAAGGGCAAGCGCGTGGCGACCAATGTGAACACGCTCGCCGACGACCACCGCCGCGAGGAAATCGCGCGCATGCTGGCGGGGGCTGAGATTACCGCGGAAGCAAGGGCTGCGGCGGACCGGCTGCTGAAGGGCGCGGCGTAACCCCACGGTGTCATTCCGGGGCGCGCCGAAGGCGCGAACCCGGAACCTCGGAATGTTGCACTCTGTTGCCGCGGGCTACGATGCTGAGATTCCGAGTTCGCGCTGCGCGCGCCCCCGGAATGACTGTCTGTGTCGAAATCCCATTGTGTTTCGCACCATCCTGCCAAACACTTCAGCCCATGTCGTATTACGTCTACATGCTCGCCTCGAAGAAGAATGGTGTGCTGTATATCGGCATCACCAATGATCTCATTCGGCGTGTCTACGAACATAAGACGAATGCGGTGAAAAGCTTCACCTCGCGCTACAACGTGCATCTGCTGGTCTGGTTCGAGATCTACGATGATCCGCTGATCGCCATCACACGTGAGAAGGAATTGAAGAAATGGCGACGCGACTGGAAGGTCGCGCTGATCGAGGCGAACAATCCCGAATGGCATGATTTGTATGCCTCGATCCTGTAAGAGCAAAACATCATGAGATTCCGGGTTCGCGCTGCGCGCGCCCCGGAATGACGAAAGCGGTGCGCATGGCCAAATCCCCCAAAACCCCCACTGACATCTCCACGCTCACCAAGCCGAAAGCCAAGATCGAGCTGATGCGGCTGTCGCTGGAGATGGAGGCGCATAACAAGCGCTACTATCAGGACGATGCGCCAACAATCTCTGACGCCGACTATGATGCGCTGCGTCGCCGCGTCGAAGACATCGAAGCGAAGTTTCCCGAGCTCGTGGCAACGGATTCGCCAACCCAGACCGTGGGGGCCGCTCCCGCGCGCGGCTTCGCCAAAATCCAGCACGCTGTTCCAATGCTCTCGCTCGGCAATGCCTTCAGCGACGACGACGTCACCGAATTCGTGGAGCGCATTCAACGCTTCCTCAAGCTGGACGAAATCCCCGCGCTCGTCGCCGAGCCAAAGATCGACGGCCTCTCGCTGTCGCTGCGCTACGAGAATGGCGAGCTGATTCATGCCGCCACCCGCGGCGATGGCTTTACCGGCGAGGATGTCACCGCCAATGTCCGCACGATCAAGGACATTCCGAACACGCTGAAAGGTAAGCACATCCCCGCCGCCTGCGAGTTGCGTGGCGAGGTCTATATGCTCAAGAGCGATTTCCTCGCGCTCAACAGGAAGCAGGAAGAAGCCGGCGACACCGTCTTCGCCAATCCGCGCAATTCCGCCGCCGGCTCGTTGCGCCAGAAGGACGTGGCGATCACCGCGTCGCGGCCGCTGAAATTCTTCGCCTATGCCTGGGGCGAGATGTCGGACTATCCGATGCCCGAACCGACCCAGCACGCGATGATCGCCTGGCTGGACAAGGCCGGCTTCACCGTCAATCCCGAGATCACACTGTGCAAGAGCGTCGATGGCGCGCTCGCCTTCTATCGCCGTATCGGCGAGATCCGGGCGACACTCGGCTATGACATCGACGGGGTCGTCTACAAGGTCGATCGCATCGATTGGCAGGCGCGCCTCGGCTTTGCCGGCCGCGCGCCGCGCTGGGCCATCGCGCATAAATTCGCGGCCGAACAGGCGACCACCGTGCTCGAAAAGATCGACATCCAGGTCGGCCGCACCGGCGCACTGACTCCGGTGGCACGGCTGACGCCGATCACGGTCGGTGGCGTCGTGGTCTCGAATGCGACGCTGCACAATGCGGATTATATTGCCGGCATCGGCAATGACGGCCAGCAGCTGCGCGATGGCATCGACATTCGCGAGGGCGACACGGTGATCGTCCAGCGTGCTGGTGACGTCATCCCGCAGGTCGTGAATGTCATCCTTGAGAAGCGCCCGACAACCGCGAAGCGGTATGCATTCCCTGACAAATGTCCGGTCTGCGGCAGCCATGCGATCCGCGAGAACGACGAAGTCGTCACGCGTTGTACGGGTGCGCTGGTGTGTCCGGCGCAGGCCGTCGAGAAGCTCAAGCATTTCGTGTCGCGGCTTGCTTTCGATATCGACGGCCTCGGCGACAAGCAGATCCAGGAATTTTATGACGAGGGCATCATCATGCATCCCGTCGACATCTTCACGCTGGCAAAACGCGACGAGCGCAACAGCAAGAAGCTGCGCGACCGCGAAGGCTATGGCGAGGTCTCGGTGCGCAATCTGTTCGCCGCCATCGACGAGCGACGAAAGATCGAGCTCAATCGCCTGATCTTTGCGCTCGGCATTCGCCATATCGGCGAAGGCAATGCCAAGCTGCTGGCACGACATTACGGCTCCTTCACCGTGTTTCGCGAGGCGATGCTGGCTGCGGCGGCCGGACAAAGCGAGGAGGGCAATACGTCGGAGGCGTATCAGGATCTGAACAATATCGGCGGGGTCGGCGAGATCGTGGCCGATGCCGTGGTCGAGTTCTTCGCCGAGAAACGCAACGTCAAGGCGCTCGACGAATTGCTCGATGAGATCGAGGTACTCGATGTCGCGCAGGCCAAGACCGACACGCCGGTGGCTGGAAAGACAGTGGTGTTCACGGGATCGCTGACGAAATTTACGCGCGACGAAGCGAAGGCTTCGGCTGAGCGTTTGGGCGCGAAGGTCGCGGGTTCGGTGTCGAAGAAAACCGACTACGTCGTCGCAGGTGAAGATGCCGGCTCGAAGCTTGCCAAGGCGCGCGATCTGGGTGTGGCGGTGCTGACCGAGGACGAGTGGCTGGCGTTGATTGGCGGATGATGCCATTGACCTCCCTCCCCGGAGCGAAGCGAATGGGGAGGGTCCGCCGATAGGCGGGGGCGGGGTCTATCCCCACGTGACATCGGAGCTTGCTGAAGCACCCCACCCGTCTCGAAGCGCGCTGAACGCTCTCTTCGATCCACCCTCCCCACGGCGCCGCTACGCGGCTTGGGGGAGGGAGAAGGCGCCTACATCAATCCGCTCTCTTCGCTCTCCGCCTTCTCCATCATCTTCTCGGTCACCACCACGTTCCGTCGCGGCACCAGAAAGATCATCGCTGCCGCGCAGCCGCAGGACAGCACGACCAGTGAAAGATTGAGCGCCACGGGCGTCGCAAAATGTCCGCCGAGCCAGGCGCCACCCTGCGAGCACAGCGAGCCAAAACCCATCTGCATGAAGCCCATCATGCCCGACGCAGCCCCCGCGGCCTGCGGCCGGATGCTGAGCGCGCCGGCAGCGCCGTTCGACATCACGAAGGCGTTGCCGAACATCACGATCATATGGGTGAGGAACAGCCAGGACGGGTTCTGGTTCAGCCCGGTCAGTCCCCACACCACATTGAGCAGGGCGCCGGCGAATTGCAGCGCAAGGCCGAACCAGATCAACTGCTCGATGGTCCGCCGTGGCGCGAAACGCACGCAGGCGAGATTGCCGAGCAGATAAGCGAGGCCCGAGGTCGCAAACCAGGCGCCATACTCAGCCGACGTGCGGCCCATCTGGTTGACGACCACATAGGGGCCGCCGCCGGCGAAAGTGAAGATGATCCACGATGCCATTACATAGCAGAACAGATAGCCGATAAAGGCGCGGCTGCCGAACAGGACTTTCGAGTCGGCGATGAACCCGCCGCCGCCCGCATCGCTGGTTGCGCGCTTGCGCGTCTCCGGCAGCAGCAACGCGATCGCCAGCGTCACGACGAGCGAAGCGGCGGTGACCGTGTAGAAGATCGCGCGCCAGCCGAAGCCGGTCTCGATCAGGCCGCCGGCCAGAGGTGAGAGCATCTGCGCGATCATCATCACGGCGATGACGAGGCTGATCATCGGTCCGACCCGCTCGCGCGGATAGAGGTCGCGGATGATGGCGCGGCTCATCACCATCCCCGTGGCGCCGCCGAGCGCCTGGAAGAAGCGGGCGGCGATCAATTGCGGCAGCGTGGTCGCAAAACTCGATCCGATGCCGGCGATCACCATCAGGCTGAGCCCGGCGAGCAGCACCGGCTTGCGGCCGAAGCGATCGGACAGCGGCCCCATGATCAGCTGCGAGAAGGCGAGCCCGACCATATAGAGCGATACCGTCATCTGCGCGATGGAGATGTCGGCCTCGAAGGTGCGGGCGAGCTCGGGCAGTGCCGGCACCAGCATATAGAGCGAGATCGGCGCGATGCCGGTCATCACGACCAGCAGGAGCAGCATCACGCGGGAGCGGGTGAGGTCGATGGATTTGAGTTCAGTCATCATTGACCGTCATTGCGAGGAGCGTAGCGACGAAGCGATCCAGTTGTTCCCTTGCGTGGCCTTCTGGATTGCTTCGTCGCCTTCGGGTCTTCGCAATGACGTGGGATGGGCCGACGGATCATTCGGAGACGACCAGCGGCTCGGTCGCCGCATGCAACCAGTTCCGCGTCTCGGCGTCGTCGATCAATGGTGTGATCTCGCGGCGGACGCGGGCGTGGTAGTCATTGATCCAGGTGAGTTCGCGCTTGCTGATGCGATGGGCGTTGATCAGCCGGCGATCGATCGGCGCCAATGTCAGCGTCTGGAATTCGTTCATCGGCTGCTCGGCGCCGTCGATCTTTGCTTCCACCACCAATTCGAGGTTCTCGATGCGGATGCCGAAGGCGTCGGTCTTGTAGTAGCCGGGTTCGTTGGAGAGGATCATGCCGCGCTTCAGCGGCGTGGTACCGAGCTTGGAGATGCGCGCCGGCCCTTCATGCACCGACAGATAGGAGCCGACGCCGTGGCCCGTGCCATGGGCGAAATCGAGCCCGGCATGCCAAAGGAACTGGCGCGCGAAAGAGTCGATCTGCGCGCCGGTCGTGCCGTCCGGAAACACGGCGCGCGCGATGGCGATGTGTCCGCGCAGCACGCGGGTGAAACGGTCGCGCATTTCGTCGGTGGGCTCGCCGATGGCGATGGTGCGGGTCACGTCGGTGGTGCCGTCTTCATATTGTGCGCCGGAATCGATCAGCAGCAGATCGCCCGGCGCGATGCGGCGGTTGCTCTTGCGGGTGACGCGGTAATGCACGATGGCGCCATTCGGTCCGGTGCCGGCGATGGTCGGGAACGACACATCCTTCAGCGCCCCCGTATTGCGGCGGAAGGTCTCCAGTGCTTCCACGGTGTCGATCTCGGTCAGGCCACCCTTTGGGGCCTCGCGATCGATCCAGGCAAGAAACTTTGCCAGCGCCACGGCATCGCGACGATGCGCGGTCATGGTGCCCTTGATCTCGACCGGGTTCTTCATCGCCTTGAGCATGGCAATGGGGTCGCTGCCACGCACCGGCCTGCCGCCGGCCGTCGTGATCAACTGGCTCAGCGCATCGGCCGCCGTCGCGCTGTCGAGTGCGATCGATGCGCCGGTTGCGGCGAGGTCGCGCAGCGCGGTCATCAGGGCATCCGGCTCCTGCACATCGGCCGAGGCTTCGAGATGATTGCGTGAACTGTTAGACAGCTTGCGATGGTCGATGAAGACCAGTGGCCGCCCATCCTTCGGCACCAGCGCATAGGACAGCGGCAACGGCGTGTGCGACACGTCGGCGCCGCGGATATTGAAGGTCCAGGCCACCGCATGGGAGTCGGACAGCACGATGGCGTCGACGCCAAGCCGCGTGATCTCGGCGCGAATGCGCGCGAGCTTGTCGACCTCGCTTTCGCCGGCATATTCCATCGGATGGATTGTCACCGCCCCGAGCGGCGCAGTGGGCCGCTCATGCCAGACGGCATCGACCGGGTTGGTCTCGACGGCCACGAGCTCCGCGCCGGCCTTGGCGCAGGCGGCCTTCAGGCGCTCCGCTGCTGCTGTTGTGTGCAGCCACGGATCAAATCCGAGGCGGTCGTCCGCTTTCAGATGATCCGTGAGCCAGCTTTCCGGCGGTGGCTCGACCAGCGACTGGACGCTCCAGGCGCTGGTATCGACCTGTTTGGGTGCCTGCACCGTGTAGCGGCCATCAACAAATATCGCGGCGTCCTGCAACAGCACCACGGCCATGCCGGCCGAGCCGGTGAAACCGGTAAGCCAGGCCAGCCGCTCATCCGCTGGCGGCACATATTCGTTCTGCTGTTGGTCTGCGCGGGGAATCACGAAGCCGGTCAGCTTCCTGCGCAACAATTCCTCACGAAACGCAGCCAACCGCGCCGCCAGCGCGACGCCGCCCTCGGGCTCTTCAAAGGTCTGGAAATGGGCTTCAAACATGGTGCCGATATCCTATTGGTGCGTTCTGGCGCCGGCAATCGAGGAGCAGGGTTGCGAAAAGCTGGCACAGGTTATGCTTGAATTTCGGCAACGGTTACAAATGCGGAACCATCCGGTGCCGCGATTTGTTGCCCTTGCGGAGACCGTTAGGTCTTTGTGTTCAACTCAACGAAGAGGGAAGACACCATGCCCGCTTTTACGTTCGAGAAGATTTCCCCGCCGCGCCAATCCGCACAGTCGCAGCCTCAGTCGCGAGGTGTCGCCACGCCGCAGCCCAGAGAAAACGTTATCCAGGTTCTTGGTCGTTTCGTCATCGCGCGCGTCCGCGAGGAACAACCGTCGTCGGATCAACAGTCTTCGAACTGATCATCCCGCCCGCTGCATCAGCAGGCTGCTCCAGCCTTCGATGATTTGCTGCTTCAGCAGCACCAGCCCGCGTGCACGATAGGCCACGATCACGCTCGTCGCCTGATGCGGCAGAAGACCCGACAGGATGATCATGCCATTGCTCGCCATGTGCCGCTCCATATCGGTGGCCATGGCGCGCAATGGATTGGCGAGAATGTTGGCCAGGATCAGATCGAACGGAGCATGCTTGGCAATCGTCGGCGATGAGAAGCCGGTCGCGCAGACCGTCTCGACGAGATTGCCGACGCCGTTCAGTTTCATATTTTCATGCGCCACCTTCACGGACATCGCATCGATATCCGTGGCAAGCACATGCTTCTTGGTGGCCTTGGCCGCCGCGATGGCCAGCACGCCGGTGCCGGTGCCGAGATCGAGAATGCGCTTCGGCGCCTTCGAGCGCAGCACGTAATCGAGATAGATCAGGCAGCCGCGCGTGGTGCCGTGATGGCCGGTGCCGAAAGCCAGCGCGGCTTCGATCTCGATGCCGAGCTGGTTGTCGCGCACCTTGTCGCGATCATGGCTGCCATGGACGATGAAACGTCCGGCGCGCACCGGCACGAGGCCTTCGAGGCTTTCCTTCACCCAGTCCTTGGCCTCGATCGTATCGAACACGATGCTGCCGGCCACCGTGTCGTCGGACGCGAGGGAAACCAGATTGCGGATGGAGGCTTCGTCCGGCGGATCGGCGAAATGCACGGTGACGTCCCAGCGGCCCTGCGGATTCTCGAAGGCCGCGATCGCTGCTTCGCCTTCCTCAAAACTCTCGGTGAGCAGATCGACGATGCGCTTGGCGCTGAATTCATCGCCGACGGCGAAGGTGGCGCGGCTGGTGCCTTGTGGGGTCATCGCGGATCCGTCGTGAACAGGACATGCAAGGGTTTATCCGCGTTTCGTACAGGGTTTATCCCGTCGATGATACCCGGCTGATGCACCGGAATTGCGCCGCTTTATACCGGAGCCGTGCACCGTTTATCCCGGACTTGCCGACAGGCTTTTCCCGTCAAAAATCACAGACTGTGCACGGACTTATCCACAGTCTGCGCACAGGCTTATCCAAACAGCGCCCGGTGATCCCGCAGCACCGTCTTCGCCGCATTATGGCCGGGCGCGCCGGTCACGCCGCCGCCGGGATGGGCCCCGGAACCGCAGTGATAGAGCCCCTTCAGCGGCCCGCGATAATCGGCATGGCCCAGCATCGGCCGCGCCGAGAACAGCTGGTTCAGGCTGAGCGCCCCGTGAAAAATATCCCCGCCGATCAGGCCGAAATCACGCTCGAGATCGAGCGGTGACAGCGTCTGCCGGCCGATCACGCTGGCTTTGAAGCCGGGGGCGTAGTCATCCACCGTCTTGATCATCAGATCGGCCACCGTGTCGCGGTGATCGTCCCATGACATGCCGTTCGGCAGTTCGGGCGCCACATGCTGGCAGAACAGGCTGGCGACGTGCTGGCCCGGAGGCGCAAGGCTGTCATCGAGGGTGGAAGGGATCAGCACCTCGACGATCGGCTGCTTGCTCCAGCCGTCCTGTTTGGCGTCCAGCCAGGCGCGCTCCATGTAGCTGAGGCTGGGAGCGATGATGATGCCGGCAGTGAGATGATCGCCAGTGCCGGGTAGCGCGGTGAATGAGGGCAGGGCACTCAGCGCTACATTCATGCGAAAAGTGCCGGAGCCACCGCGCCAGTTGGCCATGCGTTCGCGAAACGGCTTTGGCAGTGCATCCGCCGGCGTCAGCCGCGTATACAGAAGCTTCGGGTTGACGTTGGAGATGACATATTTCGCGCGAATGGTCTCGCCATTCTCTAGCACCACGCCGACAGCGCGATCGCGCTCCACAAGCACTTCGCGCACGCCATTGCCGAGTGTGATGTCGACGCCATGGCTGCGCGCGGCGGCGGCCATCGCCTGGGTAATCGCACCCATGCCGCCGATTGCGTGGCCCCAGACGCCCTTCTTGCCATTCACCTCGCCAAAGGCGTGATGCAGCATCACATAGGCGGAGCCGGCCGCATAAGGGCTCGCATAATTGCCGACCACTGCATCGAAGCCGAACAGCGCCTTGACCAGGTCATGTTCGAACACGTCGTCGAGCATCTCGCCGGCAGAGCAGGTAAAGAGGTCGAGCAGGATACGCTGCTGCTCGATGCTGAGTTCGTTCAGGATCTTCGCGGTGCCGAGCGCATTGATCGCTTCGGAAATGGTGCCGAGCCCGAAGCCCTGCACCACATTCGGCGGTGCACGCAGCACGAAGGCGCGCAGCACGTCGGCGATCACCTCGAGCTGTTGCGAGAAGGCGCCGATCCGTTCGGCGTCATGGGCGCTGAGCCTTGCCACGGACGCTTGGGTGCGGCCTTCGCCTGTCAGCAGATAGGAGCCATCGGGCGCGGGCAGAAAATTCTGTGCCTTGCGCTCCACGATCTTCAGCCCGTGCTGATGCAATTTGAGGTCGGCAATGATCTGCGGATTGAGCAGGCTGACAGTGTAGGACGCCACGGAGTTGCGGAAGCCGGGGTGAAACTCCTCGGTCACCGCGGCACCACCGACCACGCTGCGGCGATCGACCATTTTCACGCGCAGTCCCGCCATCGCGAGATAGGCCGCGCAAGTCAGGCCGTTATGGCCGGCGCCAATGATCACAACGTCGTGGTCTGACATGTCCGGTTCAACACCATCTGATAGAGCGCCCTTTATCGAAGAGGCGGCCCTGCGGCACAAGGCCATGGAGACGCCAATCCGGTTCCATGGTTAGCCCGGATTGCCCGAATGGGTACTCTATGCTCCATTCGCCCACCCCGTCATTGCGAGGCGCCTTTGGCGCCGGAGCAATCCAGAAGCCACAGGGATGATCTGGATTACTTGGTCGCAAGGGCTCCTCGCAATGACGGGATTTGCCGTCACGATTCGTCTCCGGAGAGTTCATGAGTTCGTCGCAGCCGTCCGCCGCCCCAAACTCGGCCTCCCGCAATCGCCTGCTACTGACGGTCTATACGGCCGCGATCTTCGTCAGTGCACTGCTGCTGTTCTCGGTGCAGCCGCTCTTCACCAAGATGGTGCTGCCGCGGCTCGGTGGCTCGCCCGCCGTCTGGTCGGTGGCGATGGTCTTCTTCCAGTCGCTGCTGCTCGGCGGTTATGCCTATGCGCATTACCTGATGCAGCTGCGCAGCCGCGTGCTTCCGGTCGTCATTCATGTGCTGCTGCTGGTGGCCGCGCTGCTGACGCTGCCGCTGGCCATCGCAACAGGGTGGGGCGAGCCGCCGGACAGCGGCTATGCGTTCTGGCTGCTCGGCCTGTTCGCGGTTTCCATCGGCCTGCCGTTCTTTGCGCTCGCGGCCAATAATCCGATGCTGCAGGCCTGGTTCGTGCGCACCGGGCATCCCGATGGCGGCGATCCGTATTTCCTCTATGCCTCGTCAAATATCGGCAGCTTTCTCGCGCTGCTGTCCTATCCGGTGCTGCTGGAGCCGATGTTCTCGCTGCGCACGCAGAACCTGATCTGGACCTCCGGTTACGGCCTGCTCATCGTGTTGATCGCCGGCTGCGGTTTCCTGCTGATGCGCTCGCCCGCCATTGCTGTCGCCTCGCCTGAGGCTGAAGAAGCCGCTGCACCGGCGCCGAGCTGGATGCAGAGGCTGCGCTGGATCTTCCTCGCCGCCGTGCCGTCGGGCCTCTTGATCGCCGTCACCGCGCACATCTCGACGGACGTCGCCGCGGCGCCGCTGCTCTGGGTGCTGCCGCTGTCGCTCTATCTCCTGACCTGGGTGCTGGTGTTCCAGTCGCGCCCGCTGCTGCCGCACTGGCTGATGCTGATGGCGATGCCGCTGGCCATTGCCGGCGTGATCGTGTTGCTGGCCGTGGGCGGCGAGCAGAACCTGTTGCTGACCTTGGGCGGTCATCAGCTGGCTTTCTTCATCATCGCCATGGGATGCCATGGCGAACTGGCGCAGAGCCGTCCGGCCGCGCGCTATCTCACCGGCTTCTATGTCTCGCTGTCCTTCGGCGGCATGGTCGGCGGCCTGTTTGCCGGACTGATTGCACCCTATACCTTCTCGTGGATTGCCGAATATCCGATCCTGGTCGCATTGGCGGTGCTGTGCCTCCCGGCGCGGGTCGGGCGCTATGCCGGCTGGCGCGGTCTGTACTGGCTGTTGCTGCTGATCGCGGCTGTCGCCTTGATCGCGCCGAGCTACACGACCGGCAAGCTGTTCAACTGGCTCGATACCCAGCGCGTCTATGTGATTGCCGCGGTTGCGATGATCGCGATGATCGTGTCGCGTTTGCGCGCCAGCCGCCTCGAATATCTCGGCATCACCGTGCTCGCGCTGGCGCTGCTGCGCATCTATCCCGCCGATGATGGCCGCGTCGAGACGGTGCGGAGCTTCTTCGGCGTGCACAAGATCCAGGTCACCGCCAATGGCCAATATCATGTGCTGCTACATGGCACGACCATTCATGGCGCCGAGAAATATCTCAACGATGACGGCACGCCGGTGACGGGTCGCCCGGAGCCGATCTCCTATTATTACAAGGATGGCGGCATGGGGCAGGCGATCGCCGCCATGCGGGCGCGCAAGGGCGCGCCGCTGCGCGTGGCGGTCATCGGTCTCGGTTCGGGCTCGCTGGTCTGTGCGCAGGCGCCGGGAGAGAACTGGAAGTTCTTCGAAATCGACCAGACCATGGTCGATACCGCGCGCGATCCGAAATATTTCAGCTACATCTCGAAATGCCAGCCCGACATCAAGCCTGTGATCGGCGATGCACGGCTCACTTTCACGAAGGAAGCGGACGGCGCCTACGACCTCATCATCGTCGATGCGTATTCGTCGGATGCGATCCCGATCCATCTGGCGACCCAGGAGGCGATGGCGATCTACAAGGCCAAGCTGGCGCCCGATGGCGCCGTGGTGATGCATGTCTCCAACCGCCACCTTGAGCTGGCGAGCGTGGTGACAGGCATTGCCGATGCAAACGGACTGAAGAGCTGGGTGTTCAACGAGGATACCGGCCGCGATGCCGAATATATCTTTTCAACCAATGTCGTGATTTCCGCGCGTAATGATGCGGATGTCGGCACGATAGCCCAGCCGTCCTCCTCATGGACGCTGACACCGGCCAAGCCGGATCAGCGCGTGTGGACCGATGACTATTCCAACATCCTCGGCGCTGTCTGGCGCCGGTTGCGGGATGGCGATACGTAAGTGGTGTTTGTAGGGCGGATTAGCGTAGCGTCATCCGCCGGCCGACTTCATGATTGAAGCTCCGCGGCGGATTACGGCTTCGCCTCATCCGCCCTACGGACCGCATTTCAATAATCGCCGAAGAAGCCGCGCTGGCGCGGGGCGTAATAGACCTGCGGCTGGGGCTGGCGGTTGTAGTTGGAGTAGCCGCGGTTCGCATAATATTGCTGCGTCTCGGCCTCGGTCATGCGGCGATAGCCGGGAGGGGCCGGATACTGGCGGCCGTCATTGCCATCAGCCGGATAGATGTAGCGGTCGTCATCGGTGGGCTGCGGCGCCTGGCGAACGATGCGGCGATTGTTCGGCACCACCTGCGGCGCGATCTCCATGGGATTGCCATAGGCGTCATAGGATGGCTCTGCGGTGGCGACCTCGCGGCGCGCCGGAGCGGCGGCCGTCTTGGTGCCGCGTGGGTTGCGGGCGAGGGCGACCTGCGATGAACCGGTGAGACTGACGGTGGTGTTCAGCACGCCGTCGGCCTTCACCATCGCAAACAGCGTCGCCGCGTTGGCGCGCGAGAGGCGCACGCAGCCATGGGAAGCTGGCGAGCCGAGGCGATTGACCGAGTCGGTACCGTGGATGGCGTGGCCGCGTTTGGTGAAGAAGATCGCATTGGGCATCGGCGCTTCGTCGAATTCCTTGGAGTAATGATCCTCCTCCATGCGGAATGTCTGGAAGCTGCCATTCGGCGTCTCATAGGACGGCAGGCCCGAGGACACCGGCCAGCGATATTTTTCGACGCCGTCCTGCACGACGGTCATCGTCTGGCTGTCCTTGTCCACGGTGATGTTGATCTTGGCTTCGGCAGTGCCGCCGACGGCGAGGGCGGAAAGACCCACCAGGGTCATGACAAACGCACGCATGTTACCTTTTCGCCTCCGGGCTTCGCCCATTTGTCTGCTCGCCGTCCCGGTTTCAATATGCATCCGGGTCCGGCGCCTCGCCAGTGACAGTTTCGTGCATCCTTAACCAGTCAAGGTTCACGGCCATGCCGGTATACTGGCGGTATCCGGCCTGTTGCAGTGCGGAATGCGCAATTTAACACCTTCAAATGGAACCGGTTCCCCTCCTGCGACGTTGCCATGACACAAGTTGTTGCGACCAAAGCGCGCGAGGCGCGGGGGATGACCGTGAAACTGAACACAGCCGCACTGCCCACCAATTCGTCCATCAAGGCCCGTCTGACGCTCGCTGCGGCCACGCTGGCGCTGGTCGCCATGCCACATTTCGCCCATGCCCAGGGCGTGTTCCGGGGCGGCGAGCAGGGCGCCAACCAGGGCTATCGTGACGGCAACCGTGCGGCCGGGCCGGTCGGCGGTGTGGTCGGAGGCGCGCTTGGTCTCGGCGTCGGCGCAGCCGTCGGCGGCGTGAAGGGCGTGCTCGGCATTCCTGAGGGCCGCCGCACCCAGTGCCGTGGCTATTACAACAAGCACGGCAAGTTCCGCTGCTATCGCTAAGCGGATCGCCTCACAACAAAACGGCCCGGACATGTCCGGGCCGTTTTTCGTTTCTGCATCACTTCTTCAGCTTGTAGCCGGTCTTGAAGATCCACCAGACGATGACCATGCAGATTATGAGGAACGTCAGTGTCATGAATACGCTGAGTTCGATGCTGACGTCGGAAATCTCATAGAAGCTCCAGCGGAAGCCCGAGATCAGATAGACGATCGGATTGAGCAGCGTCACCGTGCGCCAGCCCGACGGCAGCATGTTCACCGAATAGAAGCTACCGCCCAGGAAGGTCAGCGGCGTCACCACCAGCAGCGGGATCGCCTGCAATTTTTCAAAACTGTCAGCCCAGATGCCGATGATGAAGCCGAACAGGCTGAAGGTCACCGCCGTCAGCACCAGGAAGGTCAACATCCAGACGGGGTGCATGATGTGCAGCGGCACGAACAGGCCGGCGGTGCCGAGAATGATCAGGCCGAGAATGATCGACTTGGTGGCCGCCGCGCCGACATAGCCGATCACCACTTCAAGCGCTGACACCGGCGCGGACAGTAGCTCATAGATCGTGCCGATGAACTTCGGGAAGTAGATGCCGAAGGATGCGTTGGCGATGCTCTGTGTCAGCACCGACAACATCACCAAACCAGGCACGATGAAGGTGCCGTAACTGACACCTTCCACATTGGCGATGCGCGAGCCGATGGCGGCGCCGAACACCACGAAATACAGCGAGGTGGAGATCACCGGCGAGACGATGCTCTGCAGCAGCGTGCGCCAGGTGCGCGCCATCTCGAACAGATAGATGGCCTGGATGGCTCGGAAGTTCATCTTACTTCCTCACCAGGTTGACGAAGATTTCTTCCAGCGAATTCTGCACCGTGTCGAGATCGGCAAAGCGAATGCCGTTTTCACGCAGGTCGCTGAGCAGGCTGGTGATGCCGGTGCGCTCGCTCTTGGTGTCGTATGTATAGATCAGTTGCATGCCGTCATTGCCGAGTTCGAGATTGTAAGGCGCGAGCGAGACCGGCACTGCATCGATCTTGCTCTGCAGATGTAGCTTCAGGCGCTTCTTGCCGAACTGCTGCATCAGCTTGGCTTTGTCCTCGAGCAAGATGATCTCGCCCTTGTTGATGACGCCGACCCGGTCGGCCATCTCCTCGGCTTCCTCGATGTAATGCGTGGTCAGCAGCACGGTGACGCCCTTGGCGCGCAACTCGCGCACCACTTCCCACATGCCCTTGCGCAGCTCCACATCGACGCCCGCGGTCGGCTCGTCGAGGAACAGCACCTGTGGCTCATGCGACAGCGCCTTGGCGATCATCACGCGCCGCTTCATGCCGCCGGACAGTTCGATGATCTTGCTGTCTTTCTTCTCCCACAGCGAGAGATCCTTCAGGATCTTCTCGATCAGCGCGGGATTCTTCGGCTTGCCGAACAACCCGCGACTGAAGCTGACGGTGGCCCAGACGGTCTCGAAGGAATCCGTATGCAGCTCCTGCGGCACCAGCCCGATCAGCGAGCGCGCGGCGCGATAGGCCGTCCGCGTGTCATGGCCATCCACCGAGACGGTGCCGGACGTGGCATTGACGATGCCGCAGATGATGGAAATCAGCGTCGTCTTGCCGGCGCCATTGGGGCCAAGCAGCGCGAAGATTTCGCCGCGATTGATGTCGAGATCGATGCCTTTGAGCGCGGTAAAACCGGAGGCATAGCTCTTGGTGAGGCCGGAGACGGAAATGATGGGTGACATGCAGGCAATCAGCGCTGTGGCAGTGGGAACTGTGCGGCGGGATGACACAGATAGGAACGCGCCTGCTCCCGCGCAATCGTCGCAGAGAAGATTTTGCTGCTATTCGGCCGCGTGAGCGTGCGCACCAAGCTCGACGAGAGCCACCTTCCGCGGCGACACCTGCCGCATAGAATTGCAGAGCTTCGGGGGCATTTCGCAGGGCTTCGTCAGTATCGCCGCCGGCCGATATGCAGTCTGGGAGATCCGGAAACCAGATGCCAACGGCGAGAGCGGGTCCTGCTTCTTCGATAAAAGCGACATAGTGGGGCACAGCGAACCTCGATCAGGCGCCCAGCCTGCTCCCTTATAAATGGCACGAGCCATAGATCGGGAGAGCGCTCGGCCTGCATGGTTCGAGACGCCCGCTTCGCCGGCTCCTCACCATGAGGGTTTTCTACCCGCTGCACTCCTCCCTCATCCTGAGGAGCGCGCTCTTGCGCGCGTCTTGAAGGATGGCCACAAGCTGCTTTCAGCGATCATATGCGACTGGCTTCTCTCCAACCCCGAAGAATCCGATCGCAAAACTTGTAGTTCGGCGAGCTAGCCCGCCGGCTCGTATTCGATCTCCGCGATCGTCGCCCCATCGGCCGCGTCTGCGAATGCCGGATCGGCGCTCAGCTCGTCGATGGTCCGCGGCTTCGGCAGCGTCGTCGAGCCGTCGGCATTGACCCAGTTCTCGGCCACGTCCTCCAACGTTTCGACGGCTTCGTCGATGGCTTCGTCGAGTGTATCGCCGGAGGTGGCGAGGCCGGGAAGGTCAGGGAAGCTGACGCGGAAGCTGCCATCGTCATGCTTGCGGATGACTGCGAGATAGACCGGCATGATCAGGCCCGCTCCACGAAACTGTCCACGACCTTCTTCTCGCCGGCCTTGTCGAATTCGATGGTGAGCTTGTTGCCATCGACTTTCGTGACATGGCCGTAGCCGAATTTCTGATGGAAGACGCGGTCATCCAGCGAGAAGTCGGAATCTGCGCCGGTGGATTTCGCCACCAGCTCGCCTTCGATCACCATCGGCCGCTTTTTCGCTGCGCCGCCGCCGAAAGTCTCGCCGAAGCCACCGCCGCTGCTGCGGCCGCGCTGCTGCTGCGCGCGCTGCCAGCCGGGCGTCGCATAGGTCGAGCCGAAGGCTTCGAGATTGTCGAAGCGCGACGAGCCGTAGCCGCCGGCGCCGCCCCAGCCGGAGCCGCCCTTGGATTCCGTGATCTCCACATTCGCCGCCGGCAATTCGTCCAGGAAGCGCGACGGCATCGTCGTGTTCCAGGTGCCGTGAATGCGGCGATTGGTGGCGAAGTAGAGCTTTGCGCGCTTGCGGGCGCGGGTGATGCCGACATGGGCGAGGCGGCGCTCTTCCTCGAGGCCCGCGCGGCCCTGCTCGTCGAGCGCGCGCTGATGCGGGAACAGGCCTTCCTCCCAGCCGGGCAGGAACACATTGTCGAATTCGAGCCCCTTGGCCGAATGCAGTGTCATGACGGACACCGCGTCCTCGTCGGCTGCGCCTTCCCGGTCCATCACCAGCGAGATGTGTTCGAGGAAGCCCTGCAGGTTCTCGAACTCCTCCATGGAGCGCACCAGTTCCTTGAGGTTTTCGAGCCGGCCGGCGGCATCGGCCGAGCGGTCCTTCTGCCACATCTCGGTATAGCCGCTCTCGTCGAGCACGACCTCGGCCAGCTCCGTATGCGACACGACTTCCATCTGCTTGCGCCAGCGCTCGAAGCTCAGCATCAGGTCGCGCAAGCTGCTGCGCGCCTTCGGCTTCATCTCGTCGGTCTCGACCACCTGCCTTGCCGCTTCCGAAAGCGGAATGCGGCGGCGGCGCGCGTGATCATGCAGCATCTGCACGGTGGCATCGCCGAGGCCGCGCTTCGGCACATTGACGATGCGCTCGAAAGCGAGGTCGTCGGCCGGCGAATTGATCACGCGTAGATAGGCCAGCGCATCGCGGATCTCCGCGCGCTCGTAGAAGCGGGGGCCGCCAATGACGCGATAGGGCAGGCCGAGGGTGACGAAGCGATCTTCGAATTCGCGCATCTGGAACGAGGCACGCACGAGGATGGCGATATCGTTGAGCTTGTGGCCCTCGCGCTGCAGCTGTTCGATCTCCTCGCCGACGCCGCGGGCTTCCTCCTCGGAATCCCAGGCGCCGGTGACGGTGACCTTTTCGCCGTCGATGTCTTCGGTGCGCAGCGTCTTGCCGAGTCGGCCCTCGTTATGCGCGATCAGATGCGAGGCCGCGGCGAGGATATGCCCGGTGGAGCGATAGTTGCGCTCCAGCCGGATCACTTTTGCGCCGGGGAAATCGTGTTCGAAGCGGAGGATGTTATCGACCTCGGCGCCGCGCCAGCCATAGATCGACTGGTCGTCATCGCCGACGCAGCAGATGTTTCGTTTCTCCCTCGCCCCGCTTGCGGGGAGAGGGTCGGGGTGAGGGGCAGCCACAGGCTCCGGCGCCTGCGGAGAGTCCACCTCACCCGGATTGCTTCGCAATCCGACCTCTCCCCGCGAGCGGGGAGAGGTTAGAGGGGGCGCACCGCCTGTGCTTTGCGACAGCAGCCGCAGCCACAGATACTGCGCGACATTCGTGTCCTGATACTCGTCCACCAGGATGAACTTGAAGCGTGCCTGATACGACCGCAGAACATCCGGATGTTCGCGGAACAGACGGATACATTCCAGCAGCAGGTCGCCGAAGTCGGCGGCGTTGAGCGTCTTCAGCCGCTCCTGATAGTCCTTGTAGAGCTTGCCGCCCTTGCCGTTGCCGAACACTGCGGCTTCGCCGGATGGCACCTGCGCTGGCGTCAGGCCACGATTCTTCCAGCCGTCGATCAGCCCGGCCAGCATGCGCGCTGGCCAGCGCTTGTCGTCGATATTCTCGGCCGACAGCAGCTGCTTGAGCAGGCGGATCTGGTCGTCGGTGTCGAGCACCGTGAAATTCGATTTGAGCTGCACGAGCTCCGCATGGTGGCGCAGGATGCGGCCGCCGATGGAGTGGAAGGTGCCAAGCCATGGCATGCCCTCGACCGCCTGGCCGAGCATGGTGCCGAGACGATGCTTCATCTCGCGCGCGGCCTTGTTGGTGAAGGTCACCGACAGGATCTCGCTCGGCCGGGCGCGGCCGGTGGAGAGGATATGCGCGATGCGCGAGGTCAGTACCTTGGTCTTGCCGGTGCCAGCACCAGCCAGCACCAGCACGGGCCCGTCGAGGGTCTCGACGGCGTCGCGCTGTTCCGGATTGAGATTGTCGAGATAGGGCGCAGGCGCTGCAGCGGCGCGAGCGCGCGCAGCAATGCCGCCCGCCACGGGCTGATAGGCGGGGAGGTCGTTGGCGGGCATTTTGCGGGCGTCGGTCATGCGAATCGAATTCCGCCCACACTGGCATTGTGGGGCCTCAGAGGGGAGCTTCTTAACAGGGATTGGGAGGCATATAGGGGCAGACCGGCCGCGGCGATAGACTTATCCCCGCATGGGCGTGCCCCGACGTATCTCGGGCGGCCGCAAGCGCTCTCTTTTCGTTGATCGGCGACGGTATTTCGTCCGGAACTTTCACTTGACACACGGCTTGTCTTGACATCGAGCGCGACGTGAAAAGTCGGCTCAAACAAGACTAATCGAGCAACCGTAAACTGAGGTACGTGTCATGCTGAGCTGGGTCGTAACGTTTCTTGTCGTCGCTTTGATCGCCGGTGTTCTCGGCTTCGGTGGTGTCGCTGGCGCGTCCATCGAAATCGCCAAGGCGATCTTCTTCATCGCCATCGTGCTGTTCCTGATCTCGGCCGTTGTTGGCCTTGTCCGCGGCCGCGGTAACAGTCTCTAACGCGATCAGTGATCGTCGTTAATCCGTCAGGGCGGAGTGATCCAGTGATGAGCTGGACCACTCCGCCCTTTGGCGTTTCAAGACCTCTCACGCTTCTGCACGCAGCCACGCCATCACGATCTCGATGGCTGTATGCGGCGCGCGGTCAGCCTGCCTCACGAGATCATAGGTATGGCCGGGAATGATCGGGCCGAAAGGCTGCACCAGTTGGCCTGCGGCGAGTTCGTCCCTCAGTAGCGCCAGACTCAGCAGTGCGATGCCTTGGCCAGCAACAGCCGCTTGGATTGCATGGCTTTCATCGGAGAAACGCAACTGCGGATGTGAGGGCGACCACGGCAGTCCCGATGCCGCGAACCAGCTTTCCCATGTCGGATTCAGCGGATCGACGCGCCGCCATTGGAAATGGATCAGTGGCGTCTTGGACAAATCCTGCTGTGTCACGACGCCCAGCCGCGGATTGACCACGGGGGCAAAGTTGTCTGCAAACATCACCTCCGCCGCCAGTCCCGGATAGGGGCCGCGCCCGTAGCGAATGGCGAGATCGACGCCGTTTTCGGTGAGATCGACCGCGCTGTCCGATGCGTGGAGCTGCAGGTCGATATCCGGATGCTGCGTCTGAAAGCCGGACACACGCGGCACCAGCCATTTCGCCGTGAACGCCGTGGTCGCAGAGATCGTTACCTGCGGGCGCTTGGTCTTCGGCATCAGGCGGTCGAGCGCGCTCTCGAAGGCATCAAGACCGTTGCGCAGCACCGGATAGAGCTGAGCGCCTGCTGCCGTCAGCACAACCTTGCGGACCTGCCGTTCGAACACGGGCAGCCCGACATGCTCCTCAAGCGATCGGATCTGATGGCTGATCGCGGTCGGGGTCACGGCGAGTTCGCTCGCAGCGTGTTTGAAACTGCCATGCCGCGCGGCCGCTTCGAATGCGCGAAGGGCAGATAAGGGCGGTAACCGGCGCATATGAATCTCAGATGAATTAATCTCATCTAATGGCTGATAATTCGGAGTTTGTCGAGTTTCCGCGGCGTCGATACCTCTCCCTCATCGATGAGATGAACTCATTCATCCATCGCCGACAGGAGATTTCCGATGCTGGAACGCGTGGTCACCCATCCCGACAATTATGAGCCCTATCTGCTGTCGCAGGGGATCAAGTTCGGCAATCTGCTCTTCATTTCCGGCCAAGCCGGCGCCGGCGATGACGGCAGGATCGTCAGCGGCGGCTTCCGGGCGCAAGGCCTGCAGGCCTTCGCCAATCTTCGCAGGGCGCTGGAGGCCGGCGGTTCGAGTCTGAAGGACGTCATCAAGGTGACGATCTTCGTCACGGATATGGGCCATTTCGCCGAGGTCGTGGAGCTGCGCCGCCAGTTCTTCGCGGCGCCGTATCCAGCCGACACTATCGCCGAAATCAAGGCGCTTTATGACCCCGCAGCCATGATCGAGATCGAAGCGATCGCGGCCGTCTGTGCAGACGGGGAGAACTGAGGTGACCGCGCATCCCGCATTTCCAAAGCTGTTCTCGCCTTTTGCGATCGGTGGGATGAAGCTTCCGAACCGACTGGCCGTTGCCCCCATAACCCGCGTCAGCGCCGAGGCTGATGGTCGTCCGACCCCGCGGATGGTGGATTACTATTCCTCCTTCGCGGCCGGCGGCTTCGGCCTCGTCGTCACCGAAGGCATCTATACGGATAAAGCTTTCGCCCAAGGCTATCTGTTTCAGCCAGGTCTCACCGATACGCTCCAGCGCGACGCGTGGCATGTTGTCGTGGATGCCGTGCATGCCCGTGGAGGGCGCATCATCGCGCAGCTGATGCATGCGGGCGCGCTGTCGCAAGGCAATCCGCATCGCAATGGCAGCGTCGGGCCGTCCGCGGTGCGTCCCAAGGGACAGCAGATGGCGTTCTATCGCGGCAGCGGCGATTATGCCGTCCCGTCGGCGATGTCCGCGTCGGATATCACCTACGCCCGGGAAGGGTTTGTGCGGGCGGCCTTCTATGCCCGCGAGGCTGGCTTCGACGGTGTCGAGATTCACGGTGCGAATGGCTATCTGCTCGATCAGTTCCTGAGCGAGGGGATCAATCATCGCGATGATCTTTACGGCGGCGCAGTCGAGAACAGGCTGCGCTTGACGCAGGAAGTGGTGCTGGCCGTGCGCGCGGCTGTCGGTTCAGATATGGTGGTTGGCGTCCGTGCCTCGCAAGGCAAGGTCAATGACTTCCTGCACAAATGGCGTGGCGCAGAAGAGGCCGCAGCGATTTTCACAATGCTCGGCCACTTGCCGGTCGATTATATCCACACCACCGAATTCGAGGCGTGGAAGCCTGCCTTCGCCGAAGGCGAAAGTCTCGCGGCCTTTGCAAAGCGATATTCCGGTCGTCCGGTGATCGCCAATGGCTCGCTGCATGATCCGCAAGCGGCCGCAGGCATGGTCGCGCGCGGCGAGGCCGATATCGTTTCGATCGGGCGCGGCGCACTCGCCCACGCCGATTGGCCGCTGCGTGTTCTCAGCAATGCTGAGATCGGCGAGTTCGACCGAAATATCCTGTCACCGCTCGCTGATCTGGCCAATCAGGATCGTGTGCAGGGGCGATAATCGCCGTCATTGCAAAGAGCGAAGCGACGAAGCAATCCAGTCTTTGACCAAGAACTGGATTGCTTCGCTGCGCTCGCAATGACGGCTGACAAGGTGGCGAGCTACTTCTTCGCCGGCATCGCGATCTTGCGTCCGATGCCCTCGGGCCGCTCCAGCCCGGCATGAGCTTGCGCCAGCGCCTGCACATTGGCGTTGATGTCCGGCGGGAAGGCCGCCACCTTGCGCGCCGTCATATCCATGTGCAGCGACATGTTCTCGGATGTCGCGGAAAGCCAGCCCTCGGTGGCGTGGCGCAGTTCCTGGAATGTGTGAATGCGCTTCTCGTCGGCGGCGACGACGAGAACGGACACCTGCACGGGATCGCCGAGATGGATCTCCCTGATATAGCGAACGTGGCATTCGGCGGCGAAGGACGAGTTGTTCCGCTCCTTCAGGTAGCCCGGTCCGATGCCGATATGGACCCAGAGTTCGTCCACGGCCCGGTCGAACATGACGTGGTAATAGGCCATGTTGAGGTGGCCGTTATAGTCGATCCATTGCGGCTCGATCTGCATGATCGAGGATTTGAACACGGCCGGGCGGCGCAGCAAGTCGTTGATCTCGGTCATTCCCATCCCATTTCCACGTCACGTCTCTTGACCGCTTATACAAGCTTTGCGACGGTCGCGCCCCGTTGAAAGGGACAACCGTGGGTAACATCGAATCGAATCTGACCCGCCCCGAGCCGAAGGCTCTGGCGGCTGCACTCGAGGCGCTCGCCGCGCGCTTTGGCAACAAGCTCGTGACCTCGCAGGCCGTGCGCGAGCAGCATGGCCACACCACCACGTGGCTCGCGAACCAGCCGCCGGATGGCGTGGTGTTCGCGCAGGAGACGGCGGACATCCAGGACGTCGTGCGCATCTGCGCCGCCAACAAGGTCCCGGTGATCGCCTTCGGCACCGGCACCTCGCTGGAAGGGCAGGTCAACGCGCCGGCCGGCGGCATCTGCATCGACCTGCGCGACATGAACAAGATTCTCGCGGTGCACCCCGAGGATCTCGATTGCGTCATCCAGCCCGGCGTGACCCGCAAGGCGCTCAACGAGCATCTGCGCGACCAGGGCCTGTTCTTCCCCATCGATCCCGGCGCCGATGCCTCGCTCGGCGGCATGGCTTCGACCCGCGCCTCCGGCACCAATGCGGTGCGCTACGGCACCATGCGCGAAAACGTGCTGGCGCTGAAGGTCGTGCGCGCCGATGGCGAGATCATCACCACCGGCACCCGCGCGAAGAAGTCGTCGGCAGGCTATGACCTGACGCACTTGTTTGTCGGCGCCGAAGGCACGCTCGGCATCATCAGCGAACTCACCATCAAGCTGCGCGGCATTCCGGATACGATTGCTGCAGCTTCATGTTCGTTTGAAACCGTGCAGGGCGCCTGTCAGGCCACCATCCTTGCGATCCAGACCGGCATTCCGGTTGCACGTATCGAGCTTCTGAATGAAGCACAGGTGCGTGCCTGCAACATCTATTCGAAGCTCACGCTCCCCGAGACGCCGCTGCTGCTTTTGGAATTCCATGGTAGCGAAGCCGATGTCGCCGAGCAGTCAAAGAATTTTCGCGATATCGCCCTTGAATGCGGCGGCGGTGATTTCTCCTGGACCACCAAGCCGGAAGACCGCACCAAACTCTGGCAGGCCCGTCACGATGCCTATTGGTCGGTGAAGAGCCTGCGTCCCGGCTCCGACGTCGCGGCCACCGACGTCTGCGTGCCGATCTCGAAACTCGCCGAATGCGTCGGCGAGACCGAAGAGGACCTCAAGCGCTTCAATCTGCTCTCGCCCATCGTCGGCCATGTCGGCGATGGCAATTTCCACTGCTCGCTGGTTTGCGATCGCAATGACCCCGCGGAGATCGCCCGCGCGGAAGAATTCATGCACCGCCTCGTGCAGCGCGCCCAGGCCATGGGCGGCACCTGCACGGGCGAACATGGCATCGGCCAGGGCAAGCAAAAGTATCTGAAGGCGGAACTCGGCCCCGAAGCACTCGACGCCATGCGGGCGATCAAGCGCGCGCTCGACCCTGACAACATCCTCAACCCCGGCAAGATCTTGCCGCAAGTCTGACACCGCCGGCCGCAGCGTTTCGCATGATGTCGTGCGCGAAACGCTGCTTTCGTCGTATGGACGAGCGGTTTCTAAACACCTACAAGCTGCAGTTGGATAAAATTGCCTGCAAAAAGTGTGTCTGTGGCTTGGCTTCGGACATTTGGAATTCGGCGCTGCGGCGTCCAAGAAAAGGCATCAGCCGATGCGGCTGCCGTTCTTCTATGGCTGGGTGATCGTTGCCGTCACGTTCGTGACGATGGCGATCGGGGTGAATGCCCGCACGTCGTTCTCATTGCTCTTCCCGCCCATCATCTCCGAATTCGGCTGGGATCGCGGCGTCACGGCCGGCGCCTTCTCGTTCGGCTTTCTCGTCTCCGCCATCATGAGTCCGCTGATGGGCAAGCTGATGGATCGCGGCGGCCCGCGTGCGGTGATGGAGCTTGGCACCGTGCTGATGGGCGCGGGGCTTCTGCTCGCGCCGCTGACGAGCGAGCCATGGCATCTCTATCTCACCATCGGTGTTCTCGTCGGCGCCGGCAGCATCTGCCTTGGCTATGCCGGCCAATCGCTGTTCCTGCCCAACTGGTTCAGCCGCAAACGCGGCCTCGCCATCGGTCTCGCTTTTGCCGGCGTCGGTATCGGCTCGGTGACGATACTGCCCTGGGTGCAGTTGATGATCGAGCAGACCGGCTGGCGCACGGCATGCACCGCGATGGGCCTCGTGGTGTTGATCGTGCTGGTGCCGATCAATCTCCTGCTGCGCAAGCGCCCGCAAGACATGGGGCTGTTGCCGGATGGCGATGCGGCGCCGCATCCCTCCACCAAGCCGATCTCCAACATCGTCGATCCCGCCTGGGCCAGCATCGACTGGACCCTTGGCCGTGCGATCCGCACCGCGCGTTTCTGGTGGCTGGCGCTAGGACTTTTTGGTGGCCTTTATGCCTGGTACGCGGTCCAGGTGCATCAAACCAAATATCTGCTCGATGTCGGCTTCTCGCCGCATACGGCCGCCTGGGCGCTCGCGATGGTCAGCCTGTTCGGCGTGCCCGGCCAGATCTTCCTCGGCCATCTGTCGGATCGTATCGGTCGCGAATGGATCTGGACCGTCAGCGGCTTTGGCTTCGCCATCTGTTTCACCGCGTTGATCGCCCTCGAATATGTGCCGAGCATCGCTCTGGTCTATGTGATGGTGATTTCACAGGGGCTGCTCGGCTATGGCGTCACCTCCGTGATGGGCGCGGTGGTGCTGGAAATTTTCCATGGCGAGCATTTTGGCAGCATTTTTGGCACGCTCACTCTGGCCGGCTTGGCAGGCGGTGCTGCTGGGCCACTGGTGACCGGCGTGCTGCACGATCACTACGGCACTTACACGCTCGCGTTTGCGCTGGGGATCGTCGTCTGCCTCGTCGCGACTTTGGCGATCTGGATGGCGGCGCCGCGCAAGGTACGGGTTGTGGCTGGCCGGTTGCACCACGCTCAGGCGGCGCGCGATGCGCTGGAACAGGCTTCGCGCAGCTGATTGCGGGCGATTTGCCGCAACACGTCCGCGCCATCGCGCCTGCGGGTTATGCTGTGACTTCGCCACAGTTCCTTCTATAGATAGAGTGAATTCCGGCGCCTCCGAGATGGCGCCGACGCCAGCAGGCGCGATGCCGCTGGACCGCTGAAGGGGAGATTCCTTGCAGACCACGCTGCTCGGCCTGGCGATCGCATTCATCCTGGCGCTGGTGGCTGCTCTGGTCGGGCCGTTCTTCATCGACTGGAGCCAGTTCCGCCCGCAGTTTGAAGCGGAGGCGACGCGCATTGTTGGCGCGCCCGTGCGAGTGGTCGGCGCGCTCGATGCGCGGCTGCTGCCGGCGCCCTCGCTGCAGTTGCACGGCGTCACCATCGGCGGCGCCAATGACCTCGGCCGCTTCCGTGCCGACAAGCTGGATGTGGAGTTCAGCCTCGGTTCGCTGCTGCGCGGCGAATGGCGCGCCACCGAACTCACGGTTGGCGGTGCTGCCGTCGATCTCGGCTTGAATGCGCAGGGCCGTCTCGATCTGCCGGCATCGACTGGTCCGTTCAATCTCGGCGCGCTCGCCATCGATCGGCTGAATGTCACCGGCCGCCTCAATCTGCATGACGCAGCGAGCCGCTCCACGATCGAACTCAGCGACATCGCCTTCAGTGGTGATGTTCGTTCATTGGCGGCTGGCGCCATGCGCGGAGACGGCAATTTCACCCGCGTTGGTACGCGCACCCCATTCCGCATTTCGTCGGGCCAGACCAGCGATGGGAATGGCACGCGGCTCCGCCTTGTCATCGATGGCAATGAGAAGGCACCGGGCATCGATCTCGACGGCATCCTGAGTTTCGACAATCGTGCCCCGAGCTTCGATGGCGCCATGACGATTGCCCGCGGGGCAAGCGGCAAGGCCGATGTCGGTCTTGCGAGTGCGCCGTGGCGCATCGTCAGCAAGGTGAAGGCCGACCCGTCACAGGCTTTGATTGAAAGCGTGGATGTGAGTTACGGCACCGACGATGGCGGGCTGAAACTGTCGGGCGTCGCCGATCTCCGTTTCGGTGCATCGCCGTTGTTGCATGCGGTACTGTCAGCCAAACAGCTCGATGCGGATCGGCTATTGGCGAAGCAGGACGCTGGCGGCGACAGTGCCACCCCGATCGCCGCGCTGCGGAGGCTGACGGCGATTGTCCCTCAACTCCCGCTGCGGACGCAGATCGAAATCGGTGCCGAGCAGATCATGCTTGGCGGCCGGCCGGTACTGAATATCGGTGCCGACCTCCATGGCGATGCCAAATCATGGGTTGTCGAACGGCTCGAATTCCGCGCGCCTGGGGCGACGCGCGTCGTCGCGAGCGGCGCGCCGCAAAACGGCGCCGCCGGCGGCTTTGCGGGCGCATTCAGTATCGACTCTGCCGATCCCGATCTCCTCGCCGGCTGGCTGAAAGGGCGCAGCGATGTCCGTCTCGGCGATCAGAAGCCACTGCGCATTCGTGGCAATTTCATCTCGAATGCGGACCGTGTGTCGCTCGACGGCTTGAAGGCGGACATCGATGGCGGAACGCTGGAGGGCCGGGTGTCGTTCGCCTATCCGTCCGGCTCCGCTGGATCGCGGATCGAAGCCGAACTCAAGGCCGATCGTCTGGATCTCGATGCAGGCACCGCGCTCGTGCGCTCACTCGGCGGATCGCAGACCGAATGGCCCGAGGCCGGAAAGTTATCTCTCGATATCGGTCGCGCGACGTCGTCCGGTCAGGAGATGCGTCCTTTTGCGGCGCAACTCGCTTATGGCCCCCGAACGATTGCCATTGAGCGGCTCAGGATCGGCGAGGCCACTGGCGTCATGCTCGACGGCAGCGGCGCCTTCGATCGCAACGAGGCGACCGGTCAATTCGCCTTGAATGCGAGCGCGCCGTCCCTTGCTCAGATCGGCAGGATCGTTGCGCCCTTCGCGCCAGCGGTGGCGAACAGGATCGGCGCCCTGCCGGCCACGCCTGGCGCCGCAAAATTGAAGCTCGCGCTGGATCTCAGCCGGCCGCAGGTGAATTCGGATCGCGGTGACGCACGTATCGCGCTCGATATCGATGCGCCGCAGGTCAAGGCTGCGCTGACCGTCGCCACATCGCCGACGGTTGCTGCGTTGCGTGGAATCGATGCCGATGTGCTGTCACGCAGCGAGCTGTCGCTGCAGGCCAAAGCGACAGGGCAGGGAACGACACTGCTTGCACTGCTCGGCCTGAACGGCATGCTCGCCGCTGGCGATGCGGCCTTGTCCCTCGAGGCCGATGCCAGCGGAGCATGGCGTGCGCCGATGCAGATCAAGGCGAAACTCTCCGGCAATGATGTCGATGCTGATGTGCAAGGAAGTGCCGAGCTCTGGGCACCCACGCCGAAGGCCGCGCTGACATTGTCGGTCCGCAAGGCTAATGCTGCGCCGCTGTTGAATCTCAAGCCGACCGATGCATCCGCAAAAGCAAGCCTGTCGTCGCGATTGTCGCTGAATGGCGACAAGCTCGCGCTCGACGATATCGACGGCATCGTCGCCGGCTCGCGGATGCGTGGGCGTCTGGCACTGACGCTCGGAACGGAAAAGTCTATCGATGGTCAGCTCGGCACCGATAATATCGAACTGGCTCCCGCGTTCGGCTGGATCATCGGCGCGCGCGGGCATGAGGCGGGCGAGCCGCTCGGCAGCGGCCTTCTGCAGGGCTGGCGCGGCCAGCTCGCCTTTCAAGCCTTGAGCGCGACGCTGCCCGGAGGCTCCGAATTGCGGCCGGTGAGCGGCACGATCAAAAGCGATGGCCGCTCTCTGACCGTGGATGCCATCAAGGGCAAGCTCGGCGGCGGCGATGTCGTGGCCGATATCGATCTCAAACCCACTGCCGTCAGCGGTTACGCGTTGAGTGCACGCGTCGACGTGTCCGGTGCAGACGGCACGGCGCTGCGTTATCGCGGATTGTCGATGCCGGCCGGAAAGACGTCGCTGAAACTTGGCGTCGCGTCGCAAGGCCGCAGCGCATCGGCGCTGGAAGGGGCGGTGTCGGGCAATGGGCTTGTGACCGTGGATGGCCTGCGCATCGCCGGTCTCGATCCGCGCGTCTTCGACGCTGCGATCCGTGCCAGCGATTCTGGCCAGGCGACCGATGATGCAAAGCTGAAGCAGATCATCGAGCCGGTGCTGGCGAAGGGCGAATTCGCGATGTCCTCGGCGCAGATTCCGTTCGATATCAAGGATGGCCGTCTCCGCGTCAGTGCCACCACGCTGGAGGCCGAAGGCGCGCGGGCCATCGTATCCGGTGGCTACGACATCGTCGCCGATCAGGCTGATATCCGTGCGAGTCTGTCGGGAGCCGTCGCGGGCGGCTCCAGCGCGCGCCCGGAAATCCAGCTGTTTCTGGTAGGACCACCCGACAGGCTGGATCGCAGCATCGACATCGCGTCGTTGTCGTCATGGCTTGCGGTGCGGGCCATCGATCGCGAGACGCGTCGGCTCGATTTGCTGGAGCGCGGCGCTTCACAATCGCCTGCGCCACTTCCGGCAGCCATCCCGCCGCCAAGTGCGGTCCAGCCGCGCGAGGCGCCGTCAGGCGATATGCCGACGTCATCGTCGCCGACATCGCCGGATATTCCGTTGCCGCGACGATCCCCGCCACGCGCAACAGCTCCGCGGCAGGTGATCGCGCCGCCGGCGATGCCACCTGTCGTCAGCGTCGCGCCGTTGCCGGCGCCGATCGAAGTGCGCCCCGCGCCGGGTTCCACGCGTGTGCAACCCAAGCCACGGCTATCGCCGCCGATGGTGCTCACGCCACCTGCAGCAATGCCGCCGGTCAGGCCGGCATTTTGACGATTGGGAAACGGTGCCTGCGGCGTGATCCGCCCGAGCGGACATGCGATCGACAGCAGTGACACGCACCACTGTCGATTTAAGGGTCAGGCAGAGAGATTCGGGGTGCTTTCGGAACCACGCTGCGGCGGTGCAGCACGAGTCCGGAAATAATCGAGCACGAACAGCCGAATCGCCGATGACAGGTTGCCCTGCTGACGATTGGTGTCGATTTCGCCCACGAGTTCCGAAAGCGTCATGTCGCGGAGATTGGAGATCTCCTTCATGCCGTTCCAGAACGCCTCTTCGAGGCTCACGCTGGTTTTATGTCCAGCAACGACGATCGATCTCTTAACTACGGGCGACTTCATGATGCGCTCTCGCCATCGATTTTGTGCTGGTCAAGCATGGTGTTCGCACGGGCAGTGCGCTGCTCCTCTAAAATACGGTCGGATTTAGTGCGCCCGAAACTGGCGCGGTTGATTTCTGCTTGTCTGGAAGCTTCTTCGCGCACTGCGCGCTTTCTGAAGCGATTCAGATTGATCAGGTCACCCATGATCGCTCCCGTCGTTCAATGAAATGATGGAGCGTGAAACGCGGACGTCACCGTCGTGCAGAGATACGTGGCGAGAACGAAATCGGTTTCGCGATCCATCCAAAAAATTCACTCCAATCGCCAAACAGAAAAAGAAACAATTCAATTCGGACAATCCAACTTAGACAATCGAACTCAATTGCGGTCGAAAATTCGGCCGGACTTACCAATCCGACTTGATGAGCTCACTCGCCGAGTTGACTCATCAAGTCGCCTTCGCAGTATCGCAGCACTGGCCAGAAACGAAAGTCAGCTCGTTCTAACCAAATAGGCGGTATGAACTATAACTATTTCGTCTTTGAGATATTCTCAACAAGCTGTGAGTAAAAAAAATTGACCCAACAGCGAGGATCTTATCCGGGCTGTATCATTTTGACCGGCTGAACGAGACGATCGAACTCATTCGTATCAATAAGACCCAGTCGCACGGCTTCTTCTTTCAGGGTCGTGCCATTCTTATGAGCGGCTTTCGCAACATTGGCGGCGTTGTCATAGCCGATCTTCGGTGCGAGCGCGGTCACCAGCATCAGCGAGCGTTCCATCAACTCGCGGATACGCTTCTCATCAGCGCGAATGCCATCGACACAGTGCTCTGTGAAGGATCGCGCAACGTCTGCGATCAATTGGATGGACTGCATCATACAATGCGCCATCACAGGCTTATACACGTTGAGCTCGAAATGACCTTGGCTGCCGGCAACCGTGATGGCGGTGTGGTTACCAAATACCTGACAGCATACCATTGTCATTGCTTCACATTGTGTCGGATTCACCTTGCCCGGCATGATCGATGAGCCCGGCTCGTTTTCGGGCAGAATGAGCTCGCCGAGTCCCGAACGCGGGCCGGAGCCGAGCAGCCTGATGTCGTTTGCAATCTTGAATAGCCCTGTTGCGACGGAGTTTATCGATCCGTGTACTGAGACGTAAGCGTCATTCGAGGCGAGTGCCTCGAATTTGTTAGCTGCGCTGGTGAAGGGCAACTTTGTGATCTTCTGCACATTCTTCGCGAAGAGTTTGGCGAAGCCCGGCTTCGAGTTGAGGCCGGTGCCGACCGCCGTTCCGCCCTGAGCGAGCGGATGAAGCTCCTTCACGCCGTGACGAAGCCGCGCGATCCCGCTTTCGACCTGCGATGCATAGCCCGAAAATTCCTGACCGAGCGTCAGCGGCGTCGCGTCCTGCGTATGCGTGCGTCCGATCTTCACGATCTTTGCGAAGGCTTTCTCTTTCTTGCGCAGCGCAACAAGCAATTCACTCAGGGCCGGGATGAGGTCGTGGGTGATTCCCTGAGTGGCTGCGATGTGCATCGCAGTCGGAAACGAGTCGTTTGACGACTGGCTCATATTGACGTGATCGTTCGGATGCACCGGCTTCTTCGCACCGCGCTCGCCGCCAAGCAGTTCGTTGGCGCGGTTGGCGATCACCTCATTGAGGTTCATGTTGGTTTGCGTGCCGGATCCGGTCTGCCAGACCACGAGCGGGAAATGATCGTCGAGCTTGCCGTCGATCACCTCGCCTGCGGCCTGGACGATGGCCTTGGCGAGTTTCGGCGGCAGCAGGCCGAGCTCGCGATTGGTCTCCGCCGCGGCAAGCTTGACCAGGGCAAGGGCATGCACGATCGGCATCGGCATGCGGTCATGGCCGATGCGAAAATTCTGCCGCGAGCGCTCCGTCTGCGCGCCCCAATAGCGGTCGGCGGCGACCTCGATGGGCCCGAAGCTGTCGGTTTCGGTGCGGGTGGATGCGGCGGAGGTTTTCTTCGACGATTTTGCCATGATGGATGTCCTGCATTGCTGCATCAGCGGACGCAGCGCAAAAAGAAAAGGGCCGCATTGCTGCGGCCCTTTCACTGTACACGCTCTCGCGCTTATTTCTTTCGGAAGCGGTCTAAACGGACGACCTCTGCACCTTCGCCGGGCTTCGGCGCTTCACCCTCGGCAGGCGCTTCAGGCGGCGCAGGCGGGGAGGCGAGCGCTTCGGCCGGCGTCGTTGCCGGTGGCGTGCCTGCGGCCGGCGTTTCGGCGGCAGCCTCGGTTTCGAAGCTCAGGCCGAACTGCACGGACGGGTCATAGAAGCTCTTGATCGACGCGAACGGCACGACCAGGCGCTCGGGAATTCCGTTGAACGACAAGCCGACTTCGAACCGGTCTTCGGTGACCGTGAGATCCCAGAACTGGTGCTGCAGGATCACCGTCATCTCTTCCGGATATTGCGCCAAGAGGCGCGGCGACAGCTTCACGCCGTCCGCCTTGGAGATGAAGGTGATGAAGAAATGATGCTCGCCCGGCAGGCCGTGCTCGGCTGCATCGATCAGCACCTTGCGCAGCACGCCGCGGAGGGCGTCACGGGCCAGCACGTCGTATCGAATATGATCGGTCGGCATCGTTCGGCCCCGTCGCTTTCGTCTAGGTAGAGGATGTATCGGCAATTGTGGCGATGTCGGGAAGCCGACTCGCGCCATCTTTCCCACTTCATACGCCGGCATGCACCCGAGGTCAGCAATCTTCAAGGCCGACAGCCGGGCGGACGACTGCACTCTATATAGAAGAGTGGTGGGTCGCGAAACAGAGCGGAGGCCTCATGGCCGCATATCGGCGCAAAAAACCACGTAAAATCGTTTGGCGCAGCCGTCTCTGCGGCTTAAACCGGCGCCATGCCCGCCTCGCCGCCGCCACTCATGGCTGAAAGCACCGGATCTGCAACCCAGGCGCCCGTCGGGCTGGGCGTGCTGTTCGTTGCCTTTGCGAAAATGTCACTGGCCGGCTTTGGCGGTGTGCTGGTCTGGGCACGCCGGGCGATCGTCGAGCAGCACCACTGGATGACGGCGGAGGAATTCAATGAAACCTTCGCGCTTTGCCATTTCCTGCCCGGACCCAACATCGTCAATCTCTCGGTCGTGTTCGGAGCCCGCATCCGTGGCATCCCCGGTGCTGTCGCTGCATTCGCCGGGCTGCTCGGGCCGCCGGTCCTGATCGTCACGATCCTTGCCATTCTATATGGACGCTATGGCGATATGGAATCGCTGCGCCGCACACTTGCTGGCGTCTCCTGCGTTGCAGTCGGATTGTTGTTCGCGGTTATCGCGCGGATGATGTTGCCGATCCTGAAAAAACGCGAGCCACTCAGCCTGTTGATGATGCTGGCTGTGTTTGTCGCCGTTGGCTTGATGCGTTGGCCGTTGCCGACGGTGCTACTGGTCTCCATTCCGGTCAGCATTCTGCTCACCATAATGATGCGACGCTGGAGCAGGGCGTGAACCAGACTGGTATCGGTACGCTCTGGACAATCGCCTGGACCTTCGGGCTGATGTCCTTATTCGCTGTCGGCGGCGCAAATTCAGCGATTCCGGAGATTCACCGCATTGCGGTAGACGTCAATCACTGGCTCACGGACAAGCAGTTCGCCGATGTCTTTGCGATCTCGCAGCTCTCGCCGGGCCCCAATGTTCTGATCGTTACGCTGATCGGATACCAGGTTGCCGGTGTTCTCGGGGCTTTAGTTGCGACCCTATCCATGTGCGGGCCGACTGCAGTTGTCGCCTATTATATAAGCCGTTTACTCGCACGCTCGACGCACGCGACATGGCCAGGAATTGTGCAGGCGGCACTTGTCCCATTATCCATTGGTCTAATGTGCGCGAGTGGCCTCATCGTCATGAATTCCGCAGACACTTCTATAGTAGCGTATTCCGTCACCGCGGTTGCAGCCGTTCTGGCCTTTGCAACGCGGCTCAACCCGCTATGGTTGTTAGTTGGCGGCGGATTACTTGGTTTCGCTGGCATTCTCTGACGAAAATGGCTAGGCAAGTTCGACCACGGGGCCTGGGCGGGCTCTGAACGACGTTGGGCTATGATAAGCTCGTGACTAGAGGGACGTACAATGAGTGATGCGCCGAGCCACGCGCCGGAGAAATCAATCTTGCCAAGCTGGGTCAAAGGCCCGCAGGACTTTATCGGCGGCCTCGCCCTGGTGGCGATTGCTGCATTTGCGTTGTGGGCATCGAGTGATCTGCAAGGCATGCATGGCTTCTCGTTCGGTGCAGGTACCGCGCCACGGATGTTCGGCATTCTGTTGCTCGGTCTCGGCGCTGCCGTGATGTTCGTCGGCGTCTTCACCGAAGGCCCCGGACTTCAGAAATTTCACTGGCGCGGTCCGGTCTTCGTCATGATCGCGATCGTCTCGTTCGCGCTCTGCATTCGCCCGATGGGCATGATCTTCTCGGCGATGTCGAGCTTCCTGATCGCAGCGCTCGGTTCGACAGAGACGAAGTGGGTTGAGACGGCCATCGTCGGCGCCTGCCTGACGACGTTCTGCGCCTTGCTATTCCCGTACGCGCTGGGTCTGCCGCTGCAGATGTGGCCGACTTTCCTGATGCGTTGAGGACGAGGGCGTTATGGGCGATCTTTTTTCCAATCTCGGTCTCGGCTTCGCGACTGTCTTCCAATTCGTACAGTGGTCTCCCGCATGGCTTGGCGGTTTGAGCATCCCGCTGCCGATGAACATTCTGCTGTGTCTGATCGGTGCGCTGGTCGGCACGCTGGTCGGTGTTCTGCCGGGCATCGGCACCATTGCCACCGTGGCAATGCTGCTGCCGATCACCTTCGGTCTGCCGCCGGTCGGCGCGCTGATCATGCTCGCCGGCATCTATTACGGTGCGCAATATGGTGGCTCGACCACGTCGATCCTGGTCAACATTCCCGGTGAAGCCGGCTCGGTCGTCACCGCGCTCGACGGCTTCCAGATGGCAAAGCAGGGCCGTGCAGGTCCGGCCCTCGCGATTGCGGCCATCGGCTCGTTCTTCGCGGGCTGCGTTGCCACCGTTCTGATCGCCGTGCTCGGCGCGCCGCTCACCAAGCTGGCGCTCGCCTTCGGTCCAGCCGAATACTTCTCGCTGATGGTGCTCGGCCTGATCTTTGCCGTCGTGCTTGCCAAAGGCTCGGTGCTGAAGGCGATCGCGATGATCGTGTTCGGTCTGCTGCTGTCGATGGTCGGCTCGGACATCGAGACCGGTGCGTCGCGCATGTCGTTCAACATCCCCGAACTCGCTGACGGCCTCGGCTTTGCCACTGTCGCGATGGGTCTGTTCGGCTTTGCGGAAATCATCCGCAACCTCGATGCGGGCAGCGAAGAAGACCGCCAGCTGGTCCAGAACAAGGTCACTGGCTTGATGCCGACCAAGAAGGACTTGCAGGACTCGTCGATGCCGATCCTGCGTGGCACCGTGCTTGGTTCGATCCTCGGCATTCTGCCGGGCGGCGGCGCGGTCATCGCGTCGTTTGCGGCCTACACGCTCGAAAAGAAGCTCTCGAAGAACCCGAAGAAGTTCGGCCGTGGTGCGATCGAAGGCGTTGCGGCGCCGGAAAGCGCCAACAATGCTGCGGCGCAAACTTCGTTCATCCCGCTGCTCACCCTCGGCATTCCGCCGAATGCGGTGATGGCGCTGATGGTCGGCGCGATGACCATTCACGGCATCGTGCCCGGTCCGCAGGTGATGCAGAAGCAACCCGAACTCGTCTGGGGCATGATTGCCTCGATGTGGGTCGGCAACCTGATGCTGCTTGTCATCAATCTGCCGATGGTCGGCATCTGGGTGCGTCTGCTCCGCGTGCCGTATCGCCTGATGTTCCCCTCGATCGTGGTGTTCTGCAGCATCGGCATCTATTCGGTGAACAACGCGCCGATGGACGTCGTGCTTGCCGGCATCTTCGGTCTGATCGGCTACTGGCTGATCAAGCACGACTTCGAGCCGGCCCCGCTGCTGCTCGGCATGGTGCTCGGCCCGCTGATGGAAGAGAACCTGCGTCGCGCACTGCTGATCTCGCGCGGTGATGCGACGGTGTTCTTCACCCGTCCGCTGTCGGCCACCTTGATGGCGATCTCGGCCTTCCTGCTGATCCTCGCGGTGCTTCCGTCATTGCGAAAGAAGCGCGACGAGGTCTTCGTCGAGTCCGAGAGCTAGCGGTCTTAACTACAATACTGCGTCACTCCGCCGCGGCCCGAAGTCGAATGGACTTCGGGCCGTTGCTTTGTATGAGTGCCGCATGACACGTCATAATGGCGCAAAAACTTTGGTCTGGGAGGCAATAAGATGAAGTCATTTAAGAACATGCTTGCGATAGGTGGCCTGGCGACGCTCGCCAGCATCGGCACCATTTCGACGAAGGCGCAGGCACAGGACTATCCCACCCGTCCCATCACCATGATCGTGCCGTTCGCGGCCGGTGGCCCGACCGACGTCATCGCACGCATCGTCGCGTCCGACATGTCGAAGACGCTAGGCCAGCAGATCATCATCGAGAACGTGGTCGGCGCCGGCGGCACCACGGGCGCGACCCGCGCTGCCAAGGCCGCCAATGACGGCTACACCATCATCACCGGTCACATGGGCACCCATGCCGCCGCCGTGCCGCTGTATCCGAAGCTTGCCTATCATCCGGAGAAGGATTTCGAGCCGGTTGCGTTGCTCGCCGGCACGCCGATCCTCATCCTGTCCAAGAAGGATTTTGCGCCGAAGGATCTCAAGGAATTCGTCACCTATGTGAAGGCGAATAACGAGAAGCTGAACATGGCCCATGCCGGCGTCGGCTCGGTGTCCTATTCGTCGTGCGAATTGCTCTCGTCGGTGCTCGACATCAAGCCGATCGGCGTGCCGTTCAACGGCACCGGTCCTGCGATGAACGCGCTGGTCGGCGGCCAGGTCGATTACATGTGCGACCAGATCGTCAATGCCGTTCCGCAGATCAAGGGCGGCACCATCAAGGCCTATGCCATCGCGACCCCGGAGCGTAATCCGTCGCTGCCGGACGTCCCGACCACCAACGAAGCCGGTCTGCCGAAGTACCAGGCCTCGGCCTGGAACGCGATCTTCGCGCCCAAGGGCACGCCCGCCGCGATCACCGCCAAGCTGAACGCCGCCGCCGCCAAGGCGCTCGACGACGAGAACGTTAAGAAGCGCCTGCTCGATCTCGGCTCCGACATTCCGAAGCCGGAAGGCCGGACCCAGGCCGCCCTCGGCAAGCTGGTGAAGGACGAAGTCGTCAAATGGTCGGCGGTGCTGAAGCCCGCCCAGTAAGCGGGAACCGGCGGAACCTGTAGGGTGGGCAAAGCGGAGCGTGCCCACCATCAAAGATCTGGGGTGCGAGGTGATGGGCACGGCGCAAGAGCGCCTTTGCCCATCCTACAGACCGATTGCAGGGCCGGATCCGCGAGGATCCGGCCTTGTCGTTTGCGGGGAGGGATCCCAGATTTCCGGGTATAATCCGGGAATCGGCATGTCCCGGTTGCGACCGGAGCGATAAGTTCGCCGGCTCACAGCCACAAGATCGATCATGAACCAGTATCACGACCTGCTCGAACGCATCCTCAGCCATGGTGTGGAGAAACACGACCGCACCGGCACCGGCACGCTGTCCGTGTTCGGCCACCAGACGCGCTTCAAGCTCAGCGACGGCTTCCCCGTCCTGACCACCAAGAAGCTGTCGCTGAAGGCGATCATCCACGAGCTGCTCTGGTTCCTGGCGGGCGACACCAACATCAAATATCTCAAGGATCACGGCGTCTCGATCTGGGACGAATGGGCAGACGAGAATGGCGACCTCGGTCCGGTCTATGGATCGCAATGGCGCTCATGGCCGGCGCCGGATGGCCGCAGCATCGATCAGATCGCCAATGTGATCGACATGATCAAGCGCAACCCGGACTCGCGCCGGCTGATCGTGTCGGCCTGGAATCCGGCCGAGATCGAGAAGATGGCGCTGCCGCCGTGCCACTGCCTGTTTCAGTTCTATGTCGCCAATGGCAAGCTATCGTGCCAGTTGTATCAGCGGTCCGCGGACGTCTTTCTGGGCGTGCCTTTCAATATCGCGTCCTACGCGCTGCTCACCATGATGATCGCGCAAGTGACGGGCCTCAAGCCCGGCGATTTCGTGCACACGCTCGGCGACGCGCATCTCTACTCCAATCATCTGGAGCAGGCGCGCCTGCAGCTGACGCGCGAGACGCGCAAGCTGCCGGTGATGAAGATCAATCCGGACGTGACGGACATCTTCGCGTTCCGGTATGAGGACTTCACGCTCGAAGGCTACGATCCGCATCCGCATATCAAGGCCGAGGTCGCGGTGTAACCGTGAAGGTCCTTCCTGAGATCGTCCTCGTCTACGCCGTCGCCGAGAACGGTGTCATCGGTCACGACAACACCATTCCGTGGCGGCTGAAATCGGACATGCAGCGCTTCAAGGCGCTGACCATCGGCAAGCCCATCGTCATGGGCCGTAAAACCTTCGAGTCCTTTCCGCGGAGGCCTCTGCCGGGCCGCACCAATATCGTGATCACGCGCAATGCCGGTTACACGGCGGATGGCGCCGTTGTCGCGACATCGCTCGACGCGGCGCGTGCGATCGCCATCGGCGATGCCCTGCGGCGTTCCGTCGGCGAGATCGCCATCATCGGCGGTGCCGAAATCTATGCCCAATGGATGCCTTTTGCGGATCGCCTCGAAGTCACCGAGGTCCATGCAAGCCCCGCGGGCGATACCACTCTGCCGCCGGTCGATCTCACCGCATGGGAAGAAACGGCGCGCGTCCGGCACCCTGCGGCGGGCGAGGACAGCGTCGATTTCTCCTATGTGACATATTGCCGGATCGCGCCGCGTTAACCGTCTTTTCCGCCCGTTAACATTGAAAAACAGGGCGTTGCGCTTAGCTCCCAAGGTCTAGCGCCCCGCGTTGTAAGAGCAGGGGCCGTCCCCTATAAAGCCATGCAGAGATGGCGAGACCGGTATGTCCGGCCGCGCAGAGGAGAGTTTGAATGTCGTGGAAGAATCAAGGCGGAGGCCCCTGGGGTCCCGGCCCGAAAGGACCCTGGGGATCGGGTCCGCAATCGTCCGGACCGAGGCCGCCTGATCTTGAGGATCTTCTGCGCAAAGGGCAGGACCGCTTGCAGTCGATGTTGCCTGGCGGCTTCGTCAGCGGCATGGGTATCTTCCTCATCCTCGTGGTGGCCATCGCCATCTGGGGCCTGTCCGGCTTCTTCCGCGTGCAGTCCGAAGAGCTCGGCGTCGTGCTGCGGTTCGGCAAGCATGTCCGCACCGTTCAGCCTGGTCTGAACTATCACCTGCCTTATCCGATCGAGACCGTGCTGCTGCCGAAGGCGCTGCGCGTGTCGACGCTGTCGGTCGGCATGTCGATCCTCGAAGACACCGGTCGCCGTGGCCGCACCATGCGCGACGTGCCGGAAGAGAGCCTGATGCTCACCGGCGACGAGAACATCGTCGATGTGGATTTCACCGTGCTCTGGCGCATCAAGCCGGATGGCGTGGGCAACTTCCTGTTCAACATCCAGAATCCGGAAGGCACCGTGAAGGCTGTCGCCGAGAGCGTGATGCGTGAAGTGGTGGGTCGCGCCAATATCCAGCCGATCCTCACCGGCGCACGCACCGTGACCGAAACCCAGGTGCAGGAACTGATGCAGAAGACGCTCGACGGCTATGGCGCCGGCGTGCTGATCCAGCAGGTGCAGCTGCAGAAGGTCGATCCGCCTGCCCAGGTCATCGACGCCTTCCGCGACGTGCAGGCGGCGCAGGCCGACGCCCAGCGTCTGCAGAACGAAGCCCAGACCTATACCAACCGCGTCGTGCCGGATTCACGCGGTCGTGCCGCGCAGATCCTGCAGGTCGCCGAAGGTTATCGCGAACAGGCGATCGCCGAGGCCAAGGGCCAGAGCGCGCGCTTCCTGAAGGTCTATGAAGAGTACAAGAAGGCACCGGACGTGACCCGTCAGCGTCTCTATCTCGAAACCATGGAAAAGATCCTTCATGGCGCCGAGAAGCTGATCAGCGATCCCGGCTCGGGCGCGGGCTCGCAGGGTGTCGTGCCTTATCTTCCCTTGAACGAACTGACGCCGCGACGTCAGCCACCGGCGACATCTGGTCAGCCTCAGCAGAGTGGGGTCGCCCGATGAAATCCGGTATCTCAGGTATCGTCGCACTGATCGTCGTATTGGTGCTCGTCATCCTTGGTTTCGGCTCGCTCTATACGGTGCGCCAGACCGAGCAGGCCCTCGTGGTTCGCCTCGGTGAGCCCGTGCGCGTGGTCACCGAGCCCGGCCTGAACTTCAAGGTGCCGTTCATCGACAGCGTCATCTCGATCGACAAGCGCATTCTCGATCTCGAGAACCCTGCGCAGGAACTCATCGCCAACGACCAGCGTCGTCTGGTGGTGGATGCCTTCGCGCGCTACAAGATCAAGAACGCACTGCGCTTCTATCAGAGCATCGGCTCCATCCAGGCCGCCAACATCCAGCTGACGACGCTGTTGAACGCGGCCATGCGCCGTGTGCTCGGCGAGGTCACGTTCATCCAGATCGTTCGCGACGACCGCGAAGGCCTGATGAACAAGATCCGCGACCAGCTCGACAAGGAAGCGGACGGCTACGGTATTCAGGTTGTCGACGTCCGTATCCGGCGTGCTGACCTGCCTGATGCCAACAGCCAGGCGGTCTATCAGCGCATGCAGACCGAACGTCAGCGTGAAGCCGCCGAGTTCCGCGCACAGGGCGGCCAGAAGGCGCAGGAAATCCGCTCCAAGGCGGATCGTGAGGCGACGGTCATCATCGCCGATGCCAATTCGACGGCCGAACAGATCCGCGGTGCCGGCGACGGCGAGCGTAACCGTCTGTTCGCCGAAGCCTATGGCCAGGATGCGGAGTTCTTCGCCTTCTACCGCTCGATGACGGCCTATGAGAACGGATTGAAGCAGGGTGACACCCGTTACCTGCTGCGGCCGGATTCGGAGTTCTTCCGCTTCTTCGCCAATCCGTCGGGCAAGCCGCTTGCTGCGAAACCATAAAGGCGGGTCGCGCAACGCAAATGGCCTATCCGTTTTGCGTTCGCGGCAAGTCTGATCTAAGGATGAGGCGCATCGTCACACGATGCGCCTCATTTGCTTTTCAGAAGACTGCGCCAAGAAACGTCAGGGTGCGAAAGTTCGGGAGTTGATACCGGTGGGGTCCATAGCGCTGACCGACTTCCTCATCGGCCTGGGGATTCTGCTCGTCTTCGAGGGTATCCTGTTCCTTGGCTTTCCCGGCTGGATGCGCCGCGCCATGAAAAGCGCACTGGCCTCTCCGGACAGCGTATTGCGGCTGGCCGGCATCATTTCCGCAGTCGGTGGCCTGCTCCTGATCTGGTTTATCCGGCGCTAGCAGCGGCCTGTCTAAAAGCGCAGTACGATCAAGATGATCGCAGCCGGCCTATCCGTATTCCGCCGCAATCTGCAGCTCAAATAACCTGACCGAGACCGCTGCTCCGAGGTTCCGCCGAGGCTTGCGCAATCGCGTGGTTCGGGCGCACTCTGCATGCAAATCGCCGACTCTCGTCAGGAGACGTTACCCCTATGTCCATCGTCACCTCCGCTCTCACGTCCTCGCGCCGCCTGCGCAATTTCGGCCTGCGTCCGCTCGTTGCGGCAATCGCGGTCGGTGCGCTGGTCGGCGCTTCGCTGCCGGCCGCCGCGCGTGGCCCGGATGGCATCGCCGATGTCGCCGAGAAGGTGATTGATTCCGTGGTCAACATCTCGACCTCTTCGACGGTGGAAGCGAAGAACAGCGGCGAGGGTGGCAATCGCGGTGCAATGCCGCAACTGCCGCCGGGCTCGCAATTCGAGGAGTTCTTTGAGGACTTCTTCAAGAATCGTGGCGGCCGCGGTGGTGGCGAGAAGGGCGGCGGAGGCATGCAGCCGCGCAAGACCAATTCGCTCGGCTCCGGCTTCATCATCGATTCCTCGGGCCTCGCGGTGACCAATAATCACGTCATCGACGGTGCCGACGAGATCAACGTCATCATGAATGACGGCACCAAGATCAAGGCTGAGCTGGTCGGCGTCGACAAGAAGACCGACCTGGCGCTACTGAAATTCACGCCCGTCAAGCCGGTCGTCGCCGTCAAATTCGGCGACAGCGACAAGCTGCGTCTCGGCGAATGGGTGATCGCCATCGGCAATCCGTTCTCGCTCGGCGGCAGCGTCACGGCCGGCATCGTCTCGGCGCGCAACCGCGACATCAATAACGGCCCGTATGACAGCTACATCCAGACCGACGCCTCGATCAATCGCGGCAATTCCGGTGGCCCGCTGTTCAACCTCGATGGCGAAGTGGTCGGCGTCAACACGCTGATCATCTCGCCCACCGGCGGCTCCATCGGCCTCGGCTTCGCCGTGCCGTCGAAGACCGTGGCGGGCGTCATCGACCAGCTGCGTGAGTACAAGGAAGTACGCCGCGGCTGGCTCGGCGTGCGCATCCAGCCGGTCACCGACGAGATCGCCGAAAGCCTCAACATCAAGCCCGCCCGCGGCGCGCTGATTGCCGGCATCGACGACAAGGGCCCGGCCAAGCCGGCGGGCCTCGAGACCGGCGACGTGGTCGTCAAGTTCGACGGCAAGGACGTCAAGGAGCCGAAGGACCTGTCGCGCGCCGTGGCCGCCAGCCCGGTGGGCAAGGCCGTGGATGTGCTGATCATCCGCAAGGGCAAGGAAGAGACCAAGAAGGTCACCCTCGGCCGTCTGGAAGATGACAAGCCGGTTCAGGCCTCGTTGAAGGCCGCACCGGAAGCCGAGAAGCCGGCCACGCAGAAGGCGCTCGGCCTCGATCTCACGGGGCTCAGCAAGGAGCTGCGCACCAAGTACAAGATCAAGGACAGCGTGAAGGGCGTCGTCGTCACCGGAGTCGACAAGGGCTCCGACGCCGCCGAGAAGCGCCTCTCGGCTGGTGACGTCATTGTGGAAGTCGCGCAGGAAGCGGTCACCAATGCGGCCGATGTCAGCAAGCGCATCGATGCCGTAAAGAAGGACGGCAAGAAGTCGGTATTGCTGCTGGTGTCGAATGCCGAAGGCGAGTTGCGGTTTGTGGCGCTGAGCTTGCAGTAAGATCCCGCGCTCTGTCTGTCATCCCTGCGAAAGCAGGGATCCAGTAGACACTGCCGAATTGGTTCTATCACTGACGCCGGTGTCTCCTGCATCGCCCGGTCAAGCCGGGCGATGCAGGAAGTCGAAGTCAGCTCACAAACTCACTTCGCTTGTACCCCTGCGCATAGAGCAGCGCACTGAGATCGCCGAAATCGATCCGTCCATGCGCCGCTGCAGCCACTGCGGGCTTGGCGTGGAAAGCAACCCCAAGCCCCGCATCCCCGATCATCGCGAGATCATTGGCGCCATCGCCGACCGCCATCGTATCGAGATGGTCGAGATCAAACGACTCCCGCAGCTCCACCAGCGTCGCCAGCTTCGCCGCCTTGCCGAGGATCGGCTCGGCCACCGTCCCGGTCAGCTTCCCGTCCTTCACATGTAGCTCGTTGGCGCGGTTCTCCTGGAAGCCGACCAGCTCCGCCACCTTCGCGGTGAACAGCGTAAAGCCGCCGGAGACGAGGCACGTGTAAGCGCCGTGTGCGCGCATGGTCTGCACCAGTTCGCGGCCACCCGGCGTCAGCGTGATGCGCTCGGCCAGCGTCTCGTCGACCACGGTGATGGGAAGATCCTTCAGCAGCGCCACGCGCTCGCGCAGGGCCGGCTCGAATTCGATCTCGCCGCGCATGGCGCGTTCGGTGATCGCGGCCACATGGGCCTTCAGCCCGGCGAAGTCGGCGAGTTCGTCGATGCACTCCTGGCCGATCATGGTGGAATCCATGTCGGCGAGAAAAAGCTTCTTGCGTCGATCGAGAACAGGCTGCACCACCACGTCGATCGGCATGTCGCCCCGCGCGGCGCGCAGGCGGTCGGCGAAAGCGAGCTGGTCGGTGGTGCTGTTGTTGTCGGCGGCAAACAGGATGTCGGCGGCGACGCCGTCGCTCAGCCAGTGCAGTTCGGTATCGCCCGGCAGGATCGCGCGCAGACCGTCGAGCACCGTGCTATCGAGAGCGGGATCGGCGGGGTTGCAGATCAGGGTAGCGACGAGAGACATGACGTGAGTTCCAGGCCGGATAACAGAGCGCTGCTTATCGCAGGGCCGACCGCGAGCGGCAAGTCGGCGCTGGCGCTGGCCGTGGCGCGCGCGCAGGATGGCGTGGTCATCAATACCGACAGCATGCAGGTCTATCGCGATCTCCGCGTGCTCACCGCCCGGCCGACGCCGGACGAGGAGGCCATGGCCCCGCATCGCCTCTATGGCACGGTGGATGCAGCCGTGAATTTCTCCGCCGGCGCCTGGGTCGATGCCGCGCGCGACGTGCTCGCTGAGGTGCGGGCGCAGGGGAGGCTGCCGATCTTCATCGGCGGCTCCGGCCTCTATTTCAAGGCGCTGACCCGCGGCCTCTCCGCCGTGCCACCGGTGCCCGACGCCGTGCGCGACGATGTCCGCGCGCGGCTTGAGCGCCACGGCCCGGAAGCACTGCATGCAGAGCTCGCGGTACGTGATCCGGTCTCCGCCGCCAGGCTCAACCTGCGCGACCGCACCCGCATTGCGCGTGCGCTGGAAGTGATCGAGGCCACCGGCCGTGCCCTGACCGACTGGCACAGCGACGCGCTGCCGCCGCTGCTGCCGCCCTACGGCACCACCGCCATCTTCCTCGCGCCGGACCGCGACGAACTCTATGCCCGCATCGATGCACGTTTCGTGCGGATGCTGGACGAGGGGGCGCTGGGGGAGGTCGAAGCGCTCGCAGCGCGTGGCCTTGATCCGCTGCTGCCGGCGATGAAGGCGCATGGCGTGCCGGCGCTGGTCAGGTATCAGCGCGGCGAGATCTCGCGCGAAGAGGCCTGCGCCATCGGGCAGGCGGACACCCGTCACTACGCCAAGCGGCAATTCACCTGGTTTCGACACCAATTGCCGGAATTTGAATGGATGACGCCGGAGGAGGCCAAGGCGAAAATCCATACTCCACCCTCATCCTGAGGAGCGCGCATTTGCGCGCGTCTCGAAGGATGGCGGCAGGGCGCTGAGCCCGGCCATCTCATGGTTCGAGACGGCGCTACGCGCCTCCTCACCATGGGGGGTGAGCTTGTGCGCATATCAGCCCCTCTTATCTTTCCTCTCGCCGAGCGCCCCGGACCCGGCTAGCCTTTGGTCTCACGCGCGAACCGGCCGGGATGCCTTGACTTCCCGTTTTTGCCCGCTATGGTCCGCGCAAGTTTCGAGATCAAACGACCAAGTCATGCGCAATAAAGTTACAAATCTCCTTATTATCGTGGTACCCTGGCGCATCGCCGGGGGTAGCTGACGGCTACCCACGATCCGAGCGGTGCGCACAGGGGTCCTCAACGGGCCCTTTTTTATTGCCTGAACCACATCACGAACCAGACCTCATCGACCAAAGCGCCCAGCGCGCATCCGGAGCCGACCATGAGTGACTCAAAGCCCCACGATCCCAACCAGATGACCGGCGCCGCCATGATCGTGCGCGCGCTCGCGGATCACGGCGTCAAGCATCTGTTCGGCTATCCCGGCGGCGCCGTGCTGCCGATCTATGACGAGATCTATCAGCAGGAGGAGGTCCAGCACATCCTGGTCCGCCACGAGCAGGGCGCCGGCCACGCCGCCGAAGGCTATGCCCGCTCCACCGGTTTGCCCGGCGTCGTGCTGGTCACTTCTGGTCCCGGCGCCACCAACATGGTGACGCCGCTGGCCGATGCGCTGATGGATTCCATCCCGCTGGTCTGCATCACCGGCCAGGTGCCGACCCATCTGATCGGCAATGATGCGTTCCAGGAATGCGACACCGTCGGCATCACGCGGCCCTGCACCAAGCACAACTGGCTGGTCCGCGACGTCAACGATCTCGCCAAGGTGCTGCATGAGGCCTTCTATGTCGCCACCACCGGCCGTCCGGGCCCGGTCGTCGTCGACGTGCCGAAGGATGTGCAGTTCGCCACCGGCACCTATCATCCGCCGCGCAAGTCGGACGTCCACGTCTCCTATGCACCGCGCGTGAAGGGTGATGCTCAGGCGATCCGCAAGGCTGTCTCCATGCTGGCCGGTGCCAAGCGCCCGGTGATCTATTCGGGAGGCGGCGTCATCAATGCTGGCACGGCAGCGTCGAAACTGCTGCGCGAACTGGTCGAGGTCACCGGCTTCCCAATCACCTCGACGCTGATGGGCCTTGGTGCCTATCCGGCCTCCGGTCCGAACTGGCTCGGCATGCTGGGCATGCACGGCACCTACGAAGCCAACATGGCGATGCATGACTGCGACGTCATGCTGTGCGTCGGCGCGCGTTTCGACGACCGTATCACCGGCCGCACCGATGCGTTCTCGCCGAACTCGAAGAAGATCCACATCGATATCGATCCGTCCTCGATCAACAAGAACATCCGCGTCGATGTGCCGATCATCGGCGATTGCGCCAATGTGCTGGGCGACATCCTGCAGGTGTTCAAGGCCGAAGCGAAGAAGCCGGCGATCGATCCGTGGTGGTTCGAGATCAACCGCTGGCGCGCGCGCAATTCACTGGCCTACAAGGCCAACAATGATGTGATCCTGCCGCAGTTCGCGATCCAGCGCCTGTACGAGAACACGAAGCATCTCGACACCTACATCACCACCGAAGTCGGCCAGCACCAAATGTGGGCGGCGCAGTTCTATGGTTTCGAGGAGCCGCATCGCTGGATGACGTCCGGCGGCCTTGGCACCATGGGCTATGGCCTGCCGGCCGCACTCGGCGTGCAGGTCGCGCACCCGAATTCGCTGGTCATCGATATCGGCGGTGATGCGTCGGTGCAGATGACGATGCAGGAAATGTCGGCGGCGGTTCAGCACGAGCTGCCGATCAAGATCTTCATCCTGAACAACCAGTATATGGGCATGGTGCGGCAGTGGCAGCAGCTGCTGCACGGCAACCGCCTGTCGCATTCCTATTCGGAAGCGCTGCCGGATTTCGTCAAGCTGGCAGAAGCCTATGGCGGCGTCGGCCTGCAGTGCACGAAGCCCGGCGATCTCGACGGGGCGATCGAGGAGATGATCAAGGTGAAGAAGCCGGTGCTGTTCGATTGCCGCGTGGCCAATCTGGAAAACTGCTTCCCGATGATCCCGTCGGGCAAGGCGCACAACGAAATGCTGCTGCCGCTGGAAGCCAATGACGAAGCCACGGCTGCAGCCTTCGCCGGCGGCAAGGCGCTGGTGTGATGGATTGAGAACGAGCCTCACACTCACTGTCATCGCCCGGCTTGACCGGGCGATCCAGTAAACACCAGCGTCAGTGATGGAGCTGCATGGCCGGTGTTTACTGGACCCCCGCTTTCGCGGGGATCCAGCAAGAGTGCAGGGCGCCGACAAGGATTTTCCGGCGCAAGCCGACCAAGACTTCGACAGGAAATGACAATGGAACAGCCAGCCTCCGCCTATTTCATCGAAGAGCGTCACGATCCCAACGAGACGCACACGCTCTCGGTACTGGTCGCCAACGAGCCCGGCGTGCTCGCGCGCGTCATCGGCCTGTTCTCCGGCCGCGGCTACAACATCGAGAGCCTCACGGTATCGGAGACCGAAGCGCAGAAACATGTCTCGCGCATCACCATCGTCACCACCGGCACGCCGATGGTCATCACCCAGATCAAGCACCAGCTCGATCGCATGATCCCGGTGCATCGCGTGGTCGACATGACGCTGACCGGCCGCTCCATCGAGCGCGAGCTCGCGATGGTGAAGCTGCGCGGCATCGGCGAACATCGCGTCGAGGCTCTGCGCCTCGCCGAAGCCTTCCGCGCCCGCGTCATCGATGCGTCCATCGAAAGCTTCGTGTTCGAGATCACCGGTTCGTCGTCCAAGATCAACGCCTTCATCGAACTGATGCGCCCGCTCGGCCTGGTCGAAATCTCGCGCACCGGCGTGGCGGCGATCACCCGCGGCGCGGAGGGGATGTAACTGGACGGGAGGGGTGTTGGGATATACATTGTATATCCCAACAAGGAGCGGACCGATGAAAGTCAAAGTCGCCCAATGGGGCAACAGCCTTGGTGTCCGGCTGCCGAAAGCGGCGGCGGAAAGCGCTGGCGTGACGGCGGGAAGCGAGCTTGAACTGACCGTCGAGGGCAGCGGGTTTCGCCTGCGCACCGCCAGAAAAACGCCCAAGCAATTGCTCGACGAGATGCTGTCGGAAATCGAACGTCTTGGGCTGACGTCCGAGACTGTCGAATGGGGCCCTGACGTCGGCTCAGAAATCATCGACGATGATTATTCGCGCGGTCTGATCGTCGAGGGGGCTGACGGCACGCCCGTGCGGGTCGGTGACGCTGGATCAAAGCGCAAGGCTGGAAAGAGCGATGGCCGTGCAAGACGTCGGTGACATCGCCTGGGTCGAATTCCATCCGGTGCTCGGGACGGAGCAGGGCGGGCGGCGGCCGGCTCTGATCCTGACGTCGCGTCGCTATCACGAGATATGCGGCCGCGCTGTTGTCTGTCCGATTACATCGAACGCCGGCCCATGGTCGTTCAACGTGCCGCTGCCAACAGGTATCAAGACCAAAGGTGTCGTTCAGGTCGATCAGATACGCACGGTCGAACGGGCCGCTCGGGTCTTTCGCAAGATCGATACGGTGCCGGATACTTTTGTCGATGAGATACGGATGACGCTTGCCGCGCTTCTCGGCTTTGATTTCTCCGTTCTCTCTGGCGACGCCGACCGTGCCAAGCCTGCATAGCTACCATTCATGAAACCTTTCGACATCTTCCTGGCGATCGCAGTCGCCGTGATCTGGGGCGTTGGCTTTGTGCTGACCCGGATGGCGGTCGATGAGATGTCATCGACGCTGCTCACCACGCTGCGTTTCGGCATCACGGCGCTGCCATGTCTGCTGCTGCCGAGGCCGAAACTGTCGTGGCAGATTGTCGTCGCGACGAGCTGGCTGCTGGTGGCGCAGTTTCTGGCGCAGACCTATGGCATGGCGCATGGCGTGCCGGCGGGGCTGACCTCGGTGATCGTGCAAAGCCAGGCACTGTTCACGGTGGGGGCTGCTGCGCTGTTCCTGCGCGAATTGCCGACACGGCAGCAGGTCGCAGGCATCGTCATCGCCATGGGCGGCCTGATGATGATCTGTTTCACCGTCGGTTATGACTTCAGCGTGTTTCCGTTCATGGTGCTGATGACGGCGCCGATCAGCTTTGCGTTTTCCAATCTGCTGCTGCGCCGCGCGCAGGGCGTGCCGATGCTCGACCTGTTTTCCTGGATCAGCCTTGTTGCGCTTGCGCCGCTGCTGGTGGTTCTGTTCACTGTCGATGGCGCCAGCACAACCTGGCACGCGCTGACCCATGCATCGTTGCAGGCCATGGCCTGCGTGCTGTTCCTTGCGGTCGTCGGCACCACGCTCGGTTACTGGATCTGGGGTCGGCTGCTGCGGGACTACTCCGCCGCGCAAGTGGTGCCTTTCGCATTGCTGGTGCCGTTCATCGGCGCTGCGGCCTCCAGCCTCACATTCGGCGAGACATTCGGTCCGCTGCGCCTCGCGGGCATGATCGTGGTGGTGCTCGGGATTGCCGTGATGTTGCTGTCGCGCCGTCCGCCCGTGTTGCGCGAGGTGGCGTGATGGAATTGTCACCGCATCTGTTCTGGGCGTTTCTCATCTTCGCGGTGGTGATGTTCTTCACCCCCGGGCCGAACAACATCATGCTGCTCGCCTCCGGACTCAATTTCGGCTTCCGCCGCACGCTGCCGCATGTGGCCGGCGTCACGTTTGGTTATGCCTTCATGATCGGCGTCACCGGGCTCGGCCTCGGCGCGGTGTTCGCGTCACTGCCGTGGCTGCAGACGGCGTTGAAATATGCCGGCGCCGCCTATCTGGTCTATCTCGCTTATGCGATCGCACGCTCCGGCCCGCCGGAGCCGGGGGAGGCGGAGCGGCGGCGGCCGATGACCTTTATCGGTGCGGCGCTGTTTCAGTGGGTCAATGCCAAGGGCTGGGTGATGGCCATCAGTATCATCACGGCCTATGCGGCCATCGCCACCTATCCCGGCAACGTCGCTTTGCAGGTCGCGGTGTCGCTGTGCATTGGCGCGCTGTCGTCAGTGGCCTGGGTGCTGTGCGGCACCGCGCTGCAACCATTGGTGAAATCGCCGCGTGCGGTGCGCATTTTCAACGTCACCATGGCAATTTTATTGCTCGCTTCGCTCTATCCCGTGCTGGCTGAGATATGAGCACGAATTCGCCAGCAAAATCACCGTTGCGGGCTTGTCTCGCAGCAATCGCCGCCCTAGAAACCGGCGGCATTTCATGGTCATTGGCCAGCCGGCAGTGACCTTTCGACCGGGCGCTTGAAATAAAGTTGCCGAACAGAGGAACGACCCATGCGTGTTTATTATGATCGCGACGCCGACCTGAACCTGATCAAGGGCAAGAAGGTCGTCATCGTCGGCTACGGCAGCCAGGGCCATGCCCACGCGCTGAACCTGAAGGACAGCGGCGTCAAGGACGTTGTGATCGCGCTCCGCAAGGGCTCGGCCTCGGCCAAGAAGGCGGAAGCCGCCGGCTTCAAGGTGATGGAAGTCGCCGACGCCGCGAAGTGGGCCGACCTGGTCATGATGCTGACCCCGGACGAATTGCAGGGCGACATCTATCGCGAGCACCTGCATGACAACATGAAGAACGGCGCAGCGCTTGTCTTCGCCCACGGCCTCAACGTGCATTTCAACCTGCTCGATCCGCGCGAAGACCTCGACGTGCTGATGATCGCGCCGAAGGGCCCCGGCCACACGGTGCGTTCGGAATATCAGCGCGGCGGCGGCGTGCCCTGCCTGATCGCGATCCACAAGGACGTCTCGGGCAACGCCCATGACCTCGGCCTGAGCTACGCCTCGGCCGTCGGTGGTGGCCGCGCCGGCATCATCGAAACCTCGTTCAAGGAAGAGTGCGAAACCGATCTGTTCGGCGAGCAGGTCGTTCTCTGCGGCGGCACCGTCGAGCTCATCCGCGCCGGCTTCGAGACGCTGGTGGAAGCCGGCTACGCGCCGGAAATGGCTTACTTCGAGTGCCTGCATGAACTGAAGCTGATCGTCGACCTGATCTATGAAGGCGGCATCGCCAACATGAACTACTCGATCTCGAACACCGCGGAATACGGCGAATACGTCACCGGTCCGCGCATCGTCACCTCGGAGACCAAGGCCGAGATGAAGCGCGTGCTCACCGACATTCAGTCCGGCAAGTTCGCCCGCGACTGGATGCTGGAAAACAAGGTCAACCAGGCCTCGTTCAAGGCGACCCGCGCCCGCGCTGCCGCGCATCCGATCGAGGAAGTGGGCGGCAAGCTCCGTGACATGATGCCGTGGATCAAGGAAAAGGCGCTGGTCGACAAGACCAAGAACTAAGCGCTACGTTCATCGTCGTTACCAACGGGACCGCGGCAACGCGGTCCCGTTTTTCGTTCGACCGCTAGCCCGGATCTTCGAGGTGTCCTCATGCGCTCCGTCGTCATCACCGGCGTCTCCACCGGCATCGGACATGCCACTGCGAAATTTCTGCTGGATCACGGCTTCCGCGTTTTCGGCAGTGTCCGCAGGCCTGACGATGCCGAGCGCCTGCAGACCGCGTTCGGCGCCAACTTCACGCCGCTGATGTTCGACGTGACTGATGAGGCTGCAGTGAGGATCGCCGCGGATGAGGTGAGGACGTTGCTCAACGGTGAAACGCTCGCCGGCCTCGTCAACAATGCCGGCGTCGTGGTGCCCGGCGCCTTGCTCGATCTCGATGTCAGCGAATTCCGCACGCAGATGGAAATCAACGTGATGGGGCCGGTGATCGTCACCAAGGCCTTCCTGCCATTGCTCGGCGCCGATCCCGCGCTGACAGGCGCGCCGGGCCGCATCGTGATGATGAGCTCCGTCTCGGGCCAGTTCGGCAATCCGCTGCTGTCGCCCTACAGCACCTCGAAATTCGCGCTGGAAGGATTGAGCGAAAGCCTGCGCCGCGAACTCATGCTGTTCGGCATCGATGTCATCACCATCGCACCGGGGCCCGTGCGCACGCCGATCTGGGACAAGGCCAAGGCACTGGACGTCACGCGGTTTGTGAACTCGCTTTATTTGCCGGCGTTGATGACGTTGCGCGGCATGCTGGCGCAGATGTCCGAGAAAGGCCTGCCGCCGGAAGCCGTTGCGGCACGGGTGCATCGCGCGCTGACCGATGCTCGTCCCCAAGCCCGTGTCGTGGTCTCGGCGGAGCCGATCCAGACCCGGATCGCCGGGCTGCTGCCGCGGCGCTGGATGGACCGGATCATCGCGCGGCAACTCGGGCTGCACGTCAACGCGCGCGACTGAGTCACGGGCATCGGAAACCGCCGAAACCCCGTCAATGCATAGCCGACGCGTCCTTCGGCGCGGTACGAAACATCCATATGCGGCCTATGCGGCATATGGTTTGGCTAGGAGGGGGCCAGGCGCTGCAAGGTCGCGTAGCACTCGCAGGACAGCTCCGCGACCGCGGTGGCGTCATTGATCGTCACATTGCCTCGCGAATAGCTGAGCGCACCCGAGGCTGAGAGCTTGCTTGCGACGTCGGACACGGACGTCCGTCGTGCGCCAAGCAGTTCGGCGACGGCCTCTTGCGTGAACTTCATGTCATTGGGGGCGACGCGGTCGGACGTGAAGAGCAGCCACCGGCAGAACCGTTGCTCGACGGTGTGATATGTGTTGCATGCCGCGATTGTTCGCGCCTGGACCAGCAGCATTTCATTGAACTTGATGCAGGAGTCCAGGATCGCGCGATGCGACGCGGTGAGTTTGCGGAATGCTGCCGCCGAGATCCGCAAGGCGATCAGCTGGTTCTGGACGGCCACCCTGACATGCGACGCATAGATGCCGAAAGCGGCCATCGCCGAGACGACCCCCTCGCGTCCGACGGTCGCGGTCTCGACGGCTTTTCCGTGCTCGAGGATCACGAGAAGCGAGATCGCGCCGGACAGCGGAAAATAGACCTGTTCGGTCTCGTCCCCGGCTTCGCACAGGACGGTGCCCGCACGGAGTTCGACGATCTGCCCGGACTTCGCCAGCGCATCGCAATCGGCGCGCAACAACGCCGCAATCAAGCGGTTCTCTCGGAGGGCTTCTGACACTGCATAAATCCGCCCGATCGGTTTGGGCTGTTATGCGGTGTATGTCAGACGTCCGAGTTCGTCTCCGCTCTGTGCATCAAAGCATTTTTCGCAACGCAACTCTGCCTGATCGGCATCATATGATGTCTGCAGTCATCCTTTGAAATAAGCATTTTCCATTTTTTATATGCCAGATATCGCTCTTATGCGGGCTTCGGCAGCGGCAGCGTGTTTCCCGTAGAGGAATCATCCTGCGGGCTGGGCGCCGCAATTGGCCGGTGTCTCTTTGGCGCGCCGTGCATGGGTGAAAGGCCACGGATGTGTTCGTGCCTTCGATGCCTTGTCCAACTGCCCCGCAAACATCCGATCGCGGTCTTTCAGGTGGACATGTTTCCATATGCCCGGTCACGGGCAGACAGATATGCGGTCCATCCGCATCATCAATCAACCCGGCCTCGTAAGCCCGCATCAGTGTCGATCCTCATAAATATGGGGCGTTGAAATGTCCTTGAATCTCGTCCGGTGCCCGTCATGTGGTGGGCGTCGCCAACTGGTCTCCATCGAAGTTCAGCAGCGAACCGACATACGGCGCTTCCGTTGCACGGCCTGCGCCACCGAAAGCGAATACCAGATCAAGGCCGGCAAGGCCGAGATCGTGCGTGATCCGCAACCCAAGTAATCCCCCAGCCTCGTCCGTGGGCGGCGCCGATCCGGGCCCGATCGCCTGATTGGCCGCCAAACCGCGCCCACTCGCCGCAGTTCGCCTCCCTTGATCTGGTAGGGCCAGATTGGTAGGTTCATTGGTATGACCACGACCCTGACATCCGAAACCTCCGATACCGTCCGCAAAACCCTCGAATATGTGCGGCATCACCGGCTCGCCAAAGGCGACCGCTTGCCGTCCGAGCGCAATCTGTCGGACCGCTTCGGCGTCACCCGCAGCTCCGTCCGCGAGGCGCTGGCGGTGCTGGATTCCATGCGCATCACCGAGCGCAAGGCGAAGTCCGGCATCTTCCTGCGCACCACGCCGGACGATGGCGGGCTGGACGCGCTGGTGCTGCAGGCCGATCTCGGCATGGCCTTCGATGCGCAGCTCACCCGCGATGCCATCGAGGCGCGCATCATCTGTGAGGAGCAGGCGTTTCGGTTGGCCTGCCAGCGCCGCACCGAGGCCGACCTCGCCAAGCTGAGCAGCCTGCTCGATACCTATGCCGTGCTCGCCGCCAATGGCCGCAACATGGCCGACGAGGATGTCGAGTTTCATCTCGCCGTCGCCGCCGCGAGCCAGAACCGCATTCTGGTGCGCACCATCACGCCCTTGATGCTGATGAGCACGCGCGGACGCCGCCGGTACTTCGCTTCGGCCGAGCTGCGCCAGCGCTCGCTCGACGATCACCGCGCTTTCTTCGCCGCCATCGAGGCGCGCGACGAGGCCGGGGTCATCAAGCTCGTGCACCACCATGTGCACACCGCCGCTGCCGATATTCAGGCGCTGAACGAAGCCGCCGCGGAAGCTGCTGACGCGGGGATACCAGGCACACAGACCTAACGGGCCGCCACAATCCCGATCAACGGGAAGGCCCGGACTTCACGCGGCAAGGTCCGCACCCCAGGAAACGCAAAAGAAGGATCAAAAATGCGTATCTCCACGACCTCCATTGCCATGCTTGCAGCGGCGAGCATGATGGCGGCCAGCCCGGCGCTGGCGCAGAAGAAATACGGCCCGGGCGCCAGCGATACCGAGATCAAGATCGGCAACACCGTGCCCTATAGCGGCCCGGCTTCGGCCTATGGCATTCTCGGCAAGTCCTATGCCGCCTATTTCAAGCTGATCAACGATCAGGGCGGCATCAATGGCCGCAAGATCAACTTCATCAGCTATGACGATGGCTATTCGCCGCCGAAGACAGTCGAGCAAACGCGCAAACTCGTCGAGAGCGATGAAGTGATGGCGATCGTCGGCAATGTCGGCACGGCTGCCAATGCGGCAATTCAAAAGTACCTCAACGCCAAGAAGACGCCGCAGCTCTTCCTCGCCACCGGTGCGACGCGCTGGAACGATCCGAAGCAGTTTCCATATACGATGGGCTGGCTGCCGAGCTATCACGCCGAAGCGCTGGCCTATGCGAAATACATCCTGAAGGAAAAGCCGAATGCCAAGATCGGCGTGTTCTTCCAGAACGACGATTTCGGCAAGGACTATGTGAAGGGCCTGAAGGAAGGTCTCGGCGACAAGGCGTCGTCGATGATCGTGATGGAGACGAGCTACGAAGTCTCCGAGCCGACGGTCGACAGCCACATCGTCAAGCTGAAGGCGGCCGGCGTCGATACGATCTTCTCTTTCGCCACCGGCAAGTTTGCGGCGCAATCCATCAAGAAGGTCGCCGAGCTCGGCTGGAAGCCGCTGCATATCGTGCCGAATGCATCGTCGTCGCTCGGCAGCGTGATCCGACCTGCCGGCTTCGAGAACGCGCAGGACGTGGTGTCAGCCACCTTCGCCAAGGATCCCACCGATCCGCAGTGGAAGGACGATGAAGGCATGAAGAAGTTCTATGCCTATGTCGAGAAGTACATCCCGGAAGGCAAGGCGATGGAGAGCACCGTGCTGTCCGGCTACAGCATCGCCCAGACCATGGTGGCCGCGCTGCAGCAATGCGGCGACGATCTCACCCATGAGAACCTGATGAAGCAGGCGGCCAATCTGAAGGGCCTGCGGCTCGACGGCCTGCTGCCGGGCGTCACCGTCAACACCTCGGCGACCGATTTCTCGCCCATCGACCAGTTCCAGATGATGAGCTTCAAGGGCGAGCGCTGGCAGCGTTTTGGCGAGATCATCAAGGGCGAGCCGCCCGCCGCCGCGGGGCGTTAATACCCAAAACTCCGACCCGTAGGATGGGTTGAGCGAAGCGATACCCATCACCCCTTGCGCCGGTGGTGATGGGTATCGCTCCGGCGCGTCGCGCCTGCGCTCAACCCATCCTACACCTTATCCCGCCGAACGCGCCGCCTGCGTCGAAAGGTTCATTGCCCGTTCATGACAGTGCGATTACGCTTTTGTGACATGTCGCAAGTCCGGTTGCGTTATGAGCCCGCAGGCTTCGGCCGGGCAGGGCAGCTTCCTTGCCGGGTGTTCGCAGGCAAGCCATGCTGCCGTCGTCGATCCCCATTATGCCGGCGCGAGCCGGGCGCAGCCTCAAAGCGGGGCTCGTCGCCTGCTGGGCCGTGGCACGACAGGCGCCGCTGCGCACCGGGCTGATCGCCTCGGTCCATGTCCTCGCCGTCTATGTGCTGGCCTCCGTCGAATACGGCCCGTTCGCCATGGTGCTGGCGCTGCTGGCCTGGGCGCTGCTGAATTTCCTGTTCCTGGCCGTCTTCAAGCGCCCCGGCATCAGCGCCGTGCTGGCGCTGCTGCTGGTCACGGCGCTGATCGTACTGTCGCAGTTCAAATACGGCATCACCCAGCTGACGCTGACCTTCTCGATTTCCTGATCATCGACCGCGATACCGTCTCCTTCATGCAGTCGATCTTCCCGCAATTGCGGGGCTGGTTGCTGATGGCTGCGGCGGTCGTGCTGCCGATCCTGTGGGTGATCTGGCGCGCGGATCCGTTTTCCCTGCGTCGCCGCACCGCGCTCGGCTGCGCCGGCGCCTGCGTGCTCGGCATCATCGTCATGTCCGCCGCCAATCCCGAAAAACCGTGGGAGCCGTTCCAGGGCGTCAATCACATCTCCAATCTCGCGCGCTCGGGCGTGGTCGCGGTCTCCCATCTGACGGCCACCGGCTGGATCGAGGCCGACGCCAAGAGCCTCGTCGGCTCCGCGCAGGCTGCGCCGATGACCGAATGCGAGCCGGGCGTGACGCGTCCGAACATCGTGATGGTGCTCGACGAGTCCTCGTTCGACATCTCGGCGGCGCCGGGCATCAAGGTGCCCGCCGGCTATCACGATTTCTTCGCCTCCGCCGATGGCCAGAGCCGCAAGCTCATCACCGAATCCTCGGGCGGCCCGACGTGGTACACCGAGTTCAACATTTTTACCGGCCTGTCCGCGCGCTCGTTTGGCGCAATGAAATTCTACGTCACGCGCATCGCTGCCGGAAAGATCTCGCGCGGCCTGCCGCAGGCGCTGCAGCGTTGCGGCTATCGCACCTTCTCGCTCTATCCGACCTTCGGCAATTTTCTCAGCGCGCGCAGCTTCCAGAAGGGCGCCGGCATCGGTGGCTTCATCGACATGGCCGACATGGGCGTCACCGAGGACATGCAGCCCGACAAGTTCTATTTCGATCAGGCCAAGGACCTGATCGCGCGCGAGGGCAGGCCGGATCAGCCGATCTTCGTGCTGGTCTATCTCACCGCCAATCATTTCCCGTGGACCACCACCTATCGCGACGACCTGACACCGGCGGGCTGGCAGCCGCCCGGCAATACGCCCGAGGTCGATGAATATATCCGCCGGCAGGCGATGACAGCGTCGGACTACAACGCCTTCGTCGCCCAGCTGAAGAAGGATCATCCCGCCGAGCCATTCCTGCTGGTGCGCTTCGGCGATCACCAGCCGGCGATCGCGCAAAAGCTGCTGGAGCCGGACATCAAGCAGGCCAAGCGCGCCGACCGGATCATGACGCACGATCCGCGCTACTACACGACCTATTACGCCATCGATGCGCTGAACTACCGACCGGAGCTGTCGTCGGCGCTGCCGACGCTGGACGCCGCCTATCTGCCGCTGATGGTGCAGGAGGCGGCCCGCGTGCCGCTCGATCCGTCCTTCATCGAGCAGAAGAAGATCATGCAGCGCTGCAAGGGCGTGTTCTATGGCTGCAAGGGCGGCGATGAAGCGAGCCGGTTCAACCGGATTCTGATCGATGCGGGGATGATCAAGAATTTGTAGAGGCTGACTGCCGTGGTTGTCATCCCCGCGAAAGCGGGGATCCAGTAAACAGCGTTATCACCTTTCTATCCCTGCTGTCTGTGTCTACTGGGTCACCCGGTCAAGCCGGGTGACGACAGACATTGCGTCACTTCCCGATCCGCTCCCACATCCACCTTGCCACACCGTCCGGCGAACTCGTCGCATCATTCCAGGCCGCGTGCGGGAGTGATCAAGAGTCCGCATCTCCCACCCTCATCCTGAGGAGCGCGCAACGCGCGCGTCTCGAAGGATGGCCGCATGCTTCGGGCCCCGCCAGCTCATGGTTCGCGACGGCGCTGCGCGCCTCCTCACCATGAGGGGGCAGAGCTACTTCCCGATCCGCTCCCACATCCACCTTGCCACACCGTCCGGCGAACTCGTCGCATCATTCCCGGCCGCGTGCGGGAGTGATCAAGAGTCCGTATCTCCCACCCTCATCCTGAGGAGCGCGCAACGCGCGCGTCTCGAAGGATTGCCGCATGCTCCGGGCCTCGCCAGCTCATGGTTCGAGACGGCGCTGCGCGCCTCCTCACCATGAGGGGCGGAGTTGCTACTTCCCGATCCGCTCCCACATCCACCGTGCCACGCTCTCCGGCGAACTCGTCGCATCATTCCCGGCCGCGTGCGGGAGTGATCAAGGGTCCGTATCTCCCACCCTCATCCTGAGGAGCGCGCAACGCGCGCGTCTCGAAGGATGGCCGCATGCTTCGGGCCCCGCCAGCTC
>NZ_JBXAQK010000001.1:2412563-4616577 GCF_058807155.1 Tardiphaga sp. GW821-FHT12E02
TCATGGTTCGCGACGGCGCTGCGCGCCTCCTCACCATGAGGGGCGGAGTTGCTACTTCCCGATCTTCTCCCACATCCACCGCGCCACGCTCTCCGGCGAACTTGTCGCATCATTCCCCGCCGCGCGCAGATTGGCGGCGCGCATCAGCGGCAGGTCGATCTTCCCCAGCAGCGGCTGCAGTGCCGCGCGCAGCGTCTCGTCCCCCGCGCGCTTCGGCGCCAGCAACATGATCGCATCATAGGGCGGGATCGCGTGCCGCGGATCATCCAGCACCACCAGATCATATTTCGCGATCAGCCCATCGCTCGTATAGCCCGCGATCACATCGACCTCGCCGGACGCCACCGCCGCATACATGAAATCCGGTTGCATCACGCGCTGCGCCTTGAAGGAGAGGCCATAGGCCTTCTGCAGCCCCGCCCATTCCGGCCGTGAGAAGAATTCGTAATCGCCGGCAATCGTCATGTTACCGGCGCGCGCGGCGAGATCGGCCGCGGTCCTGATCCCGAGTGCCTCCGCCTTCGCCCGCGGCATCACCAGCGCATAGGCATTGGCGAAGCCGAGCTCGCCCAGCAGCGTGATATTCGCTTTCGCCAGCGTCGTCTTCAGCTCGGCAAGCAATTGCTCGCGTGGCAAGATCTCGCTGCGGTGGAACTGGTTGGCCCACAGCGTGCCGGAATAATCCACATAGACGTCGACATCGCCCGTGGCGAGCGCATCATAGATGACGCTGGAGCCGAGCCCCTGCCGCGTCGTGCTCGCCAGCCCGGCCGCCTGCAGGCGCTGCGACATCAGCGCCGCCAGCACATATTGCTCGGTGAAGGTTTTTGCACCGACGACAACGCGTGTGCCGGAGCGCGCAAAGGAGGGCACCAGCGTTGCGATCACCAGGATGGCGATGCCAAGCGTGCCTATCAGCATGCGCAGCCGGCTGCGCAGGCGAATGCCGCTTTCGATCAGGGACAGCAACTGATCGACAGCCAGCGCCAGCACGGCCGCGGCCACGCAACCGAAGATCACCAGCACCCAGTTCTGCGTCTGCAATCCCGCAAAAATGTAATTGCCGAGCGAGGTCTGCCCGATCGGCGTCGACAGCGTCGCCGTGCCGATCACCCATACCGCCGAGGTGCGGATGCCCGCCATGATCACCGGCAGCGCCAGCGGCAGCTCGACCGTGGTCAGTGTCTGTCGCGGCGTCATGCCGACGCCTTCGGCGGCCTCCGTCAGCGCGGGATCGACGCCGTTCAATCCGGTGATGGTGTTGCGCAGTACCGGCAGCATCGAATACAGCGCCAGCGCCAGCACCGCGGGCAGAAATCCGAAGGCCGAGAAACTCGCACCGAACCAGTTCAGCGACAGCGCCGCCAGCGCCAGCAGCAGCGGATAGAACAGCGCCAGCAGGGCCAGGCCCGGTACGGTCTGCACGATGCTGGCGACGCCGAGCAAAGCGCTGCGCAGAAACGGCCGATGGCGCGCAAGGATCGCGAGCGGCAGGCTGACGATCAGTCCGAGCGCGAGTGCCGCGATGCTGACGCGGACATGGCTGCCGAGATAATCGGGCAGGTGGCCGAGCGCCTCGCTCCAGCGGGGATCGCTGAGCATGCTCATGCGCCATCCCCCGCGATCAGATGCTTGAGCCGCTCGGCCTGACGACGCGGGGTGCCGAGCAGTTCGTTGACATAGGCATCCTTGCTGGCCGACAGCTCGGCCGGGGTGCCTTCGGCGATGAGGCGGCCGGATTTCATCACCGCGATGCGATCGGCGAGCAGGATGGCCTCGGTCATGTCATGGGTGATCATGATCGTGGTGAGTTTCAGCTTGCGATGCAGCGCCTGATATTCGTCGCCCAGCGCATCGCGCGTCAGCGGATCGAGCGCGCCGAAGGGCTCGTCCATCAGCACGATGGCGGGCCTTGCCGCCAGGGCGCGGGCGACGCCGACGCGCTGGCGCTGGCCGCCGGACAGTTCATGCGGATAGCGATCGCGATGCGCCTTGCGATCGAGCCGGACCAGATCGAGCAGCTCATCGACGCGTGCCGCAATCTCGCTGGCCGGCGTGCCGATCAGCTTCGGCGTGATGCCGATATTATCGGCGATGGTCATATGCGGGAACAGGCCGCCATTCTGCACGACATAGCCGATGCTCCGGCGCAGCGCGATCGGGTCCACATGGGAGATATTCTTGCCCGAGACGAGGACGTCGCCGCCATCCGGCACGATCAGGCGATTGGCGAGGCGGAGCAGCGTGGTCTTGCCGGAGCCGGAGCCGCCCACGATTGCGAGAAATTCGCCGGCGGGGATGTCGAGGGAGACGCCGTCGATGGCCGTGACGCGGCCGTGATCGAAGCGTTTGGTGACATGGGTGAAGCGGATAAGGGGAGAGATCATGCCCCGTTATCGTCCCCGCGAAGGCGGGGATCCATAGCCTCCGACGTCAAGAGTGAAGCTCGATCGTTCCCACAGCTCAAATCACATCTCCAGAGGCTATGGATCCCCGCTTTCGCGGGGATGACATGTGAGTGTTACGCTACCACGCTGCCTCACACCCTCGCCAGCCGTTGAATTCCACGCCCCGCAACGCTAAGCCAGATCGGCAATAACAAGTTCCGGGGAAATGCGCGTGCAGGCAATGGAAGCCGCGGCATCGATGGCGGTGGCGCTCGATGGTGCGACGGTGGCATTCGATGTCGCTGGCGGCAAAGTCTATACGGCAGTGGAGCAGGCGACGTTGCGCGTGGCGGATGGCGAATTCGTCGCCATTGTCGGCCCCACCGGTTGCGGCAAATCCACCTTGCTGAATGTCGCCGCCGGGCTGCTGCAGCCAGCCTCGGGCAGCGTGAACATTTTTGGCCAGCCACTCCGCGGCCTGAACAGGCAGGCCGGCTATCTCTTCCAGGCCGATGCCGTGTTCCCGTGGAAAACCGCGCGGGACAATGTCGCCATCGGCCTCGAAGTCGCCGGCACTCCGCGCGAAGAAGCCGCTGAGCGCGCGCAAGGCTGGCTCAACGCCGTCGGCCTCGGTGCTTTCGCCGGCCGCTATCCGCATATGCTGTCTGGCGGCCAGCGCAAGCGTGTGGCCCTGGCGCAGGTGCTGATCCGCAACCCGAAGATCCTGCTGATGGACGAGCCGTTCGGCCCGCTCGATGCCCAGACGCGGCAGGTGATGGGCAATCTGCTGCTCGATCTCTGGACGCGGGACCGCAAGGCGGTGCTGTTCGTCACCCACGATCTCGAGGAGGCCATCGCGCTTGCCGATCGCGTCGTCATCATGTCGGCAGGTCCCAGCGCGCGCATCATCGGCGACTGGCGCGTATCGCTGCCGCGGCCCCGCGACATCTTTGAAGTCCGCCTCGACAAGGAGTTTCACGCCTTGCATCGCGAGATCTGGAGCGTACTGAAGGCCGAGGTGATGAAGACCTATGCCCAGGCTTCAGGAGGCGTCGCATGAACCGGGCTGTCCTGCTTACCTGCCAGATACTTGTCGCCGTCGTCACCATCACGCTGTGGCATGTGCTCACCAGCGTGCCGATCCTCGGCCGCATCCTGCTGCCGCCCTTCTTCTTCTCCACGCCGGTGGATGTGTTCAACCAGGTCGTGGCCTGGTTCGCGTCGGGCATGATCTGGAAACATCTCGGCATCACGCTGCTGGAGTCGCTGCTCGCCTTCGTCATCGGTTCGACCCTCGGCGTCCTGATCGGCTTCTGGTTCGCGCGCCAGCCGCTGCTGGCGGCGATCTTCGATCCCTATGTGAAAATGGCCAATGCATTGCCGCGCGTCGTGCTGGCGCCGATCTTCGCGCTGTGGCTCGGGCTCGGCATCTGGTCGAAGGTCGCGCTCGGCGTCACGCTGGTGTTCTTCATCGTCTTCTTCAATGTCTATCAGGGCGTCAAGGAAGTCTCGCCGACGGTGCTGGCCAATGGCCGCATGCTCGGCATGAGCGAGCGGCAATTGATGCGCCATGTGTTCTGGCCGTCGGCGCTGTCCTGGATGTTCTCGTCGCTGCACACCTCGGTGGGGTTTGCGGTGGTGGGCGCGGTGGTCGGTGAATATCTCGGCTCGGCCGCTGGGCTCGGCTATGTGATCCAGCAGGCCGAGGGTACGTTCGACGTGGCCGGCGTGTTCGCCGGCATGTTCGTGCTGGCGGTGTTCGTCATCGCCATCGACATGCTGGTGACGGTGGTGGAAAAGCGGCTGCTGGTATGGAAGCCGGATGCGAATGATGGGCGGGGTTAGATAGCCTCACGCTGTCGTTCCGGGTTCGCGCAAGCGCGCCCCGGAACGACGAGTGTAGTCTGCTTACGGCAACTGCTTGGTATCGTCCGGCGCCTGCGGCGGCGTCTTGATGGCAATCGCGCGGAACGGCTTGCCGTCGGGCTTGGTGCCGCCATGCGGCGTGCCCTTCGGGATCACGATCATGTCGCCCGCCTTCACCTTCACTTCCTTGTCGCCGAGCCAGACCGTGCCGGTGCCTTCCAGGATGTACTGGATCTCATTGGTGTTGGGATGCAGATGCTTCGGCACATTGCCGTCCTGAACCGAGATGGTCACGCCATCGGCGGCGACGAACATTTTCGAGCGGAAGCCGGTGGGCGAGGCGGGGCCAAGCGCGTCGCCGGTCAGCTCTGGCACGCTGATGACCTGTGCGGTGATGTTCTCTGCGGCAAAGGCTTTTGGCACGACATGGCTGGCGATGCCGCCGGCCACGAACGTGGAGGCGAGCAGGAGGGCGGTTGTGATGCGAGACATGGATGTTTCCCCGAAATGAATCTTGTTAGTGCGTTGGATGCTAGGCGTGTCCGATAGTGTTGACCAGCGCCGCTTTCCAACCGGCCGGGCCTCATCTATCCTCCGCCGCAATGCAGCGGAGGAAACAATGACAACAAACATCAAAACCGGATCGCGCCGTTTATTCCTTGGCCGTTTTCTCGTGGCCGGTCTTTTATCGCTGTTCGCCATCGCTCCCGCTGCAGCGCAAAGCAAGGTCACCATCGCCATCGGTGGCGGCGCCTGCCTCTGCTATCTGCCCACCGTCCTCGCCAAGCAGCTCGGCGAATATGAGAAGGCCGGGCTCGCTGTCGAACTGGTCGATCTGAAAGGCGGGTCCGATGCGCTAAAAGCCGTGCTCGGCGGCAGCGCCGATGTGGTGTCCGGTTATTTCGATCACTGCGTCAATCTCGCCGCCAAGAAGCAGGAGCTGCAAAGCTTTGTGGTCTATGACCGCTATCCCGGCCTGGTGCTGGTGGTGTCGCCGAAACAGACCGGCCAGATCAATTCCATCAAGGATCTCGCCGGCAAGAAGGTCGGCGTCAGCGCGCCCGGCTCATCGACGGACTTCTTCCTCAAATATCAGCTGAAGAAGAACGGTCTTGATCCCACAGGCACAGCGGTGATCGGCATCGGCCTCGGCGCCACCGCGGTGGCCGCCATGCAGCAGGGCCAGATCGATGCGGCGGTGATGCTCGATCCTGCCGTCACCGTGCTGCAGGGCAGTCACAAAGACCTCAAGATTCTCAGCGATACCCGCACCCAGAAGGACACGCTGGATGTGTTCGGCGGCGAATATCCCGGCGGCGCGCTTTACACCACCACCGCATGGATCAAGGGCCACGACAAGGAAGTGCAGGCGCTGACCACGGCGATGATGAACACGCTGAAATGGATTCACACCCATTCGCCGGAAGAGATCATGGCGAAGATGCCGGAGAATATGGTCGGCAAGGACAAGGAGCTCTATCTCGCGGCACTCAAGAACACGATCCCGATGTATTCCGAAACCGGCCTGATGGACCCCAAGGGCGCGGCTGCCGTGCTTGCGGTGTTCAGCGAAAGCTCGCCCGAAGTTGCCAAAGCCAATATCGATGTCAGCAAGACCTATACGAACAGATATGTCGAGCAGTTCAACAAGACCACGGGGACGAATGCGAAATAGGAATCGTCGATGACGGCTACACCGGTTCTGCAGGCCGTCTCCCGTCTGGATCTTCATGTGCATGAGTGGCACTGGCCGTTCGCCCATGAGCGCCGCGATGCGATCGCCGCGCATTTTGCCGATGCGCGGCGTGCGAAGCCAGCGATGTTCAATGGCCGCATGCTGCTCGCCCGCAATCCGCGCTTTGTGGGCGACAGTTTTTGTGCCGACTATTTCCAGACCGATTTTGCCTGCTTCCTCGCCTTGCGGGACTGGGGCTTTCCCGATCGCAGCGTCTTCAACGGTTTTGGCATGGGCGCATTGCGCACCAGCGACGGCGCCTTCGTGCTGGGCGAGATGGGGGCGCACACCGCCAATGCCGGCAAGATCTATTTCCCCGCGGGCACGCCGGATCTGAACGACCTGCGCGGCGATGTCGTCGATATTCCCGGCAGCGTGGCCCGTGAGACGGCGGAGGAGGTGGGGCTGACGCCAGCGGATTATCGCGCCGCCGATGGCTGGGACGTCGTCACGGACGGGGCGCTGACGGCGATGATCCGCATCCTTGATGTCGATATGCCAGGCAGTGCGCTGCAGGCGCGGATCGAGGCCAATCTCGTTACCCAGGAAGATCAGGAACTGAGCGCGATCCATCTCGTGCGCAGCACCGCGGATTTCACCGAGACGATGCCGCGCTATATCCGCGCGTTTCTCGCCGCGAAACTGTGACTGCTGGCGCGGGCATTGCGCCCGCGCTACGGTTGCGCGTGTCGCTCCGGAGTGCCCAGATGTCTGCCAAATCCGCCAAGGCCACCCTCAAATCCTATATTGATCCCTATCGTATCGATGGATCGAAGCGTTTCCGGCTCAAGGATCATGCGACCGATGCCAGCGGCGGCCTGCACAAGGACACCGGCAAGCGCATGATCGAAGTCAATGCCCGCCGGTTGCAGGAGTTGCAGGAAAAACTCTATGCGCAGGACCGCTGGTCGCTGCTGCTGATCTTCCAGGGCATGGACGCCGCCGGCAAGGACAGCGCCATCGAGGCTGTGTTCGATGGCATCAATCCGCAGGGCTGCGAGGTGCATTCCTTCAAGCAGCCGTCGTCAAACGAACTCGATCACGATTTCATGTGGCGCCACACCATCGCGCTGCCGCAGCGCGGGCGCATCGGCATCTTCAATCGCTCCTATTACGAGGAATGCCTCGTGGTGCGCGTGCATCCCGAGATCCTGGCGAAGCAGAAGATCCCGCAGGAGCTGGTCGGCAAGCATATCTGGAAAGAGCGCTTCGAGGACATCACCGCGTTTGAAAAATATCTCGCGCGCAATGGCACCATCGTCCTCAAATTCTTCCTCAATGTCTCCAAGGAGGAGCAGCGCGAGCGCTTCCTCTCGCGCCTCGACGAGCCCGCCAAGAACTGGAAGTTCTCCATGGCGGATATTTCCGAGCGCGCGCTGTGGGATCAGTATCAGGACGCCTATCAGGATCTGATCGACAGCACGGCAACGGAGCACGCGCCGTGGCATGTGGTGCCGGCGGATCGCAAATGGTTTGCGCGCGTGGTGATCGGCTCGGCCATCGTGCACGCGCTGGAGCAGCTCGACCTGACATTCCCGGTGGTCGATGGCGATGACCTGAAGGAATTCAAGATGGTCCGCGAAGCGCTCGAGAAAGAGGGCGGTCCGGTGGTGAAGAAAGCCACGTCGCGGGTGCGGGCGAAGAAGGCGGGAAAGACGTAGGGTTGCGCTCGCCGCTGTCGTTGCCCGGCTTGACCGGGCAACCCCGTACACACAGACGTCTCAGATCGCGCCGCTTGGCCGGTGTGTACTGGATCCCCGCTTTCGCGGGGATGACAATTAGCGAATATTATGTTCCTATTTCGTTCTTGACAAAATTCCTATCATTGCCATTATCCCTCCCGTCTCGTTCGTGAGGGGCGCTTTCATGAGGCGTCTTTAAGCGGAACGTGGATGCGGCGCCTGCGGGCAGGGGAGGACGTACCTCCTGCACTCGGGTGGTCGAGGGTCACCGTCCGACCCCACTACGGGGGTCTGCCGCTAGCGCGGCTGGACGTGGTGCGGGCGAGGGCGGAGAAATCCGTCGGATGACTCCCAATGGGAGTGCCCAGTACCCGGAAGAACGGTCCTTCGGCCAATAGAACGTCGCGGTGGCGCGCCGTAAGGCGTTGCGCGGCTTGGACTTGCTGGCGATCCAGCTTGCACCAGGCAGCGTCAAGTCCACTCAAGTGCGCCTTGCGGCGTGCCACCTCCCCTCATGTTTGCGAGGGGAGAACTGCTCACACCTCGGACGCGCAAGCGCCGCGAGATTGCGAGAGCGTGGCTGTTTGACAGGTTGATCCGGAAGTAGCGCGCAGGAGCGCATGGTTTCCCTCCCTCAAGCCGCGGAGCGGCGCAGCGGGGAGGGTGGCGCGTAGCGCCGGGTGGGGTCTATCCCCACGATGAACCGAGCGTGGGGATAGACCCCACCCGTCTCAAAGCTCGCTGAACGCTCGCTTTGATCCACCCTCCCCGCGGCGCGTGGCTGCGCCACGCTTGGGGGAGGGAGAAGATCAGCTCAACTGCAATTCCTTCAGCACCTTCGCCACTCTGTCCTGCACGGCATCCGGCAACGGCAGCACCGGCTTCGGCGGCTTCGCATCGGTGATCCCCAGAATATCCGCCGCGGCATAGACCACGCGCAGGCTCGAATACTGCTTGAACAGATCCCACAGCGGCTGCAGCGCGCTATTCAGCCGCCGCGCCTCGGCCGCATCACCCGCCAAAGCCGCGCGGGTGAGAGCCAAACAACTGTTCGGAAACAACCCAGCCGCGACCGAGTACCAGGCTTCGCCGCCGGCCAGCAGCGCTTCGGTCACATTCCAGTCGCCGGCATAGCCGATGGGGAAACCGGCGGGGACCGCGGCGCGCCTCTGCTTCAGGTGATCGGCGATCGCGCTGGCATCCGGCGCCGTGCCCTTCAGCGTTGCGACGCCGGGAATGCGCGCGATGCGGCCCACCAGCTCCGGCGTGAAGGTGAAATGCGTGGTGGCAAAATTGTCGTAGATCACCAGCGGCAAGCCGCTCTCTCCGGCCACGGTCTTGAACAGCTCGAACACTTCATCAGCCGTCAGCGGCGTATAGGACACCGGCGCCAGCAGGCCGGCAGCCGCTCCCGCAGCCTTGGCATCGCGGGCGAGATGCAGCACCTCGTCGGTCCGCAGCGCGCCGATGCCGACCAGCACCGGGACGCGGCCATTCACTTCGGCGATGGCCGCATCGGTGGCGCGCCGGCGTTCGTCGCGGGTGAGGAACGGGTAGGAGCCGGTGGAGCCGAGCAGGCCGATCGAGTCCACCTTGGCGGCCGCCAGCGGCGCCACCAGGCGCTGCAAGGCCGGCGTATCCACCCGCCCATTGGCGTTCATGGGCGTGATCGGGAAGGCGGACAGGCCTTTGGTGAAGCTCATGGTCGAGTCCTCGCAGTTGCAGCAAATCGTAGGATGGGTTCAGCGTAGCGATACCCATCACCGCAAGCGCCTGTGGTGATGGGTATCGCTGCGCTCAACCCATCCTACATGATCACGATAGGTCAGTCTTCCTGACCCTCTTAGCCGTTGCGACGCGGCGGCTTTTGCGTTTAGAACAAGGCCGTCGCGTCCGGCAAGGAACCGTCAACGGTTTCCGCCGACACTCACAGACGTGACCTCGAAGGATGGCAATGCTGATTCGGAACGACAGTGCTGATAGGGACACGGGAGCGATCATCGCTGCCCCGCGCGTCCTTGCGCCTGCGCTCCCGAACCTCCTTCTCGGCGGTCTGCTTCTCCTTATCGGCCCCTGAGCGCCGGCTGGGCAGTCATGCCTGGGCACTTAGGGGATGCGAACCGAACCAGCAAACCTCCCGGCGCCTTCATGCAAACCGCGCCCCGATTTTTAAGGAAGATCCCATGACCACGACCCAGAAGTCCGAGAAGGACCGCGTTTTCATTTTTGATACCACCCTGCGCGACGGCGAGCAGTGCCCCGGCGCCACCATGACCTTCGAAGAGAAGCTGGAAATCGCCGAGATGCTCGACGATATGGGCGTCGACATCATCGAGGCCGGCTTCCCGATCTCGTCGGAAGGCGATTTCGAAGCCGTGCACGAGATCGCCAAGCGCTCGAAGAAGTCGGTGATCGCCGGCCTCGGTCGCGTCAATCCGAAGGACATCGATCGCTGCGCCGAAGCGGTGAAGCCCGCCGGTGATCGCGCCCGCGTCCACATGGTGATCGCGACGTCGCCGCTGCATATGCGCGTCAAGCTGAACATGACCCCGGAGCAGGTGATCGACGCCTCGGTCGCCGGCGTCACCCGCGCCCGCAACATGGTGAGCAATGTCGAATGGTCGGCGGAAGACGCCACCCGCAGCGACATCGATTTCCTGTGCCGCATCACCGAAGCCGTCATCAAAGCCGGCGCCACCACGGTGAACCTGCCGGACACCGTCGGCTACACCACGCCTGAAGAATACACCCGCATGTTCCGCACCATCCGCGAGCGCGTGCCGAATTCCGATCAGGCGATCTTCTCGGTGCATTGCCACAACGATCTCGGCATGGCGGTTGCCAACACTCTGGCCGGCCTCGATGGCGGTGCGCGCCAGATCGAATGCACCATCAACGGCATCGGCGAGCGCGCGGGCAATGCGGCGCTGGAAGAAGTCGTGATGGCCATCAATGTGCGCAACGACAAATTTCCGTACTGGAACAATATCGATCCGACCACGCTGACCCGCGCGTCGAAAGTGGTGTCGGCTGCGACCTCGTTCCCGGTGCAGTACAACAAGGCGATCGTCGGCCGTAACGCCTTCGCCCATGAGAGCGGCATCCATCAGGATGGCGTGCTGAAGGACGCCTCGACCTATGAGATCATGACGCCGGCCTCGGTGGGCCTGAAGCATTCGTCCATCGTGCTGGGCAAGCATTCCGGTCGCCATGCTTTCATCCATCGCCTGGAAGAGCTCGGCTACAAGCTGGGCAAGAACCAGATCGAGGATGCCTTCATCCGTATGAAGGCCCTGGCCGATCGCAAGAAGGATATCTATGACGAGGATATCGAGGCGCTGGTCGATCAGGAAATCATCCAGGCCCATGACCGCATCAAGCTGACCTCGCTGACGGTGATCGCCGGCACCCACGGTCCGCAGCGCGCCACCATGAAGCTGAACATTGAAGGCGTCACCAAGATCGAGGAAGCCGAAGGCAATGGCCCGGTGGATGCGGTGTTCAACTGCATCAAGGCGCTGGTCCCGCATGAGGCGACGCTGGAACTGTATCAGGTCCACGCCGTCACCGAAGGCACCGATGCGCAGGCCGAAGTGTCGGTCCGGCTGGGTCACGATGGCCGCTCGATGACCTCGCGCGCCGCTGATCCGGACACGCTGGTGGCGTCGGCCAAGGCCTATCTCGGCGCACTGAACAAGATCGTGATGAAGCGCGAGCGCGACAAGCCGGTGCCGGTGGCTGCGGCGAGCTAGTTGCCTTCTCCCCGCTTGCGGGGAGAAGGTGGCGTCGCGAAGCGACGACGGATGAGGGGGCTCTCCGCAAGCTCGGAGCATTTTGATAGTCCCCCTCACCCGACTTCCACGCGCTACGCGCGTTACAGTCGACCTCTCCCCGCAAGCGGGGAGAGGTTAGAAGGAATCGAAACGCGGCGTCGCAAGGCGCCGCGTTTTTGCATTGCAGGAAAGCTTTTCCAGCAACCCCTGACGAAGGGAGCAGTGGTCTTCGCCTTGTATTGGCGATACATCTGCTGTGGCATCCAAGCGCAGCGGCGATTTGAAACAGCCCGCGCGCCACCAGGGAGAAGACCATGCGCCACCTCACCACGCGCCAGTTCATCGCTGCCGCAGCATCGATCGCAGCGCTCGCTTTTGTCGGGCCGGCTCAGGCCCAGTCGCCGATCGTCATCAAGTTCAGTCACGTCGTCGCGCCCAATACGCCGAAGGGGCAGGGCGCCGAGAAGTTCAAGGAACTCGCCGAGAAATACACCAATGGCAAGGTGAAGGTCGAAGTCTATCCGAACTCGCAGCTCTACAAGGACAAGGAAGAGGTCGAGGCGCTGCAGCTCGGCGCCGTGCAGATGCTGGCGCCATCGCTCGCCAAATTCGGTCCGCTCGGTGTCAAGGAATTTGAGGTGTTCGACCTGCCTTACATCCTGCCCGACAAAGCCGCGCTGACCCGCATTACGACGGGACCGATCGGCAAGGGGCTGCTGGCCAAGCTCGAGCCCAAGGGCATCAAGGGCCTCGCTTACTGGGACAACGGCTTCAAGATCATGACCTCGAACAGGCCGATGCATAAGGTCGCCGACTTCCAGGGCCTGAAGCTGCGCATCCAGTCATCCAAGGTGCTGGAAGCCCAGATGCGCGCGCTGGGCGCGATCCCGCAGGTGCTGGCCTTCTCGGAAGTGTATCAGGCGATGCAGACCGGCGTGGTCGATGGCAATGAGAACACGCCGAGCAATGTCTATACGCAGAAGATGCATGAAGTGCAGAAGCACATGACGCTCTCGAACCACGGTTACATCGGCTATGCCGTGATCGTGAACAAGAAGTTCTGGGATGGCCTGCCGGCGGATGTGAAGCCGCAGGTGGAAAAGGCCATGGATGAAGCCACCGCTTATGCCAATGGCCTGTCGCAGAAGGAAAACGATGACGCCATCGTCGCCATGAAGAAGGCCGGCACCACGACCTTCTACGAGCTGACGCCAGAAGAGCGTGCCGAATGGATGAAGGCGCTGGAGCCGGTGACGGCCGACATGGCGTCGCGCGTCGGCAAGCAGCTGATTTCGGATTTCCAGAAAGAAGCGAACGCCAAGACCAATTGAGGTCGGGCCACAAACTGAGACCCTCACCCTGAGGAGCGGCCCGCTTGGGCCGCGTCTCGCAGGGGGAGTGTGTGGCGCTCATGGTTCGAGACGCGCCGAGTGGTGCGCTCCTCACCATGAGGGTGAGAGTGTGGGGAAGGGGAACGACCTTGAAATTCCTGTTACGCATCCTCGATCGTCTCGAGGAAACCCTGATCGCGACGCTGATCGGCGCTGCGACGGTGGTGATCTTCATCGCGGTGGCGCATCGCTACACCACGGATTTCGTGGTGTCGAACCGCACATTGCCGGGCGCGATGGCGGTCTACAAATTCCTCGCCGGTATCCATCTCTCCTGGGCGCAGGAATTGTGCATCTACATGTTCGTCTGGATGGCGAAGTTCGGCGCGGCCTATGGCGTGCGCACCGGCATCCATGTGGGCGTGGACGTGCTGGTGCTGAAACTGCCGCCGAACTGGCGCAAGGGCACCATCCTGTTCGGCCTGCTCTGCGGCGCGCTGTTCACCGGCATCATCGGCACCATGGGCGCGAATTTCGTGATCGGTCTGTCGCAGACCGACCAGACCTCGCCCGATCTCGAATTGCCCAGCTGGATCGTCTATCTCTGCATCCCGCTCGGCTCCTATCTGATGTGCTTCCGCTTCCTGCAGGTCGCCTACAGCTATTTCCGTTTCGATGACCTGCCGCACCACGATCACACCCATGTGGAAGGTATCGACGTCGATACGGCCGTTGGTCCGACGCCGGAGGGCGTGCGATGACCACGCTGTTCATTTTCGCGCTCCTCATTGCGCTGATGCTCACCGGCATGCCGATCTCGATCGCGCTCGGCCTGACGGTGCTCACCTTCCTGTTCTTCCTCACGCAAGTGCCAATCGAGGCGGTGGCGCTGAAGCTGTTCACCGGCATCGAGAATTTCGAGATCATGGCGATCCCGTTCTTCATCCTTGCCGGCAATTTCCTGACCCATGGCGGCGTCGCCAAGCGCATGATCAATTTCGCGACCTCCATGGTCGGGCATTGGTATGGCGGTCTCGGCCTCGCCGGCGTGATGGCTTGCGCATTGTTCGCGGCAATCTCCGGTTCATCGCCGGCGACGGTGATCGCGATCGGTTCGATCCTGTTGCCCGCCATGGTCGCGCAAGGCTTTCCAAAACGCTTCGGCGCAGGCGTCATCACCACATCGGGCGCGCTGGGCATCCTGATCCCGCCCTCGATCGTCATGGTGATCTATGCGGTGGCGACCGGCGGCAGCGTGGCCCTCGGTCCTGATGGCGCCCGCGTCACTTCGGCGTCCGTGGGGCAGTTGTTCATCGCCGGCGTCATTCCCGGCCTGATGCTGGCAACGCTGCTCGGCCTCACCACGGTCTATCGTGCGTGGAAATATGATTACCCGCGGCTGCCGCGTGCATCGTGGGGCGAGCGCTTCAAGGCGTTCCGTGAATGCATCTGGGGCCTGCTGCTGATCTTCCTGGTGCTGGGCGGCATCTATCGCGGCTGGTTCACGCCGACGGAAGCCGCAGCCGTCAGCGCCGTCTATGCCTTCATCATCGCGGTGTTCGTCTACAAGGACATGGGCCTCAAGGACGTGCCGCGCGTGCTGCTCGGCTCCGCCAGCATGAGCGCGATGATCCTCTACATCATCACCAATGCGGTGCTGTTCTCGTTCCTGATGACATCGGAGCAGATCCCGCAGCAGCTGACCGCCTGGATCGTCGATATGGGCGTCAACTGGTGGACATTCCTGATCTTCGTCAACATCCTGCTGCTGGTCGCGGGCAATGTGATGGAGGCATCATCCATCGTCCTCATCACCGCGCCGATCCTGTTCCCCATCGCGGTGAAACTCGGCGTGCATCCGGTGCATCTCGGCATCCTGATGGTGGTGAATATGGAAGTCGGCATGTGCCATCCGCCGGTCGGCCTCAATCTCTATGTGGCCTCGGGCATCGCCAAAATGGGCATTACGGAACTCACCATTGCCGTGTGGCCATGGTTGCTCACGATGCTGATGTTCCTGGTGGCGGTGACGTTCATTCCGGAGATATCGCTATGGCTGCCGCGCGTGCTCGGCATGCTTTAGGAGGATTTATGTGTCGCGACGCAACACGTCGCGGCGCCAGCAATATCGCGACATCAAATGGCCAAAGCGTAAGTTGAAGCTGGGCCCATCGGCGCGCATCTTCACGGCAAGCTCTTTCAAAGGAGGTTGCCATGAAGAAGCTGTTGCTCGCCGGTGCCGCTGTTGCGGTGATTGCAGGATCCAGTGCGGTCTATGCCCAGCACCGTCCATGGATGCATCACCAGATGCGCATCAATCCGGAGGACCGCGCCGCATTCGCCGATGCGCGCATCGCCGCGGTGAAAGCCGGGCTGAAGCTCACGCCCGATCAGGACAAGCTGTGGCCGGCTGTCGAGACGTCGGTGCGCGACTTCGCCAAGCTCCGCATCGACCGCGCCAATGCGCGCATGGAAGATCGCAAATCGCGCGACGACGATGCGACGAAGGCCGCGCCGCCCAATCCCGTCGAGCGCCTGCAGAAGCGCGCTGACGATATGGCGGCAACGGCCGCAGCCATGAAGAAGATCGCCGAGGCTGCCGACCCGCTCTACAAGACCCTCGACGACGGCCAGAAGCGTCGTCTGGCCGTGCTGACCCATATGGGTCCACGCGGCGGCGAGGGCGGCTGGCGCCATCGCGGCCCGCGTCCGCCAGGCTTCGGCCCGGGCGGCTTCGAGCGCGGCAGTTTTGAGGGACCGGGCTTTTCACCACCGGGCTTCGATCGTCCCGGCTTCGATGACGGCGATCACGGTCCGGGTGGTCCCGGATTCGGCCAGGACGATCCGCCGGACGCGGAACGGCTCTGAGCCGATCCAGTTTTCCACTGCCGCAACAACGAAAAAGCCGCTGAATCCCAGCGGCTTTTTAGCTTTTTCGCAAAAGCGAAATTCGATGCATTTTTTATGACGCCCGCGCTGGACATCCTGGGGGGGCTTTGGTACACGCAGCCGTCCCCGCGGGGATATCCGGATTGGATCCGGGCGCATAGCTCAGTTGGTAGAGCAGATGACTCTTAATCATCGGGTCCTAGGTTCGAGCCCTAGTGCGCCCACCATACCAAACCCTCTGTCTTTCAAGTCTGACATGAGCGTTTGGTCATAGGTGGTTCCGTTCCCCGCCTTCTGCGTTCCCCAGCGTCGCATCTCGTGCTTCACGCCGTTTCCGCGCTCCCTCACGCCGCTGTTGGAGTGATGCTTTGGCGTATACCAGGACCATGCTGGCCGTTCGATGCCCGCTCAAAGCGCGAAGCTGCGCGTCGGTCAGATCGGCATTCGCGCCTTCAGTATATCCGCCGTGCCGCAGCCCCATGAATTTGACCTGCGGGTCGATCCCCGCAGCCGCGCGAATCTCCGCGACCCGGTGCCGGAAATAGTCGGGCTGCCACGGCAAATGTGTCTTTCTCAACCGATCGGGATGATCGCGCGTCGCGATGAGCGCGCCATGGCGAAGGCTGTTGTCGAGGCGAGTGCTAAGCTCCGGCCAGAGATGAGATCCGTCATTGTCGAACAACGGGATATCCACGAGCTCGTGCGTCTTATGATGGAAGATCCGCGCAACCTCCGGCGCATCATGCGGCCGATAGTGATGCCAGCTCAGTCTTGCCAAAATATCTGTTTGGCGCTGCAGCCAGAAGAACGCGATCATCGCGGCAGTGCCGATCGAGCGGTCCCCCGCACGATCAGCTTCTGCGACAAATTGCAGAAGTTCTTGATAGGTGACCGGGCGCGTCGGTGCCGGTCGATAGACAATACCCATCTTCGCGAAGGGGTTATGAGGTGGCATGTCGGCCATGTGGCGCCGCTGGGTGATCGACCATGCGCGCTGTGCGACCCGCATCGACAGCATGGCCGATCGGGCTCGTTTGCTGCCGTCGCTGCGCGACTTGAGACGTGCATGCATCTGATCGGCGACAGCCGGTGTGATGGAGCTTAGGCAGATAGTGCCAAATCGTCTGCCGTCTTTGAGCGGATAATTTGCAACTCTCGCGAGTGCTTGGCGGTAGCTTCGCTGCGTCAGGTCTGGCAAGTCATCGAACTGCGGCGAGGCAACATAGACGGCGATCATCCAGTCGAAGCTGCCTTTGATAGTTGCAGTGTTCAAGGTCGAGGCGCTGAAAGGGGTCTTTGATTTCTGCATGCGGGCGTCTCCTTAGAGCAAATCGATCAAATCGGTGGCGATCGCCGGCGCGACCATTGCGTGATGCCGGTCGATCGCCGCATCCAATGCGGCGCGATGCCACTTGGCGGAGCCGCCGAATGAAGAGCCTGGTGCCGGATAGTGGCCGGCTGCAACAGCTCGTAAGAACGCGTCACTGTCAGCCTCGTCGCAATAGGCCGCTGCTGTCTCTGCCCGCATCTGCGGCGGCCACGCCGGCATCTGCCTCGCAATCATGGTTTGAACCTCCACTTCAATGAGCGCCATCCGGTCTGCCGTGGGCTTGGCTTCGTTCCGCCAACCGTGCGGCGCCTTAGTTCCGGATGTCACTTGCCGATTGGGTTCGTTCCGCCAAACGCGAAAACGCCCCCAACTGAGAGATTCAATTGAGGGCGCGAGATATTGCGGCTTTTTGAGAAGATTTTTGATCTGTTGCGTTGGGGCAACAGGCTCGAGGTCTCTATGCCGTGTCGAGTTCTAGGCGCAATGTTGCTGCCCAAGGCGACGCAGAGCCTTCTTCCGTGCTGAAAAAGCACGACGCTCATAGCGTGCCAACCGCTCGAGTTCGCGTGCAAACTCGGTGACGCTCAACGGCTTGGCGCCGTCAGGAAAGGCAATCTGAGCCTTGAAGACCTCGAAAATGGCTAACAGTCCAAGCGGATCATCAGCCCGCGATGGCATTGCGACCGGCTCGATCGCCGGCCTCATCATAAGCGGCACCGCGATGCCGTGGCACAACGCGAAATATGCCTCCTTGATGCGCTCATAGGCGACGATTGCCTGCGCCGCTTCGATCACGTCGCGATCGGATTGTGGGCGTCCGAAATGATCGGATAGCTCCTTTACGAACGCGGCCACCGCTGGCATTTCTGCCGAGATGGCCACGTTCAGTCCGTGCTGGAGCGCGTTGGCGGCGGCCGCACGCTTACCAGCCGGCGTGCGTGGCCCCGTGCTCTTGCGCGCGTTCCGCCGGTTGGCGGTGATGCGTGACGACGTCATCTTCAGACATCTGACTGATGATCGATGGCCGGCATATCGTCTACATCGGCATCGATGGTGCGGTCGTTAACATCTTGCTGCGCGCGGCGATCTTCGAACGCGGTCAGAGCCTGATTGCGGCGCACTTCCAGAGTGGCTGCGCGCTTGTCGAGCGAGTCAAATGCAGGTGCGAACGTAAGAGCGCTATAAGCGTCGATATCCTTTAGGGGGTATCCTTTGTTGGCGAGATCTCGGATGCCTGCCTCATAGTGCCCGGTCGGCAGTGCTGAGTCGATGAAGCGGTCGTCGGGGTGGCCGTTAAGCCTGCTGACGCTCCACGGACGAGCTGCCGAGAGTGCGGCCGCGGAAATGGCGCGGAGGCGACGCAACTCCAGTTCATTATGGATGAAATCGGAGGCAAAGATCTTCTCGATCACATTGCGCGGCTTCAGATGCGCGATCACCGCGTCACGCAATTGTTCGGCTTCCTCAACGCTCTCGCTGTCGAGCAAGCGCAAAGTTGCGTAACCCGGGTCAATCGGCGTGTGGTTCGATGTGCGGCAAGCACGCGCCTTTGCAGTCTCGGCCGCAGTGTTGTCCGGCATCGTCGCCGAACCGATAGTATCAGTCATCTCGTTACTCGCTAGATATTGTTGCACCGCATTCCCGTTTGACCTTCCAAAAGTCGAAAAGGGGAATGCAACAGAATCTATGAGCTTGTGTGGATTCGCCAAGCTGATTTTTGCACGCGGTGCTTTGCGCGAGCAGATCTGGGTCGTCGGCAGCGACAGCTGTTAAACACGTTATATTTGATCGCTCGCCTTATGGCTTAACTAAACACTTGCGCAACGCAACTTAGCCGGACACTTTTCTCAAGATTTAGCTCGCTAGTAAAAGTCAGTTTTCATAAATTGAAGCGGCTCGCCCTTCCGACACAAAAATGTGTCGATGCTGGATCGCCAATTATTTTCGCGAAACTTCAAAAAATAATTTGAAACCGGATGAAAATGCGGTCGCGAAACATATTGATATCGTGAGTGCGCGATCGCACTTGGCGCGATCATAAGATCGTTCGCCACACCCCCGATGAAGATCTCCAGGCGAAATCGCAAACCATAGCGGTATCTTCTCGGAGATTTACGTTGCCAATAGAGGTTACCCAACCGCAATGTCGCTTCGATTTGCTGTCTTTGAAGTCAAGGTATCGTACCTTATCTTCGACTACGTATCGCCGTTCGCAAAGGACGATAAGGAGTTCCAAGACGCTCTGCTTGAGATTAAGAAGAGCGGTCAACGTCGCAGAATTCCAATCTCTATCTTCGGCGAAATCGTCGGGGAACATCGCTACTTCTATGCGCTGGTGAAGGCGGGCATTAAAGTTGTCCACGTCATTCGCTTGAATGACGCGCCTCGCAGAGCGGAGATCAAAAAGGCGATTAAGGTGTCTGCAGAAGTCCCAATTCAGCCGCAGCCTGATTTCGGCGAGGTGAAGGACGCTCTGAAAATGCTAAAGCTTGGAATTGAGCCGCCTGCAGCGTCCTATGTCTATCTGAAGCCTTTACTCGAATATCTGCGTTACGCGACGTAGACCGCTACGGTCCTTTCGGAGATCCAACAAAAGTGGCGGCATAAGTGCCGCCATTTGCTTTTAATTTGTCAGTTCTCGCGCCCTGCGAGCTACATGTTCTGTGATCGAGCAGATGATGTTCATCGCTCACTTTTTACTATGCGATTATGCGCGATCGAAGCTGGTTTGGCTGGCATCGGACTTATCAATCGACAATAGACTAACTAGGTAGTGCTGCGACCGCGTCACGAATGACTTTCTCTTCATTCAATGTTGCCTAAGTTCAGCGCGACTTTTGACGTCATCGAGGTGACAGGAGCTGTCATCGCGCCAGTCATTCAAAGCAAGCCGAGAAATTGTGCGCTTACCCACTGATAGATATTTCGGGTGTAGCCGCTTATACCGTTGCGAGACTCTGGAGCAACATTGTAATCCGACCGACTGTTTTAGTTAAACAGAAGGTCAACTGAACCTTCGTCGTTGGCTTCATTTTCAGCTTTGTCCAAATCAGCATAATGAAGAAAGTTGGTCTCGCGTCGTTACATCGGGCGTGGTCGCGCCTCTCAACTGAAACGTAGCTTATGTGGGTAAATTCTGAGTGAGCGATTGCGAGACGTTTCTTCGCGTACGTCGCCGATGCTTGCGGCCATCTCATTATAACGACGTTGTGTCTATCAACAGCGTGCTGCAGCATGTCCGCGAGAACAAAATGATCTCGGCTGATGCCGATGCTGTTAACGTTGCTTTAAGTTGCATTGCACGATCTTTCCACCCAGCTTAAAATCCGCATAGCCTTGGGTCGCGATGCAGATTTCAAATAGAGCGCCGTCTTTCAGCTCGCCATCCAAACTTAGCGCAATTCTCCGTCTCCGTGATGCGATAGACGACGTCTCGCCATTCAAGGAAGTTCTTCGCGTCATCAACCTTCAGAGTCAAAAGCCGTCCTTGGTCCTTGCAGACATAATTGAAGATTTCTGCTTGAGCCGATGTAATGTTCATCACGAGCGCGAGGATGGCTGAGGCGTGTCGAAAGAGATTAAGGGGCTGTGTGCAAGCCATATCAATTCCTACTTTTCATTCGGGAGGATCTGGAATCCGCTGATGCGAGCGCAATCGGCGATGTCGGTTGGACGTTGATCTTTCACGGCGATCGGGCAGCGATCGTCTTCGGTCACGATATAGGACAGCCCCTTGAGCGCTGTGGACGCGCAGGTCGTAGTTTCGCCTGCATCGCAGCTCGCCGTGTTGGCGCCCAGAGCATTTGTGAGCGATTTACCGACCTCGTTGCCGAGGTTGTCGCGGACGCGATTGTCGGTCGATCGAAGTTGGGTGACGGTCTGGCCATCCTGTTCGAAATCGACGTCGAACTGTCCATCAGGTCCGGTGATCACGACGCAGACGAGGCACCCTTCGCCTGTGGCGTAGAGCAAAATGTAACCCGCAAAGCGTCGCTGCAGCCCCCGCTTAGAGATCTTCTCACCCATGCGGATAAAAAGCCCAGGTCGCGCTGAATGCCTGATTGAATTTGCATCGAAAACGAAGCCGGCCGGACCCTCGTCTCTAATCGGTCGCTTTTTAGAGGCGCCGATGGGCCATGGTTGATTGGCTGCGGCGAGATGCGTCGGCACAAGGTCGGAACTCAGCTTGAGATCTTGATGATGCGTGCTGCGCATCGCGTCATCTGCTTCCGCCAAACGCCAATCGTAGCTCGATACTCGATAAACCGATGAGCAATTGCCCCGACTAGGGTCCCGGCAAAACCCGGTGCTCAGTTTGCTCGCAGTATCGGCCGATGCAGCCAGGGTGGGATAGACGTGGCACATTGCGAGCAGAAGGCCAGCATTGAGTAGTTTGCGCAGCATGATAATTGAGCTCATTTCAGCAGGGTGACGTAATGCTCGCCAGATGCGAGCGGCTGCACGGCGTAATTGGTCAGATAGTCCTTGGTGAGCGGAAAGTTCCGTTTCGCTGCCTCCTGCTTGATGCGGACGATCTCGTCTTCGGTGGCTTGCTCGGTGAAGCGCATCATCTCAATAACGTCTGAGGTGATCACGACGGAGCAGCGATTGCTGTCGTTATCCTGCCCGGTTTTAACCGACGTTGCTGTCCTGTCCTGGACCTTGAAGACCTTTGGAGGGATCGGCATGAACTGACCAAACTCCTGCCGGTCGAATAGCTCTTTGACCTTTGCAAGTACGTTTGGATCGGCACAGGACGAGCTGTTGCCGCACGCTGAGAGGATGATGGATCCCAGTACCAAGATCGTCACGGACCAAGTTTTCTTCATGCAGATATGGCGGATGGACCGCCCTCCTGAGTTAGGTGAAGTGAAGGAAAAGCGCTGACTATGTTCGCGTGCGTCGCGCCACAACGATCGAGATGTTGTCGTGACCACCGCGGCGGAACGCGAGCGCAGCGAGATGGCGAGTTGCTAGAACAGGATCTTCCGATTGTGTGAGAACGCGGCTGATGACGTCGTCAGAGACCATATCGGTAACCCCGTCACTACACAGCAGAAGGGTCTCGCCGCGAGCGGGTAGTGGATCTGTGGCGACATGTGGGTCGACGGCGATGAACCTAAACGCTCCGCCGAGTGCCTGCGTGATCTCGTGAATCGCTCGTCTGCCTTGGCGGTCGATGTTCCTCTCGCGCACATCGTCCTGACTGAGCCGCACGAAATGAAGCGGCGTCTGAAGATAGAGGCGAGAGTCCCCGACGTTGAAGCTTACCATCTCCGACCGTTGTAGAACCGCGCCGACTATCGTGCTGCCCATTCCGGCCAGTTCCGGTTGCTGACGGCTGAGATCCGCGAGGTTCCGATTTGCTTCAGCGATGGCTTTGGCGCAGTCGTATTTTGTGGCGGTGCTACTGATCAGTTTGATCAACTGTTTCATGACAAACCGGCTAGCAAAGGCGCCGGCTTTGTGTCCGCCCAGTCCATCGGCGACCATCAGAGTGCAGCCGTGTTCGTTGATGTGGAATCCCAACGGGGACGTAAGGTCGCCCGCCAGTATTTGGTCGTTGATAACGACGGCATCTTCGTTGTGGCTGCGAACGCGCCCACGGTGTGTGAATGCACTTACATGCCAGATCGGCCCGTTACACATGCCGCCCGTCCAACCTGTTTGCGTTTGCTCAAATGCGACCGGATAAGCCGCCTCCTAGATTCAAATCAGGCGTCGAGAAATTGCGGGCTTTTTGGAAGAAAAACTGAGTGTTGCAATTGTGCAACGTTTGCCATCGTGCGGTGGCCCGGAGGGCTCCAGTCACTAAGGTCGGGGCGCCGACGGCGTAAATCGTTAGCGCAGGTTCGGAGGCGTGAGGTCCGGCGAGCATGACGCTCGAGCGCCGCTTCTGATCTGCGTCAGAGCCGAAGATGAGAAGCCGAGGATTTGTAGCGATCGTGAGCTTCGCACTTCCATTTGCGATCTCATGAATTGGAGATCGTATCTCGCGTGCAGTCGGTGCCGGATCAGCGTGGAGACGCGTGGGCATCTCATCGATTTGGAGATCGTCGGCCCAGCGAACGACAAGATGTGGACTAATGCGAAATGGGCCGAATTCATTCAATTTGCTGCCAGTCACCGCGATTGATCGTGTCGGGACATGGGTCCAACGCGCGAAGGTGGTTACGGTCTGCAAGATACCTAGAGTGACGGCACCTACTGCGACCGGCCGATCTGGCTCCGCCGAAGATGCGAAGCCCCAATGATCAATATGTTCGTGTGAAAGAACTGGACCGACAAGGCAGCTGGTACCCGCAAGGTCGTCAATAGGCGGATAGAATGAGCCATCGCGGGCATCGCCATCCAGCGGCAGACCCGGATCAAGCAAAAGTGGCCTTCGGCTCGTTTCAAGCTCGATACATCTGGCCCCGATTTTCTGCGCCCCTCGATGCATCCGCACGCGCGTGAAAGCGGAGGTGTAATGGCCGAGCGCGCCAAACGCGCAGGGATTTTTAATGCCTTTATGCATGCGATGAAGCGCCGTTGGTCCCAACATTGTGTGACCAGTAATTGATTCATGTGGCTATAGCCAGTGGTTTGATAGCCGTTGGAATGTTGTCCTCAAACGATGAGGGGTCGAGCGCTAATTGCATGGAATATACGCAGAGTGAGGGTCCTAAGAGGGGTCTCTCAGGAAAAGCTCGCGGCAGACGCCGAAGTGGATCGAGCGTATTTGGGCGGTTTAGAACGCCAAGAAGAGAATCCAACTGTCGATCTGCTGGACAGGATCGCGATGGCGTTATCAGTTTCTCTGGGGGAGTTTTTTGAGCGACCCAAGCCGGGCGAAAAACCTCCCGGTCCTTTGAAAAGTGGTCGCCGCGCCAGCAAATGAGCGAACTCTGCTCATCGGCCAACTAAGATCAACTGTTGCGTGCGATTGAGTCGTTCTCAGCACGTCGGACGCTCGCAACGTTCCTCACAATATGGCTTGACATAACGTTAGGTAGTCTTCGGAAGGCGACCTTTGATCAATCGCTCTTGCGCACCATCGATATCGGCTGCATCGGTTCCTGCGCCATCGTTCCGCAGCGGCTCCGCTGTTCAAGGCGATCAGCCTGCTGCCGATAGTCTTCCGATGCTTCCAGCAATCTTTCGACCGTCACCGCATCCAGCACATTGCGGGCCAGTCGTTCGGCGCGCTGCGCCTGTTCGCGAAGATGTTCGATCTGGGTCATCACCGTCCCCTCACAATCATCGAAACAAGTTGAGTCGAATGCGATCGTTCCCAGCGTCGCGCAGGGTGCTTAACGGATCGTAACTGGTCGCCAAGTTTAGCCTCTCGTCTCAACTTTGCCGTGAGCTCCGATCCGCTCACGTAACGCCGTATTCACGCTAAGGACGGACTTTTTTCGCGAGGTGGTAGACATGTAAATGCCCTTTACCCCTCGCGTCTCCGCGCTGGCTATCCCCGAATCCAAACGGGGATTTGGTAATGTCGGAGAATGCGACCGCAGGCAAAAAGCTGGAGAAATTCCCGGCTTTCGACGGGTTTCGCGGGATCGGCGTGGTGGTGGTGATTTTCAGTCACTGCCCGCAGGTGCTGGAGAGCAGCATCTACAACGCGATTTGGCATATAAACCAGCTATCGCGTGTCGGCTATATCGCGCTCGACATCTTCTTCGTGATGTCCGGCTTCTTCATCACCCGCCTGCTGCTGCGCGAGCGTGCCAAGACCGGGCGCATCTCGTTCAAGGATTTCTACATCCGCCGCGCGCTGCGCATCTTTCCGGTCTATTATCTAACCGTGATTGCTTGCCTGTTTCTGTTCAAGATCAGCACGGCCGATACGATCAGCCTGTTCAGCTACACCTTCAATTTCTATCACCCGCTGCATCCCGTTCCGAATCCGCTCGAGCACACATGGTCGCTGTCGGTGGAGGAGCAGTTTTATTTCTTCTGGCCGCTGCTGATCCTGCTGGTGCCGGCACGCTGGCTCGATCGTGTGACCGGCGTGATCGTGCCGCTGCTCGCTATCGCCAGCGGTCTCGTAATGGCGGTGATCTTCATCAATCATGATCCGCGTGAAGCCGGCGACGTCGTTTATATGTCGCTGTTCACTCGCATGCTTTCGCTGTCGCTTGGCGGTTGGCTGGCGCTGCGAGAGTTCGAGAACAAGCCGCTGCGCGGCTGGCGTTGCCTCGCGCTGTTTCTCGGCGCGATCGTCGTGCTCACACTGGATCGGATGGGGCGCAATCTCGGCATCATCACGTCGCAGCCAGTCTATTGGACCATTGCGCTCATCGCCTATGCCATGGTCAGCGTCTCCTTCGTTGCCACCATGGTGTTCGATCGCGGCATCCTGAAGCGCATCATGACGGCGATCCTGTCGATCCCATTGCTGCGCTGGCTCGGGCAGATGTCTTATGCGATGTATGTCTTCCACCTGCCGGTGCTGTTCTATCTCGGCATCAACGATGCCGCGCTGGATGGCGCCAAGGTGCCGATCATGATGGTGGCATTCGCTTTTGCTGTGACCATTGGCATGTCGATCCTGTCGCTCTATCTGCTGGAAACGCCGATGGCCAAGCTGAAAGAAAGCTTTGGCAAGGTCCGGCTGTCCGAAGCGACCGGCACCAATGCGGCGCCGCGGGGCGGAATACTGGCCAGTTTTGCGCAGGCCGCCTTCACGTCGCCGGAAGACAAGCGGGATGGGCCGCCTCCATCGTCTCGCCCAAAGGCCTGGACCGATCGGCCGCGCGATCAGGTCAAATAGTCGCGATGAGTCCCGCTTCGGCGGGACGTACGGTCATGCCGAGAGTCCGCCGCAACGCCTTCGGATGCGGTCTTGACGAAGCCGCATCGCTGCGTCTCAGTGCGCAGGCAATGGCAGCCAATGCCGCATGACGCTGGGAGGCCTAACCGCGATGATTACGCTCTATCACTGCGCCCGCGCGCGCTCGTTTCGCCCGCTGTGGACGCTGGAAGAGCTGGGGCTATCCTATGAGCTGAAGATGCTGCCATTCCCGCCACGCGTCCACGCTAAGGAATATGTCGGCATCAATCCGCTCGGCACCATTCCGCTGATGCTGGATGGCGAGACGCGGATGACCGAGTCGGCCGGGATCGCCCAATATCTCGTGACGAAATATGGTCCGACGCCGCTGGCTGTCGGGGTCGATGAGCCGGATTACGGCGCCTTTCTGAACTGGTTGCATTTCGGCGAGGCGACGCTGACATTCCCGCAAGCCATCGTGCTGCGCTATTCGCGGTTCGAGCCCGAGGAGCGCCGCAGCGCGCAGGTGGCCGAGGATTATTCGAAATGGTTCATCGCCCGCCTCCGTGTCCTCGAGGCGATGATGGGCACCCAGGACTATGTCTGCGGCGGCCGCTTCACGGCAGCCGATATTTCGGTCGGCTATGCGCTTTTGCTGGCGGAGCGCGTCGGTCTCGCTCCGCAGATCGGGCCGAATGTGACGGCCTATTGGCATCGGTTGCGTGTTCGTGATGGATACAAGCGCGCCGTGGAGTCGGAGAATAGCGCAGGCGATGCGCTGGGTTTGGAACGGCGCATCTGAGCCGCTATACGAGTCTCTTCCGATTCAACTGAGTGAGCATGTCCGATGGCCAATGACAGCGTGATCCTGGAGAAGAAGGGCGCCGCATTCTGGATCACCATCAATCGTCCGGAGAAGCGCAATGCGATGAATGCCGATGTCATCGCGGGTATCGCGCATGGCTATCGCCGGGCGCATGACGATGCGGATATACGTGCGATCGTGCTGACCGGCGCAGGCGAAAAGGCATTCTGCGCGGGCGCGGATCTGGCCAATTCAGGCTCGGCTTTCGCGCAGGATTTTGCCAAGCCGAATGGCGATCTCGCCGATCTGATGCGGCTGTCGCAGAACGCCACCAAGCCGGCGATCGCCCGCATCAACGGTGTCTGCATGGCCGGCGGCATGGGCCTGCTGTGCATGACCGACATGGCCGTGGCCGCCGACACTGCAATCTTCGGTCTGCCGGAGGTGAAGGTCGGCGTATTCCCGATGCAGGTGCTGGCGCTGCTGCAGTCGATCGCGCCGCACCGTCTGGTCAATGAATGGTGCATCACCGGCGAGCCGTTCGATGCACGCACAGCGCAGGATGCCGGGCTGCTCAATCATATCGTGCCGGCGGCCGAACTCGATGCGAAGGTCGATTGGCTGATCGCACGCATCAGCGACAAGTCGCCGACCGCGATCCGCCGCGGCAAATATGCCATGCGCGCCATCGCATCGATGTCGTTCGACGAGAGCATCGCCTATCTGGAAAGCCAGATTGCCATTCTCTCGATGACGGAAGATGCGAAGGAAGGCCTCAAGGCTTTTGCCGAAAAGCGCAAGCCGGTCTGGCCGGGCAAGTGAAGCCCGGCATCGTGGCCGTTATCGAAATGCCATGCCGGTGGAGAGTTGAACGGCTAGCAGGAAGACGCAGCCGGCGATCGGCAGGCTGATCAGACGTAAAAGCTGATTGAATGAAGCCATTTCAGCCATCCAATAAGTTTGCCACGAGGCTGACTATACTTGGTTATGCTTAACCGCTGGTAAATAAATGTGCATTTATGCCGACCGGCACGTCAAGATTGTGCGCGCGGGAGATTTTATGGTGTCGTGGGCTGGCCGAAGAGGTGTCGGCGCGCAGCGCGCTTTTCGCGGTCGTTACAGGGATGAGATCAGGTCCGTATGATCAACTAAAGCAGCGATGCAAATCCAATGTTGGACCTTCCTTTGCATCATGCGATTGACCGCGGCACCGGCAGAAAGAGCGCGACCGATCAACCACGCGAGGCTCTCGCACAGCGCTATCAACAAGCCAACCAATGCAATAACCAATGCGTTGTGACTGGGTCCGGAGAACGTCCGGCGCGGGGTTTTTTGAGTGCCCCAAACGGGCAGCGCTTCCCAACGCTGGCGTGAGATCAACTGCTCAGTACCGTCGATATCAACAACGACAAAGCCTCCGGGGGCGATCTTGGAGAATTCGACGGCAACCCCGTCGAGGTCGCAAGTCTTGAATCAAATTCACGGTTGGTTTCGCTCGCACGAAGCCCAGCCATCGGGCGGCAATACCCCAAATCGGTAGCTATCTGCGCGGATGCACGCAATCGGAAGACGATATGGAGGTTAATCAACGCTCCTGGCGAAGCGATGGAGGGTCACTTCCGGCGGACAATTCAACCGGACGGGCAGCAAGCTGGTACCGACGCCGACCGATGTGTAGCCCGCAAGTGTCCCGTAACGCCATGCGCCGTTGCCCATATGGCGCGGCAGCACGGCCTCCAGCTTGATGGCATAGCCACCGGGCAGGCAGAGCTGGCCACCATGGGTATGGCCGCTCAGCATCAGATCGAAATCGTGCTCCGCCGCTTCCTTGTAGGTTTCTGGCGTGTGCGACAACAGGATCGAGAAGGCGTCCTTCGGAATCTGCGCCGCGACTTTCGGGATGTCATCGGCGAGGTAGAAATGCGGATCATCGACGCCGGCTAGGTAGATGCTCGCATCGCCGCGCGTGATCGTCTCGACCTCGTTGAACATCATGCGGATGCCCATCGCTTCGAGCGCAGGTGTGAGGCGAATGGTGTCGTGATTGCCGAGCACCGCAAATACTGGATCGTGTAGTCGAGCGCGGAGTTCGCCGACACCATCGATGGCGCGTTGGAATGGACCGAAAGTCTTGCCGCGATAGTCCCCGGTCAGCACGCAGATGTCGTAATGGAGATCGCCGACGAAGGAGACGAGATGTTTCAGCGCTTTTTCGCTCAGATCGACATGGAGATCGCTGATATGCAGGATCGTAAAGCCGTCGAAGGCTGCGGGCAGGCGAGAAGACGTCACCACATTCTCGCGCACGGTCACGTGGTCGGCCTCGCGGCGCGCGCGCGCATAAAGGCCGGTGAGCTTCAATCCGGCGCGGACGATCGGCGGTGCCGTCAGCCAGTTCTCCAGATTGAAGAACAATCGGCCCTGGCCGAACAACTGATGATCGCGATGGGTCTCGATCTCCAGCCGCTTTTGTACGTGCGCCGCGCCGATGCGATCCATCAGCGGGCGCAATGCGCTGTCGTCTGGCGGGATATGCGGTGGCCGGGCCAACGCGCTCGCGTCCTAGCCCGTGCTCGCCTTGAGGCCGGCGGCCTCGATGCCTGCGACGGCCGCGATCTCGTCATTGTCCGACGTGTCGCCGGAGATGCCGACCGCGCCGAGCAGGCCGCCGGTTTGATCGTGGATCAGCACGCCGCCGGGCACGGGGATGAGTGCACCGCGCGCCATGGTGTTCACGGCATCGATGAAGAACGGCTGCTCTTCGGCACGCTTGAACAGTGCGCGCGAGCCGAGGCCCATCGCCAGCGCGCCATAGGCTTTGCCATGGGCGACTTCACCGCGCATCAGGCTAGTGCCGTCCTGTGCCAATGCGGCCTTCACGCAACCGCGCGCATCGAGCACCGTGATGACCATCGGCTTCAGCTTCATCTCGATGACCTTGGCGAGGGAGGCGTCGAGGATTCTTCGGGCGATGTCGAGCGAGAGATCGGGCATGTGGGTATGTCCTTAATGTGATGTGGAAGAGTGCGTGGTTGGTGTGGCATTGTCGAGGCTCATCGCCAGCACGCGCGCGACGTGCAGGGCCTCGCGTGGGGTGCCGTCGGCGATCTGATGGCGACACGAGGTGCCGTCGGCGACAATCAGTGTCGCGGCATCGGCCTTGCGCACGACAGGGAGCAATGATGCTTCGGCCATCTGGATCGAGGTCTGGTAGGTATCTGCCCCATAGCCGAATGCGCCGGCCATGCCGCAGCAACTGGACTCGATGGTCTCCACCGCGAGATCTGGGATCAGGCGCAGTGCCTTCTCGACCGGCTTGAAGGCACCGAATGATTTCTGGTGGCAATGGCCATGCACCATCGCCTTCGGTGCGATCGGCTTGAGCGGCAGTTGCAAATGGCCGGCCTCGGCTTCGCGGACCAGGAATTCCTCGAACAGCATCGCATGCGCGCTGATGCTTTTCGCGATGTCGTCCGAACGTAGCGACAAGAGCTCGTCGCGGAGCGTGAGAAGGCAGCTCGGCTCCAGGCCGACAATGGGCACGCCGCGCGTGGCGAAGGGCGCATAGGTTGCCACCAGGCGATCGAGTTCGGCGCGGGCCTGATCGACAAGACCGGCCGAGAAGAAGGTGCGGCCACAGCACAGCGCGCGCGAGCTGCCATCCACCGGCTTCGGCAGATGCACGCGATAGCCGCCGGCCACGAGCACGCGCAAGGCGTCGTCGAGATTTTCGCGCTCATAGGCGCGATTGAACGTGTCGGCGAACAGCACGACCTCGTGGCCATCGATGGGTCCGACAACATCGGTGTCGTGCTGGAACACATCACTGCGCCATGCGGGCAGGCTGCGTTTGGCGCTGATGCCCGTGACGCGTTCGACCAGATGGCGCAGCACCGGGTGGTCGTTGCGCAGATTCATCAGCGGCGCGAGCCTGGCGGCAAAGGGCGCATAGCGCGGCAGATAGCCGACAAGGCGATCGCGGAGCGACAGGCCGTGCTTCGCAGCACGGGCCGCCAGCACCTCGATCTTCATCTTCGCCATGTCGACGCCCGTCGGGCATTCATGGCGGCAGGCCTTGCAGGAGACGCAAAGCTTCATCGTGTCGGCCATTTCGTCGGATGTCAGCGCATCCGGGCCGAGCTGCCCGGAGATCGCGAGCCGCAGCGTGTTGGCGCGGCCGCGCGTCACGTCCTTCTCATTGCGCGTCGCGCGATAGGAGGGGCACATCACGCCGCCTTCAAGCTTCCGGCATGTGCCGTTGTTGTTGCACATCTCGATGGCGCCCTGAAAACCGCCGCCGGCGCCGGGATAAGCGGACCAGTCGAGCTCGGTCTTCAGGTCGCCGATGCGATAATCCGGCGTGTAGCGAAACAGCGAGCGGTCATCCATCTTCGGTGGATCGACGATCTTGCCGGGATTGAGGATGCGGCCGGGGTCGAAACGATCCTTCACTTCGGTGAAATCGGCGATGATGCGCTCGCCGAACATTTGTTTATGAAACTCGGAGCGCACCAGGCCATCGCCATGCTCGCCGGAATGCGAGCCCTTGTATTCGCGCACCATGTCGAACGCTTCTTCGGCGATCGCGCGCATCGCCTTGACGTCCTTGTCGAGTTTCAGGTTCAGCACCGGTCGCACATGCAGGCAGCCTTCGGAGGCATGCGCATACATGGTGCCGGAGGTGCCGTGTTTTGCGAACACGCCGAGCAGGCGCTCGGTGTAATCGGCGAGATGCGGCAGCGGCACGGCGCAATCCTCGATGAAGGAGACCGGCTTGCCCTCCTGCTTCATCGACATCATCACGTTGAGGCCGGCCGCGCGAAACTCCGCGATGCCCGCTTGCAGCGATGGCTCGGTGACATCGACCACGCCGCCCCATTTGCGCTGCGGGTTGTCCCAGCCGAAGCCGAGATCGCCCAACAGCGCGCCGAGTTCCTTCAGCTTGGCGGCATTGGCGGCCTGGTCCGCTTCGGCGAATTCCACGATCAGCAGCGCATCGGGATCGCCGCGGACGGCGCTCTTGATGATCGGCTGGAACATGGCGATTTCGCGACCAAGCGCGATCATGGTGCGATCGACCAGTTCGACGGCGATCGGCTTCAGCTTCACCAGATGCTGGGTGGCATCCATCGCCTCATAGAAGCTGCCGAAATGGCAGACGCCAAGCGCCTTGTTGCCGATCAGCGGCCACAGCTTGAGTTCGACCTGCGTGGTGAAAGCGAGGGTGCCCTCGGAGCCGACGAGCAGATGCGCGAGATTGTTCGGCGTGTTGCGCGGCACCAGCGCATCGAGATTGTAGCCGCCGACGCGGCGCTGCACTTGCGGGAAGCGGGCTGCAATCTCCTGCGCCTCGCGTTCGCCAAGCGCCAGCATCTCGCGAAAGAGCGCGGGCGCGTCGTCGTTCGGATCGATCTCGCCGAAATGAAGCTGCGTGCCATCGACTAATGCCGCATCCATCGCAATCGTGTTGTCGCGCATGGTGCCATAGCGCAGCGAGCGGCCGCCGCAGCTGTTGTTGCCGGCCATGCCGCCGATGGTGGCGCGCGAGGCGGTGGAGACATCGACGGGAAACCACAGCCCGTGCTTCTTGAGCTGCCGGTTGAGATCGTCGAGCACGATGCCGGGCTCGACGATGCAGGTGCGGTTTTCGACATCGACCGAGATCAGTTTGTTGAGATGCTTCGACAGGTCGATGACGATGCCTTCATTCACCGTCTGCCCGCATTGCGAGGTGCCGCCGCCGCGCGGCGTAACCACGCGGCCGTCGTCGCGGCAGATCGCCATGGCGCGAAGCGCTTCGTCGATCGTGCGGGGCACGACCACGCCGAACGGGACGATCTGATAGAACGAGGCATCGGTGGCGTAACGGCCGCGATTGAAGGCGTCGAAGAACACGTCGCCGGTGGTTGCAGCAGCAAGCCGCGCGGCCAAAGCACTGTCGGCCGCCGAACTACGAGTCATCGCGGCCTGCTTTGTCGCCATCGTCTGAGTCTCATGTTACGAAAGTTTGTCTTTGCATCGAGGTCCAGCCTTGGCAAGGGAGGGACGGTCCGGCAAGTCGGAGCGACGCAGCCTTCAACGCGACCATGTTTGGTGCGCTGCGGAATCGGAATCCGGCATTCGCCGCTGAAACGGACTCGAACAAACGTCTGGCATAATGTATACCAATCCCCGGGACGAAGTCCTTCACAGGTGAATTCACGGGCATTGCATCAGGAAAAATCTCGGGGAGAGCGTCACTATGACCGTACATACCGGAAGGCATTTTCTGCAGATTCCAGGCCCCACCAATGTGCCCGACCGGGTGCTGCGGGCCATGGACATGCCGACGCTGGACCATCGCGGTCCGGAATTCGCTGAGCTCGGTTTGCATGTCCTCGCTGCAATGCAGCGAGTGTTTCGTACCAAGCAGCCGGTGATGATCTATCCGTCGTCGGGGACGGGTGCCTGGGAGGCGGCGATCGTCAACACGCTGTCGCCGGGCGACAAGGTGCTGATGGCCGAGACCGGCCAGTTCGCCACCCTGTGGCGCAATCTGGCCGAGCGCTTCAAGCTCGACATCGACTTCGTACCGGGCGACTGGCGCCATGGCGCTGACCTGACGGAGATCGAGAAGCGACTCGTGGCCGACAAGAGCCACGCCATCAAGGCGGTCATGATCGTCCATAACGAGACTTCGACCGGCTGCGTCACCTATCCGCTCGACGTGCGAAAGATCCTCGACCGCGTCAGCCATCCGGCGCTGCTGATGGTGGATACGGTCTCCGGCCTTGGTTCGCTGGAATATGAACATGACGCCTGGGGCATCGACGTGTCCGTGGCGGGCTCGCAGAAGGGCCTGATGCTGCCGCCGGGGCTCGGCTTCAATGCGGTCTCCGAAAAGGCCCTGGCGGCCTCCCAGGCCGCCCAGTCGTTCCGCTCCTATTGGGACTGGCAGGAGATCATCACCGCCAACAAGCTCGGCTCCTGGCCTTACACGCCGGCCACCAATCTGCTCTACGCGCTGAAGGAAGCCGTGGCGATGCTGGAGGAGGAGGGACTCGACAACGTGTTCGCCCGCCACAAGCGCCACGGCGCTGCCGCCCGCGCCGCCGCGAAGGCCTGGGGCCTCGAGACGGTCCCCGTCCGCCAGCAGGACCACTCGCCGGCGCTCACCGCTGTCCTGATGCCCGAAGGCCATGACGCCGATGCATTCCGCAAGGTGGTGCTCGAGAATTTCGACATGTCGCTCGGCACCGGCCTCAACAAGTGGAAGGGCAAGATCTTCCGCATCGGCCATATCGGTCATTTCAACGACCTGATGCTGATGGGCACGCTGGCCGGTGTCGAAATGGGCCTGGAACTCGCCAAGGTGCCACATCGCGCCGGCGGCGTGATGGCGGCCATGGATGTGCTTACCGGCAAGGGCGTTGTGCCCATGACGAAAGCTGCGAGCGCCTGACCCTCTCTTGTTCACCTCTCCCCACCAGCGAGAGGTCGCCGCGTAGCGGCGGGTGAGGGGGCTTCCACAAGCGACGTCGCCTGCGGCGCCCCCCTCTCCCTGCCCACCGGTGGGGGAGGGGACATGACGGCCTGTGCCAATCTCATCGCATGCCGCCCACCCGATGGCGGCCTAACAATCTGACCGGGGCTGGAGCATAGTCGCTTCAGCCCTTTTCCATTCCGCCTTGCGAAAGATGTCTCATGACCGCGCCTGCCAGCGAAGACCTGCTCTATTCCGTCGAGAACGGCATCGCCAAGATCACCTTCAACCGCCCGCAGGCGCGCAACGCCATGCTGTTCTCCATGTACGAACGCATGGCGGAGATCTGCACGGCCGCCAATGACGACCGCTCCATCAAGGCGATCATTCTCACGGGCACCGGCGACAAGGCATTTGCGTCCGGTACCGACATCTCCCAGTTCCGCGAATTCAAGACGGCGCAGGATGCGCTGGACTATGAAGCGCGGATCGACCGGGTGCTCACCGCGCTGGAAACCTGCCGCGTCCCGACCATCGCCGCCATTGCTGGCGCCTGCACCGGCGGCGGTGCCGGCATCGCCGCCTGCTGCGACCTGCGCATTGGCACAGCGGTGACACGGATGGGTTTTCCGATCGCCCGCACCCTCGGCAATTGCCTCTCGATGTCCAATATCAGCCGGGTGATGTCGCTGGTGGGCCCTGCGCGCACCAAGGACATGATTTTCACGGCACGCCTGATCGAGGCCGATGAGGCGCTGGCACTCGGCCTGATCAACGAGATCGTGCCCGATGTGGAGACGCTGCAGCGCCGCGCGCTGGAACTGGCGCAGCTGGTGGCAAGCCATGCGCCGATCACCCTCGAAGTCACCAAGGAGGCCGTCCGTCGCCTTCGCAAGACGCTGACGCGGGACGAGGGGCAGGATCTCGTCCTCAAGGCCTATATGAGCGAGGATTTTCGCGAGGGCATGGATGCCTTCCTCAACAAGCGCAAGCCAAACTGGCAGGGGAAGTAAGCGAGCTTCTGTTTTAACCTCTCCCCGCTTGCGGAGAGAGGTCGACTGGAGCGCGCATAGCGCGCGGAAGTCGGGTGAGGGGGCTCTCCATTTGCTCGGAGCTTGCGGATAGCCCCTCATCCGTCGTCGCTTCGCGACGCCACCTTCTCCCCGCAAGCGGGGAGAAGGAAGTAACCCCTGACCAAAGTCGCCCCGACCATGCGTCCGGCGCGCTTGATGTCACCGAAAATACCCCTCAGAATAGAACCAACCAAAAGTGGCGGGCGCCAAAAGCCCGCTTGGGGTCATAGGGAAGAAACAATGTCCAAGTTGATCGGCGCCACAGCCGCGCTTGCCGCCGTGCTGGCTGCTACCCCCATTCTCTCGCCCGCGCATGCGTGGGAGCCCACAAAACCCATCGAGATCGTGGTCGCGGCCGGCGCCGGTGGTGCCTCCGACCAGATGGCGCGCATGATGCAAGCTGCGATCCAGAAGAACAACCTGGCCAAGGTCCCCGTAGTGGTGTCGCTGAAAGGCGCTGCCTCTGGCGGCGAGGCGCTGATCTACATGAAGTCGAGCGATGGCGATGCCAGCAAGGTGCTGATCGCCTACTCGCTGATCTACATGCTGCCGCTCTCCGCAAAAATCCCGTTCAACTGGCGCGATCTCACGCCGGTGTCTGTGGTGGCGATGGACCAATTCGTGTTGTGGGACAATGCCAAGGGTCCGAAGACGGTGAAGGACTTCGTCGAGGCCGCGAAGGCCGCGTCATCGCCCTTCAAGATGGGCGGCACCGGCTCGAAGCGTGAAGACCATGTGCTCACGGTGTTCATGGAAAAGAAGACCAGCGCCAAGTTCTCCTATCTACCCTACAAGTCCGGCGGCGAGGCCGCGACGCAGCTGGTCGGCGAGCACACCGAAGCCAACGTCAACAACCCATCCGAAAATCTCGAAGTCTGGCGCGCCGGCCAGGTGCGGGCGCTCTGCGTGTTCGACAAGGAGCGCATCTCGTACAAGACCAAGGTCACCGAGACGCAGTCGTGGAACGACATTCCGACCTGCAAGGAAGAAGGCCTCGACGTGCAGTATCTGATGCTGCGTGCGCTCTTCCTGCCGGGCAAGGTGACCAAGGAGCAGCAGGCCTATTATGTTGATCTGGCGGAAAAGGTGACCAAGACGCCGGAATACAAGGACTACATGGAGAAGCAGGCACTGAAGCCGGTGTTTCTCAAGGGCGAGGACATGACCAGGTTCCTCGAAGAGGACGACGCGCTGAACAAGTCGCTGATGACCGAAGCGGGATTCGTCGCGAAGTAACGCTGCCTGTCGTCCCCCGCGAAAGCGGGGGACCCAGTAGACACAGGCGCTGATGGACTCCACTGGCAGCTGCGTTTACTGGATCACCCGCTTTCGCGGGTGATGACATGCTCATGATGCGCAGCGCGCGCTGCTTCCTCTATCTACAGAAGCTTGTCCATGTCCAACACCGATCTCGAAATCGTCGTCGAAGACCCTACCGCGCCCGACGACGCGTCGCCGTCCGTCGTCAGCCGCCGCACCATCGAGATTGTCGTCTCACTGCTGCTGCTCGCGCTCGCCGCCGTCCTCGCTTACGATAACTGGCAAACCGGCATCGAATGGGATTCCACCGGTCCGCAGCCCGGCTATTTCCCGTTCTATCTCTCGGTGATCCTCGGTGGCGCCAGCCTTTACGGTCTGATTGCGGCGCTGTTCGCGAAAGATGCCAAGACCGAAACCTTCGTGACCCGCGCGCAATTGCGTCGCGTCATGCTCGTCTTCGTGCCGACGGCCCTGTTCTGCCTCGCGACCCAGTTGCTCGGCATCTATGTGGCGAGCTTCGTGCTGATTTCCGGCTTCATGCGCCTGGTCGGCAAGATCGCCTGGTGGAAATCACTGGTCACCGCCGTCGTCTTCACCGCCATCATGTTCGTGACCTTCGATGTCGCCTTCGACGTGATCATGCCGAAAGGTCCGCTCGAGCGGGCCCTCGGGCGATAGGAGGCTGACATGGAAGCTCTTGGTCTCCTGATGCACGGCTTTGCCGTGCTGCTCACCTGGAAAATCCTGGCGCTGATGATGTTCGGCCTCGTGCTCGGCATCTTTGTCGGCGTGCTGCCGGGCCTCGGCGGGCCCAATGGTGTCGCCATCCTGTTGCCGCTGACCTTCTCGATGGATCCGACCTCGGCCATCGTGATGCTGTCCTGCATCTATTGGGGCGCGCTGTTCGGCGGCGCCATCACCTCGATCCTGTTCAATATCCCGGGCGAAGCGTGGTCGGTGGCCACCACCTTCGACGGCTATCCCATGGCCCAGCAGGGCAGGGCCGCGGAAGCGCTGACGGCGGCCTTCACGTCGTCCTTCATCGGCTCGCTGGTCGCCGTGATGCTGATCACGTTCCTGGCGCCGATGATCTCGACCTTCGCGCTGAAATTCGGGCCGCCGGAATTCTTCGCCGTTTATCTCCTGACCTTCTGCTCCTTTGTCGGTCTCGGCCGCGAAGCCAAGCACAAGACGGTCATCTCCATGGCGCTCGGGCTTTTGATCGCCGGCATCGGCATGGACACGGTCTCCGGCAATCTGCGCATGACCTTCGGCTCGCCGGACCTTTTGCGTGGCATCAATTTCCTCGTCGCCGTGATCGGCCTGTTCGGCATCAGCGAAATCCTGCTGACCATGGAAGAGCGCCTGGCGCTGCGCGGCCATGCGGCCAAGATCAGCCTGCGCGTGATCTGGCAGGTCTGGACTGATCTTCCGCGCTACTGGGCGACCTTGCTGCGCTCCTCGGTGATCGGTTGCTGGCTCGGCATCACCCCCGGCGGCGCGATTGCGGCGTCTTTCATGGGCTACAATCTCGCCAAGCGCTTCTCGAAGGATTCCGAGAGTTTTGGCAAAGGCCGCATCGAAGGCGTGTTCGCGCCGGAAACGGCCGCGCATGCGTCGGGCACCGCAGCCCTGCTGCCAATGCTGGCACTCGGCATCCCAGGTTCCGGCACCGCCGCGATCCTGCTCGGCGGCCTAATGGTGTGGGGCCTCAATCCCGGCCCGCTGCTGTTCGTCGAGCACAAGGATTTCGTCTGGGGCCTCATCGCCTCGATGTATCTCGGCAATGTCGTCGGTCTGGTGCTCGTGCTCTCCACCGTACCGATCTTCGCGTCGATCCTGCGCGTGCCGTTTGCCGCCGTGGCGCCGATGATCGTGGTGTCCTGCGCCATCGGCGCCTATGCGATCCAGAACGCCATGTTCGACATCTGGCTGATGCTGGGCTTTGGCGTGGTCGGCTATGTCTTCAAGAAGATCGGCATCCCGCTGGCGCCCTTCACGCTGGCGCTGGTCCTCGGCAGCAGGGCAGAGGACGCGTTTCGGCTGGCGATGATCGGCTCCGGCGGAAGCCTCGGCGTGTTCTGGTCCAACGGGCTGGTGGGGACGATCACCACCTTGGCCATCACGCTGCTGTTCTGGCCGGTGATCGATCGGGTGTTCAGCAGCGTCGGTCGCCGGCTGCGACCGGCGAACGCGACGGGGTAGACGGCATCAGACCACCTTGGCTTCTCGCAATGTGGCGATTTCATCCGCGCTGAAACCGAATTCGGCGAGCACTTCCTCGGTGTTCTCGCCGAATTCCGGCGGCCGCGCGGCCATTGTGCTCGGGGTGCGCGACAGGGTGAAGGGCTGGCTGACCAGTGTAATCTTGCGATTCTGGTCGTTGGGCACGTCCTGCGCCAGGCCGAGATGCTTGACCTGCGCATCGTCGAACATCTGGTCGATGCTGTAGATCGGCCCGCAGGGCACGCCGGCTTCGTTTAGCGTCTCGACCCAGTAAGTGGTCGTGTTCTGCGCGGTGTGACGCTCGATCTCGGCATTCAGTGCGTCCCGGTTTTTGGAACGGGCAGGGCCTGTCGCATAGTCGGGATTCGTGATCAGTTCCGGTGCGCCGACCGCCTGTGCACAGCGCTCCCAGATCTTGCCGCCGGTGGTGGCGATGTTGATATGGCCGTCCGAGGTTTTGAACACGCCGGTGGGAATGCTGGTGGGATGGTTATTGCCGGCCTGCTGCGGTACCTCGCCCTCCATCAGCCAGCGTGAAGCCTGGAAATCCAGCATGAACACCTGGGCCTGCAGGAGCGAAGTCTGCACCCACTGGCCTTGGCCGGACACATCGCGCTCCAGCAGTGCAGTGAGGATGCCGGTGGCGCAAAAGAGGCCGGCAGTGAGATCGGCAACAGGAATCCCGACCCGCATCGGCCCTTTGCCGGGCGCACCGGTGATCGACATCAGCCCGCCCATGCCCTGGGCGATCTGATCGAAGCCTGGGCGCTTGTGATACGGTCCGTCCTGCCCGAAGCCGGAAATGCTGCCATAGACGATGCCGGGATTGATCGCCTTGAGGCTGTCATAGTCGATGCCAAGGCGGGCTTTTACGTCCGGGCGAAAATTCTCGACCACAACGTCTGCCTTCTCGACGAGGCGCTTGAACACAGCGAGGCCGCGAGGGTCCTTCAGGTTCAGCGTCATCGCCCGCTTGTTGCGATGCAGGTTCTGGAAATCCGAGCCCTGTCGCGGGCCGCCGGGCTGCTCGGAACCGGCGTCATCGCTCAGCGCATCGATCTTGACGACATTGGCGCCCCAATCGGACAGCTGGCGGACGCAGGTCGGGCCGGAGCGGATGCGGGTGAGATCGAGGACAGTGAAGCGGGAGAGGGCTTGCGAGGCGCGCAGGAATGGCATTCAGAACGCTCCGGGATGACGCTAAGTCGGGCTAGCACAAATAACCTTTCGCGCAATACAGTCGCGCTGTCATGCCCCGAGGACCGCTGACCTTGTGCAAGTTCTGGGCAAAAATGCATGTAACCGGTGGGGGGCAATCGGTTGCATCAGGCGCCGAACTGACGTTACCACTCGATCACTGACCTAACCGCTGAAAAATAGAGAACTATTTCAGATTTTTGTGTATCCGCTACGGGTTTTGTGTTTTCGTTTTCGGGTACACGCCGGCGATGCGGCTGATGGCCGGCACGGCCGCTCTTCTGCATAATGTTCATTGGATCGGATGATCGCGCTGCGATGGCCATCGCTGATCGTCGTTGTAAGCCACCTGCCGAAGACGGCTGTCCGTTAAGTGCCGGTTGGCAACAACTTTAACCGTTCCGCATCATCGAAAAAAGGCGACGTTATAACTTGAAAAGATCAGGCCGCCTGATCTGCAGCGCTTGCACAAGCGCCAGCAATTTCATATCGATAGCCGGCGCTATCCGGATGTGATCGGCCAGTTCCGTGAGCGGAATTTCGTGGATGTCGATTTCCTCGTTCTCGTCAGCGAGGCCGCCACCGGACCCAACCCGATCGGCTACGCGATACGGCGCGAGATATAGAACGAGCTGCTCGGTTGAAACGGCGAGCATCGACCAGCAATTTGCCACCATCTCCAGTGTTTCGAGGCGGACGCCGGCCTCTTCCATTGCTTCGCGGCGGGCACACGCTTCGGCGTCGTCGTCGTCGTTTACACCGGCGATCGGCTCGATGATGTCTTTGGTTCCTGGCGATACGTGTTCGACGGGCGTCCGGAACTGGCTGATGACGAGAGCGACCCGACGTTCTTCATCATAGGGCAAGACGGCGACTGCATTGCCGTGATGTTCGACGTGCCGTGTGAACAACTGGCCCTTTGCGGATTTCACGTTCGCCAGGAACACCTGCATCCATCCATCTACGACGATCCGGACATCCACTATGCTGTTCTTCACCGTTTAATCCTTCAGGGATTTATCCAAGCCGTTGGCGTCCAGCCCAGTGGCCTCCGGGCATCTGCGCTGCCTCATTGCTTCAGACGATGCAACGCCAGCTCCATGTGGAGCATTTTCCGATTTGGTGCTAGTCACATATGGCAGCGGGCACGCATTCATAGAGCCATGGCTTGCCTTTGCTTCGCTCAAAGGCAGTCGGCACCTGTTTCTGCTTTGTGAGGCACATCACGCAGGTTGGACCGGATTTCTGGAATGCAAAGTATTGTATTGGGCGGTTCCGGTATCGTCGGCAGCCACATCGTCTCGAAGCTGGTGGCGGCCGGCGAACACCCCATCGCTCTCTCGCGATCACCGCGTGACGACCAGCGGGGCGTTCGGTGGATGCAGGGCGACTTGGCACATCCCGAGAGCCTTCAACTGCCGCGCATCACAACGGTTTACTGTACGGCCCATTCTCTCCTGCTGGCCAAGGCGCTGCCCAACCTGTTCAGCGATGAATTGCGGCGTGTTGTGTTGTTCACGTCGACCAGCATCGTTACCAAGCTCAATTCCGACATCCCGGCCGAACGCGAGGGTTTGCAGAAGCTCGCCGAAGGTGAGCAACAGGTCATCGATATTTGTACGCGAATGGGTGTCGGCTGGACGGTGTTGCGGCCGACGATGATCTATGACGAGGGACGGGACGCCAATGTTTCCCGATTGGCGAAGTTGATAGAGAAAGTCGGTGTGATGCCGCTCGCAGGGCGAGGTGCGGGACTGCGTCAGCCCGTGCACGCTGAAGATCTGGCGCTCGGCGCGCTGAACGCTGCATCCAGCGATGCCGCCAGGAACAATATCTACGCGTTGCCGGGCCCGGAGGCCATCTCCTATCGAGAGATGGTCGGGCGGATATTCGATGGACTGGGCAAGTCCCGGCGCATCGTGCCGGTGCCGCCGGTACTGTGGAAGATTGCGTTCACGCTGGCCGCGCCACTCTTGCCAAATGCCAATGTGGCGATGGGCAGTCGCATGGCGAAAGACATGGTGTTCGATCCGGCCCCCGCCGTCAGGGATTTCGGCTGGGCGCCGCGCAACTTTCACCCGCAGTTCAAGACCATGTTCGAGCCGCGATAGCGGCCGCCCAGCTCAGTTTATGGGGATCGTTGAATCGGCCAGGATGGATGTCTTCGTCACTCGAACCGTATCCAGGCGAGCCTTGAGATTGGACATCAGCCGAATGCGGGCGTCCGCCAGTGCCGGAATATCGACCAGTCTTCTCTGGACAAGCACGCCGTCCTGATCCCGGAATGACAATACATAATTCGCGAGCACGGATGGATCGAAGAGCTCGGTGGTCACGGATATGCTGTCGATATATCGGCTGCCCGCTTCGCCGGTGATATGGGCGATGGAGAAAATGAAACTCCGTTCGCTATCAAGCAGTTGATAGTCGAGCGCGTCGACGTCTTCGCTCGCACCAACAAGCTGGGATGGCTTGGTATAGAGTCGAACGGAGCGCTTGTGTTTCGCTGAGAGATACGCGGTCCAGTAATCGGGGGCGACGACCGTGAACCACGATCCGCTGCCGAATCTCGGTGCGAAAATGATTGGCGCTGTCTGCTTTGCGGCGTCGATGGTCTTAAGCGCCAGTGCAAGCACGTGCCATCGGCCCGCTTCCGGACGCATGTCAGCCGCGATTGCATCGTTCATTCTGCTGCCAACGGCGGAGAAGGCGCCCAGCACGATTGCCAGCGCAAGGGCTATGACGGGCCCAACAACGCGGATCGAAGCAAATGGCATCAAAATTCCGGCGATCATCAGGCTGACGCCGAAATGGGATACGATCGTCATGACGTATGAATTGATGCCGTATTCAAGACACCAGGTCTGATACTTGGCAGTCATGGCAACGGGCAGTATCGGCAAGAAGGTGATGATGCCGCCAATCAGGATCAGCGGGATGAAGCGCCAGACGGTGACGCCTTGTCCGGGCATTCGCCGCAACGTGACAAAGGCCGCATATGCAGTCATCGCGCCAATCAGGATATTGCCTGGATAGGAGGGCAGTTCGCGCACATAGCTATAGATCGTATAGTAGATGGCGCTGCCGGTGTTCGTCAGAACGTCCGCATATGAAACCTTGTAAGGAATCATCATGTCGTAGAGGACCGAGCCGCTGAGCGAAAAATTCAGCAGCGTGGACGTGATGTTGGCTGTATTGAAAGGCGCTAGCGAATGGCCTGTATATTTGGACGGATGTGCGATCATCCATCCGATCGCCAGCAAAGCATATAAAGTCGGAACAGCGAGGCTGACGAGGACAAGGTTGCGCGTGCGGCCGCGGGTGAAGTCGCTGACCCGAAACGTCAGAACCGGTTTTTCGAGGGCGACGTTGCCCAGAACGCTGCAGACAAACAGCGCGCAAAAGACGAGGACCACGCCCTCATTGTTAAACAGTGACGCAAACAGGAACAGAATGCTTGAGACGAGAGCGACTTTTGCGCCTGAAAGAAAATAGTGGCGCGCCGCCAAAATCGCGAATGCGCAGAGAGTTGCCGATGGCCAGACCAGCAGTGGGTAGGCCGTGAATATGGAGCCTTCCCAGCGCAGGGCGAACAGGCCCAGAAACAGGCATGCCGTGAAGCCGGCCGTTCGACGGCCCCAATAGCACGACACGACCGCGTAAAAACTGACAAAGAAGACGGCAAAGCTGCCCAGTTTGACCAGACTATCGAACCAGCTACCTTCCCAGGACTCGGCGCGCAGCATCAGGTTTCCAATCGGGAAGGCCCATATGCGCCCCTGAGTTCGAGCCCAGTCCCCGACCGGGTCGACGTTCGGCAGATGTGACAGCAACGCCCAGACGGCGTCGTCCGTATGCATGGGACCCATGTCCCATACCCGCAAGCACAAGCACGCCAGCAAAAGTGCGATGATCAGGCCATCGATCGCGATGAAGTCCGAGACCTGAGACAGACGCGCGCGAGCAGCCAGGATCTTTTTAATACTGATCTGCATCGATGCTGGGATCAATTTCTTGTCGCGGGGTGAGGCATCGGAACCGACGTCCTGTAAGACCATGGGCAGTTGCTGCGCAAATCTCGGACTATTCAAAATTGACGCGTTCGCGTTCGATCACCATCGGGCGGCGCCTGACCTGATTGAATATCGCAACGATATATTCGCCGAGCAGCCCCAAGAACAACATCTGAACGCCGCCGAAGAAGAAGATGGCGATTACGATCGTCGGCGTGCCCTGAGGACCGAGGTCGAAACCGAGCAGCTTCAGGACAAGCAATGTGAACGCGTACATGAAGCTCAGGAGCGCGATTCCGAAGCCGGCAAAAAATGCAATGCGCAGCGGCGCGCTGCTGAAGCTGATGATCCCGTTCAGGCCCTGGTCGACAAGCTGCCAGAGGCGATTCCGTGAAATGCCGTGTTTGCGCGGTTGCCACTTGTAGGGCACGCCGACCGACCGGAAGCCGGCATCGAACGGCATCATGCGCATGAAAGGCTGGACGTCCTCGAAGCGCTTCATCGCATCCAGGACCTTGCGATCCACGAGCTGATAGTCGCCGACATCCGCCGGGTAAGTCACATAGGACATGCGGCTGATGAACTGGTAATAGAAGTGTCTTGCGGTGCGCAGCAAGATGGGCTCGTCGCGCTCGGCCCTGATGCCGAACACGACTTCGTTGCCGGCTTCCCAGTGCTTGACGAACGTCGTGATCAATTCTGGAGGGTCCTGCAGGTCGGCCGGTACGAACAGGACGATGGCGTCGCCAGTGGTGCTGAGAACTCCATTATAGGTATTGCGCAGAATGCCGAAGTTCCGTGAGTTGACGATAATCTTGACCGACGGATCTTCTGCCGCAATGGCTTTCAGGATCTCGACCGTGCGGTCAGTTGATGCGTTATCGCAGAAGATGTGCTCGCGGTCGTAGCCAGGCAGCTCCCGCGCGAACAGGTCTTTGATTGCCTGATAGCACTCGGTGATCCCGTCTTCTTCGTTGAAGCATGGTGTCACGAGGCTGATAGTTTTACGCACTTGGCGAACTCCGGAACACGAATAGTTTCAGGACCAAAAATGTACCAATCACGACAGGGGGCAGAACGAGGGCCTGAGCGACGAGCGGATGGATACCCCAGGCGAGCACAGTGCGCAGCAGGAGAACGTTAAATCCATAGATGACGAGGTAGGCGAGCGCAAATCGGAGGAAGTTTCTTGCGCCCCTGTTGCCGCGAAAGACGAGGCGGCCCGTCGTCATATAATTGAACCCCACCGCAATGACGACGGTAACAAATAACGCCAGTTCCGGCGCCAGACCTGCGAATATGCCAACGGCATAGACCGCATAGCCAAAGGCAGTGTTCAGGAGGCCAACAATCAGGAAGCGGGCAAATTGACCTGCCGTACGCCTACGGTCGGCAGGAATCATGGGATATCGCCAGTAGTCAACACGTGGTTGTTTCGCCGTCATTCGACGGGAAGCATACCTTCCCACCTGAGCCGCCATATCTAAACTCGGTTTCACTCTGTATTGGAGGGACTGGCCAAATTCAAGCGGCATTCAGTGGCCTCGTCGGCGAGGCTAAGGTTGACAAAAACGCTTGGAAACGTGCAGTTACCCGTACCTAAAAGCCCGATTTATTTAACATTTTCGAAAGTGGTCTGATGAAAGTTGTCATCCTTGCAGGGGGCCTTGGCACGCGTCTGGCTGAGGAAACGAGCGTCCGGCCAAAGCCGATGGTGGATGTCGGGGCACGGCCGATTCTCTGGCACATCATGAAGATCTACAGCCACTACGGGTTCAACGACTTCATCATCTGCCTTGGCTACAAGGGCTATGTCATCAAGGAGTATTTTGCCAACTACTTCCTGCATATGACGGATGTGACGTTTCACCTGGCGGAGAACCGGATGGAGGTTCATCGCGAGACTGCCGAGCCCTGGCGGGTGACGCTGGTTGATACTGGCGACGAAACAATGACCGGTGGGCGTCTCAAGCGAGTGTTGCCCTACGTCGCGGACGAAGAAGTATTTGCCATGACATATGGCGATGGTGTCGCGAATATTGATCTGGCGGCCGAGTTGGCTTTTCACAAATCTCACGGCAAGCAGGCGACGGTGGCTGCTGTGCGCCCAGCCAAGCGGTTTGGCGCGATTTCGATCGAGGGCGATCACGTCAAGAGTTTCCAGGAAAAGCCGGCTGACGACGGCGGCTGGATCAATGGCGGCTTCTTCCTGCTTTCACCGAGCGTCGGCAAGCTGATCGCGGATGATAGCACGGTGTGGGAGGGCGAGCCGATGGAGACGTTGGCGCGGACCGACGAATTGCGCGCCTATGTTCATCACGGTTTCTGGCATCCAATGGACACCATTCGCGATCGGACTTTCCTTGAAACGCAGTGGACCAGCGGGAAAGCCGAGTGGAGAGTTTGGTGATCGATCCGGATTTCTGGCGCAACCGCCGCGTTTTTCTGACAGGGCATACAGGCTTCAAGGGCGCCTGGATGTCTCTGTTGCTGCGTTCGCTCGGCGCTGAGGTTTCCGGTTTCGCATTGCCGCCGGAGAGCGAAAAAGACCTGTTCAATATCGCTGGCGTCGAAAACGATGTGAAACATCAGATTGGCGATGTCCGTGACCTTTCGTCCCTGAGTGATTCGCTTCGGGAGGCGCAGCCGGATGTCGTGATCCACATGGCTGCGCAGTCGCTGGTACGCCTGTCCTACGATCAACCAGTGGAAACCTACGCGACCAATGTGATGGGCACGGTGCATCTTCTGGAGGCCGCGCGTTCGGTGCCAGTGATCCGTGCGATCGTGGTTGTGACCAGTGATAAATGTTACGAAAACACCGGTGTGCTGCGTGGATACAACGAGACGGACCCCATGGGTGGATACGATCCCTACAGCAGCAGCAAAGGGTGCGCTGAGATCGTAACGGCGGCCTATCAGCGCAGCTTTTTCCATGACGGATCGTCGGCCCTAGTGGCCAGTGCGCGTGCCGGTAACGTCATCGGTGGCGGGGACTGGGCTCGCGATCGGCTGGTTCCGGACATGATGCGGTCATTCATTGCCGGAGATGTGGTTCGAATTCGCAACCCGGACGCCGTCCGCCCCTGGCAGCATGTCATGGATCCGGTTATTGGTTACCTGACGTTAGCTCAACGTCTGGTTCAAGGCGGGCGTCAGTTTGCCGAGGGGTGGAACTTCGGGCCGCACGAAGACAGCGAAGTTCCGGTCTCCACACTTGTACGGCAACTTGCCTCGCATTGGGGTGCTGATGCCCGATGGGAACTGGACAAGGGTGACAATCCGCATGAAGCCGCGTATCTGAAGCTGGATTGCAGCAAGGCGCGTACGCGCCTCGAATGGCGCCCGGTGATCGAATTCGATCGCGCCCTGCAGTTGTCGTCGGAATGGTATCGTGCGTGTCATGAACGCGCAGATATGCGCGCTGTAACCCTTCGCCAAATTAACGAGATCATCGGCGGCTGACCGATTTGAAGGCTGCTTGAAACCAAAATGCAGGAGACTAAGGGTGCTCGGTTCCATCGTAGAGATTAAGTCATGTGAAGTGTGCGGTGGTTCGGATCTGAGCCCTGCCATCGATCTCGGTCTTCACCCGATGTGCGACGATCTTGTTCCCTTGGGAAATGACTACGTCTGCAAGGAATATCCGATCGATATTCTCTATTGCAGCTCATGCCGAACGGCACATCAGCGCTTCCAGATTCCCAAGCGGGAGCTGTTTCCGACCACCTATCACTATCGCTCGCGCCATACGATGGACGTGCTGAATGGGATGAAGGATCTGGTTTCGGCTTGTGAAGCGACGCTGGGAAATCTGTCGGGCAAGAAAGTACTCGATATTGGCTGCAACGACGGAAGTCTGCTGTCTTTCTTCGCGGAAAAAGGTGCCAAGACATTCGGCATCGAGCCGACCGGCGCCGCCGCCGATGCCGCGGAGCGGGGACATACCGTTATCAATGACTTTTTCTCCGAAGAAGTCGCAGATCAATTCGTGCGCAAGAATGGCAAGCCGGACGTGATCACGTTCACCAACGTCTTTGCCCATATCGAAGACCTGAAGGGTGTCGTCCGCGCGCTGAAGATCACTGCTCATGAAGGGACATTGATCGTTATCGAGAACCACTATCTCGGTGCAATCCTCGAACGAAACCAGTTCGACACTTTTTATCACGAGCACCCTCGCACCTATAGCCTGACGTCCTTCGTTCACATCGCGAAGTCGCTCGGTATGGAAATCGTGCTGGCCGAATTCCCGAAGCGCTACGGTGGCAATGTTCGCGTGTTTCTCCGAGCAGCGTCGAGTGATGCGGCCGTGCGTGAAAAGCTCGCGGAAATCGACAGCCTGGAAGGCGGCTTCGGCGACGGCTTGATCAAACTCGCCGCTCAGGTTGCCATCTGGAAGGATAACAAGCTCGCGCAGATCGAGGCCGAAGTTGCCAAGCATGGGCCGCTTGCGGTCAAGGCCTTTCCGGGACGTGCTGCAATTCCCGTGAAGATGCTCAATCTCTCGACGGCCCATATTTCGGCAGCCTATGAAAAGCCATCGTCGGCGAAGATCGGCAACTACATTCCAGGTACGCGCATTCCCATTCGCTCCGATGATGAGTTCACGCCGGCGCTCGTCGGTGATGCTCCGGTGCTAAACCTGGCTTGGCACATCGCCGACGAGATCAATGGATATCTGCGCCAGCGCGGCTTTAATGGCCCAATTATCGATATCATCGCACCGGAAGATTTTTTGGAGCGGCGGTGACGTTCGCGATCTTCGGATCGGGCTTCGGGCTCTACGGTTACATGCCGGCGCTGATCGGTCGCGGTCAGCGGGTCGTTTTTCCGGCGCGATATCGCGAGCGCTTTCAGTCGCGCAAAGAACTGGCGCGCTTTGCCGGCGATATCGTGTGGGCGGATGACGAGGAGGCGGCTCTGGCAGGCGCGAGCGGTGTCGTCGTCGCGTTGCGCCCCGGCGATCAGGCCGCCTGGATTACGCGTTGCTTGGTTCAGCCTCAGCTCACCAACCTGATGCTTGAAAAACCCCTGGCTCCGACGCCCGACGAGGCGCTGCGCTTGCATCGCCTGCTGAGTGCCAGCGGAAAATCGTTTCGCATCGGTTACACGTTTTGCGCAACGCCCTGGGCGGCGGCCGTTCGTGAGTTCGCTGCCCAAAGCCCGGATGGCGTGTTGTCGATCGACTGGCAGTTCATAGCGCATCACTATCGGCACGATCTGCCGAACTGGAAGCGGTCCCATGCGGAAGGCGGCGGCGCGATCCGCTTCTACGGCATTCAGCTGATCGCCGTGCTCGCCGAGCTCGGCTATCGGGATGTCGTTGAAAGCCGCTCGTTCGGGCCCAGGGAGCAGGAAATAGCACGATGGACCGCCACGGCCGTCGGTGAAGGCCTGCCGGATTGTCGGATCGTCGTTGATTGCAGATCGGACGTCACCGGGTTCGTGATTCAGGCACAGCCGCCGCGCGGTCAGCAGAAGCGCTTGTTCGACAATCGCGATCCATTCGGGGACGATGCGCGCATGGCAACGCCGGACGCGCTCGATAGCCGCGTCAGCCTGCTACAAGAGCTGGTCGATCCGCTGCTTCAGCCCGGCAGCGTTCCACCGATCTGGTACGACGAAGTCCTGCTGCTCTGGCAGAAGATTGAGGCTCGCTCGGTATTCTCGCCGTCCTGAACTATTGGCTCGTATGGGCCTCGTATTGATCAAGGATGTCGTCGATCGGGCCGATCGCGCGCACCTGTCCGGCTTCCATCCAGATGCCGCGATTACAAAAGCGACGACAGATCGCCTGACTGTGCGAGGCAAGCACCATGATGCTCGCTTTTTCAACGAAGCGCTGGATGCGTTGCTCTGCCTTGGAGATGAAGCCGGCATCACCCGCCATGATCCACTCATCCATCAGCAGGATTTCCGGCGCGAAGCAGGTTGCGACGGCGAAGGTGAGGCGGGTCATCATGCCTGATGAATAGGTGCGCACGGGGATATCGAGGTAGTCACCAAGTTCGGTGAAATCGATAATGTCCTGCATCCGCTCCTCGATTTCGTCCGGACGCAACCCGAGGATAAGCCCACGCAGCCGGATATTTTCGTAGCCGCTGATTTCCTGGTCGATGCCGAGGCCGATGTCGAACATCGGCGAGATACGACCGCGGCACGTGACGCTACCGGAGACTGGCTCATAGATGCCCGCCATCACCCGCAACAGGGTGGTCTTGCCGGCGCCATTGGAGCCGATCAACGCGACCCGGTCGCCGGCCTGAATGTTCATCGAGACGTTGCGCAGCGCTTCAACGGTGATGCGCTGGTTGGCATCGGTCGCGAGATGGCCTCCGGAACCGCGAAACATCAGGCTCTTTTTCAGGGAGCGCGAGCCGCCGTGATAGATCGGGAATGAGACACTGACGTCCTGCAGGACGAGTTCGGTGACGGTCGATTGATCGGTCATGAATCAGACCCAGTACGAAATACGGGAACGGAAGCGGGCGAAGAACAAGCCGGCAACGACAAGGTTCAGCAGGGTGATGAGGAGAGCGGCCAGATAATGTTTCGGATCGGGTACGCTGCCAAGCAGCGGTCCGCGGATGATTTCAACCAGATGAAAGAACGGATTGGCATCCGCGATGTATGTCCGGTTTCGAAGCAGCTCCGGCTTCCACATGATCGGCGTGACAAAGAAGACGATCTGCACGACGGAGTTGACGAGTTGCGGTATGTCCCGGAAGCGCGCCGAAATCATGCCGAGGGTGAGACTCACCATGGCGCCATTGAGAAGCAGAACGGCAAGGCCGGGAATGGCGAGCAGCGCGGTCGCGCCGGGCCAGATGTCGAAATACCAGATGACGCCAAAATAGATCAGGAAGTTATGGAGAAAGATGATCAGCTTGCTCCAGCATGATCTGAAAACATAGACGGTGTAAGGCAGCCGAACTTGCTTGATGTAGGATTCCGAGCCCGTGAACAGCGTGCCGCCTTCCATCAGGAAGTTGGACATCAGATTCCAGATCAGAAGTCCGACGCACAGGAACGGCAGGAAGTCGTTGATCGGCGTCTTGAATAGTTCCGCATAGAGAACGCCGAGTGACACCACCATGATGGCCATACTGGCGGTCAGCCATAGTGGGCCGAGCATCGAGCGGCGATAGCGCTGCAGGATATCATTCCAGCCGAGGCGGCCCCATAGCGGCCAGAGCGAAAGGCCAGTCCTGACATCAAGCCAGGCGCGGTCCCAAGATTTGTTGTGCCCACGACCGACAGACTGTTTCTGCATCGTGGCCAACTCGGCGTTATCTGTCACTGGCATCCGGTCGCATCCTGCATGCTGTTGCGCGGCTTCTGGCGAAGGACGTCCTGATAGACGTCTTCCATCCGCGCAACATATCTTTCTTGGCTGTATTCCGACTGCGCGCGCACCTTGCCGGCATCGCCGAGCCTCTTGGCGAGAGCTGGATCATCCAGAATACGGCTGATGGCCTCTGCAAGCCCTCGTGAATCGTGCGGCTTCACCGTCAGCGCTTCCTGATCGTGCCGTGCGATATGCGGAACGGCGGTGGTGAGCGATGTATTCACGATCGGCAAGCCAGCGGCCATCGCTTCGAGCTGAACGATGCCGAAGGCTTCGGCGCGGGTCACCGACGGAAAGGCAAAGACCTTTGCCGCGTGAAGATAGGATTTGATATCGCTTGCACTCACGCGCCCGGCGAATGTCACACGGTCGGGGACGCCGGCTTCATTGGCGATCCCTTGCAGATCCTCGCGCAGCGGCCCTTCACCGATGAACACGACGTGCCCGTCGATATCGCGCATTGCTTCCAAAAGGACGTCGAAACCCTTGTAAGGCACCAGACGGCCGGTCGCGATGATCATGCGTGGGTGTTTCTGCCGGAGGCGCTCCGCTTCGGCCTCTTCCTCCGCCGTGCAGGTCGCCCAGTAGCCGATGTCGATTCCATAGGGAACGATCGCGCATTTCTCCGCAAACGGCGGCAGGAAGGGAGAACCGTCGATTGTGGATTGGTCGGCGACGACGATCTTGTCGGCGCGGGCGAGAGTCCGCACGATCGAAGGCGACAACAGCTTCTTCAAAAGCGCACGGCCCAAGATATCCGCATGCCAGAAAACGATCAGCGGCTTTTCACGTGAGAGATATGGAACCGTGACGTCGACGATTGGGAAGGGCGCATGATGGACCAGAATGTCATTCGATCTGATGCGGTCCATCAAGGCGAAGGGAAAGCCAGGGGCCATCGGTGTCGAGAACAGATTGCCCAGCGACGATACGGCGCGGACTGGAACGCCATCAAGGTTGAATTCCCGCGCCATGCCGCGCAGTCTCGCGACGAGAATTTCATTCAGCGTGCCCGCTGGCGACGGTCGGCTCAGGGTCGCCATCGCGAACGGTATCCCGCCGTCCACGTCGGGCCGGTAGACCTTGTAGCTGTGCAGGACTTTCAGTGCGGCGCTCATGGCGCGGAGTAACCTCGGAAAATCGAATGACAAGACCGGTGGCCATCGAATACCGACATCCGTGCGCGATCTACCTGTCCCTGAACCGGGGGTATTGGGCCGACGTCGGTATTAAGTAAAGTCATTTATTGTCGCTGGATATGACCGTTTCGGACCAAAGGAAAGCGTCCCGACGATACGCCTAAGATGCGGATTCTATGGAATATTTATACGCGTCTGCAATGATCCGGGCGCTGCTGTCCCAGCTGAAAGCCTCCGCCAGTGCGACCCGTTGTTGCGAATGCTGGCTATCCTCGACCGACTCCTCGATCAGCCGCCGCATCGGGGCAAGCCAGGCATCGACATCGGTGGCCGCGACGGTGATGGCGTGTCCACGGGTAATCTCATCCATGCAAGTGTTTTCGCCGTGGACCACCTGGGTGCCGCAGGCCAGGGCCTCGACGACCGGCATGCCGAATCCCTCATAAATCGAGGGAAACAACAGGGCGACGGCGCCTTCATAGAGCGCACGCAGATCGGCGTCGGATACCGATCCGAGGAAACGCAGACTGCCTTCGCCCACCAGGTTGGCGGTTTCCCGTGGCAATTCGAGCTGTCCCCAGCCGCTGTTCCCAACGATTGCCAGCGGCATCTGGCGGCGCTCAGCGGGGGATAGCTGGGCGTAGGCGGTGATCAGGGTCCTGAGGTTTTTGCGGGGCTCCAGGGTGCCGACGGCCAGGAAGTAGCCCTTGTAGACTATGTCGAACTTGACGATGGCCTGCTCGGTCGCTGGCCGTCCCAGCGGTCGGAAGATGTCGCTGGCGGCGGGTGGAGCCACAACGATCTTGTCTGGCGCGCATCCGTAGACATCGACGATCTCGGCTTTGCTGAATTCGGAAATGGTGTGCACGACCGAGGCGCGTTCGACCACCCTGGGGAGTTTTTCCAGCTGGCGAAGGCGATCCTTGGGGTGCGCCTCCGGATAGCGAACGAAAGAGAGGTCGTAAACGACAGGCAGCACGGGGACGTTCAGGTCGGCGAACGGCACGTAGCGAAATGCATGGAAAACATCCAGGGACACGTTCTGGGGAATTCTCTGAAACCGGATCGCCTGGAACTCGCGATAGAGGCGGCGCGCGGTCGGCGCCTGCGCAAGCCTTGCACGCAAGGCGAGCGATGCTTTACGGGTCAGCGATGCACGCAGCGACAGCTTTTGGCTGTCCGCATGTTTGCCCTGCATCTGCTCGATACGGGCCAGGTCTTCCGCGCCGAACGGGCGGCATGCCATGTGCGAGAATTCATAGAATTCCAGAGCGGCCTTCTGCTCCAGCAATGCTTTCATCAGATGAAAACAGTAATTGCCGATGCCGGTCATCGAGCCGCGCAGAATGTCTGTTTCGAAGCCGACGGATATCGAGGTCACTTTTTCCAGTACCAGTTGTTCTTCACCACGACGCTGATCAGAGCCTCCGTGCTTTGCTCCCAGGTCAGGCGCTTCATGCCGCTTGAACAAGGCGACGTCTTGGCAGCGGATGCTGCGAGCCACTGTTCGATATCTCGTGCAAGCTCGTTCGGATCTTCGGTCTTGACGAATGTGGCATGCCCATCCGCGATCTCGCGAAATACCGCAATGTCGGAACAGATGATAGGCGTGCCGTAGCTGGCGCTCTCAACGAGCGGCAGGCCGAACCCTTCGCCCTTGCTCAAAAACAAAACGGTCGATGCTCCGCGATAGAGCTCGGCGATCTGGACGTCATCGAAGTCCTCGAAAAGAAACAGCGTCTTGCCGAGGGCCGAATGCTGACGCAGTCGCTCCATGAAGCCTTCAAGCAACCACCCCTTGCGCCCGGCAATAGCGAGCGAAAGGTTTGAGCCTTGCTGCCAGAGACGTTCAAACGCGTCGAGGGCAAATTCATGGTTCTTGCGCGGTTCGATCGTCCCGACCATCAGGGCGTAAGGAAGCGCGACGTCCAGCGTTGCCCCGGATTTCGCCCGATCGGGAGAGACCGGCGGCAATGAACCAAGATGCCAATAGCCAACCTGCAGACCCGGAGCTCCGAGATCGTGCTGCGCCATGTAGGCAATCAGTTCATCCGCAACCGTGCGTGATATACAAATGAGGTTGTCGCTCGAAGCGATCGCACTACGCACCCAGCCCTCGAACCAGACTTTTCCGCCACTGACCACGTCCGTTGGTGGCAGCGTAATTGGCAGCAGGTCGTAGATCGCCGTTGTAATGGGAACGTGCGCGTTTCGGGCACGCTGGAAGATGTTCTTGAACTGATCATATTCGGCCCAGGACGAATCCAGCATCAGCAGGCGGTCTCCGGACCTGAATGTGATGGGGGTTCGTATGGCCGGCGAACTTTCGAAGGGCAGCGTCAATCCCTGCTGTTCGAGCCATCCCGTTGCCGGAAGGATGTCGTCGCCTTCGCGTTGAAAAGCAACCACATCGAAGTCGACACGTCCGCGCAGATAGGCAGCGCGAATTGTCTCCCTGACAACGCGTGGAATACCGGTGCCATGATCGCCTCTGGCGATGTGACTGACGTCGATCAGCAGGCGCGGGCGAAGGAAAGCCGGTGCCCTGAATCCGCTGACGAATTTTGCGATTGAGTCTGTCGCCTGCGCCGATTGATGGGTTGCCGCGAGATGCGGACCGATTTCGGTGGCCAGTGTTTCGATCCTGGTCGCAGCGTGACGGCTGGCAAATTCTTGGATTGCCGCTGCGTATTCCCGCGCGCATTGGCGCGGATTGTGATGAGTGCGGACGTAGTCCAGAGCTCTATTTGCGAGATCCCTGCGTCGCTCTGGCAACTGACTCAATGCCAGAAGACTCTGTGCGATCTCGGTCGCGTCTGGATCTGCAGTTAGTTTGACAACGACATCGTCCGGATAATCCCGGTAACTCGCTTCTTCATTGACGATCACAGGCACGCCATAGGCGACGCAGTCGAGCACGCCTTTCGGAGTGCCGCCACGGCTCTTGGTCCGGAGCTGTACTGCGATATCGACGATGCGCATATAGGCTGCGTAGTCGTCGTCGGAGAGGAAACCGGTGACCTTGATCCGCTCGCCAAGTCCGGACTTCTTGATCCGCTCGCCGAGATCGAAGCCGAAATGATCCTTGGCCAATTCTCCCACGAACACCAGGTGGCATCTGGAATCCGCAGCGAGTTCCGAATCCAGAATGGCATCCAGAAGACGGTCGCCGCATTTTGTCCAGGCGACGTGACCGAATGTGGCGATAACGACGTCGGTCGGACCATAGCCGAGCTTGGTGCGTTCTTCGTCGCGGCGCGCGGAGCTCCAGGCCTCCGGAATGATCACCATCTGCGGAATGGTGCGATAGGGTGCCCGATAGCCCTCCGGATAGAACTGGCGCGCAATTTCCAGATTGAAGGGGGAATGCGAGATGACCCCGATTGCCTGGTTCAAGACACTCTTCGTGCAGGGCAGATCGACCACGGTCTCGCCGACGGGATCGGGGTTCTTCATGATCGGCGCAAACGACTTCCGCGCGACGCCACCATGGGCTTCGAGCATCTCGTATGCGTAGCGGTTCGTTTCACCCATATGGAAGTCGAGATAGGCAAACAGGCCGCTGAGATAGGCATCATGCAAGCCGACGATGCCTGGAAATTCTTTCAGCAGCGGCAGCATATGCGCATGGAATTCCGAATTCCCGAACTCGTAGAGAATTGCATCATAGGCCTTGGCATTGGCCGTGAAGCCGGCAGCGTCGAAGATCCGAAATGCAGCGTTGAGTTCCGATCCGGTCACGCCATCGCCGATGATGTAGACGTCGATCTCAAAGTGCTCGGCCAGGAATGGAAGGAACTGCGCATTGTAGTCAGCAATGCCGGAGCGGGCCGGGGGCAGCGGCGTCAGGACGGCAAGACGACCACGCTTCATCCAGCCGGCAGCAGCGGATGAAACGCCGGCGTGTCGCTTGCGGCGAACGGCCTCGTCGAAGGCCTCGATAGCCTGCCCGGCAGCGGCCGGCCAATTGAACCGGGCTGCACGCTCGACGCCATATTGGCGCAAATCCGCAGCGAGGCCAGGCGTGTTGAGGACGCGATGCATTGCTTCGGCTGTGGCCGCCGGTTTGCGGGAATCGAACAGCGCATCGGAACGATCGATGAGTTCCTTGATGCTGGAATTGTTGCCGCCGATAACCGGAGCACCACATGCCATGGCTTCCAGAACAGGTAAGCCTAGGCCTTCGTAAAGCGACGGGAAGACGAAGAGGTCGCAGGTTGAATAGAGACCGAGCAGATCGTCCTCGGGAAGATATCCCAAGAACAGGATGTCGTTGTCGGCAAGGCCTGCCTGTTTTGCGGCGGCCTGGAGGGCCAGCTTGCGGTCCGGCTCCAGCGCGCAGACGATCACGAGTTGCGTGTCACCTCGCGTTTCGGGCGGCAATTCGGCATAGCCGTTGATCGCGCCCTGCAGATTCTTACGATGATCGTCACCGCCGGTGTAGAGAATGAAACGCGGTCGGACGATCTGGTATCGCGCCATGAGTTGCGCGCGGATGGTCGTTGCATCGGCAACCGGACGGAAATGGTCGGAGATGCCGCCGTAGATGGTGACAATCCGGGACGGATCGAGGCCCAGCAATTCGATCGCGTCCTGGCGGCTCGATTCCGAGATCGACAGAAGCAGGTCCGCATTCCGCAGCAACTGCACGCGCTGCATGTACCAGGCTTTGAACCGCTTATCGCGAAAGTAGTAATCGCTGAATCGCATCGGTATGAGATCGTAAAGTGTCGCCGAGAACACCTGACCGGTCGGACGATTCTTGAGAAAAGGGATCGCGACCCTATCGCTATATCCTTCGAACAGATGAGAAACGTGGACGACGTCCGGAAGGGTCGAAGCGACGACGCTTGCATACAAGGCAGCGTCCAGCGCGTCCTGTTCTCCGCCTTCAAAACTCCGCCGCCCCGGCAGTTCGGGCAGGACCGGCGGGCGGATCATGCGTTCTTCGGGGAATTCCGGCCAAGAGATCCCGAACGGGAGGCGCGGAGCGGCAAGTCCCAGGAACTCCCGATGCCCGGCCTGACGGACCATTTCGAGGAACAGGGAGCGGGAATACCGACCGACACCTCGGTGGGCGGAACCGGCCGTCTGGCAAGCCTGCAAGTCCAACGCAATGCGGATTGATCGAATATCGATTTCACGCATCGATCCGCTTTCCCGGGTTCCAGACAGCCGCTTCTCGCTTCAGGCAAATCATGATGGCTTTGTATTCTTCGGTCGTCTCATCGATGACGGGGGCAGGCGGAGGATTGGTTTTCCCGGCATAGGTACTTGAATAGTACAGGCTGGGATGTGCCAGACGACGATAAATCCCGCGAAGAATTCGGTTCGACGCGATGCGTCCGAATAATCCGGGTGCACGCGATCTGGCCGCTTGCGCGCACCGACGCAGAACACCTCCTAAATTCAGTCGCTGGGTCAAAGGCGTAGTGCTCCAATTCAACCAAGGGCGTTGATGATTGCCAGTGACGGCGACAGTTTGAGAACGCAAGCTCGATGTCGTTTCTGGATCATCATCGAACTGTTCTTATTATGCTGGTTTCGGATCGCGCGTGGCAACCGCTATGTACTTACGGCTTGCTGTCGGAAGTCCCGGCGACAGCCTCGCGCGCGTAAGCCAGAATTTGCCTCAGAGTTTCATCAAACTCATAGCGTGGTCGCCAGTCCAGAACATCGCGGGCACGGGTCGCGTCACCGACAAAGCGTGGTGTATCGACGGCCCGTAGCCGTGTGGCGTCCTGTTCGATAGCGATTCTTGTCCCGCTGATCTGAATGAGGCGGTCAAGGATATCGCCGACCCGGCGCGGAACGCCCGATGCGACGTTCAGGATCGTTCCCCGGGACAAGGAAGCCGAGCGTGCGACGACGCAGGCATAGGCCGCGGTAACGTCACGCACATCGAGAAAATCACGTTCGGCGTCCAGATTTCCGACGTGGATCACGGGGGGCTGTTGCTTGGCTTCGATCCGCGCGATCTGCATGGCAAAGCTCGGAATGACAAATTCTTCGCTTTGGCCGGGGCCGGTATGATTGAATGGCCGCATCCGGATACATCGCAAGCCGCCCTCGGCCATGGCACCGAGTGCCAGATCCGCAGCAGCCTTGGTGACCGCATATTCATTGGTAGGGGCGAGTTGGGCCTGCTCGGTCAGCGGCAGCCCAAGCCTTGCCGTGGAACCGTAGACCTGGCCGGAGCCGATGAACACGAGCGTGCATTCGGGCGCGTGACGCAGGATCGCGTTGGCGAGATTCAGCGTTCCGAACACATGAACCTGCCAGGCAACATTCGCTTGCGCGCTCGCCGCGGGGACCGCGGCAAGGCCTGCCAGATGAATGATGTGATCAGGCCGGACATCGGCGATCGCCGACATCACAGCCGACTCGTCGGTGACATCAAGTGGCACGACGGTCATGCCCGAGGATGACGTTTCGCCGGACTTTGAGGTCAGGCAGATTTCAACATCGGCCCCAAATTCCTGCTTGAGCGAGCCAATCAGATGCCCGCCGACAAACCCGGTTCCACCCGTAACGAGAACTTTCATGTCAAATCTTCACGAGTCGGAGCGAGGTGTTCGTCGGTCGGATAATCAGAGATGTTCCCGCTTCTTCAGGCGAACGATATCCGCATCCACCATCTCGGCGACCAGCTGTTCGAGTTGGGTCTCGCACGACCAGCCGAGCTTGGTTTTCGCCTTGTCTGCATTGCCGTGGAGAATGTCGACTTCGGCGGGGCGCATGAAGCGCGGGTCGACGACAATATGATCCTGCGCCACAAGACCGACGTGGTTGAAAGCCAGGTCGCAGAATTCCTTCACGGAGGCCGTGCGCCCGGTCGCGATTACGTAGTCGTCGGCGACGTCCTGCTGCAGCATCATCCACATCGCCCTGACATAGTCACGGGCATGGCCCCAGTCACGCATCGCGCTGAGATTGCCGAGCGAAATGGAGCTTTGCATGCCGAGCTTGATGCGCGCCACGCCGTCAGTGATCTTGCGGGTCACGAATTCGATGCCGCGCAGTGGTGACTCATGGTTGAACAGAATGCCGCTCGAAGCGTGCATTCCGAAGCTCTCGCGATAATTGACCGTCATCCAGTGGGCGTAAAGTTTAGCCGCTGCGTAGGGCGAGCGAGGATAGAACGGTGTCGTCTCGGACTGGATACGCTCCTGGATCAGGCCGTACATTTCGGACGACGATGCCTGATAGAAGCGGGCCTCAGGGCAGACGATCCGGGCGGCTTCCAGCATATTCGTGGCGCCGAGCCCGGTGACCAGACCAGTGAGATACGGCTGCTGCCACGACGATTTGACGAAGGACTGAGCGCCTAGATTGTAGATTTCGTCCGGCTTCACTTCCTGGGCAATTCGAATCAGGCTTGCAAGGTCCGTCAGGTTGCCGTCGTGGATATGGACCTTGTCCGCTACGCCCACCCAGACGAGCCGCGAATTGATGACGTCCGCCGACGCGCTGCGCCGAACGATACCATGGACCTCGTAGCCCTTCGACAGCAGGAATTGAGACAGATACGCACCGTCCTGCCCAGTGATACCAGTGATAAGTGCGCGCTTCATGTTTGTACTCAATTCGAGAGTGCTGGTGGTTTCTGTGAATGAGGGAGGCAGCCGGGAGTGGCTGCCTAGATGATCTCAATCTCAGGCAGGGGAATAATCAGCTTGCCACCCTTGTCGAGGTAGTCCTTCTCGCGCTGAAGAATCCCTTCCTTGAAGTGCCACGGAAGCACCAGCATGTAATCGGGATTCATGGCCTTGGCGTCGGCTTCCGACACGATCGGAATCTTTGTTCCGGGCGTGAATGATCCATACTTGTCCGGGTTGACCTCCGCGATCGCCATCAGATGCTTCTCTGTAATTCCGCAGAATTGCAGGATGACATTTCCTTTGGTCGAAGCGCCGTAGCCGACGATCTTCTTGCCGTCTGCAACGAGTCCTTCGAGGAGGCGCATGAGGTCATCGCGATGGCGATAGACCCTCTCTTCAAAATCGCGGAACGGCTTCGGCGTCTTGAGGCCCATACGGTCCTCTTGCTGAAGCATCCAGTCGATCACCGCACGATTGACGGCAACCTTGCTGTCCTGCTTGGCAGCGGTGACTGCGAAACTGCCGCCATTGACGGCATTCATCTGAACGTCGACGACCTTCATGCCTGCGGCCTTGACGATGGTTTCGACGGCCGTCAGCGAGTAGTATTCAATGTGTTCATGGCAGATCGTGTCGTACGAGCACATCCGCAGCATCGACGGCATGTAGCTCTGTTCGAAATGCCATAGACCGTCTGGCGCCAGGATCTGCTCGATTTGCCGCGCGAACGAGACGGGATCTTCGAGATCGTAGAACATCGCGATGGATGTCACGATCTGAGCCGGCTTGTCGGTCGACTTGCGGTAATTCTCGGCAGTAAAGAAATCCGGCACCAGGGTCACGTCGTCCGGATAGTATTGCTTGAATTTGGCACCCGTCGGGTCGATGCCGATGCGGGTCAAATTCGCGGTTTCATAGGCGCGCAGCGACGTGCTGTCGTTTGAGCCGATGTCGAGGACGGCCATGCCTGGCTTCAGATCGGCGCGCCGTTCCAGCGCACGAATCTTGCGCGTCAGATGCGCAACCATCGATTGATTGAGACCGGACCTGTAGCCGTAATTGTCGCCATACATTTCGTTGGCGTCGTAGGAGTGAGCGAGCTGCAGCAGCCCGCTGTCCGGGCACCACAAAAGCTCGAGCGGGCCATTGGTGATCTCGGTGTCACGATTCTTCGGGAATACGCCGGTCAGCTGTTGCGATCCGAGGTTCAGGACCGAAACGAGATTCGTGCTGCCACTCAAGCGGCAGCGATCGATTCGTCGATATCCAACGTTATTCATTTGAATCCTTGTCGAGATAACAGGGGCATCTAACCCGGAGTTACTACGGTTTTATGTGTCCTTGTTTCCAAGGTCTACTCCGCTGGAAGGCTTTTAAGCAATGCCTGCGTGCCGGGGAAGGGGGGCGTTCTCGGCTGACTTTGGGGCGACCGGCCACAGTAGTTGGTTGTCCACTGACCGCAGAACTATTGTTTCAGCAGAGCAAACGGGGGCGGTTCCGCGTCATTGCGAAACGGGCTTGTATCCTGCGGCATATGACAATCTGAAGACTGCCTGGTTTGCACCATGCTATTGCCATATTATTGCCGCGACCGGTATATGGTCGCGCGCTTCAGGCGTTTTTGGATGGATTTCACCTGAGGGGGTTCATTCCAGGGTTGTTCTACTCCCCTCAGACGTTAGCCGAATAGGTAAAAATGCTTAGAGTAAGTGTTGTTGTTCCCGCGTACAACGAATCCGCGACCATCACCACGTTGCTCGGTGAAGTCCGGAAGCAGAAAGTCGATGGTGTTTCGTTCGAGGTGATCGTTGTCGACGACGGCTCAAAGGATAATACCGTCGAACTTCTCAGGCAGCAGCCCGACCTTTACGACCAGCTGATCGTGCAGCCCCGGAACGGTGGCAAGGGCGCCGCGGTTCTTGCGGGATTAAAAGCCGCCACGGGCGACTATATCCTGTTCCAGGACGCAGACCTCGAATACTCGCCTTCCGAATACGCGGCCCTGATTTTCCCGATTACCGCATTCGGGGCGGAAATCGTCATGGGCAGCCGCTTCGCGGCGCCGAGATACACGCGTGTTCAGTATTTCTCGCATAAGGTTGGCAACAGACTCATCACCTTGGTGTTTAACCTGCTGTTCAACGCGACATTTACGGACATCTACAGTTGCTACTTGCTCTATAAGAAGGATCTCGTGCCGCCGGACGAATTGATTTCGTTCGGTTGGGAACAGCAGGCTGAAATCTTGTGCCGCGCGATTCGGCGGGCAAAAATCATGTATGAGATTCCGATCAGCTATCATGGGCGTAGCTACGAAGAGGGCAAGAAGATCCGGGCGCGTCACGTCATTCCGGTTTTCGGCATGTTGTTTCGGCGCTGGATTTCCAGATAAGGAGAAAAGAGATGGTCTTTATTAAACCGGTGACGGACGAAGAGCGCGCGAGCTGGCCGAAGACTGTGAAGGTCGAACTGGCGAAGGCTTTCGAGGATGAGCGAGGCGCTATCCAGCCGCTCGTCGACGTGACGATGGAAAGTTGCGTTCTGATCACATCGAAGCCGGGCTCGGTTCGCGCCAACCATTTTCACAAGACTGACTGGCACTACTGTTACGTGCTGTCTGGTGAGATCGAGTACTATCATCGCCCGACCGGCACCGAGGACAAGCCCGAGAAGGTCATCATCCGGGCCGGCGAATTGTTCTGGACCCCCCCGATGGTGGATCATGCCATGGTGTTCCCGGTGGAGACGTCATTCCTGACATTTGGCCGGAACTCGCGGGAGCAGGCCGTCTACGAGGCCGATGTCGTTCGCATCCCGCCGATCAATCCGTAACGGGTGCGATGATGTCGAGCGTGAGGCGCAGGAGTGACTGTCGACTGTGTGGAAGCAAGCATGTCGAGCTTGCTTTCTCCCTCGTGCCGACACCGCCGGCCAATTCTTTCGTGTCTGTCGAGCAACTGACGGAGGCACAGGAGTGCTTTCCGTTGGATGTGTTTTTCTGCGCCGACTGTACGCATGTGCAGCTGCTCGATGTCGTCGATCCCAAGGTGCTGTTTGAGCACTATGTCTACGTGTCGGGCACATCTCCCAGCTTCGTTCGGCATTTCGAAGACTATTCCGATGTTGTTGCGAAGCTCACCGGGCCTTTGACGCAGAAGCTGGTGGTCGATATCGGGTCGAATGACGGCACGCTGTTGCGTGCGTTCCGCGATCGGCATTCTGCGACTGTGTTGGGTATCGATCCGGCACGGAATCTGGCGCAAGCGGCGAGCGAGGCCGGAATCGAAACCATCGCTGACTTCTTCTCGCCGGCGCTCGCTGAGAAGATCGCATCGGAGCGGGGGCAGGCGGCGGTCGTCACGGCAAACAATGTGTTCGCCCATATCGACGATCTCTCCGGTATCGCCGACGGCGTATCGACCATGCTGGCGCCCGACGGCGTTTTTGTCTTCGAAGTGTCCTATCTGCTGGATGTCGTCGAGAAGACGCTGTTCGACACGATCTATCACGAGCACCTGGCCTATCATGCGGTTCGGCCGTTGCTTCCTTTCCTGCAGCGCCACGGTCTCGAGTTGATCGAAGCGCTGCGGATACCGAGCCATGGCGGCAGCCTTCGCGGCGTCGCGCAGCGCATCGGCGGACCGCGTCCGCGGGGTGCTTCTGTGGACGAGGCCCTGGCTCTGGAAACGCGGGCCGGACTTGAAAACCTGTCGACCTATGTCGGGATGGCCGGGCGGATCCGCGAGCTTGGAGATGAACTGCGCGCGCTGCTCGTGAAGTTGAAATCGCAAGGCAAGACGATTGCGGGTTTCGGCGCGCCGGCCAAGGCCACGACACTGATGTATCACTTCGGTATCGACGCCGACCTGATCGACTTCATTGTCGATGACAATCCCCTGAAGCAGGGGACGTTCACGCCTGGGATGCATGTCCCGGTCTTGGCGTCGGAAGCTATTGAGGAGCGGCGCCCGGATTACATGCTGCTTCTGGCTTGGAATTTTGCCGAGCCCATCATGACCAAGACGTCAGCCTTTCGCGAGAAGGGCGGACGTTACATCTTACCACTTCCTACGGTGAAAGTTCTCTGATCATGCAGTACCGCCTCGATTCCGATATCGCCGAAATCGCTCAGCATCTCGGAGAAGCTGCCCAGGATTTTTCGGGCAAGACGATTATCATGACAGGAGCGCGCGGATTTCTCGGGCGTTACTTCACCGATGTCTTTGCCTATCTCAACGAACACGTGCTGGAGAAGCCGTGCACATTCGTGGGCTATGACAATCTACTGACGGCTGGTGAAGCCGGCGGCCAGATCACCGAACGTCCGAACATGAAGTTCATCAAGCACGACGTGACCCAGCCGATCGATTGGGACGGCGACGTCGATTACATCATTCATGCTGCGGGCATTGCCAGCCCGTTCTACTATCGTGCCTATCCGCTGCAGACTCTCGAAGTCGCAATCACCGGCACCCGCAATATGCTCGAGCTGGCGACGAAGCACCGCGCGCGCATGGCATTCTTCAGCTCGTCGGAAATCTATGGCGATCCCGACCAGCGCCACGTGCCTACGCCGGAGAGCTATCGCGGCAGCGTCTCCTGTCGCGGCCCTCGCGCCTGCTATGATGAGAGCAAGCGCGTCGGCGAAACGCTCTGCCACATCTATCACGAGACCTTCGGCACGCACTCGACCACGATCCGTCCGTTCAATGTATACGGACCCGGCATGCAGGAAGCTGACTATCGCGTGCTTCCGAACTTTGCGAGCCGGATCAAGGCGGGGCAGCCGCTGAACGTCTACGGAATCGGAACCCAGACGCGAACTTTCTGCTACATCACCGATGCGGTGGTCGGCTTCCTGCTGACCTTGACGCGCGGCGTGTCGGGCGAGGCCTATAATATCGGAAATCCGACACCGGAAATCGGCATGATCGATCTCGTCAAGAAGATCGAGAGTGTCATCGGACGTCCTGTCGCTCACAATGTCATCGAGTATCCGGATAGCTATCCTGCAGACGAGCCGCTGCGCCGTTGCCCGGATATCCGTAAGGCGCGCCTGCAGCTGAAGTACGAGCCTCGCGTCAGCCTCGATGACGGGCTGCAGCGCTTCTTTGCCTGGACCGACAAAACCTATGTCGGCGTAAACTAGCGAATGCCCGGGCCGGTCCGTCTTGGTCTCGTTGGGGTCGGGCGGTGGGGGCGCAATTATGTGCGCACCATTGCAGAACTCGACGATGCGAGGCTGACCGCCGTCGCGAGTTCGAATCCGGATACGCGCGAGATCGTGCCACCGGATTGCGACATTGTCCCGGATTGGCGTGATCTGTTGAGTGACGACGTCGATGCGGTGATCATCGCGTCGCCGCCCTCGACGCATGCCGAAATACTTCTCGCGTCGGTCGCGGCCGGAAAGCCTGTTCTGGTCGAAAAGCCGCTGGTGACGACGGCGGCGGATCTCGCGGCGATCGCCCAGGCCGTCACGACTTCGCTGGTGATGGTCGAGCACACGCACCTGTTTCATCCTGCTTTCCGCGCCCTCAAGACGATGGTGGCCGACAGGGGGCGGCCGGTGGCGATTCGTGCCTCTGCAGGCAATACCGGGCCCTATCGGACAGACACATCGGTGCTTTGGGACTGGGCGCCACATGACATGGCGATGGCGCTCGATCTGGTGCCGGGTCCGGTCGACGTGCGCCGCGCCGAAATCGTCGAACGCAGCTATGTCGGGGCTGTCGCCGCCGAGCGGATAGCGCTTGATCTGCAACTGGACGGTGAGGTTCCTTGCAGTTTGATGCTGAGCACGCTCGATGCGCGGCACCGCTGGTTCGCAGTCGACTACGCTGAATGCACGCTGATTTATTCGGACCGGGCTGAAGAGCCGCTACGTATGGTCGATCATTCGGCAGCGGCGCCGGATGCCGATGGACGCGTGCTGCCGGTCGCTGGTGACCGACCGCTTACCGTTGCAGTGCAGGAGTTCGTCGCGGCCGTGCGTGGGGATCAAAAGGTCGCGGCAAACGCCACGGTCGCGCTGCAGGTCGTCGATGTCCTGCTGCGATGTGAAGCCGCTTTGTCGGAATGATAAGCTGCGACCGAATGAACGTCCTGCTCACAAAGCAAGCTTTATGCATGGCGACTCCGTTGACCTCTCCGTGCATTCTGAAATTTTTCGATTTTAGGCATTGTTCAATATGAAAAATGATGTGTCCGGATTGTCGACAGAGAGCGTTGCTTCTTCCGCATGCGAATTACCGATGGGTCAGCAGGGTGGGGGACTGCGTTCCCTGGTGATCTTCTGCGTTCTTTTCGTTCTCATTGCAGCGCCAGCATTCTTCGGTGGTTACGCGATGAACTCCGAGGAAAACCCCTCGATCTTCAGTGCGGCCTATGATCTTCGGCTGTTTTATCCCGGACAGAATCGCATCATGGCGGTGCTGCCATTTCTGACGTCGTGGCTGGAGACGCCGTCGCGCATTGCGATGGGACATTTCTTCCTGGCTTGCGGCATCGTCAGTGCCGGCCTGGCCTTCTTTGCGTCGTCGCTGCCGCGCGCAATGTTCTATCCGTTCTGCGCTCTTCTCTTCGCTCTGATTATTATCGTGTTCGGCGGCGGCAGATACCCGTTCCATCTGAGCTCTGCCAATCCGTATGTCGTGCCATTCTCGCTTTGCCTTATCAGCTACGTCTTGCTGTTTAAAATTCCGGCGGCACGAGTCTGGTTCCGTCTGTTACCCGCCGTTGCGGTATTTCTCATTGCGTTTGCTGCGGGAGGCATGAATCCGTCCGCGACGCTGCTATTGGCAATCTTCCTCTCGTTCTGTATCGGGGCGCTGTTTCTCGATCAGGTCGATCTGCGGCGCACGAATATCAAAGACGTGTTCGGGGTCACCATGCGGTTTGTCCTCAGACATTGGATACTGTCGCTGGGAATAGTCCTCAACCTGGCGGCAACCGCTGGCGGTTTCTTGCTGAGCGAGCAGTACAAGCTCAATTTTCCGCAATATGTAAGGTCCAATTACTCTGTCACGAGCTACACGAATTCGGGGCTCTCTTCCGCGTCAATGCGGGACGCGTTTGTCTATCTGAACGAGTTTCATGCACCCGGGAGTCTATTCGGCGTTACCGGACTTCCATACCTGATGACCGTGCTTTGTCTCTCGGGGCTCCTGAGTGGATGGCTTTGGATCTCCCGCAGGAAAGCTGGCTCTGCCGTTTCCCGATACTATCTTGGCGCCTTCCTCTTGTGGGCCAGCGCGATCGTGATGATCCTGGTGCTGTCCCAGAATTCGCATATTCAGCTTGTGAGAAATCTGGTTCAGGGGAGATATTATTCCATTCCCTTGTACGGGCTTGTTCTGTCGCTTTGCGTCACGGGCGCAGCCGCGGTCGTTGATTTCGCGCCAAAACTCAGCCCGGGATCGTCGAGATATGCCGGAGTGCCCTGGGTCGCAGCATGCCTGCTGTTGACGATGGCGACACTGTGGGGGCCACTGAAGGACAGGTCGTTCAGCATGGATATCCTCCAGCGCAATCCGACCAACGAACCTGCTGCGGAGAGGCTTGCGGCGCTGGATATCCAGGCGCTTGTCGGAAATTACTATCTGGTCTGGGACATTCAATATGAGGTCAATCGCTACAGCCCCGGTGTCCCGCTAATTACGCCCGTGACAACGAGATCCGAGGCGTTTGGGCTGAATGGCTTCAGGCCGTTGCTTGCGAAACTGGGACACGCAAAGAGCTTCCGTTTCGCGTGTGTTGAATTGCTTGAGCCGGTACCCGGCCTGGACGAGCCTTGCGCACCGCAGATCGCCATGTATCGGAGCCAGGGCGGTTTTCCCCTGGGCGATATTCGCGAGGTCGAGAAGATCAATGTCAGTCGATACAGGCTTACTGTGTCCGAGGTGACCCTCGCAGGGCCTTCCGATCCGGCCGATTGTGCGCCTTCACAGATCACCTTCCGGGCGACCCCAGTTAGCTCTGCCGCGCAAGGGCACGATGTCTACACGCTGGATGAGGACAGCTTTGTCGACGTGCAGCGCCCGGCGGATCGCACCGACTGGGTCATCAAATTTGCCAATGATGTTGGAGAGCAGACCGTGACTGTTCCTTCGCAAAGTCGCACGGAGCTTCACTTGCTCAAAAATCGCGTGCTGATCGTCGGTCAAGGCTGCCGTCTGCTCGTTGCACGGTTGGGCGGTGACCGGTTGCTTCCGAAGGTGATGCAGTTGGACGTCAAATAGGGCCGTATCTGTCGGCGTCCGGCGTTTTCGCCGAGCGACCATACGGCGTGGCAAGGCCAATCAGGCCTCTTTCGGCAATTCGTGCATCTCGCTCGGTCGAGCGATTTTCTCCGCGCTGAACAGCCAAACGAGACCTCCGAATGCGCCTAGCACGAAATAGACGGCACCATAGAGCAGTGAAACATTGACGCCGTCGCCGGCCGCCATGCCCGCATATCCGAACGCCAGCCCCATCGTCGTTTCCCGCAGGCCCCAGCCGGCAATCGAAACGGGGACCATTGTGATCAGAATGACGGGCGGAAGCAGCAGGAAGATCTCGCCGAACGATACGGAGGCAAGGATTGATTGCACGACACACCAGGCGCTGAGCACCGAGAGCAGGTGCGTGAGAAGGGAGAGTGCAACGACCTGAGGTCCGTCCGTCCGATCGAACAGTGCCCGGGTCGCAATATCGGAGCAGGACCGGATATGGTGGAGGATACGCCAGTCGCGTATCCATGGGATGAATCCCAAAATAAGGAACCCGCCGCAGCTCGCGAGGGCGATCAGGTCAACGAGCAGCAGGGCAGAGCGACCGATCGGGCTCGTGATGAGGCGAAGGCTCCATGGCAGGCTGGCTACGATGATGATCGCAAGCGCTATGAGGCCGACAGCCCGGTCGACAAAAATGGAATATGCAGAATTGCGCCACCCGGTGCCGGTACGGCCGACCAGCCACAATCGCACCGCATCGCCGCCAATCGACGAGGGCAATGTCTGATTGAAGAAAGATGCAATCATGTTGAAACGAAATGCCTGCATCGGAGCAAGTGGTGCGCCGCAATAGGCGCTGATCCGGCGCCAGCGCCACGCCCCGATCACCACCTGAAAAAAAGCGGTGAAGATCGCGGCACCCAGCCAGCACAGGCTTCTGGCATCAATCTTCGATGCCAGAACCGAAAAATCCGTCTTGCGCATCGCCGCGTAAAGTAATGCCAGTGTTATGGCAATTTTGGCTGTAGAAAGCGCAATTCGGCGCATCGTTCGCGCTTCGCATGTTCGAGTGCATCACCAGCGATGCAGGACATATTGTATCCAGCAGTGCTTCGTATTGCTTTATGGCCTGCGATGCAACCGCTGCAACCTGTCCGGTCGGGCGCGGGAGACTGACAGCGTCAGCCCCGGACCGGTAAAAGCTCCTCGAACCATCGATTCTGCTGCGAGGCGATGAATGCGTCCGAAGACAGGATGATGTCCTGGCTGATCTGGTCGAGGGCCGTGCGATTTTCGACAGTCTGCGAGACGATGGCTGCGGCGCGTTGCGCATCGCCAAAGGCGAAGGTCGGAACGCCCTTGATGTAAGGAAGGCATTGGAGAGCTTCCTCGCTCGAGATCATCGGCGTGCCATAAGCGACGGCTTCCGCCATCTTGAACTTCAGGCCGTAGGTGTTCTTGATCGGCGATATCATCGCGTCACAGGTCTTGAAGAGATCTTCGACGGTCTGCATGTCCGAGAAGCCAAGATATTCGATTTGCGGATGATGCCATTCCGCGGGAACGTCAGCCGGAGAGGCGCCGACAATTCGAATTCTGATCGAAGGCGATGTCTCGGCAAGCAGCGGAGCCAATTTCGTGGCAATGAATTCGATGGCTTCGTGATTTGGATAATGTGCAATATTGCCCACAAAGAACAGCGTATTGCTTGCGGAGTAGGACCAGCGCGGCCGGGGATCCAAGTAGGGCGTGATGACGCCCTTACGGTCGCCGGGAATGTGATTGGGCAGGTCGTTTTTGTTGAGCGCAATGACCTTGTCGGCTAGCCGATAGGCTTCGCGTTCAAACTTCCCGAGCCGCGAGGCGCTTATCCGCGCGGAGAAGCGATCGTGTTTGATCAGGCCGAGTTCGATCATGTCGCGATAGAATTCTTCTTCGCGATTGAACGTAACGATCGCCGTCTTGATCGGTCCGCGCAGCGTCTGCGGACAGAACAATGCGGTGAAAACATAATCTATGACGATCATGTCCGCGCCCCAATGGCGCATCGCCCAATCCAGGGCTTCGTCATACTGTGGCTGATAGCGAGCTTCGAGCTCCCAGGGAAAATATACGGCGACGAGCGCGGCGAAACGCAGGGTGCTGGCCAAGGTATTTTCGCTCTGGTGAAAAGTTCCTTCGCGGCGCGGAATGATGATGTGCTCGACACCCTCCGTTTCCAAGAATTCCTTCGTTGCGGCCAGATCCAGCAGCGTGGGCGCTGCAAGCACACGCAGGTTGATATTGGGGTCGCGGTTCAATCGGATTACATGGTTCCGGCTGGCAATATTGCCGCCATTGGTCGCCGACGAAAGAGGAGTGACGGTGAAGTAGATGACCGTGAGTTTAGTATCGCTCATTGCAAATATGCTTCTCGTTGTTCGTCAGTACGCCGTATTCGTCCTGTCGAGGCGACATTCAGCGAAATGCGATCCTGGTCTATGGATCCAATGGTCGTCAAAAATGTCCGGGAGCCGGTCTCGGCAGACGCGCGATGACTGCAGTCGAGTTAGCGTCCGCGCGATATAACACGTTCGAAGAAGGTCGATGGTTTTTTGGCGACGCCGCTTTCGAGCTCGGCAATTTTGCGGCGCAGGTCGCGGATCGTTGTCTGGGCGAGCTCAAGTTCTTTGACGCCACCGGTTCGTTCCACGATACGCCGCAGCTCTCCAAACGAGGCCCCGTCACGAGGGACCAGCAGAACGTCATCGACGCATTGCTTATGCACCATTGTGCTGCCGATGAAGGACAATGCATCTTCGGCTGGAGCCAGGTTACCGCCGTGTTCGATGTTGAACGGCTCGAAATTGTCCCAAAGGAAATGAGTGAAATCAAGCGGGTCAAACCGCTGCAGTAACGCGAGAGCGTAGGCGTTTATCTCAAGATAGATGGCTGGCCGAAATTTGGCGATCAGAGCCTCTGCGCCTAGCAACGCAGACGGCTCGTAACCCTCGACATCCAATTTGATGAAGTCGACGTTCGGGTGTTTGAAATCCTGTGCGACGAAATCGTCCAGGGCAATTGTGTCAAGTTCGATGACTTCGCCTTTCTGGGGGCGATCGCCTGTTACAATGTGGCTTCCCGCGCCGAAGACTGATTCATGAAAACGCACCTCCTCGGCGCAATGGCTGATCGGCCGCGCGATAACGGTAACGTTCTTGACGTCATTCAATTCAAGGTTGCGGCGAAGATATTCGGCGTTCACGGGCGAGGCTTCAAACGCATAGATATGCCCACCGGGGCATCGCGTGGCCATCATCAGGGCCGTCGCGCCGATATTTGCCCCACAGTCGAACGACACCGAATGCTCGGTCAGGTGATTGCCGACATAGTGCCAAAGGCTCGGGCTGCCGTTGAGAAAATTCTCAAGATTGGCAAAATAGTGATCATTGGGATTTCCGGTTATCCAAACCTGCGCCCAGCCGAAATTTATCTGTTTTGCGTCTCGATTACTCTTCATTTCGGCTTACCAGTCAGTGCTCCGGTTGTAATCGTCAGTTGTGACGATGAAAACTTAGTGCGAATAGAAGTCAATGATAGTCTTGGCCGATTGTCCAAGATCAAAAGACTTTTATAGCCGCGTGTTTTCGCTGTAGAACACAATCGGGAAACTTTGCTTTGCAGAGTTGCGTAATATTTCATTTTATGACGAGGGATAGAGGGGGTACCGGTCCCCGATCTCTTGACAGCCACCTTATAACCACATCACGATGAATGATCACAACGAGTTGTTCAGTCGATGGGGACAACGGGTCGATGGCTGGGACGCCTGCGTCCGTTGGGTTTGTTCGGGCAGGGGGCCTCGGCTATGGATTGCCGGGAATACTGATCCGGCGGCTGTGCGGGCTTGCTTCTGAACCTTCCGGATCGCAAACCGCCGATGACAATTGACCAAGTCGATAGACCGAGAAAGTGACATGCAGCGCCTGCACGGGGCGAGCATTGAAGTATTGATAAAGGCATCTTGCATGGCAGAAGCGGGACACCACCGTGCCTATATCGACGCCCTTCGAGGCTATGCAATCCTGATCGTTCTTGTGGTCCACACGCTCGTGTTGAACAGCGATGTCTGGCCGGTACTGACGAAGCAGCTCCTGCGCGGCGGCTTTGGCGTGCAGCTGTTTTTCGTTGTCAGCGCTCTGACGTTGACGCAGTCCTGGCGGGAGCGCGGCGATGGTACGTTGGCGTTTTACATTCGGCGGCTGTTTCGCATCGCCCCGATGTTCTGGGCGGCGATTATCGTTTTCTACTATCTCCCATGGCCATGGGGGCCTTTCTGGAACCACGAGAATATCACGCTGGCCGACATGCTGCTGACTGCGGCGCTCGCCCATGGCATCCACCCCATCACCTTCAATGCCGTGGTGCCGGGAGGATGGAGTATTGCGGTCGAAGCGGGCTTTTACCTCATTTTTCCCTTGCTCATGATGCTGGCGACGTCGTTACGCAACGCGCTGATCATCCTTGCCCTCGCATTGTCATCCACCTGGGCATGGACGCGCCTGGCCTTGTTTCTGTTTGCTGACTCCGGGGCTACCGGCCCTGCGCAGGAATACTACGCCACGCGCTGGCTCCCATCTCAGCTGCCGGTCTTCATGTGTGGTGTTGTGACCTATTACCTTATCGGTGCCAGTCAGTTGCGCCGGGAAGGCTTGCGCGCAAAAGCTATTTTACTGTCGGGCCTGGCCGTTTTCCTCGTTCTTCCGTATCTGCCAATTCCGGCCACGGCGATCTGTTCGGTTTACGCGATCGTATTCTCGGTCATCGCCTACGGCCTCGCGGTTGGTGGCGGCGGCCAATGGATGGTCAATCCGGCCATCTGCTGGCTCGGCAAGATAAGCTTCAGCGCCTATTTCTGGCATTTCGCCGTCCTCAGTATTCAGTCGCCGACGATCTTCTCGTTTCACGGAACGTTTTCATTCTTCGCCTGCGTCCTGGCGGTGCTGCTACTCACCATCGCCGGCTCATCGGTGACATATCTTTTGATCGAGGAACCCATGATCCGGCTGGGGTCGCGATTGGCGCGCAAACTGAAGAACTCCCAGGTTGTGGCAGCCCCGGCTGCGCCCGCTGAGACGTTCGCCATTGCCGGCGCGAATGTCGCCAAGAAGAATTAGTGGCAGGGGCGCTTTGCGGATGTTGAGAATGGGTCATTTGATCACCAGCGACGTCGCGCGCCGGTGTTTTGCGGTGCTGTTGTTCGCTCTGGTTCTTGGGCTGCTCGTTTTCCGTATCACGAACAGCCTGGAGCTGGGGGACGAGGTCTATAACGCCGCTTTTGTGGACGACTGGTTGAAGGGCGGAATCGCCACCAGTACATTCCTGGTGCTGCACCAGACCGCCGCGCTGATCAGTTACCCATTCGTCATCGCCTTCTATCACGCGACCGGCTCGACGGACGGATTGCTGCTCTTTTTGCGCGTGCTGTTCCTTGGGGGGAATCTCATAGCGGCGGTTGCGCTTTATGTTTTCCTGCGCCGGAGCGTCGGCACCGCCTGCGCTTTTGTGGCGATGCTGGCGATGCTGTCATTCATTCCGTCGGGCGCGCCTACAGCCTGTTATGCAGCGTGGGGAAGCCAGTTTCTTGCAGCCGCGCTGGGCATGCTGGGGCGGGCGCTCAGCGCGCCGTCTCCGCGTCAGGCGACGGTCTGGTACTGGATGTCGGCGCTCGCCTGGTCGTTGATGGCGGTCGCTTACCCGCCGATGTTGGCGGCCGCGTTCGCGTGCCTGGTCATCTTTGGCTATTCGGCAGGCTATCGCGCGGCGTGGCGTTACGGCCTGATGATCGTGACGTGTCTTGTGGTTGCGGCGCTCGTCGTGGGTTGGGTTCTCACCTGGGATCGGTTGATCGAGAGTTTTAAATTTCTCGCAGCGTTCAACGGGTCGGAGGATCTCGGCAAGAAGATCAAGTTCACGACCGATGTCTTCTCGGCCAATCCATATTTTTGCGTCATGCTGTTGCTGGCCATCGGCATCGGCATTCTGCGTCGCTACATCGATGATCGTCTGTCCGCCATATTGGCCGCCATTCTGCTTGGCAGCTTGCTGTATTGGCCGGTATTTCCCGCGGCGATGCTCACGCAATCGGGCGACGTAGTGATGCTGGCCGCCGCCACCGGCCTCGGACTGCTCCCTGATCTCAGGCCGGGAGTCGAGGTTGAGCCGCGCCGCAGGATCCTGGCCGTGCTCTATGCGACGAGCTTGTGCGCCGCGCTTGTGACATCGGTGACCGCAACGGTCAGCATCTGGTGCTTCATGATCGGCGGACTTCCGGGGGCGATTCTGGCGGTGGCGAGTTTCGGAATCGCTGCGGAGGCACGGCGATATGCGGTCGTGGCGCTGGCCGCGCTCACGGGCGTCATTCTCATGACGAGTTTGACGCTGTATTCGGGCGAGTGGCCGCCGGTGCGCGAGCGCGTTCGCATCAGCTGGGGGCCGGCCAAGGGGCTGGCCGTGCCGCACTGGGAAGCGGCGCTCATCGACATGATGCGGGATGACATCAACCCACTGATCAAGGACGGCGGCACGATTTTGGTCGAAGGGCGCTATAGCGGTCTGGGGGTGCTTTCACCCGCACGCACCAAGGCGTTGTCGATCTACATGTTGCATGTCGAGAACACGACCGATCGTGCGATGAAACGGGTCGCCGAATTCTACAGCCAGAACGCCAATCGCCCCGACGTCGTCGTTATCTACAAGGACGGCTTGGTGCCTTATCTCGATCCATTCGGTGACAAATTCACAGAGTGGTACGAGCAGCTTTCGACAAAGCAGTTTGGAGTGGGAGTCGTGACTGTCTTTCGAAAGAAAGCGGGGCAGGGCTAGAACGGGGCAGGTCGGAGCTCTCCTTCCGGGAGAGCAGCCAGGTGCGTTGATCAGCCCTCGCCGGCGCGCTCTCCAATCCCTATCTGATCGGTTGTTTGACAATGGAATATCGACGTTTTTCCTCACTGGTACTGATCGCCAGCGTCTGGTTCTGCATCCTGTTTTTAAGTGCGCGGGCGACGCCGTCCGCTTTTGTGTTCGGCGACGAGGCCGGCTACTTCCTGCCCATCGTTTTTGGTGCTGCGCCCGCGAATTACCAGAAGTGGGGCGCGGTGATGGAGTACCCGGCCTATCTTTACTTCTGGCTCTACGCATTTCTGCCGCGCGACAATCTCCATCTCTGGATCAAGGCGCTGAACGCCATATTTATCGCGGGGGCCGGGCTGCCGGCCTATCTGATCGCAAGGCGGTTCGTCTCCGGGATGCCGGCAATCTTGTTCGCCTGTTTCGTCATCGCGACGCCGATTGCGTCGTTCGTGCGCTATGTGATGCCGGAACCAATGTATTTCTTCGGTTTCTGGTGCGCGCTGTGGATCATCTGGCGCGCGCTTGACCAGTCCGAATTCGCCGCCGCGGTTGCCGGTGGCTTGGTGCTTGGGCTGCTGGCGCTGGTCAAGCCGCATGCGGTTGCGCTGGCGATCGCGCTGTCATTGTTTCTCGTGGCGAGACAATTGAAGGTTCGCAGCCTGTTGGCAGCTATCATTCAGTTCGGTCTATTTATCCTGGTGCATGCGGGCGTTGGCTATCTGCTGACGGGACATCCTGTCTGGTCGCTTTCGAGCGGATCCTACGCAGGGACGATGCAAACGCGCATCGACATTTCTGCGGTGCTCATCACTGTGACAGGCCACGGAGCGGCGCTCGTGACGCTGCTCGGACCGCTGTTGATCGTTCCCGTCGTCATCTGGTGGCGCGATCGATCAAGCGCGGCGGGGCAGTTCAGCCTGCTCGCCGCATGCCTTCTTTTGGCGATGCTCGCGATGACCGTCTATTTCTCGCAGGGCGTCTATCAGATTGCGCCGGCGACCGAGCGGATTACACGTCTGCACGGGCGCTACTATCTCTATGCATTCCCGCTTTTGCTTCTGCTCGGAATGGTGGCTTTGGATCGCGCTCCGTCGGTGCCGATATCATCGAAGCTGTGGCCATTGACAGCCCTGGTCGCTGCTCCGCTGTGCGGCGCGGCGATCCTGTTGTTCTACGAGGTTGGCCCGGTGGATTTCCCCGATCTTGCATTATGGGGCGGACGTTATCTGTTGCCGGTGTCCATCGCGCTCGTCGTATTGCATGCAGGCGTCGGAATCTATGGCCGGTATCGCGCAAGCGCGCGGCAGATTTTCGCGATCGCGTGCGGTGTATTCGTTCTGTGCGAGTTGGCGACCACCGGCGCTTTCCTCCTTGCTGCGCCGCTGACGCTGAGCACGAAACCGTTTAACGCGGCTTTCTTGAATGGCTCTTCGAACAGTCAAGTGATGCAGTTGATCGGTCGATCCGATGGCCTGGTGATCGGCCGGGCGGCGAAAGCGGATGACCTCGCCCGCGCCTTGTTCTATCTGAAGTCGCTCAGCCTCGGCCGATTTGCGCCTTCGAACGATCAGGTTGATGACACCAATATGCCGGACGGTATCAAGTGGGCGCTGGTGTTGCCGGGCGTTACATATCTCGGCGCGCAAAGGGTGGTGATGGACGGCGAGTTTGCCGTGGTGTGGCGGGACGCCAAATAGCTTCCCGCGTCCGCGATATCTTCTCGGGGTGTGGTTCCCGGGTATTCGGTCTCAGCCGGACACGCGCGAGACGCTTATGGGCAGATCGCATTCCACCTCGATACGTCCGCGGGAGATGCAGCGCGCCTGAATGCCGAATTCGAGGTCTTTGAGAGAGAAGGCGAGGCTGACCTGGCCTCCTGCGGCCTGAACATCCCGGCCTGAATAGTCTTGGGCCACGACGACGCGTCCCTGGTCTCCCAGGATGTCGCATCGAACAACGCTACCCGGTTCGGCCGGATCGGATACCCGGAGTCGGAACGATGCCGTATAGTCGCCGCTCTCCAGAGGCATGTAGGGGCCATAAACCATTATGCCGTTGGTGCCGGCGGGGCACCGTATGGCCTCATGGTCGCCAACTTTGATACGGTCTCCCGCGAGCGACAGATATCTGCGTTGACGCTCCGGCCATGCAGCAGCAAAAATTCGGTCCATCTCGGTCTTGAGTTCTGCCGGGCGCGGCTCCGAAGCCTTGCGTGCTTCAAGCCACCAGATGAACGAATTGTCCGGATCATGTTCGGCCGTCAGCAGACGCTCGGCATAGGTGAAATCCGGATCCACGATCGTGGGATCAAGCGGCAGCATCCGGCCAGTTCGAGGATCCCGACAAAGCCATATGCCCTTGACCGTGATCACTTCGAAACCGGATAACTCGGCAAGTTTGCGGGCTTCCGCCGGTGTCACTTCGACAGTGTGCTCCGGATGACTCCAGATCAGCGGCTCGGTGATGAGGCGGTTGGGACTGTCGACAATCAACAGTCCTCCCTGTTTCAGGACGCGATGACTCTCAAGAAAGAATCCGATCACGTCCTGTGGCCAGAGATGTTCCAGATTTTGTCCCGAGAACACAGCGTCGCAGGTTGCATCCGCAACGGCATTCATATCGCCGGCGGTGTTCGCAATCCACTCGACATTGTCCGGCAGATCCGCCGGCTTCGGGCTGTAGAATTCGATGCCGATATGCCGGCCCTGATGCCCGGTTCGCGCTGCAATCCAGTCGAAATACCATCGCCCGGCGCAGCCGGCACTGAGCAGTGTCCCTGAGAATCGCGGTAACTGCCGAAGTCGCGCGGAGCGTGAGTCGTGTAGCGTGTGATTGATGTCGGGCAGTTTGGTGTTGACCGGCGCCCGTCCCGAACCACTGCTTCTTGCCAGCACAAAGGCGTCGATATGATCGCGGAGCGCGATGAGCTTGGCCTTCGCCAGGCGTAATATTTTGAGACGGATGGTTCCTGCGACGGCCTGGAGACGAAAGATCAAACTCATGAGGTCATCTCCACGAGGAGCTAAGTGAGAGGATCGGTTTCTTAAAGGTGTCTTTTATCCCGGGAACGGAGCTGATAGTTTGCGCGAAGCCATCACGTTGACACGAAATGGATGCATGAGGTCAATGGCCCGTTCGCTCTGAACGCGTTTATTGGATTTCATCTGGAAAGGCCTGGGATCGATATGGCTGATGCTGGCAGCACCGTGGGAGAAACGAACGCGCCCTTGCACGGTATCGTTGAAACGTTGAAGTCCCAGATAGTTACTCATGCTCTGCCGCTATGGTCGTCCGAGGGATGGGATTCCCGGGCCAGTGGGTTCATCGAAAAATTCGACGCCCATGGCAAGGCCGATGCCTCGGCCCCCCGCCGGGTCCGCGTGCAGGCGCGCCAGATCTATTGCTTCGCCAAGGCTGCACAACTCGGCTGGTATCCGCAGGGTGCCGAGATTGCGCGGAAGGGTCTGGACTACATGCTGGCCAAGGCGAAAGCGCCGGATGGCAAGCCGGGCTTCGTGCATATTCTTGCGCCCGACGGCTCGGTGCTGAATTCGCTGCGCGACACCTATGACCACGCTTTCGTGCTGCTGGCGTTGGCGGAGGTCTACAAGCTCGACAAGGACGCGCAGGTGCGCGCCGAGATCGATTCACTGATGCACTTCTTCGATACCGCGTTGAAGTCGCCCGACGGCGGCTATCTGGAGGGGGTGCCAGCGTCGCTGCCGCGGCGGCAGAATCCGCAGATGCATGCGTTCGAGGCGCTGATCGCGACATTCGATGCGACGCATGACCAGAGTTTCCAGGCGCGGGCAGGCGATCTGTTCGGATTGTTTGTCGGCAATCTCTTCGACGGGCAGACGAACGCGCTCGGCGAATATTTCGAGCAGGACTGGTCCCGGATCGCGCCTGTCAGTGTCGAGCCCGGCCATCAGGCCGAGTGGGTCTGGCTGCTCAAGCAGTTCGAGCGCATTACCGGGTGCCCAACTGGGAAATATCGCGCGGTGCTGCTCGAATCGGCACTGCGCTATCGCGATGCCACTGGTTGCTTGACCGACGAGGGGGACGTCCAGGGCAATATCGTAAAATCGACGCGGCGGCTTTGGCCACAGACCGAGATCATCAAGGCCTGGCTGGCACAAGCCGAGTCGGGTGTCGACGGCGCGGCCGATGAGGCGCGTGCGGCGCTGGCCAGGTTGGACAAGCACTATCTGCAGCACCCGGTCAAAGGTGGGTGGTATGATCAGTTCGATGCCGAAGGGCGGTCACTGGTAGACACGATCCCGGCGTCGTCGTTCTATCATATCCTGTGTGCTGTCGCCGAAGCCGAGCGCGTGTTGGGATCCGGCGCTCAATAGCTCTTGCCGAATAGTGCAAAGGGCTGCGCATCGCGGACACGCTGACTGACGAAATCCATGTCCCGCACGAACATCTCGTCGTGCTCGCCGCCAGGTTTCAGCGATCGCGTCGCCGGATCATAGGCCACCGGCGCGAAGCCGTGGCTGCGCAGATGCGCGCGAATGCCGTCCACGGTTTCGCCGTAGCGTTCGATCAGGCCATTGATCTCCACCATGACCACCTTGAAGGCGGGATTGGCGAGGATGCGTGTGGCGCCGCGCAGCACATGCATCTCATACCCCTCGACATCGAGCTTGAGCGCACGAGCCTCGCGGTCGCCCACGATGTCATCGAGGCGGCGTTGCGGCACCACCGTGCCGCCGCCATCCACCACATGATTAAGCCCGTGCTGGCCGACCGAGATGGTCAGCGAGCCGTCGGCATCGCCGACGGCTGCGTTATGCAGTTCGATGCGATCGTCGAGCCGGTTGAGGCGCGTATTGTCAGACAGCGTGCGAAACGTATCCGGCGCCGGTTCGCAGGCGATCACGTTGCATCCCGTGCTCTTGCCGGCGAGCAGGCCATAGACGCCGACATTGGCGCCAACATCGAGCAAAAGATCTTCCGCGCGCAGGAAGTGGCAAAAGAAACCCATATTGCTGAAATCATAGAGCTGATGGAGATACAGGCCGGTGGCGAAATTGCTCTGGTTGGGCACCATGATCTGCAGGTCGTTCGGCAGCGGCAGCACCACTTTGTGGTTCATCGCCTTGCGCGCCAGATTCCAGCTTACATAGTCGAACAGCGTTTTGGCTTTGCGATCAGCGCTCAGCGGATGCGCGAGGATTTCGCGCACGACGCCGTAACGCTCCATGCCAAGTTTGAGATAACGGGAAAGTCCTGAGGTCATTGCGCGGAATCCAGACGGAGTGGCGTAACTCGGTGAGTGATGGCCGCCCCCGATCGTCGCGAGACCGACTTCCGTAATGTTCAGACACATTGCGCAGGTATCGGCGTGCCTGTCAGCTTAAACCGGGCGATAGCGTTAAGAGCAGTGATCGCGTCATCGAATGGACCAGATGCAGCGCCTGTGGCCGCCGGATGATGCAATGCTGTGATGAAGATGTACCGACTGCGTTGCTTTTGAAGCAAATGCGACTTGTCTGGATCGCGCGGATCAGTTGCGCGGCTTCGCTCGAAACACAACGAAATGCGACATGGCAAAGTTCACGACAAAAGCCGTGAAGATGGCGCAAATTTTGGCGGCATAGACCGGCATGACATTGGAGAGCACCAGCAACGTCGCCGTATTGGCGACCATGCCCAGCAATCCCGACGCTGCAAAGACGAGATAGTCCTTCCAGCGCAGCACGCGGCCGGATTCCGCCCGGAACGTGATCATGGTGTTCATGACATAGGAACACGACACCGCGACCATCCAGGCCATCACATTGGCCGGCACGATCGGGATATTCAGCACGAGATAGGTGATGCTGAAGACCCCGAAATCGATGACCGCATTGGCAATGCCGATGACGCCAAAGCTGATCATCTTGGTCACGGTCGGGTGACGCAGCCAGGTTTCGGCCGTTTGAAGCAGTTTCAGCATCCAGTTTGGTCGCAATCTTCGGAAATCGGTCGCTGCATAGCAGGATCGGATTGCGAAGTCCGGGCTTTTTGCGGATGCGGAGCAGCTCCGCGCTAGTTGCCGCGGTCGTCGGCGATCACCTTGCCGTCATTGGGGAGGGAGCCGGGTGGCACCAGTTCCACGGTCCCGCCAAGCTTGCTCACCGCCCGCAAAGTGGCGGTAACGGCTTCCAACAGGCTGGCATCGCTATTTGCTTCGGCTTTCAGCACCATCACGTCGCTCTCGCCGGCCCGCGAGACCACCAGCCGGAGGCGGCCGAGCTCCGGATGCCGCTTGCCGATCTCCGCGATCTGTTCGGGGCGGACGAACATGCCTTTGACTTTTGTCGCCTGGTCGGCGCGGCCCATCCAGCCCTTGATCCGCATATTCGTCCGTCCGCAGCCGCTGGGGCCGGGCAGGGCAGCAGTCAGGTCTCCCAGAGCAAGTCGGATCCAGGGATGATGCGGGTCTAGCGAGGTCACGACGATCTCGCCGACATCGCCGGCGGCCACGGGATCGCCGGTGCCGGGGGCGACGATTTCCAGGATCAGGTCTTCGTTGACGATCAGTCCGTCCCGGGCCGAACTCTCATAGGCGATGACGCCGAGATCGGCGGTGGCATAGGCCTGATAGGCGTCGATGCCCCTGGCCTTGATGTCGGCCTGCAGGGAGGGCGGGAAGGCGGCGCCGGACACCAGTGCCCGCTTGATGGAGGAAACGTCGCGCTGGGCCTTCCCTGCGGCGTCCAGGAGGATCTTGAGGAAGTCCGGGGTGCCGGTATAGGCGGCCGGGCGATAGGTCTCGATCAGCTCCAGCTGCTGGTCGGTATTGCCGGGCCCGGCGGGAATGACGGCGCAGCCGAGTGCACGGGCGGCGCCGTCGAAGACGAAGCCGCCGGGGACGAGATGGTAGCTGAACGTGTTCAGCACGATGTCGCCCGGCTGGAACCCGGCAGCATGCAGCGCGCGGGCACCATGCCAGGGGTCGGCCTGTTTCGATTCCGGCTCGAAGATCGGGCCAGGGGAGGTGAACAGCCGACCAAACGAGCCCGGTTGAGCCGCGACGAAGCCACCGAAAGGCGGTTTGGCCTTGTGCAGGGCCGGCAGGTCCGATTTCCGCAGCACCGGCAGCTGCGCCAATGTCGCGGCGCTGACGATGGCCGCCGGATTGATGCCCTTCAGATGTTGCGCATAGGCCGGCGCCTGCATGGCATGGCGCAGCACATCCGGCAGCCGCGAGAACAGATTGGCATCGCGGTGCGACGGATCGCAGTTCTCTAGGCTGTCGAAATGGCGCATCTGCTTGTTCCTGGTGGTTGCGACGTTGCGGTCGTTCCTAACGCCTGGTCTGTCGTGCTACGGGACAATTATGTCGTCAGAACGTATCGTCCATTGGCTCGAAAGCTGGGGCCATCTTGATCTTCCAGCAGCGTGCGTCCTGGCGGCTTTGGTCGTTGCGTCCTCGTTCCTGCCATTTCCCCGGACCTTCGTTTTCATCGGCGCGGGTGCCGCATTTGGCATGCGCTCCCTGCTGGTCATCCTTCCGGTTGCTGCCGTCGCATCGGTTCTGGCTGCGTTGCTGGCGCGCTACGTGCTGCGCGACTGGGTCGAGCGTCAGATCGAGAAGCGCGCGACCTGGCGTCTGATCGCGCAGGCTGTGAATGACGAGGGGTGGCGCATCATGGCCTTGATGCGCTTCTTCGGCCCGATGCCGAATTCCGCGCAAAACTACCTGTTTGGCCTCACCAAGATCGGTTTGCTGCCCTATTTCCTGATCACCTCGATCTGCACGATGCCACAGCTTGTTTTCTTTAATTATCTTGGCGCGTCCGGCCGCGCTTTGCTGCTGGAAGATGGGTCGTCCCTCAAGCGCGGATTGATCGCCGCCGCTGCGCTCAGCATGGCGGCCATCGTTTTCATCGTCTCCCGCCGCGTGCGTGCGATCCTGGCGCGAAAGACCGGTGTGATCTGCGCTGGCTCCGTCTGCGGCGAGCAGGTCGTGCAAAACTAGAGCCACCGTTTCCGCCGCTTGAAGCTCTTGAGGTTCTTGAAACTCTTGCGCTGGTCGCCGGCGCCGCCGAGATAGAACTCCTTCACGTCCTCATTGTCGCGCAGCTCGTCGGCGGTGCCGTCGAGCACCACCTTGCCCTGTTCCATGATGTAGCCATGGCTTGCGACGGATAGCGCAGCGCGGGCGTTCTGCTCGACCAGCAGAATGGTCACGCCGAGATCGCGATTGATCTTCTTGATGATGGCGAAGACTTCCTTCACTAGCAGCGGTGACAGGCCCATGGATGGCTCATCCATCAGGATGATCTTGGGCCGTGCCATCAGCGCGCGGCCGATCGCGAGCATCTGCTGCTCGCCGCCGGAAAGATAGCCGGCGAAGCCGGTGCGCTCCTTCAGCCGCGGGAAGTACTCATAGACCATGTCGATATCGCTGGAGACCTCGTTGTCGCGCCGCGTGAAGGCACCGAGGCGGAGATTTTCCAGCGACGTCATGTCGGAGACGATGCGGCGGCCTTCCATCACCTGAAAAATACCGCGGCGGACGATCTTGTCGGGATCGGTGCCGTCGATGCGCTCGCCGTCGAACACGATCTCGCCGCGCGTAACCTCGCCGTCCTCGGTCTTGAGCAGGCCGGAGATCGCCTTCAGCGTGGTCGACTTGCCGGCGCCATTGGCGCCGAGCAGCGCGACGATGGCGCCCTTCGGCACCTCCATGCTGAGGCCGCGCAGCACCAGGATGACGTCGTCATAGACGACCTCGATGTTGCGGACATCGAGGAGGGGGGCGGGGGCTGCTGGTGAAGATGTTCGGCTCAGCTCAGCGGTTTCAGTCATGTGGCTTTATCCAACAGATCGAACGCGGCACATTGCTTCTCCCTTTGTCATCACCCGCGAAAGCGGGTGATCCAGTAACCGGCGGCGGCAGGGTTCAACCGCGATGCCGGTGTCTACTGGGTCCCCCGCTTTCGCGGGGGACGACAGTCAGGCGTTCAAACTACCACCCATGCCATTCCGGCTTGCGCGGCAGATCCACTGTCTTCACCTTCTCGAGCTTGATCGTGCCCTTCGCCATCAGGTCGTTGAGATCGCCATCGGTCGATCCCGAAACCTTAGAGCGGTAGAGATCGACCTTGGTCGTTGGGCGATGATCTTTGTCAGTCCAGGTCGAGGGATTGCAGACGCCTTCCATGCCGCCGGGCACCCAATCCTTCTTCTGATAGAAGCCCTTGGCGACGTTCTCGCCACCGGTGCCGCCATTTTTCGCGGCCCATTCGATCGCTTCCTTCATGTAGAGCGAGGTGCAGATGCCGGCGATGTAATGCGCCGGACGATAGATCTTGCCCGAGGGGTCGGAGATCTTTGAGATCTCCTGCACCGTCTTCATGCCCGGCGCATTGCCGCCCCAGCCGACCGCCGTGCGCAGCGGGAAGATTACGCCATCGGCTGCATCCCCGGCAGCTTTCGCGGCATTCTCGTCCATGCCCCACACATTGCTCATGAACTGGACATCGACGCCGGCCGCCTTGCAGGCCTTCATCACCGAGATGTTCGAAGCAGCCGTATTGCCGAGATACGCGTAGTTCGCGCCGGCGCTCTTCAGGCTGAGGCACTGCGCGCTGTAGTCACCCGGCGAGAGTGCAAAGACGAGTGGCGGCAATACTTCAAAGCCGAGTTCGGCGGCGAGCGCTTCACCCGCAGCCTTCGGCGCGTTCGGATAGGGATGATTGGCGCCCATATGGACATATTTGGGCTTGCCGGTCTTGCCCTTGGCCTTCCAGTCTTCCGCCGCCCAGGTGAGTTCGGCGCGCAGCGCGTCCGAATAGCTCGGGCCATAGAAGAAATTATACGGCGCAGGCTTTGCCTTGCCGCCGGCGCCGGTCGGGTCGGTCAGCGCCGCGGAGTAGGAGCCGGAGATGTCCGGGATCTTGTCCTGCGCGAGGAAACCCGTCAGCGCTTCGGTGTCGGCCGTGCCCCAGCCCATGATGGCCGAGACCTTCTCGCCGCCCGACCACTTCTTGTACAGCGCGATCGCGCGCGGCACCTGATAGCCGTAGTCGTTGCTGTCGAGATTGACCTGCTTGCCGCCGATGCCGCCATTCTTGTTGATCCAGGCGAAGGTATCGACCACGCCCTGGCCATAGGGCGTGCCGACGTCCGACGTGCCGCCGGAATAGTCGGCGAGATGACCGACGGCGATCTGCGCCTGCGCCGATGCGGAGGCGCCTGCAACGAGAAGAGCGAGTGATGCAGAAGTCAGAAATGATTTCATCGTCATGAGCATTCTCCCGGTGTTTTATGGTCTTGAGCAGTCCGCCGTCCTCAATGCGAGAACGGGTAGAGTTTCCAGTAGGCCTTGATCTGTCGCCAGCGATGCGCGAGCCCGTCCGGCTCGAACACGAGGAAGGCGATGATGATGACGCCGATGGCGATCTCGCGCAGAAATGTGAGGTTGTTGTTGAGGGCCAGCGCCTTGTCGATGACGCCGCCCTTCAGCTCCATGCTGATCCATTCCATCGCTTCCGGCACCAGCACCACGAAAGCGGTGCCCATCAGCGTGCCCATGATCGAGCCGGTGCCGCCGATGATAACCATGGCCAGGAACAGGATCGATCGTTCGATGCCAAAGCCCTCGTTGGAGACGACGAGCTGGTAATGCGCATAGAGCGCGCCGGCGATTCCAGCGAAGAAGGCGGCGAGGCCGAAGGACAGCGTGCGATATTTGGTGAGATTGATGCCCATGATCTCGGCAGAGAGATAATGGTCGCGCACCGCCACCAGCGCGCGGCCATCGCGCGAGCGCATCAGATTGGTGACCAGCAGATAGCTGACGACGACGTAGGCCAGCACTACGTAAAAATACTGCCGGTCGCCGCGGAGCACATAGCCGAAGATCGAGAACGGTTCGGCCATCGCCGGTACCGAGCCGCCGGAGAACCATTCTGCACGGGAGAAGAAGTCGATCAGGATATATTGGGCGGCCAGCGTGGCGATGACGAGATACAGCCCCTTCAGCCGCGCCGCCGGCAGGCCGAAGATCAGGCCGACAATGGCGGTGACGATGCCGGCCAGCGGGATCGCGAAGAACACCGGGATCGACGTCTTGTTGGAAATATAGGCCGAGGTGAAGGCGCCGAGCAGGAAGAAGGCAGCATGGCCGATGGAGATCTGGCCGGTGAAGCCGACCAGAATGTTCAGTCCGAGCGCGGCGATGCCATAGATGCCGATCTGGATCAGGATGCTCAGCCAGTAATCGCTGAACACCAGAGGCGCGAGGCAGGTGAGCGCGATGCCGAGGATCGCAAAATTGCGGCTCGTTTTGGTCGGAAAGATCGTGGTGTCGACCGCGTAGGAAGAGCGGAAGTCACCGGCGGGGAGGAGTGTGGAATTGGCCATGGCTTACACCCGCTCGATGTCTTTGGTGCCGAACAGGCCGTAAGGCTTGATCATGAGAATGATGATGAGCACGTAGAACGGCGCGATCTCGTAGAGATTGCCCCAGTGCAGATATTCGCTGTCGATGAACTGCGCGAAGTTTTCCAAGAGCCCGATGATGATGCCGCCGACCACGGCGCCCGCGATGGAATCGAGGCCACCGAGAATGACAGCCGGGAACACCTTGATGCCGTAAATCGACAAGCCCGACGAGACGCCGTTCACGACAGCGACGACGACACCGGCGACGGCAGAGACCATGGCCGAGATCGCCCAGGCCATGGCGAACACGGTCTTGACGGAAATGCCGAGCGATTGCGCGACCTGCTGGTTGAACGCCGTTGCGCGCATCGCGAGGCCCCATTTCGAGACCTTGAAGAACCATGCCATGCCGAACATCATCAGCACGGAGACCACGAGGCTCATCACATAGACGGTCTGGATCTGCAGGCTGCCGATCGACACCGCCTGGCTGGTGAAGACGCGCGGGAACGGCTGCGGGCTGACGCCATAGATCCATTTCAGCGCCGCCTGGAACACCGCCGAGAGCGCGATGGTCACCATGATCACCGAGATGATGGGCTCGCCGATCAGTGGCCGCAGGATCACGACCTGGATGAGGATGCCGAAGGCGAACATGAAGACCAGCGTCATCGGCATGCCGAGCCAGAACGGCACCTGATATTTGGTCAGCAGCGTCCAGCACACCCAGGCGCCGATCAGCAGCAATTCGCCTTGGGCGAAATTGACGACCTGCGTCGCCTTGTAGATCAGCACGAACGACATCGCGACCACGCCATACAGCGTGCCGACCACGAGGCCGTTGACGAGGAGCTGGAGGAGGAATTGCGTATTCATGGCTGAGGCCGCAGTGCTAACCTTTCCCCGCTTGCGGGGAGAGGTCGACCGGCGAAGCCGGGCGGGTGAGGGGGAGCTTCCACATGCGCGGGGCTGATGAAGTTCGCACGGCGCGGTCGCGACGCCTGCGGCACGCATCCACTGATGCGGAAACCAAGCTCTGGAACAAGCTGCGCTCGCGCCAGATCGATGGCTATAAATTCGTCCGACAGCAGCCTATCGGGCCCTACACGGTGGACTTTGTCTGCCGTGAGCAACGGTTGATCATCGAGGTTGATGGCGGCCAGCACGCCGACAGCGCTTCGGATGTCGTGCGAGATCGATGGCTCGTCGATCATCGCTACCGTGTGCTGCGCTTCTGGAACAACGATGTCCTTAGCAATATCGACGGGGTGCTCGAAGTCATTGCGATGGCGCTTGGGGAGGCTCCCCCTCACCCGGATCGCAAGGGCGATCCGACCTCTCCCCGCAAGCGGGGAGAGGTTAGCTAGAGCCGGGGCGGCGGCGCGCGTTAACCCCTCCCCGCTTGCGGGGAGAGGTCGACCGGCGAAGCCGGGCGGGTGAGGGGGGCTCTCAATGACGCTCCATCCCATCATTCCGCTGCCTCCATCCGTGCAGCGGTCCCCATATCCACCACTTTCAGCTTCGTCCGGATCCGCTGTGACGTCCCGTCCTGAAACCGGATCGTCGTATCCACGGGAATCTCGCTCTTGCCGCCATAGATGCCGTCGATGATGTCGGCATATTTTTCGTTGATGACGTTCCGCCTGACTTTTCGCGTCCGCGTCAGCTCGCCGTCGTCGGCATCCAGCTCCTTGTACAACAGCAGGAAGCGCGAGATGCGCTGCGCCGGTGGCAGCGTCGCATTGACGGTCTCGACCTCCTTCTGCAGCAGCGCATAGACCTCGGGCCGCGAGGAGAGATCCGTATAGGTCGTGAACGACAGCCGGTTCTTTTCCGCCCATTTCGAGATGATCGAGTAGCGGATGCAGATCATCGCGGCCAGGGCGTCGCGCCCTGCGCCGAGCACGACGGTCTCAGCCACATAGGGCGAGAATTTCAGCTTGTTCTCGATATATTGCGGCGAGAAGCGTTCACCGCGCGCGGTTTCGGCGAGGTCCTTGATGCGGTCGATGACGACAAGCTGCTTGGCGTCGTTGAAATAGCCGGCATCGCCCGAATACATCCAGCCGTCGCGCATGTCGGCCGCCGAGGCTTCCTCGTTCTTGTAATAGCCAAGGAACATGTTCGGGTGCTTCACCACGATCTCGCCGACGCCCTGCACGTCGGGATCGCGGACCTCGATGGCAATCTCGTTGCCCATGGCGATCCCTGTGGTGTCGGGATCGACGGCATCCGGCGCATGCAGCGTGAAGGCGCCGAGCGTTTCGGTCTGGCCGTAGAGCGTGCGCAGCGGCACGCCCATGGCGCGGAAGAACTTGAACGTATCCGGACCCAGCGCTGCGCCGCCCGTGGCGGCCGAACGCAGGCGGGTGAAGCCGAGCCGATCGCGCAAGGCGCGGAACAGCAGGGCATCGGCGACGACCGAGCGCCTGTTATCGGCCAGCGCATTCAGCCCGGTCTTCATGCCCAGCTCATAGAGGCTTTGCTTCAGCGGCGAGGCGTCCATCACCCGCGCGCGGACATCCGCCGCAATGCCTTCCCAGACGCGGGGCGCGAACAGCACGAAGGTCGGCGCGATCTCGCGAAAATCATTCATCAAGGTGTCGGCCTGTTCGACGAAGTTGACCTTCATTCGCGACAGCAGGCCTTTGCCCAGTGCATAGACCTGTTCCATGATCCAGGGCAGCGGCAGCACCGAGACATATTCGTCACCCGGTCCCTTGGGATCGAATGAGAGATAGACCGCGCAATGGCCGAGCACGCGGCCGGCGGCCAGCATCGCGAGCTTCGGGTTCGACGTCGTCCCCGATGTCGTGCAGAGGATCGCGACATCCTCGCCACGGGTGGCATCCACCATCTGGTCGTACAGGCTCGGTTCTTTTGTTGCGCGATCACGGCCCATCTGGGCGAGCTTGTCGGCCTCCAGCAGACGCGGATCGTCATATTTCCGCATGCCGCGCGGATCGCTGTAGACGATATGCTTCAGCGCAGGCACGCGGTCTGCGAGGGTGAGCAGCTTGTCGACCTGCTCCTCGTCCTCCGCGAAGACAATCTTCGCCTCGCCGTAGTTCAGGAGATAGGCGGCTTCCTCATCCAGCACGTCGCGATAGAGGCCGAGGCTCATGCCGCCGATGGCGTGAGCTGCGATTTCCGCCGACACCCAGTCCGGCCGATTGTCGCCGATGATGCCGACAACGTCGCCCTTGCCGATACCTAGCGCGACCATGCCGAGTGAAAAGTTCTTCACCCGGTTGTGGTAGTCATCCCAGGTGAACTCGCGCCACAACCCAAAATCCTTTTCGCGGAGCGCGACGTCCTGGCCGTGCTCTTTGGCATTGAGACGCAGCAATTTTGGATAGGTGTCGGCCTGTTTGACGCGGCCTGCATAGTCCATCATGCGGCGCTCTCCGCGGTCACCGGCGCGTCGTCGGGATCGACCAGCAGTTCGTCTTCCTCGCCGAGATAGGCGCGCTTCACATGCGGATCGTCGAGCACGGCGGCGGGATCGCCCTCGGCGATCTTGCGGCCGAAATCTAGCACCATCACGCGATGGGAGATGTCCATCACGACGCCCATGTCGTGCTCGATCATCATCACGGTCATGCCGAACTCTTCATTGAGGTCGACGATGTAGCGGGCCATGTCCTCCTTCTCCTCGAAATTCATGCCGGCCATCGGCTCGTCGAGGAGAATGAGGTTCGGTTCCAGCGCCATGGCGCGCGCCAGCTCGACGCGCTTGCGCAGGCCATAGGGCAGGGTGCCGGCGGTGGCCTTGCGCACGCTCTGCAGGTCGAGGAAATCGATGATCTCCTCAACCTTGCGGCGGTGCTCGAGTTCTTCCTTGCGGGCGCCGGTGAGCCAGTACAGCGAGCCGGTGAAAAAGTTGTTCTTCAGGAGGTGATGGCGGCCGACCATGATGTTGTCGAGCACGCTCATGTGGTGGAACAGCGCGAGGTTCTGGAAGGTACGGCCGATGCCGATGCGCGGCCGCGCATTGGTGTTGAGATTGGTGATCTCCTTGCCGCCGTAGAACAGCTGGCCTTCGGTCGGCTTGTAGCGGCCGGAGATGCAATTGACGATGGAGGTCTTGCCGGCGCCGTTGGGGCCGATGATGGAGAACAGCTCGCCCTGATTGACGGCGAAGCTCACATCGGTGAGCGCGCGCACGCCGCCAAAGCGCAATGATACGCCGCGTACTTCCAAAGCAACCGTCACGCATGCCCTCCCAGATACGGCGCTTGGCGCGCTCTTTATCCCGTCCACGGTAACCACCGGAGCTTATCGCGCCCGGTCGATCTCGGCCATTCGACTAATGAACCTTCCGTGATCATTCTCCCTACGTTAAACCGGCTCCGGGAAATGTCTCGCGCCCGACAATCTGTCAGGCATTTTGTCGCGTGGCATGGTTTGTTGCGTCGCAACAAGTGGATAAGCGGCGGTGGCATGATTGCTGCGGATCATCTGAAGACCATCGCGGCGTGGGCGCGCGATCTTACCGAGCGCGAGATCGAGGTCGCGCGTGCCGGCGTCAATGAGCGATCCTTCAATGCGAACGAGTTCGTCTCCATGCGCGGCGACGTGTTCGATTACTGGACCGGCGTGGTGTCGGGTCTGGTCAAGATCGGGACCATCTCACGCAGCGGCAAGGAGGTCAGCATCACCGGGCTCACGGCGGGGGCGTGGTTCGGCGAGGGCAGCGTGCTGAAGAACGAGCCGCGCCGCTACGACATCGTGGCGATGCGCGATTCACGCGTGGCGCTGATGGACCGGACGACCTTCTTCTGGCTGTTCGAGAACAGCGTCGGCTTCAACCGGTTTCTGGTGTCGTTGCTGAACGAACGGCTCGGTCAGTTCATCGCGCTGACCGAATATGGCCGCATGCTGGATGCGACCGGACGATTGGCGCGGTGTATTGCGTCGCTGTTCAACCCGATCCTGTATCGCGACGCCAACCGGCATCTGGACATCACGCAGGAAGAGATCGGCGCGATCTCCGGCATCTCGCGGCAGAAGGCCAATCAGTGCCTGCAGACGCTGGAGAAAGAGGGCCTGCTGCGGTTGGAATATGGTGGCGTGACGGTGATCGATCTGGAGCGGTTGAGCACGTATGGGGAGTGAAGCGGCGTCTCTGATTGCCGCAAGCAGTTTGCGGCCATCCTTCGAGACGCGGCTTAAGAAGGCCGCTCCTCAGGATAAGGGAAGAGTGTAGCGCTATAAAAGACCCTCATGGTGAGGAGCCCGCGAAGCGGGCGTCTCGAACCATGCAGGCCGAGCACTATCCTCATCCATTGCCGCAAGCGGGGAGAGGTTAAACCTCCAGCCATTCTTTCCGCACGCCGTCATTCGCCTTCAGCTCCGCGGGTGTGCCCTCGAACACGATGCGGCCGTGGCCCATTACATAGACCCGGTGCGAAATGCGCAGCGCGATCGACAGCTTCTGCTCCACCAGCAAAATCGCCACGCCGCGCCGTGCGATCTCGGCAATGAGGTCGCCGACCTGCTGCACGATCAGCGGCGCCAGACCTTCCGTCGGCTCGTCGATCATCACCAGTTCCGGATCGCCCATCAGCGTGCGGCAGATCGTGAGCATCTGCTTCTCGCCGCCGGACAGCACGCCAGCGGCCGTATCGGCACGCCTTGCGAGGTTCGGGAACATCTCCAGCATGTCGTCGAGCCGCCACTTGCCGGGCTTGCGCGTGTCCTTGATGCCCAGCATCAGGTTCTGCCGCACCGTCAGGCCCGGAAAGATGTCACGATGCTCCGGCACATAGCCGAGGCCGAGATGCGCGATCTTGAAGCTCGGCAGGCCCGCAATGTCCTGGCCCTTGAACTTGATGCTGCCGTGTGGCGGCACCTCGCCCATGATCGCCTTCACGGTGGTGGAACGGCCAACACCGTTGCGGCCGAGCAGGCTCACTACTTCGCTGGCATCGATATGCAGGTCCACGCCCTGGAGGATGTGGCTCTTGCCGTAATAAGCGTGCAGATCCTTGACCTCGAGCATCAGGCAGCCTCCTCGCCGAGATAGGCTTCCTTGACCTTCTTGTTGCCGCGGATCTCGTCGGGCGTGCCGGTGGCGATCACCTCGCCATAGACCAGCACCGAGATGCGGTCGGCGAGGCCGAACACGACGCTCATATCGTGCTCGACGATCAGCAGCGTTCGCCCTTCGGTGAGACGCCGGATCTGCTCCACCGCGCGCTCCGTCTCGGCATGGCTCATGCCGGCGGTCGGCTCGTCGAGCAGGATCACATCGGCGCCGCCGGCAATGGTGATGCCGATCTCCAGCGCGCGCTGCTCCGCATAGGTCAAGAGCCCCGCCGGGACGTCGCGGCGCGACACCAGGCTGATGTCCTGCAGGATCTGCGCGGTGCGCTCGCGCACCTCGGGCAGCGAATCCACATTCTTCCAGAATGCGTAGCGATGTCCTGTGGCCCACAGTACCGCGCAGCGCAGGTTCTCCCACACGGTCATCTTGGCGAACACATTCGTCACCTGGAACGAGCGCGACAGTCCGCGGCGATTGATCTGGAACGGCGGCAGGCCGGAAATGTCCTGGCCGTTCAGGAGAATGGTGCCGGTGGTCGGCTTCATATAGCCGGAGATCAGGTTGAAGGTCGTGGACTTGCCGGCACCGTTCGGGCCGATCAGCGCATGGCGTTCGCCCTTGGCGACCTTCAGATCGATGTTCTGGATCACCTTTGTGATGCCAAACGTCTTTTCGACGCCGTGCAACTCGATGGCGTTGCTCATGCGGCCACTCCCTTCGCACGGGCTTCAGTGAGGGCGTCGTCCCAGCGTGCAGCGATCATCTTCCAGGTCTTGCGTGCAACCAAGGCGCCCGCGAACAGCAGCACGGCCGCAATGGCCCAGACCGCCCGGTTCTCGGCGTCAAACGGGATGCCGAACGCCTTGATATGCGAATCCCCGCCCGCATGGACCATGTGAAACACGATGACTTCAACCGACAGGATAAAGCCGACCAGCATCGCCAGCGTCGGGATGAAGGCGATGAGATAGCCCGGGAGCACCCGGCCGATTGTGCCCGCCTTGATCAATGGCCAATGCATCATCAGCAGGCCCGTGAGGCCGCCCGGCGCGAACATCACCACGGCAATGAAGATCAGGCCGAAATAGAGCTGCCACACCTGCGTGAGGTCGGAGAGCCCGAGTGATAGCAACGTCACGAAAATGGCGCCGACGATCGGGCCGATGAAGAAGCCGACGCCGCCGATATAGGTGGCGAACAGCACGGTGCCGGACTGCACCGCGCCGAGATAGGCGGAATTGGCGATCTCGAAATTGATCGCCGCCAGGGCGCCGGCGATGCCGGCGAAGAAGCCGGAAAAGCAGAAGGCGATGTAGCGGATCACATGAGGATCATAGCCGACGAATTGCACGCGTTCGGGGTTGTCGCGCACAGCGTTGCACATCCGCCCGAGCGGCGTGCGAGTGAGCGCATACATTGCAATCACCGCGATCAGCGTCCATCCCGCGACCAGATAATAGATCTGGATCTGCGGGCCAAAGCTCCAGTCGAACAGGCGGAATACCTTTGTTCGATTGGCGGACACGCCGGCTTCGCCGCCGAAGAATGTGCGCAGGATCAGCGCGGATGACGCGACCAGTTCGGCGAGGCCAAGGGAGATCATCGCGAAGGCCGTCCCGGAGCGTTTGGTCGAGACCCAGCCGAGCAGCATCGCAAAGATGAGCCCGGCGGCGCCGCCGATCAGCGGCACCAGCGGCAGCGGGATCGCGAATTTGTTCTTGGCGATGATGTTGATGGCATGGATCGCGAGGAAGCCGCCGAGCCCGTAATAGACCGCGTGGCCGAACGACAGCATGCCGGTCTGGCCGAGCAGGATATTGTAGGACAGCGAGAAGATGATCGAGATGCCGATCAGGCTGAACGTCGTCAGCGATCCGCCGGAGGAAAAGATCTTCGGCAGGATCAGGAGCACGGCCGCAGCCACGATCCACAGGCCGTAGAACTTCAGGCGATCGGAGGCCGAGGGCGCGGGCGGCGCGATATTCATAGTGGCGTCGCTCATGTTTCACGCGTCCCGAGCAGGCCCATCGGGCGGAACATCAGGATCAGCACCAGCAGTAAATAGGGCATGATCGGTGCGATCTGGGCGATGGTGACGTTCCAGATATCGGACAGCCAGGTAGCGGCGAGGTCAGGGCCCAACGGTCCGAAGGCGCCGGCGAGCGAACCGTTCATCGAGACCGCAAATGTCTGCACGAGCCCGATGAGCAGCGACGCGATGAAAGCGCCCGGCAGTGAGCCGAGGCCGCCGACGACCACGACAACGAACAGGATCGGGCCGAGCAGCCCGGCCATGTTGGATTGCGTCACCAGCGCGGGGCCAGCAATCACACCGGCCACTGCCGCCAGCGCGGTGCCGACGCCGAACACCAGCATGAAGATGCGTCCGACATTGTGGCCGAGATGGCCGACCATATGCGGATGGGTGAGGGCGGCCTGCACGATCAGGCCGACACGCGTCTTCTTCAGCGTGATCAGGAGGCCTGCGAAGATCACGATGGAGATCACCAGCATGAAGATCTTGAAGGCGGGATAGTTGGTCGAGAACAGCGTGAAGGCGGGAAAGTCGAGCAGCGCGGGGACGCGGAAATCCACCGGGCTCTTGCCCCAGACGATCTGCACGATTTCCTCGATGGCGAAAGCGAGGCCGAAGGTGAACAGCAGTTCGGGCACATGGCCGTATTTGTGCACCTGGCGCAGGCCGTAGCGCTCGACCATGGCGCCGAGTGCGCCGGCGAGCAGGGGCGCGATAATCAGCGCCGGCCAGAAGCCGAACCATTTGCTGATCTGGAAGCCGAAAAAGGCGCCGAGCATGTAGAAGCTGGCATGGGCGAAATTGAGCACGCCGAGCATGCTGAAAATGACCGTCAGGCCCGAGGCCATCAGGAACAGCAGCATGCCGAACAGGATGCCGTTCAGCGTGGATATGACGATGAGTTCGAGCATCAGAGGGAAGCCTGTGGCTGGTGCTTCTTAACCTCGCCCCGCTCGCGGGGAGAGGTCGACCCGGCGAAGCGCAGCGAAGCCGGGGCGGGTGAGGGGGCTCTCCACGCGCTCCGAGCTCGCGGAGGCTCCCCTCATCCGTCGTCGCTTCGCGACGCCACCTTCTCCCCGCCTAGCGAAGCTTCGCTTCGCCTGGCGGGGAGAAGGCAGGGCCTTACGGCCGTTCCATCTTGCAGGTGGTTGGCAGCATGGTGTCCTTGGTGTCGACCTTCGCGGCCAGCTTCCAGCCCCAACCGGTGTTTTCCTCGTCGAATGGCTCCTTGTCGGTGCGTTCGCCGAAGGACGAGATATAGATCGGCTGGAAGAACTGGTGGTCGTCCTTGCGCATGATGCCTTCGCCGCCATTGAAGACTTCGAACTTCATGTCTTCCAGCGCCGCCGCAACCTTCACCGGCTCGAGCGATTTCGCCTTCTCGGCGGCGGCTGCAAACATCCGCATTTCGTTCACGGCGCGCGGATACCACAGGCCGAGATTGACCTTGGCGCGGAAGGCCTTTTCGAAGTCCACCGACGCCTTGTGGTCGATATTGGCAAACCCTTCGGTGATCTGGAACACCTGATGGTTCAGACCGGTCTGCTTGATGGCGGTCGGGCCACCGGCGCCGCCGGCATAGTAAGTGTACCAGCCCACCTTGAGGCCGGCATCGGCGGCCGCTTTCAGCAGCAGCGCAATGTCCTGGCCCCAATTGCCGGTGATCACGCTGTCGGCACCCGATGCCTTGATCTTGGCGATATAGGGCGCGAAGTCGGTGATCTTGAGCAGCGGATGCAGCTCGTCACCGACGATCTCGACATCGGCGCGCTTGGCCTTGAGCATGGCGCGGGCCTGGGTGCGCACCGACTGGCCGAACGAGTAGTCCTGATTGATCAGGTACACTTTCTTGATGCTCGGCGCGGTCTTCATGTAGTTGGTCAGCGCTTCCATCTTGATGTCGGAATTCGCGTCCCAGCGGAAATGCGCGAAGCTGCATTTGTCGTTGGTGAGGATCGGATCGACGGCGGCATAGTTGAAATACAGGACTTCCTTGCCGGGATTGCGATCGTTGTATTTGGTGACGAAGTCCGAGAGCGCGCCGCCGACGGACGAGCCGTTGCCCTGGGTGATGTAGCGCACGCCGCTATCGATGGCCTTCTGCGCCTGGATCAGGCTTTCCTGCGGATTGGTCTTGTTGTCGAGCCCGATGACCTCGACCTTCTTGCCGAGAATGCCGCCCTTGGCGTTCAATTCCTCGGCAAGGTACTGGAAGGTCTTCAACCCGCCTTCGCCGACACTGGCGCCGCCGCCGGAGAGCGGATCGATATAGCCGATCTTGACGGTTTCCTGGGCCATTGCTGCGATGCCGAAGAACGGCAGTGCAAGGCTCGCGCCGATGGCCAATTTGATGAGATGCCGTTTATGCATGTGTTTTCTCCCTGATTTATGGATTGGGTTGACCGTGGGTCCGGCGCCGAATCTTTGCTGATCCGTTCACCGGCGGTTCTTGGCGGCGAGTGTGAGCGAATGCAGCAGAGGCCGCAAGCATCCCTTCGTCGTAGGCACATTACTTCGCGGTAACGGTGGCCTTGGCCTTTTTAGATATCGCCGTATCGCCGATGATTTCCGCACCGCGCAATTCGGCGATCTCGCTCGCATCAAGCCCGAGCACCTCGCGCAGCACCTCCTCATTGTGCTGGCCAAGTGTCGGCGCCAGTTGGGTGATGGCATAGGGCGCACGGGAACTGCCTTCGCGATAGGCAACCGAGGGCAGCAGATGCGGGCCCATGAAACGGCGCGTCTTCGGCTGCCAGTGGCCCGTGGAGAGCAGATGCGGATCGCCGGCCATATCCATCGGTAGCCGTGCGGTGCCCGCGGGCACGCCGGCATCCTGCAGCGCATTCATGGCAAGCTCCGGCCGCACCGTCATGGTCCAGTGCCGGATCGCCACCTCGATGCGGTCCTCGTCGGCACGCCGGCCGTCGGCGGTGGCGAGGGCGGCGTCCTCGGCGAGGTCTGGCCGGTGGATGACCTTGCAGAGCGCCTGCCATTCGTCGTCATCGCGCACGGCGATGGTGAGCCACTGGTCTTCGCCGATACAGGGGAAGCAGCCATGCGGCACGAAGCGCGGATGGCGATTGCCGAGCCGCGGACCTGTCGTGCCGTTGATAGATTGCTCGATCACCGATGGCGCGACCATGGGCAGCAGCGCTTCGGTGGCACTGAGATCGATATGCTGGCCTTCGCCCGTTTGCTTCTGATGCATGAAGCCGATCAGCAGCGCCGCCGCCGCGCTGACGCCACCATAGGGATCACCGAGCGCCGTATGCACCATGGTCGGTGGATCACCTTCGCGGCCGGTGATCGACGGCAAGCCTGAGGCCTGCTCCAGCGTCGATCCATAGGCGCGCACGCCACTCCAGGCGCCCGTCATGCCGAAGGCCGGCATGGTGACCACGATGAGTTTTGGATTGAGCTTTCGCATCGAGTCCGGATCGAGCCCGAGCCGCGGCATCACGTCCGCCGCATAGTTATCGATCACGGCATCCGCATCGGCGATCAGGCGCTTCAGCAGTGCCAGGCCCTTCGGCTGCGTGAGATCCAGCGTGATGCCGCGTTTGTTGCGGTTCATCTGCTGAAACCAGTAGACCTTCTCGTAGGTGCGCTCGGGATGATACGGCCCGCGCGGATCGGTGCCGCGAAACCAGTCGGGATACTGGCACGACTCCACCTTGATGACGTCGGCGCCGAGATCGCCCATCTGTCGTGTCGCGGTCGGGCCGGCCCAGCCCATGGTGAGATCGACGATGCGCAGGCCCTTCAAGGGCAGCGGATCATCGGGCGTCGCTTGTCGTGTCGCAATGCGATCGCGGGGCTTGAAGTTCGCAATTTCATCGCTGCCCGCGAGCGGCGCTTTGCCATTGGCGATCGGGGGCGAGCCGGTGAGGTGCTGCGGCAGCACCGGCGCCTCGAACGAGCCGCTGCCGATGGTGACTGTCGCGAAAGCGCCGCGCGTGCGGTAATAGGGCTGGCGCAGCAACTCTTCCATGCTCGGCACCACCGCCAGCGGGATGCGCAGCTCGATGCCTTTTTCGAACCAGTAGTCGGCGCTCCGCTGCAGCAGGATCGGCTGGAAGATGGCGGCAAGCTCGGCGGAGTTGTTGGCGCGCGCGAGGCCGTCCGTGAATTTGGTTTCCTTCTCCAGCTCTGGCAGACCCAGCATCACGCAGAATGCCGCCCATTGCGCCGGCGTCACCACCGTGACGCCGAGCCAGCCGTCCTTGGTCGGGAAATTGCCGACAGGATAGCCCCGACCAAAACGATTGAGCGCCGTGCGCGGGCGCGTAAAACCGACTTCCAAGGCCAGCCCGGTGTCGAATTCGCTGATATGCAGCATCGCGGCATGGGCGCTGACCGCAAATCGCCGCGCGCCGCGCTTGCGATCATAGAGCCCGGCCAGTGTGGGGATGAAAGCGGTCAGCGCCGTCATCACCGAGATCTGGCCGTCGCGCGGCAGCACCGGCGGGCCCTCCTTGCTGCCGACGAGTTTCACATTGCCGGACAGCGCACGGCAGATGGCATCGGTGGCGCGGAAATCCGAATAGAGCCCGTTCTCGCCGAACCACGAGATCGCCGTGATGGCGAGGCCGGGATTGTCGCGGCGCAGATCGTCGTGATTGAGCAATGATGTTGGAATGCTCGCAGGGGCTCGCGCATCCAGCAGCAGATCGCAGCTTTGCAGCAGCTCCTTGATGGCGGCGACATCCGCGGCATCGTCGAGATCGGCAACCACGCTGTGCTTGTTGGTGTTCAGCCAGGCGAACACGCCACCTTCGCGCGTGCCATTGCCGGCATCGACAACAGGCGCATGCTGCCGCATCGGATCGCCGCCATCAGGTTCGATCTTGATGACCTCAGCGCCGAAATCGGAAAACAGCTTGCCGCAATAACCCAGCTGGTCGCCGGATCCAATTTCCACCACACGCAAATCGGCCAGTGGCAATTTCGACATTCCATTCCCGCCCGTTCATTCTTGTTGGGCGGGCATCATGTCGGGATGTGTGCGTGGGTCAAGTCACGCAGTCGCGTTTCGCGTTGCAGATTGGCCAAGCGCCACGGACATGGCGGAAATCAGCGGGCGCATGAAGAACGCATCCTCGGCCGGCGTGATCGATGCGCGAAAACCGTAAGCCTGCAACTCGTCTGAGACGACAGGGCCAACGGACGCAATCGGAGTCTTTGCAAGTGCGCTGCGCAATTGCTTTTCACGCCCATGCGCACGCGCGGCATCGACCAGCCGCCGCACCTGACCCGAGCTGGTCAATGCGATGGAATCGATGCGGCCACTCTCCATCTCGTCGATGGCAGCAAGGATGTTGGTGTCGGCGGCCTTGGAGTCGTAGATGTAGGGCAGGACGGTATCGATGCTGGCGCCCAGCGCCGCGATAGCGCCAATCAGCACCGTGTGGTCCTTCTCCGGATAGAGCTGCAGTCCCACGCGGCGGCCCTTGAGGTCATATGTCGCCAGCATTTCGACGATGCCGTCCGAAGTCGGCTTCTCGGTCGTGACATCCGGGGCGAGGCCGATCTCGCGCAGCGCCTTGCCGGGCTTCGGCCCGCGCGTGAATTTTCGCGATTTGCTGACGGCCGCGACAAATGCCGTTTCGCCATCGTGCTGCCGCACCACTTTGAGGATGCGCCGCAAACCTTCGCCGGTCATCAGGACCAGGTCGTCGAAGGGATCAGCGACAAAGCGGGCAACCCAGTCCAGCACCGGTTTCGGGTCCGGTGGGTCCTCGATGGTGAACATCGGGCATTGCAGCACATCCGCGCCTTTCTCCTTGAGAAGTCTGGAGAATTGCGCCTCTTCGCGGGTTTCCAGGATCAGGATGCGGGTGCCGTCCAGTCGCTCAGCCATGGTGGCATCTTTCATTTACTGCAGTGCGCAATCGGATTGGCGCAAACCTATGCCAGATGATAGAGCAGGGCAAAATTTCTCCCTGAATCTCAAGCCAGTAGCCCCAGATGTCGCACCACTTCGTCCTCACTCTGTCCTGCCCGGATCGCCCCGGCATCGTCTCCGCCGTCTCGACCTTTCTCGCTCATAACGGCCAGAACATCGTCGATGCCCAGCAGTTCAACGAAAACGAGACCGGCGTGTTCTTCATGCGCGTGGTGTTCAATGCGGCCGATGTGAATGTCGATCTTGCCTCGCTGCAGACCGGCTTCGGCGCCATCGCCGAGCGCTTCAAGATGGCCTGGCAGATGCGCGATCAGGCGACCAGGCGCCGCGTCATGATCCTGGCCTCGAAGTCGGATCACTGCCTCGTCGATCTGCTCTATCGCTGGCGCACTGGCGAACTCGAAATGATCCCGACGGCAATCGTTTCGAACCATCCGCGCGAGACCTATAGCGGTATCGATTTCGGCGATATCCCGTTCCATCATCTGCCGATCACCAAGGAGACCAAGAGCGAGCAGGAAGCCGCGATCTGGGCTCTGGTGAACGAGACGAAGTCTGAACTCGTCGTGCTCGCGCGCTACATGCAGATCCTGTCGGACGACATGTCGGCAAAGCTGTCCGGCATGTGCATCAACATCCATCACTCGTTCCTGCCGGGCTTCAAGGGCGCGCGGCCCTATCACCAGGCCCATGCGCGCGGCGTCAAGCTGATCGGCGCGACCGCGCATTACGTCACCAGCGATCTCGACGAAGGTCCGATCATCGAGCAGGACGTCGAACGCATCAGCCATCGCGACTCGCCGGACGATCTCGTGCGCAAGGGCCGCGATATCGAGCGTCGGGTGCTCGCCCGCGCCGTGCGTCATCATCTTGAAGATCGCGTGATCCTCAATGGCAAGAAGACGGTGGTGTTCACCAATTGATATGGGAGGTCGGCGCCATCAGTGGATGGCGCTGGCCGACGGCGATGTGGCCGGATCGGGACCATGGGCAGCATCGCCTTGCGGCTGCTGGCTCTTCTTCAGATAAGCGTCATATTCCGGCGTCCCCGGCCGCGGCGGTGCATCGGCCGGCAGGCCGCCCGCCCAAGCGGGAATGAGATCTGCCATTCCCCCGGCCACGAACGAACTGATCGATCCGCAGCCAGACAGGCTGCAGGACAGCAGGACCAGGCTGACGGCGGTGACGAAGCGGCGATTGATGGGCATTGCGGCAACACGGCGAGGTTGGGTGGGTGAACACTCACCAATATGGCGCAGTTTCCGGAAAATTGAAGGTAGCGGGGGGAGAAAATTAAATTTGCTTGCCCGTCGCTCTTGAGAGGCTCGCTTCCCACGTGACATCCAGCCGACAACGTCGCCTTCCGGTTGCGTATATATCTACCTCTCGATGTTTGTGAGTACGCTTTCCGACACCTAGCGTCCCGGTATGGCCGCACCGATTCGGTGCGGCCTGTTTTGGACGCAGGCATTTTGACCAAATCATTGTTTCGACCCTCGCGCTTTCTCGCGGGTACCTCGTTGGCATGCATCATGCTGTCCGCACCGGCCGCGGCGCAGGACGCCACCTGGCTGGCAACGCCGGGCTCCAACAGCCTCGTGACCGGCGCGAACTGGAGCACCGGCACGGTGCCGACCGGTATCGGCTATTTCGGTGCATCGAGCATAACGGCGCTGACGGTGGCAGGAGCGGCGTTCAATATCGGCGCCTGGACCTTCAATGCAGATGCCGCCGCCTACACGTTCACCACCAGTGAATCGCTCAATTTCAGCGGTGCGGGCATCACCGTGAATGGGGGCAGCGTCGGCATCACCAATAATTTCATGCTCGTGTTTCAAAACAGCGCCAGCGCTGGCGCCGCCACGATCAACAACCGCAACACGCTCTTCTTCTACGGTGCCAGCACTGCCGGCAGCGCGGTCATCACCAATGTCGGCACTTACAACCAGTTTTTCTTCTTCGGGACCAGCAGTGCGGGCAATGCCAGCATCACCAGTTCGAACCAGATCAACTTCGAGGGCAATAGCACGGCCGGCAATGCCTCGATCGTCAACAATTCTTATATCTACTTCAGCGGTAATACCACGGCCGGAAATTCCACGATCACCAACAACCGCAATGTGGTCTTCTCCAGTTTCGGTGACGGGGGCACGGCGCAGCTCATCAACAACGCGGCCAACAGTGTCATCGATTTCACCTACAGCACCGGCGCGCTCGGCGACAACAAATACACGATCGGGTCGCTTGCCGGCATGGGTGTGGTCTATGTCGGCAGCGGCCGGCTCGGAATTGGCGGCAACAATCTGAGCTCTAGCTTCACGGGCGTAATCAGTGATTGCGGCCCCTCCGGCCAGTCTTGCAGCAATCAGGGTGTCTCGGGCGGCGCATTGTTGAAGACCGGTACCGGCACGCTGACGCTGGCGGGCACCAATCTCTACACCGGCGCAACCGTGATCGAGGGCGGCACGCTCGCGGTGAACGGATCGATCGCGACCTCGTCGCTTACCACGGTGACTGCAGGCGGTACGCTCGGCGGCATCGGCACGGTGGGCAATACGCTGATCGATGGCGGTCGGCTGGCTCCCGGCAATTCGATTGGGACGCTCAACGTCGCCGGCAATCTCGCTTTCACGTCGGCGTCGATCTATGCGGTCGAGGTATCGCCGTCGAATGCGGACCGTGTGAATGTCTCGGGCACTGCAGCGCTCGGTCGTGCGACGGTGAATGCGAGCTTTGCCAATGGCAGCTATATCAATAAACAATACACCATCCTGAACGCCGCCGGCGGCGTCAACGGCACGTTCGGATCGCAGGTGAACACCAATCTGCCGACGAACTTCACATCGAATCTAAGCTACGACACCAACAACGCCTATCTCAATCTCACGCTCAATTTCGTGCCGACGCCAACACCGGCGCCACCGACACCATCCTTCGGCAATGGCCTGTCGTCGAACCAGAATGCCGTCGGCAATGCGCTGATCAACTCCTTCAACAGCAATGGCGGCATCCCGCTGGCCTTCGGCGCGTTGACGCCGACAGGGCTGACGCAGGTCTCCGGCGAGACGAATGTCGGCACGCAGCAGCCGGGCTTCACCGCGGCGACGCAATTCGTCGGTGCGCTGTCGGATCCCACCATGGCCGGCCGCGGTGCCAACGCGCCGTCGGCGATGGGCTTTGCGGAAGAGGGCGATCCGATGAACGCCTATGCCCATGCTACCAACGGGCGCAAGCGTTCGAGCAGCGAGCGCGATGCCTATGCGGCCATCACCAAGGCCGTGCCGCGTGCGCAGAATTTCGTGCCGCATTGGAGCTTGTGGGTGTCCGGCTTCGGCGGGACGCAGACCACCGATGGCAATTCAGCCGGTGGCACCAGCACATCGACCAGCCGTATCGCGGGTGCTGCAGTCGGCGCAGACTACTGGCTGTCGCCGCAGACGGTGGCGGGCTTCGCGCTCGCCGGTGGCGCAACCAATTACAGTGTTGCGGGCAGCGGCAGTGGCCACAGCGATCTGTTCCAGCTCGGCGGCTTCGTCCGTCACGAGATCGGGGCAACCTACATCACGGCGAGCGCAGCCTATGGCTGGCAGAGCGTCAGCACGGATCGCGCAGTTGGTGCCGAGCAGCTCCGCGCCAAATTCGATACCAACAGCTATACGGCGCGGCTGGAAGGCGGCCATCGCTTTGCGATGCCATGGCTCGGTGGTGTCGGCCTGACGCCTTATGCGGCGGCCCAGCTAACCTATCTCGATCTGCCCGCTTATGCGGAAAGCGCCGCCTCCGGTGGCGGCACGTTTGCGCTTGCCTACGCCGCCAAGGGCATCGCTGCACCGCGGACCGAACTCGGCCTGCGCAGCGACAAGTCGTTCGCGATCAACGATGCAGTGCTGATCCTGCGCGGCCGCGCCGCATGGGCGCACGACTACAACACCGAGCGCTCCGCCTCGGCCACGTTCCAGTCGTTGCCCGGCGCGAGCTTTGTGGTCAACGGTGCACGTCCCGCTGCGAATGCCGCGCTCACCACGGCTGAAGCCGAATGGCGTTTCGCCAGCGGCATCAGCGTCGGCGCGACATTCGAGGGCGAGTTCTCCGAGGTGACGCGCAGCTATGCCGGCAAGGGCGTGGTGCGCTACGCGTGGTGATCGTAGGGCGGATTAGCCGAAGGCGTAATCCGCCGGCCGAGTCCATGTGGCGAAGAACGGCGGATGACGCTTCGCTAATCCGCCCTACGGCCTTTGTTTTTCCGCACCTGCACCGCATTCACCGCCGGCGTTTGTGCCAATAGCCGCCGCAGCAGGTCGATCAGCACTTCCACCTCGTCCGGCTTCAGGCAATCCAGCAGCACGCCTTCGCGGTCCAGTGCCAGTTCGATGATCCGGTCATGCAGGGCGCGGCCGGCCTTGGTCATCACGATGATGCGCTTGCCATCGCCCTGATCGACCACTGTGACACTGCCGGCATCGGCCAGCGATTTCAGCGTCCGGCTGACCAATCCCTTGTCGAGATCGAAATACTGGCAGATCTGCTGTGCGGTGCACGCGTCCTCGCTGGCGAGTTTGGACAGGATCCGCCATTCGGTGACGCCGACGCCGAATTCCCGGCGATAGGCGCTCGACGCCCCGCCGGCCAGCTTGTTGGCCAGGAAGTTGATCAAGGCAGGGACGTAGCGGGTGTGGTTGATGACCGGTTTTGTCATGCGAAATGAATTGCTCTGAAACGTCCCAAAACAGGCGCGTCATGGTCTCCTGCTAGACTTTAGCAGTATGTCACGATGCTGCGGAATGACGCAGTTCACGCCTCCGCGGCGCATTGTCAAGGCAACCGTTGACACGTCAACATGGCTTCGATATCGCGGACCGACGCGTATGGGGACTTCGATCTTTTCGGCCTTCAAGAGCCGACATCACGCACAGAGGAGGAAACGATGCTGAGGACGTTTATTTCCGGAGCGGTGGCTGCCGCCGGCGTGTTCGCGCTGGGTGCCGTGGCGCAGGCGCAGGAAACCGTGAAGATCGGCCTGATCGTGCCGATGACGGGTGGCCAGGCCTCCACCGGCCAGCAGATTAACAACGCGATCAAGCTGTATCAGCAGAAGAACGGCGACACCGTCGCCGGCAAGAAGGTCGAGGTCATCCTCAAGGATGACGCCGCATTGCCGGACAACACCAAGCGCCTGGCGCAGGAATTGATCGTCAACGACAAGGTCAACATCATCGCCGGCTTTGGCGTGACGCCGGCTGCGCTCGCCGCAGCACCGCTCGCGACGCAGGCCAAAGTGCCGCTGATCGTGATGGCTGCCGGCACCTCGATCATCACCGAGCGTTCGCCCTATATCGCGCGCACCTCGTTCACGCTGGCGCAGTCCTCCACCATTATCGGCGACTGGGCCGCCAAGAACGGCATCAAGAAGGTGGTGACCCTGACCTCCGACTACGCGCCGGGCAATGACGCGCTCGCCGCCTTCAAGGAGCATTTTACGGCCGGTGGCGGTGCCATCGTCGAGGAAGTCAAAGTCCCGCTCGCCAATCCGGATTTCGCGCCGTTCCTGCAGCGCATGAAGGATGCCAAGCCCGATGCGGTGTTCGTGTTCGTGCCGGCCGGGCAGGGCGGCAATTTCATGAAGCAATATGCGGAGCGGGGCCTCGACAAGTCCGGCATCAAGGTGATCGGACCCGGCGACGTCATGGATGACGACCTGCTCAACAATATGGGCGACTCGGCGCTTGGCGCCGTGACCGCGCATCTCTATTCGGCGGCGCATCCGTCGGCGATGAACAAGGCTTTCGTGGCCGACTACAAGAAGGCCTACAACACCCGTCCGGGCTTCATGGCGGTCGGCGGCTGGGATGGCATCCATCTCATCTACGAGGCGCTGAAGAAGACCGGCGGCAAGGCCGATGGCGACAGCCTGATTGCGGCGATGAAGGGCATGGCCTGGGAAAGCCCGCGCGGCCCGATCTCCATCGATCCCGAGACCCGTGACATCGTGCAGAACATCTATATCCGCGAAGTGAAGAAGGTGGATGGTGAACTGTACAACATAGAGTTCGCGACCTTCGAGGCGGTGAAGGATCCGGGCAAGACGAAAAAGTAAACTCGGCCCTCATCCTGAGGAGCCCGCGTCAGCGGGCGTCTCGAAGGATGGTATAGCGATCGATGCCCTCGTGCTTCGAGACGGCCCTGCGGGCCTCCTCAGCATGAGGGCATTCCATGTCCAGCGAAGCAGATGTCCTCATGACCCTCCTCACCATCCTGTTCGACGGCGTCGCCTACGGCATGTTGCTGTTCGTGCTCGCATGCGGATTGGCCGTGACGCTGGGCCTGATGAATTTCGTCAATCTCGCCCATGGCGCCTTTGCCATGGCCGGCGGCTATATCTGCGCCATTCTCGTCAATCGCATCGGCTGGCCGTTCTTCGCCGCACTTCCGATGGCCTTTGTCGCCAGCGCGCTGATTGGTGCTGTGCTCGAGCGCTCGCTGTATCGCCATCTCTACAATCGCAGCCATCTCGACCAGGTGCTGTTCTCCATCGGCCTCGTCTTCATGGCCGTGACGGCGACCGACTATGTCATGGGCTCGTCCCAGACCTTCATCAAGCTGCCGGATTATCTGCAGGGGCAGATCGAGCTGTTCGGCCTGCATGTCGGCCGCTACCGGCTGATGATCATCGTCATTTGCGGCCTGCTGACCATCGCGCTGCAGATGATCCTGTCGAAGACCCGCTTCGGCAGCCGGCTGCGCGCTGCGGTGGATGATCCGCGTGCCGCCTCCGGCCTCGGCATCAATGTGCCGCAGGTTTTCGCCTTCACCTTTGCCTTTGGTTGCGGTCTCGCCGGCATGGGCGGCGCCCTCGGCGCAGAGATCCTCGGCCTCGATCCGCATTTCCCGCTGAAGTTCATGATCTACTTTCTGATCGTCGTCACCGTCGGCGGCTCCTCCAGCATCACGGGCCCGTTTCTGGCCTCGCTGCTGCTCGGGGTCGGCGATGTCGCCGGCAAATATTACGTGCCGACGCTCGGCGCCTTCGTCATCTACACGCTGATGATCGTGATCCTGCTCTGGCGTCCCCATGGCCTGTTCGGCCGCACGGCGGCGAGGTGAGGGCATGAGCGCGGATTCCACCACCCATCCCGAAGTCGGCACCATCCCCATGGCGCGCGCGCAGTGGCGCTGGCCCGAGGTTGTTTTCTGGCTGTGTGCCGCAGGCTGCATCCTGCTGTTCCCGAACCGCTACCTGATCCTCACCGAAATCGCCTGGCTCGCACTGTTCGCGCTCTCGCTCGATCTCATTCTCGGCTATGCCGGCATCGTCTCGCTCGGCCATGCCGCCTTCTTCGGCTTCGGCGGTTATTGCGCGGGCCTTCTCGCGCTGCACGGCCTCGTGAAGGAGCCCGTGCTGGCGCTCATCGTCTCAGGTCTCGCCGCGATGCTGCTTGGCTTCGTCACCAGCTTCCTTGTGATGCGCGGGTCCGATCTCACGCGCCTGATGGTGACGCTCGGCATCGCGCTGCTGCTGCGTGAACTCGCCAACAAGTTTTCCAACATCACCGGCGGTTCCGACGGCCTGCAGGGCATCGAGATGCAGCCGATCCTCGGCCTGTTCGCTTTCGACATTTTTGGCAAGGTCGGCTTCATCTATTGCCTGGTCGTGCTGTTCATTCTGTTCGTGGTGGCACGCCGGATCGTGAATTCGCCCTTCGGCCTGTCGGTGCGGGCGATCCGCAACAACCCGCTGCGCGCCTCCGCCATCGGCATTCCCGTCAACCGCCGCCTGATCGCGATCTACACGCTCGCTGCTTTCTATGCCGGCGTCGCTGGCGCGCTCTCGACACAGACCACGGCCTTGGCCTCGCTCGATGGCTTCGCCTTCGATCGCTCCGCCGATCTGCTGCTTGTGCTGATCATCGGCGGCACCGGCTATCTCTATGGCGGCCTGATCGGTGCCGTCGTCTTCAAGCTGATGCAGGAATTCTTCTCCACCATCACACCGCAATTCTGGATGTTCTGGATCGGCGCCGTGCTGGTGGTGATCGTGCTGATCGGGCGCGATCGGCTGCATCGCTGGGCGATGTTTGTGCCGCTGCTGATCGCCAGCAAATTCACGCGGAGCAGGGCGCAATGACCATCGCGCTAGAAACCGTCAACCTCGAAAAGTCCTTTGGTGGCCTCCGCGTCACCCGCGATCTCTCGCTGAAGGTCGCCGCCGGCGCGCGTCATGCGCTGATCGGCCCCAACGGCGCCGGCAAGACCACGGTGATCAATCTGCTCACCGGCGTGCTGAAGCCGAATAGCGGCCGCATTATCCTTGAAGGCACCGACATCACCGATTTGCCCGTGCACAAGCGCGTGCTGCGCGGCCTGTCGCGCACCTTCCAGATCAACCAGCTCTATCCCGACCTGACCCCGCGCGAGACCGTGGGCCTTGCGGTCTCGGAGCGTCTCGGCCATGGCGGCGACTGGTGGCGCCTGATGGGCACCCGCCGCGACGTCAATGACGAGATCGCGGAAAACCTCGCGCGCTTCCGTCTGCTCGACGTGATGAACGAACGCACGGCGACGCTCCCATATGGCAAGCAGCGCTTGCTCGAAATCGCGGTTGCCATTGCCGCGAAGCCGCGCGTGCTGCTGCTCGACGAACCCGCGGCCGGCGTGCCGGAAAGCGAGCGGCACGACATCCTCGCCGCGGTGGCCAGCCTGCCGCGCGATGTCACGGTGCTGCTGATCGAGCATGACATGGATCTGGTGTTCTCCTTTGCCGATCGCATCTCGGTGCTGGTCAACGGCGCCATGCTGGTGGAAGGCGCGCCCGATGACGTCGCGCGCGATCCGCAGGTGAAGGCGGTCTATCTGGGCGAGGGCGCCGATGTCTGAGCTCCTTGCCATTCAAGAGTTGCGCGCCGGCTACGGCGAAGCCGTCGTCATTCCGAAAATGACCTTGTCGCTCGACGAAGGACAGGTGCTGGCGCTGCTCGGCCGCAACGGCACGGGCAAGACCACGCTGATCAATTCGATTGTCGGCGTCACCCGCCGCTTCAGTGGCACGATCAAGCTTGGAGCAAATGACGTCACCACGCTCCGCGCCGATCAACGTGCGCGCGCCGGTATCGGCTGGGTACCGCAGGAACGTAATATTTTCCGCTCGCTCACGGTGGAAGAGAACATGACCGCCGTGGCGCAGCCGGGGCCATGGACCGTGAAAAAGGTCTACGAGATGTTTCCGCGCCTCGAAGAGCGCAAGAACAACTTTGGCAACCAGCTCTCGGGCGGCGAGCAGCAGATGCTGGCGGTCGGCCGCGCATTGGTGCTGAATCCGAAAGTGCTGCTGCTGGACGAGCCGACCGAGGGCCTCGCGCCCATCATCGTTGAGGAACTGCTGGCGGCGATCGGCAAGATCTCGCGCACCGGCGGCATCTGTTCCATCATCGTGGAACAGAATGCGCGAAAGATCTTGGGCCTTGCCGACCGCGTCGTGATATTGGAACGCGGCACGATCGTTCATGATGCGGCAAGCGCAGCGTTGAAATCCGATCCCGCCGTGCTGGATCACTTCCTCGGCGTTGCCGGCGCCGGCCATAACAACAAGACATCATCTGCCAACTGATCATTCGGGAGTATCGACCATGCAGAGAACCAAAGCCCCGTTCCGCGCCGATGAAGTCGGCAGCCTGTTGCGTCCGGCGTCCATCAAGGAAGCGCGCGCCAAACTGGAGAAGGGCGAAATCACCGCCGCCGATCTGCGCAAGGTCGAGGATCTCGAGATCGAGAAGGTGGTGCATCGCCAGGCCTCGCTCGGCCTCAAGCTCGCCACCGACGGCGAATTCCGCCGCTCCTGGTGGCATTTCGATTTCCTCGCCCAGCTGACCGGCGCCGAGCTCTATCATCCCGACACCGGTATCCAGTTCACCGGCGTCGAGACGCGCCATGACTCCGTACGCGTGATCGGCAAGCTGGATTTCCCCGACGATCATCCGATGCTCGACCACTTCCGCTTCCTCAAGCGCCACGCGGATATCGCGGGCGTCGCAGCGAAGATGACCATCCCGTCGCCCGCCGTGCTGCATTTCCGCGGCGGCCGCAAGGCGATCTCGAAGGAGGTCTATCCGGATATCGAGGTGTTCTTCGAGGATCTGGCCAAGACCTATCGCAAGGCCGTGAAGGCGTTCTACGATGCCGGCTGCCGCTATCTGCAGTTCGACGACACCGTCTGGGCCTATCTCTGCTCGGAAGACGAACTCGCCAAGGTCCGCGCCCGCGGCGAGGATGCGGACAACCTGCAGCAGATCTATTCGCGCATCATCAATTACGCGATCGCCGAGCGCCCCGCCGACATGGTGATCACCACCCATGTGTGTCGTGGCAATTTCCGCTCCACCTGGATCTCCTCGGGCGGCTATGAGCCGGTGGCGGAGACGCTGCTCGCCGGCACCAATTACGACGGCTATTTCCTCGAATACGACTCGGACCGCGCCGGTGGTTTCGAGCCGCTGCGCTTCCTGCCGAAAGGCAACAAGGTCGTGGTGGTCGGCGTCATCACCTCGAAGTTCGGCGAGCTGGAAAAGAAGGAAGACGTCCTCGCGCGCCTGCACGAAGCCGCGAAATTCGCGCCGCTCGAGCAGCTGGCGGTCTCGCCTCAGTGTGGCTTCGCGTCGACCGAAGAAGGCAACATCCTCAGCGAGGACGAGCAGTGGGCCAAACTGAAGCTCGCGGTGGATGTCGCGAATGAGGTTTGGGGGAAGTGATCTGATGTGGGCGGGTCCAGTGCGCGTGCTGGCCCGCCTGCTTGTCGTTTTCGTTGCGCTGCTTGCTGTCCCTGTGAGCCGCGCACATGCGCAGTCCGCCGATTTGGCGGGCGAGTGGCAGCAGCTTACGTCCAGCGCGGGCCAGTGCCCGCAATGTCGTATCGCTTTTGCGGGTCAAGGTCAGCGCCTGAAGGTGACAGCCAACAATGGCTGGTCGGCCGATGTTCATATCACGCCAGCCAGCAATCCCGTGAGGGCGACAGGCGAGGGACAGTGGCCCCTGCGCATTGAGGGGAAGTCCGTATCGACGCCACTCTATGTCGGCTTTGCCCTGCGCGGCGACCATCTTCACATGACGATGGTTGCCGAACTCCGGCCTGGTCGTAAACAGGTCGTCAAAGCTGTGTTCGGCCGCGTTTGGAGTGGCGTCTAGGGGAAACGCGCTACGACTGCGTTAGGAGCCGTAGGGTGGGTTGAGCGCAGCGAAAACCCATCACCACCAGCGGCCTGCATCGATGGGGATCGCTACGCCCGCCCCGTCCCGCCCGCCACGCTCTGGCCCGGATGAACCGAACGATATGCTGGGGGAAGGAGGATGGCGCGAAGCGTCGTCTCTGTTTCACCGGCTTACGGCGGATCAGCTCGAAAACTACAACAGTTGCGTATCCCGGATACGCGCCATACACTGACGAACCGGAGGGAATCCATGTCCGTTCGCCAGCGTATTGAAAAATATCGATCCTCGGGCGGCGCCGCCGATCTGGTCAGGGTCGAGGTTCTCGTGCCGTCGTCAGCACGGGACGCAGTCATCCGGATGGCGGCAGGTCTTCGCGCCAAGCATCGCGGCGAAAAGGATTTGCAGGCGATGTGCGACGAAGCCTTGGCGCGTTATGGCGTCCGCATTCGCGACAATGTCGATCTCGAACGTCTTTCTGTTCTCCGCGATCGTGCTGAAGTCATCGCGAAAGCGATCATGGAAAGGGGAGACGCACAGGCGTTTGCGCTCGGGCGCCGGATACTCGCGCATATGGAGACGGTGTGATGGCGCTCTCCGATCTTCAGAAACGCATCATGCTACGCCTTGCTGCCAATCGATCCGAAAGCAGCTACCTGGCCGGTGGTCTTGTCTCAATCGCGATTGGCCGCGGCGATCTGACGATATCGATATCTTTCACGATACCGATGAAGAAGTTTCCGATGTGGCGCGAAAGGACATCGCTGATCTTGAAGCGGATGGGCTCCATGTTCATGTCGATGTGAACGCGTTTGGGACTTATGAAGCAACCGTCTCCGACAATGCGTCTTCGACCGTCATCCAGTGGATGAGTGACACCCGGATCCGGTTTTTTCCTTTGGTCCATGATGAGCAGTGGGGGCTTCGACTGCATCAGGCCGACCTCGCGGTGAACAAGATCCTTGCGGCAGCGAGTCGACGGAAGGCGCGCGACTTTGCGGATTTAATCGCAATTGCTACGCAGATGTGTTCGTTAGGTCCGGTGATCATGGCCGCATCCGGCAAACCACCGAACTACTCTCCACAAAAAATTGTCGATCAAATCCGCTGGCATGCCCAAAGCATATCCGATGCGGAATACGCGTCGGTGAAGGGAATTCCATCCGACTGGACAGCTGAATTCATGCGGGCAGAAACAACCAGGCTGGCGGATTTGGCAGAGGCTTATATTTTGAGTGCGCCGATGGAGGTGATCGGCGTACTCGCTGTCGATGCAAGTGAAACTCCGGTCGAAGTCACCAATGAAACGATAGCTGCCGCCATCTTGCGCAAGGCGACTGAAGAACCTGATGTTATGCCCGCGCTGGAGCGATGAGGTGTATTCGCACGACTGCCATTACTAATTCTTCCCGCGTCCCACGCTCTCATACGTGAATCCGGCCTTCTCCATTTCCTCCGGCCGATACACGTTGCGCAGATCGACCAGCACCGGCTGCTTCATCTTCGCCTTGATCTGCGCGAGATCGAGCGCACGGAATTGCTCCCACTCCGTCACGATCACCAGCGCATCGGCACCCGTGGCGCAGGCATAGGCGTCCTCGCTATAGATCACGGAGGAGGGCAGCTCGCTCTTGGCCTGCTCCATGCCGACGGGGTCATAGGCCTGCACGGTCGCGCCGAGGTCCTGCAGCGCCGTGATCAGCGGGATGGATGGGGCTTCGCGCATGTCGTCGGTGTTCGGCTTGAAGGTGAGACCGAGCACGCCGACCGTCTTGCCGCGCAGGCTGCCGCCCAGCGCATGCTGCACCTTGCGCGCCATCGCGCGCTTGCGATTGTCGTTGACGGTGAGCACGGCTTCGACGATGCGCAGTGGCGCTTCATAATCCTGGCCGGTCTTGACCAGCGCGCGGGTATCCTTGGGGAAGCAGGAGCCGCCGAAGCCGGGACCGGCATGCAAGAACTTTGCGCCGATGCGGTTGTCGAGACCGATGCCGCGGGCGACGTCCTGCACGTCGGCGCCGGTGCGCTCGGCGAGATCGGCGATCTCGTTGATGAAGGTGATTTTGGTCGCGAGGAATGCGTTGGCGGCGTATTTGATCAGTTCGGCGGTGCGGCGGCCCGTATACATGATCGGCGCCTGGTTCAGGTAGAGCGGCCGATAGATCTCGGCCACCACCTTCTGCGCGCGCTCGTCCTCGGTCCCGACCACGATGCGGTCGGGATGCTTGAAGTCGCGGATCGCAGCACCTTCGCGCAGGAATTCGGGGTTGGAGGCGACGGCGACATCGGCGGCCGGATTGGCCTCGTTGATGATGCGCTCGACCTCGTCGCCGGTGCCGACCGGGACGGTGGATTTGGTGATGACGACGGTGAAACCGGTCAGGTTCTGCGCGATCTCGTGCGCGGCGGCATGGACGTAGGACAGGTCCGCATGGCCGTCGCCGCGGCGGGACGGGGTGCCGACGGCGATGAAGATCGCATCGGCCTTGGCGACGGGATCGGCGAGATCGGTGGTGAATGCAAGCCGGCCGGCCTTCACATTGGCGGCGACCAGGGCGTCGAGGCCGGGTTCATAGATCGGGATTTCACCGCGTTTGAGCGCCTCGATCTTGTTGGCCGCTTTGTCCACGCAGGTCACGTGATGGCCGAAATCGGCAAAACAAGCGCCCGATACCAGTCCGACGTAGCCCGTGCCGATCATCGCAATACGCATCAGTCGCTCCAGCCTCTTCAAATGCCCCAACGATGCTGCATCGCACCGATGGGTATCCATCTATCACGCGGTTCCGACAGGAGCGAGACAGGCTGCCCCCATAGTTGCGGGTCGGCCGGGCGAATGGACCATGTTCTCGCATTAATCGTGAATCCCGACGACGAAAATGAAGACCATTTCGTCAGTGGGCAGCGTATGTTACAGAGTGGGCAGGGGGTGTGTCTGCCCACTCCTCGCCGCCAGGCTGCCGCAAGCCTGCCACATGTTCTGCCGCTAGAAAGCCGCAAGAAATTCAATGAAGAACGACCAGATCCTCGGAATCATCTCGGATTTCTGTCGCCAGGCGGAGATGGCGGAATCGACCTTCGGCCGCCGCGCGGTAAATGACGGCAAGCTGGTCGCGCGCCTGCGCGAGGGCAAGCGGATCACCATCGATACGCTGGAGCGGATCCAGGCGTTCATTGCCCAGTCGATGCCGGAAGGCGTGCCGCCGCCGCCAGGCCTGGAGGCGCCGATCGAGCGCCGCGATCCGCGCAGCAATTTTCGATTCTTCGAAAACCGGCAGAAATACCTGCTTTTTGTGCATACCTGCTCGGAAAAGCGGGTAATCGCCGATCGCGTCGCGCTGGAGCTCGCCAACATCCATCCGCGCCCGCCGGCGCTGCGCGTGTTCGATGCCGGCGTCGGCGATGGCACCGTGCTGTCGCGCGTGATGCGGTCGATGCACGGCCGTTTTCCGCATATGCCGTTCTATATCGCGGGCAAGGAACTCAGCCTTGAAGATGCCCGCCTGACCCTCGACAAGATCCCGGATCGCCTGTTCGAGCATCCAGCCACGGTGTTTGTGCTCACGAACATGCACTATGCCGAAGCCCCAAGCCTGACCCCCGCATCGCCGACTGCCGCCGCCGCCATGATCTGGCACGAGGTTCCGCTGCGCGGCGGTTCCTCGGGCGAATTCGCCGACCAGATCGCCGGTCTTGGAGCTTTTCTAGAGGACAATTGGCGCGCCAGCATCAATCCGCGCTCGGGCATGCCGACCTATGAGCGCCCCGTCGCCCTGATGGTCTACCGCGAAGATCACCGTTTTTTGCTCGACAGTATCATCCCCCGCGCAGGGCGTACCGAGGCCAATTTCGACCTGATTATCGCGTCCCAGCCCTATCGCGCGAAAAGTTCTGTCCAATTTCGCGCCCGCCGCATCATAGCTCCACTGGCCCGGGCGCTGCGGGCAGGTGGGCGGCTGATTGGCATCCATTCGCATGGGCAGGACCCCGGTATGGAGATCGTCCAAGCCGTCTGGCCCAAAGAAAATCCTTTCGCCGTCTCGCGGCATGAGCTATTGCGGGCAGTGAAATACGAGCTGGGCTCCGCCGGCCGCGATCTGAACTTCAATGCCTATTCCGACCAGCGGTCGATCTTTCGCTACGCCATGGAGGCGCTGCCGAACGAGGTCACCGGTTCGATCGGAACCTCGACGGCATTCGCAGCCTGGAACGCGGCGGTCTATGTGGCCCAAATCGAGGATGACCGTTTGACGGAAGTGACGCAGAGCGGCCGTTATCTGGATGCCACGAGAGAGGTTTTGCGCAAGCACAACGGTCTCTGGTTCTACGACGAATCCTACGTCATCTCGCGGCGTCGCGACTGACACATCGAACAAGCCGAAACATCCAACGAACTGCCGTCCCCGGCGCAAACACAGAGGATCAGTTGATGCGCGCGTCTTATCTCTTCACCAGTGAATCCGTTTCCGAAGGCCATCCCGACAAGATCTGCGATCGCATCTCGGACGAGATCGTCGATCTGTTCTTCCGTGAAGGCCCGAAGGCGGGCATCGATCCCTGGGACATCCGCGCCGCCTGCGAAACCCTCGCCACCACCAACAAGGTCGTGATCGCCGGCGAAACCCGCGGTCCCTCGACCGTCACCAATGATCACATCGAAGCCGTCGTTCGCGCCGCCATCAAGGATATCGGCTACGAGCAGGACGGTTTCCACTGGCAGAAGGCCGATGTGCAGATCCTGCTGCATCCGCAGTCGGCCGACATCGCGCAGGGCGTCGATGCCAAGCAGCCGACCAATGCCGAAGAAGGCGCCGGCGACCAGGGCATCATGTTCGGCTACGCGTCGAACGAAACCCCGGAACTGATGCCGGCCCCGATCTTCTATGCGCACAAGATCCTGCGTCTGATCTCGGAAGCCCGTCATGCCGGTACCGAAAAGGTGCTCGGTCCTGACTCCAAGAGCCAGGTCACCGTTCAGTATGAAAACGGCAAGCCGGTCGGCGTGCGCGAGATCGTCGTGTCGCATCAGCATCTCGTCGAGGACATGACCTCGAACCAGGTGCGCGAGCGCGTCGAGCCTTACGTCCGCAAGGCGCTGCCGGACGGCTGGATCACCGACAAGACGATCTGGCACATCAACCCTACCGGCAAGTTCTTCATCGGCGGTCCCGATGGCGACGCAGGTCTGACCGGCCGCAAGATCATCGTCGACACCTACGGTGGCGCAGCGCCGCATGGCGGCGGCGCGTTCTCGGGCAAGGATTCGACCAAGGTCGATCGCTCGGCTGCCTACGCTGCCCGTTATGTCGCGAAGAACATCGTCGCTGCCGGCCTCGCCGACAAGGCGACGCTGCAGCTCGCTTACGCCATCGGCGTGGCGCGTCCGCTGTCGATCTATGTGGACACCCACGGCACCGGCAAGGTCGCTGACGATGTGATCGAGAAGTCGGTCGCCGCGTCGATGGATCTGACGCCGCGTGGCATCCGCAAGCATCTCGATCTCAACAAGCCGATCTATGCCCGCACCGCGGCTTACGGCCATTTCGGCCGCACGCCCGATGCCGATGGTGGCTTCTCCTGGGAGAAGACCGACCTCGTCGATGCGCTGAAGCGCAACGTCTAACAACACCCTCGTCGTTCCGGGGCACATGCGCATCTTCGCGCATGTGAACCCGGAACCTAGCAGTGACTATCACATCGGGATTCCGGGTTCGCTCGCGAAGGCGCGAGCGCCCCGGAATGACGACATCAGCAAGGATTTGAACATGACCGCTCCCGCCGGTTTCACCGACTACATCGTCAAGGACATTTCGCTGGCACCCTTCGGCCGCAAGGAGCTCTCGATCGCCGAGACCGAAATGCCCGGCCTTATCGCCACCCGCGAAGAATTCGGCCCGAAGCAGGTGCTGAAGGGTGCCCGCATTGCCGGCTCGCTGCACATGACCATCCAGACCGGCGTGCTCATCGAGACGCTGAAGGCGCTCGGCGCCGACATCCGCTGGGTCTCGTGCAACATCTATTCGACCCAGGATCACGCCGCTGCCGCGATCGCCGCTGCTGGCATCCCGGTGTTCGCGGTCAAGGGCGAATCCCTCACTGAATACTGGGACTACACCGCAAAGCTGTTCGACTGGCATGGCGGCGGTCACCCGAACATGATCCTCGACGACGGTGGCGACGCCACCATGTATGTCCATCTCGGCCTGCGCGCCGAAAACGGCGACACGGCGTTCCTGGACAAGCCGGGTTCGGAAGAAGAGGAAGTGTTCTTCGCGCTGCTGAAGAAGCAGCTCAAGGAAAAGCCGAAGGGCTACTTCAAGGCGATCGCCGAGAGCATCAAGGGCGTGTCGGAAGAAACCACCACGGGCGTGCATCGCCTGTACGACATGCAGAAGGCCGGCACGCTGCTGTGGCCTGCCATCAACGTCAATGACTCCGTCACCAAGTCGAAGTTCGACAACCTCTATGGCTGCCGTGAATCGCTGGTCGACGGCATCCGTCGCGGCACCGACGTCATGATGTCGGGCAAGGTCGCCATGGTTGCCGGTTTCGGTGACGTCGGCAAGGGCTCGGCCGCGTCGCTCCGCCAGGCCGGCTGCCGCGTGCTGGTGTCCGAAATCGATCCGATCTGCGCGCTGCAGGCGGCGATGGAAGGCTATGAAGTCGTGACGATGGAAGATGCAGCACCGCGCGCCGACATCTTCGTGACCGCCACGGGTAACAAGGACATCATCACCATCGAGCACATGCGCGCGATGAAGGATCGTGCGATTGTTTGTAACATCGGTCACTTCGACAACGAGATCCAGATCGCGACGTTGAAGAACCTGAAGTGGGACAATATCAAGCCGCAGGTGGACGAAATCACGTTCCCGGATGGCAAGCGCATGATCCTGCTATCGGAAGGCCGCCTGGTGAATCTCGGTAACGCGACCGGCCATCCGTCCTTCGTGATGTCGGCGTCCTTCACCAATCAAACGCTGGCGCAGATCGAACTGTTCGCGAACAACAAGGACAGCAAGTACAAGAAGGAAGTGTACGTGCTGCCGAAGTCGCTGGACGAGAAGGTGGCGCGCCTGCATCTGGCGAAGATTGGCGTGAAGCTGAGCACGCTCAGCACCGAGCAGGCCGCTTACATCGGCGTGAAGCAGGAAGGCCCGTTCAAGGCCGAGCACTATCGCTACTGAGTTCGGCTTGACCGATTGAATAAGAAAAGCCCCGGAGCGATCCGGGGCTTTTTGTTTTTCACTCCAACTGTCGTCACCCGGCTCGACCGGGTGACCCAGTAGACTCAAACGGTAGCGTGTACTGGATCGCCCGGTCAGGCCGGGCGATGACAGTAGGCGTGTTACTTCAGCATCTCCCGCACCATCGGAATGACCTTGGTCCCGTAGAGTTCGATGCAGCTCATCAGCTTCTCATGCGGCAAAGGGCCTGCGCTGTATTTCATGTCGAAGCGCGACAGGCCGAGCGCCTTCGCTGTCTTCGCGATCTTCTTCGCCACGGTCTCCGGCGATCCCACATAGAGCGAGCCGTGATCGACCTCCTGGTCGAATTCGCGCCGTTCCATCGGCGGCCAGCCCCGCTCCTTGCCGATGCGGTCGCGCATCTGCTTGTAGTCGCCCCAGATGTCCTCCCGCGCCTGCTCGTCGCTGGCGGCGACATAGCCGGGTGAATGCACGCCGATCGGCTTCACGGGGCGCTTAATCTCGGCATAGGCGCGGTGATAGAGATCGACATAGGGTTTGAAACGCTCGGGATCGCCTCCGATGATGGCGAGCATCAATGGCATGTCGTAGCGCACGGCGCGCACCACGGATTGCGGGCTGCCCCCGACGCCGATCCAGGTCACGAGGTTGCCGGTCTCGATCGGCGGATAAACGTGCTGATTGGCCAGAGGAGGGCGGGTGGTGCCGCTCCAGGTGACTTCATCGCTATTCACCAGCTCCGCAAACAGATCGAGCTTGTCCTCGAACAGCGTCTCATACTGATCGAGCTTGAAGCCGAAGAGCGGGAAGGACTCGGTGAACGAGCCGCGGCCAAGGATCACTTCGGCGCGGCCGTTGGATGCAGCATCGACTGTCGCAAAGCGCTGGAAGACACGGATTGGATCGTCCGAGCTCAGTACCGTTACGGCTGATCCCAAACGTATGCGTTTCGTGCGCGCAGCAATGGCGGCAAGCACGACTTCAGGTGCGGACACCGCGAAGTCGGCGCGGTGATGTTCGCCGACGCCGAAGAAATCAACGCCGAGTTGATCGGCCAATACGGCTTCGTCGATGACGTTGCGGATGACCTGTGCATGCGACAGCATCTGGCCGTCAGCGCCGCGCGTGACGTCGCCAAACGTGTCGAGGCCGAGTTCGAGTCTCATGTGATGTATCCCGGGCTGAAAACGACAAAGGCCGCGCAGGATGCGCGGCCTTTTTGATTTTTCTTGGCTCGTCCAGCTTTGCTGGCGCTTACTTGGGTTCGCTGATCGCGAAGTTCAAGGTGCCGATGCCGTCCACGCCGCACTCGACCTTGTCGCCGGGATTGAGCGCAGCGACACCTGCCGGCGTGCCGGTGAGGATGACGTCGCCGGCGCCGAGTTCGACCTGCAGCGACAGCTTCGAGATGATCTCTGCGATGTTCCAGATCATTTCCGACAGGTCGCCCTTCTGGCGCTCGGTGCCATTCACCGACAGCCAGATCTTGCCCTTGGAGGGATGACCGGACTTCGAGGCCGGGATCAGCGCACCCGTCGGGGCCGACTGGTCGAACGACTTGCCGATCTCCCAGGGCTGCTCTTTCTTGCGCGAGATCGTCTGCAGGTCGCGGCGGGTGAGATCGACGCTGACGCCGTAGCCCCAGACGTGATCGAGGGCCTGTTCGGGCGAGATGTTGAGACCGCCGCTCTTCAGCGCGACCAGCAGCTCGACTTCGTGCTGCATGTCCTTGGTGAGCGTCGGATAAGGGATCACGCTTCCATCGGCCGCGGTCATGTCGGCGTGCTTGGCGAAGAAGAAGGGAGGGTTGCGCTCGTCATTGCCGAGTTCGCGGATGTGCTCGAGATAGTTGCGGCCGACGCACCAGACGCGGCGGACCGGAAATTTGGCGGTCTCGCCCTGAACGGCGATAGCGGCCTGCGGCGGCGGAGTAATCACGTAGGAAGCGGTCATGAAAGGTGTCTCAGACTGGTTGCAAGTGACATTGATCCGCTGCGAGGCGGCCGGAGAGGTTCTTACGCCGATGCGTCGAGCGGCGCCAGCGGGGAGGCTTCACGATGCTGCAAGCGGAAGAAGGACGCATAGCGGCCATCCCGGCGCAGCAGGTCATCGTGGCGGCCGCGCTCGACGATCTCGCCGCCTTCGACCACCAGGATCGCGTCAGCATGCATGATGGTGTGCAGGCGATGGGCGATGACGATGGTGGTGCGGTTCTGGCAGAGATGCTCGATGGCTTCCTGCACCGATTTCTCGGATTCGGAATCCAGCGCTGCGGTGGCCTCGTCGAGCAGGATCAGTGGCGCATTCTTCACCAGCGCGCGGGCGATGGCGATGCGCTGGCGCTGGCCGCCCGACAGTGTGGTGCCATGTTCGCCAACCGGCGTGTCATAGCCCAGCGGGAAGCTGAGGATGAAGTCATGGGCGCAGGCGGCCTTGGCCGCAGCAACGATCTCGTCCTCGGTCGCGCCTGGCTTGCCGAAGGCTATGTTCTCGCGAATGGTGCCGCGGAACATATAGACGTCCTGGCCGACATAGGCGGCCTGGCTGCGCAGCGAGTGGCGAGAGACATCGGCGATGTTCTGGCCGTCGATCACGACCTGGCCTTCACTGACGTCATACATGCGCAGCAGCAGTGCCAGCACCGTGGACTTGCCGCCGCCGGAGGGGCCGACAAGGGCGGTCATCTTGCCGGGCTCGGCGACAAAACTCATCCGATTCAGCACGATCTCGCTGGGGCGATAGCGGAAAGTGACGTCGCGCAATTCAACGCGAGCGTCGGTCAGCTTTAGCGGAGGCTTGTGATCGTCATTGGGCTCGGTGGCCGGGCTATCGACGATCTCCAGCAGCGTGTGCGCGCCGATCAACTGGCTGTTGAGATCGATGTTCAGCCGCGCGAGGCGCTTGGCCGGCTCATAAGCGAGCAGGAAAGCGGTGATGAAGGAGAAGAACTGGCCGGGCGTCGCGCCCATCGCCACCACGCGGTAGCCGCCATACATCAGCGCGCCGGCAATGGCGAAGCCGCCAAGGCTTTCCATCAGCGGCGAGGAGCGGCTGGAGACGCGCGCCATCTTGTTGGCGTTCTGCTCGACGGAGGTGATGCTGGCTTCCATGCGCGCCTGCATCGTCTGTTCGAGCGTGAAGGCCTTGACGGTGCGGATGCCCTGCAGCGACTCCTGCATCACTTCGAGAATTTCGGCCGTGCCGGTGAACTGGTTGCGCGCGAGGCCTTTGATGCGGCGGACCAGCTTGCGCAGCACCAGGATCGCCGGTGGCGCCACCAGGAAGCCGGTGATCGCCATATAGGGATCCTGCATCACCATTACGCCGACCAGCGCGATGAGCGACAGCAGATCGCGGCCGACGGCATTGATCAGCAGGTTCAGCACCTGCGTCACCGAATTGGCGCCGGCGGTGAGGCGCTGCAGGAATTCGGAGGAGTGGCGCTCGGAGAAGAAGCCGATGCTCTCGCTCATCAGCTTGGCGAACAGCCGGCGCTGATTATTGGCGACGATGGCGTTGGAAATCTTGGACAGGATAACGGTGTGGCCGTAGGTCGCCGCACCCTTGACCAGGAAGATGATGACCACGAAGCCGGAGAACAGCGCGATGCGCTCAATGCTACGGTCCACATAGGCCTGGTTGATGACCTCGCCGAGCATATAGGCGGAGGAGGCGGTGGCGCCGGCGGAAAGGGCCATCAGCAGGAAGGCGGCGAGGTAGCGGCGCCAATAGGTGGCGGCCTGTTCAGTGACCAGGCGGCGGATCAGCGCCCAGGCGCCCGAGGGATCGTCGGTAACTTTGCGTGTAACTTTGGCCATCCGCGGTCCAGAGGCGCTGAACGGAACCGCCCGCGGCAGTGTGCCGGGCGCCCGGTCGGCGTTGCGAAACAGCCGCCTGATTGCCTGTTAAACCAAGGATTTTCAAGCCAAAATAGGGCTTGTCAGGACTTTGTTAACCCGTACGTCGAACCGTGGCTCGGGCCTGAATCAGGCCGATTGTGCCATCAGTTCGACCCCGAAGCGCTCCCGGGCGAGTTTCTCCTCCCATGCGAGCGCGTGGCGGGCGATGGTTTCAAGGTCGTCGTAAACAGGTGTCCAGTTAAGGGTGGCTTGGATGCGGGATGTATTGGCGATCATGGTCATGATGTCGCCGTCACGGCGTGGGGCGTATTGAACCGCGAAGTTGCGGCCGGATGCACGGCGCACGGCCTCGATCGTCTCCAGCACCGAATAGCCGCGGCCATAGCCGCAATTCAGCGTTGTCGAGGTGCCGCCCTCGCGCAGATAGCCGAGGGCGGCGCGATGCGCCTGGACGAGATCACTGACATGGATGAAATCGCGGATGCAGCTGCCGTCCGGGGTCGGATAATCGGTGCCATAGACGTCGATCTTGCTGCGCTGGCCGGTGGCGGCCTCGACGGCGATCTTGAGCAGGTGTGTTGCGCCCATGGTGGCGAGGCCGGTGCGTCCTTGCGGATCGGCGCCGGCGACATTGAAGTAGCGCAGCACGACGAATTCCATGCCATAGGCCGGCGCGATGTCGTGCAGCATGATTTCGGTCATCAGCTTCGATGAGCCGTAGGGCGAGAGCGGGCGCGTCGGCGCATCTTCAGCAACCGGTGTGAAGTCAGGATTGCCATAGACCGCGGCCGTCGATGAGAAGATGAACCGTTTGACGCCGCACTTTACCGCTGCATTGAGCAGGTTGCGTGAGGTCGCGGTGTTGTTGCGATAGTAGGCGAGCGGATCGCGCATGGATTCCGGTACGACGACGGAGCCCGCGAAATGGATGATGGCATCGACGCCGTGGGCATTGATCACGCCCTCGACGAGATTCTCGTCAGCGACATCGCCGATGAACAGCGGAACGCCTTCGGGCAGATAGGTGGAGAAGCCGGTGGACAGATTGTCGATGACAACGACATTCTCGCCGGCTTCCACCAGCGCATGCACCATGTGACTTCCGATGTAACCAGCGCCGCCGGTGACCAGAACCGTCATGTGGATTGTCTCACTCTCCCGTTTGGAGAGACGATAGACGTTTTGCGGTGAAGGGCGGGTTTCGGCGTGTGGTTACTGGTCTCTATGCTTAATGTTGCGTATAGGAACCGGGGCGAAATGGAGTTCTCTGTGCCGATTGCGGGCAAAACAGCCGGAAAATTGCAGGTGATCATCACCAATCTGCATTGGCGCTACTCCGGTGTGACGGCGACCAACCGCATGGTGGCGCCGAAACTTGCCGACATGATCGATGCTGCGTGGCTCGGTTCGGATAAGCCTACCGGCATCGCACGCCTGAGCTTCGCTGGACTTCCGAAATTATGGATGCGGCGAGAGCCGATCATCTGGCATGCGCGCCGCAACAACGAGATGATCGTCGGGGTTCTTCTCCGCGCGCTGGGCTGGCCGCTGAAGCTGCTGTTCACCTCGGCCGCGCAGCGTCATCACAGCTGGATCACGCGCTGGCTGATCCGCCGCATGGACGCGATCATCGCGACGTCGGATGCGTCCGCGTCTTATCTCAGGCGCGCGGCGACCGTGGTGACGCATGGCGTCGATACCGATCGCTATATGCCGCCTGTTGATCGCGCGACTGCTTTCGCCGAGGCCGGGTTGCCGGGACGTTACGCGATCGGCTGCTTCGGCCGCGTCCGCGCGCAGAAGGGCACCGATCTGTTCGTCGATGCGATGTGCGCTCTGCTGCCGCGCTATCCGGATTTCTCCGCGGTGATCGTCGGCGCCATCACGCCGGATCAGATCGTGTTCGCCAATGAGCTGCGGAAGAAGATTGCAGAGGCGGGCCTGCAAAATCGCATCATCATCACCGGCGAACTGCCGATCGCGGAAGTCGAGCGCTGGTATCGTCGCCTGACGATTTATGCATTCACCTCAAGGAATGAGGGCTTTGGCCTGACGCTGATCGAGGCGATGTCGGTGGGGGCTGCACTCGTTGCGACGCGCGCCGGTGCGGCCGAGATTGCGGTTGAGGACGGCGTCACCGGAACGCTGGTGCCGACGGGCGATGCAAAAGCTCTGGCAGATGCCATCGCGCCGCTGATGCGCGATCCGGATATTGCGCGGACCATGGGCGAGCGGGGACGCCAGCGTGTGCTCGACAAATTCAGCCTGGATGCTGAAGCGAGCAACATCGCGGACGTCTATCGCAAGCTTGTCTGACCTTTCAGGATATCGGCTACAAACGCATCGAGATCGCCGCCGGCAAACAGGAAGCCCGGGAGATGCGCAGCTTTTGCCGCCTCGATATCGCTGTCGCGATCGCCGATGACAAAGCTGCCTTTTGATATCACCGGCCAGTGCTGCATCAGGTCGAGGATCATGCCGGGCTTTGGCTTTCGCCAGGGGTGATCCTCGCGATAGGCCTCGACCGTGGCGGTCGGATGATACGGGCAGTAACGGACGTCATCGATACGAGCGCCGTCTTTTGCGAGTTCGCTGCGCATCCAGTCCAGCAATGTAATGAGCTCGGCTTCGCTGAAATAGCCGCGCGCCACGCCGGACTGATTGGTGAAGAGGAAGACGTGATAGCCGGCATCGTTGAGCCGCTTCACTGCCTTGGCCGCATTCGGCATCCAGCGGATTTTCTCGGGCTGGCCGACATAGTTGTCGTCATAGTTCAGCACGCCATCGCGATCGAGAATGGCGGCGGGCTTTGGCTGCTTGATCAAAGTCATGAGGACACGCTGTTGGCTTCGGCTTTCGCCATCAAATTCTGGATGATGTCAGCCACATCCTGAGCCGGGATGTCGCGCATGCAGGCATGGTTGTTCATATGGCAGACCGGCGTGTGGCACGGCTGGCACGGCACAATCGTCTTGGTCTGCACGGTGGCTGCGAGGGGATTGAGCGGTCCCCACAATTGCGGGCTGGTCGGGCCGAAAATGCCGATGGTCGGCGCGCCCACTGCGGCGGCGATATGCATCAGGCCGGAATCATTGGCGACGGCCACTTTGGCGGCGGCCATGCCGATCACGCCGTTGCGCAGATCGTTGGTGGTGAGGTCCTTTGCCTTGGGGCCTGCTGCAGCGATGATCTCGTTGGCGAGATTTTTTTCGCCGGGGCCGCCGATCACCCAGACATCGTAGCCGCGTTCCACCAGAAGCTTCGCCGCCTCCGGGTAATAGGTCCAGCGCTTGGACGAGCCGACGGAGCCGGGGCCAAGGGCGACCGCGGGGCCGGTGCCAAGCCCATTAGCCTGCCGCCAGCGGGCGATCTCCTCGGCGGGAACGCGGAAATCCGGCACGGGCCAGTCGGTCGGCAGTTCCGTGCCCGGCGGCAGTGCGAGTGCGCATTTGCGATCGATCATGCGCGAAAGCTTCTTTTCGCCCCAGCGCCAGTCAGTGAGCAGGCCGAAGCGAACCTCGCCGACAAATCCGACACGCTCGGGGATGCCCGCAAGGGCCGGGGCGAGGGCGGATTTCCATGTCCGTGGCATGATCAGCGCCGTGCCGTAGTGGCGCTCGCGCAGCTGGGCGGCCAGATCGCGCTGTTTTGCGATCGCCAGCGCCCCGCGCGGCAGGTCCCAGACGATCCCGGAGCGCACGCCGGGCATGTAATCCACCAGCGGCGCCACCAGTTTTGTCACCAGCAGATCGATCGGCCGGTTCGGCCAGCGCTCTTTCAGCACCCGCACCACCGAATGACCGCGCACGAAGTCGCCGATCCACATATAGGGCACGATCAGGATCGGCCGGGTATCCGCCGCATCCACCGTCACGCCCGGGTATGGGGTATTTTGGATCATGGTTTCAAAGGCTTCGCGTATGGCTCGAGGCCAGTCGGTAGCCGGTCCGTCGGGGCCAGACAAGCGGTTTGGAAATGTGTCCGCCGATGTCCCCATGCGGTTTACGACATCTCGGCGCCCAAGTTGCCTGTCGGGCAGGAGTGGGGCAAAGGTGGCGCTGTAGGATGAAAATGGGGAATCCATGCTGCTGGTGACCGGAGGAGCCGGTTTTATCGGATCGAACGTGGTTGCGGCGCTGAATGACGCCGGCCGCGCCGACGTCGTCGTGTCCGATTTCCTCGGCCATGACGGCAAATGGCGGAACCTGGCCAAGCGGCAGCTGGCCGATGTGGTGCCCCCCGGTGAGCTGATGCACTGGCTCAAGGACCGCCGGCTCGATGCCGTCATCCACATGGGCGCAATTTCTGAGACAACGGCGACGGACGGCGATCTGGTCATCGAGACCAATTTCCGCCTGTCCATGCGACTGCTCGACTGGTGCACGACCCATGGTGTGCCGTTGATCTATGCCTCCTCGGCGGCGACCTATGGCGATGGCGAGCAAGGGTTCCGCGATGCCGACACCGTACCGGAGCTGAAGACGCTGCGGCCGATGAATCTCTATGGCTGGAGCAAGCACCTGTTCGATCTGGCGGTCGCCGAGCGCGTCGCCAAGGGCGAGCCGATGCCGCCGCAATGGGCCGGGCTGAAATTCTTCAACGTGTTCGGGCCGAACGAATATCACAAGGGCGGCATGATGAGCGTGCTGACCAAGCGCTTCGACGACATCAAGGCCGGCCGTGGCATCCAGCTATTCAAGTCGCATCGCGAGGGCATCGCCGATGGCGATCAGCGACGCGACTTCATCTATGTGGAAGACGTCATTCGCGTCATCCTGTGGCTGCTGGCGACGCCGCGTGTCAGCGGCATCTACAATGTCGGCACCGGTACTGCGCGCAGCTTCAAGGATATGATGCTGGCGACCTATGCGGCGCTCGGCACCACACCGAACATAGAATATATCGATATGCCCGAGCAGATTCGCGGCAGCTATCAATATTTCACGCAAAGTGAGGCCGATCGGCTGCGCGCGGCCGGCTATAATGGCGGCTTCACGCGTCTGGAGGATGCGGTGACGCAGTACGTGACGCATTATCTCGATACGCCCGATCGCTTTCGCTGACGTCCAGGTTCCGGTGTGATGTTCGACTTTGACACTTTGTCCCATGCGTTTCCGAAGCAGACGGTGCTCTGCATCGGCGATCTCATGCTGGACGAATTCGTCTATGGCGAGGTGTCGCGGATTTCGCCGGAGGCACCGGCACCGGTGATCGCCGCGCAGCGCAGCGAGATCGTGGTCGGAGGTGCCGGCAATGTCGCTCGCAATATCGCAGCGCTGGGCGCCAAGTGCATTTTCATCGGCCTGATCGGTGCAGACGACGCGGCGGCGACGCTGCAGCGGCATCTCGCGCAGGAGAACGGCATCGAAGCGCTTCTGGTGACCGATGCATCGCGGCCGACGACGCGAAAAGTGCGTTTCGTCTCCGAACATTTCGCGACGCATATGCTGCGTGCCGACTGGGAGGTTGCGGCGCCGGCCTCGGCCGAGGTCGAAAAGCAACTGCTCGACACCATCCTGCCGCAGATTGCGCGCGCCGACATCGTGCTGTTGTCGGACTACGCCAAAGGCGTGCTCACCGCGCGGGTGATCCGCAATGTGATCGACAGCGCGAAGACGCTCGGCAAACGCGTGATCGTCGATCCCAAGAGCGCGAACTTCGCAATCTATCGCGGTGCCACGCTGCTGACGCCGAACCGCAAGGAATTCACCGAGGCGACACGCAGTCGTGCCGATCGCGACATCAATATCGCCGCTGCACAAGAGGCAATGATCCTGGCCGATTGCGCCGCGATGCTGGTGACGCAGAGCGAACACGGCATGACCCTGGTGGTGCGTGATGGCGACGCTATTCATGTGCCGGCGCTGCCGGTGAAGGTTCGCGACGTCTCCGGCGCCGGCGACACGGTGGCGGCGATGCTGGCCGTGGCGCTGGCGGCCGGTGCGGAATGGGAAGTTGTTCTTCGCCTGGCATCAGCCGCCGCTGCCGTGGCTGTCGGCAAGAAGGGCACCGCCGTGGTGCTGCCGGACGAGTTGCGCCGCAAGATGCTGCCGGACGCGACGCTTGCGGCCGAAGATAAAATCGCCGTTGCCGGCGATCTCGCAGCCCGGCTCGACGAATGGCGTCATGAACAGCTGCGGGTCGGTTTCACCAATGGCTGCTTCGACATCCTGCATCCAGGCCATGTGAAGGTGCTCACCGCGGCGCGGGCGACCTGTGATCGCCTGATCGTCGGTCTCAATAGCGACGCTTCGGTGAAGCGCCTCAAGGGGCCAGAGCGGCCCGTACAGGACGAGCGCGCGCGTGCCGAAGTGCTGGCAGCGCTCGAGGCCGTGGATCTCGTCGTCATCTTCGAGGAGGACACGCCGATCAAGCTGATCGAAGCGATCCGGCCATCGACGTTGGTCAAGGGAGGCGACTACACCCGCGACCAGGTGGTCGGCCATGAGGTCGTTGCCGCGAATGGTGGCGAGGTTGTCATCGTCGATATTCTGCAGGGGCACAGCACGACGTCGCTGATCGAGCGGTCGCGTAACAGGCAGCCATGACGCGTATTCTGAATTTCACCATCCGCAATTGGATCATTGCGGTCCATGATGCCATTGTCACAGCCGCGGCGGTGATCCTGGCTTTCTTGCTGCGCTTCGACGGTGAGAACCTGTGGGATCGCCTGCCGCTGCTGTTGACGATCCTGCCATACTTCGTGCTGTTCAGCTTCCTCGTCTGCTACATCTTCAATCTGACGACGACGAAATGGCGCTTCATTTCGCTGCCGGATCTCCTTAACATCATCAAGGCGGCGACGGTGTTAACCGGCGCGCTGCTGGTGCTCGACTACATTTTCCTCGCGCCGAACGTCTACGGCACCTTCTTTCTCGGCAAAACCACCATCATTATTTACTGGTTTATCGAGATCTTCTTTCTTAGCGGCTCGCGCCTAGCCTATCGCTATTTCCGCTACACGCGGACGCGCAACAAGGCACGGGCAACAGATGCATCGCCAGCACTGCTGATCGGGCGTGCCGCCGATTCCGAAGTGTTTTTGCGCGGTATCGAGAGCGGTGCGGTGAAGCGGATGTGGCCGGTCGGCATTCTCTCGCCGTCGGTGTCGGACCGCGGACAGACGATCCGGGGCGTGCCCGTGCTGGGCAACCTCGACGATCTCGACAATGTCATTGATGACTTCAAAAATCGCCAGCGTCCGATCGAACGGGTGGTGATGACGCCGTCCGCCTTCGAGGATGAGGCGCATCCGGAATCGATCCTGATGCAGGCGCGCAAGCTTGGTCTTACCGTCAGCCGGATTCCGACGCTGGAAGAAAGCCGCGACACGCCACAACTGGCCCCGGTGGCGGTGGAAGATTTGCTGCTGCGGCCGAGCGTCAAGATCGACTATGCGCGGTTGGAGAATTTCGTCCGCGGCAAGGCGGTGGTTGTCACCGGCGGTGGCGGCTCGATCGGTTTCGAGATCTGCGACCGTGTCACCACATTCGGCGCGGGACGATTGCTCATCATCGAAAATTCGGAGCCCGCACTCCATGCGGCAATCGAGAAATTGTCGGCGAAAGTCACGAGTGCGACGATCGAAGGCCGCATCGCCGATGTGCGGGACCGCGAGCGCATCCGCCAGCTCATGAGTGCCTTCAAGCCCGACGTCGTGTTCCACGCCGCGGCGCTGAAGCATGTGCCGATCCTGGAGCGTGATTGGGGCGAGGGCGTCAAGACCAACATCTTCGGCTCGGTGAATGTCGCCGATGCGGCGCTGGCGTCGGGCGCCGAAGCGATGGTGATGATCTCCACTGACAAGGCGATCGAGCCTGTCTCGATGCTCGGCCTCACCAAGCGCTTTGCTGAAATGTATTGCCAGGCCCTCGACGGTGATGTCGCAGCCGGCACGACAGGCAAGCCACGCATGCGGCTGATCTCGGTGCGGTTCGGCAATGTGCTGGCGTCCAACGGTTCTGTGGTGCCGAAGTTCAAGGCGCAGATCGAGGCCGGTGGCCCGGTGACGGTGACGCATCCGGATATGGTGCGTTATTTCATGACGATCCGCGAAGCGTGCGACCTGGTGGTGACGGCCGGAACGCACGCCATGAACGCGCAGCATTCCGATGCGTCGGTCTATGTACTGAGCATGGGGCAGCCGGTGAAGATCGTCGATCTCGCCGACCGCATGATCCGGCTGTCCGGCCTGCAGCCGGGTTACGACATCGACATCGTGTTCACCGGCGTGCGTCCGGGCGAGCGCATGCATGAAATCCTGTTTGCCGAGCAGGAGCCGACCGCCGAGATCGGCCTCGCCGGGATCATGGCTGCGAAGCCGAAGGAATTGCCGCTGGATGTGCTTAATGCATGGCTGGCCACGTTGCGGACGGCGATCGAGGCCGATCAACACGAGGTGGCGGTGGCGATACTGAAGGACGCCGTGCCGGAATATCGCGTTCCGGCCGAGTAGAATGTCAGCTCTGCGGTGTTGAGAACCGCCGCAGCACCAGCGCCGTGGCGCCGATGCCGGCAATGAGCACAGCGATGCTGATCGGAGCGGATTTGAGATAGATCGACAATCCCGCCAGTCCAGCGAGAATGATGTTCAACCCAAACACATGTCGCACGACCTCGATCACTGAAAAGCCGTTGTCGGTCGCGCGCTGGTAGAAATGCGAGCGATGGGCGAGCCAGAACGGCTCGCGCCGCGCCATGCGTCGTAGCAGCGTCACGGTGGCGTCAGCGAGATAGTAGAGCGGCAGCAGGATGGCTGCTGCAAGATGTTCGGCGAAGGCGAGCTGCAGCAGGCACCAGGCAATCAGGAGGCCGATGGGCAGGCTGCCCACGTCGCCGAGAAACATTTTGGCCACCGGCTTGTTGAACGGCGCGAAGCCCAGCATGGCGCCGCAAAGCGCGGCAGCAATGAGCGCTGCTGGAAGAGAGAACGCGCCGCTCAGGCACAGCAGTGCCAAACTCGCCGTCACCGGTACGACCTCGGCCACGGTGATCCAGTCGAGGCCATCCATGAAGTTGGTGAGATTGACGAACCACAGCATGCCGACCAGCAACACGACACGTTCGAGCCACAGCGGCACAGCCGGTGCGATCTGAAGGTCGGCCGGCAATGCGACGAGCGCGGCAGCAACGCACAAAGCTTGCAGCGCGAAGCGCGGCGCGACCGGCAGCGGCCGCAGATCGTCCACTGCGCCGACCATGGCGATCACGCAGGTCGCTGCGAATAACACCCAGAGCGAGATGGTGATGGTTGCGAACCAGGCGATTGCAATGGCTGCCACCAGCAATGTCGTTGCGATCACCGCGATGCCAGCCCCCTGCGGTGTTGGCACCTTGTGCGACGACCGCGCGTTCGGCCGCGCCAATGCGTAGCGGATCAGCAACGGGCGGATGGCCCGGATGCAGAGCGCGGAGAGGGCGGCGGCAGCGACCAGCGCAAGGAGCAGGGCGATCAGTTCGGTTGACGACATCGGAATGACAAGGTGACCAGTTTTTTGGACGGTTCAAGCGAGCTATGCGTGGCCGCCTTCATAGCGGGTTTCTCCGGCATGGCCACGCCGCGAGGTCGCGGTTCTGACGCAATCGGGTGCTGCGATACCGGACTATTGCAGCATTCGCGGCCTCATGGCTAATAGACTTCGGCCCACTGGGCCAGCAATGCGGTCCGCGCGGCAAATCTGGGGACATGATGTCTGAACCTTCCATCCTCGTCACTGGCGCCGCTGGCTTCATTGGCTTTCATGTCACGCGCCAATTGCTGGAAGAGGGCCGCACCGTGGTCGGCCTCGACAGCGTCAATGACTATTACGATCCCGCGTTGAAAGAGGCTCGGCTCGCCGAACTGGCAGGCCGGCCGAATTTCACCTTCGTCAAAGCCAATCTGGCCGATCGCCCGGCATTGCTGGCGCTGATGGCCGAGCACAAGTTTCCGGTGGTGATCCATCTCGCGGCTCAGGCCGGCGTACGCTATTCCATCGATAATCCGCATGCCTATGCCGACGCCAATCTCGAAGGATTCCTGAATATCCTCGAAGGCTGCCGCCACAATGGCTGCAAGCATCTGCTTTATGCCTCGTCGTCCTCGGTCTATGGCGCGAACAAGAAGAAGCCGTTCTCTGTCAGCGATCGGGTCGATAATCCCATCAGCCTCTATGCCGCGACCAAGAAGGCGAACGAGCTGATGGCGCATTCCTACAGCCATCTCTACCGGCTGCCGACCACGGGACTGCGCTTCTTTACGGTTTACGGCCCCTGGGGCCGGCCGGACATGGCGATCTTCCTGTTCACCAAGGCGATCATCGATAAGCAGCCGATCAAGCTGTTCAATCATGGCGACATGCGGCGCGACTTTACCTATGTGGACGATGTCGTCGGTGCTATCAGCCGGTTGATCGATCATGTTCCTGCTGGCAGCGCCGACGAGGCGCCGGCGCGGATCTACAATGTCGGTAACCACAAGCCGGAAGAGCTTTTGCATGTGGTGCAGGTTCTTGAGAAAGAACTTGGACTGGACGCGATCAAGACCATGCTGCCGATGCAGCCCGGCGATGTGCCCGAGACCTTTGCGGATGTGGATGACCTCATGCGCGATGTCGGATTCAAGCCGGATACCAGCATCGAGGAGGGCATTCGGCAATTCGTGGCCTGGTATCGCAGCCATTACGGCAATCTCGGCGCAAGCCGCTAAGTTAGCTTCCGGACGAAAGAGAGCGAGCAGCCATGAGCAAGCGCATCATTCCCCTGATCATGTGCGGCGGCGCGGGTACACGCTTGTGGCCGTCGTCGCGCGAGGGGCGGCCAAAGCAATTCCTGCCGCTGTTCGGGCCGCGCTCGACGTTTCAGGATACGATTCTGCGGATCGCCGATCCCGCTCTGTTCGATCGGCCGATCGTCATCACCAGCGAGGCCTATCGCTTCATGGTGCGCGAACAACTCGCCGAGATCGGCCACGAGGCTGATATTCTGCTGGAGCCGGCGCGCCGTGATTCCGGGCCGGCCATTGCCGCGGGCGCGGCCTTTGCCCTGACGCGCGATAGCGATGCGGTGGTGCTGGCTCTGGCGGCGGACCACGTCGTGCGCGACGTGCCGGCATTTGTTGCGGCCTGCCGCGCCGGACTTGTCGAAGCCGGTAACGATCACATCGTTACGTTCGGTGTCACACCGGAACGTCCCGCCGTCGAATATGGCTACATCTCTCCGGGCGATGGGCTTTCGGGCGATGTGAAGCGTGTCGCCAAATTCGTCGAGAAGCCGGATCTGCCGACGGCCACACGTTATGTCGAGGCTGGCTATCTCTGGAACAGCGGCAACTTCATGTTCCGCGCAACCACGCTGCTCGATGAGTACCGTTCCGTGGACGCGGACAGCGTCACGACCATTTCGGATGCCGTCACCAAAGCCGGTCGCGATCTCGGCTTTTTCACCCTAGACGCCGACGCTTTCAAGCAGGCGCGGGCCATCTCGGTGGACTACGCTGTGATGGAGAAGACCGCCAAAGCCGCCGTGGTGCCGGTCTCTTGCGGCTGGTCAGATGTCGGCTCCTGGCTCGCCGTGTGGGAACTGTCCGCCAAGGATGCCCACGGCAATGCCGCACAGGGAGTTGCGGTGTTCGAGGATACCCGCAATTGCCACGTCGCCAGCGACGGCCCGACGGTCGCGCTGGAAGGCGTCGATGATCTCGTTGTCGTGGCGACGCAGGATGCCGTATTGGTGTCGCGGCAGAAGGACCCCAACAATCTGAAGCGTCTCGTGACCAAGCTGAAAGTTGCAGCTCCGCGCGTCACCGAAGATCATCTCAAGACCCATCGTCCATGGGGATCGGTGCAGGCGCTGGAGACCGGCGAGCGCTACCAGGTGAAGCGCCTGGTGGTGAAGGCGGGCGAGCGGATTTCTCTGCAGATGCATCACCACCGTTCCGAACACTGGATCGTCGTTCGTGGCACGGCCAAGGTGACGTTGAACGACCAGGTGAAGGTGATGCAGGAGAACGAGTCGATCTACATTCCGATCGGCGTCTCGCATCGCCTGGAAAATCCTGGCAAGATTCCGCTGGAATTGATCGAGGTGCAGACCGGCAGCTATCTCGGCGAGGACGACATCGTGCGCATCGAGGACGACTACAAGCGAACCTAAGCCGAGCGCCGTCCGTCGTTTGAGGGCTTGGCCATGTTGTCGAACTTCTTGTAGATCCAGCGGCGGCCATCGTGCCGCCGCCAGACTTGTCCGCGGACCAGGCGTCCGGTGATCGATCGCCGCGGGATCAGCACCGTCCAGAGGTGCCACACCGCGGCCCAGTCGGTACGTGGCCTGAGTTTCAAAATACGCAGATGGTTAGGGCTATCGATCAACATGGCGACCTCGATGCGTGTGCCGTCATGTTAAGTGGGTCGAGCCAAATTCCTCAATCGCAACTTGGGCTTAACCTAACCTATCAAGGTTACCGTCGCGCTGTGCACGACTGATCGTCCAGATTTCCGCAATTTAATGGATAACCGGCTGCGCGCCGCGTAAACTTGTCTGACCCGATCCATTGCCGCCTGAGCAATTCCCGTGAAAGTTTTTACCCTCGAAATCGACGGACAGCCGACCATGGTCTTCGATGCCGACAGTATCGAAGAGGCCCGCGGCATTTGCGGGCTGCCCGAGTTTCGCGCCGACCTCAGTGATTTGAAGCGACATGGCAAGCCGCTATTCGGCGAGGTCGCAGTCTTCGCGGCGCGTGATGCGACGGACATCGAAGTTGTCGCCTTCAAGCACGCCATGACCGGTGCAGGTCCATCGGAAGGGCCGACTATGGCGTTTCTCGTCCCTGTCGATGGCATGCTCGTCACGATCGTCCAGCCGGAATAGATCGTTTGTTTGCGTAACCCAAAGACAGGAATTTCGCAGGATGGATTCGCGGCAGGCCGTTCTGGTCACTGGCGGTGCAGGCTATATCGGCGCGCATTGCTGCAAGGCCCTGTATGCGGCCGGCTATCTGCCGGTCTGCTACGATAACCTGTCGAGCGGCCACGAAGCCTTCGTGAAATGGGGGCCACTGGTCGTCGGCGACATCGCCGATAGCCGCAAAGTGGCTGAGACCATCGCTGCCCATGGCGTCATTGCGGTGATGCATTTCGCCGCCTTCAGCGCGGTCGGCGAGTCCGTGATCGATCCGCAGAAATATTATCAGAACAATCTCGCCGGCACGCTTGGTCTGCTGCAGGCCATGCGCGAAACGAATGTGCTGAAGCTCGTTTTCTCCAGCACCGGCGCGGTCTATGGGCAGGCCGATAGCAAGCCGATCGCCGAGGCAGCTGCGGGCCGGCCCATCAATCCCTATGGCATGAGCAAATGGATGATCGAGCAGGCGCTGGCGGATTATCGCCGCGCCTACGGGCTCAACTCATTCAGCCTGCGTTACTTCAATGCCTGTGGCGATGATCCCGATGGCGATATCGGTGAACTGCGCGATCCGGAAACGCATCTGATTCCGCGCGCCATGATGGCGCTGCAGGGGCATGTGGATTTCTCGGTGTTCGGCGACGATTACGCGACTCCCGACGGCACCGCGATTCGCGACTATATCCATGTTGCCGATCTCGCCGCCGCGCATATCCTGGCGCTGAAGCATCTGCTGGATGGGCACCAGGGCGGGGCGTTCAATCTCGGCACGGGCAGCGGCTTCTCGGTCCTGCAGATTCTCAAGGCGATCGAGCAGGAGGCCGGCAGGGCCGTCCCTCACGTCGTCCGCGAGCGCCGCGCCGGTGATCCCGAATTCCTGGTGGCCGATTCGTCAGCGGCCTTCGATGTGCTGGGTTTCCGCGCTGTGTCGTCCGATCTCACCACTATCGTCCGCACGGCCTGGGCATGGCATCGGAAGGCCCACCCGCTTCGCACTGCCTGACCGGGAAGGCCGTAAAACGGCCCGGAATCGCAGGTTCCGCCGCCCGGTTTTCATGTAATTCTCTGAATCAAAACGTGTTTGGATCATTGGTTTGCTGCATCGCCACAATTGTGGCGTCATGTTAGGACACCCGCACGCGCTGGGATGGGCGTGCGTTTGGTGGGATTAAGTATGGTTTCGAGCGGTTCCAAAGTAGTTGGCAGGGATCAGTCACGCGTGCTGCGCGTCGGCGTGGTTGGCGCAGGCGTCATGGGCACGAATCACGGCCGCGTTCTGGCCGGGCTGCCCGGCATTGAAATGGTCGGCATCGTCGATCCCCTGGCCGAGCATCGGACCCGTGCCGAGAACCTGATTGGCTGCAAGACCTTCACCACGCTTGATGAACTGTTGGCGACCGGCGTCGATGCGATGACCATCGCTGCGCCGACCCATCTGCATCACGAGGTTGCGCTCGCCTGCATCGCCAGGGGCGTTCACGTCCTCGTCGAGAAGCCCGTGGCGTCCACGGTGGAAGAGGGACGCGAGATCGTCGCCGCCGCCAAGAAGGCCGGCGTCACGCTGATGATCGGCCATGTGGAACGCTTCAACCCTGCCGTCGCCACCATCAAGAAGGCGATCGCCGGTGAGGATATTCTCTCCATCGGCATCACCCGCGTGGGGCCGTTCCCGCCGCGCATGTCCAATGTCGGCGTGGTCATCGATCTCGCCGTGCATGACATCGATCTGATCCGCTGGTTCACCGAAAGCGATATCGTCGAAGTACAGCCGCAGCTCGCCTCCGCCATCGCCGAGCGCGAGGACATCGCGCTGCTGCAATTCCGCACCGCGTCGGGCGTGCTCGCCCATATCAACACCAACTGGCTGACGCCGTTCAAGGCGCGCACGGTGACGGTGGCGACGCGCGGCAAATACGTGACCGGCGATCTGCTCACCCGTCAGGTCACCGAATGCTTCGGCTTCAAGACCGATGGCAGCTATTCCATGCGCCATCTGCCGGTCGGCCAGGATGAGCCGCTGCGCGCCGAACTCAATGCCTTCCTCGATGCCGTGCGCACCGGCGGCGTGCCGGCGGTCACCGGCGAGGAGGGCGTCGCCTCGCTCGAGATCGCGATCCAGTGCCTGGAAGCGCCGAAGACCCAGGCGGCGACGGCGCCGCGCTCCGCACCGCGCAAGGTCGTGGGCTGACGCTGCACCCATCTCCGGCGCCTCATGGGGCGCCGGCTTCGATTCAACGATATCTTCTTCGCAGGCCTCGCAATGAACCAGCACACTCCCGTTCCCTTCATCGATCTCAATGCCCAGCGCCAGCGCCTGGGATCAATGGTCGATGAAGCCGTCAGCCGCGTGCTCAATCACTGCCAGTTCATCAACGGCCCTGAAGTCGCCAAGCTTGAAGCCGAACTCGCAAAATATTGCGGCGCCAAGCATGTGATCAGCTGCGCCAGCGGCACCGATGCGCTGGTGATGGTGCTGATGGCCAAGAATATCGGCCCCGGCGACGCGGTGCTGTGCCCGTCCTTCACCTTCTGTGCGACGGGTGAAGCCGCTGCGCTGGTCGGTGCATCGCCCGTCTTCGTCGATGTCGACGAGGTGACCTTCAACATCAGCCCGGAATCGGTGAAGCGCGGCATCATCGCGGCGAAGGCGGCCGGCCTCACGCCGAAGGCGATCATCCCGGTGGACCTGTTCGGCCAGCCCGCCGATCTCGATGCCATCGGCGCGATCGCCGAGGCTGAAGGCTTGTTCGTGCTCTCAGACTGCGCGCAGGGCTTTGGCGCAACGTATAAGGGCAAGCGCGTCGGCACCTCGGCGCTCGCCACCACCACCAGCTTCTTCCCCGCCAAGCCGCTCGGCTGCTTCGGCGATGGCGGCGCGATCTTCACCGATGACGATGAACTGGCCGACATCCTGCGCAGCATCCGCATCCACGGGCAGGGCGGTGACAAATACGACAATATCCGTCTTGGCATCACCGGCCGACTTGATACGATTCAGGCCGCGGTGCTGCTCGAGAAACTCAAGATCTTTGACGACGAGATCGTCGCCCGAAACAAGGTCGCCGAGCGCTATGCCCGCAGCCTCGGCAATCTTGTCACGGTGCCGCGCGTGGCCGAGGGCAATACGTCGATCTGGGCCTGTTACACCATCCGCCTGCCCAAGGGCACGGACCGTGATGCCTTCGCCAATGCGCTGAAGGCGCAGGGCGTGCCGAGCGCGATCTATTATGCGAAGTCGATGCATATGCAGACCGCCTACAAACACTATCCGGTCGTCGATGGCGGCCTGCCGGTCTCTGAAGCCCTGTCAGCAGACGTAATCAGCCTGCCGGTCCACGCCTATCTCGACGAAGCCGCGCAGGATCGCGTGATCCAGGCTGTGCGCGACGCGCTGGCATAAAACGCTTCCGCGGGTACATTGTCATCGCCCGCGAAAGCGGGCGATCCAGTATCCGGCACAGCCAATGTGAAACATCTGCGCCTGTGTATACTGGGTCACCCGGTCGAGCCGGGTGACGACAGCTGAGTCGGGGCAATAAGTCGATCTGATGCTGGGACGCATTTTCACCGTTGGTGGCTACACGCTGCTCTCGCGGATCACCGGATTCGCGCGCGACATCATGCTCGCCGCAATTCTCGGTGCCGGTCCCATTGCGGATGCGTTCTTTGTCGCGCTCCGCCTGCCCAATCATTTCCGCGCCATTTTCGCCGAGGGCGCTTTCAACGCGGCCTTCGTGCCGGCCTATGCCCATGTGAGCGGGAAGGGCGGCCAGGATGCCGCGCATCTGTTCGCCGATCGGATTTTCACGCTGCTGTTCGCCTCGCAGGTGGTGCTGCTGGTGTTGGCCATCGTGTTCATGCCGCAAGCCATGACGATCCTGGCGCCGGGCTTCACCGACGATCCCGCCCAGCGCCACCTCGCCATCGAACTGACGCGCATCACCTTTCCCTATCTGCTGCTGATCACGCTGGTGACGCTGTATGGCGGCATGCTCAACGTGATGCAGCGCTTCGCCAGCGCTGCGGCGGCATCCATCTTTCTCAACATCTCGATGATGGCGACGCTGGCGCTCGCCGCATTCTTCCCGAGCGCCGGCCATGCCGCTGCCTGGGGCGTCTTGATTTCCGGCGTCCTGCAATATCTGCTGCTGGCCGGCGACCTGCAGCGCCATGGCGGCCTGCCGCGCTTTGCGCCGTTGCGGCTCGACGAGGATATTCGCGGCTTCTTCCGTGCGCTCGGTCCGGCGACATTGGGCTCTATGGGCACGCAGGTCGCGCTGTTTGCAGACACGATCATCGCCACCTTCCTGCCGGTCGGTGCGCTGTCGGCGCTGTATTACGCTGATCGCCTGAACCAGCTGCCCATCGGCGTCATCGGCATCGCCATCGGCACGGTGCTGCTGCCGGAAATGTCGCGGCGCATGGCGGCGAACGATCATGTCGGCGCCATGGGCGCGCAGCGCCGCGCCTTCCTGTTCACGCTGCTGTTCTCTCTGCCCTTCGTCGCGGCCTTCCTCACCGTGCCGGATGTCATCATGCGCGCGATGTTTGCGCGTGGCGCCTTCAGCAAGGCCGATGCGGCCGTGGCCGCCGCGACGCTCGCCGCCTACGCCATCGCGCTGATCCCCTTCGTGATGATCCGCAGCGCGGTTGCAACCTTCAACGCGCGCAAGGACACGACCACGCCGATGATCGCGGCACTCACCGGCATCGCCGTCAATGTGGCGCTGAAGGTCCTGCTGATGGGCTCGCTGGCCCAGATCGGCCTCGCGCTCGGCACCGCGGCGGGGGCGTGGATCAATCTTCTGCTGGTGATCTTCTTTGCGACACGCGCAGGCTATCTGGAGTTCGATCGCGCGTTCCTGATTGCACTCGGGAAATTTGCCGTGGCTGGAATCGTCCTCGCCGCGGTGCTCTGGGGCACCGCGCAATATGCGGCGCTGCAATTTGCCGAGATGACGACCCTCCGCGACGAAGCGACGTTGGGCATTCTCATCCTGGTGACCGTGGTCGTTTATTGCGTCTTGATTCTTGCGCTTTTCGGCAAGAGCTGGCTGCGCAATCTCGTGCGCCCAAGATAGCCGTATCCGTAGGGCGGACGAGCGCAGCGTAATCCGCTGCGGTCCTCCCACATCAACTCCGCCGGCGGATGACGGCTTCGCCTCATCCGCCCTACGGCATCGTGTTCACGATGTTGCGCCGCCCACTTGCCGCCCTCCCGTCGCTGTGTAGACTGTTTCTAAATTACAGTCGGAGGACCAATGGCACCCATCAAGTTCGGCGTCGGACAAAGCGTCCTGCGCAAGGAAGACGATGCCCTGATCCGCGGCCGTGGCCGCTATACCGACGATCACGCACCCGCCACCCTCCATGCCCTGGTACTGCGCTCGCCGCATGCCCATGCGACCTTCACGCTCGATGCCGCCAAGGCACGCGCGATGCCCGGCGTCGCGGCGATCCTGACGGCTGACGACACCAAGGATCTTGGCGGGCTGCCCTGCCTGTTCAATCTCGAGGACCATCCCTTCACCGGCCCGGATTATCCGATCCTCGCGGCCAAGGAGGTGCGCCATGTCGGCGACGCCATCGCTTTCATCGTCGCAGAGACCGTGGAGCAGGCGCGCGACGCCATCGAAGCGATCGAGGTCGCATGGAAGCCGCTGCCATCGGTGAATGGTCTCAACAATGCCGTCGCCAAGGGCGCGCCTGTGGTCTGGGACAAGCATCCCGGCAATGTGCTGTTCGACGTACCGATCGGCGACAAGAAAAAGGTCGATGAGGTCTTCGCCAAGGCGCCTGTCATTGCCGAAGTAAAAATCGTCAATCCGCGCGTCGTCATCAATTACATGGAGACCCGCGCGGCGATCTGCGAATACGACGCCAAGCGCGATCACATGACGCTGACCATCGGCAGCCAGGGCAGCCATCGCCTGCGCGATATCCTCTGCGACAATGTGCTGAAGATGCCGAAGGACAAGATGCGCGTGATCTGCCCCGATGTCGGCGGCGGTTTCGGCACCCGGCTGTTTCCCTATCGCGAATATGCGCTGGTGGCCTTTGCCGCCAGGAAGCTCGGCAAGAACGTCAAATGGGCTGCCGATCGCTCGGACCATTTCCTCGGCGATGCGCAGGGCCGTGACAATGTCACCCATGCCCGCATGGCGCTCAGCGAGGACGGCAAGTTTCTCGCCATGGATGTCGACCTGATGGCCGATATGGGGGCCTATCTCTCGACCTTCGGGCCGTACATTCCCCATGGCGGCGCCGGCATGCTGCCGGGGCTCTACGACATCCAGGCCTTCCACTGCCGCGTCCGCACGGTATTCACGAACAGCGTGCCGGTGGACGCCTATCGCGGTGCGGGCCGTCCCGAAGCCGCTTACGTCGTCGAACGCCTGGTCGATCAATGCGCGCGAAAACTCGGCATGTCGCCCGATGCGATCCGCCGCAAGAATTTCATCGCGCCGAAGGCGATGCCGTACAAGACGGCGACCGGCAAGGTCTATGACTCCGGCGATTTCACCGCGCATATGAAGCGCGCGATGGATGTCGCCGGCTGGAAGGACTTTCCGAAGCGCGCCAAGGCCGCCAAGAAGGACGGTCTCGTCCGCGGCATCGGCATGGCCACCTATGTGGAGGTCTGCGGCACCATGGGCGACGAGACCGCCAATGTGGCCCTCGGCGCCGATGGCGATATCACCATCCTGATCGGCACCCAGTCGACCGGGCAGGGCCATCACACGGCCTATGCGCAGATCGTCGCTGAGCAGTTCGGCGTGGCACCAGAGCGGGTGCATATCATCCAGGGCGACACCGCGAAGGTTGCGACCGGCCTCGGCACCGGCGGCTCGGCCTCGATCCCCACTGGTGGCGTCAGCGTGCAGCGCGCGACGAAGCAACTCGGCATCAATCTGAAGGAGCTTGCCGCCGACGCGCTGGAAACGAGCGTGGCCGATCTGGAGATCGACGGCGGCGTCGTGCGCATCGCCGGCACCGATCGCTCGGTGTCCTTCGCCGATCTCGCCAAGAAGGCCGATCCATCAAAGCTCAATGCAAGCGAGACCTTCAGCAGCGCCGATGGCACATTCCCCAACGGGACGCATTCGGTGGAGGTCGAGATCGATCCATCCACCGGCAAGATCCGTATTGTCAATTACGTCATCGTCGATGATTTTGGCGTCACGCTGAATCCGCTGCTGCTGGCCGGTCAGGTCCATGGCGGCACCATGCAGGGCATCGGCCAGGCGCTGATGGAGCAGGCGGTCTATGACCCCAAGGATGGCCAGCTGGTCACCGCCACCTTCATGGATTACGCGCTGCCGCGTGCGGAAGACGGCGCCGCGTTCTCGTTCGAGACCCACAACATTCCCTGCACCACCAATCCGCTGGGGGTGAAGGGCGCGGGCGAGGCGGGGGCGATCGGCTCCTGCCCGGCGATCATGAACGCGATCATCGAAGGCCTGCATCGCGAATACAGGATCGAGCACATCGACATGCCCGCAACCCCGGAGCGCGTCTGGATGGCGATCCGCGAGCACGAAAGGCTGCACCGGCTCTAGCCCGTAGGATGGGTTGAGCGCAGCGAAAACCCATCACCCCAGCGCCGGCCGTGATGGGTTTCGCTGTGCTCAACCCATCCTGCGACACCACTTTTGGAATACCCGTCGTCAGCCGGGGTTCATGCCTTTGTTGCACATTAGTCCTAGTCGAATTCTAGAAAAGGAAGGTCTTGATGAAATACGCATTTCTCGTCGCCGGTGTCCTGGCGCTCGGTATCGGTGCCGTTTCGGCCCAGCAGGACATCGTCAAGGACCGCCAGGCCCAGATGAAGGCCACCGGCCGCGCCCTGGGCGGCACGCTCAGCGCCATGGCCAAGGGCGACAAGCCTTATGATCAGGCCGCCGTGGATGCCGCCTTCGCGACCCTGACCGAGACCGCGACCAAGCTGCCGGCGCTGTTTGCGGACAGCACCAAGGGCCTGAAGGAAGGCACCGAATATTCGACCTCGCCGAAGGTGTGGGACGACAAGGCCGGCTTCGCCGCGCATGTCGCGGATTTCAGCAAGGCGGTGTCCGAGACCAAGGGCAAGGTGAAGGATCTCGACAGCCTCAAGGCGAATGTCGGCGCCATTGGCAAGCAATGCGGCAGCTGCCACGAGACGTATCGGCTGAAGAGCTAAAGCTCTGCCCTCATCCTGAGGAGCGGCCATCGACCGCGTCACGAAGGATGGTCGTGCACGCAACTCATGGTTCGAGACGGCGTTCTCAAGAGCGAACGCCTCCTCACCATGAGGGCGGAGTTTCAGCGCAGTGGTTTTATCTTCCAGAGTGACAGGCTTTCGCGTGCTGAAACGCTTTCTCATCCTCTTCGCATTCTTCTTCGCCATCGGCCTAAGCGTCTATTGGTGGCTGACGATCCCGGCAACCGTCGCGGCCAGCACCTTGCCGGCGCACACGCCTGACGTCGCCAATGGCAAGACCGTCTTCAATGCCGGGGGCTGTGCGTCATGTCATGCGACGCCCAAGCAGGATGACAAGCTCGTACTCGGTGGCGGACTGCCGTTGACCTCGCCATTCGGCACCTTCTACGCCCCGAATATCTCGCCCGATCCGACTGCCGGCATCGGCCGCTGGAGCGAGGCGGATTTCGTCACGGCGCTGCTGAAGGGCACTTCGCCAAAGGGCGAGCACTACTTTCCTGCTTTTCCCTACACGTCCTATCAGCGGATGACCTCCGCCGATGCACGCGATCTGTTCGCCTATATCAAGACTCTGGTGCCGGTGACGACAAAGGCGCCGGATCACGCAGTCGGCTTTCCGTTCGATCTGCGCCGCAATCTCGGCGTCTGGAAATTCCTGTTCCTCGACGGCAAACCCTTCGTCGCGGACAGCGCAAAATCCCCGCAATGGAATCGCGGCGCCTATCTGGTGAATGCGCTCGGTCATTGTGCCGAGTGCCACAGCCCGCGCAACGAAATCGGCGGCATCGTCGAGAAGCAGCGCTTTGCCGGCGGGCCAAATCCCGAAGGGCAGGGCTGGGTGCCCAACATCACCCAGAAGGGCCTCAAGGACTGGAGCGAGAAGGATCTCGCTTATTTCCTCAAAACCGGCGAGACGCCGGAAGGCGACACCGCGGGCGGCTCCATGGCCCCGGTGATCCGCAACACGGCGCAGCTCAGCGACGAGGATCGGGCGGCGATGGCGGCCTATCTGAAGTTACTGCCGGCGGTGGAAGGGCCTCCGAAGCCCGCGAAGAAGGGCTGAGGCTCAACCGGGCGCACGCGATTGTCATCCTCCGCGAAAGCGGAGGATCCAGTAAACGGCGGCCTCTTGGCCCTATCGCCAGCGGCGTTGTCTACTGGACCACCCGCTTTCGCGGGTGGTGACAGCCAGAGAAGGGGAGTCGTTCCCACCGTGCTCTCCCACGCATGGAAACCCGCCAAGCCATGTCCCCGTGGTGGTTTTCGTGCGTCCGCTCACGTGATTGTGTGCTGCAGCATTTGCCGACCGGCGATTCCCTGCAATTTTGATCTCCTGCTCCCCCATGAACATCTTCAAAGCCGTGTCGCTGAAAGTCGCCAGCACCATGGCCTTTGCCCTCATGGGCGCGCAGGGGCGTTATCTCGGCAGCGCCATTCCGCTCGGCGAAATCGTGTTCTGCCGCGGCCTGTTCGCTCTGATCCCTATCGTGCTGTTCTTCGGCTGGCGCGGCCAGCTGCGCGGCGCGTTGCAGACCGATCGGTTCTCCGCCCATCTGGTGCGCGGCTCGTTCAGCGTGATCGGGACCTTTTGCACATTCGGTGCTCTGGCCCGCCTGCCGATTGCGGATGTCACTGCCATCGCCTTCATTGCGCCGCTGATCACCGTGGTGTTCGCCGCGCTGTTCCTGAAGGAGAAAGTACATGTCTATCGCTGGTCGGCGGTGGGTGTGGGCTTTTCAGGCGTCATCCTGATGCTGTCGCCGTATTTCCACAATCACGCAGCGCTCGATGGCGCGATGATAGTTGGCCTGTTCCTGGCACTGATGAATGCCTTCACGGCTGGTGGTGCCACCATCCAGATCCGCCGTCTCACGGCAACCGAGTCGTCGGCCTCGATCGTGATCATCATGACGCTGATCGTGATGGCTGCATCGCTGGTGACGGCGCCGTTCGGCTGGCGCTGGCCGACGGGCTTCGAGCTTGCCTTGCTCATCGGCATCGGCATTGCCGGTGGCCTCGGCCAGATGCTGTTCACCGAAAGCTATCGCTATGCGCCGGCATCTTTTCTCGCACCGTTCGATTACACGGCGATGCTGTGGGCCTTCATGCTCGGCTTCTGGATGTTCGGCGAAGTGCCGACCATCTATGTCGTCATCGGCGCGGTGATCGTTGCCGCGGCCGGCATCTTCGTGATCCTGCGCGAGCGGCATCTCGGCCTCAAGCGTCTGCGTGACACGCCGATGTCACCGATATCGGCCATGGCCGATGAAGAAGCCGATCCCGACGCGCCCGTGACGGTGCTCGGCAAGAAGCGCTAGCTTCGCCGAAATGCTGCGGTGCACACTCGCCGCGAGCTGCGGCATTTTTGAATTTGGAACATGCACAAACTGGCGGGCCTTGCTCCTGCCATGCGACTGCACTTAAATGCAGGTCGTCGCAACACGCGACATCCCGTGCATGGCGGGCCCGATTGGCGGAATGATCGCGCAAGGATGCTTGCCGCGCAGGCCGCTGTCCCACACGACCTGTCTGTACTGGCGCTCAACAAAAACGCTTCCGCAATTCAAAGAGGTTACCAATGGTCAACCGCCTGCAATTCTACATCGACGGCGCTTGGGTCGATCCCGCCGTCAAGAAGTCGACGCCCGTCGTCAATCCGGCGACCGAAGAGGCGATGTATGAAGTTGCGCTCGGCTCCAAGGCCGATGTGGACAAGGCCGTCGCCGCCGCCAAGCGCGCCTTCGAGACCTTCTCGCAGACCACCCGCGAAGAGCGCATCGCGCTGCTCGAAAAGATCATCACCGCCTACAAGGCCCGCATCAAGGATATCGGTGCATCCGTGTCCGACGAGATGGGCGCACCGCTGCCGATGGCCGAGCGCCTGCAGGCCGGCGCCGGCCTCGGCCATCTGACCGCGACCCTCGACGTGCTCAAGACCTATGCGTTCGACGAGAAGCACAACCAGGCCGTCATCACCAAGGAGCCGATCGGCGTCGTTGGCATGATCACGCCGTGGAATTGGCCGCTCAACCAGATCGCCTGTAAGGTTGCGCCTGCGATCGCTGCCGGCTGCACAATGATCTTGAAGCCGTCGGAATTCACCCCGACCTCGGCGCTGATCTTCGCTGAAGTCATGCACGAAGCTGGCGTGCCGAAGGGCGTGTTCAACCTCGTCAACGGCCTCGGCCCAGAGGTCGGCGTCGCCATGAGCGAGCACCCGGATATCGACATGGTGTCGTTCACCGGCTCGACCCGCGCCGGCATCGACGTTGCCAAGCGCGCTGCCAACACCGTCAAGCGCGTCAGCCAGGAGCTCGGCGGCAAGTCGCCGAACGTGATCCTCGAAGGCGCCGACTACGTGAAGGCCGTCACCGGCGGTGTCGCGCACATGTTCAACAATTCCGGACAGTCGTGCAACGCGCCGAGCCGCATGATCGTGCCGCAGGGCGCGATGAAGGAAATCGCCGCCATCGCCAAGGCCCAGGCCGACAAGACCAAAGCCGGCGATCCGCGTGCCGATGGCACCGTGATTGGTCCGGTGGTCAATCGTGGCCAGTGGGACAAGATCCAGGGCCTGATCCAGAAGGGCATCGACGAAGGTGCCACGCTGGTCGCCGGCGGCCCCGGCCTGCCGGAAGGCGTCAACAAGGGCTTCTATGTCCGCCCGACGATCTTCGCTGACGTCACCGAGAACATGACCATCGCGCGCGAGGAAATCTTCGGGCCGGTGCTCGTGATCATGGGCTCCAAGGACGAAGCCGATGCACTCCGCATCGCCAATGACACGCCCTATGGTCTCGCCGGCTACGTCTCGGCCGACACGATCGAGAGCGCCCGCAAGTTCGGTCGCCGCATCCGTGCCGGTAACGTCAATCTGCAGGGCGCCCCGAACGACCGCACCGCGCCGTTCGGTGGCTACAAGCAGTCCGGCAACGGCCGTGAATGGGGTAAGCATGGCCTCGAGGACTTCCTCGAAGTAAAGGCCATCGCAGGCTACGACGCGGCGTAAGACCGCGTTTCGAAGCGCAAGCTTCGTGACTGAAAACGCCGGGGCGCAAGCTCCGGCGTTTTTGTTTGTAGGATGGGTAGAGCGGAAGCGCGAAGCGCTGGAGCGAAACCCATCGGCGGAGCTTGCCGCAATCGACGGAATGATGGGTTTCGCTGCGCTCAACCCATCCTACAATTCCGCGCTATCCTCCCAGCGCCCCCTGCGTGTTCACATACACCGCATAGATCGACTGGCTCGCCGCCATGAACAGCCGGTTGCGCTTGCGCCCGCCGAACGCGACATTGGCGCAGCGTTCCGGCAGGGCGATGCGCCCGATCGGCTTGCCGTCCGGGGCGAACACCATCACGCCGTCGAGCTCGGGCGTGCCCATGCCCCAGCCGCACCACAGATTGCCGTCGATGTCGCAGCGCATGCCGTCCGGCGTGCCGGGGCCGGCATCGATGGCGACACGCTTGTTCTTCAGTGATTTGCCATCCGGCGCCACATCGTAAGCAAGGATTTTCCGCGTCGGCACGCCGCGGGACTCGACGATGTAAAGAATTGTCTCATCCGGCGAGAAGCACAGCCCGTTCGGCGCGAGAATGTCGTCGGCAACGATGCTCGCCTGCAGCGTCTCACCATCGATGCGATAGACGTTCTGCCCGATCTCCGACGGCGCCTTGTCGCCTTCGTAATCGCTCATGATGCCGAACGCTGGATCAGTGAACCAGATCGAATTGTCGGACTTCACCACCACGTCATTCGGTGAGTTGAGCCGCTTGCCCTCGAAGCGATCCATCAGCACCGTGATGCTGCCGTCATATTCGGTGCGGATCAGGCGGCGGCCATGCTCGCAGGTGATCAGCCGTCCCTGCCGGTCGCGCGTATTGCCATTGGCATAGTTCGACGGCCTGCGGAAATCGCTGACGGCACCGGTCTCTTCATCCCAGCGGATGATGCGGTTGTTGGGAATGTCCGAGCACAACAGATAGCGGCCATCGCCGAACCAGACCGGCCCTTCCGCCCAGCGCAGGCCGGTGGCGATGCGCTCCACGGCGCCGAGCTTGATCCAGTATTTCTCGAAGCGGGGATCGAGCGCGGTGATGGCGGGGTCGGGATAGTGGGAGGCAGGCTGCCAGCCGCGGGATGACGTGTCGGACATTGGTGTCTCGTTTGCTGTCGTTTCCTCTGGTGTGTTTGCTAGCATCCACCGCAGAGGCGAGCAACGCCGGTGCACAGACACACGATTGTCGTCACCCGGCTTGACCGGGTGACCCAGTACACACTGAGGCTACAGAGTAGACTGGATCGCCCGGTCAAGCCGGACGACGACAATGTGAGGATGTGATGGCTTGTCCCCGTATCTTCATCAAGTCATACTCCCTGCAACGAACGATCAAAGTTGCGAGGGACGGGAATGCCAAGGATCTTGATGACAGGCGCATCGGGCGGCATCGGCACACGCTTGCGCGAATTGCTGCCACCGATCTATCCGGATCTTGTTCTGAGCGATCTCAACACGCCGCCAAATCTGAAATCCACTGAAACCTTCAAGCAAGCCGATCTCGCCGATCTCTCGGCTGTGGAAGCCATCTGCGAAGGCGTCGATGGCATTCTGCATTTCGGCGGCTTCTCGGTGGAAGGGCCGTGGGACACCATCCTGCAGGCCAATATCATCGGTTGCTTCAATCTGTTCGAAGCCGCACGGAGAAAGGGCGTCAAGCGCATCGTGTTCGCCTCGTCGAACCATGCGGTCGGCTTCTATCCGCGCCACAGCAAAATCCCCCCCGATGTCACCGCGCGCCCGGATAGCCGTTATGGTGTCAGCAAGGTGTTCGGCGAGGCGCTCGGCGCGCTTTATGCCGACAAGCACGGGCTGTCGGTGACATGCCTCCGCATCGGCAATTTCGGCGACGCGCCGCTCGACAAGCGCCGGCTCTCGATCTGGCTGAAGCCGGAGGATCTGGTGCAGCTCTGCCAGATCGGGCTCGCACATCCCGACATTCATTTCGAGGTGCTTTACGGCGCTTCCTATAACGAACGCGCCTGGTGGGATAACTCGCGCGCCTATGAGCTCGGCTATCGGCCGACGGGGAAGGGCGAGGATCATCTCGAACATGCCTTGGCGGAACAGGCGAAGTTGAAGCCCGATCCGGTCGGCGATTTCTATCAGGGCGGGGCGTTTTGCAGTGCCGAATTCTCGGGTGATTTCAGCAAGGTCTGGGCGCCGAAATCGTAGGATGGGTTGAGCGCAGGCGCGGAGCGCCGGAGAGATAACCCATCGGCGGAGCTTGCGGCGTAGTTCGGCTGATGGGTTTTCGCTCCGCTCAACCCATCCTGCGGACGCGTGCCCCGCATTGACATCCTTCCCAGTCGCTCCATAAGAACCATTCAAAACAAGTGACGGGAATGCGACCATGGCCGACGGATTGCGCAAGGGGCTCACGAGTTATGGCGATGCCGGCTTTTCGCTGTTCCTGCGAAAGGCCTTCATCAAGGCCATGGGCTATTCCGATGATGCGCTGGATCGCCCGATCGTCGGCATCACCAACACGCACAGCGACTACAATCCCTGCCACGGCAATTCGCCCCAGATCATCGAGGCGGTGAAGCGCGGCGTCATGCTGGCCGGTGCGCTGCCGATGGTGTTTCCGACGATCTCCATCGGCGAGAGCTTTGCACATCCGACCTCGATGTATCTGCGCAACCTGATGGCGATGGACACCGAGGAAATGATCCGCGCCCAGCCGATGGATGCGGTGGTCGTGATTGGCGGTTGCGACAAGACGCTGCCGGCGCAGATCATGGCCGCGCTCTCCGTCGATCTGCCGACGGTGGTGATCCCGGTAGGTCCGATGGTGGTCGGCCATCACAAGGGCGAAGTGCTCGGCGCCTGCACCGATTGCCGCCGCATGTGGGGCAAGTTCCGCGCGGGCGAGATCGACCAGCAGGAGATCGACGCGGTCAATGCGCGTCTTGCGCCGTCCGTCGGCACCTGCATGGTGATGGGCACGGCGTCCACCATGGCCTGCATCACCGAAGCCATGGGCCTGTCGTTGCCCATGAGCGCGACGATTCCCGCGCCGCATGCCGAGCGCTTCCGTTCGGCCGAAGCCAGTGGCAAGGTCGCCGCCGAGCTTGCCAAGAACAAGGGGCCGAAGCCGAGTGAATTCCTCACACCCGGCTCGTTCCGCAATGCGCAGGTGGTGCTGCAGGCGATCGGTGGCTCCACCAATGGCCTGATCCATCTCACCGCCATGGCCAATCGCACGCCGAACCGTATCGATCTTGCCGCCTTCGACGATCTTGGTCGCGACGTGCCGGTGCTGGTCGATCTGAAGCCGTCCGGCGATCATTATATGGAGCACTTCCACCATGCCGGTGGCGTGCCCAAGCTGATGGAGCAACTCGGCGATCTCATCGATCTCGACGCGAAGTCGGTGAATGGCGAGACACTGCGCGAGATCGTTGCCAGGGCCGAGGACGTGCCGGGGCAGGACGTGATCCGCACCAAGGATAATCCGATCAAGCGCGAAGGCGGCCTCGCGATCCTGCACGGCAATCTCGCCCCGCGCAGTGCCGTCATCAAGCATGCGGCTGCGTCGCCGAAACTGCTGCAGCACACCGGCCGCGCCGTGGTATTCGAGTCGGTCGAGGACATGACCAATCGCGTCGATGATCCCGATCTCGACGTGACCGCCGACGACGTGCTGGTGCTGCGCAATGCCGGCCCCAAGGGCGCCCCGGGCATGCCCGAGGCGGGCTATCTGCCGATCCCCATGAAGCTCGCGCGCGCAGGCGTGAAGGACATGGTGCGCATCTCTGACGCCCGCATGAGCGGCACGGCGTTCGGCACCATCGTGCTGCACATCACGCCGGAGAGCGCGGTGGGCGGCCCATTGGCGCTGGTGAAGAATGGTGACATGATCCGGCTCGATGTGGCGAAGCGCAGCATCGATCTTCTGGTGGATGAGGCCGAGCTCGCCAAGCGCCAGGCGGCGCTGCCGAAACCGGTGACGCCGGATTGGGCCAAGCGCGGTTACGCGCATCTGTTTCACACCACCATCACGCAGGCCGATGAAGGCTGCGATTTCGATTTTATGACGGGGGAGGGGAAGGCGTAGTTCCAGCTGTCGTCACCCGGCTTGACCGGGTGACCCAGTACACGCCGACGCCGTTGCGTTTACTGGATCGCCCGGTCAAGCCGGGCGACGACAAGTGAAGTGTGCGGCGAACTAAACCTTCGCCTCATATTCCTGCTTCACTGCGGCAATATCCGCCAGCGTCGGCAATCCGCTTTCATTGCCGAGTTTCTGGATCTTGAACGTCGAAGCCGCGCGCGCGAACTGGAAATGCTCCGACCAGCTCGCACCGGGATTAGCGAGATACGAATACACATAGGCCCCGTGAAACACGTCGCCGGCGCCGTTGGTGTCGATCACCTTGTCGCGCGGAATTTTATAGGCGGGCTGTGTATGCACCGTGCCAGCTTCGTCATACCAGAGCAGTCCGCGCTCACCGAGCGTGATGCCGCCGACACGGCAGCCGCGGCCCTTGAGATAGTCCAGCATCTTGTCCGGCGTGAGATCCATCTGCTCGCACAGCCGTTCGGCGACGATGGCGACGTCGATATATTCCAGGAGCTCATGCGTATTGGTGCGCAAGCCGCCGCCATCCAGCGAGGTCAGGATGCCCGCCTCACGGCAAAGCTTTGCATAATGGATCGCCGCATCCGGCTGATGCCCGTCCACATGCAGCGCACGGCAGGCGCCGAGATTGAGCAGCGGGAAGGGATGGATATGCTCGTCGTCGCGGCAACGGACGATGGCGCGCTTGCCGTCTTTTGGCATGATGAAGGACAGCGAGGATGACGCCACCTTGCGCGGATGAATCTCGATATTGTATTTCGCGCTCATGTCCATGAACATGCGCCCGAGCCAGTCATTGGCGATGGTGGCGATCAGGTCGGGCACGACGCCGAGCTTGGCGCAGCAGAAGGCCGCGGTCACGGCATTGCCGCCGAACGATACCGCATAGTCGGAAGCGACATGCTTCTCGTCGCCGGTCGGCATATGGTCGGTGATGAAGGTGACGTCGATATAGGTCTGTCCGATAAAGAGCGCTTTCATGAATCCGTCCGTCGCGTCAGAGTGATGGCGGTGCGGTCGCCGGCATCGGCCGCGTCGACCAGCTTAGCAGCGCCGCGGCCGCCCGCCATCGAAATTGTGCGGTGCCGCAAGATCGTCCCGCGACTCCTGTCTGTGCCTCCGTCATGGCCACACTGGGGCAAATCGCGCATTGAGACTGCGTCGTCTTGACCGGTCCGCCGGAAAAGCTGCCATAGTGGCGGGATAAGAAACGGGAAGGAGCAAGCGATGATCACCGGGCTCGATCATGTCGTCATTCTGCTGGACGATCTGGAGGCAGGCATCGCCACCTACCAGACGCTGTTTGCGCGAAAACCGTCCTGGCGCAGCACCAGCGAGGGCGCAGAGCTCGCGATCTTCACGCTTGCCAATATGTCCATCGAGCTGATGGCGCCGCATGGCGAGGGCACGGCCGCGACCCGCATCCGCGCCGTGCTGCCGGAAAGCGGCGCGTCGCTGGCGAGTATCTGTTTCGCCACGTCCGATATCGGCAAGATGCATCGCCGCCTCGATCGCGTGGCGCTGAAGCCCGATCCGATCTCGGAGGTCGAGAGCAAGGATCGCGACACCGGCGCCGTGCTGTCGTGGAAGCGCACCCGCGCAGCCACTGAGCACACCCGCGGCGTCCGGCAGTTCTTCCTCGAACTGAACGGCGAGCGCGAGGTGTCCACAGCGACCGCCGAGACGCCGATCATCGGCCTCGATCACATCGTCGTCGCCACGCAGGATCCGGAGCGCGCCGCCGCACTCTATGGCGCGCGGCTCGGCCTCGATCTCGCACTCGATCGCTCCAACCCCGATTGGGGCCACCTGATGTTCTTCCGCTGTGGCGATCTCATCGTCGAAGTGGTCAAGCGCCCGCACGATCAGGGCGACGTCAATCGCGACCAACTGTGGGGCATGACCTGGCGCGTCGCCGATATCGATGCCACGCGCGAGCGCCTGCTCGCTGCCCATGTCACGGTCTCCGAGGTACGCAACGGCCGCAAACCCGGCACCCGCGTCGCCAGCTTGAAAGACGGAACGCTCGGCATTCCGACGCTGCTGATCGAGCGGACAGAGAGGGAGGGCTGAGATCGTAGGATGGGTTGAGCGCAGCGATACCCATCACCGCAAGCGCCTGTCGCGATGGGTATCGCTTCGCTCAACCCATCCTACAGCCTAGCGCCGTGGCTTGCGGGCGTCGTGGCGGATGGCGTGAATAACGATCTCCGTCGCGTCGGCCCGATAGAGGATCGCGTAAGGATGAGGGTGCAGGTTGACGCGGCGAAAGCCGGGGCGATTGGTCGCTCGGCCGACACCGGGCTGCGCCGCAATCAGCGCAAGCATTTCATCGATCCGGTCGAGTACGTTGCTGGCGCCTGAGGGGAGTGGCCCGCAATATAGTCGAGGATCGCGTCAAGCTGCTTTGCGGCGGGTTTGGTGTAGCGGACGATCACCGGCCATGCTTCGCCCGGATCGCGCGGATCTCCTCATCCGTCGCGAATTCGCCGCGTGCCTCGGCTGCGATCGAGGCGTCGAGTTCGACTTCTTCCTCAGGCGTGAGCAGGTAGGGCGGCTGCTCCTGACCGGCGAGTTGCAGTAGCACGCGCGCAAGCGCGTCCTGCTCTTCATCGGGGAGCTGCGCAACTTTCTCCACGGCTTGGTCAAACAAGCGTGTCATGCCGTCGTCCTTACCATCATCGGTTATGATGCACCCGCACCAAGAAAGTCGTCAAGCTCGTACAGGTTCAAGCTTCTGCGCTACCGCACGAAATGCGACACGCCCTGCCACAACAGCACCAGCGAGATCACCAGCAGCATGGCATAGGCGATGTTGTAGAACAGGTTGGTCGGCGTGCGCTTCACCAGCCAGATGCCGGCGAAATTGGTTGCCACGGCGGCGGGCAACAGCAGCAGCGATGTCGCGAAATTGGCGGTGTTGAACTGGCCGAGCGCGAGATACGGCACGATCTTCAGCGCGTTCACGATGGCGAAGAAGATGGTCATGGTGCCGACCAGCACGAGCTTCGGCAATCGCTGCGGCAGCACATAGACCTGGAACGGTGGTCCGCCGGCCTGCGTCATGAACGAGGTAAAGCCCGACACCGCGCCCCAGAAAACACCGGCCGCAGGTCCCATGCGACGCGGTTCGAGTTGCGCGCGTTTGCGCCAGACATCGATGACAAAGATGAGCCCGATCAGGCCGACGGTAATGCGCACCGCATTGTCCGAAATGATCGATGCGAACAGCCATGCGATCGCCATGCCGATGATGGCACCGGGCAGCATGATCTTGAGGTTCGACGCGTCCCATTCGCGCCGATAGACATAGAGCGAGATCAGATCCTGCGTGATCAGCACCGGCAGCAAAAGCGCGGCAGCCTCCAGCGGCGGCAAATACAGCGCCAGCAGCGGCGTGGCTGCGATACCGACGCCGGCAAAGCCGCCCTTGGACAGGCCAAGGAACAGCACCGCCGGGATGGCGACGACGTAGAAAAACGGGTCGGTGATGATGGTGGGCACGGCGGGATCCGGTTGGGTCGCGCTGTGATAGCGATGCGATCGTTAAAAGGCGATGGATGTTTGTGCATACGCGCCAGACCGTGCCATTCTCAATGCTGCAACCTCATGCTACAGGCGATGAGGTTGCCGGCGTGATCGATCATGCCGGTCGGCGACAGGGACGACGTTTGGCCAAGAAACAAACAACCACACCAACAACCAGACAGCCGATCAAGAAAAGATCGACCAAGGGCAAGGCCGCGCGGTGGCAGCGCGACCCCGAAGGTATGCGCCTGCGCATCCTCGAGGCCGCCACCAAGGAATTCGCGACGCGGGGCCTCGCCGGCGCGCGTGTCGATCGCATTGCGGCCGCGGCCGGCGCCAACAAGCGCATGCTGTATTACCATGTCGGCAAGAAGGACGATCTCTATCTGGCGGTGCTGGAAGGCACCTATGCCAAGATCCGCGCCGAGGAGCGCACGCTCGATCTCGAACATCTCGATCCGCCGGACGCGATCGAGAGCCTGATCACCTTCACCTGGAACTACTTCATCCGTAATCCGGAATTTCTGGCGCTGCTCAACACCGAGAATCTGGAGCGCGCCAAACACATCAAGCGCTCCGACAAGGTGAAGTCGATGCATTCACCCTTCGTGGAGATGATCCGCCAGGTGGTGCTGCGCGGCGTGGCGTCCGGCGACTTCAAGGTCGCGATCGACCCGGTGCAGCTCTACATTTCCATCGCCGGTCTCAGCTTCTTCTACATCGGCAACAATGCCACGCTCAGCGTGATCTTCGGCCGCGATCTGCTGGCCAAGGATGCCAAGGACGAGCGTCTAGCGCATATGGTGGCGCTCATTCTTGGCGCGTTGACCGGGCGCTCCGCGGCGGAAATGCCCATGGCAAAATCTCAGCCTGTCATCCCCGCGAAAGCGGGGATCCAGTAGACACCGTCGCCCTCATTTACGCACATCCGCTGTCGCATACTGGATCGCCCGGTCGAGCCGGGCGATGACACATGGGCGGGTTTCCAACGGTCTATCTGACTGAATTCACTGCATAAAAATTTGTAATTAATCGCCCAATTGACAACGCAACCCGTCTGGCTAGTATTTATCCAACAAGTTAATTGCGACCGCGAAGCCGGCACAGGGAGACGAAACGCGTGAGTGAGAAGAAAGCGCCGGGTGCAGTGACCAGACTGCTGAATGCTGCCTGGCTGCGGCCGTTCATTTTCCTGCTGTTCATCATCGCCGCATGGGATCTCTCGATCCGCATCTTCGGCATTCCCGCCTATCAGATCCCGGCGCCGTTCGACGTGGTGAAGGTGCTCTATACCGACTGGCCCGAACTGCTGGCGCAGTCCTGGCCGACGACCTATGCGACGCTGCTCGGCTTTCTCGCCTCCGCCGTGTTCGGCATTCCGATCGCCATGCTGATCGCCGGCTCGCGCACGGTGGAGAGCTATGTCTATCCGCTGCTGGTGTTCTCGCAGTCGATTCCGAAGGTCGCCATCGCGCCGCTCTTCGTCGTCTGGTTCGGCTTCGGCATCATTCCGAAAATCATCTCGGCCTTCCTGCTCGGCTTCTTCCCGGTGGTCGTCTCGGCCGTGCAGGGGTTCAAATCGGTCGATCCCGACATGGTCGATCTCGCCCGCGCCATGAAGGGCAGCCGTGTCCGCGTGTTCTGCGCCGTGAACCTGCCGCATGCGCTGCCGGCGATCTTCTCGGGCCTCAAGGTGTCGGTCACGCTCGCCGTCGTCGGTGCTGTCGTCGGCGAGTTCGTCGGCTCCAATTCCGGTATCGGCTATGTGCTGCAGCGCTCCATCGGCACCTTCGATCTGCCGACCATGTTTGCAGCCCTTGTCATTCTCGCACTGCTCGGCGTGATCCTGTTCTGGATCGTCGATCGTATCGAGCGGATCGCGATTCCGTGGCACGTCAGCCAGCGCGCTGATGTCTTCGTCGCGTCTTGATCAAGACGCCAAATTCCAAATGCGGCCGGACAAACCGGCCGCCTTCACCTGCTTCAATGGGAGGCTGACTATGCTGAAATGGGTTACTGCCGTGTCCACTGCCGCGATCGCCGCGACGATCGCCTTCACTGCGCCGGCCGCTGCCGCCGACAAGGTGACGCTGATGCTCAACTGGTATGTCTATGGCGAGCACGCGCCGTTCTATTACGGCAAGGCCAAGGGCATCTTCGCCGCTGAAGGCATCGATCTCGATATCCAGGAAGGCCGCGGCTCGGCCAACACCGTGCAGGCCGTCGCCGCCAAGACCGTCAATTTCGGCTATGCCGATGTCCCCACCATGATGCGCGCCGCCGTCAAGGGCGCTCCGGTGATCGCCACCGGCGTGCTGCTGCAGACCACGGCCATGTCGGCCATGGGCTTTGTCGAGAAGAACATCAAGAAGGCCGAAGACCTCAAGGGCAAGACCGTCGCCGTCACCCCGGCCGACGCGCTGAGCCAGATCTGGCCGCTGTTCCTCAAGAAGGCCGGCCTCAAGGAAAGCGATCTCAAGACGGTTGCCGGCGACGCGCAGACCAAGCTGAACGCCGTCATCAACGGCCAGGCCGACGTGCTGCTCGGCTACGTCATGGATCAGTCCATGAAGATCAAGGACGCCACCGGCAAGGACGTCAACACGATCAAGTTCGCCGATTACGGCATTCATCTCGTGTCGTCGGGCATCATCGCCAACACCGATTGGGCCAAGGCCAATCCGGATCTCGTCAAGCGCTTCATGAAGGCCTCCACCAAGGCTGTCGAGGAAGCCCAGAAGGATCCGAAGGCCGCCGCACAGGCGATCCTCGATGCCAATCCGAAGGGCGGCAAGATCGACACCCTGACCCAGGGCTTTGAGCTGACCACCCAGTTCTACAAGACGCCGGAAACCAAGGACAAGCCGGTGTTCCGCGTCACCGACCAGAACATGAAGGAGTCGGTGGAGCTGATGGTTGAGTACGGTGGTCTGGAAGCCAAGGCCAAGGACAATCCGAAAGCCTTCTACACCAACGACTACCTGAACTAAGCCCACCCCGTCATTGCCAGCCCTGACGAATTGCGAAGCAATTCGTTTGGGCGAAGCAATCCAGAAGCAACAAGCGACCACTGGATTGCTTCGTCGCAAGGGCTCCTCGCAATGACGAACTTGAATACGGACCAGGGACTTTTGCGATGACTGCAACGATGAAAGCCACGAGCCACATGAGCGTCGATCAACCCAGCGCGCATCTTCGTGTCGTGTCGGAGCAGCCGCAAAACACGACGTCGGGGATCAATCTCTCCGGCGTCTCCAAGACCTACGGGACCGGCGACGGCAAGGTGCAGTCGCTGCGTCCCCTGGACTTTCACATCAATGACGGCGAGTTCTTCGTCGTGGTCGGCCCCTCCGGCTGCGGCAAGTCAACGCTGCTCAAGATGATCTCGGGCCTTCTCGCGCCCACCACCGGCGAAATCCGCGTCGATGGCAAGAAGGTCACCGAGCCCCATGGCGATGTCGGCATCGTGTTCCAGAACGCGCTGCTGCTGCCGTGGCGCAACATTCTCAAGAACGTGTTGATGCCCATCGATATGAAGGGCGAGTCGCGCGAGAAATATACGCCGCGCGCAAAAGAGCTGCTGAAGATGGTCGGCCTCGAAGGTTTCGAGAAGAAGCTGCCCTGGCAGCTCTCCGGCGGCATGCAGCAGCGCGCCTCGATCTGCCGCGCACTGGTGCATGATCCCAAGATCATGATGATGGACGAGCCGTTTGGCGCGCTCGATGCCATGACGCGCGAGAAGATGAATGTCGAGCTGTCGCGCATCCAGCGCACCACCGGCAAGACGATCCTCTTGATCACGCATTCGATCCCGGAAGCGGTATTCCTCGCCGACAAGGTGCTGGTCATGACCGAGCGCCCCGGCGGCATCGCGGCCATCTATGACGTGCCGCTCGGCCGCGAGCGCAATCTCGATGTGATGTCGAACCCGATCTTCACCGATCTGGTCGCCCGCATCCGCAAGCACTTCATGACCAACAGCACGCTGGACTGATGATGCGCACCAACCCATTCCCGTCATTGCGAGCGCAGCGACGAAGCAATCCAGCTCTTGGCTTTCTGGATTGCTTCGCTGCGCTCGCAATGATGGCTGAGAGGTCGTAGCTTCCCATGACTGCCCCACGCATCGCTCTGCGGGACATCACGCTCTTCGAGCGCCCGACGGCGTTCGTGCGGCCGTTTCGCTTTGGCAGCGTGACGGTGCATGCAGCACCGCAGGCTTTTGTGCGTGTCGAACTCGACGTCGAGGGCCGGGGCGTCTTCGTCGGTGCCTCCGCCGAGCTGATGGTGCCAAAGTGGTTCGACAAGCGGCCGCATCTGTCGATCGACGACACGGTGAACGAACTGCGCCAGTCGCTGGCGATTGCGAAGGATCTCTATCGCGCACAGTCCGGTTTCATCACGGCCTTCGGCCTGCATGCCGCCTGTATCGGCGCGCAGATGCAAGCTTGCGCCGAGCACGATATCCCGCCGCTGGCCGCCGCTTTCGGCCCGGCCGAAATCGACAAGGCCGTGCTCGACGCCTTGCTGCGCGGTCTCGGCACCGATTTCTTTTCTGGCATGAAGGCCAATGTCGCCGGTCTCACATCGCGGCTCGCGCCCGATCTCGACGCCGATGACATCGCGACTTTCCTTGCTAGCCGAGAACGCCTTCCGCGCGTCGCGCTGCGCCACACCGTTGGCCTCGATGATCTGATCGAAGGCGAGGGCGGTGTCGCCGATCCCGCGGAGAACAGCGGCGCGCGCTACTTCAAACTGAAGATGAATGGCGATCCCGAAGCGGATGCCAGGCGCCTGACACGTATCGGCAACGCGCTGGCGACGCTGCCCTACGATTATCAGGTCACGCTCGACGCCAACGAACAATATGCCGATCTCGAAGCGCTCTGCACGCTCGTCGATCGCCTCGACAAGGATGCCGCGCTTACGCCGATCGCCTCAAAATTGCTCTATATCGAGCAGCCGATGCCGCGTGACATCACGCGCGAACAGCCGCTTGGTCTGCTCAGCTCGCGCTCCTTCATCATCGACGAAGCCGATGACAGCTGGGACGCATTCCCTGCCGCAAAGGCCCTCGGCTATCGCGGCATTTCCTCAAAATCCTGCAAGGGCTTTTACAAGTCCATCGCCAATGCCACGCGTGCCGCCGCATGGAGCGCGCAGGGCGTGCCGCATGTCATCACCGGCGAGGATCTGACCTGCCAGGCTGGCCTTGGCGTGCAGCAGGATCTCGCTTTGGGCGCGCTGATTGGCGTGACGCATGCCGAACGCAACGGCCATCACTATGTCGATGGCTTTGGTTTGGCGCCCGCAGGCGAGGCCGAAGCCTTCCTCGCAGCCCATCCCGATCTCTACAGCCGCGATGAGGATTTCATCCGGCTGCAGGTCACCAACGGCGATCTCGTCACGGGATCGCTCACCGCTCCCGGATTCGCATCCGGCGCACATCCGGACTGGACGGCGCTTGCGCCGCTCGCAGTCCCCCAAACTAAAGTCCTCCAGGAGTCCTGACTATGGCTGTCCACCGCCTCGGCATTATCATGAACGGCATCACCGGCCGTATGGGTCTCAACCAGCACCTGATCCGCTCGATCGTCGCGATCCGCGCCCAGGGCGGCGTCACGCTCAAGAACGGCGACCGCATGATGCCGGATCCGATCCTGGTCGGCCGCAATGCCGAGAAGATCGAAGGTCTCGCAAAACGCTTCGGCATCGAGCGCTGGACCACCGATCTCGACAAGGCGCTGCAGGATCCGAACGACACCATCTTCTTCGACGCCGCGACGACCCAGGCGCGCCCCGGCCTGCTGCAGAAAGCGATTGCCGCCGGCAAGCACATCTATTGCGAGAAGCCGATCGCGACCAACCTTGCCGAGGCCATCGACGTCATCAAGGTCGCTAACGCAAAAGGCCTCAAGCACGGCACCGTGCAGGACAAACTGTTCCTGCCGGGCCTCAAGAAACTCGCGATGCTGCGTGACTCCGGCTTCTTCGGCCGCATGCTCTCGGTGCGTGGCGAGTTCGGCTACTGGGTGTTCGAAGGCGACTGGCAGGAAGCCCAGCGCCCGTCCTGGAACTACCGCGCCGAAGACGGCGGCGGCATGATCCTCGATATGGTCTGCCACTGGCGCTATGTGCTCGACAATCTGTTCGGCGAAGTCGAGAGCCTCACCTGCCTCGGCACCACCGATATCCCGGCGCGCTGGGACGAGCAGGGCAAGGAATACAAGGCGACCGCCGACGATTCCGCTTATGCCACCTTCAAGCTCAAGGGCGGCGTCATCGCGCACATGAACATGTCCTGGGCGACCCGCGTGTATCGCGATGACCTCGTCACCTTCCAGGTCGATGGCACCCATGGCTCGGCCGTGGCCGGTCTCACCGAATGCATGATCCAGGCCCGTCAGGCGACGCCGCGTCCGGTCTGGAATCCCGACGAGAAGCGCACCCACGATTTCTACGGTGACTGGCAGAAGGTCCCGGACAATGCCGTCTATGACAACGGCTTCAAGGAACAGTGGGAAATGTTCATCCGCCACGTCTGCGAGGACGCGCCGTATAAATACACGCTGCTCGAAGGCGCCAAGGGCGTGCAGACGGTGGAAGCCGCGTTGCAGAGCTGGAAGGAGCGTCGCTGGGTCGACGTTCCCGCACTCAAGGTCTGAGGTCTCGTCATGAACAAGCCAGTCCAGTCCACCACCGGCTCGTCGCTGTCGCTCAGGCTGCCGACCGCCGATCGCAGCATCGAGACCTATCGTCTTGCCGCCTCGCGTTCGTTCCCGGCAAAACTCAGCGGCACGCTCAACCGCGTCGCCTTCTCGGCGGCGCATGTGGTGGCCGATCCGCTCGCCGAATGCGATCCGTGGCTCAATCAGGCCATCGATTGGGACAAGACCATCGCGTTCCGTGAGCATGTCTGGGATCTCGGCCTCGGCGTCGCCGAAGCCATGGACACCGCGCAGCGCGGCATGGGTCTGGACTGGCCGACCTCGCTCGAACTCATCACGCGTTCCGTTGCTGCCGCGAAGCCGCGCAACGGCCTCGTGTTCTCCGGCGCCGGCACCGATCACCTCGCGGTGGAAGATGCTAAATCCATCGACGATGTCATCAAGGCTTACGAGCAGCAGTTCGAAGCCATCGAGAAAGTCGGCGGTCGCATCATCCTGATGGCGTCGCGCGCGCTCGCCAAGATCGGCAAGAATGCCGATGACTACGCCAAGGTCTATGACCGCATCCTGTCGCAGTCCAAGAACCCGGTGATCATCCACTGGCTCGGCGACATGTTCGATCCGGCGCTCACCGGTTACTGGGGCACGTCGGATCTGGGTCTGGCGATGGACACCGCCACCGATGTCATCAATCGCAACGCCGCCAAGGTCGATGGCGTCAAGATCTCGCTGCTCGATGCGCAGCGCGAGATCGACATGCGTCGCCGCCTCGTGCCCGACGTGAAGATGTATACCGGCGACGACTTCAACTATGCCGAACTGATCGCCGGCGACGACAAGGGCTATTCCCACGCGCTGCTCGGCATCTTCGATGCCATCGCACCGGCCGCATCCTACGCGCTTTCGCGTCTCGCAGCGGGCGACGAAGTCGGCTTCCACGATGTGCTCGGCCCCACGGTGCCGCTGTCGCGTCACATCTTCAAGGCGCCGACGCGCTTCTACAAGACCGGCATCGTCTTCATGGCCTATCTCAACGGCCATCAGGATCACTTCACCATGATCGGCGGCCAGGAGAGCACGCGCTCGACCCAGCATCTCGCCGAACTGTTCCGTCTCGCCGACAAGGCCGGCCTGCTCGCCAATCCTGAGCTGGCCGTTGCGCGCATGAAGTCGGTGATGGTCACGCGCGGGATCGACGCCTGATCATGCGTGACTTTTCCAAGGACCATCGCTGGCTGTCGCTGAATACGGCGACCGTCCGCAAGCAGGGCGACTTCGTGGCGATTGCCGAGGCCTGTGCCCGCCACAAGATCCGCGGCGTCTCGCCCTGGCGCGATCAGGTCGCCCATGTCGGCCTCGACCGCGCCGTGAAGGCGGTGAAGGACCACGATCTCGAACTGTCCGGCTATTGCCGCGGCGGCATGTTCGTGGCCGACGCCGCGCATCGCCAGGCCGAGCGTGACGACAACAAGCGTTGCGTCGATGAAGCCGTAGCGCTGGGCTCGCCCTGCATCGTGCTCGTCGTGGGTGGCCTGCCGCAATATTCGCGGCCGGGCAGCGTGACGTCGAAGGACATCATCGATGCCCGCAACCAGGTCGATGACGGCATCGCCGCCATGTTGGACTATGCGAAGCAGGCCAAGATGCCGCTCGCCATCGAGCCGCTGCATCCCGCTTACGCCGCCGACCGCGCCTGCGTGAACACCACGGAGCAGGCGCTCGACATCTGCGACCGCCTCGATCCCAACCGCACCGGCATGCTCGGCGTTGCTCTCGATGTCTATCACATCTGGTGGGACCCGCAGATGCTCGGCCAAATCGAACGGGCAGGGCAGGATCGCCTCCACGCATTTCACGTCTGCGACTGGCTGGTGCCGACCAAGGACATCCTCAACGACCGCGGCATGATGGGCGACGGCGTGATCGACATCCGCGCCGCGCGTGCCGCTGTGGAAGCGCAGGGTTTTGCCGGTTACTCCGAGATCGAGATCTTTTCGGAGTACTGGTGGAGCAAGCCGATAGACGAGGTGCTGCAGACCTGCATCGAACGGCACAAGACGGTGGTATAGGACACGTGCTCTTTCCTCTCCCGCTTGCGGGGGAGGGCAATCGCATATGGTTTCTGAGCGATAAAGATAGTGCTCGGCTTGCATGGTTCGAGACGCCCGCTTCGCGGGCTCCTCACCATGAGGGTCGTCTATAGCGCCATACTCTTCCCTCATCCTGAGGAGCGGCCTTCTGAGGCCGCGTCTCGAAGGATGGCCGCAAGCTGTTTGCGCAGCCATATGCGCTTCGCCTGCGCTTGCTGGAGACGGGACGTGACCGCCGACGAAGGCGGGACGACAAGCCGATACCGGTTGCTGCTTACTGATGCACCGCTATAGTCTCGCTTTGATCCTTCCCCTCGCGCGAGACTGTTCATGACCATGCCAATTCCGGTCTTCGATGGCCATAACGACGTCCTGCTGCGTCTCTACCAGTCGTCATCGGCCGATCCCGTCGCCGATTTTCTAGCCGGCGAGCGGGCAGGGCATATCGATCTGGTCAAGGCCAAAGCGGGATCATTCGCCGGCGGACTGTTCGCAATGTATTCGCCGGCCGCCGAAAAGACCGATGGTTTCTTCGACGCCATGAAGGGCGGCGCATATGCCGTACCGCTGCCAATGCCCTTGACGCTCGAACAGGCGCGGAAATCGGTGGAAGGCGAACTGGCCATCCTGCTCCGGCTGGCGCGCGCGTCGCAAGGCGCGGTGGCGATCTGCACGACCACCGCCGAGATCCGCGCTGCTATGGCGCGCGGTGCGCTCGCGGTGGTGCTCCATCTCGAGGGCGCGGAAGCCATCGATACTGATTTCAGGTTTCTCGAAATCCTGTATGCGGCCGGCCTGCGTTCGATCGGGCCGGTGTGGAGCCGAACCAACATTTTTGGCCACGGCGTCCCATTTCATTTTCCGGCCGGCCCTGATCTTGGCGACGGTCTTACCGCGGCCGGCGAACGGTTGATCGCGGCCTGCAACGACATGAAGATCATGGTCGATCTGTCGCATATCACCGAAAAAGGGTTCTGGGACGTTGCGCGCCTGAGCAAGGCGCCGCTGGTCGCCACGCATTCCAATGCGCATGCGCTGTGTCCGTCGCCGCGCAATCTGACCGACCGGCAACTTGCTGCGATCCGCGATACGCAAGGCATGGTCGGCCTCAACTTCGCCACCTGCTTTCTGCGGCCGGACGGCAGCATGAGCGCCGATACGGATATCGGGCTGATGGTCGCGCAGATCGATTATCTGATGACGAAGGTGGGCGAGGATCACGTCGGTTTGGGATCGGACTTCGACGGCGCCGTCGTGCCGCAGGCGATCGGTTCGGCCGCAGGGTTACAGACACTGTTCGCAGCCTTGCGGAGCAGGGGATATTCCGATGCCCTCCTGACCAAGCTTGGATCGACCAACTGGCTTGATCTGCTGCAGCGGACGATCGGTTGAGGGCGCTCCCGTCGCTGCGGGGAGGCGCGGTGCCGTAGGGCGGATGAGCCGAAGGCGTAATCCGCCAGCCGAGCGCATGTGGCTAAGAATGGCGGATGACGCTGCGCTCATCCGCCCTACGACACACATAAAGATGTTCTTCGTTTGTTCTTGACAATTCTCCGTTCAGGAATATCCTCCGTCCCGCTTCATTCGTGAGGGGCGCTTCATGAGGCGTCATTGAGCGGGATGAAGCGCGGCGCCTGCGGGCAGGGGAGGACGTACCTCCTGCACTCGGGTGGTTGAGGGTCACCGTCCGACCCCACTACGGGGGTCTGCCGCTAGCGCGGCTGGACGCGGTGCGGGTGAAGGCAGGGAAACCTGTCGGATGGCTCCAATGGGAGCGCCCAGTACCCGGAAGAACGGTCCTTCGGCCAATAGAACGTCGCGGTGGCACGCCGTAAGGCGTTGCGCGGTCGCGGTTTTGTCGGCGATCCGGCAAGACGGGCTGCGTCAGTCCCACCACCTCGCGCCTTGCGGCGTGCTGCCTCCCCTCATGTCGCGAGGGGAGGAATACCTCACCCCTCGGACGCTTCGGCGCCGCGAGATCGCTGCACTGTGTCTCCTCCGCTACCACCCCCGGTAATTCCCCTGACGCGACGCACCAATTCATTGACAGGAACCAAGGTGAGCGCTTACTCACGCCGCTATGACGACTCTCCGCATGACCCATGATCTCCGGCGCGAACTGATCCTCTCAGCCGCGAAGCGCTGCTTTGCGCATAACGGTTTTGCCGGCACCACAACCAAGAGCGTGGCCGCGGCGGCGTCGATTTCGGAGGGGCTGCTGTTCAAGCATTTCCCCACCAAGTCGGCGCTCTATGCCGAGATCCTGGCCGAGGAGTGCAAGGCCGATCCGGGGCTGAACCAGTTGCTGGATCTGCCGCCGTCGACAGAGACGCTGGTGATCCTGATCCGCGAAATGGTGCGGCACTTTCTCGATATCGCGCGCGAGCGCGACGATGATGAGGAAGCGCAGCGCCTGCGCCTGGTCACCATCAGCTATCTCAATGACGGCGAATTCGCGCGCCTGATGCATGAGAAAATCGAGGGCATCATCGGCTCGGCTTTCGTCGCGGCTTACGCGCAGGCGGTGAAAACCGGCGATGCACGCGCCTCCTCGCAGGCGCCGATGAATCTCTTCTGGTTCGCGCATCACGCGGCGATGACCACGTCGCTGTCGCTGCTGCCGACCGTGCCTTCGCTGTCTTACGGCAAGGCCGAAAGCCTCGATCTGCAACTCACCGAATTCATCCTTCGCGGGATCGGACTGAACGACGATGCCATCGCATCGCATATACACCGCGCGCTGCCGCCAGAACTGATGCAGGCCGCTGCGACCACGACAGAAAGCGCATAAGATGACCATGACTCAAAATCCGCACACCGCGCAGCAACAGCCGATCGGCGACAAGCCGCGCAAGAAGCCGCGTACGCTGAAGTGGTTCATCATCATCGGCGGCCTGCTGGTGCTGCTCGTTGTCGCCATTGTCGGCTTCAACGCGTTCCGCAATCACATGATCAAGCAGTTCTTCGCCACCATGAAGCAGCCGCCGATCAATGTGAGCATTGCGGAAGCGAAGTCCGAAGTGGTGCCGAACCTGATCGGCGCCGTCGGCGATCTCGCCGCCGTGCATCAGGTCAATGTCTCCTCCGACGTCAATGGCCGCGTCACCGAGATCATGTTCGAGGCAGGTGCGACCGTGAAGAAGGGCCAGCCGCTGGTGCAGCTGTTCGATGGTCCGGATCAGGGTGACCTCGCCAATTTCAAGGCGCAGGCCAATGTGGCCAAGCTTAATCTCGATCGCGCGCGTCAGTTGCTGGAGCGTCAGGTCGGGCCGCAATCCACCGTGGACAGCGCGCAGGGCATCTATGACCAGGCACAGGCCGGCATCGCCAAGACCGAAGCGACGATCTCGCAGAAGCTGGTGCGCGCCGCCTTCGACGGCGTGCTCGGTACGCGCCGCATCGAAGTCGGCCAGTATCTCACCGCCGGCACGCAGATCGTGTCGCTGACGGATCTGTCGGCTGTCTATGCCAATTTCACCGTGACCGAAAAGGATTCCGGCAAGCTCAAGGTCGGACAGATCGTGCGCATCAAGGTCGATGCCTATCCGGGCCGCACGTTTGAAGGCAAGCTGACGACGATCGAGCCGCAGATCTCGGCCGATACGCGCAATATCCGCGTGCAGGCGACGATCCAGAATCCCGAAGGCATCCTGAAGCCGGGCATGTTCGCGACGACGACGGTCGTGCTGCCGGAGAAGCCGGCTGTCGTGACCGTGCCGGAAACCGCGGTCGACTACACGCTCTATGGCGACAGCGTCTATGTGATCCAGGAAAAGAAGCTCGACGACGGCAAGACCGAACTGCACGCCATCCGCACCTTCGTGCGCACCGGCGACCGCATCGATGGCCGCGCGGTCATCACGCAGGGCGTGAAGGCGGGCGACCGCGTCGTCGCCGTCGGCCAGCTCAAGCTGCAGTCGGGCGCTTTGGTGCAGATCTCGTCGGATCCGCCGCCGAAGATTCCCGCGCAGCCGCCGCTGAATTAAGACCGGGAGCACACACGCATGTCCTTCACGGATATCTTCATCAAGCGCCCCGTGCTCGCGGTGGTGGTTTCGCTGCTGATCCTGCTGATCGGCTTCAAGGCGGCCACCAGCCTGCCGATCCGGCAATATCCAAAACTGACCAACACCGTGATCACCATCACCACGGTGTATCCCGGCGCGTCGCCGGACCTGATGCAGGGCTTCATCACCACGCCCATCGAGCAGGCCGTCGCGGCTTCCGAAGGCATCGACTACATGACCTCGGCCTCGACCCAGGGCCAGAGCCTGATCTCGGTCTACATCAAGCTCAACGTCGATCCGAACGCCGCGCTCACCGAAGTGCTGTCGAAGGTCAACTCGGTCAAATATCTGATCCCGCGTGAAGCGAACGACCCGGTGATCCTGAAGTCCACCGGCGAAACCACCGCGATCATGTATCTCGGCTTCTCCAGCGATGAACTCTCGGGCTCGGCGATCTCCGACTATCTGACGCGCGCGGTGCAGCCCGTGCTCTCGACGGTGGACGGCGTGGCCAATGCCGAAATCCTCGGCGGCCAGACCTTTGCCATGCGCCTGTGGCTCGATCCGCTGCGCATGAACGGCCGCGGCGTGTCGTCCGATGACGTCGTCGCCGCCATCCGCGCCAACAATTTTCAGGCGGCAGCGGGGCAGACGAAGGGTTACTACATCGTCTCCAACGTCGCCGCGAACACCGACTTGCAGAATGTCGGCGAATTCAAGCGGATGATCATCAAGGCGAAGGATGGTGGTTTCGTCCGCATGGAGGACATCGCCACCGTCGAACTGGCCGCGCAGAGCACCGATGCATCGGTGGCCTTCTCGGGCGAGCGCGCCATTTTCATCGGCGTGAAATCGACGCCGCTCGGCAATCCCTTGAACATCGTCAAGGGCGTGCGCGAGCTGTTCCCCGAACTCGAGCGCAACCTGCCGCCGTCGCTGAAGATGAAGGTGGCCTACGACTCGACCAAGTTCATCACCTCGTCCATCGAGGAGGTGCGCAATACGCTGATCGAAGCGGTGGTCATCGTCGTGGTCGTCATCTTCCTGTTCCTGGCGTCGCTGCGTTCGGTCATCATTCCGGTGGTGACGATCCCGCTGTCGCTGATCGGCGTCTGCAGTCTCATGCTGATGGCCGGCTTCAGCTTCAACCTGTTGACGCTGCTGGCCATGGTGCTCGCCATCGGCCTCGTGGTGGACGACGCCATCGTGGTGGTGGAGAACATCCACCGCCATCTGGAGGAGGGCAAATCGCCGGTGCAGGCGTCGCTGGAAGGCGCGCGCGAAATCATCGGCCCGGTCATCTCCATGACCATCACGCTCGCGGCGGTCTATGCGCCGATCGGCTTCATCGGCGGTCTCACCGGCGCGCTGTTCCGCGAATTCGCCTTCACGCTCGCGGGATCCGTGATCGTGTCGGGCGTCATCGCACTGACGCTGTCGCCGATGATGTGTTCGGTGCTGCTGAAGCAGGAAGAGCCTGGCTGGTTCGCCAAGAAGGTCGACAAGGTGTTCGGCGCGGTGACGCGCTGGTATGGCCGCCAGCTTGACCGCTCGCTGGATTATCGCCCGATCACCGCATTGTTCGCGGTGGTCATCCTCGGCCTTGTCGCCTTCATGTATGTGAATACGAAGAAGGAGCTGGCGCCTGAGGAGGATCAGGGCATCCTGTTCGCCATCACCAAGGGGCCGAAATACGCCAATATCGACTACTCCGACTATTACGGAGAGAAGATGGACAAGGTGTTCGCCAAGTTCCCCGAGACGGACCTGCGCTTCATCATCAACGGCATCAACGGCCCGAACAACGGCATCGCCGGCATGCTGCTGAAACCGTGGGACGAGCGCAAGCGCTCGACCAACCAGCTCAAGCAGCCGGTGCAGGACGAACTGAGCAAGATCGAGGGCGTCAACGCTTTCGCCTTCAATCTTCCGGCTCTGCCGGGCGGTCCTGGCGGTCTGCCGATCCAGATGGTGATCAACACCGTCGGCAGCTTCCAGTCCGTCTATGAGGAGATGGTGAAGCTGAAGGCGTCCGCGCAGAAGAGCGGCATGTTCATCGTCACCGACAGCGATCTCGACTTCAATCAGCCGGTGGTGCGCGTGAGCGTGGACCGGTCGAAGGCGAATGATCTCGGCGTCACCATGCAGAGCATCGGCAATTCGCTGGCGGTGCTGCTGGGTGGCAACTACATCAACCGCTTCAATCTCGAAGGGCGTTCCTATCAGGTGATCCCGCAGGTCCCGCGCGCCATGCGCATCTCGCAGGATTCACTGGCCAACTACTATGTACCGACCGCGACGGGCCAGCAGGTTCCGCTGTCCACACTGGTGAAGGTGGAAACGGGGACCAATCCGAACGCGCTGTCGCATTTCAACCAGCTCAATTCGGCGACCTTCCAGGCCGTGCCGATGCCGGGCGTGACTGTCGGTCAGGCGGTGGATTTCCTCGAGGCGGAGGCCAAGAAGCTGCCGGCGGGCTTCAATCACGACTATCTCGCCGATAGCCGTCAATATGTGCAGGAAGGCAACCAGCTCGCGGTGGCGTTCGGCTTCGCGCTGATCATCATCTTCCTGGTGCTGGCGGCGCAGTTCGAGTCGATCCGCGATCCCCTGGTCATCATGATCTCGGTGCCGATGGCGATTTCGGGTGCGCTGATCCCGCTGTTCTTCGGCGTGGCGACGATCAATATCTACACCCAGGTCGGTCTGTTGACGCTGGTCGGCCTGATCTCGAAGCACGGCATCCTGATGGTGGAGTTCGCCAATGAACTGCAGCTCAAGGAAGGTCTCGATCGCCGCTCGGCCATCGAAATGGCGGCCCGCGTGCGTCTGCGTCCGATCCTGATGACGACGGCGGCGATGGTCACCGGCCTGCTGCCGCTGCTCACCGCATCGGGCGCCGGTGCGGCAAGCCGCTTCTCCATCGGTCTCGTGGTCGTGGCCGGCATGCTGATCGGCACGCTGTTCACGCTGTTCGTGCTGCCCGCGGTCTATGTGGCCATCGCCACGGACCACCGCGCCGGCAAGGAAAGCGAACGTGCCAAAGAGATCGCGGACTTCGACATGAAGCACGCAAAGACGACGTGACGCATTGGGCCTTGCAACGCTGAGCTTGCAGGGCCAGATGGATTGAGGTTGGATGGCGGATCGGCAATGTCGATCCGCCATTCCCTTTTGAGGCGGATGCCCCCCGGAGGAGCCCCCTCGATGACGCGCGATTTCACCGCCGGCAACTATCGTTACATTCCCGCGCTATTTCAGTATTCGAGCGGCGCTGCAGCACTGCCCGATTATGAGATCGAGCGCGTCCGCTTCGATACATGGTTGCCTCTCGGGGAAGGCTTTGCGCGCATCGCCGACTACATCCGCGCTGCAGGAAGACCGCTGACGTCATTCTGTGCTTGCGAATTGCGTTCACCTGCGGTCGTCGATGAAGCCGGCTTTCGCACATTCAACGAACACTATGTGAAGACGCTCGCCGAATGGGGTCTCTTCGACGGCACCAACAATCCCGTCGCACGCAGCAATGTCTGTCTCGAAATCGATCCGCCAAGTGAACCGTCGTTCTACGCATTCTCGTTCGTGCGGGAATCGAAAGGTGCGGGACCAAGCTTCGTGATCGCCGGCGGCGCCGAAGCGCGCAGTGGTCCCGGCACATATCCGGAGCGCATCGTGCGCTATCGCGAAACTTCGGCGGATGCCTTGCGCGAGAAGGCGCGCATGACAATGAATACGATGGAAGAGCGCCTCGGTGCTTTCGGCTTCGGCTGGAAGGACACGACGGCGACACAGGTCTATACGGTGCAGGATTTTCACCCGGTCGTTGCCGATGAGCTGGTGAAGCGTGGCGCTGCACGCCAGGGCATGACCTGGCATTTTGCACGTCCGCCTGTGGTCGATCTCGAATTCGAGATGGATACGCGGCGCGTGATGCGGGAGATCGTGATCTAATCTCAGCCCCTCATGGTGAGGAGGCGCGAAGCGCCGTCTCGAACCATGAATTGCTTGGCTCTGAGCGTACCACCATTCTTCGAGACGCGCGCTTTGCGCGCTCCTCAGGATGAGGGCCGAGTTTAGGCGGCTCTTGCCGACGCGCTCAAATGCGCCGCTACGATGCGCAAATCCTCAACGAAATTCGCATATTCACGCAGCCTTGCATCCTCATCCGGCAATCGCAGCAGATAGGACGGATGCACGGTCACGAGCACGCGCGTGCCGTCGGCCAGATCGATCACGCGGCCGCGCGTCTTGCCGACCGGCATGATCTTGCCGAACACGCTCTGCGCAGCCGTCGCGCCCATGGCAACGACGAGCTCCGGTTTCACCAAAGCCTTTTCGCGTTCATACCAGGGCCGACACGCCTTGATCTCAGGCGTCGCCGGTTTCTGATGCAGCCGGAATTTGCCACGCGGCACGAATTTGAAATGCTTCACCGCATTGGTGACATAGACCTTGTCGCGGATGATGCCGGCTTCCTTCAGTGCCTTGTCGAGCATCTGGCCGGCCGGACCGACAAATGGCTTTCCGGCCAGGTCTTCCTTGTCGCCGGGCTGTTCGCCGACCATCATGACCGAGGCTTGTTTCGGCCCTTCGCCAAACACGGTCTGGGTCGCATCCTTCCACAGCGCGCAGGCGCGGCAATCGGCGGCCTCATCGCGTAGCGCGCTGAGGCTGTTGTCGTTCGAGTGCTCGGCCGATGCGGTGTGTGATCTCGTCATGGCGTCCTCGCGGCGCTGCGGCTTTTTCGGCTCCTGCGCCTCGGCTGCAATCATTTCGCCCGTAACTCGTTCCGCCTTCTCGATCAGCGGCTTGATCAGCGCCGCTTCGGGCAGGTTGCGCCAGTATTTCTTCGGCATCTCTTTCTGCATCGCCTTGGTCTTCAAGCGCGCCGGATTGAAGATGTTGGCGTAATAGGTCAGCCAGACCTCCTCGAGCCGATCGCTCGATGGCGCCATGGATTTATCGACGCCCGGCGAGAACGACACTGTGTGTCCGTCCCAATGTGCACACAGATCCGGCGTCAGGATCGACCACGCCATATCGGCAAAGCGCCGCGCGAAAAACGGCGCGCCCAGTTCGACGATATGATGCTCCGGCTCGAACCAGGCGACGAAATGCGATTTCGGCTCGCGGCCGATTTCGCGAAACCGCACGAAGGCATGCATCTTGTGCTCGTCGCGGCGGATCGCCTTGGCCATGCTTTCCAGTTTTGTGGTGTCGGGATCGGTGGCGAGCTGCAGCAGGTCATGATTGCCGCGCAGCCGCCACAACATGCGATAGAGCAGGGCAAAGCGCTGCGGGTCGCGATGCAGGATGACCTGCTTGGCCAGATCGACGAATTGCGCGGGCACATTGAATGTGCCGCGAATGTCTTCGAGCGGTGCGCTCTGCGTGGCCGGAAACAGCTCCGGCTCATCGCCGCCGGCGACGAGCCACGTCACATCCGCAGGCGCAACACCATTCATCGCCAGCAGACGCGCGGCCTTGCGCCAACCGTCGAAATCAGTCTCGCCATCGAGCGTGATGGTGTGCATTTATGATCCCTTGCAACAATCTCCGTCCTCATCCTGAGGAGCCGCAAAGCGGCGTCTCGAAGGATGCTGGCCTGGCACTTGTGGCCCATCCTTCGAGACGCCGCGCGTTGCGCGGCTCCTCAGGATGAGGGAGGAGCGTGTTGCGCGTCTAGAAAGCGAAGCCCAATTGCTTGGCTTTCGGCTTAAAGCGTTCGGCCAGTTGCGCGCTGTCGAGCAGATGCACCGCCGGTCGGTGATCGGGAAGAACGATGAACGGCAATGCCTTGTTCCGCGGAATATGCAGGGCTGCGAGATCGCCCACGCGGATCGATGAAATCCGCCGCGTCTCGATGATCCGCTGCACGGCCCGCGCACCAAAACCGGGCACGCGCAGCAGGTCCTCGCGGCTGGCGCGGTTGATGTCGAGCGGGAAACGGTCGCGATGGCGCAGCGCCCAGGCGAGTTTCGGATCCATGTCCAGCGACAGCATGCCGTCATTGCCAGCCACGATCTCGTCGGCATCAAAACCGTAGAAGCGCATCAGCCAGTCGGCCTGATAAAGCCGATGCTCGCGCATCAGCGGCGGCGCGCGCAGCGGCAATGAGCGGCTCGCATCGGGGATCGGGCTGAAGGCCGAGTAATAGACGCGCTTGAGATTGTAGGAGCCATAAAGATTGGCCGAGGTCTTGATGATGGTGGCATCATTGGCGCTGTCGGCGCCGACGATCATCTGCGTGCTCTGGCCCGCTGGCGCAAAACGCGGCGCAGTTCGGCCGCGCGGCGTCGGTTTGGCGCCCTCGCGTGCTTCATCCAGCTTCAGCCGTAAACGTCCCATCGTGCGGCGGATCGCACGCACGTCCTTTTCCGGCGCCAGATGCTTCAGGCTGCCTTCATCAGGCACTTCGATATTGATCGAGAGCCGATCCGCATATTTGCCGGCCTCGGTAATCAGTGCCTCATCCGCTTCCGGAATGGTCTTCAAATGGATGTAGCCGCGAAAGTGATGCTCTTCGCGCAGTTTGCGCGCGACGGCGACCACTTGCTCCATGGTGTAATCCGCGCTGCGGATGATGCCCGATGAGAGAAACAAGCCCTCGATGTAATTGCGCCGATAAAAGTCCAGCGTCAGCTGCACCACTTCATCGACCGTGAAGCGCGCCCGCGTCACATTGCTGGAGGCGCGGTTGACGCAATAAAGGCAATCGTAATTGCAGGCATTGGTGAGCAGGATTTTGAGCAGCGAGATGCAGCGGCCATCCGGCGCATAGGAGTGACAGATGCCCATGCCTGCATCGGTCGAACCCATGCCCTTGCCGTCGCGGGAATCCCGCTTCTCGGTGCCGCTCGATGCGCATGAGGCGTCATATTTGGCGGCATCCGCGAGGATCTCCAGCTTGCGCTTCACGTCCATTCCAAATCCTTCCAAGTCCGCCGCAAAAATTTGGGTCGCGGTCCCCATCACAACCACTTGGTTGTGATCCCCATCGCGCCCGCAAAAATTGAAACGCGGCCGCAATGATCCGATTGACTCAGCCGAGCCTCTCGGCGTTATATAGAACGTATCATGAACAAATGGGCCAGTCACGGGTTCATTGAAAACCCGTCACTGGCAAAGATTTTGAGGAGCGGCGCATGACCGGCGCACGCATAGACACGCTTGCGCGCCTGCGCGGCAGCATCGAACGGATCGAAGGGCATGAAGATACCACGCGCCTCGATCGCGTGGCGCTCGGCCATGCCGAAGCGGATGCAGTGCTGCAAGGCGGCCTGATCAGCGGAACCCTGCATGAGGTGTTTGCGCTGGAGACACGGCAGGTCGGCGCCGCCACAGGCTTTGTCGCCGGCATTGCCCAGCGCCTGAGCAAGAGCAAGCCGCTGCTCTGGATCCGGCAGGATTTTGTCGCCCGCGAAGCAGGTGGCCTGTCGATGAGCGGGCTCAATGAACTCGGCCTCGATCCGCGCCGCATCGTGCTGGTGCAGGCGGCCGATCACGAGATGGCGCTGCGCGTCGGTGCCGATGCGCTGGCCTGTGATGCGCTCGGCGCCGTGGTGCTCGACCTGTGGGGCGAGGTGCGCGCCTTCGATCTCGTCGCCAGCCGCAAATACACGCTGGCCGCGCAAAATTCCGGCGTCAGCTGCGTGATGCTGCGCACCTCCGCTCTGCCGATGGTGAGTACGGCGGAGACGCGCTGGGTGGTGCAGGCCGCGCGTTCGCCGCCGACAGCCGCTTGGGAAGCCTGGGGCGCACCGATCCTCGACACGCAGCTTGTTCGCAATCGCCATGGCCAGACCGGCCGATGGATCATGGAATGGAAATGTGATGAGTGCCTTTTCCGTGAGACGGCGCATTCTCAGCCTGTGGCTGCCGCGCCTGCCGACCGACCGCATCAAGCGCCAGCGCGCCCGCAGCGGCGCGTTGCACGACGCGCATAGACCGCTGATATCAGCCGCCAAGGAAAGCAATGCCTGGCAGATCACGGCAGTGAACGATGCTGCGGCAAAACTCGGTCTTGAGATCGGCCTGCCGCTCGCCAATGCGCGCGCGGTGTGTCCTGATATCGATGTCTGCGATGCCGATCCCGTCGCCGATAGCGAGTTGCTGAACGCCATCGCCGACTGGTGCGATCGCTTCACGCCACTGGTCGCGCTCGATGCGCCGCACGGCCTGTTCCTCGACATCACCGGCTGCGCGCATCTGTTTGGCGGCGAGGCCGGCTTGATGGACCAACTCTGCGCCACGCTGACCAAGCAGGGCTTTATCGTCAGCGCCGCGATCGCCGGCACGTCGGTCTGTGCGCGCACGCTCAGTCGTCACCGGCATGGCCGCATCGTTGCGGCCGGTGATGAGGCGAGGGCCGTGAAACCATTGCCCCTGCATCCGCTCGGCGCCGATGAGGCGATCATTCGCGGGCTGCGTCGCGCCGGCCTCAAGACCATCGGCGATGTCGCCGCACGCGGCCGTGCCGAAATCACCGCGCGTTTTGGCGCAGCTTTTACGGCGTTGCTGGAAGCGGCACTTGGGCAAAGCGACAGCCCGATCAGCCCACGAAAACCGCTGCCGGATTACATCGTCGAGAAACGCTTCCCCGAGCCGATCGCGACCGACACCGTCATCACCGCAACGCTGACGTCACTGGCCGGCATGCTGATCGCCGCGATGGACAAGCAGGGCAAAGGCGCGCGCCACCTCCAAGCAGCCTTCTTCCGCACCGATGGTGTGGTGCGCGTGATCACGGCGCAGACCGGGCAGGCGGTGAATCGGGTCGAGGTCGTCGATCGCCTCTTTCGCGAGCGCCTCGACGCCATCGCCGATCCCCTCGATCCCGGCTTCGGCTTCGACATGATCCGGCTCTCGGCCAGCCACACCGAAATTGTAGTGCAGCAGCAGAGTGATCTCGATAGCCGCGCCCAGGACAATGACGAGGTGATCGGTCTCGTCGATCGTCTCTCGGCACGGATCGGCCCGCGCCGTGTATTCGTGCATCTGCCGGTCGATACGCATATCCCGGAGCGCGCGGCCGATCCGATGCCGGCGCAATGGGGCCTGATCGAAGCGTCTCTCGCGCCATGGCCGCTGCGCATCACCGGCGAACCGCCGCTGCGACCATTGCGTTTGTTCGAGCGGCCTGAGCCGATCGAAGTGGCGCTGGCCGAATTTCCTGACAAGCCGCCCAAATATTTCACATGGCGACGTGTCAATCACATCGTGCGCCGCGCCGAAGGTCCGGAGCGCATCGCCATGGAATGGTGGCGCACGCAGGAGCCACAGCCGACCCGCGATTACTTCCGGATCGAGGACGATATCGGGCAGCGGCTGTGGATTTTTCGCGATGGGCTTTACGGCGAAATCCTGGACGAGGAGGAAAAAAAGCGCGTCGATCCGAAATGGTTCGTCCACGGGATGTTCGCATGACGATTCCGGCCTATGCCGAGCTCGGCATCACCACCAATTTCTCGTTCCTGCATGGCGGCTCGCATCCGGAAAGCTATGTGCATCAAGCGAGCAGGATCGGCCTGCCGATCATCGGTATCGCCGATCACAATACGCTGGCAGGCGTGGTGCGTGCCTATAGTGAATTGGGGAACAAGGACGTTCCGCATCCCCCGCGTCTGCTGATCGGTGCGCGTCTCGTCTTTATGGATGGCACGCCTGACATCATCGTCTATCCCCGGGATCGCGAGGCTTATGGGCGGCTATGCCAGCTCCTCAGCCGTGGAAAGCTGAGGGCGGATAAAGGCGACTGTCATCTCACGCTGGCCGATCTGACCGATTTTGCCGAAGGGCAATTGTGCATCCTTTCTTTGCCGCATCGGTTCGACAAGGTCACGGCACTCAAAACGCTGGATCGCCTAACGCGCACATGTCCCGACAATGTCTGGCTCGCTGCGAGCTTCCTGCATCACGGCGACGACAAGCGGCGTCTTGCACGGCTCGAACGTATCGCAGGCACAGCCCGCGTACCGCTGATCGCGAGTAATGAGGTGCTGTATCACGCGTACAGCCAGCGACCCTTGCAGGATGTGCTCACCTGCATTCGCGAAAAGACGACGATCGACAAGGTTGGTCGTCGGTTGCAGGCAAATGCCGAACGCCATCTCAAATCGGCCGCCGAAATGGCGCGGCTGTTTAGCGATTATCCCGACGCCATTGCGGAGACGATCAGGTTTTCGGAGCGCATCACCTTCACGCTCGCTCAGCTCGAATATCAGTATCCCGACGAACCCGTTCCGCCGGGAAAGACGGCGCAGGGGCATCTCGAAGACCTGACTTGGGAAGGGTATCGCCGGCATTTTCCCAACACCGTTGATGAGGTTCTGGAAGCTACCTTGCGCAAGGAGCTCGCTCTGATCAGGGAGCTTAAATACGCCCACTATTTCCTGACCGTTCACGACATCGTCCAATATGCGCGCAGCCAGAACATTCTCTGCCAGGGGCGTGGCTCGGCAGCGAACTCCGCCGTTTGCTACATGCTCGATATCACCTCGGTAAATCCTGCTGAAGTCGACCTCCTGTTCGAGCGTTTTATTTCCAAGGAGCGTCTCGAGCCGCCGGATATCGATGTCGATTTCGAGCACGTTCGCCGCGAGGAGGTGATGCAATATGTCTATCGCCGCTATGGTCGCCATCGCGCGGCGATCATCGCCACCGTCATCCATTATCGTCCGCGCTCGGCGATCCGCGATGTTGGCAAGGCGCTCGGGTTGACGGAGGACGTCACCTCATCGCTGGCCGACACCGTATGGGGCAGCTGGGGCAAGGGCCTCAACGAGATGCAGGTGAAGCAGGCCGGGCTCGATCCGTCCAATCCGGCGATCGTGCAGGCGGTTGCGCTGGCAACACAGTTGATCGAATTTCCGCGCCATCTCTCTCAGCATGTCGGTGGCTATGTCCTCACGCAGGATAATCTCGACACCTATGTGCCGATCGGCAATGCGGCGATGGATGATCGCACCTTCATCGAATGGGACAAGGACGACGTCGATACGATGAAGATGATGAAGGTCGATGTGCTCGCGCTGGGCATGCTGACCTGCATCCGTCGCTGCTTTGAACTGATCTTTCGGCACAAGGGGCTACGTTATGAGCTGAAGGACATTAAAGCAGAAGCCAAGGACGCGCCGCCGGTTTTCGCGATGCTCCAGCGCGGCGAATCTCTTGGCGTCTTTCAAGTCGAAAGCCGCGCGCAGATGAACATGTTGCCACGGTTAAAGCCAAAGACGTTTTATGACCTTGTCATTGAGGTCGCGATCGTGCGTCCTGGGCCGATCCAAGGCGATATGGTGCATCCCTATCTAAAGCGCCGAGAGATGAATCCCGCGGATATCGAATATCCTGCACCAAAGGGCGCCGACAAGAATAAGAACGAGCTCCGAGATGTCCTGCATAAAACGCTTGGCGTTCCACTGTTTCAGGAACAGGCGATGCGCATCGCGATCAAGGCGGCAGAATTCACGCCTGAAGAAGCCAATGGCCTTCGTCGGGCAATGGCGACATTCCGTAATGTTGGCACCATAGGAAGTTTCGAAGAAAAGATGGTCGGAAACATGGTCCGCCGAGGCTATGACAGGACGTTCGCCGAGAATTGTTTCGAGCAAATCAAGGGCTTCGGCAGTTATGGTTTCCCGGAAAGCCATGCGGCTGCTTTCGCGCAACTCGTTTATGTGTCGTCATGGCTTAAGTGGTTTCATCCTGACGTCTTCTGTTGTGGTCTTCTGAATTCGCAGCCAATGGGGTTCTACGCACCGTCGCAGATCGTACAGGATGCCCAGAAAAACGATGTCGAGGTCCATCCGATCGACATCTCGTATAGCCACGCGCAAAACACGCTTGAGGGCATCGGCGGCAAATTTCACGCCGTCCGTCTCGGTTTCCGCCAGATCGATGGTTTCAAGTGGGCCGATGCAGATGAGGAGCGGCTAAGGCAAAGCAAGAACAATCCGCCGCCTCCTTCAGAAGACTGGGGCGCCCGCATTGTCGCTGCGCGTGAGAAACGCGCCTTCACCACCCTCGAAGATTTTGCCCGCGACACTGCATTGCCGAAGCGCGCGCTGATCATGCTGGCCGATGCCGACGCATTTCGCTCCATCGGGCTCGATCGCCGCGCGGCCCTGTGGGCTGTGCGACGCATGCCGGATGACGTGGCGCTGCCGCTGTTCGAAGTGGCAACCGCACGCGAACTGTCCGATGAGAACGCAGCGCCGCTGCCGCAGATGCCGCGTGCCGAAGAAGTCGTGGCGGATTACCAAACCATCCGGTTGTCGCTTAAAGGCCATCCGATGGAGTTTTTGCGTACGATGTTTGCGGCGGAAAAGGTGATGACCTGCGCGACAGTTGCTGCGTCGCCGAACAACACGCCGGCGCGTTGTGCCGGCGTCGTGCTCGTGCGGCAGCGGCCCGGCAGTGCCAAGGGGGTGATCTTCATGACGCTGGAGGATGAGACCGGCATCGCCAACATCGTGGTGTGGCCAAAGGTGATGGAGACATTCCGCAAGGAGGTGATGGGCGCACGGCTGATCTGGGTCGAGGGGCGCATCCAGAGCAGCAAGGAAAACGTCGTGCACCTCGTCGCCGAACGGCTGGTGGATCGATCGGACGAGCTGAAATTCCTCGCCAATGATGCGCTCGGATCGCCGCGTCGCATGCTGCCAGGTCCCGAACCGCTCAATGACGATCGCCGCGAACATCCCGACAATCCCGCCCAGCGCATCCGCCATCCGCGCGACGTCCGGATTCTGCCGCGCTCGCGGGACTTTCACTGACCTCGTTCAACAACCGTTCAGCCGTTGACCTGCACGATGCGAATACGGTCTGCTGGGAGGCACCAGCCACCGTCCTTCAGGCTCAACATAATGCAGACGCCGCGCGCAATTCTTGCCGAGCTGTGGACCGATCTGGGCGGTGATCGCACCGCGCTGGAGCGCGTCACGCTGACCGGCGCGGAGCCCGCGCTGCCATCCTCGTTCCGTACCGGTGCTGCCGCGCAGGTGTCGATCGCAGCCGCTGGTCTCGCTGCTGCCGAGATCTGGCGCGCGCGCAGCGGGCAGGCGCAGGATGTCAGCGTCGATATGCGTCACGCCGTCGTCGAATGCCGCAGCGAGCGTTATCTGCGCTGCGATGGCCATCCGCCGCCGCCCGCCTGGGATGCGATTGCCGGCGTCTACAAGACCGGTGATGGACGCTTTGTCCGGCTGCACACCAATTTCCCGCACCACCGCGATGCCGTCTGCAAGGTCCTGTCCTGCACAGCAGAACGCGAAGCCGTGCAAGCTGCGCTGATGCAGTGGAAGGGCGAGGCTTTCGAGACCGCAGCCTATGCTGCCGGCGGTGTCGTCGCGCTGATGCGCAGCCACGATGAATGGATGGCGCTGCCGCAGGCAAAAGCCATCGCCGGGCTGCCGCTGATCGAGATCACCAAAATCGGCGACGCCGCGCCAAGACCATGGCCCGCCGGCGAGTGCCCGCTCAAAGGCCTGCGCGTGCTCGATCTGTCGCGTGTCATCGCCGGCCCGGTTGCGGGACGCACGCTGGCCGCCCACGGCGCTGATGTGATGCTGGTTTCCAGTCCCAATCTGCCGGCGATCCCTTGGCTCACCATCGACACCGGTCGCGGCAAGCGGTCATGTTTTGCTGATCTCGACACCGGGCAGGGCAGGGAGACGCTGCGTGATCTGCTCACCAGCGCCGATATCTTCTCGCAGGGTTATCGCCCGCAATCGCTGGCCGCACGCGGCTTCGCGCCGGCCGATGCGGCGCGCATCAGCCCCGGCATCGTTTACGTCTCGCTCTCCGCCTATGGTCGCAGCGGTGATTGGGCGCAGCGCCGTGGCTTCGATTCGCTGGTTCAATGCGCGACGGGCTTCAATGATGCCGAAGGGAAAGCTGCGGGTGTCGAAGGTCCGAAGGAGTTACCCGCGCAGATGCTCGATCATGCCACCGGCTATTTGATGGCCTTCGGCGCCATGATGGCCAGGCTGCGCCAGGCCAGTGAGGGCGGCAGCTGGCACGTTCAGGTGTCGCTGGCGCGCACCGGCAAATGGCTGTGGGATATGGGGCGCCTTGAAAATGGCTTGAAGGCGCCGGATATCCCGGGCGACGCCGTGGCCTCATGTGTTGAGGATATGCCGTCGGGCTTTGGGGCCCTGTCGGCTGTTCGTCATGCAGCCGTGTTAGGCGGCACTCTGGCAACCTGGGCCCGCCCGGCGGTCCCGTTAGGGACAAACCCGCCGGTATGGGGGTCCGCGCCATGACACTTGTTTGCATGATAACGAAAGTTTAAACAAAAATGCGGGTCAGACCTGCGTTTTTTGATTGTCTCAACGTCCATATGCGCACTAATAGCGGCGCGTATGGGACAAAACGCCGCGGCATAAGCGGACTCGTATTCTAAGGGCTCGGCAGGTGACGAACGTGAACCAGGGATCTTCGAAATTCAGCCGCAAACAGCTGGCCATCAGCGTCTGCGCGGCCGTCGTTCTTGTCGGCGCCGGCTATGCCTATACGCAGATGACCGCGACGCCGCAGAAGCATTCGGACGTCTCCAGCCAGTCCCGCAAGAATCCGCAGCGCTACACGCCGAGCGCGTCCGAATGGGCGAGCCTGACCATCGAGCCGGTCAGCGTGAAGTCGTTCCGGTCGGAGTCGGTCACCGAAGGCAAGATCGCCGTCGATGAAGACAAGTCCACGCCGATCTTCTCGCCCTATGCCGGCCGCGTCACCAAACTGCTCGCCAAGCCCGGCGATCAGGTGGTCAAGGGCCAGCCGCTGTTCGTGGTGGAAGCAGCCGACACCGTTGGCGCGCAGAACGATTTCGTCGCCGCTGTCACCGCTGCGAATAAAGCCAAGTCACAGTTTGACCTCGCCACCATCCAGGACAAACGCGCCAAGGATCTGTTCGAAGGCAAGGCCGTGCCGCTGAAGGATTATCAGCAGGCCCAGGCCACGCTGCTCCAAGCCCAGAACGATCTGCGCACCGCCGATACCGCGCTGGAGGCTTCGCGCAACCGCCTGCGCATTCTCGGCCTCACGGAAGATGCGATCACCGCCTTCCAGGAGAAGGGCCGCATCAATCCGGAAACCACCGTGTTCTCGCCGCTTGCCGGCACCGTGGTCCAGCGCAAGGTCGGTCCGGGCCAGTTCATCAGCGCCGGCGCCAGCGATCCGGTGTTTGTGATCGGCGATCTCTCCACCGTCTGGCTCAATGCCTTTGTGCGCGAGACCGAGGCGGCATCAGTGCAGATCGGCCAGGAAATGACCTTCTCGGCGCTGGCATTGCCGGGCCGCATCATGACCGGCCGCATCGACTATGTCGCTACCGCGCTCGATCCGGCCACGCGTCGCCTGCTGGTGCGCGCCACGCTGAACAACAGCAACGGCCTGCTGAAGCCGGAAATGTTCACCACGGTCACGATCTATGCGCCGGGCGAACAGCCGACCGTCGGCGTGCCGAAGACCGCTTTGATTTATGAAGGCGATCAGGTCCGCGTCTGGGTCGCCAATGACGACAAGACCATCGAACTGCGCACCATCAAGACCGGCATGACCAATGCGGGCCTGGTGGAAGTGTTCGGCAACCTCCGGCCGGGCGAAAAGATCATCACCCGCGGTAGCCTGTTCATCGATCGCGTGGCGTCTGCTAGCTAAGTTCCAGCTTCGGCTTCTCTGAAAGGTCCGATCTGGATGGATCGTCTCGTCTCTATTGCCGTCGACCGTCGCTTCCTGATGGTTGGCATGTTCCTCGCCGTGTTTATCGGCGGCATCTTCGCCTTTCAGCAGCTGAACATCGAAGCCTATCCCGATCCGACGCCACCGATGGTGAACATCGTGACGCAATCGCCCGGCCTGTCGGCCGAGGAGATCGAGCGTTACATCACCATTCCGATCGAGACGCAGGTTGCCGGCATCAAGAACATGAAGATGATCCGTACAATTTCCTTGTACGGCCTGTCGGACGTCAAACTGCAATTCTCCTTCGACTACACCTATGATGAAGCGCTGCAGCAGGTGTTGAACAGGCTGGCGCAGCTCGGTCCGCTGCCCAACAATGCGCAGCCCGGTATTTCGCCGCTGTCGCCGGTCGGTGAAATCTTCCGTTATCGTCTGGTCGGTCCGCCGAATTACAGCGTGCTCGATCTCAAGACCTTGCAGGACTGGGTGCTGCAGCGTCGCTTCCGCGCCGTGCCGGGCGTCATCGATGTGGTCGGCTGGGGCGGCAAGACCAAGACCTATGAAATCCAGGTCGATTTCAACAAGCTCGTCGCCTATGGCCTGACGCTGCCGCAGATGCTGACGGCCGTCGGCAACGCCAACATCAATGTCGGCGGCAATACCGTCAATATCGGCCCGCAATCGGCAGTCGTGCGCGGCGTCGGTCTGATCCGCTCCATCGACGACATCTCCAACACGATGATCTCGCAGACCAATGGCAATCCGGTGCTGATCCGCGACGTCGCCTCGGTCACGGTGGGCGAGAAGCCGCGGCTCGGCATTGCCGGTCTCAACAATGACGACGACATCGTCCAGGGCATCGTGATGATGCGGCGTGGCGAGAAGAGTTCGCCGACCATCGCCAATGTCGAGAAGGCCGTGCGCGCCATTAACAATGGCAATGTATTGCCGCCCGGCGTGCGGATCGAGCGCATCTATGACCGCAAGGATCTGATCGATCTCACGACGCATACGGTGCTGCACAATATGGTGGTCGGCATCCTGCTGATCGTCTTCCTGCAATGGCTGTTCCTCGGCAATCTGCGCAGCGCATTGATCGTCGGCGCCACGATTCCGTTTGCGCTGTTCTTCGCCGTCATCATCCTTGTCGCGCGGGGAGAGTCCGCAAATCTGCTCTCGGTCGGCGCCATCGATTTCGGTCTGATCGTCGATGGCACCGTGATCATGGTGGAGGCGATCTTCCGGAGATTGACGCAGACGACGCCGCTATCGGACGCCGAGAAGAGTCACATCTCGCCCGAAACCATCATGGGGATGAAGAAACACGGCATCCTCAGCGCCTCCGCGGACGTCTCGCGATCGATCTTCTTCGCCGCGGCGATCATCATCGCGGCCTTCCTGCCGCTGTTCACGCTGTCGGGCGTGGAGGGCAACATCTTCGGCCCAATGGCGCGCACCTATGCTTACGCGCTGGCCGGCGGCCTGATCGCCACCTTCACCATCACGCCGGCGCTGTCGGCGCTGATCCTGCCCGCGCATGTGCAGGAGACCGAAACCTGGATCGTCCGCAAGCTGCACCACATCTATGTGCCGGTTCTGAACTGGGCGGTGAAGAGCCGCGCCGTGGTCATGGGGCTCGCCGTTGCGCTGCTGGTGGCCACCGCCATCATGATCCGGCTGCTCGGCCTCGAATTCCTGCCGAAGCTGGAAGAAGGCAATATGTGGATCCGCGCCACGCTGCCGCCGACCATCTCGCTGCAGGAAGGCAATACGTACGTCAACGAGATGCGCCGCTTCATCCGCCAGCAGCCCGAAGTGGAATCGGTGGTGTCGCAGCATGGCCGTCCCGATGACGGCACCGACGCTGCCGGTCTCTTCAATGCCGAATTCTTCACGCCGCTGAAGCCCGTCGCCCAGTGGCCGACGACGCAGGACAAGGACGTGCTGACGGCGCGCCTGCTCAAGGATTTGCAGACCAAATTTCCGGGCGTCGAATTCAACTTCTCGCAATATCTGCAGGACAACGTCTCCGAAGCCGTGTCCGGCGTGAAGGGCGAAAACTCGATCAAGCTCTATGGCAGCGATCTCGAAACGCTGACCAAGACGGCGAATGAGATCAAGGACGTGCTCTCCACCGTGCAGGGCGTCACCGATCTCGCGGTGTTCACCTCGCTCGGCCAGCCGACCATCCAGATCGACATCGACCGCGCCAAGGCCGCGCGTTATGGCCTGGCACCGGGCGATATCAATGCCACCATCAAGGTCGCGATCGGCGGCGACAGCGCCGGCGACCTCTATGAGGGCGGCAGCGATCGTCACTTCCCGATCGTGGTTCGTCTCGCACCAGAATTCCGCCGCAGCGCCGAGGCGATCCAGAATCTGCGCATCGGCGCACCCGGCCCGAATGGCACCATCACGCAGATCCCGCTCAGCGAGGTCGCCTCCATCAACCTGATTTCCGGCGCGGCTTACATCTATCGCGAGAACCAGGAGCGCTATCTGCCGATCAAGTTCTCGGTGCGTGAACGCGATCTCGGCAGCGCGATCCAGGAAGCGCAGGACAAGGTGAATGCGCTGGTCAAGCTGCCGCCCGGCTCGCGCACCGAATGGGTCGGTGAATTCGGCAATCTGCAGGATGCCATCGCGCGCCTGTCCATCGTGGTGCCCATCAGCCTGCTGCTCATCGGCGTACTGCTCTGGTTCAATTTCGGCTCCATGGCCGACACATTGCTGGCCATGAGCGTGATTCCCATGGCGGTGTTCGGCGGCGTGCTCGGCCTGTATATTTTCGGCATCCCGTTCAGCGTCTCGGCCGCCATCGGCTTCATCGCGCTGTTCGGCATCGCCGTGATGGACGGCATCCTGATCATTTCGCAATACAACCAGCTCATCGATGAGGGCATGGAGCGCATCAAGGCGGTCATCAAGACCGGCGAGCTGCAGCTGCGGCCGGTGCTGATGACATGTATCGTGGCGGGCATCGGCCTGTTGCCAGCTGCGCTGTCGGAGGGTGTCGGCTCGCAGGTGCAGAAGCCGCTGGCCGTGGTCGTGGTCACCGGCATGATGCTGGCGCCCCTGGTCATCCTCATCACATTACCAGTGCTGATGACCTTCTTCGCCAAGCGCTCGCGGCAGGGCTAAGATCTGACATAGGTGGCAAAGCGCAGCGTGCCCACCTACGGGTGCGCATGAGCGTGGACCCAAATCGCATCTCGATTGTTATCCTGATCGTGCGTTAGCGCGCCCTGGAACTATTCGCGCCAAGGGTCGTGCCGTTGTTTGTCAAAGTCTCCGGACGTGGCATTCTCCTGCTTATTGCCGTTCCCGAGACACTTGATGCTAACCACCTCCGATACCGTCGATCTCACCAATTGCGACCGCGAGCCGATCCATATCCCCGGCAGCATTCAGCCCCATGGCTGCCTGCTGGCTTGCGATGGCTCAGTCGGCATGGTGCGGCGCCATTCGGCCAATGCCGGCGCGATGCTTGGGATCACCGGCGAAATCAATGACCGCCGCCTCGACGATCTGATCGGCGAGAAGCCGGCCCATGACATCCGCAATGCCATCGCGAAATGGGGGAGCCAACAGCGCGCCGGGCTCCTGATCGACTTCAAGGTCGCCCACACAGACATCTCGTTCAACGTTGCGGTGCATCGCCATCACGGCGTCAACATCGTTGAATTCGAGCCGGTCGATCCCGTTGAGGCGACTCCGCCGCTGGAATTGTCGCGCCTGCTGATCGGCCGCATCGGGCAGTGCAACGATCTCGACATCCTGTTCGACAATGCATCGCGCCTTCTGCGCGGCGCGCTCGGTTATGACCGGGTCATGGTCTACCAATTTGCCCAGGACGGCTCCGGCCGTGTGATCAGCGAAGCCAAGCGTAGCGATCTCGAGAGCTTTCACGGCCAGCATTTCCCCGCCAGCGACATCCCGCAACAAGCGCGCATTCTCTATGTGCAGAACACCGTGCGCATCGTGTCGGACTCGTCCGGCGCGCGCGTGCCGATCGTGCCAGAGCGCGACAGTTCGGGCGAGCCGCTCGATCTATCCTTCGCACATCTGCGCAGCGTGTCGCCGATCCATTGCGAATATCTGCGCAATATGGGCGTCGGTGCGTCCATGTCGATCTCGATCATTCTCGACGGCGCGCTGTGGGGCCTGATCGCCTGTCACCATTATTCGACACGCGTCCTGTCGATGGAGAAGCGCGTCGCGGCCGAAATGTTCGGCGAATTCTTCTCCATGCAGCTGGCGTCGCTGATCCAGAAGCGCAAGCTCGCCGCCAGCGAACGCGCGCGCCGCTATCTCGATCAGCTGCTGCACAATGTCTCGCATCACGGCAATGTCGAGGATCTGCTGAAGAACAGCATTCGCGATTTCCGCGAACTGATGCCATGCGACGGTGTCGGCCTCTTCTTCAACGACAGCTGGACTGGATTCGGAAAGGTGCCGCCGTCAGACGCCGTGCCGGCGCTGATGGCCCTCGTGAATTCGGCCGCTGAAGGACGCGTCTGGGCCACCAGCGCCTTGTCGGATCGTTTGCCGGAAGCGGAAGACTACAGCGAGCTGGTCGCGGGCGTGCTGGCCGTTCCGCTATCGCAATTGCCGCGTGACTACCTGCTGTTCTTCCGCAGCGAAGTCGCGCAGACGGTGAACTGGGCCGGCGATCCCAACAAGACCTATGAGACCGGCCCGCTCGGCGATCGCCTGACGCCGCGCAAGAGTTTTGAAATCTGGAAGCAGACGGTCGAACACCAGTCCGAGCCGTGGCTGCAGAATGAGCGCGACACCGGTGAGGCCACGCGCGCTGCGCTGGTGGAAGTCGTGCTGCGTCACAACGAACTGCTGGCCGACGAACGGCATAAAGCCGACCTGCGCCAGAAGATGCTCAATGAGGAGCTCAACCATCGCGTCAAGAATATCCTGGCGCTGATCAAGTCGCTGGTTTCGCATCCGGTGGACGACGGTCGCAGCATCGAGGATTACGTCGCCTCGCTGAAGGGGCGCATCCAGGCGCTGTCGCTCGCCCATGATCAGGTGATCCGTGGCGCTGGCGGCGGGGCGCTGAAGAGTCTCATCGATGCAGAGCTGTCGCCTTACCGCGAAGCGGTGAAGGAGATCGAGGTCGCTGGTCCCGACGTGATGCTCGATGCGCGCGCCTTTTCGGTGCTGGCGCTGGTGCTGCACGAGCTCGCGACCAATGCCGCGAAATACGGCGCGCTGTCGGCCAGTCCTGGTCGGCTGTCGCTGACATGGCAGCGTCTCGATGGCGGCGACTGCGAGATCCGCTGGCTGGAGCGCGACGGCCCCATCGTCACGCCGCCGAAAACGCCCGGCTTCGGCTCGACGCTGATCGGCCGCAGCATTCCCTATGATCTCGGCGGCGAGAGTGATGTCGATTACGATCCTGCCGGAGCGCGCGTCCGCCTGCTGATCCCGGCGCGCTTCGTCACCTGGCCTGCGGCTGCGGTGACGCGCACGCGACAGACCAAGCGCAGTGACGACAGGCCGATGGCCTCCATGCGTGGGCTCGATGTGCTGATGGTCGAGGATCAGTTGCTGATCGCCATGGATGTCGAAACCATGCTTGCGGGCGAGGGCGCTGCGCGCGTGGAAACGGCAGCATCCACCAAGGAAGCGCTGGCGCTGCTTGCGAGCTTCAAGCCGGATGTTGCAATCCTTGACGTCAATCTCGGTACGGGCACGTCGATGCCGGTGGCGCATATGCTGAGCGAACTCGGCGTACCCTTCGTGTTCGCGACCGGTTATGGCGAGACGAGTCTCATCCCGGCGGCGCTGGATGCCGTGCCGGTGATCCGCAAGCCGTATGATCTGATGTCGCTGGTGACGGCGCTGGGCGCCGCGATCGCGCGCAAGAAGTAGCAATCGTAGGATGGGTTGAGCGCAGCGAAAACCCATGCTGCCCTTCGATTGCGGCAAGCTCCGCTGATGGGTTGTCGCGCCGGCCTTCGGCCGCCGTTCAACCCATCCTACATCCGTGCTTACTTCCCGTCCGGCGTGCGCAGCCCGTGCCAGGCGTCGCGCACCTGGTGATAATGCACTTCCGGCAGATAGTCCGGCGTTTTCAGGCCGAGCGTCTTGACGTCGAGGCGGCCGATGGCGCTAAGGAGCGCATAAGAGGCGATCACGCGATCGCGTTGCGCGCCGATCAGGCGCGCTTTCGCCTGGATCAGGTCCTGCTGGGCGTTCAGCACTTCCACGGTGGTGCGCTGGCCACCTGCGGCTTCGCGCTGCACGCCCTGCAGGGCCACGCCGGCGCCGCGGACTTCGGCCTCGGCAGCGGTCACAGCGGTCTTGGCGCCTTCATTGGAGACCCATGCGCCGATGGCCGCGGTGCGCGCCTGGTTGCGCACCATTTCAAGCACCAGCCGGCTCACAGTCGAGAGCTGTTTGGCCTGACGCGTCTGCGCAGCACCGAGACCGCCATCATAGATCGGCGCATTGAGCTGGCCGATGATGGAGGCCTGATCGGTGCCATAGGTGCCGAGCGTCGAATCCGACTGGCTCGATTTGCTGGCGCTGCCCTGCACGGTGAGGGTCGGCAGCAGGCTGCTTTCGGCGACCTTGATGGTGGTGGTGGCCACATCGACGTCGTAGCCGGCCGCAAGCACGGCCGGGTGGCCCTTAAACGCCTGCGTGACCGCATCTTCGCGGCCGCGGGGCAGCAGGCGATCCACCGGCTCGGCAGGGGTCAGCCGGCTCGGCAGCACGCCGACGACCTGGGCATAGGTGGCCTGGCTGATCGACAGCGCGACTTCCGCGGCATTGAGATCGGCCTGGCCGCGGGCGAGACGTGCTTCCGCCTGTGCGGTATCGGTCGGCGTCACGTCGCCGGCATTGAGGCGCTTCTTGGCGATGTCCAGCGTCTCGCGCAGCGCGGTGACGTTGGAGCGCTGCGCTTCCACCAGCGACTGGTTGGCGAGCACATTCATGTAGACGGTGACGGCATCGAGCAGCACGCCCTGGCCGACATTGCGCAGTGCCTCGCGGCCGGACTGCACCTGGAATTCGGCGACGCGCACGCTGTTGGCTGTCTTGTTGCCGTTATAAAGCGTCTGCGTCACGGTGACGCCGATGGTCCATGGCTTCAGCGTCGCGCCCTGAATCGTATTGTCGACTTGCAGGTTCCGCACGGCCTGGAGGCCGGCGCTCAGCGTGGCCATGACCTGCGGCCGATAACCGGCCATCGCCTGCGGCACGTTCTCATCGGTGGCGCGCTGGCGGGCGCGCTCGCTGTTGAGTTGCGGGTTGGTCTGGTAGGCCTTGACGAGTGCATCGGAGACGGTTTCAGCGCGTGCGTCCGCGATGGCGAAAACGCTGCAGCTCAACAATCCCAGGGCCGTTCCGGTCCGAAGCACGTTTCGTGCGACGCGGCCCATTCTTACGCGATGACTGGTCATTTTGTCCCAAAGCGATCTTCGGATATCCGCCCCCGCTGACATCCACTCGTATGTTTAGAGGGCGTTGCCTACAGTGGCAAACCTTCCGGCGAAGAACCTCCGGGCTTTCACGCGTTCCCCACAGGGCATTTCAAGGCCCTGATCTTCTTGCTTGATCAAGACCCTAGCTGCATCGGGGAGACGATGGAATGCGACCACGTGACCGCGCAATTCGCGCGCGGCTGTTGCATCATGGGCACATTCGCAGTTACTCGCAGAGTGGTACCCAATTCCGGTCCGCGCTGTTCAATCGGGATCATCATGCCGAAGATTTTTTCCGACCCTGATGCCATCGCCGAGGACATCATCCGCGATGTCGGCACCAAGCTTGTGGTCGGATTGCCGCTCGGTCTCGGCAAGGCCAATCACGTCATCAATGCGCTGTATCGGCGCGCGGTTGCGGATCGCAATATCAATCTCACATTCTTCTCCGCGCTGACGCTGGAAAAGCCGCGGCCATCGAATGAGCTGGAAAAGCGTTTTATCGGTCCGGTCATCGATCGCCTGTTCGGTGGCTATCCCGATCTCGATTATGCGAGCGCCATTCGCAAACGCGAGCTGCCGCCGAATATCCGGGTCAACGAATTCTTCTTCCTCGCCGGCAAATGGTTGCGTGTCCCCGATGCGCAGCAGCACTACATCTCGGCGAATTACACCCATGCCGCATCCTATCTTCTGGCGCGCGGGCTCAATGTGATCACACAGCTGGTCGCCAAGCGTGTTGTTGATGGCACTGCGCGCTACAGTCTGAGCTGCAATACCGACACCACGCTCGACCTGATGCGCGCCCGTGCTGAAGGCCGCGCGTCGTTCAAGCTGATCGGGCAAGTGAATTCCGAACTGCCTTATATGCCGGGGCAGGGCGATCTAGCCGGCGATGAATTTCATGCGGTGCTGGAGAGTCCGGACACGGAGTTTCCGCTCTTCGCACCGCCATCAGAGCCGGTGAGCGACACCAAATACGCCATCGGCCTGCATGCCGCGGGTCTGATCCGTGATGGCGGCACGCTGCAGATCGGCATCGGCCAGATCGGTGATGCGCTGGCGCAGGGATTGATCGCGCGCCATCGCGACAATGTAGCGTTCAAGCAAGTGATGCAGCGGCTGTCACCGGCCGTGCAGGTGCAGAGCGCGCCATTCACGCAAGGCCTCTATGGCGTCAGCGAGATGCTGTTCGAGGCGTTTCTCGGGTTGATCCAAGCGGGCATCCTCAAGCGCGAGGTCGATGGGACCATCCTGCACGCGGCATTCTTCCTCGGACCGAAAGCCTTCTATACGGCCTTGCGCGACATGCCGCCGGAGCGGCTGGCAAAAATCCAGATGATGCCGGTGTCGTTCACCAACGAGCTCTATGGCGAGGAAGCCGACAAACGCCGCGCCCGCGTGTACGCGCATTTCGTCAACAACACCATGATGGCGACGTTGATGGGAGCTGCGATCTCCGATGGCCTCGAAGACGGGCAGGTGATCAGCGGCGTCGGCGGCCAGTATAATTTCGTCGCGCAGGCCTTTGCGCTCGAAGGCGCACGCTCGATCCTCACGCTGGAAGCCACGCGTCCGGGCAAGAAAGTCGCATCGAATATCCGCTGGTCCTATGGCCACCAGACAATTCCGCGTCATCTGCGTGATGTGTTTGTGACGGAGTATGGCGTCGCTGACCTGCGCGGCAAATCTGATGCGGACACGATTGGCGCGATGCTGGCGATCGCCGACTCGCGCTTCCAGCCAGAGCTGATGCAGCAGGCCAAGGATGCCGGCAAACTGCCGAAGCAGTTTGAAATCGGAGCTGCGTATCGCGACAATACACCGGAACGGATCGCCGCAGCACTGAAGCCGGCGCGCGATGCCGGCCTGTTGCCGATGTTTCCGTTCGGCAGTGATTTCACGGATGTCGAGCAGCGCTTGATCCCGGCACTGCAGATATTGAGCGCGGCCGTGAAGGCGCCGTCGAAACTCGCCGGATTGTTTTGGGAGGGGCTGACAGCGGTGCCGGATGTGCAAGACGAAGCATGTCTTGCACGCCTGAAACTCGATAGGCCGACCACGATGAAGGAGCGGGCCTATCGATTGCTGGTTTTGGCAGCGTTGAAGCACCGTCGATAAATATCAAACCAACAGCGACGCTCGATCGACCTCTCCCCGCCAGGGAGAGGTGAACGAAGTGCCGTCGCTCTTACCGATTCTTATTCACCGGCTTCCGCTTCTCGATGAACGCCGCCATGCCTTCGCTGCGGTCTTCAAGCGCAAACGTCGCGTGGAACAGGTCGCGCTCGACTTTGAGGCCTTCGGCGAGTGACGTTTCCAGCGAACGATTGACGGCGTTCTTGGCCATCGCGGCCACAGGGCGCGACATCGCGGCGATCTTCTCGGCCATGGCCAGCGCTTCTTCCAACAGCTTGTCGGCAGGCACCACGCGGCTGACGAGGCCGGAGCGTTCGGCTTCCGCGGCATCCATCATGCGGCCGGTGAGGCAAAGATCCATCGCCTTCGACTTGCCGATGGCGCGTGTCAGGCGCTGGGTGCCGCCGATGCCGGGAATGGTGCCGAGGGTGATTTCCGGCTGGCCGAATTTTGCGGTGTCCGAGCAGATCATGATGTCGCACATCATCGCCAGTTCGCAGCCGCCGCCGAGCGCGTAGCCGGACACGGCCGCGATCGTCGGCTTGGTGCAAGTAGCGACGCGATCGCCGCCGATCTTGGTAAAGTCTTCGGAGAACATGTCGATGAAGCCCTTCGGCTGCATCTCCTTGATGTCGGCGCCGGCGGCAAAGGCCTTCTCGCTGCCGGTGACGATGATGCAGCCGACCGAGTCGTCGGATTCGAGATCGTCGATAGCGACTTTGATCTCGCTGAAGACGCCGAAGGACAGTGCATTGAGCATCTTCGGACGGTTCAGGGTCACGATGCCGACGGCGCCTTTGCGCTCGACGAGAATGTGTTCGAAGCTGCTCATGTTTCATCCCGCGGTTTATTGCTACAGCCGCCGGACCCGGCGACCGCGCGCAATTTGCCCGCTCAGGGGATGAGGTTCAAGCGATAAACATCCGCGCTGCAGACGCCAGCGTGAGCAGTCCGCCGAGCGCGATGAAGACCTTGCCGATCAGCGAGGTCTGCTCCCACGGCTTGCTGTTCTCGACCGTCGCGGAAGGGATAGCTGCAGGCGGCGTATCGATGGTGGCCTTCGCAAGCGTCAGCGGCGGCTGTTCCTCGGCGGCGCGGTCGAGATCGTTGAGCTGATCGGGGGCAACCACCTGTTCGGCATGCGCGCTGTCAGCTGCGGTTGCCTGCGGTTCAGGCTGTGCGCCCATCTGGCTCAGCACAGTCCCAGCCTGGGCGGACATGTTGTAGGTGTCGGTCGGTTTGGCCTCATTGGCCCACTGCGCATTCGCATTGGCGACGGCAGGCGACATCGTGTCGTCCTGCGTCGGCTTCAGTTCTTCCGCCTTGGCGGTCTCTTCCTGGGCCGGCTTCTTGGCCTTGGCCTGGCGCTCCGCCTTGCGGGATTTGCTTGCCGTCTTTTTCGGATGCAGGCGGGTCGGCTGGGCTGGGGCGGCGGTGACACCGGTGGCGCTGCCGACGGCAGCAGCGGGCTGTTCGGGCGCCTGGGCTGCTTCCTGCGCTGCGGCATGGGTGGCAGAGAACAGGGCTGCAGATACGCACAATCCCGCCGCAAGAATCCAGGCGGCGTGCCCGGTGGTGTTGAATTTCATTCTAGTCTCCCCAAGGATACCCGCCCCAACGGGTCCATAAGGAAACTGCGCGCGTGACCACATGGGGGCAAAAAAGGGGAATCTTCGGGTCCCTTCGCGCCGCAATGGTGCTATGAGCCGGAACACAGGGCAGGCTCCGGCAGCGCGCAGCGCAGCGGGTCACGCTTCTGTGATCTCTCAGGCGCGGGCGTAACATTCTGATCCCGCCGCCGAAATGCCTTCAGGAGCGCGCGTGCGCGGACGTGACGACGAGGAATGGACCGATCTGATGCGGTCGGCCAATGCCGGAGACGGCGCGGCCTATCACCGCCTGTTGAAGTCGATCACGCCCGTGCTGCGCGCGGGTGCGCGGCAGGGGTTGTCGCGCGCCGGACAGCCGCCTGACCAGGCCGAGGATATCGTGCAGGACATTCTACTCGCGGTGCATCTGAAGCGGCATACATGGGACGCCAACGCGCCCTTTGCGCCGTGGCTGTTCGCGATCGCGCGAAACAAGCTGATCGATGCCCTGCGCAAGCGCGGCCGCCGCATCTTCGTTGATATCGAGGATTTCTCCGAGACGCTGCCGAGCGAGCCGCAGGCCGAAGCTTTGCCGAGTGTGGATATCGCCAGCCATCTCGGCGATCTCTCGCCGCGCCAGCGCGATGTGCTGCAATCCATCGCGGTGGAGAATGCGTCGATCCGGCAGACAGCAGAGAAACTATCGATGACCGAAGGCAATGTGCGCGTCGCTCTGCATCGCGGGCTTGCGAGCCTTGCTGCAAAATTGCGGGAGGATTGATGATGGATACCGACCGCTTGCTCCTGGCGCTCGCCGCCGACAATGATCACCGGCCGCAGCCGGTACGCACGCAACTGGCCGTGGCTCTACTCATCGCACTGCCAGTGGTCGCAGCGATGATGCTTGTCACCATCGGCCTGCGTCCGGATTTCATGGCCGCGATGCGCAATCCGTTCTTCGATCTGAAATTCGTCATCGCGCTGGCGCTGGCGATTCCCGCCATCGTCATCAGCGTGCATCTGTCGCGGCCCGAGGCCGTGCTCGGTCGCTGGGTGTGGATGCTGCTGCTGGCACCTTTCATCCTGATCGGCGCCATCATTGCCGAGATGATGATGCCGCAGCGCTCGCCGATGATGACTCGGATGGTGGGCAAGGGCGCGATGCTATGCACGGCGGCGATCTCACTGCTGTCGCTGCCGATCCTCGGCGCCGCCTTGTGGGCGCTGCGACAGGGCGCAACGGCGCGTCCGGCTTTTGTCGGCGCACTGGCGGGCCTGATGTCGTCGGGATTGGCTGCCACCGTCTATGCCACGCATTGCACCGACGACTCGCCGCTGTTCGTCGCAGTTTGGTACACGATCGCGACGGCGGCCGTGACGACGCTTGGCGCATTCGCCGGCACGCGTGTGCTGCGCTATTGATAGAACACACGGCGTTCCATCTATCTAAGACTTTCACAAACTCCGCTCGATCCGCGTAGCCGTGCGTTACCCAACGAGCCCGTAGGTAGCATCCTCCCTGCAACAACCCGCACGACTTGTCGTTCTCGTTTCACGTCTGACCAAGCGTGGAGCTGCACCTCATGACGACACCTCTGAATGGAAGCGATAACAACCGGCTGGCCGAAGTGCTTGCCGGATCGGCCGCACTGTTATCAGGAACCAGCGCCGATGCCGCGTCTCAATTGTCTCTCACCGCATTGCTGAATGACGACGCCATCTCAGCAGACGCGAGCCTGGATGCCACGGCGTCGACGACGGACACGCATCCGCTCCTCGATCCGATCCAGCTTGATCTCTCTGCAGATGCGAGCGCCGATGCGTCGAGTCCCGATCTGTCTCACCTGCTCGGCATCGGCGACATCCTCAATGCGGAACCGGATTCGCAAATCGACCTGACGCACCTCCTGCAGCCGGCCACCCACACCGTGCAAAGCGTCGTCAGCGATCTGCACCTGCCGACCGATCTGCTCGGCGATCAGGGCGATCTCATCCAGTTGCCCCTCGATCTCACCCAGCAACTCACCGACACTGTTGCGCAAGGTGGAAGCCTTCTGCCAGCCGCCACAGGCAGTCACGCCGATCCAATCGGTGGCCTGCTCGGCGCGCCGTTGGGATTGTTGAGTGGGGGACTTCTGAATGGCGGCCTCGGCGACACGATCGAGCATGTCGGCGAGACCGTGGGCTCCGTCGTTCACGCCCTCGATGATCTGCTCGGCAATACCGGCCTGCTGGATCCCGTTGCCGATCTGGTCACCGGCCTGACCGGCAGCCTGCATGAGCTGCCAATCCTCGGTAACCTGCTCGGCGGCGCCAGCGGCGCGGGCGGCTCGCAAGGCGGCCTTCTCGGCGGTATCCTCGACATCCCCGGCCTCGGCGGTGCAGGAACAGACTCGCTCACCGGCACGCTGCTCGGGCCGCATGGCCTCGTGGGCGGTCTGCTCGGCGGTGAACTCCTCGGTGGCGAAGCGGCGTCCGACACTGCAACATCCGCTCACGCGGCCGCGCCGCTCGACCTCGGCGGCATCACCGATGCCCTGATCGGCGATCACGGCATTCTCGATCTGCACGGCACCCACATTCTCTGAGCCGCAATACACCGGCAGGGGCAGCGATGCCTCTGCCGGTGCCGCGCACATCCCCCATCACCCGGTGCGTCAGCCGAGAGGATGTCAATGAGTAGCCTGCGTTTTCGGCCGTCAGCGTTGCCGGCCCCCATGCGTTCTGCCCTTGGCGAAACACGTATTGCATTGATTGCGGTTGCGAGTGCGAGCTTCATCGTCAATCTGTTGATGCTGGTCGGCCCGCTTTTCATGCTGCAGGTCTATGATCGCGTGCTGCCGAGCCGCAGCCTGTCCACGCTGATCGGCCTGTTGCTGATCGCGGTCACGCTGCTGCTGATCCAGGCTGCCGTGGATGTCATGCGCAGCCGCCTGCTGGCGCGCATGGGCGATGGATTCGATCAGTCCATCCGCGGTGCCGTGTTCGATTGCGTGCAGCACCAGGCGCTGACCAAACCCGGCACCGATGGGCTGCAAAACATTCGCGATCTCGACACGGTGCGCGGCTTTATGTCCGGCAGCGGTCTCATTGCCGCCTGCGATCTGCCGTGGACGCCGCTCTACATCCTCGTCTGCACGCTGTTTCATCCGCTGATGGGCGCCGCCGTCGCTATCGGTGCGATCATGCTTGGCGCCATCACCTGGGCATCGGAGACTTTCAGCCGCAATCCCACGCAGGCGCTGGTCGGGCTTGCCTCGGCGCGGCGCAGCATGTCGGAGACCGTGTTCAATCATGCGGAGGTCGTGCATGCGCTCGGCATGAAGCGCCGCATGGGCGATCTCTGGGCCGGGCGCACCGATGCGTTTCTCGACGGCCAGCGTGCGACGTCGGATCTCACCGGCGGCTTTGGCAGCGCGTCGCGTTTCCTGCGCATGATCCTGCAATCCGGCGTGCTGGCGCTCGGTGCCTGGCTCGTGATCAATCAGCAGGCCACACCGGGCGTGATGCTCGCTGCCACCATCCTGTCGATCCGCGCGCTGGCGCCGATTGAACTGGCCATCGCCAATTGGCGCGGCTTCATTGCAGCACGCGCCAGCTTCGAGCGCCTCAGCGACGCGCTGGCATCGCTGCCGGCGAAGAAAGAGCCCGTCGATCTGCCAAAACCCACGCGACAGCTCCGTGTCAATTCCGTCAGCCTCACGGTGCCGCGCGCCGAAGCGCTGATCCTGCATGATGTCTCCTTCGCCTTGCAGGCGGGCAGTGCGATGGCGGTGGTTGGCCCCAGTGGTTCCGGCAAATCCACGCTGGCGCGCGCGCTGGTTGGCATCATGCCGCCGGTGCGCGGTGTCATCCGCATCGATGGCGCGGCACTGGCGCAATGGGATCCGCAGGCGCTCGGCGCGTGGATCGGCTTTCTGCCACAGGATGTCGCACTGTTTCGCGGCACCGTGGCGCAGAACATCTCGCGCTTCGCCGCTGAGGGCGATGCCGAGCGCCTGCTTGCGGCCGCCCAGCAGGCCGGCGTGCATGATCTGATCCTGCGGCTGCCCAATGGCTATGAAACGGAAGTCGGCGAGGGCGGTCTGATGCTGTCAGGTGGTCAGCGCCAACGCATCGCGCTGGCGCGTGCGCTTTATGGTGATCCCTTCCTCGTCGTGCTCGACGAGCCCAATTCCAATCTCGACAGCGAAGGCGAGCGCGCCTTGGTGCGGGCCATTGCTGGTGTGCGGCAGCGCGGCGGCATCGTGGTGGTGATCGCGCATCGGCCAGCGCTGCTGGCGGTGGTGGATCACATGCTGGTGCTCAATGAAGGCCGGCAACAGGCTTTTGGAAAGACCGATGCAGTGTTGCCGCTGCTGGCACCAAAGCCTGTAGCGCAGCCGGTCGCAGCCAACGAACAGCCCGCGGCAGAGCACAAGGGCAGAAAGCGTGCGGTAGCCCATGAGTAGGGATGTGGCGCAGACCAAGCAGTCGATCCGTCGCCATATGTTCGCGGTCGGTGGTGCGGCGATCTTCATGGTCGCCAGCATGGGCATCATGGGCGCGGCAACGGACATGTCGGGCGCGATCATTTCGAATGGTTCGCTGGTCGTGGAATCCAGCGTCAAGAAGGTACAGCATCCCGCCGGCGGCGTGGTGAAGAACTTGTTGGTGAGCGAAGGCGCGCAGGTGAAAAGCGGCGATCTGCTGATCCGCCTCGACGAAACCGTGGCGCAAGCCAATCTCTCCGCCGTCACCAAGAGCCTGTGGGAGCTTGAAGCACGCCGTGCGCGGCTGCAAAGCGAACGCGACGGGCTCGCCGAGATCGGCTTTCCCGAGGAACTGACATCCTTGCCGGAGGAGTCCCCGGCGCGCGTGATCATGTCGGCGGAGCAGCGTTTCTTCCAGCTCCGGCACGATGCATCGGATGGGCAGCGGCATCAATTGCGCGAGCAGGTGTCGCAGCTTAAGGAGCAGATCACCGGTCTCGACGATCAACTGACTGCGAAGAAGCAGGAGGCGGAGCTGCTGGCCAAGGAACTCGTTGGCGTCGAGCAGTTATGGGAGCAGCGGCTGGTTTCCATCACCCGCCTCGTCACCTTGCAGCGCGACTCCGCGCGGCTGCTGGGCGAGCGCGGCCAGCTCACGGCCTCCATCGCTCAAGCCAAGGGCAAGATCTCCGAGACCGAGTTGAAGATCATGCAGATCGATCAGGATTTTCGCAGCGATGTCGCCAAGGAGCTGGCAGATGTCCGTGCCAAATATGCCGAGACTTTCGAGAAGAAGGTCACCGCGCGCGATCAGGCCGAGAAGCTGGAAATTCGCGCGCCGCAGACGGGTCTGGTGCATGATCTCAACGTCCACACCGAAGGCGGCGTCATCGCCGCCGGCGAGACCGTGATGATGATCGTGCCGGACAGCGACAGCCTGATTGTCGAGACCCGCGTGCCGCCGCAGGAGATCGATCAGGTCAAGCTCGGCCAGAACGCGGTGCTGCGCTTCACCAATTTCAACCAGCGCACCACGCCGGAGATCGATGGCGTGGTCTCCCGCATCGGCGCCGATGTGTCGCGCGAGGACAAAAGTGGGCCGACTTATTTCGTGGTCCGTATTGCCATCGGTCAGGACCAGATCAGCAAATTCAACGGCACCAAGCTGATGCCCGGCATGCCGGTGGAAGTGTTCATCCGTACAGGAGAGCGGACGCTGCTATCCTACCTGATGAAGCCGATGGCTGATCAGATGCACCGGGCGTTCAGGGAGAAGTGATACTCTAACCCTCATCCTGAGGAGCGGCCGAAGGCCGCGTCTCGAAGGATGTCCACAAGCTCCGAGCCAGTCCAGCTCATGTTCGAGACGGCGCTTACGCGCATCCTCACCATGAGGGGCGGCGCTAGGCCGCCGAGATCTTCGCCTGCGTCCCCAAATGCCGCTGATAGCTCATGATGATCTCGTCAAACGTCTTGTCTGCGACCACACCAACGAGTGGCGCGCGTGTCGAGACAAAACCCTTCGGCCAGCCATCGACGATCCTCTTCAAATCCGCATCTGGCTCGAACGTCACGCGCGGCGCCACCTCTGCCACGATGTTCAGCGCAGTGACGATGTCGTCCATGCTCACCGTGAGCGCCGGCTGATTGAGCACGCGCTTGCCACGCAATGCCGCCGTATCGGCATCATGCAGCGTGATCAGGTTGCGCACCACCGTATCCACCGACACCACCGGCACTTTGGTATCCGGCCGCAGTGGACATATCGACGGCTTGCCGGCGACGCTGTCGCGCACCAGGCCGGCGATGCGGTCGGAAACCGAATTGGTGGGCGGGCCCGGATGCACCAGCACGATCGGCAACCGCAATGCGCGGGCATCGATCACGCCATGCCGCGTCGCATCGGCCAGCATCAGTTCGGCAATGGCCTTGTGCGTGCCATAGGAGGTCTGTGGTTTCTGCAGGTGATCGTCATCGACATTGTCGGGCAGCAGCCCGCCGAATACGGCGATCGAACTCGGGAAGATGAAGCACGGCGGTGACGTGTCGCTGCCGACGGTCTCGATCAAAGCGGCGAGAGACGAGACATTGACGGCGAGGGCGGCGGCAGGATCTTCCTCGGCAGCACTGGTCAGCACGGCGGCAAGATGAAACACGCTATGCGGTTTCCAGGCCGCGATCTGCGCACGCGTATCGCGATCGGAAATATCCGCCTGCATGCGCGTGAGGCGCGGATCGGATGTTGCGGGCAGATATGTATCCAGCAACAGGATCTCGTCGATCCGCTCGCTCTCGCCTTTGGCATTCTTCAGCGCACCGCCTTGCAACAGCGCTGCGGTAAGTGTCGTGCCGATGAAGCCACCGGCGCCTGTAATCAACACACGCATGGAGTCCGCCCTGTTGTCGTTGCGCTCTTGCGGCGTTGATCGCCGCGACGGCATCACTATCAACGCCTACCGAGGCAAGTCGATGCCTGCTGGGCGAATGGCAGCTCAGCGCAATTGGTGTTGCTGTCGATGCGGGCGATGGCACAGACTGCCGCGCGGAGCGGCGCGTGGTCAGGCGACGGATGTATCCGCCGTCGCCTGCTGCATGCGGTGGAAGCGCAGCACCTGCTGGGCGGTCGACGGCCGCAAGCGTTCATAAGTGTCGCGCTCGGCAATGTTTTCGGACAGCGGCTGGTTCGCCAGTCGCTGCCTGAGGTCGATGATCGCCTTGACGGTGGGCCATGAGAAGTTGGCGACCTTCGACAGGATGAGGATGCCTTCGTTGCTGGCCTCGATCATCATGGCTTCGACAACGGATACCGGCACGTGGGCCAGGCATGCGATCGCTGCATTGGCCTCGTCGAATTTGTCATTGATGGCGAATTTGAGCACCTCGTTCTCGTCGAGGCGGCCGTCCTTGTAGAGCAGGCGCACCAGCTCATGGGAGATTGCGGCTTCTTCGCTCAGCGTGGCCGATGCCGAGCGTGTCTGTCGCGTAGCCTTCTGGATCGCGGCGGAGATCTCGCCGGCGAGCTTCGGATTGGCGGCTGCCATCCGCGCGCGCACCGATGCCGAGGCGCGGCTGATCAGTTTCAGCAGATGATGGCGCGGGATCGACGGACGCAAGGCGACGCAGGAGGCGATGCCGTCGCTGGTTTCGGCGCGTTGCACCAGCCGGTTGTAGCCCAGCTCGGAAAAGGATGCGCCCTGATTGTTGACGGTGCTCATGACCACCGCGTCATTGCCGCGCTCGACCAGGATCTCGGTGACGGCGCCGCTCAATGTCTTGCGCGTCGAAATCGCCATCAGGTGCCCCTGGCTCTTGGTGCGGGCATTCTCGATCAGCGCATTTTCGTCGAGCTGGCTTGACTGTGACAGCAGCGGGGCTGCGACTTCGACAAGATCGTCGAAAGCGAGGCTGCGCACCACGCGCGGCGGCGCACTGCTGGCAAGGCCGAGACGTTGGGCGAGCAGAATCTTGGTATGGGATTCCAGATGGTCGATCAGGCATTCGAACACATCGTCGAACACGGCGATCTGTGCCGCCGAGTATTCCGCGGCATGATCGATGAACAGATCGGTGACCTGGCGCAACATGTCGACACGGCGTGCGACATTTCCATGCGCTAATGCGGTCTGCAGGTCATCCAGCAGATTGGCCGATAACGGCGATTTGAAAACCATGACTCTGTCCTAGAGCATTCAAAACAGGCGCCCGTTCTCGGTCGCCCAGGGGTGGTCAAACAGTGGTCGTCAAAAAAGATCAGGCGGCTGCAATACGGTTCCGGCCGCGCTCCTTGGCTGCGTAAAGGGCAATGTCGGCGCGAGCAAGCAGGGATTCCGATGTCTCGCTTGCGCGAAGAGTCGCAACACCCGCCGAGATGGTGACGGTCAGCCCGTCGGAGAACGCGCTCCAGTCGAGCGTCTCGACAATGACACGCAACCGATCGAGCATCCGCGTGGCGCTGTCATGCGAGGTCTCCGGCAGCAACATCAGAAATTCTTCGCCGCCGAAACGTCCGAATTTGTCGATGCCGCGGATATTGGCGAAGATGCTGATGGCAAAGGTGCGCAGCACCTCGTCGCCGGTGAGATGGCCGAACCGGTCATTGATCTGCTTGAAATGGTCGAGATCGATCAGCGCGATGCTGCAGGGCAAATCGTCCTGCTGGCAGCGGGCGATCTCGTCGTCGAGCAGCTTCATGATGCTGCGGCGGTTCAGCGCGCCGGTGAGCTCGTCGACTTCGGCCAGCTCCTCGATGCGCTTATAGGCGGTCTCCAGTGCGGCGCTGCGACGGAACAGACCATCGCGCACGCGGCTCGCGAAAATATTGATGAACATGATGCGCGCCAGCGTTGCCGCGAAGGTCAGCAGCGTCGCAAGCCGTTCGAGCGCATTGCCCGATGGCGCGACCAGCGGCAGGTCTGCCAGCAGATAGAGCGCGATGACGCCGCCGCTGATCATCATGCAAGCGATGGCACCGCGCAGCGGCTCGGCGCGGAAGGCGATGACATTGGCGATGAGAAAGAAAGCACAAAGAAAAACGACGGCGACCTGGGGCGCAGCATAGATGAAGCCCAGCATCATCGCGCAGGTCACGGCCGTATAGGGGGCTGCGAGGAAGTGATCCTTCCAGCGGTCGCTCAGCCCGCTTTCGGAAACCGCCATGAAGGCCGCAACCTTTGCGATCGCGCAGCAGGTGAACACCATCACCAGCGTCACGGAGATGGTGCCGGCTGCGGCGAAGACCGCAAGCAAGGCAATATTGATGACGTGGCTCGCGCCGGCCACGATGAAGGTCTGGCGCCGACGTCGCAACCGGCGCGCGCGCATCAGCGGCAACGACTCGCCGTCGACGGCTTCGAAATCGCCGTTTGCGGGATCGTAGAGTGAGCCGGCGATTACTGTCATCGATCCCAGTCATTGGGTTTCATAGATGGAACATTAGGTTCCAAAGCCTTTAAGTTTGGTATCTATGGACGCGCAACCGTCCTCGATCATTGGGCTATGTCACTAGATTGTCGAAAGAATTTCCCGTATCTGAGTAGGGTCGCCAGGCGGACCGCCGATCTGCGAGACTGAATCCGGCAGCAGATCGGGCAGGGAAGCTTGCCGCTGTCGATTTCGTAAGCTTGTTTGGGTGAATGATGCGGACATACTCGGAAACGAACGAGCTCTATGGTACCCATCCACCCACGCTTCCCAGCCGGAACGTCCCGCCGCGACCTTGTCGGCAGCCTGTGGTGTATTCCGCGCGATTTTGAGAAGAATTTGCCTTGCCAGTCGAACCTCTTGTGATTTCAACCCGACCAACCTTGCGAGACGGAAAGTGAGCGCGACCCAGGCGACATCAGATGAGACCCTGATCAGCCGGATTGCGCAGGGCGACCGTCTCGCGATGCAGGTGCTTTATGGGCGCCATCACGTCCGGGTGTTTCGCTTCGGCCTCAGGCTGGTGCGGAACGAAGCGATTGCGGAGGACCTTATCAGCGAGGTGTTCCTGGATGTGTGGCGTCAGGCCGGCAAGTTCGAGGGGCGTTCGGCCGTCTCGACCTGGTTGCTGGCCATTACGCGGTTCAAGGCGCTCTCCGCATTACGGAAGCGCAAGGATGCCGAACTGGACGACGAAACCGCCAATGCGATCGAGGACACGTCCGACGATCCTGAGGTGACCGTCCAGAAGAAAGATAAAGGTGACGCGTTGCGACGTTGTCTGTCGTCGCTGACCGCAGATCACCGCGAGATCGTTGACCTCGTCTACTACCACGAGAAATCCGTGGAGGAGGTGGCCGAGCTGATAGGAATTCCAGAGAACACCGTGAAAACGCGTCTGTTCTATGCGCGCAAGAAATTGGCCGAACTGCTGAAGGCAGCCGGCATTGAACGAGGCTGGCCATGATGGCGATGACCAACAAACTGCCGGAGCAGGAGCCGGGCGAGATCGAGGCCTTGCTGCCTTGGCACGCCGCAGGCACGCTCAGCGCGCGCGATGCGCGACGCGTCGAGGAGGCGCTCGCCCGCGATGCCGATCTGGCGCGCCAGTATGACGTGATCCGCGAGGAATATGCCGAGACCATCGCGCTGAACGAAAGCCTCGGCGCGCCCTCGGGCCGCGCCATGCAAAAACTGTTTGCCGCCATCGATGCCGAGCCTGTTCGCAAGGACACCTCGAAATCGGTCAGCTTCGGCTCGCGCCTTACGAGCTGGTTTGGCGGCCTGTCGCCGCGCACGCTGATGGCGGGCACTGCAATCGGCTGCCTCGCGATCATGCTGCAGGCCGGTGTGATCGGCAGCATCGTCATGCAGCGCGAGGAGGGCGGTTTCCGTCCGCTGAACCAGGAGGCCGTGGCGCCCAAGGCTGCCGCGCCCACCACGGCAGCGCCAAGCGTGGCGCCCGCTCCGGCCGTGCGCAGCGCGCCGGCGGTCACCACGCGATCGATGCAATCATCGGCGCCTGCGGTCGAAGCTGCTGTCGGCGGTCCAACGCGCCTGGACGTCCGCTTCGCCCCCACCGCGCGGATGTCGGACATCACCGCTCTGCTCGACGCCTATCAGGGCACGATTGTCGGCAATGATAAAAGCGGTCTGTTCCGTCTGCAGTTCGGCAGCCAGATCATGACCAAAGACCAGCAGGCCGGCCTGATCCGTCGTCTCGAAAACGAGAAAATCGTCAGCATGGCGGTGCCGGCGCAGTAGTTGGGCCGTAGGGCGGATGAGGCGAAGCCGTCATCCGCCGCGCTTCGCCACACCACTCGGTCCGTGGATGACGCTGCGCTCATCCGCCCTAGAATTGACCATCGAATTCTTTGAACGTTTTGCGCCCTGCGCGGACTCATGACCATGGGAGCGGCTTTCCCCTCCCCAGCGACGCCAGTCTTTGGCGCAAGCGCCCAATTGCGCCCCAGGTATCGCTCGACCCGTCCGGTTGTCCCCCCGGGCGGGTCTTTCCATTAACGGTGCGTTAACGATCTCAGGGTTAACAATGCACTAAGACGCTCTGTGAATTTGTTCCAACCTTCTGTGACATACAGCCATTCGCCGACTCGGCTTGACAGAAGAAGTGCAGATTTCACGGAGCTTTTGCGAGGCTTGCGCCCGGAAAATGACTTGTTCCGGACACATTTCGCTAGACTGAGAACGTTTTTCCACAGATCGTTCTCGCATTAACCGATCAGTGATTCTGTTGCGTTGATTCCGTTTTTCTCTTTCGCGGACATGCACATGTCATTGCATCCAGCACGCTTTCAGAATGCCTTGCCTTATCCCGGCGACCTCAAATCCCGCAAGGTCGTGCAGCGCTGGGCCGTCCTCGCTGAACAGCGTTTGAGCTACCTCACCGAATTGTTCGAGAGCGGCCGCTGGCGCCGCTTTCACACCGAAACCGATTTTCTCGACAATATCCAGGAAGCCAAGGATGCAGCCGAGCGTTGGCGGGCCTTGGCCAATGGTGAATATGTCGCGCCCGTGATCCGCGAGACGCCACGCGTTCAGCCGCTTGTTGCCGCCATCGAAATCGCAGCTGCCGAGGTTGCTGAAGCGACCGTGCAGCACGAGGCAGAAGTGCTGTCCTTCGAGGATCACGCCGCCCAACGCGACGCCGCGCGAAAGCCGCCGCTCGTCGCCATGAGCGAGGTGATCGTCGATCATTCCGCCGCAAACACTGTGGTGGAGATGCGCGAGATCGAGCCGCCGGTGCATGCGGTGTCGCCGCTCGATCTATTCGACCACGACGCTATCGTTGCCCGCTACCCTATGCTCCGCGCCGCAGCGATGTAACGCAACTGGCGCTGCAGGGTGGGCACGCTTCGCTTTGCCCACCCGACAATCGTCGCTCACCCGCTAACGCACGACATTCCCCGCCAATGCGATCTGCGCAAAAACCTGCGCGCCCTTGGCCGTAAGATCCGGCGTCGTTGGCTTGGCGTGATCGAGCCCGACCACGGCGCCGCGCGCAGCTCCCGAGATCATGTTGTTACTGACCAGCGCCGTGCCAGCGCCAGGCATCACAGACACGCCGATGCCGACAAAGGCATTGCGCACCACGTTTCCCGAGATCGCGATATCGCGCAGATAGCGGCCCCAGCCAGCGATGATGCCGCAGCTTGGCGCATTCTCCACCACATTGCCGCTCACCGTCGCATCAGCCTCCACATAGATGCCGACGCCGGCTTCGTCATCCGGGATCGTCCCGGCCGGCCGGCGCGGGATCAGGTTGCGGATGATATTGCCTTGCACGACGGCGATGCGTCCGCCTTCGTTGAAGTTGCAAACCGACACACCGAACGCCGCGCCATCCACCGTGTTGTTGGCAATCACGGCGCCCTCGAAGGCAAATTCCGAATACAGCGCGACTTCGCGGACCTGTGACACACTGTTGCCGGTGATGTGGATATTCGACGCCGAATTGCCGCGCACCGCCGAGTAATCGCAGTTTCTGATGCGATTGCCGGACACGATGACATTGCCGGCACGAAACGCATTGATGGCATTGCCATACTGGCCGGAGCCGCCGGGGCCGGCCTTGATGTCCTCGATGCGGTTGTCGATCACCTGCGTGCCGTCATCGCCGATGGCGCTGCGCAGGATCTCGATGCCGTTGCTGCGCGTATTGCTGATGGTATTTTGCGCCACCAGCAGGCCATTGCCGTCGAAGGACACGATGGCGGTGGTGGCGATATCGCTGAAGCCATTGCCGCGGATCGTGCCGGCGCAACGTTCGAGCCAGATGCCGGCATTGCCGCTTTTGAGGATGGTGCAATCCTCAAAGCGGATCTCGTTGCTTTGGCTGATCTGCACAAGGCCGGTGCGCGGCGCCAGCTTCGCATAATTGCCGTCGAGGGTGAGGCCGTTGAGGCTGAGATAGTCGGCGCCATCGGCTTGCAGCAGGGGTCCGCCGCCGAGCGAGGTGAGAGTGGTGGCGCCGCGAATGCCGACCAGTTGCGTGCCGCGCGAAAGCCTGAGCGGCCCGGTGCGATAATTGCCGGGCGGCAGCACCAGCGGCGCCTGCAGCCGCGTGGCATCATCGATGGCGCGCTGCAGGGCGCGGCTCTGGTCGTCCTGCGTATTCGAGCGCACGCCATATTGCGTGACATCGCGCCCGAGCGCCGAGGGCAGGGGTGCTGCTTCGGCACGCGATGCGATCAGCACGCCGGCGGCACCAAGCGCGGATGCGTTGAGGATCTGTCGGCGGTCGGTGATCATGGCGCGGTCCGATGGTGAAAGTCGGCCGAGCATACGCGATTGCGCGAGTGCATGAGGTGGCACCGCGAGGCACGGTTAATGGCCTGTCGTCCGTCCGGGACGGTCGCGATCGTCACGATTACCGGGCGGGATGCGATAAAATGCCATAAGGATGAGGCTCGCGCGGACAGTAGTGCTCTCCCTCAAGCGGCGAAACCGCGCAGTAGGGGGAGCCGGGCGGGGCGCCCCACGTGACGTCCGAGCCTGGGGAAGCACCCCACCCGTCTCGAACCCCACCCGTTCGATCCACCCTCCCCATTGGCTTCGCTCAGAGGAGGGAGAAGACCGAGCGCCTCAGACAGTGCGCCCCTTCAAAAGCAGCTGAAAATCCTTCTGCTCCTGCGCATCGCGCTCATTCTTCTCAGGACACTCGCCGGCTTCCGCCTGGCACGGCCGGATCTCGTAATCATTATCGAGAATGCGGCGTGGAGTCGGCTGGCCGCCGGCGCTCTCCACATCGGTAACCAGGCCGCTTTCGGATGCGAGTTTCCACACATCGGCTTCGGTTGGATAGGACTTGCTCAGTTTGGCGTCGTCGCAAAATAAGGCATAGGGCATCGGATCGCTCCGGAAAATCACGGGTGAATAACGTCCATCGCGGCGCCGGGTTTCTCACCGCGCACCGCAGGCATTCCAAAGGGCATTGCAGTTTTGCGCGGCTGCCAGCGGCTGCACGCGCAGGCGTTCAGCTCACCACTTTGTGAGACATGAACAGGCGACCTTTTTCCGCCACCAGCACCACCGCCAGAGCGATGAGCGTGCAGGCGAACAGGCCGGTCGTGAACGGCAACAACGTGCCGTCATAGTGCTGGCCGATGAACGCGCCGATGGCGATGCCAAGCAGAGTGGTCAGCGTGCCGTAAAGCGAGGAGGCCGTGCCGGCGATATGGCCTTGCGGCTCCATCGCGAGCGCCGTGAAATTCGAGAACATCAGGCCGAAGGCGAACATCATGATCATCGACAAGGCCATGAACAGCCACAGCGGCATGAAGCCCGCGAGCACGCCGAGCAGCATCAAGCTGCCGACGGTGACGAAGCCGAACAGCGCCGCATGTGAGATGAAACGCATGCCGAGCCGGTTGACGACACGCGAATTGAAGAACCCGGCAATCGCAACGCCGAAGGCGATGGAGGCGAAAGCGAGCGGAAAATAATGGCCGAGATGGAAGATCTCGGTGAACACCTGCTGCGAGGTGAAGACAAACGCGAACAGGGCACCCTGCAGGACACCGGCTGCGACGCCGTAACCGAGGGTCTGCCGATGGCTGATCGTCTGCCGATAGGCAAAGAGCACGTCCGGAATCGCCAGCGAACGGCGGTTGGCGACCGACAGTGTCTCCGGCAGGCGCCAGGCGCTCCAGGCAAAGGTCAAGAGGCCGTAGAGCATCAGCACGACAAAGATGCCGCGCCATTCGGTGAGTACCATCAGCGCCTGTCCGAAGGACGGCGCAATCACCGGCACCGAGATGAACACCATGATGGCGAGTGACATGACACCCGCCATGCTGCCGCCGGAATAGCAATCGCGCACGATCGAGACTGCGATGACGCGCGTCGCCGCGGTGCCCAGGCCCTGCAGCAGGCGGGCCAGCAGCAGCATCTCGAAGGACGGCGCAAACAGAGCCAGCACGCTGGCGATGCAATAGACGCCCATGCCCGCGAGCAGGATCGGGCGGCGACCATAGCGATCCGACAGCGGGCCGATGGCGAATTGCGCAAAGCCAAATCCGAGCAGGAACACCGACAGCACCGCCTGCAAGTGATTGCCATCGGCAATCTTGAAGGCGGCGCCGAGATGCGGCAGGGCCGGCAGCATGATGTCCATGGCGAGCGGATTCAGCGCCATGATCGCAGCGATCATGGCGACGAATTCGGCAAAGCGCATAGGGAGGTGCGCGGGCGAGGCCGCCGGCGCATCGGCATTGATATCGGTCACAAAACAGTCCCTGAAGATGGGCGTCATTTGATCGGTGATGCTGCGCTGCACAAGGCGGGTTTCGGCATGGCTGCCTCGCGAAAGCCGCCCGAATTGGGTAGTAATTATCGGGAATGCCCGAATTTCAGGCGATTTCCGTAGGGGATATGTAGGGTGGGCAAAGCGCAGCGTGCCCACCACCCCCTGCCGAGCGCGTGTTGGTGGGCACGCTACGCTTTGCCCACCCTACAAACGGGCCGTCCTGACGAGACGGACCATCTCCAGCAGAATAGCTTCGCCGGCATCGGTCAGCTCATCCACGCTCATCCGCCTGGAGGCCGTGTCGGCGGCCGTGAGCGGCACATGGACGAAGGCGGCAAGTTTGGGTCCACCGGGCGCACGGCTCGCCTCGATGGCCCGCCAGCACAGGTAATTGCAGAGATAGCGCCCAGCATCGCGGGAGGCGCGGACATCGACCCCGGTGAGGCGGGCAGCCTGCAGCAGGCGGGAGGTATGCGGCCCGAACATCTGTGCATCGGTGCCGGGCTCGATAAAGCCGCGGCGCACCGGCGTGCCATCGGCATCGGGCCACAGCATGGAGCGCGCATTGCGCGCCCGCGTCTCGATGCGGATGTAGGGTGTGCGCGCAGCGAGGCCGAAACTCAGCAATGCATGAGGGCGATGGCGCGCGATCAACTCGGGCAGTTCGCGATCGACGGTGGCATAGGTCACGTCGAAAATGTGAGGAATGCGGATGATGTCCGCGAATGCAGGACGCCGCAGCGTCGCGAGCGTCGTGACCAGCGGCATCGTCGGATTGACCGGCGCGCCGGGAAACGGGCCAAAGCCGGTCATGAGGATGCGTGGTGCGTTCATCGCCGCGCTCCGCAGCGTAGGATGGGTAGAGCGCAGGCGCAACGCGCCGGAGCGAAACCCATCACTCCACAGCATAATGGTGATGGGTTTCGCTTCGCTCTACCCATCCTACGCATCCTCAATCCTTCAGCAGATCCACGATGGTCTCCGCCGCAACCGCCGGCGTCATCTTGCCGTCGGCGACATCGCGCTCGGTCTGCTTGACCTTGCCGCGAATGATAGGATCGCTGCGCAGCCGCGCCTTGAGGCGATCCTCCAGCATGGTCCACATCCACTTCACCTGCTGCTCGCGCCGTCGCCCCGCGAAATCGCCCGACGCATTCATCGCCGTGCGATGCGCGACGACTTTCTCCCACAGTTCGGCGATACCCGTCTTCGCGAGCGCCGAATAGGTGACCACCGGCGGATGCCAATGCTCGGATCGCGGCGCGAGGATATGCAGCGCGCCCCGATAGTCGCCCGCGGTGATATTGGCGCGCTTGAGATTGTCGCCATCGGCCTTGTTGATGGCGATCATGTCCGCGAGTTCGATCAGGCCCTTCTTGATGCCCTGCAACTCGTCGCCGCCACCCGGCAGCATCAAGGCGAGGAAGAAGTCGGTCATGTCGCAGACCGCCGTCTCGGACTGGCCGATGCCGACCGTTTCGACCAGCACCACATCGAAGCCGGCAGCCTCGCACAACAGCATCGCCTCGCGCGTCTTCGCCGCCACGCCGCCCAGCGTGCCGGACGATGGCGAGGGACGGATGAACGCATCGGGATGTGCGGACAGATCGTTCATCCGCGTCTTGTCGCCGAGGATCGAACCGCCGGTCCGCGCCGAGGAGGGATCGACAGCAAGCACGGCGACTTTGTGGCCCTGTTCGATCAGATACATGCCGAGCACATCGATCGTCGTCGATTTGCCGACACCGGGCGAACCCGTGATGCCGACACGAAATGCCTCGCCGGTATGCGGCAGCAGCGCCTGTACAAGTTCACGCGCCGCCGCCTGATGATCCGCACGGCGGCTTTCCACCAGCGTGATCCCCCGTGCCAGTGCTGCGCGGGAGCCGGCGCGGATGTCGCGGGCGAGGGCGTCGATCTCGATGGGTTTTGCGGGCGTCACTGTGGCTTGTCACTCGCTTGAGGCGACTGAGCGCCACCGAAGATCGCCGTGCCCTCCGCCGAGAGATAGGGCTTCAGTGTCTCCCAGGGCACGAAGGCGGTGTAGTCGCCCTCCGCATAGGCACCGACCGCGTAAGGGCTGTAGTGGAAGGCCAGGCCCGAACTCTTGCCGGCAACCGTCGAAGGTGCCAGCGACACCGGGCCGATGGTCAGCAGCTTCGGCTCCAGCGCATCGACGAGGCTCATATCCGGATTGTCGCCGTCGCGCTTTTTCTTTTCGATCTTGAGATCGGCCACGACCGCATTGCGGATCGCCGTCATCGCCGGCCCGCCATCGGCAAGCTCGGTGAAGAACGGCCGGATGCTGATCATTTTGCCGGCCTGCCTGTCCCACAGCAGCGTGTCGCTGCCATGATTGGGATGCGCGCCGCCGGTGTAGCTGAATTCGCCGCGAATGATGCTGGCATAGCGGGCGGCGACCAGCGCATCCTGCGTATAGCCGCGCTCAGAAGACCAAGGCCGGTTGCGGATATCGGCGGGCAGATCATTCATGTCCTTGCGCTGCGCAACAAGCTCTTTGAGCGTCTTGGCGGCCCATGTCTTGCCGGCCGCGGTCAGATACTTCAGCAGCGGCGCATCGGCCTTGATGGCGTCGTCGAAGGAGACGGTGACCTCGGTAAATTTGGCCTTGAGCAGGATATCGGGCTTGCGGTCGGCAGCGAGGGAGGATGTGGAATACAGGGCAAGCAGCAGCGCGCCGGAAAGCAAATGAGGAGAGACACGTTTCATTTGCGAATCTGACTTTCGACAAAGGCTTTGAGCGCAGGAAGATGATTGTGGATGATGTCCCAGAGCAAGTTGATCCGGGTTGTGTGATAGGCATGCCTGAGAATATTTGCGAAGCCGTTCATCTGGCGCCAATCAACCCCAGGGGCTTCCTGCTTCATCTCGGCTGGCAGCTTGAGAGCTGCTTCGCAACACATCTCGAGATATCGTTCGACAAGATGGCGGATGCGCCTTTCCCTGCTGAAGGTTTCGTAATCGACACCCTTCATGATGTCTTCGATCTCGGAAACGAAATCGAGAATGTCCGCAAACCTATCTTCCGTAGAGGGCGGCATCAAAACACCTCGATCAGATCGTCGGCCATACGCTCCCGGATGCGTGGGGTCAGTTCACCATCGGTCATGACATGGGGCCACACCCCGATGTCATCCTCGATCATGTTCATGACATTGAATATATTGAACGAGGCTCTGCCATTCTCGCGCGGCTTATACTCAACGAGAATATCCAGATCGCTATCCGGCCGCGCATCGCCGCGGACACGCGAGCCGAACACAGCCAGCCGCGTCACGCCCTCGGCCTTGATGGCAGGCGCCAGCGCTCGCAGTTTTGCGAGGATCGTGTCCAGGGAGATGTCGATCACCTCGGTCATCCCGTGACCCTATCACAAATGCTGTGACGCCGCAGCTACTCCGCTGCCTGACTATGCCCCAGCCGTGCATTCAGCTTGTGAATCAGCTCTTCCGCCGCTTCCGAGATCACCGTGCCCGGCGGGAAGATCGCCTCGGCACCGGCTTTGTACAGCTCTTCATAATCCTGCGGCGGCACGACGCCGCCGATGATGATCATGATGTCCTCGCGACCCTGCTTCTTCAGGGCCTCCTTCAACTCAGGCACCGCGGTGAGATGTGCGGCGGCGAGGGACGAGACGCCGAGAATGTGGACGTCGTTCTCCACGGCCTGACGGGCGGCCTCATCCGCGGTGGCGAAGAGGGGCCCGATATCGACGTCGAAGCCGACATCGGCGAAGGCCGAGGCGATCACCTTCTGGCCGCGGTCATGACCGTCCTGGCCGATCTTGGCGACGAGAATGCGCGGACGGCGGCCTTCGGCATCTTCAAACGTGTCGATCAGCGCCTGAACCTTGGCGACATTGTCGTTCATGGAGGATGCTTCCCGCTTGTAGACGCCGGTGATGGATTTGATCTCGGCGCGGTGGCGGCCGAACACCTTTTCCATCGCGTCGGAAATTTCGCCAACGGTGGCCTTGGCGCGGGCAGCGTCGATGGCCAGCGCCAGCAGATTGCCACTGCCTTCCTGCGCGCTGCGGGTGAGTGCGTTGATGGCGGCATCCACATCGGCCTGATTGCGCTCGCCGCGCAGGCGCTTGAGCTTGTCGATCTGCAAACGACGAACGTTTGAATTGTCCACCTTGAGCACGTCGATGGGCGTCTCGCTCTCGGGCTTGTATTTGTTGACGCCGATCACGGCCTGCCGACCGGCATCGATGCGCGCCTGGGTCTTGGCCGAGGCTTCCTCGATGCGGAGCTTGGGCACGCCGGCCTCGATGGCCTTGGCCATGCCGCCGAGTGCCTCGACTTCCTGGATGTGGCCCCAGGCCTTGACGGCGAGATCATGGGTCAGGCGTTCGACATAATAGGAGCCGCCCCACGGATCGATGATGCGGGTGGTGCCGGTTTCCTGCTGGATGAACAGCTGGGTATTTCGCGCGATGCGGGCGGAGAAATCGGTGGGTAGCGCCAGCGCTTCGTCGAGGGCATTGGTGTGCAGCGACTGCGTATGGCCTTGCGTCGCCGCCATCGCCTCGACGGTGGTGCGCATCACATTGTTGAACACGTCCTGCGCGGTCAGCGACCAGCCGGAGGTCTGCGAATGTGTGCGCAGGCTCAGCGACTTCGGATCCTTCGGATTGAACTGCGTCAGCAATTTCGCCCACAGCAGGCGGGCTGCGCGCATCTTGGCGACTTCCATGAAGAAGTTCATGCCGATCGCCCAGAAGAACGACAGCCGCGGCGCAAACTTGTCGACATCGATGCCCGCAGCCATGCCGGCGCGCAGATATTCGACGCCGTCGGCGAGCGTGTAGGCGAGTTCGAGATCCTGCGTCGCGCCGGCTTCCTGCATATGGTAACCGGAGATCGAGATCGAATTGTATTTCGGCATCCGCTGCGAGGTGTAGGCAAAGATGTCCGAGATGATCCGCATCGAGGGCGTCGGCGGATAGATATAGGTGTTGCGCACCATGAACTCCTTCAGAATGTCGTTCTGAATCGTTCCGGTGAGTTTTTCCGGCGGCACGCCCTGTTCTTCGGCGGCGGCGACATACAACGCGAGGATCGGCAGCACCGCGCCATTCATGGTCATCGACACGCTCATCTGGTCGAGCGGGATGCCGGCGAACAACGTGCGCATGTCGTAAATTGAATCGATGGCCACGCCGGCCATGCCAACGTCGCCGGCGACGCGTGGATGGTCCGAGTCATAGCCGCGATGGGTGGCGAGATCGAACGCGACCGACAGGCCCTTCTGGCCGGCGGCGAGGTTGCGGCGATAGAAGGCATTGCTGTCTTCGGCGGTGGAGAAGCCGGCATATTGCCGGATCGTCCATGGCTGGTTGACATACATGGTCGGGTAGGGGCCGCGCAGGAACGGCGCCGCGCCCGGCCATGTGTTCAGGAAGTCGATGTCTTTGACGTCGGCCTCGCCATAGGCCGGATTGACCAGAATGCCTTCCGGCGTCAGCCACGGATCGGCGCGGCCTGCGGGCGCAGCCGGGGAAATGGGCGCGAAAGCGATGTCGGCGAAATTCGGGATTTTGGTCATTTCCTCAGTCCTATCAGCCGTCATTGCGAGGAGCGTAGCGACGAAGCAATCCAGCCTTCGTTCGCGGCTTTCCGGATTGCTTCGCTTCGCTCGCAATGACGATCATTTTATTGTCTCGTTCGATCTCAATCATGATCCGGATGCTGATAGCTGAACACGTTCGCCATCTTTTCCGGTCCGTAATTCTGCGCTGTCGTCTTGCTCGGCAGGTTCGAGACATTGCCGACCCAGCCGAGACGTGACTCGCTGCCGAACTGCTTGGTCGGGACCACGCGGTCAGGGCGATCAAACGCGCCGGTCATGATCTCGATATTCGGGCCGTCGATGCGGCGATAGCTCAGTGGCGTGCCGCACTTCGCACAGAAGTCGCGCTCCGCAATGGATGACGACTTGAACGCCGACGGCGTGCCGCGGGTCCATGTAAATTGCTCGTGCGGGATGTCGGCCAGCGAGGCGAAAGGCGAGCCTGTCGCCTTCTGGCACATGCGGCAATGGCAAATGCTGACCCGTGTCGGCGCGGCGCTCAGCGCAAAGCGGATCGCGCCGCATTGGCAGCCGCCGGTCAGCATGGGTTTGCTCGCCACTGCCGTCATCACTCACTCCATCCGGGCATAGGCCTGCACCAGCATCGCCAGTGCATCGCCGCCTGCGACGATGAAATCCTGCACGCCGGCCGCGCGCAAGTCAGCTTCGAGATCGCCGGGGCGGCCTGCGAGATAGATATGTTTTGCGCCGGCCTTTTGCAGGGCCTGAGCGGCAGTAGCGGCATAGGCGGGATACTGCTTGTCCGAGGAGCAGATGCAGGCGAAGGCAGCGCCCGATGCTTTGAAGGCGTCGGCCAGTGCGGCTGGGTCCGTGAAGCCGTTGGTATCAATGGCCTCGATGCCGCCGGTCTCGAAGAAGCTCTTGGCAAAAGTGGCGCGGGCGGTGAAATCCGCGGGCGTGCCGAGATTGGCGAGAAACACCCGAGGCCGCGCGCCCTTGCAGGCGAGCAGGTGGTCCGACTTGTCGCGCAGTGCCTCGAATGGCTCGGCGAGACGGATCGGCTCCAGCGCGGGGAACTTGATCTTGTCCTTGCCATAGGGCTTGCCGGGGATCGGCTTCACTTTCAGCACGGAGGCGCGGGCCTCGCCCAGATTGGGAAACTCGCTGGCGCCGGTCAGCACGTCGCGGCGCTTGGCGACGGCAGCCTGTCGCGCCTTGCGGGTGGCGGCGACCTTGGGCTGGATCAGGTTGTTGCCGAGCGCATGGAAGACGCCGCTGGCCTTTTCGATTTCCTGGAATTGCGTCCAGGCGGCATCGCAGAGTTCGCGCGTCAGCGTCTCGATGCCACCGGCACCGGCCGCGGGATCGGTGACCTTGGCGAGGTTCGACTCTTCCAGCAGCACCAGCTGTGTGTTGCGCGCGATGCGGCGGGCGCCGGAGTCAGGCAGGCCGAGGGCCAGCGTATGGGGCAGCACGCTGATCGAATTGGCACCGGCGAGACCGGCGGAGAAGGTCGCCATGGTGGCGCGCAGCATGTTCACCGAGGAGTCGCGCTGGGTGAGCATGCGCCACGCAGTCTCGGCGGCAATGAACAGTGGCTTCGGCTTCAAACCGCAGCTTTCCTCGACGCGCGCCCATAGCAGGCGCAACGCGCGGAATTTTGCCATGGTCATGAACTGGTCGGCATCGGCGGCGAGCCGCGCATAGATCATGCCGCGTGCGGTTTCGAGCGGCACGTTGTGGTCTTCCAGTGCGCGCAGATAAGCGAGCATCGTGGCCAGAGTGTAGCTCAACTCCTGCACTTCGGAGCCACCGGCATCATGAATGATGCGACCATCGGCGACGGCGAACGGGCCTTTGAAACCCTGATCGGCAAGCTTCTTGATGGTGTCGGTGACAGCTGGCGCCATCTCCCACCAGTTATAGGCGCTGGTGCCCCAGACGGCGGTGGCGCCGATGGGATCGAGACCGAAGCGGATGTCACACTTCGCGGGATCGATGCCTTTGGCTGCGATGTAGTTGGCGAGCCAGGTGACGGCCATGCGCGATTGCGGGCCGGCCTGAATCTCGATGCCGATGCCGGCGTCGAGATAGATGCCGTCGAACAGCGTTGCGATTGTTTCTTCTGAAGCGACAAGGCCGAAGCCGCGCGCACCATTGGCGCCCTCGAACACCAGCGTCAGGCCGGTGGCGCCGTTTTCGAGATCGTGCAGGGCCTGGCGGTTCGATTTCGCTGCATCCGGGTGATCGATGCGCTGCATGACCTGCCATGGCGCGGCAGCGGGGCGGCCTGCGATCGGCTGCGCGTTCTCGGCGCGCTCATAGATCGGCTGGATGGCGATGCCGTCATAGGTCTTGCCGATCAGCTTTTCGAACGGCGCGCCTTTCAGCACGCCATCGACGAGCTTGCGCCAGTCGTCATGGGTCGCAGGCGCAAAATCGGCGGCCAGCCGCAGGTCGTCAGTCGCAGTCGACATGTGAAAAGGTTCACTCCCGGCAATGGTTCGTGTTTGACCGGAAAATGCCATGGGACGAAGGGGTTGCCAATGCCTGTTCAGGCATGGGGCTGCGCGGATTTGGGGCGGGAATTTCCAGATCTGGCGCTGGTTCCCTCTGCCCGCATCTTGCGCGGGGAGAGGGTGGCCGCGTGCAGCACGGTCGGGTGAGGGGCGGGGCAGGCGAGTAGTGCCAATCTGGTTTGAACGGGGCGCGTCGCGAGATCCGAGAGAACGTGAATGAGGTTAGCTCGGCGTGCCGCCCCTCACCCGCCGCGAAGGCGCGGCGACCTCTCCCCGCATAAGATGCGGGGAAAGGTTAGGAGAGGCCGGTGCCTAGTCCAGATCCGGCAGCTTCACGATGCCTTCGGTGGACAGCTTCGCCAGATGCTCAGCCACCGTCTTCCCCGCAATCACTCGCTCGGGCGCAATCTCGGCCAGCGGCACCAGCACGAAAGCGCGCTGTGTCGCGCCGGGATGCGGCAGCACCAGTTCCGGCTTCAGCATCACCACATCATCATAGGCGATCATATCGAGATCCAGCGGGCGTGGGCCCCAATGGCCCTCCGCGGCGCGGTTACGGCCAAATTTGTGCTCGATCCTGTGCAGCGTGAACAGCAGCGCGTGGGGATCGAGTTCGGTATCAATTTCGATCACCGCATTGATGAAATTGTCCTGCGGAACGTCGCCGACTGGTGGCGTCTCATAGTCGCTCGAGCGCGCGACAAGGCCGGCCTGGGTCATGCCGCAGATATTGCTGATGGCCTTGCGGAAGGTGGTGCGGACATCGCCGACATTGCCGCCGAGCGCGATCAGGACGCTGGCCATGGCCTATGCTCGCGAACGGCGCAGTACCACGCCGACATCGTCGAAGATCGCGGCGATAGGCGCGTGCGGCTTGTGCACGGTGATCTTGACGGAGCTGATCTTCGCAAACTTCGCAAGAATGGCATCGGCCACGGCGCCGGCGGCGCGCTCGAGCAGCTTGTAATTGACATCCTTGAACGCGGCGACGGCGGTGGCCACCACATCCGCATAGGACACCGTGTCGGCAAGGCGATCGCTGCGCGAGGCGAGCTCGATATCGGTGTCGAGTTCGAGGTCGATGATAAAGCGCTGGCCGACGACGCCCTCATAGTCCAGCACGCCGTGATGGGCATGTACCGAAACGCCCTTGATGAAGATCATGTCGGTCATCGGAAATCCTCGATGGCGGCTGCGACGCGCAGCGCCTGGCTGGTCTCGGCCACGTCATGGGCACGGATGATCTTTGCGCCGCGCTGCACCGCGAGCAAGTGAGCGGCAAGCGAGCCACCGAGCCTTTGTTGCGGTTCGGACGGCACGATGGTGGAGATAAATTTCTTTCGGGAGGCGCCGACCAGCACCGGCAGGCCGAAGCGCGCGAGTTCGTCGCCGCGAGCCAGTGCGATCAGGTTCTGCTCCGGCGCCTTGCCGAAGCCGATGCCGGGATCGAGGATGAGGCGGTTCTCTGGAATGCCGGCTTTGGCCGCGATCTCCAGCGTGCGTGCGAAGAAGGCAACAATGTCGGCCATAATGTCGATGGTTGGATCGACGTTATCGCGGTTGTGCATCACGACGACAGGCACGCCATGTTCGGCGACCACGCGCGCCATGTCGGGATCGCGCTGTAGGCCCCAGACGTCATTGGCGATGGCGACGCCGGCTGCGAGCGCGCGCGCGGTGACGGACGCTTTCATGCTGTCGATGGACAGCGGTACGCCGAGCGCAACGATATCGGCGAGAACCGGCGCGAGGCGCTGCCATTCTTCATCGGCCGAGACAGGCTGTGATCCATAGGGGCGGGTGGATTCCGCGCCGATATCGATGATGTCGGCGCCGGCGGCGATCATCGCGCGGGCATGGGCCAGCGCGCGCTCCGGGGCGTTGAAATTCCCACCGTCCGAGAAGGAATCCGGCGTGACGTTGAGGATGCCCATCACAGCCGCCACCGGCCGCGCCAGCAGGGCAGTGAGCACGGGCGGAGTTGTGGCGGTCGCGATCATGCGGTCGCTTTGCGCGCGGGCGGGGAGGGAGTCAAGATGGGGGGCGGGTCGTAGGGCGGATTAGCGAAGCGTAATCTGCCGGCCGATTTCATGGTTGAAAGTCCGCGGCGGATTACGGCGACGCCTAATCCGCCCTAGGCTCTCAATACGAAATCTTCAACGGCAGCTGCCGTGCCTTCTCGATCAGCTCGCCGACGGACTTTTCCGAGGGCAGCACGCGCACCAGCTTGCGTGTCTCATTCGCCTCGCGCATCGCCTGGGCGAGGCGTGAGGGATTGCGGTGCTTCAGTTCGCGGACGGTGGAAACGCCGGAGGCGCGGAGCAGCTCAGCCTTGGCGGCGCCCATGCCGGGGATGCGGAGATAGTCGGCGAGATTGGCCCATTCCAGCAATTGCTGCTCGGTGAAGCCCGTCTTGGCGGATAGCTCCTTCCGGCATTTGGCGGAGTGGGCGGCTTCCAGCAGACTCTCCATGGTGCGGATGCCTGCCTTTTTCAGCCGGGTCGCGGCGAAAGCCGTCAAACCGTCGATCTCGGAGATGGAATAAGCCATGATACTCGAACGTTCGAAGAAAGGTGCTTGACGCTTTAAGGTGGATGATCGCGGGAGTGGCGTCGTCAGGCGAACTGACTGAGGCCGGGTGTGCCCGCAATGATCTGGTCCATAGCATCGGAGCCGATCTTCTCACGTCCAAACTTGAACAGTTCCCGCGATACGCTCTGGATCTCACCCATGCCGAGCCCCATGCCCATCAGCTTGCTGCCGAGTGCCATCAGGCCGCCGCCCATCAGGCTGAACCCGCCGCCTTCATTGGCAGCGATGGCGGCCTCCGCGCCGGGAATATGCGCGACCAGTTGATTGAAGGGCTCGGGAGGGGCTTCGCGTTTCAGGAATTCGAGAATGCTGCCAACAGCTTTCTCGGCCACAGCTTCATCGATGCCGACCTTTGCGGTCAGCGCTTTGATCAATTCATCCATGATGCCCCGCCTCACACCGGTTGAACCGGTGCCCTTCGTTTGAAAAATCATCTTGATCCGGTGTGATTCGAATTACAAGCACACGCGGTGGTCCAACGGTCGATTCAATGTGATCGCGCGCCGGGTGTTGCAGCAATGCAATCGCAAACGTGAAATTTTGGTCAATTGTTCGCGCCCGCGAGAGCGCTTGAGTTTGGAAAAAATCTGAACGGCGTTTGCCATGCGCGTATGCTGCATGGCCATCGGACATCGTGACGCGCATCGCTGGCCTTAGTTCCGCAACATGCGGTAAGATCATGAAGCGCCGCGAATTTTCTTCGAATTTTTTTGATGCGCGATAGGCGATCCCAGAGGCGATCAGATGGCACCGAGCACCGCAGTTTCGACATCGGGCGATACCGACAAGCAGATTTTCATTGGCAAGGGCGAACAGCAAGCATGGCTGACGCTGGCGCTTGGCAATCGCCATGGCCTCGTCACGGGCGCGACGGGAACAGGCAAGACCGTCTCGCTGCAGGTGATGGCGGAAGGCTTTGCCCGTGCAGGTGTTCCGGTTTTCGCATCCGACATCAAAGGCGATCTGTCCGGCATCGCTGAGGTGGGTGAAGGCAAGGATTTTATCTTGCAGCGCGCGAAGGAGATGGGGCTGAGCTTCCAGCCCGATCAGTTCTCGACCATTTTCTGGGACGTGTTTGGCGAGCAAGGTCATCCAGTTCGCGCCACGGTTTCAGAGATGGGGCCACTGCTTCTGGCGCGTTTGCTCGATCTCAATGATGTGCAGGAAGGTGTGCTCAATGTCGCCTTCCGCGTCGCCGACCAGAACGGGCTGACGCTGCTCGACATGAAGGACCTGCGCTCGTTGCTCGATGCGATCGTGCCGAAGGCTGCCAAGAAAGACGAATTCGATCCGCTGGCGGAGATCCGCGCCTCTGCATCGAGCTTCGGAAATGTCTCCAAGGCCACAGTCGGCACCATCCAGCGCCAGCTGCTCGTGTTGGAAAACCAGGGCGGAGAAAAATTCTTCGGCGAGCCGGCACTGGAGCTGAAGGATTTCATCCGGACCGATCGCGACGGCCGCGGCATGGTCAATATCCTCGTCGCCGACAAGCTGATGGCGAGCCCGCGCCTCTATGCGACATTCCTGCTGTGGCTGCTCTCGGAGCTGTTCGAGGAATTGCCGGAGGTCGGCGATCTGCCGAAGCCGAAACTGGTGTTCTTCTTTGACGAGGCACATTTGCTGTTCAACGATGCTCCGAAGGCCCTTATGGACAAGATCGAGCAAGTGGTCCGCCTCATCCGATCGAAGGGCGTCGGCGTTTATTTTGTGACCCAGAACCCGATCGATGTGCCCGATCGCGTATTGGCGCAGCTCGGCAATCGCGTGCAGCACGCCTTGCGCGCCTTCACACCGCGCGACCAGAAGGCAGTCGCGGCAGCTGCGGAAACATTCCGCGCCAATCCGAAACTGGACACGGCGAAGGCGATCACCGAACTCGGCAAGGGCGAAGCGCTGGTGTCGTTCCTCGAAGGCAATGGCACCCCGTCGATCGTCGAGCGCGTGATGATCCGGCCGCCGGTGGCGCGCATCGGGCCGATCACGGCGGAGGAGCGCAAGGCGATCATCAATGCGAGCCCGGTGAAGGGCAAATACGACACGGCGGTGGATTCCGAGTCCGCCTATGAGATGCTGCAGAAGCGGATCGCCGGGACCGCCGCGACGCCGGCTGAAGCGGGCACCGCTGACGGCGCATCCGGCGGTGGTTTCCTCGGCACGCTCGGCGGCATCGTCGGCAGCATTTTTGGCACCGGCACCCGACGGGGCCGGCTCACCACGGGGCAGGTCATCGCGCGCAGCGTCACGCGCACGGTCACCAACAAGGTCGTGGGCAGCATCGTCGCCAATGTTGGCAAACAGATCGGCGGCTCGCTGGGCAGCACCATCGGTCGCGAGATCGTGCGCGGCACGCTCGGCGGAATCATGAAACGCTGATCCTGAAGCTCTGCCAACCCACTATTCTAACTGTCTGATTCAAGGGAAGTCGCCATGTCCGCATCGTCGCAACTGAACTCCGTCCTCGCGCATGTCGATGGCGATTTTGATAAGGCGCTGGAGCGCCTGTTCGCCTTGTTGCGGATCAAATCGATTTCCGCTGATCCTGCCTTTGCCGATGACTGCAAGAAGGCTGCAGCCCATCTCGCCGGCGAGATCGAAGCGCTTGGCTTCAAGGCCGAGGTGCGGCCGACTGCGGGCCATCCCGCGATCGTGGCCACCGCGAAGGGCAATAAGGGCAATCGTCCGCATGTGCTGTTCTATGGCCATTACGACGTGCAGCCGGTCGATCCGCTGGAGCTGTGGCATCGTCCGCCCTTCGAGCCAGTGGTGACCAAGCATGCCGATGGCCGCGACATCATTGTTGCGCGCGGCGCGCAGGACGACAAAGGCCAGCTCTCCACTTTCGTGGAGGCCTGTCGGGCCTGGGTGAAAGTGGCGGGCGAATTGCCGATCGATCTCACCATCTGCATCGAGGGTGAGGAAGAAGTCGGCTCGAAGAATTTCGTGCCATTCCTCGAAGCGAACAAGAAAGAACTGGCTGCCGATTTTGCCGTCGTCTGCGACACCGGCATGTGGGATCCATCGACGCCGGCCATCACGACGGCGTTGCGCGGCCTCGTCTATGAAGAGGTGAAGATCACGGCCGCCAATCGCGATCTGCATTCCGGCATCTATGGCGGCGGCGCGCGCAATCCGATCCGCGTGCTGACCCATATTCTCGGCAAGCTGCATGACGACCGTGGCCGCATCACCATTCCCGGCTTCTACGATGGCGTGAAGGATCTGCCGGCTGATATCCTGAAGCAGTGGAAGGGACTTGGCCTGACGCCGGAAACGTTCCTCAAGCCGATCGGCTTGTCGATCCCGGCAGGCGAGACCGATCGAGAACTGATTGAACAAATCACCTCGCGCCCGACTTGCGACATCAATGGCATTGTTGGCGGCTATACCGGCGAAGGCTCGAAGACGGTGATCGCCTCGCATGCGTCGGCAAAGGTGTCGTTCCGCATTGTCGAGGGCCAGGATCCGAGCAAGATCCGCGATGCGTTTCGTAAGTTCGTGACGGATCAGCTCCCCGGCGATTGCACGGCTGAATTCCTCGATCACTCCAACGCACCGGCCATCGCGCTCGACTGGAACATGAAGCCGCTGGCGGCGGCGCGCGATGCACTGACCGAGGAATGGGGCAAGCAAGCGGTGCTGATCGGCTCCGGCGCGTCGATTCCGATCGTCGCAGATTTCAAGCGGACGCTCGGGCTCGACTCCCTGATGATCGGTTTCGGTCTGGACGACGACAACATCCATTCGCCGAATGAGAAATACGATGTGCGCAGCTTCCAGAAGGGCATCCGCTCCTGGGTCCGCATCATCGCGGCGCTGGCCGAGGTGAAGAAGTAACTCTGCCCCTCATGGTGAGGAGCGCGCCATTGCGCGCGTCTCGAACCATGAGCTGGCCAGGCTCCGGCGCTCCGGGCCATCCTTCGAGACGCGCGCCAACGGGCGCGCTCCTCAGAATGAGGGGTGAGCTTGGGGTGAGCGTGAAGGTGATGTGAGATCTTGACCCAAATCAAGGGCGCTCCCGCAGCCTCATGATGCAAAGAACAACAAATCAAACCAGGGAGCACGCCAATGTCCGCCAGCGAGATCGCCAACACTCATTTCTCTGCCGCCATGGCAGCTGCGCAGGCAACGGGCATAGATCAGGACGGCGTCTGTCGTTCGATGCTGGGGCTGATCGTCAGCAAATATCTCGAAACCCGCAGCGCCACCGACGTGCAGTCGGAGCTTCATTTCCTCGCCGATAACTGCGATCCGGACACCGACTTCGCCTTCATGCGGCCGTAAGCCATAGGCCCAAAACGTAAAAACGCCGCCCGGAATTGGGCGGCGTTTTGTAGTCTGCGTAGAGGTTTGTGGACCCCTTATAGCACGAATCTTACGTCCTGTAAGACGGATCGCGGCGGTCGAGCTTGCGCAGCATGGGCGGCCAGACCAGCCGGGTCGATCGCAGTTCTGCCTTTTCAGGGTTACCGACCAGGGCGGCATTCTTCTCGATGACGATCTGGTCGACTGGATAGGCGGTCGGGCCGAGCATGCGGGTGCGGACCTGCATGGTGCAGGCGCGTTCCAGATAGTACATGCGCTCGAAGGCCGAGGCGACGGAGCGGCCGACGGTCAGCGTGCCATGATTGCGCAGCAGCATGATGTTCTTGTCGCCGAGGTCCTTCTGCAGGCGTGGGCGTTCGTCGTGATCGAGCGCGACGCCTTCATAGTCGTGATAGGCCAGTTCGGGGATGACCAGCTGCGCCGTCTGGTTCAGCGGCTGCAGGCCTTCCATGCAGGACGCGACAGCCGTGCCATCCGGCGTGTGCAGATGCATCACGCAGCCGGCGTCTTCGCGCACTTCGTGGATCGCCGAGTGAATGGTGAAGCCGGCGGGGTTGATGGTGTATTCGCTGTCGGACAGCTGGTTGCCGTCAAGGTCGACCTTGACCAGCGACGAGGCCGTCATTTCTTCAAAGATCAAGCCGTACGGATTGATCAGGAAGTGATGCTCGGGGCCGGGCACGCGCGCGGAGATGTGGGTATCGATCAGGTCGTCCCAGCCATAGAGCGCGACCAGGCGGTAGGCCGCAGCAAGGTTGACGCGCTGGGCCCATTCACCCTCGGTCATGTTCGAAGGGACGGCTTTGAGATGGGCAGCTTCGGCTGGTGACATAAGTCATCTCCGGTTCAATTGTTCGAGTTCCGTGACCGCAGCCTATTATTACGCGGGTCATGCAGCAAGGCTGCGGTGTCGCGCAGCAGTCATGCTGCTCAGGCGAGACGCTCGCCGACCAGTTCGCCGATCGCCTTGAACACGGTGTTGAGCTGCTCCGGCGTCGGCTTTCCGCCACGCGTATATGCGGCGATGATCACCGGGCGGTCCGGCGCCGGCCACGCCACGGCGATGTCACCGGCGGCGTCCTTGCCGTTGTTGCCGGTCTTGTCGCCGATCTTCCAGGACGGGGGCAGGCCGGCGCGCAGGCGATTGGCGCCTGTCTTGCAATTCACCATCCATTCGACGAGTTGCGCGCGCGATCCCGGTTGCAGCCCATCTCCCAGGGCGAGGTGTTCCAGGCTCAAGGCCATGGCGCGCGGCGTCGTTGTGTCCTCGAGTTTGCCTGGCGGTGTGCGATTGAGTTCGGGCTCGTTGTGATCGAGACGTGAGGTGACATCACCGTGGTCGCGCCAGAACCGGGTCAGGGCCAATGGACCGCCAATGCGCGCGAGCAGCAGATTGGCGCAGGTGTTGTCGCTGAGTTCGACAATGGCCTTGGCCATCTCGCCGACCGACAGCGCGCCCCTGGCGAGATTGTCTTTGGCGACCGGTGCGTAGTCGAGCAGGTCTTTCTGCGTATAGGGGATCATCGCCTCGAGACGATCCTGGCCGCGATCCACGCGCGCCAGCACGCAGGCGGCAAGGGACGCCTTGAAGGTGCTGCACATGACGAAGCGTTCCTGGTCGCGCCAGCCGAGTTCGGCGCCGCTGGTGACGTTCCTGGCATACAGTCCGATCCGCCCCCCGCAGTCGCGCTCATAGGCGAGCAGCGCAGGTGGTGTCTCCTTGGCAAAAACGGGAGTGGCTGCGAAGGCGGATGCGGTGAGCAGGAAAACGCGGCGATTGATCATCATCCCATCTCGCTCGCAGCCGATCGGGGAGAAATGATGGCGCTGCGTCACGCCCTCGCGATGGATTTCCGGCGCTTACGGCGCCGGGATCGCAAGCAGGCTGGAGATGCTGCTGCCACGGATATCGTACACGCGGGCGAAGACGACGTCGTCGCGCTTGATCTCGGCGATGACGGGCGCGGTGAGGCCCTTGCAGTAGAACTCGCCAAGGGTCATCGCAAAGTCAGCAGCATGGCTGTCCCAGCCGATGGTGAAGTCAGGGCCAAGTGCGACCTGTGCCGGACGCTGCGGGCCGCAGACGGCGACCTTCCACTTGCGGCCAACCGGCGCGTGTTCCTGTCGCTCGTCGATCTGCTCCTTGAGGGCGTCCGACGCCTGTTTCAGGGCGAGGCCCCAATAATCCAGCATGTACAGCGCGTCGGCCTGGCGCACAGTGCCGGCGACATAATTGAAGTGCGTGTACTGATACGGGTGCAACCGGATCATTTCGGCCATCGGCAGCATCAGGCCGAACGACAATGCGGCGACAGCCGCCGCCTGCGCGCCGCGATGATGAATGCGCAGCCAGTCCATCAATGATGCGAAAGCGACGCCGGCAAGCACGGTCATCGGCGGGATCACGAAAATGAAGTGGCGGATGCCGTTATACAGCGCCGGGCGCTTCACCATGGCGATGATCAGCGGCAGCATCGCAGCGGCGGTGAGCATCAGCAGCACCGTCTTGCGGCGCGCCGGCACATCTTTTCGCGAGGTCACAACGATGGTCAGCACGATGCCGCCGGCCAGCAGTGTGATCAGCACTTCCGGCAGTTGCAATGCGAACAGCGTCGGCAGATAGGACCACGGCATATCCGGCACCGAGATCATGGCGCCGTCGAACATTTCCTTCCACGGCTTCTCGAAGAAGTGCGAGAAGTAGGTGAGGGCGCGCAGCGGATTGGCAGGTTCGAGGATCGACCACGGCCAGATCAGGCCCATGATCAGATAACCGAAAGCAAGGCCCGGCAGCAGCAGATAGACGACGTGGAGCAGGCGTCGAATCGCTTCGCGCGGGCCCTGCGTTCGCCACTCTTCGAGGAGCAGCGGTGCAAAGCCGATCAGCGCGTAGATCAGCGTCAGGCCGGCAAGGATGCGGCAGCCGATGGCGCAGCCGGCACCGATGCCGAGGATCAGCACGGTCCGCGTCGATGGCGCCGGATATTCCTGCACCAGGCGCACGAGGCCCAGCATCAGCACGATCATGGCCACCGCGAAGGGCGCGTCCTTCGGATTCATGAACATGTGGCCGTAGAAGGTCGGGCAAAGTGCCAGCAGCAACAGCGTGACGAGGCCGGCCACCGGCCCCGCAATACGGCGGCTGACGCGCCATGTCACTGCAAGGCCGATGATGCCGACGACGGCGCCGAGCAGGCGGCGCGTCTCGAACAGTTCGAGCGGGATGACTTTGTGCAGCAGGGCCGCGGCCATATCGAAGCCGCCGCCATACATGTAGAGATTGGCGAAGGAGAGGGCGCCCGTATCGCGAAAGCCGGAGCCGTACATCTTCAGCAGAAGATCGGCATATTCGGCATGGGTGTAGTCGTCCCATCCGAGGCCGTAATCGCGGAATGTCAGGCTGGCGATAATGCTGACCACGACCAGCACCAGAATGGCGAGGTCGTCACACGTCTTTTCCACGGAGCGCCGCAGGGGCGTTTCGATGGCCGCAGTCGTAATCGATGACATGGCTATAGACGATCCGGTGTCCCAAACCCAAACAATGGCTCGGCATTGCGCTTTTGAGCCTCGTTCCCCGGCATCGGTATAGCGCGTTTGTATTTTTGAGTAATTGAGAATTGTGGCTGAAATTCTCTTAAATTTAGTGCGGTGCAGTAAGAATAAAGCTTTGTTTCTTACTTGTTGGGAAAAGGCACCCAGCTCGACATCGCGGTGACGGGTCGCCCGGCGATCGAAACCCGTTATGGCATTGTGGCTTACCCCAAGCTGTGAACGTAAAATTGCCGTTTGGAAAACAGCGTTATATGACGCTATCGTGTTGCTCTGACGAGACTCGCGGAGCGTCCGTCCAGGAGTTCGAAGACCATGACAGTGCTGCTGATTGCCGGGACAGGCGTTATCCTGGCGGGCCTTGCCGCGATCGGATTTGGGGTTCCGGTCAAGGAATTCGGCTTCGGCAACACGTTGATCCTGACCGGCTCGGTCGGGGTTTGCACGGGCCTGATCATGATCAGCCTTGGCCTTGTGGTGCGCGAAATGCGCGGGTTGGCCGCGCAGATGGCCGCCGCCGAGCCGCGCGTCCCCGCACCGCTGCCGCGCCGGGAACTGAAGCTGCCACCACTTTCTGACGTTGCCGACGACGACAGCGATGAGCAGGCACCGCCGCCATTCGCGCGGGAGGCGTCTTCCCAGTCTGGCGCATCGATTCCAGCCGGTCCGGAAGCGGGTGTGCCGCCGTGGCAGGATGAGGTGCTGCGCGATCGTGAGCGTCTTGCCGCAGCTGCCGCCAGTGCAGCCGAGGAGCCGAAGCGGCGCAATCTCTTGTTCACCTCGACGCGCCGTGACCGCGAGAAGGATCGCACCGATGCGGTTGCGCAGGCGCTCGAGCTCGATCTATCCGGGCCTCCCGCTGCGCCGTCTCGCGAGGATGAGTCTCGGTTCGATGACGAAGCGCCTCAGGCCGAGCAGGCCCCGCGTTTCGAGGAGGCTTGGCCGCGGGGTGAGCGTCCCGCCGCTCAGCCAGATCGCCCGCGTTTCTCCGATGCGATCCGCCAGGCTGCGCGTGCGTCTGCCACCCACACCGATCGGTTCAGCGACCGGCTGCCAGACCCGAGCGAGATCCCCGATCGCGACGAGCCGGCGCCAGCCGCTCCCCAGCGCGCGCCGGGTGTGACCGTGCTGAAATCCGGTGTCGTCGATGGCATGGCCTATTCGCTGTATTCCGATGGCTCCATCGAGGCGCAGATGCCGGAAGGGCTGATGCGCTTTGCCTCCATCGACGACTTGCGCCAACATCTCGACAATCGCGGCTGATGCCTTCCCTCCGAAAGACGGCGCCATGAGCGACACCCCCGGCAAGAGCTTCATCGAACTGACGGCGAGTATCGTCTCGGCCTATGTCGGCAACAATCCGGTGCCGGCGTCGGAACTGCCGGCACTGATCAGTCAGGTTCACGGTGCACTGGCGCGCGTTTCGGGTACTAGCGCCGTGGCGGTGGCGATCGAACAGGCCCCCGCGAAGCCGGCGGTGTCGGTGAAAAAGTCGATGACCGCCGAATATCTCGTCTGTCTCGAGGACGGCAAACGCTTCAAGTCATTGAAGCGGCATCTCCGCACGCAATACGGAATGACACCGGAGCAGTATCGCGAGAAGTGGGGCCTGCCTGCGGACTATCCGATGGTGGCCCCGAATTATGCGGTCGCGCGTTCTCAGTTGGCCAAGCAGATGGGTCTCGGGCAACAGCGCAAGCGCCGAAAATAGGTATCCGGGTTCCATTCTGTGGAACTTTTGGCGAACAAATCGGGACGAAAAGTTGACCGATCAACCGGCCCGCGTGAGGCCGGCTACAAGCGCTCGGACAAATTTCGATTGTCGTTCGTGGGTCGCGGACTGAAACCACAAATAGGAAAGTGATCCAATATTTCGCTTGCAGGGGCGGCGGACTCGTGAACTTATGTCTCCAGCAAGGAGAACAAAATGAGAACTTTAGGAAGCCGCCAACCTCGTCCCGATCAAATCGACCCGCACCGCATGCGCCATATGTCGTTGGAAACGCGGCAGATACTCACAGAGGATGGCATTGCGAGCGTGCTGGTCAATGACAGCGAAAGCCCGCTGGCCTGGCTGGCGCGCCGCAAGGGGCGGGACGGGCGCAGCCTGATCGCGCCGCATCAGTTCATTGCCGGGGAGAAGCTGCGTGCCGATTTCACCCGCGGCAATATGGCCCCGCGTGTCACCGCCAATTGGGGCACGCGCACCGGCGGCCGTCCACGTGGGTCAGGCCTCAGTCCCGGCGAAATGACCGATGCGATGCTGGCGTCGCGGCAGAAGGTCGGGCATGCGCTCGATGCCTGCGGGCCGGAATTCGCAGGGCTTCTGATGGATGTCTGCTGCTTCCTGCGCGGGCTCGAAGATGTCGAGCGCGAACGCAGCTGGCCGCCGCGTTCGGCCAAGGTCGTGCTGCAACTCGGCCTCGACCGGCTCGCGCGGCACTATGGTTTCGCGGGAGAAGCGAAAGGCGGTCCGGCGAACGTGCGGACGTGGCTGGCAGAGGATGCGACGTTCGAGGTTTAGCTCGCCGTTTCCAGCGCGGCGCGCGCGTCATTGCGGATGCGCTCGACCATCGAGCGCAGGCCGTTCGAGCGCTGTGGCGTCAGGTGCTCGCGAAAGCCGAGTTCGTCGAACACGGCGATCGCATCGGTCTCCAGAATGTCCTTCGGCGTGCGATCGGACATGAGCGCCAGCAGGATTGCGATCAGGCCGCGCACGATATGGGCGTCGCTGTCGCCGAGATAGCTCAGTACCGGCGCGCCTTTGTCGCTGGTCGCCAGTTTACGCGACAGCCAGACCTGGCTGGCGCAGCCGTTGACCTTGTTGGCGGTCGAATGCTCGTCTTCGGGCATCGGCGCCAGCGTGCGGCCGAGCTCGATCACATAGCGATAGCGATCGTCCCAGTCCTCAAGCAGTTCGAAATTGGCGCGGATGTCGTCGATGCTGGTGGTCATGGCGGCCTTGATGCGAATGTCAGCCCTATATAGGGGCGATTTACATCGAATGCGACCGCAGTTCCGGCATTTATCGGCCGGAACCGGGGCTCATGGCACCAGTGGAGCGTCCGGCGACTGCCAGTCGACGGCGAGATCGTCCTGGGTCAGCGTATCCGGCTTCGCCATCACGACAGCGCCTTGCTCCTGGTCACCGCCTTCGCCGATCGAGCCGGTATGGTCGGGCTTCTTCTCGGTGATGATCTGATAGACTTTGCGCGCGCCTTCCTTGGCGCGTTCGCCGATAAAGGCCGCGGCATTGCCACCGACCTCGCAAGCCGCCGGCTGGCGCTTGCAGAATTGGCTCATATCCGATGCCGCCGCCGTTGCGGCCGATATCGCGTCGGAGGCGCCGACCTGGGGCGCCGCTTTCTCTGCTTCGGGCGTGTGATCCCGCGGCAGCAGAACAAGCACGAGCCCGATCCAAAATGCCATGCGCAGCAGGAAGAACATGAAAACCCCGTCGCCTTTTCTTGACGTTGCGGATGACCGCATTCACGGCCAAAGCTAAACCGCGTCGATAAACTTCAAGTATTTGCGAAGCGATTAATTCGATAAAAATTGATGCGATTGGAGATGGCGTAAATTTTTGATTGATGCCGACACTCTGCCCCTCATGGTGAGGAGGCGCGAAAGCGCCGTCTCGAACCATGAGCTGGTGAAGCTCGGAGCCTGCGGCCATCCGTCGAGACGCGCGCAATGCGCGCTCCTCAGGATGAGGGCAGAGGCTGTGTGCTGCTTATCCAGCTATGTCCATACTTTCGAAACCATAATGCCTGCTCCGGTGAAAGTTTCCGTTCACCACAATGCGCGAACAAAAACGCGAAAACTCCCTTCAAATCGAGACTTGCGCGTTAGGCATGGTCCTGTCTGCGATCGCTTTAGTGTTCGTTTAATCCCGCTCTGACAGGTTGGCTTCAACGATGAAGGAGGCGTTTCGACACGTCGATGTAGACGAGTATGTCGAGGCGAAACGAGTGACAGGTTTGAACATCATCCGCGACTGTCTTGATGCGATGCTGCACCCGTCTGTGCGCTATGATGCGATGACGAGCGCGCGTCATCGCGCCTTCATGGCACCGCGGCTATTGGGCAGTCTCGCAGCCTTTGCGGCATTCCCTGTCTATCTCGTGCTGCGCGGCGCGCCGACCGCGCTCGAGGTCACGGCCTTCGCCTGGCTGATTGCACCGATCCTGTTGTCCTATTTCCTGTCGCGTACCGGCCGCTATGAGAGCGCGCAGATCATGTCGTCGCTTGCGGTTGCGAGCCTCGTCATGATGGTCGCGATCTTCACCGGTGGCATCGCGAGCTTCGCCGCGATCTGGCTCGTCGTCGTGCCGATCGAGGCCGCGCTGTCAGCGTCGCGACGTATCGTCGTCGCGGCATCCACCATCGCGATTGCCTGTGTCGCCGTGTTGGTCACGCTCACGGCGCTTGACTGGCTGCCGGCATCCGAAGCCGGCGCCAGCCATATCGTGTTCATGACCTTCGGCATCGCCTCCGCAACGCTCTATGCCGCCGGTCTCGCTTTCGGTGCGGAGTCGCTGGCGCGCACCAGTGTGTCGCTGCTCAATGTCGAGGAAGATCGCTATCGCCTGCTGGCCCGGCATATGAGCGACGTCATCTCGCGTCATCGCCCGAACGGCACCGTGCAGTTCATCTCGCCTGCAGCCGAGACGCTGGTCGGCGTGCAGCCGCAGCGCCTGTTCGGCCATGGCCTGTTCGATCGCGTCCATGTCGCCGATCGCCCGGCCTATCTCACCGCGTTGTCGGATGCCGCACGCGGTGGTGAAGCGCGCAGTGTCGAATTCCGCCTGCGCCGCGATGGCGCGCGCGGCGAGGCCGGTGACTTCATCTGGGTCGAGATGCGTTGCCAGCCGCTGGAAGAGGCCGCCGATCGTTCGGCGCCTGCCAATCACGAGACCGAAGTGGTCGCCGTGCTGCGCGACGTCACCGACCGCAAGCTGCAGCAGCAGGCGCTGGAAGAGGCGCGCATCGTGGCCGAACGCGCCGATGCATCAAAGACGAGATTCTTGGCCACCATGAGCCATGAACTGCGCACGCCGCTGAATGCCATTATCGGTTTTTCCGATATGATGGCGCAGGAAGACGTGCTGATGCTGGATGCCGCCAAGCGCAAGGAATATGCGCAGCTGATCAATGATTCCGGCCTGCATCTGCTGTCGGTCGTCAACGGTATCCTCGATATGTCGAAGCTCGAATCCGGCAGCTTCGAACTCGCACCGGAGCCATTCGCGCCGCGTCCCGCATTGATCAATTGCTGCAATCTGCTGGCGCTGAAGGCGAGCGACAGTGGCGTCGATCTGATCACCGATGCGCCGAAGGATCTGCCGGAAATCAATGGCGATCCGCGCGCGTTCCGCCAGATCCTGCTCAATCTCGTTTCCAACGCCATCAAATTCACCGAGCGCGGTGGCAGCGTCACCGTCACGGCTGGCGTCGATTTGGCGCAACTGATCGTGCGCGTGCGCGACACCGGCGTCGGTATTGCCGCTGACGATCTCGCGCGCATCGGCGATCCGTTCTTCCAGGCCGGCGAGACCTATCATCAGCGCCGCCACGAAGGCACCGGCCTTGGCCTGTCCATCGTCAAGAGCCTGGTCGGCATGCATGGCGGCGAGATGCGGGTCCAGAGCCGGGTAGGCGAGGGCACCACCGTCACCATCGCGCTTCCGCTGGATTACACGCCGCCGCATGCTATGCCGAGCAACATCACGCCATTGAACATTGCGCCACGCAGCGCGTCGTCCGAGACGATCCATCAGGTGAAGAAGAGTGCCTAAAGCGAGTTCGAAATCCACCAAGTCCAAGCGCGCAAGCGTCGCCGTCATCGACGAGCCGGCCGAGCGCGGTCTGCTGATGCGCATGCTGCTGCACAGCCCGAAGGACATGGTGGCCGGTCTGATCGCATTCTCGGCGGTCAGCGCGATCATTGCCAATGCGATCTTCCTGCAGAAGGGGCACCACCCGTCGCCGATGTTCGGCTCCAGCACCGTGGTCGCCTTTCCCGCGCCGACGCCGACCGTCAACCCACTGCCGAAGCCGCGCCCGAGCGAGGCCACGCTGACGTCGTCCGATGCAAAGCTCGATGCGCGCATGATGGATGCCAAGCCCGTCAATCCCGTGAACGAGCCGAAACCGTCGGTGGTTGCCAGGCCCGCCGAGCAGCGCGGTGGCGATGCCATGGGCAATCTCGTGAAAGCGACCGCTGCGCCGACGCCGACCTCATCGGTGCAACGTCCGCCAGCGGCAATCCCGAACGCCGGCAAGTCCGATCCTCTGGGCGATCTCATCACCAATACCCGCCGCGTCGCCGCCGTGCAGCGCGCGCTCACGGAATACGGCTATGGCCAGCTCAAGCCGACCGGCAATGTCGGCTCGGACACGTCGGCCGCGATCCAGCGTTTCGAACGCGAGCGCAAGCTGCCGGTGACGGGCCAGATGTCCGATCGTCTGGTGCAGGAGCTTGGCACTGTGACGGGGCGCGCGATCAACTAGCGGTCGCCCGCTGGCTGTCGTATCGTCAGCGCCATGAGCCGTTTGAAATCAGCAATATGGGTGGCCGCCTATCTGCGCCGCTGCCAGACCGAAGGCATATTCGGTGCCGTGAGCCGGCGCGGGGCGGAGGAGGCAGGGGCGATCTTCGTCAAGCTCGTGCTGCTCGATGGCAATGCGATCCTGTACACGCCGGCACCGCAGACCGCCTATGACGACAGCCGCCCTGTCGATCGTGTCTTTGCGCCATCGCCGCCGCAGCCGGTGGACGAGCGCAAGATCGATGAGCGGCTGCAGAAGGAAATGAACTTCGATCCCGATCTGTGGATCGTCGAGATCGAGGACAAGGCCGGCCGCCATTTCCTCGATCTGGCAAAAAACTAGCTTCCCGAACTATTCCGGGTGCGCGTGATGTCCACGCCTGGCTGCATGCCCGGCTGGACGCTCGGCCGCGCCATCGGCGTTGCCGCGCGGGCGCGCTGACGTTCGTCGTCATACAGAGCCGGGCGGAATTTCGCGCGCGTGGCGGCAAGATGCGCGCCGCGCCAGGCGGCGACCATGATCAGCGCCGCGCGCTCGGTGAGCACGTCATACATCCGCGACAGCCGGTACACATTGTTCACCGATGTGCCGAATTCCGGATTGAGAAACAGCAGCACGCGCTGGAACACGGCGCCATGCATGCCAAGCGCCTTGGCGCAGCAGGCGAGCGGTTCGCCGCCGGGATCGCTCACCACCTGATCGGCGATCGCCAGCGGCAGCATCAAGGCTTCGCTGATCTCGCGGGCGAAATTCTCGCGGTCTTCGGCAAACGCAGCCATTTCCAGAATATGCATCGCACGTTCGGCGCGCGCCTGCGGGATGCGTGCCGACGGCTGCAGCGGCGTGTCCGCCAGATTGTGCAGCATCTTCGTGCGCTCGGTCGCATTGGCGGCAAAAAACAGATTGCTGATTTCGGCGGCGTCGTTCGGCTGCATCGTGCGATTGACGACGCGCGACGGCGGCGGTGTCGGCTGCGACAGGGTCGGCGCGGAGACCTCAGGAACGATCGGCGGCGCGACGGGGGCCGGCTGTTGCGCCGCCGCAGGGCGCAGCGCGAGTTGATTGAGGATCACCCGCGGCGTGTTCGGATAGATCGATAACCGCGCCCGCACGGCAGCGCGCGTGGCGTCATCCACCTGATCGATCAGACGCGATGTCAGTTCGACGAACTGTTTCTCCTCGTCGGCCGTATGGGTCGGCGCCTGCACATAGAGATCCGTCAGCACCCGCAGCAATGTCGGACGAATATCGACGCCCTCGCGGCGCGATAATGTCATCAGGCCGTCGAAGCCTGGAATCATGGACGGGTTTGTCATGGTCGATACGCTGACTGAGGCAGATTTGCCTCAAATTACGACCGACCCGTTAAGGCCCCCTTAACCATCGACGGTTCCATGTCCAGTTGTGACGTCCAGCCGTCAGATCTGGCCGTCATAATACATCGGCATGCTGCCGGGCTTGATCGCGCGTTCGTTTCGCCGGCCCATGAAATAGACGCCGCCGGCCGCATCGGCGCGGGCGCGGGATTTCCCGAAGCGATCGAAATAGCGCAGCCAGAAGAAGGGCAGCGTGGCGAGTCGCGAAAACTTGTCGCCGGCACCCAGGGCGCGTGAGAAATAGCGGATCGACCACAGCAGCGCGATGCCTGGGCCGGTCACGGCGCCAGCTTCGATCTCGTCGAATTTGCGGAATAGCCAGCGATGCCCGCTGCGGGTGAAGCGCGAGAAGTCGTAAGCGCGTTCGTGCACCTGCTGCATGAACGGCGTCTCGGCATAAACGAGCCCCTGCGGTTTCAGCACGCGATGAATTTCTGCGGCCACAGTCGCGGGCTCCAGCACATGTTCGAGCACGGCCTGGATCCAGACGCCGTCGAAGGTGGCATCATGGAAGGGCAGGCGATGCGCGTCGGCTACCAGCACGGTGTTTTCGGAGGAAAACACGTCACTGCCGACGACTTCAATATCGGGATCGTCATAGAGTTCATGCGAGCCGGCGCCGACCGTGGCGCCGCCGACCACCAGCACCACAGGATTCGGATTGTCCTGCTTCAGCAGCGTGATGAATTTCTGGCAGTTGCCTTCGGCCACGGGATTGCCGCCAAAAGTGAAGCGATGCAGGCGCGAGCCAAGTGAGCGGCCGGTCGTATCGCGGCTCAGCACCGAGCCGTGCTCGCGGCGATACATCTTGCGATCGAATACGCTGTCCTCGAAATCGATCAGCACCGGCTGGCCATCGACCATCGGAAAACCGTCGGTCGAGTAATCGCAGCGATAGTTCACGCAAGACGGCTTGGCGTGAATGTCGGAGATCGGCGAACCGCAACGCGGACAGCGCATCCGTTCTCTCCAGTTCGTCGCCAGGTGAAGATCGTCCACGCTTTGCAGTGTTGCGCTCATCGTCAGATTTCATCCTGCTTGTCTGTCGGGTGAGTCGAATGCGGGGAGGCGTCGCTCCGTTCCCCGGTGGTACTTTCAGACAAGAATGCGGCGAGATATCGTTAAAGTCTGCGCGATGTCGTTAACAGTGCATTAACCATAAATCCCCCTAATGCGACGGTGCCGTCCGCGAGGAGACGGTGCAAGAGGCGGAGACCATGGGCGATATCATCAAGTTCCCGGCAGATGCGGCAGCGCGCAGGCTGGGCGTGGATGTGGCCCTGCAACCCCGCAAGACATCTGCAAAAATGTCATCTGCACAAATCCTGATCCTGCCGGTGATCCGCATCGAACGTCATATCGATGACGCGAATGGTGGTCGTGGGCCGGAAGAGGGCACTGCGCCGAGCCGTCGCCGCAAGCGCCGCGCGCGATCCTGATCGCGGAACCCTGCTTATGCCGATGATGTGCACACCGAACCGCACGAGGCTTCGGCGCACGCCGCCGATTGTCGCATGCATCATCTTGCTGGCCACCACGCTTGGCGGATGCGCCGGTGGCGATTTCGGTCGTACGCGGAACAACGCCGTCACCGATGACATGCATCGCTGGGTTGGCGTCGAGGCCACCGGTAGCGTCGGCAAGAAATCATCCGAGTTCCAGCTCACCGATCTCGAACGGCAATTGCGTGATCAAGCCTATCCTTTGATCGAGCCACCGCATTCGCGCCCGCTGTGGAAGAGCGTGTTCGGCGACTACAAGCCGATTGAATCGCCGTGGCGGCAGAATGTCGTGTTTGATCGTACAGCTTACGGAAAGCTGCTCATCGACGAACCGCATCGCTCGCATTCGTCACGCTATGCGGTGCTGATGGACGATGTGCGCAACGACATCCTGCGCTTTGAAGTCTTCTATGGCACGGCGATGCGTGTAGCTGAACTCGATCGCAAGCGGGCGGCGAGTCTCAAGCTGGTAACCGGCGTGCAGCCGAACGAGCGCGGCGACGCGAATGCACGCATGGATGAGAATGCGCTGATCATCCAGTGGGTCGAGCAATGCCTGCAGCGTCGCGTGTCTTCTTATAAATGGGCGCTTGAACGTCTCGTGATTCACGCACCGGACAATATCGCAGCAAGCGCCGACATGCTGATCAATGAACTGGGATCGCAAGCCAATGCAGCGGCCGGCACCATCGTGCCAGTGCGTCCCGGCATGGCGTTGCGTGTCGGCGGATAGAAGTTGCCGTAGGGCGGATAAGGCGAAGCCGTCATCCGCCGATCTTGGCCACACACTCGGCCGGCGGATTACGCTTCGCTGATCCGCCCTACGGCCTCCGACTTTTCCGCAGGTTTCGTTTGATCGACAAGCCCAACCCGCTTTCCCAGAATCTCACGCGCGCCCCTGCGCGAAAACGGCTGCATGATCTGGCCGACAAAATCCGGCGCCACGCGGCCGCTGATGCCGAGACGATCCGGTGAGGCCTTATCGGGATTGAGATAGGTGCCGAACACATGATCCCAGATCATGATGTTCTCGCAGTAATTGCTGTTACCTTCTTTCAACGTCTTCGAATGATGCCAGCGATGCAGCTTTGGCGTTGCGAAGATCGGATCGAACAGCGCCGTGCGCGTTTCCACATTGCAATGAGTGAGGAGGCCCGTGATTGCCGTCACGGCGCCGACCCACAAGAACACCTGCAGCGGTGCGTCGAGCAGATAGAGTGGCGCCTGACTCAGCGTCATCTTGATCAGAGAATCCACCACATGGAAACGGCCGGTATTCACCACCCAGAGCCGGAGCACGCTGTGATGGAGCGCATGGAAGCGCCAGAAGAACAGGTTTTCATGCGCAATGCGGTGCGACCAGTAGAGACCGAATTCGGCGATCACCAGCGCGAGCACCACCTGCGCAATCAGTGGCCACTGCGTCGGCCATAGCTGCGACATATGATCGTCTGCGCGCGTCACGGTCGCAACCGCCATGGGCACGATCGACGTTGCGGCCACCGCAAGCTGCGCCGCGCCTTTGGTGAGCAGTGTATGGCCGATATCGTTCAGTGTTTCGCCGTCATGGTCGAGCCATTCCGGCCGGTGCGGCATCGCGCGTTCGAGCAGGACAATCGCGCCGAGCAACGCGGCGTAAACGGCATTGAACCACATGATGGGTGCAGTGCTGGCGAAGGCGAACCACGCGCCGGCCAGCGCGCTGGAATAAAGCAGGGGCCACCAGACGAAAGAGAGCAGATAGGAGGATGTCGTTTCCGCCGTGGCCTGATCGTGATGCATGTGCGTTCCGCTTCGTCGATTCGCCGTGTCATGGGATCGACACGCAGCATCGCTGAAGCGGATGGCAGGCAGATTACGGGGAGGCGCTTGTTAGACGTTTTCCATGCGGGAAAAGGTCACGGGCAGGGAGTCGTAGGATGGGTTGAGCGCAGGCGCGCAGCGCCGGAGCGATACCCATCACCGCAAGCTCCGTCCCTGGTGTGATGGGTATCGCTTCGCTCAACCCATCCTACGATCTACAATCTCAGCGCTTGCCCTTCGCCGGTGTCGTCGACGGCTCCGTTTGCACGCGGCAATTCGAGGCCGCGAGCGACGCCTGCGCTTGCGTCATCAAGCCGGGCTCAGCGGCCAGCGCCTTTAAGACGATCAGGCCGGTCTCGGTCGGCGAATCGATGATCAGCCGGTCGGCGGCGGTCACGTCTTCCTCTTCCGGCAGCGCCTCGTGCTGTGCCTCGGTCATCAGATCGAGTTCGATGACGCGGCGACCGGCGGACCGGTCATTGATGGCGTAATAGGCGACGTCGCTGCGGGTGTAGAACGACACCGAAGTATAGGACTGGCTCACGGGCACTGTCAGCTTGATCGGTCCCTTGGACAGATCGTAGCGGCACACAGCCATGGCGAATGCAGGATCCATATAGGGCAGCAACGCATTGGCCGGATTTGTCTGCGCCAGCGGCGTCACAGCGTTCTCTTTGGTCACCGCGGCCAGCCGCGAATAGGCATCCTGTGTCGCGATACGCGGCAGCGCCAGCACGCTGACCAGATGCACGACGCCGCCGAGCAGCACGCCGCCGATGATGGTGAAGAGCAGCCGGATCATGACGGACAGCCCACAGTGGCGATGGCCGGCATCGGCGCATCCTTCTGGCTGCGTGTGGCGACTCCCACCGGCGTATCGTAAAGCCGCAGCATCAGCACATAGCGATCGACAGCACTGGTCGGCAGCCAGTTGCCGGCGCGCGATCGGGCAGCGATGCGGATCTCGAAAGCACCGTCGGCGCTGCGCACCACTTCCTGGCTGGTGAAGCCATAGCGCTCCAGCGTATTGGCGACGAGGCGACCCTTGGTGTCATACAGCGTCAGTGTCCAGAAGCGGGCAGGCGGGGTGACGCCGCTGATCACCACATCGCAGCGGCCGTCGAGCAGCTTGTTGTTGTCGTCTCGCGTGGCAGTGAACGTGATGCCGTCGCCGGTGCCGATCGGCAGTTCACCGGAACGCGCGATCGAGGCGCGGGCATAGGGATCGATCTCGTTCGAGCCGCTGCGCGGACGCGCTGTCCACGAACCAATGGTCAGCGTGCCGAGTTCGACGCCGCGCGTCGCCGTCGTCCAGGTTAGGCCGAGGCCGACGCCGGCTGCGATTGCGAGCCCCAGAAGCGTGAGGAAGATCAGCCGCACGTCGCCACCACCGTCATGTCGTCAGCTTCAGTTCTTGCGTGTGGTGGGAGCAGGGGCCGGCTTCGCAGCATCGTTGCCAGCGGCCGCGTAGTTCTCCGGGAAGGCGAGCGTGGTGGAGGCGCGCGGCTTCGGTTGCTCGTCATTTGCGGATGTTCGGCCCACCGACTTGCCGGCATCGTCGAGCATCTTTTCCACGCGCAGCAGGATGTCCGCGCCGCGTCGCGTCAGCACCGGAGGTGGCCCGGGCTTCTGCTCCTGTGCATTGGCAGCCATGGCGGCGGAGGCTGCCGCAGCCGGATTCTTCGTGCCCATGCCGACGCCTGGCAATTCCCGGATCTCGATGCCCTGATGCGCGGCCACCATGATCTCGCGCCAGGTCTGCGCCGGCAGCGAACCGCCGGTCATGCGGTTGGTCGGCGAATAGTCGTCATTGCCGTACCAGACGGCCGCAGCGAAGTTGCCGGTGTAGCCGGCGAACCAGGCGTCACGATAGGCATTGGTCGTGCCGGTCTTGCCCGCCGTCGGAATGCCATCCATGGCAGCACGGCGTGCGGTGCCTTCGCTCACCACATGGCTCATCATCTCCGCCATGTCGGCAGCGACCGAAGCGGGGATCGCCTGCGTCGGCTTCGGCCCGTCGCGATCATAGCGCCAGACCAGATCGCCGGCACCGGTGCGCACTTCCAGCACCGAATGCGGCGCCACGGCGCGGCCCTTGTTGGGGAAGGTGACATAGGCGGTGGCGTGTTCGACCACCGACACTTCCGTCGAGCCGATCGGCAGCGACGGCGTATCGAGCAACGGTGCCTTGATGCCGAATTTGCGCGCGACTTCGACGATCTTGGCGCGGCCCGCTTTCGGGCTGCCTTTGCCGAGCGCGATGGAGATCTTTACTGGGACCACATTGATGGAGCGCGTGATCGCCTGGGTCAGCGTGACATTGCCGGAATAGGAGTGGCCGTAGTTCTGCGGGCACCAGTTGCCGATACAGACGGGCCCGTCGAGGATCACGGATTTCGGCGTGTAGCCGTTCAGCAGTGCCGCTGTGTAGACATAGGGTTTGAACGACGAGCCGGGCTGGCGCATCGCGTCCACAGCACGGTTGAACTGGCTGGCGCCGTAGTCGCGGCCGCCCACCATGGCGCGGATGCCGCCATCAAGATCGGCCAGCACAGCGGCGGCCTGGGTCGCGTGATAGTCGCGGCCGAACTGGCGGAGCTGGTTTTCGACGGCCGCTTCGGCGGTGCGCTGCACATTCATGTCGATGGCGGTGCGCACCACGAAGACGCGCTCCACATAGGATTTTGGAAATGTCTCGACGAGGCGGCGCATCTCGTCGAAGGCCCAGTCGAGGTAGTAGTTCGGCGACACTTCCTGACGGCGATCGACGGCGATGGCCGGATTGCGGCGGGCGCCGAACACCTGGCCTTCGGTCATGAAGCCGGCGTCGACCATGTTGTCGAGCACCTGGTTCGCGCGGGCGCGCGCGGCCGGCAGGTTGATATGCGGCGCGTATTTGGTCGGCGCTTTGAACAGGCCGGCGAGCATCGCGGCTTCCGCCAGCGTTACGTCGCGCGCGGACTTGTTGAAATAGAAATGCGCGGCGCCATCGACGCCGAAGGTGCCGCCGCCCATGTAAGCGCGGTCGAGATAGAGTTTTAGAATTTCGTTCTTGGTCAGGCGAGTCTCGAGCCAGATCGCAAGGAAGGCTTCGTTCACCTTGCGCTCGATGGTGCGCTCATTGGTCAGGAACAGGTTCTTGGCAAGCTGCTGCGAAATCGACGAGCCGCCCTGGCGCACGCCGCCGGCCTGCGCATTGGTGACAAGCGCACGCGCGGTGCCGGCGATATCGATGCCGAAATGATCGTAGAAGCGGCGGTCTTCGGTGGCCAGCGTCGCCTTGATCAGGTTATCCGGGAAGTCTTCCAGCGGGATCGAGTCATTGTGCTTGATGCCGCGGCTGCCGATCGGATTGCCGTAGCGATCCAGGAAGGTGACGGCGAGATCGGATTTCTTCAGCCAGTCTTCGTCAGACGTTTCGCGGAACGCCGACTGGGCGAGGGCGAGCATCAGCACGAGGCCACCGAGGCCGAGCGTCGCTGCTTCCGACAGCGGCTCGATGAACAGCCAGCGCTTCCAGCTGCCCACATGGAACCGGTCCATGAAGGTCGAATAGCGTTCCCATAATTCGCGGGTGCCGCGGCCGGACGAAAACAGGCCGGAATCGATGCGCGCGTCGAGATCCAGCAGGAAATGCCGGACTTTCATGATCCACTTCGACGGGTCAATTTTTGGCACTTCGGGCCTTGGTTTCGTTGCAGTGCTGGCGCGTCTGTTGCGGTATCATTGCGGCATCCCGGCGGCAGTGTTGCGGCACGGGAGACTCGTCAAGTTTTAGCCGAGCAGGGCCGATAAACCAATGGCAGCGCAGCACAATTGCTGCTCAGGGCTAACGCCGCTAGAAGGACGCTTCGCCCACACATCTGGACTCATTCAAGCCGCATGACCGCACGCTCCCCACGTCTCTCCGCGCAGGAGGGAATGTTCTGGAAGACCAAGGCGTTAGAGGACATGTCCGACGCCGAATGGGAGAGCCTGTGCGACGGCTGCGGGCGCTGCTGCCTGAACAAGCTTGAAGACGAAGATACCGGCCGGATCTATTACACGCATATTTCCTGCAAGCTCCTTGATGCCAACCTATGTGCCTGTAAGGATTATCAAAATCGCTCCGACCAGGTGCCCGATTGCGTCCGCCTGACGCCTGAAAATGTGCGTGAATTGAGCTGGCTGCCGCATAGCTGTGGCTACAAGCTAGCGGCGGAAAAACGCGATCTTTATTGGTGGCATCCGCTGATTTCGGGGAGTTCCGAGACCGTTCACGAGGCCGGGGTTTCGGTTCGTGGGCGGGTCGAGGCGTCGGAAGAAACCGTGCCGGATGAGGAGCTTGAGAACCACATCGTGTCCTGGCCGGCGCAATTGCCGCGCATCGCAAAGCTAAAGAAGCGGCCGGCGTAGATGTCGCCAGCGCCAAAGCTTTCTCTCATTGTCATTACGAAGAATGAGGAAGCCTGCATCGGCCGGTGCCTGGCGTCGGTGCCGTGTGCGGACGAGATCATCGTCGTCGATAGCGGTAGCCATGATCGGACGGTTGAGATCGCGGAATCGCTGGGCGCCAGGGTGATCGTCACATCGGACTGGCCGGGCTTCGGGCCGCAGAAGCAGAGGGCGCTCGCACAAGCGCAAGGCGCGTGGGTGCTGTCGCTCGATGCGGATGAGTGGCTGGATGCGGAGGCGATCGCGCCGCTGCAGGCGGCGATGGAGTCCGATGCGCCGGCTTTCCGCATGTCGCGGCGGTCGCGGTTCTGCGGCAGCGTCATCAACCACAGCGGCTGGTCGCCGGATTACGTCACGCGGTTGTTCCGGCGCGGAACGGCGCGGTTCTCCGACGATCTCGTCCATGAGCGCTTGATCCCGGACGGCCCGGTCCGCACCGCTGCGTTCCGCATCGAGCATGACAGCATCACCTCGCGCGCCGATGCCGAGGACAAGATCGTCCGCTATTCCACCGCAGCCGCGCAGCAGATGTTTTCGCGCGGCAAGCGCGCCGGTGCCATTCAGGCACCGCTGCATGGCTGGGCCGCTTTCTTCAAGACCTTCATCCTCCGCGCCGGTTTCCTCGACGGCGCTGCGGGATGGGATGTGGCGGACTACAACCGCCGCTACGCCTATGAGAAATGGCGCCGCCTCGCCGAGCTCAGCCGCGCCTGATCACGGACGCGCGAGCGGCTGCCTGCGGCGGGACGCTCCCATGCAATGAAACACCTGTTGCGGCCGTCGTTCGAAGCATAAAACATCTGCAACCATCCGTTGCGCCGCGCCTGGCGGTGCCGATGCCCGAGATTGCGAACTGCGCGCTTCATGAACCAGATTCAACGTCAGAGCCGCCCGGCGGCCGATGATCAGCCATTGTCCGACGAGCTTGCCGAAGAATTGTCGCGCATCCCGACCGAGGCCATCGCTCTCAAACATGCGTCGCCCGACATCACGCCGGCGCCGCTGACCCAGGCCGAGATCCGCACCATCCTGATCAGCCTGCTGCTTGCGATGTTCCTTGCGGCACTCGACCAGACGATCGTGGCCTCCGCCTTGCCGACCATCGGTCGACAATTTGCCGATGTCTCAAATCTCTCCTGGGTGATCACTGCCTATCTGCTCGCGTCGACCGCGGTGGCGCCAGTATTCGGCACGCTCAGCGACATCTATGGCCGCCGCGCCACGATCATCGCCGCAATGGCGCTGTTCATCGTGGGCTCGGTCCTGTGCGCACTCGCGCCGAACATGATTTTCCTGATCATCGCCCGCGCGCTGCAGGGCCTTGGCGGCGGCGGCATTCTGCCCATCGTGCAGACCATCATTTCCGATGTGGTCTCGCCGAAGGAGCGCGGCCAGTATCAGGCCTATTTCAGCGGCGTCTGGGTGGCGGCCGGCATTGGCGGGCCGATCCTTGGCGGCGTATTTGCCGAACATCTGCACTGGTCGATGATCTTCTGGGTGAACATCCCGCTCGGCATCGGCGCGCTCGCGCTCATGCTCCCGGCGATGAAAAAGATTCCGGTCTTCCATCGCCGGCGCAAGGTCGATTGGCTCGGCGGCGTGCTGCTGATGATCTCGGCCGTGTCCTTCATGCTGGCGCTGACATGGGGCGGCACGCGCTTCTCCTGGCTGTCGCCGACCATCATCGCGCTGGTCGGCTCCGCCGTCGTCATCGGCGTTGCCTTCGTCTGGCATGCGATGCATACCGATCAGCCGTTCCTGCCGCTGTCCCTGATCGGCGGCCGCGTGGTGCCATTTGCGATGGCCGCGGGCGGCTGCTGCATGGGCGCGATGCTCGGGCTCACCGTGCATATGCCGCTCTATTATGAAGTGGTCTATGGCCTCACGGCTGCTGAAGCCGGCCTGGCGCTGATCCCGATCGCGGCGGTGTCGGTGCTTGGCGCGCTGATCGCCGGCCGCACCATGGCCAAGGCCGTGCATTACAAGCGCATCGCCATTTTCGGCACATCGGTGGCCGCGGTGATGGGCCTTGCCATCGCGCTGCTGACGCCGCTGCCGCTGTGGCAGTTGCTCACCATGCTCGGCATTCTCTCCATCGGCCTCGGCATGATCTTCCCGGTCAGCCTCGTCTCGATCCAGAACGCAGTGCCGCGTCCGCAGGTTGGCACGGTGACCGGCGCCATGAACTTTTTTCGCGCACTGGTGTCCTCCTTCACGGTGGCGGCGTTCACCACGGTGCTGCTGATGGCGCTCGGCCCCAATCTCGCGATCCATGGCGAGCATGCGCAAGCGACGCAGGCGATCGCGCGCGAAGACATGATCATCGCGTTCCGCTACGTGTTCGAATCCGCGGCAGCGATGCTGGCGCTGGCGGCGCTCTTCCTGGTTCTGATGGAAGAGCGCCCGTTGGCCGGACCCGCGAAGCACGCGCCGAGTGTGGTCGCGGAATAGTCGCGTAGGATGGGTTGAGCGAAGCGATACCCATCACCACAAGCGCTGGCGGCGATGGGTATCGCTTCGCTCAACCCATCCTACGAAACAGCGAAACACGGTCTATCGCGGGCACGCGTCCCAGAATCCCTGCGTCTTGCTCGCATCGGTGTAGTACCAGCAATAGCCCGGCGCCGGTGGTGGGCCGGCCCAGGCGGCGGCGGTCGCGGCACTGGCAAAGCCGATGGCAGCACCGGCTGCGACCGCTCCACCCACCGGCCACCAGTAGTTGCCCGGCCTGACCCAGCGTGTGCCGCCACCGTGCCAGCCCGGTCGCACCACGGCGGCGCCACGCACGGCGGTGCGGCTGTGATAGACGCCACCACGCGGACCGACGACGGTGCGCCGACGCACGGCACCGCCGCGGCGATAGGCGACTTCGGCGACAACATTTTCCTGCATGACGATATCGCTCGCGCGCGTGGCGACTGTCAGCGGCGCGGCCGCGGCATCGATGGTGGCAAGTGATGCAAGGACGATCGCAGCCGCGACGCTCAGTGTGACATGTGATTTCATCTCGTTTGCTCCCTAGTTTGAACTGCTGTTGCTTTCATTCTTCGCGGAGGCATCTATTTTCGATGTAAGCGGGGCGGTGCTGGCGTGTGCTCCGGTGCTTTTGGCGACAGCGCAAAAGTGAGCCAGGTATTGAATCCCTCCGGCCGGTTCTGTGCTGCGAATTCGCCGTAAGCCTTGATGTTCAGATAGCCCTGCATGTCGCCGACGGGAAACAGGAAGCCGATCTGCGGCCCGATGCCGGCCACCCGCGAGCGAAAGCCGCCAAGCGCTGCAGGCGCGCCAAAATCATCGGTGATCTGCTGGAAGTAGTAGCCGACAAGGCCGAGCTGCACCTGCTTGGTGATGAAGTGCGAGGCGCCCCAATCGAGATGAACGTCGATCCCGTTCTGATACTGCGTCGATGTGTTCTTGAAATTGTAGGTCATGCCGGCGACGGCGGAAAATTCGTTGCCGGTATGCGGATTGAAATAGGTGTAGCCGCCGCCGAAATCGATGGCGCCGTGGCCGATGCCGAGATTGGCGAGCCGGTTGGAATCATAGTCGCCGACCGGAATGTCACCCATGCCATAGGCGATGATGTTGTGCACGCCCATATTCCACTTCAGCGCCACCTGCGCGATGACATCGCCATAGGAGGTAAGATCCTGCGCGCGGTTGACGGCGATGGTGTTGCCGAGCGGACCGGTGAGCGACAGATCGGCGGAGGCATGATTGCGGCCAGCGATGCCGAGCACGCTGACTGACGCCTGGGCGCCGAGCACGGGCGTGGCGAAGACATAGGTCGGGCCATAGGCGACGAGATCACCGCGACCGCTGATGCCCACATCGACGCGACCGCCGCGCGGAAACTGCTGGCCCGCGCCGGAGGCGACGCTGGTGTGAATATAGATGGTTGCCCATGACCAGCCGGGCGTGACAGGTGTGGCGGCGAGGCTTCCGAACTGGCCGGGCAACCAGAAGCTCAATCCGCCTTCGTCTGCCGCCGCGGGCTTGTTGCTGGCAAAGCACAGGAGCAGGCCGAGTCCTGCTGCGCCCCAAATGTCTGTTCGTGTCATGCCGTCCCCTCCATTTTCATCGGGTGCGCTATTGCTGCTTCACCAGCGGCGGCGGGAAATAGGTGCCGTTGGCGACGCCATCGAGTGGTCCGTAAAAGCGGAAGGTGAGGCGATAGGCCAAGCCACGCAGTGTGGGCAGCCAGTTGCCGTCCGGTGCGTTGGCGGGCTTGTCGGCGGCGAAGTACAATGTCAGCGAGCCGTCGCTGCTGGTTTCGGGCCTGGTTTCGCGATTGAGCAGATAGCGCTGCTTCGGATTGGGCAGCACGCGGAAATGCGTCGTATCCACCGCGATGACCGACCAGAAATATCTGGCGAAGGATTGCGGGAGCTGGTCCTTCGGGAAGGTGATGCTGTAGCTGTTATCGCCGGACAGTGTTGCGCCGGCGCCGTCCACGCTGGCGCGATAATACAGCACCTCCGGCATGATATTGGCCCAGATGCCCCCGTAATTGACGAGGCTGCGTGTGACATAGTCGATGTCATAGGTGCCGACCACGGCAGGGCGGGCCCAGCCATTGACGACAACACCATGGCCGATCGGCGGACCGTATCGGCCGAAATCGGGGTGGGCCTTTTCGCGGACCACTGTCGCGAGACGTTCGCGGATCGCAGGATCCCTGATCGCCTGCTGGATTGCACGCGCATTGGCTGCGTAGGAGTCGAGACCGGGATTGAGATCGGGGTCGCTGCTCAATGCGACATCGGCGGAGTCGAAAGCCTCGACGCCCGGAAGCTTCTCCAGATCGAAGGCTGGGGTCACGGGAATGACGGGGAGGCGGGGCGTGCCTGTCGCGCGCATGGTGAATTGACGCTGCAGGCGGACGGCCTCGTTCCAGTCGTCACCGAGTTCGACACGCAGCAGAACGCGCGAATATTTGACGGGGAAATCGACACGCTTGGTGCCTTGCGGCAGATCGACCTTGGCACCACGCAGGCAGATGGCGAAATCGCCGTCGGGTTTGCTGGGGAATAGGCGTTCGCTGAGGTTGGCGAGGGTCTCGCCCCAGCCATTGAGGAACTGCACCGTGTAATAGCGCCCGGTGATCTTCGGCACCGTCACGATGGTGCAGCTTGTCTCATCCGCTGCGACCCAGGCTTCGGAATAGGCGACGTCGAGATTGGGATTCGGCCAGTCGACCGCGCCGGGCTTGCGGTGGACGAGTTCGTTCCACTTGAAACCGTCCTTGAAATCGAGCTGCTGCTGCCGCAGCACCAGCAGGCGCGCGAAAAGATAGATCCAGGCATCGGAGACATCCTGATCGGTGATCTGCTTGCCTTGCGCCTGTGCGGCCGATGTGGAGGTGAGGGCGCCGATGGCGATCGACAGCGCCGTCAACCATGAAGCCGTTCGGAAAAATCCCACAACGCGCCTCCTCAGAATGGAATCACATAGTTCAGGATCGCGATCTGCCGGAGCAGGACGCGGCGGATGACATGGCTGGCTTTGACGTGATCGGTGAAGATCGCCGCCGTCCCGGTGGCGCCGGCAGGCAGCGTGTTGGCGAAAACGCTGTCGTCGAGTGCGATGCGCGCAATGAAGGGTACGGTGGCGATGGTCTTCGGCATCACGGCTTCGCCCGAGACCTGTGTCTGGCCGGTCGCCACGGCTTGCAGCACGCTCTCGACCTTGCCAGTGACGACGCGGCCGGGCACGAATTTGAAGGCGATCTCGACGCTCTGGCCGGGCGCGACATAGCGTGCGTCGATCTGGGCGATCTCGACAGCGACGCTGGTGGTGGATGTGTCGATGAAGGCCATCGCTGGGGCGACCGGCAGATTGCCGACGCGGGCGCCGCTGCGCAGCGCGACATTGGTGACATAGCCATCGGCGGGTGCGCGTATGGTGGTCTTGTCGAGATTCCAGCGCGCATTGTCGAGCTGCGCCTGCAATTGATCGACCTCGGATTGCCGCTGTTCAACATCGAAGGCGCGGCCGGCATCGCGCTCATAGAGCGTGGCCATCTGGGTGAGGCGGGTGGTGGAAAGCTTGAGCTGCGCTTCGATTGCTTTCACCTGTGCCGCGTAAGGCAGCGGATCGATCCTGAACAGGACATCGCCATGCTTGAGGGCGGTGTTGGGCGCGACCGGCACATCGACGACTTCGCCGGCCACATTGGGCACGATGGCGACGGCGTTGCGGAACACGATGGCATGGCCTTGCGGCGCGCCCCAGCCCATCGGGATGAACAGCAGCAGGTTGAGCAGCAACAGCACGATGAAGGGCGACGCCTTCCAGAACGCGTTGAAGCGGATGGCGCCGAGCCACACCAGCGAGAACAGCAGCGCCAGATAAAGTGCCATCAGCGCGATCATCATGGCCGCTGCTCCTTCCGACGGGGCGCATCGACATAGGCCCAGACCATCGCCAGCGGCCACAGCGCAAAGCCGAAGATCAGCGTCACCCATCCGGCGACGCTGACGGCCTCGGCCCATGGATGATGGCGCCGCCGGGCCACGTGGCCAGGCGTGCTGCCCATCAGCCAGATCACGAGCACGAGCACTGCGACCAGGATGATCAGCACGGTCCAGGCGAAAAGATCGAGACCGCTCATGATGGCTGTCAACTTGCAGGTTTGGCGGCCGGGAATGTCCAGCTGCCGTCGAGAATCTCGCGCCGGGGCCGATACAGGCGGGTCATGTAGTTCCAGCCCTTCATGATCGGCAGGCAGTTTGCTGCCTTCTCACCGCAGCCGCCGAACTGCACGGTGATCGCACCGTCATTGTCCTTCTGCGCCGTGATGTTGTTCAGCGTGTAGGCATTGGCTGGATTGGCTTCGTAATAGCCGTCGGCATTGTAGACGCTGACCGACCAGAACCCATCGACGGGCACATCGCCGATCTTCAGCGTGTAGGGTGTCTGCCCGTCATTCTTGTCGGGCACGGTGGTGAGATAGATGGCGTCCCGCGGTGCATTGGCGCCCCAGGCCGATGCGGTGCCGATCAGATGCTGGATCGGATCGACCTGGCTTTTGCTGCCAAAGGCGCGGCGGGTATCGGAGACGGTGCTGGCGAGGACGAGCAGCGCGTCGCGCACTTTCTTCAGGCTCGCTTTGTCCCAGTTCGGAATTGCGAATGTGCCGGGGCCGCCCGACTGCGCGGTGACGAAGGCGTCCTGCAAGGCATGGACGCGCTTGACGTCGTCGGGATCGTTGGGGTCGACCAGTGTGCGGACGCCGACGATGGCATAGCGGGTGCCGAGTTTCGCTTTGTCCACGACATGCGGGCCGCGGCCATAGGCGGTGGTGGTGTAGTGATCCTCGTCGATGACCTGCACGGACATATAGCGCTTGCCGGCATCGGGCAGGGTGATGGTGACCGGGCCGGCATCGAGATCGAATACGCCGGACGAATACAGCGTGTCGCGATTGCCGCGGATCACGCTCTGGTGGTCGATCGGAAAAGGCGCGCGGTTGTGATGAAATCTTCCGAAGCCGCCGTCGCGCACGGAATTGGCGAAGTAGGTGTCGGTCTCGGCGCGGATGAAATTATCCACGGTGACGGGGACGGTCGGTTGCGCATGGGCTTGCGAGATCGTCGAGGTGAGCAGGAGAGCGGCGATGGCGATGGTCTTCATGATGATCTCCTCCCTTGATGCTGTGGCCGCTATGGTTCGAAGGCGAACACCTTGCGCCAGTCGCGTTTCATGTCGACGATGGTCCAGCCTTTAGCTGTTGCCTCGTCCCACGCCTTGTCGAGCTGTCCGATTTTCGAGGAGCGGTCATAGGCGTATTCGCGGGTGCTATCGGTGTGGTGCACGATGCCGGCGAAGCGGGCGCCGGGGCCGGCCATCACATATTGCAGCATCTGGTGGTCGCCGTCGGAATTGCCGAAGGCGAGGATGGGGCGGCGGCCGATGAAGCGGTTGATGCCGACAGGCTTGCCAGGGCCGTCATCGACGAATTCGATCTTGGTTTGCTTGACGAGTTGGGGCGTGCCGTCGGCGCCGAGCTCGAACGTCACCACGCCGGAGGAGCCGACCACCTGTTCGGGCGGGATGCCATAGGTTGTCTCGGCAAAGACGCGCATGAATTCAACGCCGCCGCCGGAGACGATGAAGGTCTTGAATTGATGGGCGCGGAGATAAGCGAGCAGTTCGATTTGCGGCTGGTAGACGAGCTTGTCGTAGGGTTGCCGGAAGCGCGGGTGGCGCGCGGTGGCGAGCCAGTCGGCGACGGTCTTGGCGAAGGCTTCGGTGGTCATGCCGGCATGGCTGACGGCGAGGAGCTCGGCGATACCTTTCTCGCCGGTCTCTGCAATCGCCTTGGCGTCGCCCTCGATCACCCCTCTATAGGGCTGCGTCTTTTTCCATTCGGGATGCTGAGGCGCGAGTGCCTTGATGCGATCGAGTGCGAAGACGGCCTGGACATAGATGGGCTGTTCGGCCCAGAGCGTGCCGTCATTGTCGAACACGGCGATGCGCGCGGCGGTCGGCACATGGTCCGGTCCGCCGTCGCGCGTCACGCGGGCGACGAAATCGAGAATGGCCTGTTTGGTCGCGCCGTCATTCCATGATGGCAGCGGATCGGATTGCGCGCGTGTATCGCCGGCAATGCAAGCCAGCATCACCACGGCAAGAAGGACGACATGTCGGGCGCAGGATAACAGCGTAACCATGACCACCATCCGCTTGTCTTCGGTGGCCCCGGCCCATCGCAGGGCCGGGGACGCGGTCGTCAGCGATTTTGCATCTGTTCGCGAATGATCCGGTTGAGGCCGCCGCGCACCCGGTCGAGATCGACGCCTTCGGTGAGCGCACGTTTCTGTTTGATGCCGTCCATCACGCCCTCCATGATATTGGCGGGATTGAAGCTCGGCGGGAACGAGCGTGGCGGAAAGTCCTTGAAGCTCACCACGAATTCGGAGACCTCGTCGAACATGCCGTAAGCCTGTCCGGCGTGATTGACGAAATAGTCCCAATAGGTGTTCGAGGTGATGTCCGCGCGCTCGAACGGATCCTGCATCAGGTTGAATGTCTTCTGCATGCGCAGCGTGGTCAGGGGCTCCGCCCAGACGCCCATCGTCCCCTGCAGGCGCTGCTCCGAGAACACGTATTTGTAGTCGCCGGACCGGAAGCCGACCAACAGCCCGTCATCGTCGGTATAGAAGAACTTTGTGCGGGCGCTCCTGGTGCCGTTATTGTTCGCAGCACTGCCGTTCACATTGCGCAGGAAGGCCGACTGGTCGTAGCCGTCGAGATGGACCTTGTAGGTGATACCGTTGGCCGTGTAGCCGGCCTTCAGCTTGTTGACGATATCCGGTTCGCCGGCGATGGACGCGAGTGTTGGAATCCAGTCATTGTGGCTCATCAACTGGTTGGTCACCGTGCCCGGCTGGATCACGCCGGGCCAGCGAACCAAGCAGGGGACGCGGAAGGCGCCTTCCCAATTGGTGTTCTTCTCGCTGCGAAACCAGGTCATGGCGCCGTCGGGCCAGGTGTTCATATGCGGGCCGTTGTCGGTGGAATAGACGACGATGGTGTCATTCGCGATGCCCATCTCGTCGAGCGACTTCAGCAGGGCGCCGACGGTGTCGTCATGCTCGATCATGCCGTCGATATATTCGCTGTCGCCATGCGGATAGCGGCCGCGATGGCTGGACCGGACATGGGTGCGCAGATGCATGCGCGTGGAGTTGAACCAGACGAAGAACGGCTTGCCTGCCGACTGTTGCCGCTTCATGTAGTCGATGGCGGCGGCCGAGGTTTCGTCGTCGATGGTTTCCATGCGCTTCTTCGTCAGCGCGCCGGTGTCCTCGATGGTCTGCTTGCCGATCTTGCCGAAGCGCTGATCGACTGTCGGATCGTCGCGATCCGAGGCCTTGCAGCGGAGGACGCCGCGCGGACCGAACTTGGCGCGATAGGCAGGATCCTTCGGATAATCCGGCAGCTCCGGCTCTTCTTCGGCATTCAGGTGATAGAGATTGCCGAAGAATTCGTCGAAGCCGTTCACTGTCGGCAGGGATTCATTGCGATCGCCCACATGGTTCTTGCCGAACTGGCCGGTGGCATAGCCGAGATTCTTCATCAGACCGCCGATGGATGGATCGAGCTGGCTCATGCCCATGGGCGCACCGGGGAAGCCCACTTTCGTGAGGCCGGTACGGATGCCGTGCTGCCCGGTCAGGAAGGCCGCGCGGCCTGCGGTGCAGGACTGTTCGCCGTAATAGTGCTGAAACTTGATGCCCTCGCGGGCGATGCGATCGATATTCGGCGTCTCGTAACCCATCAGCCCATTGGAATAAGCACTGATATTGGTGATGCCGATATCGTCGCCCCAGATGACGAGAATGTTCGGCTTGCGGCCTGATGCCGATGCAGGCGGTGAGGTCGATGGCGGCGCAACTGCGGGTGCAGGTGCAGCCTTTTGTGATTGCGCGAAGGCGCTGGTGGCCGCGGCGACGAGCGCCGTTCCGCCGAGAAGGATGCTGCGACGGTCGGGAAGCGGCTGCTTGTTGTCACTCATCACTGACTCCCATTTCTAAGGACGCATCTGAAACCGACATGACTGGTGGACGTGTCGACAGGCTCGGCATGGCGTGCCGCTGGGCGATAGCGCCGGCAGTAATTCGGCGCGCACAGATGCGAGCCGCCTTTCAGAACCTTTCGTGGAATGCGGATGGCGGGCTGGCAGAGGTCGTAGCTTGCGGCCTCCGGGCCGCCGCGCGGGTTTTGTGGAATGCAGCACGGCTTGGCGGCATCGGCCGCGTGACGCGCCGACCAGAAGTCCGATGTCCATTCCCAGACATTGCCGATCATGTCGTACACGCCATAGCCATTGGGCGGGAAGGCCGTCACCGGCGAGGTGCGCGCAAAGCCGTCCTCGACGTCATTGCTGAGCGGGAAATTGCCTTGCCAGATGTTTGCCATGTGGCGTCCGTCCGGCGTGAGCGTATCGCCCCAGGCAAACTCCGCGTCATCCAGCCCGCCGCGCGCAGCGAATTCCCATTCGGCTTCGGTGGGCAGCTCCTTGCCGGCCCAGCTCGCGTAAGCGAGCGCGTCCGCATAGGAGACATGGACCACTGGATGGTCGTCGCAATCCGCGATGTTGCTTTTCGGGCCGTAGGGGCGGCGCCAGTTTGCGCCTTTCATGAAGCGCCACCACTGGCGCCAGTCACTGTGGTTCCCGATACGCGCCGGCGGCGTGAACACCAATGAGCCCGCATACAACATGTAAGGCAGTGCGCCCGGATAGTCGCTGATGTCGGGAATGATCTGTGCCGTGGTGATGTAGCCGGTCGCGTTGACGAAGATCTTGAAGTCGCGATTGGTGACGGGCGTGCGATCGATCCAGAAGCCATCCACCGAAACGCGATGCGATGGCGCTTCTTCGGGATAGTGGTGGTCGGAGCCCATACGGAAGGTGCCGCCGTCGATCCGGATCATGCCGGCGGGCGCCGCTTTGTCGCTCACATCCGAATCTGTGCGCAAAGCAGGCTGATCGGAGCGCTGCAACGGTCGAACGGATTCCACTTTCATCTCGATCAATCCCTGTTGCTGTCGCGATCGATGCGACAGACAAGCGTGATCGTTCCGACGCATCAGCGTCGGTCGGGGCGAACGGAGTTGGCACCGCTGAAAAGCCGGTGGAGCTGAACGTCAGTTCGGCCGTTCTGGCCAAACGAGGCGCGTTGATGTCGCGCTCTCGCACTCCGCGACGCTGACGCGCGCGGGGGATGGCAGATTTCCTGCCATGGAGAGTTTCAGCAGATCACGTCAATGAAACACGCTGGCACGAATTCGATCATCAAAGGTAGCCAGTCACTGACGAAGCTAATCGCGCTCAAATTGCTTGGCAACAACTTTCGGTCGTGCGCTGCACGCGTGCAAGTCGTTTCAAAAGTGACGCGATATGGATGCGATAAATCCGATACTACACATAGGATACACGATGCATAGACGACGCGATGTCATCGCGTCGTCGTGTTGTGTGATCGCATCGAGATATCGCCATCGAGGCTTGGGCTCAGGGCATCGTAGATAGTTACCACATCATTAATTCATAATTGATGCTGTTCATGAACTTGACCGCAACTTCTGGCGGGTAAGGTGCAACCATTGCTGGGGACGGTGACGGAAGAATTTCGGCATCGGAGCGAGGAGGCAGAAGTGCTGCGTTTGATTTCGAACTTTGCAAAAGATGAGTCCGGCGCGACCGCCATCGAATATGCGCTGATCGCCTGCGGCATCAGCCTGGCGATCATCGCTGCCGTGCAGGGGCTCGGCACCACGCTCAACGGCCGCTATGCCGCCGTCAACACGTCATTGAAATAGGACAGGCGAGGGCAATCCGGTTCCGGCATCGTTCGGGACGTTTGGCTGTCGCATCGCCGTGTCGTCATCGCTCCGTGATCCTGCAAAAGACGTGGCTGTCTTGCCGGAACGCAATGTCGTGAACGTTCTATCCGTCGCGATGACGCTGCCTATATGATCTTGCGCGGGCATTCGCCCGCGCATTTTCATATGGGGCACATCATGACCTTGCATTTGCGACTAGCGGCGTTAGCCGGCCTGGCCTCCGCATCTTTTCTCTTTGCTGCACCGACGCCGGTATTGGCTAACGGTGCGCAATATTGCATCGCCCAGAGCGGCGCCAACGGCTCCGGCTCCTATGTGGGTAACTGCATTTATTCCACATATGAGCAATGCAGCGTTGCTGCGGTCGGATCGCGTGGCAATTGCGTTGGTAATGTCGAATATCGCGGCGATTCCGCCGCATCGCCAGCGCCGGGGAATCGTCGTAGGCGGTGAGAGACGCGCGCAGCACGGCAAGGACAGGCATGACAACGAGCCGGTTTTCAGTTCTCTCTCTCGCAGCATTGGCTGTGACACTCGTGGCATGTATTCAGACCCCTGCGGATGCGCGCCCGTCGAAAAGCGCGCGCTCCGGCATTCCGCCTTACTGCGTGCTGATCACCGGGCCGCGCGGGTGGCCGCTGCCGCAGATCTGCGAGTTCTTCGACTATCGGCAATGCCTGCAGGCCGCAGCCGACATGCGCGGCAATTGCGTGATCAATATCGATTATCCCTATGAGATCAGGAGCGCGCCGGGCGCCAACTGGTCGAAGCCGCCGCGCTGACGCAACCCGCTGAGGTTGCTCCAGGATCGGCGGATTGAGAGAATTATATCCGATCTAAGATTGTATGCCTTGACAGCGTTGCGCTGCCCGGATAGGTTTACGGCATGCTCCACAACTGGGTTCCGAAACGGGCGGTTATCGCCCGGGCTCGAACCGGCCGAGTGTCCTCCACAACCTGATATCGCTGCGCGTCGGAACATCACTTCCGATGACGCGTTGCTTTTCGACAGGGCGCCTGTGCGCGCCCATCTCATGCGGTGCCTGAAGGTGCCCGACGGTGATGCATTTCATCTCACCAGAAAAGCGAGGACGCCATGGCAGTGAAACAGAATGGACAGATCATTGAATCCGCGACCGAGGCACGCCAGGCCGAGCCTGGGCCGTCGGTGCTCGCGCTGCTGTCGATGAGTACCGGGCTTGCGGTGATCATTCTTGCGATCGTTTGGTTTGTGTTTTTCCGGACGTGACGTGAGCATCTAAGGTCACAAGCGAGTTTTCATCATGGACGACACGACAAGCGCCCGCCCGGCAGACCAGCCGGAGCGGGCTTCTGCTTTAGGTGACGACGGCGAGATCGACCCGGATATTGCCGAAGCACGCAAGCGCGCCGGCATTGCCCTGCGCAAGCTGACGGTCGCATCCACCACGGTTTACGCCGGGCTGGGCGTGCGTGCGTCGGAACGTGCGAAGCAACCGGGCGCGAAGAAGGGGACGACCGCAAGACCGCGTGCACGATCGACGGCGGAACCGGCCGCAGCGGCGGCGCCCGAGCCCGCGCCGCCTGAAGCGTCGCCCGGTTCAACAACGGCGGCGGAGACTGTGCGGCCATCGCGCAAGCGATTGCGGACGCATTCGCAATTCATCCTGCGGATCTCCGAGACGATTGCCGGCCAGCTCGATGCCATCGACGCCATCACCCGCGATCCCAAGCGCGGCGAAGGCGGCCCCGGCGAGGCCGAGCGCCATGCGCGCACCGTGGCGGCGCTTGCGCGCGTGTCGGCCGAGTTGCGCAAGGAACTGGAAGCCGACAGGCGGAGACGCGCCGATGACGACGACAGCGCCCGCGATGCCGGCCACTCCCGCGACGCCGATCGCCCCCGCGATCTCGACGAACTCCGTGAGCGCCTTTCTCGACGTCTGGAAGAACGGCACCGAAGCGGACCGGCTATATCTGTGGGAGACGATGCTGCCGGGGGAGATCGACTTTCTGACTGACGATTGCTGGCAGCTGTTCGCGCATCCGCATCAATTGCCGCCGCGTGTCGCGACAAGTGGCGAGCCGTGGCTGACCTGGCTTCTGATCGGCGGCCGCGGCGCCGGCAAGACACGTGCCGGGGCCGAATGGGTGCGCGCGCAGGCGCTGGGCCAGCGGCCTTTTGCAGAGCGTGCCGCCGGCCGCATCGCGCTGGTGGGCGAAACCGAACATGATGTGCGCGAGGTGATGATCGAGGGCGTGTCGGGCATTCTCGGCGTGCATCCGCGCCATCAGCGACCGCTGTGGACGCCGTCGCGGAAGCGGCTGGAATGGCCGAATGGCGCAATTGCCGAGGTGTTTTCGGCGGAGGATCCGGAGAGTTTGCGCGGGCCGCAATTTCATTGTGCATGGTCGGACGAGATGGCGAAGTGGCGACAGGCGGAAGCGGCTTTCGACATGCTGCAATTCGGGTTGCGGCTCGGCCAGCAGCCACGCCAGCTGATCACGACGACGGCGCGGCCGAGCGCATGGCTGAAGCGCCTGCTCGCCGATCCCTCGACCGCAGTGACGCGGGCGGCGACGGCGGCCAATGCGTTTCATCTGGCACCGACATTCTTGAAGAATGTGATGGCGCGTTATGCCGGTACGCGGCTGGGGCGGCAGGAGCTGGATGGCGAGATCATTGAGGACCGGCCGGATGCGCTGTGGTCGCGGGCGCTGCTGGAACAGTGTCGCGTGGATGCGGCACCCGGCCTGCAGCGCATCGTGGTGGCGATCGATCCGCCGGCGTCATCGACCAAGCGCGCCGATGCCTGCGGCATTGTGGCGGCGGGGCTGGCGGAGAGCGGCATCGTCTATGTGCTGGCCGACGACAGCGTGAACGGCGCGACGCCGACCCTGTGGGCGAGCAAGGCGATCGCGCTGTGGCGCCGGCTCGAGGCAGATGCGCTGGTGGTGGAGGTCAATCAGGGCGGCGACATGGTGCGCACGGTGATCGACGGCATCGAAGCCGGCCTGCCGGTGAGGCCGGTGCGCGCCACCCGCGGCAAGTGGACGCGCGCCGAGCCGGTGGCCGCACTCTATGAGCAGGGCCGGGTCAAACATGTGGGCGCCTATCCCGAGCTCGAAGACGAGATGTGCGACTTTGCGAGTTCGGGATTGTCGAACGGCAGATCGCCGGATCGATTGGATGCGCTGGTCTGGGCGGTGGCCTCGCTGACGCCCGGACGGCGCGGGGATGGGCCGCGGATCAGGACGCTGTGATCTTCCACTGTCATCGCCCGGCTTGACCGGGCGATCCAGTCGACACTCGCCAATTCAATTCGACTTCAACGCGATGCCTGCGTCTCCCGGAGCGCCCGCTTTCGCGGGGGATGACAGTCAAAGAATATGGAACAGGCCGATGTTCGAACGCCTGAAAGCCTATCTCGCAACGCCGGAGACGAAGGCGTCGCGGACCGCGAAGCTACTCGCGTTTCAGTATGAGGGGCGGGCGCGGTGGACGTCGAAGGACTACGCCTCGCTGGCGCGCGAAGGTTACATCGCCAATGCCATCGTGCATCGCGCGGTGCGGCTGATCGCGGAGAATGCGGCGGCGTGTCGCTTCATCGTGTTCGATGGCGCCGACGAGCGCGAGGCGCATCCGCTGGCGCAGCTTTTGACGCGGCCCAATCCGCGGCAGGATGGCAGCGTGTTCTTCGAGGCGCTCTATGCGCATCTGCTGCTGGCCGGCAATGCCTATATCGAATCCGTGACGCTGGATGACCGCGTGCGCGAACTCTATGCGCTGCGGCCGGATCGCATGAAGCTGATCGCGGGCCATGATGGCTGGGCCGAGGCCTATGAGTACAATGTCAATGGCCGCAGCCTGCGCTTCGACCAGGCCGCGGCCAAGGTGCCGCCGATCCTGCATCTGACCTTCTTTCATCCGCTCGACGATCACTATGGCCTGGCCCCCATCGATGCCGCGGCGACGGCGCTCGACACGCACAATGCCTCGGCCAAATGGAACAAGGCGCTGCTCGACAATGCGGCGCGGCCATCGGGCGCGCTGGTCTATGCGGGCGCGGACAATTCGGTGCTGTCGGATGGGCAATTCGACCGGCTGAAGCGCGAGCTGGAGAACAACTACCAGGGCGCGGTGAATGCCGGCCGGCCGCTGTTGCTGGAAGGCGGGCTCGACTGGAAGCCGATGGCGCTGACACCGAAGGATATGGATTTCCTCGACGCCCGCCACACCGCCGCGCGCGAAATCGCGCTGGCCTTCGGCGTGCCGCCGATGCTGCTGGGCATTCCCGGCGATAACACCTTTGCGAATTTCGCCGAAGCCAATCGCAGCTTCTTTCGCCAGACCGTGTTGCCGCTGGCGACCCGCACCGGCAATGCGCTGGCGCAGTGGCTGGCCGGTGAATATGGCGAGGGCATGCGCGTCGAGATCGACACCGACCGCGTGGATGCGCTGGCCGGCGATCGCGTCGCGCTGTGGGACCGGGTGAACGCCGCGGCGTTCCTGACGCTGAACGAAAAGCGCGAAGCCGTGGGCTACGCGCCGGTGGAGGGCGGGGACAGGTTGGGGTAGGATCGCCACATGCCGCTCACTTACGTCATCCCCGATCTCCACGGCCGCCGCGATCTGCTGGATCTCGCGTTGGCGCGCATCGATGCGCACGCCGCCGGCGCCGCGGCGACGCTGGTGGTGCTCGGGGACTACGTTGACAAGGGGCCGGACACACGCGGCGTGATCGGGCGGCTGCGGGCAGGAATGCCGACGCCGTGGCGGACCGCAATGCTGAAGGGAAATCACGATGTGCTGATGGTGGCGGCGCTGCGCGGAGAGATCGCCATGGCGGAATGGCTGGAGCGAGGCGGCGATACCGCGCTTGCCTCTTACGGCGGTGATGCCGCCGATGTTCCGGTGCACGATATCGCCTGGCTCGACGGGCGACCGCTGTTCTACGAGGATATGCATCGGGTCTATGTGCATGCCGGCGTCGATCCCGCACGGCCCTTGCGCAAGCAGGATCCGATGGTGCTGCTGACCAAGCGCTATGCCGATGACGACGACTGCGGCCTCGGCCCCAAGCATGTGGTGCATGGCCATGATCGCCATGCCGACGGGCCGCTGCTGCTGCACAACCGCAGCAATCTCGATACCAATGCCTGGGCCACCGGGCGGCTGGTGGTCGGCGTGTTCGACGACGATGTGCCGGGTGGACCGGTGGAGCTGATCGAGATCGCGCTTTAAGCGACGATACCGCGCCGCCGCCAAGGCGGCGTCTTTTCTGACAACTGGAATACGTGTGCACGCTGCCTCTCACGGGGCCGGCGCGCTTGCGACTGAGTGCACATCATGACCGTGATCTCCGACCTGATCGACACGTTTCTCACCCGCGGCGATCTCGCGCATCTGGCGCTGTTCCTGTGGGCGTCGGTGGCGAGCCTGGCGGCGCTGTTCGCGCTGCGCGAACTGGCCGGTGCGTCGCGGCGGTTCGATGAATTCGTGCGGCAGCTCGCGCTGTTCAATCGCCGCGTCGGGCGGCGCGGGCGCAAGGCTGACGAAGAATCCCACAGCGATCGCGAATGATCGCGCTTCAAGGAGTGCGATGATGGACAGTTTGCATGACGTGCTGCGCTCGATCCGGCCGGAGACGAAGGCGGCGAAGGATCATCTGACGGTGTTCCGCGAATTCCTGGCGCATCTCGATGCGCTGCAGCGCCAGGCACCGGATGCGCATGCGCCGATGCGGCGGAAGGCCGTGCGGCGCGGGAAGTAGCGCTGTCTTTTTCCCTCCCCCAAGCGGCGAAGCCGCGCAGCGGGGAGGGTGGATCGATGCGAGCGTTCAGCGAGCATCGAGACGGGTGGGGCGTCTCCACACGTGACGTCATCTGTGGCGGCCCCACCCGACTTCGCTCTGCGAGCTTCGCCGGGGCAAGCCCTGACCCTCCCCGCTGCGCACAGCTTCGCTGTGCTGGAGGGAGGGGACACATCTGTCCGTGCCCAGCCAATTCATCGTCCAGCCCCCGAGGCCGCCCATGCTTGCGCCCGCGCTTCCACCTGCACGTCTGGCGCTGACGCCGGACGGGCTCATCGAGGGCTATGCCTCGCTGTTCGGCGCCCTCGATCAGGCGCGCGACATGGTGATGCCGGGCGCCTTCAAGCTGACGCTGCAGCAGCGCGGGCAGCGCCGCATTCCGATGCTGTTCCAGCACGATCCCTCGGAGCCGATCGGCATCTGGCTGGAGCTGCGCGAGGATTTTCGCGGACTGTGGGCGCGCGGAAAACTGATCCCCGAAGTGACGCGGGCGCGCGAGCTCTATGCGCTGCTCAAGGCCGGCGCCGTCGATGGCCTCTCGATCGGCTATCGCACTCGGCACGGCGCCATCGATCCGAAGACGCGGATTCGTCGGTTGCATCAGGTCGATCTCTGGGAGATCTCGCTGGTGACCTTCCCGCTGCTGGATGGCGCCCGCGTCGATGCGGTGAAGCAGTCGCGTCTGCGCACGGCGGCCGAGCGGGAATGGCAGCAGCTTATCGGTTCGGGTCAGATCTCTTCAGGCGATGGCGCGGACGCACCGCCGCCGCCTGCACGGCGCGGGAGGGTGGTGGCTTGCTCACTGCACTCCCGCGCCGCTCGGAAAGCGGCGCTGCGCGGCGTGAGCGCGAGTCTTGCGTTCGGAGCACAGCGATGACGTATCATGCTCATAACGGACCAGCACCTCTGCAGGCGCGCCATCTGCGACCAGACACCAGAGGGATTATCCGTTCGGATGCAGCACACGTATCGGCGCCAGCCACAATCCGCACCGAGATGTTGACTCTGTTCGTCTCCTGCGCAGACTCGTGCTGCTGCAGACAGAGCAGGGCTCCGATATGGATATCGATGCGGACGTCAGGCAACAGCGAGACTGGCAGCTTCTTCATGATGCCATCACCGGCGTCCTTGATCTGTATGGCGTGAAAGATCCTCTCAGACGAGGCGACTACTGGCTGCTCGATGAAAACTGGGGACGATACTCCCAGCAGCTTGAATTTCAGAATCTCGATCTGTTTGACAGGCTCATCCTCAATGCCCTGCAGGACCTGTTACGCCCGTTTCCCGAATGGTACATCACGATACGGGTCGACGTTGTCGGCAAGGAAGACCAGTGGCCGGGGATGGGCGTCATCATCTATCGCGACCGCATGATTGACGACCTGAACCGCGATTGTCTTCCGGCAAGATTTCGTGACCTTGTGTTCGGCGAAACGCAGGCTGCCGAAGCAGAACGGGCGGCCGAGCGCGTCAGACATTTGATGGCTCTGACGCAGCAGAAGCGACGCCGCTAACGTTCAACGCTGGTGCCCGATGCGGTCGACGCCGAAGCGCATGATCCATGCGGTGATGCGCTCGGTGCGTGACGCTTCCATTCATTCCGCAAGCGATATCGTCCGCCCGCGGCGGAGCGTTCGCGCGGCATTTTCGACGTATGTTGTTCAAACCGGAGACCATCATGAACTTCGATCTCACTGATACCGCCCCCGAACACAAGGCCGGCTTTGCCGCGCCGCGCGAAGACTTCGACGATCTGCGCCAGACCTTCGAGGACTTCAAGACGGCCAATGACGAGCGCCTGGCGCGCATCGAGCACAAGCGCGGCGATGTGCTGCTGGAGCAGAAGGTCGATCGCATCAATGCCGCGCTTGATGCGCAGCAGCGGCGGTTCGATGATATCGTGCTGCGCGGTGCGCGGCCTGGCATTGGCGGCACACGGGCGCAGCGCGACAGCGGTGCGCGCGAGCACAAGAGTGCCTTCGATGCCTATGTGCGTTCCGGCGATGTGGAGGCGCTGCGGGCGCTCGAGACCAAGGCGATGTCGGTGGGCTCCAATCCCGATGGCGGGCACTTGGTGCCGCCCGAACTTGAACGCACCATCGGCCAGCGGCTGATGGCGATCTCGCCGATCCGCAGCATCGCGTCGGTGCGTGAGATTTCGAGCAGCGTCTACAAGAAGCCGTTCATGACGGCGGGGCCGGCGACGGGCTGGGTCGGCGAGACCGATGCGCGGCCGCAGACGGCATCGCCGACGCTGGATGCGCTGTCGTTCCCGGCGATGGAGCTGTATGCGATGCCGGCCGCGACCGCGACGTTGCTCGACGACAGCGCGGTGGATCTCGACCAGTGGATCGCCTCCGAGGTCGAGCTCGTCTTCGCCATGCAGGAGGGCGCGGCGTTTGTCGGCGGCGACGGCGTCAACAAGCCGAAGGGCTTTCTGAATTACACGACGGTGGCGAATGCGTCCTGGAGCTGGGGTAATCTCGGCTATCTCGCTTCCGGTGCGGCCGGTGCCTTTGCGGCATCGAATCCGTCCGACACACTGGTCGATCTGATCTATGCGCTGAAGGCGGGCTATCGCCAGAACGGCTCCTTCGTGATGAATCGCAAGACCCAGGCGACCATCCGCAAATTCAAGGACTCGACCGGCGCCTATCTGTGGCAACCGCCGGCACAGAGCGGCGGCCGCGCCACGCTGATGACCTTTCCGGTTGTGGAGGCGGAGGACATGCCGGATGTCGCGGCGAATTCGCTGGCGGTGGCATTCGGCGACTTCCAGCGCGGCTATCTGATCGTGGACCGCGTCGGCGTGCGGGTGCTGCGCGATCCCTACAGCGCCAAGCCGTATGTGCTGTTCTACACGACCAAGCGCGTCGGCGGCGGCGTGCAGGACTTTGATGCGATCAAGCTGCTGAAGATGGCGGCAAGCTGAGGGATCGCGGTGGCGTGGGCGATGTATGTCGCTCACGCCTGGTTACTCAGCAATAGGTGAAATAGTTGCAGCCGAATTGCGGCCGGCCGATCAACAGCTCCTGCGGCGCGCCGTAGTGGCTGTAATAGTAGGACACCTGCGGCGGGCCGAAATAGCGGTGGACCTGCAAAGGTACCCCGCCTTTTGGTGCAGGTGAGTAAGAGGTGATCTTGTCCCACGCAGGGGATTGGACCTCAAGGAAACGCCCGCGACCAGAAAGTGGCGCGGGCTGTGGTGCCTTGGCGTAGCCGGGACGCGGATAACCTGAGAGATCAGCAGCGATCGCAGGCTGCGTCACGATAGCAACGATGCAGGCGAAGACGAGCGAGCGCAGCATGACGAGCTTTCCCTCTCACAGGCGTCTCCGCAAGCACGATGACGGCGTGTATGCCGCATGGTTGACAGACGGGGCTTGCGCGAGGCTGGCGCTCCGCGCGCGAGCGGCGTTCACCCGGGAGAGCTCGGGCCGCGCGATGCGGTTGATGCTCCGACGTCATATGCGGACTTGATCCGGGTCTCCACCTCGCACCTTTGCTGAAAAATGAATAGCCCGCTCGAGCCCGCCATGACGATGTTTTTTGTTTGTTGTCGCTCCCATGGAGGTGCGCATGAACGCCTGGCTGCAGCATCAGCAACTTCGGTTCATGCGTCCGGACGGGAAACGTTATTTGCGACCAGATATCGGACGCTATCTGGCAACCGAGCGGAAGTGGGAGGGGCAGCCGCGTATTGAGGCAGGTGAGCCGGATGGCGGTCAATTTACGTTCGGTGCGCAGTCTGACCTCAGCGACGAAGGCCGCGACGAATTCTCCGACAATCCAGTGAATCATCTCGAAGAGATCGTCGTCGTGGCGATCCGAGACGGGGAAGGTGGCACGGAAGGAGAGCCAGGCGAGAACTCGATCAATTCGTCGGACAATCGTCATATTGGAGATAACAGTAATAAATATCCCGAAGATGCGCCCCAGATTCCTCAAAGCATGCCACCGACTCGTGAAGCGCGTATGTCATTCGTACGCGCCGCGGCGGCTTGGCTGTTGGGGAGGTCTGCGATCGGAGCAAATGCGTTCTTCGGTTTACTGGATCAAGTCGATGAGATCGCGCGGCTCTCGCATATGATCCGAAGCGCCAATGATCCGCCTGCATCGCTCGAAGATCTCCAGCGGCGGGCGCGGATGCCGAGCGAGCCCGGCTATGAAAATCATCACATCGTCAATCAGCACAGCGGCAACCGCGCTCAATTCGGCGATCGGCGGATCGACGCGCCAGAAAATGTGGTGCGAATACCGCAGTTGAAGCATATTGAGATCAGCAGGTGGTACGCGACGAAAAATCCCAGTTTCGGTGGTCGATCGCCGCAAGAGGTCATGCGTGGTATCGGTTGGGAAGAGCAAACTCGGATTGGCCTGGAGCGACTTAGAGATTTGAAGGTGCTCAAATGAAGCGGGCGAAGATCGAAAACCTCACGACGGAAGAGCTGGTTGCGCAATTTTCCGATTTGGCGCTCGACCAGCATGAGGCTGTCGAAACGTTTCAAACGGCTCGCTACAACCGGCTTTACGACCGCATGATGCTGGTCAAAAAAGAACTCAAAGCCCGCGACGGCGATCACCGTCGTGCGCTTATTCCTTTGCTGGCATCGCCTAATATTCAGGTCCGCTTTATGGCTGCCTATGCATTATTGACTATCGTACCCGACCAGGTCCGGACAGTTTTGGAAGGCATTCGTGCATCTGGCCGATCTCCTCAATGTATCGATGCAGGCTATACTCTCGATCGCTTCGAGGAAAGTATCACGAAGTTTGTTCAGTTCGACGCCGACGGCATTTAGATCGAAGAATTGCCACGGGATTGCGCTAACAGGTGGAGGACGTACGATGGGCTGATCTGAATGATGACCATCGGCTCTTGACTCTCGTGGCGATGGGTATCACTGCACTCAACCAGTCCTAAGGGCGGCGTCACTCCCCCTTCAACACAAACTTCTTCCGCAGCTCCACCGCCACATCATCCGCCATCTTCTGCGCATAGGTCGCGTGTTTAGGCGCGGTGATGACCATCGCGCGCCAGCCGAGCACGGGGTCGGGGCGGACGGACACATAGACGCCGCCCACGACGATGCGCTGGGCGATCATCTCTTCCAGTTCGGCTTCGGTCTTTTCTTGTCGGCCCAAGTGGCTTTCCTCCCGGCGGTGAAAGCTACTTCCTCATATGGTGACGCGTTTCGGATCTGACTGTTCACAAATCGGCGAGGCGGAGGTCATTCCGCCGCAGGCTGCCGCAGTTAGCAATAGCCATACCAGCCGCAGCCATAGGGCGCGCGGCTGAAGATCGTTTCCGGCTTGGTGCCGTAATAGGAGCGATAATAATACGAATTCGGCTTGCCGTAATAGCCATGCACGATGGAGGGAATGTCCACCTCCGGGGCATAGGTGACGATCGGTTCCTCGACCGGCTTTTCCTTCTCCGCCACCACCACGCGGCGGGTCCTGGCCGCCGGTTCGGCGAACACGGCGCCAAGGCGGCTATGGCCGGCGAGATCGGCGGCGTCGGCCGTGGCGCTGCCGAGGGTGAGGAACAGGATGAAGGCGAGATTGCGCATGATTCGCAAAGGATAGCGGAGAAGCTTTCACAAAGATTAACGGGGGCTGCGTGCACCCTTTCTGTCGTGACCCGCGAAAGCGGGTAACCCAGTCGACACTCCCGTCACGGTTGAAACCTAATGGTTGTTGTTGACGGGATCGCCCTGTCGAGCGGGGCGATGACAGCCAAGGGCTGTTAAAGCCCCGCGCCCCAGGTCTTCGCCGTCTGCAAAATCCAGTCGCGATACAGCGTCAGCGGGGTCACGCCGGTGAGGCCGCCGCAGCCCGCGGTGTTTTTGGCGCCGGTGGACCACGAGATCACGCCGATCACGACGCTGCGGCCGTTCTGCTGCTGCAGCACGGGGCCGCCGCTGTCGCCGGTGCAGGCCCCTAGGCCCGGGCGCTCGTTGTTGGTGGCGGGGTCGAGCAGGCGGATCTGCAATTTGCCGGGATGGCTGGTGGAGACGAGGGCGGCCGCGCGCACCGTGCCGCCGCTCTTGCCATCGCCGCGCGCGGCGACGCCGATGCCGGCCACGGTGTAGCTCTGGCCGGCCTCGAACGGCTCGGTGGGAATGCCGAGCGGCAGCGCGGTCTTGCCGGGCAGCGGCTCGGTAAGCTGCAGCAGCGCGATATCGGCACTGGCGCGATGCGCCTTGATGCCCTGCGCATTGAATTGCGGATGATCGGCGACGCGCTTCACCGCGATCAGCTGCGGCTGACGCTGCGCATCATATTGCACGATCTTGTAGCTGGCGCCGGGCGTGACGCAATGCGCGGCGGAGAGCACCAGGGTCGGTGCGATCAGCGCGCCCGAACAGAAATTGCCGCGCGAGCCGACAATGGTGAGCACACTGCGCCCGAGCGCATCGCTGCTTGCAGGCGCGCCGCCGACCAGCGCATGCGCGGGAGATGCGAAGAGTGACAACACAAGTGTGGTGAGCGCCAGCGCGCGACCTGTCTGAATCATGGCGGGATGTCACCGCCGCGCCACCCCGATGTCAATGCACCGATTTGTCCCATCACATATGCCGAGGGCTGCATGGCCGCGATCTTGCTGACACCGCCGGTGATCGAGCCGCTGACGCTGATCGAGGCGAAGGCGTTCTTGCGCGTCGAACATGGGGATGACGATGACGTCATCGCCGCATTGATCGCGGCGGCGCGGGTTCGTGTCGAAGCGATGACACGGCGCGCGCTACTGGCGCAGAGCTGGCGCTTCGTGCTGGATGCCTGGCCGCGGGATGGGCGGTTTTCACCGCGCATCGGGCCGCTGCGGGAGCTGATGGCGGCGCGGGTGTTCGATGCCGATGGGGCGGCACGCGACATCGATGCCGAGAGTTTTGTCGTCGATGGTGCGGCGAATGTGATCGCGGCGCCGTGTTTCGCGGTGCCGGTGCCGGGGCGCGCGAGCGCAGGCATCGCGCTCGATGTGTCGTGCGGCTATGGCGCTGATACCGGCGATGTGCCGGCGGATCTGCGCCAGGCGGTGCGGCTGCTGCTGGCGCATTGGTATGACAATCGCGTGGCGACGGCGGATGGCGCGGCTGTTCCGGTCGGCGTCGGCGCATTGCTCGCGCCGTATCGGATGTTGGCGCTATGAAAAATCCGGGCCGGATGAAAACGCGTCTCGTGATCGAGGCGCCCGATGAGAGCGATGACGGGCAGGGCGGCGTGCTGCGCGGCTATCTGCCCGTGGCGACTGCCTGGGCGGCTGTCATGCCGGACAGCGTGCAGCATCACGGCGAGGCCGATGCGGATGGCGCCGTGGTGCGATTGCGCATCGTGCTGCGCAGCGGACGGGCGTTGACGCTGCGGCATCGGCTGGTGGATGGCGGGCGGATCTGTCGCATCACCGCGCTGAGCGAGAGCGCGGACCGGCGCTTCACCGAGATCCATGCGGACTATCGCATCACCTGATCGTGGGAGGGCATCATGCCTGCTGCCAATGTCGCGCTGCGCACGGCGGTCCATGCGGCGCTGAAGGCTGATACGGCGCTCGCGGCCGTGCTCGGCGGGGCGCGCGTGCATGACGAGGTGCCGCGCGATGCGGCGTTTCCTTATGTGACGCTGGGCGATGCCCGCCTCACCGATATTTCCACCGATGATGGCGACGTGCAGGAGCATCAGTTTGTGCTGCATGCGTGGTCGCGCCAGGGCGGGCACAGGGAGGCGCATGTCATTGCCGGCGCGCTGCTGCAGGCGCTTGACGATGCGCCGCTGAGCCCGGCGGGGCATCGGCTGATCAATCTGCGTTTCGCCGTGGCCGATATCCGCCGCGAGAGCGATGGCCGCACCTATCACGCCGTGGTGCGCTTTCGCGCCGTCACTGAACCGCTGAGCTAGGGAGCGCCGCATGGCTGCACAGAAGGGCAAGGATCTGCTGCTGAAGATCCATAATGGCACGACATATGTGACGGTGGCCGGGCTGCGCAGCCGCCGCATCGCGTTCAATGCGGAGCTGGTGGATATCACCCACGCCGAGTCCGTCGATCGCTGGCGCGAATTGCTGGCCGGTGCCGGCGTGCGGCGCGCCTCGCTGTCCGGGCGCGGATTGTTCAAGGATGGCGCGTCGGATGCGCTGGTGCGGCAGCAGTTCTTCGACGGCACCATCAATAACTGCCAGATCGCGGTGCCGGATTTCGGCACCATCACCGGCCTGTTCCAGATCGCCAGCCTGGAATTCGCCGGCGAGCATAATGGCGAGGTGACGTTCGACATCGCGCTGGAATCCGCGGGGCCGCTGAGTTTTGCGGCGGCGTGAGGAGCGGGTGATGGCGAACCGGTATCGCGGAGAGATTGCTGCGGAGCTGGGCGGGCGCAGCCGCACGCTGGTGCTGACGCTCGGCGCGCTGGCGGAACTGGAAGCGGCCTTCGGTGCGAGCGATCTTGTTGCGCTGGCTGAGCGCTTTGGCAGCGGGAGGCTCTCTGCGCGGGATCTCGTCGTGATCATCGGTGCCGGGCTGCGCGGTGCTGGCGAAGCCGTGAGCAATGACGAGGTGGCTGCGATGACGGCCGGCGGTGGCGCTGCGGGCTTCGTGGCCATCGCGGCCGAACTGATCACCGCGACGTTCGGCGAGGATACGCGATGAAGCCGTTTCCGTGGGAGGCGGCGATGCAGGTTGGCTTCGGTGTGCTCAGGCTGTCGCCGGATGCGTTCTGGCGGATGACGCCGCGCGAGTTGGCAGCCGCAATGGTGGTGTTGCGCGGAGGCATGCCGGAAGCAATCGGCCGGGCGCGCTTGACCGAGATGATGCAGCTGTTTCCCGATCGTGAGGGTGATCATGAGTGAGACATACGATCTCAATACAGCGGCCGAGAGCGTCGACGGGCTCAAGGCGAAGACGGTCGGCCTCACCACGGCGGCGGCGAATTTTTCGAAGACGATGACGCAGGCGTTCTCGTCGTCGAGCGCGAGCGGGCAGGCATTCGAAGGTGTGCTGAAATCACTGGCGACGAAGCTGATGTCGCTGGGATCAACGCCGACCACCGGCATCGCCAACGGGTTGCAAAGCATCGTGTCGGGGCTGACGGGCAGCATGAACAACGTCAAGGCCTTTGCGGCCGGGGGCATCATCGGCACGCCGAGTTATTTTCCGATGGCGGGCGGCACGGGGCTTGCGGGCGAGGCCGGGCCCGAGGCGATCATGCCGCTGCAGCGTGCTGCCGATGGCAGTCTCGGCGTTGCTGCGCAAGGCGGGGGCAATGTGATCCATGTGCAGATCGCGACGCCCGATGCCGAGAGCTTTCGCCGGTCGGAGAGCTACGTGACCGGCCAGATCGCGCGGGCAGTGGCGCGTGGGCAACGGAGTCTGTAGGGCGCCGTCCCTCATGGTGAGGAGGCGCGAAGCGCCGTCTCGAACCATGAGCTGGCTTGGCTCCGAGTTTGTCGCCATCCTTCGAGACGCGGCCGGTGGCCGCTCCTCAGGATGAGGGAGAGTATGGGGAGCGAGGATGAGCGGCTTTCACGAGGTGCTGTTTCCGCTCGACATCGCGCTGAAGAGTGCGGGCGGGCCGGAGCGGCGGACGGAGATCGTGTCGTTCGGCTCGGGCCGCGAGGAGCGCAATGCACGCTGGGCGCATTCGCGGCGGCGTTTCGACGCCGGCTATGGCGTCAAGACGCTCGATGCGCTGCGCAGCGCCATCGCATTTTTCGAGGAACGGCGGGGGCGCCTCTATGGCTTTCGCTGGCGTGACCGGCTGGATCAGACATCGGGCCTGTCGGGCATCTCGCCGCTCGATCAGGGCATCGGCGCGGGCGACGGTGCGCGGCATGTGTTTCAACTGACGAAAACCTATGGCGGCAGTTTTGCGCCTTATCAGCGCGTGATCGACAAGCCGGTCGATGGCAGCGTGCGGGTGGCCGTGAATGGCAGCGAATTGCTGCCGACGGCCTTCGCCTGTGATGCGACGACGGGGCTGGTGACGCTTGTCTCGGCGCCGGTCGCGGGTGCTGCGATCACCGCCGGGTTTCGTTTCGATGTGCCGGTGCGGTTCGATACGGATTATCTCGAGGTCGATCTGTCGGCCTTCGCAGCGGGAGCGATCCCGAAAATCCCCGTGGTGGAGATACGGCCGTAGGATGGGTTGAGCGCAGCGAAAACCCATCATTCAAACCACGCTGCAGGCTCGGCCGATGGGTTATCGCTCCGGCGCTTCGCGCCTGCGCTCAACCCATCCTACGAAGAGAGTGCATGATCATGCGTGTCATCCCAGCCGCCTTGCAGGCCAGACTCGATTCCGGCGTCACCACGCTGGCACAGGCCTGGAAGCTGACGCGGCGCGATGGCGTGACGGCGGGCTTCACGGATCACGATCGCGATCTCGTTTTCGATGGCGTCACGTTTCGCGCCGGCACCGGTTTTGCTGCATCGGAAGCGACGGGGCGGTTCGATCTGTCGGTGGAGGGCGGCGACATCGCCGGTGCGCTGGATGGCGATGGGCTCAGCGAGGCCGATCTTGCCGCGGGAAAATATGATGCGGCGGAGATCGAGACCTGGCTGGTAGACTGGAGCGATCTATCGCTGCGTGTCCTGACCGCGCGCGGACGGCTCGGCGAGGTCAAGCGCGAAGGCATCGCCTTCATCGCGGAAATCCGCGGGCTCGCCGATCTGCTGTCGCAGGAGAGCGGACGTCTCTATACGGCGAAGTGCAATGCCGATCTCGGTGACGGTCGGTGCCGTGTCAATCTCGGTGATCCCGCACGGCGCGGCAATGGTGTGGTCGGCGAGTTGCTGGGCACATCGATTTTCCTGGCGGGCGGTCTTGTCGGCTTTGCTGATGGCTTCTTCACTGCGGGACGGTTGAGCTGGAGCAGTGGTACCAATGCAGGATTATCCATCGAGGTGAAGCAGCATCGCGCCGATGATGGCGAGGTGGTGCTGTCGCTGTGGCAGGCGATGCCGGAGCCGATCGCGGCCGGCGATACATTTTCGGTCACGGCCGGCTGTGACAAGACGCTGGCGACCTGCCGTGACCGCTTTGCTAATAGCGAGAATTTTCGCGGCTTTCCGCATATCCCCGGCAACGACTTCATCATGAGCTATCCGCTGCCGGGCACGCTGTCCGAGAACAGCGGTGCATCCCTGTTCGGCGTGTGATCGGGAAACACGATCATGACATCCCTATCGACCCGCGCAGCCATCGTGGCCGAGGCGCGCAGCTGGATCGGTACGCCGTACCGGCATCAAGCCTCGCTGAAAGGTGTCGGCTGCGATTGCCTTGGATTGGTGCGCGGTGTGTGGCGACATTGTATCGGTGCCGAGCCCGAAGTGCCGCCGCCTTATGCGCCGGACTGGGCGGAGGCACGGGGTGAGGAGGCACTGGCGCTCGCGGCATGTCGGCATCTGGTCGCCGTAAAGGCGGATGAGCTCGATGCCGGCGATGTTTTGCTGTTCCGATGGCGCAGCGGCTGCGTTGCCAAGCATGCTGCGATCGCGAGTGGCTTGGGAACGATGATCCACGCTCATGACGGCGCGGCCGTCTGCGAAGTCGCATTGGCGCCGTGGTGGCGACGGCGGCTGGCATTTGCGTTTCGGTTTCCGGGAGCGACCTGATGTCCACGCTCGTTCTCTCCACCGCCGGTGCCGCCATCGGCGGGCTGTTCGGGCCGGTGGGCTCGATCGTTGGGCAGATCGCCGGAGCGGCGCTCGGCGGATTCGTCGATAATGCGCTGTTCGGCAACGGCAGTGCGGGGAAGGAGGGGCCGAGGCTTGGCAGTCTCGATGTGATGTCGTCCAGCGAAGGGGCGCCAATTCCGCGCGTCTATGGGCGTGCCCGACTTGCGGGGCAGGTGATCTGGGCGACGCAACTCGAGGAAGTTGCCGGAACTGACGAAGGCAGTGGCGGCAAGGGATTTGGCGGAGCGAGTGACAGCCCCGCGACCTATAGCTATTTCGCCAATTTCGCCGTCGGCCTGTGCGATGGTGTCATCGGCCGGGTGGCGCGGGTGTGGGCGGATGGCAAGCCGCTCGATCTCGATGGCATCAATTTTCGCGTCTATCGCGGCAGTGAAGATCAGGCGCCCGATGCGTTGATCGTCGCCAAGGAAGGCGCAGGCAATGCGCCAGGCTATCGCGGGCTGGCCTATGTCGTGTTCGAACGCCTGCCGCTGGTGAATTTCGGCAACCGGATTCCGCAGCTGTCATTCGAGGTCATCCGGCCCATCGGTCTGCTGGAAAACATGACGCGGGCGGTGACGCTGATCCCTGGTACGACGGAATTCGGCTATGAGCCATCGCCGGTGGTGCAGGTGGTGGGGCCGGGACAGGCCGCGCCGGAGAACCGGCATATCGCGTCGGCGCGCAGCGACGTGGTGGCGGCACTGGATGATCTGCAGGGCATGTGTCCGCATCTGGAACGCGTGGCCGTCGTGGTCGCCTGGTTCGGCTCGGACCTGCGCGCCGGGCATTGCGCGATCAGGCCAGGTGTGGATAGCGCAGGGAAGGCGACCGATCCGCTGCTGTGGTCGGTGCAGGGCGTGGCGCGGGATTTCGCCTATGTCGTCTCCCAGGCGGATGGCCGTCCGGCCTTTGGCGGCACGCCGTCCGATGACAGCGTGCTGCATCTGATCGCGGAGCTGAAGGCGCGTGGATTGAAGGTCACGTTCTATCCGTTCGTGATGATGGATATTCCCGCCGGCAATGCGCTGCCCGATCCATGGAGTGGTGCAGCTGCGCAACCAGCCTATCCATGGCGCGGGCGGATCACCTGTGATCCCGCGCCGGGCGTTGCAGGTTCGCCGCAGGGGACGAGCACGGCTGGCGCCCAGGTCGATGCGTTCTTCGCCGGTGGCGTGTGGAATTATCGCCGCATGGTGCTGCATTACGCGCAGCTGGTGACGCTGGCAGGCGGTGTCGACGCATTTTTGATCGGCTCGGAATTGCGCGGGCTGACGCGCGTGCGCTCGGGCCCCGGTGTGTATCCCGCAGCGGCGCAGCTGGTCGCGCTGGCGAGTGACGTGAAGGCGATCGTCGGCGGTGGCACGGTGGTGACCTATGGCGCCGACTGGACGGAATATGGCGCCGATGTCGTGGCGCCGGATGGATCGGAGGTGCGCTTTCCGCTCGATCCGCTATGGGCATCGCCGGCCATCGATGCGGTGGGGATCGATTACTACGCGCCGCTGTCGGACTGGCGCGATGGCGCGTTGCATCTGGATCGTGACAAGGCGGAATCGATTTACGATCGCGCCTATCTGCGCAGCAATGTCGCCGGTGGCGAGGCCTATGACTGGTTCTATCCGGACGATGCTGCGCGTGATGCGCAGGCGCGCAATACGATCAGCGACGGGCTCGGTAAGCCGTGGATGTTTCGCCTGAAGGATCTGTCGGGCTGGTGGTCGAATCCTCATTTCGAGCGCGTCGGCGGCGTCGAGATCGGCGCCACCGGCTGGGTGCCGCAAGGCAAGCCGATCTGGCTGACGGAGGTCGGCTGTCCGGCCGTGGACAAGGGCGCCAATCAGCCCAGCGTCTTTCCCGATCCGAAATCATCGGAAAACTTTGCGCCGTATTTTTCAAGCGGTGCGCGCGACGACCTGATGCAACGGCGTTATCTCGAGGCGTTGCTGTCGGCCTTCGATCCCGCTCATGGCGGCAGCGATGCGCTCAATCCGGTGTCGCCGCTCTATGGCGGGCGGATGATCGACGTCTCTGCGATCCATCTCTGGACCTGGGACGCGAGGCCCTATCCGGTGTTTCCCGCAGCGGAGGATGTCTGGAGCGATGGTACCAACTGGCATAGCGGGCATTGGCTGAACGGCCGTCTCGGCGGCGCGCCACTGGATGCGCTGTTGGAGCGACTGGCGAGCGACAGCGGTGTGAGCGGCATCGATGCGTCCAGGCTGCGCGGCGGGTGCGACGGCTATGTGGTGGATCGGCCGATGACGCCGCGGGCGATGATCGAACCGCTGGCCGTCGCCTATGCCTTCAATGCGACGGCGGCGGATGGCGTGCTGCGCTTCATCCCGCGCGGCGGCGAGGTGTTGGCGGAGTTTTCCGAGGATGATCTGGTCGCGCCCGAACAGGGAGCGCTGGCGCAGGTGGTGCGCGCGCAGGAGACGGAATTGCCACGCCAGGTCGGCATCGGATTCTCCGATGCGCTGGCGGATTATCGCCGCGGGGCCGTGACCTCGCGAAAGCTGGTCGGCGGCGCCAATCGTCTGCTGCAGGCCGATCTCGCTGTGGTCACCAGCGATGCGGCGGCGACGCAGCGTGCGGATGTGTGGCTGCAGGATCTGTGGGCCGGGCGCGAGCGCGCGGAATTTTCACTCGGCAGGGCGCAGCTCATGCTGACGCCCGGCGATGTGGTGGCGCTGACGCTGAACGGGCGGCGGCGATTGTTCGAGATCGACGGGCTTGTCGATGCAGAGGCGCGGCGGGTGACGGCGCGCAGCATCGATCCCGATCTCTTCGATGTGCCGCTATTGGCTGCGACCATCAAGGCGCCGGCACGGCCACCGGCGCTAGGGCCGGTGCAGGTGGTGGTGCTGAATCTGCCTGTGATCGACAATAGCAATGCCGACGTGCTGACGCGGCTCGCCGTGTTCGCCAATCCGTGGCCGGGCGGCGTGACGGTCTGGCATTCGAAGGACGGGGCGAGTTTCCAGGTTGCGGCGCAGGCGGTGATGCCGGCCGTGATCGGCGAGACGCTCGATCCGTTGCCGGCGGGGCCGGTGGCGCGCTGGGACCATGCATCATCACTGCGCGTGCGGCTCTATGGCGGCGTGCTCAATGCGCTCTCCGATGCGCGGGTGCTCGGCGGCGGCAATGCAGCGGCGGTGCAGAATGGCGAGGGACGATGGGAGATCTTCCAGTTCGCGCAGGCCGAACTGGTGGATGAGCGGACCTATCGCCTGTCGCGCCTGCTGCGCGGGCAGGGCGGCAGCGAACAGGCCATGGCGGCCATGCTGCCGATCGGCGCCCGTTTCGTCCTGCTCGATGCCAGCCTCGTTCCCATCGCCCGCGGACTGGATGCATTGGACCGGCCGTTGTCGTTGCGGCTCGTCGGTCGCGGGCGCAGTACCGACGATGCGAGTGCCGTGGCGCTGACGGTGGTGCCGGACCGCACCGCATTGCTGCCGCTGGCGCCGGTGCATGTGAAAGCCGTGCGCAAGACCGATGGCGTGCATGTGAGCTGGATCCGCCGCACGCGAATCGATGGCGATGGCTGGGCCGCGGAAGTGCCGCTCGGCGAGGATGGCGAGGCGTATCGGCTCGACATTGTTGCGGGCAGCGAGGTGACGCGCAGCATCGCCTGCGCCGTGCCACTGGCTCTGTATGCGGCAGCGGATGAGCTCTCTGATTTCGGCGGGCTGCAGTCGAGCCTGCATCTGCGCATCGCGCAGCTCTCCGGCACGGTCGGGACCGGGCTGTTTACCGACGTCACACTGGCGGTTTGATTATCATGAGCGACACCCCCAATCTCGGACTGCCCTATATCGATGGCGGGCAGGCGCAGAAACACGTCACGCACAACGAGGCGCTGCGCATGCTCGATGCCGCGATCCAGATCGCGGTACTGGACAGGACGCGGACGGTGCCGCCAGCGACGCCGGGTGAGGGTCAGCGGCACGTGGTGGCGGCCGATGCCGGCGGCGCATGGAGCAGTCATGGCCAGGCGATTGCGAGCTGGCAGGATGGCGCCTGGGCGTTTCTCGTACCGAAAGCCGGCTGGTGCATCTGGTCGGTGGCTGATGATGCCATGCTGGTGTTCGACGGCGCCACATGGCGTGACCTGCGCAATCTTGCGCTTGATGATGCCGCGCATCTCGGTGTCAATACGGCGGCCGACGCCACCAACCGGCTTAGCGTAAAATCCGATGCGGTGCTGCTGTCCCATGACGATGTGACACCCGGCAGCGGCGATCTACGGATGGTGCTGAACAAGGCGCTGGCGGCGAGGGATGCCGCGCTTGTCTTCCAGACCGGATTTTCCGCGCGCGCTCTGTTGGGGCTGCTCGGCGATGACAATCTTGCCATCAAGGTCTCGGCCGATGGCGCGGTGTTTCGCCCGGCGCTGGTGATCGACCGGAGCAATGGACAGGCCAGTCTCGCGCAGTCACCGAAATTCTCTGCCTATATGAATTTCGACAAATATTGCGCGGCAAATACGCCGACGAAGGTGCAGTTCAACAACGGGCGGCACAACGATTTCAGCGCGTTCGATGCCGCGAACAATCAGTTCGTGGCGCCGGCGGCGGGATACTATGCGATCGGCTACCGCGTGTTGTTCAAGGCCAATGCAGCGCTGCCGGCCTCGATGATGGCGACGCTGTACAAGAACGGGGTCGAGCTGATCGACGATGCGCGCATGCAGACAGCGTCGGCGCTGGTCAGCAACAAGACCTCGCTGAGCGCCGATGCCGTGCTGAAGCTCGCGGCCGGAGACACCATTACGGTCTGGGCCGTTCTGGAAGCCAATGACGGCTACATCGCCGCTGCCCAGAACAGCTTTTACGGCTATCGCATTCCCTAAAGCGGAATGCCATGCCGATCTCCGTCCCTCATGGTGAGGAGCGCGCATCTCGAACCATGAGCTGCAATGCTCCGTCGCCATCCTTCGAGACGCGCGCGATGCGCGCTCCTCAGGATGAGGACGGAGTGTGTGGTCGCCTTGCGATTCATGTTCACAAGAGAACAGCACCATGCAACTCGATGAAGCCACCTTGCGGCGCCTGTGGCCGCAGGGCGATAGCCGCGTGCCCGGACTGATCGGCGGCATCGCCCGTTCTTCGCAAGACGTGTTCGCACGCTACGGCATCACCACGCCAAACCTCGTTGCGCATGCGATGGCTCAGATCAGCCACGAATGCGGGGCCGGGCGCAATGTCGTGGAGAACATGAACTACACGGCGTCGCGCATGATGCAGGTATGGCCATCGCGCTTTCCGATATTGGCGAGCGCGCAGCCTTATGCCGGCAATCCGCAGGCGCTGGCCAACAAGGTCTATAACGGCCGCATGGGCAATCGCGCGGGTTCCGACGATGGCTGGAATTTTCGCGGCCGCGGCGGCGCGCAGACGACGGGGCGCGAGGGCTATCAACGGGTGAAGACCGCGACCGGGCTGGATGTGATCGCGCAACCGGAGCTGCTGGTCGATCCCGCGCATTTTTTGAACTGCGCGGTGTCGGACTTCATCAATTGCGGCTGCCTGCCATTTGCCAAAGCCGATGATGTAGTCGGTGTCACGCGGCGGTTGAATGGCGGCACCATCGGTCTCGCGGAGCGCAAGGTCTGGCTGGCGAAATGGAAGCGCGAACTGACGACCGCCGCAACGAAGCCGGTGATCGCATCGCCGCCGCTCGCGCCAGACCCGCAGGCCGCAAAACCATCCACCGTCGCATCGATCATTGCCGCTGTTCTCGCGGCATTCCGGAGGGCGTGATCATGGAATGGGGCGATCTTGCAAAGCAGGTGATCTCGCTGGGGGCGCCGATGCTCGGGACGGCGCTGGGCGGGCCGTTTGGCGGCATTGCCGGGGAAATTCTCGCCAAGACCATCGGTGCGGCGACATCGACGCCGGCGAGCGTGCAGGCGGCGCTGCCTGCGGCCGATCCCAACAAGCTCGCGGAAGCCGAAGCGCGCTGGGCGGAGATGATCCGCGCCGAGGCGGAAACCCAGCGCGTTGCGATCGCCGAAACCCAGGCGACCATCCGCGCCGAACTCACCAGCGAGGACGCGCTGCAGCGCTGGTGGCGGCCGGCTTACGCGCTGGAATTGACGGTGGAGTGCGGGGCGCTGTGGGCGGTGCTGATGCATGAATTCTGGACCGGGGACATCCAGACCATCAATGCGCTGGTCAATGCCACCGCGCTGCTGGTGGCCTATTGGGGGTTCCGGTTCGGCGTGCTAGGCGTCTATATCAGCGGCCGCACCCGCGAAAAGGTCAGCGCGGTCACCGGGCAGGATGTGCCCGGGATGATCGAAAAGCTGGTCAAGGCGGTCGTGAAGAAAAAGTAATATCGGCAAGCGCCGGTATTCATTTGGCGTTCACCCGCCGGGGGCTCCACTCGGGCGCGTGAATGTGGAGAACGAAACGTGCGTCTGCTCGTCGTCGAAGATGATCCCGATCTGAACCGCCAGCTCACCACGGCGCTGACCGATGCCGGCTATGTCGTCGATCGCGCCTTCGATGGCGAGGAGGGGCATTTCCTTGGCGACAGCGAGCCCTACGACGCCGTGTTGTTGGATATCGGGCTGCCGAAGATGGACGGCATCTCGGTGCTGGAAGCCTGGCGTCGCAATCACCGCGTGATGCCGGTGCTGATCCTCACCGCGCGGGATCGCTGGAGCGACAAGGTGCAGGGCTTCGACGCCGGCGCCGATGATTACGTGGCAAAGCCGTTCCATCTCGAGGAAGTCCTGGCGCGCATCCGTGCGCTGCTGCGGCGCTCGACCGGCCATGCACAGTCGGAACTGAGCTGCGGGCCTGTGGTGCTGGATACGCGCACGGGTCGCGTCAGCGTCTCCGGCAATCCGATCAAGATGACGTCGCATGAGTATCGGCTGCTGTCCTATCTGATGCATCACACCGGCCGCGTGATTTCGCGCACCGAACTGGTCGAGCATCTCTACGACCAGGATTTCGATCGCGACTCCAACACGATCGAGGTGTTCGTCGGCCGCATCCGCAAGAAGCTCGGCGTGGATATCATCCAGACCGTCCGCGGGCTTGGCTATCTCCTGACGCCGCCACAGGCCGGCACGTGATGATGGCCTGCGGACATGCGCGCAAAGCTCAGCCCTCATGGTGAGGAGGCGCGCAGCGCCGTCTCGAACCATGAGATGGCTTGGCTCCGCGTATGCGGACATCCTTCGAGACGCGCTTCGCGCTCCTCAGGATGAGGGAAGGGTCAGGGCTGCTTGTGCTCCATGCTGGCGGAGCGTCGCATGACCCGCACCAATTCGCTCGCCACCCGCCTGTTTCTCACGGCGACGGCCTGGGTGGTGGTGATTCTCGTCGTCACCGCCTTTGTCCTGTCCTCGGTCTATCGCGGCGCCACCGAGCGCGCTTTCGATCGCCGGCTCAATCTCTACCTGCGCACGCTGGTCGCCGAAGTGGCATCGCCGCCCGAGCCCGGCGAACAGCAATCGCCGTCGCTGGGCGAGCCGCTGTTCGAATTGCCGTTGTCGGGCTGGTATTGGGAAATCGCGCCCACCGATGGCGAGAAGACCGAGATCCGCGCCTCGCGCTCGCTATGGGACAAGAAGCTGCCCAAGCTGGAGGACCAGGGTGCCGAGCTGACCACGTCCGGCGTCCGACTCGGCTATGTGGATGGGCCCGAGGGGCAGCATCTGCGCATGGTGGAGCGGCCGGTCGATCTCGGCGCCGACGGCAAATTCCGGATCAGCGTGGCCGGGGACGCGACGGAAATTACCGAAGAAACCCGCGCCTTCGATTACTATCTCGGCGGCACCTTTGCGGCGCTGTCCATCGTGCTGGCGCTGACCACGCTGTTCCAGGTCCGCTTCGGCCTCGTCCCGCTAAAGCGGCTCTCCCAGGCCATTTCCGATATCCGCTCCGGCCAGGCCGAGCGACTGGAGGGCACCTATCCCGTCGAGCTCGCGCCGCTGGCGCGCGAGATGAATGCGCTGCTCGATGCCAACCGCGCCATTGTCGAGCGCGCGCGCACCCATGTGGGCAATCTCGCCCATGCCATCAAGACGCCGCTGTCGGTGATCGTCAACGAAGCCGGTGCCGTGCGTGCGAATGGCAATACGGATGATCCACTGGCGGCGAAGGTGCTTGAGCAGGCCGATGTGATGCGCGACCAGGTCACCCATCATCTCGAACGCGCGCGGATCGCGGCACGGGTCACCATCATCGGCACCGTCACCGACGTGACGCCCGCGCTGGAGGCGTTGTGCCGGACCATGGAGAAGATTCATCGCAACTGCGATATCGACCTGAAGGCCGATGCGAGGGCGAAATTCCGTGGCGAGAAGCAGGACCTCGAGGAGATGGTCGGCAATCTCGTCGACAATGCCTGCAAATGGGCCGAGCATCACGTCACGATCGCCGTCGAAGTGGAGCGTGTGGGGGCCGGAGATCCCTCGCCGAAGCTGCGTATCGTGGTGGATGACGATGGCCGGGGATTATCCGATGACGAACGCGCCCGCGTCGCCCGCCGCGGCCAGCGGCTGGATGAGACCAAGCCGGGCTCCGGCCTCGGCCTGTCCATCGTGGTCGATCTCGCCGCGCTCTATGGCGGTAGCCTGACCCTGGGTCAGGCACCGGTCGGCGGGCTCCGGGCCGAGTTGGTGCTGCCGGGGGTGTAGGTTCCATATCTGGCGCCCTTATCCCGCCTGAATTATCCCGTTCGTAACCACTTTGGCGTTTGCTGATGGCCAGTTTTGCGTGCGAGGTTCCCGTTCATGGTCAAGTTCAACATGCTCTGTGTTGCCGTGCTCGCGCTGGCGCTGGGTGGTTGTGACATGACGACCTCGGATGGCAGCCTCAGCCTGGGCTCCGAGACGATCGCGCGGGCTTACAGCAGCACCAAGTCGGCCGTTGGCCTATCCGAGGAGAACGCCGCGGCAGCCGTCACCAATGCGGCTTTTGGCGGCCTGATCGGCGCCCGGCTTGGCGCCCAGCTCAATGACGAGGATCGCCGGCTGGCCTATGAGGCCCAGCTCACCGCGCTCGATCGTGGTGCGCCCGGGGCGCCGGTGCCGTGGCGCAACGAGCAGAACGGGCGTTACGGCAATATCGTCGCGGGACCGGTGTACAGCCAGAAGGGGCTGCAATGCCGCGGTTTTTCGCACACGATCACCGTCAATGGCGACATCAAGTCGGCGCGCGGCACGGCCTGCAAGAGCCCCGAAGGCGCGTGGGCGGCGGCTGCTTGAGCCACATCCTCAACGGGTTCTTAACGACACCACTGCTACAAAGTCAGGTGGCCGCTTTCGGTCTTGAACCCGCCGGCGAGTGCTGATTTCTGGGCCTTATGAACAAGACCTCCATCGATCGTCTCCGGGACTATCTTGCGCAGCTGCCGCAGCAGTCGCAGATGCTTCTGCTGCGCGAATATGAGCGCGCGATCGAACGCGGTGAGGACGTCAAGGTCGCGCATTTCGTGCTCGACCAGTTGCGCGGCGTGATGCGCGGACACGAGGATGCCGTGCGGCCCCGCGTCGAGGACCCGACCCGCCTGGTATTCAGGTCGCTGGAGCCGTTCCTGGTCGATGGCGTGGCTGCAATCAGGCCGGGCCAGATCCGCCGCCCGTCGCTGTTGCCGGTCTGGCAATGGCTGGAACGTGATGCGGCCGATGCAGTGCGCGAATTCGAGACGGCGATCGCGGATGCGGGCGACAATGCTGCCGGCGTCGAGCGTGCGGTGAAGAAATTCCAGCAAGCGGCTGCTGCGGCCATCGCCCATGTTCTGTCGGGCAATGGCGGGGGCCGGGCGGCGCGCATCGGGCCGACCCATGCGGTGGAGGATCTGCCTGCCATCGGAGCGGCACTGAAGGCGCGCGAGCAGCTCGATGCGTTTGCCGGCAAGCTGCCCAGCGTGTTGCGCAGCTTTGGCGAGGCCCAGGTGGCATCGGTCAACAGCGCGCTGAACGTGCCGGCGCTGACCACGCCGCAGGTTTTGCCTTTCGCCTTGTCGCTGGTAATGCAGCGACTGGCGGCGCCATGGCAGATCATCCGTATCGCGGTGAAGATCGCTGCCTCCGATGATGAGATCCGCGTGGCGGCGACGCCCTATGGCGTGGCGGTGACGATGGCGCTGGCCGATCTCAACACCGTTGCAGCCATTCTCCGCTCGGAGATTCGGCGCGGCCAGTTCGACAACGCGCCTGAACATCTCAAGATCGCCCATGACGGCGTGCGCGGATTGCGCACCGAACTCGACATGCGCAATGACAGCGCATGGGGCCGCCAGATGGCGGCGATCCGGGTGGAGATTTCCTCGACACTGCAGTCCGAGATCGAGAGCGTGCCGGGCCGCGTGCGCCGCCTGCTGCGCCAGCGCCCGGACAAGGACATTGCCCCCACCGCGACCATCGATCCCTCCGAGGTGGAGGAGGTCGTGGCGATGATCGGTTTCGTCGCGGTCTGCCGCACCTATGCGAGCGAACTGGCGATCAACGAAGTGACGCTGCGGACCTATTCGGACCTGCAGCAATATGTCGAGAAATCCACCGAAGCGCTGGTGCAGTCGCTACGCGCCGGCGATGTGCGCGTGCGCAACTATCGGCAGATGCAGGCGAAGACGGCGATCCGTTTCTGCCATGTGCTGTTCGGCCAGGAATATGCGGCCCTGATGACCCGCGCCGCCGAGCAGGCGATGGTGGTGGTCGAGAAGCCGAAGAAGGCGGGCTAGACCTTCTTGCTCATTGTCAGCAGCCAGAGCAGATAGGCGCCGCCGAGCAGCAGCACGGCCCCCATCAGCGCACCGGAGACCAGCGGAACGCCGGACGATCGCGTCAATCGTCGTGCGAGCTGGGGACCGGCGAGGGCGATGAAGGCGATCGGGCCTGCGGCCGCGGTCGCAATGGCCGCGAGACTGACGGCCGCCATCACCATGATCAGCCGCGTGCGCTCGACGGGACCCCCGAGCTGCCGGGCGGCATCGTCGCCCATTTCGAGCAGGTTGATGCGCTGCGCGTGATAGATCACGACCGGGACAATGGCGATGAAGCCGAGTATCGCCTTCCAGCCCCATTCTTGACCCAGCGCAATCTCCCGCCCGGTGCAATGGCATAAAAGTCAATTGCGCGGGGGTGGTGGCCATGGTGTAACCGGCTCAGCGTCGTTTAGATCGACTCAAGGGTATGCCGGAACCCATTGATGGCCTTATGGTTTGTCTTCGCTTTAATGACCGCCGCGGCGACTTTCGCCGTGCTGCTGCCGCTTGGCCGGAAGGCTGCGGCAACGGGCGGAACCGAGGTCGCGGTCTATAAGGACCAGCTGGCCGAGGTCGGACGCGATGCCGCAGCCGGGCTGATCGGTCCGGTCGAAGCCGAGGCGGCGCGGGTGGAGATCGGCCGCCGGCTGCTCGCCGCTGCGGACGCGGATGGCAAGAGCGTGACGGGCAATGCGCCGGGGATGCGCAAGGCGGTGTCGCTGGTGGCGCTGATCGGGCTGCCGCTGATCGCCGTCGGCGTCTATCTGCCGCTCGGCTCGCCCGCCATGCCGGACATGCCGCTGGCGTCGCGTCAGCAGAACTCAAATCCCAATCAATCGGTCGTGAGCCTGATTGCGCAGGTCGAGGCGCATCTTGAAAAGAACCCCACCGATGCGCGCGGCTGGACCGTGCTGGCGCCGGTGCTGGCGCGGATCGGCCGTTACGACGATGCCGTGCGCGCCTATCGCAACATCATCACCTTCGGCGGCGACAGCGCCGCCAACCGCGCCGATCTCGGCGAGGCGATGACCATGGCCGCCAATGGCGTCATCACTGCCGAGGCCAAAGCGGAATTCGATCGCGCCGTGGCGCAGGATGCCGATGAGGTGAAGGCGGGCTATTTCCTTGGGCTCGCTGCCGAGCAGGATGGCCGCCGCGCGGATGCCGCGACGATCTGGCGCGCGATGCTGGAGAAGGCGCCGGCGGATGCACCGTGGCGCCCGGTGGTGAGCGCAGCGCTGGCGCGTGTCGGTGGCAAGGGACCCGATCTGCCGGCGCTGCCACAGGAGACCGTGGCTGCGGCGCAGGACATGACGACGGATGATCGCAACGCGATGATCCAGGGCATGGTCGATCGGTTGGCGACGCGCCTGAAGCAGGACGGCAGCGATGTCGAGGGTTGGCAGCGTCTCGTGCGCGCTTATCTGGTGCTCGGCGATCGTGACAAGGCCAGGGGCGCGCTGGCTGATGCGCGGCAGGCTGTTGGCAGCGATGCCGAGCGGCTGCGCAAGCTGAATGATGGTCTCAAAGACGCCGGCTTGGATGGATAGTTCGCGATGACACGCAAGCAGCGACGAATGACGATGATTGGCGGTGCGCTCGCGATCCTGGCGATCGCGGCCGGCCTCGTGCTGAATGCACTGCGCGACAGCATCGTGTTCTTCTCGACGCCGACCATGGCCGCGGAAAAGCAGATTCCGGCCGGCAAGCGTTTCCGTCTCGGCGGCATGGTGGAGCAGGGCTCGCTGTCGCGCGGCGACAATCTTGCTGTCAGCTTCAAGGTCTCCGACGGCGGCGCGACGCTGCCCGTGAATTTCAAGGGCATCTTGCCGGATCTGTTCCGCGAAGGGCAGGGCGTCGTCGCCGAAGGTGCGCTCGATGCCAATGGCGTATTCAAGGCTGATACGGTGCTCGCCAAGCATGACGAGACCTATATGCCGAAGGAAGTGGCCGACGCGCTGAAGAAGCAGGGCCGCTGGAAGGAAGGCGAGGGCGGCAAGCCCGTCGTCTCGCAGGACACGACCGGCGCGAATACGACGAGTGCCAAGCCGAGCATGACGCAATGATCGCCGAAGCCGGACATTATGCGCTGATCCTCGCGCTCGCATTGGCGCTGATCCAGTCCACCGTGCCGGTGGCCGGCGCATATTTGCGCGACACCGCGCTGATGAATGTGGCGCGCTCGACCGCGCTGGCGCAGTTCCTGTTCTGCGGTCTGTCGTTTCTCGCGCTGACGACGCTCTATGTCGTGTCGGATTTCTCCGTCGCCAATGTGTTCCAGAATTCGCATTCGGCAAAACCGCTGCTCTACAAGATCACCGGCGTGTGGGGAAACCACGAAGGCTCGATGCTGCTGTGGGTGGCGATCCTGGCTTTCTTCGGCGCGCTGGTGGCGACCTTCGGCAATAACCTGCCGCTGTCGCTGCGCGCCCATGTGCTGGCGGTGCAGGGCTGGATCGCCGCAGCGTTTTATCTGTTCATCCTCGCGACCTCGAACCCGTTTATCCGCATGGCGCAGGCGCCGCTGGAAGGGCGCGACCTCAATCCGGTGCTGCAGGATATCGGTCTGGCCGTGCATCCGCCGATGCTCTATCTCGGCTATGTCGGCTTCTCCATCTCGTTCTCTTTCGCCGTTGCTGCGCTGATGGAAGGCCGTATCGATGCGGCCTGGGCGCGCTGGGTGCGGCCGTGGACGCTGGTGGCGTGGATCTTCCTCACCCTCGGCATCGCGATGGGCTCCTACTGGGCCTATTACGAGCTCGGCTGGGGCGGCTGGTGGTTCTGGGATCCCGTCGAAAACGCCTCGCTGATGCCGTGGCTGTCCGGCACCGCGCTCTTGCACTCCGCAATCGTGATGGAGAAGCGCAATGCGCTGAAGGTCTGGACCGTGCTGTTGGCGATCCTGACATTCTCGCTGTCGCTGCTCGGCACCTTCCTCGTGCGCTCGGGCGTACTCACCTCCGTGCATGCCTTCGCCACCGATCCGTCGCGCGGTGTGTTCATTCTCGTCATTCTCTGCCTGTTCATCGGCGGCAGTCTGACGCTGTATCTGTGGCGGGCATCGTCGCTGAAGCAGGGCGGCCTGTTCGCCCCGATCTCGCGCGAGGGCGCGCTGGTGCTGAACAATCTGTTCCTCACCACCGCCTGCGCCACCGTATTCGTCGGTACACTGTATCCGCTGGCGCTGGAAATGCTCACCGGCGACAAGATCTCGGTGGGTGCACCGTTCTTCAATCTCACCTTTGGCCCGCTCTTCGTGCCGCTGCTGCTGGCAGTGCCGTTCGGCCCGCTGCTGGCCTGGAAGCGCGGCGATCTGCGTGGTGTTGCCCAGCGCCTGCTGGGGGCGGGGATCGCGGCATTGATTGCTATCGCATTGGTCTGGGCCTGGACGACGGGCGGAGCTGCATTGGCGCCGCTGGCGATCGGCCTTGCCGTGTTCGTGATCGCCGGCGTCGTGGTCGATATTTCCGAGCGCATCATGCTGTTCCGGTTGCCGCTGGCGACATCGTTGCGTCGTGCGGTCGGCCTGCCGCGCGCGGCATGGGGCACGGCCTTCGCCCATGCCGGGCTGGGCGTCGCGCTGATCGGCATCGTCTGCGAGAGCACATGGAATACCGAATTCATCGGCACGCTGAAGCCGAATGATGTGGCGAAGCTCGCAGGCTATGAGCTGACGCTGAAGGATATCACCCAGCGCCAGGGGCCGAATTATCGCGAAAGCATCGCGCGTTTCCGTATTACCCGAAATGGTGACGAGATCGGCGAGATGGTGCCCTCGAAGCGCAATTTTGCGGCCCGCCAGACGTCGACCACCGAAGCGGCGTTGCTGTCACGCGGGGCGAGCCAGCTCTATATCTCGCTTGGTGACGACACCACGACGGGCGCCGTCGCCGTGCGGATGTATCACAAGCCGCTGGTGCTGATGATCTGGTGGGGGCCGGTGCTGATGGCGCTGGGCGGTGTGCTGTCGTTGTCCGATCGTCGCTTGCGCGTCGGCGCGCCGAAGCCGGCAAAAGCACCGCGCGCGCTGCAAGCGGCGGAGTAAGCGATGCGACGAATCGCGGCTTGTTTCCTGGCTTTCGCGCTGCTTGCCGGCTCGCCCGCTTACGCGGTGCAGCCCGACGAGATCATGCAGGACCCTGCAAAGGAATCCCGTGCGCGCAATCTGTCGAAAGAGCTGCGCTGCATGGTCTGTCAGAATCAGTCCATCGACGATTCCGATGCGCCGCTGGCGCGCGATCTGCGCTTGCTCGTCCGCGAGCGTATCGCCACCGGCGAGAGCGACAGGCAGGTGATGGATTTCCTCGTCGCGCGGTATGGCGAGTTTGTTCTGCTCAAGCCGCGGCTGGAGCTGCACACGCTGCTGCTTTGGTTGTTGACGCCACTGGTGCTGATTGCGGGCGCTGTGGCGCTGTGGTGGCACAATCGCCGCCGCAACGAGCGCAGCCATGCCGAGGGCATCGCGGCACTCACCCCGGATGAGGAAGCGCGTATCGAACGCCTGCTCGGCGCGCAGGACAAATCAGGCTGAACGCGCGACATTCTGTCGACCAATGCGCTGTGCAATTGACATAAGTCATACGGCCTTTTCACGCATGATTTTATGAGTTCTTGACGTTTCTCTGCGACATTGCGGCCGTTCAATCGTCATCATGGCCGGGCCGATGTTTTCTGATAGCAATCTCACGATCCGCTTCCTCGTCATCTCGGTCGTTGCGGCCTTGCTCGTGCTTCTGGCCTTTGGCGGCGGCACTGGCTTTGTCGCCGTGCTGTATCTCAACAACGAGATCACGCGGCTGTCGTCGCAATTCGGCGCGCTCAGCGGCGAGAGCCGCGATCAGGCGATGCAGATCTATCATCAGGCGCAGGCCGCGTTCTCCTACTTCCTGATGGCCTGCGCCGCGATCGGTGTGCTCGCTTCGATCGTGTGTCTCACGACCTATTTCGTCGTTTGCAACGGCATCATGGCGCCGCTCGCCGCCATCGTGCATGCGATGCGCGAAGTGGCCGACCGGAAATACGATACGTTCATTCCGGGTTCGGGAAAGTCAAACGAGATCGGCCTGCTGGCCGCGGCGCTCGAGATCTTCAAGACCAATGGCATCGAGCGCGAGCGGCTGACGGCACAGGAGCTGCAGGACGCCAAGCACAAGGGCGAGCGCGCGACCTATCTGGACCAGACCATCGAGCGCTTCAATACGCAGGTGACCAATGTCGTGAACACGGTGGCATTATCCGCGACCCACCTGCAGCATAATGCCGAAACCCTGTCGCAGGCCGCGAATGATACGACCTCGAAGGCGAATGCGGTGGCCGATGCCGCCGGACAGGCCAGCAGCAGCGTGCAGACGGTCGCTGGCTCGACCGAGGAAATGACCACGTCCATCGGCACCATCAGCCGCCGCGTGACCGACGCGACACATCGCGCCGAAGGCGTGGCCACACAAGCGCGCAAAAGCCGCGACACCATTCATACGCTGTCCGAAGCGGCCGACAAGATCGGCGCGGTGGTGCAACTGGTTCAGGCGATTGCCTCGCAGACCAATCTGCTGGCGCTGAATGCGACGATCGAGGCCGCGCGGGCCGGCGAGGCCGGCAAGGGTTTTGCGGTGGTCGCATCCGAGGTGAAGAGTCTCGCGGACCAGACACGACGGGCGACCGAGGAAATTTCCCAGCAGGTCGGCAATATCCAGGGCATCACCAATGAGACCCGCGACGCCATCGATGGGATCTCGAACACCATCGCCGAGATCAGCGAGATCATGACCGGCATCGAGATCGACACCGCGCAGCAGCGCAACGCGACGCAAGACATCTCGCGCAGCGTTCAGGATGCGGCGCGCGGCACGCTCGATGTCTCGAACCATATCGTGCAGATCTCGTCCACGTCGTCGGAGACCGGACGACTGGCCGACGACGCCCGCGACTCCGCCGTCGATCTGGCCCGGCAGGCCGAGATACTGAAGCGCGAAGTGGGTGGATTCATTGCGCGCGTCAAGGCGATGTGAGGGCGCGTCCTCACGCCATCCCCGCCAGCACCTTGTCCAGCGTCACCGGCAGTTCACGCACACGGACGCCGCAGGCGTTGTAGACGGCGTTGACGACGGCGGCATTGGCGCCGCAATTGCCGAGTTCGCCGATGCCTTTGATGCCCAGCGGATTGCCCTTGTCGTCGTCCTCATCGAGGAAGATGACATCGATATCAGGAATGTCCGCATGCACCGGCACCTGATATTCGGCGAGATCGTGATTGACGAAGTGGCCGTAACGGGGATCGAGCATCGCGGCTTCCGTCAGCGCCGAGCCGACGCCCCAGATCATGCCGCCGATCATCTGCGAACGCGCGGTCTTCGGATTGAGGATCTTTCCGGCGGCGAAGACGCCGAGCATGCGTCGCAGCCTCACTTCGCCCGTATCGATATCGACGGCAACCTCGGCGAAATGTGCGCCAAAGGCGTGCTGCGAAAAGGTCTTGTAGGTCTCGCCACGCGCCGCCGAGCCGGTGGCATCGAGGCCGTCGGGCGAGGTCTGTGCGATCAGTTCCGCAAGCGGGGCTGACCGATCGCCGAGTGTCAGGCTGGCTTCTTCGAACCTCGCTTGCATCGGATCGGCGCCGCGGAGCGGGGAGGCAGCATGCGAGCGCGCGGCGTCAGCGATCTTCTGGCAGAGGGCGAGACAGGCATTGTGAACCGCCGTACCCGAGCTTGCGGCGCCCCATGAGCCACCCGAGCCGGGGCTGCGCGGCAGGTTGCTGTCGCCGAGCTCGACCGTGATCGCCTGCAGCGGCAGGCCGAGGCGTTCGGCGGCGATCTGGGCGAGGATCGTATAGGTGCCGGTGCCGATATCGGTCATGTCGGTTTGCACCGTCACCTGGCCGCTGCGATCGATGGCCACGCGGGCCTGGGACGGGCCGATATAGTTCGGCCGCATGGCACCGGCCATGCCGATCCCGACCAGCTTGCGGCCCTCGCGGCGGGCGCCGGGCGTGGCTGAACGCTGCGCCCAGCCGAAGCGCTGCGCGCCTTCACGCATGCAGGCGATCAGGTTGCGGCTGGAGAATGGCGCGCCGGTTTCCGGATCGCGCGCTGGCTCGTTGCGGATGCGGAATTCGATCGGATCGAGTGTCAGCCGCTCGGCCATCTCATCCATCGCACATTCCAGCGCGAGCAGGCCGGAGGCTTCGCCGGGCGCGCGCATCCATTCGCCGCGATTGGTGTCGACGCGAACGAGGCGATGCGTCGTGCGTCGCGTGGCGGATGCATAGAACGAGCGTGACACCACGCCGCTTTGTTCGGCGAATTCCTCGAAGCGCGAGGTGGCGGCGATCACGTCATGCACCAGTGCCGTCAGCCTGCCGTCGCCGTCCGCGGCGAGCCGAATGCGCTGCTCCATCGCCGGGCGGTGGCCGGCATTGGCGAACATCTGCTGGCGCGTGAAAGCGACCTTGACGGGACGCTGCATCTCGCGCGCGGCAATAGCGGCGAGGATTGTCTCGGCATGCGGGATCAATTTTGAGCCGAAACCGCCGCCGGCATAGGGGCTGATGACGCGGACATGTTCGCGCGGTATCGCGAGTGAGGCGGCCACGCCGCTCTGGATATTGGCGATGGTCTGCGTGCTCGTATGCAAGGTCAACCGCTCGCCATCCCATTGCGCCAATGTTGCATGCGGCTCCATCGGCGCGTGGATCTCATAGGGCAGGCGATAGGTTTGATCGATGGTGACCGACGCTGCTGCGAGCGTTGCATCGGCATCGCCATGCGCGGTGTCGGGCGCGAAGCCGGCATTGATGCGCGCGGGCTTGTAGCGCTCGGCATGGGCGGCGAGGGGATCGTAGAAGCCGGGCTCCTGCATATAGCGGATATCGATCAGCGCCGCGGCGCCGCGTGCGGCCTCCCATGTGCCCGCGATGACCAATGCGACGGGCTGATCGTAGTGAAGGATCTCGTCGCTGGAGAGCATCGGGCGCGCGCGGGTGAAGACGTCGGGCACGTTCGGCGGCATCGGCGCGCCGAAGGCAGGCTGTGGCGCCATGTTGCGATAGGTGAGGATTTTGAGCACGCCTGGAATCGCTTCCGCACGCGTCGTGTCGAGCGTCGTGATGCGGCCTTTCGGAATGCCGGCGCCGAGAAGCACGCCATAGGCCGGCGTCGTGCCGCGGGCGCGATTGCTGTGCTCGAAGGCATAGCGCGCAGCGCCGGTGACTTTAAGCCGGCCGTCGATGCGATCGACGGGGCGGCCGATGAAGCGGCCCGGTGTCGGAACAGTGGTTGTGTTCGATGTCATGCTGTGCTCCTAGCTGGCCGCGACCGCGAGGGTCTGGCGCAAGGTTCGTTTGGCTAGCTCGCGCTTGAAACCTGCGCTGCCCTCTGTCCGTGCGTCCGCGAGTGCGCGCTCGGCCGCTGCATCGAATGTGGAAGTTTCGGCTTTGCCATTTCGCAAGACCTGCTCGGCCGCATCCGCGCGCCATGGCCGCGGCGCCAGGCCGCCAAAGGCGATGCGGGACGACGCCAGGCGGCCATTGCGGCGCTCGACGATGGCGGCCACCGACACCAGCGCGAAGGCATAGGACGCGCGATCGCGGACCTTGCGATAGATCTGCTGTCCGCGCGGTGGCGTCGGCAGATGAACGGCCACGATCATCTCTCCGGATGCCAGCGAGGTTTCGATCTGCGGTGTGGCGCCGGGCAGGGGATAGAGGTCACCGATCGCGAATTGTCGTGTTTGACCAGAGGCGGTGATGGTTTCGATTTGGGCACCAAGCGCGGTCATCGCCACGGCCATGTCGGACGGATGCACGGCGATGCAGGATTCACTTGCGCCAAGAATGGCATTGGCGCGATTGAAGCCGCCGATGGCGGCGCAGCCGGAGCCGGGCACGCGTTTGTTACAGGGCGTGTGCGTATTGTAGAAATAAGGGCAGCGCGTTCGCTGGAGCAGATTGCCGCCCACCGATGCCTTGTTGCGGAGTTGGCCGGACGCGCCGGCCAGTAGCGCCTGGCTGAGCAGCGGAAAATGCGCGCGCACATGCGGATGCGCGGCAAGATCGCTGTTTGCCACCTGCGCGCCGATGCGGATGCCGCGATCGGGCTGTGTTTCGATCCTGTTGAGCGGCAGGCGGCTGATATCGACGAGATGCGTCGGCCGTTCGATGCCGAGCTTCATCAGGTCGAGCAGATTTGTGCCGCCAGCGATGAATTTGGCGTTCGGATGTTTCGCGACTGATGCGATGGCGCCGGAGACGGTGGTGGCGCGTTCATAGGTGAAGGGCTGCATGACTACGCCTTCTCGGCTGCGTCGCGAATTGCGGCGACGATGTTGGGATAGGCGGAGCAACGGCAGATATTGCCACTCATGCGTTCGCGGATTTCGTCGTCGGTGAGGGCGAACCTGTTTGCCCCGACGTCGCCGCTCACATGGCTTGGCCAACCCAGCCGGGCCTCCTGCAGCATGCCAATGGCGGAGCAGATCTGGCCGGGCGTGCAATAGCCGCATTGGAAGCCATCGCGCTCGATGAAGGCGGCCTGCATCGGATGCAGGTCGTCGTCTTTGGCGAGGCCTTCGATGGTGGTGATGTCATCGGCCTGATGCATCACGGCGAGCGTGAGGCACGCATTGATGCGGCGCCCATTGACGAGCACGGTGCAGGCGCCGCATTGGCCGTGATCGCAGCCCTTCTTGGAGCCGGTGAGGCCGAGATGCTCGCGCAGCGCGTCGAGGAGCGTGGTCCGCGTATCGAGCCGCAGCTGCATGGGTCTGCCGTTGATCGTGAGATCGCAAGCGAGGGGCTCGTGAGTCGCGGCAGACGTGATTTCTGTAGCGGCTGGCGCGGCTTCCGCCAGGCCACTGGAGACCGCCAGCGCCAGGGCCGAACTGCCTTCCAGCACCTGCCGTCGTGTCGGCAGAAAGGGATCGATCGCACCAGTCATCGCGCACTCCATGTCTCGTGGGTGCACGGGATGTGTGTTTTTCAGCCGGGATTGTCTTCCATGATCCCGGGGCGGATATCAGGATTCCGGAACGGCGCGTGCGAAGGCCGCGGGCGTGATGCCGCGCAGGCGCTTGAAGGTGCCGGAAAAGTGGCTCTGGCTGCAGAACCCGGTTCGTGCTGCGACATTGGCAATTGGCATCTCGCCAGCGCGCAGAATGACCTCGGCGTGGCGGACGCGCTGCTCGAGAATGAAGGCATAGGGCGCAAGGCCCGTAGTGGCCTTGAAGCGGCGCGCAAATGTATCGACGGGCAGCCTGGCGATATCGGCAAGTTGTTGCAACGAGATATCCGCGGCGAGATGAGCGGTGATGAAGTCCTCGACCCGGCGCAGGACGGCGCCGCTCAACGGACCATACGTCTTGGGTCTCCGCTTGCAGCTGTCACGTTGAGCAATCCGATGCAGCACGAAGCCGGTGAGATGCTCGACATAGCCGTTCTCGACTTCGACACCTGCGGCGTGATCTTCCTGAAAGGCCTGCAGCGCAGCAGCGATCGCGGCGTCGCGCTGATTGAGCAAAGTGGGCAGTGTCTCGTTGCGAATGCCCAGCCGGGTCGTGAAGTCCGGATCGATCCAGAGCGCGGTGTAGACGAGATCGGCGTCGCGGTAATTGCCATCACGAATGACATTGGCCGGCACGAAGGACAGTGAGCCCGGCCGATCCATGCCGCGATAGCTCGTTTCGCCGGCACAGTTGATGCGCGTCTCGGCTGTGCCGCCCTGGCGCGTCAGGATGAGCACATGCGCTGGTGCCGACCATGTCACGTCGGCTTCCCGGCATGTCCAGCGCCGGTGATCGAGAATCACGCGGTTCTCGAGCCATCCCCGCGACGCCGGTGGATTGGCCATCACGCCTGATGCCTGAATGCGACCTGTGCCGAGCAATGGGTCCAGTGACATGTTGATCCCTGCGTCTTTCCGTGAGCCGACAGCCAAAGGTCCTACGGGACGGGCAGGGCGGCAAGATGACGGTAGGCCGCGGTTGCGTCATCCCGTCACAGCAATCTCGGTCGAAATTACAGGAGCCTATTTGTAAGCGTTTGACGCTGTGCCGTACTGTCTATCGGATGCTCTTCCATTCGTCGCGCCAATGTCTGGTTCCGATCAGCCGAGCAGCGCCGCAATGGCGGCTGCCAATTCGGTTTCGTTGCCCTCGAAACTGCGAATCATTGCATCCAGTATTCTTTCCGGATCCATCCGTTCCAGGTTCAATGGATGTCCTGCGTGGTGGGAAAGCAATGTTAGAAAAGCGAGTTGAGTGCGGCCATTACCTTCTCGGAACGGATGAATGGCATTCAACTCCGCAACGAAATGAGCAGCGCTCTGCGCATATGCCTCTGGTGACGCGTTTCGAAAACACGAGTCCGCTCGCAGTCCATCGAACAGTTTTATAAGCTCGGCATCGATATACTCCGGATAGCAGAATATATTGCCATCCTTTGCGATACGTACGGTGTGGGTATTGCCGGCCCAATCGTAGACGTCCTGAAACAGATGGGCGTGTATGGCGCAATAGTGCGAGGCATCCAGGTGGCCGACTGGCAGCGGTTCGGCTGCGCGCTGGCTGGTGATTTCTTTTTCGAAAGCGTCGAGCTGCTTCTGATCTCGTAGATCGAGCTTGTTGATGAGGACCGTAGTTCCCGGATAGCAATAGGGATCAACGACTGCATCATACATGGCTGCAGCTATGTGCGGCGATGAACGCGAATGATTGCTTCGCGGCGCTCTTCATCGGTAAGTCCGTCACGGTCGGCTTGGCGAACACGATCCGCCATTTCTTGCGACAGCCGAATCCCTTCGACTGCACTGATCTTCGCAAAGCCCTCCCGCCCGATCACAAAATCGGGGGGCGATGTCGCGCCGTTATCAGTTTTTCTGCCCATGGACGGATTATGCCATAAATTCAATGGCATGAATAGCTCGAACAGCCTCACGCCAAGCTGGAGATGCGCGCTTGTGCGCCATCCTGCCGCAGAATTGTTGCCCAAATTACAAAACCTTAATCCCCCTGCCAGCGCGCGGTAAGGTTGGCCCTGCCATCTTCGGATCACACAAGGCGCCTTGCCCCCAGCGCCGTGCTCTGGAGATTTCTTCGATGTCCGACCGTCCCACCGATTTTTCCTCTCTCCCGTCCTACAAGGCGCCGCGCCCTTCGCTGCTGTCCGTGCGCAAATTTGCGCTGATGGCCTCCGTCGTCGCCGGTCTCGGTGTTGCCGCCTATGGCATCTCGCCGTCGAAGGATGGCATCAATTTCACCACCGCCGCGCATGCGCAGGTGGACAAGCAGGTCAAGGCGCAGGCCGCGCAGCCGATGGGCTTTGCCGATATCGTCGAGCGTGTGAAGCCGTCGGTGATCTCGGTAAAGGTCAATATGAAGGAGAAGGTCGCGTCGAAGGACGACGACAACAGCGACTCGCCTTTCCAGCCGGGCTCGCCGATGGAGCGCTTCTTCAAGCGCTTCGGTGAAAACGGCGTGCCCCCCGGCATGCGTGGCAGTCCGCGCGGTGGCCGTGGCGTCGTCAGCGGCCAGGGCTCCGGCTTCTTCATCTCGGCCGACGGCTATGCCGTGACCAATAATCACGTGGTCGATGGCGCCGACAAGGTCGAGGTCAACACCGATGACGGCAAGACCTATTCGGCCAAAGTGATCGGCACCGATCCACGCACCGATCTGGCGCTGATCAAGGTCGATGGCCGCACCGATTTCCCGTTCGCCAAGCTCGCCGACGGCAAGCCGCGTATCGGTGACTGGGTGCTGGCAGTCGGCAATCCGTTCGGCCTCGGCGGCACCGTGACCTCTGGCATCGTCTCGGCCTCGGGTCGCGATATCGGCAACGGTCCGTATGATGATTTCATCCAGATCGACGCAGCCGTGAACAAGGGTAATTCCGGCGGTCCCGCTTTCGATGTGTCGGGTGAAGTGATGGGCGTCAACACCGCGATCTATTCGCCCTCGGGCGGCAGCGTCGGCATCGCGTTCTCGATCCCTGCGTCGACCGTGAAAACGGTTGTCGCACAGCTGAAGGACAAGGGTTCGGTCTCGCGTGGCTGGATCGGCGTCCAGATCCAGCCGGTGACGCAGGATATCGCCGACTCGCTCGGCCTGAAGAAGGCGGAAGGCGCATTGGTCGCCGAGCCGCAGTCGGACGGCCCGGCAGCGAAGGCCGGCGTCAAGTCGGGTGACGTCATCACCCAGGTGAATGGTCAGCCGGTGAAGGATGCCCGCGAACTCGCCCGCACCATCGGCGGCTTTGCACCGGGTAACACCGTGAAGCTCAACGTGATGTCGAAAGGCGAGGACAAGGTTCTGTCCATGACCCTGGGCACCATGCCGAGCGTGCAGGAAGCCAAGGCTGATTTCGGTGGCGACAAGGATACGTCCTCGCGCGGCTCCGATGTGCCGAAGCTCGGCCTCACGGTCTCGCCATCGAGCAGCGTGGCCGGTGCCGGCAAGGAAGGCGTCGTCGTCACCGGCGTCGATCCGAAGAGTGCCGCTGCCGAGCGTGGCTTCAAGGAAGGCGATGTCATTCTCGAAGTCGCCGGCAAGAATGTCACCACACCGGGTGACGTGCGCGAGGCGATCGTCGCCGCGCATGCCGACAAGAAGAACAGCGTGCTGATCCGGGTTCGCTCGGGTGGCTCATCCAAGTTCGTCGCGGTGCCGCTGGCCAAGGGCTGAGCATCGCGCTGAGACGGAGAGTGTCGCCGGCATAGTCGCCCCCGCTGACGGTGCTTTCCAGGGAGCGAGTGAATAGCTCGCTCCCACTCTTCCCTTCCGAAGGATAGTGCCCCCTTCCGTCGGAAGGCGTGTGGGCGGCGAGGTTTCCCCCAGCCTCGCCGTCCATCCATTTCAGGCGGACCATCCGCCGCCTTGCATGAGAGCCGAGTGCACGCCATGGTGACCGAAGTTCAATCGATCCGCGCCGACGCGATCCAGTCCAGAGCCGCTCCCGCAATGCGCCTTCTCATCATCGAAGACGACCGCGAATCCGCCGACTATCTCGTCAAGGCGTTTCGCGAAGTCGGCCACATCGCCGATCATGCCGCCGATGGCGAGGAGGGCTTTGCCCTCGCCGACAGCGGTGATTACGACGTGCTCGTGGTCGATCGAATGCTGCCCAAGCGCGATGGTCTCTCGGTGATCGGCGGGTTGCGCGACAAAGGCAATCGCACGCCGGCTTTGATCCTCTCCGCGCTCGGCCAGGTCGATGACCGCATCAAGGGCCTGCGCGCCGGTGGCGACGACTATCTGCCCAAACCGTATTCATTCGCCGAGCTACTCGCCCGCGTCGAAGTGTTATCGCGCCGCCAGGGAGGGCCTGCCGAAGAGACGAGCTATCGCGTCGGCGATCTCGAACTCGACCGGCTGTCCCACGGCGTCACCCGCGGTGGTCAGGAGCTGATCCTGCAGCCGCGCGAATTTCGCCTGCTCGAATATTTGATGAAACATGCCGGGCAGGTGGTGACGCGCACCATGCTGCTGGAAAATGTCTGGGACTATCACTTTGATCCGCAGACCAATGTGATCGACGTCCACATCTCGCGCCTGCGCTCGAAGATCGACAAGGGTTTTGACCGCCCGCTGCTGCATACGATCCGCGGCGCCGGTTATATGGTGCGCGACGGGGTAAAGTAGGCAAAGCCGGATAGAGCGCAGCGCAGTCCGGGAATGTCGAGACTGTTAAAGCGCAGGGGCCCGGGTTACGCTGTGTTTCACCCGGGCTACAGGTCCGTATCCTCGAGAGACGTTTCGTGACCGCCCTCGGTAAACTCTTCCGCACCACCGCATTCCGGCTGACGCTTGCCTATCTGCTGTTGTTCGCGTTTTTCGCCACAGCTTTGCTCGGCTACTTCGCCTGGAATACGAACCGGCTCATCAACGACCAGATCACCACCACGGTGAACAGCGAGATGAGCGAGCTCAGCGAGCTCTATCAGCGCCGCGGGCTGCGCGGCATCGTCTTTGCCATCGAGAACCGCGCGCTGCGGCCGGGCGCCAATCTCTATCTCATCACCACGCCGGCCGGGCAGTCCGTGGCCGGCAATGTGTCGTCGCTGGCGCCGGGGATTCTGGAGAAGACCGGCTGGTCGGAGACGCCGTATCGCCGGCTCGACGATCCCGATTCGCCGAACCATCGTGCGCTGGTGAAAGTCGAGGCGCTGTCCAGCGGCTTCCGTCTGTTGATCGGTCACGATCTGGAGGAGCGCCGGCGGCTGTTCGACATGGTCGAGGATGCTGCAAAATGGTCGGTGCTGATCGTGGTCGTGCTCGGCCTTGGCGGCGGCATCTTTGTATCGCGCCGCGTGCTGCGCAAGATTGATGCGATCACCGGCACCACCCAGCGTATCATGGCCGGCGATCTGTCGGGCCGATTGCCGGTCGGACGCAGCGGCGACGAGTTGGACCGTCTGGCGGAAAATCTCAACACGATGCTGGAGCGCATCGAGGCGCTGATGAGTGGCCTCAAGGAGGTCTCCGACAATATCGCGCATGATCTGAAGACGCCGCTGACACGGCTGCGCAATCGCGCCGAGGAAGCACTCGCACGCGCCAGCAACGAGACGGAATATCGGGCTGCGCTGGAGCGCACCATCGAGGAATCCGATGGGTTGATCCGAACCTTCAACGCATTGCTGATGATCGCACGTGCCGAGTCCGGCCAGGCCCGCGGCAACATGGACGTGTTCGATGTGGCGGACGTGGCTGCCGGCATCCACGAACTTTATGAACCGCTCGCGGAAGATGCCGATCTCGTTCTCAAGGTCGAAGCGTCCATCGCGCCCGTACATGGCAATCGCGAACTGGTCAGCCAGGCGCTGGCCAATCTCGTCGAGAATGCCATCAAATACGGCAAGCCGGAAACGGGCGAGGGTGCAGCAGCGCCCGAGATTCTGATCGAAGCGCGCCGCGAGGGCGATCAGGTGCTGCTCAGCGTCTCCGATCACGGTGCGGGTATTCCCGAGGCTGATCGCAAACATGCGGTGGAGCGTTTTGTGCGGCTGGAAGCGAGCCGGACATTGCCTGGCTCGGGCCTCGGGCTCAGCCTCGCATCGGCCGTTGCCAAGCTGCATCATGGTGAATTGCGACTCGGCGACAACAATCCCGGCCTGCGTGTGACATTGGTATTACCGGCCGCAACCGGAGAGGCCCTTGCGGGGCAAAGCGCGAATGTGCAACAGAAGTCGGCATGACTTCTGTCAAAAGAGGCGAGGGCCAGCCGATGCTGGCCGCGCAATTCGTGAGCGGACCGGAACTGTTCGATGCCACCGAGGCCGAACGCCGTTTCGCTGATTGGCTCACGGATATTGCGCCTGATCAGGCCAGCGCATTGCAGGCCATTGTCGATCAGTATCCATATGCCCGCGCCATTCTGTTCGGGATTGCGGAAGCTTCTCCGTATCTTTTCGATCTGATCCGCACCGATGCATCGCGCGCGCTGCGCGTGCTGAACGGTGATCCCGACCAGGCGCTGCCCGGTCTGATCGCGCATGCGGTTGAGCTTGTAGGCGAAGCCTCCAGCGAAGCCGATGTGATGATCGCGCTGCGGCGGATGAAATCCGAAGCGGCACTGATGATTGCGCTATGCGATATCGGCGGCGTGTGGCCGGTGATGCGCGTGACGCGCGCACTGACCGATCTCGCGATCACCTCGGTGCAGGCTGCCATCCACTATCTGCTGACGCAGGAAGCCGGCCGCGGTCGTATCCTGCCGCCGGATCCGGCCAAGCCAGAAGAGGGGAGCGGCCTGATCGTCTTCGCCATGGGCAAGATGGGCGCGGGCGAACTGAATTATTCCAGCGACATCGACCTCATTGTCTATTTCGATCTCGAACAGCATACGCTGGCCGAGGATATCGAACCGAACACATTCTTTGTGCGCGTCGCCCAGGGCATGTCGCGCCTGCTGCAGCAGCGCACCGGCGACGGCTATGTGTTCCGTGTCGATCTGCGATTGCGTCCTGATCCGGCCTCGACGCCGGTGGCCGTCTCGACCGCATCCGCGCTGTATTATTACGAGCGCGAGGGCCGCACCTGGGAACGCGCGGCGATGATCAAGGCGCTGCCTTGCGCTGGCGATCCCAAGGCCGGCGAGCGTATGCTGGCCGATATCTCCCCCTTCGTCTGGCGCAAGCATCTGGATTTCGCAGCTTTGGCCGATGTCCATGACATGAAGCGCCAGATGCAGACCTATCGCGGCCAGAGCGAGATTTCGGTCGAGGGCCACAACGTGAAGGTCGGCCGCGGCGGCATTCGCGAGATCGAATTCTTTGCGCAAACGCAGCAATTGATCGCGGGTGGCCGCCATCCGGAGTTGCGTGTTCGGCCGACGCTGGATGCGTTGACTATTCTCGCCGCCAATAACTGGATCACTGATGAGGTGCGCGACGAACTCACGCGCGCCTATGAATTCCTGCGCCGCGTCGAACATCGCCTGCAGATGATCGCCGACGAGCAGACGCATGCGCTGCCGGACGAGGTGGAAGCGGTCGAGCGCTTCGCACGCTTCTTCGGCTATGCCAGCCGCGAAGCTTTCGTGCGCGATCTCCTGATGCACCTCAATTGCGTGCAGGGGCACTATGGTCGCCTGTTCGAAGGCGATGCCACCGACGACAATCATCTCCCGGCGGTCGATTACAAGGCGGGCGCCTCCGATCAACGCCTGCTCGAACATCTCAACAAGCTCGGCTTCCGTAAGCCGGCGATGGTGGCGCAGACGGTGCAGCACTGGATGCTGGACGACGACTATCGCGCGCTGCGGGTCGAAGCCACGCGGCAGGCCTTTCTCGATTTCGTCCCGACGCTGATTGTCGGTCTCGCCGATGCCGAGGAGCCAGACAGCGCGGTGATCGCCTTCGATCGGTTCCTGCAGGCGCTTCAGCGCGGTGGGCGATTGATCTCGCTGCTCAGCCAGAATCGCGATCTCGTGGCACTTGTCGCACTCGTGCTGGGTGCGGCGCCACGGCTTGCGGATATGCTGGCGCGGCAGCCGCAGCTCGTCGATGGCCTGATCGATCCGCGCTTCTTTGGCGCGATGCCGGATCGCCGCGAGCTGTCGCTGCGCCTGGCGGCGACACTCGAAGACGCCAACTCCTATGAGGAATTCCTCGATCGCCTGCGCCTGTTCGGGCAGGAGAGCCTGTTCCTGATCGGCACCCGCATCCTGTCCGGCACGGTGACGGCGCCGCAGGCGAGCACAGCGTTTGCCGATGTCGCCGAAGGCATCGCACAGACGCTGCACGGCCTCGTGCTCGACCAGTTCATCGCGCAACATGGCCGCATCGAGGGGCAGGAAACGGCGATCATCGCCATGGGCCGGCTCGGCAGCCGCGAGATGACGGCGTCGTCCGATCTCGATCTGATCCTGATCTACGACTTCGATCATGACGCGCCGGATTCCGATGGCCCGCGCTCGCTGCATGGCGCGCAATATTTTGCGCGGCTGACCCAGCGCCTGATCAGCGCCTTCACCACGCGCACCAATTACGGTGTGTTGTATGAAGTCGATATGCGGCTGCGGCCGTCGGGGCGCTCGGGTCCGCTGGCGTCGCGCATCGATTCGTTCTCCGAATATCAGCAGACCGAAGCCTGGACCTGGGAGCATATGGCGCTGACGCGCGCGCGCGTCATCTCGGCATCGCCGGCGTTTCGCGACAAGGTCGAAGCCGCCATTCGCGAGGTGCTGGTCCGTCCCCGCGAGCATGGCATCATTGCCAATGATGTCGCCGAGATGCGCCAGGCCATCGCCGAGGAAAAGGGCGAGGACGATATCTGGGATATCAAATATGCCGCCGGCGGCATGGTCGATATCGAATTCATCGCGCAATATCTGCAGCTCATCCATGCGGCGGAAAAGCCTGCGATCCTGAGCGTGAATACGCACCAGGTGCTGGAAAATGCCGCTAAGCTCGGCGTGCTGAAGACAGAGCATTTCGATGTGCTGCGGCGGGCGATGCGGCTGTTCAGCGACCTCACGCAAATCCTGCGGCTATGTGTCAGCGATGGCTTCAAGTCCGAGACCGCAGGCGCCGATCTTCTTCGCCTGCTTGCGCGCGTCAGCAACGAGCCGGATTTCTCCTCGCTGGAAGCGCGTGTGCGCGAGATCCAGCACGATGTGCGCGACGTGTTTCGCCAGATCGTGGATGTGCAGGGCTGAAGCGGACGGATTGTCGCACCCGGGCGGTTGTGCGGAGCGTCGGCGAATGCAAGCACGCGAATGGCTGGATCAATTCCAGACACGTGCCATTGTGTCAGCTGTATCGTCTCCTCTACGCAAGCAATGTTGTCGCGCGCTGCAGCCCGATGGCCGCACGCGCTGACGCGTTCATTGCTTGATCGAGGAACCGATATGCCATTTCGACGCGCTCACGCCGCCATCGTTGTTTTGGCCCTGGCCGGAGTCATTGCCCCCACGTATGCGAAAGCCGAGAGCATTTCTCTCGTCGAGACCTCGCTGCCGGGCGAAGGACAGCGTCCGCAAGGCGTCGTCCTCGGTCCCGACGGCAATATGTGGGTCACCGAAGTCATCAAGCATCAGATTTTTCGCGTGACGCCGGAGGGCACGGCCACGGCATTCCGTGTGCCCGGCGACAAGGTTGGCGTTCTGCAGGGCATCACTGCAGGGCCTGACGGCAATCTGTGGTTCACGTCGCGCGAAGAGAACGCGATCCGGCGGATCTCGCCGAAGGGCGAATTCAACGGCATGTTCGTCATTCCGTCGCAGGCGACGACGCCGACCAAGTTCAACACCGGCTCATGGCCGCGCGGGATCACAGTTGGGCCTGATGGCCAGATCTGGTTTGCCGAGATGGCGGCAAACAAGATCGGGCGCATCACGCTGACGGGCGAATTCAAGGAGTTCGACATTCCCACAGAAAATGCGCAGGCCTATGGCGTGGTCTCGGCACCGGACGGAAATCTGTGGTTCACGGAAAGCAACGCGGGAAAGATCGGCCGCCTCGAGATCAGGACCGGGAAGATCACGGAATTTGCGCTGAGCAATCCGCAATCGCGACCGCGCGACATCACCGTCGGGCCCGATGGTCATCTCTGGTTTTCGCTGAACGGCTCGGATCAGATCGGCCGCATTTCGATGAGCGGTGAGATCAAGGAATTTCCGCTGCCGGCGGACACCAAGCCGATCGGAATCGCGAGCGGCGGCGATGGCAATGTGTGGTTCACGGCATTCAAGCCGCACAAGATCGGTCGCATCACGCCGGCTGGTGTCGTCTCATTCTTCGACCTGAAGACAGAGAATGCGCAGCCATTCGGAATGACAACAGGTCCGAACGGCACGATCTGGTTCACGTCGCAGGCGAACCAGGTCGGGCGTGTCGAGCAGTCTGCTCAGCGCAAATAACGACGGTGGAAGGTCGGCTGTCGCAATGCCGAAGCGGGTTGCATGCCGCTCGTATCGGCGTGATCGGCGCGAACAGTTAGATAGAATCTAGGCGCACCGCAATTGTGACCGCACGGTGTCATCCTGTAAGGCGCCCCTTGTTGGTTGACAGAAGTCAGCCGGGAATGGGGCAAGAATTCACATGGCGTGCGGGTCCAATCTTCATACAAATTCTCTGATGGCGGCGGTCAGCGTCACGGCGCTGCTGCTCGGTGGCGGGGACGCTGCCGCACAGGCCGCGCGTGAACTTCCTGCCGTCGAAGTGCATGCGCCGAAGCCGCGTGCAACCCGCAGAGCCGTTCCGCGCCCGAGCGTCACGCGCGCGCCGCAGGCAGCGCCGCGCGTGGTTGCGCCACGTCTGCCGACCACACCACCGACCGGCACCATGGGCAATCTGCCCGCCGCCTATGCCGGCGGCCAGGTCGCGTCCGGCAGCCAGGTCGGCCTGCTCGGCAATCGCGGCGTCATGGACACGCCGTTTAACCAGACCAGCTACACTGCTCAGACCATTCAGGATCAGCAGGCGCGCAAGCTCGACGACGTGTTTGCGAATGATCCATCGGTGCGCGTCACCGTCCCGCGTCTCAGCGGCTTCGATCAGGTGAATATCCGCGGCTTCAGCGTGTCCAGTACGGGATACGGGATCAACGGCCTCTACGGCATCGCCTCGGCTTTCTCGACATCGTCGCTGGGGGCATTCGAACGGGTCGAGGTGCTGAAGGGACCGTCGGCCCTGCTCAACGGCATGCCGCCGAGCGGCGGCGGCGTTGGCGGCAGCGTCAATCTGGTGACCAAGCGGGCCGGCGAGGTACCATTCGCTCAGCTCACCAACACCTATTCGTCGCGCTCGCAATTCGGCACCCATCTGGATGTCGGGCAACGGTTCGGCGAGTTCAAGGAATTCGGTGTCCGCTTCAATGGCAGCTACAAGGACGGTAACACCGAACTGGCCAATCAGAGCCAGGAAGTCGGCAACGCCTTCCTCGGTCTCGACTATCGCGGCGAGCGCGTGCGCCTGTCCGCAGACCTCGGCTATGATTACAACAATGCCACCGCGATGACGCGCTTTGTCGATCTCGGCAATCTGACGGCCGTCCCGAAGGCGCCCGATGCGCGCGCGAACTACATGCCGAGTTGGGGCTTCTGGGCGTCGGAATCGCGTTACGCCATTGTGCAGGGTGAGGTGGACATCACCGAGAACCTCACAGCCTATGCGCAAGCTGGACTCAGCAAGAGCAACACGCGCTACCTCTATTCGGATATCCGGCTCACCAATCTCAACGGTGATTTCACCGGCGATCCCCGGCGCAACAACCAGGAGCACGACCGGGTCGCAGCCCAGGCTGGCTTCCGGGCGAATGTCGATACCGGTCCAGTCAACCACGCCATCAATTTCAATGTAGCAGCGTCGGGGGCCGATACCGGCATCTATAACGACACCGGAACGCGTTTTACGTCGAACCTCTACAACCCCCGTCCGTCTCCCGTGCCGAATGTTCCGGTTCGCGCCCCCAACACGACTGGCAAGTTCAATCTGTCCAGCTTTGGTGTCGCCGATACCATGTCGGTCTGGAACGGGCGCATTCAGCTGACCGTCGGCGTGCGGCACCAATATGTGGAATCGGAATCATTCGATATGCGTACCGGAGCGAGGACCGGCGGTTACGATACGTCTGCGACCACTCCAGCCTATGCATTTGTGATCAAGCCGCTCGAGAATGTCTCGATCTATGCCAACTATATCGAGGCGCTGGAAGCGGGCACGATCGTCGGCGATCAGTATGCAAATCGAGGTCAGGTACTGCCGCCTTATCGCACGACGCAGCACGAAATGGGCGTGAAAGTCGATTGGGGGCGGATCACGACCACCGTCAGCGCGTTTGACATTGTGCGGCCGATGCAGCTGGTCGATCGTTCGGTCACGCCGAATATCCTCACGCAGTCCGGCGAGAACCGCAATCGTGGCGTTGAACTCAATGCATTCGGCGAGGTCGCCGACGGTGTCCGCCTCCTGGGTGGCGTGATGTTCCTCGATGCGCGCCAGCAGCGGACCGACAACGGCACCTATGATGGCAATCGCACGTTCAACGTTCCCGACACCCAGCTCAATCTCGGCGGCGAGTGGGATGTGCCGTTCATTCCTGGCTTCACGCTGACGGGCCGGGCCATCTATACGGGATCATACTGGACTGACCCTGCCAACAAGGTCTACGGCCCGAGCTGGACCCGCTACGATGCCGGCGCGCGCTACACATTCGTATCGCCCTGGAATGCCAAGCCTATAGTCGTGCGCTTTTCGGTCGAGAACCTGCTCGATACCAATTATTGGCAGGCCTCGACCAATGACGGCTACGTCATCCTCGCTGCGCCGCGAACATATATGGTGTCGACGACGTTTAATTTCTGACATCCGCATTCCCAGCGGAGCGTATCACCGAGCATCAGACCGCCGCGTCATTGTCGCGGCGGTCTTTGCATTGACGAGGCGTGCGTCGAACTTACTGCTCCGGCTTGACCTTGCCGACCTCGACCACCGTCTTCCAGCGATCGAGCTCTTTCTCCAGGAATGTCTGAAACTCCGCGCTCGAATTCGCCACGACCTCGAAGCCGCTGTCATTCAGCTTCTTCTTCAGGTCGGGTGAGGTGAGGGCACCGGTGATGGATGTTTCGAGCTTGGTCTTCGCATCCGCCGGCAATCCCTTTGGTGCAACGAAGGCCTGCCATGAATAGATGTTGAGATCGCTGATGCCGAGCTCCTTCAAGGTCGGCGTGTCCGGGAAGGAGTCGGAGGGCGTGTCGCTGGTCACGGCCAGCAGCTTCACCTTGCCGCCGCGAATATAGTTGGCGACAGCGCCGAGATTCTGGAACGAGACATCCACGTGGCTGCCGATCAGATCCGTATGCGCTTGCGAGCCGCCCTTATAGGGCGTGTGGATGCCCGTGGTGCCGGTCTTCTGCCAGAACAACACGGCGGAGAGATGATCCGATGAGCCGACGCCTGACGACGCGAAGGTGACCTTGTCCGGGTTCTTCTTCAGATAGTCTATGAACTCCTTCACCGTATTGGCCGGGAAGTCCGGCCGGGTGATCAGCACATTTGGATTGCGCACCGCGACGGAGAGCAGGTCGAAATCTTTCAGCGGATGATAGCCGGGATCCTTGTACAGCACCGGATTGATGGCGATGACGCCGATCGAGCCTACCATGAGCGTGTAGCCGTCCGGCTTCGAGCGCGCGAGCTGCGTGGCGCCGATCGATCCATTGGCGCCGGGCTTGTTCTCGATGATGAAGGATTGCCCGAAGCTTTCCTGCATCTTTTGGGTGGTCATGCGCGCGACGTTGTCGCTGGCGCCTCCGGGCGTGAACGGCACGATCACCGTCACGGATTTGGCAGGATAGTCCTGTGCAGGCGCAGCCGACGGCAATGTCAGCACCAACAGCGCGGCTGCGAAATGGCTCAGCTTCATCGCGTTCTCTCCCTGGAATGATGTTGATTGACGGCGACGTCTGCGCGTCGCTCGTGGTCGCATATGCACAGGCCATCGTTCTCCAGAATGAGGAGACGATCGCTGTTCACAATCTAGAGTATAATGATGGGAGCCGCATCCAAGCGGCTATTCGACGCGCCGTCGTCGAAGGGGGCCTGCGTCGAAGCTCAGGCTGCCCTGGAGATCTGTGCCGCGCACCGGCCTTCCAGTGGCAGCGAGATGCACACCACGGTGCCGACGGCGGGCTTCGAGCGCAGCTTCATGGCGCCGCCATGCAGGCCGGTGAGGGATTTGGCGATGGCAAGGCCGAGACCGGAGCCGTGATAGGTCTTGGTGAGCTGGCTCTCCACCTGCTCGAACGGGCGTCCCAGCCGCTTCAGCGCATGCGGTGCAATGCCGATACCGCTGTCGGCGATGATGAGCGCGACCGAATTCTTCATCACCCGGCTGCGCACGGTGACGCGCCCACCATCGGGCGTAAATTTTACGGCATTGGAAAGAAGATTGACGAGGATCTGCTTGATGGCGCGGCGGTCGGCGGTGACGGCGACGTCGGTGGCGAGATCGGCGCTGAGTGTGAGGCTCTTGGCTTCGGCGCGACCGGAGACGACGCGCAGGGATTCCGACAGGATCTGGCCGAGATCGAGTGGCTCAAGATCCAGCTTCATGCGGCCGGCCTCGATCTTCGACATGTCGAGGATGTCGTTGATCACTTCGAGCAGATAGTGGCCGCTGGTGAGAATGTCGTGGCAGTATTCGCCATATTTATCCGAGCCGAGCTGGCCGAACATGCCGCTGCCCATGATCTCGGAAAAGCCGATGATGGCATTGAGCGGCGTGCGCAGCTCGTGGCTCATATTGGCCAGGAATTTCGACTTCGTGGCATTGGCCTCTTCGGCGCGGTTCTTCTCGTCCGAGTATTTTTGCGCGAGATCGGCGAGTTCGAGCGCCTGTTTCTCGAGTGCCGCCTGCGAATGCTTGAGATCGATGACGGTGGCGCGCAGGCGCAGGTCATTGTCGATCAGCTTCTGCTCGTGCTCCTTGATGCGGGTGATGTCGGTGCCCACCGACACGTAGCCGCCATCCTTGGTGCGGCGCTCGCTGATATGCAGCCAGGTGCCGTTTTCGAGCTGGGCCTCGAAGGTGCGCGCGCCCTGGGCAGCACTGGTGGAATCGGCGAGGCGCGAGCGAACTTCGGGCATACTGCCGACTTCGAGCACCGTCTCATAGGGCGTGCCCGGCTTCACCGCAGAGTCCGGTAGCTTGTGCAGGCGCTGGAAGTGCGAATTGCACAGCACCAGGCGATCCTCGGCATCCCACAGCACGAAGGCTTCCGGAATCGTCTCGATGGCGTCGCGCAGGCGGACATCGGCTTCCACGCTCTTCTGCGCAAGGCTCTTCTGTTCGGTGACGTCGATGGCGATGCCGATCAGGTGCTGGCTGCCATCGGTCTGGCCGCCCACCAGTTCGCAGCGCAGCTGCAGCCAGATCCAGTGACCATCGCTATGCTGCATGCGGAATGTCTGGTCGATATGGTCGAGTTGCTGCGAGACGAGCTGGTCCGCGATCTCGAACAGATTGATGTCTTCCGGCCGCACCAGTGCATTCACTTCGCCGAAGGTGAGGAGGTCACTGCGGCTGTCGAGGCCGAGCATGGTGAACATGGATTGCGACCAGAAGATGCGGCCGCGTGACAGGTCCCAGTCCCACAATCCGCAGCGGCCGCGATTGAGCGCGGTGTCGATGCGGCCGCGCACGGCGTCATTGATGGCGTCGCCTTCGCGGGCGCGGGTGGATTGCCAGTGAAAGGCGAAGCCCAGGATCAGCACCACGAAGCCGGTGGTGGCGGAGAGGGTGATCGACAGCGCCGATTCCGAGCGCCAGACGGAGTCATTGTTCTCCTGCAGCACGATGATCTGGCCGGGCAGCGCGCGAACGATGCGGCGCGTGGCGAGCGCCTGGCTGCCGTCGGCCAGCGTGACGTCGAACACGTCGGTGCGCTGGCTTTGTGCCGACATGTTCTGCACGGCGCTGAGCATGTCGAGCACGCGCTTGCTGTCGCGGTCGGGCACATCCGCCGGCATACGCGCGATGATGCTCTGGTCGGCACCGAGCACGATCACATGACGGCTGGGCGCGATGCCCCAGGCGGGGATCAGGCTCGGCAGCAACGCCTGCAGGCGTTCGATGGCGACCGGGCGATCCTGCCGTACGGCGCCGTTGCGATCGAGACGTTCGGCTGCGAGATCGCCGACGGCGGCGAGGTCGCGCTTCAGCGCAGCCTGCTTCTGGCGGCTGTGATCGACGACCTGCACGAAGGCGCCGAAGAAAATCGTGATGAGAAATGCGATGATCAGCGTCGGGACTGCGCGACGAAGAGCGGGTTCTGCGATGAGCAACCGGTGATAAGCCGGCTTCGCCATCGATTGCGCCAATCCTTTAATCGAATCGGATTGGACGCATGCGTTATCCGCATGCGCACGCGACATACTTGGCCCCCTCGGAAATTTGCAGTGTCGATCGAACCCCAAACGCCCCGCTTCGAATCGACAAGTCCAATATGAATCCACTTTCCCCACAGTGTCGAGAGTCAACGAAACGTTAACGTGAAATAAATGCTATCCAACGGAAACTGAGTGCGTGTTCGGACTCAAAAACGAGTCCGAAACGCGAACGCCGCGCAGATGATGCGCGGCGTTTTTCGTTGCGATGACTCGTTGTGCGCGCGTTACAGCGTCACCACGATCTTGCCGAGATGCTTGTTGGCTTCCATGTGATCGAACGCCGTTCCGATCTCGGCGAACGGATACACCTTGTCGATCGGCAGCTTCAGCTTGCCGGCTTCCACTGCCGGCCAGATGTCGGCGCGCACCGCACTGAAGATATCGCGGATCTCTTGCAGGGACCTGGTGCGGAAGGTGACACCGACATAGCTGATGCGTCGCGCCGCATGCAGGTCGAAATTGAAATCGCCATGGGTGCCGCCGAGACGGCCGACATTGACGATGCGGCCGAGCACCTTTGTCGCCTTCAGATTCTGGTTGGCGACCGGGCCGGAGATCTGGTCGATGATCAGATCGACGCCGTCGCCATTGGTGGCTTTGAGCACCTCATCAACCCAGCCGGCGTCTTTCGAATCGATGGCGAGATCAGCACCGAACTCGCCGAGCCGGCCGCGACGCGCTGCATGGGTCGATGAGCCGATCACCGGCTTCGCGCCCTTGAGCTTGGCGATCTGCAAGGCCATCAGGCCGACGCCGGAGCTGGCGCCCTGGATCAGCACCGATTGTCCCGCCTGCAATCCGCCGACCGTGACAAGCGCATTGTGCATGGTCGAGAGCGCGACGGGCAGGGTGCTCGCGATCTCGAAGCCCATGCCCGTCGGGATATGGAACAGGCGGCCATGATCCGTCACCGTATATTCCGCGAATGCCGCACCGCCCGAGCCCATCACGCGTTCGCCGACCGTGAAGCCTTTTGCATCGGGCCCGAGTCCGGCGATCTCGCCGGCCCATTCCATGCCAAGCACGGTGCCGACACCGCCGGCTGCGCCATGGACATGGCCCTTGGTCATGCCGAGATCGGCGCGGTTGAGGCCGCAGGCCTTCACCTTGACCAGCACCTGCGTGCCCGTCGGCTTTGGCGCGGCGATGTCGGTGATCGCCGGGCCGCTCTCTGTATAGACGTAAGCCTTCATCGCACGATCACTCCGCCGCCTGGCGCTGACCGCCGCCAAGCATCGCTTCCAGTCGCGCGCGAATGATCGTCTCGGCGTCGTGGATGATGCGCGACACCAGTTCCTGGCACGACGGGATGTCGTGGATCAGGCCCTGGACCTGGCCGGCCGACCAGATGCCGTCCTCGCTGTCGCCGGTGGAATAGACCAGCTTGCCGCGCGCGCCGGCGACCAGATCCTTGATCTGCTCGAAGGTCGCGCCTTCTTTCTCCATCGCCACCACCTGCTGGCTCACCGCATTCTTGGCCACCCGCGAGGTATTGCGCATGGTGCGGAAGATCAGGTCGGTGCCGCGCTCGTCATTGGCGACGATGCGCTCCTTCACCAGCTGATGGATCGGGCTCTCCTTGGTGCACATGAAGCGCGTGCCCATATTGATGCCCTCGGCACCGAGTGCGAGCGCCGCCACAAGCCCGCGGCCATCGCCAAAACCGCCGGAGGCGATCATCGGGATCTTGATCTTGTCGGCAGCGGCCGGGATCAGGATCAGGCCGGGCGTGTCGTCCTCGCCGGGATGGCCGGCGCATTCAAAGCCGTCGATGGAGATCGCATCCACGCCCATGCGCTCGGCAGAGAGGCCGTGGCGCACGCTGGTGCATTTGTGGATCACCTTGATGCCGTGCTTCTTGAATTCGTCCACATGCTCCTGCGGCTTGTTGCCGGCGGTCTCCACCACCTTGATCCCGGCCTCGATGATGGCCTGGCGATATTCCGCATAAGGCGGCGGCTTGATGGTCGGCAGGATGGTGAGATTGACGCCGAACGGCTTGTCGGTGAGGTCGCGGGTGCGCGCGATTTCCTTGGTCAGGTCTTCCGGTGTCGGCTGGGTCAGCGCGGTGATGAGCCCGAGCGCGCCGGCATTGGCGACGCCGGCGACGAGCTCGGCGCGGCCGACCCATTGCATGCCGCCCTGGACGATCGGGTGTTCGACGCCGACGAGTTCGGTGAAGCGTGTCTTGATCATAATGGGTCCTCTTGTTTCCCCGGAGGCGCGTTGGGCGCCGATTGGTTCTTGCTTGTTCGGGCGGAGGATGCCGGTGGGGCGCGGCGATGTCTACCGCCACGGAACATGGCCCCATGCGCCGGAGATGCAGGTCTGATGCGTGCGACGCCGCGGTGCCCATCGCTGGAACTCGCGGCGCGAACATGCTTTTCTGCGGCCATGAGCAAGACGACTGCCAAGCCGACCACCGAGCCGTCCCAGGACGAGATTGAGCAGATGACGCGCGTGTTCGAGCGGTTCTCGCGGCGCTTCAAGGTGGCCGAGGCTGCTGCTGCCGCCGACAACGCGCTCAATGCGCTGGATGCGCAGACGCTGGTCTATGTCGATCAGCATCCAGGCTGTCTGATGGGCGACGTCGCGCGCTTCCTCAATGTCGCCATGACCACGATGTCATCTTCCATCGATCGCCTGGTGAAGAAGGCATTCGTCGAGCGGCGCCGGCCCGAAGACAATCGCCGGTCCGTGGCACTGAGCACGACGGATGCCGGACGGGGAGTCGTCGAAGACCATATCGCCGGCTATCGCTCGACCTGCCTGATCATGCTGCGCGCACTCGACCCGATCGAGCGTAAGGAGTTGATCCGGCTGACAGAAAAAATTGCTGACAACGAAACTTGAACATTACGAAGTTCGTATTATCTCGAGCGTGCCGCCGGCCCGTAAGGCTGGCTCCTGACGGAGGCGCTCATGGCCATCGCCATCAATGGTACGGATTATTCGCTACCCGACGACCCCCGGGTCTCGCTCCTCGATCTCCTGCGCGAACAGGCCGGTCTGACCGGCACCAAACTCGGCTGCAACCAGGGTGCCTGCGGGGCCTGCACCGTCATTCTCGACGGCGAGCGCGTGCTGTCCTGCCTGACGCTGGCAGTGCAGGCGGATGGGCGCTCCGTGACCACCATCGAAGGCCTGAGCGAGCCGGGCGTGTTGCATCCCTTGCAGCAGGCCTTCATCGCGCATGACGGCTTCCAGTGCGGCTACTGCACGCCGGGGCAGATCTGCTCGGCGATCGCGATGCTCGGCGAGATGCGCCGCGGTGATCCCAGTTACGTCACATCCGACCTTGCCGCCGGCCAAAGCAGCACCACGCGTGAGGAAATCCGCGAGCGCATGAGCGGCAACCTGTGCCGCTGCGGGGCGCATCACGGCATTGTCGAAGCCATTGAAGAACAGCTGGTGGGAGACGCCGCATGACGCCGTTTCATTACCAGCGCGCGGCGGATGCGGCCGACGCCTTGGCGCTTGCCGGTGCCGGCCAATGCCGTTTCCTCGGCGGCGGCACCAATCTCGTCGATCTGATGCGGCAGAATATCGAGACGCCTGCTGCATTGGTGGATGTGAGCCGCATGCCGGCGTCCATCGAGCAAGAGGGCGATGGTGGTCTGGTTATCGGTGCCGCGGTCCGCAACAGTGTCCTTGCGGCGCATCCCGTGGTGCGGGCGCGCTATCCCATGCTGTCCCGCGCCTTGCTTGCAGGCGCCTCGGCGCAGATACGCAACATGGCGACGGTCGGCGGCAATCTGTTGCAGCGGACGCGCTGCGCCTACTTCTATGACCCCGCCGGCTCCCGCTGCAACAAGCGCGTGCCCGGTGCGGGCTGCGACGCCATCGACGGTTTCAGTCGCAATCATGCGATCCTCGGCACGTCGCCGAACTGTATCGCAACGCATCCGTCCGACATGTGCGTCGCGCTCGCGGCGCTGGATGCGACCGTGCATCTGTGCGGTCCCGACGGCACACGGCACGTTCCGCTGCTGGATTTCCATCAGTTGCCAGCGAATGATCCCCACATCGAGACGGTGCTGCGCCCGGCTGAGCTGATCACCGCCATCTCGATCGCGCCGAATGCGGCGGCTGCGCATTCGCGCTATCGCAAGGTCCGCGATCGTTCGAGCTACGCTTTCGCGCTCGTCTCGGTCGCGGCCGGGCTGGATCTCGCCGATGGCCGGATCAGGGATATCAGGATCGCGTTCGGCGGTGTTGCCGCCAAGCCGTGGCGCGCCTTGCAGGCCGAGAGCATCTTGCGCGGCGAGGCTCCGACCCGGGAAAACTTCCTGCGCGCAGCCGATGCCGAACTCGCCGCAGCAAAACCCACCGAAGCCAATGCCTTCAAGATCGAGCTCGCAAAGCGAACCATGGCCGCCGTCCTTGGCGAACTGACAGGAGCAGGCGCATGAGCAAATTGCAGAATGCGATCATCGGCGGTGTCCGCACGGCGATGGGCTATGTGCCGTCGAACTGGTTGCCGGGCGGCACGCCCGATCCGCTGATCGACAAGCGCGTGGCCCTCGGCACCCAGCAGTCACGAGTCGATGGTCCCGACAAGGTGCGGGGCGCCGCGCGCTTCGCGGCCGAAGTGCCGATGGATCGCCTGACCTATGCGGCTTTCGTGCATTCGACCATCGCACGCGGAAGGATCACGGCGCTCGATCTGGCTGCTGCGGAAGCAGCACCCGGCGTCGTGCTGGTGATGACCCATCGCAATGCACCGAAGATTGCGCTGCCGCCGCCGATCGGCGTGACGAATCTCAAGGCTGCGGGAAACAACATTCTCCCGATCATGCAGGACGCCGAGATCCGCTGGAACGGGCAGACGGTCGCTCTGGTGCTCGCAGAAACCCAGGAGCAGGCGAACCATGCAGCCTCGCTGATTGCGGTTCGTTACGAGCAAAGTGCGTCCCGCACGAATTTCGAGAATGCCAAGGCAGATGCAACGACGCCCGACTCGCTGATGCTCGAACGCAACCGGCTGAAGCGTGGCGATCCGGATGCGGCATTCCGAAATGCCGCGGGCCGCGTCGATGCGGTCTATCGGACACCGTGGCACAATCACAATCCGATCGAGCCCAATGCCGCCACCATCGCCTGGCAAGGCGATCGCCTGATCGTGCACGACGCGACCCAGATGCTGAACGCCACGGCTGGTTCGCTCGCCAAGGTGTTCGGCATCAAGGAGACGCAGGTGTTTGTGAGTTCTCCCTTTGTTGGCGGCGCCTTCGGCGGCAAGGCGCTGTGGGATCACCAGATCCTGGGGGCTGCGGCATCGAAACTCGCGGGTCGGCCGGTGCGGATCGCTCTGTCGCGCGCCAGCATGCACCGGCTGATCGGCGGTCGCAGCCAGACCGAGCAGCGCGTGGCGCTGGCGGCGGATCCGAGCGGCCGACTGACTGTCATGGTGCATCAAGGATATTCCGTAAAGCCACCGCACAGCGTCTGCGAAGAGACCTTCACGCTGTCAGGTCGCTCGCTCTACGACGCGGACAGCTACGATATCGTGCAGCACACGCTCGATCTCGATCTGCTGGCCAATACGTTCATGCGCGCGCCCGGCGAGGCGGTCGGCACCTTCGCCATCGAGAGCGCCATGGACGAACTGGCGCACAAGCTTGGCATCGATCCGATAGCGTTGAGGCTGCGCAATATCGGCGACGCCGATCCGGTCAGCGGCGCGCCGCATTCGCAGAGCGACTTGCCCCTGGCCTATGAGCTCGGCGCGAAAAAGTTCGGCTGGGAGCGCCGCACCGCAATGCCAAGGTCGCAGCAGGACGGCGAATGGCTGGTCGGCATGGGCTGCGCGACCGGTTCATTTCCGTATGTGCGGATGCCCGGAATGTCGGCGCGGATCACCATCGACGGCGAAGGCCGTGCGACGGTGTCGAGCGCGGCGCACGAGATGGGCATGGGCACGGCAACGGTGCAGCGGCAGCACGCGGCGGATCGTCTTGGCCTGCCGCTCGATGATGTCACCGTGCGGATCGGCGACACTGACCTGCCATTCGGCAGCTTTGCCGGCGGCTCCTCGCAGACGGCCTCGCTCGGCGCGGCGATCAACGCCGCCAGCGTGAAACTGGCCGGAGATCTGTTGCGCCTTGCGGGCAACGATACGCCGCTTGCGGGGCTGCGGGCGCACGAGGTCGAATTCGCCAATCACGGGCTGCGCAAGATCGGCGAGCCATCGCGCTACGAGAGCTTCGTATCCATCCTCAAGCGCGCGGCACGCAGCGAGATCAGCGTGATCGGCGAGAGCAGTGCGCCGCTCGAATTGCTGAAATTCTCCATGCATAGCCGGTCCGCCGTCTTCTGTGAGCTCCGCGTCAGCGAGGTGACCGGCGAAGTCCGCGTCACCCGTCTCGTCGGCGCGTTCGATTGCGGCCGTATCCTCAATCCCAAGACCGCGGCCAGCCAGTTTCGTGGCGGCATGATCATGGGCCTCGGCATGGCGCTGACCGAAGAAACCCTGCTCGACAAACGGAGCGGGCGCATCATGAGCGCATCCATGGCGGACTATCACGTCCCCGTGCACCTCGACGTGCCGGAGATCGATGTGTTGTGGACGGACATTCCCGACCCCCGCACCCCGATGGGGGGGCGCGGCATCGGCGAGATCGGCATTGCCGGTGTGGCCGCAGCCATCGCCAATGCGGTGTTCAACGCGACCGGACAACGGGTTCGCGACCTGCCGATCACGCCGGACAAGCTGCTCGGCGACTGACCCATCCTGATTGCCAAATGAACCATCCGGCATGGTGCCGGGACATATGAGGCGACGCGACCGGCGTCGGTCCAAAGGGAGTATCTCATGATCACTTCGCAGAAAGCTTTCGTGGCCATCGCCGGTCTGGCGGTGTGCGTCCTTGCGGCGACACCGGCTTCCGCACAATCGGCGCCGTTCTCGGGAATGCACGGCGCCTGGTCGGGCTCGGGGACAATCGCTCTCTCTGACGGATCGAAGGAACGGCTGCGCTGCCGCGCCAGCTATCGCGTATCGGCGGGCGACAGCACCCTGCAGCAGTCGCTGCGCTGCGCCAGCGACAGCTACAAATTCGAGCTCAGCAGCGATGTGGTGAGCGAGGGAGGCCGGGTGTCAGGCACGTGGAGCGAAACCTCGCGCGGCATCAGCGGCAGCCTGCAGGGCCGCGCCAGTGGTGGCCGGATCGCGGTTGCGGCGGATTCGCCGATGTTCTCGGCCAATATCACGCTGACGACGACCGGCAACAAACAGTCCGTGTCGATCACGTCGCAGGGCGACATTCGCCAGGTATCGATCGCAATGGTGAAGAGCTAGCAGGCCGTAGCCGTCTTTGCGAGGTCGGGGAAAAGCCTGTGGCGTTCCCCTTGACGAAGCGATGAAGCAATCCGGTTTCTGGTTTTCCGGATTGCTCCGCTTCGCTCGCAATGACGAGATAGCGTCAAGCCACCGCGGCATGCAGTTGCGGCGCGTCATCCTGATCGAGCGCGCGGCTGATGTCGCGGATGCTGATCACGCCGACCAGCGTGTAGTCGTCGATCACGGGCACGTGGCGGATGTGATGCCGGTTCATCAGGCGACCCACATGGTCGAGCGTGTCGGTGGATGTGCAGGAAATCAGCTGCTGCACCGAAATCATCTCCGACACTTTGCGATTGACGCCGGCGGCGCCGTGCTCGGCGATGGCGCGCACCACGTCGCGCTCGGAGAACATGCCGACGGCGGTGTTGCCTTCGGTGCGGCACACGTCCTTGACGACGAGCGCGCTGATATTTCCGGTGCGCAGCAGCTGGGCGGCAATGGCGACGGTCTCATTCATCCGGACCGTGGCGATACGGGTGCTCTTACGACGCAGTACGTCTCCGACTTGCATGGCAACCTCCTCGATTTTCCCTTGGCTGATCGGCTTAGGATCGATCTTGCAGGTCCAAGTTTGGTATACGGTATGCCAGTTGTCAACGCGTGATATCAGGACATGCAACCAGAATTTCGAGAAAGGGCAGCAATGCTGCCATTTCTGATGATTTTAGCCCTGCGATTTCGGCATTACGAGATTTCGTAGGGTGTTTTCTGGCATGCCAGTTCACGTTTACGCGCCTCTGTGAGGCCGCCGGCTTGCCGCAAGGATGCCGCAAGAAAAATGCGCTCATCCTTGCGAATGAGCGCATTTCGATGCTGTTGGAAGCGGCTTGTGAAGGTCAGGCCTGTGCCTTGGCCACCACGATCTTGCGCCACGGTTTCAGCACCGCGATGGCAAGAAGCGAGGCAAGGATGTTCGCGCCTGCCGCGATCAGGAACACGCTGTCCCAAGTCCCTGACGACTGCTGCATATAGTTCGCGACCGGCACCAGAAGCGCTGCCGTGCCCTTGGCGGTATAGAGCAGGCCGGCATTGGTGGTTGCGAATTTGGAGCCGAACGTGTCGGTGCAGGTCGACGGGAACAGCGAATAGATCTCACCCCAGGCGAAGAACACGAAGCCCGACAGCAGCACGAACCAGAACGGATCCTGGCCCCACATATACAGTGCCCAGATGCCGAGGCCTTCCATGCCGAAGGCGATGAACATCGTGTTCTCGCGGCCGATCATGTCGGAGATCCAGCCGAAGAAGGGACGTGTCAGGCCGTTCAGCACGCGGTCGATGGTGGCCGCAAAAGTGACGGCCGTCATGGTCATCGCCATCAGCGTCACCGGCACGTTGTCGATCTTCCAGTCCGCTGCGATGGGCTTGAGGTTCGCCGTAACCATCAGGCCACCGGCGCCGACGATGACGAACATGAAATACATCAGCCAGAAGATGGGATGGCGGATGACTTCGGTCGGCGCGTAGTTGCGGCGGGTTTGGATGATGTTCGCATTGGCGACGACCGACGGTACCTGACCGGCTTTCGGCGCGAACAGGAAGAAGGCGAGGATCACGATGATGATGCCCTGGCCGAGACCGAAATACAGGAAGGTGGTCTGGAAGCCGGAATCCTTGATCATCGCCTGGATGGGCGCCACGGTGAGCGCGGAGCCTGCACCGAAGCCGGCAGCCGTGATGCCCGCGGCAAGGCCGCGCTTGTCCGGAAACCATTTCAGCGCATTGCCGACGCAGGTGCCGTAGACGCCGCCGGCGCCGATGCCCGCGATGATCATGCCGAGATAGAACCCGTTCAGCGTCTCCGCCTGCGCATTGATGGCCCAGCCGATGCCGCAGAGAATGCCGCCGACCAGCACCACAAGCTTCGGGCCGTATTTATCGACGAACCATCCTTCCACCGGCACCAGCCAGGTCTCGAACAGCACGAAAAGCGTGAAGGCCCACTGGATCGAGGCGCGGTCCCAGCCGAATTTTTTCTGGATGTCGGGGACGAAGAACGTCCAGCCATATTGGTAGTTGGCGATCATCACCATGGCGCCGACGCCGATGGCCAATTGCGTCCAGCGATAGGCATCGCTGACGCGCGCGGCCGATGGCGCCGCTCCGTGAACTGCATCAGTCATAGTTCCTCCTAATGCGCTGTTCTATTGCGTGTCCGACAGCTGCAACCGGGAGTTTGGTATATGATATGCCAACTCACAAGCAAAATCTTGTCAATTTGTCGCAGCTAGTTTCGCATGACTGAATGCTGTGCTGCGAGACGAATGGACGACAAAAAGCCGGCGGTTGGACCGCCGGCTCTTGTTTTTGAACAGCTATTTTGGAGTGTAGTTAGGCTGTTGCAGTGCGAGCACGCATCCGCGTCAGGCCGTTCGAGATCACCGACCAGAACAAGGCGATCAGGCCGAGGATCATGATCGTGCTCACCAGCGAATTGGAGAAGAAGACACCGAGCGATCCCTGCGAGCCGAGCAGGGATTGTCGGAAGGCTTCTTCGGCCTTGTCGCCGAGCACGATGGCGAGCACCAGCGGCGCGAGCGGATAGTTGCACTTCTTCAGCGCATAGCCGATCACGCCAAACACCAGCATCATCACCACGTCGAAGGTGGAGTTGTGCACGGAATAGGCGCCGATCGCACACAGCACCAGGATCAGCGGCGCGATGATGCTGAAGGGCACGCGCAGGATCGCGGCGAAGATGGGCACGCAGGTCAGCACGATGATCAGGCCGACGAGATTGCCGAGATACATCGAGGCGATCAGGCCCCAGACGAACTCTTTCTGCTCGACGAACAGCATCGGGCCGGGCTGCAGGCCCCAGATCAGAAGGCCACCGAGCAGCACGGCTGCTGTCGGCGAGCCGGGGACACCAAGCGACAGCATCGGCAGCAGCGCCGCGGTGCCGGCGGCATGGGCTGCGGTCTCCGGCGCAATGACGCCTTCGATCTCGCCCTTGCCAAAGTTCTTGCCGTTCTTCGACACGCGCTTGGCGATGCCGTAGCTCATGAAGGACGCCGGCGTCGCGCCTGCCGGTGTCACGCCCATCCAGCAGCCGATGATGCAGGAGCGCAGCGACGTCATCCAGTATTGCGGCAGGCTCATCCAGGTGCGGAGCACGACACGAAGATCGATCTTCGCCTTGCCGCCGCGGAAGTTGAGGCCTTCTTCCATGGTGAGGAAGATCTCGCCGAGGCCGAACAGGCCGATGACCGCGATCAGGAAGTCGAAGCCGTTCAGCAGTTCGGTGGAGCCGAAGGTGAGGCGGAGCTGCCCGGTGATGGAATCGAGACCGACGGCGGCGAGGGCAAAGCCGATCATCATGGCCGCGATGGTCTTGAATGGCGGCTCCTTACTGAGGCCTACGAAACTGCAGAATGCCAGGAAATAGACCGCGAATTTCTCCGCGGGTCCGAATCGTAAGGCGAAGCCGGCAACCAGCGGCGCCACCAGCGTGATCATGATGACGGCGAACAGCGCGCCGACGAAAGAGGAGGTGAAAGCGGCGGTGAGGGATTCCGCGGCCTTGCCCTGCTGGGCCATCGGATAGCCGTCGAAGGTGGTCGCGACCGACCATGGCTCTCCGGGGATGTTGAACAGGATCGAGGTGATCGCACCTCCGAACAATGCGCCCCAATAGATGCAGGACAGCATGATGATCGCCGAGGTCGGCGGCATGCTGAAGGTGAGGGGCAACAGGATCGCGACGCCATTGGCACCGCCGAGTCCCGGCAGCACCCCGATGATCACGCCGAGCACGATGCCGAGCACCATCACCGCAATGTTGAAGGGCTGCAGCGCGACCGCAAAGCCGTGGAATAGATTGACGAGTTCTTCCATGTCGAAAAGTCCTTGAAGACAACTGACAGATACGGGTGTCCAGTTCGTCATTGCGAGGAGCACTTGCGACGAAGCAATCCAGCGTCACGCGAAGAAAGAACTGGATTGCTTCGTCGCTTCGTTCCTCGCAATGACGGAGGAGATGTTCGTTACAGACCAAGCCATTCTTCGATCGGCCCCTTCGGGAGCGGAACGAGGAACCAGCGTTCGAAAATGAGATAGGTGACCACGGGCATGCCCAGGGAAATCGCGGCGATGATCGGCCAGTTGTATTTGCCGAGCCAGCGCATGAACCAGGCGATGAAGATCATCGACGCGAGATAGAGGCCGATGAAGGGAAGCGCGGCCACATAGATCCCCGTGGGGATGATGACGCTGAACACCTGGCGGAGCTGCCCCCATTCGGCGAAGAGCGGGCCGTCTTCCTCGCGCAACGTATTCCATAGATTGATCAGGCTGGAGATGATGATGAACAGGCCGATATAGAACGGGAAGAAGCCGGCCTTCGGGCCCTCGGCGCCCCAATTGATGCCGGCTTTGATGCTGCCATAGACGACGAGGGCGCCGAACAGGCCGATGACGGTGGTGACGCCGGCCTCGACCGCTTTATGAGTCGGACCTGTGGTGTGGGATGATTGCGTGGTCATGAGACGTCCATTTCGAACTTGCGGATCGGGCTGGGAGCCGCCGGCTCAGTGACGTGAGCCGGCGCGACGTGCGCGTCTTCGGTTCAGTCGCGTGGCTAGTTGCTCGCGAGGAAACCGGCTTCCTTCATCAGCGTCTCGTGACGCTTCTCTTCGGTGCCGACCCAGCCGGCATAGTCGCCGCCGGTCATGAAGGTGGTGTTGAAGGCACCGCTCTTCATGAGGTCCTGCCATTCAGGCGTGGCGCGCACCTTCTTGAACAGCTCGACATAATATTCGATCTGATCCTTGGTGGCCTTGGGTGACATGAAGATGCCGCGCAGCATCACATATTCGATGTCGAGGCCCTGGGATTTACAGGTCGGAATATCCTTCCAGGCCTTGCCGTCGGCGACCGGCTCGTCATAGGCCATCGGCTTGCTATCAAAGACGCAAAGCGGGCGCACCTTGCCGCCGCGCCACTGCGCGACCGCTTCGATAGGATTGTTGACGGTGGAGTCGACATGCTGTCCGACGAGCTGCACCGCGACTTCGCCGCCGCCCTTGTAGGGGATGTAGGTGAACTTGCTGCCGATCGCCTTTTCCATGGCGACGGTGATGATCTGGTCTTCCTGCTTGGAGCCGGTGCCACCCATCTTCATCGATCCCGGAGGGGCAGCCTTCACGGCCTCGATATATTCCTTGACGGTCTTGTAGGGTTTGTCTGCATTCACCCACAGCACGAACTCGTCGAGCGCCAGCATCGCGACCGGGGTCATATCCTTCCAGTTGAAGGGGATGCCGGTGGCGAGCGGTGTGGTGAACAGGTTCGACAGCGTGATGATGATCTTGTGCGGATTGTTATTGGCGGTCTTCACATCGAGAAAACCTTCGCCGCCGGCGCCGCCCGACTTGTTGATGACCACGAGGGGCTGCTTCATCAGGCTGTGCTTAGTGATGATGCCCTGAATGGTGCGCGCCATCTGGTCGGCGCCGCCGCCGGTGCCGGCCGGGACGATGAATTCGACAGGCCGCACCGGCTCCCAGGCGCCGGATGCGGGGAGGCTGGTCCCCAAAGCAAGAATGGACGCCGCGGCGGCCAGCGCGAGACATGAAGCAGAACGTTTCATTGTTTCTCTCCCATTCGTTTTGATGCGTCGGTCGTTCGCCGACTTGTCATCGTTCGTGCGTGGTCAATCGTCCTTCGAGTTTCCAACTGGCAGGCCAACATGCTCTTGCGCGCGCCACATGCGCGCGTCAGAGTGTTGAGCCGGAATGGCTCGCCTGTAGCTTGGGTGGGTGGGTTTGGATCGCTGTGTCATAGCGCATACGGCATCGCGCCCCTGCGGGCAGCTCGGCCTTTGTCCTCCCCCGGTATGCTTTCTATTCAAAGCTGAAGCATTACCGTTGACGCAGTTTGGTATGCGATATGCCAGACGGCAAGCGATTAGAGCCGTTTCAAGGTGCGCAGGCCAATATGTCGCAGGGAGCGGGAAGTCTCGCTGCGATGCAACCTTGAAGGCAAAAAAGAGGCCCCGGAAATCCGGGGCCAGTTCGGGAGGAACGCAGAGAACAGTGCGGGCCAAAGCCCGCAAAGCTTGAATTTCAGAGGCCGACGCGCGGCTGGTCGCCATTGCGGATCGCGATGCGGGCGCTGGCCATCAAGGCGCGATCGATCGACGCGAGGAGGCGGCCGAACAGGCTCGAATTGGCGGTCACGCCGAGCGAAGCAGTCTTGGACATCGGTATTCCCTTCCAGATGGCGCGAGGCGCCGTGTTCTGATCTGGAGCTAATTTACGTATACCAGATGCCACCGACCAGTTGTTTGTTTGCATGGCAGCAAGAAATTTTTGCAACGCAAAATTGAACGATTGGATTTTCTTATTGAAGTTCCGCGTTGTTGTGCTGCGAAAGACCCTGGCAAGCCATCATGGTTCGAGACGCACGCAAGCGCGCTCCTCACCATGGGGGTGGAGTTTCTTGGAAAGTGGCCTCAATCTTTTCTGTCCTCATCCTGAGGAGCGGTCGCCTTCGACCGCGTCTCGAAGGATGGCGACGACACGCTGAACGCAAAAAGGCCGCCCATTTGGGCGGCCTTTCGTATGTCTAGATGTTGGTGCCGCTTACTCAGCAGCGACCTTGCGCGGCGGATCCAGCGCGCCCGAGTCGTGGATTTCGGCGACCTGGTGATCGCTGAAGCCGAGCACCTGCTTGAGGATCTCGTCGGTATGCTCGCCGAGCAGCGGCGACCGCTCGACCTTGGTCGGCGAGTCCGACAGCTTGATCGGATTGCCCACCGACAGATACTCGCCGCGCTCGGGGTGATCGACCTTGACCATGGTGCCGGTGGCGTAGAGCGACTCGTCCGCGGCGATTTCCTTCATGGACAGGATCGGACCGCAGGGGATGTCGTCCTGGTTGAGGATTTCCATCGCCTCGAATTTGGTCTTGGTCATCGTCCACTGTTCGATGCGCGCAAAAATCTCGTTCAGGCGCGACAGGCGGACCGCCGGCTTGTTGTAGTTCGGATCGGTCTTCCAGCCGGGCTCGCCGATGACGTCGCAGATCTTCTCCCACACCGGCGCCTGGGTGATGAAATAGATATAGGCGTTGCCGTCGGTCTCCCAGCCCTTGCACTTCAGGATGCGGCCCGGCTGACCACCACCGGAGTCGTTGCCGGCACGCGGCACGGCGTCGCCGAACGGAATGCCTTCGCCGAACTGGCTGTATTCCTTGAGCGGGCCATGGGCGAGGCGCTGCTGGTCGCGCAGTTTGACGCGGGAAAGGTTCAACACGCCGTCCTGCATGGCGGCGGTGACCTTCTGGCCCTTGCCGGTCTGGGTGCGCTGATACAGCGCCGTGACGATGCCCAATGCCAGATGCAGGCCGGTGCCGCTGTCGCCGATCTGCGCGCCGGTGACCAGCGGCAGGCCATCGCGGAAGCCGGTGGTGGATGCGGCGCCGCCGGTGCACTGCGCGACGTTCTCATAGACCTTGCAGTCCTCGAAAGGACCGGGACCAAAGCCCTTGATCGAGGCAACGATCATCTTCGGGTTGATCGCCTGGATCTTCTCGAACGAGAAGCCCATGCGGTCGAGCACGCCGGGGCCGAAGTTTTCGACGAGGACGTCGCACTCTTTCATCAGCGCGGTGAGGACTTCCTTGCCCTTCGGGTTCTTGGTGTCGAGGGTGATCGAGCGCTTGTTGTGGTTCAGCATGGTGAAATACAGGCTGTCCACATTCGGGATGTCCTGCAGCTGGCCGCGGGTGATGTCGCCGACGCCGGGGCGCTCGACCTTGATCACGTCGGCGCCGAACCAGGCGAGAAGCTGCGTGCAGGTCGGGCCCGATTGCACATGGGTGAAGTCGAGAATGCGAACGCCTTTGAGCGCCTGTGTCATTGCTATGCTCCCGTACTATTTTTTGCCGGCTCGGCACTTGGAGAAAATGAGCGGGGTCTCACGACCCCGCATGTTCAGAATTACTTCTTCTTGCTGAGAACGCTCTGCGGATTGAGATTGCCGATGCGTCCGCTCTCGCTGCCGGCGGCCGGATCGATCACCGCATTGATGAGCGTCGGCTTGCCGGAATCCATCGCCTCGTTGACGGCGCGCTTGAGCTCGTCGGGCGAGGTGGCGTTCACGCCGACGCCGCCGAAGGCTTCCATCATCTTGTCATAGCGTGAGCCCTTGACGAAGACGGTGGGCGCGACATCGCTGCCGCCCGACGGGTTGACGTCGGTGCCGCGATAGATGCCGTCATTGTTGAAGACGACGATGCAGACCGGCAGATTGTAGCGGCAGATGGTCTCGACCTCCATGCCGCTGAAGCCGAAGGCGCTGTCGCCTTCGATGGCCAGCACCGGCTTGCCGGTCTCGACGGCGGCGGCGATGCAATAGCCCATGCCGATGCCCATGATGCCCCAGGTGCCGACATCGATGCGCTTGCGCGGCTTGTACATGTCGACAATGCCGCGGGCGAGATCAAGCGTGTTGGCGCCTTCATTCACCAGCATCGCATCGGGACGTTCGGCAATGATGGTGCGGAGAACACCCAGCGCGCCGTGATAGTCCATCGGCGAGTTGTTGTTGCGCAGCTTCGGCGCCATCTTGGCGATGTTGTCGTCGCGCTTGGTGGTGACGGCTGACATCCAGTCGCTGGATGCCTTCGTCCAGCTCTTGCCCATGCCATCGAGCAGGGCGGTCACGCAGGAGCCGATATCGCCGACCACGGGGGCGACGATCTCGACGTTGGAATCCATTTCCTTCGGCTCGATATCGATCTGGATGAATTTCTTCGGTGCGTCGCCCCAGGCCTTGCCCTTGCCATGCGACAGCAGCCAGTTCAGGCGGGCGCCGATCAGCAGGACGACGTCCGAATCTTTCAGAACCGTGGAGCGTGCAGCGCCGGCGCATTGCGGATGGGTGTCGGGCAGGAGGCCCTTGGCCATGCTCATGGGCAGGAACGGAATGCCCGAGGTCTCGACCAGCGCCTTCACGGCGTCGTCAGCCTGCGCGTAGGCGGCGCCCTTGCCGAGAATGATCAGCGGCTTCTTGGCCGACTTCAGCACATCGAGCGCGCGATTGATGGAGTCCGGAGCCGGGAGCTGCGCCGGGGCCGCGTCGATCACCTTGACCAGCGATTTCTTGCCGGCCTCGGCATTCATCACCTGGCCGAACAGTTTTGCGGGCAGATCGAGATAGACGCCGCCAGGACGGCCCGACACGGCCGCGCGGATGGCGCGGGCGAGGCCGATGCCGATGTCCTGCGCATGCAGCACGCGGAACGCGGCCTTGCACAGTGGCTTGGCGATCGCGAGTTGATCCATTTCTTCATAGTCGCCCTGCTGCAGGTCGACAATCTCGCGCTCGGACGAGCCGGAAATCAGGATCATCGGGAAGCAGTTGGTGGTGGCATGGGCGAGGGCCGTGAGGCCGTTGAGGAAGCCCGGCGCCGAGACGGTGAGACACACGCCCGGCTTCTTGGTGAGATAGCCTGCGATGGACGCCGCATAGCCCGCGGCCTGCTCGTGGCGGAAGGAGAGAACGCGAATGCCTTCAGCCTGCGCCATGCGGCCGAAATCGGTGATCGGAATGCCGGGGACGCCGTAGATCGTGTTCAACCCGTTCAGCTTGAGGGCATCGATGATCAGATGGAAGCCATCTGTCAGATCCTGTTCGGCTGAGGTGTCGATGCTGTGAACTGCGGACATTCCGCTCTCCCTGACGTTTCTGGACGCGTATGGTTGTTGGACTTAGTCGTGCGATGGTCCGCGCGACGGCGTTAGGTGAACAGCTCCTGGCCATGCGCCTCGACATAGGAGGCCAGGCCAAGCGTGTGATTGCGGGCAAGCTTTTCGGCCAGTTCGGTGTCGCGCTCCTCGAGGGCCTCGATGATGGCGAGATGCTCGGGCAGGGAGGTCGCGGTGCGATCGACCCGGCCGATGGTGAGCTGGCGATAGCCGCGCACATGCAGCAGGATGTCGTTGGTCATGTCGATCAGGACGGGGCTTTCGCTGAGCGCGAGAACGGCCTGATGGAACGCGATATTCGCCTTCGAATATTCCTCGACGTGATCCTGCGGCAGGCGGTCCTTGCCAAAATCCTTGAAGAAGTCGCGCAGCGCCGAGATGTCCTTCTTGCGCGCGGTCGTGGTGATCAGCCGTGCCGCCATGCTTTCCAGCGCCGCCCAGGCGCGGATCATGTCGACGATCTCGGTCTTGGTCTTGCGCACCACCACGATGCCGCGGCGTGGCACGGTCTTCACAAAGCCGTCCTGTTCCAGCATCGCGATGGCTTCGCGGATCGGTGTGCGGCTGACGCCAAGGCGTTCGGAGAGGGCGCGCTCGTCGAGCATCACCGGATCCGGCGTCGTGTAGATGTCCATCTTGAGAATGGCTTCTTTCAAGGCTTCATAGGCCTTGGTCTTGAAGCTGGTCTCGGGTGCGATCCGAACGATCGCAAGGTCGGCCTCAGACATAATGGACGGCGCCTTGGTTGGTTTTCGCGTGGGCATGAATCATCTCCGGTCGGAGATGTCGTACCACAGAAACAACGTCCAGAATTTTTGGCATGCCAGATGCCAGCATGTCAAGCTGACCGCGATTTCAGCAATTTTGCGCTGCACCGCGCCTTGACTTTCGATTTTCTGGCATACCAAATGCCATCAATTCGTCCGCGTCAAGAAACGCAATGGGAGAAGGCCATGTCTCAATCGAATCTCGCCATCAAAGAAGCACCCGCCTCGGCGAAAGACGCCGTGCGAAAAGTGCTCGACGCCGTCAAGGCGGACAAGCGCACCAGCCTGACGGCGCCGGAAGGCAAGCTCGTCTGCGACGCCTATGGCATTCCTGTGCCGGGCGAGGGCGTTGCGACCTCCGCGGCCGAGGCGGCGAAGCTGGCCAGCGGCATGGGCTTCCCGGTGGTGATGAAGATCGTTTCGCCGGACATTCTCCACAAGACAGAAGCCGGTGGCGTCATCGTCGGCGTCAAGACCGCCGAAGATGCGCAGAAGGCTTACGACACGATCCTGGCCAATGCCAAGAAGTACAAGGCCGATGCCAAGATAGAAGGTGTCCAGGTTCAGCAGATGCTGATGGGCGGCACCGAAGTGATCATCGGTTCGATCACCGACGGCTCGTTCGGCAAGCTCGTGGCCTTCGGCCTCGGTGGCGTACTCGTGGAAGTGCTCAAGGACGTCACCTTCCGTCTTGCGCCCGCCACCAATGATGACGCGCTGTCGATGCTCGACGGCATCCAGGCCGCCGAGATGCTGCACGGCGTGCGCGGTGGTGATCCCGCCAATCGCGAGGCGCTGGCCGATATCATCGTCAAGGTGTCGCAGCTCGTCTCGGATTTCCCGGAAATGGTCGAGCTCGATCTCAATCCGGTGTTCGCCACCAAGAAGGATGCGATTGCCGCCGACGTCCGCATCGTCGTCGATTTCGATTACAAGCCGCGTCCGGCGCCACGTGCGAAGGAAGAGATCGTTGCGGCGATGAACCGCATCATGATGCCGAAAGCCGTCGCCGTGATCGGTGCCTCTGCCGAAGACGGCAAGATCGGCAATTCGGTGATGAAGAATCTCATCAACGGTGGCTACAAGGGCGAGATCTATCCGATCCATCCGAAGGCCGACGAGATCATGGGCCGCAAGGCCTATAAGAGCGTCAAGGATGTGCCGGGTGTGATCGACACCGCGGTGTTCGCGATCCCCGCGAAATTCGTGGCCGGCGCGCTGACCGAATGCGGTGAGAAGAAGATCCCCGGTGCGGTGCTGATCCCATCGGGATTTGCCGAAGCCAACGAGCCTGCCTTGCAGGAAGAGATCGTCGAGATCGGCAAGAAATACGATGTCCGCCTGATGGGCCCGAACATCTATGGCTTCTATTACACGCCAGCCAATCTCTGCGCGACCTTCTGTACCGCTTACGATGTGAAGGGCTCGGCGGCACTGTCGTCGCAGTCCGGCGGCATCGGCATGGCGATCATCGGCTTCTCGCGCTCGGCCAAGATGGGCGTCTCGGCGATCGTCGGCCTCGGCAACAAGTCGGATATCGACGAGGACGATCTGCTCGCCTTCTTCGAACAGGATCCGAACACCAACATCATCGCGCAGCATTGCGAGGATCTGAAGGACGGCCGCGCCTTTGCGGAAGCCGCCAAGCGCGTCTCCAAGAAGAAGCCTGTCGTCGTGCTGAAGGCAGGCCGCACCTCGGCCGGCGCCAAGGCCGCCTCGTCGCATACCGGCGCGCTGGCCGGCAACGACAAGATCTATGAGGACGTGCTGAAGCAGTCGGGTGTCATCCGCGCCCGCTCACTGCGCCAGCTGCTCGAATTCGCCCGCGGCATTCCCGTGCTGCCGACGCCCAAGGGCGAGAACGTGCTGATCATCACCGGCGCCGGTGGTTCGGGCGTGCTGCTGTCGGACGCGGTGGTCGACAACGGCCTGTCGCTGATGTCGATGCCGCCGGATCTCGACGCGGCCTTCCGCAAGTTCATCCCGCCCTTCGGTGCCGCCGGCAATCCCGTCGATATCACCGGTGGCGAGCCGCCGATCACTTATGTCAACACGGTGAAGCTCGGTCTCGAGGATGAGCGTATCCATTCGCTGATCCTTGGCTACTGGCACACGATCGTGACGCCGCCGATGGTGTTTGCGAAGAACATGGTCGAGATTAAGAATGCGATGAAGGCCAAGGGCATCGACAAGCCGATCGTGGCGTCGCTGGCGGGCGATATCGAGGTCGAGGAGGCCGCGGAATATCTCTACCAGAACGGCATTCCGGCCTATGCCTATTCGACGGAGCTTCCGGTGGAAGTGCTGGGTGCGAAGTACAAGTGGGCGCGCGGGGCGGGGCTGCTGTAAGGCTCGATTTGTAGCAATAAAAAAGAAACGCCGCTCGGGAAACCGGGCGGCGTTTTTGTTTCGACTGCAACTCAGTCTGTCATCACCCGCGAAGGCGGGTGATCCAGTACACACCGCCGCTATTGAGTTTACTGGATCGCCCGGTCAGGCCGGGCGATGACAGCGGAGAAGGGGAGGGAGCTACACAATCACCTTCTGCTCAGCCACGCCCTCGCGGCCAAAGATGCGCAGGTAGCGATCGATCTCTTCCTGGCTGCCGCCGGTCGTCTTCGCCGGATTATCCGATAGCTTCACCGCGGGCCGTCCATTGGCCGCGGTGATCTTGCACACCAGGCTGATCGGATCGAGCGTATCCAGCCCGCGCGGATGTGCGCCGCGGAAATCGTTGGTGGCCATGGTGCCCCAGCCAAAGCTCTCGCGGATACGGCCGCGGAAGCGCTGATGCAGGTCGATCATCAGGTCGACCTCGAGCCCGTCCGAGAACATCGCGCGCTTCTTGCGCGGATCCTCGCCGCGCATGGCGTACCAGGCGATGACTTCCTCGCCGGCAGCAACAGGCTCCTTGCTGTCCATGCGCATGCCCGTCCATTTCGACGCCCAGGCTGGGGCATCGCGCAGGAACTGGGTCATCCCAAAGGTGTCGGGCAGGATGATCAGCAATTCGCCATCATAGACTTCCTGCCATTTCGCCAGGACGTCATATTGGGCAGTCTTCAGCGCCTCGTCGCTGTCGGCGAGGCAGCCGAACACCATGGGCAGTTCGTGCGAATTGGTGCCGATGGCCTCGAACGAATGCTTGAAGGCGAGCAGGGCGTTCGAGGTGCCGACAAAGCTGCGACCGAGCTCGTTGGCCATCGCATCCGTCACCCATTCCTGCCACAGAAAACCGTGGCGGCGGCGGGTGCCGAACTCGGCGAGCCGCATGTCCGGATAGGATTTTAGCTTTTTGATCTTGTTCCAGATCTTGGTCTTGGTCTGGGCGTAGAGAATGTCGAGCTCGAACTTGTCCAGCGACGCCATGGCGATGCGCGAGCGCAGCTCGCTGACAATGGCGAGCGCATAGATCTCCCACATGGTCACCGCAGCCCAATCGCCCTCGAAAGTGAGGACATACTGGCCGTCCACGATTTCGAGGTGATAGTCCGGCAGGCGGAACGTGCGGAGATATTCGATATATTCCGGGCGAAAAATGTCGCGGCGGCCGTAGAAGCGGTTGCCGGCGAGCCAGATCAACTCGTTCTCGCGGAAGGTGAGGGTGCGGGCGTGATCAAGCTGCGCGCGCAGAACGGCCTCAGGAATGATCTCCGCGAGGCGCACGCTCTTGGTGCGGTTGATCAGGCTGAAGGTGACGGGCACCTTCGGAAAGAGCATCCAGACGAACTGGTGCATCAGGAATTTATAGAAATCCGTGTCCAGCAGCGACCGGATGATCGGATCGAGCCGATAATTGTGGTTATGGACCCGGGTGGCGAAATCCATCATGGCAACGCCACTCCCCAAAACATGCCTGTCACGGCATTTATCCTTGCGCGGCCTGGCCGCAGCTTCGACGCAGATGACGTAAATTTGCGTATCTGCGGGTCGAAAGGATGTCAACGGAATGGCTGAATCCGGAATCCGCAAGCAGTGGTTGCGGATGAGGATGTAGGATGGGTTGAGCGGAGCGAAAACCCATCAACACCACGCGCAGGACTTGGTGGGTTTTCGCTCCGCTCAACCCACCCTACGATCAGCGTTTCAATCGCTCGTCCGGGGCATTGCCCTGCAATGTGCTCTGGATCGCGGAACGCAGCAGGACGTGGTCGCTGCGGTCCCAGTCCTTCATCCGGATATCCGCCAGCAGCGCCGCCGACTTGCCGAACACCACGATACGGTCGCCGACCGACATAGCTTCCTCGAGCTGATGCGTGATCAGGATCGCCGTGGAGCGGAATTCGCGGGCGAGATCGACGAAGGTTTGGCGCAGGTCATTGGCCGTCACCTCATCGAGCGCACTGAAGGATTCATCGGCCAGCAGGATTTCCGGCTGGACTGCGAAAGCGCGGGCGATGGCCACGCGCTGCCGCATGCCACCCGAGAGTTCGCGCGGATAGGCATTGGCAAAGTTCTCTAGGCCCAGCCGCTTGAGCCAGAACATCGCGCGCTCCTGCTGCACGTCATCGGCAATGCCGATCAGTTCGAGCGGAAGCTTGACGTTGTCGAGCGCCGAGCGCCACGGAAACAGCCGGTCCTGCTGGAAGATCGTCGCGATCTTGCCGCGAAAGTCGTTGAAGTCGTCATAGGGCGTCTTGCTGCCGATGGTGATGCTGCCGGCGGTGGGATGCTCCAGGCCAATCAGCAGATCGAACAAGGTCGACTTGCCGCAACCGGTCTTGCCGACAATGGCAACGAGTTCACCGGGCGCGATGTGGAGCGTGAGCTGATCGATGGCGACGATGGATTCGCCCGTCGTCGTCTGCCGAAACACCTTTCGCAGTCCTGCGATTTCGATAGGGGCGGATGCGCCGGTCATGCGCGCCACCTCAGCACACGGGTTTCGAGCTGCACGATCAGGGCTTCGAGCAGGAACAGCAGGACGACGAGCACAAACGTCCAGGCGAACACATCGGCCACGGAGAACAGTTCCTGCGCCACCGACAGGCGATGCCCGATCCCGGTCACCGCGCCGACCAGCTCGGCGATGGTGACGACGCGGATGGCGAGGCTGAGTGTGATCTTCCAGCTGGTGAGGATGCCCGGCGTGATCGCCGGCAGCATCAGCTTGGTGAAGAACTGGAATGGGGTGGGGCGGAAGGAGCGGATCATCTGTTTCAGGTCGCGCGAGACCTCGCGCATATTGTCGAGGGCATCCACGGTGAAGACCGGCGCGCAGACGACGACCAGCACGAAGACGATGCGGAATTCGACGCCCTTGAACCAGAGCACGGCGAACAGGATCCAGGACACGACGGGCACCGCCATCAGGATGCGCACCATCGGCCGGAGATAGCGCTCGACGCTGTCGGACAGATACATCAGCATGGCAACGAAGATGCCGATGATGAAGGAGACAAACAGCGCCAGCAGCACGCGGCCCAGCGTCACGGCGACATCGATCGGCGTGATCTTCATGAGGCTTTCGGCGATCCGGCCAAGGCCGGGGATCGCGAAAGCGGGAATGCCGAGCGACGGCGCCAGATAGGACATGATCTGCCAGACCGCCGCGAACAGCACGATCGAGATGATCGTCTCGCGCGGCAGGCTTGGCATCATCGGTGGGCGACGCGGCTCTTCGAACGGCGTTGCGGTGCGTGCCTCGTCAGGGGGCATAGATGATCGCGTCGTCAGGCAGTTTTGGATGGAAGCCTGCGGCGACCGCGCGCTCGAACGTATCCCAAATGCTCTTCTTCTCCGCTGCGTCCCATGCCGGCCGCGCGTCGAAGACCCAACGCTTGGCGTGGACCGCCTCCTTCAAGATGCCTGGCGGAAGTTTTACGGTCTCGACGGCGATCTTGTCGGCGCCATCGGGATCGGTCTGCAGATATTTGGTGACGTCCGCGAGCGCTGCGACGAATTGCTTCGGCGCATTGGCGTTCTTCTTGATGGTGTCCTCGCGCATGGCATAGACGAGCTCCCAGCCCGTCACGCCGGCCATCTCCTTCCACGCGTCATTGGCGTTGAAGATGATCTTCAGGCTTGGATCTTCCTTCATCATCATCGTGGCAATCGGTTCGATGATCATCGCCGCATCGACGCGCGCCGCTGCCAGCTGTGCGCGGGCAACGGCGAAATTCGCGCTGACCAGGGTCATGTCCTTACTGAGGTCGATGCCTTTGGATTTCGCGTAGATCGACAAGATCTGGAATTGTCCGCTGCCCATGTCGGCGGCGAGCTGCTTGCCCTTGAGGTCGGCGATCGACTTGATGGCGGGATCCTTGGCGATGATCACAAGGTCCGCCAGCGTCGCGCCGGTGGCGACGATGCGCAGCGGGACGCCTTCGAGCCGAAGTTTCTGGAAATAGGTGGGGCCGCCGATCAGCGTGTCGATTTCGCCGGTGGCGAGGCCTGCATAGTAAGCGGAGAAGGATGGATAGGTCTGCACCTCGGCTTCAAATCCATGCTTGGTATCGAATTTCTGCGCCTTCATGATGTTGACGATGATCGGCGCAAAGACCGGAAGCGTCAGGCTGCCGACGCGGATTTTTGGAAGTGCCTGCGCCGATGAAATTCTGATCGATGTCGTGCCTAGCAGTGTAGCAGCGGTGCTCAAGGTAAAGGCGCGTCGCGAAAGTCCGGTCATGAACATCTCCCCGAAAACGTGGTGGCAAACGTTGTTGGCGCGTAGCTTTTCGATCTCGTCATGCGGCAGTGCGGCATTCATTTGTAAGCAAACGATATGCCAAAATTACATTCACTAAATCCTCTTGCTCAGTTGGAATAACGCTACTAGCATTTTGTATGTGCGCAAATGAAATCTGCTCTTAGCTTGCAGGAGGCGAACATGCCGCACCTCACGACGCCGGACGGGACGAAGCTCTATTATGAGGAGGTCGGCACCGGGAGTCCTGTGATTTTCGTGCACGAATATGCGGGCGATTACCGCACCTGGGAGCCGCAGCTGCGTTACTTCGCACGCTCCTATCGCTGCGTGACCTATAGTCAGCGCGGCTATCCGCCATCAGATGTGCCGACGGATCCAACAAAATACGGACAGGATATCGCGCGTAACGATGTGATCGCGCTGATGGACGGCCTTGGCATCGAGAAGGCGCATATTGTCGGCCATTCGATGGGTGCATCAACGGCGCTCCACGTCGGTATTAATTATCCCGATCGTTGCCTGTCGGTAACGGCCGCGAGCTGCGGCTATGGTTCAAGCCCCGATCCGGCCTTTGTCGAGCAGGGTCGGGCGGCCTCGCGCGAAACCGCAAAGATGTTCGAGACGGTGGATTGGCCAGAGGCAGCAGCGCGTTACGCCGACGGTGCAACGCGGCAGACCCATAAGAACAAGGACCCGCGCGGTTTTGCGGAATTCGCAAAGATGCTAGCGGATCATTCGCCGGTCGGCCACGCGCTCACCATGCGCGAGTTGCAGGCCAAGCGCCCGATGCTGTGGGAGATGAAGCCGCAGCTGGAGAAATTCACGCCGCCGCTGCTGATCATCGTCGGTGACGAAGACGACTGGTGCCTCGATCCCAGCATCTTCGTGAAGCGGACGGTGCCGACAGCGGGCCTGCTTGTGCTGCCGCGTGCCGGTCACACCATCACAAGCGAGGAGCCAGCCGCCTTTAACGCCGCGCTTGCTGAACTCTTCCCGGCGGCCGAGTCCGGTCGCTGGATGTCGCACCGGCCGGCGGTCTGATCCGATGGCAGCGCCCGGCGATATCACCATCGATATTGCAGACGGCATCGCGGCGCTGCGGCTTGCCAATCCGGCGCGCCGCAATGCGATCTCCACGGTCATGTGGCACAAGATCGGCGCCTTCGCCCAGGAGGCCGCGACGCGCAAGGATGTCCGCGTTGTCATCATCCGCGGCGAGGGTGAGGAGATGTTCTCGGCGGGCGCCGATATCTCCGATTTCGCGACGGCGCGATCAGGGGAAGGCAATGCGCGCGCTTATGACGATCTCGTCGAAAACACCTGCTTGGCCATCGAGGCAATCCCGCAGCCGACCATCGGTGTGATCTTCGGTGGCTGCATGGGTGCCGGCTCGTCGGTTGCCGCAAGCTGCGACATGCGGATCGCTGCGTCGGATGCGTTCTTCGCTGTCCCGGCCGCGAAACTTGGCCTCGGTTATGATCCGCGAGGGATCACAAGATTTATTCGCGTCTTTGGTGCAGGTGCGACGCGTCAGGTGCTGTTCACTGCGGATCGGTTGCCGGCATCGCGGGCCTATGAGCTCGGCGCCGTGCACATCCTGGCCGCGAAGGACGAGGTGTCGGCGCTCGCCGCAGGACTCGCGCAAAAGATTGCCGTTAACGCGCCGCTGACGATCAAGGCCGCCAAGGCCGCGATCCGTGCGTTGACCACCAGCAATGCCGATCTCATGGCTGAGGCCTGGCGCTTCTACGCCGATGCCGATGCCAGCGCCGACTACGTCGAAGGCCGGCTGGCCTTCGCCGAGAAGCGGCTCCCGCGTTTTACCGGGAGCTGACACCACCGACCGCTCGATTTCCTCTCTTCCAACCCAGAAGGACGATCTCATGGACCTCCAACTCAAAGGCAAATGCGCTCTCATCACCGGTGGCAGCGAGGGTATCGGCAAGGGCATCGCCATGACGCTGGCGAAAGAGGGCGTCAATGTCGCCATCTGCGCCCGGCGCATCGAGCCGCTGGAAAAGACCGCCGAGGAAATCCGAAGCGCGACCGGCGTGACGGTCGTCGCGATCGCTGCCGATCTGACCAAGGATGCGGATGCCAAGAATTTCGTCGAGACCGCCCACAAAAAACTCGGCGCCATCGACCTGATGATCAACAATGCCGGCTCGGCGCCGGGCGGCGTCATCGAGACGCTGACCGAGGCCGATTGGGAGCAGGCACTGCAGCTCAAATTCATGGGTTATGTGCGCTGCCTGCGCTACGCGCTGCCGATCATGGTCAAGCAGGGCGGCGGTCGCGTGGTCAATCTGATCGGCAATGACGGCGTCAAGCCATCCTATTGGGAAATCGCGCCGGGTGCGGCCAATGCCGCTGGACAGAACATGACCCTGTCGCTCGCCGGACAATATGGCCGCCACAACATCTCGTTCTGCGCCGTGAATCCCGGCCCGGTGCGCACCGAGCGTTGGGCGGGACTGGTCAATGCGATGTCGCGCGACATGAAGATTTCCTATGAGGAGGCCGACAAGCTGGCGCCGGCCTCGATCCCGCTCGGCCGTATCGCCGAGGTCGAGGAGGTCGCCAATCTCGTGGTGATGCTGGCGTCGCCGCTGGTGCAGATGGCCAATGGCACCATGATCGAGATCGACGGCGGCCAGGACAAGGCGCTGATGGATCGCTTCCGCGACCGCTAGTCGCGGCACACACGCGGCGACGTTGATTTCGCCGCCGCGTGCTGCTTTGTCTACGCCTTCGAGTCACGCGCCGCATGCTGCGCGTGATCAAAACTTCAGCGACATGCACGGCATGTTGCTGTAAGTGCAGCCTTGACAAGAAAATGGGTGCGCCGGACTATTTGCGTACAAACTAATTCGCGCGTCAGTCGACGACACCTCCAACACCTGATCTTCACAGACTTCATCTGTCGCAATCGCTGATCACACATATGTGGATCATAACGGGAGTTCGATCATGATTACGGCTCGTACACTCGGTTCTCTCGCCATTGCCGGCGCCATGGCGCTCGCATGCGGTCGGACTGCCTCGGCGCAGGACACGATCAAGATCGGCGAACTCAACAGCTACAAGACGCAGACCGCTTTCCTTGACCCTTACAAGAAGGGATGGGAGCTCGCGATCGAAGAGATCAATGCGAAGGGCGGCGTGCTTGGCAAGAAGCTGGAAGTCATTTCGCGCGATGACGGTTCTTCGCCCGGCGATGCGGTGCGTGTCGCCGAGGAACTGGTGACGCGCGAAGGGGTCAACATTCTCGCCGGTACCTTCCTGTCGAATACCGGTCTCGCGGTGACGGAATTCGCCGGCAAGAAGAAAGTGTTCTTCCTCGCCGCCGAGCCGCTGACCGACAAGATCACCTGGCAGAACGGCAACCGCTACACGTTCCGCCTGCGCGCCACGACCTATATGCAGGTCGCCATGCTGGTGCCCGAGGCGCTGGCGGCGAAGAAGAAGCGCTGGGCGCTGGTCTATCCGAATTATGAATACGGCCAAGCCGCAGCCGCGACCTTCAAGGAGATGATGAAGGCCAAGCAGCCCGATATCGAATTCGTCAGCGAGCAGGCGCCCCCGCTCGGCAAGGTCGATGCCGGTGCGGTCGTGCAGGCGATCGACGACGCCAAGCCCGATGCGATCTTCAACGTGTTGTTCGGTGCAGACTTTTCCAAGCTGGTGCGCGAAGGTGGCACGCGCGGCGTGTTCAAGGATCGCACGGTCGTGAGCGTGCTGTCCGGCGAGCCTGAATATCTCGATCCGGTGAAGGAGGAAGCGCCGGTCGGCTGGATCGTCACTGGCTATCCCTGGGACAAGATCAAGATCCCTGAGCACGCGACATTCCTGGCCGCCTATCAGAAGAAGTACAACGATTATCCGCGCCTGGGATCGATCGTCGGCTATGCCACCATGAAGTCGCTCGCAGCAGGTATCGCCAAGGCTGGCTCGACGGACACTGAAAAGCTCATCACGGCCTTCCGCGGTCTCGCTGTCGATGGACCGTTCGGTCCGTTCACCTATCGTGCCAGTGATCATCAGGCGACGGCCGGCGCCTTTGTCGGCAAGATCGCGCTGGAGAACGGCAAGGGGACCATGAGCGACATCAAATATGTCGATGGTGCCAGCGTCCTGCCGAGCGACGACGAAGTGAAGAAGCTTCGTCCGGCTGCTGAGTAGGGATCAGCGCAATGGTCAGCTCCCTCGTCGTCCCCGGCCAGCACGCCGAAGGCGTGCGCGGAGCGGGGACCCATAACCTCCGAAGGTGTGGTCTGTGCGAGACTGGAGCAACTCGCGCTATGCCGCTGCGGGCTAACGTGTGTATGGGGGCCCGCCTGCGCGGGGACGACGGCGAATTGCAATGAATCTGAACGCGTTCGTTTTCCAGGCGATCAACGGTCTGTCGGCGGCATCGGGCTTGTTCCTGGTCGCCGTCGGCCTGTCGCTGATTTTTGGTGTCACCCGGATCGTCAATATCGCCCACGGCTCCCTCTATATGCTGGGGACCTATATCGCCTACAGCCTCGCCACCAAGATCGGCGGTGCGCTCGGCTTCTGGGGCGGAATCGTGCTGACCGCTATTCTGGTCGGCATTCTCGGTGCCATCATCGAAGTCCTGCTGCTCCGGCGCATCTATCGCGCGCCCGAGCTGTTCCAGTTGCTCGCGACATTTGCGTTGGTGCTTGTCTTCAATGACGCAGCGCTATGGCTCTGGGGGCCGGAAGATCTGCTCGGCCCGCGCGCGCCGGGGCTGAAGGGATCGATCGAAATCTTGGGGCGACGGCTACCCACTTACGATATCTTCCTGATCGTCGTCGGCCCTGTTGTCCTCTTGCTGCTTCACATGGCCCTGTCGAAGACGCGCTTTGGCCGCTTGATGCGGGCGGCGACGCAGGATCGCGAAATGGTCGGCGCGCTCGGCGTCAATCAGGCGATGTTGTTCACCGGCGTGTTCGCGCTCGGCGCGATGCTCGCCGGCCTCGGTGGCGCGCTGCAGATCGCCCGCGAGCCAGCGACATTGACGACTGACATGAATGTCATCGGCGACGCCTTTGTGGTGGTGGTGGTCGGCGGCATGGGCTCGATCACCGGCGCCTATGTGGCCGCCGTGTTGATCGCCGAAGTGAAGGCGCTGTGCATCGCGCTCGGCATTGTCGATTTTGGCCTGTTCACCGTCAACTTCTCCAAGATGACGCTGGTTGCCGAATTCCTGGTGATGGCCATCGTGCTGATCGCGCGACCTTACGGCTTGCTCGGTCGCGAGCAGGGCGTCGTGCGCAGCGTCGCCGAGCCTGAGGAGCCGATGCGCCCGGCGACGACCGCGGTGAAGATCGGCGGCCTCATTGCGCTGGTCGTGCTGATCTGCATGCCGCTGATCGCCAAGAGCTCGCCTTATACGTTGGTGCTCGGCATCGACGTGTTGATCGCGGTTCTGTTTGCCACCAGCCTGCATTTCATCATGGGGCCGGGCGGCATGCATTCATTCGGCCATGCTGCCTATTTCGGTCTCGGTGCCTATGGTGCGGCTTTGCTGGTAAAGTGGTTCGCGGCGCCTATGGGGCTCGCTTTGTTGTCGGCACCGTTGGTGGCACTTGTCGGTGCGCTGCTGTTCGGCTGGTTTGCCGTGCGCCTGTCTGGCGTCTATCTCGCAATGCTGACGCTGGCTTTTGCGCAGATCGTGTGGGCGGCCGTGTTCCAGTGGGAAACGCTCACCGGCGGCTCCAATGGCGTGCTTGGCGTGTGGCCATCGGCGCCATTCGAGAGCCGTCCGATGTTCTATTATCTCACGCTGGCGCTCGCGGTTATCGGCGTGTTCCTGATCCGGCGTTTTCTGTTCTCGCCGTTCGGCTATGCCATGCGGGCAGGGCGTGACTCGCCATTGCGCGCCGAGGCGATCGGGCTCGACGTCAAACGCATCCATTGGCTGGCCTTTGCCATCGCCGGCTGTATCTGCGGCGTTGCCGGTGGACTGTTCGCCTTTGCCAAGGGATCGATCTCGCCAGAGACGATTGCCGTCAGCCGGTCCATTGACGGCTTGGTGATGGTGCTGCTCGGTGGGCTGCAGACATTGACTGGCCCGATCGTCGGCGCCTCGGTCTTTGCCGTGCTTCAGGACAGCGTCATGCGCTCGACCGAATACTGGCGCGCGCTGCTCGGCGGCGTCATTCTTCTGCTTGTGCTGGCATTCCCGGCCGGTATCGTTGGTGGCCTCTCCAAGCTGTTTACGCGTCGGAGGTCTGCGCCATGAGCGATCTCAGCATTCGGCAGCTGTCAAAATCCTTCGGCGGCGTGCGCGCCGTCAACGATGTGTCCTTCGAGATCAAGCGTGGAGAATTCCTCGCGCTGATCGGGCCAAACGGTGCCGGCAAATCCACCTGCTTCAACATGATCAATGGCCAGTTGCCACCGGATTCTGGTGAGATCTGGTTCGAGGGCAACCAACTCAACGGCCGCAAGCCGCGCGACATCTGGCGGCTCGGCATCGGCCGCACATTCCAGGTGGCGGCGACGTTCAACTCCATGACTGTCATCGAAAACGTGCAGATGGCGTTGCTCTCGCATACGAACAAGATCTATCGGCTGTGGCGGCCGGCCGGCGCGCTGCATCGTGAGCGGGCGCTGGAACTGCTGGCCCAGGTCGGCATGCAGGATGCCGCCGATCGCCCGAGCCGCGAACTCGCCTATGGCGACGTCAAACGCGTCGAACTCGCTATTGCGCTCGCCAATGATCCGCGCCTGCTGCTGATGGACGAGCCCACCGCCGGCATGGCCCCGAAGGAGCGCAACGATCTGATTGCGCTGGTGAAGCGGCTGGTGATCGAGCGCGGCATCTCGGTGCTGTTCACCGAACATTCCATGGACGTCGTCTTCGCCTTTGCCGATCGCATCATCGTGCTGGCGCGCGGCAAACTGATTGCCGACGGCGATGCCAGATCGATCCGCGACAATCCGCAGGTGCAGGAAGTCTATTTCGGCACCGGCAAGACCTTCAAGACGGAGGCGCGGGCATGAGCACGCCGATGCTGACAGTCGAGAACCTCCGCGCCTCCTATGGCGCCGCGCAGATCCTCTACGACCTCGGTTTCGAGGTCGGCCGCGGCGAAGTCGTAGCCTTGATGGGCCGCAACGGCGCCGGCAAGACCACCACCATGAAAGCTGTCATGGGCCTGATGGCGCAATCCGCCGGCAAGATCGGGTTCGACGGGCACGACATCTCTGGCCGGCAGCCCTATGAGATCGCGCGACTGGGCCTCGGCTTCGTCCCCGAAGATCGCCGCATCTTTTCGGATCTCACGGTTCTGGAAAATCTCGACATCGGCCGCCAGCCGCCGCGCAAATTCAGCGATGGCGTGGATGCGCCCCTATGGACCGAGCAAAAGCTGCTCGCATTGTTTCCGAATCTCGGCGAGATGCCGAACCGGCCGGGCGGGCGCATGAGCGGCGGCGAGCAGCAGATGCTCACCGTGGCGCGGACGCTGATGGGCAATCCGCTGCTGATCCTGCTTGACGAGCCATCGGAAGGTGTGGCGCCCGTGATCGTCGAGATGATGGCCAACACCATTCTCGAACTGAAAAAGGCCGGCGTTTCGATCCTGCTCTCGGAGCAGAACGTCCATTTCGCCGAACTGGTGTCGGATCGCGCCTATGTGCTCGAAAAAGGTCAAATTCGATGGAATGGGACCATGGTGGAGCTGGCGGAGAACGTTGATATCCAACGCGCTTACTTGACCGTCTAGCGATCAAAACTTGGTCTGTTCCTGCTGACGCGGATCATTCATAGTTGGCGTCTGAGGTCGGGACCGTTGTGATGCAGAAATCGGGCAAAGTGAAGCTGCCAGCCAGCGCCGAGGTCCCGGGCGGCTATGAGCTTGACGCGCAGGTTGGCTTTCTGCTCCGTGTCGCCATGCAGCGCCACACCTCGATCTTTATGTCCAACATGGTGGATGAACTCACGCAGACGCAGTTTGCCGTCATGGCGAAGCTGAATGAAGTCGGGCCGTGCTCGCAAAATCATCTTGGCCGTCTGGTCTATCTCGATGCCGCCACCATCAAGGGCGTGGTGGATCGTCTCGGATTGCGCGATCTCGTTGCCACCGGAGCCGATCCCAATGATCGCCGTCGCCGCGCGGTATCGCTGACGGAGAAGGGCAGCCGTGTGGTGGAAGCCGCGATTGGCGTTGCGGCGGATGTCACCGCCAAGACGCTGCGGCCACTGACGGTCGATGAGCAGCGGACGCTGACAAGGTTGCTGAAGAAGATCACATAGGGCGGATGAGCGCGGCGTAATCCGCCGTTCTTCGCCACACGCACTCGGCCGGCGGATTACAGCTTCGGTTCATTCGCCATACGACTATTGATCAGTTCCTTCACCCGCTGCGGCGACACCGGCAGCTTTGTGATCGCGCCGGGCTGGCCAAGCGCGTCGTCAATAGCTGCAGCGATCGCAGCACCGACCGCATTCGCTCCGCCTTCGCCAGCACCCTTCAACCCCATCGGATTGAGCGGGCTCGGCGCATCTTCGGTGATGATGACCTCGACGTCAGGCACCTCGCGCGCCGTCGGCATGAGATAGTCTGCAAACGTCACCGCGAGCGGTTCGCCGCGGTCGTCATAGCTGAACTCCTCATACAGCGCGCCGCCGAGACCCTGTGCGACACCGCCAACGATCTGGCCTTCCACCAGCATCGGATTGATCGCCTTTCCGATATCATAGGCGACGAGATAACGCTCGACCAGCACGCTCCCGGTGTCGCGGGCCAGCGAGACCACGGCGACGTGGACGCCATAAGGGTAGGTCATGTGCTTCGATTCGAACGATGCTTCGGCGAACAAGCCGGGTACGTTGTCGCCCACGTGATTGCTGCCGGGCGCGAGCGCCTTGGCGATCTCTGCCAGCGACATTGACGGGCCGGTGCTGCCATCGAGACGGATGATCTCGCCATTGACGACGTCGAGCTGATCGGCAGGGAGCTGCATCAGCTCCGCTGCGGCGGCAAGGGCCTTGTCGCGCAGTTTCAGTGCCGCCTGCCGCGTGGCTTCGCCGGTCATGACCGAAACGCGCGAGGCGAAAGCGCCGAGGCCGCGGGCGATGCGATCGGTCTGGCCGTGGATGACACTGACGGTGTCATAGCTGACGCCCAGCTTCTCCGCGCAGATCTGCGCGATGACGGTCTCGACACCCTGGCCAACCGAGGCGGTGCCAGTGACGACCTCCACCTTGCCGTCGATACCGACCGTGATGCACACGTCGTCAAACGGGCCGAGGCCACTTTTCTCCACGAACATGCCGATGCCCGCGCCGACCAGTTCGCCAGCCTTTCGTCGTTCGGCGATCTGCGCCTGCAAGGGGGCCCAGCCAATGCCGTCCAGCGCCGTGTCGAGCAGTTTTGCATAGTCGCCGGAGTCCAGCACGATATCGGTGCCGAGCGTCTCCAGCGCGCGCGTGAACGGCATCTCGCCGGTCGGGATCAGGTTGCGGCGGCGCACCTCGACGCCATCGATACCGACCTTCGCGGCAACGGCATCGAGCAGGCGCTCGCGCACAAAGGTGCTTTCATAGCGGCCGGGGGCGCGATAGGTGCCACCGGGAGTCTTGTTGGTCAGCCGGATATGGCCGCGGGCACGATAGGCGGGAATGCGATAAGGGCCGGGCAGCATCGCTGCGGTAAGGTCCGGTACCGTGGCGGCATGCGTCCGCATATAGCCGCCCTGATCATGGAAGAATTCGTCATCGATGGCGAGGATGTTGCCGTCTCTGTCGATGGCGGCCCGGATGTAATGGGTCTGCTGGCGCGAATGATTGGCGGCGATCAGGTGCTCGCGGCGGTCCTCGATCCATTTCACCGGACGGCCAAGACGAAGTGCGGCGAGGCAGACCAGCACGTCTTCGGGATACATCTCGCCGCGAATGCCAAAACCGCCGCCAACATGGCTTTCGAAGAGATTGGTGTTAGCCGCCGTGCGGCCGAACATCTTTGCGAGCTGGTCGCGATTCCAGTGCGGCACCTTGGCGGCGCCATACATTTCCAGCATGTCGGTCTCGACGATGTAACGCCCGATCGCGCCGCGCGTTTCCATCGGTACGCCGGAATGGCGTCCGATGGACAGCGCGAGCTCGATGACGGCATCGGCACTGGCAAAGGCTGCATCGAGATCGCCGTAGCTCTTCTCGATCAGCGCCGTCTCGGTCGGCAGGCCGTCGCGGAATTCGCCGATGTCGCCATCCGCCTGCAGGATGACCGGCAGTTCCTCGATCTCGAGTGCCACATGCTCGGCAGCATCCTCGGCCAGGTAAGGATCTTCGGCGAACACCACCGCGACGGGATCGCCGACATAGCGGACCTTGTCTTTCGCCAGGATGGTCTGTCGATAGGCGGTGAGTTGTTCGAGACGGGTGAGGCGGAAGTCGATCGGCGGGATGTCGGCGACGTCCTGGAAGCTCCATGCGGCGACAACGCCGGGGATCGCGAGGGCAGGGGCGAGATCGACGGAGACGATGCGGCCATGCGCATAGGTCGAACGGACCACGCGCATATAGAGCTGGTTTGGGAAATTGATGTCGGCGGCGAACCTGCCTTGCCCGCGCAGCAATGGCCCGTCTTCCTTGCGGGTGACGGATCGGCCGATCAGCGCGGACTTGGCTGATGCGCTCACGATTGCCGCATCTCGATGGCTGCAGCGCGCACCGCCTTGATGATATTCTGATAGCCGGTGCAGCGGCAGAGATTGGATGAGAGCACATCGACGAGATCGTGGTCGGAAATATCCGGCTCGCGCTCCAGCACGCCGACAGCGAGCATCAGGAAGCCTGGCGTGCAGAAGCCGCATTGCAGGCCGTGATTGTCCATGAAGGCACGCTGCATCGCATGCATTTCGTCGCCTATGGCGAGTCCTTCCACGGTGCGGATCTGCCGCCCATCCGCCTGTTGCGCGAACATCAGGCAGGAGCGCACCGGCTCGCCATCCACCAGCACCGTGCAGGCGCCACAGACACCGTGCTCGCAGCCGATATGGGTGCCGGTCTGGCCGCACTCCTCGCGGATCGCATCGGCCAGCGTGCGCCGGGCCTCGACGCGGATCGCATGCGCCTTGCCATTGATGGTGAGGGTGATGTCGCTCTTCTCGGTCATGGCAGTTTCCCGCTGTTGCGGACGGATCGGTCGGTACCGATCACATGCGCGGCACCGGCTTCCAGTTTGATATCTCTAGGAGAAGCTTCCAGCAGGTAACTCGCCATCATCAGTTTCGCCCGGATCTTTCGCGCAGCCAGCAGGCTGGCGCCGCCGGACAGAACGAGGGAGTGGCTGCCGAGGGGGCCCCAGCCATAGGGCGGGCGGTCGGTGTCGCCATGCATCACCTTGATAAATCGCGGATCGAGCGCCCGCCCCATGTCGTGCCCGATCCCTTGGTATGGTTGGTCCTTCCGTGCATGGTCATTGCTGCGCGTGTTCGAGAGCACGCCGGGTGACGGCGCGGACGAGGTCGCGGCGATAGTCGGCGGTGGTCTGGATATCCTCCACGGGATCGACGGCCTGCGCGGCCGCTTCGCCAGCTGCGACGAACAGGTCGGGCGAGGGCGCCTGTCCGTTCAACACCTCTTCGGCTTCGGCGATCCGCCGCGCGCGATCTTCGGCGCCGCCGAGGCCGACGCGGGCATCACGGATCTTGCCATCCACTACGCGATAGGTGACCAGCGCCGCCGCCATGGCAAAATCGCCTGCGCGACGGCTGAACTCATAGAAGCCGAATTTTGTATCAGGTGCCAGCAGCGGAAGCCGCGCTTCGGCGAGAAACTCGTCTTCCTGTAGCGCTGTCGTCATGATGCCTTCCAGGAAGTCATCGATTGGCACGATGCGTTCACCACGCACGCTTTTCACCACCAGCTCTGCACCAAGCGTCGCCGAGACCAGGCACCATTCCGATGATGGATCGGCATGGGCCAGGCTGCCGCAAAAGGTGCCGCGCATGCGGATCGGGTAATGCGCGATATGGCGGGCGACATAAGCCAGCAACAGCCCGAGCGGGCCGTCGATCACCGGCTTGTGGAAGGCGCCGTGGCGCACCCGCGCGCCGATCGAGAGATGATCGCCGTCCACAGTGAGACGATCGAGCCCTTCGACTTCATTGATATCGATCAAATGTGCCGGCCGTGCCATGCGAAAGGCCATGATTGGCACAAGGCTCTGCCCGCCGGCGAGAATACGACCGTCCTGCGGTGCATATTCGGCCAGGGCGCTCACGACTTCGTCCACCGTGCGGGGAACGTGGCGAATAAACGACGCCGGTTTCATCCGACCAACCCCATAAGGAGCGTCAAGAGATCACTTGTATGCTAACAATCGTCTCTTCCTTGTCAATCAGCGCGGATGCTGGAAACCGCGGCGATTATCGCCTGCGAATGCGTAGTGCTCAATGATGTCAGCGATGCTGCGCTGCGATTAGAGCTGTTTCGGATTGAGGTAGATCATGGCGGCTCCGGCCGTCATTGCGACGACGCAGTCCAGTTCGTGACTCTGGATTGCCGCGTCGCTTCGCCAAGGGGAAAGCCGAAGCCTTTCCTGACCTCGCAATGACGACTTGTGGGTCTGCTTAGTCCAAAACAGCTCCAGCTCAGGCGGGAACGTCACGGTCGAGGGCAAAATCGTCGAGGAGTTGCGAGCGTTCGCCGGTGATAAGATCGCCGAGCAATTGCGCGGCCATGTAGCTGAAGGTGATGCCGTTGCCGCCATAGCCGTATGCAGCATACAGGTTTTGATGCTTCGGCACTGGGCCGATCAGCGGCAGCCCGTCACGCGTCGTGTCGAATGTGCCGGCCCAGCGATGCGTGACGTTCAGCTCGGCGCGGGGCCAGAGCGCTGCTAGCCGCTGACGTAGTTTATCAGCTTTATCAGCAATCAGCGCATCGCGCGCATCCGGCGCGATGATCTCGTCGCTGTCCTCGCCGCCGATGATGATGCGGCCCGACCGCGTGGTGCGCGCATAGAGATAGTCCTTGCTGTCCTCCCAGATCAGTACGCCGTCGCGCCAGAGCCGGTCCGGTTGTGGCGAAGTCGCAATCGCCCAGCTCGACGAGGGTGATTGCACTTTCGTCTCCACGATGTCGGGCATCACATAGCCGGTAGCGAGGATGACGTGACGAGCCTCGATCACGCGACCGTCGCTTGTCGTGACACCGACACTGTGGGGCGCGGACTCGTAGCGCAACGCCTCCGCTTCATAGAACCGCCCACCACGGCTATGGGCGATATTCAGCAAGCCGATGGCCATCTGCATCGGATCGCAATCAGCGGAGTTCGGCGACACGATCGCTCCGGCGCGCGTGATCTCATAGGCACCGAACAGGGCGCGGTGATCGAGAAACGTGCCGGGCAGCTCCGCACGCGCGCGCAACATCTGCTCGGTGATGAGACTGCTCGCGTCCTCACCGGCGGCAAGATAGAGCGACGACTTTGTCCGCATATCGCAGGGCAGATCGAGATCGCGCATCAGCGATTGCAATCCGCCGACGGCATTGAAACTGGCGCGATAGGCGCGCGCGGCGCGCTCGAAACCATAAAGCTCGGTCAATTCACTCAGCGAGCGATCGATTTCCCACAGCAGCATCGCCGTGCTTGCCGCGGTGCTGCCATAGCCCGGCAATTCGCGGTCCAGCAGAACCACGTCGAGCCCTTGCCGCGTCAGCCGTTCGGCCATCAGCGCGCCGGTGATGCCGCAGCCGACGATCAGTGCGTCGCAGCTTGTGTTTTCGGTGAGAGGATGCCGGGCGGGGCGGGGGAGTTTGGCGAACCAGGGCGAGCGTCCGCCATGCAGGTCGTCCTGGTCGGTGGTATCGGGATCGAGGTCGGAAATGATGGCACCGCGGGTTGGGGTGTGATGGCCAGGGAGAGCGGCTGACAATGCCGGGGAGCGTGTTCCGGTTCCGCCACGGGCCTGCGACTCTCCGGGCGACCACAAGACCTCCGGCATGCCACTGGGCGGCAGTCAAAAATTCTTATTTTTCAATTTGTTGCATGCCCTCTTGGCATGGCGGCGATGGCCGGATTAAAGATGCGGCCAAATCGAACCAGCGTCTGGCGTCCGACCCCGCCGGAGCCCCCAAAGGGCCACCGTTGCTTCGTCGTTTCAACTGCCCTGCAAAGGACACCGCCCGTGTCGAAGACCGCCATGCCCGCCCCGCAGCTTTCGCTTCCGAAGGACAAGATCAAGATCCTTCTGCTCGAGGGCGTCAATGACAGCGCCGTCGAGCTGATCGATGTGGCCGGCTACACCAATGTGACGCGCCTGACCAAGGCGCTGGGCGGCAGCGAGCTGAAGGAAGCCCTCAAGGGCGTGCATCTGCTAGGCATCCGCTCGCGCACCCAGATCACCCAGGATGTGCTGGACGCCGCCGATCGCCTGATCGCCATCGGCTGCTTCAGCGTCGGCACCAATCAGGTCGATATCGATGCGGCCCGCCGCAGCGGCGTGCCCGTCTTCAACGCGCCGTTCTCCAACACCCGCTCGGTGGCCGAACTTGTGGTCGGTGAGATCGTGATGCTGTTCCGCCGCATCGTCGATCGCTCGGTCGCAGCCCATGACGGCAAATGGGACAAGTCAGCCACCAACAGCCACGAAGTCCGCGGCAAGACGCTGGGCATCGTCGGCTACGGCAATATCGGCTCGCAGCTCTCCAACCTTGCCGAGGCCTTCGGCATGAAGGTGATCTATTACGATCACACCGATCGTCTCCGCCACGGCAATACCGAGCCGGTGGCGACGCTGCAGGAGCTGATGGCGCAAAGCGACGTGGTCAGCATGCATGTGCCGGAAACCCCGGCCACTCAGGGCATGATCGGCAAGACCGAATTCTCCTGGATGAAGGATGGCGCGTTTTTCATCAATAACAGCCGCGGCACGGTGGTCGATCTCGACGCGCTGGCCGAAGCGCTCCGCAGCGGCAAGCTACGCGGCGCCGCGGTGGACGTCTTCCCGGTGGAGCCGAGCTCCAACCAGGAGAAATTCGTCACCCCGCTGCAGGGCCTTCCCAATGTGTTGCTGACCCCGCATGTGGGTGGCTCCACGGAAGAAGCACAGGAGCGCATCGGCGCCGAAGTCGCGCGAAAGCTGATCGACTACAGCGACACCGGTTCGACCGTGGGCGCTGTCAACTTCCCGCAGGTCCAGCTCCCGCCGCGCCCACAAGGCACGCGCTTCATCCAGGTCCAGCGCAACGTGCCGGGTATGCTCGGCCGCCTCAACGAAGTGCTGGCCCGCCACTCCGTGAACATTGCCGCGCAATATTACGAGACCAACAATGATGTCGGTTATGTCGTGCTCGATGCGGATGCATCGGCCGCCGACAGCCAGCGCGTGCTGGAAGACATCCGGGGGCTTGACGGCACGATCCGCGCGCGATTGCTCTACGAATACAAGGATTGAATGAGCACCGCTCAGGCTTGTTGAAGACGGGCAAGCGTGCTCGTCCATAAATCGATGCGCTGCTGAATGCATGCAGCGGCGGCTTGATCGGCGCGTTCTGCTTTGTCCGGGGCTCCGCGGTTGATACGTGCCAACAGCGCCTTGCCGAGCGGGCCGTGACTGTCGCCATCGAGTTCGATGTGGCGGCAGGCATAATAGTCGAAATAGGGCGGGATATCCGCCTGGCTGGCCCAGAAGCCGTTCCGGATATTCTGGAACATTTCGGGGATGATGTCCTCGCGGCCATAGAGAAAGCCGCCAAGCACTTCTTCCGTAGTCCCCTCGGAGGCGAGCCGGATCGTGTGTTCGACGAAGGCGCGAACATGAGGTGGCGCGCCGACCGCGATCAGGCTGTGCGAGATAGGCAGGCCGGACTGCACGAGCCGACAGAATTCGCGAAAGCGCGCAGCGTCGGCGCCGACCTCGTCCATGGCCTTCAGGTAGAGTTCGAGATGGCTATACGGCGTCTCGCCATCCGGCCCCACATCGCATTCTTCGCCCATGACGATCTCGTTGATGAGGCGCGCCGCCTGCGCGTCATCGGCCGGAAACCAAGGCACGGCGATGCAGGTGACGTCGCGTTGCAGGCGCTTCAGCAGCGACATGAAATCCCACACGGCGAAGACGTGGTCTTCCATGAACAGTTTGAGCCGGGGGATCGAATTCACTTCTGCATAGATCGGATGATCCAGCAAAGTCTGACGCAATGCGTCGAGGTGATCCGTGGCCGGGTGGATCGATAACAAGGCGGCTTCTTGCAACATCGTCGTCTCCGTGAGGTGGCGAGGGGCTGTGCAGGCGGTGAAATCGAAGTCCTGAATTCTGTTGTCTGGCACAAGTGTGGTCGGTGCATCGCCTGATCGGTTCGTTAGCGATCTCCATCGGTGGTCGCGCAAATGGCATTCATGTCGATGGTCGCGACGGCACCAATTTGATGCGCGACAGACGGCTGCTCATGCTGATGCCCATTCAACTCGTGTGCTGCGACCGTCATGAACAATGTCATCTCTGCAGCAACGCACGCCACGAGCAGCGCAGGGCGCCGGTTGCCAGGCGATGTGCACAACAGGCCAGTCATGCTGCTGCGGACCGAAACAAGCGATAGCCCGATGTGCTTGATGCCATAGAGCCAGCGACTGATGATCAGCGCTCCGAGAATGCAACATCCCATCGCACCCTCCTTCAATCGTTTGCTGCCGCTTGAGGGGTGAGCGTCACCGACTTTCGCCCGTTAAGGGCGACATTCAGCGTGATCGTGCCATCGGTGGAGGCCGTGAAAGACGATGGTGCTGCGCCATCCACGCGATAGGCGCGGCCGGCCTGCAGTCGTTCGATCTGCAACGCGTATTGCCCGGGTTCTCGTCCGTTATAGAGAACGAGATCTAGCGTCGCGCCGTTACTGAAAGCGCGTGCAACCAGCACACCGGGATAGACGCAGCCGGTCAGGATCGGGCCGGTCGATGCACCAGGGAGTGGCGCGCGGTTGATCGTATCGAGCCAATCCTCACGCCGCGCCCAACGCGCCACGGCGAGATTGATATTCGCGGTGTTGGAAATGTCCTGATACGCGAGCACGCCTTTGTCATCGAGCGGCGTCAGCAGTTCGGCAGCTTTGCGCAAGGCTGCTTCAGCGATCACGTCGTCGCCATGCTCGCGCGCGGCCAGTGCGATGGTGCCGAGCGCCATGCCGGGATTTTTCTGATAATTTCCGAAATCCGTGCAGTCGCTCCATGAGCCGTGCGTGAGTTCAAGCCCTTCGGGCGTGAGCTTCAGATATTCGTGCCGTCCGCACACATACCAGAGCTTGGCATAGCCGGGATGGAGTCCATTGAAGACCTGGCTGACGGATAGCAGATTATCCATCTGCATCTGCGTCACGTTCCAGAAAGGGCTTATGCCGATCAGAGCCGATAGTTCGGGCTGCAGGCTGCCGCCGGGTGCCACGAATTCGCTGTCGAGCATGCGCATGAAAGACGGATAGGCATCGGCGGCAAAACGGGTGCCGTTGCTGCGATCGAACGGCTTGACGCCGCACATTGCGTAGGAATTGCAGATCGGAAAGACCCAATGCGGTTCGCATGGGTAGAGAAAATAGATCGAGCGTTTCCAATTCCAGACGATGGAGTCGACAAAGCTGCGCGCGTTTTGTCCGTAGGTCTTGCTGCTGAGCTTACAGGGGCGGAATTGCAGCGCATCTTTTTGTTCGTAGCGTCTGTCTCCGGTATTTTCCGCGTAGCAGCTGAGTGCCGGCAGCGACAGGCCGGTCAGCATCACATCGTCCTTGGTGCTGATCGGATCCGGATTGAGCGACAGGTTGCCCCAGAGATTTTCGTATTTCCAATAACCGCAAACCTCCGGCGAGGTCAGAGATTCGATGGCATAGCGCTGGGCCTGGTTGAGATAGCCGTGAAAGTTCGGCAGGTATTTCCGCTGCAGCATCGACAGGCCATAGCTCATATAATTGAGCTGGTAGCGCAGCCCGGCGAGCTGGAAATTATCGATGCGGGTAAAGCCCTCGAACATGCCGACCGGCTGCAGCGCGCGATCGAGAATGTAGCGGAGGCCGCCGAGTTCATCCGGCGTCAATTCGCGTGTGGGATCAGAGGCATCGGTGACGGGCGATTGCACTCTGTCGAGGTCTGCCAGCCAGCCCGGCAGACCGGCCTCGCGTTTCTTGCCGAGTTGAATGGCCGCTTTGTAATTTCGCTTTAGCAGATAGCGATGCAGGGCGTAGAGCAGGATCACCAGCAAGGGCACAATGATCCATGTTGCAGGCGCAATGCGATCGGTGGTCATCGTCGGCGCCGCGAATGCTGCGATCGTCCAGACCACTGGCGGCGCGATAACCATGCCGCACAGCACCCAGATCCAGAACGCCACAACGAACAGCGCCAGCGCGAGCGGAAATAGCAACGTCGCCCACCCGCCGATGGCCAGGAATCCGGCACCTGGCAACCACAGGCCCCAGCCGAATACGCACCATGCGAGCGGGATGTCGAGATGTGTCGTCGTGGCCAGCAGATTGGGTATGGCCCCGAGGCAGCAAAGCAGCAACCAAAACATCAGCGTACGGCGCTGCAGGCGGCGCGCCACCGGCCCGAACAGAAACTTTTTCTCCGGCAGCGGAGGCGGCGTCCAATCCAGCTCGGCTGTCGATGTCATGCGAGGCCTCGGTCTGTCCGGGAAATATAATACACGTAATGGTTGTGTATTCAAGTCTGCTTAAGCGAGCGATCTCCGCAGCAATTCATCGGGCAGAAGAGAGGCCGAAACGACGAAATAATAGACCCCGCCAAGATGATTGGCGCGGCTCGCGCGGGCACGAAGATCGGCGTCGGCGGTGAGAACGGCGAGGTATTCGCGCAGCATTGCGAGGCCGAGCGCAATGAAGGTGATCGCATAGATCCAGCCAAGTCCGGCGAACCACCACAGGGCCGTGCCGGAGAGAAGTGATAATGCGAAAGCTATTGCGGAAAGCTTGCTTGTCGCATCAGCACCGATTGTGACGGCGAAGGTGCGGACGTTGCAGCGGCGGTCGCCGGCTTCGTCGTGGATGCCGCCGAGGAGATCCTGGGCCATGTCGGCGAAATAGATGAAGCTGGCGATGGTTAGGGCGATATCGATGCGCGGGTTTGGCGCGAGGGCGAAGGCGGTGAGGGGGAACATGGCGCTGATCAGGGGAGCGATCAGTTCGGAAGCGCAGGGAATGGGGGAATGGCGTTTGAGGCTTGTATAATAGATCAGAACGAGCACAACGGTGGCTGTGATGGCGATGAGATAGCGGGTGCCCAGCAGTGCGGCTAGCGCGATGGATAGCGCGAGCAGCGCAACGCCAAAGCCGTAGACATGCCGCCAGTCGGCGGTGCCGCGGGGGATCGGGCGATCGGGATGGACGAGGGCGTCAATGTCGCGATCGGCGGCGTCGTTGATGAGAAAGATCGCCAGTACGAGGCTTGTGGCAGCACAGAGGCTGCTTGCGGCATCACGGAGGCGAAGCGTCAGAAGTAGCGGATCGGCGAGCATGAGCCAGCCGAAATACATGGCGGCAAAGCAGACCAGAACGCCGGCCGCGTCGTAGCGCCAGCCGCGGAAGTAGTTGATCAGGCTTTCGAAAAAGCGTGGTTGCGGATGCGGTGGCTGAGCCTTGAGCGGGGGACGCGATGCGCACATGGGCTGCCTTCTTTTCGCCTCAAGCGCAGCATTTTGCACGGCTGCCAAAATGATGGTTTTGCGGCCGCCGGTCCGGTTCTGCGCGTATCTCTTGCGGCAACAGTGTGGCAACGTTATACACGCATAACGTGTATCTTGTCGATCCGTCCGGACGCGGGAGGCCGCCATTCCCAATCTCGGTTCGCTGGTCCTGATCGCCGAACGGACGATGGTGGACGCTGTCGATGCGCTGCTCGGGGGCTGGCTGGGTGGTGCCAGCCGCGCCAGACCGCAGCGGCAGGCGGCCGCCGCGCGGGTCGCGGCCAAGGCGGATGAGCTGATCGAGGATTTTCGCGATCGCCGCCTCGAAATTGCGCGCGATGCCAAAATTGCCTTTCATCTGCTCGGCGCCATCCCGCAGACGCTGCGCTGGAACGAGGGATTGAAGGACGGCTGGAGCAGTCTGGTGCTCGCCGCCGTGCAGCAGTCCGAACGGTTCGGCACCGGCACCGGCGCGATGAAGCGCAAATTCGCCACCGATCTCGTGGTGCGCGTCCTGGAGCGTTACAATTTCGGTGGTCTGCCGTTTCTGACTTTGCAGAAGACGCTGCTCGCGCCCGTGGTCGGCATCCTGATCGACTGGACGGTGGAGATCCTCAACAGCCGCCCATCGTTGTGGCCGGAGCAACGGCATGTGAAGCTGCCGATGTGGAAGCGCGGCAGTTACGAGGGGCTGCTCAAACTCGCATTGCTGTTCTCGCGCTTTGTCATGTGGATCAACAGCTGGATCCGCGCGCCGTCGCGCTATGAGCGGCAATTGCGTCATGCCCTCGTCAGGATCGCGCCGGAGGCAAATGCGCTGACGGCCGTGCTGCCGCCGACCAGATTAATCGTGGTCATCGAGGAGGTTGCCGATATCGTCGTCAGGCTCGGCCATCTCACGGCGCCGTATGCGGGGCTGGTGCAGCAGGTGCTCAGCCTCGGCACGTCTTTTGTCGGCCTCGACGCGGAGGAGCGGATGGAGGCGGTGTTCCTGATGCTGCGCGAGTTGCTGCTGGATGCCTATGCCAATGATTCCCTGGCGCGTACTTTCATCGAGAGCCCGCTGGGTGATCATCTCCTGCGGGCGATCGTCGGGCATGCCAATTGGGTTCTTGCGGAAAACGGGTTGGTGTCGAAGGCGTAGGGACAATGGCGATGTACGGGACGAATGATCGCTCCCATACACTCCACCTTCATCCTGAGGAGCGCGCATCGCGCGCGTCTCGAAGGACGGCCAAGAACTCCGAGCCTGGCCAGCTCATGGTTCGAGACGGCGCTTCGCGCCTCCTCACCATGAGGGGCAGGGAGGTCACCGCAGCGCCCGGTAGTTCAAGGCGGCGAGCAGGAACAGCAGCAGCAGTGCAGCGAACAGCGTGCCTTGCAGCCAGATGTGATCGGGCCAGCGCAAGCCGGCGACGGCAAGCAGGATGGCGACACTGACGGAGAGGGTGGCGGCAATGCTGCCGCGGCTGCGGCGGTTGCGCTCACGGCGCAGGTCAGGGCTGTCGGCATTGCTGGTCTTCAGCACGAAGCGATCATCGGCAAGATCGGCCAATAGCTGATGCAGCTTGATCGGCGCATCGCGCCAGGCGGCGAGATGGCCGAGCAAGGCCGGCTTCAATCGCTCGGGATCGAGGGACTCGCAGACTTCGTCGCATTGCAGCTGTTCGATGAAGCGCCGGCCGACGGCGCGCAGATCACGCCGGCTGCCGAGCCGATGCGCGACCGTCTCCGCCGTCAGCAGCGCGCGATACATGCCGAGCACGCGGGTCGGCACCTGATAGCCATTGCTGCGCGCAGCGCGGATGACGTCGATCAGATAGATCGCGATCGGCGAGCGCGCCGCACTGATGCCCGGCATCGCTGCGCGGTCCTCGTTGTCGAGTCGGCTGCGGATGGCGCGCAGGAAGTCGCGGCGCAGTCCTTCCGGATCGGCGCGGTCGGTGCCGTCGAGAATGTCGAGCAGCGCGCGATAGACGCGCTCGTTGTCGCCCTGATACAGCGCCGTCAGATATTGCATCTGACGGGCACGCACATCGTCGTCGAGGCGCTCGCACAGGCCGAAATCGACAAAGGCGATGCCGCCACGTGCCGGCACGATCAGATTGCCGGGATGCAGATCGGCGTGGAAGAACCGATAGCGGAAAATTTGCGTCAGGCTGGCCTCGATCAGGTCCTCGGCGAGCTGGTCGCGATCGATGTGCCGATGGCTGCCGTGGTGCGCGGATGGCGCGAAAAGGTCGATCACGCGGGTGCCGCGGACATAATCCATGGTCAGCACATGCGGGCCGCAGAGTTCGGGAAAAGCGCGGGGAATGAACTGGAAGCTGCTGCGCTCCGCGAGTGCACCGAGCCGCTCGATGTTGCCGCGCTCGCGGACGAGATCGAGCTCCTGCATCATCCAGTGCGCGAGTTCATCGACGGTCTCGACGGGATCGACGATGAAACTTGCGCCGCCGAGCGCGAGCAGCCGCGCCAGGCGCCGGAGATGACGGAGATCGCGGGTGACGCGTGCGGTGATGTCCGGTCGCAGGACTTTCACGGCAACAGCGCGGCCATCATGCAGCCGGGCGTAATGCGTCTGCGCAAGCGAGCCCGAGCCGAGCGGCCGCGTGTCGATATGTGCGAACAGCGCGAATGGCTCCGCGCCAAGATCTGCCTTGATGATGCGCCGGATATCGGGCCACGCAACGGGCGTGACACGATCCAGCAGGGACATGAGCTCATCGCAATACTCCGGCGGGATCAGATCCGGCCGCAGCGCCAGGAACTGGCCGATCTTGATGAAAACGGGGCCGCGCTTTTCGAGGAAGCGCCGGAAGGCGCGCGGGCCGCTGCCGCGGTCACGGCGCGAGCGGGCTCCCTCAGTCGTCATTGCGAGGAGCCCTTGCGACGAAGAAATCCAGTTCCTGCCAGCTCTTGCGGGGTTGGGGCTTTCTGGATTGCTTCGCTTCGCGCGCAATGACGATCATGGGGTCGAGGCAATGCTGACCGCGATGACAAGCATGGCGCAGATAGCGAGCTGGGCTATGCGATGCTCGGCGCGGCGTTGTGCGACAGGCATTTGCTCCGCGATGCCGAGCTGCCGTTCCATCGTCGCCAGTGCCGTGAGGGAGGATGTGGCACGCGGCATCATGTCGGCAAGCTGGACGATCGATGCGATGCGGCGTCGATCCGTCATGGCCTTCAGCACGCGTTGCGCGGGCTGCATTTGCGTCGCTGCAAAATACAGGCGCATCTCGCTGGCCAGATCGAATTGCGGGCATAGCGTCAGCGCACTGGAATCCAGCGCGATCACGGCGCGCCAGAACAGCAGCGTCTCCAGATCGATGCGCACGTGATGGCGGCGCATGATATCCGTCATCTGCCCGACCAGTTCGCCGATATGCGGCTGCGCCGCGCCGGGCTCCAGCGAATTGCGATACCAGCGCGTCAGATGCGCCATGGTGGCGCGGCGATAGGCCTGCATGTCGGTGCGATCCGTGGGGGCGGCGAGGCGGGCGAAAGCGCGCCAGGCGCTGTCGATGTCGCCGATGGCGGCACTTTCGGCATAGGTCATCAACAGGTCGCGCTTGTCCCGGCTGATGCTGCCGAAGATGCCGAAATCGATGAAGGCGATGCGATTGTCGGCCATCAGCAGGATGTTGCCGGGGTGCGGATCGGCGTGGAAGAAGCCGGTGCCGAACAGCTGATGCAGCGAGGCCGTCGCGAAATTATGCAATGTGGTATCGAGCGAGAAACCCGGAAGTTGGGTTGCGATCGCATCGTGCCGGCCTGCGGCCTGCAGCTGCGCGGCCTGTGCGATGCTGAGGCCCGGAATGAAGTCCATCGCGAGAATTCTTGAGGTGGTGAGTGGCCAATGGATGCGCGGCACCGTCTCGTTCGGTGCGCGCTGGTTGCGCAGCCGGAGCGCCGTCGATCCCTCGCGCACAAAATCCAGTTCGCGCCGGGTGAAGGCGGCGAATTCTGCGGCCATCTCCTGCAGCGGGACACCTGGCAACAGGCCCAGCCGGTCGATGACGGCGGCGAGGCGGCGGAGCGCGCGCATGTCCGCTTCGAGTTTTGCGGCGATGCCGGGGCGCTGGATCTTGATCGCCAGTTGCGCGCCGCCATGGCTGGTGGCGCGATGGACCTGGGCGATGGAGGCCGAGCCGATTGGTCGCGGATCGAGTTCGGCGAACAGCTCGGCCGGGGAGGCGCCGAGTTCGGTCTCGATCACGGCACATATGGTGGCATAGGGGATCGGCGGCACCTGTTCGAACAGTTTCTGCAATTCATCGCACAGGAGGCGCGGCAGCAGGTCGAAGCGCATGGCCATGAACTGGCCGAGCTTGAGATATGTCGTGCCGAGCCGCTCCAGCGTCAGACGGATTCGGACGGGGTAGGGATCGCGCGCCGGCAGGTGCAGGAGCAGGCGGAGCAATGGTGCGGCGTTGTAGGTGACGGCGATCCACACGATCGCCGTGATCCGGGTGAGGTCGGCCAGCAAGCTCTGCAGGTTTCGGATCACGGCGGGCCTCCGTGTTAATGCCGTTCCTTGCGGAATGTCCGGCCGGCAAAAACCAATCCTGCAGCTTTGAAGAGGAAGCGACGCTCGGACACCTCTCCCCACCGGGGAGAGGTCGATCCGGCGAAGCCGGAGCGGGTGAGGGGGATTGCACCGGCGCTTGAGTTTGCCCCCTCACCCGGATTGCTTCGCAATCCGACCTCTCCCCGGAGGGGAGAGGTGTCGCGCGTCGCTGCGGGCTGGCTGATCGCGGAGACTCCGTCGGCGGATGACGCTTCGCTTATCCGCCCTACGGGCCACGATCACGTTTTGTCATTCTCCGGCGGAGATCCTTCCGGTGGCGCGGCCGGTCGGGTGCGCGGGCGCGGGCGGTCCGGGCGGGCGGCGGCCTCGTCTTCGGCGGCGGCGACGCGGGCATCGATCTCGTCGTCGCGTTCCTGCTCGTCATGGAACACCTGCGAGAATTCGCGCACCGAGTCCGTCCACACATCGGCGGTGTCGCGGATCGCCTGTCGCAGACTGCCGGGCAGGTCGGATGACAGCGAGCGGCCGCCTTCGCCGCGGCCACGGTTGTCATCGCGGTCGGTGCGATCGTAACGATCGGAGCGGTCGTAGCGATCCGCGCGATCATAGCGATCGCGGGGGGCACCATTGCCGACGCGATCGCCATTACGGTAGCGCTCTCGGCCGCCGATGGCCTGTGGTGATGCGTAGATGCTGTCCGCCAGATTGACGACGAAATCGCCGAGGGCGCCGACCGTGCCGAAACAGGCGCGGGCACCGGCGCGGGTCAGCGAGTAAGCGAGGCGATCGACATCGCCCATGACCGACGTCACATTGCTGTAGGACCGGCCGCGCGGTGCATCACGCGCGCTGCTGCGTGGCCCGCGCTCGTAACCATAATTGCGCGAGCGATCACGTGGGCTGTCATAGTCGCGGCGGTTGTCGTCACGTTCGTCATTGATGGCCATGATGTCCTCCCGGTTCGGGGCTGTTGGGCAGTTGAATGAAGTCGTGCCGGTGATGGGGCTTCGCGATAAACAGGGAACGCACGCAACGCGGTGTGGAGCCGGTCATGTTGTGTGCCGTCACGTTTTGGGCTCCAGCGAGATTGTAAGGGCACCGGACCGCACCAGCCGACCGACGCGCCAGCGGATGAAGCCGTCGACGAAACGCGGGACATGACGCGCCGCGGAGAGCGAAACCGAGCCGAGAAATGTGAGGCCGCAATCGCGGCGCAGCCGGCCAAAGCAGATGCGCAGCATCGCGCGCGCGGCGGCATCGAGTGGTTCTTCGAGACTGACCACGGGGCGGCCGCCCAGCATGAAGGTGACGATGCGCGCCACCGACAGGCCCTGGCGGCTGATCTTGTCGTGGATCGGCGTGCGCATGAAGCCGGGATAGACGGTGACCACGCCGATCCGGTCGCCATATTGCATACGCATCACGTCGGAATAGGCGACCATCGCGCGCTTGCTGGCGCAATAGGCCGGGATGAAGACGGCGTTCACGACGGCGAACAGCGAGGCGACATTGACGATGCGGCCGCCGGACTCCAGCAGCGCCGGCAAGGCCGCCGATGTCACGCGCCAGGCACCGAGCAGATTGACGTCGAGATGTTCGGAGGCGTCCACTGATGGCGGGGCGCCGGGGTCCTGCAGATCGAGCACGGCGGCATTGTTGATGAGGATGTCGAGGCCGCCAAGCCGCGTACAGGCCGCGACCACGGCTTCGCGGATCTCGCCGGGGGCGGTGAGATCGGCCACGGTGATGCGGCCGGCATGCAGGCCGGTGCCGGGCTTGCGATCGATGCCGATGACATCGCAGCCGCGGGCAACGAGGGCCGCCATGGTGGCGGCGCCGAGGCCGCTGGCGGCGCCGGTGATCAGAACGCGTTTTCCTTGCAGGTTCATGGACACTTCCTCCGGACGTTTCCAAACGGACGAGACGGGATGGTTGTCAGGGCAGACGGAGCGGTTCTCCCGCGAGCAGTGAGGCCAGGCCAGACGCCATGCTGCTGCGCGAGGGCGGATGAAAAGCGAGGCCGCGCGAGGCAGCGAGGAGATAGCTGACATCGGGCGACTGGATGAAGGCGATGCCGCCGAGCATGGTGACGGCAAGGTCGGTGGCACGTTCGATGGCGCGCTCGGTGGCATAGCGCACCAGCAGCATGCGGCCGAGCAGGTCGGAATCGAGCGGGGCTGAGGCAATGCGCGCGGCAATGCCTTCGAGGGCCGACATGGCGCCTTCCAGCTCGCTGGCGAGATGCGCGCGATCGAGATCGGGGCCGCGCCTGGTGGAGATGGCGCGTTCGGCAAGCGCGCTGGCGATGCCAAGATAGGAGGCGGTGATCAGCAGTTCGAACCAGACGAAGCCGCAGGTCTGGATCGCATCCATCTCGCCATTGCTGGTCTCGAAAGCGAGCTGGTCGGAGACGGTGACATCGGTGAGTACGACCTCGTCGCTTTCGGCTCCGGCGAGGATCGGGTTGTTCCAGAACGGTCGATGGCTGATGCCGTTGGATTTGGCGGGGATCAGGAGGATGGCGAAGACCGGCGTGCTGCCCTCGGGGGCATCAATACTGACGCTGGCGGTGAGCAGGTCCATGGAGCGCGACAGGCTGCACGGTTTCTTGCTGCCATTGACGATGAAGCCGCCATCCGTGCGGCGGGCGCGCATGCCGGCATCGAGGATGCCGGCACCGGCGCGGCCTTCGGCAAAGCCCGAAGCCATCAGCAGGCGCTGCCGCGCGATGGCTTCGAGCAGGAACAGTTCGGGGCCCTTGCGCTGGCGCGACAGCTCCACCAGCGTCATCACCGAGAACTGATGCATGCAGCTGGCAACGGCCAGCGACGGCGCGCGGCTGCCGATGGCGCGCTGGATGCGGATCGCCTGCAAGGCCGTGGCGCCGCCGCCGGCATAATCGCGCGGGATCAGCAGGCCGGGCCCGCCGGCCTCGCGAAACAGCTGGATTGCGGGGCTGCGCGGCGTCTCGCGCTCGCTGAAAGCGATATCGGCGAGCGAGGGATCGAGTCCGGGAATGAACTCGTCGAGGGTTTCGCGTTCGGCCGTGAGAAACGTCACGCTGATCTCCTCCGTGTCACGCGTCCTGTAATTGCACGGCCGGCAACAAGCCGGCGATGATGGAGCGGGCATTGTCGCGCAATGCCTGCTCGGCGATCGGTTCGAGAATGTCGGCGAGGCCGGGAATGCCCATGTCGAAATGGCAGAAGAAGCGGACGCGCGCGCCGTCTTGATATGGGTGAACGGACCATTCGCCGGTGAAGTGATCGATGTCGCCTTCGGTCTGCACGAAGCGCAGCGTGTGATTGGCGGGATCGACAATATCCTCTTCGCTCCAGCACAGGATGCCGTCGCGGAAATTCACTTCCCAGGCGCTGAAGCTGCGGCCGTCCTGCTGCGTGCTGTGCACCGAGCGGACGGCGGGGCTGAACTCCGGATAGGCGCCGAAATCCGACAGCCGCGCAAACACCTCTGCGCAATCCTGGCCGGGGACATGTCCGATCACTTCCACGCTGCGCACGCTGTGCTCCTTCTGGTCATGATGCCCGCGCATGGCGGCGCATGATGGTGTTGGCGGCGGTGCTGACGGCATCGCGCAGCCAGTCGGTCTCGGCGTCATCGAGGATCGCGGGCGGCGTGAAGCGGACCACCCGGGGTGAATTGAGCGAGGTGGAGGTGAGCACGCCGAGGCGGCTGAGTTCGAGGATGAAATCGCCGGCGACGTGTTCGTGGTGGAAGTCGATGCCGATCAGCAGGCCGCGGCCGCGGACCTCGTGGATGAGCGGCGCGCAGCTATTCTGCATGGTGGCGCGGATGTCGGTGAGCAGGCGGGTGCCGATCTCATGGGCGCGGGCGGCGAGGTTTTCGGTGGTGATCACCTCGATCGCCGCACGCGCGGCAACGGCGGCGAGGGGGCTGCCGGCGAATGTGGAGGTGTGCAACACGGGATCGCGGTTGAGCGGCTCGAACACGTGCGGCGTGGCGACCACGGCGGAGACGGGGATGCAGCCGCCGCTGAGGCCCTTGCCGACCAGGAGCACATCGGGCGCTATGCCTTCGCGGTCGCAGCCCCACAGCGTGCCGAGGCGGCCAAGGCCGCTCTGGATCTCGTCGAGCACCAGCAATGCGCCGTGGCGGCGGCAGATGGTGGCGACGTCGCGCAGATAGCCATCGGGCGGAATGATGACGCCGGCCTCGCCCTGCACGGGTTCGAGGATGACGCAGGCCAGCTCGCCATGGGATGCGACGGCGGCATCGAGTGCCTCGGCATCGCCAAAGGGGATCTGCAGCGTGTCCGGCAGCAGCGGCTCGAACGGGGTGCGATAGCGCGGGCGGCCGCTGATGCTGAGCGCGCCCAGCGTCTTGCCGTGGAAGCCGCCCTGCATGGAGATCATCGTGGATTTGCCGGCGAGCCGCGCCAGCTTGATGCCGAGTTCGCTGGCCTCGGCGCCGGAATTGGCGAAGCAGACATAGCTGAGATCGCCGGGTGCAATCGCTGCAAGGGCTGTGGCGGCGTCGGCGACTTCGCGGCTCAGCATGCTGCGCGACGACAAAGGATGCCGCTCCAGTTGCGCGCGTACGGCGCTGACCACGGCGGGATGGCAATGACCGGTGATGAACACGCCATAGCCGCCGCAATCGAGAAAGGCGCGGCCGGCGTCGTCATAGATGAGGCTGCCGGACGAGCGCGCCTCGATATGCATGCCGACGAAACCGGCAAGCCGTGCCATGCCGCTATTGATATGGCGGCGATAGCTGTCGATGACGGTGCTGCGCTCGCTCATGCGGCCCTCGCATGGTGTTGCAGCCAGTGATCGAGATTGCGCATCAGCACCGTGTCCGGCGACGGCAGCACGATGCCGAATTGCGCCTCGAGCGTCGGCATCGAGGAGGGAAACGGCGCGTCGATATTGATGTAACGCGCGACGCTCATGGCGCGCTCGAAACTCTGGCGCATCTGCGGTGGCAGCGCATCGAAGAACACCGGACGGATCAGCCGGTCGAAGGTCTCGTAACTATACATGCGCGGCCTCGCGACGCGCTTGTTGCCGCCTGCATTCGCCGCCGCGACGCAGATCTCGACGATGCGCTCGGGCGTCAGCGCGTGGTTGCCCAGCGTGACCCAGTAGTCGCCGTCGCGATCGCCGCGCGCGATCAGGCCGGCGATGGTGCGGGCGACGATGTCCTGCGGGATGAAATCGACCAGCGAGGTCGGACCGACCGCGCCGATCGGCAGCAATCCGCGCATCCACATGCTGAGAATGAAATGGAAGCCCTGGAAGCGCGCGATGGCGCCGGTGCGGGAATCGCCGACCACGATGGATGGCCGCACGATCACCGCGGGTACGTCGCTGGCGCGCACGACGTCCTCGGCGGCGCGCTTGGAGGTCTCATAGGCATTGGCATCGAAACGATCGATGCTGCTGCGCATCCGGCTGAAGGCGGTGCCGGTATAGATCAGCGGCACGCCGGCGGTGCGGGCGAGCTCGACGATGTGGCGGGTGCCGTCGATATTGGTGGTTGCGATGGTCGCCGCCGGCTGCTCGAAATCGGTGATCGCCGCCGCATGCACGATGAGATCGATACGGCCGGCGACTTCGTTATATTCGCCGCGGGTGAGCCCGAGCCGCGGCCGGGTGATGTCGCCCTGCAGCGCTGTCATCTGCGGTCCGCGCACCGGCGCGCGGTGCACGAGGCAGAGCAGCCGGGTGTCGCGGAGCTCCGCGACCAGGGCCTGGCCGATCACGCCCGACGCTCCGGTGAGCAGGATGGTTTTCATCGCATTCTCCTCACGCCGCCACGGCGTCTGGCGCCGCTGCCGCCGGTATGGCCTCTGCCGGCTCAGGGGTCGCCGGCGCGGAGGGCGTCAGTGCCTCCAGCAGGCGGCGGGCGAGGCCGGCGACCGTCAGTCCGTCATCCAGCAGAAGCCCCGGCGGCAGATCGATGCCCACATCGCTGCGGATTGCGGTTTCGAGTTCGACGGCCATCAGCGAGTCGATGCCGAGATCGGCGATCGGCAGTTCGAAATTGAGTTTGGAGGCAGCCGCACCGGATACGGTGGCGAGGCGCTCGCGCAGGAACGTGTCGAGCAGCGCCAGCCGGGCCTGCGGTGCCGTCTGGGCGAGACGGGTCCGGAACGTGTCCGCGGAGACGGAGGCAGCACTGGTGGTGACCTGCCGCATGGCGGCGAAATGCGGCGATTCCGCTACGGCGGGCATGGCGGCAAAGATCTTCGGCCAGTCGACCTTGGCCACCGTGAGCTGAGCGCGGCCGGATTGCAGCGCGGCCTGCAATGTGGCGATGGCCTCCGCCTGCGGGAACGGGATGACGCCGATCCGCGCCACATGGCGGCCGATTTCGTCGCGCTCGGCCACATAGCCGGCATCGGCGATGGCGCCCCAATTGATCGTGAGTGCGGGCAGGCCGAGGCCACGGCGATAATAAGCGAAGGCATCGAGGAAGCTGTTGGCCGCGACGTAATTGGCCTGGCCGGGATTGCCGACCAGCGATGTCACCGACGAGAACATCACGAAGAAATCCAGCGGCAGGGTGCGGGTCAGCCGATGCAGCGTCCAGGCGCCGCACATCTTCGGGCGAAGGGCTGCCTGCATGCGCGCGGCGCTCTGTTGCAGGATGATGCCGTCGTCGATCTGCATCGCCGCATGCACGACGCCGCGCAGCGGCGGCATGGTGCGCGCGATCTCGTCGAACAGCGCGGCCATCGCCGGCTCGTCGGCCACGTCGATGGCTGCGACGGTGACGCGGCAGCGCTTGCGCAGGGCTTCGATGGCCGCGATGGCTTGCGGTGACGGCCGGCCGCTGCGGCCGGTGAGGACGATCTGCTTCGCGCCCTGATCGGCCAGCCATGCGGCAAGGCCAAGACCGAAGCCGCCATAGCCGCCGGTGATGAGATAGGTGGCATCCGCAGCGATGGTGTCGTGCGCGCCGCGCAGCGGCGCGATGGCGCCGGGTGCCTGTAGATCGGAGATCACGATCTTGCCGATATGTCTGGCCTGCTGCATGTGGCGGAACGCATCGACGATGTCGGTGACGGGATAGACGCGCTTCGGCAACGGCTTCAGCGTGCCGCTTTCGAAATGCCGGATCACGTCGCGGAACATGGCGCCGATGAAAGCGGGCCGGGTCTGGAACGTGCGCGCGAGATCGACGGCAAAGAACGAGATGTTGCGGCGGAACGGACGCAGGCCGAGTTTGGTGTTCTGGTAGATGTCGCGCTTGCCGATCTCGATGAAGCGGCCGCCCTGGCGCAGCACCGACAGGCCCTTGCCGATGGCGTCGCCGGCCAGCGAGTTCAACACGATATCGACGCCTTCGCCCCGGGTCAGCGCCATGATCTCGTCGGCGAAATCGAGGCTGCGTGAATCCATGACGTGCCTGACGCCGAGTGAGGTCACATAAGCGCGCTTCTCCGGCGTGCCGGCGGTGGCATAGACCTCGGCGCCGGCCTGCTGCGCCAGCTGGATCGCCGCGAGGCCAACGCCGCCGGCCGCGGCCTGAATCAGCACGCGCTCCTTCGGCGCGAGATTGGCGAGCTGATGCAGCGCATAGGCGGCGGTGAGGAAAGTGATGGGGATTGTCGCGGCATCCTCGAAACTCATCCAGTCCGGCTTCGGCACCGCGAAGACGGCAGGCGTGGCGACGGTGGCTGCGAAACAGCCGGGCGCAATGCAGATGACCTCATCGCCGATCTTGTAGCTATCGACGCCGGCGCCGACCGCTTCGATCGTTCCCGCGCATTCGTCGCCAAGCCAGAGCGGATCGTCACTATCGGCGGGATAGATACCCAGCGCCTTCATGACATCGCGAAAATTCAGGCCGACGCTATGGACGCGAACGAGGATTTCACCGGCGGCCGGCATGGGCGCATCGATGGCCTGTGCTGTCAGGCTGTCGAGCGCGCCGGGACGCACGGCCTCGATGCGATAGGCCGGGCGTTCGCGCGTGACCGACGCGGCAGGATCGTTTTTGGGCTGCAGATCCTTCGCGGCAAGGCGGGCCAGCCGGCCGGCATAGCGCCAGCCGCCGCGGAACGCGGTTTCGTGCTCGCCGCGATCCGACAGCAATTCGCTGACCAGTTGCCTGGCGTCATCGGCGACGGGCGTGGCATCGAGATCGATGAGGCGGCACTGGATGTCGCGCATCTCGTTGGCGATGACACGGCCGATGCCCCAGAGCGGCGCATGCAGCGGTGCAACCGCGCTGTCCGGCGACACGATCTGCGTGCCGCGGGTGACGATGACGATTTGCGGCGCTTTCCATGTGGAGGTCTGCAGCGCCTGGATCATGGAAATGGCGCTCTCGCAGCCCAGTGCCTGCGCGGCTGCGAGGTCGGACGGGCTCGTATCCTCCGCAAGCATGGAGTCCAGCGTCCACATATGGACGATGCCCTTGCAGTGGGGATGCTGCTTGAGAGTTGACTCAATGAGATCAGTCCATCCCGCGGGATCGGTGGGATCGAGCTGGAATTCGCCATCGCCCGTGTGGAAGGTGGCGTCGCCTGGATAGACCAGAATTGAACTGTCGCCGGCCTGATCGAGCAGGGCGCTGAGCTCGAAGGCAGTGCCGGCCTTGTCGGCGAGGATGATCCAGCAACCGCGATCGATGGACGGCGCGATGGTGGGGTGGGGCGTGGTGAGATCGACCACCGTGTCCGCAGCCCGGCCGATGATGACATGATGCCCGGCGCAGTTGATATCATCGATATCGGCGAGCGCCGTGATGTCGCCGAAGCCGTGGCGTTGCAGCAGACTCTGCCAGCCGGATGCCGACAGCCAGGGATGATGTGGCCGCAGATCGCCATCCTCGAAACGCCACCAGCCCTTGAGCAGGCCGAAAATCAGCTCGCCCCAATGCGGCGTCTGCGTCAGTTCGATCATGACCAGCAGGCCGCCTGGGGCCAGCAGCTTCGCGATATGTGCGGTGGTCTGGTCGAGCGATGCGGTGGCGTGCAGCACGTCGGATGCGACGATGATATCGAAACCATGGGCCGCAAAGCCCTGGGCTTGCGGGTCGGTCTCGATGTCCAGCACCTCGGTGCGTATGAAACCGTGATGGGCGAAACGCGTGGCGGCGTCCACAATGAAGGCCTTCGAGACATCGGTGAAGACATATTCGACGCGGCCGGTCGGCAATGCATCGAGCAGATGCGCGGTGAGGCCACCGGTGCCGCCGCCGATTTCGAGGATGCGGATCGGCTGTGTTGCCGGGAGGGCGTCGATGGCGGCGCGGACTGCGGCGCGGGCGGTGCGGTTATAGACCGCGCAGCTCGGGGCCTCGTTGTAGAGGCGGGCCAGCAGCGTGTTGTCGCCTTGCGGAAACAGCACCTGCAAGGGATCGGAGCTGCCGCGCAACACGTCCGCGAGTTCGGGCCCGCAGCGGCCGAGCAGGTCGAGTTCGACTGCGTAATCGGGGAAACGTTCGCGCAGCTCGTGTTGCTGTTGCGCGCTGTGGGGGCGCTGCACGGCTTGCAGCACGATGGCATCGCCGTCGCGCATGGCAATGCCGTCCTCGACCAGCATATCGAGCAGCCGCGCGAACAGCCGCTGATGTTGCTCGGCGATCTCGGGCCTGGACAGGGCGATCCGTCCGCCGGCCTGCGGATGGAGGCCGAGCGCGGCCAGCGCTTCGATAATATAGGCCTGGGCGAGGCGCTCGAATTGCGGCGCGACGGTCGCATAGTACGTGGGGCGTTCGTGCTCTGCGCCGAGCCGGGCCGCCATCGCACGCAATGCGGCGGCGTCGGGGGCCGGCATCGCCACGGTGCCCGCGGGATGCGTCTCATGACCCGGCAGCGCGCGGGGATGCCAGCGGTCCTCGTAATACATGTCGTCGGCCGCATCCGTGCGCGCGCCCATCATGCGCTGGCAGCGGAAGCCTTTGATCGCGACCAGCGTGCTGCCGTCGTCGTCAAGCAGCGTGATATCGCCTTCGAGCTGGGTGGGGCTGCGGCCTGTGATGGACGCGAGCACGTGGAAGCGCGCGCCCGGTCGCTGCTTGATACGGAGACTGTCGATCCCGACCGGCACATAGAGGCCGGGTAGCTCGCGATTTTGCACGGCATTGGGCACTGCGCCGATCAGGACCTGGAAACTGGCATCGAGCAGAGCGGGGTGGATGTAATAATCGGCGAAGGAATCGTCCGCCGTGACGATCTCCTGCGGCGCCTCGATGCGGCCGAGGGCGTGGCCGTCGCAGATGACGAGGTCTTCGATGCCCTGATGGCAGGGGCCGTAATGCAGGCCCATGCTTTTGAGCAGGCGATAGATGTCCGGCTTCGCCAGATGGTTCGATGCGCCGGCGCGGATGGCAGCGAGATCGATCCGTGCGATCGGATGGCCATTGGCGCTGGGGCGCAAGGTGCCGCCGGCATGCCGTATCCATTCCCCGGTGCCGTGACCGGCGCCGCTATGCACTTCGAAATTGCCGGTGGCGGGATCGTAGACGAATTGCAGCCGGGGCAGCGCGCCATCGGGGAGATAGAGCGCGCGCTCGAACTGGATGTTCTCGCAGCTGACGTCGCGGCCGAACAGATCGCTGCCGGCGGCCAGCGCCATCTCGATATAGCCGGCGCCGGGAAACACCATGCTGCCATGCAGGCGATGATCGGCGAGGAAGGCCTGCCGGGTGGGATCGATAATCGATTGCCATGTGGGCAGCGCGGTCTGCAGCCGGCGCCCCAGCAGCGCATGCGGCGTGCGGCCGAGGCGGCTGCGATTGGCGATCTCGGATTCGGTCCAGTGCCGCTCACGCAGCCATGGCATGATCGGCAGCGCGACGCGGCGGGCATCGGGATAGAGGCGTGTCCAGTCGATGGCGACGTGATCGGCATGGAGCGCGCCGAGCGAGGCCAGCATGGTGATGCGATCGTCGTCGCCCTGGCGCAGCGAGGGCAGGATGGTGCCGCTGCGATTGTCCTGCGCGGCGAGGTTTTCGGAGATGGCGCGCGATAGAACCGGATTGGCGCCGAGCTCGATGAAGGCGCTGCAGCCGGTGGCGATGGCCTGTCCGATCGCAGTCTCGAATTCGACGGGATCGCGCACATTATGCCACCAGTAATGCGCATCGAAAGTGCCGTCTTCGACCGGCTCGCCGGTGGTGGTGGAGATCATGGGGATCTGCGGCGGCAGCGATGCGAGGCCATGCAGCGAGGCGAGCAACTCGTCGCGTAGCGCGTCCATGTAAGGGCTGTGATAGGGCACGGCAACGGTGAGGAAGCGGCAGAAGACGTGTTGCTGCTTCAGCTCCTCCTCGATGGCGGCGAGGCGCGTGGTGCTACCGGAGAGCGTCACTGCGCGGGGGCTGTTGATGGCGGCGATGGAGACGTCATCGATACCATCCAGCAAGTCGCGCGCGCGGGCGGCGGGCAGGCCGACGGCGAGCATGCGGCCCTGGCCGCTGGCGCGATGCTGCAGGCGGCTGCGGTGATAGATCACGCGCACGGCATCGTCGAGGGTGAGCGCGCCGGAAATATGCGCGGCCGCGACTTCGCCGGCGCTGTGGCCGATGATGACGTCAGGCGCGATGCCCCAGGACTGCCAGAGGCGTGCAAGGCCGACCTGCAAGGCAAAACCCGTCGCCTGCGCCACATCGGCGTCGGCCATGCGCGAGTCCTGTTCGGCGGCGCTGAACTGATCGCGCAGCGACCAGCCGGCCAGCGGTGTAAAGATCGCATCGCAATCGGCAATCGCGGCCGCGAAGACGGGCTCCTCGGCCAGCAGCTGCCGGCCCATGCCCCACCATTGCGTGCCCATGCCGGAGAAGACGAAGGCGATGCGGGATTGTTCGCGGGAGATCCGGGCGGCGGGTGTTGCGGTGGGGCGTGCGAGCACGGTGTCGAGCTGTTCGCGCAGATCGTCGTAGGATTGCGCGGCGATGGCGAGACGGAAATCGTGATGCTGGCGGAACAGCGCCGCGCCGGCGCAGAGATCGTGCAGGGACGCGTGGTTGCTCTCGATGAAGTCGCGCATGCTGCGTGCAGTGGCCTTCAGTCCGTCCGGGCTGCGGCCGGACAGCAGCAGCAATTGCGCGCGGGGATCGTCGGAGGTCTTTGGTGCCGGTCCGGGATCGACACCGCGCAGCAGCACATGGGCATTGGCGCCGCCGAAGCCGAATGAATTGACGCCGGCAAGGGGAGCGGCATCTGCCGGCCACGCTTCGTGCTGCTGCTGCACGCGCAGCTTCAGCTGCTCGAACGGGATCTTTGGATTGGCCTGCAGGAAATGCAGGTTCTGCGGGATCTCGCGATGCTGCAGCATCAGGGCGGTCTTGATCAGGCCGGCGATGCCGGAGGCGGATTCGAGATGGCCGATATTGGTCTTCACCGAACCGATGCGGCAGAATCCATTGTCATCGCGGCCTTGCGACAGCACCTTGCCGAGCGCGCCGGCCTCGATGGGGTCGCCGACCGGCGTGCCGGTGCCGTGCGCCTCCACATAAGTGACGTCCGATGGCGCGATGCCGGCCTGGCGATAGGCGCTTGTAAGCAGCGCCGATTGCGCGGCGGGGCTCGGCACCGTCATGCCATGGGAATGGCCGTCCTGATTGGCGGCGGTGCCGATGATGGTGGCGATCACGGTGTCGCCGTCGGCGAGCGCGCGCGACAGCGGCTTCAGCACCACGATGCCGGCGCCTTCGCTGCGCACATAGCCATTGGCGCGGCTATCGAACGCCTTGCAGCGGCCATCGGGCGACAGCATGGAGGCCTTGCTGAAGCCGATGCTGGTGACCGGCTCCAGGATCACATTGACGCCGCCGGCAAGCGCGACCGAGGCGTCGCCGCTCCAGATGCTGCGGCAGGCGAGATGTGTCGCCGTCAACGCCGAGGAGCAGGCGGTATCCACCGCGATGCTCGGGCCCTGGAAGTCGAAGATGTAAGAGAGGCGATTGGCGGCGATGCTGAGCGCGCTGCCGGTCATCAGATAATGATCGTAGTCATTGTTGTCGCGATCACCCATCTGGATGTCGCCATAGTCGTGGCTGGAAATGCCGACGAACACGCCGGTGTCGCTGCCGGCAAGCTTGTCGGCGGGCAGGCCGGCATGTTCGAGCGCTTCCCACGCGACTTCGAGCAGCAGCCGCTGCTGCGGATCCATCATCGCAGCCTCGCGCGGCGAGATGCCGAAGAACAGCGCATCGAATTTGTCGATGCCATCCACGAAGCCGCCCCAGCGCGTGTTCATCTTGCCGGGTTTGCGCGGATCGGGATCGTAATAGCTGCTGATATCCCAGCGATCTCCCGGCACGTCGCCGATCGCATCCACGCCATCGCGCAGCAAGGTCCAGAACGCGTCCGGGCCATCGACGCCGCCGGGAAACCGGCAGCCGATGCCGATGATGGCGATGGGCTCCGGCGGAGCCGAGGATGCGGCGTGAGGGGCGGTCGAAGCGGATGCAAGCACGTGAAGGCTCCCGTCGATGAGGGACCAAGAAGCGCGATGCCGATATGGATGCGCGGCAATGACCGCCGCGCGGACCCCGCTATGGTTTGGGATCGTTCTACGAGTATTAAGGGTGATTAACGTTTAATGCAACTAAAAAGTGTATTATATTTCGTCGCCACGGGATGATTGCGAGGAGACATCGATGGCGCGACCGGAGCTTCGGATCGATCGCAGGCTGATGGAGCTGCCGATGGCTTCCACCGCCAATCCGACGGTGTGGCTGTTCGCAATCGATCTCGTGGCCTATGCGGCGGTCTGCCTGTCGCTGTGGCACGAGCTCATACCGCGTGAACCGGCCGCGCTGCTGGCGCTGCTATGCCTGTATTGTTTCTACACAGTCAGCCATGAAGCCGTGCACGGCAATGCGCATCCCGATCGCCGCATCAATCTGTGGCTCGGCCGTATCGCGGCCGCCATCGAGGGGCTGTCGTTCCCGCTGTTTCGCATCATCCATCTGCAGCATCACGCTTTCACCAATGACAGCGAGCGCGATCCCGATTTCGTCATCGGCCGGCAGCCGCGCTGGCTGCTGCCGCTATGGGCCGTGGTGCGGCTGGTGCATGACAATCACTTCATGCTGCGCAGGAAATTATGGCAGGGAAAGCGCCGGCAACTGATCGAGCATCTCGTGACGGTGGCGCTGCAGGCCGCTGTCGTTGCGGGCTGCGTGGTCGCCGGACATTTGGAGTTTGCCCTCTTTGTCTGGCTCGGCCCGGTGGTGATCTCCGGCGTGCTGCTGGAGCTGACCGGCGCCTGGGCGGTGCATTATCCGCACACATCGACCCATCCGCTGGAAAGCACGCGGATGTTTCGAGGGCGGTTGCTGCAGGTTCTGATGCTGAACCAGAACTATCATCTGGTGCATCACCTGTGGCCGCGCATTCCGTGGTTTCGCTATGGCCAGGCGGCGGCCGCCGCAGAGCAGGCGGTGCAGGCGCATCGGCAGGCCGGTGACGATGAGGCCCGCTCGATGTGACGAGCGATGCGTTAGCTTTTGGGAATGTGACGCCTAGCCGGCAAACCAGGGCATTGCTTCGGCTGTCACGCCGACAACAAGCACGGCTCCGTAGATCACGGCGCAGATGAATTCGAATTGTCTAGCCATGTGGCGCTCCATTCGATGCACCCATCATGCCGATTTATGGTTATCGCGCGGTTAATTGCGGCGGGGCGCAACCAGAGGGATGACAGCGCATCAAGGGATGCGCTGTCATCGGAGTCGGTCAGGAGGCCGTTCGCAGCTCGCGGGCGGCGGCGACCATGTTGACGAGCGCGGGCTTCACCTCATCCCATTTGCGCGTCTTCAAGCCGCAATCCGGATTGATCCAGAGCTGCGCATCGGTGAGCCGCTGGCGTGCGAGCGCCAGAAGCTCGGTCATCTCGGCGATATCCGGCACGCGTGGCGAGTGGATGTCGTAGACGCCGGGTCCGATCTCATTGGGATATTTGTAGCTCTTGAAGGCGTCGAGCAACTCCATCTTGGAGCGCGACGTCTCGATGGAGATGACGTCGGCATCCATGGCGCCGATGGCGTCGATGATATCGTTGAACTCGGAATAGCACATATGGGTGTGGATCTGGGTCTTGTCGTCAACGCCTGATGCGGTGATGCGGAAGCTGCCCACGGCCCAATCGAGATAGGTTGTCCACTGCGACTTGCGCAGCGGCAGGCCCTCCCGCAAGGCGGCTTCGTCGATCTGGATCATCCTGGCGCCGGCCTCTTCGAGATCGATGACCTCGTCGCGGATGGCGAAGGCGATCTGCTGGCAGGCGACGCTGCGCGGGATATCGTCACGGACGAAGGACCAGTTCAGGATCGTGACGGGCCCGGTGAGCATCGCCTTCATCGGCTTTTTGGTCAGTGACTGCGAATAGCGCCACCAGCCCACGGTCATTTCCTTCGGACGCGAGACGTCGCCGAACAGGATCGGCGGGCGTACATAGCGCGAGCCATAGGACTGCACCCAGCCGAATTTGGTAAAGGTGAAGCCGGTGAGCTGCTCGCCAAAGTACTGCACCATGTCGTTGCGCTCGAACTCGCCGTGCACGAGCACGTCGAGACCGATCTCCTCCTGCCAGCGCACCGCCTCGGCCGTCTCTTCGCGGAGGAACTGCTCATACTTGTCGAGCGTGATGTCGCCACGGGTGAAGGACGCGCGGGCATTGCGCACGATGGCCGTTTGCGGGAACGAGCCGATGGTGGTGGTCGGGAAGCGGGGCAGGTCGAAGGCCTTGCGCTGGATATCCGCCCGGTTTGCGAAAGGCGATTTGCGGCTGTGGCTCTGGCCGGTCAGGCCCGCCATGCGCCTGGCGACGGCGTCATTGTGAATCTTCGGCGATGAATCGCGTGCGATCACGGCACTGTCGGAGGCGGCGAGCGCATCGCCGACGCTGGCGCGGCCCTGCGCCAGTGCTCTGCCGAGGGTCGAGAGCTCGCCCATCTTCTGCAGCGAGAAAGCGAGCCAGCTTTTCACATCGGGATCGAGATCGGTTTCGAGCGCGAGATCGATGGGCACATGCAACAGCGAGCAGGATGTTGCGATCTGTACACGCTCCGCGCCGAGCTGCTTCACCACGGGCGTGATGTGATCGAGCGTGCCGGACAGATCCGTGCGCCAGACATTGCGTCCATCGACGACGCCGAGCGACAGCACCTGATCCGGCCGTATGCGCGATGCCACCTGTACGAGCTGATCGGTGCCGCGCTTGAGGTCGATATGAAGGCCGGCCACGGGGAGGGCCAGTGCGGTGTCGAGATTGTCGCCGATCTCGCCGAAATAGGTGGCGAGCATGATCTTCAAGCCCGGCACATTGGCGCAGATGCCTGCATAAGCGTGCTTCAGCGCATCGCGGGTGGGACTGTCGAGATCGAGCACGAGACAGGGCTCGTCGATCTGCACCCAGTCGGCACCGCGTTTCGCCAGCTCACGCAGCAGCTCGACATAGACGGGCAGGAGCCTGTCGAGCAGCGAGAGCGGATTGAAGCCTGCATCGTGGCTCTTGCCGAGCTTCAGGAAGGTGACGGGGCCGACCAGCACGGGGCGCGTGTGATGGCCGAGCGCCTTGGCTTCCTCGAACTCCTCGATCGGCTTGCGCGAGGACAAGGCGAATGTCTGATCGCTGGAGAATTCCGGCACCATGTAGTGATAGTTGGTGTCGAACCACTTCGTCATTTCCTGCGCGACAACGCCGTGGCCGTGATGGGCATGACCACAGCTTGCATCATGCGCATCGCCCTGGGCGCCGCGCGCCATGGCGAAATAGGTGGCGAGCGATACGCTGCCAGATGTCCAGCCATAGGCCCTGGGAATGGCACCGACCATCACACTGGTGTCGAGCACCTGATCATAGAGTGAAAAGTCGTTGGACGGGATGATCGTCACGCCGAGTGATTTCTGTCGCGCCCAATTGGCGGCGCGCAGATCGGCTGCAGTCTTCAGCAGCTCTTGTTCGGTGGATTTCCCGGCCCAGAAACTTTCGAGGGCGAATTTCAATTCGCGCCGCGGACCGATCCGCGGCGTACCGAGCGTTGCAACAGGAAGTGAAGAGATCGACATAGCTTTAACCCCATGATTGGGGGCAAAGGGAAGGCGGACGCGGGCATGATCTGCCGCACATGCGGCAGGCTGCTTAGCGCACCACCGGGACACCCCGCCCGTGGACGTACAGTTTGTCGAGGCAGGTCTCCTGGCTCGCGGGTCGTGGCTGACGTCCGGCCTTCCCGAAGCTTTTGGCTTCAGTGACACTGATGGACGCTCGCTCACCGCTTACAGTTGCGGGGGCAGCGCCGGCCTTGCGACGAACTCATGACGTTCGTCGCGCACCGGCTTCCCTCTTAGCTCCGGATCGAACATGACCCGGAGACCTCGACGCAGAGACTTAAGTAGGCCGGGATCGGTTCGTCAATCCGTGGGCTGCCGTGTGGGCAGGTCGCGCATTGCATGTGCCAATCCCGACAGTGGGCAGAGGCCCGTCGTTATCGCGGCATGGCTTCCGGAACGATGGTCTGGATGATCGACGAATCCAGGGCTTCGTAATCATGCAGGCCGATGGTGTCGTAAAGCTCGGCGCGAGTCTGCATGCGATCGACCATGTTGTGGGTGCCGCCATCACGCGCGATGGCGGCATAGAGATCGGCCTGCGCCTTGTTGGCGACACGCAATGACGAGACCGGCCAGATCACCATCGCATAGCCCATCGCTTCGAATTCCGATGCGGTGAAAAACGGCGTCTTGCCGAACTCCGTCATATTGGCGAGCAGGGGCACGCCGGGCATCCGCTCCGCGAAGGCACGAAACATCTCGGCGGTGTTGAGCGCCTCCGGGAAGATCGCATCGGCGCCCGCGTCCATATAGAGCTTTGCGCGTGCCACCGCGCCGTCGAGGCCTTCGCTGGCGGCGGCATCGGTGCGCGCGATGATCACGAGATCGCGACGCGCTTTGGCGGCGGCCGCGACCTTCGCGGCCATGTCGCGAGCATCGGCGATCTTCTTGTCGTTGAGATGACCGCATTTCTTCGGGAGGATCTGGTCTTCGAGATGCAGCGCGCCAGCACCGGCATCCTCGAAGGTGCGAACAGCATGCATCACATTCAGCGCTTCGCCATAACCGGTATCGGCATCGACCAGCAGCGGCAGTTGTGCCGCGCGGACGATTTGGCGGATGAAGAAAGACACCTCATCGACGGTGATGATCCCGAGATCTGGCAGGCCCATGGAGGCCGTCATCGCTGCGCCGGACAGATAAAGACCTTGAAAGCCAAAGGATTTGGCCTGCAGGGCCGCCATGCCGTTGTGCGCGCCCGGGAGTTGGAGAATGCCGGGTGCTTTCAGCAATTGGCGAAAGCGACGGCCGGCGGTTTCAGTGGGCAGATCCGAGGCGACGAGATAGGGCATTCCATTGTCCTCAAGCTGCGCGTGGCGCGGGCGTGATGCCGCGTTGATCGATCGGCACGAAGGCCAGGTTCTCCGGGCCGACATAATTCGCAGAGGGCCGGATGATCTTGTTGTCAACGCGTTGCTCGATGATGTGGGCAGCCCAGCCGGAGGTGCGGGCGATCACAAAAAGCGGCGTGAACATCGCCGTAGGCACGCCGAGCATGTGATAGGACACGGCGCTGAACCAATCGAGATTGGCGAACATCTTCTTGGAATCCGCCATGGCCGCTTCGATGCGGTCGGCGATCTCGAACATTTTGAGCGATCCAGCGTCCTGCGAGAGACGGCGCGCGACGTCCTTGATCACCTTGTTGCGGGGATCGGCGATCGTATAGACGGGATGTCCAAAGCCGATCACGACTTCCTTATTGGCGACACGACGGCGGATGTCGGCCTCGGCCTCATCGGCATTGACGTAGCGCTTCTGGATTTCGAATGCGACTTCGTTGGCGCCGCCATGCTTGGGCCCGCGCAGCGCGCCAATGGCGCCGGTGACGGCCGAATAGATATCGGCGCCGGTGCCGGCGATGGAGCGCGCGGTGAAGGTCGAGGCATTGAACTCATGCTCGGCATAGAGAATGAGCGAGGTGTGCATCGCGCGCACCTCTGCCGGTTTCGGCGCCTTGCCATGCAAGAGATGCAAGAAGTGGCCGCCGATGGTGTCGTCATCGGTTTCCAACTCGATGCGACGGCCGTTCTGCGAGAAGTGATGCCAGTATAAGAGCATCGAGCCGAGCGAGGCCATCAGCCGGTCGGCGATGTCGCGCGCGCCGGGATGGTTGTGGTCGGACGCTTCCGGCAGCACGCAGCCGAGCGTGGAGACGCCCGATCGCATGACATCCATCGGATGGGCAGCGGCTGGCAGGGTTTCCAGTGCGGTGCGCACGGCGCTTGGCAGGCCGCGCAGGCTTTTCAGTTTTGTCTTGTAGGCGGCGAGCTCGGCCGGCGTCGGCAGCGTGCCGTGGACGAGAAGATAGGCGATCTCCTCGAATTCGCAGCTCTCGGCGACATCGAGGATGTCATAGCCGCGATAATGCAGATCATTGCCGGTGCGGCCCACCGTGCACAGCGCGGTGTTGCCGGCGACGATGCCGGAGAGGGCCACGGATTTCTTCGGAGCCGGGCGGGCCTGCAAAACCTCGTCAACCATGGAAGTCTCCTTGCGTGTTTTCTGAGCGGATCATTTCACCGACCAGTCGAAGATGCCGCGTGCCGTGTTGTCGTTGAGCCTGTCGGGATCGACGAAGAAATTGAGGTGCGCGATATCCTGCGCGGACAATTCGGGCAGGCGCTCGACGAGGCCGAGGAAGCGCTTCTGCTCCGCGGCATGGACGACGCCCTCAGCGAGCTGCTCGAATTTGCGGATATAGTTCGCGCGGACGAAGGGGCGGGCGCCGAGCGGATGTGCATCGGCCAGCGCGAGTTCGTCGCTGATGGTGGAGCCACCTTTCAGCGTGACGACGACGCGGCCGCCGAAGGATTTCTGCCTGGGGTCATGGGTGTGGTAGCGCGCGGTCCAGGCGGGATCTTCGACCGTGGAGATCTTGTGCCAAAGCGCGACGGTCTCGGCGCGACGGGCGCGGGCTGGCGCATAGGAGTGCTGGTGATGCCAGCCACCGTCTTCGAGGGCGACGGCGAAGATATACATGATCGAGTGATCGAGGGTTTCGCGGCTCGCGGTCGGATCCATCTTCTGCGGATCATTGGCGCCGGTGCCGATCACATAATGGGTGTGATGGCTGGTGTGAATCACGATGCTCTCGATCTTCGAGAGATCGCCGATCTTGGGCCCCATGCGGCGGGCGAGATCGATCAAAGCCTGGCTCTGATATTCGGCGGAGTGTTCCTTGGTGTAGGTATCGAGAATGGCGCGCTTCGGCTCGCCGCGCTCTGGCAGCGGCACGGTGTATTCCGCGTTCGGACCGGACAGGAGATAGGCGATAAAACCGTCTTCGCCTTCCCATGCGGGCGAGGGCGCGCCTTCGCCGCGCATCACGCGGTCCACGGCCTCGATCGCCATCTTGCCGGCGAAAGCGGGGGCATAGGCTTTCCAGCTCGATATCTCGCCCTTCCGCGATTGCCGCGTCGTCGTCGTCACATGCAGCGCCTGCTGCACGGCCTGATAGATCGTCTCGGTCGGCAGGCCGAGTGCGGTACCGATGCCTGCCGCAGCCGATGGGCCGAGATGGGCGATGTGGTCGATCTTGTGCTCGTGCAGGCAGATGCCTTTGACGAGATCGACTTGCACTTCATAGCCGGTGGCGAGGCCGCGCAGCAGCGCGGCGCCGTCGAGGCCGCAATGTTGTGCGACGGCAAGGATCGGCGGGATGTTGTCGCCGGGATGCGAGTAATCAGCGGCGAGAAATGTGTCGTGAAAATCCAGTTCGCGCACGGCGACGCCGTTGGCCCATGCAGCCCATTCCGGCGAGACGCGCTGGCGATGCGGCAGGCCGAAAATGGTGGCGCCGGGCGCCAGTGGATGCGCCACGGCCTGCGCACGCGCACTCGCCACCGGGCGGCGCGCGATGGATGCGGCGGCGACGGCGGCATTGTCGATGATGCGGTTGCCGATCATCTCGATCACAGCAGGCTCGACAGCGACCGGATCAGACGCGACTTCGGCAATCTTCCAGGCGAGCTGGTCGTTGCGGGCGAGCTGTTCGGACGATTTGTAGCTACGGACACTGTGGGATTTCACGAGAACCTGCCTGTTAGGGCACGAACCGCACCGGGCTGTCGGGCGAGTGTTCGCGCTTGCATGTGACGGACAAGTTCGCAATATCTGCAAAAGCGTTAGCGCGAACAGAGCTGAAAAAGCGTAGTAAAGCGAAGAAGATCTGGTGAATTTGCAAAGTTTGCAAAGTCGGAGGCGGCGATGAAGAAGGCCTTCATGGGCGTGCGGCTGCGGCGTCTGCGCGAGGAGCGCCGGCTGACACAGCAGGCGGTCGCATCCGCAATCGGCATTTCGCTGAGCTATCTCAACCAGATCGAAAACAACCAGCGCCCGCTGACGGTGGGTGTGTTACTCAAGCTCAACGCGGCCTTCGGCGTCGATGTGCAACTGTTCTCCGAGGATGACGAAGCGCGGCTGATTTCCGATCTGCGCGAGGCGCTGTCCGATCCGCATATCGGCGAGACGATCTCGACGGCGGAGCTGCGCGAACTCGCGCTCAACATGCCGGCTGTTGGCCGTGCGCTGGTCGCTCTCAACCGCAAGCATCGCCAGGCCGTCGAGCAGACCGCAGCACTCGCTGCGCAACTTGGAGAGGACCGGCAGGCCGATACGGCGCTGCTGCCATCGACGCCCTATGAGGAAGTGCGCGACTTTTTCTATGCGCGGCACAACTACATCGCCGAACTCGATGAGGCCGCCGAGGCGCTGGCGCAGAAGCTCGCGCCGAGCGGCGCTGTTACATCGGAGCGGCTGGTCGATTACCTGCGCGAGCGGCACAGGGTCTCGGTATCGATCGAGGACATGCCCAATGAGACTCATCGCCGCTTCGATGCACAGAGCGGGGCACTGCACATGTCGCGCAATCTGGAGCCGGGGCAGCGCGCCTTCCAGATGGCGACGCAGATTGCCATGCTGGAGGAGGGCATATCGATCGCCGGGATCGTCGGCCGCGCGCAGCTTACAAGCAGCGAGTCATCGGCGCTGGCGCGGATCGGGCTCGCCAATTATTTTGCCGGTGCGCTCATTCTGCCCTATGAGCGGTTCCTCGCCGACGCCAAGCGCAAGCGCTACGATATCGATCTGCTGAGCGATGCATTCGGTGTCGGTTTCGAGACGATCTGCCATCGGCTCAGCACGCTGCAGCGGCCGTCATCGCGTGGCGTGCCGTTCTTCTTCATTCGTGTTGATCGTGCCGGCAATATTTCCAAGCGGCAATCGGCGACGGATTTTCACTTCTCGCGCATCGGCGGCACCTGTCCGCTGTGGAATGTCTATGAAGCCTTCGTGCAGCCTGAGCGGATCCTGACCCAGCTGGCACGCATGCCCGATGAGCGCACCTATCTGTGGATCGCGCGCTGCGTTACCAAGCGGCGCGGCGGCTATGGCGCTTTGACCAAGACATTTGCCGTGGCCCTCGGCTGCGATGTTCGGCATGCGTCGGAACTCGTCTATTCGCAAGGGATGAATGTGATCGACGCTGCGGCAGCCACGCCGATCGGCATGGGTTGCAAGGTCTGCGAGCGCCGCAGCTGCCCGCAGCGGGCTTTTCCGCCGCTAGGGCGGCCGCTGGTGATCGATGAGCAGCAGACATTATTTGCGCCCTACGCGGCGGCGGGCCATCGCGGTTCCGGTGAATGGCGGCCGTGAGGAAAGTTGGGCATCGGCGCGATCATTGATATGGTCCCGCCAAACGCTCCGCCGGCACCTGTCCGGCGTGGCCTCTGGTCGAAATAAGTAATTGATATGATGAATAAATTTTCCGTGGCGCCGACGATGGAGTGGATCGACGCTGGCCGTCAGCCCCTGTAAAAATAGGGGCTGACGCGTGCCGAGCAACCGATGTTGTACCCGCGTGTTGTACTGGAAAGGCCATCCGTTTACGTCGGGAATTCGGAGTCTGTCGTTTACGCGGTAAACTATGCGCAGTGCTTCGGCACACACGCCCCGGCAATCGTTTCCGAATTGACCGGGCCTGAATTTCTGAATCAATCTGTTCATTGTGAAAATCATTCCAGTTACATTCCGGCAAGCATGCGCATTCGTCGCCGAACTACACCGGCATAACAAACCTCCTCGTGGCCACAAATTCAGCATAGGGCTTTGCGACCCAGGCCTGCAGTGCTCAGATGGTTCAAAGATCAAAACCGGAAAGCTGGTCGGCGTTGCGATGGCAGGCCGTCCAGTGGCTCGTCACTTCGATGATGGGATGACGCTGGAGGTCAACCGCACATGCACTGATGGCACCCGCAACGCAAACAGCATGCTTTATGGCGCTGTGTGGCGGGCAGCGAAGGCGATGGGGTATTTGCGATGCATCACCTATACGCAACACGATGAAAGCGGCGCCTCTCTGCGCGCCGCCGGATGGGTACGTGTAAGGGAGTTGTCAGCGAGAGGTTCTTGGGCGTCATCCACTACAGACGAAACTCTCAAGGCTATGCGCGAACCTGTTGGGAACGGAGGGGTAGCGCGAGTGCTGTGGGAAATCCGAACGCAGCCAACTGCATCTAATGATAACGACGAGCCGTCGGCTATGCTTCGCGCGACCGGTGAGTGAGCTTGTACTCCGGTGCAGGCAGATCAAGCGGTTTGTAGAAGCAGCCGACCATCAGCACGGGAATTCCTCGGCTTGCGATTTCGATAAGCCTGGCGTGCTCCGGGCTGTCTCTCAAATCCTCAGTGACGTGAGCCAGTTCTTTGTTCGCCACTTGGAAGACTGCGAGCAGGGCGTTCTTCGATTCGTCGCTTGGGCCTGGATAGCGGTTTGCAGCGTCGTCAGGCGTAACCATCTTGAGCGGCGTGCCATCCGGTTTGTTGAAGTGCTCGATGCCGATGTCTGTGCGGCGACGTGCGCGCGTGATGTTGCCTAGCTGTCCATTGTCGCTGCATAGCCCCAGAAACTCCAGCAACGCACGGCAGTGCATTATCCCGGCTTCGATGGCTGGATTGGTGAAGCCAAATAGGTTGCCTTCGACCACCAGCTTGTCGCCAGCGAAGATGTTCATGGGTGCAGCACCCCAGGTGGCGCTGAGATTGATCGCTAAATTGAGCGTGGAAATTGCCTGCATGCGGTACGGCTGCTCAATTAACACCCGGCCGCGATCCATCATTGGTTTCCTGAATACTTTTCACTGAAAGTATTAGCACCCCAACGAATACTTGCCTGCCGAGGTGGTACGATTTTGTTGTATCGACCAGCGGGAATCACGGCAATTGCCGCTGGCTGGACGGACTGGCATTGCCGACGTCGAAAAAGAAAGCGAAACACGGCCAATCTGTTAGCAAGGCGTACAACATTTGCCCATGTTGCACTTCATGTTGTACCGCTAGGCGCTGCCGTTGCTGACACTAAGTAATTTCAATGGCTTAGTAGGCAGATTCACTATCGGAAATCTTTTGATGAGTGCCGTAAGTACTTGTAATTTCTGGCGTTTTTCCGTGGCGCCGATGATGGAATGGACTGACCGGCATAACCGGGTGTTCCATCGTCTGCTGACGCGGCATGCGCTGCTCTATACGGAGATGGTGACGACGCCCGCGGTCATTCACGGCGATCGCCAGCGGCTGCTCGGCTTCGATGCCGTCGAACATCCCGTCGCGCTGCAGCTCGGTGGCTCCGATCCTGACAAGCTGGCCGAAGCGGCGCGGATCGGCGCCGGTTTCGGTTATGACGAAATCAACATCAATGTCGGCTGTCCGTCGGACCGCGTGAAGGAAGGGCGCTTCGGTGCGTGCCTGATGGCGGAGCCCGATCTCGTCGCGCGCTGTGTCGCTGCGATGAAGGCGGCGGTGGATGTGCCCGTGACAGTGAAGTGCCGCATCGGCATCGACGATCAGGATGAGGAAGTGGCACTCGATGTGCTGGCCAAAGCGGTGGTCGCGGCCGGCGCCGATGCGCTGATCGTGCATGCGCGCAAGGCGTGGCTGAATGGTTTGTCGCCGAAGGAGAACCGCACCATCCCGCCGCTGAACTACGATCGCGTCTATCGGCTGAAGGCGGCGATGCCGGATGTGCCGATCGCGATCAATGGCGGCATTCCCGGTATCGCGGAGGCCAAGGAGCATCTCGCGCATGTGGATGGCGCGATGCTCGGCCGCGCGGCGTATCAGGAGCCGTGGCGCCTGCTTGCCGTCGATCCCGAAATTTTTGGCGAACCCGCGCAGCACGCGACGATGAAGGATGTGATGGAGGCGATGATGCCATACATCGCCGATCAGCTTGCGCAGGGCACACGGCTGCATTCGATCACGCGACACTTTGTCGGCGCGTTTCATGCGGTGCGTGGCGCGCGCGCGTTTCGGCGCCATCTGGCTGAATATGGCGTGAAGCACGGCGCCGGGATCGACGTGCTGCGCGATGCGATTGCGCTGGTGGAGGACGAGCCTGCGGTGTCGGAAGCGGCGTGACGCTCGGCCCTCATCCTGAAGAGCGCGCAGTTGCGCGCGTCTCGAAGGATGGTGGCACGCTCCGGCGCCCAGCCAGCTCATGGTTCGTGACGGCGCTGCGCGCCTCCTCACCATGACGGGGAGGAGTTCACGGATAGCCGTGCAGCTTCAGGCCATCGGCGCGGACTTCCCAGCTTTCCAGACGATCGAGAAAGCTCATGCCGAGCAGATTGGTCTTGATCTGCCCGCGCTGCACGACGAGGGCAGGGACCGAGCGCTCCACCAGTTTGCCGACGGCGAGCCGGTCCAGGGTCAGCCGCGCCGCCTTGGTGCGGCCGGCTGCGGTTTCCACATCGACATTGTAGGTCAGCAACTCGATGGGCAGGCCGATGCTCTTGGCGGTCTCCCAGGACAGCACCACCGATGTGGCGCCAGTGTCGATCACCATCGGGGCATTGACGCCGTTGATCATCGCCTGCAGAGCGAATTCGCCGCCATTGCTGCGCGGTACATCAACAGTGCGTCGCGGCGGCGGAACCTGCTTGCGCAGGATTTCGGTGACGAGCGTGCCGGCGCGGGAGATCTGCTGGGGGTCACCATAAGCGAGCGCCGCACCTGCGGTCGCGACGATGACGATGACCAGAAGGACGACGCGCGTCATGCGGCGCCTCCGGTCGTCATCCTGTTCAGGTTGTCGCGGGCCGTGGCTTGCGCGCGTAGGTCGATGGCGGCGCGAAGCCGGCATCCGTCATGCGGGTTTCCAGCGTCGCCATGATGCTGAGGCGTTCCGCGCTCTCCATGCGGCCCCAGCGCGCGATCTCCGGCAGCGTGCGTCCGCATCCCAAGCAGAGCTTGGCTTTGGGATCGATGACGCAGATGGCGACGCACGGTGTTTCTTTGTTCATCCATCGATATTTGAGCGGTTCGGCCCGCTTGCGCAAGCTGTGATCTCACAAGCCGGTTCCCGCATTCATGATGGGCTTGTTGCGGGGACGTCGTTTCTCGTCGGTGATCTCGTAATCTGGCTGCAGCGGCGGCGCGTCGTCGGTGACGGGCGCCAGCGCCGACATCACGCGTTCCGGCGGGAAGGTGATGATCACCTCGGTGCCGATGCGCAGCTTCGATTTCAGCGTGAAGGTGCCGCCATGCATGTCGACCAGGCTCTTGGCGATCGGCAGGCCGAGGCCGGCGCCTTGCTCGGCTGACTTGATCGAGTTCGAGCCCTGGCCGAACGAGGCCAGTACGATGGGGATCTCGTCTTCGGCGATGCCCGAGCCGGTATCCTTGCAGCTGAGATACTGGCCGCCCGACGCGGTCCAGCCGACCTTGAGCCAGATCTCGCCGCCCTGCGGCGTGAACTTGATGGCGTTGGACAGCAGGTTCAGCACGATCTGCCGGCAGGCGCGCTCGTCGCCCCAGACACGCGGCATGCCGTGCTCGAACACTTCATGGATGGTGATGCCGCGGCTGGTGGCGCGCAGCTTCAGGAGATGATGGCAATCGGCGACGACGTGTTCGAGCGAGACGGCTTCCTCGTTCAACTCATAGCGGCCGGCCTCGATGCGCGACAGGTCGAGAATCTCGTTGATGAGATTGAGCAGGTGCACGCCCGAGTTATGGATGTCACCGGAATAGTCCTTGTAGACCGCGACCGCATGCGCGCCGAAAATCTCGCTCTTCATCACTTCCGAAAAGCCGAGAATGGCATTCAGCGGCGTGCGGAGTTCATGGCTCATCTGGGCCAGGAAGCGCGACTTGGCGACGTTCGCAGCTTCGGCGCGGTGGCGCGCTTCGTCCGAGATCGCCTTGGCCTGTTCGAGCTCGCCGATCAGGGCATCTTTCTCGGCGCGCGCTTCGAGGGCGGCAAGCGTCGTCGAATGCAGGCGCTGGGCGAGCAGGATGAAATAGCCCTCGGCGGCGACGGCGAGTGCTGCGAGGACGTAATTGTCGAAATTGCCGCGCACGATGAAGCTCATGGCAACGCCAAACGTCACCGGGGCCGTGGCGGCGATGGCGGCGATGGGCAGGCTCGATGCGAGCATGCTGGAGACGGCCACCACCAGCAGCATCAGGAACATCATCAGCGAATTGGAGACGACGTCGGCGCCGGTCGGATGCACCAGGATGGTGGTCCAGGCGAGGCCGTAGAGCAGATCCAGCGCCATGAAGCGCGTGCGCCACTGTCGCGTCGTGTTCGGGCCCGGCGGTTCGGCGAGATAGCGGTTGCAGGCGCGGAGGATGACGGCATGGATGCACAGCATGCCGCAGGCCCAGGCGGCGGCGGGCAGCGGCTGCAGCCAGACGCCGAACACGATGCCGGTGCCGACCACCAGCAGCGTGACCACCAGCGAGGCGGAGAGGCGGGTCTGGGCGTATTGGCGGAGCAGTTCGCGGTCGAAAGCGGGGCGGGTGCCGGAGGTCGAGGTCAGGCGGTCGCGGGCCTCGCGCACACGCTGCTGGGCCGCCCGCCGGTTGCGCGGCGCAGCGACTGGCTCTTCAGCCGGAAGCTGGACGACCTCGGGCCTGGCGGCGGGCTCACTCATCACGCTTACACAAATCCTGCACGCAACTGCGGGCGGTTTTCACAGATCATTATCTGTGCCGCACAATCCTTAAAGGGCGCCTTAAAGAACGCGCCAATCCGGTTAATTTACTGTGAAAACGAGAGCGGCCGGGGACGCGCGTTGCGCTTCGCCCGGCCGCGGATTCGTTTGTATTATGAGTTGCTTACTTCTCGAAACGAGCGAGCAGGCTGGACGTGTCCCAGCGCTTGCCACCGATCTTTTCCACTTCTGCGTAGAAGTTATCGACCAGCGCCGTGACGGGCAGGCTGGCGCCGTTGCGGCGGGCTTCCGCGAGGCAGATCGACAGGTCCTTGCGCATCCACTCGACGGCAAAGCCGAAGTCGAACTTGCCCTCGTTCATGGTCTTGTGGCGGTTCTCCATCTGCCACGACTGGGCGGCGCCCTTGGAGATCACCTCGACCACCGAATTCACATCCAACCCGGCTTTTTTGGCGAAGTGGATGCCTTCCGACAGCGCCTCGACGAGGCCCGCGATGCAGATCTGGTTGACCATCTTGGTGAGCTGGCCGGAACCGGCTGGGCCGAGCAGCTTCTGCATCTTGGCATAGGCGGCGATGATCGGATCGACCTTGGCATAGACCGAGGCCTCGCCACCGCACATCACGGTCAGCGCGCCGTTCTCGGCACCGGCCTGGCCGCCGGAGACGGGGGCGTCGATGAAGTGGAAGCCGGCCTTGGTGGCGGCGGCATCGAGCTCGCGGGCCACTTCGGCGGAGGCGGTGGTGTGATCGACGAAGATCTTGCCCTTACCCATGCCGCTAAAGGCGCCATCGGCACCGGTGGTCACCGAGCGCAGGTCGTCGTCGTTGCCGACGCAGGCCATGACGAAATCCTGGCCTTCGGCGGCGGCTTTCGGGGTCGGCGCCGACTTGCCGCCGAACTTCTCCGCCCATGCTTTCGACTTGGCTGCATTGCGATTGTAGACGGTGACCTCGTGGCCGCCTTTGGTGGCGAGATGACCGGCCATGGGGAAGCCCATGACGCCGAGACCGATGAAAGCAACTTTGGCCATATCCGAACCCTTATGTGCTGCCGGCTTACGCGCCGGCTATCGACTGTTGGGAGGTGAGTATCCCGTGCGGGCGACGGGAACGCGAAGCGGGCGCAGCATAGTCACTGGATAAGGCGGGGCAAGGGCCACCAGGCCGTCCCTTGATTGCGAAAATGGTGCGTGACCACCTTTGCGATTGTCGTCGTTTCGTCTATCATTCGCTACTTGCATTGAACGAAAGCTGTACCGCATGAGCGAGACCGACAGCGATCAGGGCAATATCACCATCTTTATGATGGCACAGTTGCGTGCAATGAATCGCAAGCTCGATCTGGCGCTCGACACCCAACAGCAACAGGGTGAGCGGTTCGGGCGGATCGAGCGTGATGTGAGCGAGGGCTTCGGGCGGGTCGAGCGCGATACGAGTGAGGGGTTCTCGAATTTGCGTGACGATATTCGCTCCCTCAGGCGCGACATTCACGATGTGAAAAGCGACATCATCCTGCTCGAGAACAAGGTTCTGACGGCTCAATCCGAAGTTCTCGCGATCCTGCATCGCGTGGGCGATGGCGGCCGAAACCTGGACGATCCATCGGCTGATCCCCTGGCCGGACGCTGAGCGGTGCAGCGCACCGATCTGCATTTTCTCAAATTCGTCATGGACACCCGCCCGAATGCGACTATCTCTGCGGTCTGACTTGCGCCGACCGGGAGAGAGCATTTGAGCGTTTCGAAACAACAGGTTCTCGATGGCCTGGCCAAAGTGGCGTCGCCGCGCGGCGTGCCGCTGGCGCATGCCAATGTGTTGTCCGAAATCGCCGTCACGGACGGTCGGGTGATGTTCTCCATCAACGTGGATGCCGCCGAGGCGCGAGCCTGGGAAAGCGTGCGTGCGCAGGCAGAAGCGGCCGTGCGCGCCATTCCGGGCGTCACTGGCGCGATGGTCGCGCTGACCGCAGAGCGGAAGCCCGGCTCGGCGCCATCGGCGCCGGCGCCGCACCGCCACGGTCCTGGCGGCCATTCGCATGGCGTGCAGCCGGTCTCTGCGCATCGGCCGCATCAGCCGCCCGGCGCGCCGTCGGCCATGGGCAAGCAGGCCGAGATTCCCGGCGTGAAAGCGGTGATCGCCGTCGCCTCGGGCAAGGGCGGCGTCGGCAAATCCACGACGTCGCTGAATATGGCGCTGGGCCTGCGCGATCTTGGCCTCAAAGTCGGACTGCTCGATGCGGATATCTACGGCCCCTCGGTGCCGCGCCTGACCGGCATCAACGAAAAGCCGACCCTCGACGACGACAAGAAGATGATTCCGATCGAGCGCTTCGGTCTGTCGATCATGTCGATCGGCTTCCTTGTTGAGGAAGAGACCGCCATGATCTGGCGCGGGCCGATGGTGATGTCGGCCATCACCCAGATGCTGCGCGATGTCGCCTGGGGACAGCTCGACGTCCTTGTCGTCGATATGCCGCCCGGCACCGGCGATGCCCAGCTCACGCTGGCGCAGAACGTGCCGCTGAAGGGCGCGGTGATCGTCTCGACGCCGCAGGACCTGGCGCTGATCGATGCCCGCCGCGGCCTCGCGATGTTCACCAAGGTCAATGTCCCCGTACTCGGCATCATCGAGAATATGAGCTATTTCCTGTGCCCGGAATGCGGCACCCGCTCCGACATTTTTGGCCATGGCGGTGCGCGCCACGAGGCCGAGCGGCTCGGTGTGCCGTTCCTCGGCGAGGTGCCGCTGCACATGTCCATTCGCGCGATGTCGGATGCCGGCACGCCGGTGGTGGTCAGCGAGCCCGATGGGCCTCATGCGGCGATCTATCGAAACATCGGCCAGCAGGTCCGGGACAGTCTGAAAGCCGTCCTGGCCTGATTGCGCTGCGCCTGCGAAGCGGGCGCAGAATGCCGCATAGTACTTTCGTCCAATCGGGCGAACTACGACACTCGTCTCATTTTCCGCCGCTTCATAACCGTGTTACATCAGCGCCGAACCAAGGGTTTTGGCGGCTGAATCGCGATGCGACAGGGCCGCCAAAAGGCCCAAAGGATTTCTGGGGAAACGCTTTAAAAGGAGAGCTTGAATGAAGCGTCGTGAGTTTTTGAAGGTCTCGGCAGCAGGCGTTGCAGCGACCGCCGCTGTTGCGGCACCGGCCATCGCGCAGTCCACGCCGGAAATTAAGTGGCGCCTCGCGTCGTCCTTCCCGAAGTCGCTCGACACCATCTATGGCGGCGCCGAGATGATGGCGAAGCAGGTGTCGGAAATGACCGACGGCAAATTCCAGATCCAGGTGTTCGCGGCCGGCGAACTGGTGCCGGGCCTGCAGGTGCTCGACGCCACCTCGAATGGCACCGTCGAAATGTGCCACACGGTGTCTTACTACTATGTCGGCAAGGATCCGACCTTCGCGATCTACGCGTCGGTGCCGTTTGGCCTCAATGCGCGCCAGCAGAATTCCTGGTGGTATCAGGGCGGCGGTGAGCAGCTCGGCAACGAGTTCTACAAGAAGTTCGGCGTCATCGGTCATCCCTGCGGCAACACCGGCACGCAGATGGGCGGCTGGTTCCGCAAGGAGATCAAGACCGTTGCCGATCTCAACGGCCTGAAGATGCGCATCGGCGGCATTGCCGGCCAGGTGCTGCAGAAGGTCGGCGTGGTGCCGCAGCAGCTCGCGGGCGGCGACATCTATCCGTCGCTCGAAAAGGGCACCATCGACGCCGCCGAGTGGGTCGGTCCCTATGACGACCAGAAGCTCGGCTTCCAGAAGGTCGCCAAGTACTACTACTATCCCGGTTTCTGGGAAGGTGGCCCGACGGTCCACGCCTTCACCAATCTCGACAAGTTCAATGCGCTGCCGAAGAACTACCAGGCGATCCTGGCGAACGCTTGCGCCAACGCGAACACCTGGATGGCGGCACGCTACGACATGCAGAACCCGCAGGCGCTGAAGCAGCTCGTGGCATCGGGCACGCAGCTGCGTCCGTTCACCAACGAAGTGCTCGATGCCTGCCTCAAGGCGACCAACGAGCTCTGGGCCGATATCTCGTCGAAGAATCCCGACTTCAAGAAGTCGATCGATGCGATGCAGGCCTATCGTTCGGACGAATATCTGTGGTGGCAGGTTGCTGAATATACCTTCGACAGCTTCATGATCCGCTCGCGCACGCGCGGCTGATCTGAACTGATCGCCTCATCAGGAAGCCCGGTCTCCGCGAGGAGGCCGGGCTTTTTGCTGACCTCTCCCGTCCCTCATGGTGAGGAGGCGGGTAGCGCCGTCTCGAACCATGAGCTGTGAGGCACCGGCGCGTGCGGCCATCCTTCGAGACACATGCCTTCGGCATGTTCCTCAGGATGAGGGAGGCGTGTGTGGTGTCGTGAATTTTCTTGGCTTCTCGCGCGATTGCTTCATCATCGAGTCATGCCTCCGGCAGAGGGGCGAGCAGGTGAGGGAGAAACACATGAAGCGTCGTCAATTCATTCGCATGGCCGGGCTCGGTGCCGCTGGCGCAACCGCAGCCGTCGCATCACCCGCCATTGCGCAGTCGATGCCGGAAATCAAATGGCGGCTGACATCGAGCTTTCCGAAGTCGCTCGATACAATCTATGGCGCCACGGACCTGTTCGCCAAGGCCGTTGCCGAAGCGACCGACAACAAGTTTCAGATTCAGGTCTTTGCAGCAGGTGAAATCGTGCCGGCCCTGCAGGCACTCGACGCGGCATCCAACGGCACCGTCGAGATGGCGCAGACGGCCGGCTACTACTATGTCGGCAAGGATCCGACTTTTGCGATCGGCACGTCGATGCCGTTCGGCCTGAACAGCCGCATGCAAACGGCGTGGCTGCAATCCGGTGGCGGTGGTGAGCTCTTCAATGAGTTCCTGAAGAATTACAATCTGATCGCGTTTGCGGCTGGCAATACCGGATGTCAGATGGGTGGCTGGTTTCGCAAGGAGATCAAGGAGGTCGCCGATCTCAACGGCCTCAAGATGCGCATCGGCGGCATCGCCGGCAATGTCCTCGCAAAAATCGGCGTCGTGCCGCAGCAAGTCGGTGCCGGCGACATCTATGCGTCGCTCGAAAAGGGAACGGTGGATGCCGCGGAATTCGTCGGACCCTATGACGACGAGAAGCTGGGATTCCAGAAGGTCGCGAAATACTATTATTACCCCGGTTTCTGGGATGGCGGGCCGACCATCCATCACATGGTCAATATCGCGAAATGGGAGCAACTGCCCCCGGCCTACAAGTCGCTGATCAAGACGGCATCGTCGATGGCCAACGAGGCGATGCAGGCGCGCTACGATGCGTATAATCCGCCGGCGATCAAGCGACTGGTCGCAAGCGGGACCCAGTTGCGTGCGTTCTCGCCCGCGATCCTGGATGCGTCGCTCAAGGCGGCGAACGATCTCTATAGCGAGATCGCCGCCAAGAATGCGAATTTCAAGAAGCTGTACGACCACATGGTCGCGTTCCGTGCCGATCAATATGCGTGGTGGCAGGTCGCGGAATTTTCCTACGACAACTACATGATCCGCTCACGCCCGCGGGGGTGATGGACGGCAACTCCCGCCCCTCATCCTGAGGAGCGGCGCTCTTGCGCCGCGTCTCGAAGGATGGCGACATGCTCGGAGCCTGCAGCCATGGTTCGAGACGGCACCTAACAGGCGCCTCCTCACCATGAGGGGCGGAGTTCGGAGCGCGTGTTGCCCGTGGATGAAAACAGCTAGGGTCAGTCTCAACCTGATTCACGGGACCGACCACCATGACCGAAGCCGAGATTGAAGCCGCCGCTGTGTTGCTTGCTGACGCCCGCCGCAGTGGGACGCAGATCGACCGGCTTCCGGTGACGCCATCCTCCGTGGCAGAGGGTCATGAGATCCAGGATCGCGTGGCGGTGCTGGTCGGCGAACCCGTCGGTGCATTCAAGGCAGGTGCACCGCCCGATGCCGAGCCGACCCGCGGTCTGATCGAGGCGCGCATGGTGCGCGCGAGCCCGGCACATATGGCCGTCGCCGAAGCGCCCCATCTCGGCGTCGAGGGCGAGACCGCCTTCAGGTTCACCCGCGACCTACCGGCGCGCAGCGCGCCTTACACGCGCGAGGAGATCGCCAGCGCCGTAACGGTGCTGCCGGTCATCGAGATTGTCTCAAGCCGCTTTCGCGAGCCACTCAGCCGGCCGAAGCTCGAACAACTCGCCGATTGCGGGATCAATGCGGGCCTGGTGATCGGACCGGAGACGGCTGACTGGTCGCATCTCGATCTGGCCAGACTCCACATGACCTTCATCGTCAATGGTGAGGTGCAGATTGATCGCGAGGGCGGCCATCCAACGAACGACCCGATTGCCGGCGCGGTCGCGCTGGCCAACATGATGCCGGGCGGGGTGAAAGCGGGGCACATCGTGACGACGGGAAGCTGGACCGGGCTGCCATTCCTGCAGCCCGGCGATCGTTGCGTCGTTCGCTTTGAAGGATTGGGCGAGGCCGAAGTGGTGTTCGACGGCTAGCCCAATCTCTCGGCTATTTCGGTTGCCCGAAATCCGGCATCGCCGGCATTTCGATCTGCGGGATCTCGATCTTCACGTTGCTCGTATCGATCACCGTGTTGTCGATCCAGTAGGTCACGAGGCCCGGCCACATGATCACGATGATCACCAGCAGGATCTGCATGCCGACCCAAGGGATGGCGCCGAGATAGATGTCGCGGCTCTTCACTTCCGGCGGCGCGATGCCGCGCAGATAGAACAGCGCGAAGCCGAACGGCGGATGCATGAACGAGGTCTGCATGTTCACGCAGAGCAGCACGCCGAACCAGACGAGATCGATGCCGAGCTTGGCCGCCACCGGCGCCAGCAGCGGGATGATGATGAAGGCGATCTCGAAGAAGTCGAGGAAGAACGCCAGGAAGAACACGAAGATGTTCACGAACACCAGGAAGCCGACGGCGCCGCCGGGCAGGCCCGTGAGCAGATGTTCGATCCAGTGCGAGCCGTCCATGCCCTGGAAGACCAGGCTGAAGCAGGTCGAGCCGATCAGGATGAACACCACCATCGAGGTGAGGCGCATGGTCGAGGTCATCGCCTGTTCGACCAGCGGCCAGGTGAGGCGGCGATGGATCGCGGCCAGCACGATGGCGCCGACAGCGCCCATGGCGCCAGCTTCAGTGGGGGTTGCGAGGCCAAGACCGATGGTGCCGAGCACGAGGAAGATCAGCACCAGCGACGGGATCATGCCCCACAGCACGCGGCTGATCAGCTTCCAGCCCATCGGCTCGCGCGCATGTTCCGGAATCGGCGGCATCGAGGTCGGACGCAGGATCGACATAACGACGATAAACAGCAGGAAGATCACGACCTGCAGGATCGAGGGGCCGATGGCGCCGAGATACATGTCGCCGACCGAACGGCCGAGCTGGTCGGCCAGCACGATCAGCACCAGCGATGGCGGGATCAGCTGCGTGATGGTGCCGGATGCCGCGATGACGCCGGTGGCGAGCTTCATGTCATAGCCATAGCGCATCATGATCGGCAGCGAGATCACGCCCATGGCGATCACCGATGCCGCGACAGTGCCGGTGATGGCGCCGAGCACGGCGCCGACCAGGATCACAGCGTAAGCGAGGCCACCGGGAATCTTGCCGAACAGCTGGCCGGTGCCTTCGAGCAGATCTTCAGCGAGGCCGCAGCGCTCGAGAATGGCGCCCATGAAGGTGAAGAACGGGATCGACAGCAGCAGGTCATTCGAGATCGTGCCGTAGAAACGGAACGGCAGTGCCTGCAGGAATGACGGATCGAAATGCCCGGAGAAAATACCGAGAATGCCGAAAAACAGGCCGACAGCGGCGAGCGAGAAGGCGACCGGGAAGCCGAACACCATGAAACAGATCATGGTGCCGAACATCAGCGGAGGAAACACGCCGTAGGAGAACATCGGGTATACCTGACTATCGATTATCGGGTCGAAACGCGAAGAGCTGAAAAAGCAAACGCCGCTATTGCAGCGGCGCTTCGTAATGGGTGTCGATCTTGACGATGCCGGCCAGTGCCGCGATGCGCTTGATCAGTTCGGCGACGCCCTGCAGCACCAGCAGGCCGAAGCCGACCGGCAGCACGAGTTTCACCGGCCACAGGATCAGGCCGCCGGCATTGCTGGAATATTCCTGCGAATTCCATGAATTCAGGAAGAACGGCGTGGTCATGTAGGTGAGATAGATCATCGCCGGCAGCAGGAAGACGCAGATGCCGATGATATCGATCCACAGCCGCACGCGGTCGGAGACGGCTGAGTAGAGCAGATCGACGCGCACATGTTCATTGAGGCGCAATGTCTGCGAGGCACCGAAGAACACGATGCCCGCGAACATGTACCACTGGATCTCGAGCCAGCCATTCGACGAGTAATGGAAGAGATAGCGGATGGTCGCGTTGCCGGCGCTGATCAGGCAGGCGAACAGCACCAGCCATTTGGCGACGAAGCCGAAGGCATCGCTCAGCCGATCGATGGCATTCGTGAATTTAAGTACGTCCACGGTTTCCCCCGAAACTCGCCCGACCTCTCGCGGATCACGTCTTTCTCACTGAGAAAGCGGAGCTTTTTCCGCTGGGCGATCAAAATTTGCGGCACCATTTCAGCGCGTCATGCAATCGTCAATCAGAAATTGACGGTTCAAAACAGGCCATTGGTCGGGGGTCTGTGGAAGGGTACGGCAGTAGGAGGGTCAGCCGCCGGTCACGCTCATATGCCGGCTGACGCTCGGCCGGTTGTGGCGGCGATCGATAATGAAATCGTGGCCTTTCGGCTTCAGACCGATGGCACGGTCGATGGTCGCGTTCAGCAGCTCGTTGTCGGCAGAGGCGCGCAGCGGCTTGCGTAGGTCGGACGCATCCTCGTGGCCCAGGCACGTATGAATCGTGCCGGTGCAGGTGATGCGGACGCGGTTGCAGCTCTCGCAGAAATTATGCGTCATCGGCGTGATGAAGCCGAGCTTGCCGCCGGTCTCGGCGACACGCACATAGCGGGCGGGGCCGCCTGTGTCGTCGGGCAGGTCGGTGAGCGTGTAATTGTTGGCAAGGCGCGAGCGCAGCAGCGACAGCGGCAGATACTGGTCGATGCGGCCTTCGCCGATATCGCCCATCGGCATCACCTCGATCAGCGTCAACGCCATGTCGCGGCCATGCGCCCATTCCATCAGTGCCGGGATCTCGTCCTCGTTGAGGTTCTTCAACGCCACCGCATTGATCTTCACGGCAAGGCCTGCGGCCTGTGCAGCGTCGATGCCCGCCATCACCTTGGCAAGATCGCCCCAGCGCGTGATGGTCTTGAATTTGGCGGCATCCAGCGTGTCGAGCGACACATTGATGCGCTTCACGCCGCAATCGGCGAGCTCATCGGCATATTTCGAGAGCAGGGATCCGTTGGTGGTGAGCGTCAGCTCCTGTAGCGCGCCGGTCTTGAGGTGCCGCGACAGCGAGCGCACAAGGCCCATCACGTTACGGCGTACCAGCGGCTCGCCGCCGGTGAGGCGCAGCTTCGTCACGCCCTTGGCGATGAACGCCGAGCACAGGCGGTCGAGCTCTTCCAGCGTCAGCAGATCGGCTTTCGGCAGGAAGGTCATGTCTTCCGACATGCAATAGAAGCAGCGGAGATCGCAGCGATCCGTCACCGAGACGCGCAGATAGCTGATCCGCCGACCGAATGGATCGGTCATGGCGGAGGAGGACTGGGCGGGGATGAGTTCGGATACCGACATTCAAACGCCTTGCTGCATGCAACTGGCGGCGCGTGGGCCGCTCGTCACAATGTAATCATGCAATGCGCAGGGCACAATTGCGATACGGCAACGTGTAGCGAATGAGATCATTCCGAGAGCTTATCGGCGGATTGCGTTTCGCTATCCGCCGATGCCCGGACTTAGCGCGGATTCGGGAAGGGCGTGCTTGCGGCAGGCGCGGCCTGTTCGGCTGCCGGAGCAGCAGCGCGCTTCTTGGCAGCCTTGCGGGCCTTGCGTGGCGACACTGCCGGCTGCAGCTCGACGGCAACCGGGCTCGGATCGACAACCGTGCGCGCAGGCGAAGCGAATTCGGCCGGAACGCGGGTGACGGTCACCGGCACGGTGGCGGGCTGGAACTTGGGCAGCGTGAAGGTCACGCTGAAATCGCCTTCGGTCACGATCGGCAGCGAGCACGGGGTCGTACAGGCAGGACCGACCGACGTCTTCGCTTCGGCGCCGGGGGGCGTCGATTCGAATTGAACGGTAACCGGCTCCGGTGCCGACTTGAAGGCATCCATGGAGAAGGAGGAGCAGCCAGCGAGGCTCAGGCCTGCTGCCGTCAATAGGAGTACTCGACGCATAGTTGTATCCGTTACTTTCGCGGCTTGCCGCAGTCCCCAGACGCCGACAATAAGAGCGTGGGTCTAATGACGCAACCAGCCGACGCGTGATAGTAAATAAATGGTTAATCCGTTCGTGGAGAAACCAGAAAAGCGTAACAGCCTGAGCAGGCTATGCACACTTGGCTGGAATCAGGCGCGCAACCGTGGCGGGTAGGTCACGGAAGTGCTCGATCACTACGTCAGGCTTTAACTCGGCGATCGGGGTGTCCGTATAGCCGAAAGTGACGCCGATCACCGGTACATTGGCGCGACGGGCAACGCCCACATCCGGACCGGCGTCGCCGACCATGACCACTGCAGACATGGTACCGCCCGCCTGGGCGACGGTCTGTTGCAGGATCACCGGATCGGGCTTCGAGACGCCAAATGTGTCGGCGCCGCAGATGGCGGCGAATCGGGCGGTGAGGCCAAGCTTCTCCAGCAACAGCTTCGACAGCCATTCGAGCTTGTTGGTACAGACCGCGAAACGGTATCCCTTTGCTTCCAGCGTATCCAGTGCCTCGATCAACCCGTCGAACGGGCGCGACTCATCGGCGATGTGTTCGGCATAGAAGTCGATGAAATCTGCGGTCAGGCGGGTCACTTCATCCGGTGTCATCTCGCGGCCTTCGGCCTCGAGCCCGCGCTCGATCAGTTTTCGCGCGCCCTGGCCGATCATTTTGCGCGCTGAGGCCAGCGGCACGGGGGCCAGGCCTTCGCGGGCCAGCACATGGTTGAGGGCGCTGATCAGGTCAGGGGCGGTATCGACGAGGGTGCCGTCGAGGTCGAAAACGACGAGGGGGGCTGTGGTCATGGGCCGATCGCTAGCGGTCCGGGGCCGATCCTGCAAGGGGCTGGATCGCCTGCTGGGGATGCAGACCGGCATCCCCCGGGAATGCACGCCTTGCACCCTGTTCCTCACCCCCAAACGTCGCTAGATATGCCGCGCCTCCCGCTTGCGGGACGATGCCCAACAAGGACCGCCGCTGCGATGAATATGGACGAGCTGAAACGACAGGCTGCCGCCAAGGCGCTGGAACAGGTTCAGGACGGCATGAAGCTCGGGCTCGGCACCGGCTCGACCGCCAAGCATTTCGTCGATCTGCTCGGCGAGCGTGTGAAAGCAGGCCTGAAGGTCATTGGCGTCCCGACTTCGGAAGCGACCCGCATCCAGGCCGAAGCCTGCGGCGTGCCGCTGACCACGCTCGATGCCATCGATCATCTCGACCTCACCGTGGACGGCGCCGACGAGGCCGATCCCGATCTCAACCTCATCAAGGGTGGCGGCGGCGCATTGCTGCGTGAGAAGATTGTCGCAGCCGCCTCCGACCGCATGATCGTCATCGCCGACGAGACAAAGTGGGTGCCGAAGCTCGGCCGTTTCCCGCTGCCCATCGAAGTCATCCCGTTCGGCCTTGGCGCCACCCGCCGCGCCATCGAGAGCGTCTTCGCGCAATGCGGGCTGAGCGGCGAGATGACGATCCGCCAGGGCAAGGACGGCCATGCTTTCGTCACCGATGGCAGCCACTGGATCCTGGACGCCAAGCTCGGAACCATCACCGACGCGCCGCGCCTTGCGGGTCTGCTCGCCGGCATTCCGGGCGTTGTCGAACATGGACTGTTTATTGGCCTGGCGCGCACCATCGTGCTCGCCGGCTCGGATGGAATTCGCGTTGTTGAGCGGCCCTAAGGCTGCGATCTCAAGGAGACTGCCATGAAGATTCTCTCGAAACTGCTGTTGTCCGCCAGCCTCGTGGTCGGCGCTGTGGCCGTGACCTTGCCGGCCTCCGCCCAGCAGGGCGCGCCCGCTGCCGAGCGCCCGATCAAGCCGGCATCGCCGGCTGCCATCGGCTACGCCAAGGAAATCCTGCAGATGAAGAATGCGAGCGCCATGTATGCGAACGCCATTCCGAACATGGTCCAGCGCGTCAAGGACTCGCTGCTGCAGAGCAATCTGAACTATCAGAAAGATCTCGGCGAAGTCGCCGTCGTCGTCGCCCAGGCCAATGCCGGCCGCGACAAGGAGATCGGCGAGCAGATGGCGAAGATTTATGCCAGCGACTTCACCGAAGCCGAGCTGAAGGATCTCGCGGCATTCTACAAGTCGCCGCTCGGCCAGAAGCTGTTGCAGATGGAGCCGCAGTCGATCTCCGCCAGCGTGAACTATATGCAGCAGTGGGCGCAGCAATTTGCCGAGCAGGTGAACGGCCAGTTCCGCGCTGAAATGCGCAAGCGCGGCAAGGAAATCTAAGCCTATCCGTCATTGCGAGCGAAGCGAAGCAATCCAGAAAGCCAAGAGCTGGATTGCTTCGTCGCTTCGCTCCTCGCAATGACGGCTGACATCATCTCGTGGCGGCGGAGTAATTCATGTCCAGCAAGTCTGACTTCGACGTCGATCTGTTCGTCATTGGTGGTGGCTCGGGCGGCGTCCGCGCCGCGCGGATCGCTGCCGGCTACGGCGCCAGCGTCATGGTCGCCGAGGAATATCGCTTCGGCGGCACCTGCGTGATCCGCGGCTGCGTGCCGAAAAAGCTGATGGTCTATGCCTCGCATGTCGCCCGCGAGATCGACGACGCCCGCGGCTTCGGCTGGACCATTCCATCAGCCACCTTCGACTGGCCGACCTTCATCGCCGCGAAGGACAAGGAAATCGCCCGGCTCGAAGGCATCTACACCACCAATGTGGAGAAGCCCGGCGCCAAGGCGATCAAGGCACGCGCGGTGTTCGAGGACCCGCACACGCTGAAACTCAGCACTGGCGAGACGGTTCGCGCCAAGCATATTCTGATCGCCACCGGCGGCACGCCCAGCCATGGGCCTGCGATCCCCGGCATCGAGCACGTCATTTCGTCGAATGAAGTCTTTCATCTGCCCGAGCAGCCGAAGCGCATCGTGATTCAGGGCGGCGGCTATATCGCGCTGGAATTCGCCAGCATTTTTGCCGGCCTCGGCTCCGCGGTCACCGTGGTCTATCGTGGCGACAACATCCTGCGTGGCTTCGACGAAGACGTCCGTGCCCATGTCCGCAAGGAGATGGAGAAGCAGGGCATCACCCTCGTCACCGGCTGCACCATTAAGGCGATCGACAAGCACCGCCACGAGCTCACCGCGCATCTGTCCGGCGGCGCCAGCATTGCCGCGGATCAGGTGCTGTTCGCCATCGGCCGTCACGCCAACACGCATGGTCTCGGCTTGGAGAAGGCCGGCGTCGCCATCAAGCACAGCGATGGCGCGGTGATCGTCAACGAGTTCTCGCAGACCAATGTCCCGCATATCTATGCGGTGGGCGACGTCACCAATCGCGTGAACCTCACGCCGGTGGCGATCCGCGAAGGTCATGCCTTTGCCGACACCGTGTTCGGCGGCAAGACCGTGAAGGTCGATCATGGCAATATCCCGACGGCCGTCTTCACCCAGCCGGAAGTCGGCACCGTCGGCCTGACCGAGGACGAGGCCCGCGCGAAATTCAGCCATGTCGATATCTACAAGACCGATTTCCGCGGCATCAAATCCACGATCTCCGGCAGCGACAGCCGTGTGCTGATGAAGCTGGTCGTCGACGGCTCCACCGATGTGGTGGTCGGCTGTCACATCGTGGGCCCGGAAGCGGCTGAACTGATCCAGATCCTCGGCATCTGCATCAAGCTGAAGGCGACAAAAGCGGATTTCGACGCCACGGTGGCCGTGCACCCAAGTGCTGCCGAAGAGCTGGTGACCATGCGCACGCCAAGCGCACGCTATGTGCGCGAGGCGGCGGAGTAGGCCTCAATTGTCATCGCCCGACTTGATCGGGCGATCCAGTAAACTGAGGCCTCAATGTTAAGCACTCAGTACGGCGTCTACTGGATCACCCGCTTTCGCGGGTGATGACAGTGAGAGACTGCGTTGCTCAGAAATTCCCGATCGCGCTGATCCGGAACGTCCGCGGCTGGCCCGGCGACAGGTTGTTATTGCCGTCGGCCGACGCCCAATAGCCCTTGTTGAAGATGTTCTCGATATTGAGCTGCAGCTTCCAGTTCTGGTTGATCTTCGCATAGAGCGCCGCGTCGAAGCGGACGAAGCCGGGCAGGCGGACGCTGTCGTCCGACGAGGCATACGAGTTCGAGAAGTAGATCATGCCCACGGCGGCGGCCCAGATCGGATCGATCTGCACCTTGTTCCACCAGGAGAACTGATTGTACGGCACCAGCTGCACGCGATTACCGGCGAGGATCGTCGCCGATGTATCGCTGGTCACCCGTGCGTCCGTATAGGCATAGCCCACCGTCGATTGCCAGATATCGGTGACATAGCCGTTCAACGTGGTCTCGAAGCCGCGGATGCGGTTCTTGCCGGACAGGAAGAAGGTGCCATCGCCATTCGGATTGGCCAGCGGCACATTGCTGCGATCGAGCTGATACACGGCCGCGGTGTATTGCAGGCGCGGCAGGATGTTGTATTTCACCCCGACTTCCTTGTTGTCGAACTTCTGCGGATCGAGCAGCACGGTCGACGATGACAGCGCGCTGAACTGGTCGCCCGACGCCGGCAGATACGAGATGCTGTAGCTGCCATAGACCGACAGGTTATCGATCGGCTTCACGATGACCGCTGCGCGCGGCGAGAATTTTGCGTCGGTTCGACTGCGTGTGATGCCGGTGTTCTGGTCGGTCGCCTGCAGATCGAAATTGTCATAGCGGACGCCCGCAATGATCTGCAGCCAGCGCGTGATGTCGATCTGATCCTGCACATAGCCCGACGCGATGTTGAGCCGATACTTGCTGTTGGCATCGGTGGCGATGTGCTGGAACGTGACCGGGCCGAGATAGGCGGAGTCGAAAGGATTGGCGGCGATGGTGTTGCTCAAGCCGCCCGTGCCGTTCGGGAAGAAGCCGGTATTGCGGAAGGAGAGGCCGCTTTGGCGGCCAAACTCTGTGCCGAAAGCGAGGGTATGGAAGACCGGACCGGTCCAGGTCTTGTAGGTGAAATCGGTCTGGTTGAAGATGTTCTCGCGGTCGGTGGTGTTGTTATAGGCCGCGCGGTTGAACGACGTGTCGGTGGTGTTCACGGCACCCGACAGCGTGCCATTGCCGGGATAGATGTTCTGATAGCCGCGCTTGAAGTTCGCATACATGGTGGCGTTGCGCACCGTCAGCCCGTTTTCGAAATCGTGGTCGATCACGCCCGACACGCGATTGAGATCGACATAGGACTGGTTCAGGCCAGGTGCGCCGTAGAATGCGGTGAGGTCGCCGCCGGGCGCGAAGGGCAGGGCCGGGTTGAAGCGTGTCGATGAGGGCGCGGTATTGCTCAGCGCCTGCGAGGGATTGCCGCGATCGGCGGTGCGCTCGTCGTGATAGAGCTCGTAGTCGAGCTTGATCTTGGTGGTATCGTTCGGCGTGAAGGCCACGCTCGGATTGAGGCCGTAGCGCTCCAGCTTGCCGTATTGGCGGAACGTATCCGAGCCTTCATACATAGCATTGAGGCGCACGGCGACGTCTGGATTGACGGCCTGGCCGGCATCCAGCGTGAAGCGGCGATCGCCATAGGAGCCTGACTGCAGCGTGGTCTGATAGACGCGCTGGCCGTCGGCTTCTTTCAGCGTGCGATTGACAAGGCCGCCGCCGGCGCCGCGGCCGAAGATCAGTGCGCTCGGCCCCTTCAGCACTTCGATGCTCTGCGTGTTGTAGAGATCGCGAAAGTACTGCACGTCATCGCGAAAGCCGTTGACGAAGAAATTGGCACTGGAATCGACGCCGCGGATCACCAGCTCGTCGCGATTGCCTTCGCCTTGATGGATGGCGACACCGGGCACATAGCGCGTGACATCGGTCATGCCCTGGAAATTCTGGTCCTGGATGTAGTCCTTGGTCAGCACGCTGATCGACTGCGGGATGTTCAGCAGTGGTGTGTTGGTCTTGGTCGCGGTGGACGTCGAATTGGCATAGATGCCGACGGTGCCGGTGCGGACATCATGCGGTTGGTTGAAAGCCGGCACCGGCTTCGCCGGCGCCTCGGGCTGCCGGGCTGCAGCCGTACGGCGGCGTGCGGCTGGCGTGGCGCGCTGTGTCGCAGCAGTGCGGCGAGAGCGGCGCACGGTATTCGGTGCATCCACGGTCACCGGCGGCAATGGCGAGGCGCCCTGGCGTTGCGCAGCAGCGTTTTGTGCGTGTGCATGCGGTGCGGCCAGCAGCGTCAGCGCGAGCGTGCTCGCGGATAGCAATGTCGCGCGTGCGAACAGCCGGGCTAATGATGGTGTTGAAGGATCCTGGTGCATGCGTCGCTCCCCACGTTGCGCACGATTGATGTCGTTCGCTCATGGGGGAGGCGGCGTTCTGACGCAGCACAACTTAATTTGCTTTTGGGCAGGGGAATAAAACGCGATGTGCGGATTACGGAAAATGCACGCGCCCGCGAAATGAAAATGCCCTGAAAAACAGCTGGTTTTCAATCGGCCCAATCGTCGCAGCGTCCCGTGCGGCGCGGAAATGCTTGGAGATATTCTAACATCAGGAGAAACACGGTGGCGGTTTTCGACAGTCGCGCACTCCTCTGTCCCTCATCCTGAGGAGTGCGCGCAGCGCACGTCTCGAAGGATGGACGCACGCGCGGAGCCTTGCGGCGCATGGTTCGAGACGCGCGCAAAAGCGCGCTCCTCACCATGAGGGCGGAGCGGGCGCAAGCGCCTCAATCTTCCATTTGCAGCCATTCCGCTGCGCCGCGCCACAACGTGTCGCGATGCTCCGGGCGGAAGAAGCCGAAATGTCCGATCTTCTCCGAGCCCGCTTCGATGGGACGGATGCTATCGATATCCGGCTTGATGGACGTAAACCCCGCGCAAAGCATGTCCACCGCCGCGCGCGTCGCCCAGGGATCGTCCGTAAAACTCAGCGCCCGCAGCGCGCCGCGATAGCGGGGAAAGTTCACCAGCGCGCGCAGTTTGCGGTCATCGAAGAAATAGTTGTCGCTGGTGACCCATTTGGCCCATTCGAGAAACACGTTCTTCGGCAGATCGAGGCCGAGTCCGATCTTGCCCGGCGCATAGCCCATCACCTCCGCCAGCGTGGGGCCGATGAATTTCATCAGCGCATAGATGCGGTAGTTCTCCGGCGGCGTCATCAGCCGCCATGTGCCGGCCTGCGCAGCCACCAGCAGCGCGCGCGAGACTTCCGTATTGTTCGGGATCAAGCCCAGCGCCTGGCCGCCGAAGGAATGGCCGACATAGCCGAGTGGCAGCTTGTAGCGCTCGCGCATCCAGTCCACCGCGGCCACCACATCGAGCGCTGCCCAATCAGCCATGGAGGCCCGGAAGCCGCGCAGGGAGCTCGTGCCCTTGGGGCGGGAATCGCCGGTGCCGCGATAATCATAGGTCAGCACCGCACAGCCACGGCTCGCCAGATAGCCGGCGAAGCCCTTGTAGATTTTCCGCGGCACGGCAGTGGCGGAATTGATCAGGACCGCATGGGTCCGGGCGCCGCGCGGCAGATAGAGCGTCGCCCCCAGCGCAAACCCGTCCCCCGCCACGATCGTGATGTCATCGGAAAATGCGTCGTCAGGCGCCGCGTCCGGCAGTCTCATCCTTTAGTTCCCCAGTCAGCAGCTGCAGCAAATGCGAATTCGATTGCCGGTGCAAGGGCTTGGCGCGCATGGCCGGGGCCGGGCCGGTTGGATTTCCAACTGGCGATCCCCATATGGGCCATGTATAACGCGGCCTCCGTCGCCACCTAAGGCGCGGTTTTCAGGAGACAATTTCATGTCCGAGCGGTGGACACCCGAGAGCTGGCGGGGCAAGCCCGTCATGCAGATGCCGGAATATCCGGATGCGAAGGCCCTAGGCGACGTCGAGGCGCAGCTCGCCACGTTTCCGCCGCTGGTTTTTGCGGGTGAGGCCCGTAACCTGAAGAAGCAGCTCGCCCGCGTGGCCAACGGCGAGGCTTTCCTCCTGCAGGGCGGCGATTGCGCCGAGTCCTTCGCCGAGCATGGCGCGAACAACATTCGCGACTTTTTCCGCGCCTTCCTGCAGATGTCGGTCGTGCTCACTTATGCCGGCGCGCTGCCGGTGGTGAAGGTCGGCCGCATCGCCGGCCAGTTCGCCAAGCCGCGGTCGTCGCCGATGGAAAAGGCGGACGGTGTGGAGCTGCCGAGCTATCGCGGCGACATCATCAACGACATCGCCTTCACGGCGGAATCCCGCGTGCCGGATCCGCAGCGCCAGCTGATGGCCTATCGCCAGTCGGCAGCGACGCTGAACCTGCTGCGCGCTTTCGCAACGGGCGGCTTCGCCAATCTCGGCAGCGTGCATCAGTGGATGCTCGGCTTCCTCAAGGATTCGCAGCAGTCGCGCCGTTACAAGGAGCTGGCCGACCGTATCTCCGACGCGCTGAACTTCATGCGCGCCTGCGGCCTCAATCTCGAGAGCCATCCGGAGCTGCGCTCGACCGATTTCTACACCAGCCACGAAGCGCTGCTGCTCGGCTACGAGCAGGCGTTCACCCGCGTCGATTCGACCACGGGCGACTGGTACGCGACCTCCGGCCACATGCTGTGGATCGGCGATCGCACGCGTCAGCTCGATCACGCCCATGTCGAGTACTTCCGCGGCATCAAGAATCCGATCGGCCTCAAATGCGGTCCGTCGCTGAAGGCCGATGAGCTGCTGAAGCTGATCGACATCCTGAACCCGGACAACGAGCCCGGCCGTCTCACCCTGATCAACCGCTTCGGTCACGAGAAGGTCGGCGAGCATCTGCCGGGCTTCGTCCGCGCGGTGCAGAAGGAAGGCCGCAAGGTGGTGTGGTCGTGCGATCCGATGCACGGCAACACGATCACGTCGAATTCGGGCTACAAGACCCGTCCGTTCGACCGCATCCTGTCCGAGGTGAAGTCGTTCTTCCAGATTCATGCGGCCGAAGGGACGCATGCCGGCGGCGTGCATCTGGAAATGACCGGCCAGAACGTCACCGAATGCACCGGCGGCGCCCGCGCGATCTCCGACGAGGACCTCAACGACCGCTATCACACGGTCTGCGATCCCCGCCTGAACGCCGAGCAGTCCATCGACATGGCATTCCTGATCGCCGAACTGCTCAAGACCTCGCGCACGGGCAAGGAGCAGCCGCTCCCGGTTGCTTCGGGTCTGTAAGTGGCAGGCCTTTAGGTGGAACGGCTCTGGCGAGCCACCATCAACTCCTGGAATGGGCTTCGCTCCGGCTTCACGTCGGAGCGGGCCATTCGCGAGGAGGTGGTGGCGCTTTTGCTGTCGTTGCCTTTGGCTGTCCTGATCGGCAGCACCATGGCCCGCCGCATCGAGATGGTCGCGGTGGTGATGCTCGTCCTGACCGTCGAACTCCTCAACACCGCCATCGAGAAACTGGCCGACCGGGTCACGATGGAGCACGATTCACAGATTGGTCGCGTCAAGGATCTAGGCTCGGCGGCAGTCGCCATCGCGCTGCTGATCGCCGGGATGGTGTGGCTGTTTGCGCTCGGCGAGCGGGTGGGCATGTTCTAAACGAAGTTCCGTTCTTCTCCCTCTCCCGCTTGCGGGGGAGGGCCGGGGTGGGGGAAGCCCCGCACGGCGACGTCACGTGGGGCACCCCCACCCTGACCCTCCCCCGCAAGCGGGAGAGGGGACGAGACCGAGACCGTTGCAGCATGTGAGCGATACTTCAGCGGCGGTTGCGAACCATCAGCCTAAAGGCTTCAATATCCCCATGACAAATTCGACCCGCTTCACCATCACGCTGGCCCAGCTCAATCCGACCGTCGGCGACATCACCGGCAATGCCGAGAAGGCGCGAAAAGCCCGCGCCCAGGCGGCCGCCGACGGCGCCGATGTCGTCGTGTTGCCCGAACTCTTCATCGCCGGCTATCCGCCCGAAGACCTCGTGCTCAAGCCGGCCTTCCAGGCCACCTGCCGCGCCGCCGTCGAAGAGCTTGCCCGCGAGACCGCCGATGGCGGCCCGGCGATGCTGGTCGGCTCGCCCTGGGTCGAGGGGGGCAAGCTCTACAATGCCTGCGCGCTGCTTGATGGCGGCCGCATCGCGGCGATCCGCTTCAAGGTCAACCTGCCGAATTACGGCGTGTTCGACGAGAAGCGCGTGTTTTCCCGCGGCTCGGTGTCAGGCCCGGTCACCATCCGCGGCCTGCGCATCGGCGTGCCGATCTGCGAAGATACCTGGATGGAAGAGTCGGCCGACTACGAGGATGTGGTCGAGACGCTGACCGAGACCGGCGCCGAAATCCTGATCGTGCCGAATGGCTCGCCCTATGCCCGCGGCAAGAACGATCTGCGCCTCAATGTGCAGGTTGCCCGCGTCACCGAGAGCCATCTGCCCCTGGTCTATCTCAATCAGGTCGGCGGGCAGGACGAGCTCGTATTCGACGGCGCGAGTTTTGTGCTCAACGGCGATCGCTCGCTCGGCGTGCAGCTGCCGTCTTTCGTGGAAAACATCACCACCATCACGTTCGAGAAGACGGATGGCGCGTGGCGCTGCAACGGGCCGATCGCAAAGCTGCCGGAAGGCGACGAGGGCGACTACGCCGCCTGCGTGCTCGGGTTGCGCGACTATGTGAACAAGAACGGTTTCCCCGGCGTGCTGATGGGCATTTCCGGCGGCATCGATAGCGCACTCTGCGCCGCGATTGCGGTGGACGCGCTCGGCGCCGATCGCGTGCGTGGCATCATGCTGCCATTCCGCTACACCGCGCAGGTCTCGCTCGACGATGCCGACAAGCTCGCGAAAGCGCTCGGCTTTCGTTACGAGATCCTCCCCATCGCGGAGGCCGTGAACGGCTTCGAAAACATTCTGGCCGACACCTTCAAGGGCCTCGAGCGCGATATCACCGAAGAGAACCTGCAGGCGCGCACGCGTGGCACGCTGCTGATGGCGGTCTCCAACAAGACCGGCGCCATGGTCGTCACCACCGGCAACAAGTCGGAAATGTCGGTGGGCTACGCCACGCTCTATGGCGACATGAATGGCGGCTTCAATCCGATCAAGGATCTCTACAAGACCCAGGTGTTCCGCATCTCGACCCTGCGCAATTCATGGAAGCCCGAAGGCGCCATGGGCCCGGACGGCGAGGTGATCCCGAACAACATCATCATCCGTCCGCCCACCGCGGAGCTGCGTGAAAACCAGACCGACCAGGATTCGCTGCCGCCTTACGACATTCTCGATGCAATCCTCGAACGCCTCGTCGAGCGCGAGCAGCCTTTGTCGGAGATCGTCGCCGATGGTTTCGAGAAGGACGTGGTGACGCGCATCGATCGCCTGCTCAACATCGCCGAATACAAGCGCCGCCAGGCAGCCCCCGGCGTGAAGGTGACGCGCAAGAATTTCGGCCGGGATCGCCGCTATCCCATCACCAACCGTTTTCGCGATCTGGCGCAGCCGCTGCCGAAGCCGGATGAGGATCTGGTGACGCGGCCGGGCAAGGGCACCAGCGAAGCGTTCGAGCCGTGATACTCCGCTGGATCGCCCGGCTCGGCCGGGCGATCCAGTAAACACCGGCGTTGATGATCGAACCGCAGGATTCGTGTTGACTGGATCACCCGCTTGCGCGGGTGATGACAAAGCGAGAGGGCCGATGTCCCGTACGGTCACCACTGGCGCCTTTGCCATCGTGCCGAGCAACGACCTGAAAGCTGCCATCGCATTCTGGGAGCGGCTCGGCTTCGCACGCACCGGCGGAGAGGGCGATTACGTCATCATGACCGGCTGGCAGTGCGAAGTGCATGTGACCCAGGCCGGCGACGGTCCCTGGCGCGTGCCCGATGCCAACCCGTTCGGCGTGTTCATTCGCACGCCCGATGTCGATGCCATCGCTGCACGCGTGGATGATCTGATCATCCGTCCCGGCGGCATTTTGCGCCACCGCGAATGGGGTATGTATGAGGTCGGGATCAACGGCCCCGATGGCCTGCTGGTCCGGATTGGCTGGCCATCCCGATTGATGGACAACGACTAACCGCTGCTACGCGCCGCGCGCCATCGCGGCAAAGGTCGTATCGCTCAGCAATCCGCCACCCTGATACAGCGTCACGATCGGGGACGACGCGATGCTGGTGCCGTTCTTGATGTCATATAGCGCCGAGAACCGGTTCAGCAGTTTGGCCAGCTTGGCGGGATCGGCGAGATCGGTCAGGTCGAGATGCCTCTCCACCACCTTCGCCTGCTGGTCGATATCCATCGCACCGACTTCATCGGGCAGGTTGAAGGTGGTGCGGAAGACTTCCGCCAGCGCCTTGTCGGCCAGAAGATCATAGGCCGAGGTGATGGTCTGTGCCTTGCGCTCGAAATAGAGCGCAAGCCGCACACCCGGATTGGTTTCGCCCTGCTGCGTTTCCAGCGTCTGCTGCAGATAGCGGCGCTGGGTTTCCATGAACTGGTCGCGGGTCTGCGGTCCGAATTTCGGCAGCCGCGCCATCTCGCCGTCATCGTCGAAATTGAATGAGGCGACGAGTTCCGCGAAGCGCGGATCGGTCTGCGTGTTGACGAAGCTCTTGGGATCGTTGAGGTCGGACTCGAACATCTGGCGCAGGTCGGCGGTGGTCACCTCGGTTGGGTCGAGGCCCCTGGCAGTCAGCGCGATGTCGAGCAGCTTGCGATCGGCCAGCAGGTCTTTCACGCTCTCGATATTGGCGATCGTGTTCTGATAATAGACCGCGTCCTTGTCGGCAGTTTCGCGCAGCGCTTCCTGCTCCTTGCCTTTGGTGAATCGCGTCTTGCTGATGATGTAGTCCTTCATCACATGCGTTACTTCCGTTGCATCCTGCGCCACCACAGGGGTCGTGATGTTGCCGCCGCTGTCGAAATTGAAGGCGCTGGCGAGCTGGACGAAGCGATCGTCCTTCAGCTTGTTCGCATAGCTGCGGGGATCGTCGAGATCGCTCATCAGCACGTTCTTGATGGTGGTCGGCGAGACCGTCTCGGGATCGATACCAAATGATTTCAGCGCGAAATTGTACACATTCGGCGTCTTCAGGAAGTTGTCGATCGTCTTCACATTGGCGAGGCCGGAGCGATATTGCCGGATCAGCGAGGCCGAATAGGTCTCGTCTGCGGCGAGATAGACGGCGCCCTGGCTGTTGACATATTTGGAGTGGGTGGTGGTCAACTGGGCCGCGGTCTGCGCCGGGGTGCCGCCGGGCAATGTGCCATCTGCCGAGAATTCAAAGGCGCCGGCCAGCGCGACATAGCTGTCGATGGTCTCGAGCGCCTTGCGGTAGCTGACGATGCTGATCTCGTTCATCGACCCGCGCGCGCGTTCCAGCTCGATCTTGCGACGGAGATCCGCCATGTCGGCGCCCGGCTGTTTCAGCTGCGCCGTATAGGCGTCGATCTTGGCGGCCGCGTCCAGCATCGCTGCCTGCGCCTTGCTGACATTGGCGTTGATGTCGGCCTTCTGCGAGACCCAGACGGAATTGACATAGCTGTTCGGATCCGCGGGGTCGCTGCCCAGCACCTTGCTGATCGTGTCGTGAGACCAGAGAGCCTTGTCGATCCCGTAGGCCGAGAAAACATAGTCGCGCAGCTTCTCGTCAGCGAGCAGGCCGTTGACATTGGTGACCTTGCCGATGGTGAGATTGTAGTAGCTCTTGTTGGCATCGAGCGCCTCGACGCCGCTTTTGGCCACCGCCGTATAGAGGCCGATCATGTCGTCGGTCTGGTTAGCGGATTGGGCGGCCTTGGTGTCGGTGCTGGTGGTGCCGAACGCGAAGGCGGCAGCGAAGTCGCGATAGCGTTTGTCGCTCAGCTTGTTGGCAAAGCTGTTGGCGTCGGAGAGGTCGCTTTCCAGTACCTTGCGCAGAAAGGCTTTTGCGTAGGCCATGTCTTCGAGGCCATAGGCCTTGGTCGCGTAGCTATAGAGGCGGAAATCATCCAGGAGATCATCGACGCTGGTCACATTGCCGATGTTCTCCTTGTAGTAGGCGGAGTCCTTTCTCACATCGGCCTGCTGCGAAATCTTCTGCATCGATTTCTGCAGGTCGCGCGACACCAGATTGTAGTTCAGATAGGTGGAGACCATTGGACCAGCCTTTCGGATTCATGCGATGATACCGGCAGGAGGTTATCCGAAGCTTGCGCGGTTCCGGCGCAATTTTAGCGATGCGTAGTCCGCAGGGCGAACGGACCGCGTCGTGACGTGGTCACTCCACGACGCCCGCTTCGCGAAGCCGCGCGATGTCATCGCTGCTGCGTCCGATCCCGGCCAGCACCTCATCCGTATGCGCACCCAGCGCCGGTCCCTGCCATTTCACTTCGCCCGGCGTCTCCGACAATTTCGGCGAGATGCCCGGCATCTTCACCTCGGCGCCGCCCGGCAATGTCGCCGGCAGGATCATGTCGCGGGCAATGAAATGCGGATCGCTGACAATATCGGCGACCGAATAGATCCGGCCCGACGGCACGTCGGCAGCTTCCAGCGCGGCGAGCACATCGTCCATGCCGAGCTTGCCGGTCCAATCGGAGATCGCCTGATCGATCATCGCGGTCTGCGGCACGCGCCCATCATTATGGGCGAGGCTGGGATCGTCGGCGAGATCCGGCCGGCCGATCACATTCATCAACCGCTTGAAGATCGCATTGCTGTTGCCGGCGATGACGGCATATTGGCCGTCCGCCGTCTCATAGGTGTTCGATGGCGTGATGCCCGGTAGCGAGCCGCCGCTGCGCGTGCGGATCTGGCCGTCCAGCGCATACTCCGGCACCGTGCTTTCCATCATGTTGAACACGCTCTCATAGAGCGAGACATCGACGATCTGGCCGCCGCCTTGTCCGGTTTTCACACGCAGCAGCGACATCAGCGCGCCCATCACGCCATGCAGTGATGCGAGGCTGTCGCCGATGGAGACGCCGACGCGGGCAGGGGGCGCATCGGGGCTGCCGGTGGTGTAGCGCAGCCCGCCCATGGCTTCGCCGATGGCGCCGAAGCCGGACTTGTCGCGATAGGGGCCGGTCTGGCCGAAGCCGGAAATCCGCACCAGCGTGAGATTGGGATTGAGCTTCGAGAGCACATCCCAGCCGAGCCCGAGCTTCTCCATGCCGCCCGGCTTGAAGTTCTCGATGACCACATCGGCGGATGCCGCGAGGTCGCGCGCAATGGCCAGGCCTTCGGGCGATTTGAGATCGAGCGCGATCGACTTCTTGTTGCGCGACTGCAGATACCACCAGACGGAGGTGCCTTCGTGCAGCTTGCGCCAGGTGCGCAACGGATCGCCTGATCCCGGCTGTTCGATCTTGATGACCTCGGCACCGAATTCCGCAAACAGCCTTGCTGCAAAAGGTGCCGCGATCAGTGTGCCGAATTCGACGACGCGAATGCCTGCGAGTGGTCCGCTCAACCTGGTGTCCCCCGACGATCTTGTTTTCGCCCGGCGCGACCGGGCGATCCAGTAAACACTGATGTCTGTAATGAAGTCGAGACGCCCCGGTGTACGGACTCACCCGCATTCGCGGGTGACGACAAACGGAGTGCCGCGCAGTGATGCGCGACTTACTGCTTCGTATTGTTCGGCAGGAACTGCGGTCCCACCTGCCTGATCTGCCCGGGCGTGCCCTGCGCAGCTGGTGGCTGCGCCGGTGCGGGCGCTGCTTCCGGCGCCGCGTTCTTCTTCAGCGCGGCGGGCGTGCCCTTCTGCTGCTGTGGCTGCGACATCCGCTTGGCGCGTTCTTCGGTGACGATGATGTCGCCGTTTTGCGCGGCAGCACTGTCGTCGATGGTCTTCAGTGCATCTGCCCAGGTCTGGCCCTGCGCCTTGCACGAGCAGGATGGATTGAACTCGGTGCGATACTTGAACGCATTCGGTGACGACGAATAAGGCTGGCCGGCGATCGACACCGCCGCATTCATGTCCTCGCCGGGATTGCGATAGGTGTAGAGATTGGCGTCGGTCGCCGGGCACTGTGCCTTGCAGGCGCGCTCGTCATCGGCGAAGCGGCCGGGGACGGTGGTAAACGAGATCGGGAAGTAGAAGCCGTCGCAGGTGCGCACGCAGACGGTGCGATAGGTGCCTTGCGGCACGCTCGACATCATGTCGCCGCCGGGCGGGATGTCGCCGGGGCTGGATTCGTTGTTGCCAAACAGATTACTGAGGAAGCCGCCGGGGCCGGAATTCTGCTGCTGGCGCGCGGCGGCCGCATATTGCGGGCCGCACTGGTTCTGCGCCAGTGCCATCAGCACCGAGCGGCGCTGGCTGTCGCGATCCGATGAGCCCGGCGTGCCGACGCGCAGGCGCTCGAGATTGGTGGTCATCTGATCCAGGTTGCCGCGCATCTGCTGGATCTGGTTGTTCACCGGTCCGCATTGCGCCGACTGGCCGGAGAACAGCGAGAAGAAGCCGGACGAGTCGCAGCCCATGCGTTTGGCCTGCTGCGACACGCGATCGAGTTCGTTCTGCTGCTTGCTGACCGCTTCTTCAAAGCGCCGGATCTGTTCGGCGCGCGCGGGATCGAGGCCGTTGCCGCGATCGATGGTGGCGAGCTGCGCTTCGAGGCGGCCGCACATCGGATTGGCCGATTGCTGCTGCTGCGCCTGGCTCGGCGGATAGACCTGCGCGGGATAACCTTGCGCGCGCGCTTCGCCATGGAATGCAGAGACGCCGATCAGCGCGGCGCAGGCGAGGGCCCCGAAGGTCCAACGCGAAAAAGTGGCAGTCACAGGTACAGACATATCCGGCCGATGAACGAGGAACGGGCGGGTGCGCGATCAGACCGCGCGCCCGAGCCGTCATTGCCATATGCACGCGATGAAATTGCGGCGATGAAAGCGTCTCATAGCCGCTTCCGGGGGCGCGGTCACGCCGATTCCGGTGCCTCCGTGTTGCCGCAAGCCAGCCGCCGTGATGCCGCACCGAACCGGGGCTGAAGCTGCGAGAACCGTCTCAGCGATTGCAGGTGATGGCGACGAATTCGTCGCACTTGCCGGACTTGCAGGCGCCGCCGCTGGACGAAATCGAGCCGGTCACTTCATCGGGATCGACCCGGCGATAGGCCACCGCCTGCTTGAATTCCCGCGACTTGCAATAGGATAGCGCCGCCGACGCGCCGCACTTCTCGCTTTTGGCCAGGCACTGGTCGATGCCATAGCCATCCGGCTGGTTGGCGATGATGAAGACACGGGAATCGGCCCACGCGGCCGAGGAAGCGACCGCGAAAACGGCGGTGAGAGCAGCGATAATGATTTTCATGACCCACCAAGCAAATGAGGAACCGGGTTCCACCTCGATAAACCTCAATGGTTAACGATGCTTAACCATGGCGGCCCGGTACGCAGCGATTACGGCCGAAATGTGCCGTGGTTGCGCTCTCCCAGCGGGGGCTTGCGGCAGACTTGCGGCGCTTGACGGTGAAATCGTGCTGCCGCATGGTGCCGGCATGAACGGTTTCCTCGCCATTTGTACGATTTGCCGCGAGATTATGCGCTAGCGATTCGCTGGCTGAGGCCGTCTTTTTCTCACTCGAGATCACCGGACGCCCGGCCGCCCAGCCGACGGACATCCCATGGAACTGCGCCTCTACGACACCCTGACCCGCGAAAAACGGGTCTTTACGCCGATCGATGCCAGCAATGTGCGGATGTATGTCTGTGGCCCCACGGTCTATGATTTCGCCCATATCGGCAATGCGCGGCCCGTGATCGTATTCGACGTGCTGTTCCGCCTGCTGCGGCACATCTATGGCGACAGTCACGTCACCTATGTGCGCAACATCACCGACGTCGATGACAAGATCAACGACCGCGCGCTGCGCGATTATCCCGGCCTGCCGCTCAACGAGGCGATCCGCAAGGTCACCGAGAAGACCGCCGATCAATTCCAGGCGGACGTGAAAGCGCTTGGCTGCCTGCCGCCGACCGTGCAGCCGCGCGCGACCGAATTCGTGCTGCCGCGGTCTGACGGCAAGACCGACATGGTGACGCTGATCAAGGAATTGATCGCGCGCGGCCATGCCTATGAAGCCGAAGGCGAGGTGCTGTTCGACACGCAGTCGATGCCGGACTACGGCGCGCTGTCCGGCCGCAAGCTCGAAGACCAGCAGGCCGGCGCACGCGTGGCCGTCGATGCGCACAAGAAGCATCCGACCGATTTCGTGCTGTGGAAGGAGTCCTCCCCGGAAGAACCCGGCTGGGAGTCGCCATGGGGCAGGGGACGCCCGGGCTGGCACATCGAATGCTCGGCGATGTCGGCGGCCTATCTCGGCACGACCTTCGACATTCACGGCGGCGGTCTCGACCTGATCTTCCCGCATCATGAAAACGAGATCGCGCAATCGCGCTGCGCCCACGGCACGCATGCGATGGCGAATTACTGGATGCATAACGGCTTCCTGCAGGTCGAAGGCGAGAAGATGTCGAAGAGCCTCGGCAACTTCTTCACCATTCGCGAGCTGCTCGATGATTGGCCGGGCGAAGTGCTGCGCCTGAATATGCTCAAGACGCATTACCGTTCGCCGGTCGATTGGACGGTGAAGGGACTTGAGGAGAGCGCCAGGACGCTCGACGACTGGTACTGGGTCGCGGCTGATACGGCCGGCGGCGCGATTTCCGATAAAGTCAGTGAAACGCTGTTTGACGATCTGAACACGCCGCAACTCGTTGCTGCCTTGCACGGCCTGCGCAACAGCGCAGCCGCTGGAAACGAGTCCGATCGGGCAACGTTTGCGGCATCGCTGCGCGTACTTGGCTTCCTGTCCGAGAGTGCAGCCGACTGGAAAAATCGCAAGCAGCAGGCGAGCGGTGTCGATGCCGCGAAGGTCGATGGATTGATCGCCGAACGTACAGCTGCCCGTGCACGAAAAGACTTCAAGGAATCCGACCGCCTCCGCGATGAACTCGCCGCCATGGGCGTCGTGATCAAGGATTCGAAGGAAGGCACCACTTGGGAGATCGCGCGATGAGTCGTCCTGACACGCCGTTTCCAAAACACTGGAAATATTACATCGCCATCAAATGGGCGCTGATCATCGGCGCGATCGCGCTGGCACTGAAACTGGTGGGCTACTGGTAAGCGCGATGGCGAGTTCGAAAGCAAAACCGGGCCTGCGTCCGTTCCTCCCCGAAGACACAGCCATCGCTGCGGCGATCTATGTGGCGTCCATCGCCGATCTCACCGGCGACGATTACAGCGAGGCGCAGCAGGAAGCCTGGGCACAGGCGGGTGATGACGAGGCAACATTCGGCAAGCGCCTCGGCTCGCAGCTCACGCTGATCGCGACGCTCGATAGCATTCCGGTTGGATTTGCGTCACTGAAAGGCGCGGATCACATCGATCTGCTCTACGTGCATCCGAATGCGGTGCTGCAGGGCGTCGCCTCGACGCTGGTCGATGCGCTGGAGAAACTTGCCGGCGCCCGCGGCGCGACAGGGCTCACGGTGGATGCGAGCGATACAGCGCTCGAATTCTTCATGAAGCGCGGCTACATCGCGACCCAGCGCAACAGCGTGCCGCTGCATGACGAGTGGCTGGCGAACACGACGATGAAGAAGGCGCTGGCTGCGAATTCGTAGGATGGGTTGAGCGTCTTCGCGAAAACCCATCGGCGGAGTTTGCGGCAACGACGGAATGATGGGTTATCGCTCCGGCGCTGCGCGCCTTCGCTCAACCCATCCCATATCACAGCCTTGTCGCGACATCCGGCGCGAGCTTCTTGCCCTCGCTTGGCGCTTTCGCAGCCGCAGAACGCAGGCGGGGCAGGATGTCCTCGGTGCGATCGGCGGTCAGCACGTCCAGCGGCAGTGTCGGGCGAATGAAAGCTGTCGTGCGCATATGCGTGAGCAGCGTCAGCAATGGCTCCCAGAACCCATCGATATTCGCCATCAGGATCGGCTTCGAGTGCCGGCCAAGCTGCTGCCAGGTGAGCTGTTCGACCAACTCCTCCAGCGTGCCGATGCCGCCGGGTAGCGCGACGAAGGCGTCGGAGCGCTCGAACATCAACCGTTTGCGCTCATGCATGTCGTGGGTGACGATCAGCTCTTGCGCGCCGACCAGGGCATTTTCGCGCTTGGTCAGGAATTCCGGGATGATGCCGGTGACGTGGCCGCCATGGTCCAGAACCGACTTCGCAACTGCACCCATCAAACCGATGGAGCCGCCGCCATAGACCAGCCCGATACCGTTCTCGGCCATGGCCTTGCCGAGGCCGACTGCCGATTCGATGAATTGGGGATTGGTGCCGGGGCCGGAGCCGCAATAGACGCAGATTGTTTTAAGAGTGCTCATGATTTGGCATGTGGCATCGCCTCGTGACACGGTCAAGACGCGGTTGATCGCATGGCGGGAAATTCATGCCGGGGACAGCTTCCGGACAGTGAAATGTTTCCCCGGAAGGGTGCGACAACCCGTCAAAGCTCCTATATGAGCGTGATGCGAAAGACGTTTCCTGCGCGGCCCGGCGCCGCTGCTTGTTTGCTGCCGGGCGCGATTGATGACTGACACCCATTCCAAGACTCATGAGAACAAGGTTCCGCTGCACGCGCTGGAGCGTGCAACGCTCTTTGGCACGCTCACGCATCTGTGGCCGTATATCTGGCCGAGCGATCGCGCCGACCTGAAGGCCCGCGTCGCCTGGTCGATGGTGCTGTTGCTGATTGCAAAAGTCGCGACCCTGATCGTGCCCTTTACCTTCAAATGGGCGACGGATGCGCTGAGCGGCACCGGCTCGGCGCCCATCGCGCCATCGAACTGGATGTTGTGGGCGATTGCATCGCCGATCGCGATGACGGCGAGTTACGGACTCGTGCGCGTGCTGATGGCGGTATTCACGCAATGGCGCGACGGCATCTTTGCCAGCGTTGCCATGCATGCGGTGCGCAAGCTCGCTTATCTCACTTTCGTGCATATGCACGAGCTGTCGCTGCGCTTCCATCTGGAGCGCAAGACCGGTGGTCTCACGCGCGTGCTCGAGCGCGGGCGCGAGGGCATCGAGGTCATCGTCCGCATGGTGATCCTGCAGGCGATCCCCACCGTGGTCGAACTGGCGCTGGTCATGGCGGTGCTGGTCTGGCAGTTCGACTGGCGCTATGCCGCCGTGGTGGCGCTGACCGTGATCCTCTATTGCTGGTTCACCTATATCGCGACCGAATGGCGGATCGAGATCCGCCGCAAGATGAACGAGTCCGATAGCGACGCCAATACCAAGGCGATCGACTCGCTGCTGAATTACGAGACGGTGAAATATTTCAGCGCCGAGGCCCGCGAGGCCGAGCGCTATGATCGCAGCGTTGCGCGGTTCGAACGCGCCAGCGTTAAAACCTATACGTCGCTGGCAGTGTTGAATGCCGGGCAGGCGGTGATCTTCACCATCGGCCTGACGCTGACCATGATGCTCTGCGTCACCGGCATCCGCAACGGCACGCATACGGTCGGTGATTTCGTCATGGTCAATGCCATGATGATCCAGCTGTATCAGCCGCTCAATCTCGTCGGCATGATGTATCGCGAGATCAAGCAGGCGATCATCGATATCGAAAAACTGTTCGGCGTGTTGAACCGCGATGCCGAGGTGAAGGATCGTCCGGGCGTGCTGCCGCTGGCGGTGAGCGACGGCGCGATCCGCTTTGACGACGTGCGATTCTCGTATGATCCCGAGCGGCCGATCCTGAAAGGGCTGAGTTTTGAAGTGCCGGCCGGCAAGACGGTCGCGGTGGTCGGGCCGTCGGGCGCTGGCAAATCCACGATCTCGCGCTTGCTGTATCGGCTTTACGATGTTTCGGGCGGTCGCATCACCATTGACGGGCAGGATATCCGCGACGTCACGCAATCGTCGCTGCGTGCCTCCATCGGCATGGTGCCGCAGGACACCGTGCTGTTCAACGACACCATCCGTTACAATATCCGGTATGGCCGCTGGGATGCTTCCGATGAGGAGGTGGAAGAGGCGGCCCGGATGGCACAGATCGATCCGTTCATCCGCATGGCGCCGAAGGGCTACGAAACCGAAGTCGGCGAGCGCGGCCTGAAGCTCTCCGGCGGCGAGAAGCAGCGCGTGGCGATCGCGCGCACGGTGCTGAAGGCGCCGCCGATCCTGTTGCTGGACGAGGCGACGTCGGCGCTCGACAGCCATACGGAGCAGGAAATCCAGGAAGCGCTGGAGAAAGTCTCCAAGGGCCGCACCTCGCTGGTGATCGCGCATCGGCTCTCCACCATCGTGGGTGCGGACGAGATCATCGTGCTGGAGCAGGGCCGCATCGCCGAGCGCGGCACGCATGCGCAGCTGCTGGTCGCCGGCGGGCTCTATGCCAGCATGTGGAACAGGCAGCGCGAAGCGGAAGCGGCGCGCGAGAAGCTGGCCCAGATCGGCGAGGATGGCACCAGCGCGCCGAATCGGCGGCCACCGCTGGTCGAAGAGGGCGGCGAAGAGCCAGTGGTGAGACCTGACGCGGCCGAATAAACTCTGCTAAAGCAGGCCCAGATTTCGTCCGAACACAGGTTTCAAGCATCCATGTCCATCGCCAATTCCATCCGTGGCCAGATTCCGCCGATCCACAAGGAAGGCTATCCGTTCATCGGCATCTTCGCGCTGGCGAGCCTGGTTTTGTTCTGGATCTGGACGCCGCTGGGCTGGATCGGTACCGGCCTCACTGTCTGGTGCGCGCTGTTTTTCCGCGATCCGGTCCGCGTCACCCCGACCCGTGAAGGCGTCGTCGTATCGCCCGCCGATGGCAAGGTCTCCATGGTGCAGCCGGTGCTGCCGCCGGCCGAACTCGGCCTCGGTGACCAGCCGCTGCTGCGCATTTCGGTGTTCATGAGCGTGTTCAACGTCCATGTGAACCGCAGCCCGGTGGCCGGGCGGATCGAGCGCATTGCCTATCGTCCGGGCAAGTTCATCAATGCCGAGCTGGACAAGGCCAGCGAGGACAATGAGCGCAATTCGCTGGTCATCTCGACCTCCGGTGGCCGGATCGGCGTGGTGCAGATCGCGGGCCTGGTGGCGCGACGGATCGTCTCGTTCGTGCGCGAGGGCCAGACCCTGGAAGCCGGCGAGCGCTTCGGCCTGATCCGCTTCGGGTCCCGTCTCGACATCTATCTGCCGGAAGGCAGCAAGGCGCTGGTCGCGGTCGGGCAGACGGCCATTGCCGGCGAGACCGTGCTGGCGGATTTCCGCATCGGTGACGGCGGTCGCACCTACCGGGTCGATTAACCGCTTTGGCGGGCCTCTCCAGGCCCGCCGGTACCGTCATGGCGGAGCCAACAGGGGTCTGCTAAGGTCGGTTCATGGAAATGCCAGACACGCCCCAGATCCCCGAAGCCCGTCGCCGCCGGTTCCGCACCATCCCGATCCGGATGCTGGTGCCGAATCTCATCACCTTGCTGGCGATCTGCGCCGGCCTGACCGCGATCCGCCTGTCCACCGAAGGCCGGATGGAACTCGCGGTAGCCGCCATCGTGTTTGCCGCGGTGCTGGACGGCGTCGATGGCCGCATCGCGCGGATGATCAAGGGGCAGTCCAAATTCGGTGCCGAGCTGGATAGTCTGGCCGATTTCGTCAATTTTGGCGTCGCGCCCGGGCTGATCCTGTATTTCTGGCAGCTACACGACCTCAACAATGTCGGCTGGATCGCCTCGATGGTGTTCGCCATTGCGGGTTCGCTCCGTCTGGCGCGTTTCAACGCTACGATGGATGATCCGGACAAGCCGGCTTTCGCGGCTAACTTCTTCACCGGCATGCCGGCGCCGCTGGGCGCCATCACGGTGATGCTGCCGGTCTATCTGTCGTTCCTGGACGTGCCGATGCCGCCGGCCGTGATCACCACGGCCTATGTGCTGGTGATTGCCTTCCTGATGGTGTCGCGCCTGCCGGTGTTCTCAGGCAAGGCCGTGAATATGCGGGTGCCGCGCGAGCTGGTGCTGCTGATCTCGGCCTCGGTGGTGCTCTTCGTGGCGCTGCTGATCGGCTATCCCTGGCATATGCTGTCGCTGATCTCGGTCGGCTATCTGGCCAGCCTGCCATTCGGCTGGCGCTCCTATCGCGATCAGGAACGTGCGCTGGCTGCACAGACTGCTGCCGGCGTGCCGGCGACGGCCACGGAGCCGCCGCCATCATCGGACGATCAGCCAACGTCTTTGCCCTGATCGGCCCGCAACGACATCCGGCAACGACCGGAGCAGAAAATCAAAAAGGGAGAAAACACCGTGACCAAGCCCGATACTTTGCTGCCTGCATCCGTGCTCGACGCGCTGCGCCGCTATGACACGCCGACGATCTGCAACGCGCTCGAACTGGTGGCGCCGGAGCGCCGCCTGATCGGTTACACCACGCGGCCGCTGGTCTGTCCGTTCCCCGATCTCCCGCCGATCGTCGGCTATGCGCGGACAGCTACGATCCGCGCCACGGTGGCATCAGGCCTGCCGCCGGCCGAACAGAAGAAGCGTCGGCTGGACTATTACGAATATGTCGGCAGCGGGCCGGGGCCGCAGATCAGCGTGATCCAGGATATCGATGGTCCCGATGCCGGCTACGGCGCATTCTGGGGCGAAGTGAACAGCGCGATCCACAAGGCGCTGGGCTGCCTTGGCGTCATCACCGACGGCTCGATCCGCGACATCCCGCAATGGGCCGAGGGCTTCCAGGCGCTCGCCGGTTCGCTCGGCCCGTCGCATGCGCATGTCCACGTCACCGACTTCGGCCATGAGGTGCGTGTCGCCGGGATGACGGTGGCCTCCGGCGATCTCATCCACGCCGACAGCCATGGCGCGGTGGTGATCCCGCCGGATGTGGCGGCGAAACTGCCGGAAGCGGCCGAGCTTTGTGCACGCCGCGAGGAGCCGATCCTGGCCGTCGCCCGCGACCCCGCGTTCTCGCTGGCCAAGCTGCGCGATGCGATGGCCAAGGCGTCGGAAATTCACTGACGAGCACTGATATCGACAAGCAAAATGCGGAGGCGGCAACGTCTCCGCATTTTTCGTTCCGAAGCCGATTTGTCGCGTTAATTACTGGTTAATGCGCGGTGAACGGTAACCCGTCCTTAATCGCAGTATCGTTTAGTGGCCCCGTGCGCTGCATTGTGAGCGTACCGCCGTCCAGGACGGGCGTTGATCGATACGCGTTGCGTCGGAGTTGTCATGGATATCACAACACTCATTGGCTTCGTCTGTGGCATTGCGGTGCTGGTGACCCTGATCCTGATGGGTGGCAATTTCGGGATGTTTTACGACGTCCACGCCGTCATCATCATTTTCGGCGGTTCGTTCGCGGCCACGCTGATCCGCTTCCCGCTATCCTCGATTCTTCACGGCCTGCCGCTCGGCGCCAAATTCGCGTTCACGCTGAGCCGTTTGAACGCCCGCGACCTCGTCGACGAACTCGCCCGCATCGCCGAGATCGCGCGCAAGCAGGGGCCCGTCGGTCTTGAAAAGGTCGAGACCAACGATGCGTTCCTCGCCAAGGGCATCCGCTTCGTGGCCGACGGCTATGATCTCGAATTCATCCGCGACAATCTTGAGCGCGATCGCGACAACTTCCTCATGCATCTCGACGAGGGCTCGAAGATCTATCGCGCCATCGGCGATTGCGCTCCGGCTTTCGGCATGATCGGCACGCTGCTCGGCATGGTGCAGATGTTCTCGAACATGTCGGATCCTTCGAAGCTCGGCCCGTTCATGGCCGTCGCACTGCTGGCAACGCTGTATGGCGCTGTCGTCGGTAACCTCGTCTGTCTGCCGATCGCCGACAAGCTGCACGTCAAGGTGCTGGACGAAGAAACCAACCGCACGCTCATCATCGACGGCATCCTGATGATCCGTGACTCGAAGAGCCCGGCACTGGTCCGCGAGATGTTGCTGGCCTATCTGCCCGAGAAACATCGCCACGAAGAAGGTGAGCCGGTCCCGGCCTGATAGCCCAGGGATCTGCGGAGTAGCGGCAGATGGCAAAGAAAAAGCGCGGCGAGGCACATGGCGGTCACGGCTGGTTCGTGACCTTCGCCGACCTCATGGCGCTGCTGCTCAGCTATTTCGTGATGCTCGTGGCATTCTCCAGCCCGGACGGTGCCAAGCTGAAGATCGTCGCCGGCTCGGTGCGCGAAGCCTTCGGCGTGCAGACCGATGCGCGCTATTCCGGCATCATCGAATCCGATGGCCTGCCGACCCGCGGCATGACCAAGAACAAGGATCACGTCTCGCCGCAGGATGCGTCCAACGTGACGAGCCCTGACGAGAAGTCGGCGACCGCGCGGCCGTCGGGCGCCAAGCTGAAGATGGACCGCGAATTCGCATTGGCGTCCGCATCTTTGCGGCAGGCGCTGCAGGACATGCCGGAGATCACCGAGATCTCGAAGAACATCATGTTCGAGGAAACCAAGCAGGGCCTCAATCTCGAAATCATCGATCAGAATGGCCGCTCGATGTTCGCGGAAGGCTCTAAGGTGCCTTATGAGCGCACCCGACAGCTTCTGCAGAAGCTCGCTGCTCCCCTGAAAGCAACGCCGCTCCGCGTCGCGATCGTCGGTCACACGGCCGCGGGCTTCGTGCCGTCACGCAACGACTATGATGCCTTCGACCTGTCGAGTGATCGCGCGAATGTCGTCCGGCAGATCCTCGAACGAGAGGGGCTGCCATCGTCGCATATCTTCTCGGTCTCGGGGAAGGCCGATGCCCAGCCGTTGTTCCCCGACGACCCGACCATGGCCGCCAATCGCCGCGTGACGATCACGCTGATGCGAGAAGACCCGCCATTGCCGCCAAACCTCAAGCCGTGACGTAGTCAATTTCTTTTTTTACTGCTCCACGCCCATTTTACCGGGGGGAGGGAGAGGCATCTGGTCGTGGGATCGGCTAGGCTGCCGGTTGACTGGCATGAGCCGGCGCGCCATAGCGGGCGCCCGCATTGTCCTTAGGCGTCAAGAAGCAGCATGGCTGTCACGGAAACAACAGGCGAGGGGACGACTGAAGCTCCGGTGGCTCATGCCGGGTTCTGGTCCCTTATGGTCGGCAGCATCGGTGTCGTGTTTGGCGACATCGGAACCTCGCCGCTCTATGCATTTCGCGAAGCCGTCCACGGCGCCACCCATGGCGGCCCGCCGACGCCGGTGATCGTGCTCGGCGTGTTGTCGCTGATCCTGTGGGCGCTGTTCATCGTCGTCACACTCAAATACGTGCTGTTCCTGCTGCGCGCCGACAACAATGGCGAGGGCGGAACGCTGTCGTTGATGGCACTCGGCCAGCGCGCGCTTGGTCGCCAGAGCTGGGTGCTGCTCGCACTCGGCGTCCTCGGCGCCTCGATGTTCATCGGCGATTCCATGATCACACCGGCGATCTCGGTGCTGTCCGCGGTCGAAGGCCTCAAGTTGAAGGCGCCGGCGCTGGAGCATTACGTGGTGCCGATCACGATCGCCATTCTCGTTTTGCTGTTTTCGGTGCAGCGCATCGGTACCGGCAAAGTCGCATCGGCCTTTGGTCCCGTGATGATCACCTGGTTCACGGTGCTGGCGCTGATGGGGGCGTCGCATATCTCCGACGATCCGACGGTGCTCTATGCGATCAATCCATATTACGCCGTGCAGTTCATGCTGAGTCACGGCACCATTGGTCTGGTGACGCTTGGTGCGGTGTTCCTTGCCGTGACCGGTGGTGAAGCGCTTTACGCGGATCTCGGCCATTTCGGCCGCAGGCCGATCCAGTATGGATGGTTCTTCTTCGTCCTGCCGGCGCTGATGATCAATTATTTCGGGCAGGGGGCTTTGGTCCTTTCAAACCCCGCTTCCATTGAAAATCCATTCTATCTGATGGCGCCGGAATCGATGCTGGTTCCGCTGATCGTGCTGGCAACCGCCGCCACCGTGATTGCCAGCCAGGCCGTCATCACCGGCGCTTACTCGCTGGTGCGTCAGGCGGTGCAGCTCGGCCTGCTGCCGCGTTTCGAAGTTCGCTTCACCTCAGAGACGCATGCGGGCCAGATCTACCTGCCGCGCGTCAATCGCCTGCTGTTGATCGGCGTCGTGTTGCTTGTGCTGCTGTTCAAGTCGTCCAGCGGTCTGGCGTCGGCCTATGGCATCGCCGTCTCCACCACCATGGTGGTCGATGGCATCATGGGTTTTGTGGTGATCTGGAAGCTGTGGAACTGGAAGGCAGCGACCGCTTTTGCGATCATCGCGCCGCTGGTTTTTGTCGATCTCACCTTCCTCAGCGCCAATCTGCTCAAGCTGTTCGAAGGCGGCTGGGTGCCGTTGCTGTTCGGTCTGCTGATGGCCGGCATGATCTGGACCTGGCGCCGGGGCGCTGCGATCCTCGTTTTGAAGACGCGCCGCACTGAAGTGCCGCTGCGCGATCTCATCAAGAGCCTGGAAAAGCGTCCGCCACATATCGTCAAGGGGACCGCGGTATTCCTCACCAGCGATCCCGAATTCGTGCCCACGGCGCTGCTGCACAATCTCAAGCACAACAAGGTGCTGCACGAGCACAATGTCGTCCTGACCATCGAGACCGCACAGACTCCGAAGGTTGATCCATCCGAACGCGTGCGGATGGAAAATATCAGCGACAAGTTCTCGATGGTGAGGCTGCGATTCGGTTTCATGGAGCAGCCGAACGTGCCGAAAGCTCTCGTCATCGCGCGAAAACTCGGTTGGCAGTTCGACATCATGGCGACGTCGTTCTTCGTGTCGCGGCGCTCGTTGAAGCCATCCGCGCAATCGGGCATGCCGCTGTGGCAGGACCACATCTTCATCGCGCTCAGCCGCTCGGCCAATGATGCCACCGATTATTTCCAGATTCCCACCGGCCGCGTGGTGGAAGTCGGTACTCAGGTGACGATCTGACGCCTAATCCTTTGTCATTTCCGGTTCCCCGATTTGCGCTAAGATGGCTGCGACCATCGGAGCCGGGAACGGCCTCGCTGCCCCGCTGTTCACACCAGTCCCGCGCATGCGCCTGAGGCCAATTCCATGACAAGCGATAATCTCACCCCCGCCGAGGCGCCGGCGGATACGACCCATGCGGAGAAAGGCTCTGGCCACACCACGGCCACGCTCGGTTCCCTGATCGTCGGCAGCATCGGTGTCGTCTATGGCGATATCGGCACCAGCCCGCTCTACGCGTTCCGCGAGGCGCTGGTGGCAGCCGGCGGCCACAAGGCGCCCGGCGTCGGCCATGCGGAGATACTCGGCGTGCTGTCACTGATCGTGTGGGCGCTCATCATCGTCGTGACGATCAAATATGTTGTCATCCTGCTGCGTGCCGACAACAACGGCGAGGGCGGCACGCTGGCCTTGATGGCGCTGGCGCAGCGGGCCGTTGGCTCGAGAGGCAATGTGGTCGTCATGCTCGGCATCATCGGTGCTGCGCTGTTCTATGGCGATGCGGTGATCACGCCTGCGGTTTCCGTGCTATCCGCGATCGAAGGCACCAAGCTCGTCACCAAGGCCTTTGAGCCTTATGTGGTACCGATCACGATCTTGCTTCTGGTGGCGATCTTTGCCGTGCAGTCGCATGGCACGACCAAGGTTGCGAATTTCTTTGGCCCGATCATGTGCCTGTGGTTCTTCGTGATCGCGGTCGCCGCCGTGCCGCAGATCGTCCTGCATCCCGGTGTGCTGGCTGCCTTCAATCCCACCCACGCCGTCTATTTCATGTTCCATCACGGGATCATCGCCTTCGTGACACTGGGCGCGGTGTTCCTCGCCGTGACAGGCGCCGAAGCGCTCTATGCGGACCTCGGTCATTTCGGCAAACGGCCGATCCAGCTTGCGTGGCTGTTCCTTGTGCTGCCGTCGCTCGCGATCAACTATTTCGGGCAGGCAGCGCTGGTGATGCGTGATCCCACCGCACTGGAAAATCCGTTCTATCTGATGTTTCCCGACTGGGCGCTGATCCCGATGGTGGCGCTCGCTGCGGCTGCGACTGTTATCGCCAGCCAGGCCGTGATCACCGGGGCCTATTCGCTGACCCGGCAGGCGATCCAGCTCGGCCTCCTGCCGCGTTTCGAAATCCGCCACACCTCGGAGAGCCATTCCGGCCAGATCTACATCCCGCGCGTCAACACGCTGCTGCTGATTGCCGTGATCGTGCTGGTGCTGATGTTCAAGTCGTCGAGCTCGCTGGCTTCCGCCTATGGCATCTCGGTGACCGGCACGATGGTGGTCACGTCCTTGATGGCCTTCGTGCTGATCTGGAAAGGCTGGAAGTGGTCGCCGATCCTCGCTGGCGCCCTGATCATTCCGTTCCTGCTGATCGATCTCACCTTCCTGACCGCCAACCTGCTGAAGGTGTTCGATGGCGGCTGGGTGCCGCTGGTGGCGGGCGGTGTCATCGTGCTCATGATGTATACGTGGCGGCGCGGCAGCCGGCTGCTGTTCGAGAAGTCGCGCAAACTGGAATTTCCGCTCGCGGATCTCGTCGCCATGCTGGAGAAGCGGCCACCGCAGCGCGTGGCGGGGACGGCCGTGTTTCTCACCAGCGATCCGCAGAGCGCGCCGACGGCGCTCATGCATAGTCTGAAACACTACAAGGTGCTGCACGAGAAGAATGTCATTCTCACCATCGAGACGGCACCGACGCCGAAGGTCGATATTTCCGAGCGCGTGCGCATGGAAGAGATCAGCGCCACCTTCGCCAAGGTGACGCTGCGCTTCGGCTTCATGGAATCGCCGAATGTGCCGAAGGCGCTGGCGATTGCGCGCAAGACCGGCTGGCAGTTCGACATCATGTCGACCTCGTTCTTCCTGTCCCGCCGGGCGCTGAAGCCCGCCGCGCATTCCGGCATGCCGCGCTGGCAGGATCATCTGTTCATCGGCCTCAGCCGCACCGCCAACGACGCCACCGATTACTTCCAGATCCCGACCGGCAGGGTGGTCGAGGTCGGCACGCAGGTGACGATTTAACAGCCTCACAGCGCTTGATTTTCGCGGCGTGAAGCGCGACTTTGGCCCCCGAAAACAGGGGTCGATCCGGCCCCTTCTGATTTGCTCCGGACGCCGGGGCGCAGGAGGTTTGTGGTGGCAGAAGTTCAGGATTTGACTCCGGAGGAGGTCGCGCAGGGCATCACGGACGGCAAGTATCTGCTCGTCGATGTGCGCGAGCCCACCGAGGTCGAAGTCGAGGCCTATCCGGATTCCGTGGTGGTGCCGCTATCGACCTTCGATCCCGCCGAGATCCCCGATCCCGCCGGCAAGGAAGTCGTGTTTGCATGTCGCTCGGGCAAGCGCTCGGTGACGGCGTCGCTCGCTGCGCAGGCCGCAGGTCTTGCCTACGACAAGCACCTGGCCGGTGGCATGCTCGGCTGGAAGGCTGCGGGCCTGCCGACGAAAGCCTGATCGCTCGATGAACAAGATCTTCTCTGAGCTGCCCGTCACCGTGTTCGAGGCGATGTCGCAGCTTTCGCGCGACAACAACGCCATCAATCTCGGACAGGGGTTTCCCGATCATCCCGGTCCTGACGATATTCGTCAGGCCGCGGCTGACGCGGTCATCAACGGGTACAATCAGTATCCGTCGATGATGGGCATCCCGGAGCTGCGCCAGGCCATCGCCACGCACTATCAGCACTGGCACAAGCTCACGCTCGATCCGATGACCGAAGTGATGGTGACCTCGGGCGGCACGGAAGCGCTGACGTCATCGATCATGTCGGTGGTGCAGCCCGGCGATGAAGTGGTGGTGTTTCAGCCGGCCTATGACTCCTATCTGCCGATCATCCGCCAATGTGGTGGTATTCCGCGTCTGGTCAGCCTGAAGCCACCGCATTGGCGCCTGACGGATGAGGACCTGCGCGCTGTCTTCAACAGCAAGACCCGCGCGGTGCTGTTCAATTCGCCGCTCAATCCGGCCGCCGTCGTCTATCCACGCGAGGATCTGGAGCTGCTGGCAAAGTTCTGTCAGGAGTTCGACACCATCGCGATCTGCGACGAGGTGTGGGAGCATGTGACCTTCGACGGCCACGAGCACATCCCGCTGATCACGATTCCCGGCATGCGCGATCGCACCATCAAGGTCGGCTCGGCCGGAAAAATCTTCTCGCTCACCGGCTGGAAGATCGGCTTCGTCTGTGCGGCGCCGCATCTGCTGCGCGTCTGCGCCAAGGTGCATCAGTTCCTGACCTTCACCACCGCACCGAACCTGCAGGTGGCGGTGGCTTATGGCCTCGGCAAGTCGGATGAATACTTCAAATCCATGCGCGCTGATCTCGCACGCAGCCGCGATCGTCTGGCGGCGGGACTTGAGCGGATCGGCTTTCCGGTCATCAAGTCGCAGGGCACATATTTCCTGACAGTCGATCTTGCGCCGCTCGGGCTCAACGAAACCGACGAGGAATTCTGCCGCCGTATCGTCACCGAATACAAGGTGGCGGGCATTCCGGTCTCGGCGTTCTACGAGCAGGACAAGGTGACATCGGTGGTGCGGTTCTGCTTCGCCAAGAACGACGCGACGCTGGATGCCGCACTGGAGCGCCTGTCGGACGCGGTGCATCGACGCTAGGAGAGGGACCATGCGCGGAATGGGACTGGCATTGGCGGCTGCGGCTGCGCTCGTGTTGGCCTCGTCCGCGCAGGCGCAGCAGCGCGTGGTCAACTTCTACAACTGGTCAAACTACATGGCGCCGGGAGTCCTCGAGGACTTCACGAAAGAGACCGGCATCAAGGTTGTTTACGACACGTTCGACGCCAACGAGACGCTGGAGACGCGGCTACTTGCCGGCAAGTCCGGCTATGACGTGGTGGTGCCGACAGCCTATTTCCTGCAGCGCCAGATCAAGGCCAAGGTGTTTCAGCCGCTCGACAAGAGCAAGCTGCCGAACCTTGCCAATGCGTGGCCGGAAGTCACGAAGCGCCTCGCGACCTACGATCCCGACAATCTGCATGCCGCGAACTACATGTGGGGCACCACGGGCATCGGCTACAACGTCAAGCAGGTCGCAAAAATCCTCGGGCCCGATGCGAAGATCGATAGCTGGGACACCGTCTTCAAGCCGGAGATCCTCGCAAAGTTCAAGGATTGCGGCGTCCACATGCTGGACAGCGCCGACGACGTCCTGCCGGCGGCGCTGAACTATCTCGGTCTCGACCCGAATTCGACGAAGGCTGCCGATCTGGAGAAGGCAGCGGACATACTCGCCAAGATCAGGCCGAATATCCGCAAATTCCATTCATCCGAATACCTGAATGGTCTCGCCACCGGCGAGATCTGCCTCGTGGTCGGCTGGTCTGGAGACATCATCCAGGCCCGTGCGCGTGCGGCTGAAGCGAAGAACGGCGTCGAGATCGGCTATGCGATCCCGAAAGAGGGCGCACAGATGTTCTTCGATAATTTCGCCATACCAGCAGATGCGAAGAACGTCGCTGAGGCCTATGAGCTGATCAACTATCTGTACCGGCCGGACGTGGCTGCGAAGAATTCCGATTTCCTTGGTTATGCCAACGGCAATCTGCCCAGCCAGAAACTGATCGATGCGAAGATCATTGGCGACAAGACGATCTATCCGGATGACGCGATGCTGGCGAAGCTGTTCATCATCACAGCGCGCGATCCGCAGACCCAGCGGGTGATCAACCGCTTGTGGACCAAGGTGAAGACGGGGAAGTAACTCCCTGTCGTCCCCGCGCAGGCGGGGACCCATAACCACCATCAATGAAATTGAAACGCTGTCGCTACGGTCAAGCATCAGCCTCAAGCTGCGAGGCTATGGGTCCCCGCCTGCGCGGGGACGACAGGCTACGACAGCGGTCGCCACCGGCGATGCAGCCACAGCCACTGATCCGGATATTCCCGAATCCAGCCTTCCAGCACCGACGTCACCGCCTGCATGGTGCCGGCGATATCCACCTTGCCGTCCGCTGTGCGCACCGGCTTCACTTCCTCGGATAGTTCGATCCGGAAACGATGGTTCGGCAGCCGGATCACGCGCACGCCGTGGATCGGGCAATCGACCTGCCGCAGCAGGCGCGGCAGCATCGGGTTGGCGCGCGTCTTGCGGCCGAAGAAATCCACCTCTGCGCCCTTGGTGAACCACTGGTCCACCAGCATCGCCACATGCTTGCCCTCGTCGAGCGCGTGCGCCAGCTTCACCGGCGCGTCGTGGCTGGCGGCGATCAGATTGCCCATGCTCACCGCACGGATGCTCTTGATGGCGCGGTCGGCCGCGGCAATATTTGGCGGTCGATACAGCACCGCCGTCTCCAGCCCATGCGCCACAGCGGCGAGGGCAGGGATCTCCCAATTGCCGAGATGGCTCGCGAAGATTAGCGCGGGTTTGCCATCATCGCGGAGTGCATCGAAGATCTCACCGGTGCGCTTGGAGAATTCCACATTGCTTGGCTTGCCGGGATTGGTGACGTCGTAATCCCAGATACGATCAAGATGCGCGAATTCCGCGCCCATCCGCCCCATATTGTCCCACACGCCGGTGACGATGCGGTCGATCTCTTCCGGTGACTTCTCGGGAAACGCAGCGGCAAGATTCGCGCGTGCGATCTTGTCCTCGCGCAGCAGCGGTCCGATACGGCGGGTGATCTTGCCGAACAGGTTGGCGGTCTTGACCGGATCGAAATAGCGCGTGGTGCGCAGTAGTCCGATGGTCAGCGCGCCGACGGCAGCTTCGCCTGCGGGCTTCAGGGCGTCGCGGATGCGCGCTTTGGTGCGAAGCAGCAGGCGGAGCATCAGAAGTGGACGATGATCTTGCCGAACACCTGGCGCGTCTCCATCCGCTTCAGCGCGGTGGCGACATCGTCGAACGGCACTTCAGTATCGATCACGGGCAGCATGCCGTCGGCCATCTTGTCGAGGCTCTCGGCGATATTGCGCATCGAGGCGCCGAACGAGCCGAAGATGCGATATTGCTGCTGGAACAGCTGCATCAGATTGATGGTCGTTGACGGCCCCGAGGTCGAGCCGCAGGTGACCAGGCGGCCGCCGCGCTTCATGACGAGCAGCGAGCCGTTGAACGTGTCGGCACCGACATGCTCGAACACGACATCGACGCCCTTCTTCTTCGTGATTTTCCGCGTCTCGCCCTCGAAGCGATCCTTGCGATAGTTGATCACGTAATCGGCGCCGAGCTTCTTCACGCCTTCGAACTTGCTGTCGTCGCCCACGGTGGTGATGACGGTGCAACCGATCTTCTTTGCCATCATGATGGCGACGGTGCCGATGCCAGAGCCGCCGGCATGGACGAGGATCGTCTCGCCCGGCTGCAGTTTTGCGTTATCGAACAGCATGTGCTGCACGGTGGAGAAAGCGATCGGTGCGCAGGCGATGTCGCGGAAGCTGAGGCTGTCGGGCGCAGGGATCACGAGGCGGGCCGGCATGTTCATCAGCTCGCGGGCGAAACCGTCGATGTGGAAGCCATAGAGGCCGCCGACATTCTCGCAGAAATTGTCACGGCCTTCGGTGCAGGCCTTGCAGTGGCCGCAGGTCAGCGCGCCATACATCGCGACCTTCTGGCCCGGCTTGAAATTGGTCACGCCTTCGCCGACGGCTGCGATCTCGCCCGACGCTTCGGCACCGATGGTGATCGGCAGCTTGCGCTTGGCGAATGCCATGCCGCGATAGCCCCAGACGTCGATGTGGTTGAGGCCGACCGCCTTGACGCGGATCTGCACTTCGCCGGCTGCGGGCGGCGGGGGCGGGGGAACGTCGGCGGTAACGAGCTCGCGTTCAGCAGCAAGATTGAGCGCACGCATATGCCGCGTCTCCGGGTCTAAGGTGTTGATTTCTGATGGATTGCGTATCGCCGGTTCACGCTGGCGCGTCAACCGGCGAGCGCAGCTATACCGGCTCGCCGGTGAGGATCAGCGAGGCATTTTGGCCGCCGAATCCGAAGGAATTCGACATCACGGCGGTGACGCGGGCGTCGCGGGCGGTGTTGGGAACCACGTCGAACGGAATCGCGGGATCCGGAACATCGTAATTGATGGTCGGCGGGATGCGCTGGTGTTCCAGGGTCAGCAGCGAGAACACTGCCTCGACGGCACCTGCGGCGGACAGCGTGTGGCCCACCATCGACTTGTTCGACGACACCGGAACGGTCTTGGCGAGCTCACCGAACACGGTGGAGATGCCGAGATACTCCATCTTGTCGTTTTCCGGCGTGCCGGTGCCGTGGGCGTTGATATAATCGATCTGGTCCACGGTCATGCCGGCATCGATCAGGCCATTATTGACGCAGCCGATGATCGGCTTGCCATCCGGGCTGGAGCGGGTGCGGTGGAAGCTGTCTGCGAGTTCGCCGCAGCCCGCTACGATGCCAAGAATCTTGGCGCCGCGCGCCTTGGCCGATTCCAGGCTTTCCAGCACCAGCGCGCCGGCGCCTTCGGCCATCACAAAGCCTTCGCGGTTCTTGGCGAAGGGGCGGGAAGCCTTTGAGGGGGTCTCGTTGTTTGTCGAGAGCGCCGAGAGCAGCGAGAAGCGGATCAGCGCTTCCGGATTGACCGAGCCGTCGGTGCCGACGCAGAGCGCCGCATCGGCCTCGCCGCGGCGGATGGCCTCGACGCCGAGCTGGATCGCGGTCGCGCCCGATGCGCAGGCGGTCGAGAGCGAGATCGGTGAGCCCTTGGTGCCGAATGTATCGGCCAGGCTATCGGCCACCGAGCCGAACAGGAAGCGGCGGTGATACTCGGTGAAGCCGCCGGAGCCTGCAGTACGCAGCAGCGTGTCGTAACTGATATCGGTATTGGCGCCGGCGGCCTTGGCGAGCGCCTGGCGCTGCGGCCATTCCACCTCGACCGGTGCGACAGCCAGAAACAGCGGGCCGGGGAAGTCGCCTTTGGTGCCGATGCCGGCTTGCGCAATGGCTTCTTCCGCCACCAGCTCGCCGAGCTTCTCGCCAAGATCGGTGGAGGAGAACGGATCGACATTCAGGAAATCGACCGTGCCGGCCATCGTCGTCTTCATGCCGTCGATGGGGAAGCGCGTGATGGTGCGGATGCCGGATTCACCAGCGGTCAGCTTCTTCCAGTTGTCGTCTTTGCCAGCGCCGAGCGACGTCGCGACGCCCATGCCGGTGACGACGACGATCGGTCGGCCGAATTTATCGCGGGTTGCTGACATATCTTCTCCGTCGCCCAAACAGGCCTAGATGGCTTCGACCAGCGCCATGCCTTCGCCGCGCCAATGGCCGGTTCCGATCACGACAATCTGGGAGGGCGCCTTCGACATTTCAATCTCGGTGCCGGTGGAATCGTTGGGCGCATAGAGCGCGCCGCGCGACAGCGACAATGCAGCAAGGCCGATGCCGAGCGGAAACTGCGTCTCGACCGCATGGCCGAACGAGGATCCGGTCGCGCGCACCGGCACATCCGCGTGCTTCTTGAGAAAGCTCAATTCTTCTGACGTCGCGGGCTCTGCGCCGGTCGCACCGGTGATGATCGCGGTGTTTTGTTCGCCGGCGCCGACATTGGTCCAGAGCTTGTCGAGCGACGCGGTGACTTCGCCGCCATCCTTGCGACGCGCACGATCGGCGACCACGGTCTTCAGCCGTGCAAACGGTTTTGCCCCGCGCGCTTCCGCATGGGCCTTCGACTCGATGACGAGAAACGCGCCGCCGGAACCGAGTGCAAAGCCGCTCTTGTCCTTGCGATCCCACACTGACGAATATTTTTCGCGCAGGTTGAAGTTGTCGAATTCGTACAGCAGCAGCATGTCCTTGCGCTCGCCATTATGGCCGGCGCCGACAAGGGCGATGTCGCTCTGGCCATCGGCGATCCGCGCCAGCGCGATGCGCACGGCGTCCACGCCGGCGGCTTCCTCGCCCATGAAGGTGCGGGACGAGCCGGTCACGCCATGCACGATGGCGATATTGCCGGCGAGCAGGTTGGAGAGCTGCGCGAGAAAGAGAGTCGGGCGAAGATCGTTGAGCAATTTCTCGTTCAGATAGCCGGGCGTCGCGTCGCCGTGCGCTTCCGAATTGAGGATGCTGGAATCGACCGTGAGATCGCGCTCGCCGCCACCGGCTGCGACGATCATGTCCATCTTCGACAGGATGTCCTTGTTGCCCTTGACGCCCGCGGAATCCAGCGCGAGGCCGGCGGCATAGGTGCCGATGCGCTGCCAGGCTTCCATCTGGCGCTGATCGCCCTTTTTAGGGATCTGGGTGTCGTAACTCACGGGCAGAAGCGGGTGCACCACATAGGGCGCAAATGCCGTCTCATCGACATTGACGCGCTTCTGGTTCAGCGCATCCCAATGGGCATCGGGGCCTTCGCCGAGCGACGACACGATGCCGATGCCGGTGATCCAGGCTTCGACGGGCTCGGATGCGATGGGACGGGTTTCAGCCATGGGGCGGTACCTTAGAGGAGGCCTGGGACGGAGCCCCAAGGCAGGAAGCGCGGGCGCTTCACCATGGTGTCCATATGCCTGCACCGACCTTTTTGAAAGATCGGTGCGGGTTTGAACGCAATCATCGACACGTGAGGAGCGTTACGCACCCGGTCTTACGCACCCTTGGCGGCAACCAGCTCGTCGATGCGGGCGCTGAGGTTCTTCAGCACGAAATACTGCTCGGTGGTCGCCTTGCCGTCATTGACTTCCTGGGTCCACTTTTCCAGCGGCAGCTTGATCCCGAATGCCTTGTCGATCGCGAAAGCGATGTCGAGGAAGTCGAGGCTGTCGATGCCCAGATCGTCGATGGCGTGGCTTTCCGGCGTGATCGTGTCGCGCGGGATGTCGCAGGTTTCCGCGATGATGGTAGCGACCTGATCGAATGTGGAGGACATTACTAAGCCTTTGATATCTCGAATTTAATTTTCATTCTGCGCGCGCAAAGGCCAGGCTTCGCACCGGCAAGGGACCGGTCCGCCGCAGGGAGTCGATTGCCCGTATAACGGAGCGGGCGCGCCAGTTCAATGCAGTTGAGCAGGCGCTCACCAGCGCCCTGTGGGCGGTGGTGACGTTCTGGAAGGGGGTCAGGAGTGCGGGGTGGCGATCCGGGCGCAGTCGCGCCGGCCCATCAAGACGCAATCCTGGGTCTTGCGGAGGTCGGCAATGGTGACGGCCAGCCAGATACCGGCACCGACCAGCAGGGCCGTGAACGCGAAAGCGGCGGCATTCGCCATCATGCGATGGCGGAAGTCGTCGGGCTCGGCATTTTGCTGATAGCGCGACAGATCACCCGCCGGCTTGAGCGGCGTTCCGGAAGCGGGGACCGTTGGATGGTCATTGGGCAATGTAGCCGATGTGCGTGGCACGAAACGGAGCACGCGGTGCTCGTCGTCGTCCCGGATGATCGGCTGCTGGGTTTTCATCATCGGTCGTCTGCGAAATGGGTGCCTCAGGCTAACACGACGATTCCATGCCTGACTCGGCGAAAGTCGCATAACCGCAATGTCGTGATGTCACGCGATGACGTGGAACTGATCGCTGTATGCGCGAACGGCGTGTCATAGTCGCTGCGGCAAATGCATCCACGGAGCCTGATATGTCGAATATCCGCGAACCGATCCTGCAGCCGGTGCCGATCCTGTCGCTGCGCCCGACGCAGATGACGGTGGGCATGCGCGAGGTGAAGGAAAAGCGGAAGCGCTGGCGCGAGCACAAGTCGAAGCGCAAACAGGCGGAACTGCTCGGCAAACACATGATCCCCGTGGTGCTCGGACCAGACCAGAAACATTACGTGGTCGATCATCATCATCTCGCGCGTGCGCTGCACGATGAAGGGGTGAAGGATGTGCTGGTCACCGTGATCGCCGATCTGACGATGGTCGATCAGAAAGCGTTCTGGAGCGTGCTGGATCATCGCCGCTGGGCCTATCCCTATGACGGCAAAGGCGAGCGGCGGCAGTTCAAGGACATTCCGAAATCCATCACCGGATTGAAGGACGATCCTTATCGCAGTCTGGCCGGCGAAATCCGGCGCGCCGGTGGCTATGCCAAGGACATCACGCCGTTCAGCGAGTTCCTGTGGGCCGATCTGTTCAGGCGTCGGCTGGCCCGGAAGGATGTCGAGAATGATTTTGCGTCAGCCGTCGAAAGGGCATTGGCAATCGCCAAGAGCAAGGACGCGATCTATCTGCCGGGCTGGTGCGGCCTGGCATCGGATGGCTGAGATATCGCGTCGGTCTGCGCGGCCGGAGTGTCCTTGCCGCCGAATGCGCGATGCAGCAGACGTTCGACCTTGCCGCCCAGCAGTAGCACCGCAAAGGTGATGGCCAGCGAGACAGTGACCAGCCGCCAGTGCCCGGCGCCGCACATGATGCCAATACAGGCGGTGAGCCACACGCAGGCTGCACTGGTGAGGCCGCGGATGCGGAAATGCCGTTCGGCGTGGAAAATCACGCCCGCGCCGAGAAAGCCGATCCCGGTGACGATGCCTTGCACGATACGGCTGCCGGCGTCGGTGAAGCCGCCCTGGTGCAGCGGATCGGCAAGCGTGGTCAGCATGGCGGTCGCGAGGCTCACCAGAGCGAGGGTACGCACGCCCACTGGCTTGCCATGCAGGTCGCGATTGAGTCCGACGGCGCCGCCGGCAAGGGCGGCGATGCCAAGACGCAAAATGATCTCCGACCAGTCGAGCACGATGGCTTCCCCTTCGCGGCTGTTACTTCGGCAGCCGTCCCATCATGTAGAATTCGTCATTCGGCTTCATGCTGGTGACATTCGCCATACGGTTCGACAGCGCGAAGAAAGCCGAGACCGCTGTGATGTCCCAGATGTCGTCATCGGTGAAGCCGTGGCTGGCGACTTCGGCGAAATCGGCTTCCGAAATCGTTTCAGCCGAACGGCTGACCTTCATGGCGAAGTCCAGCATCGCGCGCTGGCGCGGCGTGATGTCCGCCTTGCGGTAGTTGACCGCGATCTGATCGGCGATGGTCGGGTTCTTCGCGCGGATACGCAAGATCGCGCCATGAGCGATGACGCAGTAATGGCATTGATTGGCAGCCGATGTGGCGACGACGATCATCTCGCGCTCGGCCTTGGTGAGACCCGAGTCCTTCTCCATCAGCGCGTCGTGATAGGCGAAGAAGGCGCGGAATTCGTCAGGGCGCGATGCGAGTGAGAGAAACACGTTCGGCACGAAGCCGGATTTCTCCTGCACGGCCAGAATGCGCGTGCGGATATCGTCCGGCAGCGTATCGATGGCGGGAGCGGGGAAACGTGTCGCGGGCTTGGTCATCGCATCATCCCTTGAAGCGGATTGTTTCAAGGAACCATAGGCGATGATGCTGCCAGCGCAAGGCCGCTGCTTATCGCAGCGGCTTCTTCAGCAGCGAGAAGCGATCGGGATCGAGGCCGAGCGATGGCTGGAGCATCGGTGCGTCCATCATGCGTGGCTGTGGCGGCGCGATCGGGCGTTCGACGAAGCCGGGATCGTTCGGCACATCGCGGCTCGAAGTGGCGCCGCGCCAGCGTTCCAGCACCGCACTGACGAAGTTCATGTCGTGACCGGCAGCGACCGATGGCACCGTCGAAATTGCAGCTTCCGAGCGCGGCAGTTGATGCGGTGGTACTTCCTTGAAGCGCAGGCGCGTCGGCAGCGCGACACCTTCGCCGAAAGCGAGCACTTCGCGGGTGCCGAGCGAAGGCACGAAAGACAGCAGGTTGGCAGCCGCATCCGACACCGCCGAGCGCAGCAGCGCCTGATCGCGATCATTGGCGAGGCGCATGGCGAACAGCGTGTTGCACTGAGAGATAATGGTGGCGTCGAGCTCCGCCGGACGCTGCGTCACGAGGCCGAGATAGACGCCGTATTTGCGGCCTTCCTTGGCGATACGCGATACCGCCTTGCGGGTCGGGCCGAAGCCGATATTGCGATCGGCGGCGGCATAGCGATGCGCTTCCTCACAGACGAACAATAGCGGCGAGGCACCGTCGCTCCACAGGCCGAAATCGAACGCCATGCGGCACAGCACGGAGACCACGCTATCGACGACTTCCGCCGGAAAGCCGGCAAGCTGCATGATGGTCATCGGCTTGCCATTGGCGGGCAGGCGGAACAGATGGCTGATGACTTCGGCCATGGTGTCGCCGCCGACATTGGCATTGTCGAACATGAAGGCGTAGCGCGGATCGTTCTTCACAGCGTCGATGCGCGACAGCAGCTTGTGATACTGGATGCGCGACGAGCGGTTTTCCAGCTTGCCCATGCGTTCGTCGATCAGCGAGATCATGTCGACGAGCCGATAGGGGACCGGTGTGTCCACGGTGTAGCCGATGGTCTTCGGATCGATGCGCTTCAGGCCGATGCGATCGGAATTCTGATATTGGGTGTAGAGGCCCTTGGCGATCGGGATCACTTCCGCGAGGATTTCCAGCTCTTCGGGCACACCGGGGCGTCCAGCGAACAGGACGTCGACGATTTCCTCGAAATTGAACAGCCAGAATGGCAATTTCAGGTTGCGCGGATTCAGCACCAGCGCCTTGTCGCCGAAGCAGCGGCCATATTCGTTATGCACGTCGAGCAGGAACACGCGCAGGTTCGGGCGCACCAGCAGGATTTCGTTGAGCAACAGCGATACGCCCGACGACTTGCCGACGCCGGTGGAGCCGAGCACGGCAAAATGCTTGCTCAGCATTTCCTCGACATCGACATAGGCGGTGACCGAGCGGTCCTGCTGCAGCATGCCGACATTGATCTGGTCGGCACCCGACGGCGCATAGACTGTGCGCAGGTCGGTGTTGCTGATCAGTTCGACGGTGTCGCCGATGGTCGGATAGTCGGTGACACCGCGCTGGAATTTCGGGCGCTCGGGTGTGCCGGTGATCTCGCCCAGCAAATCCACCGAGGCGCTGGCGACATGGACATCGGAGGCTTGCAGGTTTTCCGAGGAAACCTCCGTGATCATGGCGATGATGGTGGAGTTCACGCAGCGGATGCTGACGAACCGGCCGACGGTGCCACGCATCTCTGACGGGGTCATCGGGTTGACGGCGAGGACGCCGACGCGCGCGAGCGATCCGCGCACCGAAATGATGCGCCCGAACGACGCTGCCATGGTCAAGTTATTCATTTTTGAATTCGCGTTCTCAGCCCGATTTTGCCAGTCACTATGCGGGGAAGGGGCTGGAGAAACTGTTAAAGCGGAGCGTGCGGTTTGAGCGGGTGCCATCGCGCTCATGCTGCCAGGTGGAACATTATGCACTGAGAGCGCCAAAATTCGGTTGCGCATTACCGGCAGCGCGCTCCGCATTTGCTCGGCTTTAGGTCGGATTTAACCAAACGAACCTGTTGGCGGTGGTTACGTCCGTCGGTTGCCGGCTGACGAGACGAGCGGGCATCTCGTTGATATCTGCCGGAGGCCCTTGCGCTTTATAAGCGGGACGGGCTAGAAGGCGCTCCGTCGAGATGCGATCTCGACCAACCGATTCCAGACCGTGGCTTCCAGCCCCTCGATCGTCTGAATCCGTTGGGGAATGGTGTAACGGTAGCACAACAGACTCTGACTCTGTTTGTCTAGGTTCGAATCCTAGTTCCCCAGCCAAACTCGAAATTCCCGTTTAAGATCAAAGACTCAGAGCTCGCAGTTTTTCCAAAGTCCGCGGTGGTCCACAACAATGGTCCACACGAGGGTCGAATGGCGTTTGGTCGGTACCTGCGGCGGCGGGGTTCTACATGGTTTTTTCGCTTCAGATGGCCCGCGGCGCTTGCCGCCTGCCATATCTCGGGTGAGCTTAACGTGAGCCTGAAAACCCGTGACTACCGGTGCGCCCTGCACCGAGCCCGCGTTCTTAGGCTGGGCCTGGAGGGCCTCATGACCCGGTTTACCCCGTCCAAGACGAAAAGCGAGGCGGAGGGACTGGTGCGGCAATGGATTGACGCCGCCCTCTGGCGTCAGGAAGCCTGCTTAGCGGAAACTGATGGGTTTGCTTTCCTAGAGCCGGACGAGATCGAAAACATGGGTCTGCAGGACGCCGTCGAGCTCGATGGGCTGATGCGCTTTGGCGAACGCATGTTTGCCGGCGAGCAGAAGGCGAAAATCGCACGCGCGCTCGGTCCTGGCGCCCCTGGTTTCGACGAATTCGAAGGAATCGTGAACGCTGTCGGCGGCGCCATAGGCGTGCCTGTTGATCGCGAAACCGCAGATGGGCGTTTCTTTGCCCGAATGATCCTGCGCGGCCACGCAACTCTGCTCGGCGAAATGCGGGAGACCATCGCCGGCATCCCCAAACAAGTGCAAGGCTCGGTCGAAAAACCAATCCTGCCGACTTTTCCGTTCTTCACGTATTGGGACGAATTCGTCGCTACTAAAAAAAGTGACCGCAAATGGAAGCGAGATACCGCTGGGGGCGCGGAAGCCTCGCCGCGGCTTTTCAAAGCACTCATCGGCGATCTGCCATTTCCACAGATTGATGGCAGCGTTGTCGGCCACTTCCGGCTCGAATATTTAAAGCTTCCCTTCGATCACTTCCACGGCAAGCAGTGGAATAAGTTGACGACCAAACAAGTGCTCGCGGCAGTACAGAAACTCGACGATGTAGCCAAAGCAAAACTTCGGCTGACCAGCACCACGACCGCTAACAAGCACGTCATCAATTTTATTGAGTATTGGGATTACCTGGCGCTGCATGCGAAAATCCCGCGCGGTCTGGACAATCCATTCCGCGGCCACTTCACAGCAAAGCCGCGCGGGCGCGCCGCACGTGACGAGCACCCGATGTGGCCGACGGAGCTTGATAAGCCGTTTTTCACTTCGCATGTCTACGCCGGCTGCAAATCGATTTTCCGACGAGGCTTGCCGGGTGATGAAATCCATCGCGATGCTCTGTTCTGGATTCCCCTCTTCGGCCGCACCATGGGCGTTCGCGAGGATGAAATTTGCGGGCGCTTGGTCGGCGACGTCGAGTGGGTCGATACCGAAATTGGGCGCGTGCCCTATTTGAAAATTCGCAACAGCAAGACGAGTTCTTCAAGTCGAGATGTCCCCCTGCATGAATTGATTCTGCAGTTGGGTTTTCTTGAACATCGCTACTACGGACGCTCGCCGGATGAACCGCTGTTCCCTGAGTTGATTGCTCAGGGCGTCGAACCGCGGCGCAGCGGAGCGTTCAGCGGCCGATTTACCGAATACCGGAAAAAGACAAAGACTTATCGGCCGGGGGTCGATTTTCGTTCCTACCGCGGGGCCGTGGAAACCGCGCTTCGCAATTTTTCAGATGTGAACGCGGGCTGGGTCGACGAACTCATTGGCCACGACTCTCCCATTCGTCGAAGCGAAGGGGCCCGCTACACCAAATCAATTTTCATGGCTAACCTTAAACGAACCATCGATAAAATCACAATCGATGCCGATCTGTCAAAGCTCTACTTCACAGGCCAGTATGGCGTATGTTCACCCGGTAGTGCTGACGAAATAGGACGCTATACCGCCCTTGCAGAGCGCGAGATGAGTAAGAAGGCGCCTCGTCGTCGTAGCTAATTGCTCACAAACCGGGAACTCATTATCCATCGACGACGGCCACAGGCATCAAGTAATTTAGCCTACTCGTCGGGGAGGAGGAAAAGGTTGCCGGCCTTGGTCCTCCCGTCGCCCCCGACTACCAAATCAAACGACCATCGCTGGTGCTTGCGGATTTCGTCGTAGCCGGCCGCAACTACAGCTTCAATGTGCAGAAAAACCTTCGGTTGCTTGTCGTCGCGAGAGATGAATCCGTACTGTCCATTATGGGAAATATATTTGACCGTACCCGTCGGCATTATCTCTCCTCAAATGTTCTGAAGTCACAAACATCCGACGCTCAGCCTGTGGTTGCGAGAGCAATCTGATTTTCACCGGCGAACCCAAACTGCCAGTCAAGTTCTACAGCTCGGCTTAAAGTTTACGTTTGGACAGATTAGTGTTTGTTCATGCTGGCGAAAGAGGAGCATCTAAGGCGATCATTGTCGGTGATGTAGTCTCTGGTCAAAGGCACGGCATCTACGCGCTTGGCGAGCTGGATCTGAAAATTCATGTGCCCTTGATGGCGGAACGCGCTCTCACTAGCCGCGAGATAAAAGTCCCACATTCGGCAAAATCGCTCATCATAGAGCCTCGCTACTTCAGCGCGGTTCGCATTATAGCGAACCGTCCAATCTCGAAGTGTGTTCGCGTAGTGGAGCCGCAGGATCTCGATATCCGTAATCCAGAGACCCGCTCGTTCTATCGCCGGCAGCACCTCAGATAGCGCGGGTATGTAGCCGCCAGGAAAGATATATTTGTTTATCCAAGGATTGGTTATATCCGGCCCGTCCTTACGGCCTATAGAATGAATTACGGCGATGCCGTCACTGGTGAGAAGGTCAGCGATTTTGCGAAAGAAAACGTCGTAGTTCGGCACACCAACGTGCTCAAACATTCCAACTGATATTATGCGATGGAAGGTTCCTTTGACGTCGCGATAGTCGATGAGTTTGAATCGCGCCCGAGAATTCGGCGTTCTCTGGTTGGCTATCTTCAGTTGCTCTGATGAGAGCGTAACACCCAGGACCGAAACATTTGCGGTCTTCGAAATCTCTAGCGCCATGCCGCCCCAACCGCATCCGATATCCAGCACGCGCTGATCGGGCTTAACCAGAAGTTTGCTGATAAGGTGGCGTTTCTTCGCTACCTGCGCCTCTTCAAGCGTAATACTTGGCTCTCTGTAGTAGGCGCAGCTGTATTGCATATCAGGATCGAGAAACAGACGATACAAGTCTGACGAGAGGTCGTAGTGGTGCTCAACGTTCTTACGGGCGCGAAGACGAGAGTTAATCTGTTGAGCGCGGCGCTGTAACCTCAGCGCAATATTGCTCATGTTCGATTGAGTTAATGCGAGCACATCCTTGTTACCGAAAAGAAGGGCTAGAAGTTCTGCGAGAGTACCGCGGTTAAGGACCAGTGTGCCCTCCACGTACGCTTCCCCGACCGCTAATTCGGGATTAGTGGCGATCTTCCTCGCGGCGGAAGCCGTCAATCCAATGATGATCTCAGGGCCGGTGCCGTCACCAAAATATCGAAGCTTGCCCGACGCGCTGTCCAAGAAAGCTAGGTTGCCTGTGATCAAAATTCGCCGAAGCAGGGCCGATAGAGCGCGGCCTGGGTGAACATAATTGACTTTTATGATTGTTCGGTGGCTATCGAGTTGAGTCGCGTAAGATGTCATGGATATATAACCTCAACTTGGCGCATTCGTGTCGCGCAGCATGAACCGCGCGGCCTTATGTCGTGATCAGATTGATCGAGACAACCGTCCGTGCGGCGACCATACGGCCTGCAGGCACTAACGGGGTTGTCGGGTTATCCCGGGGTTGGGCGCCGGGCCAAGCCACCTGGCAGATGAGCCAAGTCCAGTGGGTACCTAAAATTATACTTCAACTACACTGCTCGCAAGATCTAGTTGCCAAGAACAATTGGGCTCAATGTGTATTTGGTGATCGTTCTGCCAACAAAATATCTCATGCGCTCTATCGGGTAGGAATTGGAGTATCCCCCCTATAATCGAAAAATCCGCGTCCTGTCTTGCGGCCCAACCAGCCGGCTTCGACATACTTCGTTAGAAGCGGGCAAGGACGATACTTCGTGTCGGAGAGGCCTTTATGTAGCACCTGCATCAATGAAAGGCAGCGGTCGAGCCCGAGGAAATCTGCCAATTGAAGCGGTCCCATGGGGTGATGCGCGCCAAAGCGCATGCCCGCATCGATTGCCGCGATTGATGCGACGCCTTCATGAAGCGCATAGACAGCTTCGTTAATCATGCACAACAGCACGCGATCCACGATAAAGCCTGGAAAGTCCTCGACAACGGCTGCGGTCTTTCCTAAGCGCTTGATGAATTCCCGAGCAAATTCAAACGTTGCGTCCGAGGTTGCAATGCCTCGAACCAATTCGACCAATTCCATCGACCGAACCGGATACATAAAATGCATCCCGATAAACTGTTCTGGTCGGTCTGTTTCCGCAGCCAATCGGGTTATGGGTAGCGACGATGCATTCGTCGCTATAATTGCACTAGGAGTGAGCTCAGAGCAAAGTTTGCTATAGACCTCCTGCTTGACCTTCTCATCTTCGACTACAGCCTCGATTACCAGTTTGCATTTTTTAAGTGGTTCTCCGTAATGGATGGGCTCGATGTGGGCGACTGCAACATCGTACTCAAGACGAGTGAGCCTTCCGATTTCGTAATCACGGCGGGCCCAACGTTTTAGGGCATCCACGGAAGAGTCCAGTTGCTGTCCTGAGACGTCACTCAGGACTACACGAAACCCGCCCAAAATTGCTTCATACGCAATGCCTGTTCCCATACGACCGGCGCCGACGACGGCTATTGTCTCAATTGCATCGCTCATCGCGGACACTCCTTTCCGAATGCCAATGACTTTCAACGCGTTGGCTCCGGAGGCGGTCAACCCACTAACGGAACAGCATCACGGGAATCTTGCAGGACCGAATCATCTCGGTTGTTGTGCTGCCTATGACTAAGCTCCGGATTCGTGAATGGCCGTATGCGCCCATGACCAGCAAATCGATGCTCTGAGCTTCAACGTATGAAGCAATGGTTGCTTCGGGGTCCCCTGGGGTGATTTCCGCCTCAATGCGGTAACCCGCTTCGCGCAGAGTCTTACTCGCATAAGACAAGGCGTCTCTGGCTTCGCTCGTCTCCGACCCCACCGTCAAAACGTGGCACTCAAGGCCAGGAAAGAGAACGCCATTCGCTATGTGATTGATGGCTTTCAGGCTGCTCGGCCCGCCGTCGAACGCGATTAGAATGCGACTCACAGAATGAAAAGCACGCGACGCGACGATGATCGGCTTTTTGCTGCCGCGAGCTATTCGTTCGAGATTCGAACCGAGGTGTAATTTTGCGAAGTCTGCAGCTTCACCTCTCTTGCCAACGACGATCAGGTCAGTTGTGGCCTCCAACTCAGCGACCGTCTCGACGAGGTCCCCATGCCGAAGTTTGGCTGTCACTTCGGTGACGCCTGCGGCCAGCAACTTTTGCTTTGCATCGTTAAGCATGATCCGTCCCCGCTTCTGGGATAGCGATGCCTTCTGCTCGTCGAGTGCAGCGAGTTCCGCGAGAAGCGTGTCCCGCGCATCAACGCTCAAGCTCCCGCTAAAATCTGAGGCGTCGCCAGAAACGTCTCGGCGACCAAGGACGTGCAGCAGTTCGACAGACGCTGACGCCCGCAGCGCCGCCCATGCTGTCAAGTCACAAACGCTTTGCGAGTAGATAGACCCATCCACAAGTGCCAGAATCTTTGTCATTTTACCTCCCTCAATGCCCCATTATGCGCTCCATGGCGCCGGGCTTATCGTGAATTGCAAGTTTGTCGACGATGGTCTCGCTCGCCTGGTTGAGGCCGATAATTTCCACCTCAGCCCCTTCGCGGCGAAATTTCAACACGACGATATCCAGCGCCGCGACGCTGGAAATGTCCCAGATGTGAGCCCGGCTGACATCGATGATGACCTTTCCGAGGGCTTCCTTAAAATCGAAGGCCGCGTTGAAATCGTCGGCGGACGCGAAGAAGAGTTGGCCCTCGACTGTGTAGGTCCGGGTTGCTCCATCGTCGGCCAGAACCGAACTGACGCCAAAGATCTGTGCAATCTTCCAGGCGAAGAATATCCCAGAGAGGAGAACGCCAACCAAGACGCCAATTGCAAGGTTATGGGTAGTCACGACACTTACCACCGTTGCCAGCATGACGGCGCTGGAACTGCGGGGGTGCGTCCGCAAGTTCTTGATTGATGCCCAACTGAAAGTTCCGATGGACACCATGATCATGATGGCGACCAGCGCTGCCATCGGGATCATCTTCACCCATTTCCCTAGAACTACGATCATGAACAGCAAGGCAACACCCGAGAATAAAGTCGAAAGTCTGCCGCGACCGCCCGATTTTATATTGATCACGGATTGGCCAATCATCGCGCATCCGGCCATTCCGCCGATGAAGCCCGTGAAAAAATTCGCCAGACCCTGGCCGACGCATTCGCGGTTTTTGTCGCTTGGTGTATCCGTCAATTCGTCGACAATTGACGCTGTCATGAGCGATTCAAGAAGTCCAACCGCAGCGACCGCTGCGGAGTATGGAAGGATAATCATGAAGGTCGTGAAGTTGAGCGGGATATCGGGCAGGAGGAATAGCGGGAGCGTGGATGGCAATTCACCCATATCTCCGACGGTCCGGATGTCCAGCTTGAGGACAAAAGCAATGGCAGTGAGGACGATGATACAGATTAGGGGGGACGGTATGATCTTTGTCAGGCGGGGCAGGCCATAGATGATCGCAAGACCAGCTGCGACCATTGCATAGGTCGGCCAGCGGACGCCGGTGAGTTCCGGCAATTGTGCCAAAAAAATTAGAATGGCGAGTGCATTCACGAAACCTGTCATCACGGATCGCGACACGAACCGCATCACATAACCCAATCGGGCAAAGCCTGCGATGATCTGGAGAATTCCGGCCAGTACGGTCGCGGCAAGCAGGTATTGAAGCCCATGGTCTTTGACGAGAGTAATCATCAGCACGGCTGTTGCCGCAGTGGCGGCAGAAATCATGCCGGGCCTTCCACCAGCTAGTGCGCTGATTACTGCAATCGAGAATGACGCGTAAAGACCGACCTTAGGATCGACTCCCGCGATAATAGAAAAGGCAATTGCCTCAGGTATAAGCGCCAGAGCGACGACAATCCCTGCCAGGAGATCGCCGCGGATATTGCCGAACCATTCGGTTCGGAGGCGCGAAATTACAGTGCTATTCAAGGAAATTCTCCGAGCAGGCCCCGCCTTAGGGGGGCGTGGAATGGACGTGCAAAAGGGGGCAGGTATTACGTGGCGGTACTGGAATTAGGGGCAACGCTGCGGGCGAACGAAAACGAAGCGGGAAATTCCACGCTTCGACGTTTCAACCGTATTTGCGTCTGCCTACATCAGTAACAAAGCCTAGTTGGATCGCTGCATACGAAATGTGTTGCAGTCCACTTTGCGATTAAAGGAAGTCCCGCCCGATTGCAAGTAGGCGCGACGAGTTCGGGTAGAGGTTGGACATCGCTTGCACACTTCAGACGATCCAGACAGAACGGTTTGCCTGAGCCGCGAGAGGCAATTGATGCTGCGTTCGTACGTGAACTTTTATCGGAAAGATTGGCGAATTCTGTGGTTTGGTCTCGCCTGCGCTTTTTTGTCGAGCCCCGGCCAGACATTCTTCATATCCATGTTCGTGCGCCCAATCGCCGATAGCCTTGACGTGAGCGCTGGGCGATTGGGCTTGCTCTACCTCATAGCAACACTCGGGGCGGCGAGCCTCCTGCCGCTGACCGGTCACTGGCTGGATCGTATTGATCTGCGCCACTACTTTTTGGGCGTCATTTCAGGACTGGCGCTCGCTTGCTTTGTCATGGCAAGCGCATCGGGCACGTTCAGCATTCTTGCCGGTCTGCTTCTTCTGCGGCTAAGTGGTCAAGGGCTAATGACCCACATCGCCGTGGTTTCGGTTGCACGCTACTTTACTGATTATCGCGGCAGGGCCCTTTCGTTTGTCGCCCTTGGGCTTCCTATTGCCGAGGCCGCGATGCCCCAAGTTGCTCTGACGCTGATTGCCGGGGTCGGCTGGCGCGCTGGTTACGCATTTATCGGCGCTGCTATACTTGCCGTCGTCGCACCTATCTTACTTTGGCTGATTTGGCGATTGGCGAACTTTGCGCAATTCCCCGCACGAGACGCACAGTCGGCAGCGCCAAGAGCGCTTGATGGGATGAGAATTGTAGTCCACACGCGCTTCTTCTGGTTGGCTCTTCCCATCCTTTTGTTTATGCCGTTGGTCTCGACCGCGCTACTCTTCCACATTCGCACGATCTCTATGCTCCAGAGCTGGCCGGATTTTGTCGTCGGATTCGGATTTGTCGGATTCGCCGTAGGTCACGGACTCGGACTTTTCATATCGGGAGAATTCATCGATCGGTTTGGTGCTCGCCTAGTCATGCCCATCATGAACGTCCCTTTCCTAATAGGAATCTGCAGCCTCGGAACGCTGAGACATGAGGGAACGTTGCCGCTTTTTCTCACATTGGCCGGCTTTTCTTCCGGCCTCGTGCAAACGACGGTGATCGCGATCTGGGCAGAGGTCTACGGAGCTGACAAGCTCGCAACTATTCGCAGTTTTGCTGCAATGTTGATGGTCGCAGCAACCGCCGTCGGCCCAGCTTGCGTCGGAGCCATGTTAGACGGAAATCTTTCGACGAGGATCATCTCCGCCATCCTCACTGCTCTGGGCATGGTAGCGACTCTGCTTGCGCTCATCGCTTCCAAACACCTGCCAAGGAACCGATAACGCCAAGTCGCTACCGGCTACGGTTTCTTTCCGCCTAATCGGGTCGCTCCGGGCAATCCGACAGGTCCTTATAACCTTCGTAAAGTTTTGGGAACCTTTTCAGGATGGCATTCAGGTCTGAAATCTCGTCCAATTCAACCTTAAGGTATCTGTACAAATTACCCCAGCGATGATGACCTATCGCTTGGCTGTTCAAAAATTTCTTCAGCGTCTTCAGCGCGCCAGCATCGATCTTATGGCTAAAATAGACGACGGCGACGATTTGACTCAGTTCAGTCTCATATTTGTGATCAAGCATTCCGCCCTCTAAAAGTTGGGACAAAACGCGCGGCAAAAATACCGAAGCGTAAATTTTTGTCGAAGTTCAAATTTGATCTTGGGGCTTCACAGCCCCCGAGAAACGTATATCTTCTTATATGATAACCTATCGCATTTTCGGTAGGGCTGTCCGAAAAAATGATGATCGTTTTTTTGGAATGTTAGCGCATCTGGCGCAGCGCAAGCCGTTATGCAGTTTGCGGGTCAAGTTTATTGAAGTGAAATTCGTCTGGAATTTAGAGAGAATGGATTGGTAGATTTACGTCAAGCAACAACCGAACTATCCACCGTTGCGATGGATCAAGAATTCGCAGATATCATGCGGCTCCTGCGTCTTTTAATTGCGCAGGTTGATTCGAATGCGGATGGGGTCAGATTGACGCGGGACAGCGCGCTCTTTCATGCAGCCTGTGGCCTGCTCGAAGCGTCGCCGGAGCAGCGCGGCGCGACCCGGACCGCGCTTATGGTGTTGCGCGATCTGGTTTGGCGCGTCGACTCTGTGCGGGGCGTGCTCGCGTCTCACGGGGCAGAGCCGGTCGTAGCAGAGGCTCTGGCTCTTCTCGATACGGCCGACATCCACTTGTTTCTCAAGCAGGAACCATAGGCTCTCTGTGTCATTCGGGCTTACCCGCGTCTCACAGATGGATCAGATTCATGTCTCAAGGCTCACGTGCGGATATCGATCTTGGTATCCTTGACGAAACTCCCGCCTCAAAACGAAGAACATTTGCCATCATCTCGCATCCGGATGCAGGCAAGACGACACTCACTGAAAAGCTGCTGCTCTTTGGCGGAGCGATTCAGATGGCCGGCCAGGTCAAGGCACGTGGTGAAAGGCGACGGACCCGCTCTGACTGGCTGGAAATAGAACGGCGTCGAGGCATCTCGGTCAGCAGTTCAGTGATGACGTTCGAGCATGCCGGTCTCGTATTCAACCTCTTGGATACGCCCGGCCATGCCGACTTCAGTGAGGATACGTATCGCACGCTAAGTGCAGTTGATGCTGCTGTCATGGTCATAGACGCGGCGAAAGGTATTGAGAGCCAGACCCGAAAATTGTTCGAAGTCTGCCGCCTTCGCGATATTCCGATCATTACGTTTATCAACAAGATCGATCGGGAAAGTCGCGATCCATTAGATATCCTCGACGAGATTTCTTCTGCATTGGCACTAGATCTCACCTTGATTACTTGGCCGGTCGGGGCGGGCGTTGATTTTCGCGGCTGTCTCGACGTTCACGGACGCCGGCTGTTGCTTCCAAAGCAGATCCGAACCGATCCGTTTGGAAAAGTTGAAGAAGTCGGGGATTGGTCTTCCTTGTTGTCTCATCCAACGATTGAAGACCGCATCGCTGAGCCCGCGCTCGAAGGCCTGGCACTGTGCCTCGAAACACTCCCGGCGTTTCGCCAGCAGGATTTTCTCGAGGGCCATCTATCTCCGGTCTTATTCGGAAGCGCGCTGAAGGACTTTTGCGTCGCCGAGTTGCTCGACTGTCTCGCTAAGTGGGCCCCAGGCGCACTGCCACGTTGCACCACCACTCGGCAGGTCGATGCCGACGAGCGAGATGTGACCGGTTTTGTATTCAAGGTGCAAGCAAACATGGACCCGCATCATCGCGATCGCGTCGCATTTGTCCGTCTTTGTTCTGGAAGGTTTGAGCGCGGAATGAAGCTGCTCAATGTCCGCGAGAATCGCTTCATGACCGTGAGCGCGCCAATCTTCTTTTTTGCGCAGCATCGCGAAACGATCGATGAAGCCTTTCCGGGTGACATTATCGGCATCCCGAATCACGGAGCATTGCGCGTCGGCGATACACTGACAGAAGGCGAGGATCTGAAATTCAGGGGCATTCCGAATTTCGCGCCGGAAGTGCTTAAACGGGTGTTTCTAGAAGATGCCATGCGCGCCAAACAGCTCAATCGCGCCCTTACCGATATGGCTGAAGAAGGTGTGATCCAGGTATTTCGTCCAATATTTGGATCCTGGCCGATACTTGGAGCGGTCGGGTCGCTGCAGATGGATGTGCTGGTCTCCAGACTTGACCAGGAGTACGGCGTACCCATCAGATTGGAGGCGGCACCCTATGAAGCAGCACGCTGGATCGTCAGTGATGACAGAGAGCATCTTCGGTTGTTCTGCGAATCCTACCGTTCGAGTATCGCAGAAGATAAGGATCAATCTCTGGTGTTCCTTGCCAAGAACGCCTGGACGTTGGACAGAGCAAAGAATGAATGGCCGGGTATTAGGTTTGTCACAGTACGCGAGCGGTAGGGATCGATATGCGAGATGTCAACAATACCAAATTCCATCAGTTTCGCGGCCGGTTGGAGCACATGTTAGAAGAACTTCTGCTGCTGCGTGACACAAGCGCGGATGACCGCGCTGTCGTTCAACTTGACCAACAGAGTGTCGGCCGTATTTCACGGATTGAAGCAATGCAGAGCCAGCAGATTGCGCTCGCTGCTGACCGCCAAAGACAACAGAAGATTGCGCGGATCCGACGTGCGCTCAGCTTAATGGATCAGGGCCTTTACGGATGCTGCGCCGCATGCGGTAACGACATTTCCGACGAACGTCTAAATATCGATCCATCGGCACCCCTTTGCATAACATGCGCAAGTATCAGATCCCTATAATGGGTCTCCGTGCTGTGGGGGAGCTGGAAAATCTCGGATAGGAGAGGACAAAATCATGCTGATCGAAAAGGAAAGGGCAGTTGCTCACGTTTCAGCACCTGACGGCATCAAGGCCGCATTCTCTGTTTCTGGCCGGTGCCTGATGTTAATTGACGGCGGCCGTCTAGACGAGGAGATGCGTCTACTTGGCACCGGCGCCCCCCGCCGGCTTGAGCATAATTTCGGAAGATTTCAGCGCCGAGTGGCCTGGTTTTGGGGAGCACTTCAACAACGGGCGAGACTCTAATCGCAAATAAATGAAACGTCAGGGGCAGGTCGGATAACATCTAGTTTGTATTTTCCCTTCAACGGTATTTGCCAAGACTTCCATGTATGATTTCAGAGGAGTTAGAAAGCGACTCTGGCCGCCTTTGGTAGGCTTAGACACGAGGCCGCGTGTCTTTCACCGATGATGTCCAAGACACGGGCGATCTGATCCGGCGGCACGCGCATCCGGGCCTTTTGTAGAGCGCCGACGACGGCGTCAACATGGCCTTGTGACCCAAGAGCTCGGACCACGGGTTCATGCAAAAGCAGGTGGACGGTCGGGACCACGAGAAGTTCAGGGAAGCTATCGGCGCATAGGTTCATAGCCTTTCGCTCGTCTATCAGAGCAATTCCGCCGACTTCACATGCATAGCCTATCGTTGCCGCTTCGCCGTCATCCAGCGTGCACAGGGCAGAGCCGTCGATCAGGGTTTCGTAGACTCTGCCCCCGGTATCCCCAAGACCGACAAGGTCGATCACACCTGCGTCGATCAGCTTTTGAAGGGCGCGTGCATCATCATGGCCATTGCGCATGCCGTCGACCAGTTCGGCCAAAGCGTTCACCGTTACCGCCCACCTGTTTGGGAAGGCCGTGATGATCGCGTGCGCGCATCCGGTCGCGTTGAGGTTGATCACAACGCTGGCATCGGCCACGAGGACGGTGCGTGAATCAGTGAGGAAGTTTGACGAGCTCATTCGCTTCACTTTCCTCCGTTTCCACGCCGTCAAGAACCTCTCTCACGTCATGGCGATCGAGGTGCAGCAGGCGCGCAAGCTGGCCTTCGCTGTAGAAGCCGCGCTTCCACGCTTCGCGCGCCAGCAGGGCAAGACGCGGTGGCACGAAGCCCTGCGCCTCGACGGAGTTGAGGCTGCGATCCGACAATTCGCCCAGCACCTGCCGTGCTTGCTCATTGGTGATACCGCCGTTGTTCTGGAACCAGTCCCAAGTCCCCCGCTTGGCGAGGGACAAATCTTCTAACCGGCGCACGATGGCCTCGCGCGCAAGTCTGAAATCATGGGCGAGAAGGATGATGTGCCGACGCGTCAAGTGCGATTGTCCCGCCGTAAGCTCTGCGAAGCGCTGCCGCACGGCGCGTGCGGGCGCGAGGAATGAAGGCGCGAAGGCAGCGGCATAGCGCTCTTCGCGCGATGAAAACTTCTCATCTTCAGTCAAGGCCTCAGGCTGGCGGCGTGACGAAATGAAATGGGCGAGCTCGTGAATGCCGGTCTGCCGAAATCGTTCGGGGGGGTGGCTGGCATTGAGAAGGATGCAAGCACCGACCGCATCGTCATAGGCAAAAAGACCCGACACTTTTCCATCGAGCCGCCTCACATAGACGCGGATGCCAAGTTGATCGAGGATCGACACGATATCAAGCACCGGCCCAGGGCCCAGGCCGAGCCATTCGCGCAGATCCTGCGCATCCTGTTCGGCCTGCGCGCGCACCTCACCCGGAAGGATGGGGCGCTCCGGGGGATAGTTACGGGCGCGCTTTACGCCGAGCGCGTTTTCAAGCTCGACTTCAGCTCGGACAAGGTCGTTGAGGAGGCGGGCGGCATTCTCGATAGCGTCGCCGCCGATTTGCGGCAGCTTCCGAAAGCGCGGCACCATGTCGAGATGCAGGGCTTCCCGCCGCAGGATGGCATTCGCCGAAGTGCGATATAGGGTCGCGAGCTTCTGGAGTTCGTCCATCCGGACGCGCCGCTGCCCTTTTTCGATGGCAACAATGGTCGTACGTGCGACATCAATGGCTTCCGCCGCCGCCGACTGCGTGAATTTCTCGCTTTCGCGAGCAACCCGCAGCCGCTCGCCAATCTCCAGATCGGACAATTTTTCAGTGTCATCGGTCATTGTTCAGTACGCGCCCATTGTCTGACGAACGAGTGCGCTCCTAGCGAATTCATGTAAGACTTCCATTCTTCTGAATGCGTGTTCAGTAGGGCGATAAGCCGTTCGCCTGACTGCTGCGAGCTCAGCCCAAGAGCGGCCCCCATTGTCGCTGCATGCCGGGTGATTTCAGACCGCTGGTCCGCCGACGCCATATCCGCGAGGTGGTCCATATGTAGGATACCGGCCAGCGCGTATTGGCGGAATGCGCCGCCGGTTTTCGTGAAACCTCGTTCGACAGCCGCTTCCAGCGTCGCTGCGGTCATGTCTGAGCATATGTACGTTTCCGGAGGCTCGGTCAGGCCAGCGGCATGAACGCTGACGCGCCGCAGCATGCAGGCGGCGCAGACACCGCATTGCCGCTTCTTCCCGTTGACCGAACTCCACTGATTGTTACGCCAGCAGGACTTCGTCTTGCGCCACGCGTCGGTGCTATCGATCGCCACATACGCGCGCAGCGTCTCGCCTTTAGTGTTCCAGATGCGGGGGAAGACGTAGCTCACATCTTTGTCGAGCAAGGCCTTCAGGAAACGCTCCATAAGCCGCGTGAAGCGCGGGTGGTTACGGAAGTCCGGATAGGCATGGCCCACCGTCAGCAAGGCGGGACCGATAGCGCCCTGGCCGCTCTCCGGGATCACGATCTCGGCGGCGTCGGTCAGATAAGCGGCAATGCCGCTGATGATTGCGAACTTGAATCCGCGCGTGCGCGCGCTGGTTTCCCGGTTTGGCATGTCAGACGACACATCATATGGTACGGCGGTGAACGGTTCGCGTTTGCCCTTCTCGCGCGGACGGTCCGACGTCTTCGTGCCGACACGGACCCGGACGAGCTTTTCGCCCAGTTTTACGCCGACGAGGCCCGCGACCGCGCGGGAGTCCATCCCGTCGCTGAATGCAAGGATGGCCTGCGTCGGCACCGTCAGGGCAAGCATGCTCAGTGATAGGGCGGGTTCGGACGTCGTGCGTTTTACAAAGTTGATGGACCACGTATCGCCGGTCAGAAATCCGAGCGCATCATGTAAGGTCCGCGAAACGTCCGGCGCGCTCCAGCGTGCAGGGTCGTGGACGGGAATGCGTAGGGTCAGACGACGCCCCCAGCCATGCGGTGCGCGTTTGACGATCTTGTCGGCATATTCAACGGCCGCGGCGACGACCAGCGCATCGTGAGTCACGGGCTCCCACCGCGCGAACGCGAAGGATTCGAGCGCCGCCGTCGAGAAGCTGACATCCCTGCCTAGGTCGAAGGCGATGTGGTCCTTCCGCGCGCGAAGGCCCGGTTCGACGACGTCGATGTCTTTGGCGGGCATGCGCATGAAATACGGTTCGGCGTTCATAAGCTCGGCCCTTCATCAAGGCCGGTGTGGCGGGGCAAGTGCGCCGCGCCGCGCGGCGATTGCACGCCCGACATGAAGCCGGAAGCGACGGTTTTGAAGTTACATTGCTGGCGCGCGGCATCGAGTCGGTCGCGCACATACCGGGCGCTTCGTGCGCTCGCCTCTCGGTGATAATGTTCCTCGACGCTGCGGAACTGGCTGCGCACCTGCGCTTCGCAGGCGTTCTCCAGCGTAGCGCGGTAAGCGGCTTCACCGGTTAGCCCGCCGCTGACGGCTTGGATGGCGCAGTCGATGACAACGTTGCAGGCTGCCGAGCGACTACTTGCCTGACGGACTGATTCAAGCCGTTCGATCTCGTTGTTAGCAAAAAGGGAGCCTTGATCGCCGCTTAGGATGTCCCGGATCGCGGTGAGCGGCGCTTCACGCAAGTCCCTTTGAAGAGCAACTGGCAGAGCCTCACAGACCTCATCCGCAGAGTACGCGGCCTTTGCTGCCCGCTCCGCAAAGTCTTTCCAGTGTCGCCGCATCGGCAGACTTTTATGAGGCCCGTCACTCATGGCGACTCTCCATGTCAGGATCGTAATATACAAATGCTGACAATGTCAAATTTCGCGTCCACTCCTGTTAGTGTCGAGTCGATGGTTTAAAATCCTATACCTTCTTAAGTTGAACTACGCAATTAGGCGGTTTTTCAAACCTCGAGACCTGTTTGAGAGTTTAGCGAATTTGCTTGGTATGACTGAGCGAGCATAGAAAACCCAGCAAATGATCAGCGCCGATATCACCGAAGATCGTGCTTCTTCAGCCGGGCCTGCCTGCGAGGACCGCAGAGGCTATCGTTCATTTCTTGCCGTCGTAGCTGGGCCCTTAGCGACCACGATCTGAACGCTCTACCCCAGTTATGCGGGCCGCCGTACGCTGCTGCCGAAGATTTGAAAGCTCACGTCTGAGGTTAAAGACGTACGCCGATATCTTAGACGAAAGCGCCGTGTACCGCGTTAAACTATCCCCTGGGTTGCGCCGAGTACTGATCGTTGGAGAGTCGTAGGAATCCGATAGCAACGCGTGAGCGATTTGGCGTGCGGCCTCGGCTATCTTCTTGAGGCTCCAAACCGCGGGTGACGAAGCGAGGGTGACAATACCCGAGTTGATGAAAACCGCGCGTGATTGAACAAAGTCAACAACGTTTGACTTCTCTGAATAGCAACGTGCTTCTGCGCAAAGCTGTTCCAGCATCACTGTTGAATCAGCGGCCGCGTTGAGCTGCGAGACGTGTCGACGGCCAGCTGTTACCAGGCGATCTGATTCAACCACGACATATGAATCTTTCTGATGCCTCGTAAGTCCGACGTAGAGCTCGCGTGCATCAGTCGCGGTGTTGACCATGAGCACTGATGCCGAAGAGGTGCGGCCTTGCACAGAATAGGCTGTTCCAGCGTAAGCGAAGCTAATCTTTGGCGGCGATCTTTTTCCGAATCGTTCGCGCGCGAGTAACGACCATGGACCTTCAAAAGATTTTCCACTATCAAGTCGGATAAGAACCACCGGATCGGCTGCTTGCGAAGCAATCATTTCTACGGTGCCCCGCGTGCCATTTCTGATACTCAGGTCCGGGATGTTTTCGCCAAACCGTACGCGATCGCCTGCCGCGATCTCTAAGGTTGTCAGTTTCGAATCGCGGTCAATACAACGGACACTGACAGGTTTTCCAATAAGTTTCCCTTCGTTGAATAGGGTGACACGCGCGGCGTCATTCAAGCGTTTAGCGTCAGCGTTCCTACGTGTGATAAGAAGAACATCTTCGCCGTTTTGCATGCGCAGCTGCGTCCAACATTCAATAGTGCGTTCTAACAATGCTCGCTCGCCTGACGCGAATTCGACTCGCTTGTTTCGCGCATATGCTCGCAAGCCAGATTCAACGTCTCCCTGCGCCATCACGATCGACGCCGCGCGCTGCCACGAGACGTGTTGGCGCCGAACTTGTGTCAACGTCGCCGACTTAAGTGTGATTTCTGAAATTGCTTTGAGTGGATTGCCTCCAGCGACGGCTTCTAGCTGACGTCTATCACCTAAGAAAATAATCTTAGAGTGATGTGATTTTGCCAATCGTAAAACCTCCTCTAAGTCCGCGCTTCCGCACATACTGGCTTCGTCAAGGATCAGGACAGTATCGGGATTAAGTGATGAGCTATCAGAAACGCGGTTGTCGTATCTCCACTTCGCGATGGCGGAAGTTGTGATCCCGGTAGATTTGGACAGTTCGTCGGCTGCGGTCCACGTCGGCGCGAGCCCAAGGACTGAAAGACCCGATCTCCGTGCAGCATCGACGATCACCTGCGCTATCGTAGTTTTTCCCGTACCCGATGCGGCCTCGCAGATGGCAACGCCATCGCGATTGCAAGAGAACCGAACAGCGTCTTTCTGCTCAGTTGAGAGATATGCAGCTTCGTTCAAGGCTTCTGCCAGCGCCTTAGATTGAAACCAGTCTCCTTCTTCCAATCGATCGGCGGCTCGCAGAAGACTCGCTTCGCGGCTGGCGATGATTGGGCTTGTCCAGTGAGACGCAAGTTCACTATCCTGCAGCTTCAGCAATGACCCGTCATTCTCTAACCGTTTCAATTCCGCGAACGTTTCATCGACGTTTTTTGATCGAAAAGGCGCATTTATAAGCGAGGTGCGCAGGAGCTCGTTTCTCGTGAGGACACTCTGGTGCTCAAAAAGTTGAGCTGCTGCAGCTGAGACCGGTCCAGCTATATGGATCGGCGGTTTATCTAGCTGAAATTCGACGATAGGCTCCTGGGAAGGGGCAACCTTGTGGGCCAGTGCATCGTGCCAGGGATCGAATCCAATTTCAGCAAGTTCATTCCGCCATCGCTCTTCCAAAGCATCGCCAACGGGTACGTCACCCTTAGAGCGACGAGTTTTGAGCGTAGCCACTGCTTTTTGCAGTGTGCTCGCCCCACGGCCCACCTCGTCATCAATTTGCTGGGAACGTTTAGAGAATTGATCCAAAAGTTGCGTAGGAAGGCCTGCCACTTCGAATTGCCCGCGGCCGGCTTCGCGCAACTGAAATCCTAACTGGCGCAAACCACTGGCTAACTCCGCCCGATAGGCCGCGCCTAACAATGTGAGGTTTGTAAAGGCGCGCTGTGTTTCTGCCGTGCGCCACTTTTTGTCCGAACAACCAAGAACGTTAAGCAGTACGCAGTGCTCGTGCAGGTTGCAGTCACCCTCTCGTGAAGTGTAGTGCGCAAAACGCCCGACAATGACGTCGACAGGTTGCTCGCGGACGTAGCCGCCTTGCCCCAACCGAGCCTCCAACAGCTGTTCCGATTCAAACAGCTGTAGAGCTCTGCCCACAGCTGCGCGGTGCACGGCGACAATCAGGCTGCGACGCTCCTCATCAGCGGACATCCACAAGATGGATACTGACTTGGGGGCGGAGAAGGTGAAATCCCAACCCGCCCTATGTCCGGGCCCGGCGGCGCGAACTAGGCTTTTCCCATTTCTGGGATCGACCCCGGCGCAGAGGTCTCGGAAGGTCTCGCGGTCGATCGCAGCGCCATTTTGCACCACGGTCTGACCGGTCGACCACCAGACACCGCCGCCGTCCGCGGTGTAATATTCGTCGCGGGCGTTTGGTCGACTTTCTCGTTGAGGGTCGTTCACATAGTACAAACCGGCGTCACGTCCGTTTGCAAGGGCGTGGAGGGACGCTGTCATGGCAACTAGGAGCGATCGTTGGCAGGCTGGCTCTGTGCCGCCTCAGCCGCCACGTCGCCGACGAAGGACGCGATATCGATCAGCCCCTGATCGACTAAATCCATTCGTTCAAGCAAGAAGCGAAATCTGGCAGCTGAATCGAGGTGTATTGAGACGCAGTCGGCAATCAGCGCTTCTGGAGGTCTCTTGGTCGCAGCAGCATGCAGCTTCAGGCGTTCTTCAAGCATTTCGTCAATCGCAACGGTATATGTAATCGCTGGCAAGTGGTGTCTCTCCAAGCAAAAGCAAACTCGCTCGCATCATTCCCATGGCGGCACAAGCCTATGCCCCGAGCTCGCTTCGCAAGGGGTTAAGCAATTTAGTGCGTATGGTGTGAAAACTAGAATAAATGGTAATGAAATGGTACATGCTCTAGTATCTCTAGCACGGTCTAGTACTCGCTAGGTTCGGCAGGAGCGCCTAGAAAGCGCGCCTATGCCATTTGATCCCAAACAGCTTCGTGCCGACGCTAAGCGGCTCCAGAGGGCTCGCGCTCCGACGAGAGTGGGCACGACCGCGGCCGTCCGAGCTGCGCTTCCCGCCATCTACGATTTGCGTAAGGACGGCGTTACATGGGCGGCCATCGCCGAAGCTCTTGCACAGCAAGGCATCGTCCAGGGGAAGGCTTGTGTTCCGATCACAGTTGCCCGCCTGACCGCCTTGGTCAGTCAGATCGAGGGACAAGAGCGACGGAAGTCGCTGAAGCGGGCGACGCCCCGGTCGGACACGCTACCCAGCAAGCGAGACGAGCAGATTCAGCTGGCGCTTTCTGGCAGCGACGTATCGGACCTGCCAAGTAAGCCGGACGAGACAGACGCCGAGCACGAGCTTCGGGCTGCCGCATACCAAAAACTTCAATCGTCACTATTCAAAAAGGAGTAAATCATTGGCCCGCATACTATTCGTGACACAAGAAAAGGGTGGCGTCGGGAAGACGGTGTTTGCTCGCGCGTTGGCTGAAGCGGTCGTAGACGCGCATGTCATCGAGATTGATTCCAGCTCCCGTCTCATCGAGCTCGGCGATCGCGTCCAGTTCTTCAAAATGCGCGCCGACCGGGAGGCTATCGAACGAACTGGCGGCAAGGCTGCGCGGGCCGAATTCGATAACGTGTTGTCAGCTTTGGAACGGGCAAAAACGCCTACAATTATTGACGTCGGCGCCAACACGTCGATCACGTTACTCACAGTGATACAAGAGATCGCGCCCGCGCTGAAAGCCAGCGGATTTGAGTTTGCTGTCTGCGTAGTGGTTACTACTGAACATGCGGCTCTTGCCGCCGCTTCATCCATTCTGACGGCGTCAAAATCTTGGGCGTCGGCGCAATTTATGATCGAGAACCGTCTTCACGAAAACGTCGATCCAGAATGGCTCAAAAAACACAATAAAGCCGTGACGGCTACTTCGTTCGAGCAACAAGTGCTCGAAAAGGGTGCCGACGAAATTCTTCAGACCGGTGGACTGGCGAGCATCGCGCAAATCGATCCTGTATTGCTGCGCGAGAAATACGGCATCGGTCCGGCTTTACGTATCCAGAAAGACCTGGAGCGATTTAGGAAGGAAGCAATGGACGCTGTGCGGCCCGCCGCTGAGTGGTTGGTCGGGTGAGCAAGCGTGCGCTGAGTGTGCGGTACCAGCAAGCCGCGCAGAGGCTTGGCGAGGCCGAAAGAAAAATCATCGAGGTCAGCGCCAAACGATTGGGCGATCTCATGCGATTGCCGCCAACCGAACAATTGCGTGCAATCGATGATCCAGATCTGATCCCATCAGACCGAAAAAAATTGCGGCAAGCTCTGGCATCAAACCTACGCCGATCGAATACCAGCGCTCTAACGTGGCGAGCGGTTAGGAGTTGGCGCGGATTTTCTCACGCCCTAGCTACGCACTCGGTAACTGGGATCATTGGCAGCCTGTTTTTTCTTCCAGTCTGCGCTGCGTTATTCCTCGTTTGGAAAAACACTGCGTCGGTTGTCACCATTCCAACGTCAATAATCGTGGAGTGGCAAACCCCATCTGGAGTAAAAAGCTCTTCAGTACTGCTGGCGGGTCAAAAGATAGGCATCATACATAACCTTGATGGCACTTATCTCGTCCGACACTGGTTGCCGAGCCAGGGCTACGCGACATCGCCGGTGGCCGTGGAATAATTGCAAAATCAGGTCGATTTTCCAACAGGGGCTTGGAAATCAACGAGGTCTCTAAATCTTGCGTCTTTGAATGCCGCAGTTTTCAAGAGTTTAAGCGGATCTGGCGGTTGCGTCCCGCCCGTCAGGAACACCAATTGATGCTTCTGCAGCAATGTCGGCAGATCCGACGCCGGCGCAAGACGTATACTCTCAACGGAACGGGTTTCGACGTCTTTTCCAGTCTTGGGGTCGGGAGATGCACTGACCTTAATTCCGGTATAGTCTCCGATTGCGCCCGACCAGTACTCTTTCTCTTTCGTATCCGCAGACGAGATATTGAAGACATTGACCATCTCGGCGGTATTCATCATTGTAGTTGCACCTTCGTCCCCGTATGTCCCGATCAACTGAGATCGCGTCTGCCAAAACGTCCAGAGCGACAGGCCATAGCCGGGCAGTTCACCAACGCCATCGAGAATGGCATCGAAACGGCCAAGCACGAACGCCTCATCGATGAACGCGATGATGCGTTCAGCCGGTCGATTTTCTCGAACCGAAGAAAATAGATCTGCCAGCAGCCACCGAACATATGGTGCGAGAATCTTCTTTTTACCATCCGCGGGCAAGACGATAAACAAATCAACGTCACCGCTCGCAAGATCGGACATTTCAAACGTGTGATCCGTTACGACCTTCTGCATCCGAAGGTCGCGAAGCCACTGTGTCGCGAGTTGCGCGGTCGAAATAATGTCCTCGCGTGACTTTGGCTCCATTGCCAAAATCTCAGCTGCTGCGAGAGAGGCATGATCAACATGGGTTTCAAGTGCGCTCTGCAGCTTCGATGGCTGCATCAGGAGTTCAGCCGCACCGACTGGATCTGCCCGACCGTTGCGTACCGTGGAGAGTATTGCAGCGACAATGACGTCGTTCGCTCGGCTCTGGAAATAGCTGTTGCTGTCGCCACCTTCTTTCATCGGCGGCAACAATGCGCTGGCCATGCTTTGCAAATAGAGAATATCGTCAGGATTCACCTTTAGTAGCGGATTCCATCGGTCGGTTCCGCCAGCCATGTTCAGCGGATCAATACAGCGAACGACGCGCCCCATCGCCTCCCGTCGGCGCCGTATTGCTCTGTAAACGTCGCCTTTTGGATCCACAACGACAGCGGGACCGGCCCAGGCGTCCGGCTCTGGAAATGCAAGATTTGGGATAATGAAGCCTCCGGTCTTACCGGAGCGCGGAGGCGCGACCGTAAGCAAATTGCCCTCGATCTGAATTCGTGTCGGTCTCAGAGTTGCGGGGTTAATCCCAATCTCGATGCCTTTATCAAGTGCGGATAAGACTTTTGGAGCAGCCCATTTCGCATTCCCGTATTGGCCCAGGCGGACCCGTCGTGATGCAATCTCTCCTCCACCGAGGATCAACGTGCAGGCAACGACCGTGTAGGCGGTAAGCGACGAAGCGGCGATAAATCCTCCACCCGAGAACGCATGCGACTTGTTTAACCACATATCGACATACGTCGATCCAAGAAAAACGATGTCCGGATACTTGTTTGGTATCGAGCCGAAAATTCTGTCGAACCAAATCAGAGGTGTGGGACTAGCATTGTTTGGCCAGGTAAGAGAGTTTGAGCCATGCTGCATCAAGTATAGTATGGGATAGCCGCAAAGAAGTGATGTGCCCGCAAACAGGCAGGAAAGAATGTATCGTGTCCAGGACAGCGGTGTTTTCATCTGATGCTCCGGATGTCCTTCTGAGATTAGTGGGTTGTTCCCTTCGACGGTTTTGAGCAAATAACGTTTTACCGAAAGGGTTACTGTTTCTGTTGAGAGCTTCGAGCGCCTGATGCGAACGAGCTGTTTTCAAAAGTCCGTTTTCGCAATTTAACTCGGTTAAAATTGCGGGTTGTACTCCTTGAATGCAGAGAAATTTCTTGCTCTCCAACGATCATACAGCTGAGTTGCAATTGCGTGATGCCTCATTGAGTGAACGCGAAAATACTGAAACTGGCTCAAGCTAAGGCAATCAAGATGTTGCAAGAATCGCAGTTCATCTTTTCCATCTCGCGATAGATGCAAAGTAGAGTTTAACTTAGTAGCGAGATCTCGCATCTGCTGGTCGGCGGCTGTATCGTTTCGAATATGTTCCAGCACCTTCTTGAGGTCACCGACGCAGCCAGATGTAAAAGCACAGATAGAGTGTGGGTTTGCAAGCGCGTCATTATCGTAAATGTTTAACTCGCCAAAGATGCCACCTAAATAAAATGCGACTTTACGCGCAACATCCATGCTGCGGATTGCCGCTGCCGGATTCACTTGAGGCATTCCGCCCGCTTGAAAGAAGAAATCTTGATAGTTAGGGAGAGAAACAAAATCGATTGGTATGTTGTTTAACTCGGCCATCAGCAAGTGACCAGCTTCATGCAGGCACGCGTTACTCGTCATCGTCGCATAAGCAAGGTCTCTCTTCCGGTCGACGCTGGCCTGGAAGAACTCGTCTATGATGTTGCCGGGCGTTATCGACTGTATTGGCTGCGCTTCAGGCGAGCGTAGAACGGGTTCTCGCGCAGAAAAAAGAAGCTTAATAGAACGCAACAAACTCTTCTCCTTGAAAATTCAGATTACCGTACTGCCTCTGCCGAAATAGTCCGTGAAACAATTCTTTCAAAGCTTAAGTACAGCGCGTCCATTCGTGGGTCGTGCAACTACATCTTATCCGGGCCAGTTGTCGGGAACCTTCAACGCTGGAATTCCGGCCAGTCTCAGCTCCGCGGCGATAAGCATTTGGCATGTGTCGCCGATTCGTTTCGATGTGCAGGGCCGTACCACTGGCTTTAGCAATTCCATTCATCATCATCGTAGGAATCAACCTTCAGAGCCGTTTCGTCATGAAGGACCATTATTCGTCGCCGTAAAATTTCGTGTCGAAGACGGATTTGGCGTGCCCGGAACGGTCGGCTTGGCTGTTTACGTCACAAGAGCCTGGGCTTCTGAGCGGAGCCGCGCCAGAGATGACAAGTTCTTCTTGGCGTGCGCTTTTACTTCCAGACACCTCGTAAGGCGCGGGAACGCAGCCTGCCTTGAAGGTGAGCGCGACACACGATGCCTCCGAGCAAATATCGAGATTGGAGACATTACCCGCAAGGCTATTGAAGATCGAAGAATGTAACCATCCAGATCTTACCTGAAAAATTTGGGCATTCAGTAATACTGTTCGGTCTTCGCGCCAGCGAATTATCGCACTTCGGCCGTTACGCTCATCCGCGCGTCGCATAAAGAAGCTCGTCCAAGCGGCATGCAGCTCGATAAATGGCACCGCGTCGAAGCCCCTTGAGATCGTCCTTGGCCCGGTCCAAGCATCCGATCAATGTCTTTCTAATGGTTAGCAAATCCTTGTTCTTCATCGTATCTGGAAGGCCCTGGACCGCTCCTGCAAATACAACGTCATCTTTCACGCTTTTCGGGGCGTCGATGTCGCCTTTCATCAAGTTCACGAGTAACTCACCCGCTTTGCCTGCAGCAGGGCGGAAGGCATTGTCCTTTCCTAAAAGTCGAGCCACGACAGCATCTCGGGATGACGGATGCGTTGCGATACTGGCTTTGAGATCGGCGGCTATTTCCTGTGCGGGTTTCCCCACCTGCTCTACGTAAAACCAGATGGGCATCCATCGTCGCGGGGTGAACGCCTGAAACTGGATGTAGGAGAGGGGTTCGGCGACCTTCTCGCTTATCAGAAAATTGCGAACAGCGGCGTCAGGAGTGACATTCTCCCTGATAACGTGCGTGCGCTGTTTATCAACATCCGAGATCGGTACGACATCGCCGATGAGCTTAAGGGCGGGGGCGCCTTTTTGTTCGGTGAACTCTCCTTCACGGACAAACTGAATCGTCGAAAGAAGCGAGCTATCGATGACGAACCTGCCGGTTGCGCCGGAAACTTCGCCGCTGTCGAGGTTGATCGTCGCGTCTCTGCCGGTTGCGACACGCCTGACGCGGAAACCAAAATCCGCTATTGCGCGCTGCTCGCGCGTCGCAATGATTTGACGAAGTTCGGCGGGCTTTATGAGGCGTGTCTCGCCGACATATCGAAAATAGATGCCTCCTTCCTTCACTTCTTGTCCGACATTTTTGATCGCCAGAACGGGGGCGTTGTCGTGCTTTTCGACGTACAGCACGCCGATTAGGCTTCCGCCCAGTTCGATTGTCGCCTTGGTGACGTGAGGCACAGGGTCGAGTGCGCCCACAAGGACTCGATTGATCAACGCGACATCGGTGTTGCGGAACGCTTCATCCGACAGGCCGTCCGCCCGGAAGGTGCCGTCGGTTACTCCGAAAAATATGTAACCGCCCTTATTGTTGGCCATTGCTGCGATGGCCCGTACCACTTTGGCAAAATGATCCTCTGGCTTAAGGCGAAAGCCCGCCTTGCATTCGATGCGATCGGTTTCTCCGCCGATAAGCTTCCATCCGCCGCCGGTGCGCGTGAAGAAGGATCGCAGAGCTCGCTGATCAACAGGCGAGGGCGCAGGCGGCCGTTCCGTTTTGCCATCCGCCCACGCCGAAAGGAAGTCATCAAGTTCTTCGGGAAGCGCTTCATCAACGGCGGCGCCGTATTTCCCAGCCTTAATCTGGGCGATGCGTCCCGAACTGATGAGACGGTCCGGGCGATTGAAATAGAAGTGGACGGCGTCATTCCGCCAACCTTTTCGCAGCATGGCTTTCACCAGCGCGATTTCGTCGTCCGACAAAGATCTCGGCTTGGACACCTAAACTTGCCTCCCGCGGATTTCATGCCTTTCTGCACGAAGTTCCTTTTGAATCCCATGGCTTTCCAGGATCTGTTCGGGTCATCCACAGTCCGGAAGCAGGCCGATGCAGCCTCTCCGACCGGTCAAAAACGGTCGTTTTTAGAGAGACTTGCGAAGACCTTGGGTCCGGATGATCCGTTCCCTCAGGCTGTCAGAAGACGCTAGGCGATTCAGGGGGCTTGTCTGCCGACCACAGAGGTATGCCGGCCACCGCAGCCCCCGGAGACGCAATCCCGTATTCCGAGCTTTGCTCAAAGACGGCTTATAATTGTCGGAAGTCGCCCAAGCAGGAACTAGGAGGGACAGCGACTTGAATGGTCCACGGTGATGGTCCACAGTGACGTGACACGACCGCCGCGGTCAATCTGGAGAGTCCTGCAGGACAGTGGTTTTTGATTAGCGACGCGAGTCTGGGCTGGAATCCTAGTTCCCCAGCCAAGTTCGAGAAAACCCGTCGAAAACCAGGCGATTTTCTCGCCGAGCTTATTCTGGCCCACTACGGAGGTTCACCGTGGGGTGTAGATTGCCGGGGAAGTGCGGGCCTCAGAGAATATTCGCCATCGGAATGGAATCTTTGCCTTTCGCCGCAGGGGGTGCCATCTGCAACCTTTGGTACAGCGCCCTGAAATATTGCTCTCCTCGGGACGCTGCCCGCCGCGACAAGCCCGGCTCCATCACGATATTTGCTCTCTGACTGTTGTCTCTTAAGCCGCTTTGGGTTTGGTCCGGATATCGGTTTCCACCTGGCTCGATGGCTTTAAGCCCCGCAGGGCGTCCCGTGCATATCAGCTTCTCGTAACTTTCGCGCGGGGATCCGCGTAGCCCGCCGACAAAGCCAGCACGGGATCTCTGTTACGAAGCTCATCCGAGACGATGCTCTGTAGCCAACGGATAGCCGGTTCGTTCTCCATGCGTCGATGCCAATGCTGCTTGAGCTCGATGAGCGGGATCGAGACCGGCGGCGGTAACAGCTTCAGCCCTGCATCGGCATACCAGGCGCCTAGCGAAAACGGCACGGTTGCGATCAGGTCGCTTCGGGCGATCAATTGCGGGACACTCATGAAATGCGGCAAATGCAGCACGACGCGGCGCTGCAGTTTGAGTTCGCGGATCCGCCGTTCGAAAATTTCCTGGCTGCGGCCTTGCTGGTTGACCACGACATGGTCGGCGGCCAGGAATTCATCAAGCGAGAGCGTATCACCGATCGTCGAGTGATCCCTGCGCACGATGCAGGTGAAAGGATGATCGAACAGGTCTTCCGTACTGACGTTGGGGCCGATCAGGTCCGGAAAATAGCCGATCGCCAGATCGATGTCGCCGCGTTCGAGTGCGCTTTCCAATTGATCATGTGACGATGCCACGCAGCGCAAGCTCACTCTTGGCGCGATCGCTCGGATGCGCTGCAGGATGGGCGGAATGAAGATAAGCACGCCGATATCTGTGGTCGTGACGGTGAAGATACGTTCGCTTTCCTCGGGAATGAAGCGCGGCTTGCGCAGGATGTGCTCATCGACCGTCACCAGCACGGTGCGCACGGCGGGCGAGATGGATTCGGCAAATGGTGTCGGGCGCATCCCCCGACCGGTCGAGATGAAGAGCTGATCGCCAAAAAACTCGCGAAGCTTCCGCAAGCCCGCACTCGCCATGGGCTGGCTCATGCCCAGTTGCCGCGCCACGGCAGACAGATTCGCTTCCCTGAACAGCCCGTCCAACAGCAACAGCAGGTTCAAGTCGAGGCGTCTGATATCCATCATACTGATATCTCATATCAAACAATAACGGATTTTCAATGACGGAGATCTGGCTAGACTTATGTCAACAGCTCGGAAACGGGCGGGCCGGGGGAGGAATGCAGAGACAGAAATAAGCCGACGGTGCTGATGTCCCTGCGTTTTATTCCCTGATTACAACATCTTATTGCGCTTCCCGCGGCCGCAAGGCGTTCGGATTTCTGTTGCGCGTGCTGGTAGGGAGACCGACTTTTGCTAACCGAACCGAAGGTTGCCGAGCGCCATATTCTGACGCTGTCGTGCAAGGACGTGCCTGGAATTGTCGCCGACGTTTCGCGGTGTCTGTTCGAAAGCGGCGGCAATATTGTCGAGGCGGCGCAGGTCGATGACGCCGGCAATGGCCGTTTCTTCATGCGAGTCGGGGTCGCCATCGATGGTGCAGGCGCGGCGGCGGTCAAGGAACGGTTCGGCGCAATCGCGCAAAAATTTGAGATGCAGTGGCGTTTCAGCGCCGAGACCGCGCGTAAGCGCGTGTTGCTGCTGGTCTCCAAATTCGATCACTGCCTCGGCGATCTCCTGTACCGCCACCGGCTCGGTGAACTCGACATGGATATTGTTGGAATCATTTCCAACCATCCGCGCTCGTCACTGACCGTCAGCCTTGTCGGTGACATCCCGTTTCATCACCTGCCGGTCACCAAAGAAACCAAGGCTGAACAGGAAGCGCAGATCAAGGCCATCGTGGAGCAGACGGCTGCCGATCTCGTCGTTCTCGCGCGCTACATGCAAATCCTGTCCGACGACTTCGCCCGCTATCTGTCAGGCCGCTGCATCAACATCCATCACAGCTTTCTGCCGGGCTTCAAAGGGGCAAAACCCTATCATCAGGCGCATGCCCGTGGCGTGAAGCTGATCGGTGCAACGGCGCATTTCGTCACCGGCGATCTCGACGAAGGTCCGATCATCGAGCAGGACGTCGAACGCGTCAGCCATCGCGATACCCCTGAAGACCTCGTTCGCAAGGGCCGCGACATCGAGCGCCGCGTGCTGTCCCGTGCCGTCCACCTGTTCCTGCAGGATCGCCTCATCATCAATGGTGATCGCACCATCGTCTTCGCCGACTAGAAACTGGGAGAAACGAACATGGATACGAAGAATCTGCGCAAGACGCCCGAAGGCTATTTCACCTCGCGCTGGGGCCTTCCCGAATATACCGACTGGATCGACGAGAGCATGTCCTGGAAACAGACCTGCTCGATCGGTGACTGGTCGTTCCTGTGGGAGCGCCGCTTCAAGGGCCCGGACGCGCTGAAACTGTTGTCCGACACGTCGGTGAGCAGCTTCGAGAAGTTCGACATCCTGCAGTCAAAGCATGTGGTCCACACCAACAAGGCCGGCAAGGTCATCGCCGAAGGCATTCTCAGCCGCCTGTCGGAAGACGAATTCATGCTGTTCGGCCGCGGCACGTTCTGGGTCGAATACAACCGCCGCCGCGGCAATTATAACGTCACGTCGCAAGTCGATGACTGGTTCAATTTCCAGGTCGCCGGCCCCACCGCGCTGGCTTTGCTGGAGAAGGTCGCCAAGACATCGCTGCGCGATATCAAGTTCATGCATTCCGGCGAGATCGAGATTGCCGGCTGCAAGATGCTCGCTCTGCGTCAGGGCATGTCGGGTGAAATCGGCTTTGAACTGCAAGGGCCGATCGCCCAGGCTACGCAGGTCTATGATGCCATTGTCGCTGCCGGCCAGGAATTCGGCCTGCGCAAGATCGGCGGCCGCGCCATCTTCATCAACCACCTCGAGGCGTGTTTCCCGACGATCGTCACCGATTACATGCCGGCGATCTTCGACGACGACATGAGCGATTACCGCGACGAATTCCGCAAGGCGATGCCTGGTTTCGCGAACACGTTCAATATCGCAGGCAGCTTTCAGTCAGACGATGTCCGCGATTGGTATCGAAGCCCTGTCGAACTCGGCTGGGGACGCACCGTGAAATTCGACCACGACTTTATCGGGCGTGCCGCGCTCGAAGAGGAAGTGGCCAATCCGCGCCGTGTGATCCGCACGTTGGTCTGGAACGGCGAAGATGTCGCCGATGTCCATGCCTCGCTGTTCCAGAAAGACCAGGAGCCATATCAGTATATGGAGATGCCGCGCGACCAGCGTGGTTTCATGTATGCCGACCGCGTGCTCATCGGCGACAAGGATGTTGGCGTGACCACCTCGCGTGGCTACAGCTATTACTTCCGCGAGATGTTGTCGCTCTGCACCATCGATGTCGCCCATGCCGAAATCGGCACCGACGTCGTGGTCGTCTGGGGCGAGCCCGGCCATCGCCAGAAGATGATCCGCGCCAAGGTTGCCGCTGCCCCCTACAAGAAGGACAATCGGCGCGCCGATCTGTCGAAGGCGTAAGGCGAGGCGATGACCGCGCGCATCATTGACGGAAAAGCGATTGCGGCAGAGGTCCGCGCGGAGGTGGCAGCCGGTGTTGCCGCCTTCGTCGCGGACGGCTCACCGCCGCCCGGCCTGGCAGTCGTTCTCGTGGGCGATGACCCAGCCAGCCACGTCTATGTTGCCAATAAGGTGCGACAGACCGAGGCTGTCGGCATGACGTCCCGGCGCTACATGCTCGGCGCTGAGACGACCGAGCGGCAGCTTTTGGATCTGGTGGAGCGGCTGAATGCCGATCCTCATGTGCACGGCATCCTGGTCCAGTTTCCGCTGCCGCCGGAAATCGACACCGTGAAAGTCGTCAGCACCATCAGCGCTGCAAAGGACGTCGATGGTTTCAATCCGCTCAATGTCGGCCGCACCGCCACCGGCATGAAGGGTGCGCTAACTCCCTGCACGCCGCTCGGCGTGATGCGGCTGATCCATTCCGTCCATGCAGATATTGCCGGTCTCGGCGCGCTCGTGGTGGGAGCGTCCAATGTGGTCGGCCGACCGATGGCGCGCTTGCTGCTGCAGGAGCAATGCACGGTGTCGGTCGCTCATGTGCTGACCACCGATCTCGAACGGCGTTGCCGCGACGCCGATATTCTGGTGGTGGCGACCGGCGTGCCCGGCCTGATCCGGGGTGACTGGATCAAGCCCGGCGCAACGGTGATTGATGTCGGCATCACCCGCATCACCTCGTCATCCGGCACGGAGCGCCTGGTGGGCGATGTCGCTTTCGATGAGGCAATCCATGTGGCAGGTGCGATCACGCCGGTGCCCGGCGGTGTCGGCCCCATGACGATCGCATGCTTGCTGGCAAACACGTTAAGTGCAGCGCAAGCTGCAAGAGAAGAGGCCTGTGCGCCAGCGTAGTGGCGGGCGTGGTATCCTAACGTTCTGGAAGACGAGCCGCCGCGAGGCGGTGATGATTATAAGCAAACGAAACGAGCCCTCATCGATCAATGAGGGCCACACACATCTGGTTGGGAGGGAATTGAAATGTCCAAGCTGAAGAGTCTTGCCTGCGTTTTCGCGATGATGGTTTCCGCATCGGCGGCGTGTGCCGATACGGTCAAGGTCGGTGTGATCGGTCCGTTTTCGGGGCCGTTCGCCTCGGCGTTCGGAACACCGTTCCGCCAGGGGATCGAGACCTATGTCTCACTCAACGGCGATCCCGCGCCGAACACCAAGATCGAATTTGTCTATCGTGACCTCGGCCTCGGCGATCCCGCGCGCGCACGTTCGCTGGCGCAGGAACTGATCACCGGCGAAAAGGTGCAGTATCTCGCAGGATTCGTGTTCACACCGAACGCGCTGGCCGTCGCGCCAATTATCGAGAGCGCCAAGATCCCCACGGTGATCTTCAACGCCTCGACCTCGATCGTCGTGTCGAAATCCAACTATTTTGTAAGGACATCCAACACGCTGCCGCAGGTCACGGTGCCGGTGGCGAAGCGGGCGCTCGAAAAGGGCATCAAGCGGGTCATCACCATTGTCAGCGATTATGGTCCCGGTATCGATGCCGAAGGCGCATTCAAACGCACATTCGAGGAAGGCAAGGGCGAGATTGTGGAGTCGATCCGCATGCCGCTATCGACAACGGATTTCGGACCGTTCCTGCAGAAGATCCGGCTCGCCAAGCCGGATGCGCTGTTTACCTTCCTGCCATTCGGTCCGCCGACCTTTGGTTTCGTGAAGGCTTATAATGAGAACGGCCTGCGTCAGAGCGGCATCCAGTTCCTCGGTACCGCGGAAACCCAGGAAACCGACCTGCAGGCGCTGGGTGAGCCGGCGGTGGGGCTGGAGACCGGCTACTTCTATTCGGGCGTCCATCCGTCGCCTGAGAACAAGGTGTTCGTGGAGCGGCTGGAAAAACTTTTCCCCGGTGCTATCGCCAATCCGGCGACCGTTGCGGCTTTCGACGGCACGCATGCGCTTTACACGATGATCAAGGCCACATCCGGCAAGCCAGATCCGGCGGCTGCAATGGCGGCGATCAAGGGCGCGAAATGGGAGAGCCCGCGCGGCCCGATCTCGATTGATCCGCAGACACGGGACATCGTCCAGAATGTCTACATCCGCAACGTCAAGCGTGATGCGTCCGGCAAACTGGTCAATGAGGAGGTCAAGACCTACGCAAATCAGCCGGACTATGGCGCAGCCGCTGCGGCAAAATAACTGCCGCTTTCGGCGGGCTGGAGGGACGACGTGGAACTTGTTGCGAGCATACTGATCGACAGCACCGCTTACGGTATGACCTTGTTCATGATCGCGGTGGGGCTGTCGGTCACTCTGGGATTGATGCGTGTCGTCAATCTCGCACATGGTCTGTTTGCGGTGCTAGGCGGTTACTTCGCCTGGTGGGCTGCGCAGCAACTGAACCTGACCTATTTCGCGGCAATCAGTTTTGCTGTCCTCGCGGTAGGTGTGGTTGGGCTGCTGCTTGAACGGGTTCTGTACCGCTTCATCTATGCGCGCGGACCGCTTGATCAGGTCCTGCTTTCCATCGGAGTGATCTTCGTTGGCATCGCGGCGAGCGGCGTGCTGTTCGGCGACGGATTGAAGTCGCTGCAACTGCCGCCATCGCTGGCCGGGGCTACCGATCTCGGCTTTCGTCTGATTCCCACCCAGCGCCTTCTGGTCATCATCAGCGGGGTCTGCGTGGTCCTGCTGATCTGGCTCGTGTTCCAGCATACGCGCTTCGGCGTGCGCCTGCGTGCGGCGGTGGACAACACCGCAGCCGCGGAGGCGCTCGGCATCAACAGCCGCATGCTCTATGCGGCAGCCTTCAGCCTCGGGGCGGCGCTCGCTGCCTTCGGCGGCATCCTGGGCGCCGAGATCATGCAGATCGAGCCTTTCTATCCGCTCAAATATCTCGTGATCTTCCTTGCAGTGGTTGCTGTCGGCGGCCTCGGCAATATCTGGGGATCGCTCGGTGCGGCGCTGCTGCTCGGCACCGTCGATACCACGTGCAAATATCTGCTGCCTGCCTACGGCTCGATGCTGACCTATGCGGCGATGCTCGGCGTGCTCAGTATCCGGCCTCTCGGTCTGTTCGGTAAGGAAGAAGCGTGATGCTCCAGTCCAGCAATCGGAGCATCTGGCCCGTCGAGCTCCTGATCATTCCGCTGACCGCATGGGTGCTCGCCTTCCTGTTTCCCAATCAGCTCGGTCTGCTGACGCAGATCGCCACCACGGCGCTGTTCATCCTCGCGCTTGACGTCGTCACCGGCTATGCCGGTATCGTCACGCTGGGCCATGCAGCCTTTTTCGGCCTCGGCGCCTATGCCGCCGGTATTTATGCCACACGCATCGTGGCGGAGCCGCTGAGCGGTCTTGTGGTCGGCGGCGCGATCGGTGCCACGGTCGCCTTGCTGACCGGGGCGATCGTGTTGCGTGCGCGCGGCCTCTCGCTGATCATGATGACGATCGCCGTCGCGCAGATCGTTCTCGAAATCGCCAATAAGGCGCGCGTCCTGACTGGCGGTGATGACGGGCTCTCCGGCATCGAGATGGCGCCGATCTTCGGCATGTTCGAATTCGATTTCACGGGGCGCACCGGGCTCGTCTACAGCGTGGTCGTGCTGACATTGAGCATGTTTGTGCTGCGTCGGATCATGCGCTCCGCATTCGGTCTCACTTGTGTCGGCATCCGTGAGGATCGACAGCGCATGTCGGCCATGGGCTGCAACATCAAGCGCCATCTGCTCGCGGCCTATGGGCTCGGCGGCCTGTTTGCCGGCATCGCCGGTGCGCTGTCGGCGCAGACCGTTCAGGTCGTCGGCCTGCACAGTCTGAGCTTTACCACCTCGGCTGAAGCACTGGTGATGCTGATCCTCGGCGGCACCGGCCGGCTGTGGGGGGCGCTGATCGGCGCTCTCCTTTTCATGACGATCCATCACATTGCCGCCGAACTCGATCCGTTCCGCTGGATGCTGACCATCGGCGGCATTCTGATTGCCGTGGTGCTCGTTGCGCCGGGCGGGGTGGTCAACAGCGTCATTGCGCTTCGCCAGCGGCTGCGCGCGAAGGAGGTCGGCCATGTCTGATGCATTGGCGATCACAGGGCTCTGCAAGAACTTTGGGGCGCTCGCCGTCTCGTCCAACATATCATTGACGCTGAAGGTCGGAGCGCGCACCGCGCTGATCGGTCCGAACGGGGCAGGGAAGACCACCTTGATCAATATGATCACAGGTGCGCTTGATCCCAGCAGCGGCAGCATCGCCTATTTCGGGAAAGACATTACCAAGGTGCCGCAGGCGCAGCGCGCGCGCGAAGGCCTGCTGCGCACGTTCCAGGTCACGCGCGTGTTCAGGCCGCTCACGGTTGCGGACAATATCCGTCTGGCGGTGATCCAGCAGCGTGGCCTCGCGATGCGCTTCTTCCTCGATGTCGCACGTGATCCCGATATCAACCAGCAGGTTGGCGAAGCGCTGGCCATGCTCGAACTGGAGCCATTGGCCGATCGGCGCATCGAGGAGCTTGCCTATGGCGAGCGTCGCCTGGTCGAGCTGGCGCTCGCTTTGGCGGGCAAGCCCAAGGTCCTGCTGCTCGACGAGCCCGCCGCAGGTGTGCCGAAAAGCGAGAGCTCGATCATCATGCGCGCGATTGCGCGTCTCCCCGCGGATCTCGCTATCCTATTCATCGAACACGACATGGACCTGGTCTTCCGCTTCGCGAGCGAGATCGTGGTGCTGGTGGCCGGCGAGATCATGATGGTCGGCACGCCGGCAGAAGTCTCGGCCGACGAGCGGGTCAAGGAAATCTATTTCGGAAAGCGCCACAATGCCATTGCGTGAACTCGTGCTATACAACGTCTCCGCGGGCTATGCGGGAGCCACGGTGCTCGAAGGCGTCTCGCTCAGCGTGAAGCGCGGCGAGCGGGTCGGCATTGTCGGCCGCAATGGCGCCGGCAAGACAACGACGCTGGCCTCCGTGATGGGCTTTGCGGAACTGCGCGGCGGTACCGTCAAGGCCGATGGCAGCGACATGGCCGGCATGAGGCCATATCGCCGTGCGCGCCTTGGCATCGGCTATGTGCCGCAGACCCGCGACATTTTCCCGACCCTGTCGGTGGAGGAGAATCTCGAAGCCGGCCTCAATGGTCGTTCGAAGCAACACCTGGCGGAAGCCTTCGAGCTGTTTCCGCGCCTCGCCGAAAGGCGTCGCAACAGCGGGCGCGATCTCTCGGGCGGCGAGCAGCAGATGCTGTCCATGGCGCGCGCCTTGATGAACGACGTCAGCATCCTGCTGCTCGACGAGCCGCTGGAAGGTCTGGCGCCCATCATTGCCGACGAGCTCATGGAGGCGATCAAGCGCCTGACGCAGGATCGCGGGCTGGGATGCGTCCTGATCGAGCAGCATGTCGATACCGTACTCGACTTCTGCGACCACATTCTTGTCCTCGAGCGCGGGCGCTCGGTGTTCTGGGGCAGCGTTGCGCAGTTGCGCGCGCAGCCCGACATTCTCAACAGCGCCATCGGCCTGCATCGCACGGAAGCGCAATTTGCGTCCTGACCGCTATCCGATCTGCGCCATGTTCAACCGTTGCAGCATGGCCATGAACTGAATCTTTTCGCGTGCGGACAGGGGCGAAAGGCATTCATCGTTGAAAGTGGCTGCCAGCTTCGCAGACTGTTTCGTCGCCGCGGCGCCTGCCGGGGTCAGTTTCAGCTCCACGGAACGCTTGTCGCGCTCGGACCGCGTCCTTGTCAGCAGACCTTCGGTTTCCAGCTTTCCCAGCACCTTCACGAGATTGGGGAGCTGGATCCGCAACACGGCAGCCAGCTCGCTTTGCGTGATCGACGGGTTGTCCCTGATCGTGATCATCGACGAGTGTTCCGCGGGCGAAAAGCCGACTGGTGCGAAGTAATCGAAGAAGCTCTCGAAGATACCGATCTGAAGAATACGGATCATGAAGCCAGGCGTTTGCTGCAGTGCAGACAAGTCCAGCGATGTCTCCGTTCTGACACTCGCAGCCCTTGTGCCCGCGGGCTTGCGCGCCTTTTCGCGGCGTGATGTCGCATTGTTGGCGACTGTCTCATCTTTCGACATTGACTCTCCGAATAATGCTTATAATTTATAATCAATATCTGCAGCGGCAAAGACTGCAGTAGGGTGTGAACCAGGGGGAGGCTCTCGTGAGCAGCTACTATACGCGTCTACTGACGGCAACATTTGCGTTGACCGCAGCGCTGTTGCCGAACACGGTCTTGCATGCTCAGGACAAGGTCAAGATTGGCGTTCTCAACGATCAGACCGGCGTCTTTTCTGTCTATCAGGGCGTCGGCTCAGTAATCGCAGCGCAGTTAGCCGTCGAAGACTATGGCGCCAAGGCTGCCGGAAAGACCGTGGAAGTGGTCGCCGCCGATCATCAGAACAAGCCTGACATCGGCGTCGGCATCGCACGGCGCTGGTACGAGAACGAAAATGTCGATGCGATCATGGATCTGCCCAATTCTGCGATCGCGCTCGCTGTCGCCGGCATATCGGAGCAGAAGAACAAGGTGATGATCGGATCCGGCGCCGGCACGGCCATGCTGACCGGCGAGCGGTGCACGCCGAACACCGTTCATTGGACTTACGATACCTATGCCTATGGCCGCGGCCTTGGCAAAGCGGTGGTCGCCAAGGGCGGGAAGAAGTGGTTCTTTATCACCGCCGATTATGCCTTTGGCCACGATCTGGAAAAACAGGCGGTCGAGGCCGTCAAAGCCGCAGGCGGCGAGATCGTCGGCACCGTACGTCATCCGCTGGGCGCTGCCGATTATGCGTCATTTCTTCTGCAGGCCCAGGCTTCCGGTGCCGACATTGTGGGCATCGCCAATGCAGGCGATGACACCATCACCTTAATGAAGCAGGCGGCCGAATTCGGACTGACAAAGAAGCAACGGCTCGTCGGTCTGATTCTCGCTTTGAACGGGCTGCCGTCTTTGACGCTGCAGGCCGCACAAGGTGCGCAGATCATGAACCCGTTCTATTGGGACTTGAACGAACAGACGCGCGCATTCGCCAAGCGCTTCGCCGATAAGCATCCGCAAAAGAACTATCCGAACGACCAGCAGGCGGGCGTCTATTCGGCTGTGACGCATTACCTCAAGGCCGTGGACAAGGTCGGCTCTGCGTCCGACGGCAAAGCGGTCGTCGCTGCCATGAAGGCGATGCCGACGGATGATCCTCTGTTCGGCAAGGGCTACATCCGCAAGGACGGCCGCAAGATTCATCCGCTCTATCTGCTCGAAGTGAAGAAGCCCGATGAATCGACGTCCAAGTGGGATCTGTTGAAGGTGGTCTCCACGATCGCCGGCGAGGAGGCATTCAGGCCTGAAAAGGATGGCGGCTGCCGCCTGGTGGATTGACGGCGTAGGACGCCGTCGTCCGACGCATGAAGTGACGTTGATCCGCGATCTCACACCGACAGGATATCATCCCATGCTGCAACAGCAGGTGGCGTCGCCGCACGACGCAGTTACGTTCCTACCCGCGCCTGTATCGTCCGTGACGCATTCGGACGGCAGCATAAGGCTGCGTACGGAGCTTTCGTTCGAACCGGATGTCGTGCTCATTCATGAGCATCTGAAGCAGTGGGCATCGATCCGGCCAGACAAGGTCTTTCTTGCCGAGCGGGTCGAAGGCGTTGCCGGATGGCGGACGATCACCTATGCCGCTGCCTTCCAGCAAGCCGCCCGTCTCGCGGCCGCATTGGCGAGCCGTGATCTCGACGAGGATCGGCCGATCCTGATCCTTTCGGGCAATGGGATCGATCATCAGATCATGGCCTTGGCTGCAATGATCGCCGCAGTTCCCTACACGCCGCTGTCGGTTGCTTATTCGACCATGAGCGGGGATTTCGCGAAACTGCGGGATGTACTCAGAACCCTGCAGCCGGGTCTTGTATTCGCGGCCGACGGCACGCCATTCAGCCGCGCGCTCTCGATTCCAGAGATGGCCGGGCGCGACATCGTTGTTGGACGCGACACAGCCGGCATTCCGAATGCGCTGACGCTCGATCAGCTTGCCGAGACAGCTGACGAGCTGCAGGCCACAATACGACCAGCAGCCGGCCCGGACACGGTCGCGAAAATCCTGTTCACCTCGGGATCGACCGGGTCGCCAAAAGGCGTTCCGACGACGCATCGGATGATGTCGACCTCGCTCTGCCAGTTCGAGGCGCTGTGGCCGTTCCTGCTGCACCAGACGCCGACGCTTCTCGACTGGCTGCCTTGGAGCCATGTCTTCGGCGGCTCCTACAGCGTCAACACGGTGCTGCGATATGGGGGCACGCTTTACATCGATGATGGCAAGCCGGTGCCGTCCGAAATCGGCCGCACCGTGCGCAATCTGCAAGAGGTGCGTCCCACGCTTTATTGGAATGTGCCGAAAGGATTCGAGCTGCTGCTCGCGCATCTGCAAAAAGACAGTGTCGCCGCGCATAACTTCTTCGGTGACCTGACCTTGATGCTCTATGCCGGTGCCAGCCTGCCGGCGCCGCTATGGAAGGAACTGGTCGATCTGGGAGAGCGCGCGTGCGGCCGAGTCATTCCCATGACCACGAGTTGGGGGCTTACGGAGACGGCGCCGTCGATCACGCTCGTCAATAACCCGGCGCTGACGCCGGGGGATATCGGCATCCCCATGCCGGGCCTGGAGATCAAGCTCGTCCCGTATCAGGGCAAGATGGAAGCGCGCGTTCGCGGTCCGACGGTGATGACCGCTTACTGGAAAATGCCTGAAGCGACGGCTGCGGCCTTCGACGACGAGGGCTTTTTCAGGACCGGGGATGCCGTTGTCTTTTCCGATCCGAAGGATCCGAGCCTGGGGCTGGTGTTCGATGGACGCACCACGGAGGATTTCAAGCTGCTGACCGGCACCTGGGTCGATACGGCTGCGGTCAAATTGCGGGCCAATATCGCACTGGCCGGCATCGCTGCCGATGTCGTCGTGACCGGCGCCGATCAGAACGAGATCGGACTTCTCGTGATCGCACCGCTCGGCGTCGATCCCGCATCGGCCGAACTGCTCGCCGCGACTCGATCAGCGCTTCGGCGTGTCAATGACGGTGCGACGGGGGCCTCCCAGCGCATCGCACGCGCCATCATTCTACAAGATCGTCCCACATTCGATGCGGGGGAGATCACCGAGAAGGGGTCGCTCAACATGCGGCTGATCCGCGACAGGCGCAGGGACGTCATCGCGAAGCTCTACAGCGGCGCCGATTCCGACGTCATTGTGATCGATTGAAAGTGAGACCATCCGGAATGCGGGATCAACTGTTCACCTATCAGGTCGCGGGGCGCATTGCGCTGATCGGAATCGATCGCGCGCACAAGCGCAATGCCATCAACGATGCCGCGCTGGAAGCCCTCGAAGGCGTGGTTCGGCGTGCCCAGTCCGAGGCCCAAGTGGCGATCATTCACGGCCATGGCGATCATTTTTGCGCCGGGCTCGATCTCGCCGAGCACGCCGGGAAAACGCCGATGCAGAGCGTGAACGGATCGCGGCGCTGGCATGCGGTGTTCGACCAGATCCAGCGCGGCACGATTCCATTCGTCTCCGCGCTGCATGGTGCGGTGATTGGTGGCGGTCTGGAACTCGCAGCATCGACCCATATCAGGGTGGCGGACGAGAGTGCCTTCTTCGCTCTGCCCGAAGGACAGCGCGGCATCTTTGTCGGTGGCGGCGGATCGGTCCGGATCGCGCGCTTGATGAGCGCCGCGCGCATGACCGATCTCATGCTGACGGGCAGGGTGCTCACGGTCGCGGAAGCTGAGCGCTTCAATCTGGTCAATTACGTCGTGCCGGCGGGGGCGGCATTGCAGACCGCGCGCGACCTGGCTGCGAAGATCGCGACCAATGCGCCGTTGTCGAATTTCGCCATCACCAATGCGCTGCCGCGGATTCAGGACATGGCACAGGACGACGGTCTGTTCGTGGAAAGTCTTGTGGCGGCCTTCACCCAGACCAGTCCGGAGGCGTCGCAGCGGCTGAACGACTTCGTCGAGAAGAAAGCCAAGCGGATTGCGCTGCAGTCGGCGACAGGTGCCTAACGCGCCGATGCCGTCAGTTCTTCCGATCCAGCCGTGTCCCATGCGCGAGTGTCCCGAATGACAAAAAGACTTCTCCCTCTCGACGAACTGGTCGCCATTGACATCCACACCCATGCGGAGGAGCCGTGCGGCTGTCATGCCGATGATGGCTACGACGATTTCCAGGCGCGAATGGCGGACTACTTCAAATCGCCCCACAAGCATCCGCCGACCGTCGAGGAGACTGCAGCCTATTTTCGCGCCAAGAAGATTGCGGCCGTCATCTTCCCTGTCGATGCCGAACGCGAGACCGGCTTTCGGCGCTACAACAATTACGAGATGCTCGAGATCGCGAAGGAAAACGCCGATGTCCTGATCCCGTTCGCCTCCATCGATCCGCACAAGGGCAAGCTCGGCGTCCGCGAGGCCCGGAAGCTGATTTCCGAATACGGCGTCAAGGGCTTCAAATTCCACCCGACCATGCAAGGCTTCTACGCCAATGACCGCATGGCCTATCCGCTCTATGAGGCGATCGAGGAGGGCGGCGCCATTGCGCTGTTTCACACCGGCCAAACAGGCGTCGGCTCAGGCATGCCGGGCGGCATGGGGATGCGGCTGAAATATTCCAACCCGATGTATATGGACGATGTCGCGGTGGATTTCCCGGATATGAGGATCATCCTCGCGCACCCCTCTTTCCCCTGGCAGGAAGAGGCGCTGTCGGTCGCGACGCACAAACCGAATGTCTATATCGATCTATCCGGCTGGTCGCCGAAATATTTCCCGCCGATCCTGGTGCGCTACATCAACTCGATCCTGCAGGACAAGATGCTGTTCGGCTCCGATTGGCCGGTGATCATGCCGGACCGCTGGATGGCGGACTTCGCAAAGCTCGACATTCGCGACGAGGTGCGCCCGAAGGTGCTCAAGGACAACGCAGCCAAGCTGCTGGGTTTGTGAAAATCACATCACGAGGAGACCATCATGGATCTGAACAATCTGACTGCCTTCGTGACCGGCGGTGGCTCGGGACTGGGGGCGGCCACCGCGCGCGCTTTGGCGTCCAAGGGCGCCAAAGTCACGGTCTTCGATCTTAACCGTGAAAATGCGGAGAGCGTGGCTCAGGAGATCGGAGGCATCGCGACGTCTGGCGACGTCGCTAACGAGACCCATCTGTCTGCCGCTCTCGATCTAGGCGAGGCCGCACATGGCATTGCGCGCGTGCTGATCAATTGCGCCGGCATTGGTGAAGCCATCAAGACCGTCGGCAAGAATGGCGCTCACCCGCTCGACAAATACAAGCGCGTCATCGAGGTGAATCTGATCGGCACCTTCAATGCGACACGCTTGATGGCGGAGCGCCTGTCGCTTGCCGAGCCGATTGGCGAGGAGCGCGGTGTCATCGTCAATACAGCCAGCGTTGCCGCCTATGACGGCCAGATCGGGCAGGCGGCCTATTCGGCATCAAAGGGCGGCATCGTAGGCATGACACTGCCGATCGCGCGTGATCTGGCGCAGTCCCGCATTCGGGTCTGCACGATCGCGCCGGGCCTGTTCCTGACGCCATTGCTCAAAGGACTGAGCGACGAAGCGCGCGCGAGCATCGGCGCGCAGGTTCCGCATCCGTCGCGGCTCGGCCAGCCGGACGAATATGCGCAACTGGCGCTTCACATCATTGAGAACCCAATGCTCAATGGTGAGACGATCCGCCTCGATGGCGGCATCCGCATGGCGCCGCGATAATCTGTCATCGCGCCGCGTTTGACGTCAGGGGTGGAGTTCGATCTGATATCTCCACCCCGTGGTGACCAGGACGACCCCATGATCGACTCTTTCAAGATTGCCGTGTCCGACGCCCGTCTCGCGGAGATCCGCACGCGGGTCGAGGCATTCGACTGGACCGCCATGCCTGATGCCGGCGGCTGGCAATCGGGCGTTGGCCTGAGCGATCTGCGGCGGCTGACTGAATACTGGCTCACGCAATATGATTGGCGCGTGCATGAGGCTCGTCTGAACGAGCTGCCGCAGTTCAGAACCGATATTTCGGGGCAGCGGATTCACTTCATCCGCAAGCGTGGCGACGGCTCTCGACCGCCGCTGCTCCTTCTTCATGGCTGGCCGGGATCCCTTATCGAGTTCGAGCAACTGATCGGGTCGCTGGTGGCTGACGGGCATGATGTGGTGGTCCCGTCATTGCCGGGCTTCGGTTTCTCTGGTCGCCCCGCTGCGCCAATGGGGCCGCGGAAGATCGCCGAATTGATGCATCGCCTGATGGCCGACACCTGCGGTGCCAGCCGCTATCTCGTTCAGGGAGGCGATTGGGGCGCGTCCATTGGTGCATGGATGGCCTTCGACCATCCCGAGGCCGTGGCTGGTCTTCATATCAACATGGTGCTGGTTCAAGCCGAGGATGCCGCGCCGGAACAGCAGGACGAACTGGCCTGGGCCAAACGCCGCGCCGACCTCGCCAAGGAGGAATCCGGCTATTCCCTGGAGCAGGGCACGCGTCCGCAAACGCTGGGAATAGGCCTGTCCGACAGCCCCGTTGGCGTAGCAGCCTGGATCCTTGAAAAGTTCGGCGCCTGGATCGATGTGCCGCGCGATGCGCAAGGGCATCCCGATCTCTGGAGCAAGTTCGACGAGGATCTGCTGCTGACCAACATCATGCTTTATCTCGTTGAGCGGTCCTTCGTGACCTCGACCTGGATCTATCGCGGCCGGGTGCTCGAAGGATCGGCGCAATTCCCTGCCGGCGCGCGTGTCTCTGTGCCGACCGGTGTCGCGGCATTTCCCGATCCCGTCTTTCCGCCGCCGCCACGCTCGCAAACGGCCAAGACATATCGGATCGAGCATTGGACCGACATGACTGCCGGCGGCCATTTCGCGGCCCTGGAGCAGCCGGACTTGCTACTGGCCGATATGCGCCAGTTCTTCTCTAAACTGGTCTGACCCGCGCTGCATCGCAACGCGGAGCTGTCTATCCCGGCCGCTTTGTCCCGTCATAGCCGAGATCACGGCCGATCGCCGTGGCCAAGGCAAGGACGATCGGCATCAGCTTTCGCATCCGCTCCGCGGGCATGTAATCCACGGTGCTGGTCACGCTGATCGCGGCAACGATCGCCGAGGTGACGTCGCGGATCGGCGCTGCCACACACCGGATCGCCGGTTCGCTCTCGCCAAGATCAAATGCGATCTGCTGCTTGCTGTACTCAGCCATCTGTTTCAGCCAGGCATCGACATCCATGCCGGTCAGTTTTCGGCCGTTTTCGCGTTTGAAGAGTTCGCGCAATTCATCGGTGGGCATATCGATCAAACTAGCCATGCCGACGCCGGTCGCAATTGCCGGCCGCTGACCGCCGATCCAGGACCGGATCTCGACGGGACGCTGGCTTTCGATTTTATCGAGATAGAGCACGTTTGCGCCCCGACGTGTTGCCAGATGGATCGTGTCGGCGGTCTCGCGCGCCAGCTTACGCAGATGCGGCCGCGCGATCGACACCACGTCGAACGATCTTTGCGCTGCGAACCCGATCTGCACCAGCTTGGGTCCAGGGCCGAGCTCGTTATCTGCTGCATGACGCAGATAGCCGCGCTGCAGCAGCACCGATACCAACCGATGCGCCGTGCTGTAGGTGAGCTCGCAGCGGGCTGCGATGTCCGGAATGGTGCGTGCGCCATCAAGGATGGTGTCGATGATCTCCAACCCCCTGACCAGCGTCTGGCTCGCATTCGTCTGTTTCTGCGGTTCGTTCGACTTCACGCGGAGCTCGCAATCATGAATCGGGAAAGGCTCGTTGACGATACTGCATGGTTTCGAAACCGGATGCAGCGACGTGCCGGGCGCGTCAGACCATAGTCTTATTCTCTCATATATTGAAAGATACTTTCGTTATTTGACAAGTGTAATTTTCCCGACATATTTGCCGCGTGATGGCAGCGCGCGACGAGAGCGGCGCATCTGCCGCAACACCAATGTTTTGGCCTGGGCGCATGATCGCCCGGCTCCGGGGAAGGGAAGCACATGCAGAAGGTCAACAACGCCGTCTTGGAATTGGGTGTCGCGGGCAACGCGACAGCGCCAGCGGCAAAATCCGATCTCGTGACTGAAAAGGATCGCCGCCGCGCCCTATGGGGCAGCGCCATCGGCAGCACCATCGAGTGGTATGACTACTTCCTGTACGGGACGATGTCGGCCATCGTGTTCGGCAAATTGTTCTTCCCGACCGCGGATCCGGTGACGAGCCAGCTTCTTGCCCTCGCATCCTTTGCCGCGGCGTTCCTGATCCGGCCGATCGGCGGCATCCTGTTCAGCCATATCGGTGACCGTATCGGTCGCAAAAAGACGCTGTTCGTCACCCTGGCCATGATGGGCCTCTCGACGGTCGCCATGGGCCTGCTGCCGACCTACGCCCAGATCGGTGTATGGGCTCCGATCCTGCTGACGCTGCTGCGGCTATTCCAGGGTCTCGCACTCGGCGGCGAATGGGGCGGCGGATTGCTTCTCGCCGTCGAATATTCGCCGCGCAACAAGCGCGGCTTCTACGGTGCCGTGCCGCAGGTGGGGGCGATGATCGGCCTCGCGCTCGGCAACGTCATCACCGCCGGCTTGAGTACGTCGTTCTCGGAACAGGATTTCCTGTCTTACGGCTGGCGCATTCCGTTCGTGGCTTCCATCGTGTTGTTGTTGGTCGGCCTGTGGATCCGCAACAGCATCGACGAGACGCCGTCCTTCAAGGCGGTGATGGCGCGCGGTAGCAAGAAGAAGGTTCCGCTGTTCGAGACTTTGACCAACCACCGGCGCGCGGTGCTGATCGTCATTGGTGCGAAGTTCATCGAAACCTCGACGTTCTTCTTCTTCGCGACCTTCACGATCTCCTATCTGGTGCAGCTCGGTTATACCCGCGTCAATGCACTCAATATGGTGTTGGTGGCGGCTGTCATCGCCGTGCCCTCGATGCTGTTTTTCGGCAGCCTCTCCGACAAGATCGGGCGCAAGCGCCAGTTCATGATCGGAACGGTCGTCATGGCGCTCTACATCGTTCCGTATTTCTGGATGTTGAGCACGGGCTCCGTGTCGGTCGCGCTGTTCGCGCTGGTGCTCGGCTTCAGCGTCATCTGGGCATCCTACGGCACCGTGCTCGGCACCTTCTTCGCTGAAAGCTTCCCGGCGGATGTCCGCTACACCGGCGTTTCGCTTGGCTATCAGGTCGGCGCTGCACTGGTCGGTGGTCCGCTGCCGCTGATCGCCTCGTCGCTGCTCGTCTATAGCTCCGGCAGCTATTATTCGATCGCAGCATTGATCGTTGCCTGCGCTGCGGTGTCGCTGATTGCCATGGCTTTGACCGAAGACAAGACCGGCCGCGATCTCGACTGAAGGCACACGCACATATGAAGGACGCCCGTCGTCACACGGCGAGCGTCCTTTGCCCAATCCGGGCACGCATGGGAATGATGAAAGATCGACGATGACAAACAAGGTCAAGGAACTCTGGGGATCCGGCAAAGCGGTGATCAATGCCTGGCTTGCGATTCCGTCCGGCTACTCCGCCGAAGTCATGGCGCAATGTGGCTTTGACAGCGTTACGGTCGATCTGCAGCACGGAGTGCAGGACTATCTGTCGATGGTGCAGTGTTTCCAGGCCATCAGTGCACATCCGGTCACGCCGATGGTGCGCGTGCCGTGGAACGAGCCTGGCATCATCGGCAAGGTGCTCGATGCCGGCGCCTATGGCGTCATCTGCCCGATGATCAATACCAAGGCCGAAGCTGAGGCTTTTGTGGCGGCCTGCAAATATCCGCCACGCGGCACGCGCAGCAATGGGCCGATCCGCGCCGGGCTCTATGGCGAAGCCGGCGCCTACCAGCAGACCGCGAATGCCGAAGTGCTTTGCATCCCGATGATCGAAACCCGCACCGCTGTCAGCAATATGGAGGAGATCCTCGACGTGGAGGGGATCGCCGGCGTGTATGTCGGCCCGTCCGATCTCGGCTTCTCCTACGGACTGCCGCCGGTTCTCGACCGCGACGAGCCGGAAATGCTGAAGATTTACGACAAGCTCTTGAAGGAGTGCGGCAAGCGGAAGATTTATCCGGGGATCCACTGCAGCGGTTCTGCCGGGGCGGCGCGCAACATCAAGATGGGATTCAAGCTCGCAACGTTGCCGCATGACAGCGCCCTGATGGCCCAATTCGCAACAATGTCGATCGCGGAGACGCGACGGGAGAGCGGTGATCTCTTGTGAACGCGTTCGGTGGTGGACGGGATAGTGCAATCACTCGCGAATGGCCCGTGCTCTCTTCTAACTCCAAGAGCAAGGGCGCGTAGGTTCAGATGACCTTCGGAATATCTACTCAAACGCGCTACACAACCGTCCCGAAAAGGCGATCTTCAAGCAGGGTGATTGTCGGCTGTAACGCGGAAAGGTTTCGATGATACGTTGCAAAATCCATCGACGCGCCTCGATCTCAGCGTGCCACACCACGACGGTGCTCACCCGAAAGCCAGTGACCGTCCGCGCTATTATCGAGAACGTAACGGGCGCGAATTACTGGCTCACCACGGCCGGCCTGGGTTACGGCACCTTCGTCACGGTCGGCTTGCCGCGCTCCTACATCCTGTCGGCTGCGTTCGATTTCTGACCTGATATGTCTGCTGGCGGAATGAAACACTGTCGTCGACGGTGATCGCTCCGCCAGTACAGGTGGCGCAGTCGGTTGGCTGCACCCCTCGCTTGATCGGCCCTTGTCATGCGACCGATCGGCGGACTTAGTTACTTTTCTGGCCAAATTGTCGCAGTCTTTTACCGGCAGTTTACGATATGTGGCGCAAATTAGTCACGCGGACTTGATGGCGAGAAACGCTGCGGGTCTCGCGTCCGCCGCTCTGCTCACGCACTCAGCTGACAAAATTTATTGCTCAACCAACCGACGGTCGAAGACCGAGGGACCCTTTGCCATGCTTGCTCGTATGTCTATCCGCGCCAAAATTTCCATAGTGGTGACGTTCCTTCTGCTGTCCATGAGCGGGCTGGGTCTGCTCGCGATCATGAAGATGCGGGCGATCAATGCAAATGCGGTCGATATCCAGACCAACTGGCTTCCAAGCATGAAGGCGCTGGGCGAGCTGAAAGCCGGTGTCATCAATTATCGCAACGTGATTCGCGCGCATTTGCTGGCCGATACGCTGGAAGACAAACTGGCAACCGAGAAAATGCTGGAAAGCGTGGTCGATCGCAACAACAAGACCCGCGCACGCTATGAGCCGATGATCGTCTCGCCGGAAGAACGTGCGATCTATCAGGAATGGTCGACCAATTGGGACGAGTACAAGCGTGGCACCCAGCGGGTGATGGAGATGTCACGTGCGAGCGCCGGCAAGAATCCGCGCGAGGCCAGCGATTTCAATAGCAAGACTGTTAATCCGATCGGAGCCAAGTCTGACGCACTGCTCGACAAGGATATCGAGCTGAATGATCGTGGCGCGGCTGCTGCCGGTGCCGAGGCTGTTGCAAATTATGACTTCGCCTTCATGCTGGTTCTCGGCATCCTTGGCGCCTCTGCAATCATCGGCATCGGCGTCAGCATCTATCTGGTGCGTGATGTGTCCACTGGTATCGCTTCGATCGTGAAGCCAATGCAGTCGCTCGGTGCCGGTGATCTCACCGCCCATGTGCCGCATCAGGGCATGAAGACCGAGATGGGAACCATGGGCGACGCGCTGCAGGTATTCAAGCAGGCGCTGATCGACAAGCGCGCGGCCGACGAAGCGGCCGCTCTCGATGCCGAAGCGAAGATCGAACGCGGTCGCCGCGTTGATCAGATCACCCGCGATTTCGAAACCATGATCGGCGAGGTGGTCGAGACCGTGTCGTCGGCATCCACCGAACTGGAAGCTTCGGCCGGCACACTGACGGCGACCGCCGAGCGTTCCCAGGAACTGACCACCTCGGTGGCAGCCGCGTCCGAACAGGCATCCACCAATGTGCAGTCGGTGGCCTCGGCGACCGAAGAAATGGCCTCGTCGGTCAACGAGATCAGCCGCCAGGTGCAGGAATCCGCGAATATCGCCAGCCAGGCGGTGCAGCAGGCACGCCACACCAATGAGCGTGTCAGCCAGCTGGCCAGCGCAGCCGCCCGCATCGGTGATGTTGTCGAACTGATCAACAACATCGCCGGCCAGACCAATCTTCTGGCCCTCAATGCGACCATCGAGGCAGCGCGTGCCGGTGAAGCCGGTCGCGGCTTCGCGGTGGTGGCGTCGGAAGTGAAGGCGCTGGCCGAGCAGACCGCCAAGGCCACCGGTGAAATCTCGACCCAGATTTCCGGCATCCAGGCAGCGACCCAGGAGTCGGTCGGCGCCATCAAGGAAATCGGCGACACCATTGGCCGCATGTCCGAGATCGCCTCGACCATCGCCTCGGCAGTGGAAGAGCAGGGCGCAGCCACGCAGGAGATCTCGCGCAACGTCCAGCAGGCGGCACAAGGGACCATGCAGGTCTCGTCGAACATCACCGACGTGCAGCGTGGCGCCAGCGAGACCGGTTCGGCATCATCGCAGGTGCTCTCGGCTGCGCAGTCGCTGTCGTCGGACTCGACCCGTCTGAAGGTTGAAGTCAGCAACTTCCTGACCGCGGTGCGGGCGGCCTGATCCACGCTCACTCCCAGCTCTTGAAGCCGGCGCGCAGTGCGCCGGCTTTTTTCGTTGGCGCGACCAACTGTCTCACGTTCGCAGTGCGAACTTTTCTGCGTTGGCGGTCTCTGAATACCGCAAGACGGCATTTATTGCACCGCTTCTTAACTTCGTAGCTCTAGGCAGAACGCATGGGTGAAAGGTCTCCGATTCGACGAGGCCGAGGCCCAGTCGGCCACGTCGCCGACGACGCATGATGCGTCTCATTTAAAAAAACAAAATCTCTTCAATCTGACCGCCAACGATCACCGATCGAAGGAATGATGACTCATGTTTTCCAATCTCTCCATTCGCAACAAGATCGCAATTGTCATTTCGCTGCTGCTGTTCGGCATGACCGGCATGGGCATCCTCGCCATTTACAAGATGGGCTACATCAATTCGAAGACTGTCGAGATTCAGCGCAGCTGGCTGCCGAGCGTGCGCGCGCTCGGTGAAATGCGTACGGGCTCAGTGAATTATCGCAGCGTTCTGCGTGGCCACATCTTGTCGGAAACGGCAGAAGCAAAGGCTTCTGCCGAACAGCGCTTGCAGGCGCAGGATGATATCACCACGAAGACCCGGCAGATCTATGAGAAGCTCATCACCTCCGGCGAAGAGCGCGCGATCTATAATCAGTGGGCGCAGGAGTGGGGCGCCTATATGACTGTGGCGAAAGAGGTGCTTGCGCAGTCGCGCGCCACGGCCGCCGGTGTCTTCCCGCGCGAGTCGAACAACCTGAATGACGGCAAGGCCATCCCGCAGGGACAGAAGGCCGATGCGCTGCTGACGCGCCTCGTCAATCTGAACAATGCCGGCGCCGACAAGGCGGGCACGGATGCCGCGGACGATTACAACACGGCTTTCGCGACTATCGCGGCCATCCTCGGCATTTCGGCCATTCTCGGCATCGGCATCGGCATCTATCTGGTGCGCGACGTCTCCGCCGGCATCGCTTCGATCGTGAAGCCGATGCAGGCACTCGGCACCGGCGATCTTACTGCGATCGTTCCGCATCAGGGCATGAAGACCGAGATCGGCACCATGGGTGACGCGCTTCAGGTGTTCAAGCAGGCGCTGATCGACAAGCGTGCAGCGGATCAGGCTGCAGCTGCCGATGCCGAAGCGAAGATCGAGCGTGGTCGCCGTGTCGATGAGATCACGCGCAATTTCGAGACCATGATCGGCGAGATCGTCGAGACCGTGGCCTCGGCCTCGACCGAACTCGAAGCATCGGCTGGCACGCTGACCGCCACCGCCGAGCGCGCCCAGGAACTGACGACGACCGTTGCCGCCGCGTCGGAAGAAGCCTCGACGAATGTACAGTCGGTTGCCTCGGCCACCGAGGAGATGGCATCCTCGGTCAACGAGATCAGCCGTCAGGTGCAGGATTCCGCTGCGATCGCCGGCCAGGCCGTCAATCAGGCGCGCCACACCAATGATCGTGTCGGCCAACTTGCCAGCGCCGCCGCCCGTATCGGCGACGTCGTCGAGCTGATCAACAACATCGCCGGCCAGACCAATCTTCTCGCGCTCAACGCCACTATCGAAGCTGCACGTGCCGGCGATGCCGGCAAGGGCTTTGCGGTGGTCGCGTCCGAGGTGAAGGCGCTGGCTGAACAGACTGCGAAGGCGACCGGCGAAATCTCGACACAGATTGCCGGCATTCAGGCCGCCACGCAGGAATCGGTTAGCGCGATCAAGGAGATCGGCGACACCATCGGCCGCATGTCGGAGATCGCGTCCACCATCGCTTCGGCGGTGGAAGAGCAGGGCGCAGCCACGCAGGAAATCTCGCGCAACGTCCAGCAGGCGGCACAAGGCACCATGCAGGTCTCGTCGAATATCACCGACGTGCAGCGTGGCGCCAGCGAGACAGGCTCGGCCTCGACCCAGGTGCTTTCCGCAGCGCAGTCGCTGTCGTCGGACTCGACCCGCCTGAAGGTCGAAGTGAGCAGCTTCCTCACCGCAGTGCGCGCGGCCTGAGATCCAACGAGTGGAACACCGAAGCCGGCGCATCAGCGCCGGCTTCTATTTTTCAGAGACTCTTAGCAATTTGCTGACAGGGTAGGCTGTACAACTGCAATGCGCAGCCGTTTTTAATGACGACCATTCTCATTTCTTTGTTGCCGCTGGTTTATGCGGACATCCGATTGTCGAGTATTCATGGCGGAAGATATCGCAGGCACCGGTCGGGTCACCTTTGGGCGTGGCTACAATGTCTGGATCATGGGCATCGACGGGACATGGCGGCGCAACTGCGTGCTCACGGCGGTGTCGGCCAATGATGCGGAGCTGACACTGGAGACCTCGATCGAAGGCCTCAATCTGAAAGAGTTCTTCCTGCTGCTGTCTTCGACCGGGCTGGCCTATCGCCGCTGTGAACTCGTCAAGGTCAATGGCGCCCAGATCGATATCCGCTTCATCAGCGCCAAGGCCAATACCAAGAAGAAGTCATCGTCGCGAAACGATAGCGAGATGGCGAGCGCGTGAAGCGTAGGATGGCTTGAGCGCAGGCGCGTTGCGCAGAAGCGCTGCCCATCACTATCAGCACATGAGGTGATGGGTATCGCTTCGCTCAACCCATCCTACGATCATGCGCTTATTCCGCGGCCTGCTTGGCCAGCTCATGCCCGGCCTGCGTTGCGGTCACGGAGCTTTTGGCCCGGCCCCAGCCCGACATCAGGTTCGACAGCCGATCCAGATACACATACACGACGGGCGTGGTGAACAGCGTCAACATCTGGCTGACGATGAGCCCGCCGACCATCGCATAGCCCAGTGGCTGGCGGATTTCCGAGCCCGTTCCCGTCCCGAGCATCAGTGGCACGCCGCCGAGCAATGCCGCCATCGTCGTCATCATGATCGGGCGGAACCGCAGCAGCGCTGCCTTGCGGATCGCGGCTTCGGGCTCGAGATGCTCGTCGCGCTCCGCGGCAATGGCAAAATCCACCAGCATGATGCCGTTCTTCTTCACGATGCCGATCAGCAGGATGATGCCGATCAGCGCGATCAGGCTGAAGTCGAAGCCGAACATCATCAGGATCGCCAGCGCGCCGACGCCCGCCGAGGGCAAAGTGGAAAGGATGGTCAGCGGATGGATATAGCTCTCATAGAGAATGCCGAGGATCAGATAGACCACCACCAGCGCCGCGAGGATCAACAGCGGCACCGTGGAAAGCGATTGCTGGAACGCCTGCGCCGTGCCCTGGAAACTGCCGCGCAAGGTCGCCGGTGCGCCGATCGCCTGCATCGCGTTCTGCACGGCATCCGTCGCCTGGCCGAGCGCTACGCCTTGCGCGAGGTTGAAGCTGATGGTGATCGCCGGGAACTGGCCCTGATGGCTGATCGACAGGGGCCGCACCGGCACTGTGGTCCACTTCGCAAAGGCGGAGAGGGGAACCTGATCGCCGGTGGTCGGTGACTTCAGATAGATCTTGTCCAGCGTATCGAGCTTACCCTGCAGCTCCGGCAGGATTTCCAGGATAACGTGATAGCTGTTCAGCTGCGTGAAGAACTGCGCCACCTGCCGCTGGCCGAAGGCGTCATACAGCGTGTCGTCGATCAGCTGCGGCTGGATGCCGAAGCGCGATGCGGCATCACGATCGATAGCGAGCGTCAGCGTCGTGCCCTTGGTCTGCTGGTCGGTGGCGACGTCGCGCAATTCCGGAAGCGTCTGCATCTTGCTGAGGATCTTCGGCGCCCATTCGTTCAGCTCGGCAAGATTGGCGTCCTGCAGGGTGTATTCGAACTGCGTGCGGGTGGCGCGGCCACCCAGCCGCACATCCTGGGCCGCCTGCATGAACAGACGCGCGCCCTCGACCTTTTCCAGCTGCGGCCGCAGCCGCGCGATGATCTGCTGCGCGCTGGCCGTGCGATCGTCGCGCGGCTTCAGCGTGATGAACATGCGGCCGGCATTGAGCGCGCCGCTATTGCCGCCGATCGACATGGCGACGGTGGCGACGTCGGGATCGGCCTGCACGATCTTGCCGAGCGCCTCCTGATGTTTGCGCATATCGGCAAAGGAAATGTCCTGCGCCGCTTCCGACGTGCCCGTGATCAGGCCTGTGTCCTGCTGCGGGAAGAATCCCTTGGGGATGATGACGAACAGATAGACCGACAGCGCCACCGTGGCGAAGAACACCATCAGCGTGGTCAGGCGCCAGCGCAGCACGAGATCGAGGCCGCGCGCATAGGCGCGCAGCAGGGCATCGAACATGTTCTCGCTGATCTGGTAGAACCGGCCGTGCTTGGCGTGTTTCTCGTCGCGCAGGAAGCGTGAGGCCATCATCGGCGTCAGCGTCAGCGACACCACCAGCGAGACGAAGATCGCCATGGTCAGCGTCACCGCGAACTCGCGGAACAAGCGGCCGATGATGCCGCCCATCATGAGCAGCGGGATCAGCACCGCTACCAGCGAGATCGAGATCGAGACAATGGTGAAGCCTATTTCGCCGGCGCCCTTCATGGCGGCAGCCATCGGCGTCTCGCCTTCCTCGATGTAGCGTGTGATGTTTTCCAGCATCACGATGGCGTCGTCGACCACGAAGCCGACCGAGATGGTCAGCGCCATCAGCGAGAGATTGTCGAGCGTATAGCCGAACACCCACATCAGCGCGCAGGCGCCGAGCAAGGCCAGCGGCACCGTGATGCTGGGAATGATGGTGGCCCAGACATTGCGCAGGAAAACGAAGATCACCATCACCACCAGTGCGATGGTGAGCAACAGTGTGAACTGCACGTCCTGCACGGCGGCGCGGATGGTCTGGGTGCGGTCGCTCAGCACCTTGATCTCGACGGTCGGCGGGATCGCTGCGACGAGCCGCGGCAGCTCGGCCTTGATCTTGTCCACGGTGTCGATGACATTGGCGCCGGGCTGCTTGAAAATAACGAGAAATACGCCGCGCTTGCCATTGGCCCATGCCGCCTGCTTGGCGTCCTCAGGTCCGGTCACTGCATGGCCGATATCGCGCACACGCAGTGGGCCGCCGTTGCGATAGGCGATGATGACGTCGTTCCAGTCCTTCGATTCCGGAAGCTGGTCATTGGCGTAGATCGTGTAGCTGCGCGTCGCGCCGTCGATATTGCCTTTCGGGCTGTCCACCGTCGTCACTGCGAGCTGGGTGCGGATATCTTCGAGCCCGAGGCCCTTGGCGACGAGTTTAGCGGGATCGATCTGCACCCGGATCGCCGGCTTCTGCTGGCCGCCGATGGTCACCTGCGCCACGCCGGTGATCTGGCTGATCTGCTGCGCCAGCTGCGCATCGACGCTGTCGCTGACGGTGGTGATGGGCAGCGTGTCCGATGTGGCCGATAGCAGCATAATCGGCGAGTCTGCCGGGTTCACCTTGCGATAGGTTGGCGGCGAGGGGAGTGTTTTCGGCAATTGCCCGCTGGCGGCGTTGATCGCTGCCTGCACGTCATTGGCGGCGCCGTCGATGGCGCGGTTGAGATCGAACTGGATCGTCACCGCTGCCGTGCCGAGCGAGCTCGACGACGTCATCTGCGCGACGCCGGGGATCTGCGCAAACTGCCGCTCAAGCGGCTGCGCCACCGAGGTCGCCATGGTTTCCGGGCTCGCGCCAGGCAGCGTCGCGGACACCTGGATGGTCGGGAAATCCACCTGCGGCAGCGGTGCCACCGGGAGCAGGGGATAGGCGACGAGGCCAACAAACAGGATGCCGGCCATCAATAGCGAGGTTGCAATGGGATAGCGGATGAACGGTGATGAGATGCCCCCGTTCATGGCTCAGTTTCCTTGCGCTGACGCGACGGCGGATGCCACCACCGAGCCCGGCTGTACTTTGTATTGCCCCGCGACGATCACACGGTCCCCGGGCGTGAGCCCGTCTTCGATCACTGTGCGTCCGTCGATGGAGCGACCGACCTTGATCTTGCGCACTTCGGCCTTGCTATCGGCGCCGACTGCGAAAGCGTAGAGCCCGTCAACACCGTGCTGCACAGCATCATCGGGTACGACGATGGCGTTCTGTAATGTGGTCACGAGCAGCCGTGTCGAGATCGACAGGCCCGGCCACAGCACGTGATCCTTGTTGTCGAACACGGCCTTCAGCCGGATCGTGCCGCTGGTCGTATCGACGGTGTTGTTGACGACCGAGAGCGTGCCCTTCGACAGCAGGCGCTTGCCGTCGCTCGTATAGGCATCGACTTCCAGGGGATTCTTGGCGAGCTGCGCATTGATATCGACGAGATGCTGTTCGGGTGCCGTGAAGATCACCGCGATCGGTTCGAGCTGCGCGATGGTCACGATACCTGTTTGCGTCGAGGCATTGACGATGTTGCCCTGATCGACCTGACGGAAGCCGACCACGCCGGCAATCGGCGCTTTGACGGTGGTGTAGTCGAGCTGCGTCTGCGCATTGGAAATCGCGGCGTCATCGGCGGCGATCAGTGCAGTCACTTGCTGCACCGTTGAACGCTGGGTGTCGGTCTGCTGCCGCGTCGCGAAGTCACCGAGCTTGGTGTAGCGCTGCAGATCGAGATTGGCATTGGCAAGATTGGCTTTGTCCTGTTGCTTCTTCGCCTTCGCCTGATCGAGCGCGGCCTGGAAGGGGCGGGGATCGATCTGCGCGAGCAGGTCGCCTGCCTTGACGATCTGTCCTTCGGTAAAAGCGATGCGATCGATCTGGCCATCGACGCGCGTGCGCACAACGACGGTATTGAAGCCCTGCACGGTGCCGAGGCCGGTGAGATAGACGGGGAAGTCGGACTTCTCGACAGATGCTATCTTCACCGGAACGGGCGCTGGACCGCGTGGCTTGTCCGCCCGCGCCTGTTCCTTGCTGCCGCTGTATTGCCGCAAGGCCGCATATCCGCAGCCGGCCAAAACGGCCAGCAAAATCAAGCTGATCCAGCGAAAACGGGGGCGCGTGGTCATGGCGTGCTCTTTCGGCTTGCGGCAATCTTGCGGCACGGATCATTTTACCCGGCCCAGTTGCAGCTTTGCGGCCAGTTAAAAACCCGGTTCAATTCTGTAAACACACGAGCGCTTGAGAACGTCCATCATTGCAAAAACTTCATCTCTTCAAGTGTTTCTGCATGTTTCCGTGAGGCGCCGAACGCGGTCTTGATTGGCCGTACCAGTGTGAAATGGGGGCTTTCGCCGGTCTTGGACGAAGCAATCCATAGTTGATCAGAACCCCGCAGTTTGCGCGCGGCAGCTCAAAAACGGTGCGGCATCCTTGTGGCGCTCCAGCGGCCGTCTTGCGGCAGCAAAAAATGACACCCTCCAGTTTAGAATGATTTTGATCTGGAGCTATTCAAGCGGAATTGAGTCCATTGAGGTGGGCAAACCACCCGCAATACAGTTAAGGACATGGTGCGTTCGCAGTCGCGATATCGCCTTGAGCGCATCACACACCGTTACTCGATTACGCAGTCGCACGATGAAACCCATCGCCGTCACATATTCAGCTTCATTGCCTTGTGACGGGAGAGCTGCGGGTGAGGGAGATGGGTGCTGCGCTGGTCCAGTTTATTCTGGTTCTAAATTGCAGATCGCAAAACGCATGACAGCAGCCATGCGCGGCGCGACTTTTGCAAAGCGGTGCGGCATGATACGGCATGCGCGCGCGCAACGCTCACTGTTCGATTTCGATGGCGCGCTACACTTTCGTGTCGAGCGCTGCCGAAACGGCGAAGCTGAAACGGCCGCATTGGCCGGTTTGATCGAAATCCTGTCTGCTACTGGGCCGAGGTACAATCTTGTTTAGAAACGTTCTTATGTTGCTGGCTGCGCTGGCGACGGTCTGGTTCGCATCGCCACTCATCGCGCAGCAGGCGACACCGCCTGCGGCTCCGGCAGCTGCTGCACCCGCAGTGCCTGCAGTCACGCAAAATTCTCCGGCTGCACCGGCGCTGGTCAGCCCGGCAGTCGAAGCCGCCGCCAAGGCGCCTGTCGCCACCGGCGAGCATGACCTGTCGCCATGGGCGATGTTTATGGGCGCGGATATCATCGTCAAAGCCGTCATGGTCGGTCTCGCACTCGCATCGGTGCTGACCTGGACCGTGGGCATCTTCAAGTTCATGGAGCTGACCTATTCGACCAACCGCCTGAAGAGCGCGCTCCGCAAGATCGGCGAAGCACGTTCGCTCGCCGAAGCGCAGATCGCGCTCGGCGACAAGAAGACGGTGCTGTCGCGCCTGCTTGCCGCGGCGCTGCGCGAGGGCAAGATGTCCGCCGGCATTTCCAGCGATGAGGGCATCAAGGAGCGCGCGGCATCGAGCTTTGGCGAAATCGTTCGCGCTGAAGGCCGCAAGGTCCGCACCGGCATGGGCGCGCTCGCGACCATCGGCGCGATCTCGCCTTTCGTCGGCCTGTTCGGCACCGTTTGGGGCATCATGAACAGCTTTATCGGCATCTCGAAGTCACAGACGACGAACCTCGCCGTCGTCGCACCAGGCATCGCCGAAGCGCTGCTCGCAACGGCCATCGGCCTCGTTGCGGCTATTCCTGCGGTGATCATCTACAATCACTTCGCCCGCGTGACGAAGAACTACATGGAGATCGTCGGCCGTGCGCAGGGCGCGTCGGGCCGTCTGCTGTCGCGCGATCTCGATCGCACCCATTCCAGCGCCCACATGCGCGCAGCGGCTGAATAATCATGGGTATGTCGCTTTCCGAAGGTTCGGGTGATGACGATTTCGAGGAAAACCACGAAATCAACGTCACTCCCTTCATCGATGTCATTCTGGTGCTGCTGATCATCTTCATGGTGGCGGCACCGCTATCGACCGTCGATCTGCCGATCAACCTCCCGACCTCGACCGTCGCGCCGCAGAAGAAGCCGGACAAGCCGACTTATGTCAGCATCAAGCCGGATCTTGCGGTGGCCATCGGCGAGGATATGGTGAAACGCGTCGATCTGATCAGCCGTCTGGATTCCATGGAGAACGGCAACAAGGATCGCCCGATCTTCTTGCGCGTCGATCGCGCCGTGCCTTACGGCGAGTTCTTCGATGTGATGGAGCGCCTGCGCGCCGGCGGCTACACCAAGACCAAGCTTGTGGCACTCGAAGGCGTGGCCGCAGCAGGTGCCGCACCCGCACCGGGCGCCGTGCCGCCGGCTGCCTCGCAGCAGCCCTGACGTCGGAAGCATTATGTCGGAGCTCGATCGAAACACGTCCTGGCGCATGTGGCTGATCGCGGCGGTTTGCGCCGTGACGCTGCATGTCGGCGGCATCGCTGCGGCCGTCTACGAGATGCAGCAGGAAGAGGACGCCGACGGCCTCGGTGCCAATGCCATCGAAGTCGGCATGGAGATGGTGTCGCCGGACGTCGAGCAGACCGACCTGCCGCAGGGCCCGGACTCCGAAGCCTCGGCCGCGTCGCCGGCCGTGCAGGAGCAGAAGGCGGTCGAGAAGGAAAGCGATCTTCCCAAGGAGACGCCGCACGAGAGTGAAGAGCCGGACATGGCTGTCACCGAGAACAAGGCGAACAAGCCCGAGGAAGAGACGCCCGAGAAAGCCCAGAAGCAGCAGCAGGCCTCGCAGGAATCCGTCGCTTCGGAAGCTGCCGCGCAGCAGAAGCTCGATGAGTCCAAGACCGGCGAGAAGGCGCAAGCCGTGAACACCGGCATGGGCACCGACAAGAAGCGCCTGTCCACCGTCTGGGCCAAGCAGCTCTCGGCCTATCTGGAAAAGAACAAGCGCTATCCCACCGAACGCCAGCAGAAGGCGGCCGAGGTGATGGTGAATTTCGAGATCGACCGCGTCGGCAAGGTGCTGGCCGTGCGCGTCGTGAAGGGCTCCGGCGATGCCGCCTTCGACGAGGCCGCCATCGCCATGGTCCGCCGCTCGGATCCGCTGCCGCCGCCGCCGGCGCTGATCGCCGATGACGGGCTGAGCTTTACGGTGCCTGTGATCTTCCGGGTGAAGAAGGGGTAGCTTCGGGACGGCGTGTCCCGTTGCCGGTTTATCCCATTGTCATCGCCCGGCTTGACCGGGCGATCCAGTAGATGTCGAGATCAGTGATCGTGCCGCAACGCTTGCGTGCACTGGATCCCCGCTTTCGCGGGGATGACAGTCGTCATGCAATTCAGTACGTCGCCCGACCGCCCGAAATATCGAACACGGCACCCGTCGAGAACGCGCAATCCTCCGACGCAAGCCAGGCGGCCATTGCGGCGAGTTCCTGCACCAGCACGAAACGGCCTTTCGGAATTTTCGACAGCATGAAGTTGATGTGCTGCTCGGTCATCTGATCGAAGATCGCGGTCTTCGCGGCGGCCGGCGTGATGGCGTTCACATTGATCTCGGTATTGGCCAGCTCCTTGCCGAGCGATTTTGTCAGGGCGATCAGGGCGGCCTTCGATGCCGAATAATGCGAGGCGTTCGGGTTGCCTTCCTTGCCGGCGACGGAGGCGATGTTGACGATGCGGCCGTAGCCGTTCTTTTGCATCACGGGCACCACGGCCTTGCAGCACAGGAACGGGCCATCGAGATTGATGCGCATCACACGGCGCCAGTCGTCATAGTCGATTTCCCACACCGGCTTGTTGAAGCCGGTGATGCCTGCGTTGTTGACGAGGATGTCGATCTTGCCGAATTCCTGCAACGTCGCATCGCGGCCGGCGTCAATCGAGGCGGCGTCGGTGACGTCCACTTTAAGGGCAATGACGTCGTCGCCGATCTCGCGCGCGGTCTTGACGGCGAGATCGATGTCCTGATCCCAGATCGCGACCTTGGCGCCGGAGGCGACGAAGCGTTCGGTGATGGCGCGGCCAAAGCCCTGGGCGCCGCCAGTGACCACGGCGCTGCGGCCGGAGAGGTCGATCTTGTTCATGATGCGATGTCCTTGTTTGAAGGTGATGAAGCGACGGCCTCTCGCTCCCTCGCCCCGCGTCTTCGCGGGGAGAGGGCGGGGTGAGGGGCTCTTCGATCCGCAAGCTCAATGTTTGCAATGAGCCGCGTGCCTCGCCCCTCACCCGCCGCGAAGACGCGGCGACCTCTCCCCGCGCAAGATGCGGGGAGAGGTTAAGGTCAGAGCGTCCAGCCGCCGTCGATGATGTGGGCGACGCCGGTGGTGAAGCTGCTCTCATCACTGGCAAGATAGACGGCGAGGGCGGCGATCTCATCCGCCGTGCCGAGGCGGCCCATGGGCTGGCGGCTCACGAACATCTCGCGGCCGTTCGGGCCGGCGGCGGCGGCGCGGTCGAGCATCGAGGGTGTCTCGATGGTGCCGGGGCAGATGGCGTTACAGCGGATGCCCTTGGTGATGTAGTCCACCGCGACGGCACGAGTGAGGGCGGCGACGGCCGCTTTGGTGGCGCCATAGACATAGCGGTTCGGCGCGGCCTTGTAGACGCCGGCAGCCGAGGAGATGTTGACGATCGAGCCGTGGCCGCGCGCGAGCATGCCGGGCAGGAAAGACCGGATGGTCCGGTGCATCGACTTGACGTTGAGGTCGAAGGAGAAATCCCAGTCGGCATCGGAGCAGTTCAGCGCGTCGCCGTGATGCACGAAGCCGGCCGCGTTGAGCAGGATGTCGATGTCACCGACTTTTTTCGCCATGGCTTCGACGGCGGCGGTGTCACGCACGTCAAGCTTTGCCGTTTCAACGACGCCGTCCTTGGTGAGAAGGGCGACGCCTTTTTCGTCAAGGTCGGTGGCGATGACGGTCGCGCCTTCGCGGGCGAAGGCCAGCGCGCAAGCACGGCCGATGCCGACTGCGCCCGCAGTGACGAAGGCACGCTTGCCTTTGAGGCGGTTGGACATGGGGAGTCTCCCTGAAGATTGTTGTTTGTTACTTGCTTCGTCGTGTTTCGCGATGGCGGTGCGCTCCCTCGCCCCGCACTTGCGGGGAGAGGGCGGGGTGAGGGGCTCTTGCCGCGGGCTCCGTCGGAGCGTCGCTGAAGCTCCCCCTCACCCGACTTCCGCGCGCTGCGCGCACTCCAGTCGATCTCTCCCCGCAAGCGGGGAGAGGTTAAGATCAGTGATTATGCCGCGCGGTCCCGATGGTCCCGGCGATATCCCGATAGCGGGTTGCCAGTTCGAGGCAGGCGCCGGTGGATTGCTGGCCCACCGTGTTGCGATAGAGCTCCTGCCAGGGGGTCTGGTGCGCGGGATAGGCGAAGCCACCCTTGGCCATCAGCTCCGCGCGGCGACGCTTCAGCTCCTCATCGGAAATCAGGATGTTAGCCGATCCCTTGTTGAGGTCGATGCGCACCATGTCGCCGGTCTGCAGGATGGCGAGACCGCCATTGGCTGCCGCTTCCGGCGAGGCATTCAGGATCGATGGCGAGCCGGACGTGCCCGACTGGCGACCGTCGCCGATACAGGGGAGCGAAAGAATACCGCGTTTGATCAGGGCGGCCGGTGGCTGCATGTTCACGACTTCGGCCCCGCCGGGATAGCCGATCGGGCCGGTGCCGCGCACGAACAGGATGCAGTGCTCGTCGATATTGAGTGCTTCATCGTCGATGCGGTCGTGGTAATCCTCCGGCCCCTCGAACACGATGGCGCGGCCTTCAAAGGCGTTGAGATCCTTCGGATTGATCAGATAGCGATCGCGAAACTCCTTGGAGATCACCGAGGTCTTCATGATCGCGGAATCAAACAGATTTCCGCGCAGCACGAGGAAGCCGGCATCCGCCACCAGTGGCTTGTCATAGGACCAGATCACGTCATTATCCGGCTTCGGCGATGCGGCGCAGTTTTCACCCATCGTCTTGCCGTTCACCGTCACCACATCCTCATGGATGCGCTTGTGCTGCATCAGCTCGCGCACCACCGAAGGCACGCCGCCGGCGCGGTGATATTCCTCGCCGAGATAGAAGCCGGCCGGCTGCATGTTCACCAGCAGCGGCACGTCATGGCCGACAGTCTGCCAGTCGTCGATAGAGAGTTCGACGCCGATATGGCGGGCCAATGCGTTGATGTGGATCGGCGCATTGGTGGAGCCGCCGATGGCCGAATTGACCACGATGCAGTTCTCGAACGCCTTTCGCGTCAGGATGTCGGATGGCTTGAGATCTTCCCACACCATGTCGACGATGCGCATGCCGGTCTCATAGGCAATCTGGCCGCGCTCGCGATAGGGCGCGGGGATCGCAGCACAGCCGGGCAGGGACATGCCCAGGGCTTCCGCCAGCGAATTCATGGTCGAGGCTGTGCCCATGGTGTTGCAATGGCCGACCGACGGCGCCGACGAAGCCACCAGCGTCATGAATTCCTCATAGTCGATCTCGCCGGCGGCGAGGCGCTCGCGCGACTTCCACACCACGGTGCCGGAGCCGGTGCGCTGCCCGTCGTGCCAGCCATTCAGCATCGGTCCGCCGGACAGCACGATGGCGGGCAGGTTGACGGTGGCCGCCGCCATCAGGCAGGCCGGCGTGGTCTTGTCGCAGCCCGTGGTGAGCACGACGCCGTCGAGGGGATAGCCGAACAGGACTTCGACGAGGCCGAGATAAGCGAGGTTGCGATCGAGGGCGGCGGTCGGTCGCTTGCCGGTTTCCTGGATCGGATGCACCGGAAACTCCATCACCAGGCCTCCGGCGGCGGTGATGCCTTCACGCACGCGCTTTGCCAGCTCGATGTGATGGCGATTGCAGGGCGACAGGTCGTTGCCAGTCTGCGCGATGCCGATGATCGGCTTGCCAGATTGTAGTTCGTGGCGCGTCAGGCCGTAATTCAGATAGCGCTCAAGATAGAGAGCGGTCATTCCGGGATTGTGGGGATCGTTGAACCATTCGCTCGAACGAAGTTTACGCTTGGTGGACCCTGGCGTCGGCGAGGGGCTATTCGGCTTGGTCATCATTTCTCCCGCAGCGCACACTTTTGTGATGGTGCGTCGTCTCTTTTGATTGGTGGCGAATGTTTGCACGGCATTGAATGCTTCGCAACGTTTGCATCCGCGAGAATTTTCTACGACTATGATCCAACGACATCCCGCCAGAAAGATGGTAGGATGTCAGACAAGTAAGAACAGGCGGCCCCGCACAAGCGGAGGGCGTTGTCTCGAAAATCGGGACTTTTGGGAGGGAAATGTATGGCGTCCGTGCAGATTCACGACGTGCGTAAGTCTTTTGGCGGCTTTGAAGTTCTTCACGGCGTATCCGTCCCCATCGAGGACGGCGAATTCGTGGTGCTGGTCGGACCAAGCGGCTGCGGTAAATCCACATTGCTGCGCATGCTCGCAGGTCTGGAAAAGATCACCTCCGGGACGATTTCCATCGGCGATCGCGTCGTCAACGATGTGCAGCCGAAAGAGCGCGACATCGCCATGGTGTTCCAGAATTATGCGCTCTATCCGCACATGACGGTGGCCCAGAATATGGGCTTTTCGCTCAAGCTGCGCGGGGCCAAGCAGAGCGAGATAGACGAGAAGGTCAATCGCGCTGCCGATATTCTCGATCTGCGACGGCTGCTCGAGCGTTATCCCCGACAATTGTCGGGCGGTCAGCGCCAGCGCGTCGCCATGGGCCGCGCCATCGTGCGCGATCCCCAGGTGTTTTTGTTCGACGAGCCGCTGTCGAATCTCGATGCCAAGCTGCGCGTCGCCATGCGCGCCGAGATCAAGGAGCTGCATCAGCGGCTCAAGACCACCACCGTCTATGTAACCCATGACCAGATCGAGGCCATGACCATGGCCGACAAGATCGTGGTGATGCAGGACGGAATCGTCGAGCAGATGGGCGCGCCGCTCGAGCTGTATGATCATCCCGAGAACAAGTTCGTGGCCGGATTCATCGGATCGCCGGCGATGAATTTCCTCGAAGGGACGCTGAAGGTGAATGGCGGGCAGCCATGGGTCGAGACGGCGAACGGCGCAAAGCTGCCGATCACGGCGGCACCTGCGGCCGGCAATGACAAGTCCGTGACCTATGGCATCCGGCCGGAGCATCTCGAATTCGCCGACGATGGCATCGAGGCCGAGGTGATCGTCGTGGAGCCGATGGGCTCGGAGACACAGGTTGTTGCGCGTATCGGCACCCAGGACATCATCGCGATCTTCCGTGATCGTCGTCCGGTGGCGCCAGGTGACAAGATCCATCTGAAGCCGCGCGCGAATTCGGCGCATCTGTTCGACAAGGAGACCGGCAAGCGGGTGAACTGAGCTCGGTGTCGTCCCCGCGAAAGCGGGGGCCCATAGCTGCCGTCGTTGTTGCGACGCGCAGCTGTGAGAGGCCGAGCGCAAACTGAGATGTCTGAGGTTATGGGTCCCCGCCTTCGCGGGGACGACAAGTGAAAACATTGGTCGATCAACGAACCAATATAACAGGGAGAGAATGCAAGATGACTGGATTTACCCCGGATCGCCGATCTCTGCTCAAAGGCGGCGCGCTGACGCTCGCGGCGGCAGCGACCATGTCGGCCGATCAGCTGCTCGGCTATGCCAAGGCGTGGGCGCAGGCCTCGCAGTGGAAGCCGGAAGCCGGCGCAAAGATCAATCTGCTGCGCTGGAAGCGCTTCGTCGAGGCCGAAGACGCGGCCTTCATGAAGATCGTCGATGCCTTCTCCAAGGCCACCGGCGTCACCATCACCGTGTCGAACGAATCCTATGACGACATTCAGCCGAAGGCATCCGTCGCGGCGAATACCGGGCAGGGCCTCGACATGGTGTGGGGCCTGTATTCGTTGCCCTTCCTGTTCCCGACCAAGTGCCTCGACGTCACCGACGTCGCCACCTATCTCGGCAACAAGAATGGCGGCTGGGCGGAGTCCGGCAAGCAATACGGCATGTATAACGGCAAGTGGATCGGTCTGCCGGTCGCGGCCACCGGCGGTCTGGTCAATTACCGCGTCGCCGCCGCCGAGAAGGCCGGCCACAAGACCTTCCCGGAAGACCTCGCAGGCTTCCAGGATTTGGTGAAGGGCCTCAACAAGAACGGCACCCCGGCCGGCATGGCGCTCGGCCACGCCTCGGGCGATGCCAACGGCTGGGTGCACTGGGCGCTCTGGGCCCATGGCGGCAAGCTGATCGACAAGAGCAACAAGGTCACGATCAATTCGCCGGAAACCGCGAAGTCGCTGGAATATGTGAAGTCGCTCTATGACAACTTCATTCCCGGCACGGCGTCGTGGAACGACTCGTCGAACAACAAGGCGTTCCTGGCCGGCCAGCTGCATCTGACCACCAACGGCATCTCGGTCTATGTGACGGCGAAGAAGGAAGCCCCGCAGATTGCCGAGGACATGAACCACGCCCATCTGCCGAAGGGCATGGACGGCAAGCGACGCGAGCTGCATCTCGGCTTCCCGGTGCTGATCTTCACCTTCACCAAGTTCCCGAACGCCTGTAAGGCGTTTGCGGCCTTCATGATGGAGCCGGAGCAGTTCAATCCGTGGGTGGAATCGGCACAGGGCTATCTGTCGCCGTTCCTGCTCGCTTTCGAGAAGAACCCGATCTGGACCGCCGATCCGAAGAACACGCCGTATCGCGACGTGGCCTCGACGGCATCGACGCCTGCGGGCGAGGCGCAGATGAGCGAGAACGCGGCGGCGGCAATCGCCGACTTCGTGGTCGTCGACATGTACGCCAATTACTGTACGGGCCGTGAAGACGTGAAGACCGCGATGGCGTCCGCCGAGCGGGCGGCGAAGCGTATCTTCCGCGCATAGGGACGGCAGTTCTTTAGCGGAAGACTTGCCGGCGCGGAGCGACCCGCGCCGGCCACTTTCCAGAGCGGCATCAAGCCGCCTGACTGATGGGAATGGGAATGCCAGAGATCGACACCAAAACAATTCTGCCCGAAGGCTGGAGCCGGCCGCGCGGTTTCGCGCATGCGGTGGTGTCCGGTGGCACGCGTAGCGTCCGCATCTCCGGGCAGCTCGGCAAGAAGGACGGGCAGGGCGACGTCTCCGCGTCCTCGGATTTCGGCACGCAATGGCGCTACGCCATGGAGAATCTTGTCACCGTGCTGAAGGCGGCGGGCGGCGAGCCGAAGCAGATCGTGATGCTGCGCGCCTATGTCACCGACATCACGGAATTCAAGAGCGCCGGCTCCGCCATTGGCGAAGCCTGGGGCGCGACGCTTGGCAAACATTTCCCGGCGATGACGCTGGTGCAGGTCTCGGCCTTGATCGATCCGCAGGCGCGGGTGGAGATCGAGGGCGAGGCGATCCTGCCGTAACCGGACTGGAGTTCTCTTCGAATGACGACGATCCAGACATCGATGCCGGTGGGGAAGGTGATCCCCAAAACCTCTGCCTGGGACCGCTTGCGGGTGAACCGTAACTGGCTGGCGCTGTGGTTCATGCTGCCGGCCGCTGCCTTCCTGCTGCTGTTTCTCGCCTATCCGCTGTTCCTCGGCGTCTGGATGAGTTTCACCGACGACCGCATCGGCCGCGGTGGCGTCTTTGTCGGCCTCGAGAATTACGAGTGGTTGAAGGACGACTCGATCTTCTGGCTCTCGGTGTTCAACACGCTGCTCTATACGATCGTGGCGTCCGCCATCAAATTCGCCGTCGGCCTCTATCTCGCGCTGCTGCTCAACCGCCATATGCCGTTCAAGGCGCTGATCCGCGCCGCAGTGCTGATCCCGTTCATCGTGCCGACGGTCCTGTCCGCCATCGCCTTCTGGTGGATCTACGACTCGCAGTTTTCGATCATCTCGTGGTCGCTGATCAAGATGGGCATCATCGACAGCAACATCAACTTCCTCGGCGACAGCACATGGGCCCGCGCCAGCGTGATCTTCGCCAATATCTGGCGCGGCGTGCCCTTCGTCGCCATCACGCTGCTGGCCGGCCTGCAGACGGTGTCGCCCTCGCTCTATGAAGCGGCGGTGCTGGATGGCGCGACATCCTGGCAGCGCTTCCGCTTCATCACCTATCCGCTGCTGACACCGATCATCGCCGTCGTGATGACGTTCTCGGTGCTGTTCACCTTCACCGACTTCCAGCTGATATGGGCACTGACCCGCGGTGGCCCGGTGAACGCCACCCATCTGATGGCGACGCTGAGCTATCAGCGCGGCATTCTCTCGGGCCGTCTCGGCGAGGGCGCCGCCATCGCCACCGCCATGATCCCGTTCCTTCTGGCAGCCATCGCCATTTCCTGGTTCGGCATGCAACGCCGTAAGTGGCAGCAAGGTACTGACAATGACTGAAGCCGTCGCCGACACCGCGCGCACCGCGCCGCTCAAGCTGGACAAGGACGACTCCACCGAGGGCATGGCCTATCTGGATTCGCTGCCCCAGCGCATCGTCACGCTCTATATCCCGCTGTTCATCATCGTGGTGATCCTGCTGTTCCCGTTCTACTGGATGGCGCTCACCTCGATCAAACCCGACGAGCAGCTGATCGACATGGAGCGGTTCAACCCGTTCTGGGTGATCAAGCCGACCTTTAAACACATCCAGAAACTGCTGTTCGAGACCAACTATCCGCAGTGGCTCTGGAACACGATGTATGTGGCAGCGGCGGCGACGTTCCTGTCCATCGTCGCCAGTGTGCTGGCTGCATACGCTATCGTGCGGCTGCGCTTCCGCGGCGCCGAAACGGTGGGCGCGCTGATCTTCATGGCCTATCTGGTGCCGCCGTCGATCCTGTTCATCCCGTTGGCCTCGGTCATCCAGGCCTATGGCCTGTTCGACTCGCCGCTGTCGCTGATCCTGGTCTATCCGACGCTCTTGATCCCGTTCTCCACCTGGCTCTTGATGGGCTATTTCAAGACCATCCCGTTCGAGCTGGAAGAGTGCGCCCTGATCGATGGCGCCTCGCGCTGGCAGATCCTGATCAAGATCATCATTCCGCTGGCGGTGCCCGGCCTGATCTCGGCTTTCATTTTCTCCTTCACGCTGTGCTGGAACGAGTTCATCTATGCGCTGACGTTTTTGCAGTCGACGCAGAACAAGACCGTGCCGGTGGCCATCGTCAATGAATTCGTCGATGGTGATATCTACAAATGGGGATCGCTGATGGCCGGCGCGCTGGTCGGCTCGCTGCCGCTGGTGATCCTGTATGCATTCTTCGTGGAGCACTATGTGTCGGCGATGACGGGCGCGGTGAAGGAATAACCCGGTGTCGTCCCCGCGAAGGCGGGGACCCATAGCCTCCGTCCTCTCGGCTGAAGCTGGGTAGCAGAGGCCTTTGTATCATTCGCTGGCTCTGAGGGTATGGGTCTCCGCCTTCGCGGGGACGACAGCCGAGAGGCCGTCGGCGCATCATCAATCAAGAAAAGGAAACATCCCTTGCACATCCTCATTCTCGGCGCCGCCGGCATGGTCGGCCGCAAGCTCACCGACAAGCTCGTGGCCGATGGCCGCCTCGGCAACACAGACATCACCCGCCTGACGCTGCAGGACGTGGTCGCGCCGGCCAAGCCCGCGACCGCCATCCCGACCGAAACCGTCACCTCCGATTTCTCCGATCCCAAGAGCGCGCCGGCGCTGGTCGCAGGCAAGCCCGACGTCATCTTCCATCTCGCCGCCATCGTGTCGGGCGAGGCGGAGGCGGATTTCGACAAGGGCTATCGCATCAATCTCGACGGCACGCGCTTTCTCATCGACGCCATCCGCGCCGTCGGTGACGGCTACAAGCCGCGTCTGGTATTCACCTCGTCCATTGCCGTGTTCGGCGCACCGTTCCCCGACAAGATCGGCGACGAATTCATCCATACGCCGCTGACCTCCTACGGCACCCAGAAGTCGATCTGCGAGATGCTGATCGCCGACTACACCCGCAAGGGCCTGCTCAATGGCATCGGCATTCGCCTGCCGACCATCTGCGTGCGTCCGGGCGCGCCCAACAAGGCAGCCTCCGGCTTCTTCTCCAATATCCTGCGCGAACCGCTGGCCGGTAAGGAGGCGATCCTGCCGGTGTCCGAAGACGTTCGCCACTGGGTGGCGTCGCCGCGCTCGGCGACCGGGTTCCTGGTTCATGCCGGTAGCATGGATCTTGAAGCCATGGGCCCGCGGCGCAATCTCTCGATGCCCGGCATGTCCGTCACCGTGGGCGAGCAGATCGCGGCGCTGGATCGCGTGGCAGGCAAGAATGTCGTCGCCCGCATCAAGCGCGAGACTGATCCGGTCATCACCGGCATCGTCTCCGGCTGGCCGCGCGATTTCGATACGGCACGTGCGCTGAAACTCGGCTTCACCACGGCGGAGAAGACGTTCGACGACATCATCCGGATCCATATCGAGGATGAACTCGGCGGGAAGTTTGTGGACTGAGCGGCGCTCTCCTGCAAACGCAGTCCCTCATCCTGAGGAGCCGCGTAGCGGCGTCTCGAAGGATGGCCGCAGGCCCCCAGCCCGGTCATCTCATGGTTCGAGACGGTGCTGCGCGCCTCCTCACCATGAGGGACGGCGTGTGGCGGGCTTCATGCAGGTCCGTCATGTCATCGCACCGGGGTGGATTCCACCTCGCACCGGTCTATATTCTCCCCAACCGCAAATCGGACCACATCGGGAGAACGACCATGACTGCCAGCATCGTTGGATGGGCGCATATGCCCTTCGGAAAGTTCGACGCCGAGACCGTCGAGAGCATGGTGGTCCGCGTCGCCACCGAGGCCATGGCCGATGCCGGCATCAGCGCATCGGATGTCGATGAAATCGTGCTCGGCCATTTCAATGCCGGCTTCTCGCCGCAGGATTTCACGGCCTCGCTGGTGCTGCAGGCCGATCCGGCGTTGCGCTTTAAGCCCGCCACCCGCGTCGAGAATGCCTGTGCCACTGGCTCCGCTGCCGTACATGCGGGGATCAAGTCGATCGCCGCCGGCACGGCGAAGATCGTGCTGGTGGTCGGCGTCGAGCAGATGACCAAAACGCCGGGGCCGGAGATCGGCAAGAACCTGCTGCGCGCCTCCTATCTGCCGGAAGACGGCGAGACCCCCGCGGGCTTTGCCGGCGTGTTCGGCGGCATCGCGCAAAAATACTTCCAGAAATATGGCGACCAGTCCGATGCGCTGGCGCTGATCGCCGCCAAGAACCACGCCAATGGCGTGCACAATCCCTATGCGCAGATGCGCAAGGATTTTGGCTTCGAATTCTGCCGCTCCGAGAGCGAGAAGAACCCGTTCGTCGCAGGACCGCTGAAGCGTACCGATTGCTCGCTGGTGTCGGATGGCGCCGCGGCGCTGGTGCTGACCGACAGCGAGACGGCCAAGACCATGGGCAAGGCTGTGAACATCAAAGCCACCGGCCATGCGCAGGATTTCCTGCCGATGTCCAAGCGCGACATCCTCGAATTCGAGGGCTGCACCGTGGCATGGCAGAAGGCGCTCAAGACCGCAGGCGTCGAGCTCGGCGATCTCTCCTTCGTCGAGACCCATGACTGTTTCACCGTGGCCGAACTGATCGAATATGAAGCGATGGGCCTGACCCCGCGCGGGCAGGGTGCCCGCGCCATCAAGGAAGGCTGGGTGCAGAAGGATGGCAAGCTGCCGGTCAATCCGTCCGGCGGCCTCAAGGCCAAGGGCCATCCGATCGGCGCCACCGGCGTCTCCATGCATGTGCTGAGCGCGATGCAGCTGCTGGGGCAGGCGCCCGAGGGCATGCAGATCAAGAATGCCAAACTCGCCGGCATCTTCAATATGGGTGGCGCGGCGGTGGCGAATTACGTCTCGATCCTGGAGCCGGCGAAGTAAGTCGCCATGAATATCGCCCAATGGCTTGCGGCGTCGGCGCGTCTGCATCCGCAGGCGCCGGCGCTGCTGAGTGGCACCACGGTGCAGGCTGACTACGCGACCTTCGCGCATCGTGCCGCGGCGATCGGTGCAGGGCTGGTGCGTGACTACGGCATCGCGCCCGGCGATCGTGTCGCGTTGTTCGCATCGAACTGCACGCAATATCTCGAATGCCTGTATGCGGTGTGGTGGATTGGCGGCGTCGTCATCCCCATCAATGCCAAGCTGCATGGCCGCGAGGCCGCGTGGATCTGCGACAATGCCGGCGCGCGGCTTGCGCTCGTCGATGGTGACAGCCACGACAGTCTCGTTGCGGTGACAGAGGATCTGCCGACGGCGATGCAGATGCTGTCGATGGAGAGCGAAACCTTTCACGACCTGCAGCACGGGGAGCCCGGCGCGGCCGTGCCGCTCGCGCGCGACGATCATGATCTGGCGTGGCTGTTCTACACCTCCGGAACGACAGGCCGGCCGAAGGGCGTGATGCTCAGCCATGGCAATCTGGTTGCGGCCTCGCTGTGCTATCTCGCCGATGTCGACCAGGTGCATCAGCGCGATGCGATCCTTTATGCCGCGCCGATCTCGCATGGCGCCGGCCTGTATAATTTCATCCATGTCCGCATGGCGGCGCGCCACGTCGTGCCCGAGAGCCAGGGCTTTGACCCTGATGAAGTGCTCGATCTCGGCAAGGTGCTTGGCGATGTCGCGATGTTTGCGGCGCCCACCATGGTGCGCCGTCTCGTCGATGCCGCGAAGAAGCGCGGTGAGGCGGGCGAGGGTATCCGCACCATCGTCTATGGCGGCGGGCCGATGTATCTCGCCGATATCCGCGATGCGATCAGCACCATGGGCCAGCGCTTCGTGCAGATCTATGGCCAGGGTGAATCGCCGATGACGATCACCTCGCTGCCGCGCGCGTTTCATGCGGATGTCGATCACCCGCGCTATCTCGAACGGCTGGCCTCGGTCGGTCCGGCGCAGAGCGTGATGTCGGTGCGGATCACCGATGCCGATGGCAGGCCGCTTCCCACCGGCGAGACCGGTGAGGTCGAGGCCAGGGGGCCGGCGGTCATGCTGGGCTACTGGAACAATGACAAGGCCAACAGCGAGACGCTGAAGGACGGCTGGCTCCGCACCGGCGATGTCGGCCGGCTGGATGCGGATGGTTTCCTCACGCTGTCGGACCGCTCCAAGGATGTCATCATCTCGGGCGGCACGAACATCTATCCGCGCGAGGTGGAGGAGGCGTTGCTGACGCATCCCGCCGTGCGGGAAGTCTCGGCCATCGGCGTCGCCGAACCCGATTGGGGCGAGGTGGTGGTCGCCTGCGTGGTGCTGGAGCCGGGCGTGGCCGCGGATGACGCGGCGCTGGATGCGCATTGTCTCGCCAATATCGCCCGCTTCAAGCGGCCCAAGCGCTATGTCTATCTGGATGCGCTGCCGAAGAACAATTACGGCAAGGTGCTGAAGACCGAGCTGCGGGAGATGATGAAGAAGTAGCTCTCCTTGTCGTCACCCGGCTTGACCGGGTGACCCAGTACACGCCGAAGTTGGTGAGTGTACTGGATCGCCCGGTCAAGCCGGGCGATGACAGTGAGGGGCATCGGCCTCCCGCGCATAAGGCTCCGCGCCCAGCGCCCTTGCGCCTGCAAAGCTGCTGCCGCTAAGACGAAAGCAATCACACGCTTTTCGGGAGCAAACGGCTTTGGCGGGACCACTTCACGGGATCAAGATCATCGACATGACCTCGGTGATGATGGGGCCTTATTGCACCCAGACGCTGGGCGACTATGGCGCCGATGTCATCAAGGTGGAGTCCCCCGATGGTGACGTGGTCCGCGCGATCGGGCCGATGCGCAATCCCGGCATGGGACCGATTTTCCTCAATACCAACCGCAACAAGCGCTGCGTCTGTATCGACCTGAAAAAGGACGAGGGTCGCGAGGCGCTGCTGAAGCTGGTCGCGAGTGCCGATGTGCTGGTCTACAATGTCCGCCCGGCGGCGATGGTCCGGCTCAATCTCGGCTATGACGTGGTGTCGAAGATCAATCCGCGCCTGATCTATGCCGGCGTGTTCGGCTTCAGCCAGGCCGGCCCCTATGCTGCAAAGCCCGCTTATGACGATCTGATCCAGGGCGCCACTGCGCTTGCCGCCTTGAACGCGCGGATCAGCCCGGACGGCGTGCCGCGTTATGTGCCGAATGCGCTGGTCGATCGCATCGTCGGTCTCAATGCGCTCGGCGCGATCCTCGCCAGCGTCATCCATCGCGACAAGACCGGCGAGGGCCAGCGCGTCGATATTCCGATGTTCGAGACCATGGCGGGCTTCATGATGGGCGACCATATGGGCGGCCTCACTTACGATCCGCCGCTCGACAAGGGTGGCTATGGCCGTCACCTGTCGCCGGATCGCCGGCCGTACCAGACCTCAGACGGCTATATCTGCGCCATGGTCTATAACGACAAGCAGTGGAAGAGCTTTCTCAAACATGTGGGCCGCGAGGAGCTGTTCGATGATCCGCGCTTCGCGACCTTCCCGCAGCGCATCCAGCATATCGACACGGTGAATGCCGAACTGTCGCGCATCTTCAAGACGAAGACGACGGCGGAGTGGGCGAAGCTGCTCGACGAGGCCGACGTGCCATCGACGCCGATGCATACGCTGGAAAGCATGATGCAGGATCCGCATATGCTGGCGACGGATTTCTTCCAGCAGGTCGAGCATCCGACCGAAGGCGCGGTGCGCAACATGAAGGTCGCCGCGACCTGGTCGAAGACACCGGTGGACCTGTCGCGCCTCGCCTCGCATCTCGGCGAGCAGAATGCCGAAGTGCTGGCCGAGGTCGGCTATACGCCCGAGCAGATCGAGAAATTGCACAAGGACGGCGTGCTGAAGCAGGCCGCCATGCCCGATACGTCGGAGCTCTGACGCATGGATTTCGCCCTCGACGCCAACCAGGAATCCATCCGCGATACGATCGACAAGATCTGTTCGCGCTTCGACGATGCCTACTGGCTGAAGAAGGACAAGGAGGGCGGTTTTCCGATCGAGTTCCACAAGGCGATTTCCGATGCCGGCTATCTCGGCATCTGCATCCCCGAGGAATATGGCGGCTCCGGTCTCGGCATCACCGATGCCGCGATCATGATGCGGGCGATCTCGGAATCCGGCGCCGGCATGTCGGGCGCATCAGCCGTGCATATGAATGTGTTCGGGCTCAATCCGGTGGTGGTGTTCGGTACGCCGGAACAGTGCCAGCGCATGCTGCCGCCGATCGTCGCCGGCACGGAAAAATCGTGCTTCGCGGTGACCGAGCCGAATACGGGGCTCAATACGACACAGCTCAAGACCCGCGCCGTGCGCAAGGGCGATCGCTACATCGTCAACGGCCAGAAGGTGTGGATCTCCACGGCGCAGGTCGCCGAAAAGATCCTGCTGCTGGCGCGCACCACGCCGCTGGACGAGGTGAAGAGCCCGACCCATGGGCTCAGCCTGTTCTATACGGATTTTGATCGATCGAAGATCACCGTGCATGAGATCGAGAAGCTCGGCCGCAAATGCGTGGACTCGAACGAGCTGTTCTTCGCCGATTTCGAGATCCCTGTGGAGGATCGGATCGGCGAGGAGGGGCGTGGCTTCGAGTATATTCTGCACGGCATGAACCCGGAGCGCATCCTGATCGCGGCGGAAGCGGTCGGGCTCGGCAAGGTCGCGCTGAAGCGGGCGGCGGCCTATGCCAAGGAACGCAACGTCTTCAATCGCCCGATCGGCCAGAACCAGGCGATCCAGCATCCGCTCGCGAAGAACTGGATGGAGCTGGAAGCCGCGTGGCTGATGGTGCTGTCGGCCGGCTGGCAATACGACAACAATATGCCCTGTGGTCCGGCTGCGAATTCCGCAAAATATCTGGCGGGCGAGGCGGGCTATCATGCCTGCGAGCAGGCGGTGATGACCCATGGCGGGTTTGGCTATGCCAAGGAATATCATGTGGAGCGATATTTGCGGGAATCGCTGATCCCGCGGATTGCACCGGTGAGCCGGGAGCTGATTTTGAGCTTCATCGCCGAGAAGGCGCTGGGGCTGCCGAAGTCGTATTGATGAGAAACGAGACCGATGCGATGGCGCTCTGTTCACCTCCCCCACCGGGGAGAGGTCGCCGCGTCTTCGCGGCGGGAGAGGGGGCGCCACAAACTCTTGCAGAGCGTGTGGCTCCCCCTCTCCCTAACCCTCTCCCCGGAGGGGAGAGGGGACTGTTCGGCGTGTGTGGCAAAGACTGGAGCTAACCCAAGATGAGCTACATCACGGGCGTCGGCCTTCTTCCTTACGGCAAGCATGAAGGCTCATCGACCATCGACCTGATGTCCCGCGCCGCCGAGCTCGCGCTCGCTGACGCCGGCCTCAAGCGCGCCGATATCGATGGTTTCCTGTGCGGCTATTCCACGACCATGCCGCATATCATGCTGGCGACCGTGTTCGCCGAACACTTTGGCATTACGCCGTCCTACGCCCATGCGATCCAGGTCGGAGGCGCCACCGGCATGGCGATGGCGATGCTGGCGCATCAGCTTGTCGAGGGCGGTGTCGCCAGGAACGTCCTCGTCGTCGGCGGCGAGAACCGGCTCACGGGCCAGAGTCGCGATGCCTCGATCCAGGCGCTGGCGCAGGTCGGACATCCCGTTTACGAAGTGCCGCTCGGGCCGACCATCCCGGCCTATTACGGCCTCGTCGCCAATCGCTATATGCACGAATATGGCGTGACGCAGGAAGACCTCGCCGAATTCGCGGTGTTGATGCGCAAGCATGCGCTGACCCATCCCGGCGCGCAGTTTCACGATCCCATCACGGTCGCCGATGTGATGGCGTCGAAGACCATCGCGACCCCGCTCAAGCTGCTCGATTGCTGTCCGGTGTCCGATGGCGGCGCGGCTTTCGTGGTCAGCTACGAGCCGACATCCGATCAGAAAATCCGCGTGCGCGGCGCTGCGCAGGCGCATACGCATCAGCACATCACCGCTGCGCCTCCACTCTCCGGCCTCGGCGCCGAGATCGCGATTGCACGCGCGAGGCAGGCAACCGGCATCGCCATCTCCGATGTCCGCTATGCGGCGGTCTATGACAGCTTCACCATCACGCTGGCGATGCTGCTGGAAGATCTCGGCCTTGCCGGCCGCGGCGAGGCTGCCGCAAAGGTCCGCGATGGCCATTTCGGCCAGCACGGCGCGATGCCGCTCAACACCCATGGCGGGTTGCTCTCCTACGGCCATTGCGGCGTCGGTGGTGCCATGGCGCATCTGGTCGAGACGCATCTGCAGATGACCGGCCGGGCCGAGAACCGTCAGGTCAAGGATGCCTCGGTCGCGCTGCTGCACGGCGATGGCGGCGTGTTGTCCTCGCATGTCTCGATGTTCCTGGAGCGCGTGTCATGAGCAGTCTCAAGCCCGCTGCCGACTGGACCATGGGCACGGAAGACATCAGCTTCCAGTCCTGTCGCGCCTGCAATGCGATCCAGTATTTCCGCCGCAGTTTTTGCGCGGCTTGCGGCTCGACCGATCTCGACGACAAGGTGTCATCAGGTGAGGGCACCGTCTATGCGACGTCGCTAGTTCTCCGCGCGGGCACGCCGGAAGCGCGCGAGCATGTGCCCTACAATATCGTTCTCATCGATACCGCGGAGGGCTTTCGCATGATGGCCCACGGCGCCAATGATCTCGTTATCGGCGACAAGGTGAAGGCGCGGTATGCGCAATTCACCGGTCGCATCGTGCCGTTCTTCGAAAAGTCTTCGTAAGCCAAAAGCGCGGGGCCGTAGGATGGGTTGAGCGTAGCGAAAACCCATCATTCCGTCGATTGCCGCAAGCTCCGCCGATGGGTTATCGCTCCGGCGCTGCCGCGCCTTCGCTCAACCCATCCTACGGGCCTAACCTTGGCGATCGCGCGGCCCCGCCCAGTTCATGATCGTCGCAGCGAGTGCTTCGACCGCGGGCGGCGGGTGGTCCGGCGTGATCACTGCGAACTGAATATCGGGCAGTTTTGGCAAGCCTTCGCGCGACGACAGGATCGTCAAACCCGGTGGCATCAAGCGCACGGAATGCGGCAACAGGCCGATACCGGCACGTGCAGCCGCAGTCAGGCCGGACACATTGGCGCTGGTGAAGGCAATGCGCCACCGTCGTCCCGCCGCTTCGAGTGTCTCCAGCACGCCGACGCGCGTGATGCTTGGCGGTGGATAGAGGATTAGCGGCAGGGGAACGTCGGGATCGAGCCTGAATTCGGGATGTGCCATCCATTCGATCGGCTCCTTCCAGGCGATCCTGCCGCGGCTGTCGCCGGCACGCTGCTTCACCAGCGCCAGATCGAGGCGGCCCGCATCGAATGAGGTGCGCAGATCCTCGCTCAAGCCGGAATGCAATTCGATATCGAGTTCGGGATGACGACGCGCGAAAGCCGCGAGCACGTTCGGCAGGGCCGACAACACAAAGTCTTCCGATGCGCCGAAGCGCAGCCGGCCACGCAGTGGTGCCGCCGACAGATGCTGCTCGAGATGGGCATAGCGCTCCAGAATGGAGCGGGCGTGATCGAGCAGAATGTCACCGTCCGGAGTCAGGCCGACCCGGTGGGTGCTGCGGTCGAACAGGCGGCGGCCGGTCTGCTCTTCAAGACGGCGAATGTGCTGGCTGACGGTGGATTGTTGCAGGCCCAGCATCCGGGCCGCACCGGTGAAGCTGCCGGCATCGGTCACCGCTACGAAGGTCTGCAGGAGATCGACGGGTACGTAATCCATGGTCATCACAATACATGATGACTGATATCGTTGTTATGGGGATTTTGCATCAAGGCGGGAGAATCTAGATCTGGGTCATCAGACAAAGGCTCACTGCGATGACTTCCTCTTCACGCCGGCATATCAAACTACCGATCGATGCATTTCTCACGTGGTTGATGGCCACGGTTGCGCTGGCAGCCGTCTTGCCCGCACGCGGCGAGGCCGCTGTTTATGTCGATCACGTCGTCACCGCGGCGGTGGCGCTCCTTTTCTTGCTTTATGGCGCGCGCCTGTCGCCAACCGCGGTGAAGGAAGGGCTGCTGCACTGGCGGTTGCAGTCGATGGTGTTCTCCAGCACCTATCTGCTGTTTCCGCTGGTCGGCGTCGTGGCAAGCCTCGCGCTGCGTCCGTATCTGCCGGCCGATCTCGTGACCGGCATCCTCTTCATGTGCCTGCTGCCATCGACCGTGCAGTCCTCGATCGCCTTCACCTCGATCGCGCGCGGCAATGTGCCGGCGGCGCTGTGCAGCGCATCGGTCTCCAATCTGCTCGGCGTCGCGCTGACGCCGGTGCTGGTGTCGCTCTTGCTGTCCTCGGCCGGCGGAGGTTTCTCGCTGGTCGCCTTCGAAGAGATTGCCGCGCAGATCGTGGCACCTTTCGTTGTCGGTCAGCTGATCCGTCCTTGGGTTGGTGCATGGTTGCTATCGCATTCGCGTTTCACTTCGACCGTCGATCGTGGCTCGGTGCTGCTCATCGTCTACGCTGCCTTCAGCGCGAGCATGGTTGAAGGAGTTTGGAGCCAGCTCTCGGTCGGCAGTCTGGCTGCGGTTCTTGCCGTCGATGTGGCGGTGCTGGCGCTGGTGATCGTCACCACGATGCTCGCCAGCCGCTGGATGGGCTTCTCGACCGAGGACGAGATCGCCATCGTGTTCTGCGGATCGAAGAAGAGCATGGCCAGTGGCATTCCGATGGCAGCGATCCTGTTTCCCGGGCATGCCCTCGGCCTGATCGTGCTGCCGATCATGCTGTTTCACCAGGCGCAACTGTTCGTCTGCGCAATCCTGGCGCGGCGCTATGCGAAGCGTGGGGATGAGGATGGTGTCGCGGGTGAGGGCGCGATGCTGTCGACGTGATGTAGCGTGGAGTTGGACAACAGAACTCCGTTTTCCCTCCCCCTTGTGGGGAGGGTGGCCGCGCGAAGCGCGGACGGGTGGGGGTCCCCACGTGACGTAGAGCTTGTGGGAACACCCCACCCGTCTCGACGGCTGCGCCGTCGATCCACCCTCCCCACGGCGCGGCTGCGCCGCTTGGGGGAGGGATAAGAAAGAGCGCGTCGCTTTAAAACGTCACCACGCCCCGGATCGATTCACCTGATTTCATCAGATCAAATCCCTTATTGATGTCGCTGAGCGGCATCACATGGGTGATCATCGGGTCGATCTGGATCTTGCCCTGCATATACCAGTCGACAATCTTCGGCACATCGGTGCGGCCGCGTGCGCCGCCGAACGCCGTGCCCTTCCATACACGCCCCGTCACCAGCTGGAACGGCCGTGTCGCGATCTCGGCACCCGAGGGCGCCACGCCGATCACGATCGACTGGCCCCAGCCGCGATGACACGACTCCAGCGCCTGCCGCATCACGGTGACATTGCCGGTGCAATCGAATGTGTAATCGGCGCCGCCGATCTGGTCGGCACCCTGCTTGGTCATGTCGATGAGGTGAGGGACGAGGTCCTTGCCGAGCTCCTTCGGATTGACGAAATGCGTCATGCCGAAGCGCTCGCCCCAGGCCTTGCGGTCATTGTTGATGTCGACGCCGATGATCATGTCAGCACCGGCAAGACGCAGGCCCTGCAGCACGTTGAGGCCGATGCCGCCGAGACCGAACACGATCGCCTTGGCGCCTTGCTCCACCTTGGCGGTGTTGAACACGGCACCGACGCCGGTGGTGACGCCGCAGCCGATGTAGCAGACCTTGTCGAAGGGCGCGTCCTCACGGATTTTCGCCACCGCGATCTCCGGCAGCACCGTGTAATTGGCGAAGGTCGAGGTCCCCATATAGTGGTGCACCGGCTTGCCTTCGAGCGAGAAGCGCGATGTGCCATCGGGCATCAGACCCTGACCCTGGGTCGAGCGGATCGCGGTGCAGAGATTGGTCTTGCGCGACAGGCACGACGGACACTGGCGGCACTCCGGTGTGTAGAGCGGAATGACATGATCGCCGGGCTTCACCGAGGTGACGCCGCGGCCGACCTCGCGCACGATGCCCGCGCCTTCATGGCCGAGGATGGCGGGGAAGAGACCTTCGGGATCGGCACCCGACAGCGTGAACTCGTCGGTGTGGCAGATGCCGGTGGCCTTGATCTCCACCAGCACCTCGCCATCGCGCGGGCCATCGAGCTGGACGGTGGTGATCTCAAGCGGCTTGCCGGCGGCAATGGCGACAGCGGCGCGAACATCCATGGCGAATTCCTTATGTGGTCAAACAAGTATCTGTCTTGTGATCGCAGCCGGGCTGGCCCGCGCAATCAGCCATTGCCGCTTAGCACATGATGGGGCACTGAGCAGCCCATGAATAAAGAGACAAATGCCCTCATGGCTGCGGCCACGCCCGTGCTGTTCGTGCTGCTCTGGAGCACCGGCTTCATTGGCACGAAATATGTCCTCAACGGCGCCGAGCCGCTGACCTATCTGACGGTGCGGATGATCGTGGCGGCGTCGATCATGGGCGTCATCGTCCTGCTCACGCGGCCGGCCTGGCCGGATCGCGCCGGCATCGGCCACAATATCGTCGCCGGCCTTCTGGTGCAGGGGCTCTATCTTGCCGGCACGGTGCTGGCGATCGCGCATCAGGTGCCGGTCGGCCTGTCGGCGATCATCCCCGGCCTGCAGCCGATCCTCACCTCGATCCTGGCAAGCCGCTTTCTCGGCGAGCGCGTGACGCCGCTGCAATGGGGCGGGCTCGTGCTGGGTCTCGGCGGCGTGCTGCTGGTGCTGCACGGCCGTCCGATGTCGGGCAATGCCGGCTGGGGCTGGGCGGCATCGGGGCTCTCATTGGTCACCATCACCATCGGTACGCTCTATCAGAAGCGCTTCTGCGGCGGCACCGACTGGCGGGCCGGGAGCTTCATCCAGCAAGTGGCGGCCATGGTGATGCTCGGCATCGGCGCGTTTCTGTTCGAGACGCGGGTGATCCACTGGACCACGGAATTCGTGCTGTCGGTGGCGTGGCTCGCGATCGTGCTGTCGATCGGCACCGTCGGATTGCTGTACTGGCTGCTGCGCCGTCAGGCCTCGAGCCAGGTGGCGAGCCTGTTCTATCTGGTGCCGGCAGTGACGGCGCTGATGGCCTACGTGCTGTTCGGCGAGAAGCTGGATGCGGTGGCGATCGTGGGCATGGTGGCCTGTGGCGCAGCGGTGCTGCTGGTCAATCGCGCGAAGGCCTAGCTGTCGTCCCCGCAAAGGCGGGGACCCATACCCGCTGTCGATCTGATGGAAACGCGATCGCTGCGACTATGTCATTGCGATTTCGCTGTCGGTGTCTATGGGTCCCCGCCTGCGCGGGGACGACCGCTGAGAGGTCGTCGCATCTCGTTCATCCCCAGACATGAAAAAGCCTCCGGACTTGGACCCGGAGGCTTTCACATCTGCGAGGAAGAAGGATTACTTCTTCTTGGCAGCCTTCTTGGCCTTCTTGGCGACCTTCTTGACGGTCTTCTTGGCAGCCTTCTTCACGGTCTTCTTGGCGGCAGCCTTCTTCACGGTCTTCTTGGCGGCGGCCTTCTTGACGGTCTTCTTGGCGGCCTTCTTCACGGTCTTCTTAGCAGCTTTCTTAGCCATTGGTGGTCTCGCTTTCTTGGTTGCCTTCTTTGAAGAGGATTTCTTCGCAGAAGCTTTCTTGGTGGACTTCTTCTTGGCCGGAGTCGCTTTCTTCGCAACTTTCTTCGCGGCCTTGGTAACTGTTTCGACCACCGAGGTGGCCGCTTCTTTGGTCGCACCGGCGGCGCTGCTCAGCGCATCCGTCACTTGTTCGATGATCGGAGTGTCGTCAGTCATAGCATCCCCCAGCGGTTATCGACTTTGCCACGTTAGTCCGATTCGGCGGTGTGTTGAAGTGCATGCGATATGCCGTCAACTACTTCGTATCGTCTTATACGCTTTTAACGCACGATCGCGACCTTCCTTGTGGTCGATGATCGGCATCGGATAGTCGCTGCCGAGTTTGATACCTGCTTCCTTCAGCTCCATCGGTGTTGCCGTCCACGGTTGATGAACGAGTTTTGCTGACAAGTTATTAAGCTCTGGAACCCATTTGCGAACGTAGTCGCCGTCGGGATCGAACTTCTCACCCTGCAGGATCGGATTGAAGACGCGGAAGTAGGGCGCAGCATCGGCGCCGGAGCCCGCGACCCACTGCCAGTTGGCAGGATTGCTGCCGCTGTCCGCGTCCACAAGCGTATCCCAGAACCACGCTTCGCCATGGCGCCAGTCGATCAAGAGATGCTTCACGAGGAAGGATGCGACCACCATCCGCACGCGATTGTGCATCACGCCGGTGTGCCAGAGCTCGCGCATGCCGGCATCGACCACGGGATAGCCGGTCAGGCCACGCTGCCACGCCTTTAATGCCTTGCGATCGGTCTTCCAGGGGAAGTCGTCGAAGGATTCCTGCAGATTGCGGGCGGCAAGATCGGGAATGTCGAACAGCAGATGCCGGCAGAAGTCGCGCCAGCCAAGCTCGCTGAGGAATTTGCCGACGTCGCTTGCGAGCTTCGGATCTTCATCCGCGGTGAATTGCGCGGCGTGCCAGACTTGCCTGGGGCTGATCTCGCCGAAGCGCAGATGTGGAGAGAGGCGCGACGTCCCGTCGCGGTCGGGGCGATCGCGATCGCCTGCATAGCCCCGGATGTCCTTGAGGAAGCGCTTGAGATGTTTGTGCGCCGCAGCTTCACCAGGCGTCCAGCTCTCGCGCAGACCGCCGGCCCAGTCTGGTTTGCTCGGCTCGAGCTTCCAGTCATCGAGCTTGTCGCTCTTCACTTTTGGTGCGGCGATCAGCTTCTTCGGCGCAGGCACGGGCTTTGCCGGGCCACCCATCGCGAGGATGCGCTTGAAGAACGGCGTGAAGACGCGCAGGCCGCGACCTTCCTTCATGCGAATGGTGTTCGGATGCGCCAGCAGGTCGCCCGGAAAGCTCTCGGTGCCGATATCGAGATCGGCAAGCGCTTCTGTGACCTCATCGGCGATGGCGAGATGCGGCGCCTGTGCGATCTCGTTCCAGTAGACGTGGCTCGCATTGATCTCGCGCGCGATGGAAGGGATCACCTTCGCCGCGGCGCCCTGGCGCAGCACCAGCGTGCCGCCAATGGCTTCGATCCTGTCGGAGAGCGCACGCAGCGACTGCGCCAGCCACCAGCGCGTGGCGCCACCCATCGGCCTCGCCTGTGGTGCTTTGATCTGCCTGCTCTGCTCGTCGAGCAAATAGAGACAGAGCACCGGCGCGCCAGACCTCGTTGCAGCATGGAGGGCCGGGTGATCCGAAAGGCGAAGGTCGTCGCGAAACCAGACGATGATGGGGGCTTGATCGGTCATGTCACCGATCTAACACGGATGTGGTGCGATCGATCCAGTCTCTGATACCGCGGCTTGCAACCTTGCGCGAGCTGATGCGTATTTCTTCGTAGTCATGACGCAACCGACCGGAGACTGATGTGAAGCGCAATGTGATTCTCTATCTGGCGACTTTCATCGTCATGCTGCCGCTCGATCTGCTCTTCCTCGGGCTCATCGCCAAAGGTTTCTTCCAGTCGCAGGTTGGCGACATGCTCGGCGATGTTCGCCTGGCGCCGGCCGTCCTGTTCTATTGTCTCTACATCTTCGGCATCCTGATCTTCGTCAGCGCATCGGCGGATGCGACGTGGCGCTCGACGCTGATCTATGGCGCGCTGTTCGGCTTCTTCTGCTACGCGACCTTCGAGCTGACCTCGCTGTCGCTGCTCAAGCACTGGACCTGGCCGGTGGTCGTCGTCGATATCGCCTGGGGGACGTTCGTCACCGCAACGGCGGGGACGCTGGGGCTGATCATCACGAATTGGCTGGCGCCGCGAACGTAGGATGGGTTGAACGGCGGCGCGGAGCGCCGGAGTGATAACCCATCAGCGGAGGCTGCCGCATCGACGGAATGATGGGTTTTCGCTTCGCTCAACCCATCCTACGTCCATCGCAAAACGAAAAGGCGCCGCGATCATCTCGCGGCGCCTTGTCGTTTCTGCAAGTCGTTCGCAGCGTTACTTCGGCTGCGGCACGATGCGGATGTAAGGCTTCGGTTCTTTCCAGCCGGCCGGATAGATCGTCTTCGCCTCGTCATTGGTGACGGAGCCGGCGATGATGACGTCCTGGCCCTGGCTCCAGTCCGCCGGCGTCGCCACGCGATGCTTGGCGGTGAGCTGCAGGCTGTCGATGACGCGCAGGATCTCCTGGAAGTTACGGCCGGTGGTCATGGGATAGACGAGGATCAGCTTGATCTTCTTGTCCGGCCCGATGACGAAGACGTTGCGTACGGTGGCGTTGTCATTGGCGGTGCGGCCATCGGCGCCGCCGGAGGCGTCGGCCGGCAGCATGTTGTAGAGCTTGGACACCTTCAGTTCGGTGTCGCCGATCATCGGGAATTTCGGCTCGGCGCCCTGGGTCTCGTTGATGTCGGCGGCCCACAGCGCATGCTTGTGCACGGGATCGACCGAGAGACCGATCAGCTTCACGTTCCGCTTGTCGAACTCCGGCTGCAGGCGGGCGAGGGCGCCGAGCTCGGTGGTGCAGACCGGGGTGAAATCCTTCGGATGCGAAAACAGCAGCGCCCAGCTGTCGCCGATCCAGTCATGGAATTTGATGGTGCCCTGGGTGGTTTCGGCTTCGAAGTCCGGAGCAACGGAATTGATCTGTAGAGCCATGGATCGACCTCATGTCCTGGGAAGGGATCGCGCGAATGCGTGCGTGGTCTGATTATAGGGAGATGGGGTCACGATTGGAACCGGTACGCAAAAAGGACAAGATCCTTCCTTCATCGGTGCGTCCAGGAGCATCGCGTTTCACGCAAGCCCTCTGCGACACAATGGCGTCGGCAATATCAAGTGATCAGATGCCGCGAAGTTGCCGCTCGCCGGGCGCAATGCCGCCGGAGGTGATCGCCACATCTGGTCGAACCAAGCGACGCCCGACCGCGACTGAACTGCAACGGTTGGGGATAAGAAAAGTGCCTATCCCGTCTCTTAACCGCTCGTTAATTCGCTCGTGGGATTTCCTAGGTATCCCGAAAAGCACTGCAAATAGAAGAGTTTGAAATGTCCACCGCTGCCGTTGCCGAGGTATTCGGCGCCCTCGAAATGTCCATCGCCGACCGCCGCGCCGCGGCCCAGGCTCTCACCGTCGTCCGCGACGGTGTCATCACCGGCGAAGGCCCGACCGCCGGGGGACGCATTCATTTCTCCCGCGCGCTCGACGCGGATGACGCCGCCTGGTGCGCGCGCATTCTTGGTGCATCGGCGCTCACGAGCCAGCCGGTCAGCCGCGACGAAGCCGAGGCGCTGTTTGCGATCAACGAGGCCGCGCGCGAGCGCAGCGATGACGGTCGCTTCGACGACCTGTTCGCTAAGGCCGTGGTGCATCACGCGGCGTCGGCGTCGGGCCTGCCGGTGCCGCCACGCGATGTTGCGCTGTCGCCCGACGTCTCCATCGACAGCTGGGCGCCGACCAAGGCGGTGGGTGTGAATGTCGAAGTGCTGGAATGGATCGCGTCGCAGATGCGCGCCAAGCGCGTCAGCAATGCCACCATCATGACGCTGCTCGCCGCCGTTGTTGGTGCTGCGACGTTGCCGCTCGCGCAGCTGCCGGCCGTGTTCGACATCGGCATGTAAGCCGGATTGCAGTTTCGCATACGAAAACGGCGGGGCATTGCCCCGCCGTTTCTTGTTTGGTGCGTTACTTCTTCGCGTCCAGTCCGACCGTGCGGCCGGGGAACCCAGCGACGTCGAAATAGCGTTGCTCTCCGACCTTCTGCCACACGAGAACGGTACGCAGGCCCTGGTCGTCGGGCTTCGAACGCGTGGTCTCCGAGGTCACCTTCGGTGTCTTGCCGTTCGGCATCGCTTCGGTCATCACGCGGCCGATCAGCTTGCCCCTGGCTTCGCGCTTGAGGCCGAGCAGGTAAGCGGCGGTGATGCCTGTATCGGCATTGCTCACGGGAAGCGGATTGACGAAGCCGGCTTTGAAGTCCGGGCCGATCGCCGCCATGAAGTTGTGCGTGTCACCGCGCCCGAAACTGCCATGCATGCCCTGGCCCTGACGCAGCACGGTGTCCGCGATCTCGACCTGACAGGCCGCGGGTTGATCGCAGCCGGTGGAATAGGAGCGGAACGAGACGGCGATGGCCGGATGCGGCGTGACCGCCTTGCCGGACAGATTGATCGCTGACAGCGGCAACGTGCCCGGGGGCGAGCCCAGTTCATCGGAGACGAAAATGCCGCTGATATAATCCTGCTTCAGCAGCGCTTTCACGGTCTTTGCAGCCAGTGCCTTGTCCTTGGTCGGCAGGTAGATCAGGTCGGAGCCGCCATTGGTGGCCACGATCAGATCCGGTTTGTCTTTATCCTTGCCGATGTAAGCATTACCGGCCTTCGGATAGGCGTTGTCGCCGACGGGGGCGAATTTGTCGTTCGGATCGAACAGCGGCAGGTCGAGCGATTTGGCGAGATCGATGGCCAGGAAGCCGAGCGGCAAAAAGCCTTCCGGTGTGTCGGGATAGGTGCCCTTGATGGTCGCCGAGGTCTTGCTCTCCTTCGAGATCGTCGAGAAGCCGTGATCCGCCGAGATCATGATGTTGGTATTCGCCGCGAGGCCGAGATCGTCGAGCGCCTTGCGCAGCTGCGCGAGATTATCGTCGGCATTCTTGATGGAGGCGAGCGAGGAGGGGCCGTTGATCCCTGGCGTCACCTTGTTGAGGCTGTCGCCCTGATTGTGCTGGGTGCCATCGGGATCGCGCGACCAGAACACCAGCACGAACGGCTTGTTGCGGGCCTTGAACATCGGCAGGACCACTTTGGTCGCGACGTCGGCCATGTAAGCCTGCTGCTTGACGTTGGCTTCGGTGGTGCCAGGCGTCTTGGCATCGCCGGCCTTGCCATTGTCGCCGCGGCCGGGCGTTTCAAGCGCGAAGCCGGCTTTGCCGAGCGCGTCCTTCATCTCGTCCGAGAGCGGAATGCCGAGCAGCTTGCCGGCCTTGTCGACGCCGCCGGTCTGGTCGTCGATGGTGATCGTCTCCTTGCCGGTGCGTTCGGTGTGATCGAACATCAGGGTCGGGCCGACCTTGCCGATGGCGGCCGTCGAGAAGCCCGCCTTGCGCGCGGCCTTCAGCAGCGTTTCCTCGTTCAGATAGTCGCCGTTGAACTGTTCATCGAGATCGCCGAGCACCTGGTCGTGCTCGATGAAGGGGATGGTGCTGCCGTTCTGCACCGGGGTCGGATGCCCCGTATAGATCGAATTGGAGAACACGCCGCTGTCGCCGAGATAGTGCCCGGAGGCCATGCCCGAGGCATTGGCCATGGTGAAGGTCGGAAACAGCGAATGCGAATTCCTGAAATTGACGCCCTTATCCCGCACCGCGGACATGGCAGGTGCCGTTTCTGGCGTCACCTTCAGCGCCCGGAGCCCATCAGGTACGAACAAAATGAGGTTGCGGGGCGGACTGTTTTGGGCGAACACCGTTGTCGCACAGATAAGAGAGACACTCAGGGAGAGGATGGTGGCAGCGCCGCGCATGAAACACCTCGCTTCAGGACATTTCGGTCGATCGCGACCGGGCCTCTTTTTTAGATTTCGTCCGCGACAGAATTGTTACGGATGCGGCGCCATGTCACATTGTGCCGCCGGTTTCATCTTCCCGATCCCGCCTCAAGGTTGCAAGCAAGACAGCTCATGTTCAAAAAGATTCTGATCGCCAATCGCGGCGAGATCGCCTGCCGCGTCATCAAGACCGCCCGCAAGATGGGTATCAAGACGGTCGCCGTTTATTCCGAGGCGGACCGCGATGCGCTCCATGTCGAGATGGCCGATGAGGCCGTCTTCATCGGGCCGCCGGCTGCCGCCGAAAGCTATCTGCTGATCGAGAAGATCGTGGAGGCCTGCAAGGCGACCGGCGCGGAAGCCGTGCATCCCGGCTATGGCTTCCTGTCCGAGCGCGAGGCATTCCCGCGCGCGCTGGAAGCGGCTGGCATTGTTTTCATCGGTCCGAACCCCGGCGCCATCGCAGCCATGGGCGACAAGATCGAATCCAAGAAGGCGGCCGCCGCGGCCAAGGTCTCGACCGTCCCCGGCCATCTCGGTGTCATCGAGGATGACAAGCACGCCGTGAAGATCGCCGACGAGATCGGCTATCCCGTGATGATCAAGGCCTCGGCCGGCGGCGGCGGCAAGGGCATGCGCATCGCGCATTCGACCTCCGAAGTCGCCGAAGGTTTCAACCTCGCCAAGGCGGAAGCGAAAGCCTCGTTCGGCGATGACCGCGTCTTCATCGAAAAGTTCATCGTCGATCCACGCCACATCGAAATCCAGGTGCTCGGCGACAAGCATGGGAATGTGATCTATCTCGGCGAGCGCGAATGTTCGATCCAGCGCCGCAACCAGAAGGTCATCGAGGAGGCGCCGTCGCCGCTGCTCGACGAAGCCACGCGCCGCAAGATGGGCGAGCAGGCCGTGGCGCTTGCCAAGGCCGTGAATTACGACTCGGCCGGCACGGTGGAATTCGTCGCCGGGCAGGACAAGAGCTTCTACTTCCTGGAAATGAACACCCGCCTGCAGGTCGAGCATCCGGTGACCGAACTCGTCACCGGCGTCGATCTCGTCGAGCAGATGATCCGCGTGGCGGCCGGCGAAAAGCTGGCGCTGGCGCAGAAGGATGTCACGCTCACCGGCTGGGCGGTGGAATCCCGTGTCTATGCGGAAGATCCGTTCCGCAACTTCCTGCCATCCATCGGGCGCCTGGTGAAGTATCGCCCGCCGGCCGAGAGCCATATGGAAGGCGGCGTCACCGTGCGTAACGACACCGGTGTGCAGGAGGGCGGCGAAATCTCGATCTATTACGATCCGATGATCGCCAAGCTCGTCACGCATGCACCATCGCGCGCGGCGGCGATCGATGCACAGGCCAATGCGCTCGATGCCTTCTATGTGGACGGCATCCGCCACAACATCCCGTTCCTGTCGGCGCTGATGGTCCATCCGCGCTGGCGCAGCGGCAATATCTCCACCGGCTTCATCGCCGAGGAATTCCCGAACGGTTTTGCCGCCAAGGCGCCGGAAGGTGATGTCGCCCGCCGCATCGCCGCGGTCGCTGCGGCTGTCGATGCCGTTTATGGCGAGCGCAAGCGTCAGATCTCCGGCCAGATGATCGGCCGCCCGGTGGTGCGCGCCGGTCGTCGTGCCGTCTGGCTCGAGCGCGAGGAAGTGCTGCTGGATGTCGCGCGCGACGGCGATGCGACGACGGTGGCCTTCATCAATGCAGATGGCAAAGCCGGCGCGGTGCATCATGTGGTGTCGTCGTGGAAGCCCGGCGTGCCGGTCTGGGATGGCAAGATCGATGGCCATCACGTCGCCATGCAGGTGCGCCCGCAGGCGTCGGGCATTCGCATCGCGCATCAGGGCTATGAGGTCGCGGTGAATGTCTACACCGAGGCCGAAGCCGCTGCCGCGCGCCTGATGCCGATCGGCGTCAAGGCGGATACCGGCAAGAAATTGCTCTGTCCGATGCCGGGCCTCGTGGTCTCGATTGCGGTGACCGAAGGCCAGGAAGTCAAAGCCGGCGAGACCCTTGCCGTGGTGGAGGCGATGAAGATGCAGAACGTGCTGCGTGCCGAACGCGACGGCACCGTCAAGAAGATCCATGCCGCTGCTGGCGCAACGCTGGCGGTGGACGCGCTCATTCTTGAATTCGCGTGACCACGTTCCGGCAACGCCGTTACGGATTGCGGGCCATCCTGGCCGGCGATCGCTGCGTGCGGCCGGGATCGGTCTATGACGCGATCTCGGTGCGTATCGCTGAAGACCTCGGCTTCGAGGTCGGCATGTTCGGGGGCTCGGCAGCGTCGCTTGCCATTCTCGGCGATCCCGACATCGCGCTGATCACACTGAGCGAACTCACCGAGCAAATGCGGCGGATGTCACGCGCCGGCTCACTGCCGGTGCTGGTCGATGCCGATCACGGCTATGGCAATGCGCTCAATGTCCGCCGCACGGTGGAGGAGCTGGAAGCCGCCGGCGCCGGTGGTCTCACCATCGAGGATACGCTGCTGCCCGCCGCCTACGGTGAGGCCAAGGCGCAGGTTATCTCGGCGGACGAGGGGCTTGGCAAGGTCAAGGCTGCGCTCGGCGCGCGGCAGGATCCGGCGCTGGTCATTGTCGGCCGAACTGGTGCCGCCTCGATCACGTCAGTCGATGATGCGATCGCGCGCGCGAGGTCCTATGAGGCTGCCGGCGTTGATGCGATCATGTTCACCGGCCTCAAGAACCGCGCCGAACTGCAGGCCGCCAGTGCTGCAACGAGCTTGCCGATTGTGCTCGGCACGTCCAGCGACGACATGATCGACTGGGATTTCCTCAGCGCCCAGCGCGTCCGCATCTGCATCCAGGGCCATGCGCCGATTTCGGCGGCAATGGCCGCGGTGCATGCGACGCTGAAGGCCGTGCGTGAGGGGGCAGGGCCGAAGGAGCTGAAGAACCTCGCTTCCGCCGAGCTGATGGAAAATGTCACCCGCGGCGCTGTCGTCAAGCAGCGCGGCGTCGATTATCTCGGGCTGAAGAAATAATGGCCATCGTCATCCGCCATGTGATCGTCACGGGGCGGGTGCAGGGCGTTGGCTACCGTGCCTGGACCGGCGATCAGGCCATCATGCTCGGCCTGCACGGTTGGGTGCGCAACCGCCGCGACGGCAGCGTCGAGGCGGTGTTCGCCGGGCCTGCCGAGCTTGTCGCGGAGCTGATCGAGGCCTGTCATCGCGGGCCGCCGCCGGCACGCGTGGACAATGTGGTGGCGAGTGATGCCACGGCCGACATGCTGGCGCTGCGCGATGCCCGCGAGACATTCTCGCAGCTGTCGACGATCTGATTACGAATCCAATAGACTCCACCCTCATCCTGAGGAGCCGCGGAGCGGCGTCTCGAAGGATGGCCGCGAGCGCTGACGTACGCCATTCATGGTTCGAGACGGCGCTATCGCGCCTCCTCACCATGAGGGCGGAGTCGGCTGTCAGGCGATCGCTGCGGTGTCGATGTCGTGCATCTCGCCGAACACCTCGCCAAATGCGGTCCTCAGCGCGACGTCCACATCCGTCATCGTGACAGGCAGGCCGAGATCGACCAAGCTCGTCACACCGTAGCGCGGATCGACCACACCGCAGGGCACGATCGCATCGAAGTGGCCGAGGTCCGGTTCCACATTGATGGCGATGCCGTGGAACGAGACCCAGCGCTTCAATCGCACGCCGATCGCCGCGATCTTGTCTTCAAAACCCGCACCCTTGTCAGGCCGCGCAACCCATACGCCGACGCGATCCTCGCGCCGCTCGCCCTTTACGTTGAACGCGGCGAGGGTGCGGATGATCATGTCCTCCAGCGCTGCCACATAGGCGCGGACATCCGGCCGCCGGGCTTTCAAGTCGAGCATCACATAGGCCACGCGCTGGCCGGGCCCGTGATAGGTGATCTGGCCGCCGCGACCGGTCTCGAAAACCGGGAATCGGGCGTCGAGCAGGTCGTCGTCCTTGCCCGATGTTCCAGACGTATAAAGCGGCGGATGTTCCAGCAGCCAGACCAGCTCCGGCGCCTCGCCATTGGCGATGGCGGCCACCCGCGCTTCCATGGCGGCGACCGCCTCGGGATAGGGAATCGGGGCATCCTCGATCCGCCATTCCACGGGAGGGCCGGCGGCACCGCGGGAAAACGGTGTCAGATCGAGGGCTTGGCGGTCATTAACCATTGGCTAACCATAAGCGTGCTGTTCTCAGGCTCAGTCCTGACGCGCGGGCGCGCAGGGTCCTTTATCTGTGACTGTGGGGCCGACGTGCCAACCCTCGACAATATTTCCGTAGATATCATGGTGGTGCTCGGCACCACCACTATGCCTGTGCATCAGGTGATGCGCCTCAGCCGCGGCGCCATCATCGAGCTCGACGCCACCGAGCAGGACGAGGTGAAGATTCTCGCCAATAACCTGCCAGTTGCCTCCGGTTCGGTCATGGTCGATCGCAACCGCATCGCGGTCGAGGTCAAGCAGATGCTGCCGCGCTCTCCGGAGCGCAGATAATTTTCCCCACAGGGCGATGGGGAACGCGGTTCAGGCCTTGTGCCCCCATCATAGGTTTGTTACATCGGCGCCGGTTGATCCGGCCGGGCGATTTGCCCGCCGGTCTTTTCCAGCGCTCGTGGCGGAATTGGTAGACGCGCTGCCTTGAGGTGGCAGTCCGTAACAGGGTGAAGGTTCGAGTCCTTTCGAGCGCACCAATTCAAAAAACCCTGCAGCTGTGATGGCTTGCGGGGTTTTTTCATAGGTGGGGCAAGCTCTGCGGGCAAGGCGATTGACCGCTCTTGCCAGCGTTTTGGCCGCTCGCCTTGCGGCGCCCGTTCACAGTAAGAGGGCGGATCTGAATAAAGGTGTTAGATTCCAATGATGCACACGATGGAACAGCTGTATTCCGGTGCTTTGTCCGGCATCAAGCACCTCCGGTTGTCTTGCGGGCTGGAGACGTTTCCGGCGGAGATTTTTGATCTCGCCGATAGCCTCGAAATCCTCGATCTGTCTGGAAATGCCCTCTCGGCCTTGCCGAGCGATTTTGGCCGGCTGCGGAAGCTGCAGATCCTGTTCTGTTCCGACAATCACTTTACCGAACTACCGGATGTTCTCGGCGACTGTACCGAATTGAGCATGATCGGATTCAAGGCAAATCAGATCGTTGATGTATCTCCGCGCGCTCTGACGGCCAAGCTGCGCTGGCTCATCCTGACGAACAACAAGGTGAGATCGCTGCCGGCCGAGATTGGCGACTGCAGCCAGCTGCAGAAGCTGATGCTCGCTGGTAACCAACTTGCGAGCCTTCCAGAGACGTTGGCGAGGTGTCGTCGGCTTGAATTGATCCGCCTGTCTGCCAATCGACTGCAGGCGTTTCCTGAATTCCTTCTGGCATTGCCGCGCCTGTCCTGGCTGGCTTATTCAGGCAATCCCTTCACTGCAGGCCTTGAGGCAGCAGCTGTTGCCGGCTCCGTCGTGCGCGATATTCATTGGGCCGATCTGCACATCGATGATGTGTTGGGGCAGGGTGCCTCCGGTGTCATTCACCGGGCGCGTCTTCGCGATGCTGACAAGGTCGACCGGACTGTTGCCGTCAAGTTGTTCAAGGGAACGATGACGAGCGACGGCACGCCAGAGTCCGAACTCGCAGCGTCGATGGCTGCGGGATTGCATCCAAATCTCATTGCGTTGAATGGACGCGTTGCGGGACATCCCGGCGGGACGAGCGGGCTTGTGATGGAACTGATCGGGCCCGAATTCTGCAATCTCGCGGGCCCGCCGAATTTCGAGACCTGCACGCGCGATGTCTATCCCGCGGATACGCGCTTCAGTCTCCCGGCGGTACTGCGAATGGCATCAGGCGTCGCCTCGCTTGCACGCCATCTGCATGAGCAGGGCATCATGCATGGCGACCTGTACGCCCATAACACGCTTCATGACGGCTGCGGGCAGGTCTTGCTCGGCGATTTCGGCGCTGCGTCGTTTTACGAGTGCGGCGGCGCGCATGCGAAAGGCCTCGAACGAATTGAGGTCAGGGCCTTTGGCTGCCTGCTGGAAGAATTGATCGAGCGATTCGTCGATGTCGATGAGAACAGCCATCGGCTTGCGCTGCTGCGAGGTTTGCAGTCAGACTGCCTGTCCGACGCGCCCGCGCAACGCCCATCGTTCAGTGAGATCGATCGGCGATTGGCAGGCGCGAGCGCAAGCTAGCATCGACCGCGACTCCCAGAGGACGTTCCCTGCGGTTTCGAAAACTTAGCTGCGCGCCGCCAGCAGCAGCGCGCCCATCGCTGCCACCGCACCGATCAGAAATGCCGCCCCGTAACCGAACAAGCCAGCCGCATAGCCGACCGCCGGCGCCGTCACGCCGATGGCCAGATCGAAGAACGCGATGAAATTCGCCACCGCCCGGCCGCGCTGTTCGATCGGGACGCGGCGGGTTGCCTCGACGCCCATGGCGGGGAAGATCAGCGAGAAACCGATGCCGGTGACGAGGGCGCCGGCCAGCGCCATCCATGAATCCTGCGCGAGCCAGATCATCACCTGACCGCTGGCCTCGATCACCAGCGACACGACAGCGACGCGCGTCCCTCCGAACCGGTCCGGCCAATGGCTGCCGATCAGCCGCACGGCGATATAGCCGGTGGAGAACACTGCCAGCGCGGTGCCGGCGCCGGACCAGCCGCGGGCCGCATAAGTGAGAGCGAGAAAGCTGGTGAGTCCCGCAAACGGGATCGTGGACAGAAACAGGATCGTGCCCGGACGCCAGATCAGGCCGATCACCTTGTAGAACGGCGTACGCTCGACGCTGCCGCTGACCGGCACATCGGGAATGGTGGCGGCAATGGCGAGTGCGATCAGCGGTGATATCGCTGCGGTGATCGCCACGCCGGCAAAGCCGACGCTGCTGTAGATGGCGAGGCCCAGCGGGGCGCCGAAGCCGATGGCGGCATACATCGCGATGCCCTGCCATGACATCACAAGGCCGGTGCGATGGGGGCCGAGCCGCCCGATGCTCCAGCTCATGGCACCGGTGATGAACAGGCTTTCGCCAAAACCGAGCGCGACGCGGCCGACCAGAAGTATTGCGAGCTTGGCGATCGCAGGCACCGGCAGCAGCGCTGCGGTGAGGTAGATCAGGCCGGCGGCGACTCCGAGCGGAAGGCCGAAGCGGATCACCGAACGCGCGCCGCGATGATCGCACAACGTACCGGCCCGATGCCGCGTGAGCACGGTGACGACGGATTGCAGGCCGATGGCGAAGCCAATGACGCTTGCACCGAAACCGAGCTGATCATGCAGATAGAGCGCAATCGGCGGCAGCGGCAGGCCGACCGAGAGGAAGCCGAAAAACACGATAGCAACATGCCGCAGCAGGCTGTTGCGATCATGGGGCGCCAGCGGCGCAGGCTTGGCGCGGAGAGGGGCGTTCTGGTTCATATCGACGTGCTTCTTTGCAGCGGCCGCGCAATGCGGACCGCATCCGAGCACGTTGATTGACGTTAACGCTTACGACAGGGGCGATCCCCTGTGAGGCCAGCACGTATGTCGGCAGCTGCCTGCGAGTCAAGCGGCGGGTTGTGTGCATTGCATGGAGCGAGATGCTGCACTGCATTTACCGCTGGCACCACCCGGTGCGCCCCGCGTTGCCGCGGACGGGGTTCCAAACCGGAATGCATATGGATCTGATCGACACATTCGAGCGTCTGTTCGGCTGGGTTCCCGCCTGGATGGCAGGGCTCGGGCTGATCATGCTGGCAATCGTCGTGGCGCTGGCGGTCCACAAGACGGCGATGCTGCTGGCGCGCCGAGCTGTGGGCCAACGCTCTTTCGGCGTGACGTTTCTCAACCGCACCACGGGGCCGGCGCGGCTCGCGCTCTGCCTGCTGGCCGTCGCGCTGGTGCTGCCGCTGGCGCCGTTCGATGAGGGGGCGCGGCAGCGGCTCGCGCAGTTCTTCGTGGTCGCGACCATTGCGCTGGTGGGATGGCTGTCGATGCGCGCCGTCGATCTCGCCGCCACCCGCTATCTCGAGCGCCACGAGATCGATATCGACGAGAATTATCGTGCCCGCAAACACGTCACCCAGGTGCGCGTTTTCAAGCGGGTGCTGGATATCCTGATCACCATCATCGCGGTCTCCACCGCGCTGATGACGTTCGAATCCGTCCGCCAATATGGCGTCAGCCTGTTCGCCTCGGCTGGTGCCGCCGGCCTGATCGTTGGTCTTGCTGCGCGTCCATTGCTCAGCAACCTCATCGCCGGCGTCCAGATCGCGATCACCCAGCCGATCCGCATCGAGGATGCGGTCATCATCGAGAACGAGTGGGGCTGGATCGAGGACATCGCCTCGACCTATGTGGTCGTGCGGCTGTGGGACTGGCGGCGCCTGGTCGTGCCGCTGTCCTACTTCATCGAAAAGCCGTTCCAGAACTGGACCCGCGACGCGGCGTCGCTGATCGGCACCATCAAGCTGCATGTGGACTACGGCGCCGATGTGCCGCGCATCCGCAAGCATCTCGAACAGGCGGTCAAGGAAACCGAATTGTGGGATGGCGCGGTGGTCAATCTGCAGGTGGTCGATAGCCATCCGCAGACGATTGAATTGCGCGCGCTGGTGAGTGCCCGCAACGCGCCGCAGTCATGGGACCTGCGCTGCGAGATCCGCGAAAAACTGCTGGCGTTTCTGCAAGAGCAGATGCCGGAAGCGTTGCCGCATCAGCGCGCTTATCTCGAGACGCCTGACCATGATGCCGTGACGCTTGTGCCCGCGCAGGCCGGCAGGCGTGCGGAGGGATCGAACAGGTCGTCGTTCGGACGGCCGGCCGTACCGCGCTGAGGCCATCTCGAAACAACAGCGAAATCGCTTATTCCGTCGCAGTTGTCATTCTGGTTTAGTGCTCCCGTAACGATCTACCGTTAGCAGTGCCGCCGCGACCCCGGCACGCGATGATCGCGCGGCGCATCGGTCGTCCGGAGCCCCCATGAAATATCTGAGCTATATCTATCGCGCCGCTGCCAATTTCGCGTTTCTGGCGCTGGTTTATTTCAGCCTGAATTTCATCGGGACCTATCAGCAGCGCGCCATCATTGCAGGCCTCGTGCTGGCCTATGCGGGCATGCGGGCGATTTCGGCCTTGCGGAGCTTCGTGTTCTTCAAGGCGATCCAGAAGCTCGAGCTGGAAACCCGGCGTCTCGGTGGGCTTGCCGGAGAAGGTCCGGCCGCCGTCGCCAATCGCAAGGCGACCGTCAGCGATGTGGTCAATCAGCGTCAGGCCGGCGAGATGAAGGCCTATATCGACCTGTTCTTCCTCGCCATCATTGCCGTGCTGTGCATCGCCAAGATCGTGACGGACTAAAGCGCGTAGCTTGGATGAAGCGAAGCGCAATCCGGGGACCGGCGTTTCCGTTACACGGCCGGTCCCGGCGTTACGCTGTGCTTCATGCAGGCCACGCGCTAGCGCGGCGCAGCCGCTGCCGTGGGCGAGAGTCCCGGCGGGATCGCGCCTGGAATGGTCTGCTTGGCTGCGTTTGCATCGCGTGAGATCAGCCGCGCGATGCCGTCATTATCCGCGTGATGCGGCAGCCGCACCAGCGCCTTGATGGGCTTGTTGCGCCGCTCGGCGATGTCGAACAGGGATTCTCCCGGTACCGGCAGTGCATCGATCGCCGTCATCGCCGGAATGCTCGCGACGCGTGGCCATGGTGCCTGTGCGGGCAGGGGTGTCGTGCCGCGTGGCCGGCGGATGTGCTCGAAATTCTCCGTAAGCGACAGCATCTGGTCGGAGGTTGTGATCTCCGGTGCCGGCAGCATGTCGAGATGTGCGAAGGCAAAGCGCGGAATCTTGTGCCAATGCCTGATCGCGACGGTCTCGGAAACCGGATGCAACTGCCAGTCCTGCGGCACCGTTGGCGTCTTCGGCTTGTCGGGCGTCGCCGCTTCCACATGCACGATGCGATAGCCGCCGGCCTTGAGGTCGCGGAGAATGCCGGGCAGGGCAGCCACGGTGCGCGGCTGGATGTCGTGCAGCAGCAGGATGCCTTTGCCCTTCGCCTTCAGGCGGGACAGGGCGAGGTTATGCACGGTCTGGGAGGAGACATGGCGCCAGTCGTCGGCCGGGAAATCCGCGCTCCAGGTCTGGATGCCGCGTGAGGCCAGATAGTCCTCAACCACGCTGGCACGCAGCAGGCCGGGAATGCGGAAGAATGGCGAGAGCTGTGTCTCGTCGCCGAGCGCCGCCTTGGTGTTGGCGATGCCTTCCTCGATTTCCTGCTGCGCCTGTTCGATCGGCATCCGGTTCATGCTGAGCGGATGATTTTCGCTGTGGGTGCCGACGCTGTGGCCCTGCCGGATCAGCTTGCGCACGCCATCCGGAAACTCCTTCGCCATCCGGCCGACCACGAAGAAGGTGGCCTTCACGCATTCGGCTGCGAGGATGTCGAGGATCTGGTTCGAATATTTCGGGATCGGGCCGTCGTCGAAGGTCAGCACGACTTCCTTGTCGCGCAGCGGCAGGGTGTTGGCGTATTGCATCGTGCCGATACGCGGATATTCGCGGGGATCGACCACGATGGTACGCGAGGTGCCGAGCGCATCAGGATTGTTGCAGGTATCGGCGAATGCGGGCGCGGCCGACAGCAGCGCCAGACCCATGAGCATGCCGAGATACGGCACCCGTCGTGCCCGCTGTCCAGTGTTCGCTTGATCAATCACGCAATCAATCTTCCGGTCTGTTTCGTCCGGAAGTTACCGGCGCGGCCGTAAAGGCATTGTTAACTATGAGCGGCTGCCGGCCGGATCGTTCGATCTGTGCCTATTGAGAGGCGGGGCGGGGGCCAGCGGTCGGCGGTACGATATGCACGACCTTATAATTGTTGTCCCGGAGATAGCGCAGGAAATCGGGCAGCATCGCGGCGGTCTGGCCTTTGGTATCATGGAACAGGATGATGCCCCTGCCGGCGGCCTTCACCCGGCTGGTGATCAGGTCGAGCTGCTGCTGCGGTGTCATCGGGTTCCAGTCGCTGGCCCAGAAATCCGCCCCGAACACCGCGATCCGGCGTGATTGCAGCATATCCAGCAGCGCTGGTGTCGATTCGAAATAGGGAAAGCGGAAGAATGGCGTCGTCGGCACCGTGGTCGCCTTGCCGTTGAGGGCCATTTCGTCCGCGGAGATGCCGCGGTCGATCTGCTCGACGGCCTTTTCATGGCTGACCTTCTTCAGGTCCGCATGCGCAAAAGTGTGATGAGCGATCGTATGCCCCTCGGCAGCCATCCGCTTCACCAGTTGCGGATGCGCGGCGGCACTCTGGCCGATCATGAAGAAGGTCGCGCGGACGCATTCCTTGGCGAGTGCCGCCAGGATTTTCGAGGTGGTCGGCGGGTTGGGTCCGTCGTCGAAGGTCAGCACGACCTCGCGGTCCTGCAGTGGCAGCGTTTCCGGGAAGCTCTGGGTGCCGACGCGCGGATAGGCTTTTGGATCGACTGTCAGCACACGCGCCGTCCCGAGGGCGTTTGGCGTGGGGCAGTTGTCGGCATGTGCCGCAATCGTCGAGGCAATCAGCGCAGCCAGGGCAAGCTTCAACACGATCAATTCACTTTCCTGCCGACGATTCCGTGGGCCCGATATTTCCGATTGCATCCAGCGCCCGGCACTGGCACTTGCCAGACAAGAACGCATGCTTTCGGTTGGAATAGCGCATTTCCACCGAAACTGCGCCATTCGCATTCCACATGGGTCAGGCGAGGTCCGACATGACTGACGACGTCGAGCTCGCCATGACAGCCGTTTCGGATCCCTCGATCCTCGACCAACTGCCGATGCGCGATGGCGAGGGGAACATCCGTCCTGAATTCGTCGAGGCGATCTCGCGGGCGGTTCAGTCGGCGGACACGGTGTTCCTGTGCGAGATCGTCGGCGAACTGCATGAGGCCGATCTGGGTGACCTCATCGAGGCGCTGGAGCCCGACGAGCGCGTCCGCCTGATCGAACTGACCAAGGCCGATTTCGACTTCTCCGCGCTGAACGAGGTGGATGACTCCGTTCGCGAGGAATTGCTCGAGGAACTGGAGCCGGAGACGGTCGCCGAGGGCGTCCGCGACCTCGATTCCGACGATGCGGTCGAGCTTCTCGAAGGCGTCGATGAGGACGTCCAGGACGAGATCCTCGAAAAGCTGCCGCTGTCCGAACGCGTCGCGATCGAGCGCAGCCTGACCTTTCCGGAAGACTCCGCCGGTCGGCGGATGCAGACCGATTTCATCGCCGTCCCGCCGGACTGGAATGTCGGCCAGGCCATCGACTATATGCGCGAGACACCGGACCTGCCGGAGCGTTTCTACGAGATCTATGCGGTGGACGCCGACCAGCGCTGGCAGGGCGCCGTGTCCCTCGACACGCTGCTGCGTGCCCGCCGTCCCGTGCCGCTAGCCGACCTGATCGACGAGGACCGCCGCCGGGTCTCGGTGCTCGATGACCAGAGCGATGTCGCGCACCTGTTTGGCAAGTACAATCTGGTCTCGGTGCCGGTGGTCGATCCGGAAAACCGTCTCGTCGGCGTTATCACCATCGACGACGTGGTGGACGTGATCGAGGAGGACGCCGACGAGGAGGTCAAGGCGCTGGGTGGCGTGACCTCCGACGAAGAACTGTCGGATAACTTCCTCACCATTGCCCGCGCCCGTTTCATGTGGCTGCTGATCAATCTGGCGACGGCCTTCCTGGCATCGTCGGTGCTTGGCCTGTTCGAGGGCCAGCTCGAGCAGATGGTGGCGCTTGCCGTACTGGCGCCGATCGTGGCGAGCCAGGGCGGCAATGCCGCAACCCAGACCATGACGGTAGCCGTCCGCGCGCTGGCGACGCGTCAGCTCAATCCCAACAATGCCGTCCGCATCATCACGCGTGAGGCGCTGGTCGGCCTGATGAACGGCATCGCCTTCGCGCTGATCACCGGCATTGCCGCCTATCTGTGGTTCAAGACGCCGGGTCTGGGCATCGTCATTGCGCTTGCGATGATCACCAATCTCGTCGCCGGCGCCCTTGGTGGCATCCTGATCCCGATGGCGCTGGACCGCGTGAAGGCCGACCCGGCGGTGGCCTCGGGCACCTTCGTGACGACAGTGACCGACGTGGTCGGCTTCTTCTCGTTTCTCGGTATCGCGACGCTGTGGTTCGGGCTGAAGTAGTCAGCCCTTCATTCCTCCTTAACGGTATTGCCCGACCATCGCCGCAGAGAGGTCGGACATGCGCTTGCGATTGAAGGCTGACGGACGGATCGTGGAATTGCGCGACGGGGACGAGGTCCCCCTGGCGCCGGCGATGCCTGTTGCTGCCGAGCCCGTCGAGACGCGCGCCTGTGACCCGGAAGTCCGCGATCTGCGCCGCCGCGCCCAGCTCACCCAAATCGAATTTGCGGCGCGCCTCGGCGTACCGGTCGAGACCATTCGCAACTGGGAGCAGGGCAAGCGTAGCCCGCGTGGCCCGGCGCGTGCGCTGCTGACTGTCATCGCCCACGCGCCTGATACTGTGTTTGCGGCACTTGCGCCGGCGGACGTCTGAACGCCTGATCCGGATGGGCGTTGGCCTGGACAGCGCCGGACAAGCCCGCGGCGCATAACGTAGCTCCTTCGAAAGGAGGACGACGTGCAGTTCGTGGAAGCAAATGGCGCCCGTATCCCGGCGATCGGGCTTGGCACCTGGGAATTACGCGGCCGCACCTGCGCGCGGGTGATCGAGCAGGCGATCAAGCTCGGCTATCGCCATATCGACACCGCACAGGTCTATGAGAACGAGCGCGATGTCGGCGACGGCATCCGCGCGTCGCATGTCGCCCGCAGCGAGATCTTCGTCACGACCAAGATCTGGACCACGCATTTCGCGCCCCATAATCTCGAGCGCTCGGTGAAGGAGAGCCTGACGCGGCTGCGGATGACCGAGGTCGATCTGCTGCTGCTGCACTGGCCGAGCGCGCATGTACCTCTGGAGGAGACGCTCGGTGCGCTCGCCCACGCCAAGCGCATGGGATTGGCAAAGCACATCGGTGTCTCGAATTTTACGGTCGCTCTCATCGACCAGGCTGTTGCGGCCTGTCCTGAGCCGCTGGTCTGCGACCAGGTAGAGTATCATCCGTATCTCGATCAGGCGAAAGTGCGCGCAGCCTGCAGTGATAACGGCCTCGCGCTGGTTGCCTATAGCCCAATCGCTAAAGGCCATGTCCGCGGCGATGAAACCCTCGCTGCCATCGGAAGGACGCATGGCAAGAGCGCTTCGCAGGTCTGCCTGCGCTGGCTGGTGCAGCAGGGCGTCGTTGCGATTCCGCGCACCTCGAAAGTCGAGCGCCTGTCGGAGAATATCGACATCTTCGACTTTATGCTGTCCGAAGACGAGATGGTGGCCATCTCCGCCCTGAGCCGATCGGATGGCCGCCTGACCGACTACGGTTTCGCACCGAAATGGGACTGACGGTGCGGTGGTGCCGATGAACGTGCATTTGCCTCATTGATCCCGCAGACCGGATCGGCCATTCCAGAGCTTTGCGCTCACCATCGGATTGATGATGTTCTTTTATGCTTCCAAGATTCTCGGCTTCTTCACGCAGCCGTCAAACATCATCGCCGTGCTGTGTGTGATCGGCCTTGCGCTGGTGATGCTGAACCGGCATCGGATGGGCACCTGGTTAGTCAGCTTCGGGGTCTTGCTCTATCTCGTGCTCGGCTACTCGCCGCTGAGCAATGTGATGTTGCTGTCGCTCACGGAGCGCTTCCCGAAATGGCAGGACGACGGTCGTGCTCCGGATGGGATTATCGTGCTCGGCGGCACCATCGATTCCGATTCCACGGTGGCTCGCAAATCGCTGGAACTCAACTCGGCGGGCGAGCGCGTCACGGCGATGCTGGAGCTGGCGCGCCGTTATCCCCAGGCCAGGATCGTCTTCACCGGCGGCGCCAGCAGTCTGCTCGAACAGGGGCTGTCCGAGGCGCCAGCGGCTGGCGACGTGTTGCGGCGGTTTGGCGTCGCGCCGGAGCGGGTCGTGCTCGAAACCGACAGCCGCACCACCGAGGAGAACGCCGCCTTCACCAGGCGTCTCGTCAATCCCAAGCCGGGCGAGCGCTGGCTGCTCGTCACCTCGGCCTGGCACATGCCACGCTCGATCGGCGTGTTTCGCAAGGCCGGATTCGACGTCGAAGCCTATCCGGTTGACTGGCGCACGCGCGGATGGATCGATGCCCTCGAGACCTTCGATGATGCCGCCGATGGCCTTTCTCGCGCTGATAATGCCATGCATGAATGGGTCGGATTGCTGAGCTACCGGCTCGCCGGCCGCACCAGCGAATTGCTGCCGGGGCCGAAAAAGTAACTATGCGGCCGGGATAAGGGTGATCCGTCCGGCTTCGCCGCGCCTGCGACGGGGGCGAATGGTGATCTCGATGTCCTGGTCAAACGCGGTCAGCATCCGCATGAGTTTTTCGACCGACGCCAGCTGAAGCTGGCCGCGCAGCAATTTCGATAGATCGGGCTGCGACATCGCGATCAGTTCGGCTGCGGCTGTCTGTGTCATCTCACGCTCCGCGATGAGACGCTTCAGCTCGAATACAAGCGCGGCCTTCAAATGAAGCTCTTCGGCATCGGGCAGGCCGAGATCGGCGAATACATTGCCGGAGCCTTTCGTAAAAGCGGGCGAAGTTTTTTTGTTAGTCATCCGCGATCCCTGATCAGATCGATATGCCGTTGCGGTGTCGCAATTCCGCTGATCGACTTCTTTTGAAACGCATGAAGCACATACAGAATGCCTTCGAAGCGAACCGTGTAGACTGCGCAATATGTGTCGCCATCATAGCTGTCACGAATTTCCAGAACGCCACTCATGCCTTTAAGTGGTTTGGCATTGTGAGGGTGAACGCCAAGCTTTGCGTCGAAAAGCGCCACACCGACATCTCTGCGGACAGCCGCGGCGAATGCTCGCAGATCCTTCTGGCTCGAGCCAACGAAGACCAAAGGCTTCATCCGAGGTAGCAGATCGATCACAGAATTATGGTAATATAACCATATTTCTGAGTCAATGAATCTGGCTTATGAGTCGGCTTCGTCCTGCGCGTCTTTCGGCAGCCCCAGTCGATACACGCCGCGGAAATCCTCGGGGTCTTCGACCGGCTTGCCCTTGCGATAGATTACCAGTCGGCCGTCCAGCATGAGCTTCACCGCCGCGCGGCGGATGGGGGGCAACTGGGAATGCCAGTCGCCTTCGGGCTCAATGAGATGAGCGATTTCCGGCCCGCTCAGAGAACGAGACGGATCGCGGCCGAGGATAGCCAGGATGCGCTCGTCAAGCGGCTGAGGCTTGGGCTTCGCAGCCTTGGGCGGTGCAGCGGGGGATTTCTTTGGAGCTTTGGATTCTGATTTGGCCATGCCTTGGCATCGCCGATCCCGCATCCGCGCGCAAGCTGTGTCATCGGGGACATGGCGCCCGCAGGTGACCGGAGCTAATATCACACCTCTGGCGTACAGATTGTCTTCAAGTCCAAATCTTCAAGTTCATGGAACCTCGGCACCTCATTCGCGCAGCCATCGCCGCCTCGGTGCTCGGTCATCTGGCCCTGGCCGCGGGGGTGTATTTCGCTGACGCCAAGCCGATGGAGCCGCACGAGGACAATGTCAGCGTCGATCTGGTGACGCCGCAGGAACTCGCTGAGGCCGAGAAAAAGGCTGAGCAGGCGAAACCGGAGCCAGGACCGGAAAAAAAGCCCGAGCCCGCACAGCCCGAATTCCGCCTGCCTGACCTGACCACGCGGCCGACGCTGGAGGAGCAGAAAGAGGCGGCTGCTGCCACGGCCAAACTGCAATCGTCGCAGCAGAAATCCGAGCCGCAAAGCGCCCAGCGACAAAAGCCGGAAGCGCCGCCGCCGCAACAGCCACCCCAGCAGCAACAGTCCCAGCAAGCGCCTCAATCCCCGCCGCCACAACAACAGGCCCAGCCGTCATCTTCAGCTGCAGCGCCGCCCGCGCAGCAACAGTCTGCTCAGCAGCAGCCGGCACCGCAGCAGCAGGCTGCCTTGCAGCCTCAGTCGGCTCCACAATCGCAGCCCCCTCCGGCCGCGCAGGCGCCGCCACAGCCCGATCCGGACATCACCGTCAAATACGGCGTCATGCTCGGATTGCCCGGTTTCGGCGGTGCTCCCGCGAGTGAGCAGGCGGATGTCGCCAAGACCGATATCGCGGCGTTTCATCGCCACCTCAAGACCTGCCTGAAACTGCCCGCCAATGTGGCGCGCAATGACGATGCCATGGTGAAGCTGCGTGCGATGCTGACGCCGGATGGGCGCCTTGTGGCCGAGCCGACGGTGATCGAGGTGCGCCGGCCGGCCAAGGCGGCATTGCTGTTGCAAGCTGCCAAACAGGGGCTGGAAGCCTGCCAGCCTTATTCCATGCTGCCGGCGGACAAATACAATGAGTGGCGCGTGCTCGACCTGCCGTTCACGCCGCAGGATTTTGGGAGTTAGCTTTGCCGTCGGCGAGCGTCTTCTTCGTGGCCTGCAAACCTTCGCCCATGGCGAGCCAGGCACTCGACGCAAACTGACGTCGCCAGGTGACGATGACCACGGCGGCGGTGGAGACGATGAACACCCACGGGCTCACGAACCAGCCGAGATAACCGAGCGCAAAGAAGAACGCGCGCTGGCCGCGGTTGAAATGCCGCGCCGCCGCCCCGAACATTTTTGTCGTGCGCATCACATGCGCTTCGGCCTCCGGCGTGTGGCGATCCACCGCGAATGGCATCGCGCCGACCAGGATCGCCACATAGTTGAACAGCCGATAGGCCCAGGCGAATTTGAAGAACGCATAGACGAAGATCAGGATCAGCCCGAAACACTTGATCTCCCACAGACCGGGCGATGCGTTGAAGCCGATTGGCAGATTGGCCATGATCGGCATGACCTCGTTGGTGGCGCGCAGCAGCGCCAGCGCGCCGCCGATGGCGATCAGCGTGGTGGAGGCAAACCACGCGGTGCCGTTCTGCAGCGATGTCAGGATATGCGTATCGACGATCCGCGCCTCGCGCGCGAGCAGGCGGCGCATCCAGACTTCGCGATAGGCGTGCATGCGCGCCGACAGGCTGTCGCGGCCATATTTGCTGTGCTCGAGCGTGATCGCATAGGCCGCCCATTCCAGAATGAAGAAGCCCAGCGCGAAAGCGTCGATCCAGGTATAGTTCGGCATGCAGCACCCAATGTCTCAGGTGGCGGTTCTGCCACTTCGCTTCGCAGGCGGCAACGGTTGGTCTTGCCCAACTTGATTGCAGCGCAGCCGTCCACATGGCATTTTACCCGCCTTGCAGGGAGTAGGTGATGTCGCTGAAGCTGGTGGTCGGTAACAAGAACTATTCGTCGTGGTCGATGCGCCCGTGGGTTGCCCTGAAAGGCGTCGGCATCCCATTCGAGGAAGTCGTCATTCCGCTCTATACCGGGCCCGCCGACAAGCAACGCATTCTTGACGTGACGCCGTCTGGCAAGGTGCCGGCGCTGGTCGATGGCGACATCACCGTGTGGGATTCGCTTGCCATCATCGAATATGCCGCGGAGCGTTTTCCCGAGGCGAAGCTGTGGCCGCAGGATGTTGCGCAGCGCGCCCATGCGCGCTCGATCTCGGCCGAGATGCATTCCGGCTTCATGCCGCTGCGCAACGAATGCGGCATGAACCTGCATCGCCCGGTCAAGGCGAAGCCGTTGTCCGATGACGCCAAGGCCAATGTCGCGCGCATCGACGAAATCTGGGTGTCGTGCCGTGCGCGCTATGGCGCGGCGGGGCCGTATCTGTTCGGCACCTTCAGCGGCGCTGACGCGATGTATGCACCGGTGGTGCATCGTTTCCGCAGCTACGCCATCGAGGTATCGCCCGCGGCACGCGCGTACATGGACACCATGCAGGCCAACGCAGCGTTCCGGCAGTGGACGGAAGAGGGGCTCGCCGAAACCCTTCTGATCCCGCGCTTCGAGGAAGAGTGATCGCGTACCCTGCGATCCGCTCTTGTTCCGGCCGATATCGTCGCCATAACAACAGCATATTGCGGGTGCATGGCAGCCGTATCTGCTTGACGATGCGATATTAGATTTTTGGGGACTTCTAAATGAATGCGGCCTGGGCGAGCTCGCTCGATCAACTCTGGCGTTCGGCCTCATTGCCCATGTGGCTCGCTCTCGGCGTCGCCGCGTTGTTCGGTCTGATCGTGCTTGTTGCGCTGTTGCGTGCGGAGAAGTCGGTTGCGAATGGCGCGCTGACCATGATCGCGCTGCTGGCAGTCGGCGTCGCTGCGACGGTTGTGTTGCGCGGGGCCGAGCCTGCCCAGAAAGCGGCAGCTCCGACGCCAGTGGCAGCACCGCAGCTCACCACGACGCTGCCCGTGCTGTCCTGTCTCGACGAACTCGCCGGCGAGATGGTGCTCGCGGCTTGCGAGAAATCGCTTTTCGCCTCGCCGGATACGGTTGCTGCTGCTGTCTCGGCGACCGCTGCTCTGGTAGACCGATTGACATCCTATGGCGATGTCGGGAACGCGAACAGACAGGCGCCGCCGGATCTCGCCACACTGCGCAATGCGGTGGAGCGCGATCGCTACGGTTTTGTCGCTTATATTCTGCAGTCGCGCGATCGTTGCAGGCCCGACGCGTGCTTCGCTTTTCCGTCCATTCCCGATTACAAGCAGGTCGCCTCCAATATGGGCGAGCGCTTCTATGAGGGATTGCTGACACGCTATGCGCCGGCATGGAACGCGCCGCCGGCAGCGGTCGCGGCATCAGCGGTTCCAGGCGTCGCATCGCTCTCTGGCCTCCCGCCGTCGTTGCCGACGGGCAAGCCGACCAATGCCGAATTCCCGTCGTCCTCGTCGATACCGCCGATCTCGATCATGACCGATACGCCGGTCAGGGCTCCCGCTGCGGATGCCAAGGCCGCGCCGCGACCGGCGCCAAAGAAGCAGGCCGCGCCGAAAGAGGCGGCTCCGGCAGCGCCCCGTCCACAGGCGGCTGCCCCGGCGGCGCCCGTTCAGCTTGCGCCCGGCGCACCGCAGGCGGATAACTGAGCGGTGGATAACAGCTTGTAAGACCGCGTTCCGGTTCCGATCTCACGCCTATGCCCTTGCACCTCGTCAAACTCGCCGTCGGCTGTGAATCCATCGCGGATTTCAAGAGCTATCTCGCTGAACGCATGCGCGCCGCCAAGGCGCGCGGCGAGAAGCAGCAGCATATCCATGTCACCCGCATGGTGCCGAAGCGCGATGCCGAACTGCTCGACGGCGGATCGCTCTATTGGGTGATCCGTGGCGAGATCGCGCTGCGCGAAAAAATTCTCGCCATCGAGCCGTTTCGTGACGGCGAGGGCATCAATCGCTGCCGGCTGATCATGGAGCCGAAGCCGGTCACGGTGGCACCGCGTCCGCTGCGCCCGTTTCAGGGCTGGCGCTATCTCACGGACAAGGACGCGCCACCTGATCTCGGCAAGGCCGCTGCCAGCATCGAGGCGATGCCCGAGCCGATGCGCCGCGAGCTGCGCGAATTGGGGCTGCTGTAGTCGCGATGCATGGCGGCCACGCCTCGCAATGACGGCGGCGTATTGCTAGAAGGGGCTCTCGACACCCGCTTGCGAAAGCCTGACATGCCGTCCTCGTCTCTCCGCCTTGGCGTCAATATCGATCACGTCGCAACCCTGCGCAACGCACGCGGCGGCAAGCACCCGGATCCCGTGCGTGCGGCCCTCGAAGCCATTGCCGCCGGTGCCGATGGCATCACCGCGCATCTGCGCGAGGACCGCCGCCACATTCGCGATGCCGATATGGAGCGGCTGAAGGCCGAGATCTCCAAGCCGTTGAATTTCGAGATGGCGGCGACGCCGGACATGGTGCGCATCGCGCTTGGCGTGCAGCCGCATGCCGTGTGCCTGGTGCCGGAGCGGCGCGAAGAACTCACCACCGAAGGCGGCCTCGACGTGGTCGGCCAGCGCGACTCGCTGGAGCCGACCATCGCGCGTTTCAACGATGCCGGCGTCCGCGTCTCGCTGTTCATTGCTGCCGATCCGAAGCAGATCGAAATGGCCGCAAAGCTGAAAGCGCCAGTCATCGAACTCCACACCGGCGCCTGGTGCGATGCCATCACCGATGGCGAATTGATCAAGGCGGAGAGCGAATGGCAGCGCATCTCGGCAGGCGCAAAGCTTGCGAAATCCGCTGGCCTCGAAGTTCATGCCGGCCACGGACTCGATTACGCCACCGCCGAAACCATCGCGGCTCTTCCCGAAATCATGGAGTTGAACATCGGCTACTACATGATCGGTGAGTCGCTGTTCGTCGGCCTGTCGGAAACCGTGAAACGGATGCGCGCGGCGATGGACAAGGGCGTCGCCAAGCGAGGTAGCGCATGATCATCGGTATCGGCTCGGACCTCATCGACATCACCCGTGTTGCCAAGGTGATTGAGCGCCATGGGGATCGCTTCCTCGACCGTATCTTCACCGACGCAGAGCGCGCCCGCGCCCAGCGCCGCGCCAAGAGCGAGAAGATGGTGGTCGCCACCTATGCCAAGCGCTTCGCCGCCAAAGAGGCGATGTCAAAGGCGCTGGGCACCGGCATCCGCCAAGGCGTCTGGTGGCGCGACATGGGCGTGATCAACCTGCCGGGCGGCAAGCCGTCGATGAAACTGACCGGCGGCGCATTGGCGCGGCTGGAGAAGCTCACGCCGCCGGGCTACGTCGCTCAAATCGACCTCTCCATCACCGACGACTGGCCTTTGGCGCAGGCCTTTGTGATCATTTCAGCGGTGGCGAAGGTCTAGTAACCGGTATTTACGTCCGCAATCTGGGCGTGCAATCATGGTTCCGGTCTGCCGGGGGAAGCCATGACGAGTAAAGTCGTGCAAAACGAGCGGGCGAAATTGCTCGCGGGTCTCATGAACACGATTGCCGCCGCGTTCTTGTCCGCGGGCTGCATCGGTCCGGCTCTGGCGCTCTTCTACGGTTTAGCGCCGCTTGGGACGGGGATCAGCGCAATCGTAATCGGCGCGGGGATTTGCGTCGCCATGAGCGCAGGCATACATTGTATCGGGCAACTGGTACTCGGAGGGATCCGGGAATGACCGATTTCGAGATATTTGCCTTGGTTATGCCGGTCGTGGGCTTCGTTTTCCTGGCGTGCTTTGCCTTTGTCTTGATGCGTATCGATCGGGCGACTGCAGAGCCCGAACAGGCCAAGACCCCATCGGCTGACCTCAAGCAGGCCGCCGAATAGGCTCCAAGCCTTCACCGCGCCGTGACGGGGCAATTCATTGCACCTCTACTGACAACCGTTTAAACCTGCGGAGAGATCGATCCGCCGCGAATTCTTGCTCTCGCCCTCAAAAAGCCTTGGCAGGACTTTGTTGTAACCAATTGAAATTGATGCATTTTGCTGACCGGGCTGACGCTGCGGCGCGACATGCGAGGGCTAGCTGCGCACCCTTGCGCGGGAATCGGGAAAGCGATGAGCGTGACTTCGGGGACCAAGACTGAAAGCGGCTTCGGCGAGACCGTCCGCGTCGTCATCAATGCGCTCCTCATCGCACTGGTGATCCGGACTTTCCTGTTCCAGCCTTTCAACATCCCCTCAGGCTCGATGAAGGCGACGCTGCTGGTTGGCGATTACCTGTTCGTGTCAAAATATTCCTATGGGTACAGCCATTACTCGATCCCGCTATCGCCGAATATCTTCTCCGGCCGCATCTTCGGCTCCGATCCCGCCCGTGGCGACGTGGTCGTGTTCCGCCTGCCGAAGGACGACACCACCGACTACATCAAGCGCGTGATCGGCATGCCCGGCGACACCGTGCAGATGAAGGAGGGGCTCCTCCACATCAATGGCAAGCCCGTGCAGCGCGAGCGCCTGAGCGATTTCGTCGGCGAGGATCCGTGCGGCTCCGATGCCACCGCGCGGGTGAAGCGCTGGAAGGAAACACTGCCGAACAATGTCAGCTACGAGACGCTCGATTGCGTCGACAACGGCTTCTACGACAACACCATCGAATACAAGGTGCCGGCCGGCCACTTCTTCATGATGGGCGACAACCGTGACAATTCCACCGACAGCCGCGTGCAGTCGGCCGTCGGCTACGTACCGTCCGAGAACCTGATCGGCCGTGCGCAGATGATCTTCTTCTCGATCGCCGAAGGCGAGCAGGCCTGGCAGATCTGGCGCTGGCCGACCGCCGTGCGCTGGAGCCGCATTTTCTCCATCGTGCGATGACGGACGATCACACCAAAAATATCGAGACGGCAGCGCCGGAACCCGACGATCACAGCCCGGCGCCCGAGGCGCCGAAGGAGACCGCGGCCCAGCGCAAGAAGCGCGCGCGCGCCGAGGCCAAGGCTGCAGCCGCCGAGATCGAGACGCGGATCGGTCATGAATTCAAGGATGCGCAGCTCCTTGAGACAGCTTTCACGCATGTCTCGGCGCTGAAGTCGCAACGCAGCCGCAGCGAGAGCTACCAGCGCTTGGAATTCCTCGGCGATCACGTGCTCGGCCTCGTGATCTCCGACATGCTGTATCGCGCCTTCCCGAATGGCGATGAAGGCGAGTTGTCGAAGCGGCTGGCCGATCTCGTGCGCAAGGAAGCTTGCGCCGATGTTGCGCGGATTCTTGGCTTTCAGGACGGGATCAAGCTGGGCTCAGTCGGCGCCGGCGTCGGCCAGCGCTTGCGCAAGTCGGTGCTCGGGGACATCTGTGAAGCCGTGATCGGCGCGATCTTCCTTGACGGCGGTTATCCTGCCGCAGAAGCCTTCGTGCAGCGTAATTGGACGGAGCGCATGCGCAAGCCGGTGCGCCCGCTGCGCGATCCGAAGACGGTATTGCAGGAATGGGCGCAGGGCCGCGGCCTGCCGACGCCGGCCTATCGTGAGGTCAGCCGCTCCGGCCCGCATCACGATCCGCATTTCAGAATTGCGGTGGATGTCAGCGGGCTTGCATCCGCTGAAGGCGAGGGTGGTAGCAAGCGCGCCGCCGAGAAGGCGGCCGCAACGGCCATGTTAGAGCGCGAAGGCGTGAAATCTTGAAGGATGATGACTTGAACGACGACGTTGCCCACGAAACCGAAGGCGCCCCGCAGACCACACGCTGCGGCTTTGTTGCGCTGATCGGTGCGCCCAATGTCGGCAAGTCCACGCTCGTCAATGCGCTGGTCGGCTCCAAGGTCACCATCGTGTCGCGCAAAGTGCAGACCACGCGCGCGCTGATCCGCGGCATCGTCATCGAGGATCATTCGCAGATCATCCTGGTGGATACGCCCGGCATCTTCCTTCCCAAGCGCCGGCTTGATCGTGCGATGGTGAAGACCGCCTGGAGCGGCGCCCATGACGCCGATCTCGTCTGCGTGCTGCTCGATGCCAAGGCCGGGATCAACGAAGAGGCCGAGGCGATCTTCGAACAGCTGTCCAAGGTCAACCATCCGAAGATCCTGGTGATCAACAAGGTTGATATCGTCGCTAAGGAACGGTTGCTGAAGCTTGCGACCGATGCCAATGCGCGCCTGAAATTCGACGAGACTTTCATGATCTCGGCGATGACCGGCGACGGCGTCGATGACCTGCGTCGCCGGCTCGCGGCCGATGTGCCGGAAGGGCCGTATCACTACCCCGAAGACCAGATGTCGGATGCACCGCTGCGGCATCTCGCAGCCGAGATCACCCGCGAAAAGATCTTCCGTCAGCTGCATCAGGAGCTGCCCTATCAGTCGACGGTCGAAACGGACAGCTGGCAGGAGCGCAAGGACAATTCCGTGCGCATCGAGCAGACGATTTTTGTCGAGCGCGAAAGCCAGCGCAAGATCGTGCTCGGCAAGGGCGGGGCGACGATCAAACAGATCGGCGCCGATGCGCGGCGTGAACTGACCGAGATTGTCGGGCACACCGTCCATCTGTTCCTGTTCGTGAAGGTGCGCGAGAATTGGGGCGACGATCCCAATCGCTATCGTGAAATGGGCCTCGAATTTCCGCAGGAATGATCGTGTGAGTGCAGCCGTGACCGTTCCCGCCGAACTGCCGAAGAACGTCTTCTATTTCGAAGTGCTGCTTTATGTGTCGCTGATCCTGGATTGCGTCTCGATCGCGTTTCAGGATCGCACGGCCGATGCCAACCTGTCTGACAGCACGATTGCCGCAGCAACGTTTGTCGCGGCGTGCATGTTGCTGTTCTTCGTCTATCTGGTCTGGCTCGCTGCCTATCGCCGCAAGAGCTGGCCGCGCTGGGTGCTGGTGGTGTCGCTGAGCTTTTCGGTGCTGTCGCTGCTTCAGGTGCTGGGCACCTATGGCCTGCAATTCGACAGCGCGATCGAGATCGTGTCGTGCATTCTGACGGCGATGGGGCTGTATTGCGCGTTCACCGGCGATGCGAAGAGCTGGTTCAACGCATAGGCCGTAGGGCGGATGAGCGAAGCGTCATCCGCCGGCCCAGTGCTGTACCAAAGAACGGCGGATTACGGCTTCGCCTCATCCGCCCTACAATCTATACTCTCTCCCATGGAATGGACCGACGAAGGCATCATCCTCGGCGTGCGGCGTCATGGCGAATCCAGCGCCATCGTCGAACTGATGACGCGCGGCCATGGCCGCCATCTCGGTCTTGTGCGCGGTGGCGCCGGTTCGCGGATGCGCCCCTTGCTGCAGCCCGGCAACAGCGTGCAGGCGATCTGGCGCGCGCGGCTCGACGAGCAGCTCGGCTATTATCTGATCGAGGGCACCAAACTGCGCGCAGCGACGCTGCTTGGCGCGTCGCATGCTGTCTACGGCGTTACACATATCGCCTCGGTGGCGCGGCTGCTGCCCGAGCGCGACCCGCATGAAGATATTTTTGCGATGCTCGAACACATCCTCGATGACTTCGATCATCCGATTGTCGCGGCCATCCACGCCATCCGCTTTGAACTCGCGATGCTTGCCGAGCTCGGCTTTGGCCTCGATCTCGAAAACTGCGCTGCCACCGGCGACACGACCGACCTGATCTATGTCTCGCCGAAATCCGGCAATGCCGTCTCGCGCATGGCCGGCGAGCCGTGGCGCGACAAGCTGATGCCACTGCCGCCATTCATGCGGGGGACCTATGCCGCGGACCATGGCTTGTCTGACCGCGACCTGCGGGATGGCTTCGACATCACCGGCCGTTTTCTGTTGCGCAATGTGCTGGAGCCCCGCGGGCAGCGGCATTCCGATGCCCGCGATGGCTTCGTCAATGCCGTGATCCGGCGGATGACGCAGGAGGGCGCTTAGGGCCAGCCTCGCTGTGGCGATGACCGGCCCTCGCAAAGCATCAGGCGGCTGCTCGCTCGGTGATAGGACGACGGCGCAGGCTCGCCTGCATCACCGCAGGCGGATTGTAGTTGGCTTCGAGCGCACCGATATCGGTGCCGGGCGGCACGATCTGATCGATTTGATCCAGCACCTTGTCGTCGAGCGCGAGCTCGACACCAGCAAGGATGTCGTCGAGCTGCTGCATCGTTCGCGGTCCGAGAATGGCGGATGTCACCGCGGGATGCGCGATGGTGAAAGCCATCGCCATATGCGTCAGCGACAACTGCGCTTGTTCGGCGATGCGGACCAACTGTTCGACGGCGTCGAGGCGCCGCTCGTCCGCCATCTGTTTCGGGAAGTAGTTCACGCGCGCGCTTTCCGGCAGTTGCTGGCCGCGGCGATAGCGGCCGGTCAGCGCACCCATGGCCAGCGGGCTCCACACCAGTGCGCCCATGCCGTAGCGCTCACAGGCCGGCAGCACTTCGCGTTCGATACTGCGGTTCAGGATCGAGTAGGGCGGCTGTTCGCTGCGGAAGCGGGCCAGCGAACGGCGTTCCGCGATCCAGTGCGCCTCCACGATATCGGATGCCGGGAATGTCGATGATCCGATCGCGCGGATCTTGCCGTCACGCATCAGGTCCGTGAGCGTCGACAGTGTCTCTTCGATATCCGTGTCCGGTGACGGACGGTGGATCTGGTAGAGGTCGATATAGTCGGTCTGCAGGCGGCGCAGGGAATCCTCGACGGCGCGGGTCAGCCAGCGCCGTGAGCCGCCTTGCTGGTTCGGATCACTGCCCATCGCGCCCCAGCCCTTGGTGGCGAGCACGACGCTGTCACGCCGTCCCTTCAGTGCCGTGCCGACGATCTCTTCGGATTCGCCGTGGCTGTACATGTCGGCGGTGTCGATGAAGTTGATCCCCGCATCCAGCGCTCTGTGAATGATGCGGATGGAATCGTCGCGGTCCGGGTTGCCCATTGCCCCGAACATCATGGCGCCAAGACAATAGGGGGTAACCTTGAGGCCGGTTCGGCCGAGGGTGCGGTATTGCATGATTGGTCTCCTTGAGACGGTCGGAGGTTGTCAGTACCGCCCGGCTGCATTATCTGGATAAAGCGGAACGGCATTCCGTATTAATACGGAACAACGTTCCGTTTTATCAAATAACAGAATCGTGAGCGACAGGTTGACGAAGCGGGAGCAGAAAGCAGAGGGGGATGATCCTCCGAAGGGCGGCGAGCGGCGTGTCCGCGTCGATGTTCAGCGCAACCTGGATGCGCTGCTGCAGGCCGCCAAGGCGGTGTTCGCCGACGCCGGGGTCAATGCGCCGGTGCGCGACATCGCGGAGAAGGCCGGCGTCGGGGTCGGCACCCTCTATCGCCACTTTCCCCAGCGCGCCGATCTCATCGCAGCGGTTTGCCGTCGCGAGATCGATGCCTGCGCAGATGCCGCGCCGGTTCTGGCCGCCGAATATGCGCCATTCGACGCATTGGCGGAGTGGATGCAGCGCTATGCAGCGTTTATCGCAACCAAACGCGGACTGGCCGCGGCCCTGCATTCTGGTGATCCCGCCTTCGATTCCCTGCCGGCCTATTTCGACAAGCGGCTATATCCGGCTGTGACATCGCTGTTCGAAGCTGCGGCAAAGGCGAGCGCCGTCCGGACCGATGTCGATCCGAAGGATCTGCTGGGGGCCGTCGCCAGCCTGTGCATGAGCGCCCATGACCAGGGGCCTGATCATGCCCAGCGGATGGTCGGGCTCCTTATCGATGGGCTGCGCCACGCTGTGTCCCCCGCAAGAAGCCAAGTCTGACGCCGAATGGGTGGGCGACCGCCGATTGTTTCTTGATTCATTTCTTGCCCGATTCGTCACGGCGCGCTAACTCCCCGCCATGGGAAAAAGACTGATTCCGCCGGAGCCGGCTGAAATTCACGAAGTGCAGCTCCGCGAGGCGCTCGAGGAGCGCTATCTCGCTTATGCGCTCTCCACGATCATGCATCGCGCGCTGCCAGATGCGCGGGACGGCCTGAAGCCGGTTCACCGCCGCATCCTCTATGGCATGCGCCTGCTCCGGCTCGATCCGGGCACGCCGTTCAAGAAATCGGCAAAGATCGTCGGCGACGTGATGGGCTCGTTCCATCCGCATGGCGACCAGGCGATCTATGACGCCATGGTGCGCCTCGCGCAGGATTTCTCCTCGCGTTATCCGTTGGTCGATGGCCAGGGCAACTTTGGCAATATCGACGGCGATAGCGCGGCGGCCTATCGTTATACCGAAGCCCGCATGACCGATGTCGCGCGGCTGCTGCTCGAAGGCATCGATGAGGACGCGGTCGAGTTTCGTCCGAACTATGACGGCCAGTCCAAAGAGCCGTCCGTCATGCCCGGCGGCTTCCCGAACCTGCTCGCCAACGGCGCGCAGGGTATTGCGGTCGGCATGGCGACGTCGATCCCGCCGCACAACGCTGCCGAGCTTTGCGACGCCGCGCTGCATCTGATCGAGAAGCCGGACGCCAAGTCGAAGGCGCTGCTGCGTTTCGTCAAGGGACCGGACTTCCCCACCGGTGGCATCATCATCGACAGCAAGGAATCGATCGCCGAGGCCTATACGACCGGCCGCGGCTCGTTCCGCACCCGCGCCAAGTGGTCGGTGGAAGAGGGCGCGCGTGGCGCCTGGAATATCGTGGTCACGGAAATTCCGTGGCTGGTGCAGAAGTCGCGCCTGATCGAGAAGATCGCCGAACTGCTCAACGACAAGAAGCTGCCGCTGGTCGGCGATATCCGCGACGAATCCGCCGAGGACGTTCGCGTCGTCATCGAGCCGAAGACGCGCAATGTCGACGCCGGCCTGGTCATGGAGTCGCTGTTCAAGCTCACCGAGCTCGAGAGCAAGATCCCGCTGAATCTCAACGTGCTGGTCAAGGGCCGCATTCCAAAAGTGCTGGGCCTGGCCGAGTGCCTGCGCGAATGGCTCGACCATCTGCGCGAAGTGCTGCTGCGCCGTTCGCAGCACCGCAAGGGCCAGATCGAGCATCGGCTCGAAGTGCTCGGCGGTTACCTGATCGCCTATCTGAACATCGACGAGGTCATTCGCATCATCCGCACCGAGGATGAGCCGAAACCGGTCTTGATGAAGGCCTTCAGCCTCACCGAGCTGCAGGCGGAGTCGATCCTGAACATGCGCCTGCGCTCGTTGCGCAAGCTCGAAGAGTTCGAGATCCGGAAGGAAGACAAGGCGCTGCGCGCCGAACTGAAGGGGATCAACGAGATCCTCGGCTCGGAAGCGGTGCAGTGGACCAAGGTCGGCGAGCAGGTGCGCAACGTGCGCGAGATGTTCGGCCCGAAGACGCCGCTCGGCAAGCGCCGCACGGTGTTCGCCGATGCACCGGAGCATGATCTCGCGGCGCTCGAGGAGTCGCTGGTCGAGCGCGAACCCGTCACCGTGGTGATCTCCGACAAGGGCTGGGTGCGTACGCTGAAAGGGCAGGTCGCAGACCTCTCCAACCTGACCTTTAAGCAGGACGACAAGCTCGGCCAGGCCTTCTTCGCCGAGACCACGTCCAAGCTGATGCTGCTCGCCACCAACGGCCGCTTCTACACACTCGACGTCGCGAAGTTGCCCGGAGGTCGCGGTCATGGTGAGCCGATCCGTCTCTTCATCGACATGGAAGGCGATGCCGCCATCGTCTCGGTGTTCGTGCACAAGGGCGGTCGCAAGTTCCTGATCGCCAGCCATGACGGCCAGGGCTTTGTGGTGGGCGAGGACGATTGCGTCAGCGCGACCCGCAAGGGCAAGCAGATCATCAATGTCGAGATGCCCAATGAAGCGCGCGTGTTGACGGTGGTGGAAGAGGGCGCCGATCAGGTCGCCGTCATCGGCACCAACCACAAGATGGTGATCTTCCCGCTTGCCGACGTGCCGGAAATGGCGCGCGGCCGCGGCGTGCGCCTGCAGAAATACACCAGCGCGGGCCTGTCCGACGTGGCGGTGTTCAACGCCAAGGCCGGCCTCACCTGGCGCGACTCTGCGGACCGCGAACGCTCGATGACCTGGAAAGAACTGGCGGAATGGCGCGGCAACCGCGCCGATGCCGGCCGTCAGGCGACGGGCCTGCCGACGTCGAACAAGTTCAACAAGCCGATCGAATGATCGGCTTGCGCCGCGACCACGCCCCCTCATCCTGAGGAGCCGCGCTCTTGCGCGGCGTCTCGAAGGATGGCCGCACACGCCCAGCCTTCCTTCTCATGGTTCGAGACGCGCGCAAGAGCGCGCTCCTCACCATGAGGGGACGGTATTACCCCGTCTCTTCCTCGACCATCCGTGTCGCCAGCACCTTGTCGATGCGGCGGCCGTCGAGATCCATGATCTCGAATGTCCAGCCATGCGAGATGATGGCGTCGCCCACATCGGGGATGCGGCCGAACTCGTAGAGCAGGAAGCCGGCAAAGGTCTGATACGGCCGCGAGCCTTGCGGCGGCTCGATCGACAGCAGCGACATGAATTCCAGCGCCGGCATCCAGCCCGAGATCAGATAGGAGCCGTCGTCGCGCTTGTGGAAGGCGAGTTCGGCCGGGCCTTCCTCGGTGTGAAACGCGCCGACAATGGCTTCGAGAATATCCGCCGATGTGACGACGCCCTGGAAGGTGCCGTATTCGTCATGGACAAGGCCCATATGCACGGCGGACTCGCGCAGGATCCGTACCACGTCGCGCGCATCCAGCGTGTCGGGGATGACAGGTGCTTCACGCACCAATGCCCGGATATCCGGCGAGCCACCGGCGAGAAACGCGCCGAGCAGATCCTTCGCCTGCACGATGCCGATGGCGGAATCCATGTTGCCGTCGAACACCGCGAAGCGCGAATGCGGCGAGCCGCTGATCTCTGCGTGAATGGTCTCGATGGGATCGGCGAGATCGATCATCGCCACTTCATGACGCGGTGTCATCACCGCACCCACGGGGAGATCGCCGAGCCGCATCACGCCGGCGATCATTTCCTTCTCGCCGGGCTCGAGCACGCCTGCGGTTTCCGCTTCCGTCACCAGCGTATGGATTTCGGCTTCGCTCACCTTGTCTTCAGACTCGCCGCGCTGGCCGAGCAGAAACAGAATCGCCTTGCCCGAGCGATCGAGCAGCCACACCAGCGGCAGCGAGATTTTTGCGAGCAGCACCATGGCCGGCGCCACGCGAACCGCGACCGCCTCGGGATCGCGCAAGGCGATCTGCTTCGGTACGAGTTCGCCGATGATCAACGATGCGTAAGTGATGATGGAGACGACGATGCCGACGCCGAGTGTATCGGCAAGGCCTTTCGATACGCCGAGTTCGAGCAGCTCCGCAGTCAAACGCTGACCCAGCGTGGCGCCTGAGAACGCGCCCGACAGCACGCCGATCAGCGTGATGCCAATCTGCACGGTGGAGAGAAACTTGCCGGGATCGGAGGCCAGCGCCAATGCGCGGCGCGCACCTGTGACGCCTTTTTCGACGAGGCCAGCGAGACGGGCAGGGCGGGAGGACACGATCGCGAGTTCAGACATCGCGAGCAGGCCGTTGAGGACGATCAGGACCGCAACGATCCCGAGTTCGAGCGATAACACAATGGTTCCTTCTGGTGGTGAAGCTGCAATTGTAGTCGATCGCGCGCCAAGTCGCCATGGCATGCGCGCAAAACGCGACACAACGGCTCATCCCCTTGAAAAGGTGCGGACAAGCTCCGTTTGGTATCGGCACCCGCAGGATTGCTTGCTGCTTCATCCAGAGGTGGTAAGGTGGCATGGTGCCGTTGACGACATTGCGAGGTCCAGATGACGAAGACGCCAATGTCCGTTGTTCCGCCTCGCCAATTTGAACTAGGCTTGCTGCGATTATCCGCGCTTAGACAGGTGGGCGCCGCGTTGGTCCTCGCTGTCACCGGATCGACAGCGATCCTGGCCGCTGACAAGCCTCCACTCAGTGCGGATCAGGCCACACCGGCCGTTGTCACTTCAAAAATTTCCGCGATCATCGAATTCGGCATCCCTGCGATCAATGATGCGCTCGCGCGCCGCGTGCCAAAAGTGCTGGCGTCGTTCGACGATCGCACCACGAGCTGTTGGCATCGCCAGGTGATGGGCCGCATGGTGAATGTGGATTGCACCTATTCCGGTGAGATCGAGCGCACCGGGCCCGTCTCCATGCGCGCCGAGAATGGACGTCTCGTTGCCTCGACGCCCTTGTTTGGCAGTGTGGAAGCGCAAGGCACCAAAGGCTTTGCGCGGCTTCTGAAAGGCGAGGCCGAGGGCGCGATGACCGTCTATGCCAGCGCGCGTCCGCAGCTGCGCAAGGATTGGTCAGTGACGCTCGACATGAGCGAAGGCTTTCGCTGGCAGGAGCCGCCGGAGCTGCAGATCCTCGGCTTCCGCATCAACATGTCGAAATATGTGGAGCCGAAGATCAGGGCGCAACTCTCGAAGGTCCAGAGCGATGTCACCGCCAATGTCCGCGCGCTGAACATCAAGGCAAAGGCGACGCAGGCCTGGCAGAAGGCGTTTGCCAATGTGCAGATCGTCGAGACGCCGGCGATCTGGGTGCAGACGACGCCGCAAGGCATCGCCTTCTCGGGCGTACGCGCCGCGGGCAATGTGCTCGAAGGCTCCGCCGAACTGACAACGACCACGCAGACATTCCTTGGCACGCAGCCGCCGGCACCCGCGCCGATGCCATTGCCGGCGCTCGGCGACGATGTCAGTGATCCCGGTCGTTTCGAAGTTCTGGTGCCGGTGAGCATCGCTTATGCTGTCATCAAGCAGCAGGTGCAGACGGCGATCGCGGCACTGGCCGCGCAGGGCGGTCCGAGCTTCAGCGATTTCGATATCTATCCCTCGAACGGCAAATTGGTGATCGGCGTGCAACCGTCCTCGCCATCAGGGCCGGGCGCCTGGATCTATCTCTCGGCGACACCGCAGGCCGGCGATGATGGCTCCGTGCAATTCACCGATCTGGCGCTGCAGGCCGATGCCGCGACCATCGCTGCCTCCGATGTGGCGACGCTGCTGAGCAACAGTGATTTTCTGACGCAGCTGAAGCAGAAGATCGCGCTCGACTACAAGGCGGAGCGCGATCGTTTGATATCATCAGCCAATGCAAAATTGAGCCGGCCATTGAGTGACGGCTTCCGCAGCGAGGTCCAGCTTGCCTCCGTCGGCGTGTCGAAGATCGCGCTGCTGCCCGACACGCTGCAAATCCAGTTGCGCGCGGCGGGACGTCTGAAGCTGCTTTATGGGATGTGAGCGATGATCTCGTCTGTCGTCCCCGCGAAGGCGGGGACCCATAAACACCGTCAATCGTTGTTTGAGCTGTGGCTACGGCTGGTGAGCGTCATAAAGCTTGAAGGCTATGGGTCCTCGCTTTCGCGGGGACGACATGTGAGGCAAAGCGTTTTGGCTGCAATCATGGTGTTGGTAGCATCTTCTGCCTTCGCCCAAACGCCATTCTACCAAGCCACCCCGCAAGAAATCGCCGGTCCGCCCGGCACGCTGATCCGCTCCGAGCCGATGCAATTCGCGCCGGCGGGCGCGCAGGCTTGGCGCATTCTCTATCGGTCCAAGGGGTTGAATGACGAGCCCATCGCCGTCTCTGGCGTCGCCATCATTCCGCCGGGGGAGACACCGCCAAACGGCCGCCCCATCGTCGCGTGGGCGCATCCGACCACGGGTGTGGTGCCGCATTGCGCGCCGTCGCTGGCACTGTTCGTGTTTCAGCAGATGATGGGGCTGCGCCCACTCATCGAGCGCGGCGTGGTGGTCGTGGCGACCGACTATCCCGGTCTCGGCACGCCCGGTCCGCATCCCTATCTCGTCGGCCCCAGCGAAGCACGAGCCGTGCTCGACTCCGTTCGTGTCGTGCGCAGCATGCCCAATGCGGGCGGCGGCAAAAGTTTTGCAGTGTGGGGCCATTCGCAGGGCGGCCATGCCGCGCTCTATACCGGGCTCCTCGCCAAGTCCTATGCGCCTGAGCTCAATCTCGTCGGCGTCGCTGCGGCGGCGCCGGCGACAGACCTCGTCACGCTGATGGGCGACGACTTCAAGACCTCCGGCGGCAAGAACCTGACGGCGATGACGCTGTGGTCATGGGCCCGCATCTTCAAGGAGCCGCTCGACAAGGTGGTGGTGCCCGCCGCGATGCCGACGGTCGATCGTCTGGCGAACGAATGCATCGAGAACATTTTTGACATCATCGAGCGGCAGAGCCAGGAAAAGGTCCTTGAGCAGACCTTCCTGTCGGTGCCGAATATCGCCACCGTCGAACCCTACAAATCGCTGGCGGCGCGCAATTCGCCGGGCGCCTTGCCGAACGGCATACCGCTCTTCCTCGCTCAGGGGACAACGGACACTTTGGTGCAGCCTGCGGTCACGCAGGGCTATTTCCAGCGCCAGTGCAAGGCTGGCAGCCGCGTCACCATGCATCTGATGCCGAATGTCGGCCACGGCTTTGCCGCGCGCGATGCCGCAAATGACGCTGTCATCTGGATGGGCGAGCGTTTCGCCGGCAATCCGGCGCCGAGCGACTGCTGAGGCGGGCAGGTGCCGGCCGCATCAAACTTTTGTGCAACGACGATGCCTTGCAGGCGAGCGTGGCGCCGCCCATCTGCGGTCTCCATGCGAGATTGCGCCGGTCGGTTGTAAAAACTTCGACGCGTCGCAATTTTCATGTACGATTGACTTCGGTCAGTCGGCTTGTTGGGGGCATTTGTCTTGAATTGCGTCAGATCGATCTTTCCCGCTGCGTCCGTCATCCTCGCTGTATTCCTTGCCGGTTGCGGCAAGAAGGACGAGGCCGCGGCACCCCCGCCGCCGCCTGTGACGGTTGCCAATCCGCTCAAGAAGCAGACCACGGACTGGGATGAATTCACGGGCCGTTTCGATGCGGTGGATCAGGTCCAGATCCGCGCCCGCGTCACCGGCTTCGTTACCAAGGTGAGTTTTGTGGATGGCGCCGTGGTGAAGGCCGGTGACGTCCTTTACGAGATCGATCCACGCCAGTATGAGGCTACGGCCGAGCAGGCGCAGGGCCAGCTCGACGACGCCAAGGCCAAGGTGGATCTCGCGCAGCGCGAACTCGACCGCGCCACCACGCTGATCAAGACCCAGGCGATCGCCGAAAACATCGTCGATCAGCGCACGCAGGCACTCGCGGCAGCCCAGGCGTCGGTGCTGGTGGCCGAAGGCGCGCTCAAGCTGGCAAAGCTCAATCTCGAATATACGAAAGTCGTCGCGCCCATCGATGGCCGTGTCAGCCGGCACCTGATCAGCGTCGGCAATCTCGTCAATGGCAGCGACAGCGGCGCGACGCTGCTGACATCGATCGTGTCGATGACGCCGATCTATCTGTATTTCGACATGGATGAATCCATCTATCAGCGCAATAGCCGCCTGTGGTTCGAGGGCCGCAGGCCGAGCTCGCGCGATACGCCCAATCCCGTGCAGATCACGCTGACCGGTTATGACAAGCCGACCAAGGAGGGGAAGATGGACTTCCTCGACAATCGGCTTGATATCGGCACCGGCACGCTGCGCGGCCGCGCCATCGTCGATAATCACGATCTGTCGATCCTGCCCGGCCAGTTCGCGCGTTTGCGTGTCATCGCCAGCGGTGCATATGAAGCGCTGCTGATCCCCGATACCGCCGTCGCCACCGATCAATCGCGAAAAATCGTGATGGTGGTGAAGCCTGACGATACGGTCGAGGCAACGCCAGTGACGCTCGGTCCGCTCGATGATGGCCTGCGGGTGATCCGCGAGGGCCTCAAGCAGGATGACCGCATCATCATCGACGGCCTGCAGCGCGCGCGTGTCGGCGCCAAGGTCGCGCCCAAAATGGGCGAGGTGAAGCCCATCGCTCCCGCCGGTGGCGCCAAGCCATGAATCTCGGCAGCCTCTCCATCAATCGTCCGATCCTCGCGATGGTGATGTCCATCGTGCTGATCATCGTCGGCGCGCTCGCTTACACGACGCTGCCGGTCTCCGAATATCCGGAAGTGGCGCCGCCGACGGTGGTGATCACCACGCAATATCCCGGCGCATCCGCGCAGACGGTGTCGGAGACGGTGGCAACGCCGATCGAGCAGGAGATCAACGGCGTCGAGGACATGCTGTATCTCTACAGCCAGGCGACCTCGAACGGCCAGCTCAACATCACCGTCACCTTCAAGCTCGGCACCGATCTCGACAAGGCGCAGGTGCTGGTGCAGAACCGTGTCGCCATCGCGTAGCCGCGGCTGCCCGAGGAAGTGCAGCGTAACGGCGTCGTCACCCGCAAGAACTCCCCCGACCTGATGATGGTCGTGTTCATGCTGTCGCCTGACGACACCTATGACCAGCTTTACATCTCCAACTACGCGCTGCGTAACGTCCGCGACCAGTTGCTGCGCCTTGACGGTGTCGGCGACATCCAGATTTTCGGCGCCCGCGATTATTCGATGCGGCTGTGGCTTGATCCCGACAAGATCGCCAATCTCGGCATGACCGCGGGCGATGTCATCACCGCCATCCGCGCGCAAAACATCCAGATCGCGGGTGGCCAGATCGCCGAGCCGCCGATCTCCGATCGGGCCTTCTCACCGAACCTGACATTCACGGGGCGTCTGAAGGATCAGTCCGAATTCGGCAATATCGTCATCAAGGCCGGCAGTGACGGCCGCACCGTGCGGCTGCGCGATGTGGCGCGGATCGAACTCGGCGCGCTGTCCTACACGACCAACAGTTTTCTTTTGAAGAAACCGGCGGTCGCGCTCGCGGTGTCGCAGCGGCCGGGATCGAACGCGCTGGCGACGGCGGATGCGATCGCCAAGACCATGGCGAAGCTCAAGACCGAATTCCCGAAAGGGCTCGAATACAATATCGGCTACAACCCGACCGAATTCATCGCGCAGTCTGTCAGCGAACTGATCAAGACCATCTATGAAGCCATGGTGCTGGTCGTGATCGTCGTCCTCGTCTTCCTGCAGGGCTGGCGGCCGGCGATCATTCCCATCATCGCCATTCCGGTGTCGCTGGTCGGCACCTTCGCCGTCATGGCCGCGCTCGGATTCTCCATCAACAATCTCACGCTGTTCGGCCTCGTGCTGGCGGTCGGCATCGTGGTCGATGACGCCATTGTGGTGGTCGAGAATGTCGAGCGGCATCTGGCCGAAGGCAAGAGCCGGCGCGAGGCGGCGCTTCTGACCATGACCGAGGTCGGCGGCGCGCTGATCTCCATCGCGCTGGTGCTCTGCGCCGTGTTCGTGCCGACAGCGTTTATCGGCGGCATTTCCGGACAGTTCTTCCAGCAATTCGCCGTCACGATTGCGGTGGCGACGGCGATCTCCTGTTTCTGTTCGCTCACGTTGTCGCCGGCGCTGGCCTCGATGATCCTCGTCCAGCATCACGAGAAGACACCGCCGCCGAGCTGGAACGTCGTTGCCCGCGGCTGGAACGCCTTCACCGGCGTGTTCAATCGCGGCTTCGACAAGCTCTCGCATGCCTATGGCACGGCCGCCGGTTTCGTCATTCATCACCTGGCGCTGATGCTGGTCGTCTATGCCGCACTGATCGGCACCGCCGGCTGGCTGCTTTATGCGACGCCCCAAGGCTTCATCCCGGTGCAGGATCGCGGCTATGTCATCGTCGTCGTGCAATTGCCCGGTGCGGCATCGCTGAGCCGCACGACGGAGATCGTGCGCGAGATCGAGCGGATCGCGCTCGAAGTGCCCGGCGTGGTCCGCGTGCCGTCTTTCGCCGGCTTCAATGGCGCGACGCGCACGCAGGCCTCGAATGCGGCGGCGCTGTTCCCCGTCTTCGCCGATGCCGAGGAGCGCGCCAAGGAGGGCCATACCGCCACGCAGATCACCGCCGAATTGCGCAAGCGGCTCGCGGCGATCCAGGGCGCATTGGTGATCGTGGTGCCGCCGCCGGCCGTGTCCGGCATCGGCACCGGCGGCGGCTTCGCCATGCGCATTCTCGACAATCAGGGCAGGGGTCCCGACCTGCTCGAGAAGGCGACGGATGAACTCGTCAATGCCGCGCGCCGGGCGCCCGGCCTCACATCGGTGTTCTCGCCCTTCACCGCGAACACGCCGCAGGTCTTCGTCGACATCGATCGGCAGAAGGCGCAGATGCTCAATGTGCCGATCTCCAACGTCAATGACGCGATCCAGACCTATTTCGGTTCGGCCTATGTCAACGACTTCAACATTCTCGGCCGCACCTATCACGTCACCGCGCAAGCCGATCTGCCATTCCGCAAGGAACGCTCGGATCTCGCCCGGCTGCAGACCCGCAATGCCGATGGCAATATGGTGCTGCTCGGCAGTGTCGTGAATTTCGAGGATCGCGCCGGGCCGGATCGCGTGCCGCGCTACAATCTCTATCCGGCATCGGAGCTGCAGGGCGACACGCTGCCCGGTGTCAGTTCGGCGACGGCGCTGAACACCATGAAGAAGCTCGCCGATGAAACGCTGCCGAGCGGATTCTCATTCGAATGGACGGACCTGTCCTATCAGCAGGTCACTGCGGGTAATTCCGGGCTCTATGTGTTCCCGATCTGCGTGCTGTTCGTCTATCTCGTGCTGGCCGCGCAATATGGCAGCTGGTCGCTGCCTTTCGCGATCATTTTGATCGTACCCATGTGCCTGTTCGCGGCGACCATCGGCGTGCGCATCATGGGGCAGGACATCAACATCCTCACCCAGATCGGCTTCGTCGTGCTGGTCGGCCTGGCAGCGAAAAACGCGATTCTGATCGTCGAATTCGCGCGCGACATCGAGCAGGAGGGGCGTGATCAGCTGGACGCCATCGTCGAGGCGTGCCGGTTGCGCATCCGTCCCATCCTGATGACGTCCTTCGCCTTCATCCTTGGCGTGCTGCCGCTGGTGATCTCTTCCGGCTCGGGCTCGGAAATGCGTCAGGCCGTCGGTGTTGCCGTGTTCTTCGGCATGATCGGTGTCACGATCTTCGGCCTGATTTTCACGCCGATCTTCTACATCCTGATCCGGCGTCTGTTCCCGGGGTCGGTGGTCGTGGAACCTAAGGAACGGGGCGCGCATTCCTGATTGCGTCATTCTCCAGCCTCATCCTGAGGCGCGCGCCCTTGCGCGCGTCTCGAAGGATGGATTTAAGGTACTGCCTGCCATCTCATGGTTCGAGACGGCGCAAGTGCGCCTCCTCACCAAGAGGTGTAGCGTTTTGGGAATCGTTGATGGACACTGCCCCCCGTATCGAACTGATGAACTGGCTCACCGGCCAGGGCCTCACCGGTTCACCTGAAAGCGATCTGATCCGCGGGTTCTGCGAGCGCTGCCTCGCCATGGGCATTGAGCTCTCGCGCGGACAGGTCTTCCTCGACACCTTGCATCCTCTCTTCGAAGGGCGTGGCTTTCGCTGGAGCGACAGGCCGACCAATGAGAGCGAGATGTTCGAATATGGCTCGACGGCCACCGGCGACGCCGCGGAAAGCTGGCGTCGTTCGGTGTTCTTCCACATGCTGGAAGAGGGGCACAGCGAGATGCGCCTCGACCTGTTCGATCCCGCCGTCAGCGAACGGTTCAACATGATCGACAGCCTGCGCGACAAGGGACATCGCCATGGCGCCGTCTTCGTGCACAGGTTTGGCGAGCAGGGCTCCATGGGCAACATGGACTGCGTCTATTCGCACTGGACGACCCGCCGCGACGCCGGCTTCGACGAAGGCCAGATGACGGCGCTCCGCGAGCTCGTGCCTTTACTCGGCCTTGCGCTGAAATCGGCCGCGCAGATGGAAATCGCGCGCACCCTCGGCCGTGTCTATCTCGGCCGGGACGCTGCTGAACAGGTTTTACGCGGCCGGATCACGCGCGGCGTCACCGAGCGCATCAAGGCGGTGCTGTGGTTCTCCGACCTGCGCAACTCCACGGGCATCAGCGAAGCCATTGGCCCCGATGAGATCATCCCGTTTCTGAACGACTATGCCGAGGCATCCATCAATGCCATCCACGAATCCGGCGGCGATGTGCTGAAGCTGATCGGCGACGGTGTGCTGGCCATGTTTGCGGGTGATGACATCGCCCAGGCCAAACGCAATGCATTGCGCGCCGAGCACTACTTCCGCAAGAACATCGTGGCCTTGAATGCCAAGCGCAGTGCTGCCGGCCAGCCGGTGACGACGGCCTATGTCGGCCTGCATATCGGCCAGGTCTTCTACGGCAATATCGGCAGCGACGACCGGCTCGATTTCACCGTGGTTGGGCCGGCGGTGAATGAAGTCAGCCGCATCGCTTCGATGTGCAGTTCGGTCGATCGCCCGCTGTTGACCTCGTCGGAATTCCAGTCACGGCTCGATAGCGACGGCCGGAAATATCTCGTCTCGACCGGCCGCTTTGCGCTACGTGGCATCGGCCATGCGCAGGATCTCTATACGCTCGATCCGCAGATCGGCACGGATGAAGTGATGCGCGGCACCTATGAGCGGTATCTCGCGCGGTAAGCTCCGTTCGTAGGATGGGTTGAGCGCAGCGATACCCATCACCACATGCGTCCGGCGGTGATGGGTATCGCTGCGCTCAACCCATCCTACACGACGACTGCCTTGGCACGCATCGCATAAAGAAGCATCGCCAGCAGGCACCCGCCGCTCAGAACGATGCCGAGTGCCAGCAACGCATCAGGCACGATCGTGGCGACCAGAAACACGCCAATCGCCGCGCCTGTCATCTGCCAGAATCCGAGCAAGGCCGACGCCGCACCCGCATGGGTGCCGAACGGCGACAGCGTCTGCGCCGTGCCGAGCGGATTGACCACCCCCATGCCGAGCAGGAACACGCAGGTGGCGGCGATGAATGTCGCGACATTGGCGTGCACATAGGCCGTCACGAGAATGGCGAGCCCGCCAATGAAGGCGATCAGCAGTCCGTAACGGATCGCGCGCTCCAGCCCGAAGCGCGGCGCCAGGCGCGCGGCCAGCATGCCGGATCCGAACACGACCATCACCGTGCCGGCGAAGAACAGGCCGAGCGCGATGGGCGTGAAACCATAACCCTCGATCAGGATGCGCGGCGCGGCGGAGAACATCGAGAACAAGCCGCCCATGATCAGGCTGACGGTTGCCGCAGGGATCAGGAAATGCCGGTTGGTGGAGAGCTTGCCATAGGTGGTGCCGATGGCGATGGGATTGAGCGGAATGCGCGTCGCATTGTGGGTCTCGCCAAGCGTGGCAGCAAAGGCGATGGCGGATACCAGTGCGAAGGCGCCGACAAACACGAATTCCGAGCGCCAGCCAAAGAAATGATCCAGCGCGCCACCAAGCAGTGGCGAGAAGCCGGGCGCCGCCGCCTGGGCGATCATCACCATCGTGAGCACGCGGGCAAGTGCCGCGCCGCTGAACAGGTCGCGCGCGATGGCGCGCGACAAGACCGAGGTCGAACAGGCGCCGGCCGCCTGGATGGCACGGCCGATGAGCAGCGAGGGCAGGTCAGTGGCGAGGCCACACCAGATGCTTCCGGCGATGAAGACGGCGAAGCCAGCCAGCACCGGGAGGCGACGACCATAGCGATCGGAGATGGGGCCGACCACGAGCTGGCCCAGCGCGAATACAACGAGGAAGATCGTGATCGATGCGGTCACGGCCGGCGTCGTCACCTGCAGCGCGACCGCCATCTGCGGCAGCGACGGTAGCAAAATATTGGTCGCCAGCGTGCCGACCGAAGCCAGCGCTGCCAGCACGGCGATCTGCCCGGCGGTGGAGGCGGTTTCCTGCGCCGGGTTATTGGCCACGTTCTCAGCGGTGCGGTCGGTCATATGATGAACCTCATTTAAAGAATGATGTACATCATATAACGCGGCCTGCAAAGGGGATGTCGGTCCGGGCGGATTGGTGCTGGTCAAATGGAGAGCGCCGGTGCGTAGGATGGGTAGAGCGAAGCGAAACTCATCGGCGGAGCTTGCCGCATCGGCGGAATGATGGGTTTCGCTCCGGCGCTATCGCGCCTGCGCTCTACCCATCCCACGGCTGCGTCAGCCCTCAGTTCCCGTACAGGTAATTCGGCAGCCAGAGCGTCAGGCCGGGCCAGATATACATCAGCACCATGCAGATGATGACGATCACCATATAGGGCATCATGCCGGCAAAAATCTGGTTCAGCGTGACATGCTTCGGCGCGACACCCTTGAGATAGAAGGCCGACATCGCCACCGGCGGCGACAGGAACGCCGCCTGCAGGTTCACGAACACCAGGACGCCCCACAGGATCGGATCGATGCCGAAATGTTTCAGCATCGGCAGGAAGATCGGCACGAAGATCACGATGATCTCGGTCCATTCCAGCGGCCAGCCGAGAATGAAGATGATCGCCTGCGACAGGATCATGAACTGCAGCGGCGTGAGGTTCAACGACAGCACCCAGCTTTCCAGCAGCGCCTGACCGCCGAGAATGGCGAACACCGCCGAGAACAGCGCCGAGCCCACGAACAGCCAGCACACCATGCTCGTGGTCTTCGCCGTGAGGAAAACGGCTTCCTTGGTGCGTTTCCAGTCCAGCGTCCGCGCCTGAAACGCGAGCAGGAACGCGCCGGCGGCCCCGACCGCAGCCGACTCCGTCGCCGTGGTGATGCCGAGCAGGATCACGGCCAGCACGACGGCGGTGAGGAGACCGAGCGGCATCACGGAGGATGTCAGCAGCCGCAGCACCTCGAACTGTTCGGCGCCCATGGTCCAGTAGTAATAGAACAGCAGCAACAGGATGATGGCCGCGGTAAAGGCAAAGTAGGTGTAGAACTCCGGCGATGGTCCCGTATAGGCGGGCGCGTTGCTGGTCTGCAGTTCGGCATTGCCCATCTGCTGCAGTGTTTCCGGCTCGCTCTCCTGCGAGGAGCTTGACTGCGACGAGCCGAGCTCTTCAAGCTTTTCTTCGGCAGGCTCAGACTTGCTTGCATCGCCGGTCTGCACGCGCTCGGTGATGGCGGCAGGCGCGGGCGTATCGGGCTGCGGATGGATGACCACATACCACCACGCCGCCCATAGTGTGGATAGCGCGAGGATCAGCGGCACCAGCGCGAAGCCGAGATTCTTCAGGATGGTGCCATAGCTGATCCGTGCGCCATCCATGGTCAGCGCCATCGCGCGCGAGGGGGCTACGGCGGCCGTCAGCAAAGCCGGCAGCATCCTGTGCGAATAGGCCTGCTGCAGGTCGGCGATCCATGGCCGCACCGGTACACGCGTTTCACTCTCCGGCAGTTTTGGCGCGATCTTCGGGTTCAGCAGCGCCCAGCCGATGATGTAGACGAGATAGAGGAACGCCAGGAAGAAGCCCGGAAACATCGCGGCGGCGTAGAGCTTCACGACCGATTGCCCGGCCACGGCCGCATAGACGATGATCATCACCGACGGCGGGATCAGGATGCCGAGCGTGCCGCCGGCGGTGATGACGCCGGATGCGAGCTTGACGTCGTAGCCAGCCTCCAGCATCGGGTTGAAGGCGATGACGCCCATCAGCACCACGACGGCGCCGACGAGGCCCGAGGCGATGCCCCAGAATGTGCAGACGATCAGCGTCGCCACGGCGAGCGAGGCCGGCACGCGGCGGAAGGCGAGCTGGATCGAATAGAACATCTTGTCGACCAGCGCGCCGCGCTCCATCACATAGCCCATCAGCACGAAGAGCGGGATGGAGATCAGGACGTCATTGGTCATGGCGCCATAGGTGCGCTGGACCATCAGGTCGAAGATATGATTGTCGGCCCAGGATTCCCCGGCTCGGTAATAGGCGAAGAAGCCGAAGAACATGCCGAGGCCCATCAGCGTGAAGGCTGTGGGAAAGCCCAGCATGATCACGACGACGATGAGGCCGAGCATCAGCAGGCCGAGGGCGGGATCGCTCATTTCGGCGTCTCCCCACCCATGCCGCGCTGGCGGGCGCTTTCCTCGATATCCTGCGCATGCGCGATGGCATTGCGGCGGGTCTCTTCACCGACATGTTCGGAGAGCGCGAGCTGTTCCTCCACCACGTCGATCTCCGAGACGTCCTTGAGCCGGCTCGGCCATGCCCCGGTCTTGAGGCAGATCGCGGCACGCGCGATTTCGGCAATGCCCTGCAACAGCAGCAGCGCACCGGCCAGCGGGATCATCGCCTTGAAGTGATAGACGGGCGGGCCGTCCGCCGTGACATTGGAATGCTCGCGGATGCGCCAGCTGTCGCCGGCATAGTCCCAGCCGGCATAGACCAGCGCCGCGATGCCCGGCAGGAAGAACACGATATAGAGCACCAGATCCAGCGAGGCCTGCGTTCGCGGCTTCATCGACGAATACAGGAAGTCGCCGCGCACATGCCCGTTCTGCGCCAGCGTATAGGCGCCGCACAGCATGAACAGCGTGCCATAGAGCATGTTGGAGGCGTCGAAGATCCAGGCGGTCGGCATGTTCAGCAGATAGCGCTTGAACACTTCGGCGCAGACGAGGCCCATCAATCCCAGAATGAGCCAGGCCGCAGCCTTGCCGGCGAATGTGCTGATGCCATCGATGGAGTGCAGAAAACGCTCGGCGGTCATTGCATGGAAGCCAGTTTACGAGAACATGGGCATGTGAGGGTCGGCGAGTGCAGGCAACAGCAAAGCATCATCCGGGAGGATGGTCCCGGATGATGCGGGGCACGTGCGGCGTCAGCTGTCAGGTCTTCTTCTTCGCGTTCGGTCCGAAGTAGTGGTTATAGGCCATGCGGCGATTGACCACCGTGTCCTGCTCCCACTGGGTGGCGCGCTTGGCGAAGGCCATCTGCGATTCCACGATCTCCTTGAACAGCGGGTTCTCCGCCGACTTCTTGGCGACCACCTCGTCATAGACGTCGAGCTGCTTCTGCAGCACGGAGTCCGGTGTCTTGTAGAACTTCACCTTGTCCTTGGCCTGCAGGTCCGCATAGTCCTGCGAATAGCGGTCGATGGCCTTCCACGACATTTCCTGGCCGGCCGCTTCCGCAGCCCCCGCGATGATGGCGCGCAGCTTCTCGGGCAGGGCGTCGTATTTGGTCTTGTTGAACAGGATCTCGAACTGTTCGGCATTCTGGTGATAGCTCTGCAGCATGCAGATCTTTGAGACGTCGGCGAAACCGAGAATGCGGTCCGACGAGGCATTGTTGAATTCGGCAGCGTCGAGCAGGCCGCGATCCATCGCCGAGACGATTTCGCCGCCGGGCAGCGCATTCACGGCGGCGCCGAGGCCGGTGAACACGTCGATGGAAATGCCGACGGTGCGGAATTTCACGCCCTTGAGATCATCGGCCTTCTGCACCGGCTTCTTGAACCAGCCGAGTGGCTGTGTCGGCATCGGCCCATAGGGCAATGATACGACATTGGCATTGATGGACGCATAGAGTTTTGCCAGCAGCTCCTTGCCGCCGCCGAACTTGTGCCAGGCCAGCAGCATGTTCGCATCCATGGCATAGGCCGGGCCCGAGCCCCACAGCGCCAGCGCGGTCTGCTTGCCATAGTGATAGACCATCACGCCATGGCCGCCATCGAGCGTGCCCTTCGACACCGCATCGAGCAGCCCGAAGGCCGGCACCACGGCGCCCGCCGGCAGCACCTCGATCTTGAGGTCGCCGCCGGTCATGTCATTGACCTTCTTGGCGTAGTCCTGCGCGTATTCGTGGAAGATGTCCTTGGCTGGCCATGTGCTCTGCCAGCGCATATTGATCGGCCCGGTGCTTTGCGCGAGAGCCGGTGCCGCAACAGTTGCGGCAGCGCCGGCCGTGGCGACCTTCAGAAAGCGGCGCCTGGACGGAGTCCTGTCCTTGGTATCGGTCATTGTGTTCTCCCCGAGTGGTCGTCCTTTGCGGACTGACCTTGTTGATTGAGGGCAAGACAACGGCTTGCCCGGTACTTTGGCAAGAACCATCGCTTCGCTGCGACGCTAGGACGCGGACGAACTACACTAACCAAACGTGCTGCAATGCGGAGAGTGCATCAGCGAAGGCGGGTGAACTACACAAAGGTGGTCAAGCTTGTGTCGATGCACATCCGTCCTCATCACCGACCATGTCCGGCTGCCGCGTAAATGCCACGGCCGGCGAGTTCAGGATCACCAGCGCCTGCCAGGCAAAGCCCGCGACGGCGAGATAGAGGCAGGCCTCCGCATGATACAGGCCGCCGATTACGGCGGCGATGCCGGTGCCGATCGGTCGCGCGCCATAGCTCAGGATGTTGATGGCCGAAACCCGCCCGAGCAGGCTCGGTGGCGTTACCGATTGCCGGAGTGTCGCCGTGGAGATGACCCAGAGGATCGGGCCGACGCCGAGCAGGAAGAAGCTCAGTCCGGCCAGTACCGGATAGGGCCACCAGATCGTGAGCGCCATCACGAGGGACGCGACGAAGCCGGTGACGGGGCCAAGCGCGATCACCGTGCCGAATGGCAGCCGCTGCATCACCCGCGTCGCCGCCAGCGCGCCGACCACCATCCCGGCGCCATACATGGCCAGCGTGATGCCGATGCCGGCGGCGCTGAGGCCGAGATGGCGCACGGCATAGGGCACGAAGATCGCGAGGATCATGAAGGCCGCCGCGCCGAAGATGAACTGGGTGACAAAGACCGGCCGCAGATAGGGATGCCGTGCGACGAAGGACAGGCCTTCCGCGATATCCTGCATCGGCTTGCGTCGCTGCACGCTGACACGTGCGGGCTCGGAGAGACCGGCGAGACAGACGACCGCAATGATGGAGAGCGCAGCAGCCGCGCCAAAGGCCGGTGCCGCGCCGACCAGTCCCACCAGCGCACCGCCGATGGCCGGACCGCCTGCAAAGGCCACCGTGCGCGCCAGTTCGATCCGCGCATTGGCGGCGCCCAGTTGGTTCGACGCGACCAGGGAAGGCACCAGTGACGGCGCCGCAACGCTGTAGGCCACCGTGCCGCATACGGCGACAAAACCGAGCAGGGCGAGCAGGGGCAGGGTCAGCATGCCCCACCAGATCAGTGCGAGGGTCAGCAGCAACGACAAGGCGCGCAGCGCTTCGGCGCCTGCCATCAATGCCCGCCGCGACATCCGGTCAGCCAGCAGCCCGGCCGGGATGGCGAACAAAACGAACGGGAGCGTCAGCGCGGTCTGCAGCAATCCGGTCTGGCCTTCGCCGACACCGAGCAGCAGCACCGCCACGATGGGCGCCGCTGCGAGCGCGATCTGCTCGGCCGATTGCGCAGCCAGGTTGGACCAGGCGAGACGGTTGAAGGTGGCGGGCAGGTGGTCGGCAGGCGAGGCGGTCATGGCGTGTCCTGGGTTGCGGGACGACCATTGGCCGGCTGTGGGGCCGGAACCACCCGTTTACCGGCAACCTGCCGTGAAACGCAGGCGATTTCGCCCGGTGCCCCGACGACTCCCGCGTGCAGATTGTGATAAAGCTCACCAGCGGCGCCTCTGGTGGAGACGTCGGAGCTAGTCTACGAGCAGGACATGGATCGGACCGACAAACTTTACGGCCTTTGGCGCGAGCAGGGCGGCGCCTGCTTCTATTGCGACGGCCCCACTTTCGTTCCCGATCGCGAAACCAAGGATGCCGCGCGCCGTCGTCTGCGCATCGAAACGGGCGTCGCAGGCGCTGGCAAGCACCTCAATCAGCATGTCGCCACCATCGACAGCGCAGCCAAGGCGATGGCCTGCAAATTCTGCAATTGCAGCCGGGAGGGCAAAAGCCCCGGAGCCCATCGCAACACGATCCAGGCCATCGTCGCCACCGACCGTCATCCGGTCAATCGCCTGGTCGAGACCTATGACGACGGCCGCCTGTCTTGGGCGCCGATCGCGCTCAGGCCCTCCGGGACGACCCCCGCCTGACTCTCGAGCCATTGATCGCCCAGCGTCTCATCGAGGCGCTTGACGCGCGCGCGGTCCGAACTGGACGCCAGCGCCGGCCCGCCGGGCCCAAGGCCGCATCGGCCCATCCCGTCTCGTTGAATCCCGGTGCGGCAGGGCGGTGGGTCGATGCGCCTCACGGGGCCGCGGCCAGGTAGACCTCTCCCAGCAACGACGAATTCGACCACGGCACCTGCTTGCCTCTGGTCGAGGCGACGACTTCGGATCGCACCCGTGTCAGCATCTGCTGCAGTTCCAGACCGGGCGTCACGATGTGGCGTGCCAGCGCGGTCGTGAAGGGGCTGCTGGCGCCGTCGCCGTCGAAAGCGACCTGTCCCGGTGCCGTTGCAAATGCGATCAGCGTTCCGGCCCCCAGGGTTCCGCCGCTGCTTAGCCCGGCTTGCGGTGCGAGTCCGGAGCGGATCACGATCGATCGGCTGGCAACGGAGTCGCCGGGTGTTCTGGACGCGAATGGATTGTCGCGGCAGGCGTCGAGCACGATCACATTAGTCCGCAGCTTGTCGTCCAGGCCAGCCATGATGAAATCGAGATCAATCATTTCGTCGGGGAGTGTCTTGTCACTGGTCAACTGTGCGTCGATCGGCACGAGATAATTCCTGCCGTCGATCTGCATGCCGTGCCCGGCAAAGAAGATCAACGTGACCTTCGCGCGGGGGGCTTTTGCCAGAAACTCCTTCACCGCGCGGCGCATCGCGTCGCTGGTCATGTCGATTCCTTCGGTCGTATCGAAGCCGATGCTGCGCAGTTCCTGCGCGATCAGCTTTGCATCCCTTGGCGGATTAGGCAGCTTGCTGGCGGTGCCATAGGCGCCGTTGCCGATCACCAATGCGATCTTTTGCATTGGCGCCGAAGAAGCGGCGGACGACGCGATGTCCTGCGGCTCGCTGTTCAATACCGCAAGACGGGCAGCCGCGATTTTCTGCTGCCTTGCTGCATCGATGATGGGGCTCCCGGCCTTGTTGGTGAAGCGGATTGTCTTCGGCTGTTCGAGTGCACGCGTATAGGCCTCGCGGGCCTTGGCAAGGTCATGGTTGCTTTCGGCGAGCTGGCCCTGCGCGACGTAGATTTCAGCGACGCGGTTGTCGAGCGCGAGCGCACGCATCAACTCGGCCTGGGCTTCCTTCGCGCGTCCCAGAATGCGGTACGTGATCGCGCGGCCCGTGAATGCGCTCAGCTCGGTTGGATCGAGTTTCAACGCAGTGTCGTATTCCTTCAACGCGCCTTCGGTGTCTCCCTTGTCGCGCAGGATATCGCCGCGCAGGGTCCGGGCTGGTGCGAAACGTGGTGCAAGCCTGATACAGGCATCGGCGTCCCTGATCGCAAGGTCGAGGGCGCCGAGAACCCGATGCACGCCCGCACGCGATCCGTGCGAGCCGAACTGGCGATCGTCCAGCGCAATCGACAAATCCAGATCGGCCAAGGCTGCCTGATAATCTTGTTTCTGCGTGTGAGCCCAGCCGCGATAAGCGAGATATTTGGCTTTGTCAGGCGCCGAAAGTCGCCGGCCACTCTGCAGGAGGTCCGTGCATGCTTTCATTTTGGCATCCGCATCGTTACTCTGCGTGCAGGCGGCGTCGGCGCTGATGGCAAATGTGGGCGATGGACAGGCGATCGCGAGCAGGCTCATAAGGAGCGGCAGCATGTGCCGGAAACGATGCATGCGTATCCTCGCAGTATCCCAGGTGGAGAAATTCACGCGTTGACGCGATGTCACGCTGATCATCCCGCAGACTCAAAGCACAGATCATCCATTGTTTCCATGAAGTGGATTGATACGAGATATGTCGCAGCCACCGATCATCTGCAGATGGCGCAAAGATGACCCCCGAACCTTGGACAGCGTTCTTACTTCATGACCAGCAAACTCCCCGTGCCGCCGTTCCTCAGCCATGACGCGACGATCGGGCGACTGGACTGGCCCGGCGCTGTGAGCGCGTTGCGTGAAGGCCATCACTTGCCCGTGGCGGAGATCAAGGACGTCTTTCTCGGCCCGCCCACCGGCACGATGATGAGCCGCTCGGCTTACATCGAAGGGCTGGGATATGGCGCCAAGACTTTTACGGTGCTTGACGCCAATGCGGCGCGCGGCATCCCCACCGTGCAGGGCGCCATGCTGGTTTTTGACAAGGACACCGGCAGCGTCCAGGCCGTCGTTGACAGCGCCCTGGTCACGGAATTCAAGACCGCTGCGGATTCGGTGCTGGGTGCCAGCCTTCTGGCGCGTCCCGACAGCAGGCATCTGTTGATCGTCGGCGCGGGGACGGTGGCGACCAGTCTCGTCAAAGCCTATGCGGCTGCACTGCCGGGGATTGAGCGCATCTCGGTGTGGTCGCGCAGGCCGGAACAGGCACAGCAATTGGTCGCGCGGTTCAGTGAGCGCGGCATTGATGTCGCGGCGGTCGCCGATCTGCAGGCTGCGCTCGGGGAGGCGGATATCGTCAGCTCCGCCACGATGGCACGACAGCCGGTGATCCCGGGCGCGTGGGTTCGGCCTGGCACCCATGTCGATCTGATCGGCGCTTTCAAAGCCGACATGCGCGAGGCCGATGATGCGCTGATGAGCAAGGCGGCCGTGTTCGTGGACAGCCGCGTGACTGCGCTCCACATCGGGGAACTGATCGCGCCGATCGCTTCGGGCGCCATTACGGCCAACAGCGTGTTGGGCGATCTCTACGATCTCGTGCGCCCCGACGCGCGCAGGCGCCGGTCGGACGACGACATCACGCTGTTCAAGAACGGCGGCGGCGCGCATCTGGATTTGATGATCGCGTCCTGGATCGCGCAGGTAATGGCGGGCTGAGGGACCGATCTTCGAGCCTCGGATGGTAAGGCCCCCTAACAATGTCCCCAATCGATTCCTAAGCCATTGATTCCATTGCGGTCAAAAACGAGTTCGGCGCGAAAATTTGACCCGGTACCCCTATAACGCTGTCCCCGATACAGGACAGCTTAAAAGTGGTCCATTTCCGCTGCTTTGCGAGGGGGAAGACAGCGAGACTTCGACAGGTAAGACATGGATCGGAACAAGAAACTCTATGGTCTCTGGCGGGAGCAGGGAAGCGCTTGCTTCTATTGCGACGGCCCGACCTTCGTCCTCGATGTCGAACCGAGGGATGTCGCGCGGCGGCGCCTGCACATCGAGCTCGGCGTTGCGGGTGCGGGTAAGCAACTCAATCAGCACGTGGCCACGATCGACAGCGCTACCAAAGCGATGGCCTGCAAGTTCTGCAACTGCAGCCGCGAAGGCAGAACTCCGGCGGCCCACCGAAAGATGATTCAGGCGATCGTCGCCGCGGAGCAGCATCCGGTGAACCGCTTGGTCGAGACCTATGGTGGCGGTCATCTGTCATGGACGGTGATCGGCGCGAAGCGCTTCTTGATCGGACGCGAGGCATGATCCGCGGTCCGTCCTAGATGCATGTCGAGCGGATTTGAGTAAAACGTTTCGGCGAATTGCCAAGACCTAAAAGCCCAATCGCGCGCGTTAGCCGAGCAAGGTCGATCTTCCGGGAATTCGATATTCGGCGGCCTGACTTCCGCCTCGGCCCAGCGACCTTGATCTCGCTGACTTTGAGCCAAGCGCTTGACTCCCTTCCAGGTCCACCTGATCCTTTTTACAGTAGCAAGGAAATCAGATGACCATTCCCAGACGATCAGCGTTTGAAGATAAATACAATTCGACGCTTCCGCTTCTCAAGGACGTTCTCGCCGACATTGATTGCGGGAAGACGGTGGTTCCGCAATTTCATCGAAAGTGGTGCTGGCAGGACAAGCATATTCATCGGCTGATCGCATCAGTGGCAGAGGGGGCTCCCATCGGATCCGCAACTTTCATGGAAGCGCGTCCGATCAGTCATCGAGCATTCGAGGGCGTGCGATTGAAAGATGAGCGCACTCCGCCGGTGCAACTCGTGCTGGACGGCCAGCAGCGGTTGACTGCCCTTTATCTGATTTGCAACGGGCAGGGGCCTGTCCGGATCGCAACCAAGGGCGGGTTCGAGTACCGGAGGTATTTTTTCCAGATGGAAAAAGCGGCTGACGCCAATGCTCCGCTCGAGGACGCGATCCTTTCAATTTCGACCCGAGCGGACGGATCTCCGATCGCCAAGCGCGAAATGCAATACTCGGATGTCTCGGCCCAATACGCACAGGGCGTCTTTCCGACGAACATGCTGTTCGATTTCGTGACGTATGAGCGCAGCTACTGCGATTTCTGGAATGCTTCGGAAAGCCAACGGACCCGACAGGACGCCATCCGCGTCTTGCACGAATTCAGATCGGCGATCATCGACACGTTCGAGAACTACAAGGTCCCAGTGCAGACGCTGAACAAAAACGTGCCGATCGACGAGATCGTTAGAATTTTCGAGAATCTAAATCGAGCGGCGTGAGAGAAGACGAATGGCTTCAGCGAGGTCCAGCGTACGCGCGATTAAGCATTCCGAGGCGCATGGAGACTATCAGACAGTCTCTAAACTTCTCCGATACTACGGAGACAGTATCGAGAACTCGCAAGACACCGAGGCGAAAATCGAATATCGAAACATTGTCGCTCGAATACAACCATTCATTGAGTATGAAAAAGTCTATGGCGTGGGAAGCTTTCTGGAACTAGATCGCCCTCTCACTCGATACAAGATTTCGATCGGTTTGATCACCAACGAGCAAGTGGAATCGGCCCTGCGGCATCGCGCCAGAGGCCTTTTTCGGTCGTCAGCGCTAAGAGGGGGAGTGCTTCCTAAATTAGCAGTGACTGCGATCTCTCTAACGCCGTCAAACGTTGAATGTTTGTCACTCAATATTTCGCCAGCAATGTTGCAAGAAAATGGACAACATCATTGTCATGATTTGACCGGCGGTCTCCTAAAGGCGGGCCGGTTTCCAAGTCGTTGCAGCACATTCGATCGTCTCGACTGCCGAAGCCGGGAGAGGGTAAGTCAGAATCGGAGTGGATGCAGCGTTCGTGAGCGTCGAGGCAAGATCGATCCGCAAAACAATCGATGATTTCTTCATGACAGAGGAATTAGTCCGACACTGTGAAATGCTCGCCGCGTCACAGATTGACGGCAATTTCCGAACGGGATCATCGTCGAATAGGGGCTTCCGTGAAGAAAAGAAATCGCGACGAAAAAATGGATCCGCCAGCATATTAACTTCCCGACTGCCTCACAGAACTCAATCGCATCGAAAAGGGCAGAGCGTCCAGTACTGGGACGGTGCGCTGCCCTCTCAGTCGGTGTTAGTGCAACCGATCTTTGCACTGTTGCTGATCAACGGGGATTGGTGAATAGCCCCGCCTACTTGACCATTGAATAGATGGTTGCCTGCACCAATTGTCTATTGCGCGAGCCAGCCAAGGTGAGACATGACTGACCAACCACCCGCAGGTGTTGCGGGGCGCGCTGGCCGAGCAGGCCGCGCTGGCCTAGCGGGTCTCGCCGGGCGCGCTGCTCGGGCCGCGCGCGCCGGCCGAGCCGGTCGCGCCGAAGAAGCCACGCCATCCCCAGGATGCCATCCGACAGGGCGACCAGCTTGATCGAGAAGCGTCGTGCCTCGCAGCGGCCCGAGCCAATTTCCTGTCTCTGCGGACCACAAATGGCCACCAGAGATATAGGCGAGCCAATTCATATCCGTGTCGAACAGGTGGGACGCACTATTGTCGAGCCATGCGATGAGATTCGCGTCGCGATCGAAAATGCTGATCATGCTAGTTCTCACAGTAAAAGGAACGCTTGCTAAATTGCGTGCCGGAGTAAGGCTCGCCTTATCCAATTTGTTCTGGATGAAACCTGATCAACGGATGCGTCGCACCCGAACGGCCTTCGGCATTCCCTCGACGTGCATCTGCCGACCATCCACGATGACGCGCGGGCGATACTTGTATTGGTAACGATAGTAGTACTGGTCTTGGCGCCACACTGATCCGTTCGCCAACCTGACGATCGTATCCCCGCTCCAACCCGTCCAAGTTCCTTCGATGCGCGACTGCATAGCTATCTTCTAGTCTAGCTTACGAACACGAACAGCGCGACTCATGCCATCGACGTGCATCAAGTTGCCGACAAGTGTGACTTGGGGGCGGTAGGAGTAGTGATACTCGTAGTGATATTCTTCCTGACGCCATACCGAGCCGTCGGTAAGCTTGACGACCGTATCGCCATCCCAGCCATTCCACTCGTCATCGACCTGTTTCTTCATCTCGAATTCTCCCGAAATTATTCCTTTTCACGCGACCTTCGGCAGGCACACCACCTCGGCGATTTCGGTAGCGATTTCTTCGACGGTGTGCGTGCTGGTGCTTCTCGCGAGCCGGTCAGCGAGGGAGGGCGAATACCCAATGACCTCGCTCTTCGATACATTGTGCCAGACGGGTAGGAGAATTTGATCGCCCGACACCGCCCGTGTCACAAGGCCATCCAACTCGTACTCCGGCCATCCCTTACCGAAGAAGGCTTGAGATAGGACGACGACGCCGAAGCGGCTGCTGCCTAGACCTCGATCGATCTTCCGTCGGAGGCTGTCGCCTATGCGGAGCTCGAACTCGTCGTACCAAACGGATAGGCCAGCCTCGCGTAGCGCTCTCGCCAACGGCCGCACCACATCATCCTTGTCTTCCGAGGCGTGAGAAATGAATACATCGAAAACACGACCGTCCGGAGATTCGGGCGCAGGAGCAGTGTCGTAGTCAGCCTCCCGCACAAGGGTGGGGACGCTTCGAAGGGGCGCTTCATTGATCGTCGGCAGCGGCCGGAGCGCCTCCCGCCTAACAACCTGAACGCCAGATCTTACAGTACCGCGCAGGCCCTGCATGTCCACCGCGACGTGCCAGGCGCCGGAATGCGGGACCTGCAGTCTGACAGGAGAACTCCTGGCGAGACCCCCGACATAGCGGTGCTGACGTCCCGATTTGTAGCTGCTCAAGTTCGAGCCATCCATCAAACGGACGTTTGCGGCACTTCCGCTCAAGGTCACGACGACCACGCTTCCCCCATCGATGTGTCCGAGGTTGTAGTGGGTAAAGTTCATGATTCCTCTCCTAACTGGGCTGCTAGACGATCGATCATGCCAGTCTGGAACTGTGCATTTGTCTCAAAGAACAGCACCTTGTCCCGCATCAGGCGGATCGTCTGCCGCGCCTGAAAAAGAGGCGCTCGCCCGCGAAGACCAGCCGGAGCAACTGATAGACCGACCAGTTTGCAATCGCGAGCGGGGGGCGCCGAGTCGATGGGGCCGCGGCGATCGCGAGCAACTACGAGTCCGCGTGGATGATGTTGGCAAAGGCCGCTGTTCCCGAGTGCCATTTTCTTGCGTTTCATGCGTGTTCCGATAACGGCACATTCGCACGCGCGGGTGTCAGAAGCTGTCACCCCCGTATTCGAGTAGCAGGCAGAGCGCGTTTACTAACGCCATCTCCTCGATCGTCCGGCACGGCGTCTCAAGGAGCGCCGGGCTGGCGAAGACCATCGCCGCGACCTGCGCCCGCGACACAGCGACGTTGATACGGTTAAGAGAGAAAAGGAACGCGATGTCCCTCGGCAGTTCCTCCCCGCTCGAGGTCGTCATCGAGACAAGGCACACTGGCGCTTCCTGCCCCTGGAAGCGGTCAACCGTGCCGACACGGACGGCGTCAGGCAGCCGCGCGCGCAACGCGTTCACCTGCGCGTTGTAGGGCGCGACGACGAGGATGTCGGCAGGACCGACGACGTGCTCGCGACGCTCGCGGTCGCAGTAGATCGATCCCTCTACCTCGACGATTCTCGCGGTGATTGCGTCAATTTCCTCGGGGCTGACCTGCGAACGGCCGAAGTGCACTACGGCGCGCATCCCGGCTCCGACTAGATTGGCGCCAGTGCGGGAGATCAGTGTTTGGCCGCCCGCCGCTTCGTCGCTCCCGAGTCTGTCCTCGTAGACCGCAGTCGAGATGAAGCCGCAGACGCGCGGGTGCATGCGTCGGCTTACGGGCATGAACACGCCACGATCGGATGGAACGACACGATGACCATCTATCAGGTATTCAAGGCATGAGCGGCCGCTGTCGCCGGGGTGGCTGCCCTGCAACGGTTGAGGCAACTGCATGGGATCCCCGACGAGCACGATGTTGCGAGCGCAGCGCGCCATGGCGAGGATGTTGGCGATGGAAACCTGCCCGGCCTCATCGACGATCAGGTGGTCGTAAGCCGCGTCCGTATAGCGAGCGAAGTGCCACGCGGTCGCGCCGACGACGTCCGCCGCATCGATCTCAGGGGCGTCGTTATCACTGACGAAGATAATCCCAGGATGCGCATCATCTTCACCGTCGTCGGACGCCTTCTGAACGATGCTGCACGGAATACCTTCGGCGCGGGCCCGGTCGGCCACCGCCTCGAGCAGGTTGCCGATGGCCTTGTGGCTGTTCGACGAGACCGCGATGCGCTTGCCGGCGCGGACAAGGTCCACGATCGAGAGAGCGCTGACGTAGGTCTTACCCGTTCCCGGCGGTCCTTGGATGGCGAGCGTCGTGCCAGCCATCGCCGAAATCGCGTGACTCGTCTCCGTCGGCAGATCGCCATCGGTTGATATGACACCGTTGGGGCGCAGGCCGTCGGCGAACATCGGCGGACACTGCGTCAGGAAGTGTTCTACGGCGGGGAGGCGGCCTGTATTGGCGATGATCTCCTCGGTGACCGCGGCGACCGCGTCCTTTAGGACCTTGTTGCGCAGCGGCTGCGGCGGCAGAAGGTCGAGCCGATCCGGGAGCTCACCCTTCGCCGTCGAGCGCCTTAGCACGAGCGTGTTCGTTTCATGGTCGATCGATCGAAGGTTGACGTCCTCAGGCATCGTCGCCGGCTTCACGCACGGCGCCTTGCCTGCGCGCAACTTCGTCTCCTGAGCCGGGAAGCGGTAGGTCCGCTCGAACGACTTGGCGGTGACCTTCACCGGCTCTCCGACGGCCTCAAGACCCTGGATACACTCGAGGTCGTCGAGCAATTCCTCGCTTTCCTGCGCGAGGCGATCGAAGATCGCCCACCAGGTCGGCTTGTCCTCGCGCTCGTGGAACTGACTGAGGTCGAGCAGCAGGTCCGCAGCCCGCTCTCCGAGACGCTGGCGGAGCGGCTGCAGCCGCGCGCGCAGCGCCGCTACTTCCTCGTCCTCCGTATCCACATTGGACAGAGTCCCTCGCTCGGGCACTGTGCCGAGCACCGGCCACGGCATCGCCGCCGGGCGCACGTCGCGGACTAACCAGTCGCGCAGCAGCTGGGTCGATGCGCAGTCGGTGCGGTTGTAGTCATGGATCTCGTCGAGCAGGTGCTGCTCCTGCGTCTGACGCCACTCCTCGTAGAATACGACGCTGGCGCCGGCGGTAGCGACGCCAGCCGCCCGTTTTTCCATGTAAAAGGCCTCTAGGTCCTTGATCGAGTAGCCTTTCTCTGACGCGATCATCGCACCCGACACGACCTTGAACAGGTCGACGAAGCGTCGCTCGCGCTGGAGCTGGTCCATCGCCGCTTCGCCGGTCCTATGCTGCGCGGTCAGCCGGCGGAGTGCGGCGATCTCGTAGTTCGCATAATGGTAGACGTGTGCATTGGGGAAGCGACGCATGCGGTCGATAAGGAACGCCAGCAGTTCGGCGACGGCGCGGCCCTCCGCCTCGCGGGTGTGCGCCCAGAACGCGCGGAACTCCCACGCGCCGTTCTCATGGAACCATATACCGTGAAGGTATTCTAAGCCGCCCGGGAAGTAGGGATCGCCCTCAATGTCGTAGAAGACATCGCCGTCATCGGGAGCGGGCAGTAGGCCAAAGCCTTTGCCGGGCTCGGCGTCGCGCAGCTCGAACGACGGCGGCCCGCCGGCGCGGCGCGCCGACTGCAGCCGCGCCTGCGCTACCAGTTTGCGCTGGGTCTCGGCTGCCATCTTCGGGACACGATCAGCACGCGCGGCGAGACCTGCCATGGTTTCGATGCCCGCGGCCTCCAACTTCTGGCGCTGCGAACGGCGAATGCCGGCGACGAGTGCGAGGCTGTCCTCGGCCTCCCACCGCTCTTCGCACCGAACGCTCCAGCGGCAGAGCGCGCATGCGGATACGGGTTCGGGACGGGTCTCCGGCCTGTCCCCAAGGAACGCCTCAAGCATCCGACGCGCGTGGCGCGCATAGGACGACACCTGCGACAGCCGCACGGTGAAGCGGCTGCCGTCGCCGAGCTGCAAGTGCGCCGCCTCGGGTGCCACGCCCTGCACCTTCGCAAGCAGGTCACTGTATAGGCAGAGCTGCAAAACGTGCTTGGGGTCGGGCTTGCGCTTCAGCTTGGTGTCGACTACCTCGTAGGACCATGCGCCGAGGTCGGACGGTCGTTCGACGCGCTCGAGGAAGTCGCTGTAGCCGCCCCACGCACCATCGAGCAGTGCACCTTGGAAGATCACGTCCGGCCCGCCCAGCATTGCCTGATGCGTGAGGCGGACGGACTCTTCCAGCGACAGGCCGTTTTTCGGAATCTCGACGATAGAGCGGCCGTCGGCCTTCAGCTGGTTCAGAAAGGCGAATTCATGCTCGTCACCCTGCTGCTGCAGCAGCTTGGCTTCGGCACCGTCCTCGCTCGGCGCCAGGTCGCCGACCTCGATCAGCCGTAGGTCGAGTGTCGTCGCGTGGCGACACCCCTTGAACCGCATCAAATCGGAGGCCGAAAGCCTCATCGTGCCATCGGTTTTGCGCATACGCATTCCCCTTTCTTGCGATATAGCGCATAAGGGTGACAAAAGCTGTCAGAGTGCATCTATGTCGTTCGCGAAGGGTCAGGAACTGCTCAAGCTCGCGATGATGGCCACGGGCCGGAGCGGCGTGTCGCTCGAGGAGATCGTCGACGAGTGGGGCTGCTCGCACCGCACCGCGCAGAGGATGACCGACGCGCTGCAGGCTGCATTCCCGCAGACTGTGGCCGTGGACGGCGACGACCGCAAGCGCCGCTGGCGTATCCAGACCAAGGCAATTGCGCCGTTGTTAACGCCCTCGGCGCAGGAGCTTGCCGCCCTCGCGACCGCGATCACCGAGCTCGAGGCTGGGCAGATGACGGCGGAGGCGGCGACGCTACGCCAGCTCCAGTCCAAGGTCCGCGCGCTCCTCCCACCCGGTGCCGGCACGCGGCTCTCAGTCGACGAGGAGGTGCTCCTCGAGGCACTCGGCCACGCCGCCCGACCCGGTCCAAAGCCCGTCATGAATAGCGATGTCAATGCCGCGATCTCGGAGGCGCTGAAGGGGCCGTTCCTGCTACGGATCACCTACCGCCGACGTACGCAGGATAAGCCAAGCGAACGCATTGTCGCGCCGCACGGGTTGTTGCTCGGCGTCCGGCGCTATCTTGTAGCGCGCGACACGACGAAAAAGGCTGCGCGTCTTCAGCACTATCGCGTCGAGGAGATCTATTCGGCGGAAGTGCTCGGCGAGAGCTTCGATATCGATCCGGGCTTCAGCCTCCGCGCACATGCCGAGAAGGGCTTCGGCTCCTACGAGAGCGAGGCCCAGCACGGCGAGGTGGTGTGGCGCTTCTCCCCTGACGCAGCCGACCACGCCCGCCGGTTCGTGTTTCATCCGACCCAAACAGTCGAAGAGGAGAGAGACGGATCGCTGCTTGTGAAGTTTAGAGCGTCGGGACATCTCGAGATGTGCTGGCACCTCTATACGTGGGGCAAGTCGGTTGAGGTGCTACAGCCTGCCGCGCTGCGTGAGATGATCAATGGCCATCAGCGCGAGTTCGACGCGCTTCCGTAATCTTCGTTTCTGGATTTCATGTCTGCGTCCGTGCTGCGAATCGTCAGTTCCAACCGAAAATCGGCTCTACTGGATTGGATCGGCATTCCTCGTCATCAAGCGTCTGCGATTGTGAGATCAACATCTTTCTCCGCACCTCATCCAAATTCAACCGCAATGCGCCGATGGTCCGATCGTCCACAAAAATGCATTGTTCCAGGACGCCGTCAGCGAGAAGCTTGAAAATATCGATCCAACTACAGCCGAGTTTAGCGGAAGCCTGACCAATGCTGAACGTGTCCTTTGGCCGCTTTTCGACCTCGGTTGCGCGGCGTGTCGCTCGAGTTTGCAAATCCAGTAGCTCATCTCGACGACAAGCGGGTCGGATCGAACCATCTTCGCACATAAGCGGCCTTAGGGTGACAAATCCTGCCTCGAGCAGCCAATCAAAGCCGACGTGAGTAATTCCGAGAAAACTGGCCGCTGCGAACTTCGGCATTGTATCGCGAAGCGTCTGGAAGAATTCTTCGACTGGTTGCGCATCAAACAGAAGGCGCACCTTGCTTCGAGCGATATCATCGACGGTCGTAAAGCCCGCCAGAACTAACAGCTTCTCGACGCGAGTGTGGTGACTGCCGAGTTTGCGCGCGAGACTATGGAAACTGTGTTTTCGACGCTCGGCAACTTCAAAGAAAAACTTGTCTTCGGGGCCGAGCGGAAGATTAGCCATAGCGTGCGACTTCAGAGTGCTGAAGACTGGTTCAAAATCTGGGTCGTCTAGTTTGCGCGTCAGCCAAGTGTAGAATCCGCCGTATACCTTATGGTTGCAAGGGGTCCGTGATGTCCACCGCCCTTCGAAGAGTTTGTCCAGGAAATCGTATAGTGGCTCCCCGTCACGACTGAGTAGTTCAAATCCGTGATCGCGGCATGCTCTGAGTTGTTCTGGAGGGCAAAGATCGCGACGGAAAAACGGATCCGCCAGCATGTTCATCCCACCGACCACCTCACAAAGTTCGATTGCGCCGAAAAAGGGTAGGGCGTCCAGCGTCGGGACGGTGCGCTCTCCTTTCAGTCGTCCGACCTGATATGTGTCTACCGGTGAAGGCAGTGTCGCTTGCCTTTCATCATGGAGATTCGAAATTTCATCCAGGTTTTCTCTCACATACTGCGCGAAATCTCCGCTTGTCGGCCACTCTGCCTCACGAGCCGAGGACACGAGCCGGACGTGATGAACGGGGCATGTCTCGATTGTCCGAACAAGCCACCAAGTCCTTCCGTAAGTCCTTAATTCCGCAGGACCCGTCCCTTTTTTCAAGTCCTCTCTTACGCAACAGGGACAGTGACGGAATCCTTCGTATGCGATGTCCGTCTGTCGCATCTTCTCGTTTGCAATCGATGCCCACCGCTTATCGATCCGGTTTACGGCAGATCCCGTGATTTCCTGAACCGAGATCGTCGTCAATTCGGAAATACGGTCGATGTTTAAGGAGCCAGATGTGTGAATCGAGCGACTCGAATAGGTGATTGCAGTGTTTAGCAAACCCATATGCCCACAGAATGTGTAAAGGTATCGCACACCATTCTGCGCAGCGAGGCTGGAGATAAGGCTGGCGGCAGTTTGATCGGGGCGAAGGGGTGTCCTGAAATTGAGAGCTGTCACTTTCCGGACTTCTCTCGCGTTCGCCCTGTTCTCTGATGAGCGAAAACGTGTTGCATTCGCTTTAGGGCATTTGCTGGATTGATGCTGGTCCAGTTTTTTTCGGTGAAGATGTTCTCGGTCGGCTTGCAGCCGGAGACGGATGAATAGGCCTTTGCAAAATGATGCGGTTCGACTGTCGCCTTGTCACACGAATCCGCGGTGTGACGCAGGACGCGGATGACCGTGGTCCTAGTGAATTCGATGCAGGTACCAAAGGCGCCATCCATCGCGTGGACCAGGCGCGCGACGAATTCCTCCTTAAGAACGTCTTCGTCGGCATTCAGTTTAGCGTCGACCTCGATGATCTGCTTGACGATCCTGGCGATCACTCGAACGCTTGTAACGCGCTCGAATTCCATAATTTTGCTTCGGGTCTTGATTTGCTGATTGTTCTCACGGAACTTCGACAGCGCCGGAACACCGGAAAAGATCACATGCAACGGCCAGTTCGGGATCTGCAATAGACTCTTAATCGTATCCGAGACCTTCTCAATGGTGGCATGATTGTTCGATGCCATTGCGTGCTGCATTTCATCGATATGCAGAAAGAGAACCTTCCGGAATGCGAGTTGCTCTTTGAGAAGCTCCCAGGCCTCACCTTCCTCGAGTTTCTTGATGATCGGATAGCCGATCGCCCTCAAGAGCTCGATTGCCAGCACCTTGAGGGTCATGGAACCGGGAGCTTCGAGTGTCACTAATGGATGAATGATCTTTCCCGCACTGTCTTCGTAGGGAGAGAATTCCTTGTGAGACGCAATTTTGCGCTGGATGGCTGTCGTTTTTCCAGAACCTGACTCCCCAACAACAAACAGCGCTCGACGCTTGTCGGCGACGCCGTTCATCGCGGCCGAGGCATTGTCGATCAGGTCCTGGATGTAGGAGTCCAGCTCGTCGTCGCGGGAAGAGCCGATATACTTACTGTTGAGGATACCCACTTGATCGGAGAGGGACACGCGTTTCGCGGGCATCTGACTGCGTAGGTGCGTCAGAGCTTCGTTCAGGGACTTCGAGTTCTTTCGAGCAAGATCGTTCGGTTGCATGTGTGTCAGTCCTCGAAACGCAAATCATCGACATCGCCCAGCTGGCTGTCGTTGTGAATGACAACATCATCGTCGGGGTCAATTTCACCCATGTCGTCCGTTGGATCCGGTTCGAGCTCTTCGTCGTCCGTTTTAAATACATACGGTACGATCGAGTGGGTGTCAGAAGGAGGTACGTCGGCGACGAAGAGCGGGGCCAAAGTCGGGGGAGCCTTCATGTCGTCGACGAACTGAATGTTCCGAAACAGCCGACGTTCCTCTGCAGCAATTGTCGGACCATCGGGCGGCGGCGTTCCGAATTCGGATCGCGCATAGGCGGCCTCGCCGCTTTCCCGGAGCTCATCAATTACCCTGTACATGACGCTGGTTCCGGGACGCGCATTTTCAGTATGGACAAACGCAAGTCGTTTCGCCGAAGCCATCCATTCCCAGATGCTAACGTCAGGCGCGACTTTTTCGGCGCAATCTACCGTCAGCCAGCCTCCGTCATCGAGAGCGACCGCGATTTTTGAAATATCGAATCGGTTCACGCGAATATTGACAGTCTTGACCGACATGCCAACTCGAAGGTTCTGCAGCGCTGTACTCTGATAGTGAAGGCCAAGGAATAGAATTCCTTTACCACCGATGACGCGATTTAAGTTCACGCCGAACACACGGCGACGCTCCTCTTCGTCAGGGGGGCTTTCAACGCCGAACTTCCTCGATAGGCGAAGCCATGCGTTGTAGGGCGTTTCGTAACCGAGGCCGCCGTGTTGACGCTGATGATAGATGTCGACGACCGCGCGGACGAACAAGCGATTGAGTTCGTCAACGCAGATGCAAGCATTTTCCTCGGCGTCATACTCGCCCTTCTGGATGAAATTCGAGAATGTACGACCTTCGAACCATTGCAGGAATTGCACACTCATCGTCTTGAACACTGTTTCGATGAAAGGACGCAGCGGTGCTTCGCCAGCCGGTGGGTTCCAGTATGCGATCCGAAGGTCGGCTGCGGCGGTACGGAAGGCCAGACTCCGGAACCCGCTTCCGTTATCCGTGACGAGTTCTTCGATAAATCCGCTTCCGACCCAGGGAAGGGCAGCATCCGCCGTCCTAGCGAGCAGATTCTTGTCGATCATCGCCATTTCAAGCGCAGCTAGGGCAGACTGACCGTTCGGGGCCCTATCGCTGAACTTCATGGCAAGAATGACGCGTGAGGCACAGTCAATTGCCACAGTGAGCCAAAGCCTGGAGCGCTTCACGACCGCCTGTTCCTTTCGGGTAAGCTTTTCCCAGACCTGGAGATGCGCGAGGATGGTCTGCAGGTCGATCTTCCACTCATCCATTTCGACGCGCTCCATTGGGCGCTCGACCTCCAATCCCCGGTAGGTGATGCGAAACTTTTCCCGTGCGGCCTCGATACCCTCGCGGCGGCTCACGACAAAGAAGGGATCTAGCCTGTCAATCATCTTTTCGAAGTATTTGCGCTTGGGCACGGTCAGCAGAGGTAGGCCCTCGAGGCTACGTTTCGCATTGCGTTTTTCCAATTGCCCTTTTAGCGAAGCGAGCAGGCCTGCCTTGGTTGGCACCGAACGAGATGCGTACATCGCAGCAAATTCGCTCCAGAATTGGATATCGTGAGGGGCAAACTTGCTGGGTCGCAAGCGGCCGGTCTTCTTTCGGGCAAGAGCGATCGCCCGATATCCATTGTCGATGTACTTCCTAAGCAAGCGCCTGAAAGTGCGTGGCGCAGGCGGGGCGAATTCGTGGAGCGTGGCCCCTGAACGTTTCGGCGTCTGAGCAGACTTAACCCGCTTTCCGATCTCAGGAATAACCCATTCGAGTGACGTCAGAGAGAGAGAAACGCCTTCTTCGCCGTCGGCCTTCATCCGGATGAATTCGTCCAGATAGCTCGCGTAAAATAGCGCCAGACGGGCTTTCTCTTCAGGCAGGTTGCTCAAGGTTGCTTCTGCCCATTCGCCGCGGGTGCGCGCAGCATCGGGGCCGAAATATCCCCTCTCAACCTTGAGCAATTTCTTGCTGTAATATTCGTAAAGAAGCTCGTGCGTGAATGGCTCACATCGCTCAGGTGGCTTCACGGTTACCAGCTCGTGGTGATGCTGATGACTGCTCAACAACTGATAATGCGTGCCGGCGATGGTGATCCGGTCGAGGCGACTGAACTTGAAAATCTGCGGCTCGGCCTTCAGTTGGGGTGCTAGTTCGTTCATGCATATGCCTCGTGCAAAGCAGCGTGGTTGACCCACATTTTGGTTCGATCGTTCACTCGTTCTCGTTCGACCGGGAGCAGGATGCCCAAATCGATCATTCCCCACATCGCCATTCGGCGATAAGCTTCCATCGGAGCCTTGCGGACGAGATCGCCAAAGTAGACGGCGCCCCTGATCGATCTCAGTTCTTTGACTGCGGCGTTCATCTCGTCTTCGTCACGATGAAGCCGAGAGCGGAGGACCTGCTTCGCGTTGACGACGTCGTCGTTGGTGAAGTCGCGTTCCGTGATGATTGCCATGCCATCGGCGAATTCACGGTGAGCGCGCTGTTTGCGGATGAGCGCGATCACATTGGGCAGGTTGCCGAGGCGAGCGTGCGGCCGCGCGTCAATGGCAAAGCGTTTCCCGTCCTTGTGCGTCACATGCCAGTCAAAGGTGTGCGTGTGAACCTCTCCATGCTGATCGACATACTCGACAGCGGGCCACTGATCGCGCAGTTCAACGACGTTGCGATCAGCCTCAAGGCAACATCCAACGCCGCCCTCCAACCAACTCTCATTGACGAGTTCACGATTCTCGTTCGCCAAGTAGCGGACTCCCCGGAACGACGACCGCTTAGAGGCGCGCGGAGGGCGACGGGTACCGGTCGAGGCCTGCGGCGGATACCATTCGCTGGAAGTGTCGCATTTCGGTTTGCCATCGGTATGGAGCATCCCCCGTCGGAGCCTTCGACGAGGCGACCAGAGCGTTGATGCGACGGAGGAAAAAACGTCGTGTGTTCAGGAATGGAGTAGTCGTCCTGGCGTCCCAAGCGCCTATCGATCAAGAAGTCCATAATGATCTTTGCCTTGCGCATATTGCGTCCTTCTCGTTTCAACCGGAAACATCAAAGGACGGACGACAGGTGGCTCATGCCACCGGTCAATCAAACCGATAGCGTAAGTCAGATCTGGCGGCCGTCCGATGCGGCTATGCGGTTCACGAAGGACATTGCGGAGACTTCCCGTTTTAGATTCTTGGTAGCGCGCATCCGTACAACCCAACTCCTTCGGGGCGATGAAGGAGTTGGGTAAATACGTAGTGAAATCACGCTCGCCGTGACGCCTCCCGCGCCGAGTGAGCAAGGGTCATCGCAGAATTATCGGACGTATCCTCGTTGCATGACGAGAAGCGGAGACGCGATTTGAATTTCTCAAGAACGGACGGCGCCTCCATGAGGGCGCGGATGGCCTCAAGCATAGCGAGACGTTGTTCATCAGGGATGTCGCAAGTCCGGTACGTCGAAGGTGCGCGTTGTGCTCCGCTCAAGGACAACTTGCGGAGACGCGCAATGCGTGGACCGGTGTGGGGCAAGGAATCTTTCATTGTGAACTCCACGCGCAGCTTGAGTATCTCGGGAAGCATGTCCCGATACGCACGATTACAAGTTTCGCTCGACCTTGCGATCGAAAGGCCCGTTGAAGATCGCGGATCTGACTGCGACGTCAACGAGCTATGAAGTCGATGTGAGTCATGGGATAGCCGAACACGTCATTTCTCCATTGCCGACCGCTGGATGCGTCGGTTGATGTCGTTCCGGAAGACGATCTTCTGGAACGTGGCGAGTGAACGAGCGCCGCCGTGGCGCCGAACGATCAGGCCGATATCGAGGAGAAAACCTTGAGGGCGAGGGTGTTGTCGGAGGAAGCGAGAGCGATAGTCATCTAAGTCTGCCTCCTCTGTCTCGATCACGGTGGTGATCGGTTGCACTCATGTTCGCGGGAGCGAACGTGGCCGAACAAGTCGTGCGGCAGGTATTTTTGTATTCAACTTGCCCTTCGGAGTCGATCAGTTCGGTCGACGATGGTTAATTTTGATTAGTGCGAGGCGTGGCAACTTGAGGAGAAATTGGACGATGTAGATTGATCCCATTGGCTGCGTCTCCAGCGAGCTTGTCGCCGATGGAAATGTGTCCTTTCATTGAGATACAGAACCAGAAGAGGGCAGTCGGATGTCGGAGCGTAGTGTTAACGGGAATGAATCAAACAAAAGCCGTGCGATGAAGCGTTTTCTCGAAGCAGCCCGTTGCGTGGAAATCCAGGAAGGCAAGCTCGGACCGCAGGCGGCGAGCTTGCTACAGTCACTTGTCGCGGAAAGCCGGAGGCGCGCACATTTAATTCCGGCTTCGGGAAATTCTGTCGAGCCGCACTCGTAACTGCTCGATTAGCATCGAGTAAATGCCAGGACTGCAAAGGAAGACTTGTACTCGGTCGTCCATATCGGCGGTTTGTGTTGTGATCAGCGTTGACGCAGGAATGATCGTATCATCCATGCCGAAGTTGAATTTGTTCTTGAATTCGTGCCTGTCGAACGACCCTAGATCGTTGTCGGAAATGTTCGGCATGAACGCTTCAAAAGCACGAAGCATTTCTCGATGGTCTTCGCCGTCTTGATTGATGTTCCAATTGCTGGGGTCGTCCAATTCGGTCTTCTGCAGGAATAAAGATCCGTCTTTGACGAAATGAATGGCGTTCTCGAATGTTAAAATCAGGCGTTGCGTTATGCCGACATCGTTCGCCAGCTTTATCACGATCAAGCCGCCCAACTCGAGCGTGATGATCATGGAGAAGGAGTGAAAGGGAAAAGCGGGGATAGGCTTCGGCATTTGCTCGGTTTCTCTGCGTTCTGCTGAAGGGAGCGAAATGTATGCTGTTCACATCTCTGTCAATCTGATCGCTTCGACTAAGTTGAGTTGATGAGGAAAATCATAAATCGCTCGTCGTCTGAATACTCGCAAATTTAGCGAATCCCTCGAGAATTAGAGCCTGACAGATATTGCCAGCAGTGTTGAAAGTGAGCATCGAAAAGAGCAGGATCGTTTCAACACGAGCGGCGTCATAAATACGCCCAAGGTCAAAATCTCGCAGGCCGACGTGGAGATGCGCCGGATTTTGCACGCATCGAACGTTTCGCGGTCTTCGAGAAGTCTAGCCAGAACCTCGAGGCCGCGCTTGTTCTGCGTGATCAAGCCTATGGATCTACTTAGAGGCTCGTCACGGCAAGAGCATATCCGCAAGCCCCGCCTTGTTTTCGGTGAGGACGTTTTCGATGTCGGCGGCGTCGAGATGGCGCCTATCTGCGAGCAGCGAAGCCATCGCAAGCAAGCGATCCTTTCTCTCCAGAAGGATTACTTTGGCGCGTTCGAGGCATTCGTGCAGGATGGCATCGACGCGGCGGCTCAATTCGGCATCGCTGCGAAGGTGCCCGAGGATTTGTTCGGGTGTTGCGAAGCCGAGCCAGACGAGACGACCATCGAGACCGTAAGTGACGAGGAGCCCAGCGGCGAGCACGGTGGCGCGGTGGAGATCGCATCCCGCCGATCCTCCGCCGGACGCGCCGTGGGTTCCGAGCAGCACGTTCTCGGCCGCGATTCCCGCCAGTGCCGTTGCGATCGATGCCTCGTAGGTTTGGCGCGTGCGATCCGTTCCGCGCTGATGGTCGAATGTGGTGCTGCCGGATTCGCCTCCTGACGGATCCACGTCGCGGCTTACCTTGACCTCGATGGGCGTGGCGCCAGCCTCGTCGCGCAGCACGAAGCCGACGATGGCGTGTCCGGCCTCGTGAATGCATGTGCGCTTGAATGCGGCATCGTTGAGCCGAACGCGCGGAGGCAGTGAGATTGAAAGGTCTGACGGCTCGATCTCGCGATTTGCGCTGCGTGCGCGGCGGCGGGCATCGCGGACGACCTGTTCGATTACCGCGCCGGAGGCGCCATCGAGGCGGTTTGCGACGCCGGCGAGGTCGAAGCCTGGCATGGCATCGCCGAGGTGGTGACGCAGGATGCCGATCCTGGCCTCGGCGTCGGGAAGTTCGACGCGCAGGTGGCGTCCCATGCGGCCGGGACGAAGCAGGGCTGGGTCGATGCGTTCCGGAAGGTTTGTTGCGCCGATGACGACGACACCGGCGCGTTTGCCGACGCCGTCGAGGCATTCCAGCAGTCCGTTGACGACCTCGGAGCAGTAGTGTTCGTTTTGGGCGCTGAAGCTGCCGCGGCTTCCGAATGAATCAACTTCGTCGAGGAAGAGAATGCAGGGCGCGGCTGCTGCGGCTTTGTCGAAAGCCCTGCGCATTGCGTTGAGGAGGTCTCCGAGGTGTCCCTTGGCCTGCCACTGCATGAGGGAATGGGCGTGGAGGGGCACGTCGCATGATGCGGCGAGCACCTGGGCGAAGAGGGTTTTCCCGGTGCCAGTGGGTCCGCTGATGACAGCGCCGCGATCGACGTCCTGCCATTCGATCTCGCCGTTTTTGTAGGCTTTCAGATCGCCCATGAGGGCCTTGGCCCATACGGCGACTTCTCCGTATCCGGAGAGGTCGTGGATGGTCGGCAAGGTGGGGCCGGGCTTCGTTTTGTTTTGCGGCCGCGTGAGTGTCCGGATCACGTCCTGCAGTCGGCGTTTGCGTTTGATAACGCCGCTGATCATTCCGTTCGGCAGGTGCAAGGCCGCGTCGATGATATCGGGGGGCGCATTGATGTTCATGATGGCACGGAACGCAACCTTGATCGCAGCGGCGTCGAGTTCCTTGAGCGTGACGATGTGATCGGCAAGGGTGCGGAAATCCTCGGGGAAGTGTTTTTCATTGGAAGCGAATCCGAAGAAGAGATCGCTTTTGATGATTTCGGCGGTGCCGCCAGGGGCATTGCCGTCACGACGTCTGCCGATGCTGCCATCGTAGAAGTCGTGATAGGCGTCCCTGCTGGGGGTGAGTTCGCGCAGCAGGTCCATTGCTGCATTGCGAAGCCAGCTTTTGGCGATCGATGGCGGAAAGACGAAGCCGATCGTCGCAGTCGCGCCTTTCAGGACGTGATGCATTCCGGCCCGACGCAGTGCGCGCACGATGGCGCGACGTGCGATGAGGGTGCCCGCGTCGTTTTGGATTGCCTGGCGCTTGGGATATTTGCGCCGCCGCGTTTTCGAATTGGTTCGCATCATGGTGTGATCCGTTCGCAATCTTTTTGGAAGTTGAATTCAGTAGTTGCGGAAGTGCGGGTCTTCGTTGGGGCTTGCGAGCGCGTAGACGCGCGAGAGCGTGCGCGCGTATCCAAATTCGCGTGAGATAAGCCAGAGACCGGACGTGCGGTTGAGCCGACCGTCCGTGATGTCGGGATGTCCGCTGACGGTGCCGTACAGACACATCTCCGGTCGATAGCCGAACTGCCAATCATTGAGTACGGGCGCGTGTTCGAGGATGTGTTCGCTCGGGTGCTTTCCCTCGCTCGCGCGTTCGAGATCGTCGGCGAGGCTGCGGAGGCGATCGATCATGTCCTTGATGTTTCCGGCGGGCGGCGTGCGTTCGAACTGGTACATTGCGTGTCTCATCGTTCGCGTGATCGTTTTCGATCACGGCGTGGTGGAATTAACGAGCGTTGGAGGGATCAGCCGCGGAAGCGGCTGACTATAGTGTCCGGTCCAAGAATAGCTTCGTCGATATCGACTTCGACGAAACGGCGCAGTGCCAGTGCGGCGATGGCGCCAACGGGATCGCGGTTGTTCGGAAAAACGGACATGCACAGCGCGAGCGGTGCCGAGCCGTGCTCGTCGAGGAATGCGAGAAGACGGATGCGATCTCCGAGCGGGACCTGATAGTTTGCGTAGCGAAGCAAGTCGCGCGCATTGAAGAAGCGCACATCATCCTTGAACGATGCCTCCTGCATCGCTTCATAGTCGTGACCAAGCTTGCGCGAGGCATCGGCCGCCCACTTCGGCGGTTGCGGTCCGGTGAAAGGCACGACGTCGATCACGGTCGTTCCGGAACGCCGTTCGATCAGGAAATCGGGGATGTGGATGCGCCTGCTGCGATCGAGGACGATGGGCATACAGGTCCATGCGATGACGGAGGCATCAAGGTCGAACAGGCAGGCGGCGTTGCGTGCGGCTTCGGTGCGAAAGAGGGCATCGCTGCGGCAGCGGACGGTGCCGCGTGGTGCGAACGCATTGAGGAGAGCAGACTGTTTTGCATGCGAGAGCACGCGCGCGTGGATCGTACCGCGATTGGCGGAGACATCGATGAGCATGGGGCGACCTCATACCGACACGGCGTCGGCGCAGGCGTCACAGGAAATGTGGAGTGACTGCTTGGAGGTCAGCGTATTAGGAACTGCGCCCCAGCGCCCTTGGACGCGGCGTTTGGCGCGGAAATGCTGATGTCTGACAGCGTGCTCATGGCGAGAACGAATAGAGAACGACTGGGGCCGAGTCAACAAGAATGTTGATTGCGATTTTAGAGGCTGGAATTTGCGGCAGCCAACTAAATACAGGGACGTCGGGCTTTTCGATCGGCAACGCGCGACCGCGAAGTCTGCCTATCGGAGCTACTCGGATTCTTCGCGAAAGTTGGGTCGCTTGAGCAGGGCGGCCAAGCTTTTCTCAGCATCTTCGTCCGTCTGGTCGAGGGTAAGGACGATGTCGGCCAAATTCGGCATACGTACGCGTTGCGGGCCACTGGACAGGACAGCGGCAAACAAGCCACGCGGATCGGCAGCCGCTTCGGCCTCAGTCCAAACGTTTGACCGATCTTCTCTCAAGCAACGAGCCTCTCGAATCCCTCAAGATTACCGCGCTCAGAGGTGCAGTGGAAGGATTCAATCTATCGGAAATTCCGATGGCAAAGCGGAGTCTCATGGAGGGCGGCTATTTCGCAGTCTGGCTGAACCCGAGAAGGGATTGTTAACCATCCGGTAAGCCGGGGGCGACGATGGTAGTGGGGCACCTGATTCGGCGCCACGCAATGACACTGTATCTCCTCGATACGAATGTGCTGTCCAACCTCTCGAAACCGAGGCCATCGCCTTCGGTGCTGGATTGGTGCAACCGCCTGCAGCCGCGCGCATGGTGTATTGCCCAGTGCACCATCATCGAGATCAGGCGCGGCATCAAGTTCCTCAGAATAAGGGGCGAGCGGCAACGGGCTGATGATCTGCACGAATGGTTCGAGAGCATCCTCGCAATGAGACCACGGATCATAGCGCCCGCTGACAACATCATCGATGTTTACACGGATCTGTCTCTTGTCCCCGAACTACAGCATATATTAGCGCCCAGCCCAGGTAAGTATCCGGCCAAAGTCGGCCGTGATCTCGAGATCGCAGCGACCGCAATATCAATGAATGCTGTGGTGGCGACGATCAATGTTGCTGACTTCATGATGATCAATGCGCACATCCGGCTGCCGGGACTCTTTAACCCGGACACAAAGGAATGGCATGTTCGTCCGAAGCGAAAGGACTTCGAATTGAAGAATGACGAGGGTCATTGGGATCGTCATCGAAGACTGAGCCACAAGACAATCAAAGCTTGATCACGGTTGGGGCCGATCGGTCGCAAGCAACCAACGCGGAAGACTGATCTTTGATGCGTTCTAATGAGTAGGAAATCCAGTATTGATCGATGATTAGCGCAAAGCGGCAAGTTGGGCTGCTGCGGTTCGGGATTGAACAGCTTCATCGACCGCCGTTCCGAAGCCACGATCAAGACGGATCGGCTCAATCGCTGCAACGCTACCATTGGGACCGGTCGAGAAGAATTCGATCTGATTTCTTTCTGTTTCAATAACGGCCATCGAAAGGACGCCCGTGACCCAGGCATCCGTGTCGAGCGAGATGCGGTTCTCGGTGACGACTGGTCGGGGCGGCTCCTGCTTTGAGTGTCCGTGCACCACTACGTGTGATAGCGGTCCAATGAGATCCGTGAACTTTGACCGCACTTGAAGGAGGACGTTCCTTTCCTGTCTGTCGAGCGGAACTTCCGGATCTATCCCCGCATGGACGAAGACGTAGCCGCCAACGGTGAGAATTGTCGGCGCTTCGCGAAGGACGCTCAGCAGTTCCGGAAAACGCTTGCCAATCTCGGCGATCTCTTCAGGCCAGTAGTGGGTGCCTTCGCCCAGATACGAAGTGACGGTCTTCAAGCCCCCGAAGTCCGTGAACCATCTGTCGAGGTATCTCTGGGTGGTCATCGCATCGAGGAAAAGCTGATCGTGATTGCCCAGGAGCAGGCGGCTTTGAGGCCAGCGCCTTAGCGTATCGCATACGATCTCCATCGCTTCGCGGCTGTCAGGCCCTCGATCAACTATGTCACCCAGGAAAAATACACGTGGGTCTATATCTTTTGATTGAGCATGCTTCTCGACGAAGTTGAGAAGCGATTGCAGTAGATCCGCGCGACCGTGGACGTCACCGATCGCGTAAACAATTGATGTCATTCACTCAGCCTTCCTTGATGCGACAAAAGGAAAGGCAGTAGATCCACCACTTCTCGTTCTGACGAGCCGAGAGAGCCAAAGAGATCGGAAGATATCGCTTATGTCTCACGTCGTATTTGAATGAATTCAGAGAAATGATGCGGTTCCGGCGGCAACATTTTCAGTTTGATCGACATGCAGCATGGTCGCGATGGTCAATGACTACGTGGCAGAGATTAGGTGAGCACGGCTTGAGATTGTCGCTTCCTACTGGGGGGCGGATGGGACAACGGTTCCAGAGATCCAAAATCAGGCCGTCAACTTGTTAATAAGGCAAGACTTTTTCGACCGATTTGTCCGTGCCGCAAGGTCGCTGGTCTGCGACGGCAGATCGTGACAGGTCGCCTAGACATTTCGGAAGCGCGGTCGCTTGCACGCGATAATGTCGCGCATGGCCGCGTTGTGGAGCGGAATTTCTTTGATCTCGAACGCCAGGATACTTAATGTCGAGCGAGGGGATTGCTATCGATCTCAATGCGAATTCGGCTAGTGTCATCACGTTCCGAAAACGTGCATTCGCCTGGCTCAGAATCTCGAGTTAGGCAGAACTTTTTGCCCGATGCTGTAGAGCGCCGCCCAGGCTCCCCATCGTGAAGCATCTCAAATTCGCATCATCTGAGATCAAACTGGCCGACAGTGACGTATCCTTGATGCAATGAGTGTCGACATTCACGCAATCTCAACAGTTTCTCCATCGAGAGCTGACGATCGTCGCGTAGTTAGTCCGGCGAATTCGACCAACTATTGTAGCGAGCAGTTGTGCCGTTCCTGAAGGCGCCGATAGAGTCCATAGGCGCGCGAGAGACAGAACACCTAGCAATGGCCGTCGATCATCCCGTTGTTAGGGAAGTGTCTCTGAGGAGAATCAGGGCGATAAGGGTGGATGGTCGGACGATAAGCCTGTCAATTGAGCCGGACTTCTGGCTCGCCCTGGGCGACATTGCTCGGGATATGGGCGTAAGACGACCTAAGCTAGTCCAGCAGATTGCTGTGCAGGATGAGGCAAGTAATTTGTCATCGTTGGTACGTGTCTTCATTGTCGAGTATTACATGAAGCGATTTCATACGGTATGCGAGGCGCATCGCTCATTGGATCCGGGACAATCCCAAGGCGGCGAAGCAATCGAAGATTGCGCCGATGGAGCAAAATGATAGATGGCGAAAGCACCGCCGAAACCGCCGTACACGCTATGGAAGTTCGGCGAGCCGTCGAACAGTTATCCCCCGGTGCGCTTCTGTCATGCGTTGACGGAAGAATGGCTCATCTCAACTGTCAAGATGATTGACGGGTAGATCGACAAGGTTGCGATGGCTGGGCGCCATGAAGGGTGTAGGCCCTAGAGACAGCCGGATCATTGGGGTCGCGCTGCCTGCCGTGCTAGGTCGATGTGTCAGGTAAAGTGTGGCTATCTAAGTATCTGATTTTTATTGATTTTTTGCGTGATGTGGCTGTGCAAGCTCAATTGCGCTAAATCCAGCGGCAGAGCAGCGATACGTTCAGGGCTAACGCCCCAAGCAGCGCGAATGCCAGCGCTATATGCAGTCCGTTGCAGCGGACCTGTTTGCCCATCGTCATCATGGCTCGAAAGATCGAACGATTCTGCCGGTTGAGTCTCGTACGTTATTTCCGGCTGGCTTCAGGAAACTTTTACTTTTTGGCCTGCCAGGGGTGCATCCGGCTTAGGATTCTTTCCTAATCCGGATTTGACTGGAATTCCCATTTCGGACCGAACCTGAGACTAATAGCCCTACGATTGCACTTGCCCCCGACCACCCCCCATGTGACTTTCTCGGGAATAAATTAAGCGGCAACGCGGCCATATACGATCGGCACAGGGATTGTGCGGGAGATCATAGCCGCGGACGAAATGAGACTACGGCTGATGGGGCGGCGAAGGAGTGGATCTGCTGCGGGAACGGCAATCCTGATCGTATTGGGACTGATTTTCGTCGCTCTCAACGCGGCGTATCAATTCGTTCTCGAAAACCTGGCCACGATCAAGGTCTTTTGTACGGTTGTCGGGGCGCTCCTTCTCTTGGCTTATCTGTTCTCGAAGTTAAGCGGCCGAAAGGAGCAGGCGGGCGATTTCAAAACGGCCCGAGCGACGCAACAGGTCAGCGCAGAGATTCCGGCGCAACGACTTGCGAGGGTGACCCGCGGTCATCCCCAACACTCAACTCAAACATACTTGCGTCATCCAACCGCCAGATGGGTCGAGCCCTCGGAAAATGTTGCTGTCCAAGGCATAGCAGTCGCGGGCGGGCTGTTTTACCTCGGCGAGAAGTTGCTTTTCGATGGCGAAGAGATCGACAGTTACGTCGTTAATCCCGAGCTATCCGCGCGGTCCTCGAAGCCGGACGTTATTGGCGCTTCGATGTCCTACTGGCCGTCATACGAGGACATGGATCCCGCGGCTCGGAGGGCGTTCCTCAATTGGATGGCGACAGGCCGCTCGGATTCAGCTTACGGAATAGGTCACGTCTTTCTCTTCTTTTACGGTCTCGAGCACCGCCTCTTCGTCGAGGGTGATAGGGCGAGCGCGCATATCCTGATGGCTGAGGTTGAGCGGCTTCTGTCCGTTTATGGTGCGCAAGATTCCTTTCAGAGGTATGCTCAGTGCTTTCTTGAAACTGCTGCATGTGCGATCGGACAATTTCCCGCCATTCCCGATCTCTCGCCGGAGCGCAATTTTTCACCTGAAATCGGCCTCGCAACGCGCATCCATCTGGGGCGCCGCCTCGCGCAATCCAGTATCTTGTTGTCAGAGGATGCGTTGCTTTGGATACTGTCTCTGCCCGACGTCTATCTTCGGACACCTGCAGTCAGGTGTTTCAACGAATTCGTTTTGCTATGGCATCTCCGCTTCCTCCAGCGTTTCCCGGAGGGACTGAAGGTCGAGACGTCCGGCAATATCGACCTGACTTACAGTGCAGCAAGCGGGGCGTTTGATGTGGAGGTCTCCGGACCTTTCCGAGAGCTTCCTGATATATCGAAGGCCACTATTTCTCTCGAACCATTGAGGCAGCTCGTGCAGGAATGTACTGATGAACTCGATGGCTTCAGTCGACTCGTGGGGCGACGTCCAGAAGCGAAGCTGGCGGCACATGCAGCGCTGTTGCTGCCGGGTGATTTGATCGCAGCGCACGGATTCGAGCCGCTCCAGGTACTCCGTGACAAATTGTTGAGCCTCATGGGGGGCCAAAATCGGGCAAGCACCAAGATGCGTAGCTTGCTCGAGTTCGCAAATTTTGAAATCGACGATTCCGGAAAGGTCGCACCCGGTATCGCAGACCAATTAGGACAACTGCTAGATCGTCTGGATATCGCGGTCGAACCTGATCGCCGCTACGGGGGCGGAGTATCTCAACTCGATGATCAGGTCTTTCTGTTTGCGGCGACGGGAGGTGGTGCCGTCGATCCGGAACGTCCTCCGTATCGGGCGATGAAAGCTCAGGTCGAGGTTGCAGTGCTTGCTGCGGCGGCCGATGGCGAATCATCGAGCGAGGAAATGCAGCGCGTCATCCTCGGAATAAGAGATGGCGCAGATCTGAGCGGAGTGGAGCGAGCTCGTCTCATCGCGTTTGCCGTTATCATCTTCAACAGTCCGCCCAGACAGGCTCGTGTTCTAAAGAGATTGGCCGAGCGAAGTGATGCCGAGCGGGAGGCAATCGCCGACGCCGCGATCGCGGTTGTCGGTAGCGGTGAGGCGGTTCAGCCCGGAGAGGTGAAGTTCCTCGAAAAGCTCCATAAAGCCTTAGGCCTGCCAAGGGAACGCGTGTATTCGGGGCTTCATCGGGCGGCCAGTCAGATCGACGAGCCGGTCTCGATTTCTGCCGAACACCGTGAGACCGGCATCCCAATTCCAAGAGAGGCGGTCGTACCTCTGGAGAGCGGTGGGATCGGGATCAAGATCGATATCGATAAGCTCGCTCGAACTCAGAGGGAAACGGCCGCGGTTTCCGAATTGCTGGCAAACATATTCGAGGAAGAAACGCCTCCTGCACCAATCAATAGTCCTGTCGTATCTGCCGCAGAGAAACCCGCGCTGTTGGGGCTCGATAATTCTCACGCTGAGCTGGTTGAACTTCTGGAGATCAGGGGATGTCTCCCGAGATCGGAATTCGACGAACGCGCGCGTGCCATCAAGCTTCTTCCGGAAGGCGCCTTGGAACGGATAAATGACTGGGCGTTCGATCACTTCGACGAACCGTTGCTGGAAGACGGGGAAGAGATCTCGATAATGCCGCACCTGCGGGGACGGCTCACGGAACTGAGAGAGTTGACGCAATGAGCAAGGCAGCAAAGACCATTAAGCCGAAGGAACGCGATACCATTATCCAGGCCCTGAGCGCTGGCGTCGTTCCGCGTCTCGGTCTCGCCCACATTCAGGTCGGCCGCGCTTCCGAGATTGGCGCTCTATTACGCGATATCGACCGTGTTGCGGAAGGCGGTGCTTCCGTCAAGTTCGTGATCGGTGAATACGGGGCAGGCAAAACGTTCTTTGCAAATCTCGTCCGTCTCATCGCTCTCGAGAGAAAATGCGTAACGGTCCACGCCGATCTGGCGCCTGATCGGCGAATACATGCGAGCGGCGGGCAGGCGAGGGCTCTGTATTCCGAGGCTGTCCGCAATATGTCAACTCGCACGAAACCCGACGGCGGGGCATTGTCGGCTGTCGTCGAGCGGCTGGTGACCGAAACCGTGAAAGAGGCAGGAGCGCGACAGCTCTCGGTCGAAGCCGTTATCGACGAGAAGCTCGCTCCAATTCAGGAATTCGTCGGCGGGTATGACTTCGCCACGGTTCTCAAGGCGTACTGGCGTGGAAGCGAAAATGCGAACGAAGAACTGAAGTCCGCTGCCCTGCGATGGCTACGTGCAGAATACTCCACCAAGACCGAGGCGAGTAAGGCTCTCGGTGTACGCACAATCATCGATGACGGGAATGTCTACGACTCTTTGAAAGCGCTCGCATGCCTCACCAAGGTCGCAGGATATGCAGGTCTTGTCGTGATGTTCGACGAGATGGTCAACATTTACAAGCTCCAAAACTCCCAAGCGCGCAATCAGAACTTCGAGCAAATTCTTCGGATCGTGAACGACGCTTTACAAGGGAATACGTCGCATATCGGCTTCGTCATGTGCGGCACCCCGGATTTTCTGCTGGACACCAGGCGAGGGCTTTTCAGCTACGAGGCTTTGCAGTCCCGGTTAGCGGAGAACCGATTTGCGTCCGGTGGCCTGGTTGATTTCTCGGGACCGGTTCTCAGGTTGCAGAATCTGACACCGGAGGACATGTATGTCCTTCTAACGAACGTGCGGGCTGTATTTGCCAGCGGTGATCCGGCCAACCATCTGGTACCGGATGAGGCGTTGACAGCCTTCATGCAGCATTGCGATCAGCGGATCGGGGAGAGTTATTTCCGGACGCCAAGGAACACGGTAAAGGCCTTTGTTCAGATGCTGTCGGTCATGGAGCAGAATGCCAGGGCCGACTGGCAGCAGATGCTTGGTCAGGTCGAGGTATCGACTGATCCCCATGCAAGTGACGACGACATGACCGCCCCGCAAACCGGAGACGGCGATGACCTCACAAGCCTCCGCATCGGGACTTGAAGGAGCATACGATCGGTTGCACCCGAAGATCCGTCGTTGGATCCGCGATCAAGGTTGGGACGAGCTCCGCGAGATTCAGGCGCGTACCATCTTGTCGGTGCTGGATGGCGACCGAGACATTGTAATCGCGGCCACAACCGCCGCCGGTAAGACAGAAGCGGCGTTTCTTCCAATCCTGACGTCAGTCGCGGACCGGAAGGTGCAGGGTTTCTCAGTCCTCTACATCAGCCCGCTCAAAGCGCTGATCAACGATCAGTTCCGGCGCCTTGAGCAGCTTTGCGAGACCATGAAGATTCCGGTTGTCAAATGGCACGGGGATGCGTCTCAGGCTGACAAAAAGCGCTCGATAGCGAACCCGGAAGGGATTGCGCTGATAACGCCTGAGTCCATCGAGGCAATGTTGGTCCGGCGCCCGGCCGATGCGATGCGTCTGCTCTCCACGGCCTCATTCATCGTAATCGACGAATTGCATGCGTTTCTACAAGGACCAAGGGGGCTGCACGTCGCAAGTCTGCTTGGTCGGATCGACGCTATGGCAGAACGTTCAGCACGCCGTGTAGGCTTGTCCGCTACGATCGGTGACCTTCACCAGGCGGCTGCGTGGTTGCGTCCCGCTAACCCGATTAGCGTCGAAATACTTGAAGCGAAGAGCGACGCTCCGGAATTGCGGCTCCAGGTCAGAGGGTATGTCGAGCCCCCCGATCTTGCTGATCCCGATCACGCGGAAGGCAGCGCGACGGAGAATGAGGAAGTGTCCGGAAGGATTGCGCTCGATGACATCTGCGACCACATGTTCAAAACTCTACGGGGAGAGAACAACCTCGTATTCGGAGGTTCGCGCCGTACTGTGGAATCCGCTGCTGATCGTCTTCGACGGCGTTCGGAGAAGCTGAACGTTCCGAACGAGTTCTATCCCCATCACGGCAGTCTTTCGAAGGTTCTCCGCGAAGACTTGGAACTACGTCTTAAGGACGGCGATCAGCCGACTACTGCTGTATGTACATCGACTCTGGAGCTTGGCGTAGATATCGGGTCAGTGAAATCGGTTGCACAGATCGGCGCTCCGCGTGCTTTGGCTTCGTTGCGCCAACGTCTGGGACGAACGGGGCGGCGTCGCGGTACGCCGTCGGTCTTGCGCATCTATCTGCGAGAGCCCGAAATCACTCAAAAGTCCGGAATACTGGATCGACTGAGACCTAATACGATCCGGTCGGTGGCGGTTGTCCGGTTGTTGCTGCAAGGATTTGTCGAGGAAGCCGGAGCGTCCAGAGAGGTCGCTTCCACTCTGGTTCACCAGATACTGTCCGTGATTGCTGAGAGAGGCGGTATACGACCGAAACCACTGTTCGATCTTCTCTGCGGCCCAGGTCCCTTCTCGACGATCGGCACATCCGACTTCGCCACACTGTTACGGCACCTTGCCGCGAAGGAGGTGATGTTCCTAGAGCAGGCTTCTGACGGGACGCTGATGCTTGCCAGAGAAGGTGAAAAGGTCGTGCAGTCTAGGAATTTCTTTGCTGTTTTTGAATCCGGAGAGGAGTGGCGGTTAACGGTCGGAGGGCGGACGCTCGGCACGCTTCCGATCACACATCCCGTTCATAAGGACGCCCTGGTGGTTTTCGCCGGGCAACGTTGGATCGTTCAGGATGTGGAAGATAAGACCATGACCCTTGTCGTTGCGCCGCATCCGGGCGGCGTCGTGCCGCGTTTCGAGCCATCTGATGGCGAACCAGCCCACGACAGACTGATCTCTGAAATGCGAGCTGTCTATCTTGCCTCGGATGTGCCTCCCTATCTGGACGCCAAGGCGCGTGAGCTTCTTGAAGAAGGCAGGACCATGTTCCGTAAATTGGATCTCGGCGAGCGGGGCTTGCTCGCCGAAGACCGCAATATGCATGTCTTCCTTTGGAGAGGCACCGAAATGTGTGCGGTCCTGAGCGCGGCGCTTGCTATGGCTGGGTTGAAGTCCGGAGTTCATCACCTTGGTGTTTCGGTGTCCGACATCAGGGATGGCGAGCTTCGCCCTATCTTGAGCAAATTATCCCGGATGGACGCAATTGACCCTGCCGACGTTGCTGAATTCGTATCCAACGTGAAATTCGGAAAATTCCGGGAGCAGGTGCCTGATGACCTTGCTCGATCGCTCTGGGCACGGAGGCACACAAAAGCAATAGGTCTCCTGGGGGGCGCGGTGACCGATATCTTCGCGAGCTAGTCAGCGTTCACGCAAGGCGACCTGTTGGATCGAAATCGACAGGAGTTGATGGAGGTATGTCGCGCGCGGAGTGTCGTCATCCTTCATCGAGTCAGGACGGACGACACTTAGATCTTCCATGCGTCTCCCAGCCGCTATCTAGTAGAATTTGTAGGCATCGCCTTCGATATGCTGCTTCTGGATGCCCGGTCTTTCTTTCTCCGGGAGTATTGGCGGGCAATCGCCAGAACCATGAGTTCTGTCGCGATCAGTGCGATTGATATCCTGAAACCGAGCTGGAGCGGGTCGTATGCTGTCTCGTGCAAGGCATACCCAAGGATCAGAAATGGTGCGTTCCAGATCGCGATGCCAATTCCGGCAGCCGTAGCGAACGTGCGAGCCGGAAGCGCAAAAACGCCAGCGGGAAGTGCCAGATAAATTCTGGCAACGGGCACGACTTGGCCGAATAGTGTGACGAAGAAGCGGTTTCGTCTGTAGGCGGCTGCGAGATGATCGTATGTTCCAAGTTTGAAAAGAACATACTTACCAAAGCGCGCGACTGCGCTTCGTACACGTTTCTCGCCGAGCCAGCGACCGATCCCGTACCAACCGAGGGATGCGGTTAAAGAACCGAGGGACGTTATTGCGATAATGAGTAGCAGGTCTCCACTGTTGGATGCCGTCATTCCTATAAGCATAAGCAGTACGTAAGACGGGACGATGGGAATGAATTTTTCAGCGAATGCAACGCAGAAAAGTCCCAGATAGCCAAAGCTTAAGATCGATGTGACGATGTCTGATGCCTCCATGATCAGGTAGCCGTCGAACCGCGCCTGGACAGCTTGTACACGGAAGCAGGTGGGATGTTCTTGATAGTTCTTCCGACATGCCGAGCTTCGAGGTTCAATTCATCAAGGATATCCTGCGGGACCGAACAGCGTGGTCCATACGTAAACAGGTAGAATGCGCCATCGGGACGAATGAAGCGGAACGCACCTCGGATAATTTCCGCGATCTTCTCTTCCTTTATGTTCAGAAGACCAAGTCCGCAGACCACCGCACCGACTGGCGCTCCATCGAATAAAGAGACCCGGCTCAGCCAACCGGCATCCATCCACAGAACGCGGCTGTTGGGAAAGCGGTTCTGAAGCAGCCGAACAAAATCTGAGCCGTATTCAATCAGTGTCAGATCAATTTCTCTAACGCCGCGTCTTAAGAGCGCACGAGTGAATGAGCCCGTTCCTGATCCAAGCTCAATCACCGGGCCGGTTGATGCTGAGATTTCGCTGGTAATAAGGGATGCTAGCGCGCGACCAGAAGGGGCGACTGCGGCAACGCTTCGAGGATTGCGTATCCATTCCCTAATGAAAGATGCCATATCGGTGATGAGCCCGCCGAGCGTGAGCTCTTGCTTCGCCGATGCAGTCTTGGTGGCCGACATATTCTTTATTGACATTCGTGAAATCCTGATCTCTTCCGAAGCGCCGCGCGGGTGCAGGGCGCGCGAGACGCTTCGAAGGATTCTCAGAGTTTGCTGTCGATTGCCTGTCGCTGAGGTCGATACGAGAAAAAACGATGCGGAATGTCTCGTCGCAGTTTTGCAAGGCTGCCGACAGGAATGTGGGGTAAAAATGTTCGAACGATCGTCCAAATGGTTCGGGTCTGATAAATGCGTGTGTTGTTAGTTGAAGACGAGCCGGAAATGGCCTCGGCATTGATCAGCGTTCTTAGACGTCACGATATGATCGTCGACCACGCTGCAAGGGTCTCAGAAGCGGAAGAGATGGCAGCAAGTACGCTGCACGATGTGCTGATCCTGGATCGGCAACTGCCTGACGGCGACGGTATCTCGTTAATTCCATTGCTTCGCGCGAGGGGAAACCTTGTGCCAGTGATCGTCCTTACTGTGAGCGGAGAGGTTTCTGACCGCGTCGTTGGCCTGGATCATGGTGCGGATGATTACCTGACCAAGCCATTTGCAGTGGAGGAGCTTTTGGCGCGGATCCGCGCGCTCATGCGGCGACCGTCTGGCGTGCAGTCGGAAACGGTACGCATCGGTCGGCTATGCTTTGATACGGCAAACAGGGAGGCGAGCATCGGAGATGAGGCACTCGATCTTACTCGCCGCGAAACGCTTGTGCTCGAGGCACTACTTCGGCGTGTCGGGCGAATGGTGCCTCGTGCTGTTCTGATGGAGGCGGTCTTCGGCTTGGACGATGAAGTGCAGCCGAACGCATTGGAAACGCACATATCGCGCCTCCGACGGAAGCTTATTGATGCGAATTCACATGTGAACATCAATGGTGTGCGCGGTGTCGGCTATCTTCTGCGTGGCGAAACATGATGACCGCTAATTCTAAGTCTCTCAAATGGCGCCTTGTCATGAGGATCGCTGCATCGCAAGGCGCGATATTTTTCGCGATCGTCCTTGGCATGATGGCTACGATCGGAACACTTTGGATGCGTGGCTCGATCGATAGCGGAAATTTCCAGATGAGCACGATCCGTGCTTTGACCGAAGCAATGGCGCGCAGTGACGATGGCCGACTGATTGTCAGGAAAACGCCGGAGATCACACGGCTTCGCGCGGAAATCGATAATTTTTGGTTTCTAGTCAGAGATGACAATGGGTACGAAGTTGCTGAAGGAAACGTGCCGGTCGAGTTACGATCTCTGGCGAGAAGTCAGAATCGCGTCCAGAGCGCGCGCATTTTGAGTGGTACTGAAATGAATGGACCTCCTTTGGCCGTCCTGCAGCGCGTAAGTACCAGCGTTGGTGAATTGGAAATGGTGACGAACGGTCAGGGGAGTGTTCGTTTCGTACAGCTTCTTGAGAGCTTTGGTCCGGCACTGGGCCTGACATCGGGTATTGTCGGGTTGATGACGCTCGCGACATTTCTTGTCACGCCTTTCTCGATCCGACGTGCCTTGTCCAGTGTTCAGCAAGTGGCCGACGAGGCAAGAGAAATTGACATAAATCGGAGCGGTGTGAGATTGACGCTGGATGACGTTCCGACCGAAATCGCCCCATTGGTAACAGCCATCAACGATGCTCTTTCACGTATTGATGTTGGCTACGAGAGCCACAAGCGCTTCCTGGCAGATGCGGCGCACGAATTGCGCACACCCGTGGCGATTCTCACGACCCGCATTTCTGATTTGAATCCAGGTCCTGAGCGAACGCGTCTTCTAGAAGACACGATGAGGCTGACGGTGTTGACGGGTCAGCTTCTTGATTTGCAACGCCTGGACCAAAAGCGAACTCGCTTCGTCCCAGTTGATCTGGTGATGATTGCGGAGCGTGTGGTGCTGGATATTGCTCCACTGGCGTTTGCAGCCGGATACGAGGTGGCGTTCGATTCCGAGGCTCCCCACGTGGTTGTTGTCGGAGACGAGATGTCGCTGGAGCGTGTTTTCACCAATCTGATCCAGAATGCCATCGATCACGGGGGGAGGCGCGGTACGATCATGGTACGCGTAGCGACAGCAGGATGGCTGGAGGTTTGCGATGAGGGAGATGGCATTCCGCCAGATCGACGCAAGCAGATATTCGAACCATTTCATCGCCTCAGGCACGGAGGGCCGGGGACTGGCCTTGGCCTGGATCTTGTTCGACGGATTATGCGTATGCATGGTGGTCGCGCCGAAGTAATCTCGGGGCCATCGGACGGTGCTTGCTTCAGACTTGTCTTTCCGACGACAGGATCAGACCTTCACGAGCGGCGCGGCACAGTTTCGGGCTGATTGTAAGAATATCTGTCTTGATGTCGCCGAACCATAGCCGGTCGCCGAGGCTATCAGCGGGTGAACGGCACTAATCAAGCAGCGAGAGGCAGCGAGATCTCGAATACTGCGCCACCCCGCGAGGACGCGCGGTATGTTGCGCGGCCTCCATGGGCTTCTGCGATCGCGCGCACAACGGACAGGCCGAGGCCGGTTCCTCCGTGCTGCCGAGAACGCGAACGCTCGCCCCGTGCAAATGCGTCAAACGCATGGGACGCAAAGTCAGGCGTCAGACCAGGGCCTTCGTCTTCGACCCGAACAATGGCCTGGGAGCCAGACTTCAGCGCAATTATTTCGATCCGCCCCGGCGTCGCGTAACGTTGGGCGTTCTCCAAGAGGGCGAGCAAAGCCTGACGGATGCGCATTCCGTCTCCCAACACTTGCAGGTCGATAAGCGTCAGGTTCAGGGTGAAACCCGCACTTTGAAGCGAGGGCCCTAGTAAATCTGCGATGTGATTGATGTTCGTCGAGAGTGAGGTGCGTTCGACGCGCAATTCCATCCGTCCACTGTCGGCCATCGTGACAGTCCGGAGATCATCTACAAGGCGGCCGAGCCCCTCAGTCTGAAGTAGCAGGTTCCTCATCAGCGCATCGTCAGCTTTAAAGACACCGTCGGCGATACCCTGGAGACGTCCGCGAAGAATGGTTAAAGGTGTTCGCAATTCGTGTGCGATCGCGGCGTTCCATGCGGTTCGCTCATTCTCCATGTCCTCGAGCTTCTGGGCCATAGCGTTGAAGTCTGCGACCAGATGCGCAGTCTCTCCGAGAGAGATATCGCCTGGAACGGCACGCGCAGTTAGGTCGCCACGAGTGATGCGACGAGCGCTTTCGGTAAGCGAGGTGAGGGGGGCAATGATTCTCCCGGCCAGTTTGAATGCCACTGATACCGCGATCATGACGGTGACCAGCATTAAGCCGACCAACATAATGGCGTCCATGAAAGTGAATGATATTCCGGTGGGATCGACGGCTGCCGGGATGAAACGCAAGGCGAGCCAATAAATGCCATAAGCGCCAAAGAAGACTATGAGAACGGTGCTCACGGCCAATGCAGTCATCGACAGCATAATCTGGCGGCTGAGGCCGCTACGCCAACTCATTGGGTTGACGCCAGGCGGTAGCCGACACCACGAACCCCGGACATCATCCCAGATGCTCCGGAGTGTTCGAGCTTCTTGCGCAAATTGCTGACATGACTATCGACCGTTCTGTCGAGCGCATCGCTGCCCGGCAGGCAGGCGTCGATCAGCTCGCTGCGACTGAAGACCTTCATCGGCGTCCGCGCCATGTGTGCGAGGATTCGGAATTCGGTGAGGGTGACGCCGAGGATGGAAGTCGAACTGTCATGCTCAACTTTTGCCAAATGGCTCTCCAGATCGATCACGAGACGATCAACTCGAAGGATGCCACTTGAGCCCGATTGGCCCGCCCGGCGCAACACGGACTTTGCACGAGCGACAACTTCGACCGGATTGAACGGTTTCACTACGTAGTCATCGGCGCCGGCGCGCAGCCCTTGCAGCCGATCAATATCCTGGTCGAGTGCGGTCACCATGATAACTGGTGTTTCGCCCCGACGGCGTATCTCGGCGAGTACTTCCCAGCCATCGAGGCGAGGCATTGTGACGTCTAACAAGATGAGATCGGGCTTCAAGGCCTGATGCAGTTCGACAGTAGTCCTTCCATCGGTTGCACGAACTGTCCGAAATCCCTCGCGCGATAGATATGCATCGAGGATGTCAGCGATCTCAACTTCGTCTTCCGCGATAAGAGCCAAGGCATTCATTGGTCGCATCATCCAGTAATTTCAATGAGATAATGGCATCCATGTCGCGCTGCGTCGATCCGTTACCTCTTGTCTCGATCAAGCCTCAACATAATCTCCACAATTCGTCCACGCAAGGAAGCGAGGTTTATTCAGGGTCATTACGTGATTTGGACGTTGAATGCTTCGATCTCCTGTACTTACCACGCTTGCTTTCGCTCTCCCGGCCTTGGCTCTGGCGGGATGCGGTCAGGGCGGCGCCGAAACCGTTCCGACCGGCCTCGAAGCACCTCCAGCGCTTGTGACTGTTGTCACGACCAAGAAAGAAACGGTCACCATCGCTGATGAACTCCCGGGACGTGTGTCGGCATTCCGCACAGCGGAGATCCGCCCCCAAGTTGGTGGCATCATCGAAAAGCGAATGTTCGAGCAGGGATCGGAGGTTTCGGCCGAGCAACCGCTATTCCAGATCGCTCCAGAACCGTTCCGCGCGGATGTTGATATTGCTGCAGCTGCACTCGAGCGGGCAGAGGCGGGGTTGGTTCGAGCGCAGGGACGGTTCGAGCGTGCCAAGGTCTTGGTAGAAACCAGGGCAATGAGCCGCGAGGCATATGATGACAGCGTTGCGGAGCTTGCCCAAGGCAAAGCAAACGTCGCGGAAGCGAAGGCTGCTCTGCAACGTCGGCGGCTCGATCTGGCGTTTGCGACCGTGAGGACGCCGATCGCCGGACGGATTGGTCCGGCGTTGGTGAGTGAAGGCGCGTTAGCCTCCGTTTCCGGATCGAGCCCGATGGCTGTCGTTCAACAGATCGACCGCGTGTACATTGATGTGCGTCAGCCTGCGTCAGAGATCGATTCTATACGCGAAGCAACCAAGGCTGGTAGTGCGGATATCTCGAACATTCCCGTCACGATTCTGTCGGCAAGCGGAAAGCCGTATCAGCTTAAAGGCAAGGCGCTGTTTTCGGACATCAGCGTCGATCCAGGTACTGGCAACGTAACGGTACGAACGGAAGTCGAGAATCCTGATCGGACGCTACTCCCGGGGATGTACGTTCGCACTCGTATTCCAAGAGCCGTTCGTCATGATGCGGTGCTCGTTCCTCAGCAAGCGATCGTCCGTGATGCGGCAGGCCAGCCGCAGCTTGTCGTCGTTGATGCAGACAAGAAGTCCGCCCGCCGCAAGGTGACCTTGGGTGAGGTCGTTGACGGGCGCACGATCGTGACTTCCGGACTTCAACCGAACGAGGTGGTTGTCGTCATGGGGCAAGACCGTGTGCAAGATGGCGTGATTGTCGAGGCATCGCCGCTCGACGCCCCAGTCGCAAGTAACTAACAGCGGTCGGGCAGAACCATGTCTCAGTTTTTTATCAATCGTCCTGTCTTCGCTTGGGTTGTCGCAATTGTGATCATGCTGGTCGGCATCATAGCTATCCCGCAGCTCCCAGTCTCGCGTTATCCCACGATTGCGCCGCCCGGTGTCAGCATTACCGCGACGTACACCGGCGCAACACCTCGAACGATCAACGACAGTATTGTCGGTCTTATCGAGCGTGAGCTCTCCAGCGTTAAGAACCTGCTATACTTTGAAGCAACGGCCGACACTTCCGGCTCGGCCAATATTACGGCAACGTTCAAACCCGGCACCGATCCGGAGCTCGCGCAGGTCGATGTCCAAAACCGCCTCAAGGCCGCCGAACCGCGGCTGCCGGAAGTTGTTCGTCGCACGGGCGTCTACGTTCAGGCCGCGGATGCGGGGTTTCTTATGATTGTAGCGCTCGGCTCGAAGGACGGCACCTTCGACGAGCTGGCGCTTGGCGATTATTTGAACCGCAACGTCGTCAATGATCTGAAGCGCGTCGAGGGGGTAGGGCGCGTTCAAGCATTCGGTACCGAAAAGGCGATGCGTGTTTGGGTGGACCCTGCCAAGCTTGTATCGTACTCGTTGTCGCTATCCCAGGTCACCGCAGCAATCTCCGGTCAGAATGCACAGATCGCGCCCGGACGTGTGGGTGCAGAGCCGACCGTTCCGGGGCAGAAAGTCAGCATCCCTCTGACAGTCCAAGGGCAGTTGCAAACGCCAGAAGAATTCGCCGCAATCGTATTGCGCGCCGAACCTGACGGATCGAAATTGGTCCTGGGAGACGTCGCGCGTGTTGAACTTGGTGCACAAAGCCTGAACTTCATGACGTTTGGCGACGGCAAGCCTGCTACTGCTGCAGCCATACAGCTTGCCCCGGGCGCGAACGCCGTTCGTACAGCCGATGCCGTGAAGCAGCGGTTAGCTGAACTCGCTCCCGCAATGCCAAAGGGAATGAGCTTCTCCGTACCGTACGACACCGCTCCCTTCGTTAAGGTATCGATCGAGAAGGTCATCCATACACTGTTGGAAGCGATGGTGCTCGTGTTCCTGGTGATGCTGCTGTTCCTGCAGAAAATCCGGTACACGCTGATACCTGCCATTGTCGCCCCGATCGCGCTTCTCGGTACATTCGCCGTCATGCTGGTCGCCGGTTACTCGATCAACGTGTTGACGATGTTCGGCATGGTGCTGGCGATCGGCATTATCGTGGACGATGCCATCGTCGTCGTGGAGAACGTCGAGCGCATCATGGCTACGGAAAGTCTGCCCCCAAAGGAAGCGACACAGAAGGCCATGACGGAGATCACCGGAGCTGTGATCGGTGTCACGGCTGTGCTGGCGGCCGTATTCATTCCGATGGGTCTCAGCAGTGGTTCGGTCGGAGCTATCTATCGTCAGTTTACTCTGTCTATTGCCGTCTCGATCCTCTTCTCCGCATTCTTGGCGCTTACGCTGACTCCTGCACTCTGCGCAAAAATCCTGAAGCCATTGAGCCCGGATCATCACGCCAAGAGAGGCTTCTTTGGTTGGTTCAACCGCACATTTGAAAGCATGACCAACGGCTATGCTGGATGGGTTGGAAGTCTTGTGCGTCGAGCGGGCCGCATGATGGCGCTGTACGCTGTGATCGTGGCAGTCCTCGCTTACGGCTACCTGCGTCTGCCATCTTCCTTCGTACCGGCGGAGGATCAGGGAAACTATTTGACGTTGTTCTCTCTACCGGCCGACGCCACAGCGGAGCGAACACATGACGTCGTAAAGAGATATGACGAATACGTCGCCTCTCGCGATGCGACGGCAAGTAACATCTCGATCGTCGGCTTCGGCATGGCTGGTTCCGGCCCAAATGCGGCCATGTCCTTCACAACGCTGAAAGACTGGGGTGAGCGGACGTCCAGCGTGGATGAGGAGGTGGCTGGAGCAACTGCCGCCATGGCGACATCCAGGGAAGGAACGGTCATGAGCGTCAAGCCGCCTGCGATCGAATCCCTCGGCACGACCTCTGGATTTTCGCTGCGTCTTGAAGACCGGAGTAACCGCGGCGAAGCAGCGCTGCTGGAGGCCCAAAATCAACTCATCGGCCTCGCTTCTCAAAGCAAGCTGGTCACCGGCGTATATCCCGAAGGATTGCCGAACGGTCCGAGTGTGTCGCTCAAGATTGACAGGCAAAAGGCTGAAGCGTTGGGCGTGCCGTTCCCAATGATCAACGACACCCTTACGGCATCGTTGGGGTCGACTTACGTGAACGACTTCGTGAATTCGGGGCGTTTGCAGCAAGTCATCGTACAAGCAGACGCTCCGGCGCGCATGCAGATCGACGACGTGCTCAAGCTCTATGTTCGAAATAACGCGGGTGGAATGGTCGCTCTGTCCGAAGTCGTTACTCATGTATGGGGCGCCAGCCCTCTCCAGCTTGTGCGATACAATGGCTATCCGGCGTCTCGTATCGCAGGTAGTGCGGCGCCGGGCGTTTCCAGCGGCGATGCCATGAAAGAAATGGAACGTCTGGCGGCACAACTGCCTGCGGGATTCATGGTTGAGTGGACCGGGCAATCCTTGCAGGAGAAGCAATCTTCCTCTGAGGCGCCGTTGCTTCTTGGGCTATCGATGCTCGTTGTTTTTCTCGTTCTTGCTGCTCTTTATGAGAGTTGGACGGTGCCGATATCGGTAATGTTGGTAGTGCCGCTCGGCATATTCGGCGCTGTCGTTGCTGTGTCTCTCCGCGGGCTCGATAATGACGTCTTCTTCAAGGTAGGCTTGATTACGACTATCGGCCTGTCGGCGAAGAATGCGATCTTGATCGTCGAGTTCGCCAAGAAGCTTTACGGGGATGGCTACGATCTAAAGCGCGCGGTCGTAGAAGCGGCAAGGCTTCGTCTGCGGCCAATCTTGATGACGTCATTAGCGTTCGCTCTCGGCGTGGTCCCGCTGATGATCGCCAGCGGCGCAAGTGCAGAAACGCAAAGAGCAATTGGCACCGGCGTCTTCGGCGGAATGGTCTCGGCCACCATTCTCGCAGTCTTTTTCGTTCCCATATTCTACTTCATCATTGTCCGTATCTTTGGTGGAAAGGCGCCAGCAACGCGGGCTCTCTCGGACGGCGTCAAATCGGTACCAGAGGTCCGGCCATGAGAGTTCAACGATCTGAAACGGGCCGGCCTCCGTGCCGCGGTGCCGTTCGATGCTTCTGGACACAAGCTATCGTTATTTCGTTTGCGACGATGTTGGGTGGCTGTGCTGTTGGTCCGGATTATATGGTGCCGTCTATGTCGCTCCATCCGAATTGGACAGGGGCTGACAGGAACCAGATCACTGCTGTACCGGATCTCCACCGCTGGTGGTCTCGAATGCACGACCCGGTCCTTAATCGACTCATTGAAGAAGCGGTCGACGGGAACCTGGACGTAGCGACTGCCAAGGCACGGGTGCAAGAGGCGAGGGCGACCTATGATCAAAGCGTAGGAACTCTTTTCCCGACGGTCAGAAACTCGGACTCCGCAGCACGTCAGCGTGTCGTGACGGCAATCCCGGGTACGGCATTCGCTCCACAAGAGTTGAATCAATACCAGGCGGGCTTCGATGCAAGCTGGGAGCTCGACTTTTTCGGCAAGAACCAGCGCGGCATCGAGGCCGCAGGCTATACGCAAGAGGCCGTCGAAGATCAGTTGAGCCAAGCCCTGCTTACACTGGTCGGTGATGTATCGGCAAATTATGTTGCGGCACGAGGATATCAGGCTCGCATTTCTCTAGCCCAGCGTACGAGCATCGCACAGCGAGAGACAGTTCGTCTCACTCAGGAACGTCTGAGTGCAGGGGCGGCATCCGCGGTTGACCTCGCGAATGCGACGGGACAGGCGAATTCAACGGAAGCCGCCATACCAAGCCTGCAGATCTCCTACGCGCAGTACGTCAATCGTCTGAGCGTTCTGCTTGGTCGATCTCCGGGAGACTTGTCGGAGCGAATGAGGCGAGCTGCGCCGATTCCGAAGCCCCGTCTTCCGCTTCCGGTCGGGATACCGTCGGATGTTTTGATTGCGCGTCCTGACGTACGTCAGGCGGAGCGGCTGCTGGCGGCGTCGACTGCACGCATCGGGCAGGCCGAAGCGGCCAGATACCCTACGGTCAGTCTAACTGGAAACATTTCCACGACTGCGCTCAATATCGGTGATGTCGGGAAGAACTCGACGATCGGATGGGCGTTTGGTCCGACTTTGAATGTTCCCATTTTCAATGGCGGGCAGTTGAGGGCCGCGGTGGAAATCGCGCAGGCGCGTCGGGACCAGAATTTCGTTGCTTACCACGGCGCGGTTCTTCGTGCTCTTGAAGAAGTTGAGAACGCACTTGTGTCGCTCTCCCACGAGCGGCAACGGATATCGAAGCTAACGGCTTCCGTTGCCTCTTATAGAGAGGCTGCGACTTTGTCCCGATCGCTCTATCAGAACGGATCCGCCAGCTTCTTGTCCGTGCTCGACGCAGAGCGATCGCTATACGCAGCTGAAGATGCTTTGGTTCAAAGCCGAATTCTTCTCGTGACGAGTTTCGTCGCACTCAACAAGGCACTTGGTGGCGGTTGGAGCGGGGCCGTCGATGTGTCGGTACCGGTGGTTGCGGATGCGAACATGCAACCGCGTCTCAAAGGAGGCCGACGTTGAGGAAGACGACTGTAGCAATTGTCCTCGCAGCAATACGGGCTTTGCTGATCCCGAATGAAAGCATGGCGAGCGGCTACGTCGCCTTTGCCGAAACGAACATGAATGTTTGGGCGGGACCTAGCACAGGTTATCCGACAGTAGGGCTCCTCATGAAGGGGCGAGAAATGAAGGTCCACGGCTGTCTCTGGCGATACACGTGGTGCGACGTAAGCACATCGCGGTTTCGGGGGTGGGTACTGGCACGGAATATCCAAACTCTCAGCGGAACGCGCCGAACACACATGCCTGTCATTGCCGCCGAGATGTCCGTTCCGAAAATCACATACGATCGTCGAGGCTATTGGAGCGAATTCTATCGTGAACGTGAATTCTATTCCAGTTTCGATCGCTGGAACGGCGTGAAGTGGGACGGCGGCGGAGAAGGAAATCACTTTGGATCGTACGATGCAGACGAGCACGTTCGTGGGGCAAACCGGTGAAGCGCCTATGCGAGAGCGCACATATGTCAGGCGACGGGATCAATCTGAATTATCGGAATGCATCACGTTGGGGGATCGCGTTCGGATGAGTGAGTTCGGGCGAGAGAGACATCCTTCGTACGGGATGCGCGAGGGCGTAGTGGTTGGTATGGGATCAATCAACTCTTTGCGCGTGAAGTTCGATGATCGAAACACGATTCAGGCGATCCATCGAAACTATTTGGAGATCGCGCCAGAGATCACAGAGAATGAGTGATGTCGTCCGAAGAATGGGGTGGACGATTGATGAAAGACGGATGTTCTCAAGCGGAGATCGAGTGAGAATAAATCGTGTTGGAGCGGAGCGCAACCCAAGCATGAGCGGTCTTGAGGGAACAGTTTTCGATGTGCGTCCTGGCGACGTCGTGCGCGTCAAGTTCGACGGTCGTGTCTATGTCCAGCCGATTCATCAAGGTCTACTAGAGCGGATTTAGAGATCGAAGAGAAAGAGTGTGAGGGGATGGCAGACCGAACCAGGCGGCATCCGACACAGGCTTCACTGATGATTTCTTCAATTTTGAAGCGGTCGATCATTCTCAAAGGTCGGCGGGCATCCGCGTCTCCGGCAACGTCAATCTGGCTGCGCTGCAGGTGCTGAACGCCACGAATATCCAGGTGCAGGGGACAATGACGGGCATTCCGACCGTGCAGGCGCCAAGCATCAGTGCTGCGCTGTCCACCTCGAATGCCACCGCGGCGACACAGCAGACCGCTACCCCGACGCAATCAGCCAATGCGCAGCCCTCGGTGATCATCGTCGAAGTGCTGGGCTATGGCGGTGGGACAGATCAAAATCAAAATGACGACGAACAACGTCGACATCGGGATCGGCGCAGCAGCGGCTATGACACGAACAATCAGATCCGCGTATTGGGGAATGGTGGTTTTTCAGAGGATGACACGAAGCAGTTGACGGCATCCGAACGTGAGACGCTTGCGACCAGATTTGCAGCACCAGGCCCTCGTTGAATTGAGGGGCTGATCATCCGTGGGCTTTCGACTGCGCGCACGTCGCGCTGGTCCGATAGCCACGGTTCAAGGGCCCCGGTTAAAAGTGATGGGGTTCAGAAGACAGTTTCGGGGCCAGGCAATTTCGGCACGCTCAACGAGGACATCATTCAAGCGAGCATCCTGCGCGCCGCATCTGCGACCGAGATGGATCTCTTTGATGCCTCTCCGATAGTCGAAAGTTGGGCGTTTGATGCGCAGGACCATCCTTGCCGCAGCGACGGACCCGAGACGCGTGATATCTATATCGCGATTTGGATTTTGATCCCTTAAAGCTCAAGCTCCGATGCTTTCGGTGAATGCGCCTTATTTCAGTGCACTTAGCGTCTTTCACGGCGAATTTTAGAGCCAGAGCTAATGTTTGCATCTGAACGACGGTGGAGCAAAAAAGAGCCCCGCTCGGGGGCTCTTCAAATCCTAGTACTTGGTGAACAAGCGCGGCTTTTGCGACGGCTGTTCGGGCGTCCAAAGCGGGAATGACAAATCAGTCCAGACCCGCGTTTCATCTCCACCATAGTTGGTTTGAGCCAAAGTGCGGGTCGCCTTGATCCGCAGAGCAGCAGGTCCGAAATCGTAACCGACAAGGCCGCCTAATGCGACCTGCTTCTGAACGGCATAAGCCGCAAATGGCCGATTAAGATCACTTGAAGCGAATCCAACCAGGCCGACTTCCCATTTGCCGATCTTCTTAGTCGCAGTCAGATCGAAATTCAGGTAGTTGGGCGCGGTGGTAATGCCGGTATTCTGATCGGAGCCTGGCAGACCCCAGATGAAACGGCCGGTCAAATTCCAACCGTCTGCCACATAGCTCAGGCCGAATTTCTGCTCGAACGTGAAAAAGTTTCCAGCGACTGACGATTTGTAGGGGACGTAACCGCCGACGGTATAGCCCGCCTTGAATCCTCCACCGAGATCCCAGCCAAAATGAGCCGCACCAAACGGGTTGAACATTCCGTTCACATAAGAGGTGTTGGTCTGACCGACGTCTACCCAAGCGGGGGCCGCCTCAATAGCGAGACTTGCTCCAAATACCTTCCAGGGCGTTGCCCAAAAGAAATCCGGAATGACCACGCCGACTGACGTATCAGCCCGCGTTCCGTAGTCAGCAATCCCAGTGAAGTATAGACCTTCAGGAACGGGACCTACCGCAAATCCGGTTGTTCGGCCAGGCGCAGTTTGTGATCCTGCATTAGCCGCTCCACAGGACGTAACTAGAGCCATCGTCACTGATGTGAGTAGTTTTCTCGCGAACGAGCTCATAATCTTCATTTCCCCTCCAGGCAAAAATTGGCTTGGTTCAGGGAATATCCGGTGACGAAGGCGTAATCGGATATCAGAAGTATGAATTAAGCTGATCAAGCTGAAGCATGCGGCGCACCGCGAAGCGGATGAGTCACAATGAACCGCAAAGTTCAAAATGAGCTTCGTTCTGGCGGTATTTGAGCCACAATCTATCGCGAGCGCCATCGGTCGATCTGATGCGAGACAACATGTTTGCCGCCGCTGTAGTCCAAGACAGTCAGAAGTCACCTCGTTGCTCATAGATCTGATTCCCCGACGAACAGTCAGGAGAAGTCGACGTCGTAGAGCGGCCGATCAGAATTAATGCGTCACAACTGATTTTCGCCGTGACGCTTTTCATCCAGATTTTAGACGCTTTCCGACGAGCCAAAACAAGAAATCAAAATGTATGAAAGCAGGTGCGGACTTTCGGAATGCCATGTCGCATTCGCCTAAAAGAGACGAACGCCGCGACGATCTGATGTCGGTCAGTTGATCGTCCGAAATCGACCAAAGAGTAGTTAGCAAATAACCGAGATTGGAAGTGGGAATGGAGGCGATATCAAACTCGCTAGCGCACGCGGATATCACGAGTACGCTGCATCCATACACCAACCTGCGCCAGCATGAGGCGAACGGCCCGCTAGTCATTTCGAGGGGGGACGGGATCCGCGTCTACGATGATCAAGGTCGGGAATACATCGAGGGACTAGCGGGCCTCTGGTCCGTAGCTCTCGGATTCTCTGAAAAGCGGCTGGCGGACGCCGCTTATCAGCAGATGCGAAAGCTGCCTTTTTACCACACATTCTCGTCGAAATCCCACGAGCCATCGATCCGGTTGGCGCAGAAGCTGGTGGAGATAACTCCGGATAATTTAACGCGCGCGTTCTTTACCTCGTCAGGTTCTGAAGCGAACGACAGTATCGTCAAGATGATCTGGTACATGAACAACGCGCTGGGACGACCAAAGAAGAAGAAGTTTTTAGCTCGCCAAAAGGGCTACCATGGCGTCACGGTCGCAGCAGGGAGCTTGACTGGGTTGCCGATCAACCATCGTGATTTCGATCTACCGGCAATACCGGTGCGTCACCTGAGTTGCCCTCATTTTTACCGCTACGGTCAAGACGGTGAAAGCGAGCAAGCGTATACAGCGCGACTCCTCGCTGAACTGAATGCGGTTATTGCCGATGAAGGCGCTGACACCATCGCTGCATTTATCGGGGAGCCGCTCATGGCGGCGGGCGGCGTATTACCGCCACCTGCCGGGTATTGGGAAGGCGTGGAGAAAATCTGTCGGGAAAACAAAATTCTCGTTGTTGCGGACGAAGTGATCTGCGGATTTGGGCGTCTCGGCACCGCGTTCGGTTGCCAAAAGTATAATTTCACGCCGGACGTCATGACACTATCGAAGCAGCTGAGCTCTTCATATCTGCCGCTTGGCGCTGTCATGGTGTCGGAGCCAATATACCAGGCTATCGCAGATAATTCAGCGGCAGTCGGTAGCTTTGGGCATGGGTTCACCGCAACCGGGCATCCCGTAGCGGCAGCTGTCGCACTTGAAAATATAGCGATCATCGAAGAGCGCGAATTGATCAATCATGTCGGTCGCGTTGAAGGAGTATTCCAATCGGGCATTCGGGCGTTCGCTGATCACCCTTTGGTGGGAGATGTCCGTGGCACTGGTCTTATTGGCGCGATCGAGATTGTAGCCGATAAATCGAGCAAGCGCTCCTTTGCTCAAGCCGGGCGTGCTGGCGCCATCTCCGTTCGCATTGCGCAAGAAGAAGGGCTCATCTATCGCGCAATAGGCGACCAGATAGCGTTGTGCCCGCCTCTGATCGTTACAGAGAGTGATATTCACGAAATCATGGCACGTATGAAACGCACGCTGGAGCGACTTGAAATCGCGATCGCTGAAGAAGGCATCGTATGACGCCTCAAACAAAGCATCTTCCAAAATAAAAAGCGACATCGACCAAGGCGGAAATATCACCGCTGGCGACGAGTAGCGAAGAAGAAAAGACCATTTCCAAGCAACATCTCAAACGGGGAGAATACCATGGCTGGATCAATTGAAAAACTTGAAGGAGACGATTTCTCGGATCGACCGGTGCCGGTGGACCAACGTATGGCCGCGTTTCCATTAACGATGGCGTGGTGGTCGGTCTGCTCAGCAATGTTCTACCTGGTGGTCGCGGCAACGCTTGCGTTGGCATACGGAGCGCGTAACGCCATCATCGGCATGGTGCTGACGGTAATCGTCTATGGAATTATTGCAGCAATCCTGACGCGCCATGCTGTTCGCACCGGACTCAGTGTTTCGCTATTCTCGCGAATTCTTCTTGGTCGCAGCGGTGCCGCGATCGCAACGCTGATCTATTTTGCTACCGCGACATACTATGCGGTGTTCGAGGGGTCGGTTATCTCCGTCGCACTCTCGAAATATGCGGGAATAAGTCAGACGGTCTCCGCGCTCATCGTTGCGGTATCATCTGTTCTGCTAATTCTCGGCTCGATCCGCAATTGGCTGGACAAGTTTAACGGAGTTCTTTTGCCATTCTACTTGCTGGGCCTAGGCGCTGCAGTGGTCCTTACGATCATGTCGCACGGCTATTCGGACGCATGGCTCAATCTGGGTCCAGAGGGCGGGGCTCCCGCAGGCGGATGGTGGAACTGCTTCGTTGCCTATATGGGCGTGTGGGTGGTGTTGATGTACAACTATGACTACGCACGCTTCGGCAAGGTCGAGGATCGTTCGTATCACAGCTTGTTCAACTTTGGATCTCCGTTCTACGTCGTGACGTTCCTTATCAACGGCCTGATCGGAATCTTTCTTGCCGCGAACCTGCCGACTGAGGGCGCAGTTTCCGAGGTGTCGGTGGTGTTCGCGCTAATCGCCCTCATGGGGTTGGCCGGACTTCTATTTGTGTGGATTTCGCAGGCTCGTATCAACACTGCAAATTATTACCTGGCGGCGGTCAATCTAGAAAGCTTCGCCGAACTTACTATCGGCCTGCGTCTCCCGCGCCTTGTGTGGGCCTGCCTCATCGGTGTCATCAGCTACGTTTTGATGCTCGCGGATGTATTCTCCTACATTCTCCAGGCCCTCGCGTGGCAAGGGATTTTCGTCGTCGCATGGGTCGCGATTGCGGTGGTCCATATACTTGCCAACGACAAGATCGAAAGCGATCCGGAGAAGGCCGGGCGCCTCCTGGCCGGTGCAACACCGATCGATGTTGTCGGTATTAGTTCATGGTGTCTGGGATCAGTGGCAGGCATTGCCCTTCATGTAGCAGGCGGATCACTGGGTACGTTTTCGGCGCCTGTTACCGCTGTGATCGCAGCTGCCTCATACGGGGGTCTGAGGGCGTTGACTCAGAAACGCGTTGTCGCGAGCGGCGTCTCCTGATCGTCAGGACGGATCCCAAGGCTAAACAACAACAACCGGTCGATCGCGGCGATGTCGCTATCGACCGGAAATATGATCCAGGAGGTTAGTTTGAGCCAGAACGTAGAAAAGAATGCAAGCACGCGGCAGGATCGAAACGTGACGACGCGTGGGTCACTCGTCTGGAGCGATCCGTTTCTTCTCGACGATCAATTGACTGAAGACGAGAGACTGATCCGCGACAGCGCGGCTGCTTTCGCAGAATCCGAGCTTCAGCCGCGTATCAATGTGGCATATCTGAACGAGGAATTTGATAAGGGGCTTTTCAAGCTTATGGGCCAGGCCGGGCTTCTCGGTGTCACACTTCCCGAGGAATACGGTGCAGCCGAGGCGTCATACGTCGCTTACGGAGTCATTGCCCGCGAGATCGAGCGTGTAGACTCCGGTTACAGATCGATGATGAGTGTCCAATCTTCGCTCGTGATTTACCCGATTTATGCGTATGGCTCCGCCGAACAACGGAAGAAGTATCTGCCGGGTCTGATTGCGGGGGAACTCATCGGTTGCTTTGGTTTGACAGAACCTGACGCGGGTTCGGATCCGGGTGGGATGAAAACACGGGCCGAAAAGTCAGCAGCGGGTTATCGGCTCTATGGGGCGAAGACGTGGATATCGAACTCTCCGGTCGCTGACGTCTTCGTAGTCTGGGCTAAATCGGAAGCTCACAACGGAGAGATTCGCGGCTTCATCCTGGACCGAGGATTACAGGGACTTTCAACTCCCAAAATCGGCGGTAAGCTATCCTTGCGCGCATCGATCACTGGCGAAATCGTGCTTGATGGAGTTGAGGTTCCCGACGACGCCTTGTTGCCCGGAGCCTCCGGCCTAGCCGGTCCATTCGGATGTTTGAACCGCGCACGCTATGGCATTTCGTGGGGGGTATTAGGTGCCGCGGAAGATTGCTGGTTTCGTGCGCGCCAATATGGGCTCGATCGCAAGCAGTTCAAGAGGCCACTCGCTGCGACGCAACTGTTCCAGAAGAAGCTTGCCGATATGCAAACCGAAATCGCGATCGGTCTGCAGGCTGCATTACGTGTAGGTCGGCTGATGGACGAGAACCGGTTTGCGCCGGAAATGGTTTCGTTGATCAAGCGCAATAACTGCGGCAAGGCGCTCGATATCGCACGCATGTCGCGCGACATGCATGGCGGGAATGGAATCCAGGCGGAGTACCAAGTCATTCGTCATTCGCAGAATCTCGAAACGGTGAATACATACGAGGGGACACATGACGTTCATGCGCTGATCCTGGGTCGTGCGCAAACAGGCCTGCAGGCTTTCACGTAATGGGAGTAGCAGCAGGAAATGCGGCTGCGCCGCTTGCGGGTTTGAAGGTTGTCGAACTCGCGCGCATCCTCGCCGGGCCTTGGATCGGTCAAACTCTAGCCGATCTCGGCGCCGAAGTCATTAAAGTTGAAAGCCCAAGCGGCGACGATACCCGTGTTTGGGGGCCTCCTTTCATCGAGAGGTCAGACCGCTCTGGCAGCACCGAGCGATCCGCTGCCTACTTCCATGCCGCGAATCGCGGCAAGAGTTCGGTGATTTGCGACTTCAACGACGCTGGAGACCTCCGCCGCGTCAAGTCGCTTATTGCTGATGCGGATGTATTGATTGAGAACTTCAAAGTAGACGGGCTGAAAAAGTATGGGCTCGATTACAACAGTGTGTCTGCTGTAAATCCGCGCCTAGTTTACTGCTCGGTGACCGGGTTCGGGCAGAGTGGCCCTCGTGCGCCGCAGCCGGGCTACGATTTTGTCGTTCAAGGTATGTGTGGAATCATGGATCTCACCGGTGATCCGGAAGGAGAGCCGCAAAAGGTTGGTGTTGCGTGCATTGACATCTTTACCGGTCTTTATGGCGTGATCGGAATCCAGGCGGCCTTGGCGGAGCGACAGCGCTCCGGGATGGGGCAGCATGTAGACGTCGCGTTGTTTGATGTTGGCGTAGCGATTTTGGCGAACCAAGCGATGAATTACTTCGCTGATCAACAATCGCCGAGACGGATAGGAAACGCTCACCCGAATGTCGTGCCTTACCAGGTTTTCCCGTGCGCAGATGGTTATCTGATCATTGCTTGCGGAAACGATCGCCAATTCTTGTCGCTCTGCGAAATGCTCGGTCTGCGGAGCATTGCGATAGACCCCAGGTTCGCGGTCAACGAGGCGCGGGTCACGAACCGGAAAGCTCTTACAGATTTGATTGCGGAGCGCACGGCTTTAATCCGGAAGGCCGATCTGATTGCGGGTCTGGAGGCGGCGGGTGTTCCCGGCGGACCTATCAATTCAGTCGCGGAGGCCATCGGTGACGATCAGATCGCGGCTCGGGGGCTTTGCGTTGTTGCGGACGGGGTTCCGGGTCTCAGGACGCCGATAACGCTCTCACGCAGCGTGTCTCATGCCGGGCGGCCAGCACCTCGGCTTGGGGAAGGGACGTGGGAATTTGCGTCGCAGTGACGCTGTGCGCTCAAGTCGGTGCATTCGGGGCAGGATCGCTCTTGGGAGACAGTGGAGGTTTCGGTGAAGAATTTCGTGGGTCTGGGTGATCCCTGCCGCAACTATGTTGGTGGAGAATGGATCGCGGGCAGTGACGTTCGTGCAAACACGAATCCCTCCGACCGCTCCGACACTATCGGTCTTTATTGTTCGGCTGATGCCGCGGATGTTGACGCCGCAGCAGAAGCCGCTGCCGCTGCGCAGAGAGGCTGGGCGCGCGTCTCGCTCCAGACCCGTGTGGATTTGCTATGGCGGATAGCCGCGTTGATCGAGGCGAGATCGACGGAGATAGCCACGATGCTGTCGCGGGAAGAAGGAAAAGTCTTCTTAGAAGCACTCGGTGAGACGCGGCGCGCCGTTCAAATATTTAGGTTCTTCGCGGGTGAGGCGTTACGCATTCCAGGGGAATCGATTGGTTCGATAAGAAGCAACGTCGATGTTGAAATAACCAGGGAGCCACTAGGTGTAGTAGGCATTATAACGCCTTGGAATTTTCCGATCGCGATTCCGGCTTGGAAGATAGCGCCTGCTCTCGCATATGGAAATGGCGTTGTTTTCAAGCCCGCCGAATTAACACCCGGCACGGCTTGGATTTTGGCTCAGATCATTGCTGAGGCTGGCGCGCCAGCGGGGCTCTTTAATTTGGTTATGGGATCCGGGTCGATAATTGGTCCGGCGATGCTAGAACATTCGAAAATTGCGGCCATCTCATTTACGGGCTCTGTTTCGGTCGGTCGGAGTATCGCTGTAGCGGCTGCTGCCCGCATGAAGAAAGTGCAACTTGAGATGGGCGGTCGAAATGCCGTCATCGTCTTGGAGGACGCAGATCTGTCTCTGGCAGTTGATGCGTGTCTTGACGGAGCGTTTTTCTCGACCGGACAGCGTTGTACTGCGTCGTCCCGATTCATTGTCGAAGCGAAAGTACACGATCAGTTTGTTGATGCCCTCCACCAACGGATGAAGTCGCTTCGTGTTGGTCCCGCCCTAGACGCGGCCTCTCAGATCGGTCCCGTGGTGTCTGAAGGTCAGTTAAAAAGTAATCTCGCATACGTCTCGCTCGGGCGCGATGAAGGCTGCGAGGTTGTAGGCGATACACGGGTCGATGCCGCTACGGATGGCTTTTTTCAGCGTCCCACCTTACTTCTAAATGCCCAGCCCCAGATGCGCAGCGCGCGTGAAGAAATCTTTGGCCCGGTTGCAAGCGTCATACGAGTGTCGTCGTTCGAAGAGGCTCTTGCTGTTGCGAATGACACCGAGTTCGGGTTGGCTGCGGGTATTTTTACGCGCGATCTGCGGGCGGCCCGTGAATTTCGCAAGCGGGCTCAGGTGGGCATGGCCATGGTCAATCTGCCGACTGCAGGGGTGGATTATCACGTCCCCTTTGGCGGTCGAAAAGCTAGCTCTTATGGCGCGCGTGAGCAGGGGCGCTATGCTTCAGAGTTCTATACGGTCGTGAAGACGAGCTATCTTTTTGCGGGATAAAGCTGCCAGACGGTGAGCGGGGGTGGGAACAAGAGGAGACACCGCGCCATCGACACCACCGCCACCGAGGCACGCAATCGGCGAAGGTTGGGTATTGAAGGCAAGGGATAGGGACAACCCACACGGCAAGCGCTTACCGCTGCCTTGGCTAGCGTGTTCCAGGTCAAGCGCCCTCCGTGACCGGTTCAACCGACCACGGTTAAATCCAGCGGTAAAAAGATAACGATTTGTCACCAGGGCCGCTGATTTCAGAAGTTTTGTACGTTTTTAAGCAAGAGAAGGTGGCCGCGTCGTGCGACACATATCCGTCATTGATTGTGCACTCGACGAAGATACGCGGCACAGGAGGGAAGCGTGAAGTATGTGATCGAAGCGGCGGACTCCGCTCTCCATAAAGATGCATGGCGCCGGGCAGTGACGGAAACATATTTCCCGTTGGACACCGAGTATCGCTGCAAAGGCGGATTTTCCGGATCCTTGGAAAACTGGTCGCTTGGGATTGTGAATGTCTCGAAGATGCAGTGCGATGGCGTCCTTTATCGACGACATCAGCGTCATTTTCTCAGCGAGCAAGATTCGAGCATACTGATCACGCTGCCTGAATTGAGTGACGTCAATTTCTCTCAGGGGTCTCGTAGTACGAGATGCTCGGTCGGCTCATTCCTCGTAGAACGCGGCGATCAGCCTTACGAGTTTTGGCACGACAATCCAAATTCGCTGTGGGTCTTGAAGGTATCGACATCGAGCATCCGGTCCCGCATCGGCTCGACCGATCGTATCGGCTCTCTGATCTTCGACGCCGAACAAGGCGTAGCGTCATACTTCGTTGGCGCGACCAAAACCGCTATCGCGCACATCGATGTCATGGACGAAACGGCTCGAGAAGCGGCTGGCATGCATATTCTCGAAATGTTGTGCCTGGCAATCAAACGCGATGATCGGGTTCTTGACAGTTCGATCTCGTCGATCCGCGCGGCACATTTGCGTCGCGCCGAACAATGCATTCGCGAAAATCTCAAGGATCTTGATTTGACGTCGCAATCAGTGGCCGATGCGTGTGGAATATCTCTGCGCTATCTGCAGCGACTGTTTGCGGATAGCGATCAATCGATCAACGGGTTTATTCGCGAGAACCGACTAACGCGTTGCGCGGAAGAGCTCGCCCAGACGACAAATATGATCTCCCTCGCGGAAATCGCCTATCGGTGGGGTTTCTCGGATCAGTCGCAGTTCTGCAAGCACTACAAGGCGCGGTTCGGTGTTACGCCCTCCGAGGCTAGACGACGATCGCGGATAACCTCCGACTAGCGCCTAGCGCTCGGTCCCACAAGCCTAACCAATAATTTTAAACGCATCCAAGTGGGATGCGATCGTTCATGCACGCCAAAAATCCAGGAATGATCATGAGTAAAACACGTGTCGCGGTAGATGTTGGAGGAACCTTCACTGACATCTGCATCATGGATGAAGAGACCGGTGGGATCCGGATCGAGAAAACGTCATCGACCCCGCATGATCCCATGTTGGCAATCTTGACTGGTGTCGAGCAAGCGAAGATCGATCTTTCGCAAGTGAGCATGTTCTCGCATGGAACAACGGTTGCAACCAACGCTCTGATCACGCGACGCCTGCCACGCGCGGCGATGGTGTGCACCGAAGGATTTCGCGATGTCGTCGAAATACGCCGCGCTAACAAAGAAGATCTGTGGGATGCCTATAAGGACGTCGCTAAGCCGTATATTCCCCGACGGGACCGTTTGACCGTCAGTGAGCGAATCGACGCGACCGGCGCCGTTCTGCAAGCGTTGGATGAGGAGGGGGCCCGGCATGTCGCCGCGGTTCTGAAGAAGCGCGACGTGAAGTCTATCGCCGTATGTTTCATGAATTCCTACGTCAACGGGGCAAATGAGCGCCGGATGCGTGAGATTCTGAAAGAGGTGCTTCCCGATGTGCCTGTCTCGATTTCTTCGGAGATCATGCCCGAAATTTTCGAGCACGAACGATTCTCGACAACCATGGCCAACGCGGTTTGTGCGCCTGTTGTCGTTGATTACGTCTCGCGGCTCAGCGACAAACTAGCCAGCGCGGGCTACCAACGCGATCTGCTGTTGCTCCATTCGGGTGGCGGGGTCATGACGCCATCCAGCGTGAAGGAGTTTTCCGCCCGTTTGGCCGGATCCGGCATTGCCGCGGGAGCCATTGCGAGCCGGTTCATTGGAAATTTGTGCGGTTTCCCAAACTCGATCGGCTTCGATATGGGCGGCACGAGTACTGACGTCTCGTTGGCTTACGGAGGTGAGTCCCGGGTCACCAAGGATTGGTACATCGAGTATGGTTATCCCATTCGCTTTCCGTCGATCGAAGTCCTGACCATCGGAGCGGGCGGCGGATCGCTTGCTTGGAAAGACGAAGGGGGATCACTCCGCAATGGGCCTCAGTCGGCGGGCGCATATCCTGGTCCGGCCTGCTACAAGAACGGGAACCGGACAGCCACCAATACCGATGCAAACGTGGTCTTAGGACGGCTTGGCAGCAGCCTTGCCGGTGGCAAGATTACCCTTGATGCCGGACTGGCCGCAGATGCGGTGCTCGAAACGGTCGCAGATCCGTTCAACATGAGCTTGCACGCAGCCGCGGAAGCTATCGTATCGGTCGCAAACGCAAATATGGCGAACGCCGTGCGACTGCTCTCGATCAGCCGCGGATACGACCCTCGAGATTTTGCACTCGTTGCCTTCGGTGGGGCTGGGGCTTTGCATGGTGCCGCGGTAGCGAAGGAACTTTCAATTCCGACTGTGATCATTCCACCGAATCCAGGTGTGACCTCGGCGTTGGGATGCTTGTTGGTCGACGTGCAGCACGACTTCTCCGACAGTTATATGGCTGAGGCGGCAGAAGCCTCGGCGAAGGAAATCGAAGCTGCGTTCCGGAACTTGGAGGAGCAGGCTTTCCAGCGACTGGATCATGAAGGCGTCGCTCCCGGTGATATGGCGCTGAACCGCACCGTAGAAATGATGTATCAGGGGCAGTGGCGATCGTTAGCAGTCTCGGCGCCGAGCCCGATAAACAGCATCGATACATTGGTTGATGCATTTCACGCCGAGCATGAGCGTGAATTCAATTTCCGTCGAGACGAGGCTCCGGTTTCAATCTTCCGGATTGCCGTCAAGGCCGTCGGAATCGTCCCGAAGGCGGAGCTACCGAGATACGAAGTACGACCGCACGTTGCTGAGCCGATCGGCACCCGCAGTGTGTGGTTCGACGGAAAGGCGTTCGAGGCGGCAATCTATCAACGCGAGCGGCTCACTGCCGGTGCCGTGCTTCACGGTCCGGCTGTCGTCGAGCAATTCGACTCAACGACGGTGATCCCCCCCGATATGTCGGGCTCTGTCGATGCCTTCATGAACATCCTTATCGAAACGAAGAGCTAATCCATGTTGAAGATCAACGATACGGTTCAGAGCCTCGACCCCGTAACCTTTGAGGTTCTGAAAAATTCATTCATTACCTCAGTTGACCAGATGGCGGAGCAGATGCTTCGCACATGTTACTCCTTCGTCATCTACAACCGTGACTTCTCCAATGGTCTCCACGACGCGGATGGAAACGCAGTTGCGCAGGGGAACTACGACATCGCCGTGCATGTCGGTACGCTTCACAATACGTGCAAGGCTGTCATTCAGGCATTCGACGGACAGATGGAAGCGGGAGACGTCTATGCCATCAACGACCCATATGCTGGTGGCACGCACTTTTCGGATGTGCGCCTGGTGCGACCAATATTCGACGGCGACGAGCTGATCGGCTTTTCGCAGTCAAATGGTCACTGGTCCGATCTTGGCGGATCGGTCCCGGGCTCTTTCGATGTCTCCGCTCGAGATATGTTCCGGGAAGGCATGCGGATCACGCCAGTCCGGTTGTTCCACCGTGGGCGCTTCTGTTCGGACGTTGCGAACTTGATCGCAGCACAAACGCGTGACCCGGCGTCGATTATCGGCGATATCCATTCGCAAGCGCAGGCAACCCTGGTCGCCGAACGTGAGATTCTTAGACTCGTTCAGAAGTATGGCCGCGATCAAGTGACGCGCGGCATGCGAGAGGTGCAAGATTACGTTGAACGTGCTGCTCGTAAGCGTATTTCCGAGCTTCCGGATGGGACTTGGGAGACCGTAGACTATATCGATCGTGATCCCGCAGGGGGGGAAGGTATGATCCCTATCCAGATCAAAATGACGATCGCGGGTGACGAGATACACTATGACTTCACCGGGAGTCATTCGACCATTGCTTCCATGTACAACTCGGCGCCCGGTGCGACTTTCTCTGCGGTCGTTGCGGGGACGAAAACGTTCTTTCCAGATTTGCCGCTGAACAGCGGCTTCTATCGGATGATCAAGGTCACCGCTCCAAAAAACTCGGTGGTGAGCGCGGAATGGCCCGTGGCGGTCACGGGGTTTCTCATGCCGTTCGAGAAGATCATGAACGCGATCTTCGAGATGTGGTCGAAGATCATTCCAGAGAGAGCCATCGCGTGTGCGTTCAACCTTGAATATCTGCTCGCGGGCGGACGCGACGCGCGCAAAGCCGATAAACCGATATTCATGTTCTATGAATGGCTCCCCGGTGGCTGGGGTGGCCGCAACGGAAAAGATGGGGCCGACGTCACTACGGCCTGCTTCGGCACGGGATTGATGTCGCAACCGAACGAAGGTAACGAGCGGGTCAATCCCACTCGCACGCTTGAATTCCAGATCCTTAGAGATTCGGCTGGCCCAGGTAAATGGCGTGGAGGCACGGGGGTACAAAAGACCTCTGTGCTGCTGGAATCGGAGGGGGCAGTGATGTCCTATATCTGTGATCGGGAGCGAGCTGTGGTTTGGGGCGTCGATGGTGGTCTTCCATCGATGCCTCATGGACTGACCATCCAACGTGCAGGTGAAGATAGGGCGAATTGGCTGGGGTCTGTATTCTCTGATTACCCGGTACACACGGGCGATCAATTCGCTCGACCGACCGCGGGCGGAGGTGGATTCGGTGATCCTTTGCAGCGGGATGCGAAGCACGTGCTTGACGACGTCATTGACGATTATGTTTCGATCGAGCGTGCGAAAACTGACTACGGCGTCGTAGTTCGGGAAATCGATCGTGACGTCTGCCTGTTCGAAGTTGACGAGGTCGCCACGGCAGCATGCCGTGCCGAGATTCGCTCCAATCGAAAGGACTGGGCGCGCTGCGATCCAGAGCAGGTGTCGCAGCTTTACAAGGCCGGTGCGATAAACTCGCTCGACGCCGTGCGGCGTTATGCGGTTATTCTGGATTGGGAGACAGGAGACGTTCTTCCCAAGACGACCGATCAGTTTCGCGAAGGTTTCGAGCGCCGTAGCGTCGCGTACTGGTCCTGATCCTCGTCACCCGTCGATAACGGCGGGGGAAATCGCGGGCATTACTAAAACTACGGCCATAGGCGGCGATAACGATCATGAACATGGCGGGTCAACTGGCAGCGTATGTCGATCACGTGCTTGATTTTGCATACGCAAAGCTTGTGGCTGGCGAACGCATTGCGCTGGTAACGGTGGTCATGATCGATGGATCGTCCCCAAGGTCGCTAGGCGATCAAATGGTTGTCGCAGAAAGCGGTGAATGGATCGGATATCTCTCCGGCGGATGCATCGAAAGCGCGATCGTGGCGGAAGCACTGGATGCAATAGAGAAAGGGGAGACACGGTGCATTCGATACGGTCGCGGTTCGAAATACATGGATGTCAGACTGCCCTGTGGAAGCGCAATCGAGTTGAACTTTGATGTCGATGTAACGTCGGGTGAAATAGGTGCGGTGGTTGAACGGCTGAAGAGCCGACGATGCGCAGCCCTCCGCATAAGGCTGAATGGCGCAGCTAATTCGACGGAACTGATGCGCCACTATGTTCCGAGAACCCGGCTCTTCGTCGCTGGCGTGGGCCCTGCAGCTGTGATGCTCTGCCACTACGGTGTCCAGGCGGGTTACGAACTTGTGTTGCACTCGCCCGACAATCAAACTCGGTTGTCCGCCCGAGCGTGCGGCGCAACGGCCGCAGAACTGCGGGGGAGTGGGTGTCAGACTTCGTTCGATGCCGACATCTGGACGGCGATCGTTTTCATGTTTCACGATCACCTATGGGAACAGGAGCTAATCGGATCGGCCCTCGCGACGCCCGCTTTCTATATCGGAGCAATGGGAAGCCGCAAAACGCACCAAGCTAGAACGCTCATGCTTCGCGAGCAGGGCTTCGCGTCCGCGGACATTGACCGGATCAAGGGACCGTGCGGGCTATTCGCTGGTGCAAAGACTGCGCAAAGCATTTCGATTTCCATTCTTGCGGAAATCCTTCAGGTTGAGCATGAGGTGACCAAGCTTACATCTCGGCTCACCGAAACCAACTATCAAAGAGAGTGCGTCGGGATTTATCCGCAGCTGCCAGCCACGAGCAATTCCCTTGCAAACATATAATAACGCAGAGTTCGTAGCAGCACGAACCGTGCGCGATGCGGTATCTGCATTGAGCAGCACGGCGGAAGCCGCGTCTATCTTGGCGGGCGGGACGTGGGTCATGCGCGGGCCCATTCGAGGCGAGGCGCCGCGCTCGCGTTACATAAGCATTTCGAAGATTCCCGAACTGCAAATTCTTAAGCTAAAAGACAATGAACTCCGCATCGGAGCTGCGGTCACCCACGCCAGATGCTTTGAAGCTCTCCGGACCATCGCGGACTATAAAGGCATAGCGACCGCCGCCGTGAGTGCCGCGAACTTATCGATCAGGGAGATGGCAACTCTCGGGGGGAACCTTTCGGCTTGGCAGTTTGCTGCATCCGACTTTACACCCGCTCTACTCTGCTTGGACGCGACGGTCGATATTCAATCGGAATCTGGAAGCGAGCGCATCGGACTTGCTGAGTTTATCGAGAGGCGCCCTTCGCTTTCGCGCTACTTGCTTTTAAATGTCAACGTCCCGCGAAGAAGTTGGCGGACCACACATGTGAGGTTGCCTCTCCGGGTTGCTGGGGATTACCCGGTTGCGATCGTCAGCATGGCTGTGAGCTTGTCGGCCGATCAAAAAGTCGATGATTGTCGAATAGCCGTCGGTTCGGTCGAGCAATCTGCGCGGCGCTGGTTCTCTCTTGAAGAATTATTGATCGGTAAAGCGCTCAATGCGCAGTCCGCATACGAAATGGCGAAGCTGTGCCGATCGCAATTTGTCGGTCGAGACAGCGTCGAAGTTCCTCAATGGTACCGTGTTGAGGTGTTGCCAGCGCTGGTCCGGCGCGCAGTTTCAAACCTGCTTGCGTGAGATGTGTCGAGGGGCGCCGTATGCTGCGAACTGATATTGTGGTCGATGGAGAGCAAAGATCTTCAGCCCAACATCCGATGACGCCACTTGTGGATGTGTTGCGTGATGAATTCGGGTTGACTGGCACTAAAGTCGTCTGTCGCGAAGGAATCTGCGGTGCGTGCACTGTCCATATCAATGGTCGACCAATGGCGTCCTGCCTGATTCCCGTGGGAGCGGTGGCTGACCGTGAAGTGTGCACTATTGAATCGGTCGCCAGCGGTGGAGAGTTATCGCCGCTTCAACGCACGTTCGAAGAACATGATGTTGTCCAATGTGGGATGTGTTTTCCCGGAATGCTGATGATACTCACAAGCTTTCTGGCTGAGAATCCGCTTGCAACGAAGCGCGAGGTGCAGGCGGCACTTACTGGAAATGTATGCCGATGCACCGGGTACGAACGCCTGGTTGATGCGGTAATTGCGCTAGTGAAGCAGCGGTGACAAATGACCGGCCTCGATCCGTCGACTGTGACAATGAATCTTCCTCGGCGTGACGCGCGGGATAAACTGCTCGGCCGAACGCAGTATACCGTTGATCGCAGTTATCCGAGAATGCTCCACGCGGTCGTCCGGCGCGCGGACGTAGCGGCCGCTCGTATCCTCAGGATCGACACGACGCGCGCACGGAAAATGCCAGGCGTCCGAGCAATCGCTACTAGTGAGGATGCTCCTGGGATGCACGGGATAGGAATTGCGGATCATCCGCTCTTCGCGTCCGGCATGATACGCTTTCATGGTGAGCAGATTGCCGCAGTCGCTGCCGATACGTACGAGCAAGCAAAGGCAGCAGCTGCTGCGATCGAGGTTGAGCTGGAGAGAATCGAGCCAGTTCTTACCATGCAAGAGGCATTAGCGCCCGATGCTCCGCTCGTACACCCGAATTACAAGGATTACGAAGTTCTGTTTGAAGGTGGCAACCGTCGGGGAAATATTGCCTGGGAAGCGACTGTCGTTCGCGGTGATACGAACGCCGCATTTGCGCGAGACGATGTTATAATTGTCGAAAGTGAATTCCGAGTAGGGCGTCAGAACCACGTATCGCTCGAAGCGCGAGCAGTCATCGCGAAATTTGAAGATGGCAGGTACCACATCGAAACCTCGACGCAAGTTCCTTGGACGGTCCGGAATATGACAGCCAAGGTGTTGGACATACCGGCATCTCAAGTTCATGTCACTGTGCCGCCGGTGGGCGGTGCGTTTGGTCAAAAGTTCGATTGCACTGTAGAGCCATATGCAGCGATCCTGGCCAGGAAGTCGGGCCGTCCTGTGCGCCTCGTTTATTCCCGACAGGAAGAGATGTGCACCTGCCTCTGTCGCGAGAACGCCGACGTCAAGATCCGCTCTGCCGTCACACGGGACGGTACGATTGTTGGGCGCGAAGCGACGGTGCTTATGGATTGCGGCGCTTACGGAGGCGAGCAGATCTTCCTTACAACCATGACCGCTCATACGCTGATGGGAAACTATCGCTTGGGTTCGGTCAAGCTGGCAAGTCGTGCCGTCTACACGAATACGCCTCCGAACGGCGCATTTCGAGCGTGCAACGGGGTCTACAACACATTTGCCCTGGAGCGCCATACCGATGAAATCTGCGAAGCGATCGCGATGGATAAGATCGAGTTCAGGCGTCGAAATGTTTTAGGCCACGGAGACTTGGGTGCGACCGGGCAAGTCTTCGAAGGCGATGTTCTCGGACCCATGCTGGATCGCATGGAGAGGATGAGAGAGGCATCAGGATCGAAGAAGGATCTTGCTGGCGAACGGTTATACGGACGGGCAACGGTTGTTGGCACTTGGTTTATCTTTGTCGGTCCCTCAACTGCGACTGTGAACTTGAATGCTGACGGCAGTGCGACGCTTATTACGGCGGGCGTCGAGCTGGGGCAGGGCACCATGGTTCAGGCTCTGCCGCAAATCGTAGCGCATGAACTCGGCTTGCATCCGGATCAGGTGATCGTGAAATTCGCGGATACTGATGCGGCTGGCTTCGACTTGGGTGTGGGGGGAGGAAGGACGACGGTCTCGGTGGGTGCAGCAAGCAGGGCGGCAGCGGCTGTCGTGCGTCAAAAGGTGCTGGAAACCGCCAGCGAGCTTCTTCAGTCTTCAACTGAGAACCTTGTTCTGCGGAATGGACGAGTAGAGATTGTTGGAGTTGCTGGATCTGGAATGACTATTGGCCAGGTTGTGCAAAGCGCTTACGCAGTTTCTGGACCTGTCGTCGGCAGCGGCTCGTTCACAAATCCTGGCGTCGCGTCCATGCCGGGCTGCGCGGCGGGCCACTTTATTGATGCTATCGATCTTCCTGTTTTCAATGTCCACGATTGCGAAGTTGCAGTGGATAGTGAGACCGGTCATGTCGAGATACTGAGCTACAAGGTGGTTCAAGATGTCGGAAGAGCCTTAAACCCGCGAGCGATTCATGGGCAAGTTCAAGGCGGAGTGACTCAAGGTATTGGTTACGCATTGCATGAGGAGCATACGATCGATCGTGACGGACGCATCCAGCAAATAAGTCTTGAGACTTATCGTGTGCCACTCGCCTTGGATACAGTGCCGATTGAGATCGATCTCTATGAAGGGGCGCCTTCCATTGGTCCTTTCGGAGTTAAGGGCGCTGGAGAGACCCCCATTCTTTGCCCGCCAGCGGCAATAGCATGCGCGGTTTCAGACGCTATCGGACGCGGGATCCAGCAATTGCCAATGACGCCGCCGCGTATATTGGCGCACATTCTCGATATTGGTCAGGACCTCGATCTGTCTTACGTTGAGGACGTTCATCGCGATAGCAAGTGAAGCGTAACAGTGATGGGAGTGACGGCCATGATTGATCGAACCTGTCGCGGTGCAGAGACGTGCGGACCGGCCGTCGCTCAAGAAGTTTCGGACAATGCGCCAGGGCGTAGATGCGCAAGATGCTGCGAACACGTTCATGTTGCGCGTTGAACGGATAGAGCCGTCATCGGAGATAACGATGGAGTTGCAAGAGCTATCCAAGCGGGCAAATCAGGTGCTGGGCTGCTTCGCGAAGGCGCGATCGAGCCAAGGTCTTTCGCCTGAAGAGATTGCTGTCTTTCTGACGGTCGGCTGCCTTGGCATAGTGTTTTCACATGATCTTGTTGCGTTGAAACCGATCACGTATCAAGAAATTGCGCATTTTCTTTTGGTGCCAAAAGCCACGGTGCGGAGACGAGCGATACGGCTTCAGGATAAGAAGCTCATTGTGCCTACTGGCCGCGGTGTCGTGTTGGGCGATATCAGCGCCTGGTGTTCGCTGATAAGGGAAATGTTTCAATCTGGCGAAGGCCGCGCCTAGTTCGTGAACCCTTCTCGAGGCAGGGGCGCGAGTAGAAATCACCTGCGGACTCAAGCGCCGCGATCGCGGCCTTGTTTCTTTATTTAATCTCGCGACGCTCACGGTTTGCTCCGTTTATCCAAACGACGCCTTTGATGGTCTGCGTCTCGTATTGCGTTGCGTTTCCGCGATACGGCGAGCTTTCGGTATTGATGTCGAAATGCCTATTCGAAGATCCTTGCCGACGCAGTATCAGCGTTCGGAAAGTTCGGAGTGAAGTGAAGACGTGAGCTGCATGTAGATCACAATGAAGAAGCGAGGCGAGAATTTGAAGTAGAGTTAGTCGGATCAATATGAGCCGGAAGGAGCAGGTTAGGCTGTAACTGGTGAGGCCGATGTTCAGGTCGAAACTTCGGGTTAATCACTGCAATCCAATTATTCGTATATGGAGACGTGGTGAAGCGATTTCTCCGTATCGGAATGGAAGCTCCGAAGGGCTTGAGCAGTCGGCAGTTCGGTTGATCTTCCTGGATGGAGCGGCGAGGGAGATTTATGTTCAGAGATATATTTTCGGGCGATGAGTTGCGCCGCAAGGCTGAGTGGATCGATACTCTATCGAGCTATTCCGGCATTGGATTGTGGGACGCTATTCTTTACGAAGGCGACGCAATGCACCCAAAGGCGCGCCTGACTTGGTCTTCCGAATTTCGCCGTCTATGCGGTTTCGTAACGGAAGCGGAGTTCCCGAATGTTATGCAGTCCTGGTCAGATCGTCTCCATCCGGACGATGCGGAGGCGACTTTTGCGGCGTACGCTTTGACGTGTTCGACAGGTGTCGGATACGACGTAAACTACCGCCTGAAGGTCAAAGACGGCAGCTACCGCTGGTTCCGTGCGACCGGCGGCGTTGTTCTGGACGAGAAGGGACGGCCTCGTCGCGCCTGTGGTTCTCTAGTTGATATTGATCAGCTCATGCGATCTGAGGCAGAGAAAAAGGATCTAATCCACAGGCTGGCCGGTGATTTCGAGCGCGCAGTAGGAGAGATAGTCGGAGCCGTTTCAAATGCCTCGGCTAAGTTGGAGATTTCAGCCAATAGCTTGAAAGAAAACGCGGAGCGGTCTGAGGACTTGACACGATCTGTCACTGTGGCATCGGGGGAGGCATCGAATAGTGTGCAATCCGTAGCGTCCGCTGCGAAGCAGCTATCGTCGTCGATCGATGAAATTGGTCACCAAGTACAAGAGTCGGCGCGATTCTCAGGTCGGGCGGTCGAACAGGCGCGAGAGACTGACGATCGTGTAGGCCAACTGTTGCGGGCCGCCGCACGTATCGGTGACGTTGTTGAGCTGATCAACACGATTGCAAGTCAGACCAACTTGCTCGCGCTCAATGCGACGATTGAGGCCGCTCGTGCCGGTGAGGCTGGTCGCGGATTTGCGGTTGTCGCGTCTGAAGTGAAGGCCCTTGCGCAGCAGACGGCTCAAGCAACGAGCGAAATAGCTCAGCTAATCAACAACATTCAAATCGCTACCAGAGAGTCTGTTGGTGCGATCAAGGAGATCAGCAGTACTATTGAAAAGCTAGCAGAGATCGCATCGACGATATCGTCTTCGGTGGAGGAGCAGGGCGCTGCTACTTCGGAGATTTCCCAAAACGTACAGCAGGCGGCACAGGGGACAAAAATGGTGTCATCGAACATTTTGGAGGTGCAGCGTGGTGCAGCGGAAACCGGGTCAGCTTCCTCGGAGGTGTTGTCGTCTGCTCAATCGTTGTCAAAAGAAAGCTGTCGGCTTATGCACGAAGTGGATAGATTCCTCGCTACGGTTCGCGCGTCTTAGTAGCGAAATCATGGAGCGTGATCGTCTCAGATTACGGAGCTGTATGCCGTGCGCGCAACCACTTGCGGCCGACGATTGTTGTCTCGTGTAAGAGTGTCTTGAGAGAGATGCCGAGATGATCATTAATACCATTGTTGGATAAATCTCGGCTAGAAGCTCGTCGCAACGCAGGGGAGGTGCTCAGGAAGGCTTGCTCGACAGCTATGCGCATGAACGGCTCAGCGGCTGGGGTCTACGGCTGGCAAACCGGGTTGTTCAGGTAGGCTGTGGCTAAAGGCCTCAAGAAGGGCTGCATTCGTGCTGGTTTTCCGCTATTTGCCTCTTTCCTTTCGTTCGGAAGGATTTGGGGCTCCATGACCAACTCAATCGATCAGGCCTACGAGCGCTTTTTGCAACTGAAGCCGGCCTTGACGGCGGCAATTGCCGCGAACCCCAACGAAGCCGACACGCGCCTCAAGGCGCTGGATCGCTTCCTATTTGAAGTCTTGGAGTGGCAGCATGAGGCCGTCTTTACCGAGCCTCCGACCGATTCGGGATACATCGACTACCTGTTGACGATTGGTGACCGCCGCGGCGCCATGGTTCTGGAAGCGAAAAAAGTGGGCCTGCTCCAGCCTGCCACGAAATCCAAAGAGACGATGGTTGTCTCGCTGTCAGGCCCGGTCGTCAAACCGTTGATGTCCGGCATCAAGCAGGCCATGGGCTATGCGCTCGAGAACGGCGTGGCTGTTGCCGCGGAGACCGATGGGAATACGTGGCTCTTTTTCTGAGCGTCACGCACGGACGGGCTTAAGCCGCTTCAGGGGAAAGGGATTCGTTTCCCCTGTCTCGATAGTGTGGCCTCGGATTTTGCGAAGTTCGTCGAGCTTCTAAACGTTGCGGCAATCGTGAGGCGCTTGCATCTTGACCACCTTGCAGATGCTGATGGGTTGGCTGTGCCAGAGTCCGAGTTACAGCTCTTTGTACTCGGTCCCAGCGAAGCGACCGAAAATCGCGCCTTGCTTTGATGCGCTCGAATGCAAATCTTAGGGTATCGCTGGAAGATAGAAAAACTTCGCGTTGATCCCACACCAAGCCGACTTATTGCAACGGTTAAGGATCGGCCGCGGCGATGAGTTTCAAGCCATTTCAGCCCACTGCCCATAAACGTGTGAAGCTAGGCAGGGAAGGATTTCGGCAGCCCTTTTGAATTTTTCGTCATTCTTTTGACAGGCGCAAACCTATTTCGTTCACTTTGCTGGCATCATTGGGGAGTCCGCGTCTGCACCTCAATGTTTGCGGAGTCGAGCAAATCTGACGCCGAAGTCGCCGTCGGAGCCGACATGATCAGGCGCTCGAGCTCCATAAGTCCGAGGTCTTCGTTCAAATACGGTTGGATGTCGTTTTCCTCGATACGTTCATTGCGTTTGATCAATCCGTTCAAGACGGACAGCAACTGTCCGGCGAACACTCTGGAATACGCTCGTGCGGTAACGTCGGCACTCATCTCAGAAATTCTCCCCCGATCCATTTCTCGACTGAACATCTCGCTCCACCCCCGAAGAGAGGCTACCTGTTTGCAAGCGACAATGGCGTCTTCGCGCCTCTCTTGAGACGGGATGCCCAATATTTTTCGGACCAGCGTCCGTGCGATCTCTAGGGCTTGTTCTTCATTTCGCGTCAACAGACCCAAAGCAGCCGCAGGAAATCCGGTAGTGGATATTCGCTCTGATGTTGGCGCTCCCGCATCCACAATGACGTATTTGAACTGGAGGTAACCAAGCGAATGTGTCTGCGTGAATACACCGGATGAGAGCTGCTTCGCTCCTTCCCATTTTTTTCGTCCATCTCCAGTATAAAATACAATTTGAATCACTTTTGCTTGCAGCTCACGATCAATGAGAAGCAACGACGAGTACTCCAGCATGCGGATGGAGAGATCCGTGCGGGGCGAGGTCTCTTGTTCGATATGGAGGATCGTGCCGTCCCGACACTGACCGACGACGTCAATAATGAACTTGTCGCGACGGGGGAATAACGTCTGATTGGTCCATGTCTCGACTGCCACATCAATCTTTGACGCCTCCGCAAGGTAGCGCACGCCGCTTTCAGTCCGCAAGATTGGGAAGAGAGCGAACTCGAAGTCACGACGTCTTGCTTCATCCATTTCTACGCCCCATTTCAAAGCCAAGAAGCGGATAGACCGTCGCGCTCGGAATGGCGACGGCAATCAACGCTAACCGATCGTGATCCATGCTGATGGTGAACGCAGAAATATCCATGCGGGTCGGTTCAACTCGCGACCATGCTGATCATCGAGAGGTTTTCGCAGTCAAACCGGCAGCGGACGCTGCAGACGCCGAAATATGGGCACGAAAGTGCGCGGGACGGACATACTAGTTAATGCTCAACAGCAACTCCAGGCTGGCAGACACTTCATGAAGGATCCTGACATCCCACCGAGCAAGTCTGGCACTGTGGACCAGTCCGGCCGGGAATGGCGGTGTGATCCCTCCGATCCTGACGGTTTGACAGGGATGGCTGATGTGAGCGGGAGGGGCGGAAACGTTGCGCCGCCAGTTCTGGAGAAAGGGATATGCATCGTCCGAGCGCGACCTCACCAACTGTATCGCAATCCGCGCCCGCTACTTGGACGCATCATTGAGATGAGGGATATGGGGTGTTATCGCCACGACGACGGCGACTATCGCTGCATTCCATTTCAGGCTCATCTGAAATCTGCCGAATCCAACCGTGTGGTCGTTATGGCGCCGACTATAGCCGGTGAAGGGCTGCAAGACCTGATCGATCAAAACTGTCCGACCATGCGCCGAGGGCTCGAATCCCGCGGTTGCAACTTCAAGATCTCTTTCGAGATGCTCGAGTACGCGACGGACCACACGGAAACGATCCGTTCGATCACGACCTCCGCCATCCGGTTAGTCCCGTAAGCGGGCGAACCCGGAACTGGCGGCCAACTTGAAGCCGATGCGATGACACCACCGCATCGGCCCTACGAGGATCAGTTGCCAGCCGCGACCCCTACCACCCCTGAAGACCGTACTCGCATTCCCACTTTTCGATGTTTGTCTTGGAATAGAGGTCATTCTAGCTATGTCCCCGCGTTTCCGCTGACAGGCGGATCGTGGTCACAAAAATCGAGGTCTTCCGCGCGATTTTCTGCATCCCAACGCTCGATCTGCAGCAATGTGAAACGATCAGGTATCGAAGTCGAAACCAAGCGCAGCAACCTCCAAACAAACTCGGCGGCGGTTTCCGGGAAGAAGTCCCACCCGACGCGTCTGCTGAGACTTTTGACCTCGTGATCGAACCAGAGCTGACTGATCGCCTGATACGGCTTCGTTTGGTCGCTGAGTAGCTCGGGTATCAGCTCTAGGGTCGCTTCCAAGGTTTCAAAGGAAGTCATCCGATAATCGTCATCTGAAGAATAGACGTATCCATCAATTCCCCGCGCCTGGATCTCCAACGTCTTGGCTTCCGCAAATCTCTTTTTCAAAATTTCCAACAGCATCGTCATCTCCAACTTTTTATAATGTTCCTAATTTGTTCCTTTTTGGTCAATGGTGCTCCGGTAAGCTAGTTAACGCCTGCAAATGTAGTTCGGCGCCTTCGATTTAAATTTGTTGGTTGCGTCCGGCTTCCCGATGCTCGGTGGATCAGGGAGAATGGAAATGGGTTATCAGAGTATCCGTATTTCGGGAGACGTGTGCGAAGCGATGAGAGGGCTTCTTGGCCAGACATACGGGAAAGTTCTCGATATCGAGATGTATCCCAGTGAGGGAAGCGACTTGTACGCTGCGATTGCGTATGCAGCCGTTGCCGTCACTGAAGGCGAAGAGTCGAACGTTGAGGCCGTGGTCCTTCTGCTTCGACGTCATGCCAAGCGAGGGGCGGACCAATATCAGATCAAGGACCTTCCAGAGAGCATGGGTCCCGCTGCGAGCTTTTGCCCAGAAAGAATTCTTGATCTGCTGTCGCCTACTGAAAACGAGTACGCGCTGGAGTGGAGGGAGCGTTGCCGAGATGAACTCGTATGGGCTCCCCGCAGCGCTCCGTCCGCAGTCATGAATTAGACGGCGCACGGCGCTCTGGATGATGGCGGGCAGGGGCGATCTAGCTACGCCCTGGTGAGCGCAGCCCCGCTCCCAGCAATTTTAAGAAAATACCAGCAAAGATCATGAAGTCGCGTCCCTTCGGTTTGGCGGAGTAGTTCGCCTGAGGCCGAGGTGGTAGCTGCGCGCTCAATTCACAGTAGGCGGTGGCCTCGGCGGCGCTCCGTGGACCTCGCGTTGCGGACGGCGGCCTACTTATGCGCGACGCTCGAATATCATCGGGGACACGTCTAACGCGCCGATAGATGGTTAATTGGGGCCCAAGGGACATCAATTAGGGGCCTTCCCATCGGAATCGAAATCCGATGTTCGAACAGTTTTTCCAGATGCACTTGCAAGTGAGTTGCAATAAGCCGCGTTTTCGGCCATCCTGCTGAAATGGATGCCAAATCGCCTGCCGTCGCTGCTGAACCATTGAACCCCGCCACCTCCGCGCCGGCCGTCGATCTGCCGGGCTGGCGGACGAGCGGGGGTGATCCGTCGCTGGCGGGCATGTTCGGCTCGGTGCGGACCGTGAAAAACGGCTCGTTCTGGCGCAAGCTGGTGGCGTTTCTCGGCCCCGGCTATCTCGTCGCCGTCGGCTATATGGATCCCGGCAACTGGGCCACCTCGCTCGCCGGTGGCTCCAAGTTCGGCTACACGCTGCTCACCGTGGCGCTGGTCTCCAACCTGATGGCGATCGTGCTGCAGTCGCTGTGTTCGCGGCTTGGTGTCGGCGCGGGCAGGGATCTCGCCCAGGCCTGCCGCGACGCCTATCCGAAGCCTGTGGCCTGGCTGCTGTGGATCTCGGCGGAGATCGCGATCACTGCCACCGATCTCGCCGAAGTCATCGGCACCGCCATCGGCCTCAATCTCCTGTTCGGCATTCCGCTCGAGATCGGCGTCATCATCACCGCAGCCGACGTGTTTCTCATTCTTGCGCTGCAGGCCTATGGTTTCCGCTGGATCGAGGCTTTTGTCGTCACGCTGCTTGGCGTCATCGCCGCCTGTTTCGCCATCCAGATCGCCATGGCCGATCCCGATTGGGGGCAGGTGATCCGCGGCTTCGCGCCGACCACCGAGATCGTCGCCAACAAGGAGATGCTGTTCCTCGCGCTCGGCATTCTGGGCGCGACGGTGATGCCGCATAATCTCTATCTGCATTCCGGCCTCGTACAGACGCGCGGCTATGGCGCAAGCGTCGCGGAGCGCAAGGAAGCGATCAAGCTCTCCACCTGGGACTCGACCATCGCGCTGTGTCTCGCCTTGACCATCAATGCCTCGATCCTGATCCTCGCTGCTGCGACCTTCCACAAATCCGGCAAGACCGATGTGGCCGAACTCGATCAGGCGCACGCCTTCCTGGCGCCGCTGCTCGGCTCGAGCCTCGCGCCGACCTTGTTCGCCATCGCGCTGCTCTGCTGCGGCCTGAACTCGACCATCACGGCGACGCTGTCCGGCCAGATCGTGATGGAGGGCTTTTTGCGGCTGAAGATGCCGCCCTGGCTGCGCCGCATGATCACCCGCATGATCGCCATCGTGCCGGCGGTGGTGGTGACGATCTGGTATGGCGAGAAGGGCACGGGCCAGTTGCTCATTCTCAGCCAGGTGGTGCTGAGTTTGCAGCTGCCATTCGCCGTGGTGCCGCTGGTGCTGTTCACCGCGAGCAAGCGCAAGATGGGCCCGTTCATCGCGCCACGCTGGGTCACGGCGCTGGCGGCGATCACGGCCGTTGTGATCATCGCGCTGAATGTAAAGCTGGTGGTGGATTTCTTCTTTGCGTAACTCCGCCCCTCATGGTGAGGAGCGGCTGTAAGCCGCGTCTCGAACCATGAGATTGCTCGGCTCCGAGCTCGTGGCCATCCTTCGAGACGCCGCTGCGCGGCTCCTCAGGATGAGGGACGGAGAAGCGAGCTGGGATTACTGTCCCGAGCAAGTCCAGCCAAAAATACCCCATCGCTTTATGAGACAGACTTTCAGGATGAGGGCGGAGGACTACTCCTGCGGCTCGCCCACCATCTCGCCATTCTCGTCCACGCGCAGCCAGCCTGACGGCGCCAGCCGTTGCTGCGGCAGGTAGCGGCCCTTGTAGTCCATCTTCTTGGATCCCTCGATCCAGTAGCCGAGATAGACGTAGGGCAGGCCCATCTTCTTCGCGCGTTCGATGTGATCGAGGATCATGAAGGTGCCGAGCGAGCGGGCTTCCTCGCCGGGCTCGAAGAACGAATAGACCATCGACAGCCCGTCGCTGAGCACATCGGTGAGCGCCACCGCCAGCAGGTCTTCGCCGCGGCCGGTGATGCCGCTGTCGGGACCGCGGCGGCGATATTCGATGATGCGGGTTTCCACATGGGAGTCCTCCACCATCATTGCGTAGTCCAGCACCGTCATGTCGGCCATGCCGCCCATGCGGTGGCGCTGGTCGAGATAGGCGCGGAAGACGGAATACTGTTCGGAGGTCGGTACCGCGTTGCGCTGATCGCCGATCACATCGGCATTGCGCGCCTGCACCTTGCGGAAGTTTCGCGACGGCTTGAATTCATCGGCAATCACCCGCACCGAGACGCAGGCGCGGCACTGGTCGCAGGCCGGTCGGTACGCGATCGACTGGCTGCGGCGGAAGCCGCCATGGGTCAGCAGGTCGTTGAGATCGCCGGCCTTCTCGCCCACCAGATGCGTAAAGACCTTGCGCTCCTGTCGGCCGGCCAGATACGGGCAGGGCGACGGCGCCGTCAGGTAGAATTGCGGGGTGTCGCGGGAGTGCTGGGTCACGGGTCGTGTTTCGGCTCCGAAGCAGTTCGACATAACATTGCGCCGACCGGGCTAACGGTCAATGAATTTGCCGAGTCTTTAAAAAATCCCGCCGGCGGATTGATCGATGTCAAATTCAGCCGGCGTAGCCAACCTGCGCCCGCGCCACGGAGGCATTCACCACCACGGTTCCCAGCACAAGGTCATGCAGCAACTGCCGGCGGCCATTGAGCAGGGCCACGATCAGCACCAGCGGCGTCAGCAGCGACACCGAAGCCCAGAACAGCACCGCATGCGCGCAGCCCAGCACGAAATAGCCGGGCGTGCCGGAGAAGGTGCGCATCTGCAGGTCCATCATCCGCATGCCCCAGGTGGCGGAATGCGGTCCGCCCAGCGACATGCCGTAATACACGATGGGCCAGATCACCGTGGCCGGCGAGATCAGCCAAAACAGGCCCCAGCCAAGGCCGAAGGTCACGAGCCCGAACACCGAGATGAAGATTACGGCAAGAATGATCGGGATCGAGATCACCACCACATCGATCAGGAACGCCACCACGCGCCGCGCCAGCACGCCGCGGAACAGGTCGGGCTGCGCATAGGGATCGAACGCATGCGTGCGCGGCGGCGCACCATTGCTGCGCCAGGTGTCACCCTGCTGGCTGCCGTAACGCGGACCGGTGTCGGACATGGATGGCTCCTCCCTCATCACAAGTGATCACGTGGTGATGATCGGGGGAGGGTGCAAGAGTTGCGGAGTCCCGCCCGTCGTTCCGGGTTCGCGCTGTCGCGCGCCCGGAATGACAGGTCAGGCTTGCTTCGCCAGTGCGTCAAACAGCGCCAAATTCAGCCGCTTGAGATCGTTGTTCACCGGCTCGGGCTGCGACGAGAATTTGGCGACCGTCAGTTCCGCAACCGGGTCCACATAGAGCATCTGCCCATGGATGCCGAGCGTGAAGAAGGCGCCATTGGCATTGCCGGTCTGGTACCATTTGTTGCTGTACCGGCCCTCGGGCAGCCATTCCACGCCCGGACCCGCGCGCCAGGCTTCGGGTGAACCATGCGCGATCGTATCCTCCACCCAGTTGTCGGAGAGAATGCGGCGTCCATCCAGCGTGCCGCCCAGCCGCATCAATTCGCCGATCCGGGCGAAGTCGCGCGGGGTCATGCAGAAGCCGCCGCCGGTGCGGGCGAGGCCGGTGGCATCCACCGTGATATAGGCATCCTGCCGTGCGCCGATCGGTTGCCACAGGCGCTCGGCGACAAAGTCGTTGAAGCGCTGGCCGGTGGCGCGTTCGATCACGAGGCCCAGCACATCCGAATTGGGCGAGCAGTAGTGAAACGGCCCGCCGTGATCGCCGGGGCCCTTCTGCAGCGAGGCCAGGAAGGGGATGAGCGAATCCGGTGTGTCACCGGGCACCGCCGGCTCCAGCAGGCCGGCGCGGCGATAGCGCGCAAAATCGCCGCGGGGGTCCTGATAGGTTTCCGAGAAATCGAGACTCACGCGCATGTCGAGGACATCGCGGATGCGGGCATCCGCATAGGCGGATGAGCCGAGTTCGGGAACGTATGTCGGCACGGGCGCATCGAGGTCGATCAGGCCGTCGTTATGCACGATGCCGGCGACGACAGCGGTGACCGATTTGCTGGACGAAAACAGGATATGCCGCGACTGCAGCGTGAAATTCGGTGCGTGATAATCGGCAATCACGCGGCCGGATTTCATCACGACGAGCGCATCAGTAAACGTGCTGTGCAAGCCATCCGCGATCGTCATGTTGTCGCCGCCGACCGGGAGCGGCAGGCGAAGGAGATCGCGGGGATCGACGACGGCATCCTCCGTCAGTCCCGGCGTGGCTGCGATCCGCGCGGTCGGGATGAGTTCGGAGACGTGGCGGAACGCCCACACATTCCATGGCGCCTGTCGCCAGTTGGAGAGGAGGACATCGCTGCGCGCAAATCCATAGGCGGCTTCGAATGCGGATGATGGTGCATTGCCTGACATGATGGCGTCTCGTCTGTTTGGCTTGCGTGGTTAGTGCTGCTTGGGGTCTGCCAGTTGCGTCGTCCCGCCGACGAGGCAACCCACGGGCGCTTTGCCGGCAAAGCCGAGACGCACACCGATCTCGGACAGGGCGCCGAGGGGACGTCCCTGCAGAATGGTGATGCGCGCGCTGTCGGGTGTGACGAGTCCGTTCTTCAGCAGTCCGAAGGCAAGCGCAGCCGCCGCGATGCCTGTTGCGGCATCTTCGGGATAGCCCGACGATTTCGGAAACTGCCGGGCCTCGAACCGGCGCTCGCTCTCGCTGTCGACCGCGTAGGGATACAGGCCGGTCGAGCCGATGCTCTCGCAGCATGCTTCGGTGGTCGGCATGATCGTCTGCAGATCGTTCAGCCGCGCCACGCTCTTCATCGGGATCAGCGTCTTGACGCGCGATGTCACGGCATTCTGCATCGGCAGGTCGAGCAGATCGCTGCGGGTGATCCGCAAGGCCGAAAGCACGGCATCTTCCTGCGCCTGTGTGAGATCGACGACCTTTCCGACCGGCTGGGTGATCTCGACATAGGGATCGGCAGCATTTGCCATATCGACGAATCCGGTGACCGGCCCGCTGCGGGTCTCGATGCGCACTTGATGCGATCGCAACTGCCCCAGCGTCGCCATGGTCCATAACGCACCGATGGTGGCGTGGCCGCACATTTCCATCTCATGGCGTGGCACCCAGAAGCGGAACGTATAATCCGCATCGCCGCTCGCAGCCGGCAATACGAAGCCGGACTCATGGCCGTAGTCAGCCGCGATGCGCTGCATGTCTGACGGGGCGAGGGCGGAGGCATCGACCACGATGGGGCACGGATTGCCGCCCGCGCCCTGATGCGTGAATACGTTGACGAGCTTGACGTCGGTCATAAAAAATATCCTGCTTACTTCATCGACGGCGCGACGGCATCGACGACGGCATTGGTATAGGAGTCTGCGATGGGAACGGTCACGGGTCTCTGCTCCGCCTCGGCGAGGAAGGCATAGTTCTTCTTCATGCCGGCTTCTTCGATCCGCGGATTATCACGGAACGAGGGCAGCGTCAGTTTCCAGGCGAGATCGAATTCAGCCTGCGGCACCTGGGCGAAGAACGGCCGCACCGCCTCGCGCGCCTCGTCGGGATTGGACTTCATGTAGCGAAGGCCCTTCCACAATCCGCGCACGACCTTCTGCGCAAGCTCGGGCTTGCCGGTGATCCAGTCATTGCGGGCGATCAGCGTGTAGAACAGGATATCGGCAAAGGGCGGATATTCGCCACGCGCGAAATCGTACAGCATCGCGCCGCCGAAACGTTCGATGCCCGTCGTCGATGTCGGCGCCGAGAGCGCGTAGCCGTCGATGCGCTTCTGGCCGAATGCTGCGAGCATGCTGCTGCCGCCGCCGATCGGCGTGATCGTCATGTCGCGGTCGGGATTGAGGCCGCCATAGACGGCGATGTGGCGAACCATCAGATCGGTGAGGCTGCCGGGACCTGCCACCGCAATTGTCAGGCCCTTCAGCGCTGCAGCCTTGGCCTTCGGGTCTTTCAGGTTCGCGAGATCGATCTTCTTGGCAGCATCCGCCGACAGCACCAGGTCCGATCCGAACTGCGTCTGCACCGCCGCAAAGGTCTGCACCGGCTGCTTCTTCTCCTGCGCGCGGAGCTGGACGCCGGGGCTGCCGACATAGATCTGCGACTGTCCGCCCAGCACGGCCGCGAGCGCTTCCGCGCCGCCCTTGGAGAAGGTGATGACCTCGGCATCGAGGCCCTCCTGTTCGAAGAAGCCCTTGGTGCGCGCCACATAGATCGGCAGATAGATGAAGCCTTCGCTGGGTTGGCCGAGGATGACCTTCTGCCGGGACTGCGCGATGGCGGGCGAGGCGAGGAAGCCGGTGGCGCCGAGACCTGCGAGCGCGATCGCCTGTCGTCGTGAAAACTGCATGCGTGTCTCCCGATGCGTGAAGTGGACGTTGCTGGATGGACGATGGATCAGACGGTGACTTCGCGATGCTCCTCGGCCGCTTTCCACGGCATCAGCACGCGTTCGAGAATCTTCACCGCAAGATTCAGCAGCATCGTCAGCACGACGATGGCGATCAGCGCAGCGAACACACCGGGCGTATCGAATTTGGAGGCGGCGTTGGAGATGAGGTAACCGAGGCCGCGGTTCGAGGCGATGATCTCGCCGACGATGGCGCCGATCAGTGCATAGGGCACCGACAGCCGTAGCCCGGCAAACACCCAGGTGATGGCGGAGGGCAGCACCAGCTTGGTCATCAACTGATGTTCGGAGGCGCCCATCAGGCGGATGACGGTGAGCTGCTCGCGGCTGACACTGCGCACGCCCGTATAGGTGTTGAGGAACACCAGGAAGAATACGGTGACCGCGGCCAGCACGATCTTCATCTCGATGCCGATGCCGAGCCACAACACGAATAGCGGCGCCAGCGCCACTTTCGGCAGGCTGTAGATGGCGGTGAGAAACGGATCGAGGATATCGGCGAGGATGCGGGATCGCCCGAGCACGAGACCGACCAGCACGCCGGCACTGCCGCCGATCAGGAAACCGCTCAGCGCCTCGATGGTGGTGATCGAGGCGTGGAACAGCAGTTCGCCGCTGCGCAGGATTTGCCAGAAACTCTGCGCGATTTCGGATGGCGTGGAGACATAGAATTCGCTGCCGGACCACACTGATCCGAATTGCCAGATCAGGAGCAGGGCCACCAGCAGCGCGATCCGCGCGAGCATGATCGATCGAAAAGACAGTTGCGTTTCCATCGTCGTGCTCCTTACGCCGATGCCTGAAGTTCGGCCGGCGCGGCCGACAGATCAGGCGTGAGCATCGCCCACAGCTCGTTGGTGAAGGCGTGATGGCGCGGATCGAAGCGCAGGCGCGCAAGATCGCGGTCCTTCGGCAGCGGATTGTCGAACACTTTTGCGATCGTGCCCGGGCGTCCCTGGAACACCGCGCATCGGTCGCCGAGGGCTGCGGCTTCCTCGATGTCGTGGGTCACGAACATCACGGTCAGGTTGAGCTTGCGGCAGATGCGCAGCAGCTCTGCCTGCAGTGTCAGCCGTAATTGCGCATCGAGTGCGCCGAACGGCTCGTCGAGCAGCAGCGTCTCGCGTTCGGCCGCGAGCAGCCGCGCCAGCGCGCAGCGCTTGCGCATGCCGCCCGAGATCTGGTTCGGATAGGATGTGGCAAAATCCTTCAGGCCGACAAGCGCGAGCAATTCTGCGACACGCGCTTCGCGCTGGCGTTTCGGAAGCCCGGCGACTTCGAGTGGGACGGAAACATTGCCGGCGACGGTGCGCCACGGCAGCAGGTGATCCTGCTGCGTCATATAGGCGACCTTGCCGTTCAGCCCGCTGACGTCAATTCCGCCATAGGTGACGCGGCCCTTGCTGGCGCTGATGAGCCCCGCGGTCATGTTCAGCAGCGTGGACTTGCCGCATCCCGACGGCCCGAGCAGCATCGTGATATCGCCACGCTTCATCGACAGCGTAACGTCGCGGATCGCCGTATAGCTCTGCGTGCCGGTCTGGAACGTCTTGGTGACGTCCGAAAACACGATGAAATCGTCGGGCCGAACATCCGCCATCCCGCTCATCCTCTCCTGTCCATCGCTGGAGAGTAGGAGAACGGCCGGTCTGTCTGCGCGACCCGGCGGGCCTTAATGCGTGTCGGATCGGGCCATCTTGCGGGCGTCGGTCGGCGAGACGCCGGCGACGCGCCGCATCAGCCGGGCGAGGGCCGAGCCGGAGTCGAGGCCGACCCGCCAGGCGACTTCGCCGACCGGCAGATCGGTGGTGCCAAGCAGGTCGCGCGCGCGGTCGATGCGTTCGTGATCGTGAAACTCGCCGATGGTCATGCCGGTCTTGTCGCGAAACAAGCGGGTGACATGGCGGCGCGACAAGCCGAAAGCGTCGGCGATCAGGTCGAGCGACAGGTCGCCGGCCAGATTGTTCGCGATGTAGGACTTCACCTCGGAGACCAGCGCATCGCCATGCGTTGCCGGTGTCGAGGCCGAAAGCTGTTCGCCGCGTTCGATCTGGCTGAGGCAGTGGATCAGCAGCGCGGCCACCATATGGGCGCGGACCGATTGCGCGGCGACATCCGCGGGCGTGCAGGCCTGGCACAGGCCGAGCAGGGTGCGCATCTCCGGCGATGTCGCAAAGAAGGTGGGCGTGCCGAGCCGGGCCCGGATGCGGCTCAGGGAGCCCAACCGCGCTTCGATGCCGGCCAGCTGATCGTCGGTGGCATAGATGGCCAGATGATCATGGCCGGTCCGCCGTGCAGCGGTCTGGTGCGACAGCGTCTGCGGCACCACGACGAAGCGGTCTTCGCTGAGCCAGGTGCCGGCCGATCGGGTCTCGTCGCGGAAATCGACGGCGCCGACCCGCGGCAGCAGGATCATCAGGCAGTCATGCCAGTGCCACGGCATGTAATAGTCGTCGCCACCGCCGACCAAAGCGAGCTGGTCGCCGTCCGCCGCAAGAATGCGGGCGTCGGTGGACGTATCGCGAAGTGTCTGGATGGACCGGAGCATCAGTCAGCGTAGCAACTGACGCCCGTTTGGCAAGCAAGCGTATGCGGCAGCTTGTTGCTTACGCATCGGGCAGATACCGGCACTTACCGCCCCGCGCGGATCCGCTCCGCCGCTTCCGGCGCGAAATATGTCAGCACGCCATCGGCGCCGGCGCGCTTGAAGGCCACCAGGCTCTCCATGATCACGCGGTCGCGGTCGAGCCAGCCATTGTTGATGGCGCCCATGATCATCGCATACTCGCCGGACACCTGATAGGCGAAGGTCGGCACCGCAAACGTGTCCTTCACCCGGCGGATGATGTCGAGATAGGGCATGCCCGGCTTCACCATCACCATGTCGGCGCCCTCGGCGAGATCGAGCTCGACCTCGCGGATCGCCTCGTCGGAATTGGCCGAGTCCATCTGATAGGTGCGCTTGTCGCCATTCAGCGTCTTGGCCGAGCCGATGGCGTCGCGGAACGGGCCATAGAAGGCCGACGCGTATTTCGCGGCATAAGCCATGATCTGCACATCGCCGAAACCGGCGTCGTCCAGCGCCTCGCGGATGGCGCCGACGCGGCCGTCCATCATGTCCGACGGCGCGATGACATCGCAGCCGGCTTCCGCCTGCACCAGCGCCTGACGCACCAGCACGGCCACGGTCTCGTCATTGAGGATGCGGCCATTCTGCAGCAGGCCGTCATGGCCATGGCTCGTATAGGGATCGAGCGCGACATCGCAGAGCACGCCGAGATCGGGGAATTCCTTCTTGATGGCGCGCACCGACTGGCAGACGAGGTTGTTGCCGTTCCAGGCCTCGGAGCCGGTTTCGTCGCGCAGCGTCGGATCGGTGTAGGGGAACAGCGCGATGCAGGGGATATCGAGTTTTACGGCGCGCTCGGCGTCGCGGACCACCTGATCCACGGTGAGGCGCTCGACGCCGGGCATCGATGCGATCGGCGTGCGCGCATTGTCGCCCTCGACCACGAATAGCGGCCAGATCAGGTCGTCGGTGGTGACGGTGTTTTCGCGCACCAGCCGGCGCGCCCATTCGCTCTTGCGGTTGCGGCGCAGGCGGGTGGAGAGACCGAGCGAGGGGGCGTCATAGACGGACGAGCGGGGCGCAGCGTCGCGCAATTCGATGGGCCGCCCGAACTTGATCGCCATGATACCGTCTCCTGAACCACCGCTTGATCTGCGGCTCTGCAACCTGGACTTGTTCCAACTCTAGCATTTTCGCATCGCCGCGTCACTGCAGGCCTGTGCATGGGCGAGGCGCCCACGCATTGCTTTCGCCGGCCGGGCAGGCCACAAAAAGCCCCATGAATCGGCCAAACACCTTGTTCCATCTCAACGGCCGGGCCTTGTCGCCCGAGGCAACGCATGTCTGACCCGACACCCCGCGACGCCTCGCGCGATCACGCCATCTCCGTGGCCGCGATCTCGTCCGAGCGCATCGAGAGCGACGAAAACGTCTGGACCCGCCGCCTGGTGCTGTTCCTGCGGGTCATGGCGGTCGTCTCCATGCTGACAGGCCTGTATCACTGGGCCCAGGTCACCGGCTTCATCGGCACCGAGGACGAGGCCTTTGAAGCCCAGTCCATGGCCTGGCAGTCGGCCACCGTCTATTTCGCCGTCATCGAGCTGGTCAGCGCCGTCGGCCTCTGGCTGGCGACGCCCTGGGGCGCCGTGGTCTGGCTCACCACCGTGGTCTCCATGGCGGTGATCGAGCTGATGTTCCCCACCATCTATGGCGGCAATCTCATCGTGGTCGGCGTCCAGGCTGCGTTTCTGGCCGCCTATCTTGCGCTGGCATGGATGGCTGCGCGGGAGCGGCCGCCATAGGATATCGTCATTCCGGGGCGCGCGTCTTCGCGAACCCGGAATGACAGCCAAGCCGAAGCGAAGACCGCAAAGACGGTCTCGCATCAAAGGGAGAAACCAGTGAGCCATCTTCGTTCCGGCGGCACCGTCGGCAACCTTCTCGTCAGCGCCATCGCCCGCTACGCCGACCAGCCCGCCATTGCCGACGGCACCACGCGCTGGACCTATCGCGAATATGGCGATGTGGTCGCGCGCTTTATCGGCCTGTTCCGCAGCCTCGGCCTCACCAAGACCAGCGGCCTGTCGGTGCTCTCCGGCAACCGCGCCGAGACCTGGGCCGCCATCTCTGCCGCCGCCATCATGGGCATCCGCTACACCCCGCTGCATCCCATGGCTGCCGAGGACGACCAGGCGTTCATCGTGGAAGACGCCGAGATCGATGTGCTGATCGTCGAGGGCGGCAAATTCGCCGAGCGCGGCAAGGCGCTGAAGGCGCGCGTGAGCGGCCTCAAGCACCTCTATTCGTTCGGCGCCGTGGAGGGCGTGCGGGATCTCCTCAAAGAGCTGCCCGCCATCAAGCCGGAGCCGCTGGTCGACGAGAGCCATGTGGATGACATCTGCTGGCTCTCTTATACCGGCGGCACCACCGGCCGTTCCAAGGGCGTGATGAACCCGCATCGCGTGGTCGTCGCCATGTGTCTTGCGATCATCGCCGACTGGGACTGGCCGCGCGACATCCGCTATCTCGCCGCAACCCCCATCAGCCACGCCGCCGGGATCACCATCTTCCCGGTGATGCTGCGCGGCGGCTTTACGCGCCTCGTGCAGGGCTTCGATGCCGAGACCTATCTGCGGGTGGTGCATGAGGAAAAGATCACCGCGACTTTCCTGGTCCCGACGCTGATCTATGCGCTGATCGATGCCGAGGAGTTGCGGAAGAAATACGACACGTCATCGCTCGACATGATCGTCTATGGCGCAGCACCGATGTCGCCGGATCGCCTGCGCGAGGGCGTGCGCATCTTCGGCAATGTGTTCGTGCAGCTCTACGGCCAGACCGAAGCGCCGCAGATCATCACCACCATGCGCAAGATCGATCACGACGATTCAAAGCCTGGCCGTCTCGGCTCCTGCGGCCGCGCCAATCCGATGGTGGAAGTGAAATTGCTCGACGCCGATCTCAACGAGGTCGCGACAGGGCAGCCCGGCGAGATCTGCGTGCGCGGTTCGCTGGTGATGGATGGCTACTGGAAGCGGCCGGATGCCACTGAAGAAGTTTTCCGTGGTGGCTGGCTGCACACCGGCGATGTCGCTGTGAAAGACGCCGACGGCTTCTTCTATATCGTCGATCGCACCAAGGACATGATCATCTCCGGCGGTTTCAACATCTATCCCCGCGAAGTCGAAGACGCCTTGATGGCGCATCATGCGGTGGCGTCCGCTGCGGTGATCGGCATTCCCGATGCGAAGTGGGGCGAGGCGGTGAAGGCGTTTGTCGTGCTGAAGAACGGTGCGAATAATTCCATCGAGGAATTGCAGGCGCATGTGAAAGACAAGCGCGGCGCGCCGTGGTCGCCGAAGAGCATCGACTTCGTGGCGGAGATTCCGGTGACAGGCCTCGGCAAGATCGATCGCAAGGCGCTGCGGGCGCCGTATTGGGGCGGGCAGGCGAGGGGCGTGGCGTAGGCACGGGCGCGCCACACACACTCGTCATTCCGGGGCGCGTCGAAGACGCGAACCCGGAATCTCATTATGCTGAAGCTCCGTAGAGCCAAACACTCCCAGATTCCGGGTTCGCGCGTGCCGCGCGCCCCGGAATGACGGGGCGGGGGCGTTCCCGATCGCTAAAAATCGAAGAAATTTATTCCCATTAACCCCGGTAACCCTTGAGTCACCCTAATGGCCCGGTGAGGAATCTTACCCCATTCTTTCGCATTTGAACGATCCTGTCCCGCATCCGGACACACGCGCGAACATGATGGCAACATCGCTCCTTCATCGTGAATCAAAAACTGCAAAAAGCCCTGTTTTTGTAGACTTAATCGACGATTTACCCTCGCAAATTCATGTTCTCTTTATCGTCTTTTTTAGGCGCTTCTTCAAAGCCGCCGCTTAAGTTGGGCCTATCAGACGAGACACAAGTTTCGTCGAATAAGTCGATAAAAACGACAGCAGGGGTAGTGTCATGATCAAGTCCGTTGCGACGGTGGAAAGCGTCGATCTCGTTCCCGGCCAGGCGCCGGTTCAGCCGCTCTATCTGGAAGCGCTCACGCTGGTCGAGCGTCTGCATCGCCGCCTGCTCGACGTCATCAAGGACGAATTCGATCGCCGCGGTCGTGCCGACATCAACTCGGTGCAGGCACTGCTGCTGTACAATATCGGCGACAAGGAATTGACCGCCGGCGAACTGCGCACCCGCGGCTACTATCTCGGCTCCAACGTCTCCTACAATCTGAAGAAGCTGGTCGAGCTCGGCTTCCTCGATCACCAGCGTTCGCGCGTCGATCGTCGCTCGGTCCGCATCCGCCTGACCTCGCAGGGCCAGGAAATCCGCCACATCGTCGAGGCGCTCTATGCCAAGCATGTGAAGACGGTGGAGCAGGTCGGTGGCATCTCGAACGAGGAATTCGCGACCCTCAACAAGTCGCTGCACCGCCTCGAGCGCTTCTGGACCGACCAAATTTTGTATCGCCTATAAGATTGAAACTGTTACGGAAAGCCTGAACACAGGCTTCCGTTACAGGGCACGAAAGTGCAGCAAAATGCACTGCCGGGCATGCCCGCCCGTTTCACTTCCGTTCCAGCCGGTGCCCTCCGGCTTTCCGTAGCGTCCGCAGAGGCGCGCGGTACTGAACCTGCAAACAACCCTCCAAGTTGAAGGCGCCTTCCCAGGGCGCCTTTTTTCTTGCGCACAAGCAAAAGCCCCGCGCTGGGGAGGGCAGGGCCTTTGCCGAGGCTGAGGTTGAGCGGGTTGGGGTCCGCTCGCTGATAGAAGAGAAGCTCGTGTGACTCGTTCCGGGGACAGCGCAGAATCTGGCGCCGGTGTGCATGTTCAGCCCCGTGTCTTGCCGAGAGCGCTCCTAAAGCCCCTCGGGCGGAGCGGGATGGGTAAGGTCCGAAGGACGGGCTTTGATAAACAGATAGTCGCGGCGCGAATCTGCTTCGGATTGTAAGCTTCGTCCACCAGACACAGGAGGAGCGAATTGGCAGTACCGCCATCGGCACCGGAATCAATCACGGCTTGGGCTCTCATCAGCGCGTTCGGCGGCTCGGTTATCGGCGCCGTCCTGGGTGGGACAATCAACTACGTCCTACAGCGCGCCGCGCGTGCCGAAGCGAAACGTCAACGGGATGCGGACCGAAAGGAAGTCCGCACGGCGATGGCGTACTCCTTCCTGTTCAAGATGATCAAGGTGGTCTCCGGGCTCAAGCAACTCGGTTCAACCGTGCGCAGCTCGCTCGATGAAGCCAAGGCCAAGGGCTACACCGGCGCACCCTGGCGGGTCGTTCTGCCGGTCGTCAATCCACCTGAGCCCATCAAGTTCACCGCGGAAGAGATGGGTATGGTTTTGTCGCTGGACGACAAAATCTTCAACTCCGTCGCCGCCTTTGATGAACTGCATAACAGCACCGTGTCCATCTTCGAGGCTTACAGCAAACGCCGCACGGCTATCATGGAGAAGTTCGGCGCAAAAATGGAGGGGAACATGGGCAGCACCGCCATGACCGCCGAGGACCTCCTCTGGCTCGCCCCGCGCGAGGTGGAGCTGAACGGTCTGGTCGGCGCGATGCTGGAGCGGACGGAGCAGGATTACGAAGAAACCGTGGAAGGCCTGAAAGCTATCCACGGTCTGTTCGTCAAAGAGTTCGGCATCAAGAAGACGCTCGAATTCAAAGCCGGTTAAGCGGCCACCCCCATCGCCCGATTCTGCTTCGCCAGCGTCTCCGCTATAATCTTCACAGCATCGCAAAGGGGCGTCTTTGCCTCAAGTGCGATGGTGGCATCCTTTTTGTCGGTCACGTTCCCAATTGCCACCGTGATGGTTGCGCCTAGGGACTTCAGATAGGCAACCCCGGTTCCTCCATCACTGGCTGCTTCGTTGCTGGCGTCGTCGTCATCCTTAGCGCGAGCTTGCTCCTCGGTGCAGTTGTAGCGTTGAGCTACGTTGCCGACAGTGTGGTTGAGGGCGTTGATGGTCGCGCAGCGATAAAGCTCCGGATGAAACAGGACTGCGAAGTCCGAAGTGTCTACGCGCATGCCGGGACTGATAATCGGAGTTACACTCATGTCCTTGTCGCCATATGTTCCGTGGCTCGCATTGTTTCGGGTCAGCGCGACCGTCACTGGGCAATCCACCGCTTCGCATGCCCAAGCCACGCCCATAGCGGTCGCCATGACGCGAGGAATGTAAGTGTCATCCCCCCAAAACTGACGCCATGAACCATCCGCGCAAATACCGACGTGAGGTCGTGAGGGTGCCACCCGCTGCCGAGTCTTAAATGGCTTTGTGTTGTCCACGCTAAAGCGGCCAGCTTGCAAGTCTCGAATCACACGGCCCATGCTCGCGCTATCGAAGCGGCCTTGAGTCTGCTGGCGAAGCATCTTCGGCATACCGCCGGATTGGATGAGGTCGCGCACCAATTCGCGGCTGAGACGCTGCGCTTCCATTTTGATTTCGTCAGGAACTGTGAACGACCGGCAAAACTGCCTCGCATCGTCCATATTTGCGAAACCGCGACTTATCCATTTCGACTTGACGGATTTACGGCTCTCGAAATTGCGCAATGTGTTGGCATTCCACTTCTCAATAGGGGAATCGTAGAATTGCGCCATGGTGTGAATGTCCATCCCAAGCACGCGTGCACCTTTGCTCGCGTACTTGGAATAGTGGGACTTCACCTGCGGGATGAAGTGCTCCGTTGATGTAACAGAGACAGGTGCAAAGTGGGGAGTGCTCATGCTGTCACTCCTACCAGGGTATTTCATCGCTTAAATCGGCATCGACGGCGCGAGGGTTGGCAGCCTTCCACGATGGGTCGATTGTGAAGTCCTCAACTGCACAGACGCGGTAAATAAGCTCTGTGACCGTAACCGGCTCAGCAAGCGCCGCGCGCAACTGCGCCTCGGTGAAGTTCATCTTGCTGTGGCCACGGCGAAGTCTTGCGAGGTAACCTTCGCGCGTTCCGGGGAATATGGCGTATTCGCTCTCCGTGTCGAAGATTGTCAGCAATGTCTCGACTGCATCGTTATCTAGTGCTTCACCGGATTTGACGGCCTTATCGGTCATCGCCACCTTCACAATCTTGAGACCCAGCGCATCGCGGTCCATCGGTTCCAGCCGCTCGGTGAAGTCACGGCTGAAAGCCTCCTCCAGCGAAAGCCCGAGCACGCGGATGGATTCGGAGACGTCCAGCAGGCGGCGGGTTGAAAGCACAATGCGCAGGTTCTTCGCCTCCACATCCCGGCGCACCTTCTTCGCTTTCTCCACCAGCAGGCGGGCCGTGCCTTTGTCTAAGCCGGTGCCGGAGAGGATAAGTTCTTCGCGGCCATATGTGGTGTCGATGATGGTGTCGAAGCGGTCCATCGAAGCGGCGTCCAGCGCATTGCGGCCGACGTAATCGCGGCTTGCCCCGGTCCCCCAGGTATTCATGGTCACGATGATGGGGCAAAGACCTTGGGCGGTTACTCCGCCTTCCTCGTGGTCGGGGCAGCTCACAAAGCGGGTCTTGCCGGGAGCGGCGCGGTGCAGGGCAGATTGCAGAACCATGGCCACGCGCGGGTCCAGCGCGTCGAATTCATCCAGCAGGATGGCACCCTTGGGGTCTTGGAAGGCGCGGGTAATAACCCCATCGCGGAACACCATGTCGATGCCACCGGCGCCGTTGGATTGCGGCACAAGCCCACCCACCAACATCTCGGCGGTCGTACTGTCCGTGCAGTCCAAATGGTAGACGGTGAAGCCCATGGCCTCCAGCGCGGTGCGAACGCCCAAGCTCTTGCCGTTACCGGCGGGGCCGCGCACGGCGATAGTCCGCCCCAGCTTGGCATCGGTCGCAAGGCGGTCGTGCCATTCCATCTTCACCACGCCGGGCGTCGGCTGAACCTTGACGTTGCAGATGCCCTTCTTGAGCGCGCGGATGTCATCGCGATACTTCACGGCGGTCTCTGTGGCGACCGTGGCGGCTTCGTACAGGGCGATGGGGTCGATGGTGAGGGTAAGGCCCAAAAGCTTCGCAATGTCCCGCACGCGCTCCATCTGCGCCATGTCGGGCGCGGCGGCGAGGGCAGGGATTTCATGCTCTTCGATTTCAAGGGCGAGGGCGGCGACCTCCGGGCTGTGCACTTGGGCAACCTTCGGGGTGCGGCTCTTGCGACGACCGGCGGGCACCGGGACTTCGTTGCTGGTTTCTACGGGTGCAACCGCTTCCACTACGGAAGGCGGGACGGCGTGACCGTTTACTTGTTGGGTCTCTTGGGTGTGCTCCACATGTTTAGCTCCTGTTGGTTTTTCTTAATTGAGGTAACGGCCTTGGTCTTCGTCCCACTCGGCGGCGAAAACCACTTCCTCGTTGCCACTGCGGAGGTCGCACTCGACCACCCATAGGTCGCTACCCCACCGGGTCTCGGTATTGCCGATGGCGGCAACGGCTTCGGGAAGTTCGTCAAAGCTTGCAATGTTGAGGGAGTAGTTGGTGCCGTTAAGACGGCGGCAACGGCGATAGACATCGAAGCGCTGTGCGGCCTCGATGTCAGCGGGCGTGGTTACTGCGCCCGGCGCAAGGTGAATGGATTGGTTCATGAGGTGTCCTCCTGTTTGTAGCTGGAGGAATCTTGCGGGAGTATATTCCTACCGTCAAGTTTATTCGCAAAAAAAATGAGCAGCCCTCTCGCTTTGCTACAAACAGGCGGGCCGCTCACAACTTCACGGTCTCACAGCTCTGGAATCTTGGCAAAGCATTTCACTTGCCAGCTCGAAATGCTTGGGAGAAGATTCGATAAATAAGCGGGTCTGGGAAACCAGTTACGATAGAGCCGAGCCGCCCGACTCTCTCGCTGAATAAGTCGGCAAGGTTGTCACCGCAGTCCTCTCGAAGGCGCAGTCAACGGGAATAGCTCTGCTGCCAGCATGTAGCCAGTGACGCGGCTGCTCGGCTGGCGGTCTTTTGTAGCCTTAGCTGTTCTGTCAGTCATAGCTGCTCCCGGTAAAATCGGCAAAACGCGTTTGCCATTGGCTGCCGGAGCTGAAAGTGGTTCGCGCGGCTGAGTATTCGGTACGGACGACACATGCGCCTCGGGTATAGTACCGGGGCTTTTCTTTTGCCCTCCAGTGCCTCCTCATCCTCGTTGAAGGGCGCCTTGCAAAGCCTATGGTTGCCTTCAAGGAGGTGGCGTTATGTCAAAGCTCGTAACCGATTTCAAAGCCTTGCCGCTGCCGCAGCAGCACGAGACATTCCCGCTTATTACCGCCGCCTATAACGCCGCCAAGGAAGCCCGCCGGGCTGAACTGGAGGCGGAGATAAAGCAGCTCGGCTTCCGCCCCGGGGAAGCGAAGAAGCCGACTGCTGCGGTCAAATACAGGAGCAAGTCCAATCCCGCCAACGGCTGGGCGGGCAGGGGCGCGGAGCCAACCTGGCTGAAGCAGGAGATGCAGGCGACCGGGCTCCCGCTCGAAGCGTTCAGGTGTTGAGCAGGGCGTCCAGGATGGTGGCCGTTCCACCTACCACAATGATGAAGAGCATGATTTGCAGCTCCTTCATCCGCAACTCCATCCCGGCTCTGCTGTAACGGCAGGGCCGGGAGAACCTGCGCACAAGGCGGCGCTGCCACATGGGGATTTCACGGGTAAGCAAAGCGGGCCTCCATGGCTTCGTGGAAATCCATGCCGTCGAAGTTCTTCGGCGATTTACCCCATAGGGTGGAGTGCTGCGTGAAATAAACCTCAAGACCGGGATTGTGGTGCATGCCGTAGTCGATCACGCGCTGCATGGTGGCGTACTGGGCTTCCGTGATGTCTATGACTTCACTGTCCGCATGCTCGACCAGTACCGTCACGGAATACTGGAGGAAGTGCTTTTGTAGCGTGGTCTTCCCATCTCGATGGATGATGATGGCAGGCTTGTCGTCAGGATTATCCCACCTAATGAAGAATATGACTTCATTCGGCAGCCATTCGCCTGGCTTGCGGTAACGTCCCATGGGGCACCTCCGCGCCGGATTCTAGCCGCCCTTCGCATAATGAAAAGAGCCGCCCACGCATATGGACGGCTCCTTTTTGTTCCCGATAATCGCACCGTCATGAACATCGCGGCGGGAGTGGCGGCGTTTGCTCAAGCAATGCGTTGGCAGGATGATCGGCGGGGAAGCGGGCCGGGAAGGGTGAAGTACCTTCATCGAAAGTAACGATGACGAGCGGGTTCACACCGACCGCGAGGCAGGCCAGTTCTTCGGCAGCCTCGTACTGCACCTCTTCGGGGAAGTCCTTCTCGCACATGATGCCCACGCGGGCTTCATGCAATGTCTCCAGCGGATATAGGCTGGCGGTGGTACCGTCACGATGGATAAAGTGAGTGTAGCGGCCACGGTTATTCGCAAGCTGGAAGCTGATGCGCTCAAGCATGATGATGTCTCGCTGTGTGAGTGAGACTTCATGCTGAGCCGATAAATCGTATACCGCACGCCAAATCGGTGGCTACATCTTCAGGTGCGCGTCCATCTCGGCCTTTATGAGCGGGTCAGTGAGGCCAAGTAGAGTCGCCACGACCCTCCAGTCGATGCCGCGAAAGTATCGCTCTTTGAAAAAGCTCGTCTGGACGCCGATAACCCTCGGGGGTAGCCAAAGCGCGGATGGACTGGTTGGCGCCTGCCAAAGAGAGCACCCGCTTGCGCCCTTAAGGTTTGGCGCTTCGCGCTCTGTTCCTTCCAGGGTGTCGACTATGCCGCCATACTCGAAAAACAAATCGAGATCGCCAGGAAGGCGGCCGGGCGCGTCGTCCGGTGCGTCTTTAAGTCGGGACGCATAAGCAGAAATCGGATGGTAGGATTTGATTTTCTGGTTTTCGTTGCGAATGGAGGTCGGAAATCCAAAAAGCAGAAACAGACCGTCAGCGCTCGGGACACCGATATTTGATATCGAGAGAAAGTGCCACTCGCTCGCCAGTTCTTTGACTTTATCGCGGTCGATGATTTCAAGGGCACATACGTCGTAATCTAGCTCTTCGTTCGGATAAATGTACTCGTAACGCCCGAGGTCGATAAGGTCGTCCGACTTTGGCTTCTTGGGCACAAGAATGCGATCTACCTGGTAGTCATCAAAAGTGTGCATAGCCGTGATGAGGTAGTGCCGCCCTCGAATTTTGAAGAAGGTTCCTGTTGCGATTGGGCCGTCGATAACATGGCCATGGTCATAAAAAATCGGCGGCGTGCAGGATAAGGTGAACTTCTCGTTGTTTAGCACCGTCTCGCGATCTGGCATCTCAGTCACAGGAAGTCCCTCCGATTTTTGTTGAAGTATACGATATCTCGCCGTCCAATGCGAGCAAGGCCGGTGAGCATGCACCCTCATCGGCCCGACGTTTGACTGCCCGGTGCATCGTCACACAACAGAAAGAAGGTGCATGGATGCCCCCACATTCCAGCTCGAAAAGCCGACTACCGACTACACGATGATTTGTAACGCGCTGCTGCGCGACCGCACCATGAGTCTGCGTGCGAAGGGGCTGTATGGCCTCATGTTCTCAAAACCGAACGGATGGATCTTCCACGAGGGCGCGTTGCTCGCTGAGTCAACGGAAGGGCGTGACGCGCTCCGTTCCGCAATGAAAGAGCTATTGGTCCGCGGTTGGGTCAGGAAGTGCCGTCCGCGCGAGGGTGGAAAATTTATGGGCGTCATCTACCAAATGAAGCTCACCAGTGACTGGAAAACCGGCGATGGTTCAACCGGCGACGGCAAATCCGCTACTAGTAATAAAGATATAAGCAAGACTGAAGAAGTAATCCCCCCATCCCCCAAGGGGGAGCCGGACGGGTTTGCAAAATTCTGGACAGAGTATCCCAACAAGGTCGGCAAGCCGAAGGCGCTCGCTGCATGGAAACGAGTGAAGGCAGACCACGCCGATGTGATGGTCGGACTTCGTAGGTGGAAGGCCTCTGACCAGTGGACCAAGGACAAAGGCCAGTATGTGCCGCATCCCACAACTTGGCTGAACCGGGAAGGCTGGAACGACGCCATTGCTGGTGATGCCAGCACCACCGGGCTGTCGCCGGAGGAAATCGCTGCGAGAATTGCGGAAATCGAAGCGAGGGGGAAGCAACGAGAGGAAGAGCTGAACCGGCGTATCCGCCAGGAGGCGATGGGCCGACTGGGGCTCACGTCATGATGCACGTTGAGCCGATCCAACTGGACCTGTTCGCCCCGGTCATCGAAGAGCGGCCGGACGAGGCGAAAAGAAAAGCGGTGCGCATTATCGTCCCCGCCGCTCTACTTCCGGCGAACAAGGTGCCGGTGGAGAAGGTGCCCTGGCCGCCCCACATGCGGTTCGACTGACTGATTAGCGGGGATACACGTGGGGCGGGTACGTGCCGACACTTGCCCGGTCAGGGAATCGCGCCTATCTCCGATTCGGGTTGAGGAGATAACATGGCCGAAGCTGTTGCATTGCCCATCCGCACGACGATGTCGGATGTCATCTCGATTACGAGTTACCTGGCGTCAAAGCCCATGGGGGCGACGCTGACCGAAGCGAAGGCTGTCTTGGAATCGGGTGTCCTCGATGGCCGGAAAATCAGCGCTTACAGGTTCTGGTTGCTGGTTGAGGAAGCTGAAGGGCGGCTAAAGCTCACTGAGCGGGGAAGGACTGCCGGGAAGAACAAGGGCGCCAACGTCGCCCAGGCGATGCTGGAGGTCATCCGCAACACTCCTGCCTATGCCGCCATTGTGGAGCGGGCGATACACCGTGAGGAATTCACCTTCACGGCGGTCGAAGTGGCCACCCACTGGCACGAGCACTTCAAGCAGGTAGCCTCTACCAATGAGAAGGTGTTGAACGACCAGGCGGTGTGCTTCTTCCAAATCGCACAGGGCGCGGGGCTGGGCGCACTGACGATTGGCCGGAAGGGAGCGCCGACGCGCTTCGAATTCTCTGCCGATGGCCTGCACATGTTTGGGGGAATGGCGCCGTCGGCCTTCAGTAACGTCGCCGCCGAGCTTGAAGATGAGGAGGAAGACGAAGGCGAAGAGGACAACGGCGCTCCTGTTTTCGAGCCGCCGTCTGCGACATCGGCGACCGCCACCTTCAACAACAAGGTCTTCATCACCCACGGTAAGAACAAGAAGGTTCTCGACCAGATAAAGGAAATCGTCTCCTACGGCGCCTATCAGCCGGTCGTGGCGCAGGAAAACGAAACTCTGGCCAAGCCTGTCCCAGAGAAGGTGATGGACGACATGCGCGGCTGCTCGGCCGCCGTCATCCACGTCAGCTCGGAGGGGGTCTACAAAGATCCAGCGGGCAAGGAGAAGGCCAAAATCAACGACAATGTCCTTATCGAGATCGGTGCGGCGATGGCGCTCTACAAGCGCAACTTCATTCTGGTGGTGGAGGACGGCCTGGAGCTGCCGTCGAACCTGCAGGGCCTCTACCAATGCCGGTACACCGGGGACGAGCTGGGCATGGAGGCGACTATGAAGCTCCTCAAAGCTTTCAAAGAGTTCCGCGAATAGGCTCCTTGACTCATTCGTTGCTGTTTTGTTCTATGGCTGCTCTTTCACAGGTGCGGCCATGGGCATTGACGGAATCGAAAGCGAAATCAATCACATGCGGCGGCAAATCGCCCGCCAGCAGAAGGACATCTTGAGCCTTGAGCGTGCGGGCATCGACTGCGCCTCCGCCTTGGTCCTGCTCGGCAGGATGCAGCTCAAGCTCGAAACTCTCCGCGCAGACCACAGGCGGCTGAGTGAGGAGAAGCAGCCCCGGCGGTATGCCTCGGGCAAAGCCATCCATGGCACTCCGTCTTACCGGCGGATGTGATGGACAACCTGCGGCGTTTCCCAGCGCCGTGGCGGATGGAAGAGGGCGAGGATCGATGCTTCCGGGTTTACGACGCCAGCGGGTTCTTCATCCTGGCGGTCGGCCATCGGGAAGACCTCCACGCCCGCGACTATCAATACGCCTTCGAGCATCTAAGCCGGGACGAAGCACGGCGGATTGCCAAAGCAGTCGCCCGCCTGCCAGACCTTCTTAAAAGGCCGCCTTATTGAGGCTCTTTTGGCACCCGCACACGGTGATGCTCTCGGCCATCCTCGTCAAGAACCGCGACATGCCGGTCATGAGTTGGTGGTATGAGCGCCGCAATGCGCATGGCATGGGCCTTCGCGCTTTCCAAATCCGGGAATTCTATCCCTAGCAGGTCATCAAGCTTGGTGCCGTCAACAATCGGAAAGCGAAACAGGGGCATAGTTCGTGAGCAAAACCAGTGAGTTGATCGTTTCATCTCAAGCGGTAAGTCGGTGAAGCGTTCCCAGCGCCGCCCTGGCAGAATTCTCCACAGGATTTCAGGCCCCGCGTCTAAGGTTACCCTCACTGTCAGATTCGAAAAAAATGCGTGGAGTTAGAAGCTTGTAGAACTTCACGTGGAAGCAGTTCGAATCCGGCTCAAATCACCACGGGATGTCGAGGGGAATCTTCGACCCACCCTCTTGCGGCGCCCGAAAAAATCGATCTTATCAATCTTACTTGCTTCCGATGATTCGAAGCTCTCCTGAAATTCAAATGGAGAGCTATGTCATGAAGCGACCGCCTAAATTCCGTATCAAGCTGTTTGGAGTCGATGTTAGCGCCGAAGGGGCGTTGGGCATCGGAGCGGCGTGTTTCCTCGTCGTCTTCCTCTTCGTCGCATGGCGATTGACGCCGATTTGAAACCGGCTCACGATTCCAGCATGCAGACAGAGGAAGACATCAAGCGAGGCGGTCGTCGCACGCGTGCAGGTCGGCCATTTAAATATGGTGAGCCGACTGTATCCACACGCATCCCGCGGAGCCTCGCTGCGCAGGTGTTGGCGTACATCAACTGGCGCAAGACTCGCGCGCTACCCGTCATCGTCGTCGGAAAACCGAGCGAGAAGCGCGCGCAATAGGCCGCAAGTACGTCCTCGGCGTAGACCTCGGCACGAAGGCCGGGTTTGCTCAATGCTTTCTCGATGGCACCGTGTCGGCATACAGCCGCGTTGCCGGAAAAGAGTTTGAAGCCCGATTGGTCGCCGTTGCTTCTGAAATTGAACGGCACAACACCCCGGACTGCGTCGGCGTTTGCATCGAGAAGCCGTTCGGTCGCTTTAACGGCATCGACGTAATGCTCGGCATGTTTGGTGTGGCGGTCTACACCTGCCAGCGGCTGGGGCTGCCCTGGTACCCACTCAACCTGATGACCAGCAAGAAGCACGCGACCGGAAAAGGTAACGCAAAGAAGCCTGACATGCAGGCGGCGGCGAAAGCACGTTGGGGACAGGAGCTGGGTGAGGACGAGGCGGATGCCGCCTGGGCGGGCGCCTTCGCCCTCGACCACAACTTATTTTCGGAAACTGCTCACGAGACCAGCTAACGCAGCCCGGCGAGGGTCTGCTCGATGGCGGTGGCGCGTTCCTTTTCCCGGCGCAGCATCTGCCGCGCGGCAATGTGCAGGATAGTGATTGCACGTTTCTTGCCGGTGAGCTGTTTGAGCTGCGCTATGATGTTGCGCATCTCAGGATAGTCCTTGTCGTAGAAGAAGAAAGCCATCTTCCCGCCTCGGGCGTGTTTCGGGTGCTTGGGCATTAGATGAGCTTTTTCTTGCTGACGGTGAGGGAGAAGGTGGGCTTCACCGCCATGTTCTTGCGCTTGAGCCAGTCGATGAGGGCATCCACGTCCAGGACCACATCGGTTTTCGCTTTGAAGCAGACGGCCGGTAGATCTGATTTCGCGAAGCCGAACTCACGTTCCAGCCATGCCAGCGTGATGGGCTCCTTCTTGAGTTGGGTGTAGTGACCGGCATGCTCGACCGGCGTGATGTCGCCGGTCTCGTTCATGCGGCCCACCAGCCGGTTAAGCAGCTCCTTGCGAGCTACGGTCTCACGGGCTTTGACCTCTCCGACCAGGGCGAGGCATTCGGCGATTTCGCCGACCAGCTCCTCGTCGGAGAATTTTGCGATTTGCTTTTCCATCGACGGCCTCCCTAGAACGGGATTTCGTCGTCGAACGGGAAGTCGCCGTTAGGCTGCTTCGCGGCTGGAGCTGCTTTCGACGTGGCGCGGGCGTGAGCTTCATCATCTCGGCCAGCATCGGCGCCATTGTCTTTCTTCGTGAGGAAGACGAGCTGGCTGGCGACAATTTCAAGGCTCTGGCGCTTCACGCCGTCCTTGTCCTCCCATGGGCGGAGCGACGGCTCACCGATGACCATAACTGCGTCACCCTTCTTCAGGTATTGCTCGGCGACCTTCGCGGTGCCCTTGAAGGTGGTGACGTTCCACCAGGTGGTTCGCTCGTTCTTGTCGCGGCCGGTGGTGATGGCGATGGGGAAGCTGCAAACTTCCGTGCCGGACTGCGTCACGCGCAGCTCGGGGTCTTTGCCCAAGTGCCCCACGAGGGTGGCTTGTGCATGGTTTGGCATAGGTAGGTCTTTCGTTGATTACTGATTGTCAGCCTTGGCGAGGACCAGCAGGCCCGCGTTCTCAAGGATGGTCTTCGCTTCCGGGTACTGCGTGCATCGCTCGATGCGTGCCGCGTTCTCGCGGAGGAATCTCGTAAGCTCGGCCGGGTCGGTCGGCTTGGTATCTACGAAGGTCTTCGCCTGATGGATGGCGGCCTGTTTCTTCTGCTCCGGCGTCAGCTCAGGCTTCGGTTCCGGCTTGGCCGGGCAGGCGTTGCGGAGAAGCTTCTCCAGCTTCGCCTTCTCGCTGTCCTTGATGACGTAGGACTTGCCGAAACCTTCAATATCCACCCACGGGGAGTCGAGGTCGTAGAGGTAGCGGCCGATGCCCCACACCACAGCAGCACGCTTCAGGGCGTCGGACAGGGCGCCTTTTTCGGCCTCATGGTCAGTGTCTCCGGCACCGTTGGCTTTCCACACCCACTCGTCGTTTATCTTGATGCCGATTTCGCAGACCGTCTTTTTGTCGGCATGGGTGTAGCGGCATTGCCACTTGTCGGGACCGACAACGGCATCGAGGCGCTCGTAAACATCGCGCGCGTCGATGTAGGCCAGGGCCATGCCCTTGGTAGCGGGCGCCTCGCTCTTGCCGGTCTTGCGGGCTTCGGACTTCTGATTGGTGCTGCCAACCCGCCAGCTTACGCGAGAAGGGTCGATGGGAGCGCTAAGCGCGGTGAAGATGGAAGGGCTCACTCATCGCACCCTCCATCTTGTTGAGCAGCCTCTTCGGCCATGATGACAGCGAGGTGGTCCTCGTACTGCCGTTTGCTTTTACTCATCGTCATGTCTCCTTGGTTGTGAGTGAATCCTCTCACAAGGAAATATTTCCGTAAAGAGAAAAATATCTTGACGACAACCTTAAGCTGAATCAGCATGACTGTAACAAAGGAGACAAAACCAATGGACTACGTACAGACTTATAAGGACTTGAGTGCGCCGAAGCGCGTGAGCTGGTCGGACCGCTACTATCAAAACCAACACATCATCGACTCCGCGCTTTTCGTCGCGGTGTTCGCCCTCGGCGCCGTGCTGCTGCACGCGATGGCTTAAGGGGAGGCAAGAATGTGGAAAAGATTAAGCTTCAAGCAGGGCGGTTCTATAAAACCGAAGGCGGCGATAAGGTCGTGATGCTCGGTGAGCACCCGAGCGCGGACATAAAAACCTTAGCGGGCTTCATTTGCCAACCTTATCGAGATGTCGCGAAGACGTGGTTCCCCAATGGCCAAATAGCGGGCATTGTTGAACAGTCACTCAACATCGTCGCTGAATGGGTAGAGCCCAAGCGTATCAAAGGGTGGGTAAACGTCTATGACGGTAACCCTCCGTGCCAAGAAGGCTCCGAAAGCGGCGATGTCGCCGGACATCTTGGACACGCGTATATCGAGCGCAGCGATGCTGATGATGCGGCCCGACGACACAAAAAAACGAGCCGCCGGATAGCCTGCATCGAAATCGATGTGTTCGAAGGTCAAGGCTTAGATGGGAGCGCCCGATGAATGGATGCGCTCACCATCCGGCAACAGCAGATCGGCCCGCTCTTTGAAGCAGGGGCTAGCGCCTTCGCTTCGCCCGCCCCGAAAGACCAACCCGCCACCCAACACCAACTCGGCGTGCAAGCTCGTGTCATCGCTCACCTGAAGCAGCACGGCGGCATCGACGCGCTGACCGCGCAGAAGATGGGCACGACCGACGCACGCAAGATGTTCACCCGCCTGCGCGAGCAGGGCTACCTCTACGCGGCGGATGATGCCAGCGGGCACGAAGAGCGCCCGAACCACAGCGGGAAGGGGAAGTACCGCTTCCACCTGTGGACTGGAAAACAATAACCAACAATGAGGGAGAAAACCCCCATGCCTAAAATAACCCCCACTACCACGATGAAAAAATACTTCGTCGGCCGCCTGAGGAAGAACGGCAAGATGGTCGAGCGCGTCATGCGCCGTCTCACCACGGTCGGACGCTTCGGCCTGAGCAAGCATGCCTACGAGATCGCATCCGCAACCTGGTTGCCTGCGCCGGTCGCGTTCGTTCGCGCCACCCGTCTGTTCGACACCCGCAAAGAAGCCCGAGCGGAGCGCGACTATCGAGCAGGTGCCCGCAGCAAGTAGCGGACCATGCGCATCCGCGCATCCACGCGCGAGAACTGGTTGAGGGTCTTCGGGCAGGACATCCGCCCCAAGACCCCCATCCACGTTTTCCCGCTCACCCGCCGGGAGCGAGAGTTCGCCCGGCTGAAACACCAAGAATTACGCAGTGAGGTCTTTGAGCCCAGCTACGTGATTGCACGGCTGCGCGAGACGCTTTCGTCCGTCCCCGTGCATCAACCCAAACCTAAACCCCAGGACCGCCTCGCGGCTGGCCTCCGCAACGTGTTGAGGAAGCCGACGAGGTAGGGCCGGGAGAATGAAAGAAGAGACCATGGAGAAACGTATCCAAAACAAGTCCATGCGCGGCTTTGCCAGCATGGACCCTGAGAAGCAGCGCGAGATCGCCCGCATGGGTGGTCAGAGCGTTAAGCCCGAGAACCGCTCATTCAGCAAGAGCCCCAAGCTTGCGCAGAAGGCCGGTCGCTTGGGCGGCGCCGCCGGGAAAGTCACCGGCAAGGGAAAGAGTCGTTAACGGCAAGCCGATTCAAGTAAGCGCCCTTTGGGCGCTTTTTGATACCACACGCTTGACAGTGCACTCTCCGGCTGTAGCGATGCGCCGGGCTGACTTGGGGGAGAATCATGAAGGCGGTTTGGTATAAGGAGTGGTGGGCGAAGCTGAGTTCTTTGATCGAGGCATACATTGCGCGCCCGTGGACGAGCTTGAGGGGCGTCAGCAACTCAAACGCCGCAAAAACCACCATCCTCATCCCGCTCGTTGGTTATTGGATAGTCTTCAATGACAAGCTCGTCCATATGCTCCAGCTCGCAACAGAGATTGGTGTCACGCAGATAGAAGGGCAAATCCCTCAGCGTCTGCTCTGGCTCTACCTGGGTTTGACAGCCATTGCGCTCGGCACATTCATTTACGGCGTGCGCTGCCCGCCGGAGGTGAAAAAGTATGGAGACGAGAGGGACTATATCAATGGCGACGGCAAAGCCCTGACCAATAACGCTCTGCGGGAAATGCGGCAGGAACTGGAGGATGTGGGAGAGGGCGACAGCCTCTGGCTCGACGCTGCTGAAGACCGGGAAACGATGAACGTATATTTCCGGTATCTCAATTATATCCACCCATTCAGTCGAGCTGCGGTCAGCGTCCTCTTCGCGTTTGGCTTTACGGTGCTGACCATCCTCTCCCTCCGTGTCGTCTGGGGGGTGCTCAAGCTCGTTGCGAAATCGTTCTGGGCAGAACTCTAAGCCTCGCGCATAATCTCAAAGCTCCGCTCACGCACCACAATGCACGGAGAAGACCAAAATCGGGAACGGCCGAAATGTCATGTTACCCGGTCAAGGCTAGCCCGTGCATAGCGAGTGCAGGGGAAACAGGACAAGGCCACCGTGTCCAACAACGGAGCCCGTTGGTCCGACGAGGTAAGGGTGTCAGCTTTCTTTTGGCCGTTGTCCCCGGCGACACCCACCAACAAAAAAGGCCCTTCGGGGCCTTTCCAATGTCGTTCGTCATCATCCTGTGATAGGTCAAAAGTGGGCCAAAACTGTGATGTTCCGCCAGGAGGAATTGATGAGACTGCCTATTGCGTTCGCAATCATATTGCTGGGTTTAGCTCCAGCCAAAGCAACTACACTCGAAGATGTTGCTGTTTTTGCCGAGAAGATTTGCACTGACATTCCTGAGGGCAGCCTGACTCGAACGACCATTTCTGGAAAGATCGGCGCGAACGCCAGCGTCGTCGCGAAACTGGTGAGTGGTGAGGCTGACCTGTCGGTGAAGCGGACCACGGAAATCGTGAAAGGCATTCCGTATCGAAAGCTACCCAAGTCGATACCGACGTTTGCTATGTGCAAGTCGGAAGTAGTCAAATTGCTTGGGCCTGAAATCAAGCTGAATATGACGCTCCCGCCGCCGCCGCCACCCCCGCCGCCCCCAATACAAACGCAATACGACGTCTGTGTCGGTGAACATCAAAGAAACTGCGGACCGCACCAGGTCTACCTTTATTGTGGAGCGAACCTTGAGGCTTGGGCCAACGCTCGATGCACGGCCCACGGTGCAACTCGCTTAGATTCCCGAGGGGGCAACAAATGCGGATACAGCCTCGTCAGGATCTTCTGCACAGGACCAAAGTAACCGAACCAAACGACAAAGGCCCCATCGGGGCCTTTTTCAATCAGCTAGTCGTCGCCTAGTCGATGTAGCTGCCATCCTGATGGATGATGTGCGCCTTGGTCTCAAGGATGTTGTTCGCATCGGGGTTGGCCTTCGCCTGGGTAAAGCCTGCGGTGAGGCCAGTGCCGAAAGCGACGATGGCGAGGATCGGGATCATCATGTGTTTGCATTTCATTGGTTCATATCCGCTGTCTCCAGCGTGCAGGAATCATGCGCCGATAAAGCCAAGCTGACAAGACGGCATAACACTCTGAAAAATAACGGAACGCGCATTTTCTTGACGGGATTCGGACCTTCACTCATCCTTGGGGCATAAGGAAAGCAACAGGTGAGTGGCACTCGCAAAGGGAAGTAAGCAGGAAACGAACGAAGCGCGGCTCGGCCGCCCAACTGCCTGCACTGAACCTGTCGCCGACGAAATCTGCAGAAAGCTTGCTGAGGGATGGAGCCTGGTCGAGATATGCGACCTGGAGCACATGCCCGTGCGCTCTACCGTTTACCGCTGGCTGTTTGAAGCTGACAAGATCATGCATGCGGCCGTCACGGAGGAGGCGAAGACGAAGGCGAGGCTGAATGTGTACGTCATCTTCTCAGACAACTACGTGCGTGCGCGCGAGGCCCAAGCCGACACCTTCATGGACGAAACCATCGCCATCGCCGACGACTCCCGTAACGATTGGGTAGAGCGCGTCAACAAGCGCACCGGCGCGAAAGAGCTGAAGCCGAACGAGGGCCTTGTGCTGCGTGACCGGCTTCGGGTGGAGACGCGGTTGAAGGTCGCCGCGAACCTCGCCCCCCGCAAATACGGGGCGAAGGTCGAAACGACCGTGAAGACGGACAAGGACGCTCCGCCCGTGTTCACGCTGAAAATCGACAATAGCTAATCCGTGAGTGCAACTCACATACGTCCGCCCGAAACTTTACGCGAAGCAGACTGCTGCATTCTTCAACCCGGTCGATGCCAACGGCAACGCGGCCCGTTATTCGTGGATTGAGGGAAGCACCAAAAGCGGCAAGACGGTCTCCTGCATGGCCTGGCTCTTCGAGCAGGCATTGTTTCTCGGCAAGCCTGGTCGGCAGTTCTGGTGGATTGCCCCGGTGTTCGCCCAGGCGAAGATTGCCTATGGCCGGATGAAGCGGGGGCTGCCCGCATCGCTTATCCGCTGGAACGACACCGACCAAACCATCACCATCGTCGCGAACGGCGCGATCATCTCCTTCAAGTCCGGGGAGAAGACCGACAACCTCTATGGTGAGGACGTGTGGGCCGCCGTGCTGGATGAAGCCAGCCGCATGCGTGTGGAGGCGTTCTATGCCGTCCGCTCCACCCTGACCGCCACCCGCGGGCCCGTGCGCATCATCGGGAACGTAAAGGGACGCAAAAACTGGTTCTTCCTCGGCTGCCGTAAGGCGGAGGGCGGGGAGATTGGCCACAGCTACCACAAGATCATCGCAACCGATGCCGTCGCCGCCGGAGTGTTCCCGCAGGAAGAGTTGGACGACGCCCGCCGTGCTCTCCCCGATGCCGTCTTCCGTGAGCTGTACCTGTGCGAGCCGAGCGATGACGGGGGCAACCCCTTCGGCCTCAAGTTCATCCGCGCGAACATCGCGCCGCTCTCCACCGGTGCGCCGGTCGTCAACGGGGCCGACCTTGCTAAGTCCGTTGACTGGACCGTAGTGCACCAGCTCGATGATGATGGCTTCACCTGCGGGCACCACCGCTGGCAGGCTCCATGGGAGACGACCTTCCGCAACCTGCTGCTCATTGCACAGCGCACGCACACCGTGGTGGACAGCACCGGCGTGGGCAACCCCATCGTGGAGCGATTGCAGCGTGAGGGCGGCGAGAACTTCGAGGGGTATGTCTTCACGTCGGCATCGAAGCAAATGCTCATGGAAGGGTTAGCCGTTGCCATCCAGCGGGGCGAAGTGCATTATCCCGATGGTGTCATCGTGAATGAGCTGGAAAGCTTTGAGTACGAATACACCCGCACCGGTGTCCGCTACACCGCGCCCGAAGGCCAGCATGATGACTGCGTGATGGCTCTCGCACTGGCCGTCTATGCGAAGAACAACCGGCGCGCACAGCCACAAGTGATTGCGCTATGACTTGGAAATTCTGAACCGGATTCTTCGCAAGAAATCCCTGCCTGTCCCCGGCACGTCGTCCTTCTTCCTCCTCAATGGCTTCTCGTCTTCCACGCTGAAGAACATCAAGGCCTTTGCGGACGAGGGCTACCAGCAAAACCCCATCGTCCGTGCCTGCATCGCCATGATTGCCCAGGCGTGCTCCTCCGTGAAGCTGGAGGTGCACAGCGCCGACGACGCAGGCAACATGAAGGTGAACACCAAGCACCCCATCCTCCAGCTCCTCGCGAAACCGAACCCCATGCAGTCGTGGGGCGACTTCATCGTGGAGTTGTCGTCCTGGTATTCCATCGCCGGGGAGGCGTTTATCCTGCGCCTCCCGGAGAAGGGCCCGGCGAAGGAGCTGTATCTGCTCGACCCGTCCGCCGTGACCATCGAGAAGGACAAGAGTGGAAGCCTCGTGCCGGCTGCCTATGTCTACGGCACCGACCCCGCCACCGCCCGTCGCTACCCGGTGAACTTCCTGAACGGCGACAGTCAGGTGTTCCAGATCAAGACCTTCAATCCCTTCGACCCATTCCGCGGGCTCGCACCGATGAAGGCCGCCGCCATGGCCATCGACACGCACAACAACGGCGCGAAGTGGAACTCGAACCTGCTGGAGAACAGCGCGCTCCCGTCCGGTGTGGTGACGTTCGAGGGTGCTGCCCCTGACACCAACACGCTCAACCAGATTCGTGAGTATTTCAAAAAGGTCTGGCAGGGCGTGAAGAATGCGGGCTCGGTGCCGCTGCTTGCGGGCGGGGCAAAGTTCGAGCCGCTGTCCCACAGCCCGAAGGACATGGACTTCCAGAACTCCATGGGAGAGGCGGCGAAAGCTATCGCCCTGGTGTTCGGCGTGCCGTTGCCTCTCGTCACCATGGAAGCGGCAACCTTCTCCAATTCCGAACAGGCGGCAGAGCGGTTCTGGCTCGATACGGTGCTGCCCACGCTGAACATCTTCATCGGCGGGCTTTCCAAATTCCTCATGGGCAACATCGGCGCAAAGCCGGGGGAACGCCTGGCCTACAACGCCGACAGCGTGCCTGCGCTCGAAGCACGCCGTGAGCGGCTGTTTAAACGCATGACGCTAGGTGTGGCTGGTTCTCTCCTTAAACCCAACGAAGCCCGCGAGGAGATGGGCTATGAGGCGTCCGACGAGGAGAATGCCGACAAGCTGCTGGTTGCCGGGTCCATGAAGCCGCTTGAGAAGCTGGGGGAGGTGCCACCGGCGCCCGTCATCGAACCGGCACCGGCGGAAGATCTGAAGAAGCACCTGCGCGGCATGGGCTACACGGAAGATGACCTCACCAGCATCTTCGGCACGCAGGAGGCAGCATAAGCCTCAAGGCCGCCCTGGAGAACACATCACCCGCCCGCTGGGATGAGCTGATGCGTTCCGTGGAGGCGCCCTATGCGCTCGCGGTCGCGAGGGAGAAGGACCGCTACATCATCGAATGCGCGCACCTGTTTCCCATGCTCCGTCGCCTTGACGACGTGCAGTGGGACCATCATCGCGCCGCCATGCAAGGTATCGCTGCGCAGTACCAGGGCCTCGCCATTCGTATCGCCATCAAGCAGGCGCTGCCGCAGGTCAAATCCCTCCAGGTAAAGGAAGATTGGGAGAAGCTGTGGCTCTACCTCGTCCGCCTTTGGTCGTCCCAGCACGGCGCACGCATGGCAAAGGAGACGGCGAACACCACACGCGACGACATGCAGGCCATCATCAATGATGCGCTCGCCCATGATGCCGAGTTCAACCCGGTTGCGGTCGCAAATGAGTTGTTGCTCGCGAAGCGCCTGAGCCCATTCCGTGCCGAGACCATCGCCCGCACCGAAGTGCACAACGCCATGATGTTCGCCAGCATGGAAGGAGCGAACAAGGTTGCGCTGGATGAGCAGGTTGTCATGCGCAAGCGCTGGCTGCCGGTCCAGGACGCCCGCACGCGCATCTCTCATGCCTTCATGGCAAGTCAGCCTGCCATCGCGATGGATGCAAAATTTAACGTGGGTGGCGCGCTCATGCTGCGGCCGGGTGACCCTGCTGGTGGCGCGGCGAACTGCATCAACTGCCGCTGCGTGCTCACCTACGAAGTAGTCTAATAAAAATAATCTTGCACGGTGAATCGGTTCGTGACTCTAATGTCTGAAAGAAAGTTCTCTGGTTGAACAAGAAGCGTTGCCTCGATTATCGGTTTGAGCTGAAAGCTACCGATGACGCGTCCGGCAAATTCAGCGGTTACGGCTCCGTCTTCGGCGTCGTCGATTCCTATAACGAAGTGGTCGATAAGGGCGCCTTCGCGGAATCCCTGAAGAAGGACGGCTTGCCTGCATTGCTGTGGCAGCACCGCTCTGACCAGGTCATCGGTATCTACACCAAAGCTGAGGAAGACGAGAACGGTCTGCTCGTCGAAGGGCAGCTCAACCTCGAAACGCAGCAAGGCCGCGAAGCCTACGCGCTGCTCAAGCAAGGCGCGCTGAATGGCCTCTCCATCGGCTTCCGCACCCTTATCGACGAGATGAACCGCGAGAGCGGCGTGGTGCACATCAAGAAGCTGCGCCTCTACGAGGTCTCCATTGTGACATTCCCCGCGAACGAGTCCGCCACCATCGGCGCCGTGAAGAGTGCTCCCGAGAGCATCCGCGAATTTGAAGAATTTCTGCGTGAGGCAGGAAACTACAGCCGAGAGGCGGCGAAGCTCATCGCCTCTAAAGGCTTCCGTGCATTCGAGACCCACCGAGAGGGTGGTGACGCTGCATTGGCTCTGGACGCGCTGCAAGGCGCCGTAGACCAATTAAGAAAGTCACTCCCTAGTGGAAAAGGAACTCAAGCAGCTCAGTGACCTGGGCAAGCAACTGCAGGACGGCTTTGCCGAACTGAAGGCGGCGCAAGAAAAGCTCAAGACGGACACCACCGGTGAAGTCGAGAAGCGTATCAAGCAGCTTCAAGAAGAAGTCGCTACCAATCTCAAGTCCATCCAGGACAAGCAATCCGAAATCGACGCCGCGCTCTCCCGCGTAGGCACCGCAGTCGAAACCGAAGAAGCCAAGAGCAACGCTGAAAAGCTGGCTGCACGTAGCGCCTTCGAGAAATTCCTGCGTGAGAAGGGCAACAAGTCCGCTCTTTCCGACATCGAGAAGAAGACCCTTGCGACCGATAGCCTCGACAACGGCGGCTACATGGTGCCGGTCGAAAACCTCGGCATCATCAAGGCTCGCATCTTCGAGACTTCCCCGATGCGTCAAATCGCGAATGTCATCTCGACTTCCGCGAAGAGCATCGAAGTGGTCATTGATGACGATGAGGCTGGCGCCGCCTGGGTAGGCGAGGGCGATACCGTCAGCGAAACCGGTACCCCGAAAATCGGCCGCAAGGAAATCACTGCCCACAAGGTGGTCGCATATCCGAAGATGACCGAGGAAATGGCCGCCGACGCCGCGTTCGACGTCCAAGCCTGGCTGAACAACAAGGTGTCCGACCGTATCTCCCGGATGGAAAACACCGGCTTCGTGAACGGTGACGGCGTGAGCAAGCCTCGTGGCTTCCTGACCTATCCGACTGCTGCCGCTGGTGCCAACGGTTACGTCTACACCCGCAACCAGCTCGAATACGTCCCGCAAGGCAGCACCTCTGCTCCGACCGAGAACGGCCTCATCCAACTGCAAGGCTCCCTGAAGGAAGCGTATCAAGCCCGCGCCGTGTGGGCCATGAAGCGCGCCACCTTTGTCGCCATCATGCAGCTCGCCGGTAGCTCCAACTACCGCTTCCTGAACCTCCAGCCTGCCGTGTCCCCGACCGGCCAAGTGCTGCCCCCGGTTCTGACGCTGTTCGGCAAGCCTGTCATCCTGATGGACGACATGCCGGTCATCGCGAGCAACGCCTACGCCATCGCCTACGGTGACTTCAGCGAAGGTTATACCGTGGTTGACCGCGTCGGCCTGTCCGTGCGCCCCGACCCGTACACCCTGCCTGGCTTCATCAAGTTCTACGCCACCAAGCGTACCGGCGGCGACGTGACGAACTTCGAGGCCATCAAGGTCGGCAAGATGTCCGTCAGCTAGGTCAACCAGTAACAACGAAAGCACACATCATGCAGTTTGATTCCGCAAACTCGATGAAGCCGGTGGTTGGCCGTAACACGGCCGCCATCACCACCAACACCACGTCCACGGGTATCATCATTGATACCCAAGGGTACGGGGCGTTGACCTTCCTCCAGCAAGTGGGCGCTCGTACCGATGGTACGTTCACCCTGGCGCTGGAACATGGCGACGACCCGGCATTGGCCGACACCTCCGCGCCGGATGCGACCGACCTCGTCGGCACCCTCGCGGGCACCGCGCTCGCCGCCGCGAACTCCATCTCCAAGCTGGGGTACGTCGGTAACAAGCGCTACGTCCGCGCGAACGTGGTCTCCACCGGCATTACCTCCGGCGCGACCGTGGGTGTGGCTGCCGTTCTCGGCCGTCCCACCATGGGCCCGACCACCTAAGCCGCAGGGCTGGGGCGGCTCTCGGGCCGCCCGCTTAACTTCAACAACCGAAAGTCTCCGAAATGACTACCCGTATCAAAATGGTGCGCAACAAGCTCGGCTCTCCCGATGGCGCCGTCGTGAAGCACTATGACCAAGGCGAAGTGTACGACGTGACCGACAGTCTCGCCGAAACCTTCGTTGCGGAAGGTGTGGCTGAGTTGGTCGCCGCAGAGGCCGATGCTGATGCCGATGCCACCAATGGCAAGAGCAAGAAGAAGCCCGCCGATGCTGATGCCGACAAGAAGGACGGCACCAAGTAGTGCGGCCCTGCGTCAATCGTAAGAGCTACACGCTCGTGACTGGACCGGCCGTTGAGCCGGTCAGTCGCGATGACGCTAAGACCTTCCTCCGGGTGGATGGCACCGCGGATGACACCCTGATTTCATCCCTCATTTCCACCGCTCGGCGGGCCGTGGAAAACTACAGTAAACGCTCCCTCATCACACAGACCCGCAAACTGACCATGGACGGGTTTGCCGACTTCGTTGAAGGGAACATCACCTCCAGCTTCCAAATCGCTCCTACGCCCCATCTGGTGGACGGCTCTCAAGCCATCCAGCTCGCATGGGTGCCGCTCCAGTCCATTACATCCATCAAGACGACAGACGGGAGCAACGTGCAAACCACGGTTGCTGCCAATGTGTACACGGTCGATGCTGCCGGGGGCCGGGTGCTGCTGAACAGCGGCCAGTCGTGGCCGTCCGGCCTGCGCGAAGATGCCGCCGTCGAAATCACCTTCAAGGCCGGTTATGGCGATGCAGCCACCGATGTGCCGGAGGACATTCGGCAGGCGATTCTTCAGTACGTTTACACCATGTACAACAACAAGGCCTGTGCCGAGCTGCCCGAAGGGGTGAAGGCGATGCTCGGGCCTTACATGACCGCCGAAGCATTCGGCTTCGCCCTATGATCGCCTGCAAGTGCGACGGGCAGGACTTCGCCTCGCGGGCGAATAACCGAGTGACCATTCAGTCTCCTACGGAGTCGCCCGATACCAGCGGAGGGCAAACGGTCGCCTGGGCAGACAGCTTTTCGGCCTGGGCCATCATCGAGCCGCGCTCTGGCAAAGAAACCTTCATTGCCGGGCAGCTTCAAAGCCGGGTCGATGCGGTCATCACCATCCGCTATCAGGCCAGCATCGCGGACACCAAGACCGGTGCGATGTCTCGTGTCGTGTTCGGCACCCGGCTTTATAACATCCTCGCCATCATGAATGTCTCCGACGACATGAAAACAGAGGGCAAGAGCTTCCAGAAGATCTATTGCACGGAGAACCAGCCCGCATGACAACCGGTGCCGTGCTCAACGTAGACCGCCTTAACCGGCGCCTAAACGACATTCCTTTGAAGGCGCGCGACGGCATAGGAAAGGCGCTTGCCACGTCCGTTGTGGAAATGCACGGGTATGCGGCGCAGAAGATTCAGGGCGGCGGGCGGAGCGGGCGGTCTTACCGACGGCGCACCGTTTCCCACCAGGCATCAGCGCCGGGCGAATTTCCGAAGAGCGACACGGGGCAACTCGTGTCCTCTCTCTTCTTCCGTCTTGCCTCAGACAAGCTCTCTGCCTTCTTTGGCACCGCGCTGGCATACGGCCGATGGCTGGAATACGGCACCGCGCGCATGCTCGCCCGTCCGTGGCTGCGTCCTACCTTCAAAGCGAACATCGACGCTGCCCGCGCGCGCGTGGTGGCTGCAGTGAATGAAGCCATCCTGAAAGCCCGCTCCCTTGGCTGACACCGCGCTCCCCGCCATCCAGGCCGTCATTGCACGACTGAAAGCTACGACTGCTGTCACCGACAAGGTGGGCCAGCGCATCTATAGCGACGTGCCGCAAGGGGCTACGTTTCCATATGTGCAGGTCAGTGTGGGGAGCGACCCTTTCGCGGCGAACGACTTCAGCGGGCAAGTGCACACCATCCGCCTTCAGGTGCGCAGTCAGCAAAAGAGCCTCGAAGAATGCCTTACCGTTCGCGCCGCCGTCCTTGCCGCGCTCGACCGGCAGGAACAGTTCATCACACTTCCATCCGGCACATTGGTGCTCTGTCAGTATTCCGGCGGCAGCGACGCCTTCAAGGAAGACGACGGGCGGACGTGGCAGGCGATGGGTGAAATCGAGATGATAATTGTTTGACACAAGCGGCAGTTTGACTCTCTAATTCAACACAACGAAAGGGTCCGCTAAGTGGCCGCACAAAAGGGGCGAAACGTCCTACTGAAATACAATTCCACGGGTTCGACCTATGTTGCCATCGGGGGCGCTCGTGAAGCTACTCTAACCATCGCGAACGAGCCGGTAGACATTACCAATGCCGACGACGCGGGAATCCGCAAGCTGCTCGAAGGTGCGGGGGTCAACTCCATCAGCGTGAAGCTTCAGGGCGTGTACGTTGAGGACGCCGCTTCTGCTGCCATCCGCACCGATGCGATGACCAACGCGCACCGCAACTACCAAATCGTCATTCCCGGCACAGCCGCGAAGACCTATCAGGGTAGCTTTATGGTTGCTTCTTACGAGGAAGCAGGCTCCTACAAAGATGCTGTGACTTACAACCTGACGCTTGAGAGCGCAGGTACGGTAACGCTGAGCTAGGAGACGACATGAAAAAGCTCCTCCTCGCCACTACCGCTTTGGTCTGGGCTGCTGCGTGCTTTGGTGCTGTTGATGCACATGCGCAACAAGCGTCCTTCGCGACAACGGATCTGAACGCAGCAGGCATCACCACTGGCTTGCTGATGCAAACCAGCTCCAGCCCGACCTATGTCTCCAATGACGGCGAAACATTCGTCGTCATGAAGCAGGCCCCCACCGCTGTCACTGCCACCATCCGCACGCAAGCCACACAGATGAGCCAAGCGGGTTACGGCACCGTGACCCTGAATGACCAGGTTGTTTCCATCCCGTCCGGCACCGGTGTCGTTATCGCTGGCCCGTTCCCGACCGGCCGCTGGAATACCCAGTTCAGCACCGTGAAGATTGACTTCACGGCGCCCGTCAGCATCACCGCATTACGTCTGCCGCAGTAATGCTTCCAGAGAAGATGCGAAACGAGGCAACCATCACTCTCGATGGGACCGATTACACCATGCGCGCGACGTTTAGCGCGATACGAGCCGTTGAACGCGACTTGAAGACCGGCCTTATCCCGCTCATTGAGCGCATCGGGCAGGGCGACGTTGGTCTGGAGATGGTGGCAATCATCGTCTTTCACGGCTTGCGCGGCTACGACGACAAGGCAATGACGCTGGACCAGGTTGGTGAAGCGATCATGCGCAGCGGCCTCACGAAGGTCACGCTGCAAGCTCTCGACTTCCTCTCTTATGCCATGAGCGGCGAAACGCTGGGAAAGCAGGAAGCGCCGGAGGAGAACCCAGCCGGGTAATCCCATGGGCGGATGTGATGTCGTCCGCCCTCGGTGTTTTGCGATGGACACCGAATGTGTTTTGGCAAAGCACGATGTATGAGTACACTGCTGCTATGAAGGGTTATCTCATCTCCAAGGGCGCCAGTGTCGAAGGACCGTTGACGCGCGAGGAGTTTCTTAAGATGAAGCGGGAGGACGAAGCCAACAGAAAGCGAGGTAATTGAGCACAACTCTCGACCAACTCGTCGTCCAGCTTTCCGCAGACATCTCCGGCCTTAAGACCGAGCTTACTAAAGCCACTGGCGAGATCATGAAGTTCAACAGCAATGCGCAGCGGCAGACGAAGCTTACGCAGGAAGCCGTTGACGGGCTTACCCGAAAAGTCCGCGAGTACATCACGGTATGGGCAGCGTACCGCGTCGGACGTGGCATCATCGACGCAGGCGTGCAGCTCCAGTCCCTCCAGAATCGAATGGTGGCCGCGACGGGCGATGCGAAGGTGGCCGCTGACGCGCTCACCTTCCTTCGAGAGGAGTCAGCACGGCTAGGGTTAGACTTCCGCAGCACCGCCGACTCCTTCGGTAATTTCTCAGCGTCGGCCCTGCGTTCGGGGATGACGCTCCAACAGACGAAGGACGTCTTCACCGCTGTCGCGGAAGCCTCGACGGCGCTGCACCTCTCCACCACGCAGACCCAGTCCGCCTTCCTTGCGCTGGAACAGATGGCGAGCAAAGGGACCGTGCAAATGCAGGAGCTGAAGCTCCAGCTCGCACAAGCTATTCCCGGCGCCTTTGAAATCATGGCGAAGGCCATGGGTGTGTCGGTGACAAAATTCAATGAGATGATCTCGAAGGGGGAGGTCCTGGCGACAGACGCGCTCCCACGTCTCGGCGAGGAGCTTCACCGACAATTCGGCGCACGGGCCGTAACGTCAGCCGACAGCGCGCAAGCGGCGTTTAACCGCTTGGGCAATGCGCTCTTTGACCTGCAGAACCAGGTCGCGAATGGCGGCTTCCTCGATGCCATCACAAAGGGCGTGAAAAACCTCACGGATGCACTGAATGACCCTGCCACCAAACAAGGTCTCCAGGACTTCGCGACACTCCTCGGGCAGATTGCGGAGTTCTCGCTGAAGGCCGCTTCCGCCATCGGGTCATTCTTCGCTCAGGCGAACGACCGAAAGGAGGCGGTCGCCGAGCTGGCGAAACTTGGTCGCGCGGCCACCCCGGACAATGTCGCTGACATGGTGAACACCATCCAGTTGCGCCGTCAGGTCATCGGGGCGAGCACGTCGCTCGGAGGGGCTGGCCCGACCGCTTCAACGCTCGGTGGCTACACGCTGGGGACGCCTGCGGTTCCCACAAACACCGCAGCGGCGGAGAAAGCCGCACGCGCCCGCGCCGCGTTGGCACAGAAGGTATCAGGTATCGACATGCGGAATGCGCGCGAGTCGGACCCGCAGAAGGCCGCTGCGCTTGAACTTGAGGAACAGCAGAAGACCTTGAAGAAAGCGCTCGACGCCAAGGCAATCACTGAGCAGCAATATCGCGAGAAAAGCATCCAGGCGGAAATCGCCTATCAGGACCGCCTCACGGAAATTCGCCAGAAGGCGGCGGACATAGAGACCGGCATCCGCGAGGACACTCTCAACAACATCGTGGGCTTCCTGCAAGTGTTCGCCGGAAAGAACAAGGCCATCGCGATGGCGCTGCTTGTCTTTGAGAAAGCCCGGGCAATTGCGCAAGCGATGATGGCGACCCACGTCGCCGCCACCACGGCTCTCATCTACGACCCCACCGGTGTTACGTCGGCGCGCGTGACGGCGATGGGATATGCAAACGTCGCTGCCATTGCTGCGACCGGTATAGCCCAGCTCGCCACTATGGGGGGAGGAGGCGGCGGTAGCGGCGGCGTAGGCAGCGGCGGTGCCGGTGGCATGTCGAGTGGAGATAGCAGTGGTGACCAGGCATCCACAGCGGCGCCATCGCAGAAGTCCGTTTACATCAACCTGACGGGCGATGATGCGGCGCTCTATTCCAAGGTCACCATCCGCAAGATCATCGAAGGCATCAATGACGCCCTGAGCGACGGAACCCGCCTCAATCTGGTGTCCGTATCATGACCACGTCGAACGCCCGCATCGGTTACATCAATCTGCTGGAGAACGGCACGGTCGCGGCGTCCAGCGAAAACGCGAACTTCCCCGTGGCAAATGCCTACGACTGGATTACCGGCGACTGGTTCAAACCTGCGGCTGGCGGGACGGTCAACATCGATCTCACGCTCTCCGTGGCTGCCTCGGCGGATTACTTCGCCTTCTATGGGCAGAACCTTTACAGCTTGGGCGGCTCCATCAAGCTTCAATGGTGGAACGGCACGGCTTATGTGGACTGCTTCGGTGCGATCAGCCCGACCGACAATTCCCCGCGGATGGTGTCATTCACCAGCCAGACCTCGACAAAGTGGCGCGTGGTCATCGTTTGCGCTTCGGTCTTCTCGTTGTCGGCGATCTCGTTCGGGCCGCAGCTCACCCTCCCGTATGGGATGTACCTCGGCTGGACGCCGCCGGTGCTCGCCCGCGAAACCACGCTGGTCACCAGTCGGGCGGACGGCGGCGCCTTCCTCGGCCGGAGCGTAATTGCTCGCGGAGTGTCCACCACCATCGTCCTCCAGGGAGCGCCTGACGATTGGGTGCGGGCGAACTGGCTCCCATTCGTGAAGGTGGCTGAAAAGCGCTCCTTCTTCTTTGTGCCGGACATCGTAGGGCGTCCGGCAGAGGCGGTTTACTGCTGGGTGGAAGACACGGTGCCGCCGCCGACACAGGCTTATTACGGGTACATGGGCGCAACTGTCCCCATCAAGGGCTTGGTTGAGTGACCACGTTCGACAGCCTCCGCATAAAGGTCGGCCGCAAACCGATTACGGTTGTGGAGCTGGTGCTCGATGCCTGTGCCAACGTTTACGGCACGGCACCGTGCGCCGCCGCCGTGGGTCTGACCGGCACGCAAAAGTGCTTCAACACCTATAAGTCCTGCCAAGACACCGGCAATTACGCCAAGACGACCAAGACTTACAAATTCACTGAGGACTCGTCGTTCCTGCCAATCGGCGAGAATGTCTTTCCCTGCATAACGGGGGTCGATGTTGCGCCGACCCAGCTCGACCCCAAAGGCTTTGCGGTCAGCGCGTCGGTCACGGTCGCACTGAAGGACTTTCCCCACCACGACCGGGGCGTTGACCCCTACGCATCGACGCGAGCCTACATCGCGAACGGGCAGGGCTCCTTTTTCGGCAAGCTACGTGCGCGCAACCCGTACCTGGAAAACCGGGTGATGAAGGTGAGCACCGGCTACATCGACGATGACCGGGTCATCTACACGCAGAGCCGCACATACTTCATCGACCACATCGAGGGGCCTACCGCGGACGGTACGGTGCGGATTGTGGGGAAGGACGCGCTGCGCTTCGCGGACGCCGAGAAGGCAAAGGCACCGGCCCAAAGCTCTTCCACCCTGGCTGCGGCTATCAACAACACCGCGACGTCGATGACATTGTCGCCGAGCGGCATCGGCGCGAGTTATCCGGCATCTGGCACGGTCCGCATCGATGATGAGATTATCCGCTACACCAGCGTGTCGGGGGACGCCCTGGGCGGTCTCACGCGGGGAAGTGACGGGACAACGGCAAGTGCACACGACCTGAACGGGAAGGTCCAGCTCTGCCTTCGTTATACGGCTCAGACCGTCCCCTACATCATCAATGACCTGCTCACGAAATACGCCGGTCTCGACCCATCGTTCATCACGCTGGCAGACTGGATGGTGGAGAACGACAACTGGCTCCCAACCTTCACCTCCACGGTGCTCATAACCCAGCCGGAGGGGGTGAAAGACCTCATCGAGGAGATCATCGAGAGCACCGGCTGCATCCTGTGGTGGGACGATATCGGCGCACAGGTACGCTTTAAAGTCATTGCACCGCCACTTCCGACCGCGCCACCCATGCTCATCGACGAAACGAGCAACATTCTCGCGGGCTCCTTCTCGGTCTCTGACCTTCAGAAAGAGCGAGTAAGCAAGGTTATCACCTACTATTTGCTCAAGTCGCCGATTGCGGACCTTCGAGCGGAAAATTTCAAGAGCGTGTCCATCGTTGCCGATGTGACGGGTGAGGGCGTGAACGGATACGGCACAGCGAATGACCGGACCATTTATAATCGCTGGGTGCCGACTGACCAGCTCGCAGCCGAAATCGGCGCACGCATCCTCGGTCGATACAAGGAAACTCCGAGACAGATCACCTTCGACCTGGACGCGAAGGATGCCTTGAAGACGGGCGACCTGGTGGACGTAAAATCGCGTCTTATCCAGGACCAGTATGGCAACCCACTGGTCATCCGCTATCTCGTCACGGAAACCCGCCCCACTGCGATGGGAAGCAAAAACACCTTCGTGGCCTTGCAGGCATCAAACACCGCGGGCAGTGCGGCGCTCTTTGCACCCGATGCGACCCCAGACTGGACGTTGGCCAGCGACACGGAAAAGCGCTCGTACATGTTCATCAGCAATGACGCTGGCTTCATGAGCGACCTGACGATGGGTCCACATATCGTTTGACGCATCTTCTCATTCGCCCGATTATCGAGCGAGAGAAAGCTCGATAATTGACGAACTATACCACGCTGACGGACACCGCTCTTTCGCAAGATAAGCCGGTTACGCAGTCAATCGCTCGGGCGTTTCGCGACAACCCGCTCGCGATTGCGGAAGGTTCGAGTGGGTCGCCGGTCATCGTGGGCCTCAACCCCAGCGCCATCTCCAATGTAACAACGCCAGTCGCCGCACTCACGTTCACCGGACTACCAGCTTCTGACCTCATTGAATTCGAGCTGTTCAATCTACGCCCCTCTACGAACGGCGCGGCATTACAGTGTCAGGTATCGACAAACGGCGGCACCACCTGGGTGAACAGCAGCTACTCCTTCGTTAAATGCATCGCAGAGTATGTCTCAGGCTCGGGCACGGTGGTGGGCGAGGGCGGCTCCAGTCTTGGTGCCTTCAACATCAGCCAGACATCGGGCGGCGTGAACAACGGCAGCAGTAACGGCGTAAGCGGGATACTGTCGCTCTTTAACCCTGGCTCGATCACGCTGCTCAAGGCGGCGACGTGGGCTCTGAACCACTGGAATGGGTCAACATCCGGCATCGTGAACGTCAATGGTAGCGGCACCTTCGGCGGTGTTTCCACGAGTGCGACCATCAACGCTATCAAGTTCTTCTATTCGAGCGGCAACATATCCGCCGGGCAGATCACGGTTCGACCACGTCGGGCGCCTGTCACGAACTAATTGCCAATGGATGCGATTGCCGCTTTAATGAATCAACGAAAGATAAGAGGAATGAAACTTCTTCTCGGCCTAACTCTCGCGCTTCTGCCACTGGCGGCGCATGCGGAGAACGGGGACAACCAAAGCATCTACCAGGTCAGCGAGACCATCACGGTCCCAGTCGGTTCATCCAGTAACCGCTCGCCTCTATTACCAAACAAGACCCGAGCCGTTCGCGTCGTAACAACCAGTAACGCGCACATCAAGTTCGGCGGAAGTTCGGTTACGGCCGTCTCCGGCTCAACCTTTGTCCCGGCGTACACCCCAGAGACGTTTAAAATCCAGCCAACCGACGGCAACTATGTCGCCGTGATCCAGGACAGTGCCGCTGGTACCGCCTACATCGATCTGATGAACCCTTAATGGTTCGCGCAGGCTTCCCCGGACGCTTTGGTCCTATCAAGGCCGCTGTAGCGTCTGGTGGGACTGCTTCGGACGTCGATGCGCAGGCATGGATTAACGCGGGTGCGGTTGCGGACCCGGTACGCGCCGACAACCTTTTTCGCGCGCTTAAAGCCGTTGCTGGACCGACGAGCAATATGTTTGCTGACATCAAAGCGGCAGGAGGGACCATTCAGGTATTCCGTGGCTTGGAGAGCCTGGGGACTTCTGTGCCAGATTTATACGCAGCAAAAACCGCGACTCTGGTCAACGGTCCGACATCTGCGAAGGCAACAGGTGTTACCCTCAACGGGACAAGCCAGTACATCAGCAGCGGTCATACCGTGGTCCAGGCTGCAAATTACTTCTTCATCCTCTTCTGCAACCACATTACCTTCACCAACAATGACGGCTTGATTTCCGATGCGGACGTGACGACCCCGGCTTTCGATATGATTCAGCGCACGGGGCAGATTTTCCGTAACACCGTGACGAAGGTGGGCGGCACGACAGGTCTGCGAGACAGCGCCGCCGCATACACCAACGGCATCGACTATCAGCATGGCTTCCGCATCGCCGCGCAGAGCGGGCAGCCATACTCCAACGTAGCAAGCGCTCAAGCCTTCACGACCGACGGGACCGCGCTTTCCATCGCCGCTGATATGCGCGCGGCTGATGGCCCGCTGAAGCTGGGCCGGTCGGGTGTCAACTACGCCAATATCCAGGTCCATGCCTTCATTGCTGCGCCCTTAGCCGTCAGCGCCGCTCAACAGCAAAACCTTGTCGATGCCGTGGAGGTGTTTTTCTCATGATTCCAACCGATATTTCTAACTGCATCGCCTGGTATGACCCGCAGAAGTATAAGACCCTCGCTACCACGCCGGTCACCAAGACCTTCGACCTCGCCTATGTGCAGGCGGCGAGCGGCCAGCTACGCCTTTGCACGTCCATTCCCGACCAATCCGGGTCCGGTAACACCATCACCGAGTTCACCTCGGGGAACGGCGTGGGGCATGACTGCCGGTGGTCGAACTTCCGGCACTGCTTCTACAACGCCGCCGCGAGCAAGGCGATGGTCTCGACCATCTACAACCGCTTCTCAAGGAACTACACATGGAGCTTCACCTTCCAAACGGGAAGCGTGCTCGGAACTGACGCGCTGTTTGGGGCTCAGGATGGCTCGGGGCGCCGTATGTCAGTTACGCTCGGCAACACCGGGCAAATCACCTTCGGATACGGCAACGCGTCGGAATCGGTCACCGGCCTGCTCGCCGTTAATACCTATTACCACTTGATTGTCTCATGGAGTAACACCACTGGAACCATCACGGCCTATCTCAACGGCGTGCAGGTTACGTTCGCTAGCCCGACCTACACCATTCCTGTTGCTGACTGCACCATTCCTCTGCATTTCTTTGCTCGCAACAACAACGGAACGGTGACCGACTTCACCAACCTGATTGGGGTCGGTGACATCATCGGATATGAGAAAGTCCTCAATGCGACCGAGCGCCTTCAGCTTCAGCGGTACATGGAGCGGCGTTGGAAGAAGGATCTCATTTTCATCACCATCGACAGTGCCGGGCAGTCGCAGGAACAAGGTCGCACGACAGTGGCGGACTGGCCGAACGTGCCAGAATATCAAGGGCCAACCGCGCCCGACGCCCATGACTTCCGCGTGCTGCAATATGGTCGCGGCGGTGATGATGGCCTAATCATCCTCGGGTGCCAGTCGTTTGACCATTGGGACATCACCGCCAATAACGACGTCGGTCCTCACTTGAACGCCTGCAAGACTTATCTGGCTTACATGAATAACCCGCTCTACGAGGACCGGGTTCGCATTGTAATCCAACCTGGAGCCAAGGGGGGCTCCGGCATTTACAACAACGGCGGCGGTCAGTCGGGCACTTCGCGTCAATACTGGGTGGCAGGCGACCCCATCTATGACCAGTTCCCAACGCGCTCCAATGCGATGAAAGCCTTACTGCCGCACTATCAGCAGCTCTTGATAAGCTGGCACCAAGGCTATGCTTCCGGTTCGGATGGCGTCACCAAAGCCCAGCACGTCGCGGCACAAGATGCACTCTTCAATTACTTCCGCAGCGGGGTGATGAACGGTGTGACAGCCTCCACTCCAATCGAAATCGGAAACCTCGGGGGCTTCTTCACCGCGCCGGGAGGCAATCAGGTCAACATCAATGCCGCAATCAACGAGACGCCTCTGCGTATGTCTAACATCGGCGTGACCGACCTGATGGATATGACCGGCTCCGCAGGTCAGCCGGGCGCCGTCATGAGCGACGGGCTCCACTTAGACCCTCCTTACGCACGCATCTTTGGCAACCGGAAGGGGGCCACCTGGATTGCACTGGCGCCTCAACCGATGAACATCACCTATGGGTTGCTTGTGGTTTAATGGCTAGCGACGAACTCATTATCCAGCTCCTGAATAGCCGGTTTGATAATCTCGACCGGCGCCTCGACGTCCTCGATGCGAAGAACGACCAGCGCGACCTGCGCGTCAATACGATGGACGCCGACAACAAAAAGGAAATTGCCGACCTCCGCAAAGAGCTGGGCGACATGAAGGGTGACATTATCGGGTTCAAGGCATCGTGGAAGACCGTCACGGTCATCGCCACACTGCTTGCGACCTTCTTCGGCTGGCTCATCAGCCTTGCTCCCGGCCTTTGGAGAATGCTCCAGCACAGCTAATGGGCTTTCACCTCAGCACCCGGTCTATGCGGAACCTCATCGGGGTCCATCCTGACTTGGTGAGGGTGGTCCGGCGGGCCATCGAGCTGAGCTCAGGACTTCGCCGTGGCAGACGGTCTCCGCACACAAGAAGAGCAGAGAAGGGCGGTCGCGCGCGGTGCCAGCAGAACGACGCTCTCGCGGCACCTCACGGGCCATGCGGTAGACCTTTGGAGCTTTTGTGATGGGAGGGCCGTGCCGGACTGGAAAACCGCTCCGACGATTGCCCTGGCAATGAAACGGGCGTCCCAGGAACTGGGTATTCCGATTGAGTGGGGCGCCGCATGGGACCGCAGATTGACCGAGCTGAGTGACGATATGCTGGCCGAGCGCGATGCGTATATCAAGCGCGCGAAGGCGCGGGGCATTAAGCACCCGCTGTGCGATGGTCCGCATTTTCAGTTGCCACGAAAACAATACCCTGCCTAAAATTCCTCACTTGCTCTTCGGTCCCTACCGGGGAATGAGAACGGGAAGTCGCCATGTCTCCTCCCCCCCCTCGGCGCGGCTTCCCCATTTTTCTTTGACAAGATTCCGCGCGCGGCTCAGGCTTTACCCAATGAAAGGGTAAACCCGTGCAAGCCATCATCGACGCCTTCAAACTCATCACCAAGAGCTGGAAGCTCTACGCCATCTTATTCGGCCTAGGCGGTACCGCCACCGTACTAGGCACTCTCCCGCATACCGAAAACGTGAGCAATATTCTCGGCGAGCAAATCACCGCCGTGAAGCTCAAAATCGGTACTGCCGCCAGCCCCACCATCGTCCAGTAATGCTCACATGGCTCGCCGGTCTGATTGCAGCGTTATGGGAGGCGCTGAAGCCTTTCATGAGCCCGGTGGGTGCGGCGGTGGTTGGTGCCGAGCTGCAGAAGGGTGCTGACGCCTATGAAGCGCTGGACCGCATTGAAAAGGGTGACAAAGCTGCTGCTGCTACTCGCGGCTGGTCTCCTGATGACCGCATGCGGTACCTTGAACAGCGAGGCCGGGTGCGCGACCTATCGTAGGTATGCGCCGTCCGTTTCCACCCACGACACGGCCGCGACTATAGCCGATGTGACTGCTCTTGACGCCGCGATGGAAGCAGCGTGCCCATGAAGCGCCTGTGGTTTTCGCTGCTCGGTGCTTTCGCGATATGGGCGGGATACCATGCCTATCATGACTACCTGACCGTCAGGGCTCTCTTTCAATAAAAAAGCCCCCGTGGTGAGCGGGGGTGTCCAATGAGGGACAAGTTACCCCTGGTGGGGGCCTCGTTAGAACGCGATGGAATCGTCCATTTCGCGTTCTGATTGCTCGCGGGTTCTCATGGGCTGTCGCTCGACGTCAGGGGTGTCTTCCTGGACGGCGTGTGACTGCTCCGCGATATAGTTGGCTGCCTGGCTGGCATAGCTCGCCGCCGTGAAGATCGCCCGGTTGTCATCGCCGAGAATCTTCAGCCAATGGTCGATGTACGAAGCCGAGCGGAAGGTGCCGGGGATGCCGAGCCTGGCGCAGGTGAAAGCACTTCCCAGCTCCGCGACCAGCTCTTCAAACGAGTAGGCTTTGTCGCCGAACCGCTTGCCGAACTGGCGGTCCAGACGCTTCTTCGCGCCGGTCCAGTGAGTGCCTTCGTGCCAGAGCGTGCCCCAATAATCGGTCTCGCTCTTGAAGCTCCCGAACGGGGGCATGCACACCTCGTCGCGGCCGGGATAGTAAGCAGCCCGGTTGCCGCCGTGGATGACCTTCATGCCGCAGTCCTTCATGAGCTGAAGGGCGTTGTCATGGGTGACATCTTCTTCGAGCAGCGGAGGGGCTTCGAGATACTGGGGAGGGACGTTGTCGAGCTGAGCGAGGTTGAAGACCGGATAGGCCTTCATCATCGTGCTCTTCTTCTCTTTCCCTTCCTCCTCGGTAACCATCCGTTTGACGAACACTACCTGCGCCGCCTTCTCGCCCTTACGGACGCTGGCGCCGATGCTGTTTGCCTGCTGGAAGGTCGCCCAGCCGTGGGTGGGATAGCCCTTGTCCAGCGCCGCCGCCCACAGAATGAGGACATTGATGCCACTGTAGGGACGGCCGGAGACGGCATTTCCCGGAGTAAGGTTGACGCCCTTTGGCTGACCGGCCCACGGCTTTACCCATGGTGGTGTTCCTTCCTTCAGCTCGGTTATGATACGTTGGGTGACGTACTCGTAGAGTTCTGATGTTTTCATCGGAGCCTCGAAAATGCAGGCAGCCGCCGTCAGGCAGCGGGGAAGCTGCCTGGTGAAACGATTGAGATTTGCCTGAGTAGTTGAAAGGTACCACGACCGTGCTCGGCGTACTAAAAGGATTTTTCCTTCCTGCTTATTGGGCCGGTCTGGTCGTGGTGGCGCTATGGTCGCTCATCACGAAAAAAGCACCACAGGCATGGCGGTGGATTAGAGGGCAAAAGCCTGCACCCACGCACGGCAATGCAGGTTTCGCCTCGCTGAAAGAGCTGCAGGCGGATGGTCACTTAAAGCCCGGCGGCTTTCTGCTCGGCATACAGGACGGCAAACGCGTATTCGCGAAGGCGGAAGCTTGCGTGCACTTCTTTGCGAAGCGGGGTGAGGGCAAGAGCCAAACCATGGCGGCGAACATCAATTACCTCATGGAGCTGCCGAAGAAGCCGGACTTCATCATCAACGACCCTTCGGGTGAACACTTGAAGGCATTCAAGGACAAGCTCACCGCAGATGGGTGGGAGTTACTCGTACTCGATCTGGATAATCCCGCCGCCACTGCATTTCGGCATGCGAAGTACAATCCGCTCACCGCGCTCACGAACTCCACTCAGTATACATATGGTCGGGACGTGAACGCGCTCGCGTCCCTGCTTGTGCCGGATGCTGGGGAGCACACGAGCAGCCAGCACTTCATTGATGCCGCCCATGGCGTCGTTGCTGCGCTGATTGACTGGGAGTTTCAGAACAAGGGAAGCGCCGCCACTCTGGCCGAACCGGTCCGCCTTCTCACCACGGCGAAAGAGGAAGAGCGGGACAAGGTTATCAAGCTGATTGAAGCTTCGGGCTCCGATACGGCGAAAGCAGGTGTCAACGTCTTCACCCGCGTCGGTGAGCGGGAGAAGGGGAGCTTTAACTCCACCCTCGGGCGTAAGCTGCGGGTCTACAATGACCCGGCGCTTGTGGAGCTGATGACGCCCAACGCCTCTCCATGGACATGGGAGGATGTCTTCTTGCTCGATAAGCCGGTCGGCGTCTTCATTGTAGGCGGCGACGGCGGATTGGTGGCGGGGGCTTTTAACCGGCTAGTCATGGGGCAGTGCATTGAGGCAGTCGAACGCTTCCGCCGGATACACAAGCGGGCGCTGCCAAAAGGCCTGCGGATGTTCGTTGACGAGGCAAATGACCTCGGCGCCTGTATGCCCTTGCAAGATGCCGTGACGCGCCAGCGAAAGGCTGGGGTCAACACCTTCATGTGCTGGCAGTCCATTGCGCAGATAACCTCGAACTACGGCGGTAAGGACAAGGCTCAGCCTCTGATTGATGGATGTGACTGGATCATCACCGGCGGTCTGAAGGATACGAACCTCTACGGTCAGGTTACGACCTTGCTCGGTGACTACACCGCGAACTCCAAATCCGAGAACCAGGCCGACCACGGGAAGAGCCAAAGCCTCAGTGAAACCGCCCGTGCTCTCCGCAAGCGCGACGAGCTAAAGAGTACCCCATGGGGAAAAGCTGTCGTTCTAGCTGACCGGCGGAACGTCCTGCTGGACCTCCCATTCACCATCAAGGATGGCGGTGTGACGTACCGCTAATTCGATAGGCCACGGTCAACCCGCTCGTCTAAGTCTTCTGCCTGCAGCTCCTCCAGCTCCTCAATGAGGTCTTCACGGCCCATAAGCTCAAGAGCATCGCGATACTGCGAGGTAGAGATAAGCTGTGCTTCGTAGAGGTCGGCGAGGTCTTCCACGGTGACGCCATCGAGGTAGGCGTGCGCGGTGTGAGACAGGATGCCCTCGGCGCTTTCGAGGGTGGCATGCTGGCCATACTGGGACAGGGTTTGTTCAACAGCGTTGCGAGTGTTGGCAACAGCATCGGCATGTCGCTCCTTGTCCCGCTCCCAGCGTGCCACCTGTTCGTTCGCCTGGCTTTCTGCGATGGTCGCCCGCTCAAGGGTGGAGAGCAGGGCCTCCGCCGTAGCTAGGGCCTGCTCGCCGCGTTTGCGGGTGGCTGTCTTGAACTCGGCCTTCCATCGGCCGAAACCGATTTTGATGTTCATTCCCTTGAGACTGCCGTCTTCGCGCTGAAAGTCCTCCAGCCGGCTCTTTGCATCAGCGAGTTGCTTCTCGGCGGTGGACTTCCGACCGAATGCCTCGGTGCTTTCACGTTCGGCGGTTGCGAGCTGTGCCTGGGCGGAGTTAAGGGCCGTCTCCTGGCTTTCGAGCTTCGCCCGTAGATCCTTCAGGGCACGCAATTCGGTCAGAAATTCGGAGGCGACGATGACCGCTTCACGGGGCGCCAGCTTCTCAACCATCTCGTCCTCGTCGGGAGGGGTTTCGGAGGACTCAAGGTATTCGTCGTCCTCCAGGGCATCAACGTGCATTGGAGGGCATTCCTGGGCGCGGACATCGGAGCCCACCACCTCGTCTTGGCTGTGCTCCGCCATTTCCGGTGAGTTTTGGGCGGCGGTGCCCACCACCCCCTCGGGGACCATTTCGTGCGTATCCACGGAATGGTCTTGCTTCCATCCCCGGTGTTGCTCGGCCGCAGCCACCAGCCCGCGCTCAAGATTCGTCCGCCGGTCGATGCGAACGTCCAGGCCATGCTCGGCCAGTACCCCATTGCACTCAAGCTCCCAGAGCTGCCGCAGCCATTCCGTGCTGTTGGGCTCCAGCCCTTTCGCGGCACGGTCACCCTTGGATGCAGAGAGGAGTGCGACTGACTTCCCGTTTTCGTCACGGTCGATGAAAACGATATGGACGTGAGGGTTGTCAGTATCGAGGTCGTGGAAGGCAGCGAAGCCGCGACCGCGCCCCTTCATCGTCAGCTCCCACAGGAAGCGACGGGTAGCCTCAATCTGCCCCTTGCGACCCAGCTCACGGGGCAGGGCATGCATGATCTTGTAGACGAGGCGGGCATCCTTCCGGGTGTGCCCTTCTGCCCATTCCTCGTAAGCTTGCAGCTCGCGCTTGATGGCGTGCTTGTTGGTGGGAAAATTCACCCCGATGACATGCTGCCGCGCGCTCTCGCGGAGCACGTAGTTGCCGTGGGCCTGCAACGTGCCTGGCGCGGCGCGCCGGGTGATGTTGCTCACGTCGAGCCAGTACAGTGCCATGTTGCAAGAATAACCCGATTTTCCGCTGGGGTCAGGCACTGACCCGTAGATGCGGACTATACAGGCTATTGCATCGCTTCATCGGCAACTACGCAACACATGCTATCCGGTCACTACAGCTCACCGCAGGGCAATAACGGGCACGGGCTGGGACAACACACGGGGTCACTTCATGCCGCACAAAGCGGCTGCTTCACGAATATCGTCCGCCGTGATTACGGTGATTGGGGAATCATCATTCATCACGCGATTGGCCTGCACGTCCGTCACCCGCTCGAACAGGGTGCGCATGTCTCGTGCATTGCCGAAGTCGTCTCCTCGGTTCGCGTGATGAGCCTTCACTGTCCTCCCGACCACGGGATAGGCGGCATCCTCCAGGGTAAACTTCTTCTCGGTGACCATGTTGTCGAAGATTTCAAGAAGCTCCTCGGGGGAGTAGTCGGGGAAATGAATCGTTCGCGTGAACCGGCTCTTCAAACCCGGATTTGACATAATGGCCTTCTGCATCGGCTCGGTGTAGCCCGCGACGATGACAGAGATGTTGTCGCGGTTATCCTCCATGAACTTCACGAGCACATCGACGACCTGCTTGCCGAAGTCCTTGCCGCCGCCTTCCTCGGTTACGAGGGCATAAAACTCGTCAATGAAAAGGACGCGTCCAAGGGCTTCCTGAAGCTTCGCCTTCACCGCCGCTTCGGAGTGTCCGATGTACTGACCAACGAGGCTGGAGCGGTCCACTTCCACAATGCCCTCGCGGGGGAGGATGCCGTGATGGTTAAGCACCTTTGCGATGATGCGGGCGAACGTGGTCTTGCCCGTGCCGGGGTTTCCGGTGAACGCCATATGGAAGCTGTTGGACAGGGCGGGTAACCCGGCTTCTCGGCGCTTGACCGCCATGGCGGCGAGGTTTGCGAGCCGTTGGACCTCGGCCTTTGGACCGGCCATGCCGATGAGCTTGTCCAAGTCCTGCTGATACGTCGGCGGCTTGGGTTTGCCGGGCTCCGGTTCGAGATAGCGTTTGTCGAGCATTGGGTCATCCGGCGGTAGGGCAAATGGCTTTTTATAATAATCGGGTGTCTGGGCAGGGGTATCCCAGACGGAGACCGAGGGCGACGTCGGTGCTGTCTTGGTTAATTGGCGCGGGGCGGCGGCAAGCTGGAAGCTGTACACCTCCTTATCCTCGCGCTGAAGAACGGCGGTGCGGGACGCTTCAAACCGGGTCAAACTCTCGTACCGTGCGACTGCTGCGTTATATTCCTCGTCGGCCACGCGCACCCATTCTTTCCCCTTCGGGACGGAGCGATTGGGATAGGTCGGTCTGCCCTCCAATGCACCTTGTGGGACGACCACTGGCGGTGCTTGAATGGCCGCAGTAGGGGATGCAACTTTCGGGACCGGGGGAGCTTTCGGTGGCTGCGGGGAGACGGATGCCGGTCTGGTGGGCATTGCCTTGGAGGCCGGGGGGCGTGCCTCTAACAGCCGGGCCAACAACCGCAGAGAAAGCATCAGTATCCCTGTCGAAATGCGCAAAATCAGGCTGAGAAACTGCATGCGTGAAAAACTTGCCGGGGTTGTTTTCCGAAGGCTCAATCGGGGGGCGGGGCGTTACCAGTATTCCGAGGTTAACGCCGCCATTCTAGGGCTCCCCTACGTCGAAAGCCAAGAGGTCCCCAAATACATGCGGCGGCAATCCTACGGGGATGTTGCGCGGCTGGGAGAGACTATCCGGGTGGAGACGCACGCGAAGGAAAGCGTCCAGGCGCTTCTGGAGTCGGGCGACCTGGGCGCAATGCAAAAGCCGGTCATCGTGGAATCGGCCCTTGTACGAAGCATGGAGCGATGGCGGGAATGGAGAGACCTCCATGCCAAGCTGGCAGGCTCTGGACTCGCTCCCACTTTAGTCGTCCGCAACACATCCATCGTCTTCGGCAGCGCCACCTATTTCCCCGCGCACATGAGGCTTGCCGTCCTCGCCGAGGAAGACTTCTTCGAGTTCACGCCATGAGGAGCACTTCCGTCCTGCCTATAGCTGGCGGTGTTCTCGCTTTTCTGTTTGCCGCGAACTATGCCGTCGTCCAGCTCGGATACAAGCCGTACCTCTACTGCGGATTCCATGAGATGGCATGGGCGATGTACTCACCATTGCAGGTCTTGATTTCACTCGTCGGAATCATAGGTCTCCTCGTGTTCGGCCTGCGCGGTCGGTGGGGATATGCTACACTGAGCGCGCTGGTCACAGCTTCCGCCTACATAGGGCCGGAGTGGGCGCGCATCCTCTTCTCGGTAGGAAGGAGCTGCGCATGAACCGTGAGGAGCTTCAGGAGATGCGACACGGTATCTGCGCAGAGTACAAAATCAAATACTTCGCCACCTATGACGAAGAGCAGGTGGCGTCGTTCATGGGCAAAGACCCATCGACCATCAAAAGATGGCGAAACGCTAAGAAGATTTTTCCGATCATCGAACCTGGTGGAAAGGGCATCCGATACATGGGTTGGCAAATTGCCGACATGATTATGGGAAGGCCTCAACCGTGGGACTTTACACAGAACGAGAATTCAGGGTCGGAGATTACTGGCTCTCCCAGCGAGCCGGAAGCCAAGCTTGGTACCGGACATGGTACGACGACAAGGCCGAGCAAACACGCCGCTCTTCGCTCCGCACAGCAGACTTTGAAGTAGCAAAAGAGCGATTGGAAAATTGGTTCGTGGGGGAGCGACTGAAGCTCGCCCGCGACCTTTCTGCGTCTGATGTCACTCTCGCGGAAATCTTCAAGGAATACTTCGACAACCACGCCAGCAAACTGCGCTCCGCGGGCACCATCAAAATCCTGCTCCGGTACTGGCTGCAATTCTGGGAAGCTGGGACTGTCGAAGAGGTTCGCGACGTCCAGAGGCAGGAGGAATTTCGCGCTTTCCTTTTTGCCAAGGGGCTGCGGCATAACTCCGTAAACCGCACCTTGGAGATAGGTCGGGCGGCACTTAACCGCGCCTTCAGACGGCACACGCTGTCGTCTGTGCCCCACGTCGAATGCCTGAAGGTTGAGAACGTGAGGGCCATGGGCCGCCACCTCAACCGGGAGGAGCTGCAACGCCTGTACTGGCTCGGCAGCGAAGAACCGCACTTTCGGCTCTACGTGCTCCTCGCCGTTGCGACGGCGGCGAGACCGGAGGCGCTGTACACGCTGACGTGGGACCAAGTGGACTTTAAAAACAACCTCATCTTTCTCAACCCGGAAGGTCGGGCTCAGACATCGAAGCGGCGCCCGGTGGTGAAGATGGGCAAGGTGCTGAAGGCGGAGCTGAAGAAGCTTCCGCAAGAAACTCCGCGCGTCATCATGTTCAGGGGACGGAAGCTTGGTCGGATGGTCAGCATTTGGGAGAAGGTGAGGCAGCGCGCCAGTCTCAAGGGGCGTGTAAACTCTTACTCACTGCGCCACACCTCGGCATCATGGATGCGGGCCAAGGGTGTCCCGCCTTGGGAAGTTTCGGCTCAGCTCGGGCACAAGCTCGAAGGTCACTCCATGACCGAGCGATACACCCATCTCGACCCGTCGTATCTCAAAGCGGCGTGTGCGGTGCTGGACGGCCTCATGTCTTTTGTTTTGTCTCATCCGTTGCAGTACCGTGCCACTCTCCCCAAAAAACCGCTCAAAAAGGCCGCGTAATCATCTGGAGCATTTGGGGACCGACCAGATCCTGTATCGCCTGTAAGCTTCGTAGGATGGGTTAAGCGTTGGCCGCAGGCCGGCGCGACAACCCATCGGCGGAGCTTGCCGCAATCGACAGACAGCATGGGTTGTCGCTTCGCTCAACCCATTCTACGCCTCTGAGTTTACTTCGACCCTCCAAGTCGACACTGCCGCTAACGGAATTTTGCCCTCCGAAAGCAAAGCCGAAATGCACAGAAGAGGCATACGGCAATGACAACGACAAAAGGCGCCCCGCAACGGGCGCCTTTTTCTTTTGGGAGAAACGCAGATGCAGGATGGGTCGAGCGCAGATAGGTCGATGCTAAGCCGCCTCCGCTCCATTTGCGCATGCCGCGTTCTCCGCGTGATCAGGCACCGATGCCCCAGGCCCGCCACGTGGCAAGTCTCGCGTGAATACGGTGGCAAGACAATTGCCGGAGGCGCGGTCTGATCATGTTCAGCATCCCGGCATCACGCGATGTCAGCGCCCGTCACTTCACTTTCAATTCCGCCGACACGCGCTTCAGCGCACTCTGGCCGCTCGGATCGGACGGCGCAAGTTGCGCGTGGATCCGGAAGTCGGCCAGGGCCGCTTGCAGGCGATGTTTCAGCTCCAGCGCCATGCCGCGATTGTAATAGGCCAGTGCAAGTTTCGGATCGAGGCGGATGGCCTGACCGAAGTCTGCGATGGCGCGGTCGAGATCGCCTTTTTCGCCCCAAGCCGTGCCGCGGTTCACATAAGTGCGCGCGGATTTCGGATCGAGCTGCAGCGATTGGGTGTAGTCCGCGATCGCGCGGTCGTTGTCGTCCTTCTTATTCCAGGCGAGGCCGCGGCCATACCAGGCATCGGCATCTTTCGGATCGATCTGGATCGCGGTGTCGAAATCCGCGATGGCGCGGTCGAAGTCGCCTTTGCCGGCCCAGGCGGCGGCGCGGTTGGCGTAAGCGAGGGCATATTTCGCATTGCGCTGGATCGCCTCATTATAATCCGCGATGGCCCGGTCATGATCGCCCTTGTGATACCAGGCATTGCCGCGATTGTTGTAGGCCGACGAATAGGTGGGGTCGATCCGCATCGCGTCGTTGAATTCCACCATCGCGCGGTCGAAATCGCCTTGCGCCCGATAGGCGTCGCCGCGGCGCGTATGGATCCGCGCGAGGCTGCGCCCCGTATATTGTTGTGACTCGATGGCGCGCGTGCAGCCTGCGATGGCGAGATTGTCGGATAGCTTGACGCAGGAGGCCCATTCGTCGGCGATGGCTGCATGCGGCAAGCCGGCGAACAGAGCGACGGCCATGCCTGCGAGCAGCCGGGATGTGGACAAGCGCATTTGAGTATGTCTCCGCACGTTGATGCGAGCAGCAGGGGATGGCCGGTCGCCATGCGAGCGCTCATGTGTCCTTGGTCTGGGCGCAGATCAAATGGTTCATCAGCAGCGAGGGGAGGCGTGCTCACAGTGCTGCATCAGAGTGCAGAAGTTGAAGACGATAGCGCATGATTTGAACGTCACGCGACGTATCGCGACAAACGCGGCAGCAGATCGCCGAGGCGCCGACATGACTCGCAACCGCATATTCCTTCTGGTCGCGCCAATTCTCAGCTGGCTCTATTGCATCGCCTGCCTCACCATCGTGAACCGTCCGGCACCCGTGTTCGAGGACGATCGCTATTGGCCGGCCTCTTTCATGGTTTGCTTCGTCTTCGCGCTGTTGCCGCTCTGGGCCATAGCGGCCATCGATCGCCGACTGTCGCATCGGCGCTGGCGCGCGCTCGTCTGTTTCCTGGCGGGCTTTGCCATGGCCGCCGGGCTGCTGTTGCTCCTCACCATCGAGAGCGGCGGGCCGGAGCTGATGCAGCGCTACTCCGAGGTGTGGTGGTATGTCGGGCCGGTATGGGGACTGCCCGCGGCCATCTGTTCGTGGCTGGTCGGGTCTGCGCCGCATGGCGGCGACGCCGGGCGCATTGAACCCGGCCATGCCGGGCGCGACTAATCGCTTTACCCAAAGGGTCTTGCCATGAAGATGATTGCACTCGGCGCCGTGGTGGCGATGATTTTGCTGGATCTGCTCGGCACCAGATCGAGCGTCGGCGGCCCGATGGGCATGCTGATGATCTCGTTCGTCATCATCCTCGCTGTCGGCATTTACGAGGCGTGGGCGAACCAGCGCGGCCCACTCGGATGGATCGTCAATCTCGTCACGGCCCTCCTTGGCGGACTTGTCGCGATCATCATCGAGGGCATGCTGATGGAAGCGGCCTTGCCACTCCTTCGCCTCGACGGCTCGCTCGCCTCATCGACCAATCCGGCAAAATATCTGCTCTACGCCGCGATGGCGCTTCTCACGGTGCTCGGACCATGGGCGGCATTGCACATCATCAACCGCTTTCGGCAGGGGCCAACGCATCGCGCGGCGGAAAGCTAGTCAGCGCTCCGGCCCTGCCAGCGGAACTACGCTTTCACCGCCGCGTTCACTCGTGCAAAGGGTGATCGCGTTGAAATTCGACGGCGAAGACGAGAGCAGGGAAAACGAGCTGCTGGCAGCAATCGTCGCCGTGCTGTGCGCGGGCGCGCTGACCTTTTTGATCTGGGCGATCTTCGGCCAGGGATGATTGCATTGGAAAGAGAAGGCCGCACACGTGGTGCGGCCTTCTTTCGTCGTTACTTGTTCATGCCGCCTTTGGTCATCTGGCCGTCGCCATTCTTGTTGGCGCCGCCCATGTTCTTGCTGTTCGACATGCCGCTGGTGCCCATATTGTCCTTGCTCATGGTGCCCTTGTTCTGGTTGGCGGGCGCCATGCCTGCACCGGGCGTCTTGGTCTGGTCTGCGGATTCGCCGGTCATCGCAGCACCACCTTTACCCTGGCTGGACTGTGCGGCTGCGAAAGTGGACGACAGCATGAGGGCGCAGGCTGCGCCGATCAGAAGCTTCTTCATCGGTTATCTCCATCGGTTGAGGATCGCTGCGACAATCCCGCATTGATGGCGACGTTCCTGAACTTAACCAGTCTGCAGCAATTATCTTTTGCAAAGACGCCGCGACGCAAAACGAATTCCCTCGTTGCGCGCGCAGAGCAGCAAGGTGATCGGGTGCCGATGTGTGGCGCGACATTCTCAGATGGATCGGCCCGAAGCCACCCGGACGCGCGGAAGAGGGTGATGGCATGGTGCTCGGCATCATCGCGCTGCTCCTCGTCACCGTGAGCCTTCCTTACCTGCTGGGCATTCTGTTCGGAGGCTGATGGCGGTCCATAGGCTGTTTTCGTCCGATATTTGCGTCTACGGCGCGCGTGATTCCGATTTCTTGGCCAAAAGCCAACGCAATTGGTAAAATTTTAAGGGCTTTTGGGCAGGTTCCTCAAAATGGAACTGGCGGTTCCGGTTTCATTTTCAGCACCTGGGAGAGCACTTTGTTGGTTTCATTTGGACGTTTTCTGAAGGACGAACGTGGCGCCACCGCCATCGAATACGGTCTGATCGCCGCCGGCATCGCACTTGCGATCATTGCCGCCGTGAATGGTCTCGGCAGCACGCTCAACACCAAGTTCACGACGCTCAACACGTCGCTGAAGTAAGATCTGCCCGTGGCTGGGGATGCGAAGGCTCTGCCATATGGAGCCGTCGCGTGGGTCAATTTTTTGGAGTAGCCATAAGGCTGCACTGAACATGAAAGGCGCCTTCTCAGGGCGCCTTTTTGTTTTTGGAATACGAAAGAGAGATGCAGGGAGTAGGCGAAGATTCCAGCGATGAGTTGATGCGCGCGACTGACGATCCGTCGCCTTGTTCTCTTCTCGCCTGCGACTCCCTCCCGCCCCATTTCCGAAATAGATTCCCTGTCATGGAACCAAGTTCCACCAGTCAACTTATCTCCACATCATCGGAGATCGAGCCATGCTGGTCGAACGCGGTCTGAAATTGATGAATGTCGAGGCGGTGGGCGATGCCTATGCGATCGCGGCCAATTTCCTGCGGCGCTCCGGCGCCATCCCGGACACGTATGTCACCAATGACCGGCTGCTCGAAATCATCGTGCAGGCGTTTCATCGCGGCGAGGGCAACAAGCTCCGCCTTGCCAATCGGGCGATAGCCCAATTCCAGGCCGCGCCGCACTAGGCGCGTCCGATGTCTAGCGAAACCAAGTCTGACTAAAACCATGTCTAAGGGGAAAGACGACATGCAAATTGCCATCGACCGTATCATGCAGACCTACAATCTCATGGCCAATCGCGCTGAAGCCGCGAGCGAAGACGCGCGCGTCAAGGTCACTGAATATGTGCAGTCGCTGTTCGATGGCGGCGAGACCGACATGCAGCGCCTCACGGTCTGCGGCCTGACCTATCTGCGCGAGCGCGACGGCAGCAATGATCCGGTCAAGGCGGGCTATACCGGCCTGTAAGCGTTGCGTTGAGTTTTGAAAGCCGGCCGTGCGGACGAACCGCCGGCCGGCTTTTTTGCGAGGAGCCGTAGAACGGATAAGGCGTAGCCGTAATCCGCCATTCTACCTCACATTAGCTCGGCCGGCGGATGACGCTCCGCTCATCCGCCTCAGAGTTGCGAATACGTGTTCGTTCTTTGTTCTTGACAAAATTCCCATCGTCGCCATTATCCCGTTTGTCTTGTTCACGAGGGGCGCTCTCATGAGGCGTCTTTGAGTGGGACAAGATGCGGCGCCTGCGGGCAGGGGAGGACGTACCTCCTGCACTCGGGTGGTCGAGGGTCACCGTCCGGGCCCACTACGGGGCCCTGCCGCTAGCGCGGCTGGACGTGGTGCGGGCGAAGGCGGAGAAATCCGTCGGATGACTCCCAATGGGAGTGCCCAGTACCCGGAAGAACGGTCCTTCGACTAGCAAGACGTCGCGGTGGCGCGCCGTAAGGCGTTGCGCGGCTTGGGCTTGCTGGCGATCCAGCTTGCACGGGCAGCGTCAAGTCCACTCAAGTGCGCCTTGCGGCGTGCCACCTCCCCTCATGTTTCGGGGAGGACTGCTCACACCTCGGACGCGCAAGCGCCGCGAGATTGCGAGAGCGTGGCTGTTTGACAGGTTGATCGGGAAGTCGCGCGCAGGAGCCGATGGTTTCCCTCCCTCAAGCCGCGCAGCGGCGCAGCGGGGAGGGTGGCGCGTAGCGCCGGGTGGGGTCTATCCCCACGACGAACAGAGCGTGGGGATAGACCCCACCCGTCTCGATGCTCGCTGAACGCTCGCATCGATCCCCCCTCCCCACGGCGCGGCTGCACCGCTTGGGGGAGGGAGAAGAAAGGCCTCACGCCACCTCGGCTGTCTTCCCATCCTGGATCGCACGCCAGATGCGTTCCGATGTCAGCGGCATATCGAGATGCGTCACGCCATACGCACTCAACGCATCGACCACCGCGTTGACGACGGTCGCGAGACTTCCGGCGCATCCGGCTTCGCCACAGCCCTTGGTGCCGAGCGGATTGGTCTTGGCGGGCGACGGATGATCGCCGATGGCCATCAGCGGAATGTCGCCGGCGCGTGGCAGCGCATAGTCCATGAAGGAGCCGGTGATCGGCTGACCCGATGAATCGTAGCTGACCTTCTCCATCAGCGCCTGGCCGATGCCCTGCGCGACGCCGCCATGCAATTGGCCGGCAACGATCATCGGATTGACGATGGTGCCGAAATCATTCACCGCGCTGTAGCGCACGATGGTCAGCACGCCGGTGTCCGGATCGATCTCCACTTCCGCCACATGGCAGCCATTGGGGAAGGTCGATGGCGGGCCCTCGCTGGCATGATCCACATCGAGCGTCTCCGGCGCGCCCTCGGGCAGCTTGCCGTCGCGCATCCGCTGCGCCAGCTCCATGATGTCGATGGAACGATCGGTGCCGGCAATGGTGAAGCGGCCATCCTCGAATTCGATATCGGCCTCGGACGCTTCCATCAGATGCGCGGCAGCAACCTTGCCCTTGGCGATGACGAGATCCGACGCCTCGACGATCGCCTGGCCCGATGCGGTGATCGAACGCGAGCCGCCGGTGCCATTGCCCGTGCGCACGAGATCGCTGTCATTCTGCTGCAGCCGGATCGCATCGAAGGGCACGCCGAGTCGCTCCGACAGCACCTGCGCAAACGGCGTCGCATGGCCCTGGCCGTAATCCAGTGTACCCGTGGTGATGGTCACGGTGCCGTCCGGGTCGAACGTCACCTTGCCGAGTTCGGGCGAGGGCGGTGCGGTGACTTCGAGATAGGAGCCGACGGCGATGCCGCGCAGCTTTCCTTGCTTCTTCGCCTCGCGCTTGCGTTTGGCAAAGCCGGCGTGATCGGAGATCGCCAGCGCCTTGTCGAACACGCCCTGGAAATCGCCGCTGTCATAGGTGACGCCCGACGCCGCCGCAAAAGGCAGTTGCGATGGCTTGATGAAATTGCGCTTGCGCAGCGTGAGCCGGTCGATGCCCATCTCGTCCGCCGCGCGGTCGATCAGGCGCTCCATGAAATAGTTCGCTTCAGGCCGTCCGGCGCCGCGATAGGCGCCCATCAGGGTGGTGTTGGTGACCACGCATTTGATGTCGACGCCGACCAGGGGCGTGCGATAGACGCTCGGCAGGTTCTTGCCGACATTGATCGATAGCGGCAATGGCGACACGCCGGTGATATAGGCGCCGAGATTGCCGTAGCCGGACAGGCGTGCGGCGAGAAACTTGCCGTCCTTGTCGAGTGCCAGCTCCGCATGAATCTGTTGCGCTCGGCCCTGACTGTCGGAGAGAAAACTGGATGAGCGTTCATCCAGCCATTTCACCGGCTTGCCCAGCGCCTTTGCCGCATGCAGCAGGCAGATATATTCGGGGTAGCTCACATTCTTCATGCCGAAAGAGCCGCCGACATTGCCGGTGAGGATGCGCATCTTCTCGGCGGGCACATTCATGTGGCGCGCCAGCGTGGCGCGATTGCCGGCGACGCCCTGGGTCGGCACCTGCAGGATGTAGCGCTCGGTCTCCCTGTCGAACGACGCCAGCGCACAGCGTGGCTCCATCGAGACGACGGCCACGCGGGTGTTCTCGATGTCGAGTTTCGTCACATGCGCAGCCGAGGCGAAGGCCGCCTCGATCGCGTCGGTGTCGCCATAGTGATAATCGAGCGCGACATTGTTCGGGATGTGCTCATAGAGCTGCGGTGCGCCGGGCTTGGTCGCGTCCTCGGCAGAGGTCACGGCGGGCAGTGGCTCGATTTCGAGCTCGACGGCTTCGCCCGCATCGCGCGCCTGCGCGAGTGTCTCCGCGACGACGAAGGCGATGGGATCGCCGACATAGCGGACGCGATCGGTCATCAGCGCCTGGCGATTGGTCTGCAGCAGCGGCGAGCCATCGCGGCTTTTCATCGGGAGGCCGACGGTGAAGGGCTTGTAGTCGGCCACAGCAATATCGGCGCCGGTCCAGATGCCGCGCACGCCAGGCATCGCCTTGGCGGCCTCGGTGTCGATCTTGCGGATCACGCCATGGGCATGCGGGCTGCGGACGACCCAGGCATAAAGCTGGCCAGGCAAATGAAGATCGTCGGTATAGCGGCCCTGGCCGCGCACCAGCGTGTCGTCCTCCTTGCGCCGGACGGGCTGACCGACCCCGTATTTCTGCATGGCGATGGAATTGTCGCGGGAGCCGGTAAAATCCTGCATGGGGACGTCCATTTGACTGTCGATACGGCGCCGGACTTGCGGTCCTGGCGATCACCTCAGATAGGACGCCCGCGCGGCGGTCACAACGTCCGATTGGGCATGGCGCGGGTGCGAAGGTTGCGCCAATCCCGTGCCCTGCTAAAGTTTCCGTGAGAATGGTTTCCATGCCGGCCACAAGCCGCGGAAAGACCGATTGAATGGATGACACCACGCGGCTCCGCCCCTCGCTGGAGCCGAATGACGTGCCGGGAACGGAGCAGGGGGCCGTGGTGGCTGCGCGCGTGAGCGATGCAGTCAATCCGGCCGTCTATGCCGCGCTCGATCTCGGCACCAACAATTGCCGTCTGCTGATCGCCGCCCCCACCGGCGACAGCTTTCGCGTGATCGATTCGTTTTCGCGGATCATCCGCCTCGGCGAGGGCGTCTCGACATCGGGTGTCATCTCCGATGCCGCGATCAATCGCGCTGTTGCCGCGCTGTCGATTTGCCGCGACAAGATCCGCGCCCGCAACGCGACGCGGCTGCGTCTGATCGCAACGGAAGCGTGTCGCGCTGCGTCGAATTCCGATGAATTCCTCAGCCGCGTGGCCGAGGCGACAGGCATCACGCTGGAGATCATCGACCGCGAAACCGAAGCCGGTCTCGCCGTGATCGGCTGCTCGCCGCTGATCGATCCGAAAGGCCGCGGCGCGATCCTGTTCGATATCGGCGGCGGCTCGTCCGAACTGGTGCGGATCGAGCGCGATGCCGCCGACCCCAATGGCCGGCCGCTGATCAAGGCATGGATGTCGATCCCGCTCGGCGTGGTCACCCTGGCTGAAAAATTCGGCGGCAAGAATGTCACCCGCGAGTCCTACGATCTCATGATCGCCGAGGTTGCCCAGCACGTCGCGCCCTTTGCCGCCGAGCACGGCGTCGATCTCGATGGCATGCATCTGCTCGGCACCTCCGGCACGGTGACGACGCTGGCCGGCATCCATCAGGGCCTGCTGCGCTACGACCGTCGCCGCATCGACGGCATCTGGCTCGACAATGCCGAACTCGATGCGACCATCGTGAAGCTGATGGGCCTGAGCTATGCCGAACGTGCGGCCAACCAGTGCATCGGCCCCGATCGCGCCGATCTGGTCCTGTGCGGCTGCGCCATCCTCGACGCCATCCGCGCCGTGTTCCCGTTGCCGCGCCTGCGCGTCGCCGATCGCGGGCTCCGCGAGGGGATGCTGGTGGAAATGATGCGCGAGGACGGCGTCATCAAGGCATCGTAACGCAGTTCGGCTTTTGCGGCGGGCCGTGCTAAGAGGGCCGCCAAACCCGAAAGCAAGCAATTACCGATGGCAAAAGACAGTACCGGCCGCATGCGCGTCCAGGTCAAGAGCGCCGGCAGGATGAAACTGTCGTCGAAGCTCTGGCTGGAGCGGCAGCTCAACGATCCCTATGTGCAGCAGGCCAAGAAAGACGGCCTGCGCTCGCGGGCGGCCTACAAGATCATCGAAATGGACGACAAGCACCGCTTCCTGAAGCCGGGCATTTCCGTGGTCGATCTCGGCGCTGCCCCCGGCGGCTGGAGCCAGATCGCCGCCCGCCGGGTCGGCTCGGCCGAAGGCCGCGGGCAGGTGATCGCCATCGATCTTCTGGAAATGCCCGAGATCGTCGGCGTCACCTTCGCGCAGATGGATTTTCTCGATGCCGACGCGCCGGCGAAGCTGAAAGAGATGATGGGCGGCCTTGCCGATGTGGTGATGTCCGATATGGCGGCCAACACGACCGGTCATCGCAAGACCGACCAGCTCCGCATCGTCGGCCTCGTCGAGGACGCCGCAGCGTTCGCTTGCGATGTGCTGAAGCCGGGCGGTACCTTCGTCGCAAAAGTGTTCCAGAGCGGCGCCGATGCGACGCTCATGACACAGCTCAAGCGCGACTTTGCGTCGGTGAAGCACGTGAAGCCGGCCTCGAGCCGAAAGGATTCGTCGGAGCGCTATGTGCTCGCGATGGGCTTTCGCGGCACGCCGGGTGGTGCAGATGAGGCTGAGGACTAGCCCAGCCGCTGATCCCGCGTATCTTCCGTCGTCTCGCTCGCAGCTTTCGCAGCGGCATGCTCTGCACCTTTCTTCTCGCCTTTGCGACTGGCGATCTCGACGGCCTTGCGGCCGGAGATTTCAGCGCCCGCATCGGCGGGCATCTGCCAGAAGAACCAGGCTGAGGTCGCTGAGATCAGCGACACGACGAGAAATGCCGGAGCGAAGTCGCCGGCCGACAACTCTGTCATTCCCCGCCAGACCATGGTGCTTTCCACGCTGAACGCGCCGATGGCGACGCCGGCGGAGATCGATAATTGCTGCGCCACTGCTGTGAGGGTGGTCGCTCGGCTGAGTTGCGCGGGCTCCACCTCGGCAAAGGCCACTGTATTGATCGCGGTGAACTCGAGCGAGCGGAAGAAGCCGCCGACGAGCAGGATCAGCAGGATCAGCGTCAGCGGCGTCGAGATCGTGAACAGTGCGCAGACCGCGAGGAAAACCGAGCTGACAATCGCGTTCACGGTCATCACATTGCGGAAGCCGAACGCGCGGATGATGCGGGTTGCCAGCGTCTTCATGCCCATGGCGCCGACGGCCGAACCGAAGGTGACCATGCCGGACTGGAATGGCGACAGGCCAAAACCGATCTGCATCATCAGCGGCAGCAGGAACGGCAATGCACCGATGCCAAGCCGGAACAGGAAGCCGCCGATAATCGCCGCGCGCAGCGTCGCATAGCGCATCAGCGAGAAATCCAGCACCGGCGATGACGTTCGCCTGGCATGGATGAGATAGAGCGTCATCGATACCGTGCCGATGACCAGCAGCGCGGTGATGACTTCCCATGGCAGCAGATTGAGGCCCGCGACCGAGAGACCGAAGGCGATGCCGGCAAGGCCGACGCCGGCCAGCACGAGGCCGAGCAGGTCGAAGCGTTCGGGATTGTCCGATTTGATCGGATCGATATAGCGCTGCGCCAGATAGATGCCGAGAAAGCCGATCGGGATATTGATCAGGAAGATCCAGTGCCACGATGCATAGGTGGTGATGAAGCCACCGAGCGGCGGCCCGATTACCGGACCGATCAGCGCCGGCACGGACATCCAGGCCATCGCATTGACGAGCCCGGCCTTGTCGATGGAGCGCACCAGGACGAGCCGTCCCACCGGCGTCATCATGGCGCCGCCGAGCCCCTGGATGATGCGCGCGATGACGAAATGCGTGACGGTCTGCGACAGGGCGCAGCCGATTGAGCCGATCATGAACACGCCAATGGCGACCGAGAACACGGTGCGGGCGCCAAAACGGTCGGCGGTCCAGCCGGAGGCGGGAATGAAGACGGCAAGCGAGAGCAGGTAGGACGTAATCGCCAGCTTGAGCGTCAGCGGGCTGGTGCCGATATCGGCGGCGATGGCCGGCAGCGAGGTCGCGATCACCGTGGAGTCCATGTTCTCCATGAACAGGGCGGCGGCGACGATCAGCGGGATCAGGCGTTCCTTGGACATCATGCGGTAGCGGTATCCCGGACAGACAGTGCGGATTCCTGTCGATTCTTCTTGAGCTTTGTCAGCGCGCTTTAACACCATGTCCGGGAGCGGGCCATCGCGTGCGGCGGCCGGCTTGATGACGGTCCTGTGAACTCCGCAGGGCGGGCAGGGCCATGAATACCGCTGCCAAAAATCCCTGTGCATGGCTGCCAAACACTTTGATTCCGCAGGGCAGCATGCTATCGACCACCGCCAATCCTATGTTGAGGGTCACGAGTCGGCGACGGTGATGCACCGCCGCCGCTTTGGTGCATCCTCAGTCCCACGCGCGGCACCGGCCGCTGAACGGAGTTGGCCATGGCAGTCGTCACCAAAATTCGCGAAGCTTTCACCTTCGATGACGTGCTGCTGAAGCCGGGCCTGTCGGACATCCTGCCGTCGGATGCCGATATCCGCTCGCGCGCCACCCGCAGCGTGCTCCTGAACATCCCGATCATGGCCTCGGCCATGGATACGGTCACCGAAGCCAATATGGCGATCGCCATGGCGCAGGCCGGCGGCCTCGGCGTCATCCATCGCAATTTCGACCCGGAAGGGCAGGCCGCGCAGGTCCGCCAGGTGAAGAAGTATGAGAGCGGCATGGTGGTGAATCCGCTCACCATCGGCCCCGATGCGAAGCTGTCCGAAGCTCTCGCGCTGATGAACGAGCACGGTTTCTCGGGCATCCCGGTGGTCACCGGTGCCAGCCCGAACGTCCCCGGCAAGCTGGTCGGCATTCTCACCAATCGCGACGTCCGCTTCGCCACCAATCCGGACCAGAAGATCTCCGAGCTGATGACCCACGAAAATCTCGTGACGGTGCGTCAGGGCGTCAGCCAGGACGAAGCCAAGCGCATGCTGCACAAGCATCGCATCGAGAAGCTTCTCGTCGTCGATGACCAGTATCGCTGCGTCGGCCTGATCACCGTGAAGGACATGGACAAGGCCGTGGCGCATCCGCTGGCCAGCAAGGACGCGCAGGGCCGTCTGCGCGTGGCAGCTGCCACCACTGTCGGTGACGGCGGCTTTGAGCGCACCGAGCGCCTGATCGATGCCGGCGTGGATATCGTCGTGGTCGATACTGCCCACGGCCATTCGACCCGCGTGCTGGAAGCGGTGAACCGCATCAAGCGCATCTCCAATGCCGTGCAGGTGATCGCCGGCAATGTCGCCACGACTGAGGCGACCCAGGCGCTGATCGATGCCGGCGCGGATGCCGTGAAGGTCGGTATCGGCCCGGGCTCGATCTGCACCACGCGCATCGTCGCGGGTGTCGGCGTGCCGCAGCTCACCGCCATCATGGATGCGGTGGAAGCGGCCAAGAAGGCCGACATTCCGGTGATCGCCGATGGCGGCATCAAGTTCTCCGGCGATCTCGCCAAGGCGCTGGCTGCCGGTGCCGATATCGCCATGGTCGGATCGCTGCTAGCCGGCACCGACGAGACGCCCGGCGAAGTGTTCCTGTGGCAGGGCCGGTCCTACAAGGCCTATCGCGGCATGGGCTCGGTGGGCGCCATGGCGCGCGGCTCGGCCGACCGCTACTTCCAGCAGGACATCAAGGACACTCTGAAGCTGGTGCCGGAAGGCATCGAGGGGCAGGTGGCCTATAAGGGACCGGTAGGCAACGTGGTCCACCAGCTGGCCGGCGGTCTCCGCGCCGCCATGGGCTATGTCGGCGCCAAGAACCTGGCCGAATTCTCCGAAAAGGCCGAATTCGTCCGCATCACCAGCGCCGGCCTGCGTGAAAGTCACGTCCATGACGTGACCATCACCCGCGAAAGCCCGAATTACCCCGGCGGCCGCTGATCGCGGGATGCGTAGGGCGGATGAGCCGAAGGCGTCATCCGCCGGCCGATCTTTGGACGCAGATCGGCGGATGACGCTTCGCTCATCCTCCCTACGGAACAAACTAGGCATTCCTGCCTAAATTGGGCCTTACCGATGGTCCAAAACGCACGCGTATTCGCCTCAAACGCGTGCGGGTTCCCGCTTGCGCGTAAAGAGACCTGTTCCGGTACTGCCTGACGCGGTACCGCTCGCCCGCATATTCGCCAAGCACATTGGAGACTTTCATGGCCATCGAATGGACCGAAGAGCGCGTCGCCGCGCTGGAGACCCCGCAGATCAAGAATCTGCGCGAAAACGCCCTGAAGCGCGATGTCGCCGCTCTGGCCGAAATCTGCACGGCCGAACTCGCCAAGCGCAATGCCGACAAGCCGCGCCGCATCGGCCAGCCGCGCTCCGAAGCAAAACAGTTCGAACACGACATGGCCGACCAGATCGCGGCCGTCGGCAAGACGCTGGCCGAGAAATACGACCTGTCGGAAGCCACCGCCAAGGCGAAGTCCGAAGGCGTCAAGGGCTTCAAGGCCCACAAGCTGCTGGACTCGAAGGGCTCGGCCAAACTCGGCGGCATGCAGCGCGATGGCTCGGTGGCCGTTGACCGCTACATCTCCTATCGCCGCGGCAAGGACATCGTCACGCTCAGCGTGTTCCTGCTCAAGGACCAGCCGCTCGAATCCCACGAGTTTCAGGTCATCGCACCGCTCGCGATGCTCGACGGCGGCAAGCCGGTGGCGGAAATCCGCCCGACCGCGACCCCGGCGCAGAAGCAGTCCGCCGACGGCGGTCTCGCCTTCAAGGATCTCGACAGCGCGGCTGCGGCATTTGATGCGGTGCTCGCAAAGATCGCAGCCTGATAGTATCGGGTTTACGAATTGAACGCGGCGCGCGATCATCGCGTGCCGCGTTTTTGCGTCAGCCTCTCATCACAACAAGAAACAGCAGGAGACATCCATGTCCGCATCGGCCAAACGCGTCGTTCTCGCATCGCGCCCCCATGGCGAACCCGGCCCGTCGAATTTCCGCCTCGAGGATTTTGCCGTGCCAAAGCCCGGCGAGGGCGAGGTGCTGCTGCGCACGATCTGGCTGTCGCTCGATCCCTATATGCGCGGGCGCATGAATGACGGCCCCTCCTATGCTGCTCCGGTGCCTGTGGATGGCGTGATGGAAGGTGGCACCGTGTGTGAGGTCGTTGCCTCGAACAATCCTGGCTTTGCGGCCGGCGATATCGTGCTGTCGCATTCGGGCTGGCAGACGCATGCGATCTCCGACGGCAAGGGCCTGCGCAAGATCGACCCGGCCATTGCACCGATCTCCACGGCGGTCGGCATTCTCGGCATGCCCGGCATGACGGCCTATACGGGCCTGCTCGCGATCGGCAATCCGCAGCCGGGCGAGACGGTGGTCGTCGCTGCAGCTTCCGGCGCCGTCGGTTCGGCGGTTGGACAGATCGCCAAGATCAAGGGCGCCAAGGCGATCGGCATTGCCGGCGGTGCGGACAAATGCCGCTATGTGGTGGAAGAGCTCGGCTTCGATGCCTGCATCGATCATCGCGATCCCAATTTTGCAGCGAAGCTGAAAGAGGCCTGCCCGAACGGCATCGATGTGTATTTCGAGAATGTCGGCGGCGAGGTGTTCGAGGCGGTGTTTCCGCTGCTCAACTTCTTCGCGCGCATCCCGGTCTGCGGCCTGATCGCGCAATATAACGATACGGCATCCGTCGCGCCGAAATGGGCCGGCGCGATGATGCGCAATGTGCTCACCAAGCGCCTCAACTTCCGCGGCTTCATCGTCCGCGATTTCGCGTCGATGCATGGCGATTTCCTGCGCGACATGGCGCAGTGGATCGGCGAGGGGAAGGTGAAGTATCGCGAATATGTCACCGAAGGCCTGGACAGCGCGCCGACGGCGTTCATGGGCCTGCTGAAGGGCCAGAATTTTGGCAAGCAGCTGGTGCGCGTGGGGCCGGACAAGGCGTAGATTCTATGGTTGAGTTGACGCAGGCACGATAGCGCCGAAGCAATACTCATCAGCCGAGACCCGCATCGGCGGGCTGCACGCAGTCTATTGAAAGTTCAGCTTGATTTTTTGAAGTTGCTGGATAGAGCTGCCCGTGTGCGGGATTGAAACGAGTTCTTCGATCTCGCCGGTTGGTATATCGAGTTTGCTGACGCGATAATTTCTCTCGAAAAGCTCGTTAAAGATCAGTGTTCTCTCAACGAAGATGCCACGTGACAACCTGATCCCCTCGGGTTCTATCTTTTTGATACTTTCTGCATTCGAATTTGCGAGATGCAGGTTGTACTGATAGTTCGATTTTCCTTTTATGCTCTCTGCCTGCCGAAATGATAAGTACCGGTCATCCAGCGACACCGCCACATCGACGACGATAGATTTTTCTGGAAATGCGATCTCTCGCGGGTGCGTATCACGGGCACCATGAGTGCCGGACTTATCCAGCCGCGATGCGTAAATCCGATACGCGCCATCGTCACCGGAAAATACAATTCGATCCTTTGATGTGCTGGCTGGGCCAAGTGAGTAAAGTTTGAGATTTGTCGCCTTAACAGGCGTGCTGTCTTTCGCTTGTATAAACATATCGTAGCGATTGAAGCGTTTTTTATTGTCGGGTCCAGTGATGAGCGGGCTAGATATGAAGGCGATCTTGTCGCGATCGATTTCGACTGGGGACCGTATTGAGTCTTCGCTTGCGAACAACGTTCGGCAAATCCATTCGCGGATTACGCAGGATATGATCTCTCGGCCGGATGCTCCGGCTCTCACGAAAATGAGTCGTTCGCTGTCGGCGGATAGAGAGGGGGCAAAAAGGGAGAAGCCGGTTTCCTGGATCAGGCGTGCCTGCTGGTTGGCTCGATCATAGACGACCAGGCTCGGGCTGGCGCCTGAAGCCATAGGTGAAGAAAATACGAGATAGCCGGACGATGCCGCAAATTGGGACAGTAGGAGTTGCTTTTCGGAAAGTTCGGTGTTGCTGCTACTCCAGAATATTTTCCAGGAATTATAGCACTCTCTGACGTTGGAGCATGGCTGCCATCGAGATGCGATGAATGAGACAATCGCAACGCATACAGCGAACAGGAGGACAACGCGGCCGCGCCTCACGATTTTGCAACATCGGCCATTTAGGGCGCTCCGGCTATACTTGGGTACCTTAGCTGAGTTTCGTTTGAATGCAATCTAGGGTGGTTTCTTTCTGTGTGCTGGCCGATTGAAAACGGACAGCATGCATGCGGCAGCCGAAGGGCAAGAACTTTGACAGCAGTTGGCGCGGGTCGAGTGGATAAGGCGTGAATGCGTAGGATGGGTTGAGCGCAGGCGCGACAGCGCCGGAGCGATACCCATCACCGCATGCTCCGGCGCTTGTGGTGATGGGTATCGCTTCGCTCAACCCATCCTACAGCCGCGTCGGCAAGTCGATGGAACCCAGACCCGTCCTCGCGGGTTCCAGTTCCCGGAAGCCGGCGTATCGCTGGCGGGCTCAAGGGAATTCCAATGTCTGTCCAAATGGTTCTGCTGCCGGTTTTCGTGCTTGTCGCGATCACGCTCGGCATGTTCTTCGTCACCGGCCTGCGCAGCGGTGGCGTCGGGCGCAATGACGCCCGTGAGTTGCCGAATACCGCGCCGCAGCTCGATCTGTTGTTCTATTCCCTGATTGCCCTCGGCCTGCCGCTGCGGAAGATCGATCTGGCGCTGGTCTGCCTGTCCTGGGTGTTCGTGGTGGCCCGTTTCGTGGGGGCTGGCTTCTTCGCTGCCAACAGGGGATCGCAGGCCTGGATCGCCAGCGCGCTTGTATTGCTGGCCATGTGGTTCTACTTCGCCCTGCGGATGCTGCTCCTGCTGTGAAGCCTGGGGCGGCGCCGATTCTCCGGACTTGAAAGTTTGCCATGACGCCCGCCGCCCGCCTGACTGCTGCCATCGAGGTCATCGACGCCATCGATACCCAGCGGATTCCCGCCGCCAAGGCGCTGAAGGAGTGGGGCACCGCGCATCGTTTCGCGGGCTCCGGCGATCGCGCCGGCATTGCCGGCCTGGTCTGGGACGTGCTGCGCCGGCGCGCCTCGAGCGCGTGGGTGATGGAGGATGATAGCTCGCGTGCGCGCGTGCTCGGCATGCTCAAGCTTGAGCGCGGAATGGATGCCGAGGCGATCGCCGCCCTATGCGACGGCAGCCGTTTTGCGCCGGAGCCGCTCAGCGATGCCGAGCGCAAGGCGCTGGAGACGCGCACGGCCGAAGGCGCGCCTGCGCACGTTGCCGGTGATTATCCGGAATGGCTCGATGCCCAGCTTGCGGGCGTGTTCGGCGATGAGCGCGTGGCCGAAGCCGTCGCGATGGCCAGCCGCGCACCGCTCGACCTGCGCGTCAACACGCTGAAGAGCAATCGCGAGAAGGCGCTCGCTTCCTTGAAGCATCTCGGTGCCACCGCGACGCCGTGGTCGCTGCTCGGCCTGCGCATCGCGCTGGCCGCCGATGCGCGCAATCCCGGCATCAATGCCGAAGAAGATTTCATCAAAGGCGGCATCGAGGTGCAGGACGAGGGCTCGCAGCTCGCGGCTTTGTTCTCCGGCGCCAAGCCCGGCGAGCAGGTGATCGATCTCTGCGCCGGCGCGGGTGGCAAGACACTGGCGCTCGGCGCCATGATGCAGGGCAAGGGCCGCCTCATTGCAACCGATGCCGACAAGCGCCAGCTGGCTCCCATCCATGAGCGACTGTCCCGCGCGGGCATCCACAATGCCGATATCCGCACGCCGAAGGGCGACGAGGATCCGCTCGCCGATATCCGCGCCTCCGCCGATCTCGTGCTGATCGATGCGCCATGCACGGGCACTGGCACCTGGCGCCGCAATCCCGATGCCAAGTGGCGCATGCGGCCGGGTGCACTCGAAGTTCGCATCAAGGACCAGCAGGAGGTGCTCGACCGCGCGGTGCAATTTGTGAAGCCGGGCGGACGGATCGCTTATGTCACTTGTTCAGTGCTGCCGCAGGAAAACCGCGAGCAGGTGAAGGCTTTTCTCGCGCGGCAGTCCGGCTTTGCGGTGGTGCCACCGGAGCAGGTGATCTCGTCACTGTGGGAGCGTGCGGATGATTTCGCGGCCGCGGTCTATCAGTCGCCCGAAGGCTTGCTGATGACGCCGCGGAAGACAGGGACAGACGGATTTTTCGTGTCGGTGCTAAAGCGCTCTGCGTAATTTGTAGGATGGGTTGAGCTTAGGCGCGCAGCGCCTGAGCGATACCCATCACCGCATACTCCGGTGCTTGTGGTGATGGGTATCGCTGCGCTCAACCCATCCTACGCGACTGCATTGCACTGCTGCTTCGTCTCCGTTACTCTCCACCCAATCCACCGGACCCGGTGCAAATCCGGGTGGCTCTTCCGGCCGCCGACCCGCCGGACAACGCAAAATCCTGGCTGCCATAGACGGACCGCATCGCGGCCGTTCGCCCTTTTGCGCGCCTCATACGCTCTCGCGTGTGAGACAAGAAAGTTCAAACATCACCATGGATATGGTTCATCTGCGGAGCGAATGGGCTCCGAATGTCACCCGTGAATTGCTCGCGGGCACCGTCGTGGCCCTCGCACTTATTCCCGAAGCCATCGCGTTCTCGATCATCGCCGGTGTCGATCCCAGGCTCGGCCTCTATGCCTCGTTCTGTATCGCCGTCGTGTCCGCCTTTGCCGGCGGCCGGCCGGCGATGATCTCGGCGGCGACCGGCGCCACGGCGCTGCTGATGGTCGGTCTCGTCAAGGCGCACGGCATCAACTATCTGTTCGCCGCGACCATCCTGACCGGCGTGATCCAGATCATCGCCAGCCTGATGCGGCTCGGCACCTTGATGCGGTTCGTGTCGCGCTCGGTGGTGACTGGCTTCGTCAATGCGCTGGCGATCCTGATTTTCATGGCACAGATGCCCGAGCTTCTTGGCCGCGGCACCACGGTCTACGCAATGACCGCCATCGGCCTCGTGATCATCTATGGTCTGCCTTATATCACCAAAGCCGTGCCATCGCCGCTGGTCACCATCGTGCTGCTCACCGCGGCGTCCATGTATTTCGGCTTCGGCATCCGCACCGTCGGCGACATGGGCGCGCTGCCGAGCGAGCTGCCGTTCTTCGCGCTGCCGCAGGTGTCCTTTACATGGGAGACACTGCGCATCATCTTTCCGACCTCTTTCGCCATCGCCATGGTCGGCCTGCTGGAAAGCCTGATGACCGCGGCCATCATCGACGAGATGACCGACACGACATCCGACAAGAACCGCGAATGCGCCGGGCAGGGCGCGGCCAATATCACCTCGGGCTTCTTAGGCGGCATGGCTGGCTGCGCGATGATCGGCCAGTCGGTGATCAATGTCTCCTCCGGCGGGCGCGGACGGCTTTCGACATTCTGGGCCGGCGCCTTCCTGCTGTTCCTGATCGTTGTGCTCGGGCCCTATGTGGCGCAGATCCCGATGGCGGCGCTGGTCGCTGTCATGATCATGGTGTCGATCAACACGTTCCAGTGGAAGTCGGTCCGCACACTGCTGACCCATCCAAAATCATCCAGCGTGGTAATGCTGGGGACCGTCGTGGTCGTGGTGGCCACCCACGATCTCGCCAAGGGCGTGCTGTTCGGCGTGATCCTCAGTGGGCTTTTCTTTGCGCACAAGGTGACAAAGCTGTTCGGCGTCTCGTCCGGTCGCGCGGAGGAGACGGCGGTTCGGACCTATATCGTCACCGGCCAGATCTTCTTCGCCACATCCGAGGCGTTCCACACCGCCTTCGATTTCCGCGAGGAGGACCTCAAGGGCGTGGTGATCGACCTGTCGGCGGCGCATTTCTGGGACCTCACCAGCGTCAATGCGCTGGACCGGGTGGTCCTCAAGTTCCGCCACCACGGTATCCCGGTCGAGCTCATCGGCATGAACGAGGCGACCCGCACCCTGGTGGACAGACTGGGTACGCATGACAAGGCAGGCGCTGCGGTGGGCGGGACCGGTCATTAGGGGCCGGATTCCCTTTCTTCTCCCTCTCCCGCTTGCGGGGGAGGGCCGGGGTGGGGCAGCCCCAAGCTCCGGAGCCTGCGGAGGCACCCCCACCCTGACCCTCCCCCGCGAGAGCGGGAGAGGGGACACTGCTGCCTGTGCGATGCGGCACGCAACCCTTGCGAACCCGCCGTTCGTCGCGTAATTCCTCGCTATGACAGCCCCCAGCACATCCGCCCTTCCGTCCTCGGCCCACTCCGCCCATGTGGGTGCCGAGCATGACAAGATTCTGATCGTCGATTTCGGCTCCCAGGTGACGCAGCTGATCGCGCGCCGGGTGCGCGAGGACGGCGTCTATTCCGAGATCGTCCCGTTCAACAAGGCGGAAGCCGCCTTTGCCGAGATGAAGCCCAAAGCCGTGATCCTGTCCGGCGGCCCGGCCTCGGTGCTCGACAAGGATGCGCCCGCGGTGCCGCTGTCGATCCTCACCGCCGGCGTGCCGGTGCTCGGCATCTGCTATGGCGAGCAGACCATGGCGCAGCAGCTCGGCGGCACCGTCGAGGGCGGCCATCATCGCGAATTCGGCCGCGCCACCATCGAGATCACCGACGACTGCCCGTTGTTCGAAGGCGTGTGGGAGAAGGGCGGCAAATACGACGTCTGGATGAGCCATGGCGACCGCGTCACCAAACTGCCGGAAGGTTTTCGCGGCGTGGCCAAGGCGCCGGGCTCGCCGATCTCGGTGATCGCCGACGACGTCCGCAAATTCTACGCGATGCAGTTCCATCCGGAAGTCGCGCATACCCCGGACGGCGCCAAGATCATCCGCAATTTCGTGCGCAAGGTGGCCGGCTTCACCGGCGACTGGACCATGCGCGCCTTCCGCGAGGAAGCGATCGAGAAGATCCGCGCCCAGGTCGGCAAGGGCAGGGTGATCTGCGGTCTCTCCGGCGGCGTCGATAGTGCCGTGGCCGCGGTGCTGATCCATGAGGCGATCGGCGACCAGCTCACTTGCGTGTTCGTCGATCACGGCATGCTGCGCAAGGACGAGGGCAAGACCGTCGTCGATCTGTTCCGCGGCCACTACAATATCCCGCTGGTCCATGTGGATGCGTCAAAACAGTTCCTCGGCGAACTCGAAGGCGTCACCGACCCGGAAGTGAAGCGCAAGACCATCGGCCGCCTGTTCATCGACGTGTTCGACGAAGAGGCCAAGAAGATCGGCGGCGCAGATTTCCTCGCGCAGGGCACGCTATATCCCGACGTGATCGAGAGCGTCTCCTTCACCGGCGGTCCGTCGGTGACCATCAAGTCGCATCACAATGTCGGTGGTCTGCCCGCGCGCATGAACATGAAGCTGGTCGAGCCGCTGCGCGAACTCTTCAAGGACGAAGTGCGCGACCTCGGCCGCGAACTCGGTCTGCCCGACATCTTCGTCGGCCGCCACCCGTTCCCGGGTCCCGGCCTCGCCATCCGCTGCCCCGGCGAGATCACCCGTGAGAAGCTGGACATCCTGCGCGAGGCCGATGCGGTGTATATCGACCAGATCCGCAAGGCCGATCTCTACGACACCATCTGGCAAGCCTTTGCCGTGCTGCTGCCGGTGAAGACCGTCGGCGTGATGGGCGACGGCCGCACCTACGAATACGTCGTCGGCCTGCGCGCCGTGACCTCGACGGACGGCATGACGGCTGACTTCTATGCGTTCGACATGAAGTTCCTGGGCGAGACGGCAACGCGCATCATCAACGAGGTGAAGGGCGTGAACCGCGTGGTGTATGACATCACCAGCAAGCCGCCGGGGACGATTGAGTGGGAGTGATTTGATGCGTGTGAAGCGGGGCGTCAACGCTCCGTCTTCCATGGATCGATGACCCTCAGCCCAGCCGCATCGAATGCGCTTGGATCGCGCGTCGCGACGGCAAAGCCGTGCGACGCAGCGATCGACGCGATATAGCCATCGGGTGTCGGAAAACCTTTGCCGACCGCGCGAGCTTTGACAGCGAGCTCGGCGTAGTGTCGTGCAGCTGCGGTGTCGAATGGCAGAATGCGATCTTCGAACAGCTTGATGGTTCCATCCAGAATGGCCGTCAGTTCGTTCTTTCGCTTGCCATTGGGAAGTGCGCCAATTCCGAACATCAATTCGGCGGCAGTGATGCTCGACAGAAAAAGCGTTTCAGCTATCTGTTCATCAAGCCACGCCCGCACGGTCTTGTCGGGTAGTAGCTTCATCACCTCGGACACGACGTTCGTGTCGAGAAGGATCACTCGAAGCTCATCGGTTTGGCTGGCGTTCGGTCGCGGGTCCGACTGAGCGCTTCGGCTTCTGCGTCGGTCAGTCCGTGACGACGGCTGATTTCCGCAATTGCGCTGCCAAGCCGGAGGCGTTCATTCGGACGGACCACAGTCTCAAGGATGTGGCGAATTTCGGCCTCTGTGCTGCGGCCATGCTGCTCGGCCCGCGCTTTGAGCGCGCGGTGCGTGGCGTCGGATAGGTTCCTGATCGTGACGGCCGGCATGATGAGCCTCCATTGCGAGTGATATCACAGTAAGAGAATTGATATCGTTTTTCAATGTTGTCTTAGGCGATGCTCAGAGAAGGCTCTTGCCCTTCAGGTCAGCCGCAAATGTAGCCAGCGGCATCACAAGCGTGAGTGGTCGATCCTTCAGCGGCTCGGCCCCGTAGCTCGCATACCACCGCGCCGCGCGGTCGTCCTTGGCGTCTATGATCAGCAGCACGCCGCCGGCCTCGGCGACAACACGCAGGCAGCGGAGCGCCACGGCGGCGAGAAGCTGCCCGCCCAAGCCTTGGCCCGCCACAGTGATATCCGTTGCAATTCGGGCAAGCTTGAAGCCAGCGACTTCATGTTGCGCCAGTCCCTTCGTCATCGATGCCGGCACGATGTCATGGGCCACGGCGGAGGGGGCGATGGTGTAGAAGCCGAGCACGCGGTTGGGCTGGGACACATCGATCGCGCAAAAGGTCTTGGAGGCGTTCTGCTCGTGGCTCTGGCGCGCGTAGCGTCGGAGGAAGTCGTTCATCGCCGGATCACCGCAGTCGAAAGACCCGCGATCATGCGATTTCGCGATGGCTTCCTCGCGCCAAGCGGGCAGGGTCACAGCGTGTCGGGCAGCGCCGCGATTGCCGCGCGCAGTTTTGCGTTGGGTCTTGGCGGATTTTCCAGCAGGTGGAGAACACGCGCGTGATCGCGCGCGGTCAGGCGAACGACCTCGGCCGCCTCGATCACGGCTACGGCTTCACGCAGGGCGCTCTGGGTCACGAAGCTTGTGAGGTCGGTGTCGCGGAGCGCAGCGGCGCGCACGAGCTTGGCCTTTGTGTCCGGCGAAACCCTCAGATTCATCCGCTTGTTGTCATCGACGGAAGCTCGGGGCATGTCCTCGGTTCTCCAAAATGTACGCCTTTAAAGCGTACGTCGTGTTATCGCGTTTTTCAAGCCGCCTGGGGCCGCTCAAGCTTGCGATTCCGGTCACGGCGCAGTGCTGCCGTTTGGCTTCAACAGCGCCCCCTGCGACACCATCGTCCACACCGTTGAATCCTGAATTTAAAGGACTATTTTTACCGCAATGCAGTATCTTGTCAGTCAGCCCTGATTGACGTACTCGAAGCCGAATTCGCCTTTAGACCGGTTTTAACAAGAACGGCAGGTGGCGCTGCGTTTCCAGCGTCAACCGCCTCATGACGTTGGGATGACGATGAGCCTGTATTCAGATTACCTCGCCGAGATCGAAAGCCGGAAAGCTCAGAACCTCGCTCCCAAGCCGATCGACGACGGCGCGCTCACCAGCGAGATCATCGCCCTCATCAAGGACTCAGGCAGCGAATTCCGCGCCGGCGCCCTGAAATTCTTCATCTACAACACCCTGCCGGGCACCACGAGCGCCGCCGGTGCCAAGGCTGCCTTCCTGAAGCAGATCATCCTCGGCGAAGCCATCGTCCCCGAGATCAGCCCGACCTTCGCGCTCGAACTGCTGTCGCACATGAAGGGCGGACCCTCGATCGGCGTGCTGCTGGACGTGGCGCTCGGTAAGGACGCCACGCTGGCAAAGCAGGCGGGCGACGTGCTGAAGACCCAGGTCTTCCTGTATGACGCCGACATGTTCCGGCTGCGCGACGCCTACAAGGCCGGCAATGCCGTCGCCAGGGACGTGCTGGAAAGCTACGCCAAGGCCGAGTTCTTCACGAAACTTCCCGACGTCGAGGACGAGATCAAGGTCGTCACCTATATCGCCGCCGAAGGCGATATCTCGACCGACCTCTTGTCGCCCGGCAACCAGGCGCATTCGCGCTCGGACCGCGAGCTGCACGGCCAGTGCATGATCACGCCGGAAGCGCAGCAGGAAATCGTCGCGCTGCAGAAGGCGCATCCCGACAAGCGCGTGATGATGATCGCCGAGAAGGGCACCATGGGCGTCGGCTCGTCCCGCATGTCCGGCGTCAACAATGTCGCACTCTGGACCGGCAAGCAGGCCAGCCCCTATGTGCCTTTCGTGAACTTCGCCCCGGTCGTCGCGGGCACCAACGGCATCTCGCCAATCTTCGCGACCACGGTGGACGTGACCGGCGGCATCGGCGTCAACCTGAAGAACTGGGTCAAGAAGCTCGGTGAGGACGGCAAGCCCGTGCTCAACAACGAGGGCAACCCGATCCTCGAGCAGAAATATTCGGTCGAGACCGGCACCGTGCTGAAGCTCGACGCCAAGGCCAAGAAGCTGCGCGACGAGAACGGCAAGGAGCTGGTGGACGTCGCCGCCGCCTTCACGCCGCAGAAGATGGAGTTCATGAAGGCGGGCTCGTCCTACGCCATCGTGTTCGGCAAGAAGCTGCAGACCTTCGCGGCCGAAACGCTCGGCGTCGAAGCCACCCCGGTGTTCGCGCCCAACAAGGAAATCACCGTCGAGGGCCAGGGCCTGACCGCGGTGGAAAAGATCTTCAACCGCAATGCCGTCGGCGTCACGCCGGGCAAGGTGCTGCATGCCGGCTCCGACGTGCGCGTGAAGGTGAACATCGTCGGCTCGCAGGACACCACCGGCCTGATGACCGCGCAGGAGCTGGAAGCGATGGCGGCCACCGTCATCTCGCCGCTCGTGGACGGCGCCTATCAGTCGGGCTGCCACACCGCGTCGGTGTGGGACAAGAAGGCCCAGGTGAACATCCCGAAGCTGATGGGCTTCATGAACAATTTCGGCGTCATCACCGCGCGCGACCCGAAGGGCGTCTATCATGCGATGACGGACGTCATCCACAAGGTGCTGAACGACATCACCGTGGATGACTGGGCGATCATCATCGGCGGCGACAGCCACACCCGCATGTCGAAGGGCGTCGCCTTCGGTGCCGATAGCGGCACCGTGGCGCTCGCGCTGGCGACGGGCGAGGCCACCATGCCGATCCCGCAATCCGTCAAGGTCACCTTCAAGGGCGCGATGAAGCCCTATATGGACTTCCGCGACGTCGTGCATGCGACCCAGGCGCAGATGCTGCAGCAGTGCGGCGACAACGTCTTCCAGGGCCGCATCATCGAAGTCCATATCGGCACGCTGCTGGCCGACCAGGCCTTTACCTTCACCGACTGGACGGCCGAGATGAAGGCCAAGGCGTCGATCTGCATCTCGCAGGACGCGACGCTGATCGAGTCGCTGGAGATCGCCAAGTCGCGCATCCAGATCATGATCGACAAGGGCATGGAAAATGCCGCGGGTACGCTGAAGGGCCTGATCGCCAAGGCGGATGCGCGCATCGCCGAGATCCGTTCGGGCGAGAAGCCCGCGCTGACGCCGGATGCGAATGCAAAGTACTTTGCCGAAGTCGTCGTCGATCTCGACATCATCGACGAGCCGATGATCGCCGATCCCGACGTCAACAATGCCGATGTCTCGCGTCGCTATACGCACGACACGATCCGCCCGATCTCCTATTACGGCGGCACCAAGAAGGTCGATCTCGGCTTCGTGGGCTCGTGCATGGTGCATAAGGGCGACATGAAGATCGTCGCCCAGATGCTGAAGAATATCGAGAAGAGCGAAGGCAAGGTCGCGTTCAACGCGCCGCTGGTCGTCGCGGCTCCCACCTACAACATCATCGACGAGCTGAAGGCCGAAGGCGACTGGGAGATTCTCCAGAAGTATTCGGGCTTCGAATTCGACGACGTGAAGCCGAAGACCGCGAACCGTACGTCCTACGAGAACATCCTGTATCTCGAGCGTCCCGGCTGCAACCTGTGCATGGGCAACCAGGAAAAGGCCGAGAAGGGCGACACCGTCCTCGCCACCTCGACCCGCCTGTTCCAGGGCCGCGTGGTGGAAGACACCGCCGAGAAGAAGGGCGAGTCGCTGCTCGCCTCAACCCCGGTCGTGGTGCTGGCCGCCATCCTCGGCCGCACGCCCAGCGCGGAAGAGTACAAGGCCGCGGTGGAAGGCATCGACCTTACCAAATTCGCACCGCCGAAGTCCGGTGCGATGGGGGCGTCGGTTCATTACTGAGGGCTCTGGAAAGAGCCGCCTGCATCCGCTCTCGCCGCCCTGATTTCAAAGAAGCGCGCCAACTCGTTGGCGCGCTTTTTCCGTTTGAGGGCACGGCAAACGCCCAGGTTGCGGCAGTGGCGATATGGTATCTTACTTGCGTCTTACAGCGAGGCCCCCCATGGCGTCACGACCTGAAAAACTGACGACCCTCGTTTCGACGAAAGGGCAGGTCATCCTGCCGAAAGCCATTCGCGATCAGCGACGATGGTCTGCGGGGACGCGGCTCACCGTCGAGGAGACGCCGGATGGCGTGCTGCTGAAAGCTGCGCCGCTTTTTCCTGCCAAGACGGTCGACGAGGTGGTGGGCATGCTGCGTCACAAAGGCAAGCCCTTGTCCCTCGACGACATGGACGCGGCGGTTGCTGCGGAAGCGAAGCGTCGTGCGCGCGATTGATACAGACATTGTCGTTCGTTTCATTGTCGCCGATGACAAGCTGCAGGCGAAGCGTGCGCGAGCCGTATTCGACGCGGGCGATGTGTTCATATCCTTGACGGTGTTCCTGGAAACCGAGTGGGTCTTGCGAAGCGGCTACGGCTTCGCGCCACAAGAAATTGGTGACGCATTGTCTGCAGTGGCTGGATCCACGGGGTGACGGTGGAGGATCCGGCGCTGCTTTCTCTCGGACTGGACTGGATGGGTGCGGGAATGGATTTCGCAGATGCCATTCATCTCGCGAAAGCGGCGGGGTGTGATGCGTTTTTGAGCTTTGATCGCAAGCTGGCGAAGCTTGCCATTGGTCGCTCCCCGGTGCTGGTCAAGCAGCCCTAGAGCATCATCCGCTATTGTGACCACCCGCACGGAATTCTGTCGGTCGCCGATGCGATCGAACGCGCATGCTTTGCGTCGATCATCATCAGGTTGAGCAACCAACAACTCCGTCACCACCACGCGTCTATTCGCCACGACATCAATTCCGGAACGTCGTTCTGCCGGCCGCATTCACTCAGCATTCCGCCGAATGAAATGAAGGGCCTCTGATGACCGATCGTCGAACTTTCCTCACTGCCGCAACCGGTGCTGCCATTCTCGCCGCAGGCGCCCGTGGTGCTATGGCTGCGCCGACGACGCCGGCAGCGCCGTTGCCGGTCAATGAGAAAGCCGCGCGCTATCGCCCGGCCGGCCGCTTCGGCATCGGCGGCACGCAGGTCGGCAGCAATCATGTGGCGACGCCGGCGGATCAGGCGGCGGCGATGATGCAGGCGGCCTGGGACGAGGGCGTGCGCTATTTCGATACGTCGCCCTGGTATGGCCTCGGCCTGTCCGAACGCCGCTTCGGCACATTCTTCGACGGCAAGACGCGCGACGACTACATCATCTCCACCAAGATCGGCCGCGTGCTGGTGCCCGATGCCAAGGTGGCTGGCAGCAAGGTCGGCAACTGTGCGGTGACGCCGCCGATGCGGCATGAATATGACTACAGCGCCGATGGCGTGAAGCGCTCGGTGGAGCACAGCCTGCAGCGCATGGGGATGGACCGGCTCGACATCGTCTTCGTGCATGACCTGTCGCCAGACAACAGGGACATGGGCGAGACTTGGACCGAGCACTTTGAGAAGGCCAGGACCGGCGCCTTTGTCGAGCTGACGAAGATGCGTGACGCCGGTGTGATCAAGGCCTGGGGGCTCGGCGTCAACACGCTGCCGCCGGCACTGAAGGCCTTTGAAGTTGCCGATCCCGATATCATCCTGTCGGCCACGCAATATTCGCTCGTCAAACATGCGGATGCGCTCAACCAGCTGATCCCGGTGGTGGCGAAGCGCAACGCGTCGATCGTGGTGGGCGCGCCGCTGAATGATGGCTTCCTCGCCGGTGGCGAGCGCTTCAACTACGCCGCCATCCCGGCGGAGATGCGCGCCAAGCGCGCGCGTATCGCCGCACTCGCGCAGGAGCACGGTACCAATCTGCGCACCGCGGCGCTGCATTTCGCCATCGCCAATCCGACGGTGTCAGCGATCATCCCCGGCGCCCGCTCGGCCACGCAGGTGGCGCAGAACGCGGCCTCGATCCGCGCCAAGGTGCCGGCAGAATTCTGGGCCGCGTTGAAGCGTGAGAAACTGATCGAGGATAAGGCGCCGGTGCCGGCGTGATCAGATAGCGGGACATCGCTATTGCCTTGCGAAATCGATGGTCGGGACAACGTCCCGGCCATCACGCAACTGCGTGACATGATTTTTCGCATGGCATGCGGCAGATGAATGCCGCCCGGCTCAAACGCAGGATGTGTGCCGGCGTTTAGGGTGTTACGACAGACGCTCCAGTCCTCCGGAGCCTTCCCCATGTCCGACGCCCCCGCACAGTCTGTCCCCACCGCTGCCGAGACCGATCCGAACACGCTCGGCTGGATGAAGGGCTTTCCGCCGGCGCCGGACAAGACCATCAAGTTTCACGACGACTCGTTCCGTGATTTCCCGCAGCTGCGTTGGGCCTGGAGCAATGTGCGCTCGCTGGTGCCGACGGTGGCCGTCTGGCGCGGGGCGGGCGGTGCATCGGCGTTGCCGCGCGAAGAGCGCGATATCGGCGGCTCGCAATCGACGACCATGGATGGCCGTCCGATGACCTTCGCAAAAATGTTCGACGAGACCTATGCCGATGGCATGGTCGTGCTGCATAAGGGCAAGCTGATCCATGAGCGCTATGCCGGCGCGCTGAAGCCGCACAAGCCGCATATCGCCATGTCCGTCACCAAGTCGTTCACGGGCACGCTGGCCGGCATGCTGATCGCCGAAGGCAAGATCGATCCGCAGGCGCCGGTGACGGACTATGTGCCGGAGCTGAAGGCCAGTGCGTTCGGCGATGCCCGCGTGCATGAGGTCATGGATATGACCACGGGGCTGAAATACACCGAGGTCTATGCCGACCGGAATTCCGACGTCTGGAGCCTGCGCCGCGCCAATGGCATGGCGCCGATCCCGCCGGACTATCAGGGCGCGACCGACATCTTCGCTCTGCTGTGTCAGCAGGAAAAGCAGGGCGAGCATGGCAAGGCCTTTGCGTACAAGACCGTCAATACCGATGTGCTTGCCTTCATCGTTCGTCGCGCGAGCGGTGCGACGCTGAGCGATCTCTTGTCCGAGCGCATCTGGGCGCCGATGGGTGCGGAAGAAGACGCGCATTATCATGTCGACCGCATCGGCACCGAGAGCGGCGGGGGAGGGCTCTCGACTACGGTGCGCGATCTCGCGCGCTTCGGCGAGACCATGCGCAATCACGGCCGCTTCAACGGTCGCCAGATCGTGCCGTCGTCGGTGGTGGAAGACATCGAGCGCGGCGCCGATCCGGAGAAGTTCAAGCCCGCTGGCTATGTCACGCTGCCTGGCGGCTCCTATCGCAATCAATGGTGGGTCACGCATAACGCGCACGGCGCCTATATGGCGCGTGGCGTCTACGGGCAGGGCATCTATATCGATCCCAAGGCCGAGATGGTGATCGCCCGCTATGCCTCGCATCCCGTTGCCGGCAATGCCGCCAATGATGTGGTGACACTGCCAGCCTATATGGCGCTGGCGAAGGATCTGATCGCGGGCCGCTGAGGCCGCGATCGGGAACCCGAAAGGGAACAAAACGGCGCGTTGCGCGTAGTTTTGGCGGCCGATATGTCCGTCGGCCGTTACCCGGATCGCGCAACGATGACCAGGCCCTCGCAATTCGCTTTGTGGCTCCGATATGCCTGCGCCGCGCTGCTGCTGGCGTCAGCCTGCGGTGTCGCGGCTGTGCCCGGCCATGCGCAGGACGTGGTGCGCGAGGCACCGGCCGTGGTGCGCGAGGCGCCCGCCGCAGAGTCCGTTGTCATTGCCCCGCCTGCACGAGTCCAAATCCCGACGCCGCGTGATCCGAAGAACATGGATCCCACCACCAACGGCCTGACCTTGATCCACGGCAATTATTGCGGTGTCGGTCAGCGTCCGGGCGGTCCGATCGATGCACTCGATGTCGCCTGCATGCATCACGATGCCTGCACGCCGACGGGGCGTTTGCCGACCTGCGAATGCAATGCGCGCCTGCGTGATGAAGCTGCGGCGGTGGCCCGCGATCCGCGACAGCCGGTGGAGCTTCAAAGCATGGCATCGATGGTCGCAGCTGCTGCGACCGTGATGCTCTGCAAGCCCTTGACCTCGACGGCATCGGCGCCGCCTCCCGCGGCTCCGCCAGCGTCGATCCCGGCTGCGCGCGAGCCCGCCGAGCCCGTTTCAATCGTCCCGGAGACGGCTGAATCAGACACAGTCGCGCCAGCGCCTGCGAATGGCCCTGCGCCAATGTCCATTGCACCGAAGGTGCAATCGCTGCCTTGAACAATTGCAAAGTGGCAAGGGTCTGCGCGCCAGACTGTGGCCGCATTGATACGTGTGGATGACCGTCGTGAAACGGCACATGCGTGGAGATCAGCCATGGTGAAACGAACGATCCTTGCGGCAGCGCTGATGATCGCAGCCTTCGCGCCAGCGCATGCCCTTGCCGGCGTCAATGTCCGCTTCATCGATCCCGACCGGTTCACCGATGCCGGCTCGAACGGATTTCGCTCGGCCGATGCAGGCGTGCTCGCCGAGATCAAGGCCCATCTGCAACGACTGGGCGGCAGGTTTCTCGCGTCCGGCCAGAACCTGACCATCGACATTCTCGACATCGACCGCGCCGGCATGGACGAGCCATGGCGCGGCGGCAGCATGCGCGATGTCCGCATCATGCGCGGTGTCACCCCGCCACGCATCAAACTGCGTTACGTCCTGGCCGACAAGGGCAGGCGGGCGCGCGGTGGCGAGGAAACGCTGACTGACATCAATTATCAGATGAACCCGTCCGCGCGCTTCGGCGGCGATCGCCTGGTCTACGAGAAGGCATTGCTCGACGACTGGTTCCGGCGCATGTTTCCGCGCGACAGGTTCTGAAAGAGGAAAGACCAGATGGCACGCGTGCGCTGTATCACCGAGATGGGCATGGGCGTTGACGTTCACGGGCGTGACGCCACCAAGGCAGCCAAGCGCGCAGTGTCGGACGCGATCCGGCATTCGAGCGTCGGCTTCTTCCGCATGGTCGGCAAGACGCCGCACGACATGTTCGTCGATGTCACCGTCGCCGTACCAAACCCCGATGATGTCGATACGGACGCCGTCGCCAAGGAACTGCCTTACGGCACGGTGACCGTGAAGGCCGTCAAGGGCGGCCTGGAAATCCCCGCCGAAAGCGGCACGGATGCCATCATCATCGCCAATGCGGCGGTGCTGGTGAGCCTCGAAAACGACGCGTGAGCGTGGGATCGATGGACATCTTCGATCGCCTCAAGGCCGCAGCCATCGATGACTGGTCGTCCTATGTCGATCACGATTTCGTCCGCCAGCTCGGCGCAGGCACGCTGCCCGAGAAGGCCTTCCGCACTTATCTCGTGCAAGACTATCTGTTCCTGATCCAGTTCGCCCGTGCCTATGCACTGGCGACCTACAAGAGCCGCACGCTCGACGACATGAAGATCGCGCAAGGCGGGCTCGCGTCCATTCTGGGCGAGATGGAATTGCACATCAAACTGTGCGGCCGCTGGGGCCTGTCACCCGCCGACATCGAAGCTGCGCCGGAATTGCAGGCGACGGTGGCCTATACGCGCTTCGTGCTCGATTGCGGTGCGGCCGGCGATCTGCTCGATCTCCATGTGGCGCTGGCGCCGTGCGTCATCGGCTATGCGGAGATCGGTCGTAAGCTCGCGCCTGATGGCGCAGATGCGCTCGGCGATCATCCCTACCGCGAATGGATCGGCGAATATGCCGGTCCTGGCTATCAGGAGATTGCTGCGAATGCGCGCCGTCATCTCGACGATCTCGCCGCCCGCGCAATGACCGAGCGCCGCTTCGGCGAACTCGCAAAACTGTTCGGCCAGGCGTCACGGCTCGAAGCCGATTTCTGGCAGATGGGGCTGGATGCGCGCTAGCGCGCGCACCGCGATCGATCGCACATTTGCGTCAGTGGTCATCCATTCGCCATCGCCTGCGTTATCTTGGGCATCGGCAACGCGGCAGCAAGGATGATCTCATGTCGGACATGGACAGGCGCGATTTCGGACTGATGGTCGGCGGGCTCGGCCTGCTCAATGCATTTCCGGCATCCGCAACCGGCGCGCCAGCAGGGCCCGAGGTGTTGCAGCTGAAGCGCAATGGCTGGGTACCCAACAATGAGCGGCTGCCGGTGCTGCATTATCGAAATGTCCTGGGCGACGTTCAGCGTGATCGCGCGAGCGCGCTCGAAGATCTGTTCCGGCGCAACGGTTGGCCGCCGCAGTGGCGCAACGGCGTCTACGACTATCATCACTATCATTCCACGGCGCATGAGGTGCTGGGCTTCGCTGCCGGCACCGCGAAGCTGATGCTGGGTGGCCCCAACGGCACCGAGGTCATCGTGAAGTCCGGTGATGTGGTGGTGCTGCCGGCCGGCACCGGCCACTGCCGCATCGAGGCGAGCCGCGATTTTCTCGTGATCGGCGCCTATCCGCCCGGCCAGCAATGGGACATCCGCCGCGACGCGCCGAGCCCCGAAATGGTTGCCCGCATGGCTGCCGTGCCAGTGCCGTCATCCGATCCGGTGGCAGGTGAGAGCGGGGCGCTGAAAGCGCTATGGCCGGCCTGATTTGACAAAGACTGGGAATCCTCAACCGTTTGGTTGACAATCAGGAGTGGCAGGTTCATATTCAACCGCATGGTTGAATTACTTGCACCCCAGCTCGACACCGTTTTTCACGCCCTCGGCGACGCAACCCGGCGGCAGATGCTGCGCGAACTGGTGCAAGGCGAGCGCACGGTCGGTCAGCTCGCCGAACCGCACAAGATGTCGCTGGCGGCAGCTTCCAAACACATCAAGGCACTCGAGAGTGCGGGCCTGATCCGCCGCGAGGTGCGCGGGCGCACGCATTGGTGCCAGCTCGCGCCGGGGCCGCTGGCCAGCGCGCATGAATGGCTGGGCTTCTACGAGCAGTTCTGGACCGATCGGCTGGATGCGCTCGAACAACTGCTCCATGCCGACGATGCAGCAAAATCAAAACCATGACAGGAGAGAAGCGATGAACGACATCACGCCATCGGCCTATGGCGCGCTCACGGGGCCTGCCGAACTGACCATCCAGCGCCTGCTGCCGGGCCCGATCGAACGGGTCTGGGCCTATCTGACCGACAGCGATCTGCGTAAACAGTGGCTCGCGTCGGGCGACATGCAGATGAGCGTGGGCGCGCCATTCGAATTCGTGTGGCGCAATGACGAACTCTCCAATCCGCCTGCGAAGCGGCCCGAGGGATTCAGCGCGGAGCACCGCATGCAGAGCGAGATCATCGAAGTCGATCCGCCGCGCAAGATCACGTTCACCTGGGCACCGCGTGGCGAGGTGACATTCGAGCTCAATCCGCAAGGCAGCAAGGTGCTGCTTACCGTGATCCATCGCCGCATCAGCGATCGTGCCAATACGCTCAAGGTCAGCGCCGGCTGGCATACGCACCTCGATGTGCTGGTGTCGCGTCTGAATGGCGAGGAGCCAAAACCATATTGGGACGTCTGGCAGCGCCTGCACGAGGAATACGGGGCACGCCTGCCAGATTGAACCTGCGGTCAAACCGACGAGGGAGGTCACGATGCAGAACACCGTCGTTTCGCACGAAGACTGGCTGAAGGCGCGGCTCGACCTGATGGAGGCCGAAAAGGCGTTCACACGCCAGCGTGATGAACTTACACGCCGCCGCATGGCGCTGCCATGGGAACGTGTGTCAAAGCCTTATCGCTTCGACAGTGAAAGCGGCGAGTGCACGCTCGCCGATCTGTTCGGCGATTGCTCGCAGCTCATCGTCTATCACTTCATGTTCGGGCCGGACTGGCAGGAGGGCTGCAAGTCCTGCTCGTTCTGGGCCGATAATTTCAATGGCATTCCGGTCCATCTGAAACACCGCGACGTTGCCTTCACGGCCGTGTCGCGGGCGCCATTGCAGCGATTGCTGGCTTATCGCCAGCGTCTGGGCTGGAGCTTCCCCTGGGTCTCGGACCGCAGCGATTTCAGTATCGATTATTACGGCGCATTCCCGCCGGAGGATCTGGCGAAGGGCGAGACCTACTGGAACTACAAGGTCCAGCCGAACACCACGTCGGAGCAGGTCGGCATCAGCGTGTTCGCGAAGAATGATGCAGGCGAGGTGTTCCACACCTATTCGATCTTCGGCCGCGGCGTCGAGGAAGTAAACGGCGCCTATCATTTCCTCGACATGGTGCCCAAGGGCCGCGACGAAGACGGGCTCGACTTCACCATGTCATGGGTACGGCGGCACGATCAGTATTGAAGAATGGCGATCGGGCGCAGCCCGATCGCCATCGGGGTCGTTACGCAGCTTCCAGCCCGATCGCCACCGACTGGATGATCGAACCGAAGCGCACGGCCGCCTGGATCACCTCGGTGGACACGCCGGCCTTGCGCAGCACGTCTTCATGGGCGTCGATGCACATGCCGCAGCCATTGATGGCGGAGACGGCCAGCGACCACAATTCGAAGTCGATCTTGTCGACGCCGGGATTGGCGATCACATTCATGCGCAGCTTGGCCGGCATGGTCTTGTAGTCCTTGTTCGATGCTAGATGCACGAAGCGGTAATAGATGTTGTTCATGCCCATAATGGTCGCTGCCGCCTTGGCAGCCGTGATCACGCTGGCATCCACCTGGCCTTCGGCTTCGGCGATCAGCGCCTGCTTCACCTCGGCATTGCGCGAGGCGATCGCGCAGGCGACGAACAGGCCGTATTTCTGGTTCTTCGACAGCGTCTCGTCGGACGCCATCGAGGAGAGGTTGAGGCGGGTGTCCTTGGCAAAGTCGGGCAGCTTGGATTTCAGGGCGTCGATCGACATGATGATCCTTCGAAATATGTGAGAACGAAAACGGCGGGCCTTTCGGGCCCGCCGCAAAAGCGATGCAGCAAAAGGCTGCTTAGGCTGCCGCCAGCGTCTCGCCGCCGACTTCGCGGTTGCAGGCGCAGAGCTCGTCGGTCTGCAGCGCGTCGAGCACGCGCAGCGTGTCCTTCGGCGCGCGGCCGACATTGAGATTGGTCGCGTAGATGTGCTGGATCACATTGTCCGGATCGACGATGAAGGTGTAGCGATAGGCGACGCCTTCCGGCGAGCGGATGCCGAGGCCATCGACCAGCGAGCCGGTGGTGTCGGCAAACGACCAGATCGGCAGCTTGTTGAGATCCTTGTGGTCGCGGCGCCAGGCCAGCTTGACGAATTCGTTGTCGGTGGAGCCACCGAGCACCACGGCGTCGCGATCTTCGAAGTCCGAAGCGAGACGCGCGAATTCGGCGATTTCGGTCGGGCACACGAAGGTGAAATCCTTCGGATAGAAGAAGATGATCTTCCACTTGCCGGGGAAGCTCGCTTCCGTGATCGTCTCGAAAGCCGAGACGCCGGCTTCCTCGTGATTGTTGAAGCCGGGCTTCACGCCGGTGACGGAAAACGACGGAATGGTCTGGCCGATGATCATGGGGGCGATCTTTCACGTTAGAGGCGAGGCGATGAGCCGGTGCAACAATTGATGCGCCTTGCTCTGGGCCTGATTTCCATGGTTTAGGTGCAGTGCACCCAAACCGTCAAAACGATTAAACCGAAACTTGAATTCGGTTTTGTCGATAGGAATGCGACGTTGATCAACGTCAATTTGCGCCACCTGCATTATCTGGTCACGCTCACCGAAGCCGGCTCGTTTTCGGCTGCGGCCACTGCGGCGCATATTTCCCAATCGACACTGACCTCGGCGATCCAGGGCCTCGAGGAAGAGCTCGGCGGCCTCCTGATCGACCGCTCGCAGCGCCGCGTCACGCTGCTGCCATTCGGCGAGGCCGTGGTGGCGAAGGCGCGGCATATTCTCGATCAGATCCAGCAACTGCCGGGCCTCGCCGCCATCGATGGCGCGCCGCTGACGACAAAACTGCGCCTCGGCATGATTCCGTCGATCGCGCCCTTTGCTTTGCCAAAGCTGCTGCCGGCGTTGCGTGCACGCTATCCCGATCTCAGCCTGAAAGTGCGCGAAGGCCTGACGCAGGATCTGCTGCGCCTCATCGACAGCGGCGAACTCGACGCCGCCTTCATCGCCCATGTGCCGCCGGAAGATGATTACGCCCATGCCGTCGTGGCGCGCGATCCGTTTTCGCTCGCGGTGCCGGCACAGCATCGCCTTGCCAATGCCAGCGAGGCGAATGTCGGTGATCTCGGCGAGGAGACGCTGCTGCTGCTCGGGCAGGGCCATTGCCTGCGCGAGCACGTGCTCTCCGCGGTCGGCCGCGGCTTGCAGCCCGGTGCAGAAGACGTGCGCGCGCATTCGATCACGACGCTGGTGCAACTGGTCGAGAACGGCATGGGCGTCACGCTGCTGCCGGACATCGCCATCAAGGCCGGTGCGATCGCCGGCACCAGCCTGCAGCTGATCCCGTTCGATGGCCCGCGCGCGTCGCGCACATTGGTGCTGGCCTGGCGCCACCGCAGCGTCCGCGAGGCCGATTTCCGCGCGCTGTCGGCGCTGCTCGGCGAATTGTTCGAGGCCTGATCAGGCGCGCGAGATTTTCTCGAAGCGCTTGATGATCCGCTCGCGCTTCAGGCGCGACAGGCACTGGATCCAGAACAGGCCATTGAGCTGATCGATCTCGTGCTGATGACATACTGCACGCAATCCGTCGGCCTCTTCTTCATGCGCGGTGCCATCGAGATCGCGATAGCTGATCCGCACGCGCGCATGACGCTGGATATCGTCATTGACGCCCGGCATCGAGACGCTGCCTTCCTGATGCATGATCATCTCGGGCGCCGCCCAGATCATCTCCGGATTGACGTATGTCTTCGCACCATCACCGAGATCGAGCACCACCACGCGCAGCGCCACGCCGATATGCGGCGCGGTGATGCCGATCCCCGGCGCCGCATGCATGGTGTCGCGGAGATCGTCGGCAAGGACACGCAGCGCGTCGTCGAAGTCGGTGACATCAGCCGCGGGTAGTGCCAGACGCGGATCGGGATAGCGGATGATGGGGCGGATGGTCATTTCAGCAGTTCATACACGACCGGATCATCCGCACAGGCCTTGAAGCCGCATTCGAGCAGAGCGGAGGCAAAGTTGCCGGCCGTCAGGGCGATGATCAGCCCAACGGCGATGGTCGCGAGGATGCCCGCGGTTACCGGCGCCGCTGGCTGCCCGTCGAATTGGCGGTCGAACAGCAGCATGAGTGCGATCAGCGCGATCGCGGCGACAAAGGCGAGCAGCGCCAGCGTGTAAAAATGATAGCCGAACAGCGCGGTGCCATAGCCGGTGTCACCAGGCATGATGTGCAGCAGCACCTGTCGCGTCGACACCACAGCGCCAACGATGGCGGCCAGCAGCGACAGCGCATAGTGGCTCGGGCGGGGGCCGTAGCGGATGTTGAGGATCGGGCCGATGGCCAGCAGCGCGAACATGATCCGCTGCAGCAGGCACAGCGGGCAGGGCAGTTCACCGAGAACGAACTGCGCGCCGAAGGCGGTGGCGAGCACGGCCGCGAGCGCGTAGAGCGCGAGGACGTTCAGGGTGATGGCGCGAGCAGGTGTCATGAGCGCCTCAGAACGACAGCTTGAGCGCGTCGGTGGCGTGATGCACGAAGGTCGCGAGACAGGCGATCAGCACCACGGCGAACAGCGACAACGCAAGCCCACGCGGCCCGCGCCATGCGACCAGCATGGTGACGGTGATGGCGAGAAACAGGGCCGTGAATTCCATGACAGCATCCGCATTGTTCGTCGGAGCTAGATCAGATTCGACGAAGCCCGCCCAGCAATGGACGGCTGCAGGCTGTCTTCAGCCTTTCGCCGTCTCATCCGTGTTTGTGTAATTGGCCACCGCATCCCGAAAGGCATGCACCTCGCTATTGAGCGCGATCAGCCGTTCCGGCGTCATGCCGGCGGCGGCGAACAGCGTCTCGCCGAGGCAGCGCGCTTTCTCGCGCATGGCCGTGCCCTTCGGCGTCAGCGAGACCACGACCTGACGCTCATCGTCGGGATTGCGCTGACGCATCACCAGTTCGGCCTGTTCGAGCCGCTTTACCAATGGCGTCACCGTGCTGGATTCCAGCGCCAGCCGATCGGCGATCCCGCCGACGCTTTGCGGGCCGCCCTCCCACAATGTGCTCAGCACCAGATATTGCGGATAGGTGATCTCCAGCCGGTCCAGCAGCGGCTTGTAAGCGCGGCCGATCGCCATGCTGGCCGAATACAGCGCAAAGCAAAGCTGATGATCCAGCGGGATGTGGCGCGGCACCATAACGGGTCTCCTCAACTTAATATCACAATAATGTATATCGCGATAAATGACTGGACAAGGCCAGTCGCCTGCAGCGATAAAGATATCGCGATAATATTTATCGCGGTATTTAAAATGGCCGCGGCCGTCTGTCTTTGACGCCCCGTGCCCCAGCTTTCGCGGAGAAAGTCATGACAAACGCAGGAACGACAGGATTTCAGGCCGCCGGCACCGGCGACCTCGCGCGCTATTACCTGGTCCGCGGCATCGTCGCGGCCGGCTGGGTTGCCGCGGCGGTGGCTGTCGGCAGGTCGCATGCCGCCGTCGCTGCCGTGCTGCTGGTGGGTTATCCCGCCTGGGATGCGCTGGCGAACTGGTTCGATGCCAAGGGCAGCGGCGGGTTGCTGGCCAATCCCTCGCAGGCTTTGAATGTGCTGGTCAGCCTCGGCACGGCGGTGGCCGTGGCCGGTGCGCTGCAGTCCGGCATGAATGCTGTGCTCGCGGTCTTCGGCGTATGGGCCGTGCTTGCCGGCCTCGCGCAGCTCGTGACAGGTATCCGCCGCTGGCGCGTCGCCGGTGCGCAATGGGCGATGATCCTCAGCGGCGCGCAATCGGCGCTGGCCGGTGTGTTTTTCGTGGTTCAGTCCGGCGGCGCCAAAGTCCCGACCATTGTTGATGTCGCGCCCTATGCCGCATTCGGCGCGTTTTACTTTCTCGTCTCTGCTGTCTGGCTGATCGTTGCCAACCGTCGGCGCACCGCCTGAACCCGATCGGGACCAGCGGTGATGCACGCTTGCGTCACCGGCGCCCGCTGTGGATGACAGTGGAATTGCGCGCGGTCGCGATGTGCATCTGCTAGTCAGGTCCGCAGCAACCGATCGGCGGATATCTCATGACCACCACCATTTACGGCATCAAGAACTGCGACACGATGAAGAAGGCGCGCACCTGGCTCGACAGCCACGACATCGCTTACGCCTTCCACGACTACAAAGCGTCGGGCATCGACAAGGCGCATCTCGTGCGCTGGTCGAAGGCGGCGGGCTGGGAGCTGCTGCTCAATCGCGCCGGCACCACCTTCCGCAAGCTCGACGATGCGGCGAAGCAGGGGCTCACCGAGGCGAAGGCGATCGCGCTGATGCTGGAGCAGCCGTCGATGATCAAGCGACCGGTGCTCGAGGCGGGCAGCAAGATCCTGGTCGGCTTCAAGCCGGAGATCTATGCGAAGGAATTCGGCTAGAGCCGGAACGTCCGCCGATAATCCGACGGGCTGTGACCCGTCGCGGCGCGAAACACGCGCGCAAAATGCGTCGGGCTCTGGAAGCCGACATCGAGCGCGATCTGCGTGACCGAGGCCTGGCTTCGCACCAGCGCATGTTTGGCGACAGCCACGCGGCGCGCATTGATGAAGTCCAGCGGCGTCTGGCCGGTGGTCGCGCGAAACGCGCGATGGAAATGACCTTCGGACAGATCGGCCAGTTGCGCGAGGTCGGCAATGCGGATGGTGGCATCGAGATTGGCATCGATGAAATCGCTGATGCGGCGGAGCCGCGCGCCGGGCAGGCCGATGCGCTGCGGTGATACGGCCGCGCGGCCGTAGCGGCGGCCCAGATAAAGCAGCAGCGCGTGGCTCATGGTCTCGCAATAGGCCTCGTCCAGGCCGCCATCGAGCGCATCGAGCCGGTCGAATTCGGACAACAGAGTCCAGACGAAGCGATCTTCCTGGCCGGCAATCGGTGCCAGTCCGTCGATCGCATCGGGCGCGATGCGGGCGACGGCCTGCGGATCGAGCGCGATGGAGGCCCAGCGCCATTCCACATTGTGCAGACGGAGCCGGCGCTCGCACCCTGCCGGCAGGAACGAGATGGACGAGGGCAGGTCCGGGCCGTCATAGCGGTGGCCGCCATCGATGGCGAGCTGATGACGCTCTGCGCCGCCGCTCAGCGTGGTCATGATGAGATGATTGTCGGAGGCAACGCAACCTTCGACGATGGTGGTGAGTGGCCGGTGTGCCGTCTCGAACGAGCCGCCGGACCACTGCCGGCGCCGCCAGCCGTCGGGGCGCGAGCTCAATCGTCCGAAACTTGCACTGAAGCCCTCGATGCCGTGCCGCATGGCGTTCCTCGTAACCGGCGATGTGCCGCGCGAGACCAGCGGCAATCTAGCCAGTGCAGTGCACAAACTCAATGACACCACAGGATCCGACGCGCGGCGTCAGGATCGCGCGCGACGACATTTGCGGGATCACGTTCTCTGCATGGATGGCCCGCCGATCCCTGCGGGCGCGATCACGGAGCGATGGATCATGGACGAAACCCCTCACAAGACCACGATGATGACCGATCGGCGCGGCTTTCTCGGCGCGGCAACGGCGATCGGCGCGGTGGCTGCGGCATCGATGCAGGGCAGCGGCCTCGGCGTGACGTCGGCTGCGGCCCAGACGGCCGCGCCGACTTCGGCTGCCGGCCCCGTGCTGACCCGGACAATCGGTCGCACCGGCGAGACCGTCACCGCGCTCGGTCTCGGCACATTCCTTACCTTCGACATGCTGCCCGGCGGCAATCGCGAGCCGCTGCGCGCGGTCACCAAGACCTATCTCGATGCCGGCGTGCGCGTGGTCGATACGTCGCCGCTCTATGGCACCGGGGAGGTCAGCCTCGGCACGTTCATGAGCGGCATGGGCATGACCGACCAGGTCTTCATCAGCAACAAGATCTGGTCCACGGGCGATTACCTCGCCGATGAGAGCCACATGCTGCGCAGCCTGGAGCAGTCGCGGCTGCGACTGTGGCGCGACAAGATCGATCTGCTGTTCTGCCACAGCCTCGTCAATGTCGATGTGGTGATGCCGACATTGCGCGCCTGGAAGAAAGAGGGGCGGGTGCGTTATGTCGGCGCCTCCGTGCACGAGAACACGTATCACGACATTCTCGCCGGTCTGATCGAGCGTGACATGGTGGATGTCGTGCAGGTCAACTATTCGATTTTCAACCGCGGCGTTGAGGACCGCGTGTTGAAGGCTGCACAGGACAAGGGCGTCGGCGTCTTCATCAACATGCCGTTGGAAAAAGGGCGGCTGCACAAGATCACCGAAGGCCGGCCGCTGCCGGATTTCGCCCGCGAGATCGGCGCTGCCAACTGGTCGCAGTTCTTCCTCAAATGGGTGATCGGCAATCCTGTAGTGACCACCGCTTTGCCGGCGACGTCCAATCCCGGCCACGCCGCCGAGAATGTCGGCGCATTGCGCGGCCCGCTTCCGGATCAGGCGATGCGGCAGCGGATGGTGAAGCACATGGAGACCATTCCGGGTTTCACGACGCTGGCATCGATGGCATGGTATCCCGACAAGGGAACCATGTATCAGGGCGTGATCCGTCGGTCGCAGGCATCACTGCGGCAGCGGTTGAGCTGAGTGATGCGCGGAGTCGGGATGTCGGTGAGATCGATCTGCCTTTCATCGTTGCTGAGCGTGGCACTGGTGAGCGCTGCGTCTGCAGCGCCCGACTCCGCGCAAAACCTCGACGGCTTCGCCATCGATCGTAATGAAGTCACCATCGGCGAATTCCGCGGGTTCAGGGACTCGCGCAATCTCGTCACCGCGGCTGAGCGTGCCGGTGGTGGTTTTGAGTTCGGCAGCGGCTGGGAGCGTCGCAGCGGCTGGACATGGGCGTCGCCCTATGGCCAGCCGGGCAGGGACGATGAACCGGCCGTCCATGTCAGTTGGGGCGAGGCGCGTGATTTTTGCGTGGCGCGCGGCGGCCGCCTCCCGCGTTTGGAGGAGTGGCGCCGGGCCGCCTATACGGAGCTGCGTGCCGATCCGTCCGGCAGTTTTGATCGGGGGACGACCTATCCTTATCCCGTCGGCGACAAGCCTGACGGGATGAACACCTCCGGCAGCGATCCCTGGCCGCGACATGCCACGGTCGCGACGACGAAGCGCGGCGTCAACGGGCTGTACGACATGGGCGGGAATGTCTGGGAATGGCTCGCCGATCGTCAGGGCGATCAGGCGCTCACGGCCGGCGGCTCGTGGTGGTATGGCGCCGACAAGACGCAGGCGTCCGCCGTGCAATGGAAGCCCGCGGATTTCTACGCCGTCTATGTCGGCTTTCGCTGCGTCTATGATCGATGATGATCAGTCGATCTCGATCAGGTCGCCCGCCGTGCTGCGGCTCGGCATCCGATGCGCGAGGTTGCGGTCGAGCACGACGCTGAGCACCGGCTTCGGCACGCTGTGATGGCCGCGCATCAGGTTGCGGATCTCGAAGCCGCCGTCTTCGCTGATGGTCTTGAGCGATGCGATGATATGCGTGACGGCGCTGCCGCCGTCGCAGAACGGCAGCAGCAGTCGCTCATACGCCACCACATGGCCGTTGACGTCGTCGATCATCGAGATCGTATAGGTCGGCAATTGTCGTGCGATGCAGGCGTGATAGGCGGGCAGCACGACGGGGCCGAGGATCGGGCCGAGATAGTCGTCGAGATAGCGGCCGCGGCCGGTGGAGCCGTAAGCGCTCGCCATGCGCGTGCCGTTGCTGTCGATGATGAAACGCGCCGGCCCGCAGCTGTGATCGACAATGTAGTAGACGAGATCGGCGCGCTCCTCCTCGAGCCGCTCCGGTTGATAGGCAGCAACGCGCGGCAATGCCTGCGCAGGCGCGTAGAGGCGCAGCCAGCAGTTCAGCAAATCACGTTGCCGGATCGATTTCACAACGGATGCGTCTGAGCTTTCGAAACTCACGGCCATCGTCCCACATGTGCGAATGCGGCAAAGCATGAGCCAATCAGGCAAACAAAACATGAAGAGGAGTGGTTGCTTACTCATACAATTAAGAAGCGATTGCGATTTCGTTCCATGCGCTTTTCGCGATTGTGCGCGCTGAAAAGTTCTGTTTGCCGGAATGTCCCCGCATCCTTTTTGTGCAGTGCACGGCAAGCGCAACCCTCTAATACTAATGGCGAAGTTGGTGCGACAGGTGGTCCCCGGCAAAACGGCCGTACTGCACTTGCGTTAATTGATCGCTTGACGGCATAGTCCGTGCCGCGACATGGAGCAGGGCTGGGGCAACCCGATTTCATATCGTCCAAGTTCTAGTCGAAGACTGCTGCGCAAAAAATCGGCCAGCCGCGCGACACCGCGGCCAAGGTTGATTGGGGGAAATTTGCTTGACCGATGAGTTCATCCTCGAAACCCACGGACTGACCAAACAATTTGCGGGATTCTACGCCGTTCGCGACGTCAATCTCCAGGTCCGCAAGGGTACCATTCACGCGCTGATCGGCCCCAACGGTGCCGGCAAGACGACGTGCTTCAACCTGCTCACCAAGTTTCTGCAGCCCTCCGAGGGCCAGATCCTCTACAAGGGGCAGGACATCAGCGCGATGGCGCCGGCAGACGTCGCCCGTCTCGGCCTTGTGCGCTCGTTCCAGATTTCGGCGGTATTTCCGCATCTGACCGCATTGGAAAATGTCCGCGTCGCGCTGCAGCGTCAGCACGGTTCGTCCTTCGATTTCTGGCGCTCCAAGACGGTGCTCGACAAATACAATCAGCGCGCTGCCGAGCTGCTGGAAGATGTTGGCCTGTCCGAATTCGCCAACACCCCGGCAGTCGAAATGGCCTATGGCCGCAAGCGCGCGCTGGAGATCGCCACCACGCTGGCGCTCGATCCGGAAATGATGCTGCTCGATGAGCCGATGGCCGGCATGGGCCATGAGGACATCGACAAGATCGCCGCGCTGATCAAGCGCATCTCGGCGAAATACACCATCCTGATGGTCGAACATAATCTCAGCGTCGTCTCGACGCTGTCGGACAAGATCACCGTTCTGACGCGCGGCAAGATCCTGGCGGAAGGCAACTATGCCGACCTCACCAAGGACGAGCGCGTGAAGGAAGCTTATTTGGGAGCCGGACATGGCTGATACACTCACGGCCGCCCCGGCGTCTGCCTCTGCATCGACAAAGCCCGTTCTCGAAGTCCGCGACCTGCAGGCGTGGTACGGCGAGTCGCACATTCTCCACGGCATCAATTTCGATGTGCGTCCGGGGGAGGTGGTGACGCTGCTCGGCCGCAACGGCGCCGGCAAGACCACGACGCTGAAGTCCATCATGGGCATCATCGGCAAGCGCACCGGCTCGGTGAAGTTCGAAGGCAACGAGATCATCAAGACCGCCTCGGACAAGATCGCGAAGCAGGGCATCGCCTTCTGTCCGGAAGAGCGCGGCATCTTCTCCAGCCTCGACGTGCGCGAGAACCTGATGCTGCCGCCGACCATCCGTCCGGGTGGTCTCTCGGTCGAGCAGATCTTTGAACTGTTTCCGAATCTGAAGGAGCGCCTCAACAGCCAGGGCACCAAGCTCTCGGGCGGCGAGCAGCAGATGCTGGCCATCGGCCGCATCCTGCGCACCGGCGCGCGCTTCCTGATGCTCGACGAGCCAACCGAAGGTCTGGCCCCCGTCATCATCCAGCAGATCGGCCACACCATCGCGCGGCTGAAGTCGGAAGGTTTTACGATCCTGCTCGTCGAGCAGAATTTCCGTTTCGCCTCCACCGTCGCCGATCGTTTCTACATCGTCGATCACGGCAAGGTCGTGGACGGTTTTGCGAGTTCGGAACTGTCCGCCAACATGGACAAGCTGCACACCTATCTCGGCGTCTAATTCATAAAAGCTACGGAACGAACCAACGGTCCGAGTGAATTCATGAAGTTCTCAGGGAGAGAGACACAATGCTGAACAAGAAGGTTACGTCATCGCTACTTGTGATCGCGGCTATGTTGGCCGCGAACTCCGTAGCATCGGCGCAGGACAAGACGGCCAAGATCGGCGTGCTGAACGACCAGTCTGGCCTCTATGCCGACATCACCGGGCAGGGCTCGGTGCTGGCCGCGCAGATGGCGGTCGAGGATTCGGGACTGACGGCGAAAGGCTGGAAGATCGAAGTGCTGGTGGGCGATCATCAGAACAAGCCGGACGTGGGCGTGAACATCGCCCGCCAGTGGTATGATCGCGACAAGCTCGACGTCATCGTCGACGTGCCGACCTCGTCGGTGGGTCTCGCCATCGCCAATGTGGTCAAGGAAAAGAACGGCGTCTATCTGAACTCCGGTTCGGGCACGTCGGATCTCTCCAACGCGCAGTGCTCGCCCAACACCATCCACTGGGCTTACGACACCTATCAGCTCGCCAACGGCACCGGCACCGCGCTGACCAAGGCCGGTGGCGACACCTGGTTCTTCCTCACCGCGGACTACGCCTTCGGCACCGCGCTGGAGCGCGACACCACCGCGGCTGTTGCGGCCGTCGGCGGCAAGGTGGTCGGCAGCGTGCGCCCGCCGCTCAACACCCCGGACTTCTCGAGCTTCCTGCTGCAGGCGCAGACCTCGAAGGCCAAGGTCATCGGCCTCGCCAATGCCGGCGGCGACACCATCAACTCCATCAAGCAGGCGTCGGAATTCGGCATCGTCAAGGGCGGCCAGAAGCTCGCCGGCCTCTTGATGTTCATCACCGACATCCATTCGCTCGGTCTGCCCGTCGCCAATGGCCTGAACCTGACCGAGACCTTCTACTGGGATCTCAATGACGGCACGCGCGCCTTCTCCAAGCGCTTCCAGGACCGCGCGAAGAACAAGGCGATGCCGACCACCGTGCAGGCGGGCGTCTACTCGTCGCTGATCCATTACTTCAAGACGCTCGATGCATCCGGCGGCAATTCCCATGATGGCATCAAGGTTGTCGCCAAGATGAAGGAAACGCCGACCGACGATCCGCTGTTCGGGAAGGGAACGATCCAGCCCAACGGGCGCAAACTGCATCCCGCCTACCTGTTTGAGGTGAAGAAGCCCGAAGAATCCAAGGGGCCGTGGGATTACTACAAGCTGGTGGCGACGATCCCTGCGGATCAGGCGTTCACTCCGCTTGAGAAGAGCACCTGCCCACTGTTGAAGAAATAGTGCTCTCGGCGCGTGCCGGGAGCAGTCTGAAGAGGATTGAATGTCGAAAGTGATTACCAGACTTCTGCTCGGCACCGCCATTGCAGCTGCGACCGTCTCCACGGCCGCCGCACAGGACAAGAACGTCAAGATCGGTGTGCTCACCGATCTCTCCGGCATCTATGCCGATCTCGCCGGCCCGGGCTCGACCCTGGCCGCGCAGATGGCCGTTGAAGACTCCGGCCTCAAGGCCAAGGGATGGACCATCGACGTGATCTCCGGTGATCACCAGCACAAGCCGGACATTGGCGCCAATCTCGCGCGCCAGTGGTTCGACCGCGAAAAGATGGACATGATCACCGACGTCCCGAATTCGGGCGTGGCACTTGCGGTGAACAACGTCGTCAAGGAGAAGAACGGCGTCTACATCAATTCCGGCGGCGGCACCTCCGACCTCACCAATGCCCAGTGCACGCCGAACACGGTCCACTGGACCTATGACACCTACAACCTCGCTTACGGCACCGGCACCGCGCTGACCAAGGCGGGTGGCGACTCGTGGTTCTTCCTCACCGCCGACTACGCCTTCGGTGCAGCCCTCGAACGCGACACCACCAATGCGCTGAAGGCCGCGGGCGGCAAGGTCACGGGCTCCGTCAAGCATCCGCTGAACTCGTCGGACTTCTCGTCCTTCCTGCTGCAGGCGCAGTCGTCGGGTGCCAAGGTCATCGGCCTCGCCAATGCCGGCGGCGATACCTCGACCTCGATCAAGCAGGCCGCCGAATTCGGCATCAGCAAGGGCCAGAAACTGGCCGCGTTGCTGCTGTTCCTCACCGACGTGAAGTCGATCGGCCTCGATCTCGCCCAGGGTCTGTCCTTCACCGAGACCTTCTATTGGGACATGAATGACGGCACCCGCGAATTCTCGAAGCGCTTCTCGGCGCGTTCGAAGGGCGCGGCGCCGCCGACCATGGTGCAGGCCGGCGTCTATTCCGGCACGCTGCATTACCTGAAGTCGCTGGAAGCCATGGGCGGCAATCCGCATGACGGCGCCAAGGTCGTCGCCAAGATGAAGGAAATGCCGACCGACGATGCACTGTTCGGCAAGGGTTCGATCCAGCCGAACGGCCGCAAGATCCACCCGGCCTATCTGTTCGAGGTCAAGAAGCCCTCGGAATCGAAGACGCCGTGGGACTACTATAAGCTGGTCGCGACCATTCCTGCCGATCAGGCCTTTACGCCGCTCGACAAGAGCACCTGTCCGCTACTGAAGAAATAAACTGAGCTGTGGCCCGGAGACGTCAGTCACCGGGCCACGACTTCCACGAAAGCATGATCCCGAAAAGTGGGTTTCCGGTTGTCGGATCAGATCATGCTTCACTAACAACTCTAGAGTTGAAAGCACCATGTCGATCAATCTCCAGGCCTTGTCCGCACAATTGCTGGTCGGGCTCATCAACGGCTCTTTCTATGCCTTGCTGAGTCTCGGTCTCGCCGTGATTTTCGGCATGCTGAACATCATCAATTTCGCCCATGGCGCGCTCTATATGATGGGCGCCTTCGTGGCTTACTTCCTGCTCAACCTGGCAGGCATCGGCTACTGGCCGGCGCTGTTCCTGGCGCCGATCATCGTCGGCGTCTTCGGCATGATCCTGGAGCGGACCATGCTGCAATGGATCGCCAATCTCGACCATCTGTATGGCCTGCTGCTCACCTTCGGTCTGGCGCTGATCATCCAGGGCGTGTTCCAGAACTATTTCGGTTCGTCGGGCCTGCCTTACGCGATCCCGGATGCGCTGAAGGGGGGCGTCAATCTCGGCTTCATGTTCCTGCCGATCTATCGCGGCTGGGTCGTCATCTTCTCGCTGATCATCTGTATCGCAACCTGGTTCCTGATCGAGCGCACGCGCCTCGGCGCCTATCTTCGCGCAGCAACTGAGAACCCGACGCTGGTGCGCGCTTTCGGCATCAACGTGCCCTTGATGATCACGCTGACCTACGGTCTCGGCGTCGGCCTGGCCGCGCTCGCCGGCGTGCTCTCGGCGCCGATCAACCAGGTTCGCCCGCTGATGGGCGCGGACCTGATCATCGTCGTGTTCGCGGTCGTCGTCATCGGCGGCATGGGCTCGATCATGGGATCGATCATCACCGGCTTCACCCTCGGCATCATCGAGGGCCTGACCAAGTATTTCTACCCCGAGGCCTCCAACACCGTCGTCTTCGTGCTGATGGTGCTGGTGCTCCTCGTCAAACCATCGGGCCTGACGGGACGGACCAACTGATATGACCACGATCACCGAAAATTCGATCCCCACCGCGCAGACCCGTGGCACCAAGGACGAGATGGTCGCCTTCGTGATCATGACCGTCCTGCTGGTCGCCGTGCCGTTCTCGGGCCTGTATCCCTTCTTCGTCATGCAGGCGCTGTGCTTCGCGCTGTTCGCCTGCGCCTTCAACCTGCTGCTCGGCTATGTCGGCCTGCTGTCCTTCGGCCATGCGATGTTCATGGGCACCGCGGGCTATGTCACGGCGCATATGGCAAAGGTCGGCACCATCGGCTTCAAGGTCCCGTTGATCGGCGAGTTCATGATCAATATGGGCCCGCTGTCGCCGGAACTGTCCATCGTGTTCGGCCTTGTGGCGGCGCTCGTGCTCAGCGTTCTCACCGGTCTGGTCGCGATCCGTCGCCAGGGCATCTACTTCGCCATGATCACCCTGGCGCTGTCGCAGCTCATCTTCTTCCTCTATCTGCAGACGCCGTTCACCCATGGTGAAGACGGCATCCAGGGCATCCCGCAGGGCAGACTGTTCGGCCTGTTCGACCTGTCGAAGCCGACCACGCTGTATTACGTGATCCTGGTCGGCTTCCTGATCGGTTTCCTGATCGTCTTCCGCGCCATCAATTCGCCGTTCGGCGAGGTGCTGAAGGCGATCCGCGAGAACGAACCGCGCGCGATCTCGCTGGGCTACAAGGCCGACCAGTACAAGCTGCTGGCCTTCATCCTGTCTGGTACGCTGGCCGGCTTCGCCGGCGCGTTGAAAGTGTTCGTGGCGCAGAACGCCTCTCTCACCGACGTGCACTGGACCATGTCGGGCGAAGTCGTTCTGATCGTGCTCGTGGGCGGTCTCGGTACGCTCTATGGCCCGGTGGTCGGCGCCTTCGTCATCATCGCCATGCAGCAATATCTCGCGGGCTTCGGCCAGTGGGTGACGGTGATCCAGGGCGTGATCTTCGTGGTCTGCGTGCTGACCTTCCGCCGCGGCGTCATCGGCGAGATCGGCCACCTGTTCAAGCGCTCGCTGTAAGGGCAGGGCGTAATTGTAGGATGGGTAGAGCGAAGGCGCGTTTGCGCCGAAGCGAAACCCATCGGCGGACTTTGCCGCAACGACGGAATGATGGGTTTCGCTTCGCTCTACCCATCCTACGCGAACGCCGCCGTTAGGCGGCGTTTTGCATTCTCCGCCCTCATCCTGAGGAGCGCGCAAGGCGCGCGTCTCCCAGCGAATGGCAAGCCATTCGCAAGGGATTGCGGCATACTCGGAGCCAGGCCATCTCATGGTTCGAGACGGCGCTTCGCGCCTCCTCACCATGAGAGACTGAGTGTGCGCGTAGCGCGTAGGATAGTTTGGAACGAAAGACCGTCTGCATGAAGAGAGCCATCTTCGCCTGTCTCGGCGGCCTCATGCTGCTGCTCGGCATGATCGGCATCGTCACGCCGCTGCTGCCGACGGTGCCGTTCCTGATCCTTGCTGCATGGTGCTTCGGCAGATCCTCTCCGCGCCTTGAAGCCTGGATGCTCGATCATCCCCGCTTCGGTCCGAGCCTGCGGCGCTGGCGCGAACAGGGCGCCATCCCCCGCCGTGCGAAATGGATGGCGGTGACGGGGATGACGATCGGCTATGCGATCTTCTGGACGCAGGCCCGGCCGGGTTGGATGCTTGCGACAGCGGTGGCGGTCGTGATGCTCGGCTCCGCCGCTTATGTCGTGTCCCGGCCGGAGCCGGCGGTGACCGATCCGTGACTACGCGCTGTGATCGGTGGTGCATTCGACGAAGCATCGCAAAGCAGCCGTCACGAATGTATCCCGGCGCTGCACGAAAACCGTTTCCGCATATGCAATCTCGTCGGGCAGCTGATGCGCGCGGATGCGTCCGTCGCTGATGGCGCCGGCGATCACCGCGCGCGGCAGCAGCGCAAAGCCGACACCCGCAGTGACGCAGCCCACAATGCCGTCGAGCGTCCCCATCTCCATCCGCGGCACGCTGACCAGGCCCTCGCGCGCCAGGAATTCGTCCGTGCGTTGACGATAGGAGCAGCCCGCCCGAAACACGATGACCTTGCCGGCCGCCCGGTGGTCGCGACGCAACTCCGCCACGCCCGACACGCGCGGGGAAGTGGCCAGCACGAGTTCTTCGCGGGCGACCTTGAAGGACGCCAGTTCGGCATGCTGCGCAGGCCCGGCCACGAACGCGCCCTCCAGCTCGCGCTCAAGCACGCGCGCGACAAGCGCCTCGGTCGTTCCTGTCGCGATGGTCACCGATACATCGGGATAGCGGGCGGAATAGGTGGCGAGGATCGGCGGCAGGCGCAGGGCCGCCACGGTCTCCATGGCGCCGATCCGCAACGCGCCGCCTGGCACGACATCGTCGCATGCGACGAGGCGGGCCTCCTCGAGCAGTTCTGCCACCCGCCGTGCATAGGGCAGCAGACGCTCGCCGACCGTTGTCAGCGTGACGCCCTGCTTGGAGCGATGAAACAGCGTGACGCCGAGCTTGTCCTCGAGGGCGCGGACACGCTGGGTCACGTTGGATTGCACGGTATTCAGCTGTTGCGCCGCGCGCCCGATGGCGCCGGCCTCCGCGACGGCGGCGAAGACCCCGAGCTCGATGCTGTTCATGTCATCTCCATTTCAGATGGACGACATCGATTATAATCATTATTTTTGTTTGATCGAGAGGTTTAGAGCGGGTGTGGAGGTGTCACATGTCCACTCTGTCCGATCGCTCGTCCCACATGCATCCCAAGCCCGCTGCCGGATCCGACATGTGGCGATGGGCCTTTGCCGGCCTGGCCGCATCATTCGTGGGGATCGGCCTCGCGCGCTTCGCCTATACGCCGCTGGTGCCGGCGCTGATCGCCGCGAAATGGTTTGCGGCGTCCGACGTCATGTATTTCGGCGCCATCAATCTGGCCGCCTATTTCGTCGGGGCGGCGGTGGCGCGTCCGCTGGCGGTGCGGTTCGGCGCGGTTACGGTGCTGCGACTGTCCATGCTGTCGGTCGTGGTCGCCTGTTTCGCCTGTGCGGTGCCGCTGTCCTTCACCTGGTATCTGGTCTGGCGCATTCTGCCTGGGATTGCTGGTGGCCTCATCATGGTGCTCGCCGCATCGACAATTCTGCCGCATGTCGCTGCATCGCGCCGGGGCCTTGTCGGTGGCCTTGTGTTCGTCGGTGTCGGCCTCGGTGCCGCCGCCTCGGGAACGCTGGTGCCGCTGCTACTGCGCGAAGGCCTTGCCGCCTGCTGGATCGGCTTTGCAATGCTCTCGGCCCTGCTGACGGCCGCGAGCTGGCGCAGCTGGCCTGATGACGCAGGCGAGGGCGCGAACCCCACTCCCGTGCGGCAACGACTCGGCACCAAGGCGCGCCGGCTGAACCGATCGCTCATCGCGGAATACGGGTTGATCGCTTTCGCGATGGCGCCGCACACGGTCTTCCTCGTGGATTATGTGGCACGCGAACTCGGCCTTGGCATCGATGCCGGTGCGGGCTTCTGGGTGCTGTTCGGATGCGGCGCGGTCGCGGGTCCGCTGATCACCGGGCGCATCGCGGACCGGATCGGCTTCGGTCGCGCGCTGACGCTCAGTTATGGCTTGGTAGCGATCGCCGTCGTCGCGCTGCCGCTCGGCACGCATCTGACGGCGCTGCTGATCATATCGAGTGTTGTGATCGGCGGCTTCACGCCGGGCATCGTGCCGCTCGCGCTTAGCCGCGTGCATGAACTCGTGCCCGGCGATCCCGCTCTGCAGCGCGCCATCTGGGGCCGCGCGGTCACCTGTTTTGCCGGCGGGCAGGCCGTCGGCGCCTATGGCCTGTCGGCGCTGCTCGCCCATGGCGTCGTGAGCTACGCAACGCTGTTCATGCTGGCCGCTGCCGCCGCCGTGCTGGCGCTGGTGCTCAATCTGGCGACGGGCCTGACGGTGCGTGGAGTGCCCGAGAAGCGGCTCCCGTAGATGCGTTCAGGACATCGTCGGTCGCGTGTGTCGCTTCGGGAGCGATCACGCAGAGTCCTGCGAGTACAGCGGAGCGTCAGCTCGGCCAGCATCGTCTGCGTACTCACGCCACGCCTGCCGCAGAATCTGCACCGACGACGTCAGGAAAATCCCGGCCATCACGCCGGCGACGGCGAGGTCCGGCCATGCGCTGCTTGCTCCCCAGACGCCGAGCGCCGCGACCATCACGATGACATTGCCGATCGCATCATTGCGCGAGCACAGCCAGACCGAACGCACATTGGCGTCACCATCCTTGTAGCGCATCAGCAGCAGCACAGAAGCCAGGTTGGCGGCGAGCGCCATGACGCCGATCGTGCCCATGACTTCGGCATTGGGCAGGCCGAGGATCAGCGTGTGATAGACGGTGGAGCCGAACACCCACAGCGCCATCACGCTGAGCGACAGGCCCTTGAACAGGGCGGCCATCGACCGCGTGCGAATGCTGGCACCAATCACCGCAAGACTGAGCCCGTAGGTCACGGTATCGCCGAGGAAGTCGAGCGCGTCGGCCTTGAGCGCCTGCGATCCCGCGAGCTGTCCCGCGATCATCTCGACGACAAACATCAGCCCGTTGATCGCGATCACCGTCCATAGCACCCGCTTGTAGCGGGGATCGACTCCATCGAAGACCGGCACGCCGCCGGAGCAGCCACAGGCGGCGCCGGCGCAGGTATCCTGCGTTATGGGCGCGACGGACTTCGGCGCCAGTTTCGCAAAATCGATCGGCGGCGGCGCGCAGCAACTGTCGGTGGTGCAGGTCTTGTCGGTCATCGGTGTTTCCTTGCAGCTGGCGCAAGCGTACAACCTCTAGCGACTAGAGGTTCAAGGACAAAATGGATCACACCATCGGAGAGGCCTCGCGCCTGACCGGCATCAAGGTGCCGACCATCCGCTATTACGAGGGCATCGGCCTGCTGGCCGCACCGGCGCGGACCGAGGGCAAGCAGCGCCGCTATCGGGCGGAGGATATTGCGCGGCTGAACTTCATCCGTCACGCCCGCGATCTCGGCTTCGAGATCGCAGACATTTCCGAATTGCTGGCCCTGAGCGAGGGCCCGGATCAATCCTGCGCGCAGGTCGACGTGATCACCCGCCGTCATCTCGCCGACGTCGATCGCCGCATCGCCCAACTCACCGCGCTGCGCGGCGAGCTCATGCGCATGGTCGACGAATGCAGCCACGGTCGGGTCTGCGAGTGCCGGGTGATCGAGACACTGTCCGGGTGAGGGGACTCACGCCGCCGCGTAGGCTGTGATCTTCTTGATCTGCGGCGCGAGTTCGTCCTCGGCCGTTTCAAGGTCGTAGCGCGCCTGCATGTTCATCCAGAACGCAGCCCCAGTCTTGAAGAATTTTCCGAGCCGCAGCGCCGTGTCGGCAGTGACGGGCTTTTCTTCGCGCGCGATGCGTTCGATGCGCGTGCGCGGCACGTTCAGCGCCGCAGCGACAGCGTAAGGTGTCAACTTGAACGGGACGAGAAATTCTTCTCGCAGGATTTCGCCGGGATGCACCGGCGGAAGTTTCTTTGGCATGGGTGATGTCCTGACAGGTGGCTACAATCGGCCGGGTTCAGCTAGTGGTAGTCGATGATCTCCACGTCTTCGGGGCCAGCATCGGTCCAGCGGAACACGACCCGCCATTGGTCATTGATGCGGATCGAGTGTTTGCCCGCTCGGTCGCCCTTGAGAGCTTCAAGGCGGTTGCCGGGAGGCGCTTTCAGGGCCTCGAGAAATCCGGCGGAATCCACCATGATGAGCTTTCGACGCGCGACCTTGGCAAGATTGTCAGGAAACCCTTTGGGAATGCTGCGCCCCTGAAGGAGCGCCTCCGCGAACTTCCCTTTGAAGCTTCTGATCATTTTGCAATACGTATCCTAAGGAGATACGTATTTCAAGATTTTGGTATCTCCATGGGATACTAATGTGGTGGGTAAAAGTGGGTGGAGGAGAGGCCCACCGGCGATTGCTCCCAATGCCCGGACATGCTTTATGACAGTTCCGTGACAGGGGCCGCCGGGCGGTTCCAGTCACGTCGTTGTCCTGATTCCTGGGTGCCCCGATGCTGCGTCTGTTCCGATCCTTTCTGCCGCGGGAGGAGCGGTTCTTCGACCTCTTCGCCCAGCATTCGAAAGCCGTGAGCGAGGGCGCCAAGGCGCTGGCCGGCATGCTGGAAGGCGGCGAGGAGACGCCGGTCTATTGCCAGCGCGTCAACCAGTTCGAGAACGACGCCGACAACATCACCCGCGAGGTGCTGACCGCGGTGCGGCGCTCCTTCATCACCCCGTTCGACCGCATCGACATCAAGAACCTGATCGGCGCGATGGATGATTCCATCGACCAGATGCAGCAGACCGCAAAAGCCGTGATGCTGTTCGAGGTGCGCCAGTTCGAGCCGCCGATGCGCGAGATCGGCACGCTGCTGGTGCAATGCGCCGACCTGATCGGCAAGGCGGTGCCGCTGATGGACAAGATCGGCGACAATGTCGGCCTGCTCACCGCGATGACCGAGGAGGTCGGCAAGCTCGAGGGCCGCGTCGATGATCTCCATGACATCGGCTTGAAGGAGCTGTTCCTCAAGCACCGCAACGCCAACACCATGGACTTCGTGGTCGGCGCCGAGATCTACAAGCATCTCGAAAAGGTGGCGGATCGCTTCGACGATGTCGCCAACGAGATCAGCAGCATCGTCATCGAGCAAGTGTAAGGGCAGGGCCAGTGGACGCCTCCCTCGCTCTTCCCGTGCTGATCGGCCTGATCGCCGTCGCACTGCTGTTCGATTTCCTCAACGGCCTGCACGATGCCGCCAATTCCATCGCGACCATCGTCTCCACCCGTGTGCTGCGTCCGCAATACGCCGTGTTCTGGGCGGCGTTCTTCAACTTCATCGCCTTCACGGTGTTCGGCCTGCATGTGGCCAACACCATCGGCACCGGCATCATCGACCCCTCGATCATCGATCCCGCGGTGATCTTCGCCGCTTTGATGGGCGCCATCGTCTGGAACCTGATCACCTGGGCGCTTGGCATCCCGTCGTCCTCGTCGCACGCGCTGATCGGCGGCTTGCTGGGCGCGGGCCTCGCCAAAGCAGGGCTCTCCGCTGCCGTGTGGGGCGGCCTGCTGAAGGCGTTGCTGGCCATCGTGCTGTCGCCGCTGGTGGGGTTCCTGCTGGCGCTGGTGCTGGTGGCCATCGTGTCGTGGGCCTCGGTGCGCTCGACGCCGTTTGCCGTGGACCGCGCCTTCCGCATCCTGCAATTTGTCTCGGCCTCGCTGTATTCGCTCGGCCATGGCGGCAATGACGCCCAGAAGACCATGGGCATCATCGCGGTGCTGCTGTATTCGCAGGGCTATCTCGGCAGCGAGTTTTCGGTCCCGTTCTGGGTGGTGCTGTCGTGCCAGGCGGCGATGGCGCTGGGCACGCTGATGGGTGGCTGGCGCATCGTCCGCACCATGGGCCTGCGCATCACCAAGCTGACCCCGATGCAGGGTTTTTGCGCCGAAACCGGCGGTGCCGCGACATTGTTCGCGGCGACCTTCATGGGCGTGCCCGTCTCCACCACCCACACCATCACCGGCGCCATCGTCGGCGTCGGCGCAGCCCGCCGTGTGTCGGCGGTGCGCTGGAACGTGGCGAGCTCGATCGTCTATGCCTGGGTGATCACGATCCCCGCGGCAGCGATCGTGGCGGCGGCGACGTGGTGGATCGTGAAGCTTCTGCATTTGAGCTTCATCTGAACTCCGCCCCTCATCCTGAGGAGCGGCCGCTTGGCCGCGTCTCGAAGGATGGCAGCGAACTCAGAGCCCGGCCAGCTCATGGTTCGAGCCGGCGCTTCGCGCCTCCTCACCATGAGAGGCGGAGCTAGCTCACCAGCTTGAGCCCGGCGATCCCCGCCACGATCAGCCCGATACACGCGATCCGCGCCACCGTGGCGGGATCACCGAACAGGTAGATGCCCAGCGCCGCCGTGCCGACCGCGCCGATGCCGGTCCAGACCGCATAGGCGGTTCCCATCGGCAGGTCCTTCAGCGCCAGCGCCAGCATGCCCACCGAGGCCGCCATGCTGGTCAGCGTCAGCACCGACGGCACGAGCCTGGTGAAACCCTCGGTATATTTGAGCCCGACAGCCCAGCCGATTTCGAGCAAACCGGCAACGAACAGAATGAACCAGGCCATGACACGGCCTCCTGCAAAAAGGCAGGGCCGTCCCTGCGGATGAATGAAAATTTGGAGGTCGTCCTCGCCCGCTTTATATGGGGATCAGGCGTGCCCGCCGCAACGCGGCGCAAGGTCGCCATCCAGGTCGGCCGACCCGTCAAAAACCCTTGAAATCGCTCTCTTTCCCTGCCACAGCCCGCATATGTCCGACATCGCCGCCGTCACCACCGAATCCGCCGCGTCCCCGCTTGCCGCGGAAGTCGCCCGCCGCCGCACCTTCGCGATCATCTCGCATCCTGACGCCGGCAAGACCACGCTGACGGAAAAGCTGCTGCTGTTCGGCGGCGCCATCAATCTGGCCGGCCAGGTCAAGGCCAAGGGCGAGCGCCGCAACACGCGCTCCGACTGGATGAAGATCGAGCGCGACCGCGGCATCTCCGTCGTCACCTCGGTGATGACCTTCGAATTCCAGGGCCATGTCTTCAACCTGCTGGACACGCCCGGCCACGAAGACTTCTCGGAGGACACCTATCGCACGCTCACCGCGGTGGACTCCGCCATCATGGTGATCGACGCCGCCAAGGGCATCGAGGCGCGCACGCTCAAGCTGATCGAGGTCTGCCGCCTGCGCGACATTCCGATCATCACCTTCGTCAACAAGATGGACCGCGAGAGCCGCGACGTGTTCGATCTCCTCGACGAGATCGAGAAGACGCTGGCGCTGGACACCGTGCCGATCAACTGGCCGGTCGGCCGCGGCCGCGATTTCATGGGCACCTATGACATCGAGACCGGCGGCATCCGCCTGCTCGAAGGCGGCGGCGCCAAGACCGGTGCGGCCGAGAAGATCGCCATCGCCGATCTCGCCGGCCGCAATCAGAATCTCGATGCCGATGAGATCGCCGGCGAACTCGAACTGGTGAAGGAAGCCGGCAAGCCGTTCGACCTGCAGGCCTTTCGCGAGGGCCATATGACCCCGGTCTATTTCGGCTCGGCGCTGCGCAACTTCGGCGTCGGCGACCTGCTGGAAGGCCTCGGCCGCTACGCGCCGCCGCCGCGCGCGCAGGAAAGCAATGCCCGCAAGGTTGAAGCCGACGAGCCGCGCATGTCGGCCTTCGTGTTCAAGATCCAGGCGAACATGGATCCCAACCACCGCGACCGCATCGCCTTTGCGCGCCTGTGCTCGGGCAAGCTGACCCGCGGCATGAAGGCGAAGCTCGTGCGCACCGGCAAGAACATGTCGCTGTCGAGCCCACAGTTCTTCTTCGCCCAGGACCGCGCGATTGCGGACGAGGCCTTTGCCGGCGACGTGGTCGGCATCCCCAATCACGGCACGCTGCGCATCGGCGACACGCTCACCGATGGCGAGGACATCACCTTCATCGGCGTGCCGTCCTTTGCGCCGGAAATTGTGCGGCGCGTGCGCCTCGGCGATGCCATGAAGGCCAAGAAGCTGAAGGAAGCCCTGCAGCAGATGTCGGAAGAGGGCGTCGTGCAGGTGTTCCGCCCCCGCGATGGCGCTCCGGCGCTGGTCGGCGTGGTCGGCCCGCTGCAGCTCGACGTGCTGAAGGCGCGGTTGGATGCCGAGTATCAGCTGCCGGTGAGTTTCGAGATCTCGGAATTCTCGCTGGCGCGCTGGATCTCGTCCGACGATGCGAAGAAGCTCGACACTTTCATGAACGCCAACAATTCCGGCGTCGCCGACGACGTCGACAACGATCCGGTGTTCCTGGCGAAGAACGACTTCTATCTGAACTACACCAAGGAACGCGCCGAAGGCATCGTGTTCTCGAGCGTGAAGGATGTGAAGAAGAAGGGGTAGCTCGCAGCCGTAGGATGGGTAGAGCGCAGCGAAACCCATCGGCGGAGCCAGTCACATCGACGGAACGATGGGTTTCGCTCCAGCGTGTCGCGCCTTCGCTCTACCCATCCTACGAACAACGCTCCTCCACCATCCTCTTGATATTCCCCAGCCCCAATTCCGCTTCCGCATCGATCCGCGCCACGATCTCCGGCGTCGCTTCCTTCGGCCGTGCCGGGTTACGGACCGTGCGCGTAAACCGCGTCCCGCCATCCACCTCCGTGCAGACATACTGCACCACGATCGGCCCGACGACGCTGAGATGCGTCAGGCCGATCCACAGCCGCGGCCGCTCACAGGCGATCACCAGCCAGTCGAGGCCGACCGGGCCTGCGCGCGTGGACCAGCGTTCGTGAAAGGTGTCGCCAAAACCCATAGGACGGTCGGCGCAATCGATCTCGTGCGACGACGGCAGCCATTCCGGCCATGACTTGGGATTGGTCACATAGTCGAATACGGCCTCGGCCGGTGCGGCGATCACGATGGAATGGCTGCGCTCGAACGGATGCGTGTGGCCTTGCGGCTTGAGATCGATGGTGGACATGCCGGCATTTCCTCATTCGCGGTTTTGAACCGTCTTTCTGCTCGTTGCGACGAAATGAAACCACAGCAGACTCCGCTGCGGAATGCCATCACTCATGCCAAGGGACTGGAGACAGGGATGTTGAAACTGCTGGGCTGTACCGCCGTCGCCGCGTTGTTCGCGATTGTCCAGATTGATGCGAGCCTCGCCCAGAGCGCGCCGGCCGAGAAGGCCGAGCCCGCCGCTGCAGCGGAGAAAGCGGCGGACAAGCCCACCGAAAAACCAGCGGAAAAGCCCGTGGCCGAGAAGCCGGCGGCTTCTACCCCAGCAGCCGAACGCTCAACCAGCGACAAAGCCGCGACAGACAAGCCCGACGAGAAGCAAGCTATCCGCTCGCCGATCAAGCGGGAGGCGGACAAGCCCGCTGCGGACAAGCCGGCTGCCGACAAAGCCGCGGCGGCCGATGACGAGAAGCCGAAGAAGAAAAAGAAGATGACGCGCCAGCAGGAGCTGGATCACTCCATCGACACCGGCACTGTGCCTGCGCGCTATCGCAGCCAGGTGCCGAAGGAATATCACCAGTTCATTCCGTTTGCGAAGCAGTGAGTCATCAACCTCTTCCTGCATTGTCCGGCAGGGCTATGGCTGCTTGAGGGATGAGGAGATGGCTTGGCCTGCATGGTTCGAGACGCCCGCTTCGCGGGCTCCTCACCATGAGGGTCTGCTACACAGCCATACTCAGCCCTCATCCTGAGGAGCGGCCCCTTCGGCCGCGTCTCGAAGGATGGCAGCAAGCGGCTTCCGAAAGGGCGGATGACGGCTTCGCCTGATCCGCCCTACGGGCGCGCGCTTACTCGATCCTGATCTTCGCCGCCTTGATCACATCGGCCCACAGCGCCTTCTCGTCATTCATGCGCTTCTTCAATTCCTCCGGCGTGGTCGGCGACGGCGTGATCAGTTGCGCCTTCAGCTTCTCGATCACCGCGGGCTCGGTCAGCGTCTTGCGCACTTCCGCATTGATCGCGGCCACCACATCCTTCGGCAGACCGCCCGGACCCACCAGCGCATTCCACGCATCCGATTGCACGTCGATGCCGCTTTCCTTCAGCGTCGGCACATCGGGCAGGAACGGCGAGCGTTGCGCCGTCGTCACCGCGAGAATCTTCACCGCGCCCGTCGAGAGCTGCGGGGTCACGCCGATCGCTGGCAGGCACGCCACCTGGACATCGCTGCGGATCAGCGCGGTGGTTGCAGCCGGCGACGAGGGATACGGGATGTGCACCATGCTGACTCCGGCCTTCTGCGCGATCGCCTCCATGCAGATCTGCGACAGCGTGCCGATGCCGATCGAGCCGTAAGCGAGCCCCTTGCTGTCGGTCTTCGCCTTGGCCAGCAGCTCCGCCACCGAATTGACGCCCAGACTTGTGGGCACCGCGAGCGCGCTCGGCAGCTGCGTCAACAGCGTGATCGGCGCGATGTCGGTGTCGGGATTGTAGGGCAGCTTCGCGAATAGCAGCGTGTTGATAGCCAGCGGGCCGCCGAGTGAGATGCCGATCGTTGAGCCATCCGGCACAGCCTTGGCGATGGCGTCGGTGCCGATATTGCCGGACGCGCCGGGCTTATTCTCCACCACGAAATTGGTGCCGGGATGCCGCGCGGCGAGACTGTCGGCTAGCACGCGGCCGACGATATCCGGGCTCGCGCCGGGGCCGAACGGCACGATGATGCGCACGAATTTCGGCGGCCACACCGATTGTGCCGAAGCGGCATGGGGCACGGCAAAAAGCAGTGCGGCTGCGAGCGCCATGCGGGCGAGGTGAGTGGTGGTGGCGTTTCGCAGCATTGCGCGTTTCCCCAGAAAAGTGATACCGGACGTCGTCCTGCCCGGCCATGAAGCGAGCGGGACCATAATTGGAATTTCGGGGCGAGCAACCCATCCGGCACGCAACCGCCCTGCGGGAGGACGACGATCATGGGCCTGAGCGTGATGATCCTTGGCCTCGTGCTGTTTCTCGGCATCCATCTCTTCATCACCAAACGCAATGCTCGTGCCGACCTGATCGCGCGGATCGGCGAGGGCGGTTACAAGATCGCGTTTTCGCTGGTGTCCGTGGTTGGTCTGGCGCTGATCGTCTGGGGCTATGCGCAATACCGCGCCACCGGCTGGATCAATGTCTGGTATCCGCCGACAGCGATGAAGCACATCACCATTCTGCTGATGCTGCCCGCCGTCATCATGGTCGCCGCCTCCTATATTCGCGGCCGCATCTACACCACGCTGAAACATCCGATGCTCGCCGGCATCAAGCTGTGGGCGCTGTCGCATCTGCTCGCCAATGGCGATCTCGGCTCGATCATCCTGTTCGGCTCGTTTCTCGCCTGGGCGGTGATCGATCGCATCTCGCTGAAGCGCCGCCCCGACAGCGGCGCGCCGCCGATCCCCGTCGGCGGTGTGGCCAACGATGCGATTGCCGTCGGTGTCGGTGTCGTCGCTTATCTCGCTTTGGCGTTTGCCTTCCACCCCGTGGTGATCGGCGTGCCCGTGTTTGGAGCTTAATCCATGTCGATTCAAACCGCCGTCAAACGCAAGACTGCACCCGATATTCTGGCGCGCAAGAATGGCGAGCCGATCGTGATGCTCACCTCGTATCACGCGCATACGGCCTCATTGGTCGATCGCTATTGCGATGTCATTCTCGTCGGTGACAGCCTCGGCAACGTCATGCACGGGTTCGAGACCACGGTGCCGGTGACGCTGGAGATGATGATCCTGCAGGGGCACGCTGTCATGCGCGGCTCGAAGCAATCGCTTGTCGTCGTCGATATGCCGTTCGGCTCGTATGAAGCCTCGAAGGAGCAGGCCTTCCATTCCGCCGCGCGCATCATGAAGGAGACGCATTGCGGCGCCGTGAAACTCGAAGGCGGTGCGCGCATGGCCGAGACGATTGCGTTTCTCGCCGAACGCGGCATTCCCGTGATGGCGCATATCGGCCTCACGCCGCAGTCCATCAATGCGCTGGGCTCGTTCCGCTCGCAGGGGAAAGAGGAAGCCGACGCGCTTGCGCGCGGCGAGAATGTGAGCGGCCCGATTCAGAACGATGCGATCGCTGTCGCCCAAGCCGGTGCGTTCTCCGTCGTCATCGAAGCCGTGGCCGAACCGGTCGCGCGGAAAATCACGCAGACGATCGCGATCCCCACCATCGGCATCGGCGCGAGTTCGGCCTGCGATGGTCAGGTGCTGGTGCTGGAAGACATGCTCGGCCTCAATGCGCGGGTGCCGAAGTTCGTCAAGAAGTACGGCAATCTCGGTTCCATGATCGAGGCGGCCATCGAGGGCTACGCCACCGAGGTGCGCTCGCGCGCGTTTCCGGGGCCGGAGCATGTCTATGGTGGCAAGCCGAAGGCGTGAGGCCGCGGCCACAATGTGGCCGCAAGAAATGCGCGCGCGAATGGGAATTCGGCGCATATTCCGGTGTTGAATCGGCAGGGCAGCGTGCGAAGGACGATTCCCATGAAGACCTTGAAACTGCTCGGCTTTGCCGCCGTTCTGGCCCTGCTGCCGCAAGCCGGCCACTGTGAGGACGCAAGGCGGCCGCAACAGCCACGGCCGCGCGCCGAGCAGCCGCGCCAAGTCGTTGATCCCGCTGCACTTGTTCGCGGTAACGCAGCACTCGGCGGTAACAATGCCAACTCCGCCTTCGGCGATAACGGCGCCGATTCCAATGCCAATGGCCGCACCAGCGGCGGCGCCGGGGGCATGAACTGACACGCGCAAATCGGTTTATGTATTAAGCTTTTCAGGATAACGCCTTGATCGCGTTGGCTTTGCCTTGCCAACGCCATAACGCTAGGGTATCGCCGCCGCAACGCGCGGGCGATGGCCTCTGCGCTGCTCGGGGTGAGCGCGGCCGATCCGTCACAGGAAATCTTGAAGTGTCTGAATTATTTAATGAAGTCGACGAGGACCTGCGTCGCGAGCAGCTCAAGAGGATCTGGGAAAAGTATTCCCTGCTGATCATCCTGGTCGCGATCCTGATCGTCGGCGGCGTCGGCGGCTGGCGCGCTTATTCCTATTTCGAGGCCAAGAAGGCCGCCGCGGCCGGCGAAGCCTTTGACAAGGCTTCGGAATTGTCCGAGCAGAACAAGCCCGCGGAAGCCGAGGCCGCGTTCCTCAAGCTCGCGGCCGAAGCGCCCTCGGGCTACCGCACCATGGCGCGCCTGCGCGCCGCCGGTGAGGCGTCGAAGCGCGATGTGGCCGCAGCCGTAAAGCTTTATGACGAAGTGATCGCCGACACCACGGTCGGTGCCCCCGAAAAGGATCTCGCCCGCGTCCGCGCCGGCGCTTTGCTTGTGGAATCAGCAGCTTATGATGCGCTACAGGCGAAGCTCGAGCCCGCCACGGCCGCCACCAGCACCTATCGCCACTCGGCCCGTGAACTGCTCGCACTGGCCGCCTGGAAGGCGGGCAATGCCCCTGAGACCCGCAAATGGGTCGAGGCGATTTCCAACGACAGCGAAACGCCATCCAGCATCCGCACCCGCGCCGAGTCGCTGCAAGCTTTGCTGCCGCCCGCGGCCAAGAGCTGATTGAGTTTGAGTGAGAAGCCCATGCGTTCGTCGATGCAACGTCTTGTTTCCGCTGCTGTTCTCGTCACGCTCGCCAGCGTGCTGACGGGCTGCGGCGGCGCGTCCAGCTGGGATCCCTCGGATCTGCTCGACTTCATGGACACCAAGAAAAAGCTCCCCGGCGACCGCCGTCCGGTCTTCCCCGAAGGCGTTCCCGGTCTCGAACAGGGCGTGCCGCGCGATCTCTACAAGGAAAGCCAGCAGCGCCAGCAGGCCGAACAGGCCGCTGCTGCCGCCGCCGCGGCCCAGCCGCCGCAACCCGCGCCCGGTGCGCCGAGCGGCCGCAAGGCGTCTAAGTCCAAGAGCCGCGGTGATGTCGAGGTCGGCACCGTGCGCCAGGACGGCTCGCCCGCTGCTGCGGAAGAGGGCAGTGCCGCCGGCGTCGCCCAGCCGCCGGCTGGTCGCAAGATCACCCGCCGCCGCACCACCGCGCCGCCGCCGGAAGAGCCGGCTGCAGCTCCGGCCGCGCCTGCACAGCAGTCGCAGCCATCGGGCGGCTTCCCGGCACCGATGCCCTCGGGCAGTTTTTCACGCTAACCTCGCGCGTAAGCGCGCATTGACAGAACGTCCATAACGGGCGCACGGATCGCCCCATGTCTTCTTACACGATTGCCATTATCGGCCGACCCAATGTCGGCAAGTCCACGCTGTTCAACCGTCTGGTCGGACAGAAGCTGGCGCTTGTCGATGACACCCCCGGCGTCACCCGCGATCGCCGCGAGGGGGCTGCGCGCCTTGGCGATCTCGAATTCACCATCATCGATACTGCCGGCCTCGACGAAGGTGCCAAGGGCTCGCTCACCGCACGCATGCAGGAGCAGACCGAGACGGCGATCGCGCTCGCCGACGCGCTGTTCTTCGTGATCGATGCGCGCATGGGTCTCACGCCAAACGACCGCGCGTTCGCGGATTTCGCACGCCGCGCCAACAAGCCGGTGCTGCTGCTCGCCAACAAGAGCGAAGGCAAGCATGGCGAAGTCGGCGCGATGGAGTCCTACGCGCTCGGCCTTGGTGATCCCATCCAGGTTTCCGCCGAGCATGGCGAAGGCATGGGCGAGCTCTATGACGAACTCGCCAAGCTGATGCCGGTGCCGGTCGAGGATGAGGACGAAGAAGAGCCGATCGCGGAAGAGTGGACCGACGAGGAAATCGCCACGCGTCCGATCCGCGTCGCCATTGTCGGCCGCCCCAATGCCGGCAAGTCGACGACCATCAATTATCTGCTCGGCGAGGAGCGTCTGCTGACCTCGCCTGAAGCCGGCACCACGCGCGACTCGATTTCCGTGGAGCTGGACTACAAGGGCCGCAACTTCCGCCTGTTCGATACCGCCGGCCTGCGTCGCCGCTCGCGGATCGAGGAGAAGCTGGAGAAGCTCTCGGTCGCCGATGCGTTGCGCGCGATCCGCTTTGCCGAAGTCGTCGTGATGATGATGGACTCGCAGAACAAGTTTGAAGAGCAGGATCTGCGCATCACCGATCTGGTCGAGCGTGAAGGCCGCGCGCTGGTGCTCGCGGTCAACAAGTGGGACCTTGTCGAAAAACGGGGCGGCATGATCGGCCAGCTGCGCACCGAGGCCGATCACTGGCTACCGCAGATCAAGGGCGTGCCGATCGTTGCGATCTCCGGCCTGATGGGCGAGGGCATCGATCGCCTGATGGGAGCGATCCAGGAATCCTACAAGATCTGGAACCGGCGTATCGCGACCGCTGCGCTGAACCGCTGGTTCGAAGACGCCATCGGCAACAATCCGCCACCGGCTGTGTCGGGACGGCGACTCAAGCTGAACTACATCACGCAGACCAAGGCGCGTCCGCCGAGTTTCGTCGTGTTCTGCTCGCGTGCCGATGCGGTGCCGACCAGCTATCTGCGCTATCTCACCAACAGCATGCGCGAAGCGTTCGAATTGCCGGGCACGCCGATCCGCATCACCCTGCGAGAAAAGGCGAATCCGTTCGCGCATAAGCGCAAGCGGCCGAATTAAGCTCCACATCGTCCGCCTGTGCGTTCGTGACGCACGCCACCCGCTTACCAATCTCGGACGATTACGTTCCTTGAGTACCTTTTAAAGCTTGGCGTCGGGTGATCCCGGTCCAGTGCGCTAAATCCGTAACAGTTCGCCATCGCAACGCCACCTATCGTCTCCGCAGCCGCCGTTGAATCGACGCGGCACTGTAAAGGGGACTGACGATGAAGAAGATGTTGCTCGGAACGGTCGCGCTGGTCGCGCTCGCCGGACCGGCTTTCGCAGCCGATATGGCGCCGCGGATGTACACCAAGGCCGCGCCAGTGGTTGCGCCGATCTATAACTGGTCGGGCTTCTATGCCGGTATCCATGCCGGCTACACGTTCGGCGATCGCACCAATGTCGAGACCTCGGGCATTCTGCCCATCAACGTCCTCAATGTCGGCGCCGGCGCACGTGCGGCATCGGTCGGCCTCGATCGCGATGGATTTATCGGCGGCGGTCAGATCGGCTGGAACTGGCAGTCGAACTCGCCATGGGTCTGGGGTCTGGAAGCAGACATCTCCTATACGGATGTGAACACGACCGCGAACTTCGTGACCATCCTGCCTCCCGGCGCTCCGTTCAACGGCGCTGCACCCGGTGGTTCGCCGCTGAACAACACGCTGTCCTCGAAGATGGACTACTTCGGCACGGTGCGTGGTCGTCTCGGTTATGCCTGGGATCGCACGCTGATCTTCGCGACCGGTGGTCTCGCCTACGGCCAGATCGAGAATTCTGCTGTCTTCAACAACGCTGCGAATGTGCCGCAGTTCGCTGGCAGCACGCGCAACACCAAGACCGGCTACAGCGTCGGCGGCGGCATCGAACACGCATGGACCGGCAACTGGACCGTCAAGGCCGAGTATCTCTATTACGATCTCGGCACCAATGACGTCACAGTTCCGATCCTGCCGGGCGTGGCCGGCGCTGGCGGCTATATCTCCAGCTTCAAGAACGACGGTCACATCGTTCGCGCCGGCCTGAACTACAAGTTCGGCGGCATGGGCTGGTAAGCTCGGAAACGTTGAGAATTGAAGCCCGGCTGAAAGGCCGGGCTTTTTCGTTTCCGGCACGCACGTAATGAGATTGCGTGCGGCTCGGAGCGATCCGTAAAGTTTTAACCGAAATGATCGACTGTCATTCCTGATTTGCAGCCATTGCCAGAACAAGGAATTTCATATGATCGGTCGATATCCGCTCTCTCAAACACGATGCCTTTTGCTTGGGGTGATCGCCGTGATGGGCGCTTCGCTCACCGGCGTGCAAGCGGCGCCGCTGATGCCTGCCAAGGACAATGCCGCGGAAACGCATGTGCTGCAGGTGCGTGACGGCTGCGGCCGTGGCATGCGCTTCAGCGAACGCCGTGGCGGCTGCGTCGAGGATTTCGACGGTGGCCCGCGCGGTTACTATGAGGATCGTGGCCCGCCGCCACCGCCGCCGATGTATGACCGCCGCCCACCGCCGCCGGAATATGATCGCCGTCCGCCTCCGCCACCGGAATATAGCCGCCGCCCCGATCGTGGTGACAGTGATGTCGCGGCCGGCGCGATCATTGGTGGCGCCGTCGGCGCACTGATCGGCTCATCCATCCGCAATGATGGGGATCAGCAGGTCAAGGTTGTCCGGCCGGTGAGGTAGTAGATCGTAGGGCGGACGAGCCGTAGGCGTCATCCGCCGGCAGAGTTTCAACCATGAACCCGGCCGGCGGATGACGCTGCGCTCATCCGCCCTACGACTGATTATTTCAATGCATCCGAGACCAGTTTGAATTTCTGGATGCGTTTTCCGGTATCGACTTCGGCCGTATAGACATTGCCCTTCACGTCCACCGCCATGGCGTGAATCCAGTGGAATTGGCCGGCATTGCGGCCGCTTCGTCCCAGCGTGCCGACCACCTTGCCGTCGTCGCGATTGATGACGCGGATCTCGTTATTCTCGCCATCCGCCGTCAGCAGCCAGGTCTGTTTCGGATCGGGCCATACCGCGAGATCCCACACCGCGCCATTGCCGAGCGTGGCCTTCTCGTAGAACCACTCCTTCACGAAGGAGCCGTCCTTCTTGAACACCTGCACGCGGTTGTTGATGCGGTCGCAGACATAGACGAGCCCGTCGCTGGCGATCTTCACGCAATGAACGGGATTGGCGAATTGCTGCGACACCGGCGCGTTGGGGTCATAGGGCGCCTGCTTGTCGTCATTCGGCTTGTTGCCATAGGCGCCCCAGTGCCGCTTGTAGGCACCCGTATTGGTATCGAACACGATGACGCGGCGATTGCCGTAGCCGTCGGCGACATAGATTTCGTTGGCATCCTTGTCGATGGCGGTCTCGGCGGGCTTGCCGAGTTGCGTGGTGTCGTTGCTGCCCTTGCTCGGCGCGATCTTGCCGATCTGCATCACGAACTTGCCGTCGAGGGTGAATTTCAGGATCGCGTTGTCATTGGCCTCGTTGCCGCCGACCCAGACGAAACCGTCGTCGCTGACCTCGATGCCATGCTCGCGGCCGACCCATTCATAGCCTTCGCCGGGGCCGCCCCATGAGCGTAGCAGATTGCCCTCAGAATCGAACTCGAGCACGGGCGGCGCGGAGATGCAGCACTTCGAACGCGGCGGATTGAGCGAAGCGCCTTTCTCGTCATCGGTCAGCGACTTCGGACGATGGATCACCCAGACATGGCCGTTCTTGTCGGTGGTGATGCCGCCGACCTGACCAAGGATCCAGTTGTTGGGGAGCGGCTTCGGCCACGAGGCTTCGACCTCGAAGCGCGGGATATCGGCGGCGCGGGCGGAGAAAGCGGTGAGGGTGAATGTTGCAGCAAGTGCGAACGCGCGCAGGCGTGATGCCATGACGACCTCCCTATGTGATGCGGGTTTGTCCCGCTTGAAGGGAAGTTTAGCGCGGATGGTGCGGAGTGCAATCGGCGATGCGCAAGTAGCGCAGCGCGCTTACTTGTCGTCACCCGGCTTGACCGGGTGATCCAGTATCCACCGCTCAAACTGAGTCTACTGGATCGCCCGGTCAAGCCGGGCGACGACAGAGAGAGTGAGTGACCTACGACGGCGGATGAAAACCCATCACCTTGCCGGTCTTGTAGTCCACGAACTTCCCCGTCTCCGTCCATGACGGCAGGCAGAGCGGCAGGATCGCCTCGGCGGCCTGCGCCGGCGTGTCGAGCGTTTCCGGATCTTCGCCGGGCATGACGATGGCGCGCATATGGGTGCGGATCGGGCCGGGATTGAACAGGTTGACGCGCAACGGTGTCGTGGCGGTCTCGTTGGCCCAGACGCGCACCAGCGCTTCCAGCGCGGCCTTCGAGGCCGCATAGGGGCCGCGATAGGCCGAGGCCTTGTTGGCGGTGCCTGACGTGATGAACACGGCGCGGCCGGCATCGGATTGCTGCAGCAGCGGCTCCATGCAGCGGATCAACTGGAAGTTCGCATTGACGTTGACGTCCATGGTCTCGTTCCAGGATTTTGGCTCCACATGGCCGAGCGGCGAGGATGCCCCGGCAAGGCCGGCATTGCCGATCAGGATGTCGATCTTGCCGTGGCGCTCACGCAGTGCGGCACCGAGGCGCGCGACGCCGTCCCAGTCGGTGACGCTGAGCGGCACCAGTGTGGCGGTGCCACCTTCTGCCGTGATCGCGTCGTCGAGTTCTTCGAGCCCGCCCTGTGTGCGCGCTACCGCGATGATGTGTGCACCGGCCTTAGCGAGCGCGATGGCGGTGGCATAGCCGATGCCGCGCGAGGCGCCGGTGACGAGGGCGATACGGGAGGCGAGGGGTTTTGTCGTCATGATGCAGCTTCACTCCGTCGTGCCCGGGCTGGTCCCAGGCATCCACGTCTTTGCCGCTGTTTTATAGACGTTGATGGCCGGGACAAGCCCGGCCATGACGGTGATTGATTGAGCGCAAATCGTAGGATGGGTTGAGCGAAGCGATACCCATCACAACGGGCGCCGGCGTATGTGGTGATGGGTATCGCTCCGGCGCTATGCGCCTTCGCTCAACCCATCCTACGCCGTAGCGTTGGTGTCTAGCTCGCTTCCGCCAGCAGCGACAGCTGCCGCGGATCGTCGATCTCGCTCATATCGGTGAGCGGGGTCGGGTAATCGCCTGTAAAACAATGATCGGCGAATTTCGGCTGGGCCGGGTTGCGGCCGGGCTCGCCCATGGCGCGGTAGATGCCGTCCACCGAGACGAAAGCCAGCGAGTCCGCACCGATCAGTTCGCGCATCTGCTCCAGCGAATGCGTGGCGGCCAAAAGGCCGGCGCGATCGGGGGTGTCGATGCCGTAGTAATCGGGATGGGTGATCGGCGGCGAAGCGATACGGAAGTGGACTTCCGTGGCGCCCGCATCGCGCATCATCTTCACGATCTTCTTCGACGTGGTGCCGCGCACCAGGCTGTCGTCGATCAGGATGATGCGCTTGCCGGCGATGGCGGCACGATTGGCCGAGTGCTTCATCCGCACGCCGAGTTCGCGCACGCTCTGGGTCGGCTGGATGAAGGTGCGGCCGACATAGTGATTGCGGATGATGCCAAGTTCGAACGGAATGCCGGACTGGCGCGAATAACCGATCGCGGCGGGGACGCCGGAATCCGGCACCGGCACGACGACATCGGCTTCCACATGGGTCTCGCGGGCGAGCTCTTCGCCCATGCGCTTGCGGGTGTCGTAGACCGAGCGACCGTCATTGATCGAATCCGGACGCGCGAAATAGATATATTCGAAGATGCAGGGGCGCGGCGGCTGCGGCGCGAACGGCTTGTGGCTCTGTGCGCCCTTGTCGTCGAACACGATCACTTCGCCGGGCTCGATGTCGCGGATGTATTTGGCGCCGATGATGTCGAGGGCGCAGGTTTCCGAGGCGAGGATCGGACAGCCGTCGAGTTCGCCGAGCACCAGCGGGCGGATGCCGAGCGGGTCGCGGGCGCCGACCAGTTTCTTGTTGGTCAGCGAGACGAGGGCATAGGCGCCTTCGATGGCGCGCAGCGCTTCGATGTAACGGTCGATGAAACGGTTGCGCTTGGAATGGGCGACGAGATGCAGGATCACCTCGGTATCGGTGGTGGACTGCATCATCGCGCCGTTCTTCACGAGCTCGCGTCGGACAGTCAGGCCGTTGGTGAGGTTGCCGTTATGGGCGACGGCGAAGCCACCGGCATTCAGTTCGGCGAACAGCGGCTGCACATTGCGCAGGATGGTTTCGCCGGTGGTGGAATAGCGGGTGTGGCCGATGGCGGCATTGCCGGGGAGGCGTTCGATCACCTCGCGGCGGGAGAAGGTGTCGCCGACGAGACCGAGGCGGCGTTCGGAGTGGAAGCGCTTGCCGTCGAAGGCGACGATGCCGGCAGCTTCCTGGCCGCGATGCTGAAGCGCATGCAAGCCGAGCGCGGTGATGGCGGCGGCTTCCGGGTGTCCGTAGATGCCGAACACGCCGCATTTTTCGCGCAGCATGTCGCCGGAAAGGTCGTCGTCCACGTCGAAGCTGTTATGGGCCGCGCCGTCGTCGAAAGAATTCTGCATCGGATGTACCGCGCCTCTGTTGTCGCGAGCCGTGCAACGCACGAGCATTCGCGCAGTCAGTTCAAGCTCGGGACGGATCAGCGTCCCGCGGGTTTGTCGATCAGCTTCTTCAAGCTGTCGCGTGCCGGCTTCGAATAGCCATCATTTCCCCCCGGAGCGTCCGGCGCCGCTTCCGTCGACTCGTCTTCAGGCTTGTTCTTCTTGAACTTCTTCAAAATGGTGTTTTCAGGGTCATCCGGCAAGAGCGACATCAGCCAGTTCCCGGTGGATTCGAGCACCACGCGCGATTTTGCGCCGGTGACCCAGTCCGGACGCTGCTTGTCCGGAACCAGCCAGGTGAAGAACAGGAAGGCGACCACCACGATCAGCATGCCGCGGGCGAGGCCGAACAGGAAGCCGAGGGTCCGATCCAGCGCGCCGATGCGCGAATCCAGGATCATGTCCGAGATGCGCACGGTGATGATGGAGACGACGATCAGTGTCAGCACGAACAGGCCGCCGATGGTGGCAGCGGTCGCGATGGTGTCGTTGGCGATATAGGATTTGGCGGAAGGAAGTACCTTCGGGAACGCATAGAGCGTGACGAGGGCGGCGGCGCCCCAGGCCGCGATCGAGAGGATCTCGCGCATGAAGCCGCGCACCATTGCGAGCAGGCCGGAGATCAGCATGACGCCGAGCAGGACAAGGTCGAGAATGGTAATCGGCATCGTCGGGTCTGGTCCGCTTGGTCAGAAACGCGAATCGGCAGAAAGGCTGCCAGTTCAGGTGACGGTGATATGGCACGTCTCACAGATGCGGAAAACCGCCTGCAGGCCGCACCTCACACCATTGTTCCGCTTCGGAAGAAGAACCTGAACGAAGCGTTGCGCGATGGTCACGTTTTTAGCGCAGGTTTTCTATAGCGGGCCACGCGGACGAGGTCACGCAACCGTCACCCGTTCTCACGCCGGAAACGGGCAGGCGGGGCGTTTTTGTCCGACTGTGTGGTATTGCCGCCATCGCGCGCCGGCTTGACGCCGCGAGCGGCGATTTCTGCGACGAGAGTTGTGAGATTGCCGATGCTGTTGAGCGTGAGGCCTGCATCGCCGCCGGGATCGCCGCGCGCGGCCTCCGGCAGCACGGCGCGGCCGAAGCCGAGTTTTGCCGCTTCTTTCAGCCGTGCAGACGTTTGGGCGACGGGGCGCACCGCACCGGACAGTGAGATTTCACCGAAATAGACGGCATCGGTGGGCAATGGCGCATTGCAGAGCGAGGAGACGAGGGCGGCGGCCGCCGCCATGTCGGCGGCGGGTTCGTTGATGCGCAAGCCACCGGCGACATTGAAATAGACGTCGTAGCCCGACAGTTTCACGCCGCAATGGGCTTCCAGCACCGCGAGCACCATCGACAGGCGCGACGAGTCCCAGCCGACCACGGCACGTCGTGGTGTGCCGAGCGTGGTTGGAGCAACCAGAGCCTGCAATTCGACGAGTACGGGACGGGTGCCCTCCATGCCGCCGAACACGGCGGTGCCGGGCGAGCCGAGATCGCGATCGGACAGAAACAGTTCGGACGGGTTGGACACCTCGCGCAGGCCGAGGCCGGTCATCTCGAATACGCCGATCTCGTCGGTGGGGCCGAAGCGGTTCTTCACCGCGCGCAGGATGCGGAACTGCTGCGACCCTTCGCCCTCGAAGGACATCACGGCATCGACCATGTGCTCGACCACGCGGGGGCCGGCGATCTGGCCGTCCTTGGTGACGTGGCCGACCAGGATGATGGTGGCGCCGGTCTTCTTGGCAAAGCGAATGAGCGCCTGCGCGGAGGCGCGAACCTGGGTGACGGTGCCCGGTGCTGATTCCACCGTGTCGGTCCACATGGTCTGGATCGAGTCGATGACGATCAGCCGCGGCACGGTGCCTTCGGACAGCGTGGCGACGATGTCTTCCACCGAGGTTTCGGACGCCAGTTGCACCGGCGCATCGGCAAGGCCAAGGCGGGCGGCGCGCAACCGCACCTGGGCCACGGCTTCTTCGCCGGAGATATAGACGACGCGGTGGCCGGCGCGGGCCATCATGGAGGTCGCCTGGGTCAGCAGGGTCGATTTGCCGATGCCGGGATCGCCGCCGATCAGGATGATGGAGCCGCGCACAAAACCGCCGCCGGTGACGCGGTCGAGTTCGCCCATGCCGGACGGAATGCGCGGCGCATCCTGGCTGGTGCCGGTCAGGCTTTCGAGATTGAAGGTGCGTCCCTTGCGCTTGGACCGCGCGGAGACCGGAATGGCAGTGGCGCTGTCCTCGGCGGCCAGCGTGTTCCACTCGCCACACGCCTCGCACTTGCCCTGCCATTTGTTATAGGCGGCGCCGCAATTCTGGCAGACGAAGGAGGGGGCGGATTTGGCCATGAGGTGGAATCGCTCGTGGTGGGACTGTTGCTGACGCCCATTGTAGGCGAGGCTCGCCCCTGCGTCGATCCCGTTTTGTTCTTTTGGTGGCGCAGGCGGTCACCTCGGTGTGGCCGAAGCGCTGCACAGATCAGATGGTCAGCGACACGCTATGCTTATTTGCCAAGACGCGGACGTGGTCTCGGTCCATCGGCCAGTGCCACGATCACCAGGATTTCGTCCGGCCGCGGCGCATGACCGACGGTGACGTCGATGGTGTCGATGAAATCCAGCGCCCATGGGTCGTCCTTGTGGCCGATCGGCACATTGAGGGTGGCGCCAACCGCGCCGATGATGACGTTGGAAGGAATAAGCGCAGCGCCGCCTCCGATGGCATCGCGCATGGGTCTGCCCATGCGCGGATGGAGCACCGCTGCGCCATGCTCGATGTCTCCGGCCGTGCCGACGATCGCAGCCTTGCCGTAGCAGATCGCCGGGCGGGGTAGCAGGGCGAGCGCTTCCTTGACCAACAATGCTCCGAGTTCGGAGCCGAAGGGAAAGAGTTTGCTGACATCGTCGTGCGCGCTGCCCACCAGCGGATTGGCGACGACCGCACAGGCCGCCACGCGCGTTGTGTGCGCTGTTGCATCGTGCCCGCCTTCAATCAGAACGCAGTCCTTGATGGTCGTGAGACGATGAATCTTCATAAAAACTCCGTGGACCATGAGCCGAGTGGTTGATGATTGATTGTCACGTCCTCTTAACGACGTTCGTCAAGGTAAATAACAACTCCGCGTTGACCCGCGGTGTGGGTCATTTAAATCTCGTGTCCGAAAGCGATCCGAACTCGTTTGCAATACGGCCTTCGCACAGGACACGATCATGAAAAAATCAATTATTGCCGCAATCGTTGCTGTCGCCGGCATGGCGATTCCCAGCATGGCTCAGGCCGGCTGCACCACCTGCTATCAGACGCAGGTGATCCCGCCGCAGTATCGCACGGTCGAGCGCACCGTGATGGTGTCGCCCGGTCACACCGTGCGTCGTCACCGTCCGGCCCAGTATCGCACAGTGATGGTGCCGAAGACCGTGATGGTCGCGCCGGCGCGCACCGAATATCGCCGCATCCCCGCGCAGTACGCCACCCAGCAGCGCACCGTGCAGGTCGCGCCGGCTCAGGTTTACTACGCACCGGTTCAGGTGCAGACGGGTTGCTCGACCTGCAATAGCGGTTTCAGCTTCGGCGCCAGCTCTGGCGGCTACGGTTACGGCGCAAGCTATGGCGGCGGCTACAGCTATGGTGGCGGTTACGGACGCTACGGCTACTGAGCCAACCACAAAGTTTGAACGATCAATCGGCCGCCGCAAGGCGGCCGATTTGTTTTTGGGGCTGTAGGATGGGTTGAGCGCGAAGCGCGATAACCCATCGGCAGAGCCCGCAGCATCGTTCGGCCGATGGGTTTTCGCTGCGCTTAACCCATCCTACGGCTACGCGTTTAAACCAGGCGCAGGCCCGACAGCACCATGCTGATGCCTGCTACGATCATGATGCCGTCCATGATGCGCCGGAATGTCTCCACGCTGAGCTTTAATACATAGCGCTTGGCGATGAAGGCGCCGAACATCAGCGAGGCGCCGGCGATCAGGCCTTTCACCAGCACATCGAGATCGAGGGCACCGAAGCGCTGGAAGGTGATGGATTTGCTGAGATAGAGGCCGAGCGAACTGGCCGCTTCGGTGGCGAGGAAAGCGCCCTTGGCAAGGCCGTAGAACAGAAACAGCGGCACGCTCAATGGACCGCTGGAGACGACGATGCCGGTGATGTAGCCGATGATGGCGCCGCCGAGTGCGAGCTGCCAAAGAGCTATGGTGAAGGAGCGCCGCGCCAGCCAGTGTCGCAGCGGCACCATGGCGATGAAGAACACTCCGATGGTGAGATCGACGGCCTGCGACGGCAGCACCAGCAGCGTGCGCGCGCCAAGCGCTGCGGCCGGAATGCCGGTGATCGAATAGGCGAAGGTCGCGCGCCAGTCGATCTCGCGCCACCACGCCATGATGCGCGAGAGATTGGCCATCACGGCGGCGACAGCCATGATCGGCACGGCTTCCCTGGGGCCGAATTCATAGATCAGCACCGGCATCAGCATGATCGACGAGCCGGTGCCGACGATGCCGGAAATGGTGCCGGCGAGCAGGCCGACGGCGCAGACAAAAATGAACGACAATGAAGGCCCCGGCGCCCGGCATAAATGGTGATCGGACATCGACCTCACCACGATTCTCCGGGATCGGTCACCTGTTGACGGGATCTCAATCCGCCTCCGCCATCCTGGGCCGAAACAAGGCGACATTACTCATGAACGCATCCGGCGCGCTTTCCGATCACGCGGCCATCAGCGGCCGGTGGCCGGACCGCCTGTGGCTGCTCGCGGCGCTGGCGCTGACCATCGCACTGGCATTGCCATTGTTCTTGGTCGATGTGCCACCGGTGCTCGATTATCCCAATCATCTGGCGCGCATTTTCGTGCTGGCGCATCCCGACGATCCCGCGCTCTCGCGCATCTACGTTCCGCACTGGCGCATCGTGCCCAATCTCGGCATGGATGTGCTGGGCACGGCGCTGCTGAAAGTCCTTCCCGTTCATGTCAGCGGACGGCTACTGCTGGCGCTCAGCCTGTTTGCACCGGTGATTGGCGTCGTTGCGTATCACCGCGTCGCCTTTGGCCGTTTCGCCTTATGGCCGCTGGCGTCGGGCATGATCGCGACCAGCGGAATCTTTTATTTCGGCTTCATGAATTTCCTGCTCTCGCTCGGGCTCGCACTGGGCTTTGCTGCGATCTGGCTCACGCTGCGACGGCGCAACGTCTGGTCCGCGACGGTGGTCGGCGCACTGCTCGTGGCGGTGATCTTTTTCACGCATCTGTTCGGTGTGATCCTGTTCGCGCTCCTGATCGGTTCCGACGAGGCGGCGCGCCTGTGGACCCGAAGGGGGGGCGGGCGGCCTTTCATGCGGGCGATGTTTGCAGCTGGCTTGCGTCTTGCGCTCACCTTGATCCCTGCGGTGCTGCTATTCGTGCTGTGCCCGCTGGCAGACGGGCGGATGACGATCGGCGAGTGGGGTGGCATCCACAAACTATGGGCGCTGTTTGCTCCGGTGATGACGACGAATATCGGCCTGACCCTGGTGAGCGGGCTCACAGTGTTCGCCGTGTTCGTCCTGTTGCGGGACGGGGCGGGGTGGGCGCCGGGAGCAGGGCTTGCGCTCGGTGTGCTCGGCCTGATTTTCGTGATCGCGCCGTCGACCATCAAGGACGGCACCTTTGTCGATATGCGGCTGGCGCTGATGATCGCCCTGGTCGCCTTCGCGACGATGGATCCGCGACCGGGCAGGCGCGGCGCGATCGTCGTCGGCACATTGTTCGCCGTCTTGATCGGCGTGAGAAGCGGCTACATCGCATCGACATGGATCGCGCATCGCGGCGATCTGGCGGATGTGCGTGCGGCCATCAGCGCTGTCGAGCCCGGCGCAAAGGTGCTGGTGGCGCGCGGGCAGACCGGCAAGGTCATGGAAACACCGAAGCCAGCCCGCGTATTGCCACGCGCCTATCGGCTCGATGGACAACTCGGCGCCTTGCTGGCGATCGAACGCAAGGCGTTCTGGCCGCTGATGTTCGCCGATCCCACGCAGCAGCCGATCGACATCCTGCCACCGTACAAAGCGATATCGAACCCGCTCGATGAGCCGATCGATCTGCCGTATCTGCAGGGCGATGATGGTCTGGCGGCGGGCTACATCAAGAACTGGCGCAGGAATTTCGACTATCTCTTGCTGATCGATGCGCCGACGCCGCTTCCTGACATCGCGGGGCTGGCCGCGGTGACGACGACGCCGTATGCGGTTCTCTATCGCGTGCAGCCGCGCTGATTGGCTCAGCCGCCTGTGTAGACCCGCTGATAGCGGCGACCCAGACTGGTCAGCACTTCGTAGGCGATGGTGCCGAAGTGATGCGCGAGGTCATTTACGGTGAGGCCTTCGCCGATCAGCGTCGCCATGTGGCCGCGGCGGGCGGCGTTTTGCGGCAGGTCGGTGATATCGGCGGCGATCAGGTCCATCGAGATGCGGCCGGCGATCGGGCAGCGCTGGCCGGCGATCACCACTTCGGCGCCGCGCGTGCCATCATTGCTCCCCGCCGCGCGAAAATAGCCGTCGGCATAGCCGGTTGCGATGATGGCGAGGCGAGTCGGGCGACGCGCGGTCCAGGTGGCGCCATAGCCGACCGTGTCGCCGCGCGGGACATCGCGGGTCTGGATGATGCGCGCCTTGAGATCAATCACCGGCAGCATCGGATTGGCGGCTTCCGGTGTCGGATTGACACCGTAGATCGCAGCCCCCGGCCGCACCATGTCGAACAAATAGCTCGGGCCGAGATAGATGCCGGAGGAATTCGCCAGCGACGAGGTGATGCCGGAGAACAGATGCGAGACTTCGCGGAAAGCGCCAACCTGTTTCGGATTCATCGGGTTCTGCAGCTGCTCGGCGCAAGCGAGGTGGCTGATGGCCAGCGTCAAACCGTGATTGCCGGAGGCGATACGTGGGGCAAGGCTCTGGGCCTCGTCGAGCGACAGACCGAGCCGGCTCATGCCGGTGTCCACATGAATGCCGGCGCCGCCGGTCCAGCCGGTGCGGCGGCAGAACATGTCCCATTCGGCGAGTTCGTTGAGATCGCCGATGACGGGCTGTGCCTTGACGGCGGCAAGCGCATCACCGGCATTCGGCGACAGGCCGTTGAGCACATAGATGGCGGCGTCCGGCGCGCCCGCACGCGCGGCGCGGGCTTCATCGATGGTGGCGACGAAGAAGGTCTTGCAGCCGGCCTTGGCAAGGGCAGGGACGACACGGTCGATCCCGCAGCCATAGGCATCGGCCTTGACGGCTGCGCCGCATTCGGCCGGGACGCTGGCTTTCTCCAGCTTGCGCCAGTTGGCGGCGATGGCGTCGAGGTCGATGGTGAGCACGCCGATGGCTGTGGGGGCGAGGGTGGTGTCTTCGGTCATCTGCGAGTCCCAGGCGATAGATCCGCCCGCGCGTGGCGGGATCGCTATCGGTTGTCATCGCCCGACCTGATCGGGCGATCCAGTAAACACCGGCCAATGTGAGGATCACCAGTGCCGGTGTCTACTGGATTACCCGCTTTCGCGGGTAATGACAGCGGGGTAGGCAATGACCTTTCACGGGCGTTATGTCGCCGCGACCAAATCACTCGTGAGACACCGCCGGCATGTAACGGTCGCCTTCGGCGAGGTCGCTGAAACGCGTGAACTGGCCTTCGAACTGCAGGGGGACAGCGCCCGTGGGGCCGTGTCGCTGCTTGGCGACGATCACTTCGGCCTTGCCGTGCACCATCGACATGTCGAGTTGCCACTTTTCGTGCTCCGGCGTGCCTGCCTTGGGTTCTTTGGCCTGCAGGTAGTATTCCTCGCGATAGACGAACATCACCACGTCGGCGTCCTGCTCGATCGATCCGGATTCACGCAAGTCGGCGAGCTGCGGGCGCTTGTCTTCGCGGTTTTCCACCTGACGCGACAGCTGTGACAGCGCGATGATCGGGACGTTGAGCTCCTTCGCCAGCGCCTTCAGGTTGGTCGTGATTTCGGTGACTTCCTGCACGCGGTTGTCCGAGCGCTTGCCCGAGCCCTGCAGCAGCTGGATGTAGTCCACCATGATGACGTCGAGGCCCTTTTGCCGCTTCAGGCGGCGGGCGCGGGCGGTGAGCTGCGAGATGGAGAGGCCGCCGGTTTCGTCCACATAAAGCGGCAGGTTCTGCAGCTTGATGGTGTAGTCGCGGACCTTGTCGAACTGGTCCTGGGTGATGCCGCCGCGGCGGATCAGGCTCGACGAAATCTCGGTCTGCTCGGCCAGAATACGCGTGGCGAGCTGTTCGGCCGACATTTCGCACGAGAAGAAGCCGACGACGCCGCCATTGACGGTTTTGCTGGTACCGTCCGGCTGCAGTTCGGCCTGATAGGCGGCGGCGATATTGTAGGCGATATTGGTGGCGAGCGAGGTCTTGCCCATGGCAGGACGGCCGGCGAGCACGATCAAGTCGGAGCGCTGCAGCCCGCCCATGCGGGCGTCGAGATCGCGCAGGCCGGTGGAGACGCCGGAGAGCTTTCCATCACGCTGATAGGCATTGGCCGCCATTTCGAGCGCGGTGGTCATGGCCTGCGAGAAGCGCTGGAAGCCGCCGTCATAGCGACCGGCTTCGGCGAGTTCGTAGAGGCGGCGCTCGGCATCCTCGATCTGGGCGCGCGGGGCAAAGTCCACCGGCGCGTCATAGGCGACATTCACCATGTCCTCGCCGACGCCGATCAGCTGGCGGCGGATCGCGAGGTCATAAATGCTGCGGCCATAGTCCTGCGCATTGATGATCGTCGTCGCCTCGGCCGCGAGGCGGGCGATGTATTGGGCGACGGTCATGCCGCCGAGATCGGTGTCGGCGGGCAGGAAGGTCTTCAGCGTCACCGGGGTGGCGATCTTGCCGGCGCGGATGATGCTCGCGGCCGTATCGAAAATCGTCTGGTGCAGCGGCTCGTAGAAATGCTCGGCCTTCAGGAAGTCCGAGACACGATAGAAGGCGTCATTGTTCACCAGCATGGCGCCGAGAACGCCCTGTTCGGCCTCGATATTATGCGGCGCGCTGCGATAGGCAGGCGAATTCACGTCGGGAGCGAGCTTGAGGACGTTGGAATCGGATGCGGCCATGATGCTCGATTTTTTTGTTCAAATGGGGCGGATGCGCGGCCCCGGACATAAGCGCAATGGCGCGGGCAGGGGGAAGCATGCTGTGCCCTTATGCACGATTCACACTGCGGGTTGGGGGAAATCACAGGCTTCGGTCAATCGGCGCTTGACGCGTTCCCGGCGCCGCCGGTGCCCGGTTCCTCAACGGTCCCTTAAAGGAACCCGGAAAATCGCTGGATGGAACTGAACCGGATGGCGAGATGTCTCACTTATAACAAGAACAGGGATTGCAATGCTGCAACACCCGGAACCGGTTGCCGGATCGGGCGTTGAGACTGCAACGAAGCCACGTGCACAAGTGCGGGCGACAGAGGCGTAAGGACAGATCGATGGGTCAGGGCCAGCCGTTGACGGCAGCCGATGATACGATGTGGTTGTCCGAGCTGGTAGGCACGTTCGAGCGTGCCGAGCAGCTTCACGACGAGCCATGCGACAAGGCGTTGTTGTCCGCCGCCATGGCGCGCCTGCAGCGGCCGGCCGCGACAGTGGCGCGCCTCGGGGGCACCCGGCGAGCCGAACTTCTTGAACTGTCGTTCTGAGCGTTAATCCCCTGCCATCTGGAGCTTGGGCGAAATGGCCCGCTCCACCGCCACAAGGCGCGCCTCCTCTCGGCCGATATAATCCCGCGTCAACGGCACCACGTCCTGCCGGCGTGTGAGCTGGATCTGGAAATTCATCGTGTTCTGCTTGCGGAACGACATTTCCGAGGACGCCAGATAGAATTCCCACATCAGCGCAAAGCGCTCGTCATAGAGCTGCACCGCTTCGTCTCGCCGCGCCATAAAACGTTCGCGCCAGGCTTTGAGCGTCTCGGCATAATGCAGGCGCAGGATTTCGATGTCCGAGACCAGCAGGCCTGCCCGCTCGATTGCCGGCAGTACTTCGGAAAGGGCAGGAATGTAGCCACCTGGAAAGATGTATTTCGTAATCCACGGATTGGTGATGCCGGGACCTTCTGGCCGCCCGATGGAATGCAGCACCATCACGCCGTCCGGGCTCAGCAGCTCGGCGCAACGTTTGAAGAAGGTGTCGTAGTGATCGATGCCGACATGTTCGAACATCCCCACCGAGACGATGCGGTCGAACGGGCCGGGAATATCGCGATAGTCCTGCAGCAGGAATTTGGCGCAACCCGCGAGTTGCTTCTCGGCGGCCCGGGCATTGGCGACCTCGAGCTGCTCGGTGGAGAGCGTCACGCCGGTGACGCGGGCGCCGGTCATCTCGGCCAGATACAGGCCGAGCCCGCCCCAGCCACTGCCGATATCGAGCACGCGCTGGCCCTTCTCGATCAGCAGTTTTGCGGCGAGGTGGCGCTTCTTGGCGAGCTGGGCCTCGTCCAGCGACGTGCTGGGGCCGTCGAAATAGGCGCAACTATATTGTCGGTCGGGATCGAGGAAGAGCGAATACAGCCGGGCATCGAGATCGTAGTGATGGGCGACGTTGTTGCGTGACCGCTTGCGCGGATTGAACTGCTTGGCGGGGCGGAGCAGATAACGTAGCCAATATTGCAACTTGGCCCAGCGTGGCGACAGATCTGGCTGGGAGAGGGCGATGGCGAGGAGGTCGGCAATCGTGCCGCGCTCCATCACGAGTTCGCCTTCCATATAAAGTTCGCCGAGCGCGAGCTCGGGGTCGAACAGCAGCCGGCGCTGGGCTGCTTTTGTCTTGAAGCGGACGGTGACCGGGTCGCCGGTGCCGTCGCCACATGTAAAAGACTTGCCGGCCGCGGTGATGAAAGTCAGCGCCCCGCGGCGGATGTAACGGTCCAGGAAGAAACGCAGCAGACGGTCCATCGAAATCATCTCCAATGATCCGATCGCGTGCCCGGCGCATCAGCGTCGTTAAACGCCCCGCACGAGATCAACTGTCTCCCTAGAAATGGCATGATAGGTAGGCGGCGCCGGCTCTGCCAATGCGTCCGTCGCATTGCCGCCATACAATTTGCCGCGATCACAGTTTCGCGCACAGGCTTGAATCGCCCGACCGCTTCCATTCGCGGCGCATTCGGCTACAAGAGATTCAGGTTAGACAAATTGTATTTCGGAGACTGAAATGTTGGGCCGAGCGCTCAGTTTAGCGACGGCGATGCTTTTGATTGGCTTCGCGGCACCTTCCTCCCTCATCGCGCCCGCCTTCGCCCAGAACCTTGAGGCCGGCAAATCGCCGGCGCAGCTGTTCAACGGCAATTGCGGCGTCTGTCACAAGAGCGCCCGTGGCCTCCTCAAGAGCGTGGCGCCAGGGCAGCTGCCGGGCTTCCTGCGCCAGCACTACACAACCAGCAGCGACATGGCGAAGGTCATGAGTGCCTATGTCATCGCCAATGGCGCGGGCGGTGGTGCTGCCGTCGGTCGCCGGGGCAATGACGACAACCTGACCCGCCAGGGCCGCGAATTGTCGCGTGAGCAAGCACCGGCGCCGTCCGATGCGGCTCCCGTGGGTCGCCAGCGTCCGGCTGCGGCTGAGCGTCCGCAGGCCCAGCCCGGTGCAGATGCAACAGCGCCCGCAGAACAGGCACCACGTCGCGGCCGCACCAAGCGCCAGCCGCCCGCCGAGGCCGCTCCGGCTGGGGAAGCACAGGCACCTGCCGCGGCCGAGACTGAGCGTCCGGCCGGGCAGAAGCAGAAGGCCGGCAAGAAGAACCGCCGGCAGCAGGAAGAGCCGAAGGCCGACACCGTCAAGGACGAGCCGAAGCACGACGGAAAGCCCGAGACCGACAAGCCCGAGCCGGCCAAATCCGAGCCGAAGGAAGCTGCTCCTCCAAAGCCGGTCGAACAGCCCAAGCCTGCAGAAGCGGCCAAGCCGGAGCCAAAGGCAGAGACGCCGCCGGCGACCCGCTCCGATCCGGTGCCAGCCGTGACGCCGGCTCCGAAGGAGCCCGAACCGAGCGCGCCGGCTTCGCCGCCGCCCGCAGCGGCGCCGTCAGAGCCCGCGAAGCCCGCAGAGTAGTGAGCGACAAACAAAAAAGCCCGGCCGTGAGGCCGGGCTTTTTCGTTGTTGCGAGGGTCGTAGGATGGGTTGAGCGGAGCGAAAACCCATCATTCTGTCAGCGCCGCAAGCTCGGCTGATGGGTTGTCGCTCCCGCGCTGTCGCGCCTGCGCTCAACCCATCCTACAAGCGCGTCGGGCTTAGCCGTTGTCTTCGTCGTCGCCGCCCTGGGCTTCCGGATCGAAGAACTCACCGGCAGCGGCGAGGGCTTCGGCGGCAGCGTCCTGGTCATCCTTGCGGGACGAGATGTCTTCGCCACGGTTGATGCGCTCGGCTTCAGCTTCCGAACGGGCCACGGTGACGCTGACGCTGACTTCGACTTCCGGATGCACGGCGATCGAGATCTTGTGCTGGCCGATGGTCTTGATCGGGGCGTCGAGCAGCACCTGGCTGCGGGCGAAGGTGATGCCATCGGCTTCGAACGAAGCGATGATGTCACGGACCGAGACCGAGCCGAACAGCTGGCCGGTTTCCGATGCCTGGCGGATCACGACGACGTTGCGGCCGTCGATCTGCTCGGCAACCTTGGTGGCTTCGCCCTTGGCCTTGATGTTGTTGGCCTCGAGGTCGGCCTTCATGCCATCATACTTGGCACGGTTGTCGGCGGTGGCGCGCAGCGCCTTGCCGCGCTTGAGCAGGAAGTTACGGGCGTAACCGTCCTTGACGCGGACGACTTCGCCCATCTGGCCCAGCTTGGCGACGCGTTCCAGCAGAATGACTTCCATTTTAGATCTCCTTCGTTTGTCTGTTCAATGTGAGTTGAGGTGAAGTTGTTGTCAGGCCGCCGTCTCTGGCGGTCGACGTTCGCCGAGGCGTTGGCGAAATCCGAAAAAGGCATCGGCGAGGCCGAGACAGGCCAGCACCAGCATGGGCCAGCCGAGCACCAGAACCATCGCATAGATCATGCTGAGTACGAGTGTGCGGCTGCGCATGCCAATCGTGAGCGCATGAAGCGTTGCAAAGCCGGTGAGGGCATAGGCCATCAGCAGCGTCGCCGAGACGATCTGCGCAAACAGGCCGACAATGCCGCCAAGGAAGGTCAGCGCAATCGCAATGCACAGTGCCACCAGCGTCATCGGGGGCAACGCAAGGGTGCGCAGATCCGGCCACGGCCGCTTCAGGCGCCCCGAGGTCGCGGTGATGCGGCCGGCGAGCCAGAGATTCAGCGTTAGCGTGATGATCGCGACCACCGATGCGGCCGACGGCGCGATCATCGCAATCGCATTGGCGATGTTGTCGGTGTCGCCTTCGGTGCGCCCGGACATGATGCGCGCGAATGAGCGCTTCAGGGCGCCCAAAATTGTCTCGCTATCGGTGCCGAGGGTGAGCAGCGCGGCCATCGTGGTGATGGAGGCGAAGACAGCGATCCACAGCAGGATGCGGCCGATCGGATACCACTCGGTCCGCGGTTCGGCATTGCCCATCACCGATGCCGGCGCCTCGACCGTGCGGCCGAGCAGTGCGAGATGGCCAAGCCACCAGGCGGGAAGCGCGATCGTGATGGCGAAGATGGCGAGATAGCCCATGCCGAAGATGAGGCCGAGCGAGGTTGCGGCGGCAATGCCGCCGATCGTGGCCGTCATCGGTCCCCAGCCGAGGCATGCGACCATCAGCGGGAGCGGAGCGAGATAGAACAGGAAAATGGAGACCAGCGCGCCCGAGACGATCGAGGCGAACATCACGGCGGAGGCAGCGCCCGCGGCAAGCGCGATGAGGAGACTGGAGATCATCAGCTGTCCCGCCCCCTTTGAGCGGTTAGGAGCATTTCGCCCCAACCATCGGCAACCGGACGACCCGGAAGCCTTATGAGAAAATATGAAACTGTCATTCCGGGGCGCGCCACTTGGCGCGAACCCGGAATCTCGCAGTGTTTTAGCTATTTCGAGGTTCCGGGTTCGCGCGAAGGCGCGCTCCGGAACGACGAGGGTGTCCTTAGCGGATCACGTAGGGCAGCAGGCCGAGGAAGCGGGCGCGCTTGATTGCGCGGGCCAGCTCGCGCTGCTTCTTGGCGGACACGGCCGTGATGCGGCTCGGCACGATCTTGCCGCGCTCGGACACGTAACGCATCAGCAGCTTGCTATCCTTGTAGTCGATCTTCGGCGCATTGGCTCCCGTGAACGGGCAGGTCTTGCGGCGACGGAAGAACGGGCGACGTGCACCAGCTTCAGCCATGTTTCTTACTCCTCAACCGATGCTTCGTTGTCGTCACGCGGGCGGCGCGGGCCGCGGTCCGGACGATCGCCACGGAAACCGCCTTCACGGTCGCCACGGAAACCACCACCCGGACGATCATCGCGTTCACGATCGCGATCGGCCTTGCGCATCATCGCCGACGGACCTTCCTCGTGCTCTTCGACACGGGTGGTCAGGTAACGGATGACGTCTTCATTGATGCGCTCCTGGCGCTCGATCTCAACGATCGCGGCCGACGGTGCATCGATGTTCAGCAGAACGAAGTGAGCCTTGCGGTTCTTGTTCATGCGGTAGGTGAGGGAGCGCACGCCCCAATTCTCGGTCTTGGTGATCTTGCCGCCAGCGCCTTCGACGATGGTGGTGATCTGCGCGGTGAAATCTTCCACCTGCTGCGCACTCGCGTCCTGACGCGCGAGGAATACATGCTCGTAGAGAGCCATGGGAGTCCTTTCCAGTGTTAGCGCATCACCCGGCGGCAAGCCCTTCGAACCCTTCGGAAAGGACTCGACTGCTCAGAAGGCGGAAGCACGGGACGACGGGCCGACTGGCCCTATCTCAACAGAATCTGTGAATGGATTGTGCTGTGACCGTCCGTTCAGCTCCCGGCCGGGATCTGCGGATCGGCGCCTTATACGGATTTTTGCCGGAATGGCAAGGGAAAGGGACGTCATTGCGCACGCCGGACGGGTGGTCCGGGAATCCCGCCGGGAACCCGGTTTTGGCGCTGCAACTTGACATCGCCGGTCATGCCAGTGTCTTACGGCGCACGTTTTCAGCAGTTTAACCGACAAAGCGAGACCGGGGCGAGCCGATGACCGCAGCATTTACATTTCCCGGACAAGGTTCCCAGGCCGTCGGCATGGGCAAGGCCCTGGCGGATGCGTTTCCCGTCGCCAAAGCCGTATTCGACGAGGTCGATTCGGCGCTCGGCGAAAAGCTGACCGCGATCATCTGGGACGGTCCGGCCGAAACCCTGCAACTGACCCAGAATGCCCAGCCGGCGCTGATGGCCGTCTCGCTCGCCACCATGCGCGTGCTGGAGGCCGAGGCCGGTATTTCACTGGCCAGGGACGCGGCTTTCGTGGCCGGCCATTCGCTCGGTGAATATTCGGCGCTGGCCGCGGCTGGCAGCCTCTCCATCAGCGATGCCGCCCGCCTGCTGCGGACCCGCGGCCAGGCGATGCAGAAGGCCGTGCCGGTCGGCGTCGGTGCCATGGCGGCCTTGCTCGGCCTCGATTACGAGACCGCCGTCGCGGTTGCCGCCGAGGCGGCGCAAGGGCAGGTCTGCCAGGCGGCCAATGACAATGGCGGTGGCCAGGTCGTGGTGTCCGGCGACAAGGCTGCGGTGGACCGCGCCGTCGAGATCGCCAAGGCCAAGGGCGCCAAGCGCGCGATGCTGCTGCCGGTGTCGGCGCCGTTTCATTGCAGCCTGATGCAGCCCGCCGCTGACGTGATGGCGGAAGCACTCGCCAAGGTCACGATCAACAAGCCCGCAGCACCGCTGGTGTCGAATGTGCTGGCTTCGGCCATCACCGATCCCGACGAGATCCGCCGCCGCCTGATCGAGCAGGTCACCGGCACCGTGCGCTGGCGCGAATCCGTGGCCTATATGGCCGGGCAGGGCGTCACGCGATTCTTGGAGATCGGCGCCGGCAAGGTGCTGAGCGGTCTCGTCAAGCGTATCGCAGAAGGCGCGGTCGGCACGCCTGTGGGTGGGCCGAACGATATTGCTGCTGCCAAGGACGCGCTGACCGCAGCGAAGTGACGTGTCTTCACCTCTCCCCACCGGGGAGAGGTCGACCGGCGAAGCCGGGCGGGTGAGGGGCTTCCGCAAGCGCCGTCACCTGTGGTGCCCCCTCACCCGCGCGCCAGGGCGCGCGACCTCTCCCCGGAGGGGAGAGGTGAAAGGAGTGCCCCTGAGAGTTTGAGTTTTATTGGCCCAGGGCCAAAGGAGAAACGAATGTTCGATCTGACAGGCAAGACCGCGCTGGTGACCGGCGCTACCGGTGGCATTGGCGGCGCGATCGCGGCCGCTTTGCATGCGCAGGGCGCGACCGTGGCGCTGTCCGGCACCCGCCGCGAGGTGCTGGAAGCGCTGGCCGCCAAGCTCGGTGACCGCACTTATGTGTTGCCGTGTAATCTGTCCGATGCAGCCGAAGTCGAGGAACTGGTGCCCTCCGCCGAGAAGGCCATGGGCCAGCTCGACATCCTGGTCGCCAATGCCGGCATCACCCGCGACAACCTGTTCGTGCAGCTCAAGGACGAGGACTGGGACAACGTCATCAACGTCAACCTGACCTCGACCTTCCGCCTTGCGCGTGCGGCCACCAAGCTGATGATGCGCAAGCGCTTCGGCCGCATCATCGCCATCACCTCGGTGGTCGGCGTCACCGGAAATCCCGGCCAGGGGAATTACACGGCTGCCAAGGCCGGCCTGATTGGCATGATCAAGACGCTGGGCGCCGAATATGCCAAGCGCAACGTCACCGCCAACTGCATCGCGCCGGGCTTCATCGCCACGCCGATGACCGATGTGCTGAACGACAAGCAGCGCGAAACGATTCTGACCAAGGTGCCGGCAGGCCGTCTCGGCTCGCCCGAAGACATCGCGGCTGCGGCGGTTTATCTCGCCTCCAACGAAGCCGCTTATGTCACGGGACAGACCATTCACGTGAATGGCGGAATGGCCATGATCTAGCCGTGCGGGTTCCCGCAACGCTGTGATTCAATTGGGCTTTGGACGACTGCGGCAGTGTGTGGCAAAGCCATATGATGTGTGCTAATCGGTCGTCCAACGGTGGGGCAAAGAAGGCCATTGCAGGATGTAGAAACCCTGTATATTGGCGGGGCGAGCCTGCCGTTTTTCGCGAGGCTCCGTCCGGGACGGCGGGGTCACTCCACAAGGCGCGACAGCGCAAGGTTTAACGAGTTAAACGCTCCACAATGGCTCGTATCGTCTACGGACGAGCCTGGGTAACAAGCACGAGGTTGATATGAGCGAGATTGGCGAGCGAGTGAAGAAGATCGTGGTCGAACACCTTGGTGTCGAACCCGAGAAGGTGATCGATTCCGCGAGCTTCATCGATGATCTCGGCGCTGACAGCCTCGACACTGTCGAGCTCGTGATGGCGTTCGAAGAAGAGTTCGGTTGCGAGATTCCGGACGATGCCGCCGAGACGATTCTCACCGTCGGCGACGCGACCAAGTTCCTCGAGAAGAATGCCAAGAGCTAACTTCTTCGCGTGACACATTCTGAAGCCGGGCGGATCGCGTCACCGCGGTCCACCGGCTTCTTGCTGTGGAGCGCGGGAGTTCGCTTTTGAAGGAAGCTGTGGAGATGCAGATGAGGCGGGTAGTCGTCACGGGCCTGGGCATGGTGTCGCCATTAGCCTGCGGTGTCGAGCCGACCTGGAAGCGTATCCTCAACGGGGAAAGCGGCGCCAAGCGCATCGACACGTTCGAAGTGTCGGATATCCCCGCCCAGATCGCCTGCATGATTCCGCGCGGCGATGGTACCAACGGCACCTTCAATCCCGACCAGTGGATGGAGCCGAAGGACCAGCGCAAGGTCGACGACTTCATCATCTTCGCGATGTGCGCTGCCAAGCAGGCACTCGACGACGCCAACTGGCATCCGGAGAGCTACGAGGATCAATGCGCCACCGGCGTGCTGATCGGCTCCGGTATCGGCGGCCTGACCGGCATCGCCGAAACGGCAATCATCCTGAAAGAACGCGGCCCGCGCAAAGTGTCGCCGTTCTTCATTCCCGGCCGCCTGATCAATCTGGCGTCGGGTTACGTCTCCATCGAACACGGCCTCAAGGGCCCCAATCATTCCGTCGTCACGGCATGCTCCACCGGTGCGCACGCGATCGGCGATGCCGCGCGCCTGATCGCGCTCGGCGATGCCGAAGTGATGGTGGCAGGCGGCACGGAATCGCCGGTCAGCCGGATCGCGATGGCCGGCTTTGCCGCTGCGCGCGCGCTGTCCACCGGTTTCAACGACACGCCGCAGAAGGCGTCGCGTCCGTACGACAAGGACCGCGATGGCTTTGTCATGGGCGAGGGCGCTGGCGTCGTCATCCTGGAAGAATACGAACACGCCAAGGCGCGTGGCGCCAAGATCTATGCCGAAGTCGTCGGCTACGGCCTGTCCGGCGATGCCTATCACATCACCTCGCCGTCGCCGGACGGCGATGGTGGCTTCCGCAGCATGAGCGCCGCCCTGAAGCGCGCCGGCATGACGGCCTCCGATCTCGATTACATCAACGCCCACGGTACTTCGACGCCGCTCGGCGACGAGATCGAGCTCGGCGCGGTGCAGCGCCTGCTGGGCAATGCGGCTTCCAAGGTCGCGATGTCGTCCACCAAGTCGTCCACCGGCCATCTGCTGGGTGCGGCGGGCGCCATCGAGGCCATTTTCAGCATCCTCGCGATTCGCGACAATGTCGCGCCGCCGACCATCAATCTCGACAACCCGTCGGTGGAGACGGCGATCGATCTCGTGCCGCACAAGTCGCGGCAGAAGGAGATCAATGTGGCGCTGTCGAACTCTTTCGGTTTTGGCGGGACTAATGCGTCGGTGATCCTCAAGCGCGTGTAACCGCGTAGAGGTCTTCCACCGTTTCGCCGCAATCCGCATCGATTGCTGCCGTGGGCGTATGTTATTGATGGTATTCGGATTCGATCGGATTCGAGCCCGTCAGGATTGGACTCTAGGTACATCGATGAGTGAGCGGTCGCCCATTTCGCCCCGTAGCCCGCGCGCCGCGCTGGAGCCTGAACAGGTTCCGCCGCCGCCGAAGCGGTCGGATGTGGCCCGCAGCCCGCTCGTCGTGTTCGGCAATGCCGTCATCACGCTGATCATTCTGGTGATGCTCGCCACCGGCGGCGTGTATGTCTATGGCCGCCAGGCCCTGGAGGCGGCGGGGCCGTTGCAGGACGACAAGATCGTCAATATCCCGGCCCGCGCCGGCAAGGGCGACATCGCCGAAGTGTTGCAGCGCGAGGGCGTGATCGACGCCAATCGCTGGGTCTTCCTCGGTGCGGTGTTCGCGCTGAAGGCGGCGCAGGATCTCAAGCCCGGCGAATATCTGTTCCAGAAGAACGCCAATCTGCGCGATGTCATCGGCACGATCGTCGATGGCAAGGTGGTGCAGCATTCGGTGACGATCCCGGAAGGCCTGACTTCCGAGCAGATCGTCGCGCGCCTGTCCGAGAACGACATCTTCACCGGTTCGATCCGTGAAATGCCGCGCGAGGGCACGCTGCTGCCGGAGACCTATAAATTTCCGCGTGGCACGCCGCGCGAGCAGGTGATCCAGCGCATGCAGGCCGCACAGAAACGCGTGCTGGCCGATGTCTGGGAGCGTCGCAATCCGGACGTGTTGGTGAAGACGCCGGAGCAACTGGTCACGCTCGCCTCCATCGTCGAGAAGGAGACCGGCCGCGCCGACGAGCGCAGCCGTGTCGCCGCCGTGTTCACCAATCGCCTGCAGCGCAAGATGAAGCTGCAGTCGGACCCGACCATCATCTACGGGCTGGTCGGCGGCAAGGGTACGCTCGGCCGTCCGATCAAGCGCAGCGAAATCCAGCAGCCGTCACCCTACAACACTTACGTGGTCGATGGCCTGCCGCCGGGCCCGATTGCCAATCCCGGCCGCGCCTCGCTCGAGGCCACCGCCAATCCCGCGCGGACCCGTGACTTGTTCTTCGTTGCCGATGGGACCGGGGCGCATGCCTTCACCGAGACCTATGACGCGCATCAGAAGAACGTCGCGAAGTTACGTGCGATCGAGAAGGCGGCGCAGAACGACACGGTTGAACCGGCGGAAGAGCCAGCGCCTGCTGCTGCGGCACCAGCCGATGGTAACTCCACCGGCGCCACGCCGCGTCAGGCCCCGGCCAAGCAGCAACAGCAGCGTCCCCGGACGCCGCCGGCCCGCCAGGGCGCAGCGCAGCCGAACGGCGCGCCCGTCGCGCAATAACGAGACGCGTTCAACCGCGCTGATTTTCCGTCCGGCCTGAAAGGGCCTATCCTTGTTCGGGTTCGCGATTGCGCGAATCCTCTTTCGATCTTTTGGAGTGTTTTGCGATGGTGTTGTCGAGCATGACCGGCTTTGCACGGAGCCACGGCACCAGCGGCCCCTATACGTTCGAGTGGGAGTTGAAGTCGGTCAATGCCAAGGGTTTTGACCTCCGCCTGCGCATGCCGCCGGGCTTTGACGAGGTGGAAGCCAGCGCCCGTAAGCGTGCCACTGAGGTGCTGTCGCGGGGCACCGTCTATGCCAATCTCACCGTGAAGCGCGCCAATGCCGAAGCCGCCGTGCGCATCAATGAGGACGTGCTCAATGCCGTGCTGAAGATCGCCGCCGAGATGGCGAGCAAGATCGACGCGGTGGCGCCGAGCATCGACGGCCTGATGAATATCAAGGGCGTGATCGAGATGGTCGAGCCCGAGGCCGACGAGACCGAGGAGGCTGCTGCGAAAGTCGCCGTCGCCGCGGGCTTCGAGGAAGCGTTGAAGGCGCTTATCGACATGCGCAAGCGCGAAGGCGCGACGCTCGGCGATATCCTCACCCTGCGCCTCAACGAGATCGAGGAATTGTCGAAGAAGGCCGAGGCTGCGCCGGGCCGCAAGCCGGAAGCGATCCGCGCGCGCATCGCCGAACAGATCGCGACATTGCTCGATGCCTCCGATCGTTTCGATCAGGATCGCCTCTCGCAGGAAGCACTGATGATCGCCACCAAGGCCGACATCCGCGAAGAGCTCGACCGCATCGCCTCGCACATCTCGCAGGCGCGCGAGATGATCAAGAAGGGAGGCCCGGTCGGTCGCCGCCTCGACTTCCTGTCGCAGGAGTTCAACCGCGAAGTGAACACCTGCTGCTCCAAGTCGGGCGATCTCGAATTGACCAGCACCGGCCTCGAAATGAAGAACGTCGTGGAGCAGTTCCGCGAGCAGGTTCAGAATCTGGAGTGACCATGTCGAGCTTCGAGGGCGTCGAGCGCCGCGGTTTGATGTTCGTGCTGTCGTCGCCATCGGGCGCCGGCAAGACCACGCTGACGCGCATGCTGATCGACGAGATCGCGGATCTGCGGATGTCGATCTCGGTGACCACGCGGCCGATGCGGCCTGGCGAAGTCGATGGCAAGGACTACTACTTCGTCGATCAGGCGAAATTTGACACTATGGTCGCCAATGACGAATTGCTCGAATGGGCAAAGGTGTTCGACAATTGCTACGGCACGCCGAAAGCGCCCGTCGAACACGCGCTCGCCAACGGCCACAATGTGCTGTTCGACATCGACTGGCAGGGCGCCCAGCAGCTCTATTCGCGTGCGCCCAACGACATGGTGTCCGTCTTTATCCTGCCGCCTTCGGTCAAGGCACTGGAACAGCGTCTGCACACGCGCGCGCAGGATTCCGAGGACGTCATCCGCGGCCGCATGAAGAAGGCGGGCGACGAGATGAGCCATTTCGACGCCTATGACTACATCGTCGTCAACGACAATATCGGCATCGCCTTCGAGTCGGTGAAGTCGATCCTGCGCGCCGAGCAGCTCAAGCTGCAGCGTCAGGTCGGCATGGTCGCCTTCGTCCAGAAGCTGCGCCAGCAGCTCTGAGGATGAATGGAAGCGAATGAGGCGCTTGTTCACCTCTCCCCGGTGGGGAGAGGTGAACGCGCGCAATCGTAAGCTTCAGTGATGGCGGATCGAACACGAAACGAGTGAGTGGTGCCATGACCAAACTGTTCTGGAACGAGGCCGCGAAGCAACTCGGCGACGGCACGCGTATCTTCGATCCCGCTGCGTTGACATGGCGTGATGGCGAGGTGAGGCAGGGCGCTCCGGTCACGCCGAGCGAGGCGCTGTCAAAGCTCGCAGCGCATCGGCTGCTGCGCGGCGTGCCGATCGGCATCATCGGCCCGCGTGAGGCGACCGATGCGCAGCGCGCGCTGGCCGAACAGATGGGCGCCGCACTGGCGCGCCACGGACTTCAATTGCTCTGCGGTGGCAAGAACGGCGTGATGGAAGCGGCGTGCAAGGGCCATGCGGAGAATGGCGGCATGCCGGTCGGCCTGCTGCCGGACGAGGAATGGCACGCGGCCAATCCCTATGTGGCGATCCCGATTGCCACCGGCATCGGCCCGGCACGCAATGCCATCATCGCGCGGGCCTGCCTCGTCCTCGTTGCCATCGGCGGTGGGGTCGGGACGCTGTCGGAAATGGCGCTGGGACTACAATTCAACCGGCTTGTCCTCGCCATGGCCGATGCACCGGAGGTCAATACCGTTGCGCGCATTGATACCGTGGACGCGGTCATCGCGCGCATTGCAGCAAGGCTGTTTGCGATCGCCTGACGCTTTTCGCTTTGTCACAAAACTGATATCTGCCCCGTATAACTGAGGCGCTCCGACCTCAGCGCAACATTTACGGGGAGTTGTGATCTTGCCGATCGTCGCGGTCGCATATCTGCTGTTTCTGGCGGCGCCGGTATTGTTGCTGTTTCTCGGCTCGTTCGGCGAAGTCTGGAGCGGCACGTTGCTGCCGTCGGGCTTCACCTGGCGGTGGTATGAAGAGGTCGCCGGCGATCCCAGCTTTCGCCGCGCCTTCACCACCAGCCTCAAGGTGGTTGGTATCACCTGTCTCCTCAATCTTCTGATCGGCCTGCCGCTCGCTTATGCGATTCATGCTGGCGCGCGTGGCGGCGTGCGCGTGGCCGCGCGCATCGTGACGCTGATGCCGATCGCAGTGCCCGAGCTGGTACTCGCTTTCGGATTCATCCTCGTCTTCTCGTCTGATGCGCTGCCATGGCTCGGCAGTTTCTGGCTGCTTGCGGCCGGCCATCTGGTGCTGACGCTGCCTTATACGGTGACCGCGCTGGTCGCTGACATGGAGCAGCTCGGCCTTGCTGAATACGAACATGCGGCAGCAACGCTCGGCGCGCCGTTCCGCACGCGGATGTGGGACATCACGCTGCCGCAGCTGCAGCCGTCGCTGCTGTCCTGCATGCTTACCGTCGCTGCATTGTCGATCGGCGAATTCCAGCTTTCAAATCTGGTGTCGGGCTTCCTGTCGCGCACCTATCCGGTGGTGTTGCTGCAGGCCTTCTATGGCGCGACGGGCTTTGCCTGCGCAGCTACCGTGGTGCTGCTGGCACTAGCGACGCTGGCCTCGCTCGCCAGCGGGCTCACGGCACGCATCGCCGGCCGCCGCACCGCGAGGGCCATCACGTGACACTGCGCTACGACAATGTAAGTTTCAGCTATCCTGGCACGTCCACCGGCGTGTTCGATATCTCGCTGGAGATCGGCCGCGGCGAATTGCTGGCGATCATCGGTGCGTCCGGCTCCGGCAAGTCGACGATCCTGAAACTACTCGCCGGCTTCATCAAGCCGGATACCGGTCGCATCCTGATCGATGGCATCGACGTCGGCCACACGCTGCCGGAGACGCGACGGCTCGGCGTCGTGTTCCAGAACTATGCGCTATTTCCGCATATGCGGCTGTGGGAGAACGTCGCCTTTCCGCTCAAGGTGCGCGGCATTGCGAAGTCCGAGCGCCGTAAGCGCGCGGTCGAGATGCTCGACCGCGTCGGCATGGGCAAGCGCGCCGACGACTATCCAACCGAACTCTCCGGCGGCCAGCAGCAGCGCGTGGCACTCGCACGCGCGCTGGTGTTCGAACCGCAGGGGCTGTTGCTCGACGAGCCGCTATCGGCACTCGATGCCGGATTGCGGATGGAGATGCGTGACGAGATCCTGCGCGTGCAGCGGCAGGCCGGGATCGCCACGCTGCTGGTCACGCATGATCAGGAAGAGGCGCTCTCCATTGCCGACAAGGTGGTGATGATGCGGGACGGCCGCATCGTGCAGATCGGTACGCCGCGCGATCTCTACGAAACACCCGCTGATGCGACGGTGGCGGCCTTTGTCGGGCAGTCCAATCTGTGGCCGGGCGAAGTCTCTGCCGATGGGATCGTGACCACGGCGATCGGCAGACTTGCTTGCGATACGACCGGGCAGGGTATCGGCACGAAAGTGACCGTGTTCGTTCGCCCTGAGCGCGTTGCGCCACTGACCGGCATAGTCGATGCGAGCCGGCCCAACAGCTTCGCCGGCACGATGTCCGCCGATCGTTACCTCGGCCCGATCCGCCGCATCGATCTCGATGTCGCCGGCGGCATCGTGCGGCTTGAGACGCATCTGCGCGGCGATATCACCGGTGCCGAGATTCCGCGTGACGCCATCCGACTTTTGCCACCGACTTCGTGACCCGCAACTCTCAGGAGACCGACATGAACCGACGTCAATTTCTGACCAGCGTTGCCGCCGCCACCATGGTGGGCGCCATCGCACCATCCGCTTTCGCCTTCGAGGGCGCCGAGCTCTATGCCGGCGAGAAGGCGCTGTATGAAGCCGCCCGCAAGGAAGGCCTCGTCGTGTCGTTCGACACCGGCCCGACCTGGGCCAACTGGGCCAACCAGTTCAAGGCATTCCAGAAGCGCTATCCCGGTGTCGAGATGGTCTATAACGATCTCGGCTCGGCGGCGACCGTGGTTGCCCTCGACAAGGCGAAGAACCGTCCGCAGGCCGACACCGCCTATTACTTCGCAGCCTCCGCCCTTGATGCCGCCAAGGCGAATGTCGTTGAAAGCTTCAAGCCGGTGAATTTCGACAAGCTCGCCGAGCCGTTGCGCGATGCCGATGGCCGCTGGTTCACCATCCATACGCTGAGCGTAGCCTTCCTGGTCAACACCAAGCTCGTCAAGACGATCCCGATCGGCTGGGCCGACCTGCTCAAGCCCGACTACAAGAACGCCATCGTCTATCAGGATCCGCGCTCGACCGGGCAGGGCCAGGTCGTTGCCTTCGCCGCCGCCTTCGGCAATGGCGGCAGCATGGATAATGTCGCGCCGGGCATCGACTATCTCGGCAAGCTGACCAAGGCCGGCAATGTGCTGCGCACCGTTGGCACCACGCCCTACGCCCAGTTCCTGAAGGGTGAGATCCCGATCTGGATCGGCTACGAGAATGACGGCCTCAAAGCCAAGTTCACCGATGGTCTCGGCGATGGCATCGCTGTCGTGATCCCGAAGGAAGCGACCGCCGCCGCGCCTTACGCAATCTCGCTGGTAAAGAACGGCCCGAACCCGAATGCCGGCAAACTCTGGCTGAACTTCATCATGAGCGAGGAAGGCCAGAAGATCTTTGCCGAAGGCTTTGTGCGTCCGGCCGTGCCGGGTGTGGCCCTGCCGGCGAGCGTCGCCGACAAGATGCCAGCAGCACCCCAGTTGCAGGCGCTGGACATCGCCAAGGCCACCGCGAAGAAGGCCGAGATCGATACCGGCTGGGCCAAGGCCGTGCTGGGGCAGTAACACGCTGTCATTGCGAGGAGCGTAGCGACGAAGCAATCCAGAAGGCCATAAGCGAAGGAAGACTGGATTGCTTCGCTTCGCTCGCAATGACGACGGAAAGAACAACCAGCCCATGAGTGCACGTGTTTCCACATCGATGCTCGCAGCCATGAGTTTGCCCGGCGCCGTGGTGCTGGGGCTGTTCTTCCTGTTGCCTGTGGGCGCGGTGCTGATCGGGGCGCTCACCGATGGCGGCAGCGCCTTCGCGCGCCTCACCGCCGATCCCGTATTCTGGAACGGGCTGCGCGGCACCATGGTGCTCGGCACCGTCGCGCCGCTGTTCTCGCTGGTCGTCGGCTTCTGCGTCGCACTGGCGCTGGCGCGCTTTGCACCGGGCCTGCGCACAGCGGCGCTGATCGCGATCTCACTGCCGCTGACGTTCTCCGGCCTGATCGTCGCCTATGGCTTCATCCTGCTGCTCGGCCGCGCCGGCTTCGTCACGCTGCTGCTGGCGAAGCTCGGCTTCGATCCCGCTGTCATCGGCGGCTTCATCTTCTCGCCGGTCGGGCTCGGACTTGCCTATTCCTATTATCTCGTGCCGCGCGTGGTGCTGATCGTGCTGCCGGCCATCAGCAATTTCGATCGCAACCAGATGCTGGCATCGCGATCGCTCGGCGCAGGCGGTTTCCGCACGCTGGTCGAGGTGATGCTGCCGCAGATTTTGCCGAGCCTGATCGCGGCCTATTGCCTGACGGCGGCAGTGGCGATCGGCGCCTATGGCACCGCGCTGGCGCTCGCGGGCACGCAGGTCAACATCCTGCCGCTGGTGCTCTACAGCAAGATCTCGGAGACCGGCACCGACCTGCCGGCGGCGTCCGCGGCATCGATCGTGCTGGTCGCCATCTGCGCGATCGTGGTCGCGATCGGCGAGACGATGCGACCACAACGCAAGGCGTAGACGGCGCCAATCACAGCTTCACTGCCGTCCATCGGCCGCTGCAGCCATTCGACATCTGCATCGATCCGCCGCCGCTGCGACCGGACAGGCGGCCGCTCAAGACGGCGCTCACGCCGCTGGTATTGGCAACCCCTTGGAACGCGCCACTCGAAGTGACGGTGCTGCCATCATTGGTGCGGCCGCCGGAGACTGTAAATGTGCTGTCGGCTGTGATGCCTGCGCATATCTTGCTTCGACCGGTGAAGCTCATCCGCCATCTGCCATCGAACCGGGCGACACTCCCGCCGCCGTCATCGGAGCTTCGCCGGGCCGGCGCTGCGCGCGGCTCGGATCGCTCGCGGCGCGCCGGCGCTGCAGCACGTGGCTCGGAGGACGAGCCGGACAGCGACTTGTTGTCGTTGCCGAGGCTGCCCCCGGTAGCGCCCTGGCTCCATGCGTGGCCGCTGCCGAGTGTGACGACGAGCAGGCAGGGAAGGGCGACTGATTTCATGAGGACCTGTGGGACTGTCATAGCGATCACTGCTTTGATGCGACCCAGCGGCCCGAACATCCGTCGGAGCGCTGGAAGGTGCCGGAGCCGGTGCGCCCGGACAGGCGGCCCTGGCTGGTGACGCCGATGCCGCTGTAGTTGCCGGCGCCGCGTACGCTCCCGTTGGCGCTCACCGTGGCGCTCCCGGCGCCGGAGCCCCCCGTCATCCGTCCGCCCGAGACGACGAATTGCTCTGTCAGCGTGTCGGAGCAGCCCGACGTGCCGGCGCTCGAGATCGACCAGACGCCGTCGAAACTCCCGCCACCACCGCCACCGCCGTCGCTACGGCTCCGCGTTGCGGTCTGGCGGCGCGGTGCGGGACGTTCAGTGCGTTCGCGGCGGGCAGCCGGGGCTGATCGGGATTCCGGGGCGGAGCCTGACAGGGTCTTGTTGTCATTGCCGAGGCTGCCGCCGGTGGCGCCTTGGGCGAGGGCGGTGCCGCCAGACAGAAGGAACGCGGCTGCGCCAATTATCAAACCGGATCGAAGAGACATCGCAATCAACTTTCACAATGGGCTTGCTTACAATTTCGCGTCGGGACCTTTGACTGTATTGGCGCAAATGGCGCCGACGATGGAGCATGACTTTCCTGTCTTGCTGCATTGATCGATGGCCGCATCGCGTGCCTGTGCCAGCGTGCTGCGCGCCACCAGCGACCAGTTGCCGCCAAGCGATGCGAAGGCCCCGCAATTCGATCCATAGAACGACAGTTCAAGTCCGCAGGCGGCCGCGCCGCATTGCGCGCGCGCTTTGCCGACCGCGGATTTGCGCGAGGGCTGGTCCCATGACATGCCCCATTTCTTGTCCTTGGCGTCGAATACGATCGCGCCCCATGGCTTGACGTCCTGGATCGTCCGCAGCCGTTGCAGCAGGCCTTCGGTGGCTTCGCCGGTGGGCGGCAGGCCGCCCTTGAGCTGGAAGTCGCGGATGGCGATGGCGATGCCGTTCTTGCTGTTCAGCGGCTCCGGATCGAAGTTCAACTCATAGAGGCGATCGCTGATCTCCGTCAGCTTGACGGGATCGGTGATCGCGAGCTTGTCGAAGTCGATGCGCGGCGCATCCGACAGCCGCGCTTCCTGCAGTGGCTTGTCCGGCACGATCAAGGGGACCGCCGGGGGCGGCGCCACGAAATAGAAATTGCCGTCGATCGGCGACGACGACACCCACGGCTGCTGCGCGCCGCCGGTGGAGCGCTTGACCGCCAGGCCGACCTGGTTGAACGTCTGGAAGATATCGAGGCCGGCCTGCCGCACCGTGCTCGCCAGCGCTTTCGTGTAGGGGCTGTTGCCATCGACGCCGTCCTGCGCCACCGAGCCGGGCTGGGTGGCATAGGAGATCAGCGTGCCCTCCGGTGCGCGCATCTGCGCGAGGCCACCTTCCGCTGCGCGCAGGCCGCGGGCGCCAAAGGGATTGTTGCGGCAGGCATCGAGAATGACCATGTTGAGCCGCGTGCCCGCGCCCTGCATCTGCCGCAGCACGAGATTGACATCGACCATCTGGAAATCGACATCGGCCTCGCGGGTCGGATTGGCGCTGATCGGGACGAGATAGTTGGCGCCGGAAACCTGCACGCCGTGGCCGGCATAATAGAATAATGCGACATCGGCGCCTTGCACCTGGCGGCCGAAATTCTGCACGGCAATATCGAGAGACGGCTTGTCGAGATCGAGCTGTGCGCCGCCGCCGACCAGTGTGAAGCCAAGCGCGGACAGCGTCTGCGCCATCAGTTTGGCGTCGTTCTTCGGATTGTCGAGGCGGGTGATGCTTTGATAGTTCGAGTTGCCGATGATCAGCGCAATGCGCTTCTCGGCATGAGCAATGCCGATCGTCGAAAGCGATGCGAGACATATCAGCGCGAGCGAACGCACGTAGCGGACAAAATGGTCCATGATCCCCACCTGGCAATGGGGATCATGGTAGCCGGGACGGCGTGAATCGCAATTGGCTGGACGCGCAGTCCTGGCTCAGTCCCTCATGGTGAGGAGGCGCGAAGCGCCGTCTCGAACCATGAGATGTTAGAGCGCTGCCGCCATCCTTCGAGACGCCGCTGCGCGGCTCCTCAGGATGAGGGGGAGTATGAGGCGAGCTAGTTCGCCAGCATGATCCGCCCGACCACTTTACCGGCACGGAGCTGCTCGATCCATTTCTGCGCGTCGGCCATCGGCTCTTCCGTCATCGGCGTCGGCTTGACTTTGCCGGCGCGGGCGAGGGTCATCAGCTCCTTGGCCTCGTCCAGCGTGCCGACCATGAAGCCTTCCACGGTCAGGCGCTTGTAGATCCACTGCACCATGGGCAGGCTGAATTCGCCGCCCATCAGGCCGGACACCACCACCTTGCCGCCGCGGGCCGCCGCAGCGACTGCAAAATTCATGGATTTGTCGTTGCCCGCGAAATCCACCACGCCGTCGAAGCCGCCGTCGTTCTCCTTCACGATGCGCTTGGCGATATCGGGCTCGGAGGGATCATAGGCGAAGGACGCGCCGTTCTTCAGCGCGGCCTCGCGCGCGGCCGGATTGAGGTCGGCCACCGAGATCGGCTGCTTGAACATCGCCTGTGCAAGCGACAGCCCGGCCATGCCGACGCCGCCGAGGCCAACCAGCAGCAGATTGCGCTGGCGCGGACGATCGACCAGGCGCTTCAGCGCACCATAGGCGGTGATGCCCGAGCACATCAGCGTCGCAGCGACATTGGTCGGCAGCGGATCGTAATCGAGCAGGTATTTCTGGTCGGGCACCAGCACATGGGTGGCAAAACCGCCATCGAGGGAGACGCCGAGGAAGCGGTTGCGGGCGCACAGGTTCTCGTCGCCAGCGAGGCAGTCGCGGCACTTGCCGCAGCCGATCCAGGGGAACACCGCCTGCTTCTTGCCGACCAGCGACTGGTCGCCTTCGGGGCCGACTTCATCGACGATTCCCGCGATCTCGTGGCCGAGGGTGAAGGGCAGGGTCATGCCACGCGTGGTGTCGAGCTTCTTGCCGCCGCCAAGATCGGCCCAGCCGTCCTGGATATGCAGGTCGGAATGGCACAGGCCGCAGCGCTCGATGCGCACCAGCACTTCACGGCCTTGCGGCTTCGGCGTGTCGATGATGGTTTCGCAGAGCGGAGCGTCGAACTTGACCAGCGACTGGCGGATCATTTGTGCCATTTTGTTTCTTCCCTGAGTTTCGTTGCCGTCTAGCAAACACAGGATGGCGGGGAGGGCAAGTGGGGCTGGCGCGGCGTCCGTAGGATGGGTTGAGCGCAGCGAAAACCCATCATCCCGTGAATGCCGCAGGCCCTGCCGATGGGTTATCGCTCCGGCGCTGTCGCGCCTGCGCTCAACCCATCCTACGGGCTCTGAGCGCCAGAACAATCGCCACAGCCAGCCACACCAGCAGCGCAACAGCGCCGATCGGAACGGTCATCAATGCCAGCCAGCCCGCTATGAACATGAAGGTGAGCAGGCCGCCGACATCAACGCCGACGATCACGCAGGGATGCGTACGCGCTTCGTTGAGCTGACAATCGCCCAGCGCGGCGATCCCGCTGGATGCCATGACGGAAATGATCGGCAGCAAGGCAAACAGCACGATGGCGGCCAGGATCCAGGCCATGCCGCGGGCCGACAGGATGCGTTTCATTTCCAGGCCGGGCGTGAATGCGCCAGTGCCGCACGGCGGAACACCAGGCGACGCAGGCGCGTGTGGCGTGTCTCGCTGCTTGAGGGCAAGGGCTCGACCACCACATGCAACAGGCGCGCATAATCGAGCACGAGGCCCGGCGTCCAGGCCATGGCTTCCGCGCGCCGCCGCAGCACGCCCGCGATCCAGAGCTCGGGTGTCGTGATCGCGCGGAAGAAGGCGCGCCAGGGGCGCTCGGTCTGGCCCAGGACACCCTCCAGCGCGGCATCGAGCGCATTGACGACGGCGCTCGAACAATTCCGGCTGGTGAGATTATACGCGGTGTCGCTGCGATAGGCCCGCCAGAAGTGGCGCACACGCAGGCGATCGATACGCGTGAATCGGATGTGCTCGGTGGCCTCGCACCAGCCTGCGGCTTCCTCGGCATAGCTCGGCAGGAAGCGGCCGGGAATGTCGTTGTCCACGCTGGCGCGCAGCACGCGCCGAAATTCCTCCGGCGAGCGATCGATTTCGACCGCGGGATAGTGGCTGATATAAACGTTGGGCGCGAGTTCGAGCGCAGCGTGGCCGGTGGAGATCCGGCCTTTGTGATCGACGGCAGCAATGTAGCGATCAATCAGCGGACGCTGGCGCGCGTTGCGCCGGCGCCCGGTTGGCGTCCAGACATGGACGACCAAATCGTCATGCCCGGCATCGTCGGGCGTCGCGGGCACCCACAATGCGGCAGGGAATGTGCCGCCGATCAACATCGAGATCGGCGCATCCGGCGGCAGCTTGCGTAGCCGATTGGCGAGCATGATGGTGCCCCAGCCGGAGATGATCAGCAGCGCGCCGACATTGAAGCCGATCGTGCCTTCATACCATGTGGGCCACGGCTCCAGCGTGATGATGGCAAGGATGATTTCGATCACGCCGGCCACCAGGGCCGTCCGCCAGTTGTCGAACCGGACCACCCACGCGCTGGCGATGCGCAACGTGCCGTCGCACAGCATGACGCCACCAAGCAGCATGGCGATCAGCATGTTGGAATGGCGCGGTTGAGCGATGATGATCACGGCGGGAAGCAGCAGGATCACCGCCTTGGCGAGCTGCGAGACGCGGCGTTGCGTCGCGAGCAGGCCGGCGAGCAAAGTGATGACGCCTTCGAGCAGCAGCAGATAGCCAAAGTAATGCGGCCGGATCAGCGTCGCGCCATCGAGCGCGTCCAGCACCGTGAACAGGCCGAGCGACGCCCAGACAGCGCCGATCGCCAGCAGGACGCGCCAGCGCCGCTGCACCACTTCGGCGCCGAGCAGGAGGAGCAGGAGTCGGATCATAAGTGGTCTCGGTCTAAGCCGTCATTGCGAGGAGCCGCTTGGCGACGAAGCAATCCAGAGCCACACGAAGAAAGAACTGGATTGCTTCGTCGCTACGCTCCTCGCAATGACGGATTCTGGCTCTCATCGATCGCCAAGCCTAGCCGAGGGATGTTTAACTTTTCCATGCCAGTGATACCGCGATTTTGCAGAGCGGACAGGCGGTTCATGGCGTCCATCGGTTCCAATTTATGGTCGCGCGCGGCGGTGATTACCGCAGCCATGATCTTTGGCCTGACCTACAGTCTCAGCGCGGCGTTGCTGGCGCTTGATCTCTCCGAACGCGGGCATTCCGACGGCTTCATCGGTGCCAATGCGGCGATGCATGCCGTCGGTGTTCTGGCCATGGCCTTTGCGCTGCCGCGCATGGTCGGCGGCATCGGCGCGAGGCGGATGGTGCTGGTGGCGCTGGTGATCGCGGCCGTGGTGCTGGTGCTGTTTCCCGCCATGCCGTCGATCTGGCTCTGGTTCCCGTTGCGTATCGTACTCGGTGCGGCCTCCGAGACCTTGTTCGTGATGTCGGAGACCTGGCTCAACAGCCTCAGCACCGACGCGACGCGCGCGCGCGCGATGGCGGCCTATACCGCAGCACTCTCGCTTGGCTTCGCATTGGGGCCGTTTCTGTTGTCGCTGATCGGCACGGATGGTGCGACGGCCTATTGGGTCGGCGCAGCGTTTGCGCTTGCGGCGGCGGCTTGCCTCGCCATGCCGGGGATCAGCGAGCCCACTTTCGACAAAGGCGGTCATGGCAATCCGCTCGGCTTCGTCGCGCTCGCACCGATCGCGATGGCTGCGACGGTGCTGCACGCATCCGTGGAGAGCAGTGGCCTGTCCTTCCTCGCGCTTTATGCGCAGTCGCTCGGCTGGAAGGAAGGCGATGCGACGCAGCTGATGTCCTGCATGATGGTCGGTGCCATCCTGTTGCAGCTGCCGATCGGCTGGCTCGGCGACAAGATGGATCGCCGCAAGCTGATCATCGCGCTCGCTGCGATCGCGGTGGTCGGAGCGCTGGTCTGGCCGCAAGCGCTGCGGTCGCCATGGACGACCTATCCGCTGCTGTTCGTGTGGGGCGGCGTGTTCGTCGGGATCTATACGATCATGCTCACCATTGTCGGCAGCCGTTTCGCGGGCAGCCGGCTGGTCGGCATCTATGCGGCGATGGGCCTGATGTGGGGCGTCGGCGCGCTGATCGGTCCGGTGGGTGCGGGCGCGGCGATGCAGTGGCTCAGCCACGGCCTGCCGCTGTTCGTGGCCTTTGCCTGCGGCTGTTTCCTGCTGGCAGCGCTATGGCAGACGCTGCACGGCGGCGAGGCGACGTAGTAGGGCGCTGCACACACTCTCTCATCCTCATCCTGAGGAGCCGCGCAGCGGCGTCTCGAAGGATGGCCGCAACGTCGGGGGCTTGCCAACTCATGGTTCGAGACGCGCGCAGGGGCGCGCTCCTCACCATGAGGGGCAGAGCTGTCGTCAGCGGCAGTCCAACGCGCGCTCGATGCTGCCGATGATTGCTTTGGACCAGATCGCGTAGCCCTGATCGCTGAGATGAATGCCGTCGGATGTATTGTTGTCTTGCGCGAAGAGCACGTCGAGATCGATCCGCGCCGTCGTGCCTGGAGTGGTCCGGATCGTGTGATTGATCGGGGCCACATATTGGGGATCGTAATTGGCGGCAAACGCACCGTCCTTGATGCCGGTGAGCGTCGCCACCACCACGGGCGCCAGCTTGGACAAGCGCTGCACCACCATGCGATAGTTCTGGTCGAATGTCGCGCCGACATCGGCGCGCGTTGTTCGCCAGGCATCGTTGATGCCGACGGCCAGCACGATCAGCCTCGGCTGCGTGATGCCCAGCAGCGCGCCGGCGTGCTCCGCAAGATAAGCGATGGTCGCGCCGCCGACGCCGGCATTGATCAGCCTGTGGCCGCAGACGCTGCGCGATAGCGGTGCTTCCTGCACGATGCTGTCGCCAAACACGACGATGGCACGGTCGCCGGCCTTCGCGATCTCGGTGCGGATCATAGCGTATCGCTGCGGGTCCGCTTGAGGTCCTTGCACTTTAACAAACATCCCCACCACAGTGGATGGAAGCTGCGGCCAAGCAATGCACGCCACTGCGACGGCGAAGGCCGCAATGATGGTTGCCCATGTCCGGTTCATCGCAGCCTATCCCGAGCGCGTTTGCACAGCCATGGAGGCATCAGGCTGTCGCATGCCCGACACGCGTGCCAGCAGGCGCCGTCGCAGGGCATTCATGGCGGGGCGTTCGAACAGGATGAACGACCACAGCGAGAGCGTGATCAGGACGATCATGAACACCAGCAGCGTGACCGGCGACAGATAGTCGATCTGCCATCCCTGCCAGGCGGCGAGAGTGACGATGGCGAGCTGCAGTGGAAAGTGCAGCAGGTAGGACGAATATGAAATGTTGCCAAGCCATTCGAGTCGCGAGGTGATGGGGAGCAACATATCCTCGTAGATCACCAGCGCGATGATCAGGCCGGGAAACACGAAGGTGAATGCGATGAACTCCGCCAGGGTGTCGTGCGGTGCGATCAGGCGCGCGACGATCACGCAGGCCACGGTCGCGGGGAGATAGAACCACGCGGCGCGCGGCAGCCCGATGGGCGATTGTGCGTGCCGGATCAACTCCGCGCAGAGGCCGCCGAGGAAGAAGCTCAGCACACCCCGGACCAATGGTGCGTCGGGATTCAGCAGGAACGGCGCCAGCGCGCAAATGGCGGCCACCACCGGCAGCCGCGCGAGCTTCAGCTTCGCCAGCGCGAAGAAGATGCCATACAGCATCACCTCGACGATCACTGACCATGAGGGCCCGTTGAAGGTGAAGGAATGCCCGGACCATGCGGTGGTCAGCAGCAGTTGCTGGACGAATTGCGTGGCGAAATCGCTGGGGAAGACGAAGTCGCTGCCCGTGAGCGCACGGGTGAAAACCTGCGTGACGGCGACGAAAACCAGCGTGGCGAAATACAGCGGATAGAGCCGCGAGAAACGCAGGATGGCGAAGCGGAGGCCGCCGACCTCGCCGCGCGCCACCGGCTCCGCATAGAGCCGGAAGAAGATGAAGCCGCTGATCGAGAAGAACAGTTCGACGCCCCAGGAACCGTGCTGATACAGCGGCCAGAACAGCCAGAACAATGGATATTGCTCCGTCGGCCCGGCATCCTTCGGAAAGAAATGTTGCCAGTGCCAGAACACGACGGCCAGCGAAGCCAGGCCGCGCAGGGCATCGATGGACGTCAGGCGGTTCTGATGCATGGGGTCTGCCAAGGTGCAGGACCACGAAAACATCCCGAGATTGTGAAGGCGTTAATGCCGGCAGGACAAGTCGCCGCAATGACCGCAAAAACCGAGGTGTTGCCGTACAGGCCGAAGCGTGGGCTTACGAGCCGCTCCGGGCCTTCCTCAGGTCGACCAGCGCCCGGGCCATCGCCACGAAGCCGGACACCGGAACGGTCTCGGCGCGCCGGGTGGCCTCGATGCCGGCGGCGGCGGCGAGCTGTTCGGGATCGACACCGAGCGGCTTCAGGCTCTGACGCAGCATCTTGCGGCGCTGATTGAAGGCGGCGGCCGCGACCTGTTCGAGCAGGCGCCGCTCGCATGGCTCCGGATTGGCGCGCGGCGTCAGGCGCACCACGGACGACGTCACCTTCGGCGGCGGCGTGAAGGCGGCCGGCGAGATGTCGAACAGGATCTTGGTTTCCGCGCGCCAGTTGGCGAGCACGCCGAGCCGGCCATAAGCCTCCTCGTCACCGATAGCGACGATGCGCTCGGCGACCTCGCGCTGGAACATCAGCACCATCATGTCGTACCAGGGCGGCCATGGCTCGGTGCACAGCCAGTCGATGAGCAATTGCGTACCGATATTGTAGGGCAGGTTGGCGACGATCTTGGCGCGCTCGCCATTGAGCATCGGGCGCGGATCGAAGGTCTGCGCGTCGCCGATCACGATCTCGAGCCGTCCAGGATAGTGCGCGGCGATCTCCTGCAGCGGCCCGAGCGCGCGCTCGTCGCGTTCGACGGCAATGACGCGTTTCGCCCCCGTTGCAAGCAAGGCACGGGTCAGGCCGCCGGGACCGGGGCCGACCTCGATGACCGTCGCATCTTGCAATGGGCCGGCAGCGCGGGCGATGCGTGCGGTGAGATTGAGGTCGAGCAGAAAATTCTGGCCGAGCGACTTTCGCGCCTGTAGGTCATAGCGCTTGATGACGTCGCGCAGCGGTGGAAGATCGTCGATCCCGCTCATGATGGCGTTGAGCCGGCCATGCGCGCTGCAAGCTTGATGGCGGCGATCAGGCTCGACGGATTGGCCTTGCCGGTGCCGGCAATGTCGAACGCGGTGCCGTGATCCGGCGAGGTGCGGATGAAGGGCAGGCCGAGCGTGACATTCACGCCTTCATCGAAGGCGATGGTCTTGATCGGGATCAGCGCCTGGTCGTGATACATACAGATCGCGCAGTCATACGTCGCGCGCGCCGCCGGATGAAACATCGTGTCGGCTGGCAGCGGCCCGCGCGCATCAATGCCTTCGTTCTGCAGCACGGTGACGGCATGCTGGATGAAAGCCAGTTCCTCATCGCCCATGCTGCCGTCTTCGCCGGCATGCGGATTGAGGCCTGCAATGGCCAGACGCGGACGCTGGATGCCGAAGCGCGCTTTCATGTCGTTGACGACGATGCGCGCAGTCGCCGTGATGAGCGGGCCGTTGAGCTGTTCAATGGCACCCTGCAGCGAGACATGGATCGTCACCGGCACCACGGCCAGTTCAGGCGACCACAGCATCATCACTGGGAGCGGCACCTTGCCGTCCTTGGCAGCGAGTTCGGCGAGAAATTCGGTATGGCCGGGATGCTCAAAGCCGGCGCGATACAGCACGCTCTTGGCGATCGGATTGGTGACCACGGCGCCGGCATGGCCAGCCTCCACATCGGCTACAGCCTGCCGGATCGAGGCGATCGCCGCGGGCGCGCTGGAGGCATCGGGGCGGCGCGCTTGCGCGGTGACCGTGTGGCCGGTGGAGACAACGGGGAGGGCGTCAGCGAAGATATCTGCGGCTTTGGCCGGCGTGGCCTCCGCGAGCGCGATGTCATGGCCCAGTGCTTGCGCGCGGGCGGCCACGAACTCACGATCGCCGAGCAGATAGAACGGTGGCAGATCAAGCTCGCGCCGCTTCAGCCAGGCGGCGATGGCGATATCCGGGCCGATGCCGGCGGGTTCGCCGAGGGTCAGTGCGAGAGGCTTGGTCATGCTGCGGCCCTGAATTCTGTTCGGCCGCAGCCGGATCGGACTAGCGATATTCGATCATCGCCGCCTTGCGGACGTCTGCAAGATACGACTTCGACTTCGCCTCGAAGCGCTCGGCGAACATCTTCTCGCGGACTTCGCGCTTCTTCGGCGTATCGACCTTGGTCGGCTTGCGCGAACACAGAGCCACCATCTCGATGCCCTGCGCCGTCACTTCCGGCGGGGTGAGGTGCCCGATCGGGGTCTTGTCGAGGAGGTCGCGCAGATTCGGCGGCAGGTCGGCGGAGCTCTTCACAACGATGCTCTTCACAGTCGCATTTTGGGCGCCCTTGAAAGTGCGGATCGCATCCTCACAGCTCTGGGTGCGCTCGCGCAACGCCTGTGCTTCCTTGAGGCGGGCTTCCGCAAGGCCGCCACCTGCACCGCGCGGCACGATCAGCACCAGCGGACGCATCTGATATTCGAATGCTTCAGCCATGGCGTCGCCGCCCTGGCCCTGCACAGCAGCCTCGACTTCCTTCTCGCCGACCTGCAGGCTCTGCTTGAAGCGGCCGCGGACGATCGCGTTCCACACCATGTCGGCCTTGAGGCGGCTCTTCAGCGTGTTGGGACGGATGCCCTTCGAGGCCAGTGACTGCGTCAACTGATCGGGTGTGAGCCGCATGCGCGATGCCATCGTGGCATAGGAGCCATCGACTTCGCTCGGGCCGGGATCGACGCTGAACTTCTTGCCTTCCTTGATCTTGACCTTCTCGTTGATGAGATCGTCGAGCACGGTCTGGCGGCTGTTGTCCTTTACGCCCGACAGCGCGTTCAGCTTCATGCGCTGCTCGATGTCCATAGCGGTAATCGGCTCGCCATTGACGATGACAGCAACGGTCTGGGCATAAACCGGCGATGCCGCCGATATCACAATCGTCGCAGCAGCCGCCATGACAGCATGCACAAGGTGACGGACGTTCATCTCGTTCATCATTCTCCGGAAGAGGTTCTGGCCAGGTCCAAAGGACCTTTCGCGTATACATCGCGGCCGAAAACGGAAATTTCGCGGCATCCGGAACCCGAGCGTCCGAATGTCGCGATTAAAAGATCAATAGACCTGTCCACCGGTGCCAGTGCCGGCCTGGGTGCCGCCAAGCGTACGCAGCCCGATCTGGAACATTACGGTGTGGCTCAGAACCGGTGGGGTCGAGAGATTGGCAACATAGCTATAGGAGGTGACATAGTTCAACGCGAGGATGAAGCAGTCATCCACATAGCCGGCACCCACGATATACTGGTCGATCTTGTTCTCAACCAGGTTCCAGCGAGCGCCACCGGTGACCACCCAGTTATCGGCCAATTTGATCGAGCCGGTGCCGAGCAGGCCCTCGCGGCGGGTCAGGTAACCGAGTTCAGCCTGCGGCGCGTAATTGCCGTACAGCATGCTGACCGACCAGCGATCGAAGCTGGCGCGACCTTCGGCCTCGAAGCGGTTGATGTTGCCGGTCGCTTCGTCGATCCGCGCACGGGTCGAGAACTGATATGTGCGGTTCGGCGCGTAGCTGACGCTAGCGACATAGTCGGAGCGGGGATTCTGCAGGCCGGACGCGACGCCGGTATTAGTCAGGTCGGCGACGGCGAACGAGTTCATGCCGAACAGCTGATAGGACTGGCCGAACAGCACCTTGATGGAGCCGCCCTGGTCGAACTGGGTGGTGGCCTGGACGCCGACATTGGCACGGCCACCGCCCTCGACCCGGTCATATCCCGAGAACTTGTTCACGCTGAACAGGTTGCTGGTATCGAAATTCAAACTTTGCGCGTCTTCGTTGGGAAGGCGGCCGGCATAAGTTTCATTCGGGCGGATGATCACTTGCGCGATCGGCTCCACCACCGTCGAGCCCCAGGGCTGCACATTGATGAACGGATAGCGGTATTCAAGGCCGACCGTCGGCATCACGCGCAGGGCTTGAGTGTCGCCTGTCGAAAGGAAAGCAGGAACGCCAGTTTGGTTCGAAACTGAAACATCAGCAGCATCGACGCGCAGGCTCGCGAACGGCGTGAAGATCTGTCCAAGCTCATCGGTGAACGATCGGCGCCACTGCGCTTCAGCGGAGAAGCGCGTATAGGTGCCAGGGAAGCCGCGAAGCAGGCAGTTCGCAGGAGTACGCAATGCAGCGTCAGCCGACAGCGTGCTGCAAGGATTTACCCCTGGGCTGATGCTTGTGCTGGGATTGACTATCGAATTGATCGCGTCGAACTGTGCATCCTGCCGGGTCAGGCTGGTGAAGTTCATCTTGTAGCTTAACTCGCCGCCCAGAATGTTCTGCTGCAGGACGTTGTTGTAGTCCATCACTGGATGGATGATGGGGACTTGGCGCTGGTTGCCTGAGAAGCTCGTATACTGGATCGTGCGTAGATCGAAGAAGCTGCGCTTGCCCACGCCGGTCAGGTAAAGCTGCGACACGGCTTCGGTCGATAGATTCAGGAACGACTGATAAGGGTCGCGATACATCGCCAGGCGATAATCGTACAGGAAGTTGTAGTCGCTGAGTGCGACTGCATCCCAGCCCCATGTCCACTTGTCGTTGATGGCGAACTGGCCTTTGGTTTCGACTCCGCCGCGCCAATCCTTGTCGCTGACCGTGCCTGCCCCGAAGGCGGTTCGATCCTGCTGATTGATGCCATAGGCGCGAATAGAATAGGCGCCGTCCATCAGGCGCTGACGGAATTCGCCCTGCATCAAAAGGCCCTGACGCGTGGTGTAACGCGGCGAAAGCGTCAGGTCGTAGTCCGGCGCGATCGCCCAGTAGAACGGAGATTCGATGCCGTAGCCGAAATTGGTGTTCTGCGAGAAGCCCGGCATCAGGAAGCCGGTCTTGCGCTTCACGGTCGGATCGGGCGTTGAGAAATAGGGCATGTAAGCGAGGGGCACGCCGAAGAATTCGACGCGCGCATCCTCGAAATACATCATCTTTTCGGTCTGGTCGTGGATGATGCGGGCACCCTTGACCTGCCACAATGGTGGCTTCTTCGGATCGTCCTTACAGGCGGCGCAGGCGGTGTAGACACCGTTCTGGAACACCGTGTAGTTGCCGGCGGTTCGGTCGGCGCGGGTCGCCGCCATGCGCGTGGCATCGGCGGTATCGACGCGCAGCGAATCCACGAAACCGTCGCGATAGTCGTCGCTCAGGTCGAGCAGGTTGGCATAGGTGATCTTGCCGTCGGCGTCCGTCATGCGGACATTGCCTTCGGCATGCAGGCGCTTGGTCTTCTGGTCGTAGATGACCTTGTCCGCCTCGACCGAGGTGCCGTTGTAATACATCTGCACGCTGCCGACGGCGGCAACGCGCGAGTTGTTGTAGTCGTAATTGACCTCGGTGGCCTGCACCAGCATCTGCCCGGTCTGGGCGGCCGGCGGCGGCTTCGGGCGGGTGGCCGGGCGGTTATAGGTGAAACTCTGGGCGTGGACCGGCGTTGTCGCGGTCGCGCCAAGGGTCACGGCCACGCACATCATGGTTGCTGCGATCGTTGTGATCGCGCGAGACGTGCGTCCGCAATCTGCACAAATGTGCAGTTTCGAGGTCAATTTCCGCGCACGGAGGGCGGCAAAACCAGCCACTACCCGTCCTCCAGGTACAACAAGGCCAAAAAGCCGGTGAGGCCGCCCACACAGACGGGCAGCCACGCCGCAGCAATCGGATGCATCAACTCGGCCTTGCTCAAATCTTCAGTCACTTTCGACAGAACGTAGAGCAGAAAGCCTGCGCCCACGCCATACAAAACCATCTTCTGGACACCGCCCATCCGAAAGAACCGGAGGCTCACGGACGCCGCCAGCATCACCATCGCGACCAGCAAAAACGGCTGCGCGATGAGCTTGTGATACTGCAGACGATACCCCGCGGTCGCAAATCCCGAACTCTCGGATGAACGGATATACGAAGGAAGTTGCCAAAATGACACTGTTTCGGGGGTCGAGAAACTATTTCGGACCTGGGTCGGGGTCAGCGTCGTGGCGATATCCAGCGTTTCCCGTTCGACCACAGGCGAATCGAGGGAGTAAATTCGTACTCCCTTGAATACCCACTTGCCGGGTTCGAGTGTGGCCTCGCGGGCCTCGATCCGCTCGCTGAACTGGTTCTCGGTGTCGAACCGGAACAGGGTCAGGCCGGTGAGGCGGAGGCCTTGCTGCTCGCTGCGGGCGGCATTGATGATGGTCTGGCCGTCGGCATTGACCTGGTTGATCCAGAAGCCGGCGGCGTCCTGCACGCCGCCGCCCGACGCGTCGCCGAACATCCGGGCTTCCATCCGCTTGGATTCCTCGCGCAGATTGGCCGACATCGGGTTGTAGCCGATGGTCGCCAGCACGCCGAGGACGAGGGCGGCAAAAAGCGCCGGCGAGATGAACTGCCAGGCGGAGACGCCGGCGGCGCGCGCGACGACCAGTTCGAGCCGACGGGAGAGGGCCAGATAACAGGTCATGGCGCCGATCAGGATGCAGAACGGCATCAGCTTTTCCAGCGCCTGCGGCACCCGGTAGAGCGATGTCTGCGCCACCATCAGTGCGGGCGCCGTGGCGAGTCCGGCGGTGCGACGGACCATTTCGATGTAATCGACCAGCACCAGCAGCATGAAGATGCTGACGAACACGCCGACAGCTGCGACCAGGAACCGGCCGGCGAAATAACGCCCGATCGTGTTGGTGATCATGCTCATGCGGCGACCGGCCGTCTGAACAGGCGCAGGATCCGTTCGTTGGAGCGGTTGATGGCTTCGATCAGTTTCGCGGGCGGCTCGATCACAATGCCGAGCTTGATGATCGCAAGGCTGCCGAAGATCGTGCCGAACAGCAGGGCATATTGCAGTGGTGCCGCCCAATCCGATTTCGCAGCCGCCACCGAGCAGGCGAAGCCGGCCATGCGCAATGCAAACACCGCGCCGATGGCGTTGCCCATGGAGAAATTGCGGCTTTGGCGCGTGGTGCGCGGCTGGCCGAGAAAGGCGAAGGTGAGGGCCGCAAAGGCGAATGGATAAAGCGGCGCCATCAGGCGGTCATGCAGTTCGGCGCTGAAGGCGCCCGACATCTGCTGATACATCGGATCATTGGCCGGCGGCGAGAACAGTTCCCACAGATAGCGCTCGCGAATGCCGTAAGTGACATCCTGGCTGCGATTGGAGAATTTCGACATGTCGAAGGCGTAGCGGGCAAATGCCACCATGGCGGGATCGGTCTTGCCTGTTTCGAAACGCTGCAGATTGCCGTCTTCGAGAACAAGGAAGGAGCCATCCTTGTTCTTCAGGATGGTGCCGTGATCGGCGATGATGGTGATGCGTTCCTTGGGATCGCGGCGGTCGTCGACGAAGATGCCGACCAGCAATCCGCCGGGTTGGCGTTCCTTGATGCGCACCGTCAGATTCGTATCGAGCTGCGCGAAGCGGCCCGGCTGCAGGATGTTGGTCAGCACGTCGGCGGTGATCTCGGCATCCCAGCGCTTCAGTCGCCGCATGCCATCCGGCGCCATATAAGAGGCGATGAAGGCCACGATCAGCGACACCACCAGCGTGGCATAGAGAAACGGCCGAAACAGCCGCATCGGCGACAGGCCGGCGGCATTCATGACGATGACTTCGGAATCGGTCGCGAGCTTGGTCAGCGTATGCGAGACGGCGATCATCAGCGCGATCGGCGCGATGATCAGCACCAGCACGGGAATCGCGAGACTCGTGAAGCCGAGAAAGGTCAGGATGGTCTGGCCCTGGCTGGTCATCAGGTCGATGCCACGCAGCGCCTGCGTGATCCAGATCACGCCGGTCAGGCTGACCAGCACGATACCGAACGACGCCAGCACCATCTTGAAGATATATCTGTCGATCGACCCCATCGGTCCCCGTAACGGCCCGGAAAACATGCGGCGTGCCCATCCCCGATGAGGGATCCCCGAGGGCAGTGCTGCGGCTTCAGGCCTGATCGTCATACTTACCATCCCATTGATCGGTCAACAAAATGGCCGGGCGATGGCTGGGTGAGTAAGTGGTTAATTTACTCTGCGATGTGGCCCTTGGGACACTGAAAACAAGCCCGGACAAGCGCTTCCATCAATAAGTGTGATGGCCCGTGACCCCGGGCGGTGGCCTTATTGGTGGCAACTGACATGTTGGGACACAGAATCAGCGCCCGTGACGCCGATTTGTCCGCACGGCTTGACGGCTCCGGCTGCCGGGACAACAACATCCGTTCCCCCGCGTCGCCCCCTGCGGTCCGATGCGCCTCATGTGATATTCTGGAGGTCTTGCCCATGTCCGACACCGTCAAGGTCGGCTTCGTCCCATTGTCCCAGGCCGCCCGCGGCACCCTCGTGGTGTTCAGCGACGATGCGTTGAAACTGGGCAAGGCAACGACCAAGGCGCTGGGCGCCGCGGGCGCGCTGGTCAAGCGCGCCGCCGCTGCCTCGAAATTCAAGGGCAAGAACGGATCGACCCTCGACATCCTCGCGCCGGAAGGCGTGAAGGCCGATCGGCTGCTGGTGATCGGCACCGGCAAGGTTGATGAAATCAAGGAAACCGACCTCCTGAAATTCGGCGGCGTACTGGCCGGCAAGCTCGGTTCATCCGCCGATGCGATCACGGTGATCGCTGAATTGCCGTCGGCCGACATGACAGCAGAGCAGGCCGCCTCGGTCGCATCCGGCGTGCTGCTGCGTGCCTACAAGTTCGATCGCTACAAGACCAAGAAGAAGGACGGCGAAGAAAAGCGCGGCACCGTCAGCGTGTCGCTGGCCGTCAGCGACGTCGCCGCAGCCAAGAAGGCCTTTGCGTCCGACAATTCCGTCGTGAACGGCGTCGTGATCGCGCGCGATCTCGTCAACGAGCCGCCGAATGTGCTGTTCCCCGTGGAATTCGCGCGCCGCGCCAGCGAGCTGAAGAAGCTCGGCGTCGTCATCGAGGTCCTCGACGTCAAGGCGATGCAGAAGCTCGGCATGGGCGCGCTGCTCGGCGTCGCACAGGGCTCGGCGAATCCTGCGCGCATCGTGGTGATGCGCTGGAACGGCGGCAAGAAGGGCGATGCGCCCGTCGCCTTCATTGGCAAGGGCGTCACCTTCGATACCGGCGGCATTTCCATCAAGCCGGCCGGCAGCATGGAAGAGATGAAGGGCGACATGGGCGGTGCGGCCTGCGTCGTCGGCCTGATGCATGCGCTGGCTGGCCGTAAAGCGAAAGCGAATGTCATCGGCGCCATCGGCCTCGTCGAGAACATGCCCGATGGCAATGCGCAGCGCCCCGGCGACATTGTGACCTCAATGTCCGGCCAGACCATCGAAATCATCAACACCGATGCCGAAGGGCGCCTCGTCCTTGCCGACGTGCTCTGGTACGTGACCAAAAAGTACAAGCCGCAATTCATGATCGATCTCGCCACACTCACCGGCGCCATCATGGTGGCGCTCGGCACCGATCATGCCGGCCTGTTCTCCAACAATGACGAACTCGCTTTGCGTCTTGCCACCGTGGGGCAGGCGACCGGCGAGCGCGTCTGGCGCATGCCGCTCAGCCCGGATTACGACAAGCTGATCGACTCGCAATTCGCCGACATGAAGAACACCGGCGGCCGTTACGGCGGCTCGATCACGGCAGCGCAATTCCTGCAGCGCTTTGTCGATGGCACGCCATGGGCGCATCTCGATATCGCGGGCACCGCGATGGGCGCGCCGAAGACCGAGATCAACCAGAGCTGGGGCTCGGGCTACGGCGTGCGTCTGCTCGATCGGCTTGTTGCCGATTATTACGAGGGCAAGAAGTAAGCGGATATGACCGAGGTTCTGTTCTACCACCTGCAGAACATGGCACTGGAAAACGTGCTGCCGCCGTTGCTTGAGAAATCTCTCGAGCGCGGCTGGCGGTGCGTGGTCCAGTCCACCTCGGAAGAGCGCGCCGATGCGCTCGATGCGCATCTCTGGACGTATCGCGACGACTCGTTCCTGCCGCATGCCACATGGCGTGCGGCAGACGCGGCGGAGCAACCCATCCTCCTGGTATTGGAGGAGAGCAATCCGAACGGCGCGCAGGTTAGGTTCCTCGTTGACAATGCGCGCTTGCCGGCGGAAACGGCCGGATATGAGCGCATGGTGCTTGTCTTCAATGGCGACGACGACGAGGCGCTGGCCGCGGCACGCGCCGCCTGGACCGATTGCAAGGCGCGGGGGCTCACAGCGACCTATTGGCAGGCCGACGAACGCGGCCGCTGGCAGAAACGGAACTAGCGCGTGGTAAATCTGGCTTTGCCGATTAACCGTATTTGATGCTAATTGCGCCTTTCCGGAACGCTGGGTGGCCCGATGTCACGGTCACGCCGCAAACGAATGATGAGACGGGCGCGTCGTCGCCGTGTGTGGGATAGCGTTGATCGTGAACAGCAAAAAGCTTCATCGAACGGGTTTGGCCGTCATTTTCCTCGCGCCGCTGCTGGGCGGCTGTTCGGGCATGAGTGCGGGTGACATGTTCAAGTCTGACCTGCTGTCCAAGGACGCTGACTGGTTTCAGCGGACCGGCCGCAGCATCAGCCGCAACGTCTCGATCGAAACGCCGCCGCTGACACCGGAACAGGCAGTGTCACCACAGGATCTGATCGGCGCCGACGGTTCATGCCCCGGCATGCCGCCGCGCGATGCCAGCGCGCTCGCCGATGGCGCTGCCGCTGTAGCGCCGGCAACGGGCGTCGTGGCACTCGGTCATACCGAATGTGACGTCGCGCGTGGCGCCGGTGCGCCCGACAGCGTGAATATTGGCGGCAATCCGCGCGGAGATCGTCTCACCACGCTGACCTATCTGCGCGGTCCGCGTGCCGGCATCTACACGTTTACGGCCGGCCGTCTGACAATGGTGGAGGGCACGCCACAGGTCGAGCAGCCGAAGCCGGTGCGCGGCGCGAAGAAGAAGCGTGCCACGGGCTGATCGGCCAGTCGCTGCTACACATAACCAGTTTCGTAAAATCGCCCGCGCCGCATGGCCGGGCGATTTTCGTTGAGAACGGGCGCTACAAATATTCCAACGAGAGGCGGCGCTCGAACACCTCTCCCCACCGGGGAGAGGTCGCGCGCGCTCGCGCGCGGGTGAGGGGGCTTCACTCCGACGGCGCTTGGGGCACCCCCTCACCCGAAATCTGCGCTTCGCTCCGATTTCGACCTCTCCCCGGTGGGGAGAGGTGTCCGCGCGCCTACGTTCGATCCATTTGAAGCTGCTTTAGCGCTTGGCGTTCCGCCATTCGCGTGGCGAGCAATCATACAGCCGGCGAAACGCCGCAGCGAATTTGCTCGGATTGGCGTAGCCGACCGACATGGCAATCTCGGTAATCGATCGTTCCGTCTGCAACAGCTCGCGCGCGCGTTCGAGCCGGCGCATGGTGAGATACTCATAGGGCGCGAGCCCGGTCGCCGAGCGGAATGCGCGCGTGAAACTACGAACGTCCAGACGCGCTTCGCGTGCGAGATCCCCGACATTCAGATCGTCGCCGAGGCGCGCGTCGATCATCTCCCGGATATGAGCAAGGCGCTGCAGCGGCAATGGTCTGCTCACGGTATCGGGCAGGGCAGCCGACTGCATGTCGGCCAGACGCTTCAGGATCAGAGCGACGCCATGCTGGAAGAACAGCGACGACATGCCATTGGCTTCGGCGTCGAGCCAGATTGCGCGCATCACGGAGGAGATCAGGGGATCATTGCGGATCGCGCTTGCTGCCGGGATCAGATCTTCGGCAGCCGACAGGCCGAAACTTTCGAGTTCGGCCGAGCCGATGGACAGGCCGAGCATATCCGCCGCTGGCGTGAAGCCGCTGCCCTGCGTATTGGGCAAAGCGAGTGCAAAGCTGCCCGGACGCATCACGCCCTCGACCGCGCCGTGCTCCGTCGATCGTCGTAACCGTCCACTGCCGGACAGGCACAGCGAGATCATCAGCCGCGGTGTGAGCTGAAATGCGCCTTCGAATTCCGAAAAGCTCGCCCGTGCCATCAGGATCGAGCCGCTCGCATTGGACAGCACCGGCTGCGCATCGATGGCCAGCTCCGCCACATTGCGTTCGAACCGCGTTCGCTCTCTTTGCCAGTCGTGATTGTTCATTAGAACATATCTAACAAGTTTAGCCGCGAATGGAGCATTCCCAGCCGTAATGGAGCAGTTTGCGCTTTTTGCAAAGCGCATATTGTGACCCGCGGATGTCGCTTTGGTTTGCGATGTCCCGGTTGGGGGCTTCCGGAATGAAGAACGGGTTTTGGCGCAGCGTGTCTTGCTGCGCATTGTTGTGCGTCAGCGGCATCTGGGTGGAAACGCGCGACGCACTCGCGCAATCGAATAGTTCGGGTGTCGCTGCCACCAGCGGCAACGCATTGCCACCGGTTGTCGTCGATACGCCGCGCCGCGAACGCACTGTGGCGCGCCGCGCAACGCAGCGCCAGGGTTCGCGCCGTGCCGTTGCAGTGACGCGTGCGCCTGCGGCCGTAGCTCCGGCAGCGCCCCTGATCAGCACCGCTGCATCGCCGGGGCAGGTTGTCGGCTATGTCGCGACGATCGGCTCGACTGGCACCAAGAGCGATGTGCCTCTGGTGCAGGTGCCCCAGTCGATCAATGTCATCACCGCCGATCAGATCCGTGATCAGGGCGCCCAGAGCGTCAGCCAGGCGCTCGGCTATACGCCCGGCGTGTCAGTCAATAATTTCGGCGCGCTGTCGCCCACCGATGCCTATACGCGCATCCGCGGTTTTCGCGCCGATCAGTATCTCGACGGGATGCGGCTGCCGATCCGCGGCGACGGTGCTGCGAGTTACGCGATCGAGCCTTACGGTCTCGAGCGGATCGAAGTGCTGAAGGGGCCGGCCTCGGGACTCTATGGTTCGAGCGGGCCGGGCGGTCTCATCAATATGGTGAGCAAGCGGCCGACATCGGTGCCGATCGGCGAAATCGAGCTGCAGACCGGCAGCTATAATCGCGCGCAGGCGGCCTTCGATCTCGGCGGCCCCATCACCAGCGACAAGCAGTGGCTCTACCGCCTGACCGGCCTCGTGCGCGATGCCGACACCCAGGTGCGTTACGCAGAAGATAATCGCGTGTTCATCGCACCGGCGCTGACATTCCAGCCGAACAACCAGACCAGCCTCACTTTCCTCGGTCATTACTCCGAGGAGAAATCGCGTTGGCCGTTCTTCAACCTCGTGCCGCCAAACGGCTCGATCCGGCCGAATCCGAATGGCCAGATTCCGCGCAGCACGAATACGGGCGAGCCAAGTTACGATCGTCTCGACCGCTCGCAATACGGCGTTGGCTACGCCTTCGAGCATCGCTTCACCAATGACCTGATCTTCAAGCAGAACCTGCGTTATGGCGAAGTGAAGAGCCAGGTCGATGCGGTGGCCAATGTGTTCGGCTTTTTCTTTACCAACGACAATCGCAATACGGCGCGCATTCCCATCAATGCCTATGATGCGGCCAATGCCTTCACCATCGACAATCAGTTGCTGGCGAAATTCAACACCGGCGTGCTGTCGCACGATGTGGTGGCCGGGCTCGATTATCGCGACGAGGATGCGCGCCGCATCTTCAAGCAGGGCACCGCGCCGCTGCTCCTGAACATTTTCGCGCCGGTCTATGGCCAGCCAGTCCCGGCGCCAACGGCCGTCGCCGAAGACTTCCAGGCTCGGGAAAAGCAGCTCGGCCTCTATCTGCAGGACCAGATCCGGCTCGGATCATGGCTGGCCTCGCTGAGCGGCCGCGCTGACTGGGTGGAGTCAAGCTTCAGCAACTTCAGGAACAACACCGTCATCAACCAGAACGATTTTGCGACCACCGGCCGCGCTGGTCTGAGCTATCTGTTCGACAATGGGGTCGTGCCCTATGTCAGCTACGCCACCTCGTTTCAGCCGGTGACCGGCGTCGGTGCGACCGGCGATGCGTTCAAGCCGTCCACTGGCGAGCAGGTCGAGGTCGGCGTGAAGTATCAGCCGGTCGGCACCAACAGCCTGTTCACGCTGGCTTACTTCGATCTCACGCAACAGAACGTTGTGGCCTCCGACATCCTCGGCGTTCGCCGCCAGACCGGCGAGATCCGGGTACGCGGTGTCGAGGCGGAAGCGAAGACGGAGATCACCCGCGAATTCAGCATGATGGCGTCCTATGCCTATCTCGATGCTGAAATCACCAAGAGCGCGCGTCTCGCCGAACTCGGCAAGCGGCCCGCGGAAACGCCGAACCATCAGGCATCAGTCTGGGGCCAATATCAGTTTCTGCACGGTCCCTTGGATGGCCTGAAACTGGCGGCTGGCGTGCGCTATGTCGGTCAGACCGAGGATGACAGCCACACGCTTTTCATTCCGGACTATGCCTTGCTGGATGCGCGCGTCGCCTATGATTTCGGTGCGCTCCGGCGCGACCTGCGCGGCCTCACCATGGCGGTCAATATGTTCAACCTGACCGACAAATATTACGTGACCGGCTGCTTCAGCGTGAATGCCACGGCCTGCGCGCTGGGGCAGGGCCGCAAGGTGGTCGCCTCCATCGCCTATCGCTGGTGACGTCGATTCGCCAATGGCTGGCAAGGCGGGATTGCGCCTGCGCAATCCCGCCTTGCTGCGTGTGAGGACCGAGAGGCGTTTGGTGCATGCTCGCAAGTACGCTTCGAAAATGGTCCGTCGTGCACAAATGGACCAGTCTGATCTGTACGCTGTTTCTGCTGATGCTGTGCATCACCGGCCTGCCGCTGATCTTCCGCCACGAGATCGATGCGATGCTCGATGGTGGCCCGGCGAAGCCGACACGATCGGAGCAGGCTGCACCGGCAAGTCTCGATATCGCGGCCGGCAACGCACAGCGTGCCTTGCCCGGTCAGTTCATCCAGGCGTTCTTCTGGGATCACGACGACCCCACCGAATTGAGTTTTGTACTGGCTCCAACACCCGGCGCACATCCGACGCAGAATCGCACGCTGCGCGTCGATGCCATGTCGGGCGAGGTGATGAGCGAAGCGAAAACGCGCGAACGCTACACCTATTTTCTGTTGCGGCTTCACACCGATCTGTTTCTCGGCCTCTACGGCAAACTGTTTCTCGGTGTGATGGGTCTGTTGTTCGTCGTGGCGACCGTCTCCGGCGTCGTGATCTACGGCGTGTCGATGCGGAAACTGTCTTTCGGCACCATGCGTTTCGACCGATCGACGCTGCTGCGGTGGCTCGATCTGCACAATCTTCTCGGCATCGTGACAGTAGCCTGGGTCATGGTGGTCGGCATCACCGGCGTCATCAATACGGGGGCTGATCTCGTCATCAAGGCCTGGCAGAACGGACAATTGGTCGAAATGGTTGGTCCGGTGAAGAACCGGCCACGTCCGCAGGTTCTGGCGTCGGTGCAATCGGCCGTTGATATGGCGCAAGCGACGATCCCGAGCATGAAGCCGTTCTTCGTGGCCTATCCCGGCTCGCTGTTTTCGAGCCAGAGTCACTACATCGTCTTCATGCACGGCAATGCGCCACTCACGGCGCGTCTGCTGACGCCGGTGATGATCGATGCGATGGACGGCAGCTTCGTCGATTCACGCAGCCTGCCTTGGTACGTCTCGACTGTGCTGTTGTCCCAGCCGTTACATTTCGGCGACTATGGCGGATTGCCGCTGAAGATCGTCTGGGCGGTGATGGATATCGCGGCTATCGCGATCCTGATCAGCGGGCTCTATCTGTGGATAGGGCGGCGCGGACGCCGGCTCGCGTCTCGAGAGGCACGAACCGAAGCCGGCGCCATCCGTCACCGCATCGACCTGCGTGCGGTATACCGTATTCCAATCTGGCTGATGGTCGTATCGCTATTCGGGCTGGTCGTCGCGCTCGTCGGCGATGGGATTTGGAACATCGTGGGCTGGCTCTCCCTCGCGTTGCCCATCTTTGTGGTGGCCCTCAAATATCGGCAGGCGAGAAAACCACATCCGCGCGCACCTGGACGGTGATCTGCCACGGCACATTTTCGCCGCAAGTGTGCCGCCGTGCGGCCGCACGAATTCTCGTCGATCAGGCGCTGTTTGCGTCTTCCAGCAGCGCGCTGGCGTTCAGCCATTGCTCTTCGGCCCGGGCCAAAGCATCGGCTGCTGCAGCGCGGGCTTTGGTGAGTTGTGCAGCCTGTTTGGGATCTTTCGTAAAGATATCTGGCAAAGCTAATGCGGTATCGATCTTCGCGATGATCCCCGTAATGCGCGCCATCTCGGTTTCGGCTTCGGCGATCTGCTGCTTCGGTGAGCTGCGCTTTTCCTTCGTGCGCACCGGCTTGTCTTCAGTCGCAACACGCTCGCGCGCCGGCGTGCGCGGATCGCGGATCTGCATCACCTGCTTGCGATAGTCTTCGAGGTCACCATCGAAATTGGTGACGGTCTTGTTGGCGACGACCCAAAGCTGATCGGCGCAGGCCTCGATCAGATAACGGTCATGCGAGACCATGATCACGGCGCCTGGGAATTCGTTGATCGCTTCCGCGAGCATCGCGCGGCTGTCGATGTCGAGATGGTTGGTCGGTTCGTCCAGGATGATCAGGTTCGGGCCGTAGAAGGTCGCGAGGCCGAGCAGCAGGCGGGCTTTCTCGCCGCCGGACAGGCTTTTTACCGTTGTATCCGCAGCCTTGCCGGAGAAGCCGATATTGCCAGCACGCGCGCGGACCTTGGACTCCGGGGCTTCCGGCATCAGCTTTCGGATATGATCATAGACCGACTGCTCCATCACCAGTTCATCGACCTGATGCTGGGCGAAATAGGCGACGGATAGTTTGTCAGCGCGCGTCACCGCGCCGGAAAACGGCTGCAGCTTGTTCGCGATCAGTTTTACGAGAGTCGATTTGCCGTTGCCGTTGGAGCCAAGCAAAGCGATCCGGTCTTCGGTATCGACGCGCAGCGTCACCTTGCTGAGCACGGGCTTGCCGGGCTCATAGCCGATCGAAACATTGTCGAGCGCCAGGATCGGCGGCGACAGCATCTTTTCCGGTGCGGGGAAGTGGATCTCGCGCACGTCATTGCTGACGATGGCCGCGACCGGCTTCATGCGCTCCAGCATTTTCACGCGCGACTGCGCCTGGCGGGCTTTCGATGCCTTGGCTTTAAAGCGATCGACAAAATCCTGCAGCCGCTTGCGCTCGGCTTGCTGGCGTTCAAAATTCTTCGCCTGCAGCGCTTCGCGATTGGCGCGGAATTCTTCGTAATTCGAGTAGGTGCCGCGATAATGCACCAGCTTGCCGCGGTCGAGATGCAGGATCTCGTTCACGGAGACATCGAGCAGATCGCGGTCATGGCTGATGACGATCACCGTGCGCGGATAGTTGGCGAGGTGATCCTCCAGCCACAGCGTGCCTTCGAGATCGAGATAGTTGGTCGGTTCGTCCAGCAGCAGCAGGTCCGGCGCCGAGAACAAGGTCGCCGCCAGCGCCACGCGCATACGCCAGCCGCCGGAGAATTCCGAGCAGGAGCGCAGTTGATCCTCAGCCGGGAAGCCGAGGCCGCTCAGGATGGCGGCGGCACGGGCCGGGGCGGAGTGGGCGTCGATATCGACCAGGCGTGTCTGAATGTCGGCGATGCGGTCGGGATCCGTGGCCGTCTCGGCCTCGGCCAGCAGCGCGTAGCGCTCGACATCTGCCTTCAGAACCACGGAAATCAGGCTCTCCGGCCCGTCCGGCGCTTCCTGGGCCAGGCTTCCAATCCGCCAGCGCGGCGGAATGCTGATGCTACCGCCCTCAAGCGAGAGGTCGCCGCGGATGGCATGGAACAGGGTGGATTTGCCGACACCGTTACGGCCGACGAAGCCGACGCGCGCGCCGGGGGCAATCTGCACCGTGCTTTCGTCGATCAGAAGCCGGCCGGCGATACGGATGGAAATGTCGGTAATGGAGAGCATGCGGCCTTGTCACCGCTGCAGAGCACAAACGCAACCCGGATTTGCGGGGTCCCACCGCTCAGGCGCTGTCTTTGTCGCGCTGCTGAAGTTCGCTGAGGAGCATCTGGAGGTGCGACGGCAGGGAGTCGTCGGTCCCCATATCCCGGCGCAGCCGTTCCCCGATGGCGTTGCGGATTGCCGCGCTGGTGTTGCGGTCCATCTCGTCCTCGCGGTTGGTGGGGAAGGGTGACGTCATAGCCGATCCAAGGTGTGTTCGTTGCCGTACAGATATCAAGGCAAGTCACACGGGTTGAAAATGTTTCCCGTTTCCCGGATTTCAGCGCGATTGGTTCAAAAAAGGGTGAAATATCCACAGGTGCAATGCAAAAACGCCCGGCCGGGAGGGGCCGAGCGTTCCTGTGGTAAATAGTTAGTAGCAGCGATTGATCGTCCGCCAGCGGGGTCCCCACGGGGTGGGAACCACCCGACGGACCCAGCAGCCGCCTCCGCCGTAATAGGCCGGGCCGGCTACGAAGCGCGGCCCTCCGGCAAAACGGGGCGGGCCGCCCCAGCCGCGGTGCCATCCGCCGCCGTGCCATCCACCATGTCCGCCCCAGGCCGAGGCGGAAGTCGGCGCCAGCGCTGCGGCGCCCAGGGAGGCGGCAGCGACCAAAGTCAGTGCAATCTTGCGGAACATCGTCATCTCTCCTCGTCGGCACGTCCGTTGGCCGGTGGATGCCGCCGGAAGCGGGTGGGGCGTGCTGTTGAGATGAAGCTAGGCCCCGGCGGCTGAACGCAGGCCGGCCAGATCTGTCAGAAACGGTTCATCTGCATGACATCTTGGTCATTTTTGCTGTCCAGATGGCAGGAGCGATGCTGACGGATCGCTTGCCGTTCCAGCATGGCGCCGATATAAGCCGCCATCTTTCCAACTATCGTTATTCAAGGATGTATCATGGCCATCGAGCGTACCTTTTCGATTCTGAAGCCCGACGCGACCGAGCGCAATCTGACCGGCGCGATCAATGCGCTGATCGAGAAGGCCGGCCTGCGCATCGTCGCGCAGAAGCGCATCCACATGACCCGCGACCAGGCCGGCACCTTCTACGCCGTCCACAAGGAGCGTCCCTTCTTCGGCGAGCTCGTGGACTTCATGACCTCGGGTCCGGTCGTCGTGCAGGTGCTGGAAGGCGAAGGCGCGATCCTGAAGTATCGCGACGTGATGGGCGCCACCGATCCGTCGAAGGCCGCTGAAGGCACCATCCGCAAGGCTCACGCCAAGTCGATCGGCGAGAATTCGGTGCATGGTTCGGATGCTGCCGAGACCGCCGCGATCGAAATCGCGCAGTTCTTCGCCGGCAACGAGATCGTCGGCTAAGCTTTAGCCGAACGCGACTATCTGCCGGCGCGCGGGGGCGCGCCGGCATTTCCATAAGACGACAACGACGAACAAAAGAGGGGCGCACTGTGGACTGGCTACTGCAAGTTTTCGATCCGGCGACGATCAAGTCGGTTTTCACCCAGTTTCAGCTCGAGATGCAGCAGCCCGCTTTCTGGGTTGCCGTCGGCAAGATCATCTGGATCAACGTGCTGCTGTCGGGCGACAATGCGCTCGTGATCGCGCTTGCCTGCCGCGGCCTCGAGCCGAAGCAGCGCATGTGGGGCATGATCCTCGGTGCGGCCGCCGCCGTCATCCTCCGTATCATTTTCACCGGCATTGTCGCCTCGCTGATGGCACTGCCCTATCTCAAGCTCGTCGGTGGTCTCGCGCTGATCGTCATCGCGGCCAAGCTGCTGGTGCCTGAACCGGAAGAAGAGGACGGCGTAAAGGCCGCCTCGAATCTCTGGGCCGCCGTGCAGATCGTGGTCATCGCCGATATCGTGATGAGCCTTGATAACGTGATCGCCGTCGCCGCCGCCGCCAATGGCAGCGTGCCGCTGCTGATCCTCGGCCTCGCCATCAGCGTGCCGCTGATCGTCGCCGGCGCGGCGCTGATCATGGCGCTGCTCACCCGCCTGCCGGTGCTGGTGTGGCTCGGTGCTGCGCTGCTCGGCTGGGTCGCCGGCGAAGTGATCGCTACAGATCCTGCGGTTCTGCCGGCGCTGCACAGCTTCTTCGGTGGTTCGCTGGGCGCCAGCCTCGATGGCGTGTTTGCCTCGCTCGGCAGCGGCATCCGCTTCACCGGTGACGGCACCGGCGGCGAGATCCTCTGCGGTCTGCTCGGCATCTTCGTTGTGCTGGCCGTCGGCGGGCTGTGGCGTCGCCGCAGCCAGGCTGCGAATGCAGGGCATGCGGCGTAAGCCAGCTGGCTGTTTCGAACTTTCAAACGGGCGCTTCGGCGCCCGTTTTTCGTAGGATGGGTTGAGCGGAGGCGCGAAGCGCCGGAGCGAGAACCCATCGGCGGATTCCGCCACATGGTCGGACTGATGGGTTTTCGCTACGCTCAACCCATCCTACGGCCGCGAGGCTAGTCCAACATCTTCCGCTCGCGTGCCTTCACAATGCCGACCACGGTGTCATTCACCGGCGTCGGCACGCCGAGCGGGTTGCCCAGGCGCGGGATCGAACCATTGATGGCGTCGATCTCGCAGCGGCGACCGGCCTCGTAATCCAGCAGCATCGATGGCTTGGCATGCGGGATCTTGCCGCCGAGCTTGCGCACATGCGCGACGGGATCGCCGACATCGAGGGTGATGCCGGATGCGCGGGCGACCGCGATCGCTTCCTCGGCGCAGCCGCGCGCGACTTTCCACGCGTCCGCATCATCGATGATCTCGCCGATAGTCAGCCCGGTGGTGCAGGACGTGCCGGAGAAGGCGACATTCATGATCAGTTTCTCCCACACCATCTGCTTGATGTCGTCGAACAGCGCGACCTTGAATCCGGCCGACTCCCAGATTGTTGCTGACGCTTGCACCAACTGTTTTGGCAGGCCGGCATAACTGCCGAAGCGGATCATCTCCATGCCGTTGTGATGGACATGGCCGGGGCCGCGCATCGATGCGCCGAAACCACCGACAACGCCGACGGCGATGCGATCGGCGCCGATGATGGGAGCAGCGACTTCAGGCGAGCCGAGGCCGTTCTGGATCGTCTGCACCACGGTTTCGGGGCCGAGCAGCGGCGCGCAGCTTTGCGCGGCGGCTTCCACATCAAATGCCTTGGTGGCGATGATGACGAGATCGCAGGGGCCGATGCCATCGGTGGTGGTTGCGCCATGGATCGGCACGGTGCGGTCGCCACTGATGCCCTCGCAGCGCAGGCCTTTGGTGTTCATGGCTTCGGCATGATCCGGCCATGCGGTGATCGCGTGGACCTCATGGCCGGCATCGACCATCAAGGCTGCATAGACCGATCCCATCGCGCCGCAGCCCACGATTGCCACTTTCGCCATTCATTCACTCCCTGTCATGCGGCGCTGTTTTGATCGCGCTTCGCGCATGCAGATTACTTCTTCTGTGCGGGATCGAGCAATGCAATCGGAGATGTCGGTTGCTCGCTCAGCAAGGTTGCGTGGACCACGTAGCGCAGCGGTCCCTCGGTGATGGCGTCGAGCGGCCAGCAGGTGGTCAGCGCCAATCCGGTTTCATCGGCACGGGCATCAATGTCCGACGCATCGAAGGGGACGATGGACGTGCCCGTGACCCGATAGCGAACATGGCGGCCATCGCTGCGTGTCACGTCGATGTCGTCGCCGACCACGACGTCACCGAGAAAACGGAAATGCGTATCGCGATGGGCGGAATAGACGGCGATGCCGGGCTCGCCGGCGTCGGGTGTATTTTCCACATGGCCGGGCCCGAAAGCGAGCGCCTGTCCGCTGCTGCCATGCAGTGCGATGGCGCCGGCGTGGAGTCGCTTCACTTCGATCCGTGCCACGGGCCAGGTGTCCGCCCACGACCATGGTTTGACGGGGTGGCCGGTGGCGAGCGACGCCGTGAAGGCACGTTCGAGCAGCACTTGCGCGAGCATGGCCTTGGCATGGATGTAGCTACCCTGGCCGAAGAGAAGGACGCCGATCAGCGCGAACAAAGCGGCGGTGATGCGGAGCATGGCGATGTCCTTGCGTAATGGGGAAGGGAAAGCGCGCGCGGCCGGGGATGCCGCGCGCGCCGGGAGGAAACGGCCGCTCCCATCGCCGCCGTCAGCGGGGGATCATCCGACGGTGGCGCAACATCACAAGCAGCAGGCTCAATGAGAGCAGCACGAGACCGAGCATCATCTTCAGCTCCGCATTCGTGGCCGTCTTCGGCAGTTGCACGGTGGCGGGTTGCGCGATCTGCACAGGCTGCGGCCGCTTCGACGTGGCGATCTGGACCAGCTTGCCGTCCGTCTCGGCCCGGCGCTCGGCAGGCGGTCTCGGCAACTGCGGGCGCTCGCCGAACACTTTTGCAAAATCCCAGCCGGCGGGCAGGTTGGCCGGCAGATCCGAGAGCCTGAGCGGTTCGCCTGCAGGGCGGCTCGGCGTCTTGTCGATGGCCACGAGGCTGGTGAGCCGCGTCACGAGCTGGTGTTCGAGGGCGAGCGACAGGATGGCGCTGTCAGCATCGGCGGGCTTGAGCTTGTTGAGCGTGCGCGCCACTTCCGCATCGTCGATCATGCGGCGTGCCCACACTTTGGAAAGACCTTTGCCTTCAGCCGCGCGATCGAGCGGCAGTGTGACGGTCCAGGGCTGATCGCCGATGCGGCCCTTGATGGTGACGCTGCCGGCGAGCTTGTCGAGGCGTGCTGCAAGAAGCAGTGGCTCGCCGCGATAGAGATCGGGCAGGGCGTTCGGCGTCAGATCAGCCTTGGCCTCCGAGAACGAGGCGGTGAGGCCGGTGACGACAGGATTTTCAAGCTTTGCAAACAGGTCGCGCATGCGGGTTTCGACCTGCGCCGTCGAGCCGATATGGGTAAAGGTGCCGCGACCAAGTTCTGCGGCGCGGGTCATCAGGAATGTGTTCGGCGCCGAGCCGATGCCGACCATGAAGATCCGTGACCGACCTCGCAATGCGGTGATCGTATCGAACAGCTGTTGCTCGTTGCCGATGGCGCCATCGGTCAGGAACACCACCTGGCGCAGCGTGCTGCCGTCAGCATTCGTGTCGTCTGCGAGGGCTGCGCGCATGGCTGGCACCATCTCGGTGCCGCCCTTTGCCTCCAGGCCGCCGACGTAAGACGTGGCATTGTTGATGTGCTGGCTGTCCGCAGGAACCGACGACGGAAACAGCATGTCCATGGTGTGATCGAAGCGGATGACATTGAAGCGATCAGTCGGCTGCAGGCGGCCGAGCGCATAGGTCAGGCTGGCTTTGGCCTGAGTGATCGATGTGCCGCCCATGGAGCCGGAATTATCGATAACAAAGATGACCTCGCGGGGCATCGGCTTTTGCTCAGCCGTCGCGGCCGGCGGCGTGACATAGGCTAGGAGATAATCGGATTTGCCGAGCTGTTCGCGAAACAGGCCGACTGACGGGGTGGTTTCTGCGGCTGGCTTCCAGCTCAGTTCGAAATCACGATCGGCGGGCACGGCGCCGTCGGCCAGCGTGATGACGCGTGTGGCACTGTCGGGGCTATCGATCTTGACGCGGTGATGATGGCTGGTGACATCGCCGAGCGGGAAGCCGGCCTGCAGGCGCACGGTGATGGTGGTCGGATTGACTGGCGCGTGCTTCGCGGGATCGAGCACGGGCTGGGTGATGCGGTCGCGATCCGGAACAGGATCGGATGCGGCGGTGCCCCAGCCGCCGCCGTCCTGGCGCAGGTCGACGGTCTGCACGATCGGTGCGGGATTGTAGCGGGGGCCGACCACCATCGGAATCCGCAGCGAGAAGTCGCTGCCGTTCTGATGCACCGGCTCCTGATATTCGATCTGCACCAGCACGGTTTCGCCGGGGCCAATATTGGCGACGGCATTGGTAAAGATGTTCGGTCGCTGCTGTTCGGTCAGTGCCGCTTTCTGACCGGCCTGCTTGGCCTGCTCATAGATGGCGCGGGCCTGTGCGCGCTCCTTGATGTCGCCGACCACGACGCGGTCGCCGATCACCAGTTTGAGCGTATCCACGGCGCCGCCTTGCGGCAGCGGATACATGTAGGTCGCCTCCACCCAATCATTGGTCGGATTGCGGAAGATTTGCGTGACGCGGGCGCGCATGGTCGGGCCGGACACGCCGAGGTCGACATCGATGCCGAGGCGGGTGGCTTCGGCGTTGCCGGTTTCCGACTTGATGATGAGCGAGCCGGAGCGGGGCGCGTCATCGCCTGTGGCCGACCAGGCCGGGCTGAGGTCGAACAGCAGCAGCCCGATGCCGAGCAGGAACGCGGCGACGCCGCCGAGTGCGAACAGCAATATCTGTTCGATCAGGTCCGGCAACCCAGTGACGCCGCGCTCGTCGGCGTCGTGGTGGTCGTAATCGATGGTGGTCATGTCAGGCACTCCCGAAGGCATTGCGATGACCAAGTCTTGCGGGACGCTGATCGGGCGGACGAGCGTGATGATCGGCATTGATTGGCCGTTCACCGCCGCACATGCGCATCCGGCCATGCGGGCATGTGCGGTTTTGTGCTGGGTTGTCCGTCTGCTAATGTACTGGGCGAAATGACAGGGATGACGATGCAGACGCCGGACAAGCAGCTTTCCGACGAACAGAGCCGGGAAATTGCCGCCATCATTCGCGAGGAACTCGCGCGTCGCCGCATCTCGCGGCAGACACTGGCCGAACAGGCCAAGCTCAGCATCTCCACGCTGGAGAAAGCGCTGGGAGGCCGGCGGCCCTTTACGCTCGCAACAACAGTGCGTTTGGAGGAAGCGCTCGGCGTATCGCTGCGCAAGGGCGCGGATGCGCCGGTGGTCGCCGTGGCGAGCAACGGCAATGGCGATGTCGCGCCCGACAGTCTTGGCGCCTATTCGCGGCGCTCCATGAGCTGGATCGCCGGCGCCTATGTCACGCTGCGGCCGTCATTCGGCGAGGTTGGATCGATCTATGCCTATCGCACCGAGATCGCGTGGGACGCCATGGGCTCCTGCTACGAGTTTCGCGAGGCCGAGCGGCAGGATGCGGCCTATACGCAGTTTGGCGAGGTCTCGGTGCCGAACCAGTCCGGCCACATCTATTTCGTCACCAACCGCAACGGCCAGTTTCGCCTGATCACGGTGTCGCGGCCGACCATTGCCGGCGAGATGTATGGGATCATCAACACGCTGCTGGCAGGGCGCGGCTCGCTGCTGACGCCAATTGCGGCGCCTATCGCGTATGTGCCGATGGCGGGCATCGCTGAGCCAAGCTATGGACGGATCGCAGCAGGTACGCCGAACTACGATCTCTATCGTACCCATCTGCAGAAGATCATGGACGAGCCATTCGCCATGTTCCTGCAGGGATAGAGCTGTTTTGGATTGAGACTACTCAGTCCTCATGGTGAGGAGCGCGCCTCTTGGTGCGCGTCTCGAACCATGGAGCTTGGCGCCATCCTTCGAGACGCGGTCGAAGACGACCGCTCCTCAGGATGAGGGAGTTCTCGCTGAGGCCGAATCATTTCAAGGCGAAATTGCTCCAGCTTCGACAAGGATAGCGGCGCGGATCACCGCGCCGCGTCGCGCTCAGGACTTCTTCTTTTTCGGCTTGGCTTTAGCCTTGGGTGCTGCGGCCTTCTTGGCCTTTGCAGCTTTCTTGGCCGGCTTGGGAGCCTTCTCGGCCACCTTCTCCGCAGCCTTGGCAGCGTCCGCGACAGCCTTTGCTGCAGAGACTTCCGCGGCCATCCGCATCGACCGTGCAAAACTGTCAGCGGCGTTGTCGGCGGAGATTTGCAGGCGGCGGGCGGCGGCGGTGCCTTGCTCGGTCACATCCCTGGCGGCCTGCTTGTAGCGCTCCTTGGTGCCAGCCTCTTTCGCCTTGGCGGCGAGGCCGTTGAAGTGATCGCGCCGTGCCTTGATGGCGGCGAGGATGGTTTTGTTCTGCTGCTTTGCGGTCTGCCTGATGACCACATCGATATCGGCGCCCGCCATATCCTGCTTCCTTAATGATCGGTTAAACACTTGCGCGCCTAGACTATGCGGATACCGCTTAAACTTTGCAATCAGCGGTACGCCGGCATAATGCTTGGGCGATCGAGCAATCGCATAGCACCGATAATGTTCGAGTTTTGCTAACGCGGGCGGCCTCGCAGTGATGAAACACACGCAGTGGCGCGTCAGTTTCCGGACATCGATCATCGCGGTGTTCGTCGGCATCGTGCTGACCGTCGGGCTGGCGCTGCTCTATCTCAGCTTCAGCCGCGTCAACGCCATCGTCCGCACCGCCGCGTCGTCCTATCTCGGCGCGGTGGCGCAATCCTCTGCGGACCGGATCGATGGCCAGTTGAAATCGGTCCGCGACAATCTCGATATCCTGCGCGGCATGCCGTCGGTCCAGGCCGCCGATATCAGCGACAACCAGCGCCTCTACAACCTGCTGGCCTCGATGCTGCGGAATAACCGACAGCTTGGCAGTCTCTACATGGGCTATGACGACGGCTCGTTTCTCGAAATGGATTTTATCGAGCGTTTGGGCCCCGAAGCCCGCAAGCGCATGGGGGCGCCGGAGGCGGCGGCTTTCAGGATGTTCCTGATCGTCAAGTCGGGACCGACCGGCGCACGTCAGGCATCGACGGCTTATATTGATGGCTCCTTGCGAGTGCTGCAGCGAGTGCCGGGTCCGGACGACTACGATCCGCGCAAGCGGCCCTGGTATGCCGGCGCGTTCGAGCCCGATGCTGCGTTGCTCACGGCACCTTACATTTTCCATCTGATCGGCAATGTCGGCTACACGCTGCGCCTTCCCATCAGCGGCGACGGCGCAGGTGTCGTTGCCGGCGATATCCTGATCGGCGAAGCTGAGACGATGCTGCGCCAACAGGGGCTGGGTAAATCCGGCGTCGCTTTTCTGTTCGACGAAACGGGCCGGGTGCTTGCGCATCCCGATCTGTCGAAATGGCTGGGCGCGCGGGTGACCGGCGATCGCCTGCCGGATCTGCCGCGCCTCGCGGACGTTGATAAAGTAGGGGCGTCGTCAGCAATCGAAGCCTGGCGCAAGACTGGGCAATCCGAACAGTTTTTCAAAGACCCGAACGGCCGCGAATATCTGGCGGCGATCCAGCCCGTGAATGTGGCCGGGACGGCGGATCTGCGGGTGATCGTCTTTGCGCCCATCGATGAATTTTATTCGGACATCGTGGCCGAGCGGCGCTCGCTCATTATCTTCGCGATGCTGATGCTGCTGACGGCATTGCCGCTGGCCTTCCTGATCGGCAACCGGCTGTCGCTGTCGCTGCGCATTCTGGCGCGCGAGGTGGATCGCATCCAGCGCTTCCGCTTCTCGACCATGCCGCGGCTGCGGTCGCCGATCCGCGAGATCGACGATCTCGGCCGCTCCGTCTACACGATGCGCTCGCTGGTGCAGACTTTTTCGCATTTCGTGCCGAAGCGGCTGGTGCAGCAATTGGTGGAGACCGGTGACTCCATGGAGCTCGGCGGTACGCGGCGCGAGGCGACGATCCTGTTCACCGATGTCGAGAATTTCACCAGCCTGACCGAGGAGAAAGATCCGACGCAGGTGATGCTCTACACGTCGCGTTACTTTGCTGCGATCTCCAACGTCATCGCGGCAAATCAAGGTACGGTCGATAAGTTCATCGGCGATGCGGTGATGGGAATCTGGAACGCACCCGTCGAATATGACGACCATGTCCTGCAGGCCTGCGAGGCGGTGCTGCGTTGTATCGAGGTCAATCAGGCTCTGAACGAGGAGTTCGAGCGGGAGGGCTGGCCGGCTTACAACACGCGTTTCGGGCTCCATGTTGGCGATACCATGATCGGCAATATCGGCTCTTCCGATAGAATGAATTATACGGCACTCGGCGCAACGGTGAATCTGGCATCGCGCCTGGAGACGCTCAACAAGGATTACTCAACGCGGGCGCTGGTCAGCCAGGCCGTGAAAGACGCGGCCGAAGCCCGCTTCACATTCCGCAGTGTGGCAACCATCAAGCCGAAGGGCTTTGCCAGGGAGGTCGGCGTCTATGAGTTGCTTGGGCGCCGCACGGATGCGCCGGCTCTGCCTTTGACGGATGTCGTCAGTCCCGCTGTTTGATCGCGCTATTTCGCGCTATAGGACTTTCATGTCCGATATCAAACCGATCCGCCGCGGCCGCCCGCGCTCCGTTGAAACGGAAGAGGCGATTCTCGACAGCGCCTATCGCATGATGGCAATCGATGGTCTCACTGCCGCAACCATCGATGCGATCGCGCGCGAATCCGGCGTGTCGAAGATGACCATCTACAAATGGTGGCCATCACGCGAGGCACTGCTGATCGATGCCTTCCTGAAGCAGGCGGCGAGCATGTTGCCAATCCCGGAAAGCGGCGATGCCATTGCGCGCATCAGTCGGCACGCAGCGGCCTATGCCGCGGCACTGAGCGGCGAGTTCGGCAAGGTGCAACTGGCTGTGATTGCCGAATGCATCGCGCGCACGGGATCGGCGCGCATGTTCTCGGAACGCTATCTTAGCGCTCGCCGCGATATTACGGTGGCGATCATCAAGGCCGGTCAGAAGGACGGTTGTGTGACGTCACCGGAGCCCGCAACGGACCTCTATGATCGCATCTATGGAACGCTGTTTTATCAGGACGCATTCGGTTTTCGAGCTGTCACGGCTGACCATGCGCGGAAACTGGTGAAGTCGGTATTGTCAGGTGCGTAGGGTGGGCACGCTGCGCTGTGCCCGCCCTACAGGCCACGTGCGCGGCGAAACCAGGCAAAGGTCTCGCGGGTAACGCGGCGGTAGCCGCGGCCGCGATGCAGGATGCGATCATCGACGATGGCATTCAGCTTTGGCAAAGCGTGAAAGGGCACCGACGGATAGGCGTGGTGCTCCACATGGAACGGCATGTTCCAGCTGAACCACTTCATCAAGGCGCCGGTGTAAGTGGTGCGGGTATTTTCGAAAGCGCTGCGGGTATGTTCGCAGCCGGTATGCTCGGCATAAAGATAGGGCCGCAAGAACAGCTGGCCGACGATCAATGGCAGCACCCAGCACCACAACAGCATGGTCGTGTGCAGGGCGACCGATCCAGCCAACAGCAACAGATAGACCAGCACATAGATGCGCGCTTCGCGGACGACGAGGCCGCGCTTGTTCTCCGGAATCCATGGCGCAACAGCCTGTCCCGTAAAGGCGCGGCGAAGCAGCAGGCGGATGCGGTTGGTAAGCTGGATGATGCCCGTATAGGCGATCGCCAGCTTGGTATCCGATGACGGGATGGTCGCGGTCACCAGTTCTGGGTCGCGATCGGGATCCTGGGTGAAGCGATGATGATCCCAGTGAAACAGTGCGTAATACTCATAGGGATGCACGATCAGAAACGATGAGAGATGACCGAGGATTTCATTGGCAAGACGGCTGGTGAAAACCGTTTTGTGCGCGGCTTCGTGTACGGGCATGAACAGGAAGGCGATGAGATAGCCCTGGACCGCAACCAGCGGCAACGCCCAGATCGCGCCATAGCGCGAGACGGTCAGCCAGATTGCGGTACCGACGACCAGGATCGCGCCATAATGGCTCAGTGACCGCACGGTGCCCGGCAGATTGGCGCGGATGGACAGGTCTTTGAGCTGCGCAGGCGTCAGCGCACGCACGGGCTTGTGATGATGGGTATCGATGCTTGTCATGTGTCGAGGAAAGCCTTGATCTTGGCGTTCAGGAATGCCTTGTCCGCGGGGACCTTGATCGGATTGCCGGCGCGGTGGCCGTGCAGCGAGGGGATCGGGCAAAGCTCCGCCGAGCGCGCATTGGTGAGCAAAGGCAGCTCGGCCTCGTTATCGCCGACCTGGAAATAATCGTCGGTGGCGCCCGGCATCAGCAGCACGCGGGTCTTGATGGCCGCCATTGCCTTGCTGAAGTCGCCGCCGAATTCGGCACACTTGCTGATATCGCCATTCTGCCACGTCCAGAGTTGGGCGAGAATGTTGTTGGCATCGCGATGTGCAAAGGCCATGTCCCATGAGCGGCTGAGGTAATCCTCCAGCGACGTGAAGCCGCCCTCGCGCCAGAGTTCGTCGCGGTAGAATCCGTGCGACATCGCCCAGCCGGCATAAACACGCCCCATGGCACGCAGGCCTGCAGCGGGGCGAGAGGTGAAGCGGCCATCGGTAAAAGCCGGATCGGCGGTGATCGCGGCGCGGACGCTTTCCAGAAACACGGTGTTGAATGGCGAGCATCGAGCGCTGCCGCAGACGACGGCTGCACGTTCCACCATGTCGGGATAGCGCGCGGCCCAGTGATAGGCCTGCATGCCGCCCATCGACCAGCCATAGACCATGGCGAGGCGCGGGATGCCAAAATGCTCGGTGACCAGGCGATGCTGGACCGCGATGGCGTCGTGATAGGTGATCGTCGGATAGTCCGCGTCAAAGCCAGGCGTATTCGACGGCGACGAAGAAAGTCCGTTGCCGAACAGGTTCGGAATGATGACGAAATAACGCTCCGGATCGAGCGCTGCGCCCGGCTCGATCAGCCATTCCGTGTCATAGTGCTGGGCGGCAAACGAGGTCGGATAGAGGATGGCATTCGACTTGTCGGCATTGAGCCGGCCATAGGTCTTGTAAGCCAGCTTGAGGTCGCTGAAGACCTTGCCGGATTGCAGCGTCACGTCTCCGGCGTCGAAGATGTCGTAATCGGGTGATACGCTCATGCGAGAGTTTCCAGAAAGCGATGGCCATTGCGCGTCGCGCAATTGAGACAAGTCAATAACTGGACCATAAGTACAATAAATAGCAGGCGGCAACGGCAAAATACGGGAGAGGCGCCGCAATTGCGGGCAGCAATCTGCTTGTTCTTTGCGCGATGCTGCGGTGCACGAATGTCCAAGACACGGATGGAACGGACAATGTACTGACGTCACGGTGGCGCTGATTGCAGGATTTCTTGGGCGTTTCAACGTCTTGCAGGTGCGGCGCCTTTCGATCCGATCGGATTCCAAGCCAGCAAGGAGCCTCGATATGCCAACCATCACCACCAAAGACGGGACGGAGATTTTCTACAAGGATTGGGGGCCGAAGGATGCGCAGCCGATCATGTTCCATCACGGCTGGCCGCTGTCGTCGGACGACTGGGATGCGCAGATGCTGTTCTTTCTCAAGAATGGCTACCGGGTCGTTGCCCATGACCGCCGTGGCCATGGCCGCTCGGCGCAGGTCTCCGAAGGTCACGACATGGATCACTACGCTGCCGACGTCTTTGCGCTCGTCGAGGCGCTCGATCTGAAAAACGCCGTTCATATCGGCCATTCCACCGGCGGCGGCGAAGTCGCTCGCTATGTGGCCAAATACGGTGAGCCGTCGGGCCGCGTCGCCAAAGCGGTGCTGGTATCCGCCGTGCCGCCGATCATGGTGAAGACTGAGGCCAATCCCGAGGGACTGCCTATCGAAGTGTTCGACGGCCTGCGCGCCGCGCTCGCTGCCAACCGCGCGCAGTTTTTCGTCGATCTTCCGGCCGGCCCTTTCTACGGATTCAACCGCGAAGGTGCGAAAGTTTCGCAGGGCGTGATCGACAACTGGTGGCGTCAGGGCATGATCGGCAGCGCCAAGGCGCACTATGAGGGCATCAAAGCGTTCTCGGAAACCGACCAGACCGAGGACCTCAAGGCCATCTCGGTGCCAGTGCTGGTGCTGCATGGCGATGACGACCAGATCGTGCCTTATCAGGACGCCGGCGTCCTGTCCGCCAAGCTGGTGAAGAACGGCACGCTAAAAATCTATCCGGGCTATCCGCACGGCATGCTCACGACGCATGCGGACGTGATCAATCCGGACCTGCTGGCTTTTGTAAAAGGCTGAGCGACATGCCAGAGGGCGCTGCGGTGACAAACCGCTGCGCCCTTTAGCGCGCCGACGAGCTTGCGCGCCTGCACCGACTGTCAGAGATGGCGTTGTTGTGCTATTCATCAACCCAAGGTAGATTAAGGTCTGGCGGAGGTCTGGATCTGTCCGACCGGCTGCGGTGACCTTGGGGAGGGGCGAATGCAGATCGGCCGTGATATCCAGAATGCGCGGCGCGGTAGCGACCGGCGGGACATTGTTCCCACCACATCTCATGCACTTGCAATTCAACTCCAGAAAATCATCAGGCAGGCTGAGTCCGGAAAGACGTCATCGGCGGGCCGAGACAAGCGGGCTGATCGAGCAAAGCGGGACAAAGACCTTGATGTGCGCGCGGGTTTGATTCAGGCACCGCGCAGCGATCCCAACGGCCTGGAACGACTGATCGGCAGAAGTGATTTGCTGTCGATCAATTTTCTCGACCTAGGCAAACGCGCGGCGGCGGCTGTTTGCCGTATAAAAGTCCCGACCAATGGCGGCGCCTGGTATGGTACGGGCTTCCTCGTCGGTCCACGCTTGCTGGTAACCAATAATCATGTGTTGGGCGATGCGGACGAAGCCAGCCAGTGCGAAGCGCAATTCGGCTATGAACACGATGCCGATGGCGTGCTGCAAAATCCCGTCTGCTTCAATCTGCGTCCTCACGAGATTTTCTACACCAATCCTGATTTAGACATCACATTTGTCGCGGTGACGCCGCTGTCCGATCAAGGCGTTTCACTCGATCGTTATGGGCGCCTGCCATTGCTGCCGCTCCGCGGTAAGACGCTGGACGGCGAGTGGGTGACGATTATTCAGCACCCAGGCAGTGAGCCTAAGCAGATCGCGATACGGTCCACGCAGATCGTCAAGCTAGACAAGAAGCTTGCTGCGAGCCTCAAGGTTGAAAATTTTATCCACTACTCGACAGATACCGAACCAGGATCGTCTGGCGCTCCGGTGCTCAACGATCAGTGGCAGGTTCTGGCCGTGCACCATAAGGCAGTGCCGGCGCCGCAGAAAAATGCGACCAGACCAAATGCCGAGCCGATCTGGATTGCCAATGAGGGCATACGTGTCAGCGCGATATTCGAGTTGCTCCAAAGCGACCGTATCAACAATCCGCAAGCTGACCTCGTTCTCGACCGCTTGGGAGTGGCGTTGGGGTTTCTGCCTTTGCCGGATGGCGCGGAGCGCGCTGAACTTGCCTTCGAAGCCGATCACAAGCCGCTACCTGCCAAAAGATGGACGAACGTAAAAGGTTATGATCCTGCGTTTCTCGGTGCCGGCTCGAATATCGAACTTGCGAAAATCTACGCGCCGATTTTGGCAGAAGGCAATGTAGCGCCGTTGCTGGGGAAGTCGTCGAAACACGAACTCGCTTACCGCCATTTCTCGGTCGTCATTCACAAGGCACGTAAATTTCCTCTGCTAACGGCCGTCAATATAGACGGAGCAAATCTGATGCGTCCCGAGAAGCGCAAGAACACCTGGCGCCGGGATGTCCGCATTGCCGACGAATATCAGCCTGCAGGAAATTTCTACGAAAGGAACAAGGGAGATGATCCCGTTCCATTCAGCCGCGGTCATCAGGTGAGGCTTCTCGATCCCTGCTGGACGACCTCCATTGGTACAGGTGCTGCAGTTGAAATAGAGCAATGTATGGAAGATACATTTCACTACACCAACGCGGCCCCGCAATTCCAGAAATACAACGACACCGACTGGGGCAATCTGGAAGATTACATATTGGACAAGGCGCAAACCACTGAGAGAAAGCTTTCGGTGTTTACTGGGCCGATCTATCGCGATGACGATCCGCTCTATGGCCAGCATCGCGAGGGCGGGCCATGGCGAATTCCGCTGACCTTCTGGAAGATCGCAGTGCTGAGAAAGACGACAGAGAAGATTGTCGCTGCCGCCTTTGTTGTCGGACAACTCGAATACATAAAGGCGCTCTACGAAGCGAAAGTCTTTACTGGACTGACGCCGTATTCCGTCGAAGAGATGAAGAAGCGGACCATTCAGACGACGATTGCGGCCGTCGAGAATGCGTCAGGGTTGAATTTCTCGGTGCTGAAGCAATTCGATGCGCATGGATCGCTGGAATCGACCCGCAAGACGCGCGTCATCAGCAATCTTGCAGATATTACCATCTAGCCGAGAAATGGTCCGTTTGCTTGGTCCGTAGATTTGCCGGGGGAACGCGTCAAATCACAGTCGGCGCGATCAGGCTGTCTTCGGCATCGACGCCGGCGGTGCTGGTCGTCACGTCGCCGGTGATCTTGATGCCATCCGTCGCCAGCAGTCGCAGCGCCTGCGGATAGATCTGATGCTCCACGCTGAGCACCCGGGCCGCCAGCGTGTCGGCGGTGTCGTCAGCGGCCACAGGCACCGCGCCCTGCATCACGATCGGCCCGGCATCGGTTTCCGGGATGACGAAATGCACGGTGGCGCCCGAAATCTTCACGCCGGCGCGGAGCGCCTGGCCGTGGGGGTCGAGGCCGGGGAAGGATGGTAGCAATGACGGATGGATGTTCAGCATCCGGCCATACCAGCGCTGCACGAACTCCGCCGTGAACAGGCGCATGAAGCCGGCGAGGCAGATCACCTCGATCTTGTGCTCGTCGAGGGCTGCCTGCAGCAGCTTCTCGAAGCCGGCGCGGTCCTTACCGAACGGCTTGCTCTCGATCACCAGCGTCTCGATGCCGTTCGCCTCTGCATTGGCAAGGCCCGGTGCATCGGCGCGGTTGGAAATCACGAGCGCGATCTTGGCCGGGAAGCCATCGGCCGAGGCGGCTTCGATCAGCGCGGACATGTTCGAGCCGCGGCCGGAAATCAGGATGGCGACAGGGCGCATCACGGCCTCACAGTTTCAGGTCGAGATGCCCGTCATAGACCACGCGCTCGTCGCCCTTGGCCTCAACCACGTCGCCGAGCAGCGAGACGGTCTCGCCGGCTTCGCGCAGGATGTCCATCACCTCTTGCACCGCGTCGGGCTTGACGATGGCGATCATGCCGATGCCGCAATTGAATGTGCGCAGCAATTCGAGCTCGGCGATGTCGCCTTCGGCAGCGAGCCACTTGAACACGGGCAGCACATTGAGAGCGGGGAGGTCGATGCGGACACCGAGGCCCGCTGGCAGCACGCGCGGGATGTTGTCCGTAAAGCCGCCGCCGGTGATATGGGCGAGGCCCTTCACCGCTCCGGTCTCGCGGATCGCGCGCAGGCAGGACTTTACGTAAAGTTTTGTCGGCGTCAGCAGCGCGCCGCCGAGCGTCATGACGGGCGAGAAGGGCGCCTTGTCGGCATAGGAGAGGCCAGTGCGCTCGACGATTTTGCGAACAAGCGAAAAACCGTTGGAATGCACGCCCGACGAAGCGAGGCCGATCACGGCGTCGCCGACGGCCATGTCCTTGGTCGGGAGCAGGGTGCCACGTTCGGCCGCGCCGACCGAAAAGCCGCCGAGGTCATAGTCGCCGTCCTTGTAGAGGCCGGGCATTTCCGCGGTCTCGCCGCCGATCAGCGCGCAGCCGGATTCCCGGCAACCTTCGGCGATACCGGCAACGATGGAGGCGGTCGCTTCGGGGTCGAGCTTGCCGCAGGCAAAATAGTCGAGGAAGAAAAGAGGCTCGGCGCCCTGGACCACGAGGTCGTTGACCGACATGGCGACGAGGTCGATGCCGATGCCGTTATGCACATTGGCCTCGATGGCAATCTTGACCTTGGTACCGACGCCGTCGGTGGCGGCCACCAGGATCGGATCCTTGAAGCCGGCTGCCTTCAGATCGAACAGGCCGCCAAAACCGCCGATCTCGGCATCGGCGCCGGGGCGGGCAGTGGCGCGCACCATCGGCTTGATGAGGTCCACCAGACGATTGCCGGCATCGATGTCGACGCCTGCATCCGCGTAAGTGAGGCCTTTTTTCTGGTCGGTCATGCCCGGTATCCTGGCGAAGTGCGAAATTGTGAATTTTCCGCTGGTTACGTCGTAAATTGCGGTCGCGCAATGGCTCGTAAACGCTATCCCGGCTACTATCTAGGCGTTACGCCGGTCAGGGCAGCGATGCCCGGATTCTGGCACGATCCGCAGCCGGAAAGCGCCAGTTGAGTATCCCGAATATCATCACTCTGGGCCGCATTCTGCTGGTTCCCATCGTCGTCTGGGCGATCGCATCCGGCCAGATGGAGATCGCCTTTGCGGTCTTCGTGATCGCCGGGGTCAGTGATGCCGTTGATGGCTTCCTCGCCAAGCGCTTCAACATGGCCAGCGAACTCGGCGCGCTGCTCGATCCCCTGGCTGACAAGGCCCTTCTGGTGTCGATCTATGTGTCCCTGGGGATATGGGGGGCAGTACCGCGCTGGCTGGTGATTCTGGTGGTGTCGCGGGATATCATGATCGTGGGTGCCGTGATCGTTTCCTGGCTGTTCGGGAAGCCGATCCCGATGAAGCCGCTGATGGTCTCGAAGCTCAATACGGTGGCCCAGGTGGGCTTCGCCGCCTTGGTCCTCGCCGCCCTCGGATTTGGTTTCAATTCGTCGCCTTACGATTTGATTCTAATGGGTTTTGTGACTGTCCTGACACTCGCTTCCGTGGCCCTTTACCTGGTCGAATGGGTGAGGCACATGAGCACGATCGAGACGGGCGCGCGCCCTGAGTAAATTGCCGGTCACCCGGCCTGGAGTATCCCTGCGTGTCTGTTCGCGTCCAACCCCGTCAATTGGCGTTTGCCTTGCCCCATGCGGAAAGTCTGTCACGCGACGACTTTCTCGAAGGCAGTGCCAATGCGGAGGCACTGGGGCTGGTCGATAGCTGGCCGGACTGGCCGAACAAGGTGATGCTGCTGGCCGGGCCGGAAGGCAGCGGCAAGAGCCATCTCGCGGCGATCTGGGCGGAGGAAGCGGGTGCGCGTTCGACCATGGCACATGCCCTCACGGCGGCCACAGTGCCTGGCGCATTGGCCACCGGCGCCGTCGTGGTCGAGGATCTGACGCCTGACAGTTTTGACGAGCGGGCGCTGTTTCATCTTCTCAATCTTGCCCGCGAAGATGGTGCTTATGTCCTCATCACCGCCCGGATTGTACCGGTTGCCATGGGGATCGCGTTGCGGGATCTCCGCTCGCGGCTACGTGCCGTGCCTGTGGTGCAGCTCAAGGCGCCCGACGATCACCTCTTCAAGGCGCTGATCGTCAAATTCTGCGCTGATCGTCAGATGAGCATGGACGAGGCGACGCTCAATTACGTCGCCAGCCGTATCGAGCGCTCGTTTGTTGCCGCGCGCCATACCGTCGAACTGCTGGACGGTGAAGCTTTACGGCTCGGTCGTCCGGTCACTCGTGCCCTCGCTGCCGAACTCTTGCGCGAGTCCTGATCCAAAAGACTTTTAAATGTACGGAAATTCCGTATATTCGTCTGATGGCCGCGGATCATTTTGACCCTGCCAAGGATGCGGTCAATCGCCAGAAGCACAAGTTGTCGCTGGCGTTTGGCGTGCGCATTTTCGAGGACGCAGCCCACCTTGTCGTTCCGTCCATCCGCGAGACCGATGGTGAAGCGCGGTTTAAGGTGGTCGGCATTGTCGATGGCAAGCTGTTCACGGCTGTTTTCGTTTGGCGCGGTGAGGTGCCACGCTTCATTTCGGTGCGAAGGAGCAACAAGGGTGAAGAAAGAGCATATCGTGCTGCCGGCTGATCCCGCTGATGCGGAAGACTTCGACGTATCCGCCGAGGCCCTCGAGCGTGGCCAACGTGCGCGCCTGATCCGCATGACAAGAACCAAGCTCGGTCTATCACAGTCCGAATTCGCGACCCGCTTCCGCGTCCCAGTTGGCACGCTCCGCGATTGGGAGCAGGCCCGTGTAACAGCTCCCGATTTCGCAGTGGCTTACGTCAAGGTCATCGCGCTGCATCCCGACGTCGTGGCAGACGCGGTGGCGTAGCCTCACTCTTGCGCGAATCCTGAGTTTCTTGTCGGGTGCGATGCCTCGCAGCGCAGCGAATTATCCGCCTTGACGGCAGCCTGTGCCAGTTCCTGAATGTCATTGAACTGTCACGTAACTAACACATTGTCCGCGGCGATTGGCTGCTACCGCCTCATTGCCCGAAATGGATGGATGACGACCTGATGGATTCCGTGGAAGAGATTGCGATTGAAGAGAAAAAGGGTGAAGCGAAGGCGGCTGAGGCGATCGCGTCCGGGCCGGAGCGTTTCATCAATCGCGAACTTTCCTGGTTGCATTTCAATCGCCGCGTGCTGGAGGAATCCGTCAATCCCGGCCATCCCGCGCTGGAGCGTGTCCGCTTCCTGTCGATCTCCGCCAACAATCTCGACGAATTCTTCATGGTCCGCGTCGCCGGCCTGAAGGCGCAGGTGCGCGAGGGGATCACGGAGCGCAGCCCGGATGGCCTGACGCCGCTCGAGCAGCTCGTGCTGATCAATGCATCGGTGTCAAAACTCGCCACCGACCAGCAGGCGATCTGGCGCGACCAGCGCGCCATTCTGGCCGATGTCGGTATCGTGTTGCTCGACGGCAAGGACGTCACCAAGCCCGAGCGTAGCTGGATCGAGGATCATTTCCTCCACAACATTTTCCCGCTGCTGACGCCGCTGGCGATCGATCCCGCGCATCCGTTCCCGTTCATCCCGAATCTCGGCTTCACCATCGCGCTGCATCTGACGCGGGTGGCCGACGGCAAGACGATGAACGCGCTGATCCGCATGCCCGGCAAGATCGACCGCTTCATCCGTCTGCCCAATCCCGGCAAGGATGGCGAAGTCCGTCTGATCACGCTGGAGCAGGCGACCGGCCTGTTCATTGGCCGTCTTTTCCCCGGCTATATCGTGCAGGGGCAGGGCGCTTTCCGCATCATCCGCGATAGTGAACTGGAAGTCGAAGAAGAGGCCGAAGATCTCGTTCGCCTGTTCGAGTCCGCACTGAAGCGTCGTCGCCGCGGGTCGGTGATCCGGCTCGAGATCGAAGCCACCATGCCGGTGGAATTGCGGGCATTCGTGCAGCGCGCGCTGGCGACGTCCGACGACGAGATCCTGCTGGTCGATGGCGTGCTCGCCATGAACGAGGTGTCGCAACTGACGCGGCTGGATCGCTCCGACCTCGAATTCGTGCCTTACGTGCCGCGCCATCCCGAGCGCGTCCGCGATCACGGCGGCGATATCTTTGCCGCGATCCGCCAGAAGGATCTGGTGGTTCATCACCCCTATGAGTCCTTCGACGTCGTTGTCCAGTTCCTGCAGCAGGCGGCGCGCGATCCCGACGTGGTGGCGATCAAGCAGACGCTGTATCGCACCTCCAACAATTCACCGATTGTGCGCACGCTGATCGAGGCGGCCGAGGCCGGCAAGTCGGTGACGGCGCTGGTGGAGCTGCGCGCGCGCTTCGACGAGGAAGCGAATATCCGCTGGGCGCGCGATCTCGAACGTGCCGGCGTGCAGGTCGTCTACGGCTTCCTGGAGCTGAAGACGCATGCAAAACTCTCCTTGGTGGTCCGCCGCGAGGGCGGCGCGCTGACGACTTATGTCCATACCGGCACCGGCAATTATCATCCGGTCACCGCGCGCATCTATACCGACCTCTCTTACTTCACGTCCGATCCGATCATCGGCCGCGATGTGGCGCGGGTGTTCAACTACATCACCGGCTATGCGGAGCCGAGCGACATCGAGAAGATGGCGGTGTCGCCATTGACCCTGCGCAAGCAGATGATCGACCACATCAAGGGCGAGGCGGAATTCGCGCGTGCCGGCAAGCCGGGCGCGATCTGGCTCAAGATGAATGCGCTGGTCGATCCCGGCATCATCGATGCGCTCTATGAAGCCTCAAAAGCCGGCGTTTCCATCGAGCTGATCATCCGTGGTATTTGCTGCCTGCGGCCTGGCGTTCCCGGCCTGTCCGAGAACATCAGGGTCAAGTCGATCATCGGCCGTTTCCTCGAACATTGCCGCATCTATTGCTTCGGCATGGGTCATGGCCTGCCGAGCCCGAAGGCGATGATCTACATCTCGTCGGCCGACATGATGCCCCGCAATCTCGATCGCCGCGTCGAGGTCTTGTGCCCGCTGCAGAATCCGACGGTGCACACCCAGGTGCTCGAACAGATTATGGTCGCGAATCTGAAGGACACCGAACAGAGCTGGCGATTGTTGCCCGATGGGTCGTCAACGCGTATGAAGGCCGCGAAGGGCGAGGAGCCCTTCAACGTACATAATTACTTCATGACGAATCCGAGTCTGTCTGGCCGTGGAAAGTCGCTTGAGAAATCATCGCCCCGGCGGCTTACGCGCCGTTCTGAACGCCAGCAATCGTCGTAAGGATCAGGCCTCGTGGTAGCGCGCACGGGTCAACGCGCCCAAAGCGTTGCGGTCATCGATATCGGTTCGAATTCCGTTCGTCTCGTCGTCTATGAATCGCTCGCCCGCAGTCTCGTTACTATTTTCAACGAGAAGGCGTTATGCGGTCTCGGCCGCGAGGTCCAGAGCACCGGTCTCCTGGCAAAGGACGCTGTCGACAAGGCCTTGGTCGCGCTGAAGCGTTTCCGGGCGCTGTGCAAGATCATGAAGGTCGGTCGCGTCTATGCGATCGCGACGGCCGCGGCGCGCGATGCCAGTAATGGTCCGGACTTCATCACGGCCGCGGAGAAGATCTGCGGCACCGAAATCCAGATCATCTCAGGACCGCGCGAAGCAAAGCTCTCCGCGCTTGGCGTGATCTCCGGCGTTCACAAGCCCAATGGCCTCGTCGGCGATATGGGCGGTGGATCGCTCGAGCTGATCGACGTGCGCGGCAATTCGCTGCGGCAGGGCATCACGCTGCCGCTGGGTGGTCTTGCCTTGCAGGATGCGTCGAAGGATTCGCCGAAGCGCGCCGAACGCATCATCGCCAAGGCCTTCGCCGATGTAGAGCAGCTCAAAGCCTGTGAGGGCCGCAATTTCTACGCCGTCGGCGGTACATGGCGCGCGCTTGCGCGGCTGCACATCCTGCAGAGCGGCTATCCGCTCAAGGTGATGCACGGCTATACGATTTCCGCTGCGGATGCGCTCAGCTTCGTGCGCCGCGTGCGGCGTTTCGCGACCGCCAATGTGCTGGCCGATATCGAGACCATCACAGAGGCGCGCCAGCCGCTGCTTGTCTATGCGGCGATCTTGCTCGAACACATCATCCGCATCGGCAAGCCGAAATCGATCGTGTTCTCGACCTATGGCGTGCGCGAAGGCCTATTCTACGAGATGCTGACACCGGCGCAGCGCGCCGAAGACGGCCTGCTCGGCGCGGCCGAGACGATGAACCAGCTTTACTCACGCTCGGCCCGCCATGCGCAGGAGTTGAGTGACTGGAGCGATCACTTCGCACGCGTGACGAAATTGCAGGAGACGGATGAAGACAAGCGCCTGCGCCGCATCGCCTGTCTGCTGTCCGACATCGGCTGGCGCGTGCATCCCGATCATCGCGGCGAACAGACTCTGCATCTGATCACCAACGGCAATTTCGGCTCGGTCGATCATCACGGTCGCGCCTTCCTCGCGCTGTCGGTCTACTACCGCTATGCCGGTTTCAGTGCCGAGAACGAGCCGCCGGAAATCGTCCGCGCTCTGGTGACACCGGCGCAGGTGGAGCGCGCGCGTTTGCTCGGCGCGCTGTTCCGTGTGGCGCATCTGATCTCGGCGGCGCAGCCGGGTGTGTTGCCGGCCGCGCATTTCACCGTGCAGGACCGCAAGATGATGCTGATCTTCGAGCATCGCCTGGTCGATCTCGTCGCCGACCGCGTCGGCAGCCGCTTCAAGCAGCTGGCACGACTGGTCGGGAAATCGGGCTCGGTGGTTCGGCGCTAATCTAGTCTCCGTCCCTCATCCTGAGGAGCCGCGCAGCGGCGTCTCGAAGGATGGCCGCAGGCTCTGAACCCGGCCAACTCATGGTTCGAGACGGCGCTACGCGCCTCCTCACCATGAGGGGCAGCGTGTACTGCGCTTCATAGACCGTATTTCCAGTCAGGCTCTCAGGATGAGGGCGGAGTTTAGTTGCCCACCCGATTCTCCAACGTTCCAATCTGCTCGATCTCAAGCGTCATGACATCGCCAGCCTTGAGCGGCCGCGGAGGCGTCATGGCATAGCCGACACCGGATGGCGTGCCGGTGGCGATGATGTCGCCGGGCTCCAGCGTAAGGCCGAGCGACAATTCGCTGATGATGCGCGCGATCGGGAAGATCATGTGCCTGGTGTTGGAGCTCTGGCGCAATTCGCCATTCACCTTCAGCGACAGATCGAGCGCCTGGGGATCGCTGATATCGGCACGCTCCACCACCCACGGCCCCATCGGACAGGTGCCGTCGAGGCCCTTGCCCTTGAACCACTGATCGTGGCGGCGCTGCACGTCGCGGCCGGTGACGTCGTTGATGATGGTGAAGCCGAAAATGTGATCGAGCGCGCTCTCGATCGGAATGTTCACCCCGCCGCGGCCGATGATGACGGCGAGTTCGACCTCATAGTCGAGCATCGCGGTGACATTCGCGTGCAGTGGCACAGTTGCGCCTGCGCCGATCACGGCCGTGCGCGGTTTGGTGAAGAACTGCGGATATTCCGGCAGTTTTACCTCAGTGCCACGCGCCCGATATCCCTCTTCGACATGCTCGATATAGTTGCGGCCGACGCAGAACACGTTCTTGCGCGGCGAGGGGATCGGCGCCTGCAACGTGACATCGGAGAGCTTGACGACGGCGCTTGGCGGCGCGGCGGAGGCGAGACGTCGTGCAGCTTCCAGCCCGGCAGCGCCGGCCTCGATCAGGCTGATCAGATCGGCAAAGGCCGCATTCGGCTCTGCCTTTGCGAGATCGAGCACACGCTCACTATCGAGCATCACGCCCAGACGCGCCGCGCCGCCCGACAAGATCGATACGAATTTCATGACGTCTCCCCGAATGTGCTGCGCTTGAACGGCAGCGGCACATTTGTGCCAGAGATCGGAGAGGTTTGGGAAGGGTTGGCGATGGAAATGAGATGTCGTCCCCGCGAAGGCAGAGAGCCATAACCTCTGGAGACATGGAAGAGCGCGATGGTTGCGGCTCTCGTGTTTCTGTCAGGTCGTCGGAGGCCATGGGTCCCCGCCTTTGCGGGGACGACAAGACAGCTTACGTCCGCTCGACGCGGATCACGCGGCCTTTTTCCATCGCGAGTGCCAGCCGGCCGTGCTTGAGCGCCAGCGCATCCTTGCCGAACAGCTCATGCCGCCAGCCCTGCAAAGCGCCCACATCGGCGTTGTCGTCGATGGCGATCTGTTCGAGATCGTCCACCGTGGCGATCACCTTGCTCGCGACAGCGTGACGCTCCGACGTCATGCGCAACAGCACTTTCAACAGCTCAACAGTGGCTGCGCCATTGCCGTTACCGCGCGGCTTTTCCAGCTTCGGCAGCGTGTTGGGATCGCGATTGATGCCGCGCTGGATGGCGGCAATGATGTCGCTGCCCCATTTCGAGCGCTCAAAACCTTTGGGCAGCGAACGCAGATTGGCGAGCTTCTCAAGCGTGGTCGGCGCATGTGTCGCGATATCGCCGACGGCGTCGTCCTTCAGCACGCGCGAACGCGGCACGTCGCGGCTCTGCGCTTCCTGCTCGCGCCAGGCGGCCACTTCCATCAGCACCGCGAGCTCCTTCGGCTTGCGGACGCGGGTCTTCAGGCGTTCCCAGGCGCGCTCGGGATGGAAGTCATAGGTTTTGGGCGAGGTAAGGATCTTCATTTCCTCGCTCACCCAGTCGCTGCGATTGCGTTTCTTCAGATCGGCATCGAGCTTGGCGAACACGTCGCGCAGATGCGTCACGTCCGAGACCGCGTAATGCAGCTGCTCGTCGGTCAGCGGGCGGCGCGACCAGTCGGTGAAACGGTGGGTCTTGTCAGGACGATGGCCGGTGACGCGCTCGACGAGCTGGTCATAGGCGATGCTGTCGCCATAGCCGAGCACCATGGCGGCGACCTGGGTATCGAAGATCGGATGCGGCACCACCCCATTGCGGTGGACCATGATCTCGATGTCCTGCCGCGCGGCGTGGAAGACCTTCAGCACGGCTTCGTTGTTCATCAATGCGAAGAACGGTGCGAGATCGATGCCTTCGGCCAGTGTATCCACGACCACCGCATCCTCGGCGCTGGCCATCTGCACGACGCAGAGCAGGGGATAATAAGTGGTCTCGCGGAGGAATTCCGTATCGACGGTGATGACGGGATGCTGGGCGAGGCGCTCACAGGCAGCGGCGAGTTGGTCGGTGGTGGTGATCAGTTCCATGGATGGTCCATAACGCTTTTATCAAGGCGTTCGGCCCAAAACGCTGGTGAGTCAAGGGAATCCCGCAGATTTGCGGTCTGCGGGAGCAAAAATGGGGTGATCAGGTACCGCAGAACGTGCGTAACACGCGCTCATCCATCGCTGGCGGATGGGTATAATCCGCCATCTGCGGTTGATCTTCATAGGGTTTTGCCAGCACGGCAACCAGTTCCTCGAACGGCGCGAAGTTGTCCGCGAGCGCTGCCTGGATCGCCGCCTCGATGCGGTGATTGCGGGGGATGAAGGCCGGATTGACGGCGTTCATGGCCTTGGCACGGGTGGCGCCGTCCTCGGATTCCGCGCTGAGTCGCTGCCGCCATTTGGCCGCCCATTCGTCATAGGCGGCGGGATTGACGAACTGGTCGCGGACACTGGCATCTCCTGCCGGATCGGCAGCAGCGGCTCCGAGCTGGCGGAATGTGTTTGTGAAGTCCGCCTGATTGGCCGTCATCGCGGCGAGCAGATCCTGTACCAACGCTTCGTCATTGGGCTGGCTCGTGAACAGGCCGATCTTCTTGCGGAGACCGCCTTGATAGGCGTCATTGAAGATGTCGGTGAAGGCACCGAGTGCCGATTGCGCGAGTTCGATGGCTTTCTTCTCGTCGCTGTCGATCAACGGCAGCAGCGTCTCGGCGAAGCGCGTCAGATTCCACAGCGCGATGCGTGGCTGGTTCGCATAGGCATAGCGGCCCATCTCGTCGATGGAGCTGTAGACCGTTGCGGGATCATAGGCGTCCATGAAGGCGCAGGGGCCGTAATCGATGGTCTCACCGGCGATGGAGCAATTGTCGGTGTTCATCACGCCGTGGATGAAGCCCACATGCAGCCAGCGCGCGACAAGCTCGGCCTGCCGCCTGATCACGGCATCGAGCAGTGCTCGGATGGGATGTTCGGCCGTCGCGAGATCCGGATAATGCCGATTGATCACGTGATCGGCGAGGCGCTTCACAGCAGCGATATCCTCGCGTGCGGCGAAGAACTGGAACGTGCCGACACGGATATGGCTCGATGCGACGCGCGTCAGCACCGCGCCGGGCAGCATGGTCTCACGCTGGACTTTCTCGCCGGTGATAACGGCTGCGAGCGAGCGCGTGGTCGGGATGCCCAGCGCGAACATCGCCTCGCTGACGATATATTCGCGCAGCACCGGGCCGAGCGCTGCACGGCCATCGCCGCGGCGCGAGAACGGCGTCGGGCCGGAGCCCTTGAGCTGGATGTCACGACGGACGCCGCTCCGGTCGATGACTTCGCCGAGCAGGATGGCGCGACCGTCGCCGAGTTGGGCGACGAAATTGCCGAACTGATGGCCGGCATAAGCCATCGCAATCGGATCCGCGCCATCGGGCACACGCTTGCCGGCGAGCACATCCACACCTTCCGGGGTGGCGAGCCATTTGGGATCGAGGCCGAGTTGCTCGGCAAGCGCCGTGTTCAGCTTGATCAGCCGCGGCGCATTCACCGGCGTTGGCGCGACGCGGGCGAAGAAATTGGCGGGCAGGGCCGCGTAGCTGTTGTCGAACGGGAAGTGGACTGTCATGGGCCTAAGATAGGCCAGCCCTTGCAATTGACAACCGTGCCATTCGCGCCGGTGTCATCACCCGCTTACGCGGGTGACGACAGTTGAGATTTAAGCCGCCCGCACCGTATCAAGGAACTTGTCGACTTCGCCCTTGAGGCGGTTGCTTTCCATCGACAGCGACTGCGCTGCAGCGAGAACCTGCGTCGAGGCCGAGCCGGTTTCAGCGGCGCCGCGATTGACCTCGGTGACCTCATTGGCGACCTGGCCGGACAGTTGCGCCGACTGCTGGACGTTGCGTGCGATCTCCTGCGTCGCCGCGCCCTGTTCCTCAACCGCCGCGGCGATCGCCGACGACACTTCCGAGATCAGCGTGATGGTCGCGCCGATTTCCTTGATGGTCTCGACGGTCTCGGAACTGGCCGCTTGCATGCCGGCGATCTGGGTCGAGATTTCATCGGTGGCTTTTGCGGTCTGCGAGGCGAGGGCCTTCACTTCGGCGGCAACCACCGCGAAGCCACGGCCGGCTTCGCCAGCGCGGGCCGCTTCGATCGTGGCGTTGAGCGCGAGCAGGTTGGTCTGTTCGGCGACGGCGGTGATCAGCTTCACGACATCGTCGATGCGGGCCGTCGCCTGCGTCAGCTTGGTGATGCTCGCATTGGTCTTCTCGGCCTGCTGAACTGCGGTCGCAGCGATCCGGTTCGATTCTGTTACCTGACGGCCGATCTCGTTCACCGACGACGTGATCTCTTCCGTCGCGGCGGCGACCGACTGGACGTTCTGCGACACTTCGGTCGAGGCCGAGGCTGCCGAGCCCGACAGCGTCATGGTCACATCCGAGGTGCGCGTCAGCGTGGTCGCGGAGGCTTCCAGTTCGGTCGAGGCCGACGACAGCGAATTCACGAGTTCGCCGATCATCGCCTCGAAATTGCGTGTCGCGTTATTGATCGTCTCGGCGCGCGCGGCCTTGACCTGGGCTTCGGCACCTGCGGCTTCATCGGCCGAGCGCTTGGCGATCAGCGCGTTCTTGAAGATCTGCAGCGCACTGGCAATGCGGCCGATTTCGGTGCTCTCGCCCTGATGCGGAATGCCGACATCCAGCTCGCCGTCGGTGAGCTTGCCCATCGGCTTGAGGATCGAGGAGATGCCGCCCGAAATATCGCGCACCAGATAGATCGCAGCACCGATGCCCGCGACCAGCGCTGCGGCGAGAATGCCGATCATCATCCAGATCGAATTCGCATAGGTGCTGTCGGCATGCTCGCCAGCGATGCCGGCGCCCTTGTCGTTTAGCTCGGTGAGTTTTGCCAGTGTCGCATCCATTGCGCGGCCGGTCGGCACGACCTTCTTGGCATTGATGTCCTTGGCGGCGTTGAGGTCGCCCTTGGTGGCGAGCGCCTGCACATCGGCGGCGGCGCTGATGAAGTCCTTCCATTCCTTGTCCAGCTTGTCGGCGAGTTCGCGCTCGGCCGGCGAGGATACCAGCGGCATATAGGCCTTGGCAGCCTTGTCGAAGTCCGACTTGCGGGCCGCGAGGTTCTTATCGACGTCCGGACGGTCGGCATCGGCGACGATCAGATGGTCGCGCAGCACGGCACGGTAGCGGGCCGATTGCACGCGCATCTCGCCAATCCAGCGGACGCTGGGCAGCCAGTTGTTCTTGATGTCATGGGTGGCGGCGTTCATGGCGCGCATCTGCAGAAACGAGACTGCGCCGATGCCGGCGATGGCGATGAACAGGAAGGTGACAATGGCAAACAGCTTTGTGCTGATCGAGTATCTGGCGAGCACGGAAGTTTCCTCGGCGTTTTGGCCGCGCACCTCGGCTGGCCAATCACGGCAATGGAGGGCACGCAGCGGGCAATGAATGCAGCAAGTTCCAGCTGAAGAGCCTGCCTTCAAAACGGGCAGGTTTCATGCAAATGACACTGACGGCGGGTGGTCAAAGATCGGTAAATTTTTCTGCAAATCGCCATAAGCTGTTGAATTTGTCCCAAAAATACCGCTGGAACCGTTCGTATGGCGAACTCGCGGGTGCTTTTGCGTGCCGGCGTTTATGTGTGCACCTTGAGGGTGTCGCGACTTAAAAGGTTGTTTGCGCCTGTCGATTCTGTTCGGCTTCGGGTTTCCTCGGCCGCTGCCATTCGGTTGCCGCGCAAGATGCGGTCGGGTAAACCCTGCGCTTCGCGCGCTAAGGCGCGACACCCGATTCTGAACCTCTGAAGCACTGCCAGGATAATCATGCATCGCTACCGGTCCCACACCTGCGGCGCGCTCCGCGACAGCCATATCGATCAGACCGTGCGCCTGTCCGGCTGGTGCCATCGTATCCGCGACCATGGCGGTGTGCTGTTCATCGACCTGCGCGATCATTACGGCCTGACCCAGTGTGTCGCCGATCCGGATTCGCCGGCCTTCAAGGTCGCCGAAACCCTGCGCTCGGAGTGGGTCGTCAAGATTGACGGCAAGGTGCGCCGTCGTCCCGAGGGCACCGAGAACGCCGAACTGCCGACCGGGCAGGTCGAAATCTATATCGACTCCATCGAGGTGCTCGGCCCGGCCGCTGAACTGCCGCTGCCGGTGTTCGGCGATCAGGAATATCCGGAAGATATCCGCCTGAAATTCCGCTTCCTCGATCTGCGTCGCGAGAAGCTGCATCAGAACATCATGACCCGCGGCGCCATCATCGACAGCATGCGCCGTCGCATGAAGGAGGGCGGCTTCTTCGAATTCCAGACGCCGATCCTGACCGCGTCGTCGCCGGAAGGCGCGCGCGACTTCCTGGTGCCGTCGCGCATCCATCCCGGCAAGTTCTACGCGCTGCCGCAGGCGCCGCAGCAGTACAAGCAGCTGCTGATGATGTCGGGTTTCGACCGCTACTTCCAGATCGCGCCATGCTTCCGCGACGAAGACCCGCGCGCCGACCGTCTGCCCGGCGAATTCTACCAGCTCGATCTCGAAATGAGCTTCATCGAGCAGGAAGACGTGTTCGCGGCGATGGAGCCTGTCATCACCGGCATCTTCGAGGAATTCGCCAACGGCAAGCCGGTCAGCAAGGACTGGCCGCGCATTCCATACGCCGAGGCGATCCGTAAGTACGGCAGCGACAAGCCGGATCTCCGCAACCCGCTGGTCATGCAGGATGTCTCCGAACACTTCCGCGGTTCGGGCTTCAAGGTTTTCGCGCGCATGCTCGAAGACCCGAAGAACCAGGTGTGGGCCATTCCAGGTCCGACCGGCGGCAGCCGCGCATTCTGCGATCGCATGAATTCCTGGGCGCAGGGCGAAGGTCAGCCCGGTCTTGGTTACATCATGTGGCGCGAGAACAATGAGGGCGCTGGTCCCATCGCCAACAATATCGGCGCCGAGCGTGCCGAAGCGGTGCGTGCTGCGCTCGGCCTCAAGGCCGGCGATGCCGCGTTCTTCGTCGCGGGTGATCCTGAGAAGTTCTACAAGTTCGCTGGTCTCGCCCGTAACAAGGTGGCCGACGATCTGAATCTCGCCGACAAGGAGCAGTTCAAGCTCGCCTGGATCGTCGATTTCCCGATGTTCGAATATAACGAGGACGACAAGAAGGTCGACTTCGCGCACAACCCGTTCTCGATGCCGCAGGGCGGACTCGACGCGCTGAATGGCCAGGATCCGCTGACCATCCGCGCGTTCCAGTACGACATCGCCTGCAATGGTTTCGAGATCGCTTCAGGTGGCATCCGCAATCACAAGCCGGAAGCCATGGTGAAGGCGTTCGAGATCGCCGGTTACGGCGAGGAGACGGTGATCGAGCGCTTTGGCGGTATGTATCGCGCGTTCCAGTATGGCGCGCCGCCGCATGGTGGCATGGCTGCTGGCGTCGACCGCATCGTGATGCTGTTGTGCGGCACCAACAACCTGCGCGAGATCTCGCTGTTCCCGATGAACCAGCGCGCCGAAGATCTCCTGATGGGCGCGCCATCGGAAGCATCGACCAAGCAGCTGCGTGAAGCGCATATCCGGCTGAACCTGCCGGAGAAGTAAGACTCTTTCACCTCTCCCCACCGGGGAGAGGTCACGCGTTCTTACGCGCGGGTGAGGGGGCTCGTGACGTCGGAGTTTGGGGCTCCCCCTCACCCGAAATCTACGCTGCGCTTTGATTTCACCTCTCCCCGGAGGGGAGAGGTGAAACAAGCCGTGCCGACGAGCTAAATCCTACGGCCCGCTCTGCGCCTCGATCTCGAACAGCGAGATCGCATCCGGGCCGCCTGCTTTCAGCACATCGATCATCTCCAGCAGCCGCAGGCTTTGCTTTGGCGTCATGCTGACTTTCAGCGTGCCGTTCGGCTTCCTGATGAAGTCCACAAGTGCCGCACCGAACTTGCCGCCTGCCGGATCCCTTGCAGCCAGCGCTTCGCTGTTGAGCTGCACTTCGGCCATGATGGCGGTTCGTGCTTCCTCGATCATGATACCGTGCTCGCGCGCATATTTCGCGAGCAACAGATCGACGCCGCCGAGATCGCGCAACGTGATCTTGAGCGGGCCGGGCTTGATCAGCGACGTCGTGACAAGCGCCTGGGTTGGATTGGTCGTGAACAGGTCGCGCAGCACGTTGTCGAGCGACAGTTCGGCATTGACGGCGAACAGCTTGCCGATCTCGAATGTGCCGGGCGTGAGCACCAGCTTCCTCTCGCTTTCGTTCCAGACGAGGCCGACATCGATCACGGCGGTGGCTTCATTGATGCCGACATCGCGCAACAGCATGAAGGGCTCGCCGTCTTTCTCCTCGATCGGGCCGGTCATGTTGAGCTTGAGCTGAACCTTGCTCGGGATCGGGCCGACGAACTGGCCCCAACTCAGGCTGGCATCATGCAGGGTGACCAGCTTGCCGCTTTCCTTGTGCGGCACCACCATGTCCTTGAACTCGACGCTCTCCAGCACTTTCAGCATGCCGATCATGTCGTCATTGGACGGCGTTGTGCCGCGCACGGTCATCTTCGAGGTCTGGCGCATCAGGCCGGAAAAATCGAAGCCCTTCACAGCGAAGCGACCGATTTTGAACGGACCTTCCTTCGATTTGCCGTCGAGTCCCTCGACGGCGAATTCACTGATCTTGCCGCGATCGACATTGAAACGCATGGACGCAAGCTTCACCGGTCCATCCGGCGCCTGGAACGACAGGCCGCGCATTTCGGCATTGTCGAGCTGGATGCCTTCATAGGTCGAAGCCACGGTCTCGATCATCGCGCTGGTCTTGGCGGGATCAAGCGGTGCGTTCGCTGCAGGCAATGCGGCGAGCAATTCCTGCATCTTGAATTTGGACGGCTGGATCTTCATGCCGCCCATGCGAATGCCGTCGATACGGAACGCGGGGCCGTCATCCGATGTCAGCGTATAGGCGCCGGTGCTGACCTCTCCCTGAATGCGATAGAACTTTTCATCATTCATATGGGCGGGATCGAGCACGATTGCCGTGGCCGTGGCATCGAAATCCCGTGCGGTGATGTCGGCGATCTCGCCCTTCATGCGCACCTGCTTGCCCGGCTGCGCAACGGTCATCGCGACATTGACGCGGCTCACATGCGAGGTCGCGACCTTGCCGTCCTTGATGTCGCGGATCGACAGATCGGAATAGACATAATCGGCGCCGCCCGGCAGCGCCGTGCCTTTTGCGGTCACCGTGACGGTCGGCGCCGTCAGCGCGCGCGCCGAGATGGCGGCGAATTGCGCGAGGCCGGCGCGATACATATCAAGCGGTGAGGTGATTTTGCTCTGTGCCGGCAACTGCGTCGGGCCGGAATAGTCGGCGATCTCGACGCGGGGCGCCTTGACCGTGACATCGAGGCCGCCCGACGGCGCGATCGCGCCGCTGGCGTCGATATCGGTGAGAGCGATCTTGCTGGTTGTGAAGGTCGATGTGCTTGCGAGCCCCACGCCTGAGGCGGCGAAGCGGCCGACAGTGATCTTGGCTTGCTGCGGTGCACTAAATTCCACGGCGATATCGGAAATGGTGACATCGCGTGTCCACAGGCTGAAGGCGAGGTTGCCATGCTTGGCCTGTCCGCCGCCGGCGCGGATCTGTGCGAAGTTGGCTTCGATCTCGGTCGCGATCCGGTGCTTGATATAGGCTTCGGTGCCGAAATAGCCGCCGACAGCAGCGACTGCGACCACTCCGAGGCCAATGACAGTTTTGGACATGGAAAACTCCGTTAGCGGGCGATGTGATGCGTCAATGCCTGAGGTCGCCAACGATCGAATGGCAGCGCCGGAGCGCTGAGTGACACATTTGCGTGCAATGGCATCAAGGTACCCAATTTTTGCGCGGTTGGGCAAGGCAGTCATTCCTAAGACGCGCATGACGCCCGATCGGTTCGAGGCGGCATGGGCGAAATATCATCGCTGATGTGGCCTCTGACATGCGTCCGGAAGCGGTTGCGCCAATGCCGTCCGGCGGGATAGACATCGCGCTGAATCCGCTGAACAACCCATCATTCAGTTGTCCTGCAGTCCTTCCTGCTTGCCCCCGACCGGAGCGCTTATGTCCTCTCCTTCCTCCGAAGAATTGTCGCGCGCGGCGCTCGCTTATCATCGCCTGCCCAAACCGGGTAAGCTCGAGATCCAGGCGACCAAGCCGCTGGCCAATCAGCGCGACCTCGCGCTCGCTTACTCGCCCGGCGTTGCAGCGCCATGCCTCGCCATCGCCGCCGATCCCAATGAAGCCGCAACCCTGACCTCGCGTGCCAATCTCGTGGCGGTTGTGTCGAACGGCACGGCCGTGCTCGGCCTCGGCAATATCGGCCCATTGGCCTCGAAGCCGGTCATGGAAGGCAAGGCTGTCCTGTTCAAGAAGTTCGCCGGCATCGACGTGTTCGACATCGAGATCGCCGCCGACACCATCGAGCGCGTGGTCGAGACCGTCTCGGCGCTGGAGCCGACCTTTGGCGGCATCAATCTCGAAGACATCAAGGGACCGGAGTGTTTCGAGATCGAGGCGCAGCTCAAGGAGCGCATGAAGATCCCGGTGTTCCATGACGACCAGCATGGCACCGCCATCATCGTCGGCGCCGCGATCAAGAATGCGCTGCTGCTGAACGGCAAGAAGCTGCCGGATGTGAAGATCGTGTGCTCGGGCGCAGGTGCTGCGGCGATCGCGTGTTTGAACCTGCTGGTGTCGCTCGGCGCCAAGCGCGAAAACATCTGGGTCTGCGATATCGACGGCGTCGTCCATGAAGGCCGCAACACGCTGATGGATCGCTGGAAGGCCGTCTATGCGCAGAAGACCGATGCGCGCACGCTGGGCGACGTCATCGGTGGCGCCGATATTTTCCTCGGCGTTTCCGCACCCAACGTGCTGAAGCCCGAGATGGTCAAGGCGATGGCCGACAAGCCGCTGGTGCTGGCGCTCGCCAATCCGACCCCGGAAATCATGCCGGATGAGGCCCGCAAGGCGCGTCCGGATGCGATGATCTGCACCGGCCGTTCGGACTTTCCGAACCAGGTTAACAACGTCCTCTGCTTCCCCTTTATTTTCCGCGGGGCGCTGGATTGCGGTGCAACCGCCATCAATGAAGCGATGAAGCACGCAGCCGTGGATGCCATCGCGCAGCTCGCGCAGGATCCGCCGTCGGATGCCGTGCATGCAGGCTTCGAGAGCGAGACGCAGGGCTTTGGTCCGGGCTCGCTGATTCCGTCGCCCTTCGATCCGCGCCTGATCCTGCGCATCGCGCCGGCCGTCGCCAAGGCTGCGATGGATTCGGGCGTCGCATCGCGTCCGATCACCAATTTCGACGAATACACCGCCGGCCTCGAGCGCTTCGCGTTCCGTTCGGGCCTGGTGATGAAGCCCGTCTTTGCGAAAGCCAAGACGCAGCCCGTCCGCGTGATCTATGCGGAAGGCGAGGACGAGCGCGTGCTGCGCGCCGTGCAGGTCGTGCTGGAAGAGAAACTGGCGCGTCCGATTCTTGTCGGTCGTCCGTCGGTGGTCGATGCGCGCATCAAGCGCTTTGGCCTGTCGATCAAGGCCGGGCAGGATTTCGACCTCATCAATCCCGAGGACGATCCGCGTTATCGCTCTTACGTGCAGTCCTATATCGACGTTGCCGGTCGTCGCGGCGTGACGCCTGATGCCGCGCGCACGGTTGTGCGCACCAATGCCACCGTCATCGCGGCTCTCGCCGTGATCCGCGGCGAGGCCGATGCGATGATCTGCGGTGTCGAAGGCCGCTTCATGAGCCATCTGCGCCATGTGCGCGAGATCATCGGCTTCCTGCCGGGTGTGTCCGATTTTGCGGCACTCTCGCTGATGATCACCAGCAAGGGCGCGCATTTCATCGCCGATACGCAGGTGCGTCCGAATCCGAACGCCCATGAGCTCGCTGAAATCGCAGCGCTCGCTGCGAACCACGTGCAGCGCTTCGCCATGAAGCCAAAGATCGCCTTCGTCTCGCATTCGGATTTCGGCAGCTACGATACGGACTCGTCGCGCAAGATGCGCCACGCCGCAGCCCTGCTGCGTGAAAAGCATCCGGAGATCGAGTCCGATGGCGAAATGCAGGGTGACACTGCGCTGTCGGAAGCAGCCCGCAAGATGGTTCTGCCGCATTCGAAGCTGGAAGGTGCTGCGAATGTGCTGATCATGCCGACGCTGGACGCGGCCAATGTCGCCTATCAGATGATCAAGACGCTCGGCGATGCGTTGCCCGTCGGTCCGATCCTGATCGGTCCGGCGCGTCCTGCGCATGTCCTGACACCGGGCGTGACCGCGCGTGGCATTCTGAACATGACGGCTGTTGCTGCGGTCGAAGCGCAGGAACGGGCAGGGCGTTCGCAGGCCAATCTGTTCGGCTGAGATGTTCTGACTGTAGTCGCCCGGCTCGACCGGGCGATCCAGTAAACACTGCGATATCGTTTATGCACTGCTGACTGTGTCGACTGGATCACCCGCTTTTGCGGGTGATGACAACGGCGCAGATCGTTATTTGACATTTGTATTTGCGACAAACTTGATCATACTTGTCGCGTTTCCATCCGCAGTCATTGCAGTTCGTGGGGCTTTCCTATGCCGGCGTTTATTACTTTCGGCCGCATTCTGTTTGCGGTGATCTTCATTGCCTCCGGCGCAAACAAGTTCCTCGATCTCGGCGTGGCCGCGGATGCCATTGCCAACAAGATCATTCCCACGCTGCCGGCTGAAATAACGCCCTACACGCAACAGCTCGAACAATTCACCAAGATGGAACTGAAGCAGATTCTCGCGATCGCGACCGCGGCGCTGGAACTGATCGGCGGCATCATGATCGCGCTGAACTTTGGTGCGCGATTCTTCGCCCTCGTGATGGTGCTGTTCGTGATGGCCGCGACGTTCTATTTCCACGACTTCTGGAATCTCACCGGCGCCGATGCGAAGGGCCAGATGATCCACGCGCTGAAGAACCTGTCGCTGATCGGCGGCCTGTTCATGATCGCGGGCATCGGCAAAGGCCCGCGCATGGATGGGTACAGCGAGGTGTGATCGACGCTTTGCGTAGGATGGGTTGAGCGAAGGCGCAAAGCGCCGTAGCGATAACCCATCACCGCTGAGCGCATGTGGTGATGGGTTGTCGCTGCGCTCAACCCATCCTACGAATTACGTCCTTCGCCACGCCGTCACCGTCACGTCATTCTCTGCATCCAGCACCCGCATCTCGCTCGCCTTCAGCCCGTGGCTTGCCAGCACTTCATGCGCCGACTGCGCGGGCACGCCGGGAAAACAGCCTTGGCCATCGGGCAGGCGAACCCTGTGCGCTTCCGACAGCCAGAACACGTCGTAGCGATCGAGAAAGAGACCGTAGACTTCCGGGCCGCCGATGATCGCAGCTGATCCGTCGGTCATGCCAGCCGCGTGTGCTGCGGCCTCGAAGGACGCGCCAGCGGGATTCCAGTAGACGGCTTGCGGGATGTCGTCGGCCAATGCCAGAGCAGCGACGCTGCGGGTCACGATGAGCCGTCGCCGCACGCGCTCGCGCGGATCGTCATCGCCGGAATTGCGGCCGTGGACGACGAGCGCCGCCCGCTTCAGGCCATCAACGAAGAAGCGGTGGTCCGCCTTGAATCGCAACGCATCGGGCTGCTGGTGAGTTGCGTCGGTCAGCCGGCCGTCGGCGGAGACGATGACGAAGCCTTCAACCGTAATCGGCATTGCGCAAGCTATTCCGAGACTGTGGTCACGACGCTGTTCACCGGACGCGAGCTCACCGTCGGCAGTTTGGCGTCCTTGGTGATCGCCTCGTCATAGGACGCAATCGTCTGCACCGGCGCCTTTGCGCGCATCAGCACGACCTTGTAGCCGCTGGCTTTCAGCTTCTGCAGCAGCGTCGGCAGTGCTTCCGCGGTGTGCTTCTGGAAGTCGTGCATCAGGATGATGCCCTTGCCGAGCTTGTCGAGCTTGGTCATCACATTGGTGACGACCTGTTCGGCCTTGCGCGTCTTGAAATCGAAGCTGTCGATGTCGGTGGAGAAGATCGCCATGTTGCGTTCGCCGAGATAGGTGACGATTTCTGGCGGATGCTGCAAAGCGGGCGCGCGGAAGAAGGGGGCGGGGGCGGCGCCCAGGGCCCATTTCACGGCGCTGAAGCCTTTCTCGATCTCGTCCTTGCGCTGCTGCTCGGTGAGTTTCTTGTTGGTCAGCGCGACGTGAGCCCAGGTGTGCCCGCCCACGGTGTGGCCGGCGGCGGCGACCTGCTTGAGGATTTCCGGATAATAGGTCGCATGCTTGCCAATCGGGAAGAAGACGGCGCGGACGCATTCATCGGCGAGGGTCTTGAGCACGGTCGGCGTGGTGGTCTGCCACGGGCCGTCGTCAAAGGTCAGCACCACTTCTTTGTCGCGCAGGAAGTCGAGCTGCTTGAAATGCTCGAAGCCGAAACCGGGACCGCCGGTGGTGTCGATCTCGACCACGCGGCTGACGCCGAGGGCATTGGGATTGGCGCAAGGCGGCGCCTTGGCTGCGGTCGGGGCGGGAGCAGGGGCAGGTGCGGCAGCCGGCGCCGGCGCGGCCGGAGCGGCAGCCTTCGGGGCCTGGGCCTGTGCGTGCATCGCCCAGAGCGAGACAGCGCTCGCCAAAAACACACCTGCAGACTTGCGCATGACGTCCCCCGTGGAACCGGCCTGCGGCCGGGTGAAAATCGGTTGGCTCGAAGTCTAGCGTGATTTCAGGTATCGCCGCCATGGTTGCGGGCCTTATCCCCAGCGTGGGATTTCTGGAATGGATTCAACTGTCAAACAGCCACGCCATCCCGTTCTCGCGGCGCCCGGTGGCGTCCGAGGTATGAGCAGGTCTCCCCTCGAGACATGAGGGGAGGTGGCACGCCGCAAGGCGCACTGGGTGGGACTTGACGCTGCTCCTGCCTGCTGGATCGCCAGCAAACCTGAGCCGCGCAACGCCTTACGGCGCGCCACCGCGACGTCTTGTTAGTCGAAGGACCGTTCTTCCGGGTACTGGGCACTCCCATTGGGAGTCATCCGGCAGGTTTCCCTGCCTTCACCCGCACCACGTCCAGCCGCGCTAGCGGCAGGGCCCCGTATTGGGCCCGGACGGTGACCCTCGACCACCCGAGTGCGTGAGGCCGCGTGAGCCTCCCGCCCGCAGGCGCCGCATCCACGTTCCGCCCAAAAGACGCCTCATGAGAGCGCCCCTCGCGAACGGGACAAGCGGGATATTGGCGAGGATGGGAATTTTGTCAAGAACAAAATAAGAACAAATCTCCGCCCCTCATAGTGAGGAGGCGCGAAGCGCCGTCTCGAACCATGAGATGGTGACGCTCTCGAGCCTGCGGCCATCCTTGAAGACGCGCGCTTTGCGCGCTCCTCAGGATGAGGGTGGAGTGTGGGTCTTGTCTGTGCACCCGCGATCCTCTTTTGCAATCGCCACATATTCCGCTGCCTGCCTAAATCTTGTCGCAGCCCGGCAAATCCTTGGACGCCTTAGCCAGATATGGTATCCGGGCGCAGTTCCTGACCACCACCCGAGACCGCCCGATCCCTGCCTCTCAGGCCGCGGCGGTGGAGATATGCTCACGATGACCAGTTCGGCTCCCAACGCCTCGTTCTTCTCTGCTTCTCTCGCCAAGGCCGATCCGGAAATCGCCGATGCCATCCGTGGTGAACTTGGTCGCCAGCGTCATGAGATCGAACTGATCGCGTCGGAGAACATCGTTAGCCGCGCCGTGCTGGAAGCGCAGGGCTCGGTGATGACCAACAAATATGCCGAGGGCTATCCGGGCGCGCGCTATTACGGTGGCTGCGAATTCGTCGATATCGCCGAGAACCTCGCCATCGAGCGCGCCAAGAAGCTGTTCGGCGCCCAGTTCGCGAACGTGCAGCCGAATTCCGGCAGCCAGATGAACCAGGCCGTGTTCCTGGCGCTGCTGCAGCCGGGCGACACCTTCATGGGCCTCGATCTCGCGGCCGGCGGCCATCTCACCCATGGTTCGCCCGTCAACATGTCCGGCAAGTGGTTCAAGCCGGCGCATTACACCGTGCGCCCGGACGACCAGCTGCTCGACATGGACGCCATCGCCAAGCAGGCGGAAGAGGTGAAGCCGAAGCTGATCATCGCAGGCGGCTCCGCCTATTCGCGCGCCTGGGATTTCAAGCGGTTTCGCGAGATCGCCGACAGCGTCGGTGCGTATCTGCTGGTGGACATGGCCCACTTCGCCGGTCTCGTTGCCGGTGGTGCGCACGACTCGCCGGTGCCGTATGCGCATGTCACCACCACCACCACGCACAAGTCGCTGCGCGGTCCGCGCGGTGGCCTGATCCTCACCAATGACGAGGCGCTGCACAAGAAGCTGAACTCGGCGATCTTCCCGGGCCTGCAGGGCGGTCCGCTGATGCATGTGATCGCGGCCAAGGCGGTCGCCTTCAAGGAAGCGCTGCAGCCGGAATTCAAGACCTATGCGGCCAATGTCGTCGCCAATGCCAAGGCGCTGGCGGAGACGCTGGTGGCCCAGGGCTTCAACATTGTGTCGGGCGGCACCGATAACCATCTGATGCTGGTTGACCTGCGGCCGAAGGGCCTGAAGGGCAATGTGTCGGAGAAGGCGCTCGTTCGCGCCGGTCTCACCTGCAACAAGAATGGTGTGCCGTTCGATCCGGAGAAGCCGTGGATCACCTCGGGCATCCGTCTCGGGACCCCGGCAGCCACGACCCGCGGTTTCGGCACCGACGAGTTCAAGCAGGCCGGCGAGTTCATCGCCGAAGTGCTGAGCGCCGTGGCGCAGTCCGGCGACGGCTCGGCGCCGCTGGTGGAAGCCGCGGTGAAGGACAAGGTGAAGGCGCTGACGGATCGTTTCCCGATCTATCAGTAAAGGGAAGTCGTAGGATGGGTAGAGCGCAGCGAAACCCATCATTCCGTGGCTGCTGCTAGCTCGGCTGATGGGTTTCGCTTCGGCGCTTTGCGCCTTCGCTCTACCCATCCTACACGCGACGGCCATGACGGAGTGAGTTGAGCGATGCGCTGCCCGAACTGCAACAGCCTCGATACGCAGGTGAAGGACTCGCGGCCTACCGAGGACTCGTCGGTGATCCGCAGGCGGCGCGTGTGCATCGCCTGCAATTTCCGCTTCACGACGTTTGAGCGCGTGCAGCTGCGCGAACTCACGGTGATCAAGCGCAACAGCCGCCGCGTGCCGTTCGATCGCGACAAGCTGGTGCGCTCGCTGCAGATCTCGCTGCGCAAACGCCCGGTCGATCCGGAGAAGGTCGAGACCATGGTCTCGGCCATCGTCCGTGAACTGGAAAGCGGCGGCGAGGCGGAGATTTCATCGGAGGCGATCGGCGAGATCGTGATGGAGCATCTGCGCGTGCTCGACGACGTCGCCTATGTCCGCTTCGCCTCGGTCTATCGCGATTTTCGCGAGGCGAAGGATTTTGAGGCGCTGCTCGGTGAACTCCACACCGATGAAGATGGACGGCCCACGGCCGCACGAAAATGATCTTCCGCATCCTGGAGGATCAGCATCGCGAAAAACTGGCCACCGCGAAGGCCGACGATCTCCGCTTCATGCAGCTTGCGCTGACGCTTGGGCGGCGCGGGCAGGGGCGGACATGGCCGAACCCGGCCGTCGGCGCTGTGATCGTCAAGGATGGCGTGATCATCGGCCGTGGCTGGACGCAGCCGGGCGGGCGTCCCCATGCGGAGCCGGTGGCGCTGGCGCAGGCGGGCGCGGCGGCGAAGGGCGCGACGCTGTATGTGACGCTGGAGCCGTGCTCGCATTTCGGCAAGTCGCCGCCTTGTGCGGATGCGATTGTTGCGGCCGGGATCGCGCGGGTCGTGGCGGCCATTGAAGATCCCAATCCCGACGTTGCCGGACAAGGCCATGCGCGCCTGCGTGCTGCGGGGATCAAGGTGGATGTCGGCCTGTGCGCCGAGGAAGCCGCGCGTGACCACGCCGGCCATTTCCGCCGCATTCGCGACAAGCGTCCGCATGTGGTGCTGAAGCTCGCGGTGTCGCCGGATGGCAAGATTGCAGTTAGCGGCCACAAGCCGGTCGCCGTGACCGGCGAGCGCGTGCGGTCGCGCGTGCATCTGCTGCGCGCGCAATGCGATGCGATCCTGGTGGGCATCGGGACGGTGATTGCCGACGACCCCGAACTGACCTGTCGCCTGCCGGGCATGGCAAAACGCTCGCCGGTGCGCGTGGTGCTCGATCGCGCGCTGCGCATTTCAGGCAACAGCAAGCTCGTGCATTCGGCCCGCACTACGCCGCTCTGGGTGATGACCTCGGATATTTCCGAAGCACCGGCCGCGATGGCGCTGGGCGCTGCGGGTGCGCAGGTGCTGCGCGTGGCCGCGGTGACATCCCCGCTGCCGGGGCTGGAATTGCCGGCGGTGCTGCATAGCTTGGCAGACAAGAGCATCACCAGGCTGATGGTGGAAGGCGGTGCGAAGATCGCGTCGTCTTTCGTGAGCGCGGGCCTGGTCGATGAAGTCTGGCTGTTTCAGGGGGCGACGGAAATTGGGGCGGACGGTGTCAACGCGCTGGACGCATTGCCGCTATCGGCGATCACCGGGTCGTCGGGCTTCAAGGCGCGTGCTAGCGAGAGTTTTGGAGAAGATACGCTCACGATCTATGAGCGCACCTAACTCCGTCCCCTCATGGTGAGGAGCGCGCTCTTGCGCGCGTCTCGAACCATGAGATGGTGAAGCTCCGAGCTTGCGGCCATCCTTCGAGACGCCGCTTCCGCCTTCGCTCTGCGAGCTACGGCGGACAAGGCGCGGCTCCTCAGGATGAGGGGCGGAGTGGGTTGAGACGTAGGAAGAGACATTATGTTTACCGGCATTGTCACCGATATCGGCGAGATCGAGAGCCTGACGCCCGTGGCGCAGGGGCAGCTGCACCGGCTGCGCATCCGCTGCGATTACGACCAGACCACCATCGCCGATGGTGCGTCGATCGCGAATAACGGCGTCTGTCTCACCGTGGTCGCGTCTGGCACCGCCAATGGCAAGACCTGGTTCGACGTCGATGCCGCAGCTGAAACGCTGGCGCTGACGACCGCCAAACACTGGCAGGTCGGGACCAAGCTCAATCTCGAGCGCGCGCTGAAGATCGGCGATGAACTTGGCGGCCATATCGTCGCCGGCCATGTGGACGGCATCGCCACCATCGTGTCGCGCGACAACCTGCCGGACATGGCAAGGATCACCTTTCGCACCACGCGCGAGCTGGCCAGGTTCATTGCCACCAAAGGCTCGATCACGCTGGACGGCGTGTCGCTGACGGTGAACACCGTGTCCGACGTCGAATTCGCCGTGCTGATCATCCCGCATACGCTGAGCGTGACCACGCTGGGCGAGGGCTGGCAGGCGGGCGCCGAGGTCAATATCGAGGTCGATCTGATGGCGCGCTATGCGGCGCGGCTGACGGAGATGGCCTGACGCTGCTCTTTCGGTCGTCATTGCGAGCGAAGCGAAGCAATCCAGGAGCCGCTGGCAAGAACTGGATTGCTTCGTCGCCAAGAGGCTCCTCGCAATGACGGAGGAATGTACCCGTGCATTGCCGCTTGGCATCCCCGCCGGTGGCGACTAAAACCGCGCGCAACCCGCTGATATTTCGATTGGAAGACGATGGCCGACCCGCGACGTGCCCCCCTGAAGGACCAGACCGACATCACCGGCGCCCGTGCGCTGATCGTCGAGGCCCGGTTCTATGACGATATCCAGGACGCCATGCTGGAGGCCGCGATCGCGGAACTGAAGGCCGCGGGCGTGTCTCATGATGTCCTGACCGTGCCCGGCGCGCTGGAGATCCCGGCGGCCATCGCCATTGCGGTGGATTCTGCCGCGAAAAACGGCAAGCCTTATGACTGTGCGATCGCGCTCGGCTGCGTGGTGCGCGGCGATACCATCCATTTCGAGATCGTCTCGATGGAATCCTCGCGCGCGCTGATGGATTATTCCGTGACCGCCCGGTTCCCGCTCGGCAATGGCATCATCACGGTGAACACCGAGGAGCAGGCCTGGGCCCGCGCCAAGGCGTCCGAGCTGAACAAGGGCGGCGATGCCGCGCGCGCCGCGCTCGCAATGCTGCGCATCAAGCGCCGCCTGGCGAAGGCGTAAGCGATGGGCGAGTTCAAGAAACCGGAACCCAAAGGCGAGCGCAAGGCCAACCGCCGCGGCGCCGCCCGTCTCGCCGCCGTGCAGGCGCTCTACCAGATGGATGTCGGCGGCACCGGCATCAATGAAGTGCTGGCCGAGTTCGAGAGCTTCTGGATCGGCAGCGAGGTCGAGGGCGAACAGTATCTGCCGGCCGAGGGCGCGTTCTTCCGCGATGTCGTGTCGGGCGTGCTGCGCGACCAGAAGGAGCTGGATCCGCTGATCGACGACGTGCTGTCGCGCGGCTGGCCGCTGGCCCGTGTCGAGGCGATCCTGCGCGCGGTGATGCGGGCAGGGGCCTATGAGCTGCAGCATCGCAAGGACATTCCGGGTCGGGTGATCGTGTCGGAATATGTGGACGTCGCGCATGCCTTCGTGGAGCGCGACGAGACCGGCATGGTGAATGCCGTGCTGGACCAGATCGGGCGACAGTATCGACCGGACGAGTTTACGCGCTGATTGTCTCTGGTTGTCATCACCCGCGAAAGCGGGTGATCCAGTAGACACCGCCGCTTGTTGATAGAACCGCATCGTCGCCGTTTACTGGATCGCCCGGTCAAGCCGGGCGATGACAGATGGAGTGAGAGGCGACACCGATGGCATCCGGCGAAGACACGCTCATCTCCCGCTATTTCGCGCCGCTCGCCACCGATCCCGGTGCGTTCGGCCTGCGCGATGATGCCGCCGTGCTGAAAGCCGCCGGTGAAGACATCGTCGTCAATACCGACGCCATCGTCGAAGGCGTGCATTTCCTGCCCGACGATCCCCCGGACACCATCGCCCGCAAGGCGCTGCGCACCAATCTCTCCGATCTCGCCGCCAAGGGCGCCGTTCCCGCCGGCTTCGTGCTGACGCTGGCGTTGAAGGTGCAGGACGAAGCCTGGCTGGCGGAATTCGCGCGCGGGCTTGGCGAGGACATCGCCGAATTCGACTGCCCGCTGCTCGGTGGCGACACCGTGTCCACGCCGGGGCCGCTGATGATCTCCGTCACTGCTTTCGGCCTTGTACCGGAGGGGCGGATCGTGCGGCGGGCGGGCGCGCAGGTGGGCGACCTGATCGTGGTCACCGGCAGCATCGGCGATGCAGCATTGGGACTCGCGGTGCTGCAGGGGCGGCTGGCGTCGTCGAATGAGGACCCGCTGATCGAGCGCTATCGCGTGCCGCAGCCGCGCTGCGCGCTGGCGCGTGCGGTGCGGGATCATGCAAGCGCATCGATGGATGTCTCGGACGGGCTGGCCGGCGATCTCGCCAAATTATGCGCGGTGTCGGGTGTTAGCGCGGTGGTCGAGACGGCGATGCTGCCACTGTCGGCACCGGCCGGCGCGCTGCTGGACGCGGGCATGATCGGCTATGAGGCGCTGGTGGCGGGCGGCGACGACTACGAAATTCTCTGCACCATGCCTGAGGCGCGGCTGGCGTCCTTCATGGCGCAGGCGGACCAGGCGGGTGTGGCTGCTGCGGTGATTGGCGAGATCGTCGCGGGTGAGGGGCCGCCGCGTTTTGTCGATGCCGAGGGTGGTGAGATCGTCTTGAAGCGGCATTCCTACAGTCACTTTTAAAGCGCGATGGTTGCCGCGAACTAACCTCTCCCCGCATCTTGCGCGGGGAGAGGTCGCCGCGTCTTCGCGGCGGGTGAGGGGCCGGGCACGCGAGAAGTGTCAAGCCAGATATCAGTCGTTCGACAGATTCGATGGTGCAGGCGGGTGGAGAGCTCGTGCCATGCCCCTCACCCGATCCGGCTTCGCTGCGCTCCGCCGGCTCGACCTCTCCCCGCAAAAGGGCGGGGAGAGGTTATCGAGCGTCGCTGCATCTCCCCTACATCCCCTCCAAATTAGCAGCCTTCTTCCATCCGCGGACGTTGCACGCCGATACCGGATTTGACATGCTTCCTGTTACGAGAGGCCGTCCTCACGTACTCAGGACAGGCCTCCGATCATATGCGCCACCATAACAAGGCGCCGGGCAGGAAGGACTGAGGCAGATTCCATGACAGCATTGTGGGTGATCGTGCTCTGCGGGGCACTGTCGATCGTTTACGCGATCTGGGCGACAAGTTCGGTGTTGAAGGCGGATGCCGGAAATGCGCGAATGCAGGAAATCGCAGCGGCGGTGCGCGAAGGCGCGCAGGCCTATCTGCGGCGGCAATATCTCACCATCGGCATCGTCGGCGTCGTGATCTTCGTGCTGCTGGCTTACTTCCTCGGCATGCTCGTGGCCGTGGGCTTCCTGATCGGCGCAGTGCTGTCGGGCGCGGCCGGTTTCATCGGCATGAATGTCTCGGTGCGCGCAAACGTCCGCACCGCGCAGGCGGCGACCAGTTCGCTGGCCGGCGGCCTCGAACTCGCCTTCAAGGCGGGTGCCATCACCGGCATGCTGGTGGCGGGCCTCGCACTGCTCGGCGTCACCATCTACTTCATGATCCTCACCCAGAGCCTCGGCCACGCCGCCAACAGCCGTATCGTGATCGATGCGCTGGTGGCGCTCGGCTTCGGCGCCTCGCTGATCTCGATCTTCGCCCGTCTCGGCGGCGGCATCTTCACCAAGGGCGCCGATGTCGGCGGCGATCTCGTCGGCAAGGTGGAAGCGGGCATTCCGGAAGACGATCCGCGCAACCCTGCGACCATCGCCGACAATGTGGGCGACAATGTCGGCGACTGCGCCGGCATGGCGGCCGACCTGTTCGAGACCTATGCGGTGACCGCGGTCGCCACCATGGTGCTCGCGGCGATCTTCTTTGCGACATCGCCGCTGCTGGTGAACATGATGACGCTGCCGCTTGCCATCGGCGGCATCTGCATCATCACCTCGATCATCGGCACTTTCTTCGTCAAGCTCGGTGCCAGCCAGTCCATCATGGGCGCGCTGTATAAGGGCCTGATCGCGACGGGGGTTCTGTCGCTGTTCGGCCTCGCTTTCGCGATCCACTGGCTGGTCGGCTTCGGGCCGCTGGCGGGCGCGAAATACACCGGCTTTGCGCTGTTCGAATGCGGCGTGGTCGGTCTGGTCGTCACCGGCCTGATCATCTGGATCACCGAATACTACACCGGCACCGACTATCGGCCGGTGAAGTCCATCGCGCAGTCCTCGGTCACCGGTCACGGCACCAATGTGATCCAGGGCCTCGCGATCTCGATGGAGTCAACCGCGGGCCCCGCCATCGTCATCATCGCCGGCATCCTCGTCACCTATAGCCTCGCCGGCCTGTTCGGCATTGCGATCGCCACCACCACCATGCTCGCGCTCGCCGGCATGATCGTGGCGCTCGATGCCTTCGGTCCCGTCACCGACAATGCCGGCGGTATTGCCGAAATGGCGGGCCTGCCGAAGGAAGTGCGCAAAGCCACCGACGCGCTCGACGCCGTTGGCAACACCACCAAGGCGGTCACCAAGGGCTATGCGATCGGCTCGGCCGGTCTCGGCGCACTGGTGCTGTTCGCGGCCTATAATGAAGACCTCAAATTCTTCATCGCCAATGCCGCGAAGTATCCGTACTTCAAGGACGTGCTGCCGGACTTCTCGCTGAACAATCCCTATGTGGTGGTCGGCCTGCTGTTCGGCGGCCTGTTGCCATACCTGTTCGGCGCGATGGGCATGACGGCGGTGGGCCGCGCGGCCGGCGCCATCGTCGAGGAAGTGCGGCGCCAGTTCCGCGAGAAGCCGGGCATCATGCAGGGCACCGACAAGCCGGATTACGGCCGGGCGGTGGACCTGCTGACGCGCGCGGCGATCAAGGAAATGATCATTCCGTCGCTGCTCCCGGTGCTGTCGCCGATCGTGGTCTACTTCTTGATCTATGTGATTGCGGGCGGTGGTGCGGCCGGCAAGTCGGCGGCGTTCTCGGCCGTTGGCGCCATGCTGCTCGGTGTCATCGTCACCGGTCTGTTCGTGGCCATCTCGATGACCTCGGGCGGCGGTGCCTGGGACAATGCCAAGAAGTATATCGAGGACGGCCATTTCGGCGGCAAGGGCTCGGATGCCCATAAGGCAGCCGTGACCGGCGACACCGTCGGCGATCCCTACAAGGACACGGCGGGACCCGCGGTGAATCCGATGATCAAGATCACCAACATCGTGGCGCTCTTGCTGTTGGCGATCTTGGCGCATTGATCTGTGGAAGAACGGCGGATGAGCGAAGCGTCATCCGCCGTTCTTCGCCACATGCGCTCGGCCGGCGGATGACGCCTTCGGCTCATCCGCCCTACTGGACGAGCGTTACGACCGACGCAAAGGTCCCGCGGTGAGAGCCGCGGGATTTTTGATGGGTTTCGCTACGCTCTACCCATCCTACGGCATCTTGCTATGCTGATGGCCCGGCGCTCCCTCATAGGTCCACTCGCATGATCCGAAGCTCAATCCCAACGGCACTTTTCTTGTGTTTCGTGACTTGCGTCGCTCCGGCTGCCGCCGCCGAAAAATGCCCTATCAGCGATGACGCCGCTGCCAAAGCGGGCGGCTTGGCCAATGCCGTGACCGCCGCCGTCAAAACCGAGTTCAGCTGCGAAGGCGCGTTTCGCGTCCTCGATCTCTGCCAGCTCGGCTCCACCGCGGACAATGCGCTGTCCGACATGGTGCTGGCGAAATGCGAACCGCGTTTCCTGCCCAAGGCGCAGCCTGCGACAAGGGCCGCCTATGAGAAGGCGCGGGCGAAATGCAGTAAAATCGCCGCAAAGGACGGCACCATGTATCAGGGGCAGGCGGCGGTTTGCCTCGCGCGCACCGGGCGCGATTTTGCGCGGAAGTACGGGACGAAATCGTAGGATGGGTTGAGCGCAGGCGCGTCGCGCCGGAGCGATACCCATCACCACGCGCTCCGGCGTTTGTGGTGATGGGTATCGCTCCGCTCAACCCATCCTACGGCCGTGGGCCTGGATTGGAATCGACCAATGACCGATGTTCTGCAGCTGGATCGCTATTTCGAGCGGATCGGATTCAGCGGAAAAGCTGCGCCCGACCTTGCGACGCTGACGGCGATCCATGCGGCGCATGTCAATGCGATCCCGTTCGAGGGCATCAATCCGTTGTTGCGGCGTCCGGTCGATCTCGACCTCGCATCCCTGCAGCGCAAGCTCGTGGAGTCGCGGCGCGGCGGCTATTGTTACGAACACAATGCGGTGCTCCGGACTGCGCTGGAAATCATCGGCTTCAAGGTGACCGGCCTCGGTGGGCGCGTGCGCTGGAATGCGCCGCCGGACAGCCCGCTCGGGCCGAAGACGCATATGTTGCTGAAGGTCGATCTGCCCGATGGGCCTTATCTCGCCGATGTCGGTTTCGGCGCCTGCGTGCTCGATGCGCCGCTGCGGCTCGCCACCGATATCGAGCAGTCCACGGCGATGGGCACGTACAAGCTGACGGAGACGGATGGACGGTTGTGGCTGGCCGCCAAGCGGGCAGGTGGCTGGCGGACCATGTATGTGTTCGATCTCATCCCGCAGTTGCCGTCGGACTATGAACTCGGCAACTGGTACACATCGACCAATCCAGCCGTGCCGTTCCCGACCACGCTGGTGTTGGAGCGCGTCACCGGCGATCGCCGGTTCAAGCTGGTCAATCGCCATCTCATCGTCGAGGCGCGTGATGGCGAGCAGGTCTCGACGCGGACGCTGGAGAGTGCCGGGGAGTTGCGGCAGGTTCTCGGCGAGACGTTCAACGTCGCATCGCCGGTGCCGGTCGAGGAATTGTGGGCGATTATCAATCGCGTGCAGGCGTAGGGCGGATAAGGCGTAGCCGTCATCCGCCGCGGAGCTTGCAGCGCGCGTTGCGGCGGATTACGCCTTCGGCTTATCCGCCCTACGATCGACCACCGCGAGAGCCAACAATGTCCCTGTCATCCGCCAAGAACTACGCCCTGCGCGCCGCCAAATCGCAGGACCAGAAGGAAGCCACCGAGCTGCTGTCCAAGGCGATCATGGAATTGACGCTGGCGATCGAGGCGCAGGAGGCCAAGATCAAGAAGATCAACAAAGGCGGCTGATCCCGCTGCGCTCACGGCCTTGCGAGTGAACCAAATCCGGTTCCAGCCGTTCAGTGTTCCCACCATCAAAGGAACATGACATGAGCGCGCTCAGCAAAATCAAAGAACATATGGAAGTCATCGGCGCCGACGGCGTGCATGTGGGGACCGTGGACAAGGTCGAGGGCAACCGCATCAAGCTGACCAAGAAGGACTCAGGCGAAGGTCATCACAAGGGACATCACCATTTTATCGATGGTGGGCTCGTGGCCGATATCGAAGGCGACAAGGTGCGCCTGTCGGCCAATGGCGCGGTGGCATTCTCGCTGGAAGAAGAGAAATAAGCCGTTCAGAATTCCAGCCGGGAGGCGGGCGTGGCGGTCTGCGAATTCTGCGAGCGCGAGATTCCCGGCGGCGCAGGCGTCTGCCATCACTGCGGGCGCTTGCAGGCGTCGCCTGCTGAACGGCGCCTGACGATGATCAAAACGGCCACCGCCATTGTATTGGCGATGGCCGTCTTTCTGTTGTGGGGGAAGTTCGTCGGCTTCACGCCAGGCTGATGCGCCTACTTCACTTCCATCTGCAGGCCTTCCTTATCGATGATGCCCTTGAATTTCAGGGCCTCGGCTTCGATGAAGGTCTGGTATTGCGCGGGCGAGCCGTAGTCGGGCACGGCGCCCATGGCCGCGATGCTCTTCTTGGCGGCGTCGGTGGCGAGCAGAACCTTGATCTGCTCGTTGAGGGCGGTCACGGCCTCGGTCGGTGTGCTCTTCGGATAGAACGCGCCGAACCAGGTCGAGACATCGAAATTCGCGAGTTCAGGCACGCCGGTCTCGCGCATCGACGGCACATTCGGGCACTGCGCATTCCGTTCGGGTGTCGTCACCGCGAGCGCGTTGAGCTTGCCGTCGAGCACCTGCGGCAGCGACGGATAGAGATTGTCGCACAGGATCTGCACGTCGCCGGCCAATGCCGCCTGCAGGGCCGGACCTGCGCCACGGAACGGGACGTGCTGCATCTTGAGGCCTGTGAGCTGCAGCCACCATGCGCCGGTGAGATGCGGGCTCTGGCCGACGCCGGATGACGCGTAGTTCAGCTTGTCCGGATTGGCCTTGATATAGGCGATCAGCTCCGGGATCGTCTTGATCCCCACGCTCGGATGCGCGCACATGATGTTGGGCAGCTTGATCATGTTGGAGACCGGCTGCAACTGGTCGATCTTGTAGGGCAGGTTCTTGAAGATGCTGTAGGCGATGGCATTCGGGCCGGGATTGCCGATCAGGATGGTGTGACCATCGCCCTTGAGGCGCGCGACTTCGGCAACGCCGATGGTGCCGCCGCCGCCCGAACGATTTTCCACCACGACGGACTGGCCCCACACCGGCTGCAGATGCGCGGCGAGCATGCGGCCCATCACGTCGGTGGATCCGCCGGCCGCAGCAGGCACGATCACACGAACGGTTTCGGTGGGCTTCCATTCGCCGGCACCAAGGCTTGCGCGCGGCAGGATCGCAGCCGTTGAAAGTGCGGCAGCACCGGTGAGTATGCGGCGGCGCGTAACCAGTTTGGTCATCACATTTCCTCTCTTGGATTTATTACTTTGGCTCTTAGCGAAAACCGTAGTCAGAGCTGTGACGGCAGACAAGACGCGTTGTCGCTGCGAACAACAAAAAGCCCCGCAGCTTGTGCTGCGGGGCTTTTTGAATTTCGTAGGGCGGATTAGCCACCGGGTCGCGCGAAGCTCGCCCGATGATAAACTCCGCGTCATCCGCCGCGGAGTTTCCGTTGTGAACTCGGCCGGCGGATGACGGCTTCGCCTAATCCGCCCTACGGCCGCAGTTGTTAGCGGAAGCTCACCAACCGGAACAGCGGTGCGAGATAGCTCATCTCCGAGCCCGAGGTCGGCGTGGTGCGGCTGATGAAGTCGAAAATCTTGCCGTCCTGCAGACCATAATTGGCAAGACGCGTAACCCTGCGATTCTTGTCGAAATAAATGGCAATGACACGCTGGTCGGTGACACTTTGCTGCATGAAGGCGACGGGGCGTTCGGCGCGCTGCGAGATGTAGTAGAACACTTCACCGTTCAGCGTGGCGACCGTGGACGGGGTGCCCATCACGATCAGCACCTGATCCTGGCTGGCGCCGATCGGGATCTGCTCCAGCGCGCCGGGAGGCAGGATGTAGCCCTTCTGGAATTGCTCGGCGCAGGCGCCCAGCGACAGGCAGACGGCGGCAACGGCCACGGCTGAGCGGACCCGGCGCCAGTTCAGGCGCGATCCGCGGATGGCAGTGCTCAGGCTCGAATTGATCATCGTGGAGGAAATCCCCATCCTCTAGGCGCTTCCGGGGCTCTTGCATCCCGGAAGGCGTTGACGTACCGGGCAGAACCCTCGAATGCAACATGCGCGTGCCCGACCGGCCCGCAAGGAACCCGTCATGATCTGGCCGTTCAGTCGATTCAGGAAGTCCCCGGCGCGATTGCGCGGCACCATTGAAGCGATCTATGGCATGATCGTGGCGCAGGCGAGAGAACCGTTGTTTTACCGTGATTTAGCAGCTCCCGACACGGTCGATGGGCGTTTCGATATGTTGCTGGTCCAGCTCTGGCTGGTGCTGCGGCGGCTGGATCCCAGGAGCGAACTGGCGCAGGGGCTTTTTGACAAGTTCTGCGACGACATGGACGACAATCTGCGTGAACTCGGCACCAGCGACATGAAGGTGCCCAGGAAGATGCGGGACTTCGGCAGCGCCTTCTATGGTCGCACCAAGGCCTACGATGTGGCTCTGGCCGAGGGCGGCGAGGCGCTGGCAGCGGCGCTGTCGAAGAATATCTATAATGGCCGCGATCTCGATCAGGCCCGGCAGCTCGCAGCTTACGTGGAAGCGGCCGATCATCATTTCGCCGGGCTCGATCCGGCGACATTCACCTCCGGCGCGTGGCGGTTTCCGTCGCCCGCGGCAACTTTGGTAACGACATGAGCAAATCCGATCGCGGCCAGAAGCCATCGCAGCTTCCGCCGTCGCAACTCCCGCCGCCGCCCTGGAGCGTGCCGGTCCCGGTGACCGAAATCCCGGATACGGGACTGTACCAGACCATCGAGGCGCGGCCGGAGCAGCGCAAGGCGATGGCCGAACTCGGCGGTGTGCCGGATATCGCGGCTGTGAAGGCCGAGTTGCGGCTGCTGCCGGTCAAGGGTGGCACGGTGCATGTCACCGGCCGGGTGACGGGCAAGGTGACCCAGATCTGCGTGGTGTCGCTCGATCCGTTCGAGAACGAGATCGATGAGGACGTGGATGTGGTGTTCGCGCCGCCCTCGCAGATTCGCGAGCTGGCCGATTCGGCCGACGAGGACGACGGCGAGAGCGATGACGACCGGCCGGATCCACCGGAGCCGATCGAGAACGGGGCGATCGACATCGGCAAACTGGTGACGGATGCGCTGTTTCTGGGTCTCGATCCCTATCCGCGCAAGCCGGATGCGGTGTTCGAGGACCAGGTCGAGGCGCCGAATCCCGACGAACACCCGTTTGCGGCGCTGAAGGCGCTGCAGGACGCACCTGCGAAGCCGAAAAAGGGGTGATCCGAGGCGCCCGGCTCCGATTCTCGCCCGGTTCCACCCCTGCGGCTGGCGCGGGAAAACGCCCGGTCAAGGTGTTGTGTCAAATGGCGGAAACGCTATTGTCGCGCGCCGTAAAGGGGTACATGCCATAGCTTTACTGCCGCCGGTCGCGGCAGTTCGTCGGCGGCCATGTGGATGATGCCGCTCAAGACAGGTTTCCAGGACGTACATGGCTAAAAAGGTTCGCATCGCGCTCGACGCCATGGGCGGTGACTTCGGCCCATCGGTGGTCATCCCCGGCGCGGCGATTTCGCTGACCCGGCACCCCGACAGCGAATTCGTGCTGGTCGGCGACAGCGCCAAGATCGAGGCCGAGCTGGCCAACCACCCGGCACTGAAAAAGGTGTCGAAGGTGATCCATTCCGACGTCGCGGTGTCCATGCATGACAAGCCGAGCCAGGCACTGCGCCGCGGCCGCAAGGTGTCGTCCATGTGGATGGCGATCGATGCCGTGAAGCAGGGAGAGGCCGATGTGGCCGTCTCCGCCGGCAATACCGGTGCGCTGATGGCGATGGCGCGGTTCTGCCTGCGCACGCTGCCGGGGATCGATCGCCCGGCGATCGCCGCGGTGTGGCCGACCATGCGCGGCGACAGCATCGTGCTCGATCTCGGCGCCACCATCGGCGGCGATGCGCATCACCTCAAATCGCTGGCGATCATGGGCAGCGCCATGGCGCGGGTGATGTTCGATCTCGAGCGTCCGACCGTGGGCCTGCTCAATATCGGCGTCGAGGAAGTGAAGGGCGGCGAGGAAATCCGCGAGGCAGCCGAGCTGTTGCGCGCCGCCGATCTGCCGCAACTCAAATTCATCGGCTTCGTCGAAGGCGACGGCATCGGCAAGGGCGACGCCGATGTCATCGTGACCGAGGGCTTTTCCGGCAATATCGCACTGAAGGCCGCCGAAGGCACCGCGCGCCAGATCGCCGAATATCTGCGCGGCGCCATGAGCCGCACCTGGCGCTCCAAGATCGGTTATCTATTCGCCAAGAACGCCTTCAAGGCGCTGCGCGACAAGATGGATCCGTCGAAATCCAATGGCGGCGTGTTTCTCGGCCTCAAGGGCATCGTGGTGAAGAGCCATGGCGGCACCGATGCCGATGGCTTCGCTTATGCGGTGGATGTCGCCTATGACATGGTCCGCTACGACCTTCTCAACAAGATCAATGAAACGCTCGACCGCGATCATGGTGCTGTCTCTGCGCCCGCGGCCGCGCAGGAGGCTGTCTCGTGATACGTTCGGTCGTGCTCGGCTGCGGCTCCTATCTGCCGGAGCGCATTCTCACCAATGCTGAACTGGCCCAGAAGGTCGATACGTCGGACGAGTGGATCGTCCAGCGCACCGGCATCCAGCAGCGCCACATTGCGGCCGAAGGCGAGTTCACCTCGCATCTCGCCATCAAGGCAGCACAGGCGGCGCTGAAGAATGCCGGCATCGACGCGCAGTCGATCGACCTGATCGTGCTCGCCACCTCGACACCGGACAATACGTTTCCCGCGACAGCTGTGGCCGTGCAGAACGCGCTCGGCATTACGCACGGCGCAGCATTCGACCTGCAGGCCGTGTGTTCCGGCTTCATCTTTGCGCTGACCACCGCCGACAGCCTGCTGCGCACCGGCGCCGGCAAGCGTGCGCTGGTGATCGGTGCCGAAACCTTTTCGCGAATCCTCGACTGGACCGACCGCGGCACCTGCGTGCTGTTCGGCGACGGCGCCGGCGCCGTGGTGCTCGAAGCACAGGACGGGGCAGGGACGACCGCCGATCGCGGCGTGCTCACCACGCATCTGCGCTCCGACGGCCGGCACAAGGAAAAGCTGTTCGTCGATGGCGGCCCGTCCTCGACGCAGACCGTGGGTTATCTGCGCATGGAAGGCCGCGAGGTCTTCAAGCATGCGGTCGGCATGATCACCGACGTGATCGTCGATGCTTTCGCTGCGACCGGTGCGAATGCGGACAGCATCGACTGGTTCGTGCCGCATCAGGCCAACAAGCGCATTATCGATGCGTCCGCGCATAAATTGCATATTGCGCCGCAGAAGGTGGTGCTCACGGTGGATCGCCATGGCAACACCTCGGCGGCGTCGATCCCGCTGGCACTATCTGTTGCGGTCAATGACGGGCGCATCAAGAAAGGTGACCTGGTATTGCTCGAAGCCATGGGCGGCGGTTTCACCTGGGGCTCGGCGCTTGTCCGCTGGTGATGGTGGCAAAACCACAACATCTCAAATTGTCTCGACTTTCCATGCGCTTGCAACGCCCTGCGGTGTTGACCCCGTCCCGTTAACCTCCTAGTTTCCGTGACGAATTTCGGTTCGCCGAGAAGTTTTTGGGGCTGGCATGACGGGCACGGGAAAAACAGTCACACGCGTCGATCTGTGCGAGGCGGTCTATCAAAAGGTAGGCTTGTCGCGCACGGAGTCATCGGCGTTTGTTGAACTTGTTCTGAAAGAGATCACGGATTGTCTGGAAAAGGGTGAGACAGTGAAACTGTCCTCGTTCGGCTCCTTCATGGTGCGTAGTAAAGGCGAGCGCATCGGACGCAATCCGAAGACGGGCACGGAAGTACCGATCTCGCCGCGGCGGGTGATGGTGTTCAAGCCGTCGGCGATCCTGAAACAGCGGATCAACGGCAATGTCGATGCCGTCGGTAACGGCAAAGACCACGACGAGTAGACCTTGATTTGACGCGTTTTCTTCACGCGAACCGGTTTCCACTTCGCTTGAAAACGCTTTGATATAGCAACGGGATGAACCACAGGAATCCTGCACTTGGATAAAGCGCCGGATGCGTTTCGGACCATCAGCGAGGTCGCCGACGACCTCGATATTCCGCAGCATGTGCTGCGGTTCTGGGAAACGCGGTTCACTCAAATCAAACCGATGAAGCGATCCGGCGGCCGGCGATATTATCGCCCGGACGACGTCGATCTGCTGCGCGGCATCCGTCGGTTGCTGTATGGCGAGGGCTACACGATCCGCGGTGTGCAGCGGATTCTCAAAGAGAACGGCATCAAGGCGGTGCAGGGGCTGGTGGACGAAGAGGCCACGCCGGCCTTCGCACCCGTGCCTGCACGCGGGGTAGAGCCACGGATGACGTCGGCGGCCCCGCTGATGACGCGACCGGCGGCGAAGGCGCCGGTGGTCGAGGACGAGCCGGACGAAGAGGCTGAGGCCGAACTCGAAGATGAGCTCGAGGACGAGGAAACGGCCGACGAGGACTCCGGGGACGCCGAGGAGGAGGAGTCTGACGAGGACGATTCCGAAGAGGGCGACGAGGAGGAATCCGACGACGAGGACGCGGACGAAGACGAGTCCGAGGACGACGAGTCTGAAGAGGAAGGCGCCGAAGAAGAGGAGGTGGCAGAACCAGTCGCCGCCCGCAAGGCGCCTGACGTCGTGGCGCGCCGCGAGCCCGATCTGCGTCCGCCGACCGGGGCCGCGCCGGAGGTGCGCACCGATCCCGCGCTACGCGCTGCGCCGCGCGTTGAACCGCGTCTGCAGCAGGCCATCGGCCGCACAGATCCGGCGTCCATGAGCCGTGCCAATCCGATGCCGGCGGTTCGTGCGAATCCCGCTCCGCCGCAACCGCGCTTGAATCCCGAGCCATCGCCGCAACCGCGTCCGGAGGTTCGCTCGCTCGACCGCGAAAGGCTGGAATTGGTGCTCGAGGATCTGCTCGCAGCCCGCCGCGCGCTCGATGCGGCGATGAAGGATGGCGGCGGTTGACCCGACGCCCGCTGACAGCGGCATGCAAGCTAACAGGCGAGGAACTTAGCTGAGGGTCGTTCAGTTGTATCGAGCAGATAACCTGATCCGAGGTGGTGACATGACCCATTGGCATTCGGCTGCTGGTGCCCATGATTTCCAGCATAAAGAGATCCAGCACGAAGATGACGTCGGCTACTATGGCGGATGGACCATCAGTGGCCTGGCTGTCCTGGCTACAATTGGCGCCGTATGGCTCATCGGGATGTAGCCTGATCGGCATCAACGAACCGGGTGTTGCGCAGCCAATGTTCCCTAATGGCTCAAAACGACCTTGCTTGTCGGGGCGAATATCCCTAATCAATCAGCGCCGTCAGGCATTCGGAGCGTAGCGCAGCCCGGTTAGCGCACTAGTCTGGGAGACTAGGGGTCGGAGGTTCGAATCCTCTCGCTCCGACCATTAAATCATTGAAAATGCTTGATAAGCGACAAAAAGACCCGGATTGCTCCGGGCCTTTTGTCGTCTTGCGGCTATCAATAATAGCCGTAGCTGCGGTAATAGCGCGGGCCGCCGCCGTAATAGCCGTAGCGCGGGCCATCATAATAACGGGGACCGCCGTAATAGCGCGGACCACCGTAATAGCCCGGTCCCGGACCATAGGCATATGCGCCACTGGCTGCGGCACCGGCCACCAGGGCGCCGGCTGCGAGGCCGAGGCCGATGGCGGCGCCGCGACCACCACGTGCTTCTGCAGGCTTGGTGGTGATGGTTGCAGCGCCCAGCGCTGCGACGGTGGCGAGAGCGATTGCCATTCTCTTCATGTTGCTTCTCCTTGTTCTCGGGACGGCAACGTGTGGCTTCGCGCATCGTTCATGCCGCAGGGGCAATGCAGCCATATGGAACCAGGCGGGGAACCAGAACAAAAATGACCCGGAACCGAAAGCTCCGAGCCATTTCCACGCAGACGTACATCCGGCCTGCGTTAACCTGATAACCACTGTGAGTCGTGATCGTTAATGCGACGTTAGCGTCAGCATAAGAATGTGTGATGACGTGCGCACGTCAGTTTTGTGCGCGATCAGCCCGAAGGCCCTTCGACCTCATCATTGTCCTTGTCGGGAAGCATGCCGCTGCCCGGCGTCTTGTGGTGGTCGGTGAGTTCGGGCTTGTCGTGAGGGCCGGCCGGCGAGACTTCCTCGTCCGGCTTGGACTTGTCGTGATCGCGCTTCGTTTTGGGATCGGTCATGCGGTGAAAACGCCCGTCGCAACATGACGTTCCCATTCGATCCGAGGCGATGCCATTTGGCGTCATATGCTTTGAATCAAATCGGAACCTTTAGATCACCTTCGACTTGTCCCCGCAGATTTCACAGGAAGGGACACAATGATCAAGAAATTGGCTCTGCTGGCAGCTGCCGGCCTTCTCTATATCGGCACTCCGGCGGCTCCGGCTGCAGCTCAGGGCATCAATGTCCAGATCGGCGGCGGTGGTTATCATGGTGGCCATCGCGGCTATCATCGCGGCCCCGGCTATCATCGTGGTCCCGGCTATCGCCACAGCCGCGCCTATTACGGCCCGCGTCACGGTCATCGCCATGGCTATCATGGCGGCCGCACCAAGACGATCATCGTTCGCTAAAGCGGACGACATTTAACGGCAACAGCCTCGCGCAAGCGGGGCTGTTTTCGTTTGAGCAATGGGTTGAGTGGATCAGTGCCCGATCCAGGGCTCGGCAAGATAGCGCAGCAGTTTCGCTTCGCGCCGGCCGCGCGACACGGTGTCGAGAATGAGACCGGAGAACATCGAGATCACCGCGACCAGCATGATGCCGGTGGACAGGATCGCGGTGGGAAAGCGTGGCACCAGGCCTTCTTCCACATAAGTGAGGAAGAGCGGGATCGACAGGATCACCGACATCGATGCCAGCGTGATCGCGATGGTGGTGAAGAAGCGCAGCGGCTTCTCCGATCGATAGAGTTTCAGGATGGTGCCGAGAATACGGAAGCCATCGCGCCAGGTGTTGAGCTTGCTGTGCGATCCGGCTGGCCGCGAGAAATAGGGCGTCTGCATTTCCGCGACGGGGATCGAGAGTTCGAGCGCGTGCACGCTGAGCTCGGTCTCGATCTCGAAGCCGTCGGACAGTACGGGGATGGTCTTGACGAAACGGCGCGAGAACACGCGATAGCCGGACAGGATATCCTCGAAGCCGCGGCCGAAGGTGTCGGCAAGAAAGCGTGTCAGCAGGAAATTCCCGGTGCGGTGACCTGGGCGATAGGCCGCCGTATCCTGGTCGACGCGCTGGGCGACCACCATGTCGAGGCGTTCATCGATCAGCTTGGCGATCATGGCTGGCGCGCTGGCGGCATCATAGGTCGCGTCGCCATCCACCATCACATAGATGTCGGCATCAACGTCGGCGAACATGCGGCGCACCACATGGCCCTTGCCCTGATGCCGTTCGCTGCGGACCTGGGCGCCTGCAGCGCTGGCGATGGCCACCGTGTCGTCGGAGGAGTTGTTGTCATAGACATAGACCTCGGCCATCGGCAGTGCGGCACGGAAATCATGCACGACCTGAGCGATGGCGGCGGCCTCGTTGAAACAGGGGACGAGCACGGCGATGCGGATGCTGGCTTCCGTCATCGTGCGGGCAGTCCTTCTGTATGAGTTGTAAATTCATCGGCGTGGCGCGCTGTCGCCATATAGCGCTGGGTGGCGACGAACAGGCCCCACATCAGGCCGAGCATCAGCCAGAAATGACGCCAGTGATCGGTGTCGATGATGAAGGCCTCGCCGACCGTGCCGAGATAGGCGGAGAACACTGCGAGATAAGGCCGCTGCCACGGCGTCCGCACGAAGATGTAGCGAAAGCCGATCAGGGCGGTGGTGAAGACCAGCGCCGGATACACCACGCCGGAAATCCAGCCGCCGGACATGAAGGCGTTGAGATAGGAATTATGCGTGTCTTCGGGGAAGAACTTGTTGAATTGCAGCGGGCCGATGCCGAGCGGCAGATCGAGCGCCATCTGTGCGCCCAGCAAATGACGGCCGAAACGGCCGAAGCGGCCTTCGTCGTATTTCTGGTCGAAGCTTGCGCGCTGCTGGAACATGTCGCGGATGAAATCGAATTGCAGCAGGATCATCAGCACCAGCGCCAATGCGACGATGGCGGCGATCGCCATGAGGACGATGCGCGAGCGCTGCCGATTGGTCTGGCTGGTCAGCATCATCAATAGCAGCATGAAGGCGGCGGTGAGGGCAAGCAGCCCCCAGGCCGCGCGCGAGAAGGCGAGCAGCAGCGCCAGCGTGATGATGCCGAGCAGGATGGCCGAGCGCAGCGAGCGGCCAAAGCCGTCGCTGACGACGCTTTGCAGGCAGAACAAGGCCGGCAGCACCAGGAAGGCGCCGAACACGTTGGGGTCCTTGAAGGTGCCGGCGGCGCGGCCATAGAGCGTGAAGAGTTCACCGGGCGTCAGGCGCAGATAGCCGGCGATGCCGGCCAGCGATGCGATCACGGCACCTGCGATCAGGCCGGAGCGCAGATAATGCAGCCGCGCGGCGGTGTCTTCGGAAACGACGAGGGCGATGAAGATCGCGGTGACCGCCATGTACCAGGAGGTCAGGATCCAATAGACGATCGGTTGCTGGTCGAGCAGTGGCAAAGCGCAGATCGTGTAGCCGAGATTGACGGCGAACAGCAGCAGCGCCAGTGGCATGAAAGCGAGCCGCATGCGCAGGCCGGTGGCGGCGAACACCACGACCGAGGTCAGCGCGAAGATTTCATAAGGGCTGGGCTCGATGAAGACGATGGCCCCGCCCATGCCCATCAGCCACAGCAGCCCGTGCTGAAGCGTCACGACGGCCGGGGCCGTCGGCGCTGCATAAGCGTAATCGCTGGACGCGTGCATGGTCATGCGGCGATGTTAGCGGGGGCGGGTGAATGAGTGGTGTAGGCGGATATGTCGTCCCCGCGCAGGCGGGGACCCATAGCCTCAGGAGAAATGGCGACGCGCAATCGGAGAGGGCAAATTTCTTGCTAGGCCGACGGTGGTTATGGGTCCCCGCCTGCGCGGGGACGACGCCTCAATACGCGTTCTCGTTCTTGGTCAGCATCGAGATCGGCGTCCGGAACAGGATATAGGCGTCGAACAGCACCGACCAGTTCTCGATGTAATACAGATCGAACTCGACGCGCTTCTGGATCTTCTCTTCGCTGTCGACTTCGCCGCGCCAGCCATTGACCTGGGCCCAGCCGGTGATGCCCGGCTTGACGCGGTGGCGGGCGAAATAGCCGTCCACGGCTTCGTCCAGCAACTGGCTCTGCAGCTTTTGTTGCACTGCATGCGGACGGGGACCGACCAGAGAGAGATTGCCCTTGAACACCACATTGAACAGCTGCGGCAGCTCGTCGATGCTGGATTTGCGGATGAAGCGACCGACACGGGTGACGCGCTTGTCACCCTTGGTCACCACGGTCTTGGCCAGCGGATCGGCCTGATCGTGATAGAGCGAGCGAAACTTGAAGACATCGATGCGCTCATTGTTGAAGCCAAAACGCTTCTGCCGGAACAGCACCGGGCCGGGGCTGTCGAGCTTGATGGCCAGCGCCACGAGCGCCATGAAGGGCAGCGCGCAGAGCAGCGCGAGGCCGCCGACCACATGGTCGAACAGCCATTTCATCACCAGGTCCCAGTCGGTGATCGGTGCCTCGAACACGTCAAGGGTCGGCACCTTGCCGAGATAGGAATAGGAGCGGGGTCGGAAGCGCAGCTTGTTGGTATGCGCGGACAGGCGGATATCCACCGGCAGCACCCACAGCTTCTTTAGCATTTCAAGGATGCGCGTCTCGGCCGAGATCGGCAATGCGAACAGCACGAGATCGACGCGGGTGCGGCGGGCGAATTCGATGATGTCGTCGATCTTGCCGAGTTTCGGCGCGCCGGAAATCGTGTCCATCGAGCGCTTGTCGTTGCGGTCGTCAAAGACGCCGAGGATCTGGATGTCGGAATCCTCCTGCGACTGCAGCTCCCGGATCAGCTGCTCGCCATTGACATCGGCGCCGACGATCACGGTACGGCGCGCAAGGCGACCCTGCTGCGCCCAGCGAACGATGAGCGCGCGCAGCACGGTGCGTTGCGCGATCAGCGCGATGAGACCGACAATGAAGAATGACGACAGCCAGACGCGCGACACCGCGTCGCCGAACTTGGCAAAGAACAGCACGCCGATGAACAGCAGGAACACGAAGGCCCAGGCCGACACCATGCGGGTCAGCTGCTTCACACGGCCACGAAACATCTGCAGATGATAGATATCGGCGGCCTGAAAGCACGCAACCGCGACGGCGGACAATGCGATGATGCCTGCGAGATATTCCCAGGAGAAGCCGGCGGCGCGCACCACATAGGAAAAATAGAGTACGGTGCCGACAAGGCTGAGCATCACGAAATCGACCGCGCGAACGACGCCGGTGATGACCACCGGCGAATAGGCGGAGCGGACTTTCTGTTCGACGAGGGCGAGTGCTTCTGGCGTGAGCCGGCGGCGGCGTTCGAACTGGCGCGGCGCGGATGCGTCGGTCGCAGCAGCGTCGATCATTGAGCGTGCGTTGATCGGATCCAAAGCGAATTTCCCGTTATTGCGAGGCAAGCGACGGCGGTGCGTCGAGCCTACTCCTTTTCCGCTGAATTAGCGGATAAATCGGAAGAATTCGTTACAAGTTAATGAGAGTTAATGCTTCGCAAACGCTTCGCGGTAGCCGGCGACGACGCCTTCCACCATGGCATCCTGCGAGAAGTGCTGCTGGATGCGTTCGCGTAGTATCATGGCACGCGCACGCGTGCCGTTGAGATCACCGAGTGCTGTTTTGATCGCCTCGGCCATGGCGCCGGCATTGCTCGGCGCAAACAATGCATCGGTGTGCGGACCGAAGATTTCCGGGATGCCGCCGACATTGGCGGCGATCATCGGCACGCCGGCAGCACCGGCTTCGATCACCACATAGGGCATGCTGTCGCCGCGCGACGGCACCACCAGCAGGCGCCCCTTGGAGAAGCCGAAACGCGGCTTCACATGGCCGATGAAGCGCACGGCGCCGCCGAGGCCGAGGCGCTCGATCTGTGCTTTCAGCGCATGGGTCTCTTCGCCGTCGCCGCCGAGGGTGAGGGTGACGGCATGGCCATCGGCGCGGAGCCGCGCGACCGCATCGACCAGAAGGTCTGCGCCCTTGATGCGGCGGAATTCGCCGACATAGCAGATGTCGGTGGCGTCCTCGGCGAGTTCGACCGGCTCGAATTCGCCGGCGGTCACGCCATTGAACACGCATTTCACGAGGCCCGACGGCGTGCCGATCATGCGCTGATAGGTGTCGCGCGCAAAGGCGCTCTCGAACAGGAAGAGCTCGGTGCGGTTCATCAGCGCGCGTTCGAGGCGGCTGTAGAAGGCACCCTTGGGCGTATTCTGCGGATAATGCAGCGAGCCGCCATGGGGCGTGTAGATGCGGATGGTGCCTTTTGCATGGCCCTTGAGGCGCACGAAGGCGCCGGCCTTGGCGCCGTGACCATGCAGCACATCGGGCTTCAGCGTGCGAACGAGATTCTTGAATTTGAACCAGACCGTGATGTCTGTCGGATCGGGCTCGCGCTTGATGGGCAGGCGATGGATGCCGAGCGTCATGCGCGGAGCGATCTCGGCCAATGCGGCGTCGGCGCGCTCGCCGCCGGTCAGGCTGTCGGCGAGAATTCCGACCTGATGGCCGCGATCGGCCTGGCCATTGGCGACATCGATGATGTGACGGAAGATGCCACCGACAGGCGCGCGCACGGCGTGCAGGATTCGGAGTGGCTTATCCGTGGCATACATGCGTGAGACCAGCATTCGGGAAGGGCGCGAGGCCCCTGGACCGGAAATTCCTGAAGCAATTAACTTCAATAAGCGCCATCGCCGTTAACAAAGCGTGAGGCTGCGGGATTCGCTCAGCCCGAGTCCTGCGCGCAGGTCGGTCAACCTGCGCGATTAACCGGCCGGCAACCTTAATCGCATTTAATCGATTCCGTTGAGTAGGCGCTGTGGCGTTCTGTAGGGGTATACGATGCGTTGGCCGTTTGGGCGTGCAAAGAAGAGTGATGCGTCGGTTGATCAGGCCATCAAGGCTCCCGTCGCAGAAAAGCCCGTCTCGCCGCTGAAGTCGGCGTTCAGCTCCAGACCAAAAGAATCGATCGTCGAAGAGCGCGTGACATCGTCCACGCCGCCGCAGCTTGGTGATCTCGATCTCGGTGCCCTCGGCCGCGCGCTGCTGCGCAAGCGGATGTGGGTGATTGTGCCGACACTGGTGGCCGCCGTCGGCTCCATCGTTCTCGTCAATCTCATCACGCCCCGTTACAAGTCGGAATCCCGCATCCTCATCGATGGCCGTGAAAACATCTTCCTGCGGCCGAATGGCGAGCGCAGCGAAGAGCGCCTGTCGCTCGACCCCGAGGCTGTGGCCAGCCAGGTGCAGCTGGTGCTGTCGCGCGATCTTGCGCGCGAGGTGATCAAGAAGAACAAGCTCGCCGAGCGGCCGGAATTCGATCCCGTGCTGAAGGGCGCGCAGCCGTGGAAGTCGCTGCTGGCGCTGATCGGTGCGGCGCGCGATCCGTTCTCGATGACGCCGGAAGAGCGCGTGCTGGATTCCTATTATGAGCGGTTGACTGCCTTCGCGGTGGACAAGTCGCGCGTGATCGTCGTGGAATTCCAGTCGGCCGATCCCGATCTTGCGGCGCGCGTCGCCAATTCCATCGCCGATGGCTATCTCGTGATGCAGCAGAGCGCACGGCAGCAGCAGGCCAAGGCGGCCGGGCAGTGGCTGTCGGGCGAAATCGATGATCTCCGCAAGAAGGTCAATGATGCGGAATCGCGTGCCGAGGAATTTCGTTCGAAATCGAGCCTGTTCATCGGCACCAACAACACGTCGCTGTCCAACCAGCAGCTCGGCGAGATCAACAGCCAGCTGGGCAATGCGCGGGCCTTGAAATCGGATGCGGAATCCAGATCGCGGCTGATCAAGGAGATGCTGCAGACCGGCAAGCCGATCGAGTTCTCGGAAGTGCTGAATTCGGATCTGATCCGCCGCCTGTCCGAACAGCGCGTGACGCTGCGTGCGCAACTGGCCGAGCAGTCATCGACCTTGCTCGATGCCCATCCGCGTATCAAGGAGCTGCGGGCGCAGCTCGGCGATCTCGACAAGCAGCTGCGTGATGAGGCGGCCAAATTGTCGCGTTCGTTCGAGAACGATGCGCGCGTCGCGGCCGGCCGTGTCGATGGACTCACCAACAGCCTCGAACAACTGAAGCGCCAGGCGTCGAGCAGCAATGGCCAGGACGTGCAGCTGCGTGCGCTCGAGCGCGAAGCCAAGGCACAGCGCGACCTGCTGGAATCCTATCTCGCCAAATATCGCGAGGCGACCACGCGTGAAAATATTGATGGCGCGCCGACCGACGGCCGCATCATCTCGCGCGCCATCGTCTCCAACACCCCGGCCTATCCGAAGAAGCTGCCGATCGTGCTGATCGCCACGCTGGCCACGCTGATCCTCACCGCGGGCAGCATCGTCACCGGCGAATTGCTGCGCATGACGGCGCCGCAAGGGCCGGTGTCAGGTACCACGCGGGTGACGCAGGCATCGCGCCGTGTCGAGCCGGACGTGCAGCCCCATGCGGAGCCTGTCATGCCGCAGATGCCGGCGCCATCGGCGACGATCGTGCCTGAGCCCGCACCTGTCGCGGCACCTGCACCTGTTGCTGCGACGCCGACCATCGTGCCGGAGCCGGAAGCTGCGTTGGTGCAGTCGCCGCTGCGGGATCATCATCCCGAACTCGCCGCCGGTGTGACGGAGATCGAGCAGCTCGCCCGCGATATTCGTGCCGCTGGACCTGCCGCGCGCAAGATCACTGTGCTCGGCACCGGCCATAATGACAGCATTTCGCTCACCGCATTGACGCTGGCGCGCATCCTGGCGCGTGACGCCAAGGTCGTGTTGGTGGATCTGTCGGTGTCGTCACCGACCTTGAAGGCGGTGTCGAACGATCCGTCGGCGCCGGGTCTTGCGGATCTGATGCTGGGCGAAGCCTCGTTCGGCCAGGTGATCACAAAGGACCGGATGTCGGGGCTGCATATGGTCTTGGCCGGTCGTGCCAGCGCGGATCGTACGTTGCTGCAGTCACCGCGCCTGACCATGGCGCTGGATGCGCTGCTGCGGGTCTATGATCATGTGCTGCTCGATGCCGGCACCGCTGCTGATCTGCCGGCCGGCATGCTGACCGCGCAGGCCCGCGCCATCGTGGTGCCGGAAGCGGGCATGGGGATGGAAGCGCGGGCGCGCATGGCGGAGGAGCTGAGGGCTGTGGGCTTCGGCGATGTCCGCATGCTGCGTTCGGTGGCGGAAGCACCGAATGGCGACGAGCCGAACGGGCATGGGCCGCGCGTGGTGGCGGCTTAATGCATTTGTAGGATGGGTTGAGCGCAGCGATACCCATCACCACCAGCGCCCGGCGGTGATGGGTATCGCTGCGCTCAACCCATCCTACGTTCTAGCGCTGAAACGCGCTGCGCAGCTTCTGCGCCATCTGCAGCAGGGCCGGTGATTGCTTCACCATTCGCTTCGCATGCGCCATCGATGACAGGCCGAGCGCACCGAGACGGCCGCGCGTGGTCAGCGGGATGTAGCTGTCGAAGATGATCTCGTCATCCTTGCAGAACATCCGCTTGTAGTCGCCTTCGCCGATGCCGAGATCGAGCGACTCGATGCCGCGCTCGGCATAATAATCCACGATGCTGCGCATCAGGATCAGGCCAGGGCTGTATTTCGCATTGGCCGACATGGTGTAGGTGTTGAACATCATCGAGAAGCGATGCTCGTCGGTGACGCCGGCATACATGGCGATGACTTCCTCGTCGCAGACGAGGGCGTGGACATCGATGGCATAGCCGCCGGTTCGCGGCGCAGCACAAGCCTCCCGCAAAAAGCCTTCGATGCCGGGCTCGGCAAACACGTCGGGCAGGCCCTGTTCGGCCATGCGCAGGGGCTTCACGGCAAAGAACATGTCAAGAACGCGATTGACTTCAGCCGGTGTCGTCGCATGAAGATAGCCGTAGCCGGGCAGGCCCTTGTATTTGGCCTCCTTGGTCTTCAGCCGCTTGCGCATCGAGCTGGAGACGCGATCGGTCGGCACCGCATCGGGGACCATGATCAATAGCGGGCATTCATTCGCGGATGGCTGATGCGCCAGCAGAGCCAGCGGATTGGCGATGCCGCGCCAGCTTTGCGGTTGCTGCAGCATGGCCAGCACGTCGATTTTGTCGGAGCCGGACTGGATGCCCTTGAGGAGCACATCCATCTCGGCGCGCGTTGCGGTCTCCGCAAAATCGCGGCGCCACAGCGGCATATTGAACGTGACGTGTTTGCCACCGGGGAAGCTGGCCACGCGCATGCCATTCTCGCGGCTGACGACGAGCGGCAGCAGCATCAGTGGCTGCTGATCATGGTCGTAGGCGACGACAATGAGAGGCTGCACACCTTCGGCCTTGCCGGCATGGGCCTGCCAGGCGGAGAGGAAGTCGAAGCGTTGATAGGGCGTGGCGAGATGCGCGGCTGTTTCGAACTGCCGCCAGATCGGTTCGGCGCTGGCGAAATCATGCAGGATATCGACCCGCGCAATACGGGGCGCGCCGGGACGTGCCGCGATTGGTGTTTCCATTGCCGCAGCCATTGTCATTGCGATGCCCGATCGGGGATTTTTAGGTTTGAGGTGCAGTTTTGCAAAGAAATCTCAACAAACGGTAAGGACTATGGCAGCGCGGAGATGGCCGCGGCGGGGTGTGCGGTGTCGTTGGGAACGGATTGGACGGCGCTCAAACTGGAACTCGCCTATGCGAGCGGGCTTTGGCGATTGCTGGAACCGTCGCACGGCGGCGCCGGTATCATCCTCAAATTCGAGCGCGTGCGACCGGCGCGCGATGCCGCGTTCCAGCCGCTCAAGGCCAGCGAGATCACACCGCAATTCCTGCATCGGGTGATCAAAAGCCTGAAGCGCTGGCCGCTCGACATCGTTTCCATGGATGAAGCCTGCCGTCGCGCGCAGGCGCCGCAGTCAGGTCGCCGTTTCGTCGCGCTGACCTTCGATGCGGCGACGCGCGATTTTCTCGATTATGCGTGGCCGCTGCTGTCCGGCCATCAGGTGCCGTTCACGCTCTACCTGCCAAGCGCGTTTCCCGATGGGCTCGGACGGATGTGGGGGCTGGCGCTGGAGCAGGTCATCGCGAGGCAGGACCGCATCAATGTGGTTGTCGATGACGTCAGGCGATATTTCGAGACGGCCGATATCGCCGGGAAATATCTCGCGCATCATTATCTCGACGGCTGGCTGCGCAGCCTGCCGTCGCGCGCGCTGGATGTTGCGATCGACGATCTCTGCCTGCGTTACGATGTCAATCTCGGGGCTTTATCGCGCGAAGCTGCCATGACGTGGGACGATGTCGCGGTCTTTGCCGGCGATCCCCTGGTAACGATCGGCACCAGCACGTTGCATCATGCGATCCTCGCCAATCTCGACGATGCCGCTGCGAAGCGCGAGATGGCGATGGGACAGGCCGTTGCCGAGGCGGCACTGCCGGTGTCGCCGCGGCATTTTGCGTATCCGTTCGGCGACAAGACTGCGTTTGGTGCGCGGGATGTTGCGATGGCAGCGGAGCAGGGTTTTACGAGCGCGGTGACGTCGATGCCGGGTGTCGTGAAGCCGGGGGCAAGCTTGCATGCGCTGCCACGGCTGGCCTGGGACGGACGGCGGAGCTCGCTGCGGATCTTGCGCGTGATGATGAGCGGCTGGATGTAGGGCGCATGAGCGAAGCGTAATCCGCCGGCCGACTGCATGCAGCGAAGAACGGCGGATGACGGCTTCGCCTCATCCGCCCTACGGCTTTAAGCGTCTTCCGGGTCCGGTTTCTGCATCCAGCTGATGATCGGCATCGCCGGCAGCACCCAGCCGATGCCCGCCACCACGTAGAAGATCGCCTGCCGCCAGCCCGAGGCGGCGAGCCAGGGCATCTGCGCCATGGCCATGCCGAGCAGCGACCACACCACCACAAGAATCAGGAGGAGGATGGTTCCGATGAATTTGCGGGTGCGGATTTTCATGAGCGGTAAGTGGCGGATGATCCGGGGAGGGTGGGCAAAGTGCCCAGCTTTGCAGGGGTCTGGGCGCGGACTATAAGGGGCGCGAAAACTCGTTCAAAGCGATCATTTCGTAGCACCGGATATCGTCACCATGATTGCCCCAGCTCAAGGCCAAAGGGCTCAAAGCCACGGCGTTGAAATCCGCGACAAGGAATTGCGCCCGGTCCGCCTGTGGCTGATGGTGGTCGCGGCCATGATCGTCGCCATGGTGCTGGTCGGCGGCGCCACACGGCTGACGGAATCGGGATTGTCCATCACCGAATGGAAACCGGTCACCGGAACGCTGCCGCCGCTTACCGAAGCGCACTGGCACGAGGCTTTCGAGGCCTACAAGAAGATCCCGCAATATCGCGAGCTCAATCACGGCATGAGCCTCGCCGAATTCAAGAACATCTTCTGGTGGGAGTGGAGCCATCGCTTGCTCGGCCGCACCATCGGCATGGTGTTCCTGCTGCCGTTCCTGTTTTTCCTGTGGCGTCGCAAGGTGCCGTCCGCATTCAAGAAGCCGCTCTGGGTGATCTTTGCACTCGGCGGCCTGCAGGGCTTTGTCGGCTGGTGGATGGTGGCGTCAGGCCTGACGCATCGCGTCGAGGTATCGCAATATCGCCTCGCGGTGCATCTGATGCTGGCTCTGATCATATTTGCCGCCATTGTCTGGGTGCTGCGACGGATGAGTGCGGGCACCACGGTGCTGGCATCGGCGCGGCTGCGCGTCACGAGCTGGGTGTTGCTCGGGCTCACATTCCTGCAGATCTATTTCGGCGCGCTGGTGGCGGGACTGCGTGCCGGGCGTGTCTTCAATACATGGCCTGATATCGACGGCGCGTTCATTCCGTCGGCTGCGCGGCTGTTCTTCGAGGATCCGTGGTGGCGCAACATGTTCGACAATGCGCTGACGGTGCAGTTCCAGCACCGCATGACCGCTTATCTGCTGTTCGCCGTCGCGATCTGGCACGCGCTCGATGCGCTGCTGGCGCGGGCGGATCGATCGGTGGTGAACGGCGCGCTATGGCTGGTGGCGACGATTGCCGTGCAGGCCATGCTCGGCATCATGACATTGCTGCAGCAGGTGCCGATCGATCTCGCGCTGATGCATCAGGGCGTGGCGATCGTGGTGCTGACGCTGGCGATTTTGCAGGTGGAGCGGATGAAGGAGCGGGACGTGCCTCAGGCTTCTCACCCGCTCGGTCTGGCGATCGGCCTGCCGAGCGCTCCTCCCTCATCCTGAGGAGCCGCGCGAAGCGCGGCGTCTCGAAGGATGTGCCCCACACTCATGGTTCGAGACGCCCGCCCAACCGGGCGGGCTCCTCACCATGAGGGCCGGAGTTAGGCGTTCAGTGCCTGCTCCAGATCCGCGATCAGATCTTCCTTGTCCTCGATGCCCACCGACAGGCGCACCACGTCCGGGCCGGCGCCCGAACGCGTCTTGGCGTCGTCGTCGAGCTGGCTGTGAGTGGTGGAGGCCGGGTGGATCACCAGAGAACGGGTGTCGCCGACATTGGCGAGATGCGAGAACAGTTTCAGGTTCGATACCAGGCTGACGCCGGCGTCATAGCCGCCCTTCAGGCTGAAGGTAAACACGGCGCCGGCACCCTTCGGGGCGTATTTGCGGGCGAGGGCGTGATACTTGTCGTTCGGCAAGCCCGCATAATTCACCGCAGCCACTGCCGGATGGGCCGATAGCCATTCCGCTACGGCCTTGGCATTATCGCTGTGGCGCTGCATGCGCAGCGGTAGCGTTTCGATGCCGGTCTGGATCAGGAACGCATTGAACGGCGACAGCGCCGGGCCGAGATCGCGCAGGCCGAGCACGCGGCAGGCGATGGCGAAGGAGAAGTTGCCAAACGTCTCCTGCAGCTTGATGCCGTGATATTCCGGGCGCGGCTCGGACAGCACCGGATATTTGCCGTCCTTCGACCAGTCGAAGGTGCCGGCATCGACGATGATGCCGCCGAGCGAATTGCCGTGGCCGCCGAGAAATTTCGTCAGCGAATGCACGACGATGTCGGCGCCGTGATCGATCGGCTTGATCAGATAGGGCGAGGCCAGCGTGTTGTCGACGATCAACGGGACGCCAGCCTTGCGAGCGACGGCGGCGACACCTTCGATATCGGTGATCGAGCCTGCTGGATTGGCGATCGACTCGATGAAGATGGCCTTGGTCTTTGGCGTCACCGCGCGCTCGAACGAGGCGATGTCATCGGGATCGGCCCAGACCACGTTCCAGCCGAAGCTCTTGAAGGCATGGCTGAACTGGTTGATCGATCCGCCATAGAGTTTTCGCGAGGCGACGAATTCGTCGCCGGGCTGCAGCAATTGCTGAAACACCACGAGCTGTGCGGCATGGCCGGACGCCACGGCAAGCGCTGCCGTACCGCCTTCCAGCGCCGCAACGCGCTCTTCGAGCACGGCGGTCGTCGGATTGGTGATGCGCGTATAGATGTTACCGAAGGATTGCAGGCCGAACAGCGAGGCCGCGTGATCGGCGTCATTGAAGACGAAGGACGTGGTCTGATAGATCGGCGTGGCGCGGGCGCCCGTGGTTGGATCAGGCTGCGCGCCGGCATGGACGGCAAGGGTGCCGAAACCTGGAATACGATCGCTCATTATCACTCCCCATCAAAGGTCGATTTGGTTGGTGCCAAACTGATCGGGCACGATGGCCGCGTCAAGGCACGGGAACATGTTGCGCGGTGTTCGCAACAGCCGCACTGCGGCAGGTCATTGCAGCAAAAATAAACTGCTGCATCCTGCGATCAGACGATGTCGTTTTTGTCCTTGTTGCCAAGCTGCGCGATACGATCGGCTGCCGTAGTGCTGCCGCCGCCCAGGCTCTGACGATTCAATGACAGCCGCATGCCTTGCGTGGGAATTGGAGCGCGTTTGGCGCTGATGGTGCGCGAATTGACGCCCATCCACTGAATTTCCGACGATAGCCGTGCATATTCAATCTTCGGGCAGCGGTTCATGACAACCTTGATGCCGGCCGCCTCGGCCTTGGCCGCGGCTTCGTCATTGCGCACGCCGAGCTGCATCCAGATCACCTTGGGCAGGGTCTTGAGTGCGAGCGCCGCATCGACGATGGGCATCGCATGTTCGGCGCTGCGAAAGACGTCGATCATGTCGATGGGGCGGTCGATCTCTTCCAGCGATTTCACGAAGGGTTTTCCGAGCAGGCTTTTGCCCACCTGGCCCGGATTGATCGGGATCATGTCGTAGCCGCGCTCCGCCAGATATTTGAACACGAAGTAGCTCGGCCGCACATTCTGCGGCGATGCGCCGATCATGGCGACGGTTTTGACAGTGTTGAGAATGTCGCGGATGTAGGCGTCGCTGTAGCTGTCGTGGTTCATTGCAATCCCATTCACAAAACTCAGTCCCTCATGGTGAGGAGGCGCGCAGCGCCATCTCGAACCTTGAGTTGGCTTGGTTCGGAGTCCGCGGCCATCCTTCGAGACGCGCGCGTTGCGCGCTCCTCAGGATGAGGGCGGAGTGTTATCGGTCTTCCCAGGTCGGCACGCGCTTCTCGATGAAAGCTCCGATGCCTTCCTCCGCGTCGCGCGCCATCATGTTCTCTGTCATCACTTCGGCGGCAAAGCGATAGGCCTCGGCGAGGCCCATCTCCGCCTGATGATAGAAGGCTTCCTTGCCGATCCTGATCGTATGTGCCGATTTGCGCGCGACCTGCTGGGCGAGGGCGATCGCGGCCTCGCGTTCGGTGCCTGCGGGCACCACGCGATTCACGAGCCCGATTTCTCGCGCGCGTTCGGCCGAGATTGGCTCGCCTGTCAGCAGCATCTCCATCGCCTGTTTTCGCGGGACATTGCGCGATAGCGCCACCATGGGCGTCGAGCAGAACAGGCCGATATCGACGCCCGGCGTCGCAAAGCGCGCATGCTCGGAGGCAATGGCGAGGTCGCAGCTGGCGACCAGCTGACAGCCCGCGGCGGTGGCGATGCCTTGCACTGCGGCGACCACCGGCTTTGGCAAACGCACAACGGCCTGCATCATCGCGCTGCAGGCCGTCATCAACTGGCCGAAATAAGCCCGGCCGAGATCGGCATCCGCACGCCGGGCGGTCAATTCCTTGAGGTCATGTCCTGCACAAAAGGCGGGACCGTTGGCTGCGATCACCACGGCACGAACGCTCTTGTCGTCCGCGATGTCGTTCAGGGCCGCATGCAAGTCGGCGATCAAACCGTCCGACAGGCTGTTGCGCGCGGCGGAACGGTTCAGCGTGAGCACGCCGACATCGCCGATCGTCTCACGCAACAAGTTGGATGGTTGCGCCGTTTCGGCGCGGGCAGGTTGAGCCATGTCTTGTCTTCCATCGTCTGGGCAGATCCGTCACCATATTGTAACAGGACGGTGTCGGCGAAAAGACGCAGAGACGGGACGGGGACATGACTGACGCGAAAATGACGGTGCCGGAGCTCGAGGAATTCCTGAAGCGCGAATTCCCGCAGGCCTTTGGCGCCGGTGACATTGCCATCGAGCATGCCGACGGTACCACCTGCCTGCTGCGCCAGACCTATGGCGAGCGCATGCTGCGGCCGGGCGGCACGGTTTCGGGTCCGACCCTGATGGCTCTGGCCGATTTCGCCATGTATGTCGTGCTGCTGTCCGCCATCGGCCCGGTCGGCCTGGCCGTCACCACCAGCCTCAACATCAATTTCCTGCGCAAGGGCCAGCCGGGGCAGGACGTCCTCGCGGCGGCCAAGCTGCTCAAGCTTGGCAAGCGCCTGGCCGTGGGGGAGGTGAACCTGCTGTCTGGCACCTCAGCGGATCCGATCGCCCATGTCACATCCACCTATTCCATTCCGAATAAAGCGTGATTTCTAGGGTAATGTTGCACCTTAATTATAAGGTGCTGATTTTGTTGAGAGATTGCGTGTGTTTTAGCATTGACGGAATCCAGGCGGTTCTCTAGAACCACCCTCACTTCGGCGCCCCCGTTTGGGCGCCGATCTCTGTTTCACCCCGATCTCACGGATACGGATCTCAACAATGAAAACCTTTTCGGCAAAGCCGGCTGAGGTCACGAAGAAGTGGATCGTCATCGACGCCACCGGTCTCGTGGTCGGCCGTCTCGCCACGCTGGTCGCTATGCGCCTGCGCGGCAAGCATCTCCCGATCTACACCCCCCACGTCGATTGCGGTGACAATGTCATCATCATCAACGCGGAGAAGGTGGTGTTCACCGGTCGCAAGCGCGACGACAAGATGTACTATCACCACACCGGCTTCATCGGCGGCATCAAAGAGCGTTCGGCCAAGTCGATCCTCGAAGGTCGCTTCCCGGAGCGCGTTGTCGAGAAGGCCGTCGAGCGTATGATCCCCCGTGGTCCGCTCGGTCGCGTCCAGATGGGCAACCTGCGCGTTTACGCCGGTAGCGAGCATCCGCATGAAGCACAGCAGCCTGAGGCGCTCGACGTCGGCGCGCTGAACCGCAAGAACAAGAGGGCTGCATAATTATGTCGGATACTATCCAGTCTCTCGACCAGCTCGGCTCGCTTAAGGTCTCTGCACCGGACGCGCCGCGCTACGAAAAGAAAGTCGACAAGCAGGGCCGCGCCTATGCCACCGGCAAGCGCAAGGACGCGGTTGCCCGCGTTTGGGTCAAGCCGGGTTCCGGCAAGGTTGTCGTCAACACCCGCGACGTCGAAGTGTACTTCGCCCGTCCGGTGCTGCGCATGCTGATCCAGCAGCCGCTGGTCGCTGCAGCCCGCGCCGGTCAGTATGACGTGATCTGCACCGTCGCCGGTGGTGGTCTGTCGGGCCAGGCTGGCGCCGTGCGCCACGGCCTGTCCAAGGCGCTGACCAACTTCGAGCCGGAGCTGCGCACGGTCCTCAAGAAGGGCGGCTTCCTGACCCGCGACTCGCGTGTCGTTGAACGTAAGAAGTACGGCAAGGCGAAAGCCCGTCGTTCGTTCCAGTTCTCGAAGCGTTAATCGCCTCGTTCAAATCGATATCGAAAAGGGCGCCTTTGGGCGCCCTTTTTTGCGTTTGGGTATCCGGTGGCTGCATCCGTCAAGATTGATGCAGTTTTTCCCGAAAACTTTGCTTTGCGATAAAACGAATTTCCAATGGGTACATAGCTACGTTCGCGCAATCGCGATTCTCCCATCCGGCCGATGCAGGCCGGTCATATTGCAAATGATTGCCGGTGCGCGGACATGCTGCTCGACACATCCACACTCTATCTGGTGGCGATTCTGGTCGCCGCGATGCTTGGTGGAATGCTTCTCTATTTTGGACGGCACGAGAACATCCCGGCGCTGAACTGGTGGGGCTCGGCCTATCTGCTCGGCGCAATCTCGATCGGATTGTCGGCGCTGGCAGCGCCGTTGCTCGGCGAGATGCTGGCGCTCGGCTTCAACGCATTCGGCTTCGTCGCCTGTGGCATGGTGTGGACCGCGGCGCGCGTTTTCCATGGCCGCTCGCCGATCTGGGGCGGCATCTTGCTCGGCGCGATGGCGTGGATCGCGGCGATCTTCACTGTGCCGGCGGAGATGACGCCGCTGCGCACCACGGTGGGCGCCGGCATTGTTGCGCTCTATGCGGTGCTCACCGCTTATGAGCTCGGCCTGGAGCGCCGCAAATCGGTGCAGCGCCGCTGGCCGACTGTGCTGGTGCCGTTGCTACATGGCTTTGCCTTGATGCTGCCGATCCTGCTTGGCGATCTCCTGCACGGGGATGACGCGACCTTTGGCAACAGCATCTGGGTGACTGCCTTTGCGGTCGAACTCGTGCTTTATGCCGTGGGCACCGTCTTCCTGATCTTCGTGCTCGTGTCCGAGCGCACCGTTGCTGCCCACAAGGTGGCGGCGTCCTGCGATCCGCTCACGGGTCTGCTCAATCGCCGCGGCTTCGCGGAAGCCACCGGACGTATGATCGAGCGCGAGGCAAAAGCCCGGCGGCCGATTACGGTGATGATCTTCGATATCGATCACTTCAAGTCCATCAATGATCGTTTCGGCCATCCCGCCGGCGACGAGGTGCTGAAGCTGTTTGCCTCGGTGATCACGCATTCGCTGCGCATCACCGACCTGACCGGGCGTATCGGTGGCGAGGAATTTGCCGCCATGCTTCCTTGCAACCTGGATGAGGCGATGCAGGCGGCTGAACGTGTGCGCGAGAACTTTGCCGATTGCGGCATCGAGGTGGACGAGGCGCCGGTGGCGACCACCGTCAGCATCGGCGTTGCCGGTGCACCCGCCGGCACCGAACTCGACGTGTTGCTCGCCGCAGCCGATACCGCGCTGTACCAGGCCAAGCGGGGCGGACGTAACCGGGTGCAATCGGCAGAGGAGGAGCCGCTGTCACTGGCGCAGGGGCGCAAGGATGCCGTCGCAGGCCTGGTGCCGAAACCAGCGGTTCGCGTCGCGCGCGCGGGCGTGACGATGAAAATGGAAGTCGCCCAGTAAGGGACGGTTTACCAATCGATTCCATGGTCATCCCATGATGACCTCGCGCGATCACAATTCGAATCCGGCTCTGCTCTCGCTCGATGCCGCCGCCAGCGCGGCGCGCTCGGGCTTCGCCTGCATGTTTTCGTCGTCGGATGAGTACGAGACCGCGCTGATCGCACAACGCCGTGCGCAGGGGCGCTACGGTCTTCAGAAGGGGCGAGGGCCACTGATCGCCTTCATCGCCGTTTGCACAGCGATTGTCGCCACCGTCGCGGTCTATTTCGCGAAATCGTGACCTTGTAGGGCGGATGAGGCGAAGCCGTCATCCGCCGCGGAGCTTCCATTTTGAACTCGGCCGGCGGATTGCGCTTCGCTGATCCGCCCTACGACGCTACGTTGTTTCTTCCGCAAACAAAGGGTCGGGAAACGATGATCACGGAAATCGCACAAATCGACGTCAAGCCGGGCACCGAAAAGGAATTTGAGGCGGCCGTTGCCAAGGCCAGGCCGCTTTTCCTGCGTGCCAAGGGCGGGCTCGGCTTCGAGCTGCACAAATCGGTCGAGCTGCCATCGCGCTATCGGCTGGTGGCGAAATGGGAAACGCTGGAAAATCACACGGTGGATTTCCGCGGCTCGCCGGACTTCGCCGAATGGCGCGCGTTGGTTGGCCCTTATTTCGAGACGTCGCCTTATGTCGAGCACACCGAAACGGTGCTGACGACGTAAGGTTGGGCTAACTCAGTCCCTCATGGTGAGGAGGCGCGCTCTTGCGTGCCGTCTCGAACTATGAGTTGGCCGGGCTCCGAGTTCGTGGCCATCCTTCGAGACGCCGCGCTTTGCGCGGCTCCTCAGGATGAGGGCCGAGTACTAAGCAGCCGCTTCCTGCGCGGGGGCGTCCTCGTCCTCGCGCAGATAATCGATCACCACCTTGGCGATGGCCATCACGGGCAAAGCCAGCGCAAGGCCCCAGACGCCAAAGACCACGCCGAGCGTGATCTGGAACGCGAACAGCGTGGCCGGCGGAATATCCAGCGCCTGGCGCTGCAGGATCGGCGTCAGGATGTAGCTTTCCAGCGCATGCACGCCCATGAACAACACGAAGGCGGACACACCGGCAAACCAGCCTGAAGCCAAGCTTGCCAGCACCACGATCAGGCCGCCGAGCAGGGCGCCGACCGTGGGAATGAAGGCCAGCAGACCGGCTTGTACGCCAAGGATGAACGCGCTGGGAATGCCGATCAGCTTCAGCCCGAGCCAGGTGACGGCGCCCACCGCCACCATGGTGATCATCTGTGCGACCAGCCAGCGCTGCAGCGTGTCGCTGATGCGATCGACCACGACCGTCACCGGTGCACGATGCTTCTTCGGCGTGAGCTGCAGCAGTCCTGTGCGATAGACGCTCGGCTGTGCCGCAAAGGCGAGACCGAGGAACAGCACGATGAAGAAATTGCCGACGGCACCCACGGTGCCGAGCAGGATCTTCAGCGTCTGCGTGACGATGGCGCCGCCCGATGAGGCGATGGTGCCGGCGCTCGGCAGGTTGCTGGTCTTCGGAATCGGCGCCGTGCTGGGGGCGACGTGGCCGGGGATTTCGGCCGCCGTGGTTTCCTTTTCGCCGTCCTTGGGCGCATCGGACAGGATGCTGTTGAAATCGAAATAGCTGGTATCGACGCCGTGCTGTTCCAGATAGGTTTTGACGCTGACGACCTGGGACTTCAGCGTGCTGGACAGCGTCTTGGCCTGGCTGGCGATGGTGGCGCCGCCGAGATAGAGCATGCCGCCCAGCAGCGCCGCCATCACCAGGCAGACCAGCGCCAGCCGCAGCGGCTGCGGGCCCCCGATGACGCGGCCCAGGAGCTGGGTCATCGCATTCAGCGCGACACCGAGCAGGATGCCGGCAAACACCAGGAACAGTGTCGCGGAGAAATACCAAGCGAACACCACGAAGATCGTGAACGAAACCGTCGCGATGCCGCCCACCGAAATCGCCCAGGCGAGATCGCTGCGCGATGGGACATTGGACTCTGCGGGCAGGGGCATCTGACATTCACCTTGTGGACCATCACTGTTTCGCCAATTGCGGGCAGGGGTCAAGCGGTGAAGCGGTGCCGCAGGGCGGATGAGGCGAAGCCGTCATCCGCCGCGGAATTTCCATAATGAACCCGGCCGGCGGATGACGCTTCGCTTATCCGCCCTGCGGCGGCGCGTGATCGTCTGCAACGCAGCCATGATCCTGCCCCGGCTGTTGTCACACAAGAATTCCGCCAAGATGGACCCAACCCGCAGGCACCGACCGCGGGAATGGGAGGACTTCCGTGAATCGCATTACCGGCCGTTCGGCTTTTCTCGCGCTGCTCAAGGACGAGGGCATCACGCATCTGTTCGGCAATCCCGGCACCACGGAACTGCCGATCATGCATGCGCTCAAGGATCATCCGGACCTCACTTACGTGATGGCGATGCAGGAAAGCCTCGTGGTCGCCATCGCCGATGGCTATAGCCGCGCCTCCGGCCGCCTTGTTGCCTGCAATGTCCATGTGGCGCCCGGCCTCGGCAATGCCATGGGCTCGCTCTACAACGCGCAATTCACAGGCACACCGATGATCCTGACTGCCGGCCAGCAGGAGCAGGGGCACGGCCTGATGGAGCCGCTGCTGTACGGCCCGCTGGTCCGTATGGCCGAGCCGCTGGTCAAATGGGCGGTGGAAGTGACGCGTCTGGAAGACCTGCCGCGCATCGTGCGTCGCGCCGCCAAGATCGCCACCACGCCGCCGACCGGCCCGGTCTTCATCTCGCTGCCCGGCGATATCCTCAACAGCGAGGTCGGCCTCGAACTCGGCCGCTCGACCCGCGTCGATACGCGCATCCGCCCGTCGGACGAGGCGCTGCAGGCGATCGTGCAACGGCTGTTCAAGGCCGAGCGGCCGGTGATCGTGGTCGGCGACGAGATCGTGAAAAGCGACGCGCTGCAGGAAGCCGCCGATTTTGCTGCAGCACTCGGTGCGCCCGTCTATCAGCAATCTGCGCCCTATGGCTCGCATTTCCTCTCGGAACATCCCTGCTACATGGGATCGCTGTCGCGAACCCAGACGCAGGTGCGCGATCTGCTCGCGCCGTATGATCTCCTCGTCGTGCTTGGCGCGGATCCCTTGCGAATGTCGGTGCATAGCGAGACGTTGCCGCTGCCGGATGGGATGCCCATCGTGCAGATCGGTCTCGTCGAATGGGATCTCGCCAAGAATTTTGGCGCCGAGATCGCGCTGAAGGCGGACGTCGGGGAAACGCTCCGCGTGCTCACGCCGGCGCTCGCGGCCGAGGGCGGAGCGGGATTGAAAAAGCGCGCTGGCGAAGGCATTGCCACATTGTCGGCCAGCAATTGGACTGCGCGCCGCGCGAAGCTTGTTACCGAGATCGGCAAATCTTCTACGCACACGCCCATCAATCCCGACTGGCTGGCATTGCAGGTGGTCGAGGCGATGCCGGCCAATGCCATCATGGTCGATGAAGCGCTGACCTCGTCGCGCTACATGACCGCGCTCAAACCCTATCGTGATCGCTACGATTATCACGCGCTGGCTTCGGGTGGCATCGGCTGGGGGCTGCCGGCGTCGGTCGGCGCCAGCCTCGCCAATCCCGATCGGCCGGTGGTCTGCTATTCCGGCGATGGCAGCGCGATGTATTCGATCCAGTCGCTGTGGACCGCCGCACGCCACAAGCTGCCTTTGACGGTGGTGATCGTGAACAATGGCGGCTACCGCATCATCAAGCAGCGCCTGCTGTCATTCCATCAGGACGACAATTTCATCGGCATGGACTTTGCCGATCCGCCGGTGGATTTTGCCGCGCTTGCAGCATCGCTGGGCGTGAAGTCGGTGCGGGTGACAGATCCGGAGGCGTTGAAACCGGCGCTCGATGCTGCCTTCGCCAATGGTGGGACCAACCTGATCGAAGTGATCACCGATGGTTCACTGTAGCGCTGGCAGGACATCGTGCCGCTTTGACGCGCGCTTTGCGATCGTGCATCGCGGAGGCGAGGGAGCGCGACAATGAAAATCCTGAAATGGGCGGGGCCGGTGGTGCTGCTGGCGGCCATCGTGATCGGCGACCGGATCCGCACCGAGCGTCCCGCGCATAAATATCGGCTGACCGTCGAGGTCGAGACGCCGGAAGGCGTGAAGTCGGCGTCCAGCGTTGTCTCGGTGCATCCCTATCGCGGCTATCAGCCGGGCGGGAAGACGACCTCGCGCGGCGACGCCGTGATGGTCGACCTCGGTGGCGGCAAGAACCTCGCTGCCCTGATGCTGCATGACGACAAGGGCAATGCGGATTTCGACGGCGCCAATTTTGTCGCCATGCGCGCCTATCAGGCCGCCGGCCGCAAGATCGCCTTTCGCGATGTCGGCAGCCAGACCGGCGCCGTGCCGGTGTCGGGCGAGCTGATGCCGGTGCTGGCGAGCTTCACCGATCCGCGTGACGCTGCAAGTGTTGTCCGTCTCAAGGCCGATGATCTCTCACCTCTCGGGCAGGGCATCAAACTGCGCGCGGTCAATGTCGAAGCCGTGCCGAACGGTCTGTGGCCGCTCGATTTCGGCGGCTCTCTTGGTGAGCCGGTGACGCGGACGATTGCTGCGAAGCTGCCATGGTCGGAGCGTGATGCCGATGCGGAGCGCGCCGTCAAGGCTGTCGGATTCACCGAAGCGTTCGAACCGGCGCGGGCGTTTACGCGGAAGTAGGCGGTCTATCTGGAGAGCTTCTAGCCATTGGCCATTTGGCCCGTGATATGAGCCGCATGTGTGTCGCGCAAGCGCAGCCCTGATCTTGCCGAATACGTTCATAAGGCTTTCCGCGATGAGTAACGATGCGCTCAAGAGCGACATTGAAATCTGGTTGCCGTTCCAGCGTGCCGGCGCGTCGCAGATCGACGTCACATCGCGAAAGGGGCGCAACTATCGCATCTTCGTTTCGGTGCCATCGGTACCGCCGCCGGCCGGTGGTTTCCCGGTCGTTTATCTGCTCGACGGCAATGCGAGCTTTGCCATCGCAATGGATACGGTCGCCCTGCAGATGCGGCGTTCCGGCACGGTCGGGCTTTCACCGGGCATCGTGGTCGGCATCGGTTATCCCCGCGAGACCCCGTTCGACATGGAGCGCAGGACGTTTGACTACCTGGCGCCGGGCGGAAATCCTGGCCCCGTCTATAAAGTCGGCGGCGCCGCCCAGTTCGCGGAGTTCATCGAAGCCGAATTGAAGCCGTTGCTGCAGTCCAGCTTTCCGATCGACCGCACGCGGCAGGCGCTGTTCGGTCATTCGTTCGGCGGCTTGTTCGTGCTGTGGTCGCTGTTCACGCAACCGGACGCATTTCAGGCGCATATCGCTGCGAGCCCATCGATCTGGTGGAACGAGCGCGCCATCCTCTCTGAGGCCGACGCTTACACCCAGCGCAAGGGCACCCCGGCTGCAAAAGCGCGCCTGCTGATCACTGTCGGCGGTCTCGAACGCGATATCCCGTTTGCCGGCGACAAGCTGGACATGGTGGCAGATGCCGAAGCGCTGTTAACACGCCTGCGCGCGCAGGCGGAGGGGGCCGTGGATGTCGCTTTTGCCGAGATCGCCGATGAGAACCACATGTCGGTCGTCCCGTCTGCGATCGGCCGCGGCGTTCGTTTCGCCTGGCAGGGATATTGACGCGCGAAGGTGATGGATGAACGGCGTGGGTGTTCGCGGCGCCGAAGCCATCCTGCGATCTTACCGGCATCCTTCCAGCCACACGTCGGTCAGGCCCTGTGGAGTGCATGTGCCCGCCACCAGACGCTCGATCCGTTCAACGCGCTCATCCAGACCGGCATTGCTCCGGGCAAGATCATAGGATGCCGGTGCGATGAGCACCGCCACCAAACGCATGAATTCGGTCTTGCTCAGTTCTGCAGGCGGACGCTTGTAGGTGGCTTTGCTCGCATTATCGAAGCCGACTATCCATCCATCCGGCCCTTTCCCCATTTCTAGCGTATCGAGCCAGAGCGCGAGAATCTGGTCCTTGGACAGACGGCTCTCCAGGCCGAGGGCGTAACCGGTCTGACGGATTTTGGCGAAGCCCGGGCGGAATTGATCGAAGGCCAGTCGTTTGGAGGCCGACTGGGTAATCGTCGTCAGACCTGCACCCGGCGTCGAGAAATCGACGCCATAATGCGTGGTGAAGCTGGGGTCCTCGACCTTGAGCAGGATGGCCAGATGCTCAACGCCAAGAGCTGCGCCACCGCGGCCCTTTGCTATCAATTCGTCTGCGCGCTGGCGCAGTTTGTCGGCATCCGACCGAGCATCGACATAGCCCATGATCCCCGATCCAACGACGATCACGACCGCGAGGGCGATGAGCAAAAGGGCATATTTGAGTATCCGCGTCATCACGTATCCGCTGTTCCGAGGCGAGGTGAAGCGGGAATGAGGTGATCTGCGATTGTGGTAATATTGTAGTCATTCGGTTTGAGGTGGGATATTTGGTTCAAACAAAAAGGCGCCCGGTTTCCCGAGCGCCTCGATCTTGTCGCTGATCGCGAGAGCTGATCAGTACGAGTAGTACATTTCGAATTCGACCGGATGCGGGGTCATTTCGAAGCGCTCGACGTCCTGCATCTTCAGTTCGATATACGCGTCGATGAAATCGTCATCGAACACGCCGCCGGCCTTCAGGAACGCGCGATCCTTGTCGAGGTTCTCAAGGGCTTCACGCAGGCTGCCACACACGGTCGGGATCGCCTTCAGCTCTTCCTTCGGCAGGTCGTACAGATCCTTGTCCATCGCCGGACCCGGATCGATCTTGTTCTTGATGCCGTCGAGGCCGGCCATCAGCATCGATGCGAAAGCGAGATAGGGGTTCGCCATCGGATCCGGGAAACGGACCTCCACGCGCTTCGCCTTCGGCGAGGTCGTGAACGGGATGCGGCAGGAGGCCGAGCGGTTGCGGGCCGAATAGGCCAGTAGCACCGGGGCTTCATAGCCCGGGACCAGACGCTTGTAGGAGTTGGTCGACGGGTTGGTGAAGGCGTTGATCGCCTTGGCATGCTTGATGATGCCGCCGATGTAATGGAGGCAGGTTTCCGACAGGTCGGCATATTTGTTGCCGGCGAAGGTCGGCTTGCCGTCCTTCCAGATCGACTGGTGCACATGCATGCCCGAGCCGTTGTCGCCGAAGATCGGCTTCGGCATGAAGGTGGCAGTCTTGCCATAGATGTGTGCGACCTGATGGATGCAGTACTTGTAGACCTGCATCTGGTCGGCCATGTGGGTCAGCGTGTCGAACTTCATGCCGAGTTCGTGCTGGGCCGAGGCCACTTCGTGGTGATGCTTCTCGACCTTGACGCCCATGCGCGCCATGGCGCCGAGCATTTCCGAACGCATGTCCTGCAGTGAATCCTGCGGCGGGACGGGGAAGTAGCCGCCCTTGTTGCGGACGCGGTGACCGAGATTGCCGCTCTCATATTCGGTGTCCGAATTCGTCGGCAGTTCCGACGAGTCGAGCTTGAAGCCGGTGTTGTAGGGGGTCGCCGAGAAACGGACATCGTCGAACACGAAGAATTCGGCTTCCGGGCCGACATAGACGGTGTCGCCCACGCCCATGGACTTGACCATGGCTTCCGCCTTCTTGGCGATGCCGCGCGGGTCGCGGTTATAGGGCTCGCCGGTGCCTGGATCGAGAATGTCGCAGGTGATGACCATGGTGGTCTCGGCGAAGAACGGATCGATCACCGCGGTGGCGGGATCGAGCATCAGCGTCATGTCGGATTCGTTGATCGCCTTCCAGCCGGCGATGGACGAACCGTCGAACATGGTGCCTTCGGCGAAAATCTCTTCATCGATCATCGAAACGTCGAAGGTGACGTGCTGCCACTTGCCGCGCGGATCGGTGAAACGCAGATCGACGTATTTGACGTCGTTGTCCTTGATGGATTGCAGGACTTCTTTGGCGGTCGTCATGGGCTTCCCTACCTTTTTGTGCGGGCCGAATTCCGGACGTAACGATGGCATATGACGAGGGGGTCACAGCCATATGTCTTCAACAACACGAGGCGGCAACAAGAAGGCTGCCGAAGCAGCCTGTTGCTGACGCCTCGTGACGTCGGGGAATCGGATAGCACCGGGCTTGGAGAGCGTCCAGCCCAGTAGGGAAGCTTGCGTCAGAAGCTCGCGTGCTTAGATCGCGTCGAGGCCGGACTCGCCGGTGCGGATGCGCACGGCTTCCTCGATATTGGACACGAAGATCTTACCGTCGCCGATGCGGCCGGTTTGTGCGGCGCGGCGAATGGCGTCGATCGCCTTTTCCACGAGGTCGTCGGAGATCACGATCTCGATCTTCACCTTGGGCAGGAAATCGACGATGTATTCGGCGCCGCGATAGAGTTCAGCGTGACCTTTCTGACGGCCAAAGCCCTTTGCTTCGGTGACGGTGATGCCTTGCAGGCCCACCTCCTGAAGCGCCTCCTTCACCTCGTCGAGCTTGAAGGGCTTGATGATGGCTTCGATCTTTTTCACTGAACGTCTCCCCGGCACTCAATCTCGGCCGAAAGTTTCTGGACTTGAAGTTGCGTCGCTCCTGCACAGCGACCGAGAGGCGGCGCGCGCAGTTAGTTTGATACTCACATTCGGGCGGAGTTGCGCTCCCGCCGCTTGAGCGTCGGCGATTTCTCGCCAATCAACATCGATGATCCCGGTTTCTCCATCATATGATGCTGGATTGCCCTGACTGGATGCCGGCTTCCCTCAAAGCAGGGTCCGTGCCAAATTCAGCGCGAGGCTATTTTTGAAGCATTTTCAGGTTTTTACGGTGGGACCGAAGATGCGTGAGATGAGAATACCGCACCTCATTTGTCTATCAAGTGGGCATATTGATCAAATGAAGGGCAGTTGCGGCCCGGCCACATGGTGGATTTCGCAGCTGCCTTCAGAACAGGCGATACGGAAAGCGACATGGAGCTCCTGACCACAGACGAAATGGCGCGCGCCGACGAGCTGACGATCGCCGATGGTACGCCAGGCTTTGAGCTGATGCGCGCCGCTGGCCGCGCGGTGGCGGATGCTGCCAATGATCTCGCTGAAGAGGGGCCGATCCTGGTGGTGGCCGGCCGTGGCAATAATGGCGGCGACGGATTTGTTGCGGCCGCTGAACTCGCGGCGCAGGGACGGGAGGTTTCGGTGATCCTGCTGTGCGACCGCGCGACCCTGAAGGGTGATGCGGCACTCGCAGCGAAGGGGTGGAAGGGCGAGGTGCTTCCCTGCGATCCCTCGCTGATCGTATCGCCGGCGCTGATCATCGACGCGTTGTTCGGCGCGGGGCTCGATCGTCCCGTGAAGGGCGATCCAAAAATCATGATCGATGCGATCAATGCGTCCGGCGTGCCGGTGCTGGCGGTCGATCTGCCGAGCGGTATCAATGGCAATTCCGGTGCGGTGATGGGGGCGGCGATCCTCGCCACCGAGACGGTGACCTTCTTCCGCCCGAAGCCCGGCCACCTGCTGCTGCCGGGCCGCAGCTATTGCGGCAAGCTGCGAGTGATCGACATCGGCATCGACGACGGCGTGATCGAGCAGATCGGCCCGAAGGCGGCGGAGAACAATCCCGACCTGTGGCAGGACGCATTCCCGCTGCCGCGCGTCGATGGGCACAAGTTCACCAAGGGTCATGCGGTGGTTCTGTCTGGCGATATCGCCGCGACGGGCGCTGCGCGGCTGTCGGCGCGGGCAGCATTGCGGGGCGGAGCAGGGCTGGTGACGGTGGCGTCACCGCGTGATGCGCTGGCGGTGAACGCCGCCGCACTGACAGCGGTGATGGTGCGGCCGGTCGATACGGCAGAGGAATTTGCCGGCCTGATTGGCGGCAAAGTGACTGCCTGTGTCATCGGGCCGGGTGCCGGAATTGGCGCGAAAACGTGTGGCATCATAGAGGCCGGTCTGGCGGCAAAACGGAGGCTGGTGCTCGACGCCGACGCGCTCACCAGTTTTGCCGATGCGCCTGATCGATTGTTCGGCCTGATCAAGGTTGATCCCGAAGCTCAAGTCGTTCTGACTCCGCATGAAGGCGAGTTCATGCGCCTCTTCAGTGACTTGGAGGGTAATGCTGAGACACAATCGAAGCTCGATCGCGTCACCGCGGCTGCCGAGCGCTCAGGCGCCGTGGTCTTGCTGAAAGGTCCAGACACGGTCGTGGCTTCTCCGGACGGCCGCGCAGCCATCGCCTCCAACGCGCCGCCCTGGCTGGCGACGGCCGGGTCTGGCGATGTGCTGGCGGGCCTGATCGGTGCGTTTCTGGCGCAGGGCGTGCCGGCCTATGAAGCCGCCTGCATAGGTGTCTGGATGCATGGCGAGGCCGGCTCCGAGGCCGGGCCGGGACTGATTGCGGAGGATCTGACCGAGGTGATGCCGGCCGTGTTCCGTCGGCTCTATGACCGGCTGGGCATTCCGTATTGAAATTGTCGGGTGGGCAAAGGAGCGGAGCGACGCGCCCACCCTCGCTTGTACGGCTGGTGAAGGTGGCACGCTCCGCTTTGCCCACCCTACAGTTTACGGGGTCTCAGCCGACTTCGTACCAGCGCACCAGCCGCGGGGCGGCCCAGTCGGTGGTGAAAGCTTCGAGCAGCCAACGGCCGGGATTATGGGCCAGGAAGGCGATGCGCTGGGTCTGGCCGGGATCCAGGGCCAGCGTGTCGAGCCAGAAGGGCTTCCAGCCATCATCCAGTTTGTCGAGCAGTCGGAAGTGATGGCCGTGCATCTGCAGGACGGCGGGGGTGCTGGCCTTGTTGGTCAGCGTCAGGACGACCGGCTTGCCGGACTTCACCTTGAAGGCAGGCGCTGTGGATGCGCCGAGGTCGAGCGGCTTGATCCAGCCGGTGTCGGGCGCACCGAGATTGAGGTCCGAGCGCAGGGCGCTCTTGAGGTCGATCTGGATCGGCAGGCCGTTGGACGGCAGCGGCGTGGCGGATTGTAGCGGTGCGGCACGGAGCGGCGGGTCTTTCAGCGTCACGAGCTGGCCGATGCGACGGATGTCCTTGCCGTCGTGGAGCAGGATCGGGGTGACCGTTCCGGCGGTTTTGGCGATGTCGAGATAGACGTCGATGCGGGTGCCGGGCGCCAGCACCACCTGATTGTTACGCGCCGGGAACGGCTCGGCGGGCTGGCCGTCGATGGCCATCACGCGAACGTCCTGATCCTCGAATTTCAGAGCGATCACAGATCGTTGGCAGCCATTGATGAGACGGAGCCTGAGCCGCTCATTGGTCTTCACGGGGATGTCGTGCAGCGTCTTGCGGTTGGCCAGGAACATGGCTGCGGCGTCTTTTGGATCGACGCCGGGCGCGAGCAATTTGCCGTCCGCCGTAATGCGAAAGTCCTCGACCAGCAGCACTTCATCGCGGTCCACCTCGACCGGATCGGTCTCCTGCACAACCATGCTGCGGATTTGGGATGGCAGCGACTGGCCATCGCCGAGCAGGCGCATGTCCACATAGGACGTGCCGGCGCTGCGCATCACCAGCTTGAACGAATCCTTGGCCCCGGTGGCGACCGGCTTGCGGTCGAGCAGCGGCGCGATGCCGGAGACGGCATTGATGCCGCGGCAGTTCAGCACGATGGGACCGGGAAGCTGATTGATGATCTGAACGTCGATCTCGTCGCCGCGGTTGAAGCGGAGCGGGCCCTTCTGGGCGCTGTGCAGGGTTCCGGCTTCGGAATTGGTGCCGGGGCGCACGATCAGCGGACCGGGTTTCGCCTGCAATTCCAAGGCGGTGACAGCCTGTGCGAAAGTGGTACTCGGCAGCAGCGGAGCGATCAAAGCACCGCCGGCGCCAGCCAGCAGGGAACGACGGGTGAGGGCGAGAGGGCTGTTCGTCATACGGAAATTCCGACCATTTTCGGGCGCGAATGTCCAGTTGCGACGGCTGCGGCAAGTGGCCTCCCGTCGGCCCATTTTTTTGCTGCGAATTGTCGTCTGCGTGTTATAAGCCCGCCGCTCGCGACATCGCGGCCGGACATGATGTTTTCTGCGGGCATGGCGGAATTGGTAGACGCGCTGGATTTAGGTTCCAGTGACGAAAGTTGTGGGGGTTCGAGTCCCTCTGCCCGCACCAACAAGCGCATACGGCGTTTGACCATGATGATTTCCGGATTCGTGTCCGCGAGGGTTTTGCCTCCGCGAATGTGGATCAGCCTAACCACTGGCGCTGGCCTTGCGGTCGCGCGTCGGACCAATTTGACACTGTGCGGCCATTGGCCGGACGAAGCGGGAAGAAGATTGACGCCATGCAGGTGAATGAGACCGTCTCCGACGGATTGAAGCGCGAATTCCAGATCAGCGTTCCGGCTGCCGACATCGAAGCCAAGGTCGATGCGCGCCTCGAAGACCTGAAGGGCAAGGTCAAGCTCAACGGTTTCCGTCCGGGCAAGGTTCCGGCCGGTCATCTGAAGCGCCTCTATGGCCGCTCGGTCGCCGCCGAGACCGTGGATGAATTGATCCGCGAAACCAACACCCAGATCTTCACCGAGCGCAGCCTCAAGCTCGCCACCGAGCCGAAGATCACCATGCCGACCGAAGAGAAGGAAGTCGAAGACATCCTCGCCGGCAAGGCCGACCTCAAATACACCGTCGCCGTCGAAGTGGTGCCGGCGATCGAACTGGCCGACTTCAAGAGCTTCGAAGTCGAGAAGCCGGTTGCCGATGTCAGCGATGCCGATGTCGAGGAATCGATCAAGCGCGTGGCCGATGCCAACCGTGCGTTCACCGAAAAGGCCGAAGGCGCGAAGGCCGAGTCGGGCGACCGCGTGGTCGTCGGCTTCAAGGGCACCATCGACGGCGTTGCGTTCGAAGGCGGCACCGGCGAGGACATTCCGGTCCAGATCGGCTCCAACACCTTCATCCCGGGCTTCGAAGAGCAGCTGATCGGCATCGGCGCCGGCGAGACCCGCACTCTCAAGGTCACGTTCCCGACCAACTATGCCAGCGATACGCTGGCCGGCAAGGCCGCGGAATTCGAGACCACCGCAAGCAAGATCGAATCGCCGGTCGATACCGCCATCGACGACGAGTTCGCCAAGTCGCTCGGCCTGGAGTCGCTCGACAAGCTGAAGGAAGCCGCGCGCGAGCGTCTGGTCGCCGAATTCGCCGGTGCCACCCGCCAGCGCGTGAAGCGTCATCTGCTCGACCGTCTCGACGAGACCCACAAGTTCGATGCTCCTCCGTCGCTGGTCGATGAAGAGTTCAAGCTGATGTGGAATTCGATCCAGCAGGAGATGGCGTCCTCGGGCAAGACCTTTGCCGACGAGGACACCACCGAGGAAGCCGCGCAGGACGAGTATCGCAAGATCGCCGACCGCCGCGTCCGTCTCGGTCTCGTGCTCTCGGAGATCGGCGAGAAGAACAAGATCTCCGTCACCGACGACGAGATCAGCCGCGCCGTGATCGAGCGCGCCCGCTCGATGCCGGGCCGCGAGAAGGAAGTCTGGGACTTCTATCGCAGCAACCCGCAGGCACTCGCCCAGCTGCGCGCGCCGATCTATGAGGACAAGGTCGTGGATTTCATCCTCGAACTCGCCAAGGTCACCGAGAAGAAGGTGTCCAAGGAAGACCTGTACAAGGACGAAGACGAGAAGGCGGCGTAAAGCCTTCTCCGTCCCTCATGGTGAGGAGCGCGCCCTTGCGCGCGTCTCGAACCATGACTTGGCCGGGCTCCGAGCCTGCCGCCATCCTTCGAGACGCCGCGCTTTGCGCAGCTCCTCAGGATGAGGGTGGAGCGGGGCAGCGGTTTAGAACGTTCTAATCAAAACGCCGGCTGGTCCTCCAGCCGGCGTTTTGTCGTCCGGATGGCGAGATTTTCTCTGCCCCTCATGGTGTGGAGGCGCGCAGTGCCGTCTCGAACCATGAGCTGGCCGGGCTCCGAGCTTCGTTGCCATCCTTCGAGACGCTGCGCTTTGCGCAGCTCCTCAGGATGAGGGTGGAGCGGGGCAACGGTTTAGAACGTTCTAATCAGAATGCCGGCTGGTCCTCCAGCCGGCGTTTTGTCGTCCGGATGGCGAGATTTTCTCTGCCCCTCATGGTGAGGAGGCGCGAAGCGCCGTCGCGAACCATGAGCTGGCCGGGCTCCGAGCCTGCCGCCATCCTTCGAGACGCCGCTTTGCGACTCCTCAGGATGAGGGCAGGGGCGGGGCACGGCGTTTTGTCATTAAGGATACCGCCCGAATCAGTTCCGGCCTGTGCTGCATCGCTTTGCGATGCGCGCCAGAATCGGCTTGAACTGAGGGGCAGGGTGACGATCGGACCCATGGTCTTGTTGTCGCCCGATTGGCTCATATCTGTGGGCTCACGCCTACCGACGACTATCCCTTTGCATCACGGGACATTCGCGCATCCCGCGGCCTGTCTCCTCCAACCCTTTGGGTGCTCTATGCGCGATCCGATCGAAACCTACATGAACCTCGTTCCGATGGTGGTCGAGCAGACCAATCGCGGCGAGCGTGCCTACGACATCTTCTCGCGCCTCCTGAAGGAGCGCATCATCTTCGTGACCGGTCCGGTGGAAGACGGCATGGCGACGCTCATCGTCGCCCAGCTGCTGTTCCTGGAAGCGGAAAATCCGAAGAAGGAAATCTCGATGTACATCAACTCGCCCGGTGGCGTGGTGACGTCGGGTCTGTCCATCTACGACACGATGCAGTTCATCCGTCCGCCGGTTTCCACGCTGTGCACCGGCCAGGCTGCGTCGATGGGCTCGCTGCTGCTCACGGCCGGCGCGAAGGACATGCGCTTTGCTCTGCCGAACGCTCGCGTCATGGTTCACCAGCCCTCGGGCGGTTTCCAGGGCCAGGCCACCGACATCCTGATCCACGCCAAGGAAGTCGAGAGCCTCAAGCGTCGCCTCAACGAGATCTATGTGAAGCACACCGGTCGTCCCTATGACGAAATCCACAACGCGCTCGAGCGCGATAACTTCATGACCGCCGATCAGGCCAAGGACTTCGGCCTCATCGACAAGGTGATCGACAAGCGTGCTGAAGAGCCGGGCGCTGTGAAGCCGGCCTGACGATAAAAGGCTGTTTCTGGCGCCCGCCGGGAACAGTTTGGCAACATTGCGAGGGATCGCGTATGCGCGGTCCGACATCTTTGGATACAAACCAAGATCAAAGTCGATTTATCGAATATTTCGTACCGGTATTTTATGCCGGAGTTGGACACGGAAGTTCCGCTTTCGTCCACAATACGAGCAGATCATTCGCGCAATGCGCTCCGAATTGTCGGGGACACTCGCGGAAGCTGCGCAAATCGCGTAATCGTCATAAATGGTGACGACGCGCCGATTAGCGAATTCTTGATCATCGGCTGCCAGCATGGTTCGCTAGTGCGGATCGGTTAGTATCGCGGAGATTCGATTTGGCCGCGGATTCGCGCGGCATTTGGAACAAAGGTCTTTTTTGGTACGGCAATTGCTCTATCTACGGGATGTGTCCCGGTCTGAGCAGCACCCTGCGAACGAAGATCGAACGGCGGACGGAGATAGGAATGAGTAAGGTCGGTACCAGCGACTCCAAGAATACGCTGTATTGTTCGTTCTGCGGCAAGAGCCAGCACGAAGTTCGCAAACTGATCGCGGGTCCCACCGTATTCATCTGCGACGAATGCGTCGAACTGTGCATGGATATCATCCGCGAAGAGAACAAGTCTTCGCTGGTCAAATCGCGCGACGGCATCCCGACGCCGAAGGAAATCTGCAAGGTGCTCGATGACTATGTCATCGGTCAGTTCCATGCGAAGAAGGTTCTCTCGGTCGCGGTGCATAACCACTACAAGCGCCTCAACCACCAGACCAAGCACAACGATGTCGAACTCGCGAAGTCGAACATCCTGCTGATCGGCCCCACCGGTTCGGGCAAGACGCTGCTCGCGCAGACGCTCGCTCGTATTCTAGACGTGCCGTTCACGATGGCCGACGCGACGACGCTGACCGAGGCTGGTTACGTTGGTGAAGACGTCGAGAACATCATCCTGAAGCTGCTGCAGTCGGCCGACTACAATGTCGAGCGGGCGCAGCGCGGCATCGTCTATATCGACGAAATCGACAAGATCTCGCGCAAGTCGGACAATCCGTCGATCACCCGCGACGTGTCGGGCGAGGGCGTGCAGCAGGCACTGCTGAAGATCATGGAAGGCACCGTTGCCTCCGTGCCTCCGCAGGGCGGCCGCAAGCATCCGCAGCAGGAGTTCCTGCAGGTCGATACGACGAACATCCTGTTCATCTGCGGTGGCGCTTTCGCCGGCCTCGAAAAGATCATTTCGGGCCGCGGCCGCACCACCTCGATCGGTTTCGCCGCGCAGGTGCTGGCACCGGAAGATCGCCGTACCGGTGAAATCTTCCGTCATGTCGAGCCCGAGGATCTGCTCAAGTACGGCCTGATCCCGGAATTCGTCGGTCGTCTGCCCGTCGTCGCGACGCTGGAAGACCTCGACGAGACCTCGCTGAAGAAGATCCTGACCGAGCCGAAGAACGCGCTGGTGAAGCAGTATCAGCGCCTGTTCGAGATGGAGAATATCGAGCTCACCTTCGCCGACGAGGCGCTGGGTGCGGTGGCCCGCAAGGCCATCGAGCGCAAGACGGGCGCCCGCGGTCTGCGGTCGATCCTGGAAAGCATCCTGCTCGAGACCATGTTCGATCTGCCGGGCCTGGAAGGTGTCGAGGAAGTCGTCATCTCCAAGGAAGTCGTGGATGGGACGGCACGCCCGCTCTACATCTATGCCGACCGCTCGGATCGTGCGGCAGAGACCAGCGCCAGCGCCTGACCGGTCTGCGCGAAACATCAGTTCGAGACACGGCTGCCGGGTATCCGGCAGCCGTTTTCGTTTCTTGCCGGAATCCGTCCAGCCGGGCCATCTTCCATAAACCGCCTTTGTTCATAGGTGTTTCGGCGACTTGACACCCCCCCGGCCCATAGCCACCTAATGCAGGCGGCGAACACAAAATCTCCCTCAAGATTCGCCATAACTCCGGACAAGTAGAGCCGCGAACCCACAAAGTTCTCATGGCCGAGCGAAGACGGAAATCGCACCTTGTGGTGGTTGCGCAATCAGCGGACCGCGTGCAGGGGGGCAAAGCAAAAGGAACAGGCCATGACGACCTCCAAGCCCCGGCCAACCATTGTTCACGGCGAGACGCACTCCTATCCAGTGCTACCGCTGCGCGACATCGTCGTTTTCCCGCACATGATCGTGCCGCTCTTTGTCGGCCGCGAAAAATCCATTCGCGCGCTCGAAGAGGTGATGAAGAACGACGCATTGATCATGCTCGCGACGCAGAAGAATGCGTCGGATGATGATCCAGCGCCGGACGCCATTTACGAGACCGGCACGCTTGCCAGCGTGTTGCAGCTGCTGAAGCTTCCCGACGGCACCGTGAAGGTGCTGGTGGAAGGCCTCGAGCGCGCCAAGGTCGAGAAGTATTCCGATCGTGCTGAATATTACGAGGCGACCGCCGTCGCGCTCGCGGACACTGATGGCAAGAGCGTCGAGGCTGAAGCCTTGTCGCGTTCGGTCGTGTCCGACTTCGAGAGCTATGTGAAGCTCAACAAGAAGATCTCGGCCGAAGTGGTCGGCGTCGTGCAGGCGATCACCGATTTCGCCAAGCTCGCCGACACCGTCGCGTCGCATCTCGCCGTCAAGATCGCGGATCGCCAGGGCATCCTGGAAACGCTGTCCGTCACCGGGCGCCTGGAAAAGGTGCTGGGCCTGATGGAGAGCGAGATCTCGGTGCTGCAGGTCGAGAAGCGCATCCGCTCGCGCGTCAAGCGCCAGATGGAGAAGACCCAGCGCGAATACTATCTCAACGAGCAGATGAAGGCGATCCAGAAGGAACTCGGCGACGACGAAGGTCGCGACGAGCTGGCCGACATCGAAGAGAAGATCGCCAAGACAAAACTGTCGAAGGAAGCCCGCGAGAAGGCGCAGCACGAGCTGAAGAAGCTGCGCCAGATGTCGCCGATGTCCGCGGAAGCGACCGTCGTGCGCAACTATCTCGACTGGCTGCTGTCGATTCCGTGGGGCAAGAAGTCGAAGGTCAAGAAGGACCTCAGCGCCGCGCAAGCGATGCTGGACGAAGAGCACTACGGGCTTGAGAAGGTCAAGGACCGCATCGTCGAGTATCTCGCCGTGCAGTCGCGCGCCAACAAGCTGACGGGCCCGATCCTGTGCCTCGTCGGTCCTCCCGGCGTCGGCAAGACCTCGCTCGGCAAGTCGATCGCGAAGGCGACCGGACGTGAGTTCGTGCGCGTGTCGCTCGGCGGCGTGCGCGACGAGGCGGAGATCCGCGGTCATCGCCGGACCTATATCGGTTCGATGCCCGGCAAGATCATCCAGTCGATGCGCAAGGCCAAGACCTCGAACCCGCTGTTCCTGCTGGACGAGATCGACAAGATGGGCGCCGATTTCCGCGGCGATCCGTCGTCGGCTTTGCTCGAGGTCCTCGACCCCGAACAGAACGGCACCTTCGCCGACCACTATCTCGAAGTGGACTACGATCTGTCCAACGTGATGTTCATCACCACGGCGAACACCCTGAACATCCCGGGGCCGCTGATGGACCGCATGGAGCTGATCCGGATCGCCGGTTACACCGAGACGGAGAAGGTCGAGATCGCCCGCAAGCACTTGATCCCGGCTGCGCTGTCGAAGCACGGTCTGGACACCAAGGAATGGTCGATCGACGACGACGCGCTGTTGCTGCTGATCCGCCGCTACACCCGCGAAGCGGGCGTGCGTAATCTCGAGCGCGAAATCTCCACGCTGGCCCGCAAGGCCGTGAAGGAGCTGATGCTCTCGAAGAAGAAGGTGGTGAAGGTCACCGCGAAGACACTGGAAGAGTTCTCGGGCGTGGCGAAGTATCGCTACGGCGAAATCGAGAGCGACGACCAGGTCGGCGTGGTCACGGGTCTCGCATGGACGGATGTCGGTGGTGAGCTCCTCACCATCGAAGGCGTCATGATGCCCGGCAAGGGCCGCATGACCGTCACCGGCAATCTGCGTGACGTGATGAAGGAATCGATCTCGGCGGCGGCGTCTTACGTCCGCTCGCGCGCGATCACCTTCGGGATCGAGCCACCGCTGTTCGAGCGACGCGACATCCACGTCCACGTGCCCGAGGGGGCGACCCCGAAGGACGGTCCGTCCGCAGGTGTTGCGATGGCCACCACGATCGTGTCTGTCCTCACGGGCATCCCGATCAAGCATGATGTCGCCATGACCGGCGAGATCACGCTGCGCGGCCGCGTGCTGCCGATCGGCGGATTGAAGGAGAAGCTGTTGGCTGCGGCCCGTGGCGGCATCAAGACGGTGCTGATCCCCGAGGACAATGCCAAGGATCTCACCGAGATCCCGGACTCGATCAAGGGCGGTCTGAACATCATCCCGGTTGCCCGGATGGACGAAGTGATCAAGAACGCGCTGGTTCGCCAGCCCGTGGCGATCGACTGGGAAGAGGACACGAAGGTTCCGGTGAAAGCCGATGGCGACGAAGCCGCCGGTGGCCTGACCGCGCACTAAAGGTCACTCCCGACCAACCACATCAGCGGCGCCCTCAGGGGCGCCGCTTTTGTTTTGGGCATCACGATGACGGGAGGTTGATCGGGCCGTGGCTGTCGATCCGCAACCTGCGGTGCTAAGTTTTGTGATGACGAGATGACAATGATGAAATCACTGATCCTCACAGCCTTGATGTCGATTGCCGCCACTGACGCAGCGCTGTGCGAGCGGCTGGACAAGCGCTTCGGCGCCGAGCGCGAGCGCGGCTATCGGGCCGAGCGCGAATTCGAGGGCAGGGACACGGGATTTCAGAATCGGGATCGCGCGAATTTTCTCGGCGCGAAGACGACGGACCAGTCGCGCCCGGAAACGCCCAGGCAGGATCAGCAAGCGCCGGCCACGATCGGATTGCAGCGATGAACGCGCGGTCCCGGCTTGCCCTCTCACGGCGCTGGCGTTAAACAGGCGACCAATGGCATTTGCCTTGGGCGGCTAGCTCAGCTGGTTAGAGCATCTCGTTTACACCGAGAGGGTCGGCGGTTCGAATCCGTCGCCGCCTACCACTCCCCAAGCGCTCACCGATCCATCCCTTTCGCGATCTCGATGCCTTCGTTCAAGCAGCGCCATGCGCAGCAGGTTGTAGGTCGTGTCCGATCGGCAGGCATGCGCCAGTTTCAGCGCATGCAGCATGGTGACGACCAGGTCGTCCGCGTCCTTGCCGCCTTGGATCACTTTCAAATGACACTCGCTCATGTGATCAAGCAATCTGGCGGGACAGATGGGACGCGCCGAGCACGGCCTCATGGATCGCGACCTTGGCACGCACCCGTGCGTGGTATTGCTCGCTGACATGGAACAGCACGGCGATGGTGGCTTCGCCATTCATCATGGTCGGCAGGCCCAGCGGTTCGATCTCGAAACCGAAACCCTGCAGGATCGGGATGCGCAGCGGGTTGATCACCGAGGTGAAGCCGGACAGCCCTTCCATCATGCCATATTCCTGGATGGCGGTGAGCAGCTCGAAATAATGCCGGCTGCGGCGTTCGCATTTGCGCATGCCGAAGCGCGTCAGCTCCAACACGTCGCGGCGTTCGATGATGGCGCCCTCGACCAGATGCGGGAAGTGCTCGCTCAGCATATGCGGCAGCACGGTGGGGTGAAGGCGGAAACCGCCGGCGACCGTTCCGGTCTCATCCGACGCGATCATGTAGACGGCGTGTTCGTTGTCGTACTGGTCGCGCTCATGGGTGCCGTCGATATCGAAATCCGTCCAGCCACGCTCCTTGACGAACACGTCGTGACGGAGCCGGAATTGCCTGTCGAGCAGCTGCTGATGCTGTTTCGCATTGTCGGTGGTGACGATCTCGATCATGAAACCTGCTCCGCGCTGAGTTGCGCGACAAGATTTCACGAGCGGCCAGGGTGCGAAATTCCGTGGACTGGGGATTGACAAATCAATAGGCGATCAATCCCCGCTTGATCGCTTCGGCGACAGCCTGGGCGCGGGTATGCGCGTTGAGCTTGTGCATCGCCGCAGTCACCGTCTTGTTCACGGTGTCTTCGGAAATGCTGAGGATGACGCTGGTGTCCCATGCGGTCTTGCCGGCCGCGACCCAGTTCATCACCTCGCGCTCGCGCGTGGTGAGCACGGAGGCAGTCGCTTTTGAGTCCGGTTTCGTACTCTTCGACGGGTCGCGCGCGCGCAGCACGGCGAAGCGGTTCGAGGCATACATGGCGACGAGTTCGATGGCGGCATTGGCTTCGGGCGTGCGTTCGACCTCGTGCCCCGCAAGCGACAGGCCGGCCTGATAGCCGTTCAGGCCATGGACGGGCGCACACAGTCCGAATTTAAGGTCATAGTCCTCGGCGGCGATCTCCATCACCTGGCGCGACGCCGGGCTCATTTTATCGAGCGGGACATCGGACCAGGCGAACATTTCGACCCGCCGGCGAATCTCCGGGGCAACGGGGTCGCAGGCATAGAAGTTCGATCGGCGATATTGCTCGGCCCACTGTTTTGGCCAGGCTTCCCACAGCACGCGGTCGTGGAAGGGCTGAGAGCTGCTGCCGGAGGCGACGAAGCAGATGTGATGGTAGCCGAACGACGACGCCATCCGGATGATGACGTCACCGATCACGGCGGCGGACTGAGCAGCGCCGATCCGCTCGATCGCCGACAGTGCATCCTGGAAATATCTGCCCCTGAACGATGCCATGGGGGCCCCCAAATCCGATCAGTATGAATTTTCTGGACGGCAATTTTGTCGGATGTTTTTACGCGACGCACATCGCTATGCGTTGCCGACAGGATAGCGGGACCGGAGTCAGACGCAATCGGCGAGAAGTCGAATGCAGGCATGGTCTGCGAATTTGTCGGGGGTGTGAGCGGTCGTACCCCGCGACCCCATCGTGAGGTTCTAAGATACCTTGTGGCGGTACATCAGGCGCGCTCGTCCCAGATCATCGCCAGGTGAACGATAGTCTCGGCGGCTTTCTCCATATCCTGCACGCTCACCCATTCGGTGCGGCCGTGAAAGGCGTGTTCGCCGGCAAAGATGTTGGGGCAGGGCAGGCCCATGAAGGACAGCCGCGAGCCATCGGTGCCGCCGCGGATGCTGCCGCGGACCGGGGTCAGGCCGGTGCGGCGTATCGCCTCGATGGCGTAATCGACGCCATGCGGGTGCTGGTCGATCACCTGCTTCATGTTGCGATATTGCTGGGTGATGGCGATCGATGCGGAGGAATGCGGATAGGCGGCCAGCACGTCATCGACGATGGATCGCAGCAGCGCTTCCTTCTGCTTGAGTCCGTCCTCGGTGAAGTCGCGGACGATCAGGCTCAGCGTCGCCTGCTCGAGCGCGCCTGTGATGCCGGTCGGATGCAGAAAACCTTGCTTGCCGTCGGTGGTCTCCGGCGAGCAGGTGTCCTTCGGCAGCCGCTCGACGATCGCAGCGGCGATCTTGATGGCGTGTTCCATCTTGCCTTTGGCGAAGCCGGGATGCGCGGCGACGCCGGTGATGCTGATCACCGCGGCATCGGCCGAGAACGTCTCGTCCTCGATATGGCCGGCGGTTTCGCCATCCATCGTATAGGCGAAATCGGCGCCGAGCTTTTTGAGATCGACCTTGTCGACGCCGCGGCCGATCTCCTCGTCCGGCGTGAACAGGATCTTGATGGTGCCGTGCTTGATTTGGGGATTGGCGATCAGGAAGCGTGCGGCATCCATGATCTCGGCAAGGCCAGCCTTGTTGTCGGCGCCGAGCAGCGTGGTGCCGTCGGTGGTGACGATGTCATTTCCGATCTGGTCTTTGAGCGCCGGGTTGTCCTTGACGCGGATGATTTGCGTCTTGTCAGCGGGCAACACGATGTCGCCACCCTGATAGTTGCGCACGATCTGCGGCTTCACATTGGCGCCGCTGCAGTCCGGCGACGTGTCCATGTGCGAGCAGAAACAGATGACAGGGACGGGCTTGTCCGATGTAGCCGGGATGGTCGCATAGACATAGCCGTGCTCATCGAGATGCGCATCGGAAAGCCCGAGCTCCTGCAACTCGCGCGCAAGCACCGCGCCGAGATCCTTCTGCTTGGCCGTGGAGGGGCAGGTGGGCGATTCCGGATCGGACTGGGTGTCGATCACCACATAGCGCAGAAAGCGCGCGAGGACGTCGTGGGTGAAGGAAATGGCCGACGTCACTGTCATGGATCACTCGCCAGAGATGGGCACCCGATAGTCTTTGGAGCGGCGCTCCGGGCCGTGGCCCGAAGCACGATTTTGTCAGGCGCAATCTCAGACCGCGTCCTTCAGCTCCTTGGCGGGACGGAAGGCGACCTTCTTGCTGGCCTTGATCTGGATCTCTTCGCCGGTGGCCGGGTTGCGGCCGGTGCGGGCGGCGCGGGTGCGGACCTGCAGGATGCCGAGGCCGACGATGCGGATGCGGTCGCCGTTCTTCAGGTGCTCGGTCATCTTGCCGACCATGTCGTTGAGAATCTCTTCGGCCTTCTTCTTCGACAGCTCGTGAGTCTCGGCCAATGCGGCCGCCAGATGCTTGAGGGTGATCGTCGGGGGCGCGGGCGCCTTCGCGGGGGTATCTGGGGTATCTGCCATGAGAACTGGCCTTTCCGTTATTAACCGTCACAAAACCTGGGACGCTGCAGGGCTTAGACGATTCTACGCGACGCCGACTATGCCGATTTGCCAGTAAAATAGGGGGTTATTTGCATTCCCCGCCTTGAAATGGCCGAACCGCAAGCGGGTGGGGACAGGTTTCAAAAAGGCAGTACCAAGCTGCTTGACTTCGTCATGACGTCCCTTTATTCCCACCCTCACTGCGGGACACAGTCCACGTCCACGCGGGAGTAGCTCAGTTGGTTAGAGCGCTGCCCTGTCACGGCAGAGGTCGCGGGTTCGAGTCCCGTCTCTCGCGCCATTCCAATCGGAATGGCGTCCCAAGCGAACACCCTCACAAACATCCGCGATCTGACTGAATAAAGCTCAATGCTGCAGCGGTCGCGCGCGTCTGTATTCCCCCCGCTCACATCTCGCTGCGCTTCTCAGAACGAATCCGCCAGTGCGATTTCATCGCGCAGCATCTGGATGCGCCGGGCGGCTTCGGCGCGGGTCAGGTCTTTCTCGAACTGCCCGGGCTGATAGGCTTCGATCGCCAGCGACTTCAGCGTCAGCGCCTGGCTGCGCGTCATCGGGCCCGACAGGCGGTCGAGCAGTGCTTCGGCATCGAAGGGGGCCATCGCCGGTGCGGCGATGGGGGCTGTCATCAAAGCTTGGGTCACGGAAGCCTCCGGTCAGATTCGGCTTAAGAAGGTCTTGCGATTTAGTTCTTGTTTTGTTCTATATCGGATATGAGTGACCTCGCCAAGCTGAATTTTCGAATCGCCCGTTTGCGCACCCGGATGCGGGGAATGCAGTCGGATATCCGACACCTGACCAATGCCGGGCTCGATTGCACGGATGCCTGCGAACGGCTGCGGCGGACCCAGCGCGAGATGCTCGAACTGATCGCCGAGCGGAGCATGTTCGGGTGAGCGCGCAGGATACCGTCCCGTTGCGGATCGTCGCTTTGCGGGCGGACATTTCTGAACTGGGGGCTGCCATCGGGCAGTTGCGCAGAGCGGGGCTCGACAATGCCGCGGCGCAATTGCTGCTGGCCCGCAAGCGCGCGGAGCTTGATGGTCTGATGCGATCGTCGACAGGTGAGGCGGCTGCACCAGATAAGCCGGTGCAGCCGTCCAGATAGTTCTTACATCTTCTTCGAGTCGCCGCCTGCCATGGGCATCATCGGCATCATCATGCCGCCGCCCATCATGCCGCTATCGGCTTTGGGCTTCATCATGCCCATCTTCTGCGCGTTTGCGAGGTGCTTGTTGCAGCCGCGCACATCGCCTTTCGACATGGATTCATTGGCCATGCCGATCTCGCGGTCCATCATCATCTTCTGCTGGCCGTCCGCCATGGCGGTGGACATGTTATTCACCTTCATCATGCCGTCGCCGCTGCAGCCCATCATCATCGGCTTGGCCGATGCCGGGGCGACGGCGAGAATCGAAAGCGCTGCTGCCGTGATCAAGAATTTCGTCATGGGAACCTCTTGTCAGTCAAATGCCAGCACAGCGCTGGCTCTCAGGATACGAATGTCCTGAGGTTTGGTTCGCCGGGAGAATGATTTTTTTCGACGGTGCATTGCAGCAACATTGCAAAGCGCGCTGAGCGCGTAGATTTAATCGGGCAGCCGCCGCACCCCTAACTGCAGCCCCAAGTTGATCGCCGAGCAGGGCGAGCCGGGATGATGTGCCCGGTGCGATGCGTTTGCGGTCACGTTGCGTGGCAATTTCAACCTGCGGGAAACCCTGTCGCAAGGTTTGCATGCGAGAGCAGAAGCGGTGTCATTGGCGGGGGAAGGGATCGCCTTGCATCAGGGCCGATTGCGCATGGCAGGGGCGGAAAACTGTCAACATCCCCGGTGTTGCATGGCTTGTTGCGCTGCGCTAAGGCTCAGAACCATTCCAATGTTCGAATCTGCGGCAAACCATCTGCCGCGGGGATAGGCATCGCCGATGAACGGCATCTTGCAGAATTATCTTCCTCTCGTGGTTTTCATCGGCATCGCATCCGTCATCGGTTTGTCGCTGCTGATCGCGCCATTCCTTGTCGCTTATCAGAACCCGGATCCGGAAAAGCTGTCCGCCTATGAATGCGGATTCAACGCTTTTGACGATGCCCGCATGAAGTTCGATGTGCGCTTCTATCTGGTGGCGATTCTCTTCATCATTTTCGACCTCGAAGTCGCCTTCCTGTTTCCGTGGGCGGTGGCCTTCGGCAAGGTCGGTGTCGCCGGTTTCTGGTCGATGATCGTGTTTCTCGGCGTGTTGACTGTCGGCTTCGCCTACGAATGGAAGAAAGGCGCGCTCGAATGGGATTGAGCCCCGCAACTGCTCCCGCTCCTGCCATCGCGCAGGCGCCGCGTGGCATCCTCGATCCGTCCACCGGCAAGCCGGTCGGCGCGAACGATCCGTATTTCCTCGAAGTCAATGCCGAGCTGTCGGACAAGGGCTTCTTTGTCGCGGCCGCTGACGACCTGATCACCTGGGCACGCACCGGCTCGCTGATGTGGATGACCTTCGGTCTCGCCTGCTGCGCGGTCGAGATGATGCAGGTGTCGATGCCGCGTTACGACGTGGAGCGCTTCGGCTTCGCGCCGCGTGCGTCGCCGCGCCAGTCCGACGTGATGATCGTTGCCGGCACGCTGACCAACAAGATGGCGCCGGCGCTGCGCAAGGTCTATGACCAGATGCCGGAGCCTCGCTATGTGATCTCGATGGGATCATGCGCCAATGGCGGCGGCTATTACCACTATTCCTATTCAGTGGTGCGCGGCTGCGACCGCATCGTCCCGATCGACATCTATGTGCCGGGCTGCCCGCCCACGGCAGAAGCGCTGCTCTACGGCGTGCTGCTGCTGCAGAAGAAGATCCGGCGCATCGGCACGATCGAACGCTAAACGAAATGAGACAGTGGAATGGCAAGTTCTTCGAACATGGTCATTCCTCTGCTGCGCGATAGTAACCGGCGAATTTGAAGAGCGGCTGAGCGTATTAGAAAAGCGCTTGAGCGATCTGGAGACCCACAAGTGACTGATCTTTCCGGTCTGGGCGATATCATCAAGGGCGCATTGCCCGGTGCCGTCGTCAGCACCTCGGTCGCCTTCGACCAACTGACGCTGAATGTGGACGTGTCGAAGATCGTCGAGATCATGCAGTTCCTGCGTGACGATCCGCGCTGCCGTTTCGTCAACTTCACCGATGCGACCGCCGTGGATTATCCCGGCCGCGAGAAGCGTTTCGACGTCGTCTATCACCTGATGTCGCCGTTCCTGAATGTGCGTCTGCGCGTCAAGGCGCTGGCCTCGGAGACGACCCAGGTGCCGTCGATCATCGACGTCTTCCCGGGCGCTGACTGGTTCGAGCGCGAGGCTTACGACCTCTACGGCGTGATCTTTGTCGGCCATCCCGACATGCGTCGTTTGCTGACGGACTATGGCTTCGACGGCCATCCGCTGCGCAAGGATTTCCCGCTCACCGGTTTCGTCGAGGTTCGCTACGACGACCAGGAGAAGCGCGTGATCTATGAGCCGGTCCGGCTCAATCAGGAATTCCGCAAGTTCGACTTCCTGTCGCCATGGGAAGGCGCCGATTATCCGACGCTGCCCGGCGACGAGAAGGCAGGGGTTAAGTGATGAACGATCAACCCGGCGTCCGTAATTTCACGATCAACTTCGGCCCGCAGCATCCGGCAGCGCACGGCGTGTTGCGTCTGGTTCTTGAGCTCGACGGCGAAGTCGTCGAGCGCGTCGATCCGCATATCGGTCTGCTTCACCGCGGCACCGAGAAGCTGATCGAGCAGAAGACCTATATGCAGGCGATCCCGTATTTCGATCGCCTCGATTACGTCGCGCCGATGAATCAGGAGCATGCCTTCTGTCTCGCCGCTGAGAAATTGCTCGGCATCACCGTGCCGCGCCGCGGCCAGCTGATCCGCGTGCTGTATTCGGAAATCGGCCGCATCCTGTCGCATCTGCTCAACGTCACCACGCAGGCGATGGACGTCGGCGCGCTCACCCCGCCGCTGTGGGGGTTTGAAGAGCGCGAAAAGCTGATGGTGTTCTATGAGCGCGCCTCGGGCTCGCGCATGCATGCCGCATTCTTCCGTGTCGGCGGCGTGCATCAGGACCTGCCGCCCGCGCTCATCAACGACATCGACACCTGGTGTGATGCGTTCCCGCGCGTGCTCGACGATCTCGAGACGCTGCTCACCAACAACCGCATCTTCAAGCAGCGCAACGTCGATATCGGCGTCGTGAAGCTGGACGACGCTTGGAAGTGGGGCTTCTCCGGCGTGATGGTGCGCGGTTCGGGCGCGTCGTGGGACCTGCGCAAGGCGCAGCCTTACGAGTGCTACGGCGAGATGGAATTCGACATTCCGATCGGCAAGAACGGCGACTGCTACGATCGCTACTGCATCCGCGTCGAAGAGATGCGCCAGTCCACCAAGATCATGAAGCAGTGCATCGCCAAGATGCGCGCGGCCGACGGGCAGGGGCCTGTTGCCGTCGAGGACAGCAAGATCTTCCCGCCGCGTCGCGCCGAGATGAAGCGCTCGATGGAAGCGCTGATCCATCACTTCAAGCTCTATACCGAAGGCGTGCATGTGCCCGAGGGCGAGGTCTATGCCGCCGTGGAAGCGCCGAAGGGCGAATTCGGCGTGTATCTGGTCTCGGACGGCAGCAACAAGCCGTACAAGTGCAAGATCCGCGCGCCGGGCTTTGCGCATCTGCAGGCGATGGACTTCCTGTGCCGCGGCCACCAGCTGGCCGACGTCTCGGCAATCCTGGGCTCCATCGATATCGTGTTCGGTGAGGTCGATCGGTGACATTGACGCCTCCCATCCAGTTTGACCGCGCATCGGGCGCGCTCCAGGGGGTAAACCTCTGGGAGCGCACGATGGCGTGCGTGCTGGCGGCAGGCTCGAAAATGTCGGCGTCGTTCTCGCATCGCGGCTACAATATGTGCGCCAATCTGATGCGCGCGACTGTGCTGCCGGCGCGCAATCTGGTGGTGAAGCTGAATGCGGATGCGCTGTTCGCATTCCCGTTCGGCGACGGCTACTGGAGCAAGCTGCTCGACCGCGGCTTCTCCTACGAAGACGAGCTTGAGCTGCTGTTCAAGAATTCCGTCGATGTCGATTACACGCTGCTCGATTGCGGCGCGAACTATGGCTACTGGTCGGTGCTGGTCTCGAGCGCGCCGTTCGGCTCGCACAAGGCGATTGCCATCGAGCCATCGGGCGAGAATTTTCCGAAGCTCGCTAACAACGCCAAGATCAATGGTGATCGTTTCGAGGTCATCAAATGCGCGATCGGTTCGGTGCGCGGCACTGCGCGGCTGTCGGGCACCAAGCATGAGGCCTTCAGCATCGCGGGCGACCAGAGCGCCGGCGAGGAAGTGCCGGTCATCGCGCTCGACAATCTGCTCGACGACGGCAAGCTGTCGCTGTCGGGAAAATATCTCATCAAGCTCGACGTCGAAGGCGTCGAGATCGAGGCCATCAAGGGCGGCACGCGTTTGCTGCAGGGCGACTCGGTCATCATGTGCGAAGAGCACGGCAATGACCCCGCGCACACGGTCTCGCGCTACATCCTGGATCAAACACCGCTGTCGCTGATCGTGCATGATCCCGCCACCAACCGTTTCGAAACCGTGACCGAGTTGTCGATTCTCGATCGCATCAAGGTGTCCACACACGTTGGCTACAATGTGTTCGGCACCTCCAGTGCGTTCTGGCTCGATCGCTTCAATAATCTGAATGCGAGCGCGGCGCGCCGCGCTCACTGAGAGTAACCACCATGTCTGTCCGCCGTCTGGCCCCGAAAGAACAGCAGCCCGCATCCTTCGACTTCACGCCCGAGAACCTGGCGTGGGCGAAGAAGCAGATCGAGAAGTTTCCGCCGGGTCGTCAGGCCTCCGCGGTGATCTCGATCCTGTGGCGTGCGCAGGAGCAGCATGCCGGCTGGGTGTCGGAAGCGGCCATCCGCTACGTCGCCGACATGCTGGAGATGCCGTATATTCGCGTGATGGAGGTTGCGACCTTCTACACGATGTTCCAGCTGCAGCCGGTCGGCAAGAAGGCCCACATCCAGGTCTGCGGCACCACGCCTTGCATGCTTCGCGGCGCCGGCGACCTCATCGATGTCTGCCAGCACCGCATCCATCACGACCCGTTCCACCTGTCGGCGGACGGTGATTTCTCCTGGGAAGAGGTCGAGTGCCTCGGCGCCTGCGTCAACGCCCCGATGGCGATGATCTGGAGCGACACCTATGAGGATCTCGACCGCGACAGCATGAACAAGCTGATCGACGGCTTTGCCGCGGGCACGCCGCCGAAGCCGGGTTCGCAGATCGGCCGTCAGTTCGCAGCCCCCGAAGGCGGTGCGCGCGTGATGAAGGACGGTGGCGCGCCGAACTACACCAAGTCGGAGGCTCTGACCAAGGAGCCGGCGCTCGCCGATGCCGAGCCGAAGAAGCAGACCGAGTCCGCCAATGCGCAGGAGCGTCCGGCGCCGAAGGCTCCGGCTGCGGATGCGACCAAGGATAATCCGCCGAAGGGCGGCGCTCCGAAGGAGCCGAAGAAATGAAACGCGCGCGCGTGAAAGCCATTGCATTGAAGCCGGGGGACGATGCCATGAACAAGTGGCTGTACATGCTGCTGCACACTGCAGCCGCGGCTGCGTTCATGTTTGTCCTGCAGCGTTTCGTGCTGCAGTCCACGTTTGAATCGAGCTTGATCTGGGCGATGGCCTTCGGCCTTGGCGCCGCGGTGATCGCCTTCAAGCAAACCAATCGCTGATCGAGGAAGCCATGCTCGACGACAAGGACCGCATCTTCCGCAATCTCTACGGCCTCGACGACTTCGGTCTCGAAGGCGCGCGCCGTCGTGGCGGTTGGGATGGCACCAAGGCCATTATCGACAAGGGCCGCGACTGGATCATCAATGAGATGAAGGCGTCGGGCCTGCGCGGCCGCGGCGGCGCCGGCTTCCCGACCGGCATGAAGTGGTCCTTCATGCCGAAGGAGAGCAAGGACGGCCGCCCGAGCTATCTCGTCGTCAATGCCGACGAGTCCGAGCCGGGTACGTGCAAGGACCGCGAGATCATGCGCCACGACCCGCATACGCTGGTCGAGGGCTGCCTGATCGCGTCTTTCGCGATGGGCGCCAATGCCTGCTACATCTATGTGCGCGGCGAATTCATCCGCGAGCGCGAGCGCCTGCAGGCCGCGATCGATCAGGCCTATGATGCGAACCTGATCGGCAAGAACAACATCCATGGCTGGCCGTTCGACCTCTATGTCGCGCACGGCGCCGGCGCTTACATCTGCGGTGAAGAAACCGCGCTGCTCGAAAGCCTGGAAGGCAAGAAGGGCCAGCCGCGCCTGAAGCCGCCATTCCCGGCCAATGTCGGTTTGTATGGCTGCCCGACCACGGTGAACAATGTGGAGTCCATCGCCGTTGCGCCGGACATCCTGCGTCGTGGCGCGTCGTGGTTCGCCGGCATCGGCCGTCCGAACAATGTCGGCACCAAGCTTTACGGCATCTCCGGCCACGTCAACACGCCCTGCGTTGTCGAAGACGCCATGAGCATTCCGTTCCGCGAGTTGATCGAGAAGCATGGCGGCGGCATTCGTGGTGGCTGGGACAATCTGCTCGCGATCATCCCGGGCGGCGCATCGTGCCCGATGATCCCGGCCGCGGATTGCCAGGAACTCATCATGGATTTCGACGGCACCCGTGCCGTGAAGTCCTCGTTCGGCACCGCGGGCGTCATCGTCATGGACAAGTCCACGGACGTTGTCGCCGCGATTGCCCGCATCAGCTACTTCTTCAAGCATGAGAGCTGCGGCCAGTGCACGCCGTGCCGCGAAGGCACCGGCTGGATGTGGCGCGTGCTCACCCGCATGGTCGACGGCCGCGCCCACAAGCGCGAAATCGACATGCTGCTCGAAGTTACCAAGCAGGTCGAAGGCCACACCATCTGCGCGCTCGGCGATGCCGCCGCGTGGCCGGTGCAGGGCCTGATCCGCGCCTTCCGCCCGGAGATCGAACGCCGCATCGAAGAGTTCAGCCGCAAGGCGTCGCTCGACGATCAGGGCATTCTCGATCCCGCGCATCTGGTCGCGGCGGAGTAAGGACAATGACGAAACTGATCGTTGACGGCAAAGAGATCGATGTCCCCGCGGACTACACGCTGTTGCAGGCGTGTGAAGCTGCGGGTGCCGAGATTCCGCGCTTCTGCTATCACGAGCGCCTGTCCATCGCCGGCAACTGCCGCATGTGCCTGGTGGAAGTGAAGGGCGGACCGAAGCCGGTTGCCAGCTGCGCCTGGGGCGTACGTGACTGCCGTCCGGGCCCGAATGGCGAGCCGCCGGAAATCTCCACGCGTTCGCCGATGGTCAAGAAGGCCCGCGAAGGCGTGATGGAGTTCCTGCTCATCAACCACCCGCTGGATTGCCCGATCTGCGATCAGGGCGGCGAGTGCGATCTGCAGGACCAGGCGATGGGCTATGGTGTCGATACCAGCCGCTTCGCCGAGAACAAGCGCGCCGTCGAGGACAAGTATCTCGGCGCCCTCGTGAAGACCTCGATGACCCGCTGCATCCAGTGCACGCGCTGTGTCCGCTTCGCCGCGGAAGTCGCCGGCGCGCCGGAAATGGGCGCCATCGGCCGCGGCGAGGACATGGAGATCACGTCCTTCCTCGAAACCGCGCTGACTTCGGAGCTGCAGGGCAATCTCGTCGATATCTGCCCGGTCGGTGCCTTGACCTCGAAGCCTTATGCGTTCGCGGCGCGTCCGTGGGAGCTCGGCAAGACCCAGTCCATCGACGTGATGGACGCGGTCGGTTCGGCCATCCGCGTCGATACCCGTGGCCGCGAAGTGATGCGCATCCTGCCGCGCGTCAATGAAGCGGTGAACGAGGAGTGGATCTCGGACAAGACCCGTCACGTGGTTGACGGTCTGCGTACCCAGCGCCTCGATCGTCCGTATCTGCGCGAAAACGGCAAGCTGCGTGCAGCGACCTGGGGCGAGGCGTTCAGCGCCATCGCAGCGAAGGTTGCAGCCGCTGGCAACAAGGTCGGCGCTGTCGCCGGTGATCTTGCGGCCATTGAGGAAATGTTCGCCATCAAGGCGCTGTTGGCCTCGCTCGGCTCAAGCAATGTCGCGACCGCCAACACCGCTGGCTTCGACGCCAGCGCTGGCCGTGCATCCTACATCTTCAATCCGACCATCGCCGGCATTGAGCAGGCCGATGCGCTGCTGATCGTGGGCTCCAACCCGCGCAAGGAAGCGGCCGTTCTCAACGCCCGTATCCGCAAGGCCTGGCGCGGCGGCAACCTCAAGATCGGCGTGATCGGCGACAAGGCCGATCTGACCTATCGCTACGATCATCTCGGCGCCGGCACCGAGACGCTGGCCGACGTGATCGCCGGCAAGCACTCCTTCGCTGACGTGCTGAAGAACGCCAAGAACCCGATCATCCTGATCGGCGCAGGCGCCTTCTCACGTGCGGACGGCGCTGCGGTGCTGGGGCAGGTGGCGAAGCTCGCCTCCGACATCGGCGCGATCAAGGACGGCTGGAACGGCTTTGCCGTGCTGCAGTCGGCGGCATCCACTGTCGGCGCACTCGATATCGGTTTTGCCGGTGGCAATATTGCCAGCGGTGCGGACGTCGTGTTCTCGCTCGGCGCCGATGATGTCGCGATCGCCGATGGCGCGTTCGTTGTCTATATCGGTACCCATGGCGAGCGCGGCGCGCACCGCGCCGACGTCATCCTGCCGGGCTCGGCCTATACCGAAAAGTCCGGCATCTTCGTCAACACCGAAGGCCGCGTGCAGATGGCGGAACGCGCCGGCTTCCCGCCGGGCGATGCCCGCGAGGACTGGGCGATCATCCGCGCTCTGTCCGACGTGCTCGGCCACAAGCTGCCGTTCGACTCGCTGGCGCAGCTGCGCCAGGCGATCTTCAAGCAGGCGCCGCATCTGATGCGCCTCGACCAGATCGAGGCCGGCGATGTCGCCGGCATCAAGACCCTCGCAGGGAAGGGTGGCAGCGTCGACAAGGCGCCGTTCAAGAGCCCCGTCGAGGATTTCTACCTCACCAACCCGATCGCGCGTGCGTCAGCCGTCATGGCGGAATGTTCCCGCCTGGCTTCCGGCCAGTTGCTGACGGCGGCGGAGTAAGACGATGGCTGAACTCTGGACTAGCACTCTCTGGCCGCTGATCATCATGATCGCGCAGAGCCTTCTCGTGCTCGTATTGCTGCTGGTGGCGATCGCCTACATCCTGCTGGCGGACCGCAAGATCTGGGCGGCGGTGCAGATCCGTCGCGGCCCCAACGTGGTCGGCCCGTTCGGTCTGCTGCAATCCTTCGCGGACTTGCTGAAATTCGTGCTGAAGGAGCCGGTGGTTCCGTCGGGCTCGAACAAGGGCGTGTTCCTGCTGGCGCCACTGGTGTCCTGTATCCTGGCGCTCGCCGCCTGGGCCGTGATCCCGTTCAATCCCGGCTGGGTCATCGCCGATCTCAATGTCGGCGTGCTCTACATCTTCGCGATCTCGTCGCTGTCGATCTACGGCATCATCATGGCCGGCTGGGCGTCGAACTCGAAATACCCGTTCCTGTCGGCGCTGCGCGCCGCCGCGCAGATGGTGTCCTACGAAGTCTCCATCGGCTTCGTCATCATCACCGTCTTGTTGTGCGTCGGTTCGCTGAACCTGTCGGCCATCGTGATGGCGCAGGATTCGAAGTGGGGTATCCTCGGCTGGTACTTCATCCCGCTGTTCCCGATGTTCATCGTGTTCTACGTGTCGGCGCTGGCGGAAACCAACCGTCCGCCCTTCGATCTCGTGGAAGCGGAATCCGAACTGGTCGCGGGCTTCATGACGGAATACGGCTCGACCCCGTATCTGCTGTTCATGCTCGGTGAATACGTGGCCATTGTGTCCATGTGTGCGCTGGCGACCATCATGTTCCTCGGTGGCTGGTTGTCGCCGATCCCGTTCGCGCCGTTTACCTGGGTGCCGGGCATCATCTGGTTCGCCATCAAGGTGATGTTCATGTTCTTCATGTTCGCGATGGCGAAGGCGATCGTGCCGCGCTACCGCTACGACCAGCTGATGCGTCTCGGCTGGAAGGTGTTTCTGCCGCTGTCGCTGGCTTACGTGATCATCGTCGCCGGCGTGCTGCAATTCGGGGGCCTGGCTCCGAAATGAGGTCACTATGAATATCAGGGCAACAGCTCATTCGCTGCTTCTGGCGGAGTTCGCGCAAGCGTTCGTCCTCGCCATGAAGTATTTCTTCAAGCCGAAGCCGACCTTGAACTATCCGTTCGAGAAGGGCCCGATCTCGCCACGCTTCCGCGGTGAGCACGCATTGCGCCGTTATCCCAACGGCGAAGAGCGCTGCATCGCCTGCAAGCTGTGCGAAGCCGTGTGTCCGGCCCAGGCCATCACCATCGAGGCCGGCCCGCGCCGCAATGACGGCACCCGCCGCACGGTGCGCTACGACATCGACATGGTGAAATGCATCTATTGCGGACTGTGCCAGGAAGCCTGTCCGGTCGATGCGATCGTCGAGGGGCCGAATTTCGAATTCGCCACCGAGACGCGCGAGGAGCTTTTCTATGACAAGGCCAGGCTGCTCGCCAATGGCGATCGCTGGGAACGCGAGATCGCGAAGTCACTCGCGCTCGACGCGCCGTATCGCTAAGGGGCAATCATGATCTTCCCCGCATTGTTCTTCTATCTGTTCGCCGGCGTTTGCGTCGCCTGCGCGGTCATGGTGATCGCGTCCCGCAATCCCGTGCATTCCGTGCTGTTCCTGATCCTCGCTTTCGTCAACGCATCCGGCCTGTTCATCCTGATGGGCGCTGAATTCCTGGCGATGCTGTTGATCGTCGTCTATGTCGGCGCGGTCGCGGTGCTGTTCCTGTTCGTGATCATGATGCTCGACGTTGACTTCGCGCAGCTGCGTGAAGGCTTCATCCAGTATCTGCCGGTCGGCCTGCTGGTCGGCGCGATCTTCCTCGCCGAACTGCTGCTCGTCGCGGGCGGCTGGGTGATGAACCCGAATGCCGGCAAGGCGATCACCGCGGCGATCCCGACCAATGTGTCGAACACCGAGGCGCTCGGCCTCGTGCTCTACACGACCTATATTCACTACTTCCAGCTCGCCGGCCTGGTGCTGCTGGTCGCCATGATCGGCGCCATCGTGCTGACGCTGCGCCATCGCGGTTACGTCAAGCGCCAGGACATCAATGTCCAGAACGCGCGCACCAAGACCATGGCCATGGACGTGCGCAAGGTGCCGGTCGGGCAGGGCCTGCAGGACTCGGACTCGGGGAACTGGATCAAATGACCATCGGTCTCGGACACTATCTGGCGGTCGCCGCGATCCTGTTCACGCTCGGGATCTTGGGCATCTTCCTGAACCGCAAGAACATCATCGTCATCCTGATGTCGATCGAGCTGATCCTGCTCTCGGTCAACATCAACATGGTGGCGTTCTCGACCTTCCTTGGCGACATCGTCGGCCAGGTGTTTGCGCTGCTGGTGCTGACCGTGGCCGCTGCGGAAGCAGCGATCGGTCTCGCCGTGCTCGTGGTGTATTTCCGCAACCGCGGTTCGATCGCGGTTGAAGACGTCAATCTGATGAAGGGCTGAGCCAGTTATGATCCAGGCTCTTGTATTCCTGCCGCTGATCGGTGCGCTGATCGCTGGCGCCATCGCTCTTGCGGGTGCGCATGGTCGCAACCCCAGCGGCGACGAGATGGACCACGCGCATGGTCACGACGACCATGGTCACGGCCATGCCGACGCCCACGCGTCGCATGCGCATGATGATCATGCCCACGGCCATGATGATCACGATGATCACCACCACGTGGCCGAGCCGGCAGCTTTTGGTTCGCGCGCGGCCGAGCTGATCACCGCCGGCCTGCTGGTGGTGTCGGCGGCTTTGTCCTGGATCACCTTCGTCGATGTCGCCTTCAATCACCACGATGCCCGCATCGTGCTGCTGAGCTGGATCAATTCGGGCGACCTGCAGCTGTCCTGGACGCTGCGCGTCGATACGCTGACCGCCGTCATGCTCGTCGTCGTCACCACGGTGTCGTCGCTCGTGCACATCTATTCGCTCGGCTATATGGAAGACGATCCGAACCGGCCGCGCTTCATGGGCTATCTGTCGCTCTTCACCTTCATGATGCTCATGCTGGTGACCGCGGATAACCTGCTGCAGCTGTTCTTCGGCTGGGAAGGCGTGGGTCTCGCCTCGTATCTGCTGATCGGTTTCTGGTTCAAGAAGCCGTCGGCGAACGCCGCCTCGATCAAGGCGTTCGTGGTCAACCGCGTCGGCGACTTCGGCTTCCTGCTCGGCATCTTCGGCATCTTCATGCTGCTGGGCACCACCGATTTCGACACCATCTTCGCCGGTGCGCCGGCTCTGGCCGGCAAGACCATCAACTTCTTCGGCTGGCATGCCGATGCCCTGACGCTGATCTGCCTGCTGCTGTTCGTCGGCGCCATGGGCAAGTCGGCCCAGTTCCTGCTGCACACCTGGCTGCCGGACGCGATGGAAGGCCCGACGCCCGTGTCGGCACTCATTCACGCCGCCACCATGGTCACCGCGGGCGTCTTCATGGTCGCCCGTATGTCGCCGCTGTTCGAACTCGCGCCGAACGCGCAGAACGTGGTCATGCTGGTCGGCGCCACCACGGCGTTCTTCGCAGCGACCATCGGTCTCGTGCAGAACGACATCAAGCGCATCGTCGCTTACTCGACCTGTTCGCAGCTCGGCTACATGTTCGTGGCGCTGGGGACGGGGGCTTACTCGGTCGCCATGTTCCACCTGTTCACGCATGCCTTCTTCAAGGCGCTGCTGTTCCTGGGCTCGGGCTCGGTGATCTATGCGATGCATCACGAGCAGGACATCCGGAAGATGGGTGGCCTGTGGAACAAGATCCCGTTCACCTATGCGATGATGACCATCGGCACGCTGGCTCTGACCGGTTTCCCGTTCACCGCCGGTTACTTCTCGAAGGACGCGATCATCGAAGCGGCTTACGCCTCGCACAATCCGTTCGCTTTCTACGGCTTCCTGATGACCACGGTCGCAGCGCTGCTGACCTCGTTCTACTCATGGCGCCTGGTGTTCAAGACCTTCCACGGCAAGCCGCATGATCAGAAGCACTACGATCACGCGCATGAACCGCCAATGTGGATGCTGTTCCCGCTGGCTGTGCTCGGCATCGGTTCGTTCGCGGCCGGTCTGCCGTTCAAGGAATCCTTCGCTGGCCACCATGTCGGTGAGTTCTTCCGCGAGTCGCTGAAGATGAACCCGCACATCCTCGAAGAGATGCATCACCTGCCAACCTGGGTGCCGTATCTCCCGACCGTGATGATGGTGCTGGGCTTCCTGATTTCGTACCTGTTCTACATCCGCAAGCCGTATCTGCCGGTTGAACTCGCGAACCAGCATCCGCTGCTCTACAAGTTCCTGCTCAACAAGTGGTATTTCGACGAGCTGTACGACCTCATCTTCGTCCGTCCGGCCAAGTGGATCGGTCACTTCCTGTGGAAGAAGGGCGACGGCATGGTCATCGACGGCTTCGGGCCGGACGGTGTCTCGTCCCGCGTGCTCGACGTCGCGCGCGGCGCGGTCAAGATCCAGACCGGCTACCTCTATCACTACGCCTTCGCGATGCTGATCGGCGTCGCCGGGTTGATCACCTGGTTTATCTTCGGCCTGGGGGGCCACTAATGTCCGGCTCTGTCATGACCTGGCCGATCCTCTCGGTCACCACCTTCCTGCCGACCGTCGGCGCCGTGCTCGTCTATCTGATGGCGCGCGGCCGCGACGAGGCGGCCGACCGCAATGCCAAGTGGATCGCCCTGTGGGCGACCATCGCGACCTTCGCCGTGTCGCTGATCATGGTGGCGCGTTACGACGGTTCGAATGCCGGCTTCCAGTTCGTCGAAAAAGCGCCCTGGCTGGCTGCGACCATCAACTACCATATGGGCGTTGACGGCATCTCGTTCCCGTTCGTGATCCTGACCACTGCGCTGATGCCGTTCTGCATCCTGTGCTCGTGGAAGTCGGTCTCGAAGCGCGTGCCGGAATACATGATGGCGTTCCTTGTTCTGGAAACGCTGATGATCGGCACCTTCTCGGCGCTCGATCTCGTGCTGTTCTATCTGTTCTTCGAAGGCGGCCTGATCCCGATGTTCCTGATCATCGGCATCTGGGGTGGCCCGCGCCGCGTCTATGCGTCCTTCAAGTTCTTCCTCTACACGTTCCTGGGCTCGGTGCTGATGCTGCTCGCCATCATGGCGCTGTATTGGCAGGCGGGCACGACCGACATCCCGACCCTGATGCAGACCGCGATGCCGCGCAGCCTGCAGATGTGGGCATGGCTGGCCTTCTTCGCGTCCTTTGCCGTGAAGATGCCGATGTGGCCGGTGCACACCTGGCTACCCGATGCACACGTTGAAGCACCGACCGCCGGCTCGGTCGTGCTGGCTGCCATCATGCTGAAGATGGGCGGCTACGGCTTTCTGCGCTTCTCGCTGCCGATGTTCCCGGATGCGTCGCTGTATTTCGCACCGATGGTGTGGACGCTGTCGGCGATTGCGATCGTCTACACCTCGCTCGTCGCGCTGATGCAGGAAGACATCAAGAAGCTGATCGCTTATTCGTCGGTCGCACACATGGGCTATGTCACCATGGGTATCTTTGCCGGCACCCAGCAGGGTGTTGCGGGCGCGGTGTTCCAGATGATCTCGCATGGTATCGTGTCGGGCGCGCTGTTCCTCTGCGTCGGCGTTGCCTATGACCGCATGCATACCCGCGAAATCGCGGCCTATGGCGGTCTCGTCAACCGGATGCCGATCTATGCGATGCTGTTCATGGTGTTCACCATGGCCAATGTCGGTCTGCCCGGCACGTCGGGCTTCGTCGGCGAATTCCTGACGCTGCTCGGCACCTTCAAGGTTTCGATCCCGACCGCGACGGTCGCCTGCGCTGGCGTCATTCTCTCGGCGGCCTATGCGCTGTGGCTCTATCGCAAAGTGGTGTTCGGTGATCTGACCAAGCCGGCGCTGATGGGCATGAAGGACATGACCGCCCGCGAAGGCCTGCTGCTGGTGCCGCTCGCCATTCTCACCATTCTGTTCGGTGTCTATCCGAAGCCCGTCCTCGATATGTCGGCGGCCTCGGTTGATCTCGTCGTCAAGAATTATGCTGCTGCAACTGCTGCCGTGAAGGCAGCGGCACTGCTGCACTGACCGCAGCGGACCAGGATCTCGCTATGACCATTACGACCGCTGGATATTCACTGTTGCCCGTGCTGCCGGAGCTGATCCTGGCAGTGGGCGCCATGGTGCTGTTGATGATCGGCGCCTTCAACGGGCCGAAGGTGACGGGGCTGGTCTCGGCGCTCGCCATCTGCCTGTTGATCGTCACCGGCATCGCCGAAGTGATGCTGCCGGCTGGCAAGCTCGTCACCTTCGGTGGCAGCTTCATCGTCGATGATTATGCGCGCTTCCTGAAGGTGCTGGCGCTGGTCGCCTCGGGCGTCACGCTGCTGCTGTCGCGTGAATTCCTCGAACACGATACCCGCCGCATCTTCGAGTATCCGATCCTGGTGCTGCTCTCGACCATCGGCATGATGGTGCTGATCTCGGCCGGCGACCTGATCATGCTCTATCTCGGCCTCGAACTGATGAGCCTTGCGCTCTATGTCGTCGCCGCCTCGAACCGCGACAATGCCAAGTCCACCGAAGCGGGCCTGAAGTATTTCGTGCTGGGCGCGCTGTCGTCGGGCATGCTGCTCTACGGCGCCTCGATGGTCTATGGCTTCACCGGCACCGTGAACTTCGCCGGCATCGCCGCCGAAGCCAAGAACGGCAATATTGGCCTGGTATTCGGCCTGGTGTTCCTGCTCGCCGGTCTCTGTTTCAAGGTCTCGGCCGTGCCGTTCCACATGTGGACGCCGGACGTCTATGAAGGCGCGCCGACCCCGGTCACCGCGTTCTTCGCCTCGGCCCCGAAAGTGGCAGCACTCGCGGTGTTCACCCGCGTCGCGCTCACCGCATTCCCCGGCATTGCCGTGCAGTGGCAGCAGATCGTGGTGTTCGTGTCGCTGGCCTCCATGGTGCTCGGCTCCTTCGCTGCCATCGGCCAGACCAACATCAAGCGCCTGATGGCTTACTCCTCCATCGGCCATATGGGCTTTGCGCTGGTCGGCCTCGCCGCCGGCACGCAAGAGGGTGCGCAGGGCGTGCTGGTTTACATTGCGATCTATGTGGCGATGACGCTGGGCTCCTTCGCCATCATCCTGACCATGAAGCGCAACGGCCAGCAGGTCGAAAGCATTTCGGACTTTGCCGGTCTGTCGCGCACGAATCCGGTCGTGGCGTTCTTCTTTGCCATGTTCCTGTTTTCGCTGGCCGGCGTGCCGCCGCTGGCCGGCTTCTTCGGCAAGTTCTACGTGTTCATGGCGGCCATCAAGTCGGGCCTGTTCGTGCTTGCTGTGGTCGGCGTTCTCTCGTCGGTCGTCGGTGCGTTCTATTATCTGCGCATCGTCAAGCTGATGTATTTCGACGAGCCGGCCGGCGCCCTCGATCCGATGCGCGTCGAACTGCGCACCGTGCTTGCGGTGACGGGCGTGTTCAACATCCTGTTCTTCGTCTATCCGGCGCCGCTGGTCAGCGCAGCTCAGCTGGCCGCGAAGTCGCTCTTCTAGTGGCGTTCGCGCTCGGGCCACGAGCACTGGCGGCGGGCACGCAGCTCGCCGCCTTCGACAGCACCGGTTCCACCAACATCGAAGCCATGGACCGTGCCCGCGCAGGCGAGCGCGGTCCGATGTGGTTTGTGACCAGCGAACAGACCGCGGGCAGGGGACGACGTCATCGTCCATGGAGCGCGCCGCGCGGCAATCTCGCCAGCAGCATCCTTGAAGTGATGGATCTCGCGCCCGCCCAGGCCGCGACGCTCGGCTTTGCGGCAGGGCTCGCGCTGGAAGCGGCGCTCCAGCGCGTCAGCGTGGAAGCGCGGATGCGCGCGCCCGACGCCATGCCGGAGTTCCGCCTGAAATGGCCGAATGACGTGCTGGCCGGGAAGGCCAAGCTCTCGGGTATCCTGCTCGAAGCCGAGGCGGTTCCATCGGGGCTCGCCGTCGTGGTCGGCATCGGCACCAATGTCGTGGCGCATCCCGAAGACACGCCATATCCAGCCACCTCGCTGCGAACACTCGGCCTCGATGTCGATGCCGAGGGGCTTTTTACCGCGCTGTCGGACGCCTGGGCGGAATATCGCGCGATCTGGGACAATGGCCGCGGTTTTGGCGCCATTCGGACCAAGTGGCTGGACCGCGCCGCTGGACTCGGCGAGCCCGTGTCCGTACAGGCTGGTCACTCCACAGTTTCTGGAATCTTCGATACGATTGACGACGCCGGTTGTCTGATTGTTGCCACTGCGGACGGTCGGCATATGCCGATCTCGGCGGGCGACGTTCACTTCGGCTCCGCGGCGTCGGCAAGGACTGGACAATGACAAGACCCGACGAACTTACATTTGCATCGCTGGGAGGTGTCGGCCAGATCGGCATGAACCTGTCGATCTATGGCCTCGGCAATCGCCACCAGCGCTCCTGGCTGGCGATCGATCTCGGCGTCTATTTCGGCGACGAGGAGCATCTGCCCGGCATCGATCTGGTGATGCCCGACATCACCTTTCTCGAAAAGCAGAAGAAGAACCTCGTCGGCCTCGTGCTGACGCATGCCCATGAGGATCACTTCGGCGCCATCATCGATCTGTGGCCAAAACTGCAATGCCCGATCTATGCGACCAAGTTTTCCGCGGCACTGTTCGAGGCGAAATGCGCGGCCGAGCGTGGCTCGCCGAAGATCCCCGTGACCGTCGTCGAGTCCGGTTCGCGCTTCAATGTCGGCCCGTTCGATATCGAAATGATCCCGGTCGCGCATTCGATCCCGGAAAGCCATGCCATCGCGATTCACTCGCCGGTCGGCACCGTGCTGCACACAGGCGACTGGAAGATCGATCCGACCCCGATCATCGGCAAGCCCACCGACGAGAAGCGGTTGCGCGAACTCGGCGACGAGGGCGTGCTGGCGATCATCGGTGACAGCACCAATGCCGTGCGTGATGGCCGCTCGCCGTCCGAGATGGAAGTGGCTGCGACTCTCACCAAGCTGGTGATGGCGTCCAAGGGCCGCGTTGCTGTCACGACCTTCGCATCGAATGTCGCCCGCGTGCGTGCCGTTGCCGAGGCTGCGCAAGCGTCCGGCCGCGAGGTCGTGCTGGTCGGTCGCGCCATGGAGCGCGTCGTGCAGGTGGCGCGCGAATGCGGCTATCTCGACGGCCTGCCGGCGTTCCGCAATGCCGACTATTACGGTCACTTCCCACCGGACAAGGTGCTGGCGCTGTGCACGGGCAGCCAGGGCGAAAGCCGCGCGGCCCTTGCGCGCATCGCCAATGACGATCATCCGATGGTGACGCTCAACAAGGGCGACACAGTGATCTTCTCGTCGCGCACCATTCCCGGCAATGAGAAGGCCGTCGGCACCATCATCAATGGCCTCGTCACCCAGGGCATCGAGGTCATCACCGACCGCGACGCGCTGGTGCATGTCTCCGGGCATCCGCGCCGCGACGAATTGCGCGACATGATCTCCTGGGTGCGTCCGGAATTGCTGATCCCCGTGCATGGCGAAGCGCTGCATCTCAGCGAGCACGCGAAGCTCGCGCGTGCCTGTGGCGTACCGAAGGTGATGATCGTCAAGACCGGCGATCTCGTGAAGCTCGGACCCGGCGATTCCGCGGTGATCGATCAACTGCCGTCGGGCCGCATCTTCAAGGATGGCAGCATTCTCGAAAGCGAAAAGTCGCGCGCCGTCAGCGAGCGTCGCCGTCTCGGTTTTGCGGGCTGCGCCATGGTTGCGCTGGCGATCAACAGCAAGGGCGATCTGCTCGACGATCCCGCCGTGGATCTGATCGGCATTCCCGAGAAGAACAGCGCTGGCCTGTTGCTCGATGACATCGTCTATGACGTCGTGGTCGAGGTGGTCGAGAACCTGCCAAAGGCGCGCAAGCGCGATCCCGATGCCATGGCGGAATCGGTGCGGCGAGCGGTCAGATCGAACCTGGCCGAACACTGGGGTAAGAAGACCATCTGCTATGTGCAGGTGCTGGTGATCGAACAATAAGAAAACAAATACGGAGGAAACATCATGCTGGGCAGGCTCAATCACGTGGCGATCGCCGTTGCCGACGCCGCCAAGGCCGCGAAGATCTACGGCACCGCTTTCGGCGCCGAGATCTCCGACCGCGTGCCGCTGCCTGAGCATGGTGTCTACACCGTGTTCGCGACGCTGCCGAATACCAAGATCGAATTCATCGAGCCGCTCGGCGACGCGTCGCCGATCGCAAAGTTCGTCGAGCGCAATCCGGACGGCGCCATCCATCATCTCTGCTACGAAGTGCCGGATATCATCGCGGCGCGTGACCAGCTGATCAGCGAAGGCGCCCGCGTGCTCGGCGATGGCGAGCCGAAGATCGGCGCGCATAACAAGCCCGTGCTGTTCCTGCATCCGAAAGATTTTTCGGGCGCCTTGGTCGAGATCGAACAGTCCTGAGGGCGCGATGGCCTATACGATCTCGACGGCGCTCGCGATCTACTTCGTGATCTGGTGGGTCACGTTGTTCCTGACGCTGCCCTTCGGCGTGCGCAGCCAGCAGGAAGCAGGAGAGGGCATCGAAGGCACCGATCCCGGCGCGCCCGTGCTGGCACGCATGGGGCGCAAGCTGATCTGGACCACCGTGCTATCCGCTGTGTTCTTCGCAGCCGGAATGGCGGCGCATAACGCCGGCTATCTGAATATCGAGCGGCTGTCGAAACTGATGGGCATTCCGCTGTGAGCCCGCGTGCGATCAAAGCAAGGCGGAGGGCAATTGCATGAAGCGCTTTCTGTTGTTCCTGTTGCTTGGCCCAGCCGTTGGCTTCGCGACATTCGAAATCCGGGAAGTACTGAGCGGAAAGGTGATCGGCGGTTTTCCCGGCTTCATCATGGGATTGCCTTTCGCCTATTGGTTCGGGCTCATTCCCTCGCTGATCATGTGGGGCGAGGACTGGTTCCTGGAAGACAAGATGGGCCTGTGGCCGAAGGTGCTGACCTCGACCATCACCGGCTATGTCGTCAGCATCGCGATGCTGAAGATCTGGACCTCGGTGCCGATTCCGCTGTCGCAGGTGCTGACTTTCGGTTTCGTCGGTGCATCGCAGGGACTTGTGTGTTCGTGGCTGTCCGGCATCAAGCCGAAGCGTGCGGCGTCGTAGGGCGGATAAGGCGAAGCCGTCATCCGCCATTCTTCGCCCAACGCAATCGGCCGGCGGATGACGCTGCGCTCATCCGCCCCACATCCCCATGCAGCAATTCGCCGCGTATCAACGGCTTGCATCACTCGTCGGAATTGGCGATAGAGAGCGTGCTCGCTAGGCGAACAGAACTTGTTCGCAAAAAAAGAGCAGGGCACATGGCCCTGCTCGGAAAATTGTGTCGACCCTATATACCCCGATCGTTGGATTTTATCCTTTGATTGGCGGGTTGACGCTGCTTTGGCGCGTCAGGGTTCCTCCCGAGACTTGGACCGTTTCAGGCTTCATCCTTGCGGATGTGCCTGAGCTTTGAGTCGTAGCTGAACTTTTTGTGTTTGTCATCAATTTCGGCATAGTCTGTTCAAAATTGAGGCATGCATAGAATTCAATGACGTTTCGCTACTGAGGGTTGTCGTTTACGCCCTTATAGGCCGGATTTCAAACGCGGAGGTTGCGCAACCTGCCGCAGACTGCAACGGATTTGCTCCGTCGGGCATCGATTCAGCCGCCGCCCTTGTGTTTTGCCGCCCGATCCGGTTTCACTCGGGCCTTCAAATTTCCCTCCGATTCCTTAGGCTTCACGATGCGGCTGTCGCGCTATTTTCTTCCCATCCTCAAGGAAACGCCGAAGGAAGCGGAGATCGTCTCGCATCGGCTGATGCTGCGTGCCGGCATGATCCGTCAGGAAGCCGCGGGCATCTATGCCTGGCTGCCGCTCGGCCTGCGCGTGCTGAAGAAGATCGAGGCCATCGTCATCGAGGAGCAGAACCGCGCCGGCGCCATCGAGCTCCTGATGCCGACGCTGCAGCTCGCCGATCTCTGGCGCGAAAGCGGCCGCTATGACGCGTACGGCCCCGAGATGCTGCGTATCACCGATCGCCACAAGCGCGAGCTGCTCTACGGGCCGACCAATGAGGAAATGATCACCGAGATCTTCCGCGGCTATGTGAAGTCCTACAAGAGCCTGCCGCTCAATCTCTATCACATCCAGTGGAAGTTCCGCGACGAGCAGCGTCCGCGTTTCGGCGTGATGCGTGGCCGCGAATTCCTGATGAAAGACGGCTACTCTTTCGATATCGACGAGGCCGCGGCGAAGCATTCCTACAATCAGATGTTCGTCGCCTATCTGCGCACCTTTGCCCGTATGGGCCTGAAGGCGATTCCGATGCGCGCCGAAACCGGTCCGATCGGCGGCGATCATAGCCACGAATTCATCGTGCTTGCCGAAACCGGCGAGTCCGGCGTGTTCTGCAACAAGGATGTGCTCGATCTGCCGATCCCGCCTGCCGACGTGGATTACAGCGGCGATCTGTCGGGCATCATCAATCAGTGGACCTCGATCTATGCGGCCACTGAAGACGTGCATGATGCCGCGCGCTTCGAGAGCGAAGTGCCGGAAGACAAGCGGCTGAACACCCGCGGCATCGAAGTCGGCCAGATCTTCTATTTCGGCACCAAATATTCCGACAAGATGCAGGCCAATGTCGCCGGTCCCGACGGCGCCGAAGTGCCGGTGCATGGCGGCTCTTACGGCGTCGGCGTGTCGCGTCTGCTCGGCGCGATCATCGAGGCGAGCCACGACGACAACGGCATCATCTGGCCGGAAGAAGTCGCGCCGTTCCGTGCGTCGATCCTCAACCTCAAGCAGGGCGCGGCCGATACGGATGCGGCCTGCGAGGCGCTCTACAAGGAGCTGACCGCCAAGGGCGTCGATGTCCTCTATGACGACACCGACCAGCGCGCCGGCGGCAAGTTCGCCACCGCCGATCTGATCGGCGTGCCCTGGCAGATCCTCGTCGGTCCGAAGGGATTGGCCGAGGGCAAGGTCGAGCTGAAGCGCCGCAGTGACGGATCGCGCGAGAACATCTCGCCGGCCGAGGTCGTCGCAAAGCTGACGTCCTGACAACTTATCCACTATGGCATCGCCGCATCCTGTGCGATGCGGCTAGAATAAGCCCGATTCGTATGGGAGTCGGACGTTGGATGATGCCATGAGCGAGCCAGTTCGAACCCCACCCTTCGCCGCCTTCGAATGGCTGCTGTCCGGACGATACCTCCGTGCACGCCGTAAGGAAGGATTCATCTCGGTCATCGCCGGATTTTCCTTTGTCGGCATCATGCTCGGCGTTGCCACGCTGATCATCGTGATGGCCGTGATGAACGGTTTTCGCAAAGAGCTGCTGGACAAGATCCTGGGCCTCAATGGCCATATCCTCGTGCAGCCGCTGGAGCGCCCGCTCACCGACTGGAAGGACGTCGCCGACCGCATCAATGGCGTCGATGGCATTCGCCTTGCGGCGCCGGTCGTCGATGGCCAGGCGCTGGGCTCGTCGGCCTTTGGTGCATCCGGCGTGTTCGTGCGCGGCATTCGCTCGGCGGACCTGAACAATCTCACCTCCATCGCCAAGAACATCCGGCAGGGCACGCTGGAAGGTTTTGATGAAGGGCAGGGTGTTGCGATCGGTCGCCGGCTCGCGGATCAGCTGTCGCTGCATGCCGGCGACAACATCACGCTGGTGGCGCCGAAAGGTGCCGTGACGCCGATGGGCACGACGCCGCGCATCAAGCCCTACAAGGTCGCGGCGGTGTTCGAGATCGGCATGTCCGAATATGACTCGACCTTCGTGTTCATGCCGCTGGCCGAGGCGCAGGCCTATTTCAACCGCAACAACGACGTCACGTCCATCGAGGTCTATACCAACAATCCCGACAAGATCGATGGCTACCGCAAGGCGGTGACCGAGGTCGCGGGACGCCCGATCTTCCTCGTCGACTGGCGGCAGCGCAACGCGACCTTCTTCAATGCGCTACAGGTCGAGCGTAATGTGATGTTCCTGATCCTGACGCTGATCGTGCTGGTGGCCGCGCTCAACATCGTGTCCGGCCTGATCATGCTGGTGAAGGACAAGGGTGCTGATATCGCCATCCTGCGCACCATGGGCGCGTCCCAGGGCTCCATCATGCGCATCTTCCTGATCACCGGTGCTGCGATCGGCGTCGTCGGCACGCTGGTCGGTTTCGGCGTCGGCCTGCTTGTCTGCATGAATATCGAGGCGATCCGCCAGTTCATCTCGTGGATGACCTCCACCGAACTGTTCTCGCCCGAACTCTACTTCCTGTCCAAATTGCCGGCGGAGATCGATGTCGGCGAGACCTCAGCAGTGGTCATCATGGCGCTCACGCTGTCGTTTCTCGCGACGCTGTATCCGTCATGGCGTGCGGCGCGGCTCGATCCCGTTGACGCATTGAGATACGAGTGATGGCTGAGATGGCGCAAGGGGACGAGGATACACCGGCTCTGTATCTGCACGACGTCAAGCGGCAATACACCCAGGGCGAAAGCGTCCTGACCATTCTCGACCATGCCAAGCTCGGCCTGTGGGCGGGGCAGTCGGTGGCGCTGGTGGCGCCGTCGGGCTCGGGCAAGTCGACGCTGCTGCATATCGCCGGTTTGCTGGAAAGCCCGGACGAGGGCGAGGTCTATGTCGGCGGCACCGCGACGCTCGGCCTGTCGGATGCCGAGCGTACGCAGATCCGCCGCACCGATATCGGTTTCGTCTATCAGTCGCATCGCCTGCTGCCGGAATTCACCGCACTTGAGAATGTGATGCTGCCGCAGATGATCCGCGGCTTGAAGCGCTCCGAGACGGTCAATCGCGCCAAGGAAATCCTGGCCTATCTCGGCCTCGGCGATCGCATCACCCATCGCCCCGCCGAACTCTCCGGCGGCGAGCAGCAGCGCGTGGCGATCGCGCGCGCTGTGGCGAATGCGCCGCGGGTGCTGCTGGCGGACGAGCCGACCGGCAATCTCGATCCGCATACGGCGGATCATGTGTTCAACGCGCTGATGCAGCTGGTGAAGGCCACGCGTGTGGCGATGCTGATCGCGACGCATAATATGGAGCTCGCCGGCCGCATGGATCGGCGGGTGTCGCTGGAAAACGGCAAGGTGATTGAACTGGCGTGAGGCTTTCTCTCCCTCCCTCAAGCGTGGCGTAGCCACGCGCAGCGGGGAGGGTGGATCAAAGCGAGCGTTCAGCGAGCTTTGAGACGGGTGGGGTGCTTCCCCACACTCTCACGTCAGTGGGGATAGACCCCACCCCGGCCCTCCCCGCTGCGCGGCTGCGCCGCTTGGGGGAGGGAGCACTCCTGCCGGGGCGTGACGTCCTGATCAACCTGTCAAACAGCCCCGTCATTTCTGTAATCATGAGTCCGCGTTCTCGCGGCGCCCGGTGGCGTCCGAGGTATGAGCAGGTCTCCCCTCGAGACATGAGGGGAGGTGGCACGCCGCAAGGCGCACTGGGTGGGACTTGACGCTGCTCCTGCCTGCTGGGTCGCCAGCAAACCGGAGCCGCGCAACGCCTTACGGCGCGCCACCGCGACGTTCTTACTGATCGAAGGACCGTTCTTCCGGGTACTGGGCGCTCTCTCGCAAGAGAGCCATCCGACGGATTTCTCCGCCTTCGCCCGCACCACGTCCAGCCGCGCTAGCGGCAGGGCCCCGTATTGGGCCCGGACGGTGACCCTCGACCACCCGAGTGCGTGAGGCCGCGTGAGCCTCCCGCCCGCAGGCGCCGCATCCACGTTCCGCCCAGAAGACGCCTCATGAGAGCGCCCCTCGCGAACGGGACGGGAGGGATAATGGCGAAGATGGGAATTTTGTCAAGAACAAAAATGGAACGAAGCTCGAAGCCGTAGGATGGGTTGAGCGGAGCGAAAACCCATCGGCCGAACCGCGCGGCAAACTCCGCCGATGGGTTGTCGCGCCGGCCTTCGGCCAGCGCTCAACCCATCCTACGACCACCACTCAAACAAAAACGGCCGGCAAAGCCGGCCGTTCATTATCCTCGATCGAGGTTGCTCAGTAGTTGCGCTGCTTCTTGCGCTTGCGCGGGGCCGGCTGGGCGTCGCCGTAAACGGGCTGCTGCGCGTAAGCGAGGGCCGGGTTCTGGAAGCAGGAGAGGCCGAGGCCCGACGCCGTGTTGAAGCACTGCTGGTAGGTCGAATAGCTGCAATCGTCGTCGCCATAGAGCGAGCGCATGCAGAACGCGTAGCCGGAGGGCGTGTAGAACGAGAACGGGCCGGGATCGCGGGGCTGCGCTGCGGCCGGTGCGATCGCGAGGGCGGAGGTGGCACCGAGGGCCAGCAAGGCAAACAAGGCTGCGCGCATCAAAAGTCTCCCTGCCGACTCGCTGCCGGCGGTCAATGTCATTGTCAGCACAAAGCCGGTCGCATGGCCTCTCGTCAACTCACAAAGCGGCTGCCGCGCGGCAATGCCGCCTGCGGACATCTCTGGACATGACATTTTTGCGCCCTGTGCAAAAGCGCGCAGCCGGCACGTGCCGTGAGCAAAAAGTACTCACCATAAATTGCAGGGTATTGAGGTTAAGGGAGCATTAAAATGAAGGCCTAGGTAGGCTTGTAAATGGCGTTCACACATCGCCATGGCAGCCACGATACGCCCGATCCAACGCAGAACGATCAGGGAGCTATCGCCATGCTGAACACGGCATTGATTGTGATCTGGATGTCACTGGGATTGTGCCTGGTGCCGATCATCTTCGTCTCGCTGGGCCTGTGGGCCAGCAGCGAAGTCGAGGATCCCAAGGAGTATCACTGAGGACGACGGCGGTGTGCCGTGGCGCCTCCAGTCGCAGGGCGCGGCTACCGCATCTTATCGCCGAGGCAGCCCGCGGCCATCCTTCGAGACGCGGCCAAACGGCCGCTCCTCCGGATGAAGGCTGAGTGCGGTTCTATAGAAAACCCTCATGGTGAGGAGCGCGCAACGCGCGCGTCTCGAACCATGCAGGCCAAGGGCTATCCCTATCCGCGTGTCGCGAGGCAATAGCCTTGGGCCACACGAGCCTTGGGCCACACGGCGACGGTCAGCTACCGATTTTAACCATCACGATGTACAGGTTCTGTTCTCCTGTCCGGCCTGCTTGACTCTTGGAACGAAATAAGAACATTGTTCTGCATATGTTCACGAGAGATCACGGAGGCTGACATGCTGAAGACCTTTGTTGAAGAAGCCGCGGCACTGGCATCGATCGTTCTGTTCGTCGGGATGATCGCAGTATGGGCGCAAGTGATCCCCCAGCTCTGAGGCTGGCGCGGCCGGGCCCGGCTGATACCCGGGCCGGGATAATGGGGACGCCGCCAGCCTTTGTGTTGCGCTGGACGGCCTCCGGAGGCCACGATGATGAAGCGAGTCGGCCCGATGATGCCGCCGCTTTCCCCGTGACGACCGACCCGGAATGCCGACATGAGTGACCGTCCAGCCGCATCCACGCCCGGATTCGTGCATCTGCACGTTCACTCCGCCTATTCGCTGCTGAAGGGCTCGATGAAGGTCCAGAAGCTGGCGGACCTGGCCAAGGCCGATCACCAGCCGGCGCTGGCGCTGACCGACGTCGACAACATGTTCGGCGCGCTGGAATTTTCCGAGAAGCTGTCCGGCTATGGCATCCAGCCCATCGTCGGCGTCGAACTGGCTGTCGATTTCGGCGATCAGGATCCGAATGCCCGCAACGCGCACAATGTGATGATGCCGCGCATGGTGTTCCTGGCCACGCGCGAGCGTGGCTATGGCAGCCTGATGCGGCTCAATTCCCGCGCGTTCCTCGAAACGCCGGTGCATCAGACCCCGCATATCAAGCTCGACTGGCTGAAGGACGAAGCCCTCGATGTCATCGCGCTGACCGGCGGCCCGGAAGGCCCGCTGGCGCAGGCGCTGATCGCCGATCAGGCGGCGCTTGCCGCCCAGCGCTGCGAGCAACTCGCGGGGCTGTTCGGCGACCGGCTCTATATCGAATTGCAGCGCCACAATATCGAGAAGGAGCGCCGCGCCGAAGCGGGGCTGATCGATCTCGCTTACAGCCGCGGCCTGCCGCTGGTGGCGGCCAACGAGCCGTATTTCGCCACCACCGAGGATCACGAGGCGCATGACGCGCTGATGTGTATCGCCGGTGGCCGTATCATCGCCGAGAGCGATCGCGAGCAACTGACCCCCGATCATCGCTTCAAGACGCGCGCCGAAATGGCGGTGCTGTTTGCCGACATCCCGGAGGCGCTGGCCTCCACCGTGGAGATCGCCGAACGCTGTGCCTATCGCCCGCGCACGCGAAAACCGATTCTGCCGCGCTTCACCGTCGGCGCCGGCAGCAATGCGGAAGGGGCTGCACAGGAGGAAACGGACGAGCTGCGCCGGCAGGCGCAGGAGGGGCTCGATCGGCGTCTGAAGGTGCACGGCCTGTCGCAGGGGCGCAGCGAGGAAGACTATCGCGCGCGGCTCGATTTCGAGCTCAACGTCATCGCCCGCATGAACTATGCCGGCTACTTCCTGATCGTGTCCGACTTCATCAAATGGGCGAAGAGCCAGGGCATTCCGGTGGGGCCGGGCCGTGGTTCGGGCGCGGGATCGCTGGTCGCCTGGGTGCTGACCATCACCGACCTCGATCCCCTGCAGTTCAACTTGCTGTTCGAACGCTTCCTCAATCCGGAACGCGTCTCGATGCCGGACTTCGACATCGACTTCTGCCAGGATCGCCGCGGCGAGGTGATCACCTATGTGCAGGAGCGCTACGGCCGAGAACAGGTGGCGCAGATCATCACCTTCGGTACGCTGCAGGCGCGCGGCGTGCTGCGCGACGTCGGCCGCGTGCTGCAGATGCCGTATGGCCAGGTCGACAAGCTGACCAAGCTCGTGCCGCAGAATCCGGCGGCGCCGGTGACGTTGAAACAGGCGATCGAGGATGAGCCGAAGCTGCAGGCGGCGCGCGATGAAGATCCGATCGTCGCCAAAGCCTTCGACATCGCGCAAAAACTGGAAGGCCTGACGCGGCACGCCTCGACGCATGCCGCCGGCATCGTGATCGGCGACCGGCCGCTGTCCGAACTCGTGCCGATGTATCGCGATCCGAAATCGGACATGCCGGTCACCCAGTTCAACATGAAATGGGTCGAGCCTGCGGGCCTTGTGAAATTCGACTTCCTCGGCCTGAAGACGCTGACGGTGCTCGATGTCGCGTGCAAGCTGTTGAAGCAGCGCGATGTCCATGTCGATCTCGCCACGACGGCGATCACCGATGCGGCGAGCTACGAGATGCTGGCGCGCGGCGAAGTGGTCGGCGTGTTCCAGGTGGAAAGTGCCGGCATGCGGCGCGCGCTCGTCGATATGCGGCCCGACCGGTTCGAGGACATCATCGCGCTGGTCGCGCTGTATCGCCCCGGCCCGATGGCGAACATTCCGACCTATTGCGCGCGAAAACATGGCGACGAGGAGCCGGAATACCTGCACCCGATCATCGAACCGATCCTGAAGGAGACGTTCGGCGTCATCATCTATCAGGAACAGGTGATGCAGATCGCACAGGTGATGGCGGGCTATTCGCTCGGCGACGCCGACCTGCTGCGCCGCGCGATGGGCAAGAAGATCCGCGCCGAGATGGAGAAGCAGCGCGAGATCTTTGTCGCGGGCTCGGTGAAGAACGGTGTGCCGAAAGCGCAGGCCGATACGATTTTCGATCTGCTCGCAAAATTCGCGGATTACGGCTTCAACAAGAGCCACGCGGCCGCTTATGCGCTGGTGTCGTATCACACCGCTTACATGAAGGCGCATTATCCGGTGGAGTTCATCGCTGCGTCGATGACGCTGGATATGAGCAACACCGACAAGCTCTCCGAATTCCGCGCCGAAGCCCAGCGGCTCGGCATCAAGGTCGAGGCGCCGAACATCAATCGGTCGGGCGTGACCTTCGAGGTCGGCGAGAACACGATCTATTACGCGCTGGCCGCGCTCAAGGGCGTCGGTGCGGCGGCGGTCGAGCAGATCGTTGCCGAGCGCAACAAGAACGGGCTGTTCACCTCGCTGGCCGACTTTGCGTCGCGCGTGTCGCCGCGTGCGGTCAACAAGCGCATCATCGAAACGCTGGCCGCCGCCGGCGCGTTCGATACGCTGGATCCGCATCGCGCCCGCGTGCATGGCGGCGCGGACAGTATTCTGTCCGCCTGCCAGCGCGCCAATGAGGCGGCGACGTCGGGCCAGAACGACATGTTCGGCGGCGCGGTGGACGCGCCCACCGTGATGCTGCCGCAGATCGAGAACTGGCTACCGGCGGAGAAGCTGCGCAAGGAATATGACGCCATCGGCTTCTTCCTGTCCGGCCATCCGCTCGACGACTACGCGACCGCGCTGAAGCGGCTGCGGGTGCAGAGCTGGGCGGAGTTCTGCAAGGCGGTGAAGACCGGCGCCACCGCGGGCAGGGTGGCTGCAACGGTGGTGTCGCGCCAGGAGCGGCGCACCAAGACCGGCAACAAGATGGGCATCATGGGCCTGTCGGACCCGACCGGTCATTTCGAGGCGGTGCTGTTCTCGGAGGGCCTCGCCCAGTTCCGCGAGGTGCTGGAACCCGGCGCTGCCGTGCTGCTGCAACTCGGCGCCGAATTGCAGGGCGAGGATGTCCGCGCCCGCGTCCTCAATGCCGAGCCGCTGGATGCCGCCGCCGCCAAGACCCAGAAGGGCCTGCGGATCGTGATGAAAGATACCAAGGCGCTGGATTCGCTGGACAAGCGCCTGCAGCGGCAGACCGGCCCGGGGGCAGGCGGCGACGTCTCGATCGTGCTGCGGCTGGATATGCAGACCGAGGTGGAGTTCAAGCTCGAAGGCCGGTTCGTGGTGTCGCCGCAGATCGCGGGAGCGATCAAGGCGGTGACCGGCGTGGAGATGGTGGAAACCTTGTAGGATGGGTTGAGCGCAGGCGCGCAGCGCCGGAGCGAAACCCATCGGCGGAGCCAGCTGCAGGCGATGGAACGATGGGTATCGCTGCGCTCAACCCATCCTACGGCATCAAGTCGCGAGCACGGCCTTTTTCAAGGCATCGGGCAGGGTGACCGGGCTGAACGACGATTTCGGATACAGATAGTCTTCCCCGGATTCATCGATGACGCGCAGCAGGCCACGCTTTTCGGCCTCGTCGTCGGGCAGCACGACATAGATCTTTCGCCGTTCAAGCGCGGCGGGGTAACCCTCGTTGTCGAGGCAGATGACCAGCTGTTCGGGAGAGGTCTTTGCCATGGCAGCCTGCTCAGAGCAGATGTTTGATCTTGTATTCCCGGCGGCCGATGCCCGCCGCTTCATACCAATGTATTTCAGCAAGCTGGATTTGACCATCGGGCAGACGGATACGGCAGATTCCTTTCCGTTTGCGCCAACGGCCGCGACCATAGATCTTGCGGAGACGGGCGATCTCGCGAATGCCAGAACCCGTTGCAATCGTTTCGATATCGAGGATTCCGCCCACAATCTCGAATGTCATTCAAGGATTGTTGTCGGTATATTGTTCCCGTCAAGATGTGCCTTTGAACATCGGATGGCGCAGGATGGGTTGAGCGCAGGCGCGCAGCGCCGGAGCGAAACCCATCGGCGGAGCCTGCCGCAACGGACGGACAGCATGGGTTTCGCTGCGCTCAACCCATCCTACGGCAGCGGGCGGGGTGATAACCCCCTCCAAACCGCTGTTTCGCCTTGCTTCTCCCCAGAATCCGGCTATAAGCCGGCCCATCTCACACGGAAGCATGGCTTAATCGCCGTCCGGTGGCACCGGGCTGCAGGCAGAATTCATCTGTCCGCACACCCCCGATGCTCACACGCTTCCGGAGGAACAAACCGGAGAATTAGAACGATGGCACTACCTGAATTTTCTATGCGTCAGTTGCTCGAAGCTGGCGTGCACTTTGGTCACCAGTCCCACCGCTGGAATCCGAAGATGGCCGAATATATTTTCGGCGCCCGCAACAACATCCACATCATCGACCTCGCGCAGACCGTGCCGTTGCTGCACACCGCGCTGAAGGCCGTCAGCGACACCGTCGCCAAGGGCGGCCGCATCCTGTTCGTCGGCACCAAGCGCCAGGCGCAGGACGTCGTTGCCGAAGCTGCCAAGCGCTCGGCGATGTATTTCGTCAATTCGCGCTGGCTCGGTGGCACGCTGACCAACTGGAAGACCATTTCCGGTTCGATCAAGCGCCTGCGTCACCTGGAAGAAGTGCTGAATTCGGGCGATGCCTCGGCCTACACCAAGAAAGAGCGCCTGACCCTGCAGCGCGAGCGCGACAAGCTCGACCGCTCGCTCGGTGGCATCAAGGACATGGGCGGTCTGCCCGACCTGATCTTCGTGATCGACACCAACAAGGAAGACATTGCGATCCAGGAAGCCCAGCGTCTGGGCATCCCGGTGGCGGCGATCGTCGACACCAATTCGGATCCGAAGGGCATCACCTATGTCGTTCCGGGCAATGACGACGCCGGCCGTGCGCTGACGCTGTATTGCGACCTGATCGCGCGCGCCGTCATCGACGGCATCTCGCGCAACCAGGGTGAGTCGGGCTACGATGTCGGCGCCTCGCAGGCTCCGGTTGCCGAAGAGCTGCCGACGGGCTTCCAGGGCCTGGCCGGTCCGCGCGGCTCGGCCGACGATCTCAAGAAGCTCACCGGCGTGTCCGGCGCCATCGAGAAGAAGCTGAACGACCTCGGCGTCTTCCACTTCTGGCAGCTCGCCGAACTCGACCACGACACCGCCCACAAGATCGGCGAAGAAGTCGGTCTGCCCGCCCGTGCCGATGCATGGGTTGCCCAGGCGAAGTCGCTGACCGCGGAAGCCGAGTAATCACCACGCATTGATCTGTCCGGATTTCGGATTAGATCGCGTCCAGACTGAAGAACATCGTGCGGCCGTCATCTCGGCCGCACGTTCCGTATCTACAATTCTCCAGATGTTAGTTCCTGTGGTGAACCCGGCACCGGCCGCAGCGTTTCACCCTGACAGGCAGAGGGCTCTAAAATGGCAGCAATTACCGCAGCGATGGTCAAGGACCTCCGTGAGACCACGGGCGTCGGCATGATGGATTGCAAGAACGCGCTGGCCGCCAATGACGGCGACATCCAGGCCGCAATCGACTGGCTGCGCGCCAAAGGCCTCTCCAAGGCCGCCAAGAAGGCCGACCGCGTCGCCGCCGAAGGTCTGATCGGCGTGCTGACCGAAGGCACCCAGGGTGTCGTGGTCGAAGTGAATTCCGAGACCGACTTCGTCGCCCGCAACGACCAGTTCCAGGGCCTCGTCAAGATGATCGCCCAGGTCGCGCTGAAGGTCGGCGACGACGTGGACGCCATCAAGGCGCACAAGGTCGGTAGCTCGAATGTCGAGACCGCCATCACCGAAGCGATCGCCACCATCGGCGAGAACATGTCGCTGCGCCGCGCCAAGAAGCTGGAAGTCTCCGCCGGCGTCGTGTCGAGCTACGTGCATAACGCCGTGATCGAAGGCCTCGGCAAGATGGGCATCATCGTCGCGCTGGAATCCACCGGCAAGACCGACGAGCTCGCGACCCTCGGCAAGCAGATCGCCATGCATGTCGCCGCGACCAACCCGCAGGCGCTGGACTCGACCGGTCTTGATCCGGCCGTGGTCGCCCGCGAGAAGGAAGTCATGGCGGACAAGTATCGCCAGCAGGGCAAGCCCGATGCGATGATCGAAAAGATCGTCGAGAACGGCCTGAAGACCTATTACAAGGAAGTCTGCCTGCTCGATCAGGCCTTCATCCACGACACCGGCAAGTCGGTGGCGCAGGCGGTGAAGGAAGCCGAAGGCAAGGTCGGCGCGCCGATCACCGTCAAGGGCTTCGTCCGCTACGCGCTGGGCGAAGGCATCGAGAAGGTGACCTCGGACTTCGCGGCCGAAGTCGCTGCGGCATCGGGCCAGAAGTAAGATCGAAGCTGGCAGCTTCGATAGCAAAGACCTCCCGGCAGATCACTGCCGGGAGCTGCCGCCTCGAAAGGAAGCGATCGCATCATGGCTGAGCCGCTCTATCGTCGCGTCGTCGTCAAAGTGTCGGGCGAGTCATTCGCCGGCGGACAGCCTTTCGGCATTGATCAAACCACCATCGACCGCATCGCGCGCGACCTCATCGCAGCGCAGAAGCTCGGCGTGGAAATCGCCGTCGTCGTCGGCGGTGGCAATATTTTCCGCGGTGTCGAAGTATCGTCCCGCGGCGTGTCGCGGCCGACCGGCGACACCATGGGCATGCTCGCCACCGTGATGAACTGCCTCGCGCTGGAAGCCGCCATCGAGCGCCAGGCGGTGCCGGCGCGCACGCTGTCGGCGATGGTGATGCCGCAGGTCTGCGAGCTCTTCACCCGCGCCACCGCGCATAAATATCTGTCGGAAGGCCGTATCGTGCTGCTCGCCGGCGGCACCGGCAATCCGTTCTTCACCACCGATACCACGGCCGTGCTGCGCGGCGCCGAGATCGGTGCGGCGGCGGTCCTGAAGGCCACCAATGTGGACGGCGTCTACAGCGCCGACCCGAAGAAGGACAAGACCGCCACGCGCTTCGAGCGGCTCAGCCATTCCCAGGCGGTGGAAGGCAACTACAAGGTCATGGACGCGACGGCTTTTGCGCTGGCGCGCGAGGCCTCGCTGCCTATTATCGTGTTTTCCATTGCGGAGCCGGGTTCGATCGGCGCCATTCTGACAGGTACGGGCCGCGGCACCATCGTCGCGGGCTGATCTTCAACGAGGGCAGGGGCCGCGTGCGGGTCCTGCCGACAGTGACCAAGGAGAGCTTGCATGGCCGCTCTGGCCCCATTCGATATCAACGACCTGAAGCGCCGCATGCAGGGCTCGGTCGCATCCCTGAAGCACGATCTCGGCGGTCTGCGCACCGGTCGCGCGGCATCCTCGATGCTCGAGCCGGTCATGGTCGATGCCTATGGCAGCGCCATGCCGCTGAACCAGGTCGCCACCATCTCGGTGCCTGAGCCGCGCATGCTGTCGGTGCAGGTGTGGGACAAGTCGATGGTCAAGGCCGTCGAAAAAGCGATCGTCGATTCCAATCTCGGTCTGTCGCCGGCCACCGAAGGCACCACGCTACGCCTGCGCGTGCCGGAACTGAACGAGGAGCGCCGCAAGGAACTCGTGAAGATCGCGCATAAATATGCCGAAGCTGCCAAGGTTGCGGTGCGTCACGTCCGTCGCGACGGTCTCGACATCATCAAGAAGCTCGAGAAGGCGCACGAGATTTCCGAGGACGACCAGAAGCGCCATGATACCGAGGTGCAGAAGGCCACCGACGCCGTGATTGCCGAAGTCGATCAGTTGCTGGCGGCGAAGGAAAAGGAAATCATGACGGTTTAGGCTGCGACTCGTCGCGCTTAAACCTATTGCAAGTGTTTGGTCCGCAAATCGGCCATAGATTTCGCGGACCAACCGCTCGGGGATTTCAATCGATGTCGAATGCCGCCGCGCCAGCCACAGAGCGATCTGACCGATCCTCGCCGGCGCATGTTGCGATCATCATGGACGGCAACGGGCGCTGGGCGGCAGCGCGCGGCCTGCCGCGCGCCGAGGGCCATCGCCGTGGCGTCGAGGCGCTGCGCCGTGTCGTGCGTGCCTCCAACGAGCTCGGCATCCAGTATCTGACCATCTTCTCGTTCTCGTCGGAGAACTGGTCGCGACCAGCCTCCGAGATCAGCGACCTGTTCGGCCTGCTGCGCCGCTTCATCCGCAACGACCTCGCCACGCTGCATCGCGATGGTGTGCGCGTGCGGGTGATCGGCGAGCGGCAGGGGCTCGAAGGCGATATCGCCTCGCTGCTCAAGGAAGCCGAAGACCTCACCCGCAACAATACCAAGCTGACGCTCGTGGTCGCCTTCAATTACGGTTCGCGCCACGAGATCGCGATGGCTGCGCAGCGCCTTGCGATCGAGGTCGCCGAGGGCAAGCGCACCGCCGAGAGCATCACGGCTGAGACGCTCAATCAATATCTCGACACGACCGATATCCCGGATCCGGATCTGATCATCCGCACCTCCGGCGAACAGCGGCTGTCGAACTTCCTGATGTGGCAGGCGGCCTATAGCGAATTCGTGTTCGTGCCGATCCACTGGCCGGACTTCGACAAGGCGGCGCTGGAAGGCGCGATCGCCGAATACGCGACGCGCGAACGCCGCTTCGGCGGCCTGGTTGCGAAAACCGCTTCGTGACGAACCCATCTCCAGACAGTGCGCCGAAACCGGCGGACGACCGCGGTGTGCGCAATCTCGTGCAGCGCGTGCTGGCCGCACTCGTCCTGATCCCGCTCGCGATCGGCGTTGCCTATGCGGGCGGCTGGCTGTGGGCTGGCCTCGTGACGCTGGTGTCGGTGGGCCTGTTCCTCGAGTGGCGCAGCATCGTCGGCCAGCGTCCGGGCTGGATTGCCATCGGGCTCGTTTATGCACTCGCAGCCCTTGCTGCATCGGTGCTGGTGCGCCGGGATGCGGAGTGGGGTTTCGCCGCGCTGATTTTCATCCTGCTCATCGTCTGGCTGACCGATATCGGTGGCTATGCGTTCGGCCGCACCATTGGCGGTCCGAAGCTGTGGCCACGTGTCAGTCCGAAAAAGACCTGGGCCGGCGCGATCGGCGGAACGGTGCTGAGCATCCTCGTCGCGGTCGGCTTTGCCCGCTATGGATTTGGCAATTTGATGCCGCTGGTGCTGATTGCCGTCGTGCTGACAGTTCTGTCGCAACTCGGCGACCTCTTCGAGTCCGCCGTGAAGCGCAGATTTGGCGTCAAGGATTCCGGCCAGATCATTCCAGGCCATGGCGGCCTGCTGGATCGGCTCGATGGTTATGTTTTCGCGGTGGTGGCCGCCGCGGTGATCGGTCTTTTACGCGGTGGCGCCGATGGCGTCGGCCGCGGTCTTATGGTTTGGTGATGTGATGAGCCCAGTTCCCCTGCGTAACGAAAAGGCTGCCGAGGCGTCGGTCCGCAGCGTCACGGTCCTCGGTGCCACCGGCTCGATCGGCGACAGCACGATGGACCTCATCCGTGCAGCGCCTGAGCGCTACAAGGTCGAGGCGCTGACGGCGAACAGCAATGTCGAGGGCATCGTCAAGCTCGCCAAGGAGTTCAGAGCCCGCTTCGTGGCCGTGGCTGACGAGAGCAAGGGTGAGGAACTCCGCGCAGCACTTGCCGGCACCGGGATCGAGACCGGGGCAGGCGATAGCGCCGTGACCGAAGCCGCCGCCCATCCCGCCGACTGGGTGATGGCTGCCGTCTCCGGCGCTGCCGGCCTGAAGCCGGCGCTAGCTGCCGTGGACCGGGGCGCAACCGTTGCGCTGGCGAACAAGGAGTGCCTGGTCTGTGCCGGCGACTTCTTCATGGACCGCGCCGCCAAGGCGGGCGCGACCATCCTGCCGGCGGATAGCGAGCACAATGCCCTGTTCCAGGCGCTGGCGTCGGGCAGCCGCGATGAGCTCACCCGTGTGATCATCACCGCCTCGGGCGGTCCGTTCCGGACCTGGAAGGCCGAGGACATCGAGCAGGCGACGCTTCAGCAGGCGCTCAAGCATCCGAACTGGTCGATGGGCCAGAAGATCACCATCGATTCCGCGTCGATGATGAACAAGGGTCTCGAAGTGATCGAGGCGTCCTACCTTTTTGCGCTGTCGCCGGACGAGATCGACGTGCTGGTGCATCCGCAGTCGATCATCCACGGCATGGTGGAATTCACGGACATGTCGGTGGTCGCCCAGCTCGGCTCGCCGGACATGCGCACGCCGATCGCGCATTGCCTGGGCTGGCCGAACCGCATCAGCAAGGGCAGGGCGGCACCGCTCGACCTCGCCAAGATCGGCTCGCTGACTTTCGAGGCGCCGGACTACGCCCGTTTCCCCGGCCTGAAGCTCGCCTATGACGCGCTGCGCACCGGCTCGGGCGCGACCACGGTCTACAATGCCGCCAATGAGATCGCGGTCGCCGCCTTCATTGCCGGCAAGATCCGCTTCGGCGCCATCGCCCGGCTGGTCGAGGCGACCATGAATGAATGGGTGCGCGCCGGTAACCTGGCGCCGCTCTCGTCGGCGGATGATGCGATTTCCGTTGACCATAAAGCGCGAAAACTGGCGGCAAGCCTCTTGCCTGAAATTGCCGCAAAGGCTTCGTAGACGTTTAGGGACGAGGCTGTCTGGCTTCGTATAGGGGACTGAGATGATTGACTTTTTGCAGCATGGCTTCACCACGTTGAGCCACGGGCTGATCGGCTACATCATTCCGTTCCTGTTCGTCCTGACCATCGTCGTGTTCTTTCACGAACTCGGCCATTTTCTGGTCGCCCGTTGGAATGGCGTTAAGGTTCTGACTTTCTCGCTGGGCTTCGGCCCCGAGCTGGCCGGCTTCAACGATCGCCACGGTACGCGCTGGCGGATTTCGGCAATCCCGCTGGGTGGTTACGTCAAGTTCTTCGGCGACGAGAGCGAGGCTTCGACGCCGTCAGCAGAAGCGCTCCAGAGCATGACCGCCTCCGAGCGCAAGGACGCCTTCCACCACAAGCGCGTCGGCCAACGTGCGGCCATCGTGGCCGCCGGCCCGATTGCGAACTTCCTGCTCGCCATCGTCATTTTCACCTGCCTGTTCACCTTCTTCGGCAAGCCGAGCACCACCGCCAAGGTGGACAGCATCCAGGCCGGCAGCGCCGCCGAGAAGGCCGGCTTCCAGTCCGGCGACGTGATCACGACCATCAACGGCAAGGCCATCACCAGCTTCTCCGACATGCAGCGCATTGTCGGCATCAGCGCCGGCGAGCAGCTGGCGGTGACCGTCAAGCGCGGCGATGCCAATATCGATCTCAAGGCGACGCCTGAGCTGCGCGAGGTGAAGGATAATTTCGGCAACGTCCACCGCCTCGGCGTGCTGGGCATCACCCGCGCCACCACCGCGGGCGAGGCGACCACGGAAAAGGTCAATCCGGCGACGGCACTGGTGCTGGGCGTCAAGGAGACCTGGTTCGTCGTGGACCGGACCTTCTCCTATATCGGCGGCGTCTTCACCGGCCGCGAGGCGGCCGACCAGATCGGCGGTCCGATGCGAATCGCCCAGATCTCGGGGCAGGTGGCCACCATCGGCCTGACCGCCCTGATCCATCTGGCGGCGGTCCTGTCGATCTCCATCGGCCTTCTCAACCTGTTTCCGGTTCCATTGCTCGACGGCGGCCATCTGCTGTTCTATGCAGTCGAGGCGGTGCGTGGTCGTCCACTGTCCGAACGCGCACAGGAGATGGGATTCCGAATTGGACTTGGTTTGGTGCTGATGTTGATGGTTTTCGCAACCTATAACGACATTCTTCACCTTGCCGGGTCATGATGTCTGTTCATGTCAGGGCGGGGATAACGTGGCCGTAAGGCAACGTCTTGGAATGAAATTAGAAAACTTCGGCGAATGGTCGTTTGCCACTCGGGTAAAATTGGCTACAAGCTGGGCAACTCAAGGGATTCTGTCAGGTCGTAGGGGTGCGGGCTGGCGGTACTGGAATGATAAGGGCGCTTGGCGCATGATTTTTGGATTGCGGGGTTTCCGGGGCGGTTTGTTTGCTGCTTCGATCATGGTTGCCATGCCGGTCGCCGTTACGGTGGCTGGGACGCTTGTTTCCTCCACAGCCATGGCGCAGACCGCCGCTTCGATCGCTGTTGAAGGCAATCGTCGCGTCGATGTCGACACCATCCGCTCCTATTTCCGTCCCGGCCCGAGCGGTCGTCTGGATCAGGGCTCCATCGACGATGGCCTGAAGATGCTGATCGAGACCGGCCTGTTCCAGGACGTGAAGATCAATCAGGCGGGTGGCCGTCTGGTCGTCAGCGTGATCGAGAACCCGGTGATCGGCCGCGTTGCCTTCGAAGGCAACAAGAAGGTCAAGGACGACCAGCTGAACGCTGAAGTGCAGTCGAAGGCCCGCGGCACGCTCTCGCGTCCGATGGTGCAGGCCGACGCCCAGCGCATCTCCGAAATCTATCGCCGCTCCGGCCGCTACGACGTCAGCGTCGTGCCGGAAATCATCGAGCAGCCGAACAACCGCGTCGACCTGATCTTCACGATCAACGAAGGCGCGAAGACCGGCGTGAAGTCGATCGAGTTCATCGGCAACAACTATTACTCGTCCTATCGCCTCAAGGACGTGATCAAGACCCGCGAGTCGAACTTCCTCTCGTTCCTCGGTTCGGGCGACATCTATGATCCGGACCGCGTCGAAGCCGACCGCGACCTGATCCGCCGCTATTACCTCAAGAACGGCTTTGCCGACGTGCAGGTGGTTGCCGCTCTGACCGAATACGATCCGGGCCAGAAGGGCTTCCTGGTCACCTTCAAGATCGAAGAAGGCCAGCAGTACCGCGTCGCCAATGTCGATTTCACCTCGACGATCCCGAACTTCGATCCCCGTTCGCTGTCGAGCTTCTCGCGCGTCGGCGTCGGCTCGCTCTACAACGCGGAAGCGCTGGAGAAGTCGGTCGAAGAGATGCAGATCGAGATGTCGCGTCGCGGCTATGCCTTCGCCGTGGTTCGTCCGCGTGGCGATCGTAACTTCGAGGCGCACACCGTCTCCATCGGCTATTCGGTGGAAGAGGGCCCGCGCGTCTATATCGAGCGCATCAATGTGCGCGGCAACACCCGTACCCGTGACTATGTCATCCGTCGCGAATTCGACCTCTCGGAAGGCGATGCCTATAATCGTGCGCTGGTCGATCGTGCCGAGCGCCGCCTGAAGAACCTCGACTTCTTCAAGAGCGTGAAGATCACCACCGAGCCCGGTTCGTCCGCGGACCGCGTGATCCTGGCTGTCGATCTGGAAGAAAAGTCCACCGGCGACTTCTCGATCTCAGGTGGTTACTCGACCACCGACGGTGCCTTGGGTGAAGTCAGCGTCTCCGAGCGTAACTTCCTCGGCCGCGGCCTGTTCGCCAAGGCGTCGGTGCAGTACGGCCAGTATGCCCGCGGCTACTCGCTGTCCTTCGTCGAGCCTTACCTGCTCGACTACCGCGTGGCACTCGGCCTCGACTTCTTCTACCGCGAGCAGCTGTCGAACCAGTACATCTCGTACAACACCAAGACGATGGGCTTCAGCCCGCGCCTCGGCTTCCAGCTGCGTGAAGACCTCGCACTGCAGCTGCGCTACTCGATCTTCCAGCAGGAAATCTCGCTGCCGGCCCAGCTCGCGAATTGTAACAACCTGCCGGGCAGCCCGCAGGCGACCAATACGCCTGGCCAGTTGAACCAGCTGAACGGTCTTGGCTTCGTCGATGCCGGCAACGTCAATACCTGGGGCTGTTACGCCGACGGCGAGTCGTCGCTCCCGGTTCGCCGCGAACTGGCGAACGGCAAGGCGCTGACCTCGATGCTGGGCTACACGCTCAACTACAACACGCTCGACAACAACAAGAACCCGACGGACGGCCTGTTCATCGAGTTCAAGCAGGACTATGCGGGCGTTGGCGGCGACGTCAGCTACCTCAAGACCACTGTCGACGCGAAGTACTACACCCCGCTGGTGGCAGACATCGTTGGCTTGCTCCGCGTTCAGGGCGGCATGCTGAACAATGTCGGCAAGGACATCCGCATGCTGGATCACTTCCAGATGGGTCCGAACCTGGTGCGTGGTTTCGCCCAGAACGGCATCGGTCCGCGTGACGTGAGCTATGTCGCTCTCGGTTCCTACGGCGATGCTCTCGGCGGCACCAAGTATTGGGGCGCTTCGGCTGAATTGCAGATGCCGTTCTGGTTCCTGCCGAAGGAAGTTGGCATCAAGGGCGCGCTCTATGCTGACGCTGGCGGTCTCTGGGATTACCAGGGCCCGACGACCTGGGCAGCGACCGGTGAAGTCCAGTCGTTCAAGGCCGGCGCCACGAATGTTGGTTGCGTGCCTGCCTCGCAGACCTCGGTCGGCAATTGCTCGGGCATGACCTATGACGACGGCAATCAGGTTCGCTCGTCGGTTGGTGTTGGCCTGATCTGGCAGTCGCCGTTCGGTCCGCTGCGCTTCGACTACGCAGTGCCGCTGACCAAGGGGACCTATGACCGTGTTCAGCAGTTCAGGTTCGGCGGCGGAACTTCGTTCTAATCTTGCCTGACGGCCGCACCGCGACGGATGGAATGGCGCTGCCGACCTTCTACAAGCAATACCCTTCGTTGACGCTGGCTGAGATCGCCGCGTCAACGAAGGCGCGTCTGGTCGATGCCGACAGGGCCGACCATGTGATCACGGGCGTCGCCTCGCTGGACGAGGCTGGCCCGCACCACCTGGCTTTCTTCGAGAACGTCCGCTACGCCGATCAGCTTGCCCGCACGCAGGCTGGCGCTGTGTTGATCAGCGAGGGCTTCAAGGGCGAGATTCCGGCCCATGTCGCCGTGTTACGCGCGAGGCAGCCCTTCGCAGCCTTTGTCGGGCTTGCCACAGCTTTCCATGCGGATGCACTTCGGCCGGCCTCCGGCTTCGATGTGACCGGCATTTCAGAACAGGCCATCATCCATCCGACGGCGCAGCTCGAGGACGACGTCACCGTCGATCCGCTCGCTGTGATTGGCCCGGATGTCGAGATCGGTTCGGGCACAATCATCGGCTCCGGCGCGGTGATCGCTGCCGGGGTCAAGATCGGCCGCGATTGCAATATCGGTGCTGGCAGCGTGCTGCAGTTCACGCTCATCGGGAACAACGTGCTGGTGCATCCCGGCTGCAAATTCGGCCAGGATGGCTTCGGCTTCGTATTCGGCCGCGACAAGCATATAAAGGTACCGCAGACCGGCCGCGTCCTGATCCAGAACGATGTCGAGGTCGGCGCCGGGACGACCATCGATCGTGGCAGCCTGCGCGATACGGTGGTCGGCGAGGGGACCAAAATCGACAATCAGGTCCAGATCGGTCACAATGTGACGATCGGACGGCACTGCGTCATTGCCGCCAAATGTGGCCTTGCGGGCAGCCTGACCATCGGCGACAACGTCGCGCTGGGGGCCATGGTCGGCCTCAACAATCACATTACGATTGGCGACGGTGCGCAGGTTGCGGCCATGGCGGGCGTCAAGGACAGCATCCCGCCGCGCGGCCGCTGGGGCGGCATCTTTGCCCGGCCGACGAAGCAATGGTTCCGCGAGATTCTCGCGGTGGAGAAATTGGCCCGTGAGACTGCGCCCGGCGCGGACACGGACAAACTGGATACGAAGGACGAGCGGGAATGAGCGAGGAATCGCCGGTTATCATCGAGGCGGTGGATATCAACACCATCCTCAAGACACTGCCGCATCGCTATCCGTTCCTGCTGATCGATCGCGTGGTCGGCATCCGCAAGGACTTCAGCGGCATCGGCATCAAGAACGTCACCATCAATGAACCGTGCTTTCTCGGCCATTTCCCCGAACGTCCGGTCTATCCGGGCGTGCTGATGATCGAGGGCATGGCGCAGACCGCCGGCGTGATCGGCATCTCGTCGGTCGAGGGCACCGCGAAGCCGCGTGCCGTGTATTTCCTCACCATCGACAAGTGCAAGTTCCGCAAGCCGGTGATGCCGGGTGACACGATCGAATATCACCTGCATCTGATCAACCGGAAGCGCGCGATGTGGTGGTTCCACGGCGATGCCAAGGTCAATGGCGTGACCGTGGCCGAGGCCGATGTCGGCGCCATGCTGACGGACTGATCCAGCCTGCGAATGCCTCGCGGCGGCGAGGTGATCTTAACGCCTTGCCGATAGAATGCTGCTTTTCGGAGCGGCCATGCGGGTGAAGCTTGTTGCGGGACTGGCGCTGATCGGCGGTGTGGCACTGGCTGCACCGGCTGTGGACGCGTCTTCGGTGGAGCAGGTCGGCAAGATCACGCGCGCCGAAATCCGCGCTTTGCTCGAACAGGAAACGGCCAGGGTCGGTCTGCCCACGGACATCGCCGAGGCGGTGGTGAAGGTGGAGAGCAGCTTCAACCCGATGACCGTCGGCCTTGTCGGTGAAATCGGACTGATGCAGGTGCGGCCGCAGACCGCGACTATGCTCGGCTTTCGTGGCACGCCCGATGACCTCGCCAAGCCTGAGATCAACATCCATTACGGCGTGACCTATCTCGCCAAAGCGTGGCGCCTGGCGGATGGCGATCTGTGCCGGGCGTTGATGAAGTACCGCGCCGGTCATGGCGAGGACGTCATGAGCCCGCTGTCGGTGACCTATTGCGAACGTGCGCGAAAGCATCTGGCATCGCTGAATTCATCCTACGCAGTCGAGGGCGTTCGTGGCGTCGTGACGCCATTGCCTGATGCGCCAGCGAAAAAGCAGCCAGTCGTTGCCGACAAGGCAGCAGATCGACCTGCAACGACAGTTGCGGCGTCAACAGGCGCGCCGAAGCGCGTCTATGCCAGGCTCAAGCAGGGCACGCCGGCTGCGAGCCGCGCCTACTGGGCTGCACATGAAGCACGCGTGCGTGCGATCAAGTCGCGGCTGGCGTCGAAGTGGCAACGCGTCGCCTCGCGCTGACACGCGACGACTGAGAGTTCACGTCCGCGTCTGTTGCTTGCCGGCTGCCGGGATCTGGCGGCGATCTCGCCGGATGCCGTGCGGCGCGCATAGGGCGAGCAGGGTGCCCAAAAGAAGCTGTGCTGACGTAACAGATCGCAACCACACGTCACTGGACAGCCCCCAGAACTCGCGCTAACCACTGGAAAAATCACGATATTCGCAGGCAGCCCGCGTGGCTGGGATTGGACTTTTCCGATGAGCAGCATCGACCCGACCGCCCGTATCGCCGAGGGCGCCGTGATCGGCGATGGGGCCGAAATCGGGCCGTTCTGCGTGATCGGACCGCATGTCACGATCGGCGCGGGCACCAAGCTGCTGTCGCATGTGAATGTCACCGCGCAGACCACCATCGGCGAGAACTGCACGATCTATCCATTCGCGTCCCTGGGCACGCCGCCGCAGTCACTTGCCTATAAAGGCGAGCTGACCAAGCTCGTGATCGGCAATGGCTGCACGATCCGCGAAAGCGTGACGATGAATGCCGGTACCGTGGGTGGCGGCGGCATCACCACCGTCGGCGATCGCGGCTACTTCATGAATTGCTCCCATGTGGGCCATGACTGCCATGTCGGCAATGACGTGATCTTCGCGACCTCGGCAACGCTCGGCGGCCACTGCGAGATCGGTGATTTCGTTTTCATGGGTGGCCTGTCGGCCGTGCATCAATTTACGCGCATCGGCCCGCAGGCGATGGTCGGCGGCGTCTGCGGCGTGCGCGGCGACATCATTCCGTTCGGTCTCGTCAACGGCCAGTATGCGGCGCTGGAGGGTTTGAACCTGATCGGCATGAAGCGCCGCAAGTTCACCAAGGACCGTCTCGCCACCGTGCGCGGCTTTTATCAGAAGCTGTTCCACGGCGAGGGCGTCTTCGCCGAGCGTCTCGAGCGCGTGCAGCCGCTGGCCAGCGAAGACCCGGCCATTGCCGAAATCCTGGCCTTCATCGCGGGCGGCAAGCATCGCGCACTGTGCCTGCCGGATGTCGGCGGCCAGTCCTGACACGGGGAGCGCGAGGCCTGACATGAACGGCCGGCCCCCACTGCAGCAAGTCTCGGTTGGGTCGCCGCTCGGCATCATTGCCGGCGGTGGCGCCATGCCGTTTGCAGTGGCGGACTCGCTGCAAGCCCGCGGCATCACGCCGGTGATCTTCGGGCTCAAGGGCTTTTGCGATCCGGAACAGGCGGCGCGCTTTGAGCATTACTGGACCCCGATCGGCAAGTTGGGCGCTCTGCTGCGGGTGATGCGCAGTGCGCGGTGCCGCGATCTCGTCTTCATCGGCACGCTGGTGCGCCCGGCGATCTCAGAAGTCCGCCTCGACTGGGGCACGTTGCGTGTGATGCCAAAAGTGTTTCGCGCGTTTCGTGGCGGCGACGATCATCTGCTCACCGGCATCAGCCGGCTGTTCGAAGACGAGGGGTTTCGTCTGCTCGGCGTGAAAGACGTCGCGCCGGATCTGTTGATGCCCGCCGGCAGCATTACGCGCGCTGTGCCGGATGCGGGGGCCGAAGCGGATATCGCTCGCGGGCGTGACGTGCTGGGTGCGTTGAGCCCGTTCGATATCGGCCAGGCCTGCGTGGTGATCGACGGACATGTCGTGGGGATCGAGGATATTGGCGGCACCGATGCATTGCTGGCGCGGGTGGCCGAGTTGCGCGCCAATGGCCGTATCCGCGCAAAGGCGGGCAGGGGCGTTCTGGTGAAGGCGCCCAAGAGCAGCCAGGATCTGCGCTTCGATCTGCCCACGACGGGACCGCGCACGGTCGAGGGCGCGATCGCGGCGAAGCTCGCGGGCATCGCCATTGTTGCCGGCAATACGATCGTCGCCGAGCCGCAGGCGATGATCGAGGCGGCCGACGCTGCCAATGTCTTCGTGACGGGATTGCTGGCGTGACGCACAAAATCCATCTCATCGCCACCGAGGAATCCGGCGATCGGCTGGGCTCTGCGCTGATGCGCGAGCTGAAGCAACGCTTCGGCGATGACGTCGCATTCTCGGGCGTCGGCGGCTCCTCGATGGCGCGCGAGGGATTGCAGTCGCTGTTTCCCATCGAACAGCTCTCCATCATCGGCCTTGCGGCCGTCGTCAAGAAGCTGCCATCGATCCTCAAGCTGATCGCTCAGGCCACTGACGACGTGTTGCGAACCAGGCCGGACGTGCTGCTCATCATCGACAGTCCCGACTTCACGCAGCGTGTCGCCAAGCGCGTGCATAAACGCGATGCGTCGATCCCGATCGTGAACTACGTATCGCCGACGGTGTGGGCGTGGCGTCCCGGCCGCGCCAAGGCAATGCGTGCTTATGTCGATCATGTGCTGGCGCTGCTGCCATTCGAGCCCGAGGCGCATCAGCGCTTGGGCGGGCCGCCTTGCACCTATGTCGGCCATCCCCTCATCGAGCAGATCGATACGCTGCGGCCGAATGCTGACGAGCAGATACGACGCTGTAGCAAGCCGCCGGTGCTGCTCGTGCTGCCCGGCAGCCGCCGAAGCGAAATCCGCCATCATATGGAAACGTTCGGCGCGACGCTGGATCTGTTGCGCAAGCGCGGCGTAGGGTTCGACTTGATCCTGCCGACCATGCCGCACCTGGTTGAGGGGATCACGGAAGCGCTGAAGCGATGGCCCGTGCAGCCGCGCGTGGTCGTTGGTGAAGCGGAGAAGCGCTCTGCCTTCCGCATCGCGCATGCGGCCTTTGCCAAGTCGGGCACCGTCACGCTCGAACTGGCGCTGGCGGGGGTGCCGATGGTCACCGCCTATCAGGCAGGCAAGATCGAGGCGCGGATCATTCGCCGTTTCGTGACCGCGTCCTCGGTGATCCTCGCCAATCTCGTGATCGGCGAGAACGTCATTCCTGAATTCATCCAGGAAGACTGCACGGCTGAGAAGCTGGCGGCGTCACTGCAGGACGTGCTTGCGGAGACGCCGATGCGCCGGCGGCAGGTCGAGGCCATGGCAAAGCTCGACGACATCATGGGCATCGGCAGCATGTCGCCGAGCAAGGCGGCGGCCGATGTCATTGCTGGTGTGATCGGTCAAAAGCGGCATTAACGCGCCGTTAGCCCTGATACCGTTGGCGGCGGGAAACTCGCAACCAAATTTAAACCGGGTTCCCCTGATGGTGTTATGTGCCCTGATACCGTCGGGCGCATGTCCAACTGCGGCCGATCGGTCGCCATCGGGTGAAGCATGAGCAAAGCGAACGACCACGAGTCCCTTGACACACTCTTCTCTGCGGCGCGTTCGATCGATCGTCGCCATTTCCTCGCAGCCGGTGCAGGTGGCATCGTTGCCGCGTTATCGGGTGTCGACGCGATGGCCAAGCCGGCAGCCGACGTGTTCACCGATGAAGATCGCAAGCATATGGCCCATGCCATCGACCTGATGCGCAAGGCTGGCGTGACCGAACGCACCGGCGGCGCCTTCGGTGCCGTCATCGTGCGTGGCGGCGAGGTGCTCTCGGCCACCGGCAACAGTGTGTTGCGCGACAACGATCCGTCGGCTCATGCCGAGGTCAATGCCATTCGCGCGGCCTGCAAGAAGATCGGCGCGCCCAATCTCAAGGGTGCCACCATGTATACGAGCTGCGAATGCTGCCCGATGTGCTACGCGACCGCGTATTGGGCGCGGCTCGACCGCATCGTGTTTGCGGCGTCGTGGACGGATTACGCCGATCTGTTCGACGACCAGAATATCGGGACGGATATGAAGCTGCCTTACGCCAAGAGGAAGGTGAAGGTGTCGCAATTCATGCAGAAGGATGCGCAGGCCGTCTGGCAGGAATTCCGCAAGCTGCCGGATCGCGCGAAGTATTGATCTCTGTCCCTCATGGTGAGGAGGCGCGCAGCGCCGTCTCGAACCATGAGATGGCCGGGCCTCCGGAGTATGCCGCCATCCTTCGAGACGCGCGCTTTGCGCGCTCCTCAGGATGAGGACGGTGAAAAAACAAAACCGGCGGATCTTGCGATCCGCCGGTTTGCTTTTTCGTCGTGTCGCAAGCTTAGCGCTTGGCGATGTCCGTGTAGTCGCGGCGGGCGGCGCCGGTGAAGAGCTGGCGCGGACGGCCGATCTTCTGCTGCGGGTCGCCGATCATTTCGCTCCACTGGCTGATCCAGCCGACGGTGCGGGCGACGGCGAACAGCACAGTGAACATCGAGGTCGGGAAGCCCATCGCCTTCAGCGTGATGCCCGAATAGAAGTCCACATTCGGGTACAGCTTGCGGTCGATGAAGTACTGGTCCGACAGTGCGATCTTCTCGAGCTCCATGGCAACGGCGAGCATCTCGTCGCCACCGTGACCGGTTTCCTTGAGCACTTCGTGGCAGGCCTGCTGCATCAGCTTGGCGCGCGGATCGTAGTTCTTGTAGACGCGGTGACCGAAGCCCATCAGGCGCACGGACGAATTCTTGTCCTTCACCTTGGCGATGAATTCCGGAATCTTGTCCACGGTGCCGATCTCGGCGAGCATCTGCAGTGCCGCTTCGTTGGCGCCGCCGTGAGCGGGGCCCCACAGGCAGGCGATGCCGGCAGCGATACAGGCGAACGGATTGGCACCCGACGAGCCGGCGATGCGGACGGTCGAGGTCGAGGCGTTCTGCTCGTGATCGGCATGCAGCGTGAAGATCTTGTCCAGCGCCTTGGCGAGCACGGGATTGACCTTGTAGTCCTCGCACGGCACGGCGAAGCACATCTTCATGAAGTTCGCGGCGAAATCGAGCGAGTTGGTCGGGTACACGAACGGCTGGCCGATCGTGTACTTGTAGGCCATCGCAGCGAGCGTCGGGATCTTGGCGATCATGCGGATCGAGGCGATCTCGCGCTGCTTCGCGTCATTGATGTCGGTGGAGTCGTGATAGAAGGCGGCGAGGGCGCCGACCGACGCAACCATCACGGCCATCGGATGCGCGTCGCGGCGGAAGCCGGTGAAGAAGCGCGTCATCTGGTCGTGGACCATGGTGTGGTTGGTCACGAGATGATCGAATTCGGCCTTCTGCTTGGCAGTCGGCAGTTCGCCGTGCAGCAGCAGGTAGCACGTCTCGAGGAAGTCGCCCTTCTCGGCGAGCTGTTCGATCGGGTAGCCGCGATATTCGAGAATGCCGGCGTCGCCGTCGATATAGGTAATCTGGGACTGGCAGCTCGCGGTCGAGGTGAAGCCCGGATCATAGGTGAACATGCCCGACTGGGCGTACAGCTTGCCGATGTCGATGACGTCGGGGCCGACGGTCCCGCTATGGATCGGCAGATCGAAGCTCTTGCCGTCGACTGTCAGCGTTGCGGATTTGGTGTTTGTTTTCGCGTCCATCGCATAGTCCCCGATGAGATCGTTGAGGGGCCGTCAAACCACCGTCATATCAGGAGAAATGGCGATGTCAGACGGGAATTCCAGAGCAGTCGGCAGAATGCGTAGCGTATTGCCGTGTGCGCTGCAAGACAGGCAAAAGTAGCCTACAGCTATGCTAAACAGAGGCCTGATCGGCGAGCCGATCAAGGCATTCCTGCCGGCCCAATACCGCCAGCACGTCGAAAATGCCGGGCGATGTGGTCTTGCCGGTGAGCGCTACCCGCAGAGGCTGTGCGACACCACCGAGCTTCAAGCCGGCCTCTTCCGCATAGGCGCGGGCTGCGGCCTCGGTATTCGCAGCAGTCCAATCGGTGACGCCTTCGAGTGCGGTGCGCAATTTGCCAAGCAATGCGCGGGTCTCCGGCGTCAGGATGGCGATGGCCTTCGGCTCGGTGATGGCGAGCGGGCGATCGGCGAAAATGAAATCGGCGCCCTTCACCAGTTCGAGCAATGTCTTGGCGCGCTCCTTCAGGCCGGGCATCGCGCGCAGCAGTTGCGTGCGCGTGGTGTCGTTGAGTTTCGCCTGGATGGCGGCGCCGCCCTCGGCATAGGGCAGGATCTGCTCGAACTCGGTCACGAGGGCTTGATCGTCGCTGTGGCGGATATAGTGGCCGTTGATGCTTTCAAGCTTGGCGAAATCGAAGCGTGCGGCAGAACGTCCGATGGCGGACAGATCGAAGGCGTCGATCATTTCCTGCGTGGTGAAGATTTCCTGATCGCCATGGCTCCAGCCGAGGCGGACCAGGTAATTCCGCAGTGCGGCCGGCACATAGCCCATGGCGCGATAGGCATCGACGCCGAGCGCGCCATGGCGCTTCGAGAGTTTTGAGCCATCGGGCCCGTGGATCAGCGGGATGTGCGACATGCTGGGCACCTCCCAGCCGAGTGCGTCATAGATCTGCTTCTGGCGCGCCGCGTTGATCAGGTGGTCGTCGCCGCGGATCACATGGGTCACGGCCATATCGTGGTCATCGACCACCACGGCCAGCATGTAAGTCGGGGTGCCGTCGCCGCGCAGCAATACGAGGTCGTCGAGATTCTCGTTCTGCCAGACCACGCGGCCCTGCACCTGGTCCTCGATCACGGTCTCGCCGGTGAGTGGCGCCTTGAGGCGGATGGTCGGCTTGACGTCGGGCTTCGGCGTGGACGGATCGCGATCGCGCCACAAGCCGTTATAGAGTTTTGAGCGGCCTTCGGCGCGCGCGCTCTCGCGCATGGCCTGCAGCTCTTCGGCACTGGCGTAGCAGTAATAGGCCTTGCCCTCGGCGAGCAGTTGCTCCGCGACCTCGCGGTGCCGGGCGGCGCGGGCGAACTGATAGACGGTGTCGCCGTCCCATTCGATGCCAAGCCACTTCAGGCCGTCCAGAATCGCGTCGATGGCGGCGTCGGTGGAGCGCTCGCGGTCGGTATCCTCGATCCGCAGCAGCATCTTGCCGCCATGCTTCTTGGCATACAGCCAATTGAACAGCGCGGTGCGGCCACCGCCGATATGGAGGAAGCCGGTCGGCGAAGGCGCGAAACGGGTAACGACGGGTGCGGTCATGGTGGAGCGGCAATCGATTGGAGAGGTTTGGCGGGCGTGTAACACAAGGTTCGGGTGCGCCCAAGACGTTGAAAGTGGGTAACCCATGTGTTACCGTGGCGCATGGCCGAAATTCGCCTGTACGAGACTGCGGACGGTCATACGCCGTTCGCCGACTGGGCTTCGGAACTGGATCACCCGGCAAGAATACGGGTGACACGCGCGCTGACGAGACTGGAAGCGGGCAATGTCTCAAATGTGAAGGGTGTCGGCGAAGGCGTTCTTGAACTACGGATCGACTTCGGGCCGGGCTACCGGGTTTATTTCGGGCGCGACGGGGATGTCCTGGTCATTCTGCTGACCGGCGGAACCAAGGCGCGACAGCAGCGCGATATCGAGGCAGCGCGGAGCTATTGGCAGGACTACAAGCGTAGCAAGCGCGAGCGACACTAAGCGGAGCAGAACAATGGCATCGACGAGAGATTTTCACGAGTTCGTTCAGGAACAGGTTGCCTCTGATGGAGAATTCGCGGAGGGGCTGCTTCAAGAAGGCATTGATGCGTTGCTCAGCGGCGAAGTGGGAGTGGGGCGGTCCCTGATCCGCGATTACATCAAGGGCACCATCGGATTTGAAAAACTCGGCGAAGCGATCGGTGTTCAGCCAAAAAGCCTCATCCGGATGTTTGGCCCGCGCGGAAATCCGCAAGCAAATAACATCTTCAGTGTGATCGCCTATCTGCGGAAACACGCAGGTATCGAACGCCGCGCCGCTTGATGAAAACGCCTTTTCTCGCACTCCCCTTGGCGGCGCGCCCCGGATTTGGCACATAGGGCGCAGCTTGAAAGGCACCAAATGACAGACGAATCGACCGCGGATACCGCCGCTGAGGCCGGCCGCGATTTCATCCGCGACATCGTGGCGGCGGACCTCGAATCCGGCAAGCACAAGAGCGTGGTGACGCGTTTCCCGCCGGAGCCGAATGGCTACCTGCATCTCGGCCACGCCAAGTCGATCTGCCTGAATTTCGGCGTCGCCGCCGAGTTCGGCGGGCGCTGCAATTTGCGTTTCGACGACACCAATCCGACCAAGGAAGAGCAGGAATATATCGACGCCATCCAGCGCGATGTGCGCTGGCTCGGTTTCGAATGGGGCGAGGGCAACCTGCATTTCGCTTCCGACTATTTCGAGCAGCTCTATGACTGGGCGGTGCATCTGATCCGCGCCGGCAAGGCCTATGTGGACGACCAGTCGCCGGAAGAGATGCGTATCGCTCGCGGCACGCTGACTGAGCCCGGCAAGAACAGCCCGTTCCGGGATCGCAGCGTCGATGAAAACATCGATCTGTTCGCCCGCATGCGCGCCGGCGAATTCCCGAATGGTGCCCGCGTGCTGCGCGCCAGGATCGACATGGCGTCGGGCAATATCAATCTGCGCGACCCCGTGATCTATCGCATCCTGCATGCGCATCATCCGCGCACCGGCGAGGCCTGGAAGATCTATCCGAGCTACGATTTTGCGCATGGCCAGTCGGACGCGATCGAACATGTGACGCATTCGATCTGCACCCTCGAATTCGAGGATCACCGGCCGCTCTATGACTGGTGCCTGGACAATCTGCCGGTGCCGTCACGGCCGCATCAGTATGAATTCGCACGCCTCAACATGACCTATACGCTGCTGTCCAAGCGCGTGCTCACCGAGCTCGTGCGCGGCGGCCATGTGTCAGGCTGGGACGATCCGCGCATGCCGACATTGGCCGGTTTGCAGCGCCGCGGCATTCCCGCCGAAGCGCTGCGCGAATTCGTCAAGCGCATCGGGGTCGCCAAGGCGAATTCCACGGTTGACCTGTCGATGTTCGATTTCGCCGTGCGCGAGACGCTGAACCGCACGGCGCAGCGTCGCATGGCGGTGCTGCGGCCGTTGAAGGTCGTCATCGAGAATTATCCGGAAGGACAGGTCGAGCAACTCGACGCCGTCAATCATCCCGATGACGCCTCGCTCGGCAGCCGCCAGATCCCGTTCAGCCGCGAGCTCTATATCGAGCACGAGGATTTTATGGAGGAGCCGCCGAAAAAGTTCTTCCGCATGGCGCCGGGCCGCGAGGTGCGGCTGCGCTACGGCTATTTCATCACCTGCAAGGATGTCGTGAAGAACGACAAGGGCGAGGTGGTGGAGCTGCGCTGCACCTATGATCCCGAAACCCGCGGCGGCAATGCGCCGGACGGACGCAAGGTGAAGGCGACGATCCATTGGGTCAGCGCGCAGCATGCCGTGCAGGCCGAAGTGCGCGTCTATGAGCAGCTGTTTGCGACGCCAACGCCGGAAGCTGCGAATTTTGCATCGCAGATCAATCCGAATTCGCTGGAAGTCTTGACCGGCGCGATGCTGGAACCGTCGCTGGCGAGTGACACTTTTGACGGCGCAATCCAGTTTGAACGGCAGGGCTATTTTTGCCGTGACAAGGACTTTGCGCCCGGCAAGCCGGTGTTTAACCGCACCGTCGGCCTGCGCGATAGTTACGCCAAGCTGGCGTAACTTGTCGGATGGGTTGAGCAAAGGTGCGTAAGCGCCGGAGCGACAACCCATCGGCCGAGCTTGCCGCAACGACGGAATGATGGGTTTTCGCTGCGCTCAACCCATCCTACGGTTTCGAGATTAGTTTCATCATTCCCCATCCGTTCCGCTAGCCGCACGCTGCCCTTCCGATAGCATTCGGGCGGGCAAGCGTGGCGGGCGGCTCATGGCGCAAAGCGGGGGACGGCAGCGCAATCAGGCGAGGGCGGTGACTTGGCCGCCATCGGCGGCGGCTGGCGCCCGCCCGTCCAATCACTCCTGGACGTTGTCGTTCGATGGGCTGCGTGCCTGGGCGCAGGCGGAAGCCGGCCCCGGCCGTCTGCTGCCATGGGTCCCTGTGGCCTTCGGTGCCGGCATCGCACTGTATTTTGCGGCCGAGCGTGAGCCCGTCGCTTGGGCGGCTGCTGCAACAGCGGGTATTCTTGCCATCGTGGCCGTGCTGCTCAGACGGTCGCCTGCCTTTCCCTGTATGCTTTTCGCGGCTGCTATTGCTGCTGGCTTTGCCACGGTGACATGGAAGAGCACACGCATCGCCCATGAGGTGTTGGCGACACCGCTGTTCGGCGTTGCACTGACCGGCTTCGTCGAGACCCACGAGGAGCGTGAGCGCAGCGATCGTTTCGTCTTGCGCGTGGCGACGATGGAAACGCAGCGCGATGCCGTCCGGCTGACACGCGTGCGGCTGTCGGTGAAAAAGGGGACGGCGCCTGCGGTCGGCAGCTTTGTCGAACTCAAGGCGCGGCTGCAGCCGCCGCTCGCGCCGTTGCGACCCGGTGGCTACGATTTCGCGCGTGATCTGTATTTCCAGGGCATCGGCGCGTCCGGCTTTGTCACCGGCGCAATCCGGAAGGTCGATCCGCCGACGCCGCCATCGCACCACCTGCAATATGCTGCCACGATGCAGGGGATGCGGGACGCCATCGACGCGCGCATCCGCGCTTCGCTCTCGGGCGATAACCGCGCAATCGCGACGGCGCTGCTGACCGGACGGCGCGACGCGATTTCGGCTGATGTCAACGACGCCATGTTCATCTCGGGCCTCGGGCATGTGCTGTCGATTTCCGGCTATCACATGGCTGTCGTAGCCGGCGTCGTGTTCTTCGTCGTCCGCGCGCTGCTGGCGCTGGTGCCTGTGCTGACGGTCACGTTTCCGATCAAGAAAGTGGCGGCCGTGGCGGCGCTGCTTGCCGCACTGTTTTATCTGCTGCTATCCGGCGCCGAGGTCGCGACGCAAAGATCTTTCATCATGACGGCGGTGGTGCTGATCGCCATCATGGTCGATCGCCGCGCCATCACCTTTCGCACGCTGGCAATCGCGGCTCTCATCGTGCTGATCGTAACGCCGGAGGCGCTGGTGCATCCGAGTTTTCAGATGTCGTTCGCGGCGACGCTGGGGCTTGTGGCGCTCGTGCAGATCGGCATGCCGGGTCTGTTTGCGACATCGGAAAGCTCGACGACGGCGCGGATTGTTCTGTGGGGTGGGCGTGAACTGGCGTTGTTGCTCTTGGCGTCGCTGGTCGCCGGTCTCGCGACGATGCCCTACGCGGCCTATCATTTTCACCGCGTCACGCCCTATGGCATCATCGCCAATCTGTTGGCGATGCCGGTGGTGTCGGCGCTGGTGATGCCGGCAGGGCTGCTCGGGCTTGTCGCCATTCCGTTCGGCTTCGACAGCGTGTTCTGGCACGTCATGGAGATCGGCCTGCAATGGATGATTGTCGTGTCCAAATGGGTGGCCGGGTTGCCCGGTGCGATCGGCCGTGTGCCCGCCTTCGGGACGGGGCCGCTGATTGCCGCCAGTTTTGGGATCGTACTGCTCGCCTTGCTGCGCACGCCGTTGCGTTATGCCGGGGTCATTGCTCTCGCGGTTGCTATGGCCTGGGCGGCGGCCAGCAAACAGCCTGACATCCTCATTGCCGGCGACGGTCATAGCGTGGCCGTGCGCGGCCGCGATGGGCGGCTGCAGGTGATGCGCAGCGGCAAGGATGCGTTTCTCGTGAAGGAATGGCTGGCCGCGGATGCTGATGCGCGGCTGCCCACGGATCAGTCGCTCGGCGACAGCGTGTCGTGCGATCCCTCAGGCTGCGTGGCAGCGCTCAACGATGGCGCCCTGATTGCCCTCACACTGCAGCCCGAAGCGTTCAGTGAGGACTGCGAGCGCACGGCGGTCATCGTGACGATGAGGCAGCCGCCGGCCGATTGCCGGGCGATGGTGATCGATCGCGAGGCACTGCAAAGTCAGGGAGCCACAGGCCTGCGGCGCGTCGGGAACGGCTTTGTCGTGGAGGCATCACGCGCGCGCGGTCTGCAGCGCCCTTGGGCACGGGCACCTGATGATGTCGCAGAAACTGCAATATCGACCGGCCAACGCGCACGCCAGGGACCGGTCGATGCAACGCCGACGGAGACGGATCTCCAGCCGGACGATCACTAAAAGCGCTCAGTAGCGGCGATAGAGACCGGTGAGCTTGCCCTGGATGCGGACGCGGTTCGGCGGCAGGATGCGGACTTCATAGGCCGTATTCGCCGGCTCCAGCGCGATCGAGGCGCCGCGGCGGCGGAAGCGCTTCAGGGTGGCTTCCTCGTCGTCGATCAGCGCGACCACGATGTCGCCGGTGTCGGCACTGTCGGATTTCTGGATCAGCGCCATGTCGCCATCGAGGATGCCGGCGTCCTGCATGGAATCGCCGCGCACCTCGAGGGCGTAATGTTCGCCATTGCCGAGCATGTCCTGCGGCACGCTGATGGAGTGGCTGCGGGTCTGCAGCGCCTCGATGGGCGTGCCGGCTGCGATCCGGCCCATGACGGGCACCGAGATGGTGCGGCCGCCGTCATCCTCACTGGCAACCGGTGCCGGAGCAGAGCGGCTCTTGCCGAGATTGCCTTCGATCACGCTTGGCGTGAAACCACGGCGGCCGGTGGGGGCTGCGGTGGTGAGTTCGGGCAACTTGATGACTTCGATCGCGCGGGCGCGGTTCGGCAGGCGCCGAATGAAACCGCGTTCTTCCAGCGCCGTGATCAGGCGGTGGATGCCGGACTTGGAGCGTAGGTCCAGTGCATCCTTCATTTCGTCGAAGGAGGGCGGCACACCGGCTTCCTTCAGCCGCTGGTCGATGAAGCGGAGCAGTTCATATTGTTTGCGCGTGAGCATCTGAAGCCATCCTTAGTTGGCAAGGCCTTCAAGCAACGATTGTCAGGCCGCCGCGTGTGTTTCAGGACCTCGTTATCGGCGATCAATCAGACCGTCGGTCGAGGGCAGTCACGAGTTTGGGCACTCTCGATTTCACTAAGCCGCAGAATCTCGAAACAAATCATGAACGAACACTATCTGTTCCGTACATGTTCCGCAATGGCTAATTTCGCCTCAAGGATGCGTTGCTGACCAGAAAACGCGGACCGTAGGATGGGCCGAGCGCGTGCGCGAAGCGCCGGCGTGAAACCCATCATTCCGTCGATGCGGCGGGCTCCGCCGATGGGTTTCGCTGCGCTCTACCCATCCTACAAGATCACAGAATCCGCTCGGACAGCGCCATCGGCGGTGGCGGAGTGGTCACGCCGGCCGCCAGGGATCGCTGCACCATGACCGTGTCGGCCCAGCGGCCGGAACGGTAGGCGACGCCCGCCAACACGCCGACCCGCGCAAAGCCGAAATGATCGTGCAGGCCGAGCGAGGGGGCATTGTCGGCGTCGATATAGCCGATGATCTGGCGGAAACCGGCGGCGGCGCAGACATCGATCAGTTCGCGCAGCAACCGGCCGCCGACGCCTTTGCCGGTGTGCTCGTGATGCACATAGATCGAGTGTTTCACGGCATAGCGATAGGCTGGTCGCTTGCGGAACTGGACCACATAGGCATAGCCGACGACTTCGCCGCCGCGCGTTGCAACGATGTGCGGGAAGCGTTTGTTCTTCAGGTTCTTGCGACGATCGCGCAGATCGTCGGGCTGCATCGCATCGGCATCGCTGACGCCTTCCTCTACGCCTTGGCGGATGTGGCGGCGATAGATCGAGAGCATCGCATCGACATCGCTGTCGCGTGATGGCCGGACGATGATCGGGGTGTCGGTCGCCTCTTGCGAACTCACTTGCGGGGATCCCGCTCTTCGGAGACCACGTAGGTGTAGAGCCGGATGCGGCCCGAGGCATCCACCTTGCGATAGATGCCCTGGATTTCGACGTCGAAGCCCGGGAAGGTGTTGAAGCAGGTTTCGAACATCTTGAGATAATCGATCATGGGCTGCGCGCGCGCCGTGAGGCGCTCGCCTGGCACGATGGTCGCGATGCCCGGCGGATAGACAACGAAGGGCGTGGTGGCGATGCGGCCGGAGATCTCGTCGATCGGCAGATAGTCGACGTCGTTGCGGACCAAGAGGCGCGCGGCGTCATGGGGCGACATGGCGATCTCCGGCAGGTGCTGGTCCATGAACTGCCTGGCCTGCAGGCCGCTGACATCGGCATTGCGATAGAAGCGGTGCATTTCGCCGCACAGATCGCGCAGGCGCACGCCGGCATAGCGGGCCGGGCGGCGGCGCGCGAATTCGGGGATGACGTCCTCGAGCAGGGCGTTGTCATCGTGGAAGCGCTTGAAGGCCACGAGGCCAGAGACTAGCGTGCCAGCCTTGCTCGCCTCGACGCCGGGGGTGAGCAGGAACAGCAGCGAATTCAGGTCGTTCTTCTCGGGCACAATCTGGTTTTCGCGCAGATATTGCGCAACCACCGGCGCCGGAATGCCGTGCTCGGCATAGTCACCGGTGGTGCGATCGAAGCCCGGCGTCAGCACTGTGAGCTTGTTCGGGTCGGTCATCGCGAAGCCGGCTTCCATATTCTGGAAACCGTGCCACTTGGCATCCGGCGAGAGCTGCCAGAAGGCGGGATTGGTGGCGAGCTGATCGGTGCTGATGCTTTCCCACGGCACGCTGTGAACCGCGCCGGACTGCGCGACGTCGGGAATCTCCACACGCACCGGCACGAAGGGCTCGAAGAACCAGCGGCGCTCGGGCCGGCTTTCCTTTTCCTCGAATTCGCGGCGCACTGCGCGCATTTTCTTGCGCAGCTCGATGCCGAGACGGATCGTGTCGTCCCACAGCACTTCGCCCGAGCGGCCCTTCATCATCTGCGCGCCCACATCGAGCGATGCGAACAGCGGATAGAACGGCGACGTTGAGGCGTGTTGCATGAAGCTTTCGTTGAAGCGGCGATGCTCGACACGGCGCTTCTGGCCGCGGATGTGGCGATCCTTCATGTGGATCTGCGACGCCTGCGAGAACGAGGCGAGCTGCTTGTGGGTCGATTGCGTGGCGATGATGCCGGGCGACTCCGGGCCGAGGTCCTTCAGGCCCATGGCGAAGCGGCCGGCATAGAGCGGGTGGAATTTCATGAAGCCCGCCCACGCCTCGTCGAACAGGATGTACTCGCAGAGATGTCCGATCCGCTTGATGATCATCTCGGCGCTATAGATGGTGCCGTCATAAGTGCATTGTTCGATGACAGCGACGCGGAACGGACGCTCGCGCTTCCAGGCGTCGGGATCGGTGACCATCGGATTGGTGCGGATGCGCTCGCGCAGCGCTTCCTCGCTGAAGGCGTCCCAGTTCATCGGGCCGATCAGGCCCCATGGATTGCGCTCGGTCGGCACATAGATCGGCGTGCCGCCGGAGATCATCAGCGCGCCATGCAGCGCCGCCTTGTGGTTGTTGCGGTCGAACAGCACGAGATCGCCGTCGGTCACAAGCGCCGACAGCGCGACCTTGTTGGAGGTCGAGGTGCCGTTGAGCACGAAATAGGTCTTCTCTGCGCCAAAAATCTTGGCGGCCTCTTTCTGCGCCTGCAGCGCCGGGCCTTCGTGGGTGAGGAGGTCGCCGAGATCGAGCACGGAATTGTCGAGGTCGTCGCGGAACACGGCTTCGCCGAGATGCTCCATGAACACGCGGCCGATCGGCGAGCGGCTGTAGAACACGCCGCCATTGTGACCGGGGCAGGTCCAGAGCTGGTTGCCTTCCTCGGCATAGTCGACGAGGGCGCCGAAGAACGGCGTCTTCAGCGTCTCGGCATATTGCTTGAGGCGGCTGACCAGGTTCTTGGCGATGAAGGGCGGGGTTTCTTCCGACAGGAAGATGTAGCCGTCGATGAAATCGAGCACCTCGACCGGAATGTCTTCGAAGCGCTGGCGGCGGATCAGCAGCATGATCGGGAAATCGAGGCCGCGACGACGCATCAGGTTGATCAGGGCTGCGGTCTTGCCTTCAAGGCCCTTCTTGCCCCAATCCACCACCATGCAGCCGATGGCGGCATCGGTCTGCACGGCAATCGCCGCGTCTTCCAGTTTGCGCGCCTTGACCACTTCGAAGCCGGATTTCTCGATTTCCTCGACGATCTGGTTGAGGCGGACGCCTTCCAGGTCATCGGCGTCGAAGGTCGGCATGGCGAAGAGGAAGTTGAAGCGCTTGAAATAGTCCATGAACGGGCACCGAATCTGTTGTCTGCGCTCTCTGTCGCCGCGTTACGTGACAACTTGGTGACCGAGGGCCGGCGGAATTTATGATGGGCTATGCCCCGGCGGACAACGCCTGAGGAACGTGTCGGTTCGCGGTATTCCGCTAAGTCGGAAGGCGAATGATCCGGCAGGGATCGCCGGCCTTGGCGGGCGGGGCGTTTGGCGGGCGCACCAGCAGGCCTTCAGCCACGGCAAGATTGCCGAGCAGCGAGGAGTCCTGCTTCGTCACCGGCGTCGCCACCAGTTTGTCGTCCTGCCATTCGAGGCGTGTGCGCAGGTAATCCTCGCGGTGGTCGTTGCCGGCGAGATCCCGCCCGAGGATGGCGGCTTCGCGAAAATGCTGGACCTCGCTGCGGCCCGCCAGCGCGCGCAGCAGCGGCACCATGAACAGGAAGCCGCAGACATAGGACGAGACGGGATTGCCGGGCAGGCCGATCACCCGCATGGCACTGCGGCGGCCATGCATCATCGGCTTGCCCGGCCGCATGGCGATCTTCCAGAACGCCATCTCGACGCCGGCCTCGATGAGCGATTGCTGCACGAGATCGTGGTCGCCGACGGACGCGCCGCCGGTGGTGATGAGGACATCGACGTTCAGTTCGATAGCGCGCCGGATCGCGGCGGTGGTGGATTCCAGCGTGTCGCGGGCGATGCCGAGATCGATCACCTCGGCGCCTTCAGCGCGCGCCAGCGCACGCAAAGCATAGCCGTTGGAGAGCACGATCTGGCCGGGGCCGGGCGTGGCGCCGGGAAGGACCAGTTCATCGCCGGTGGCCAGCATGGCGACGACGGGGCGGCGACGCACCGGGAGCTTCGGATGGTTCATGCCTGCGGCCAGCGCGAGGTCACGATCGGTAAGGCGGAGTCCTGCGCGCAACAGCACATCGCCTTGCTTGAAGTCCACGCCTGCGGCGCGGATGTGCTTGCCGGCTGTGGCTGCCTCGTTGATCACGACAATGTCGCCGTCACGCGTCGTGTCTTCCTGGATCACGATGCCGTCCGCGCCCGCCGGCACGACGCCGCCGGTGAAGATCCGCAGCGCTTCGCCGCCGGCGAGAGCACGGTCGAATGGCCTGCCGGCGGAAATCTCGCCGATCACGTTCAGCCTGGCGCCCAGCGTCGCATCCGCGGCGCGGACCGCATAGCCGTCCATGGCCGACATGGCTTCCGGCGGCTGCGTGCGCAGCGAGGCGACATCACGCGCCAGCACGCGGTGAAATGCGTCTTCCAGCGTGACGGTTTCCTCGGGCAAGCCTTCGGCACCGTTCAGGATCGCAGCCATGGCGTCGGTGAAGGGCATCAGGGCCATTGGCGGATCTCCGGATTTGCGTGGATGCCCGTCTTAAAGGAGCGGGCGGGGGAGGCAAGCGTCGGTTGTGCCGGTGGCGGGCTTGGGAATTGCTCCTGATGCCGTTACCAGAGAGGCATGACCGACGGGTACGATATGGGCGCTGGCGATGTCTTGCGCTGGCGCAGCGATGTGGACGCATTGTCGTTCCGGCCAGAGGGGCATGGCGGCGTCTGCATGGTGCATCGGCATGCGTTCCGGACACTGGTGAAGCACATGCCCACGCCGGAAGAATGTGCGGCGTTTTTTCACGCGCAGGAAACGGCGTTCCAGTTCGCAGCCCGCGCCAAGATCGCCCATGCGCGGCTTCCCCCCGACGCCAATCTGCATCTGACCAGCCGCGATCTTGCCCGAGCCATGGCGAAATTGGCGGTCGCATCAACGGAACAAAGCGGCTAAACTGCCCGCAGAATTGACGAGGAATCCCATGCAGCAGACCCAGACCGCCCAGCTCTCCACCGCCGCGATCGACGCCAATGTCGTCGTGCAGGCCGTTCTCGCCATGGCGCTCGGGCTGTTCGTCGTCGGCGTGGTCGGCTTCTCGCATATCAGCGCCGTCCACAATGCGGCCCATGACGTGCGTCACGCCAACGCCTTTCCCTGCCACTGATCTCTCAGGCTGATGTCCGTTTTTCGTTCGATCGTATTCTCGGCGGTGCTCGCCGGGATCGTTGCTGGTGCGGCCACGACGGCCGTTCAGATGGTCGGCACCGTCAAGCTGATCCAGCAGGCCGAGGTCTATGAGAAGAAGGCCGAGGCACCGGCGCCTGCTGCAACGCCAGCAGCCGCGCCCGCGGCGTCCGGCCACGATCATGGTGGACATCAGCAGGCTGCCGCTGCCCACGATCACGGCGGCGAGTGGGAGCCCGAAGAGGGTTTTCAGCGCAATGCCTTCACGGCCGGCGCCAATGTTCTGACCGCTATCGGTTTCGCGCTGCTGCTTGCCGGCATCTTTGCGCTGCGCGGCCGTCCGGTGGATTGGCGCGAGGGCCTGTTCTGGGGCCTTGGCGGCTTTGTCGTGTTCGTTGCCGCACCCGGTCTCGGACTGCCGCCGGAAGTGCCCGGCCAGCCGGTGGCCGATCTGACCCTGCGCCAGACCTGGTGGATCGCGACGGCTGTCGCCACCGCAGGCGGCCTCGCGCTGCTGGTGTTCCGTCGCGCCTCCTGGGCCGCGCTGCTCGGCCTGGGGCTGATCGTGCTGCCGCATCTGATCGGCGCGCCGCAGGCGCCCGCCGGCCATACCGAGGTGCCGGAGTCGCTGGCGCACAGCTTTGTCGTCGCGGCCACCATCACCGGCCTGATTTTCTGGGCGGTGCTCGGCGTGGTCACCAGCCTCGCTTATGGGCGCATTGCACGGGCCTGAGCGGTATCCCGTTAGTCGGCCGTTAAGGCTGGGGGTATATGAGTAGTCTGGTCGCATGGCGTTGCATCCGTCGTGCGGATGAAGACACGCCATGCTCACAACCAAAGCGTCCAAGGGTAAGCGGGGTGACCACGCCACGGGCCACGGCTGGTTTGTGACCTTTGCTGATCTGATGAGCCTGCTCATGTGCTACTTCGCCATGATGCTGGCATTTTCCCAGCCCGATCGCGGCAAGATGGCGATTGTCGCCGGCTCGATGCGCGAGGCGTTCGGCGTCAAGCATGAAGCGCGCTATGCCGGCGTGATCGAGCTCGATGGCCTGCCCACCCGAGGCAAGGTCGCGCATGTGGATCACGTATCGCCTGAGCATGCGAGCGGCACGCCTGGTGCCGACGGCGAACCTTCAACCGATGTCGCGCTGGCTGCCGAGCGCAATCTGCTGCGCGCCAGTAGCTCATTGCGGCATGCGCTGCAGGATGCGCCGGATCTCGCCGCGATTTCCAAAAGCCTGATGTGGGAAGACACGCCGCAGGGCGTGAATATGCAGATCACCGATCAGGAAGGGCGCCCGATGTTCGCGGACGGCTCCAGCGTGCCGACGGCGCAGATGCAGCGGCTGATTGAGCGCATGGCGGCGCCGTTGAAGGCGACGTCGCTGCGGATTTCCATCACAGGCCACACGGCCGCAGGCGGGCCGCCGGGGCAGGGCTATCGCGATGCCTACGACCTCGCATGGGATCGCGCCAACGCCGTGCGGCAGATCCTGGCGCGTGAAGGTTTTCCGAACGACAGGTTGTTCCTGGTCGCGAGCAAGGGCGACAGCGAGCCGCTGTTTCCCGATACGCCATCGGCGGCGGCCAACCGGCGCGTCACGATCACGCTGATCCGCGAAAGCCCGTCACTGCCGCCGAACCTCAAGCCGTAGCTTTGCTCAGACGCTGAGGGCCTTCAGCGTTTCGGCGACGGTGGTCGGCGAGGTGACGTGGACGGTCTGCAGCCCGCGTGCGCGGGCGCCATCGATATTGGCCAGCGAGTCGTCGAAGAACAGGATGCGGCCGGCCGGCGCGCCGATTTGCGCCACGACGTGATCGAAACTCTCGGGCTCTGGCTTGCGCATGCCGATCGAGGACGACAGGAACACATCGCGGAAGTGACCGAGCAGATCGGCATGGGCGATCGAAAAATGCGCCACATGGGCCGGATTGGTGTTGGAGAAGGCATAGATCGGCCAGCGCTTTGCGGCGCGTGGAAGCAGGTCGTCAATTCCAGGCATCGCACCGACGAAAATGGCGTTCCAACCCTCGAGGAATTGCTCCGGCGATATGTCGAGGTCCAGCTCCTTGCGGAGATGGGCGAAAAAGGCCTCGTCTGAAATCTCACCGCGCTCGTGCTGCATGTAGACGTCATCCTGCGCGAGAGACGCAACGACGTTGTCCGGAACACGACCGGCATGGTTCATCCACACCTGCATCACGCGTTTGAAATCGATGTCGATCACGACGCGGCCGAGATCGAACAGCAGGGCATCGATGGAGGAAACGTCGAAGGCCGAGGTGGATGGAGTCATCTGTGTGCGATTCCGAACGATGTGAGCAGTTTGGATCAGCTCGATCTAACATTTTGAAAGCACGAGCCTATCACCGTTTCATGACGGGCGCCGCGATGCGTGATCAACCCATCTGTTGCGCTGCACGCATAGGAGGTGTTCGAAACTTCAAATGTTATTAGACGTAAATGGTTTGTTACAAAGCTATTATTGAAGAAGGAATTATTGGATGTTCACGTTGATCGCTCTGGCCGTCGTTACGATCGGCGGCCGTTTTCTGACGAAGCTTTATGAGCGCCATCTCGATGCGCAGGTCGGCCCGTGGATCGTGCATGAATTGCAGCCGCAGCGAATCCAGGCGCAACGGCGGATCGACTGCCGTTAAGCCTGTTACCCCCGACTTCGCCGGTATTCAGGTTACCCACAAAGTTACAATTCGCATGCGTAATTACGTATGCAGCATTTACGCTTGGACGGCGGACGGTTGGTAGCTCTGATGCCGCCACGCTCGCCGACCCGGATGTCTCATCCTCCCGCCCGGTCGCTTGAACGTGGTGCCGGGACCGCCGCCAACACCCCCCATGCTCGCGTGCGGTCCCGGTCCATTTTTTTCGCTGATGCGACGAGAGGGACCAGATGGCGACAGGTTTTAATTTCGGCGCGATGTCGATCGATGCGCTCTGGCAGATGCACGAAGAGCTGCGCATCGTGCTGGCGGCCAAGATGGCGGCCCAGCGGCAGGAGATCGATGAGCGGCTGCGCGATCTCGATCAGTTTTCGGCGTCGTCTCAACGCGCGGTGACGGCGCTGCGTCCCAAGGCCGGGCCGTTCTATCGCAATCCCGATCGACCGACGCAGGTCTGGTCGGGCCGTGGGCTGCGTCCGCGCTGGCTGGTGTTTCAGCTCGCGGCAGGGCGAAGGCTTGATGAGTTTCGGATCGAGGCAGATAGCAGCATCGTCGATGCCGACGATGCGCGGGCGCAAAGACACGGCTGATCAGTCAGCCTTTGATCAGTCGATGGCGTTGTCGGTCACCAGATAGTGGCCGGACTTGCCGCCCTTCTTCTCGACGAGATGGATGCCCTCGATCTGCACGCCGCGTTCGACGGCCTTGATCATGTCATAGATGGTGAGGCAGGCCACCGACACCGCGGTGAGCGCTTCCATCTCGACACCGGTGGGGCCGGTCACCTTCACTGTCGCGCGCACGCGGCAGCCCGGCAGCTTCTTGTCGGGGGTAATGTCCACGGTGACCTTCGACAGGGCCAAGGGATGGCACAGCGGGATCAGGTCCGATGTCCGCTTCGCGGCCATGATGCCGGCGATCCGCGCCGTGCCGAGCACGTCGCCTTTCTTGGCATTGCCGGACTCGATCATATCGAGCGTGGCCTTGCTCATGATCACGAGGCCTTCGGCGACCGCGACGCGTTCGGTGGCGGGCTTGGCCGAGACATCGACCATGCGGGCTTCGCCGGAGGAGTCGATATGGGTGAGGGCGGGCGCCTTGGGGTGAGGCGTTTTGGATTTCGTTTTCCTGGCCATGATGACTGTGCCTATGCGCGCTTCAACAGCGTCTTGGTCGCGGCCGTGACATCCGCCTGCCGCATCAGGCTCTCGCCGACCAGGAAGGTCGAGATGCCGACGCGCTCGAGCCGTGCCAGATCATCCGGTGCAAAAATGCCGCTTTCGCCGACCTTGAGCCGGTCTTTCGGCATCATCGGCGCCAGCCGTTCGCTGGTCGCAAGCGTCACTTCGAAGGTGCGCAGATTGCGGTTGTTGATGCCGATCATCGGCGAACGCAGGTTCAGCGCGCGTTCGAGTTCGGCCTCGTCATGGACTTCGAGCAGCACGTCCATGCCATGATCGATGGCGGCGTCCTCGATGTCGCGAGCGAGCGCGTCGTCGAGGGCGGCCATGATGATCAGGATGCAATCGGCACCATGGGCGCGGGCCTCGACCACCTGATACGTGTCGAACAGAAAATCCTTGCGCAGCACGGGCAGTTTGGTGGCGGCGCGCGCGGCCACCATGAAATCGATATGGCCCTGGAACGACGGCGTATCGGTGAGCACCGAGAGGCAAGCCGCCCCGCCGTCTTCATAGGCCTTGGCGAGTGAGGGGGGATCGAAATCGTCGCGGATCAGGCCCTTGGAGGGCGAGGCCTTCTTCACTTCGGCGATCAGCGCGAAGTCGCCCTTGTCGAGCTTGCGGTGGATCGCCGTCATGAAGCCGCGCGGCGGCGATGCGGTCCTGGCCAGCGCTTCGAGCGTGGCGAGCGGATGCTCGCGCTTCGCCTTGGCGATTTCCTCGCGCTTGTAGGCTTCGATCTTGGTGAGGATGTCGGACATATCGTTCGATCCGTCAGGCGTTGGAGACGGCCACGAGTTGCTTCAGCTTGGCGAGCGCCGCGCCGCTGTCGATGGACGTCTGGCCCATGGCGACACCTTCCTTGATGTCCCTGGCCTTGCCGGCAACCAGCAGCGCCGCCGCGGCATTGAACAGCGCCACATCACGGAACGCGCTTGGCTTGCCGTCGAGCACCGCCTGCAGCGAGGCGGCGTTGGCCTTGGCATCGCCGCCCTTGAGCGATTCCGGAGTGACATAGGGCAGGCCCGCGTCTTCCGGCTTGATCTCGAAATTGGTGATCTGGCCGTTCTCCAGCGATGACACGAAGGTTGGGCCGGTGAGGGTGATCTCGTCAAGGCCGTCGGAGCCGTGCACCACCCAGGCGCGGGCGGCGCCGAGATTCTTCAGCACCTGCGCCAGCGGCTGCACCCATTGCCGCGAGAATACGCCGACCATCTGATATTTCACGCCGGCCGGATTGGAGAGCGGGCCGAGCAGGTTGAAGATGGTGCGGGTGGCGAGCTCGACGCGGGTCGGGCCGACATTCTTCATCGCGGGGTGGTGGGCCGGCGCGAACATGAAGCCGATCCCGGCCTCGGTGGCGCAGCGGCTGACATCGGCAGGCTTGAGATCGATGTTGACGCCGAGCGCGGCCAGCACGTCGGCGGCGCCGGATTTCGACGACAGCGCGCGGTTGCCATGCTTGGCCACCGGCACGCCGCAGCCGGCGACGATGAAGGATGCGCAGGTCGAGACGTTGACGGAACCCGAACCGTCACCGCCGGTGCCAACGATATCGACGGCGTCGGCCGGCGCGGTGACGCGCAGCATCTTGGCGCGCATCACTTCGACGGCACCGGTAATCTCATCCACGGTCTCGCCGCGGACGCGCAGGCCCATCAACAGCGCGCCCATCTGCGAGGGCGTCGCTTCGCCCGACATCATGCTGTCGAAAGCGGCCGACGATTCCTCGCGCGTCAGCGAGGCGCCGGTGGCGACCTTTGCAATGATGGCCCGAAGATTGTCCATGGGATGCTTCCGAAAGTGATGCGATGCATTCTTGTAGGATGGGTTGAGCGTCAGCGATACCCATCACCGCAGGCGCCCGGCCGTGATGGGTATCGCTTCGCTCAACCCATCCTACGATCTTGAGATCAGTTGTTGCTCGTCGCGCCGGTCGCCAGCGCAAACGCTTCCTGATTGATCTTGGTACCGACCTGCTGCTCGAGCTTGGTGATGTATTGCGCCACCAGTTCGTCGGTCAGCCCGCGCTGCAGGGATTCCTTCAGCTTCTTGGCATCATCCGAGGCCATGTCGATGGTCGGCGCCGTGATGTCGATGATGCGGTACACGATCCAGTCCGACGTGCCGGCGCCCGGCGCCTGGCCGGCGGCATCCTTGACGCCGCGGAACACGGCCTGGATCACGCCTGGCGAAAGATCCGCCACGGTGGCATCGCGCTTGAACGGCGCCGAGGTGATCACCTTGAGGCCAGCCGCTGCCGCTTCGTCGGCGAGCTTGGCGCCGCCGTCGAGCTTCTTGACCATGTCCTCGGCCTTGGTGCGCAGGCGCTTGGTGATCTCGTCCTCGCGCCAGCGGGTTTCCACCTGCGCCTTGACCTCGTCGAGGGTACGGTCGCGTGCCGGCGTGATGCCGAGCACGTCGTACCAGATGTAACCACCGCCGACCTGGATGGCGTCATTGTCCACGCCCACATCGCTGTTGAAGGCCTGCGCAACGATATCCGTATTGGCGGGCAGGCCGGTGACGGGCTTGCCATCCGGGCCCTGGCCCGAACGATCGACCGCCTCGATGGTGACGGCCGACAGATTCAGTTTCTTCGCGGCATCGACGATGTTGGCACCGCCGCCACGCTCGTCCTCGACCTTGTTGTGCATCTCGTTGACGACGGCGCGCGCGCGCTCTATGGCGAGGTCGCGCTTGATGGTCGCGGCGACGCTGTCATAGCTCGGCGTGGTGCCGGCCTGGACCTTGCCGACCTTGACGATGGTGGTGCCGAAACGGCCGGTCACCGGCTGGCTGATCGAATCCGGCCCCAGCGAGAAGGCGGCATCGGCCACATTCGGATCGAGAATACCGGCGCGGCTGACCAGGCCCAGTTCGACGTCGGCCGGCTTCAGGCCGCGTTCCTTGGCGAGATCGTCGAAGGAGAAGCTGTCATTCAGCTTGGCGCGGGCCGCCTGGGCTTCCTCGGCATTCGGGAACACGATCTGCGAGATCTGGCGCTGTTCCGGCGTCGAGATGCGGTCCTTGCGATCGTCGTAGAGCTTCTTCGCGTCCTCGTCCGACACCGTGGACCATTTCGCCATCTCTTCCGGCGTCAAAGCAAGGAAGGCGATCTTGCGATATTCGGGGGCGCGGAACTGGGTCTTGCGCTCGTTAAAATAGGTGGCGAGGACCTCTGGCGAGGGCGCCTCGATGGTACCTGCCTGGGCGGCGTCGAGCTTCACGTAATCGATGGTGCGCGTTTCGTTCTGGTAACGGCTAAGCGCCTCGACCATGGGCTTCGGCGTATCGACGCCGGTGGTGACCGTGGATGCGATCTGGCGGCGCAGCGAAACCTTGCGCTGCTCGGCGATATAGCGCGCCTCGGTATAGCCGAGCGACCGGATCACCTGCTGGAAGCGGGCGCCGTCGAACTGGCCGTTCATGCCCTGGAAGTTGGGATCGGCCATGATCTGACGCAGCACTTCCTGATCGGACACGCCGAGGCCCTTGCGGCGGGCGTCCTCGTCGAGGGCGGCTTCGGCGATGACCTGCTGCAGCACCTGGCGGTCGAGGCCGAAGGCGCGCGCCTGATCCGGCGTCAGCGGACGGCCGAACTGACGGCCGATCTGCTGCAGCTTGTCGCTGAACAACTGGCGGAACTGCTCGGTGGTGACATCGGTCGAGCCGATGGTGGCGACCTTGGTTTGGCTCGAGCCCTTGAAGGCATCGCCGATACCCCAGACGCCGAAGCTGACGATCAGCACGCCCATCACGACGGTCATAATCGTCTTGCCAATCCAATTGGATGACGCTTTGCGCATTCCTCGAAGCATGGGGCCAATCTTGTCTGTCAGGAGGGGAACCGGCTTGCGCCAGCGGCTGGAGCCGCTTGCAGCCATCGCCGAATAGGACGCGCATCATAAAGTGGCAACCCCCCCGTCGCAACCGGACCGGACGGGACGGATTGAAGCGGTTTCAGGCGCTTGGCCGGGTTTCAACCAATGGAACTTTTGGCGGCGTCACCGCTTGATGCGGCAAGGCAAAAGGCCGGTCGGGAGGCGTTATGTGGATTCGGGTGCAAGCGGGGGTGGCCGCCGCCGGCCTCTGGCTGGCGCTAGCGCCGGGATGGGCGCAGCAAAACCCGGCTATGGAAAATCCGAGCGTGGCGCAGCCGCTGGCCGCGGGCGCCAACAGTTTTTCCGAAGGACAGGCCCGTGACCTGTTGAAATCCCAAGGCTATTCCGACGTTTCCCAGCTCATGAATGACAGCCAGGGGATCTGGCGCGGGACCGCCATGAGCGGCACCAAGCGGGTCCGCGTCAGCGTCGATTTCAAAGGCAACGTCTTGGCGCAGCCGGAGTGAGGCGGAAGAGCTCATGACCAAAGTGACGATTTCCCGCCTGTTCGATGATTACGCCGACGCGCAATCGGCCGTGAGCCAGCTGCGCGAAGCCGGCGTTGCGGATGACGACATCAGCGTCATCGCGAACAACGCCGACAAATGGTACGCGCCCGATTATGCCGCGGGCGCGGGTAAGGGGGCGGCCATCGGCGCTGGCTTTGGCGGATTCGGTGGCCTGCTGGCCGGGCTGGGCCTGCTGGCCATTCCCGGCCTGGGTCCCGTCGTGGCCGCCGGCTGGTTCGCAGCAGCTGCCACGGGCGCGGCCGTAGCCGGCGCCGCTGGAGGTGCCATCGGCATGTTGGCGGAAGCTGGCGTCGCGGTGAACGAGGCCGAGGTCTATGCCGAAAGTATCCGCCGCGGTGGTTCGCTGGTCAGCGCCAAAGTCCAAGCGGACGATAAAGACAGGTTCGAGGCGATCCTGAATCCGTCCTCTGTGGATATCGCCACCCGTCGCAACGAACTCACCGCGACCGGCTGGCACGGCTTTGATCCCAAGGCGCCGGACTTGACGGCGGACGAGATCAGCCGTCACCGCGGCAAGCGCGGCACCGGGCCAGCTTGAGCCCTCCGTCCGGCTCTGTTAGCTCAAGGGCCTCGTCACATCCCCTTGTTACAGGAAGCACCTCATGACCGATGCCGTTCGTCCGTTGATCGCTGGCAATTGGAAGATGAACGGCCTGAAAGCGTCTCTGAGCGAGTTCGAGGCAATGCTTCGCGGTGCGCCGGAAGTGTTGGAAAAGGCTGATCTTCTGGTTTGTCCGCCGGTGACGCTGCTGGCTGGTTTTGCTGACAAGGCGTCGAGCTTCGGGCAGGAGGGCAAGCACACGGTCACGGTAGGCGCGCAGGATTGCCACGCCAAGGCTTCAGGGGCCCATACAGGTGATGTCGCGGCCGAAATGCTGGCCGATGCGGGCGCGACTGCCATCATTGTCGGCCATTCCGAGCGCCGTGCCGATCATGGCGAGACCGACGCCGTGGTGCGCGACAAGGCGCTGGCCGCCTGGCGTGCCGGCGTCACGGCGATCGTTTGCATCGGCGAAACCCAGGCCGAGCGCGATGCGGGCAAGACCCTCGATGTCTGCGGCACCCAGCTCAAGGGCTCGCTGCCGGATGACTGCACCTCCGGCAACCTGATCGTGGCCTATGAACCGGTCTGGGCGATCGGTACCGGCCTGACGCCGACTGCCAAGGATGTTGAGCAAGTTCATAAGTTTATCCGCGAACACCTCAACCAGCGTTTCAAGAACGAGGGTCCCTCGATCAAGATCCTGTATGGCGGTTCGGTGAAGCCTTCAAATGCCAAGGAACTGATGGCGGTGCCGAATGTGAATGGCGCATTGGTCGGTGGTGCCAGCCTGAAGGCGGCAGACTTCCTGGCAATTGCCGCCGGGTGTCCATAAATCCCCTCTAAAGCTCTGGCCGATTTCGTCGCATGGGGAGGTTTGCGATTGCCGCCCAAAGGGTTGGCAATTTCAACCTTCCTCGTGTAGACACCTGCAGATTCAAACCCCGTAAGCACTGGGACTGCAGCCGGCGATCGGCGCGGCGTGCTTGCGATGGAAGGACACGATGCAAAGCGTCATTATCGTTATCCACCTCATGATCGTGGCCGCCCTGATCGGCGTCGTTCTGCTGCAGAAGTCCGAAGGCGGTGGCCTGGGTATCGGCAGCGGTGGCGGTGGTGGCGGCGGGTTCATGACCGGCCGCGGCACGGCGAACCTGCTGACCCGCACCACGGCGTTCCTGGCGGTCGGCTTCTTCCTGACCTCCATGTTCCTGTCCTGGCTGGCGACTTATAATCGCGGTCCGAGCTCATTGCTGCCGACCGGCGCGCCGGCCACCCAGGGTGCTCCGTCGTCGCCGTTGAGCGCCCCGTCCTCGGGCGGTCTTCTCGATACGCTGAAGAAGGCGGACGAGCAGCAGGCGCCGAGTGCGCCGCAGGCACCGCAATCGCGGTAATTTGCGCGCTAACGCATTGGCGCCATGCAGGATGGGTGCTTCCATCCTGCCTCAACAGCCCCCATCAAGGGGCTGTTATCATTTCGGAATTCCAGTCACCCACAGCCTCGCCGGATATCGGTCGGGTGCTGCGATTCGTTTTGGCGAATCGAGATCAAGGCCTTAAAGGTTAAGTCCCATGGCGCGGTACATTTTCATCACCGGCGGCGTGGTCTCCTCGCTCGGTAAAGGTCTGGCTTCAGCGGCGTTAGGCGCGCTCTTGCAGACTCGTGGCTACAAGGTCCGGCTTCGCAAGCTCGACCCGTACCTCAATCTCGATCCCGGCACGATGTCGCCGTATCAGCACGGCGAGGTGTTCGTCACCGACGACGGCGCCGAGACCGATCTCGACCTCGGCCACTACGAGCGCTTCACTGGTCGTCCTGCCACCAAGAAGGACAACATCACCACCGGGCGCATCTATCAGGACATCCTCACCAAGGAACGGCGCGGCGACTATCTGGGCGCCACCATCCAGGTGATCCCGCATGTCACCAACGCCATCAAGGATTTCGTCCTCTCGGACAATGACGGTTATGACTTCGTGCTGGTGGAAATCGGCGGCACCGTCGGCGATATCGAGGGCCTGCCGTTCTTCGAGGCGATCCGCCAGCTGCGCAACGACCTGCCGCGCGGCGACACCATTTTCGTGCACCTGACGCTGCTGCCCTATATCCCTAGCGCGGGCGAGCTGAAGACCAAGCCGACCCAGCATTCGGTCAAGGAGCTGCGTTCCATCGGCATCCAGCCGGACATCCTGCTGTGCCGCTGCGACCGTGACATTCCGACGGAAGAGCGCCGCAAGCTCGGCCTGTTCTGCAACGTCCGCGAAAGCGCCGTGATCGAGGCGCGCGACGTCGACAACATCTATGCGGTGCCCGAGGCCTATCACAAGGCCGGCCTCGATACCGAGGTGCTGGCCGCTTTCGGCATCAAGGTCGATGACGAGCCGCAGCTCAAATCCTGGCATGTGATCAACGAGCGCGTCCGCAATCCGGAAGGCGCCGTGACCATCGCCATTGTCGGCAAATATACCGGCATGAAGGACGCCTATAAGTCGCTGATCGAAGCGCTCTCCCATGGCGGCATCGCCAACAAGGTGAAGGTCAATCTCGACTGGATCGAGAGCGAGGTCTTCGAGAACGAAGACCCGGCGCCGTTCCTCGAACACGTCAACGGAATCATGGTGCCCGGCGGCTTCGGCCAGCGCGGTGCCGAGGGCAAGATCCGCGCGGCGCAGTTCGCGCGCGAGCGCAACGTGCCGTATTTCGGCATCTGCTTCGGCATGCAGATGGCGGTCATCGAAGCCGCGCGAAACCTCGCCGGCATCAAGGACGCCAACTCCACCGAATTCGGCGAGACGTCCGAGCCCGTGGTCGGCTTGATGACCGAATGGCTGCGCGGCAACGAACTGGAAAAGCGCACCAATGCCGGCGATCTCGGCGGTACCATGCGTCTCGGCGCCTATCCGGCGACCCTGACCAAAGGCAGCAAGGTCTCCGAAGTCTATGGCGGCGTCACCGACATCTCCGAGCGCCATCGCCATCGCTACGAGGTCAACACGGCCTATAAGGAGCGGCTGGAGAAGCACGGGCTGAAATTCTCCGGCCTGTCGCCGGACGGTGTGCTGCCGGAGATCGTGGAATACGAGAACCACCCATGGTTCATCGGCGTCCAGTATCATCCCGAGTTGAAGTCGCGTCCGTTCGAGCCGCATCCGCTGTTCGCGAGCTTCATCAAGGCAGCGGCGGCGCAGAGCCGCTTGGTGTGATGGCGTAGGGCGGATTAAGCGCAGCCGTAATCGGCCGTTCTTCGCCACACGCGCGCATACTAGGCCGGCGGATTACGCTTCGCTCATCCGCCCTGCGGCTCAACTACACTTTTGCGATCTTGCGTAAGGCATCATCGATCCGGCTTTGCCAGCCGGGCCCGGTGTCCTTGAAATGCTTCACGACATCGGCGCTGAGGCGCAGCGAGACGGGGATCTTGGTCGGTGCCTTTTGCGGGCCGCGTGTGTTCTTGAACTGAGCCAAAATCTCCGGAGGCAAGACCTCCTCGGGCGGGCGCGCTTTCGCGAAATCTTCTTCGGTCCATTCCGGGTTGTCCACGTCGAAGATCGGTTCTTTCAATTTACGGTGCATAACGCTTCATCTCCTTGGCATGCGCGCGCCGTAGACTGATGGGGCGCACCTCGCCGTTGCGCACAGTAAAAACCAAACAGTGTGCAAGGCCGTCGATGTAGCCGTAGCCACGGTAGCGTATTTCGCCATAGTCGCGTCGGTCGTCGACATAGGTTTTCTTCATGTCGATATCGACCCATCGCGTGAGCGAGACCTGATGCTTATTCAGGTTTTTGACTTCCTTGGTTGGATCGAAATCGATCATTATCGTATATACGATTTGGTATTGGTGGTCAAGCCTTAGGATGTTTTCCTGTTCGTTGAATATCAAGGGTTGAATAGTGTGGCGAGCGCTCGACAAGCAGCGCGGATGCCGCGAGCCTCTGATAGCCACATGTCGCTTTGTGTCGTGAAGCTTAGTCCTGACGTCTCTTAGTTATTCACCAACGTAATCGCTCACGGCCTCAGCGAACCGCAGTGTCATCTCCGTGCGGTTCGCGTCCAGCGGCGACGCCTGCGACGACAGTTTCGCGATCACCAGCTCCTTCGCTGGCTCGACGAAGATGTGCTGGCCGTGAATGCCAAGGCCGAGCGCCATCCGTCTATCGCGCAGCACATACCATTTGTTGCGATAGTGCATCGATCGGCGGCCGAAATAGGGGGCGAGGTCGCCGGCCGTCCAGGCGGCTGGATCGCCATTCGTGAGGATGTCGTCGATCCAGGCGGATGGGATGATCGACGTGCTGTTGCGACTGCCGCCTTGCAGGATGAGTTGTCCGACACGCGCGAGGTCCAGCACCGTGGTGCAGATGCCGCCGGCGCAGCGCGGCGCACCGAAGCGATCGACGGTGACATAGGCAGAGTTTTGCGCGCCCATCGGCTGCCATAGATGTGCACTCATCAAATCGGCGAAGCGCTTGCCCGCCGCGCGCTCGATGATCCAGCCCAGCAGGTCTGAATTGGGCGACACGTAATGGAAGGGGCCGCCATCCGGACCTTCGCGATCTTTCAGACTGGTCAGGAAACTGCGCAGGTCGCTTGGCGTTTCACCCGGACCCAGCGGATTCCAGCCAGTCGATTTGCGGTATTCGACGATCGGGCCGGATGTGGCGAGATAGTTCTCGTCGAAGCGAAGACCCACGCGCATATCCAGAACATGGCGGACACTGGCATCGGAATAGACGGAGCCACGCAGTTCCGGAATGATCGAGACGACGGATTGCTTCGGGTCGAGGACGCCTTCTTCAACCAGGATGCCGGCCACAAGCGCGGTCATGGACTTCGACACCGACATCAAAATGTGCGGTGTGTTGGCGGTCATGCCATTCGCGTAGCGCTCGAAGATCACCTTGCCGCGATGCAGGATCGCGATGCCATCCGTGTCGGTGGCGTCGAGCAGTGTCTCGATCGAATAGCTGACGCCGTCATGTTCGATTGATAGCGAGGAGAGATCGCTCGGGCGGGAATCCAATTGCCAGACATCACCAGAGGCGTTGGGAATATCGGCGGACGGCACAACATCCCGTACATGATGAAATGCCCATTTGTTGAACGGGCCGGCGCGCCAGTTGGCCAGAGTGACCTGATCGGTCGGGACGGACGGGAAACCGGACATCAGCGCAGACGGCATCAGCAACATCTCCAGAGAACGAACAACGATGCGAAGTCTGACCGTTTACGTCGGAGCCGTCGAGGGGCGTTGATCGCGGGAAGCACATCAGCGTTTTCCGCCGGGCGGGAGCGTTGGCGACGATGGCCTGGTCTGCTAACTCATCGGCACGACCCAAGGAGATTTCCATGCGCGCTTTCTATCATCCGGACCAGGCTATCCACTCGCCGCAGCAATTCATGCGTTATGGCCGTTTCGTGCCGATCAAGGATTCGCCTGTGCGCACTGAGCGATTGCTCGGCGCCTTGGCGCGTCATGGCATTCAGCCTGAGATGCCGGCCGAACACGGCACCGCACCAGCGCTGACGGTGCACACTGCCGCTTACGTTCGCTTTCTGGAAACTGCCTGGGAGAACTGGGCGAAGTTGCCCGACCACGGGCCGGAAGTGTGGCCGCAATATTTCCCGTACTGGAGCGGGCGCGTGGAAGAGACGGCGCGGCCGGATTGTCCGTCCACGGGCTTCATCGGGCAGGTCGGCTGGTATCTCGGCGATCTTTCCGTGCCGATGGGTCCTGACAGCTGGCGCTCCATTCTGCGCTCGTCGGAAACGGCAGTGACGGCCGCAGATGCGATCCTCGCAGGTGATCGCTCAGCCTATGCATTGTGCCGGCCGTCGGGCCATCATGCCCGTGCCGATCGTGGCACCGGTTTCTGCTATCTCAACAATAGCGCGATCGCGGCGCAAAGACTGCGCAGCCGCTTCGGCAAGGTTGCGATCATCGATGTGGATATCCACCATGGTGACGGCACGCAGCAGATCTTCTACACGCGGCCGGACGTGCTGACGATTTCGATCCATGGCGATCCCATCGACTTCGTGCCTTTCTATACCGGTTTTGCGAATGAGACCGGCTACGGCGCAGGCGAGGGCTGCAATCTCAATCTGCCGCTTGCTGCGGGCGCCGGCGGCGCCGAGATGAATGGAGCACTCGACAAGGCGATCGAAGCCGTGCGCGCATTTGGCGCCGATGCGCTTGTCGTGGCTCTCGGCTTCGATGCGCATCGCGATGATCCGATTGGCATCTTCAAACTCGAAGCAAAGGACTTCGGAAGCGTTGGCAGCAAGATGCAATCACTCGATCTGCCGACGCTGGTCGTGCAGGAGGGCGGCTACGGCATCGATGCGATCCAGGATTGCCTGGATTCCTTCCTGACAGGGTTTGGACAAGCGTAGGGCGGATGAGGCGAAGCCGTCATCCGCCGCTTAGTCTCCGCCGCGAGATCGGCCGGCGGATGACGCTTCGCTCATCCGCCCTACGAGCGGTTCCTAGCTCTCAAAGAACACGAAGGCCGCCCAGACCGATGGATCTTCGGCGGCCTTGATTTTGCCATGCATCGCCTCGATGCGCACCTTGCGCAGCGCGCTGGCGTAGTCGAGATCGTCGTCGGCAAGCACCTGATAGAAGCGTGCCATGAAATTCGCCGTGCCTTCATCGGCAACCTCCCACAGTGTCAGCAATGATCGCCGTGCGCCTGCGATGGCGAGGGCGGTGGGAAGGCCACGCACGCTGCCGACCCGGCTGGGATCGCCGAGGGCGGTCTGACAGGCCGAGAGCACGACGAGATCGGCGGACGACAAATCCCAGTTCATCAGCTCATGCGCATAGAGCACGCCGTCATTGTCGTCGCGCTGCGGCGGGCGGCTGAGATTGGGACGTGAAGCGACAAGGCCACTTCGCCACAATGCATCGGTGCGATCCGACGCCGTCTTGTAGAAGCCGTGTGTCGCCAGATGGATCAGCGACGCGCCTTTGGCATCGTTTCGGATGGAGGGTTCGCCGATGCCGTCACCGCTGAGCATGGTGACTTTCAGGTCACGCTTTTTCAGATCGGCAGCCACGGTATCGATCTCGGTTTTTGTCGAGGGCAACTGGCTGGCTGCGCCGGCATAATCGAGGCCGCCCACCAATAACGCCTTGCTGCCAGCCGCGAGCTTTGTGTCGCGGTCGGCGAAGAACAGCGCATCGGCACGGGTCATAATGCGGGTGTCGTAGATCTCGTCGAGATAACGGCCGCTGGCGTCCTGCAGCATGGCGAAGGGCAGGCTGTAGAGCTCGCTGTCCGGTACCAGGAACAGGCGCTTGACGTCGGCAAGCTGCGGCTTCAGCGGGCCGAGCAGGGTGTCGTAGAGGCGGCGGAAAGTCTTGTTGCGGTCGCTTGATGTAACATCGGCACCCAGAAAATTATCCAGCGGGCCGAGATCGACCAATGCCGGTATTTTGCCGTTGCGATGGATCACCGCCTGCAGGCGCATCTGTGGTTTGGGGTCGATGGGCGTGACGCGGTTCTGGCGGCCGCTGACGAAGAAGTCGACCAATGCATCCATGTGTTCGAGCCTGTCCTCGATGGTCGGCAGTTTGAGATCGCTCGGCGCCTTTTCACCCATGCGCGCTGCGAGCGCCTGACGCACCTGCTGTAATTGCGCGAGCACCTCTCTTGCATCGTTGTCGATCTTGCCCGAGGAGAGCAGTTCCTGCTGCTGGCCGGAGAGACGCAGCACGGTTTGCGCCAAAGTCCGGGTTGTATCGTCGGGGAGCCGGTCGGCGGTGAGGCGGAGCAGCGTGCGGTCGCCGTCTTCCATCGTCTTCCAGCGCGTCACGGCTTCGGCATAGGCCTGCGCGGCGGCAGGCTCCTGCAGGGCGTAGCGGCCGAATTCATGCAGGATGTCATCCGCGAGCTTGCGCATGGTTTCGGCCACGTAGCGGTTACCGGCGGTGCCGACCTCGCGCAGCATCCAGCGGAACGATTGCTGCTCGACATCCTTGAAAGTCGCGAGCGTCTCCCTGTCGCCGCGCTTCATGCGCGTCATGGCGATGCCGAGCAGGGCATTGAAGGTCATGGGATGCTGTTTGGCGATGGTCGCCTGCGATCGCTGATAGGCATCAACGCGCAGTGCCAAAGCGCGGTCGATGTCGCCGCGCATCTCGAATTGATCGGCAGCGAGCTGCGCGGTCATGATGCGCAGGATGTCCGGTGCGCCGTTCCAGTCCTTGACGCGCGCCATGGCTTCGAGATCGGCATTACTCAGGCGACGGTCAGGATGGAAATAGGCCTTGGTGTAGCTGATCCACACATCCGCCTGCGCGACATGTTCGGAGCGGGGATCGGCCAGCGTGGCCGCGGCGCGCTTTTGCAGATCGAGCGCCTTCAGCGTCTCCGCCTCATTGCCCATGGCCAGATGGTTGAGCGCGAGATTGGAGGCCGAGACCAGCGCCTGGATGCTGCCGATTCCGTAATGCGCGATGCGCTTGCGCAGGAGAGGTTCGTCGATCGTTGCGGCCACATCGGGGTGGCCGACCATGCGCAGTGCTTCGGCGTAATTATTCTCGGTGCGCCAGGTGAGCGGCTCGCGATCGCCGAGCGCTTTACGGGCGTTGAGATAAATTTCTTCCGAGAGATTAAGGCCGGAAGCGACCGCACCATTATTGGTGAGCACCGTCGCAAGAATGTCGCCGCCGGCGATCTCCTGCGGCGAGTTGGCGCCATATTGCGCGCGCATGATCCTTCGTGCTTCGCGGGCGACCGGAATGCCGGCTTCATATTGATTGGTTCGCTCGAGAAAACGCGCATATTCGAACCATAGCGTGGCGGCATCATTGCCGCCTTCGCGTGCGGCGCGGGTCCTTGCGGCATCGGCGAACAGTTCGGACGCGGTGGCGACATCGCGCCGACGCTCGAAGGACTGCGCGGCATTGAGATAGGCGTTGATGGTGAGGTGGTGATAATTGCTCTGCGTGACCTCGCGCAGCACGTTCTTCAGTCGATCACGGCCGCTGCCATCATTGCTGGCACGCAGTGCATTGAAAGCCTCCATCACCTTGGCCGTGAGCTCGCGCTCGCTGGGCGCGCGGCGGCTTTGGGCTTCGACAACGAGCGTCATCGCGGGCAGGATGGCGAGGCCACAGACAACGGCCAGTGCCAGCCGGCCCGTGAAGATGGCGCTTGCGGCCCATCGGATTCGATACCGAGGCATGGTCGGCTGGCGTTACTTGCAGCCGGACGTGGTGTCGCCGGCGCGCGCCATCGGCTTGCCGTTGACGAAGACGCCGTGGCTGCCGGAGGTGGTCTTGGAGCCGCATTCGGTGCTGCCGCCGACCACGGCCACCGGCTTGCCATTGATATAGACGCCCCTGGCACCCTCGATGATCTTGCCATCGGTGGTGGTGTCGCCGACGCGCGCTGCCGGCTTGCCATTCACGGTGACGCCTGTGGCGCCCGATGTGATCTGGCCGGGCGCTTGCGCCAGTGCAGGAGCGGTCAGGGTCACAAAGAGCAAGGCGAGGGCGGTGTTGCGCATGGTCATTCCAATTGTGCTGTCGCGTTAGGCGCGGCGTCTATTGCAGAGCTTTGTTGCGCGAGCGGGCATACGGGTTCAGTTGCGCAACGAGGCGCATGATGTAAGCCTGTACCGGCGTGAACAAGGGGCGATGCCGGTTTGAGCCATGCGCAAGAGCCGTAGACGGCCACCAAAATGGGAAGGAACCAAAAGCCATGATCTATGAATTGCGTGTCTATCGCTGTTTGCCGGGCCGATTGCCGGCGCTGCTCAAGCGTTTCGAGACTGCGACATTGACGCTGTGGGAGAAGCACGGAATTCGCCAGGCGGGCTTCTTCACCACGGTGATCGGCGAATCCAATGGCGACCTGACCTATATGCTGAAGTGGGAATCGCTGGCCGAGCGCGAAAAGCTCTGGACCGCTTTCATGACCGATCCGGACTGGATCGCAGCCCGCGCCAAGTCCGAGGAAGACGGCCAGATCGTCGGCAATATCGTCAGCCAGTTGCTGGCGCCGACGGCGTTTTCCGCGGCAAAATAAGCCACTGCCGGGTCGGGGAACGCGTCCGGCGCAACCCTGATATCCCAATGAGCCGGGTGCAAGCCGATCGGGCTTGCATCCCGCCCACTCCTGCGGTTGATGGTCGCGTTCCCCTTCAGGAGACCGGACCGTCTTGACCGCATCGCTCACCGCCGCGCCCGTCGTTGAACTTGGCTCTGTCCGTTTCGGCAATGATCTGCCGATTTCGGTAATCGCCGGGCCATGCCAGCTTGAAAGCCGGCAGCATGCGCTGGAAACCGCGCAGGCGCTGAAGGAGATCGCGGAGCGGTTGCAGATCGGTCTCGTTTACAAGACCTCATTCGACAAGGCCAACCGCACCAGCGCTTCCGCGGCACGCGGCATCGGTCTTGACGATGCGCTGCCGATCTTCGCAGAAATCCGCGAGACGTTCGGCTTGCCTGTTCTCACCGACGTGCATGAGAACGAGCAATGCGCACGCGCGGCGGAAGCCGTGGATGTGCTGCAGATCCCGGCCTTCCTGTGCCGGCAGACCGACCTGCTGCTCGCAGCGGCGGCGACTGGCAAAGTCGTCAATGTGAAGAAGGGCCAGTTCCTGGCGCCCTGGGACATGGCCAATGTCGTCAAGAAGCTGGTTGGCGGCGGCAATGACCGCGTACTGGTGACCGAACGCGGCGCGTCCTTCGGCTACAACACGTTGGTCTCCGACATGCGCGCGCTGCCGATCCTGGCGCGCACGACCAAGGCACCGGTGATCTTCGACGCCACCCATTCGGTGCAGCAGCCGGGCGGCAAGGGCGAGTCTTCGGGCGGCGAACGCGAATTCGTGCCGGTGCTGGCGCGGGCTGCTGTTGCCGTGGGCGTCGCCGGCGTGTTCATCGAGACGCATCCCGATCCCGACAATGCGCCGTCCGATGGGCCGAATATGGTGCCGCTCCGCGAGTTCGAGGCATTGGTGAAGAACCTGATGGCATTCGACGCGCTCGCCAAGCAGACATCGGTCAAGGCGTGACCGATACCGCATCGGATCGCCAATCGGACTTGAGCGGCGCGCCGATGCTGCCGCCGGTCATCAAAGTCATCGCGCTGGCGTCCTTCGCCGCCGCGCTGTCACAGCGCGCGCTCGATCCGGTGCTGCCGCATGTGGCCGATGATCTGCTCGTCACGGTCGCGGTCGCCGCGGGCTTGTCATCCGCGTTGGCTTTCACCTTTGCCATCGTGCAGCCGGTGCTTGGCGCCGCCGCCGACATGTTCGGCAAGGCACGGCTGATGATCATCTGTCTGGTGCTGCTCGGCGTCTCCAGCATCCTGGGCGCGATGACGACCAACTACTCCCTGCTGTTGGCGACGCGCGTGCTCGCCGGCATCGGGGCAGGCGGTGTGTTTCCAGTGACGCTCTCGCTGACCAGCGATCTGGTCGGCCCACAGCTTCGTCAGGTCGCGCTGAGCCGTGTGATGGCCGGCGCCATGACGGGCACCGTGCTCGGCTCTACGGCCGCAGGCATCATCGGCGATTTCTTCGGTTGGCGCGGCGTGCTGGTGATCCTTGGTGGCGTTGCCATCCTCGCCTCGGTCGCGGTTGCCATCGGCTTCAAGGGGGCGGCGATCATCAAGCCGGCCGGGAAGGCTGACTTCGGCAGGCTCGCCAAGGGCTACAAGGTGATCTTCCGCAATCCGAATACGTTGATCGTCTACAGCGCCGTCTTTGTCGAAGGCTGCTGCATCCTCGGCCTGTTTCCCTATATCTCGTCATTCCTGTTCGATGGCGGCGTCACCAGCCTGTCGATTGCGGGTGTCGTCATCGCCTGTTTTGCCGTAGGTGGCTTGCTCTACACGCTGACGGTGTCGCGCATGCTGGCGCGGCTCGGCATCAATGGCATGATGATCTATGGCGGCATCCTGATCGCGATCCAGATCGCTGCTACCGGCTTCAGCCCGAACTGGCAGATCCAGGCGCTGAGCCTGCTGATCATGGGCTGGGGATTCTACATGCTTCATGGCTCGCTGCAGATCTTTTCCACCGAACTGTCGCAGGAAGCCCGCGCCAGTGCCATGTCGATGCATGCGTTCTGCTTCTTCATGGGCCAGTCGGTCGGCCCGATCGCCTATGGTTTCGGCCTGGCTCATGCGGGCAAGGTGCCCACACTCCTGATCAGTGCAGCGCTGGTATTCGCGCTCGGCTTTTTCAGCGCAAGGTTTTTGAAGCAGCGCAAGCCGGCGGACGCATAGCTCATATCTTCTCGGTTGAGCGCGGTATGGACAAGGCTGCGTTCTGCAACCTGAAGCATCCAGTCTTCGAGACCTTCTATTACGCAGCTCCCTGACCTCGACCTAAGAAGGTCGAACGGCCGCAGCATGGCGGCCTCAGGCTGGGGAAGTGCGCCAATGATCGATATCCGAACGAGCCGGGCGCTTTGCCTGAGCGCCACGAGCTATTTCGCGTTGACTGTCATCTTCACGAGCGGGGCGCAGGCGCAATCACCGAATCTTCCCGCCGTGACGGTCGAAGCACCGGCACGCCCGCAGGCGCGGCACACGCCGGCGCCGCGGCGCTCGGCCGCTCGTGGGCCTGTGCGGCGCGTTACCGGACCGGTCCGGCAAGTTGAGCCCGTGCGCTATCTTCCGCCTAGCGGCAGCATTGTGGGCGCGCCGCCCGCTCCCTATGCCGGCGGTCAAGTCGCAACAGGAGGCCAACTCGGCATCCTCGGTAATCGCGGCGTCATGAACTCGCCATTCAATATCACCAGCTACACTGCCAAAACCATCGAGGACCAGCAGGCGCGATCGGTGGCCGATGTGGTGCAGAACGATCCGTCCGTGCGCAATGCATGGGCCGATGGCGGTTATTCCAACCAGTTTTTCATCCGCGGCTTTCCGGTCGGTGCATCGGAAATCGCCGTCAACGGACTATACGGCGTGGTGCCGTATCAACTTGCTGGCACGGCTTTCGTTGAGCGGGTTGAGGTGCTCAAGGGACCGAGCGCATTTCTTAATGGCATGGCGCCGTTGGGCGGTGTCGGCGGCATGATCAATCTGATCCCCAAGCGTGCGCCGGACGACGCGCTGACACGTTTAACCGTCGGTTATATTTCAAACAGCCAGTTCGGCACCCACATCGACGCCGCCCGCCGCTTTGGTGACAACAAGGAATGGGGCGTTCGCTTCAACGGCGCATATCGCGATGGCGACACGCCGGTGAAGAACCAGACATCGGAGCTGGGTGAGGCCGCGCTGGCGGTCGATTATCGCGGCGAGCGCATCCGCGCGTCGATGGACATCAACTATCAGAAGGTCCAGGCCAAGGATCCGACCCGCCCGGTTTATTTCAATGCTGGCTTTCCGCTTCCGAACCCGCCGAGCAATACCGCAAGCCTTGGCCAGAACTGGTATTTCGCGGATGGTCAGGACGTCTACGGTCTTGCCAATGTCGAGGCCGATATCACCGACGACACCACCGTGTTCGCCTCGATGGGCGCACGCCGCAACGATTTCCTTGGCGTCTACAGCTTCCTGACCATCACCGACGCGCTCGGTAATGCATCGGGGCGGCAATTCGTGCAGCCGACTTATGCGGAATCATATACCGGGCAGGCGGGGTTCCGCACGCGTGTGGAGACCGGCCCGGTGCGCCATGAATTCACATTCTCCGCGACTGGCTTGTCGAGCGAGCTGGGCGTGATCGCACCGACGACGAACTTCACCACCAATATCTATAATGTGGCCTCCGTCGCGCAGCCAAACCTTTCAGGCTTCGCCAGTACGGCACCACGCACGAACCTGACCGAACTGGCCAGCTATTCGTTCTCCGACAGCATGTGGATGCTGAATGATCGCCTGCAATTCATGCTGGGCGGCCGTCAGCAGCAGATCAAGGTGACGAACTTCAACGCGACCACGGGCGCAATCTCCTCGCTCTACGACCAGTCGGCATTGACGCCGTTCTTCGGAGTGGTGGTGAAGCCGCTCGAAAATGTGTCCCTTTATGCCAATTACATCGAGGGCCTCGGCGCAGGATCGGTGGCGCCGGCCGGCACCAGCAATGCCGGCAACATGCTGCCGCCGGTGCAATCGGAGCAGATCGAGGCTGGCGTCAAGGTGGATTTCGGCAGCATCACCACGACGCTGGCGCTGTTCCAGATCACGCAGCCTTTCGCGATCACGCAGAACGGAACTTATCAGCTCGGCGGTGAGCAGCGTAATCGAGGCGTCGAATTCAACGTGTTCGGCGAGGTTGTGCAGGGCGTACGCGTGCTCGGCGGCGTCACCTTCATGGAAGGTATCCAGACCAAAACGCTGAATGGTGCCATGAACGGCAATGCGGCGGTTGGCGTGCCCGATGTGCAGCTTAATCTGGGCGGCGAGGTGGATAACCCGCTGGTGGCAGGGCTGACGCATTCCGCGCGGGTGATCTATACGTCATCGCAGGTTGCCAATACGGCGAATACGCAGAGCATTCCGGACTGGACCCGCGTGGATGTCGGCTCGCGTTACGCATTCCCGTCGCCCTGGACCGGCAAGCCGATCACGATCCGCGCTAATATCGAGAACGTGTTCAACGCCAATTACTGGTCGGCGGTCTCGGCCAATTACGGACTCGCCCGCGCCACGCCGCGGACATATCTGGTGTCGGCGACGTTCGATTTCTGAGTGGGGATCGCCCGCATGTGGCGATCATGCGGGCGATGCCTCAACCCCGCCCCCGATACGGTGCGACGCCTTGCTCGGGCACCCACACGCCCTTGGGCAAACGGCCCGTCTGCCAGAACACGTCGATGGGGATGCCGCCGCGGGGATACCAGTAGCCGCCGATGCGCAGCCATTTCGGCTTGATCGTGTCGGCGATGCGCTTGCCGATCGCCACGGTGCAGTCCTCGTGGAAGGCGCCGTGGTTGCGGAACGAGGCGAGATAGAGCTTCAGCGCCTTCGACTCCACCAGCCACTGGCCTGGCACGTAATCGATCATCAGATGGGCGAAATCCGGCTGGCCGGTGATCGGGCACAGCGAGGTGAATTCCGGCGCGGTGAAGCGCACCGTGTAATCGGTACCCTTTTGCGGGTTCGGCACCTTGTCGAGCTGGGCGGACTCGGGCGAGGTCGGCCATTCGACGGCGCGGCCGAGCTGGAGTTCGGGCGCGGCTTTGGGGGATTTGCGGGGTGTTTTCGACATTTCGGTCTCCGTTGCGGCGGTTCTTAGCCAATCCGCGGCCTGCCGTCACGCCAAGCGGGGTTTTCCCGCCCCGCACCATGGGCTAGAAGCACGGCCAACCAACCACCCCCAGCACAAAGAGGGCACCATGACCGCCATCGTCGACATCATCGGCCGCGAAATTCTTGATAGCCGCGGTAATCCCACGGTTGAAGTCGATGTGGTGCTGGAAGACGGCTCGATCGGCCGCGCGGCGGTTCCGTCGGGAGCCTCCACCGGTGCCCATGAGGCGGTCGAACTGCGTGACGGCGACAAGAGCCGCTATCTCGGCAAGGGCGTGCTGAAGGCTGTCGAGGCCGTCAACAGCGAGATCTTTGACGCGCTTGGCGGCATGGATGTGGAGAACCAGATCCAGCTCGACGAGACCATGATCGCGCTGGACGGCACCCCCAACAAGTCGCGCCTCGGCGCCAATGCTATTCTCGGCGTCTCGCTCGCCGCCGCCAAGGCCGCTGCGGAATCGCTCGACATGCCGCTGTATCGCTATGTCGGCGGCACCTCCGCACGCACGCTGCCGGTGCCGATGATGAACATCATCAATGGCGGCATGCATGCCGACAACCCGATCGACTTCCAGGAATTCATGATCATGCCGGTGGGCGCATCGAGCTTCGCCGAAGCCCTGCGCGCCGGTGCCGAAATCTTCCACACGCTGAAGGGTGAGCTCAAGAAGGCCGGCCACAACACCAATGTCGGCGACGAGGGCGGTTTTGCACCGAATATCGGTTCGGCCGAAGCGGCGCTGGATTTCGTGATGTCCGCCATCACCAAGGCCGGCTACAAGCCCGGCGACGACGTCATGCTCGCGCTCGACTGTGCATCGACCGAGTTCTTCAAGGACGGCGCCTATGTCTATGGCGGCGAGAACAAGACCCGCAGCATTTCCGAGCAGGCAAAATATCTCGCCCAGCTCGTCGCCAACTATCCGATCGTCTCCATCGAGGACGGCATGTCGGAAGACGACATGGACGGCTGGAAGGAAGTCACCGACCTGATCGGCAAGAAGTGCCAGCTGGTCGGCGACGATCTTTTCGTTACCAATGTCACGCGCCTGGAAGAGGGCATCAAGGCCGGCCGCGCCAATTCGATCCTGGTCAAGGTCAACCAGATCGGCTCGCTGACCGAGACGCTGAGTGCCGTCGAGATGGCTTTCAAGGCTGGCTACACGGCCGTCATGTCGCATCGCTCGGGCGAGACGGAAGACGCGACCATCGCCGATCTCGCCGTCGCCACGAATTGCGGACAGATCAAGACCGGCTCGCTCGCCCGCGCCGATCGCACGGCGAAGTACAATCAGCTTCTGCGTATCGAACAGCAGCTCGGCACCCAGGCGATCTATGCCGGCCGCAAGGCGCTGAAGGCACTGGCGTAAGCGTTACGCGTACTGCTGAACCGATTATCGCCGCTTGTGGAAACGCAGGCGGCGATTTTCGTTCAAACTTTAGGCGCCATCAGGATACCTTATTGCGGTCGCGAAGGCATCATGAACGGCGCGCAGGCTCTCACTGCATTGCAGATGGAGAGCGCGAATGCCCAACATCTTCGACATCCAGGGTTTTGGGGCCCTGTCAGAATGGGGCGGCCAGTTTGCCAGCCCTTCCGCCAATCAGGCCTTCCAGAACATTGCTAATCTCGGCTCAAATTCGGTCGCACTGACAACGCGGATCTGGACCGACAATCGTTGGGGCAACGACGTCAAGGCGATTGATGGCAAGACGGAGACCGATGCGTCGCTGCTGGCCGGTTTCAAGGCGGCACATGCGAGCGGGCTCGACATCGTGTTCAAGCCAAACCTGTCCGGGCTCGACGGCACGATCTCGCACAGTCTTGCGCCGACCGATGTCGCGGCGTTCTTCGCATCCTACAAAGCCGAGATCGTGCATCTCGCTGACATCGCAGAGCAGGGCGATGTCGATACGTTTGCCATCGGCAATGAGATGAGCAGTCTCTCCGGTGAGCAATATGCGCCCTATTGGCGCGATGTCATTTCGGCCGTCCGCTCGGTCTATAGCGGCGATATCACTTATGCTGCGGCCACCGACGAAGCCTCGAAGGTCAGCTTCTGGGACGATCTCGACATCATCGGCGTCAATACCTATCCGCCGCTGACATCGAGCACGGAGCCGACAGTCGCCGAGCTGGTGAATGCCTGGAACGAGGTGCCGTTCAATCCCTATTACGCGCGCGCCTTCGATCATCAGTCGCCGGTGGATTTCCTGCATTCGCTGTCGCAGGACCACGGCAAGAAAGTGCTGATGACCGAGGTCGGCTATCGCAGCATCGATGGGACCGCGATCAATCCGGGCGGCGGTTCATCCAAGGCGCCGCCGGATGCGGCTGAGCAGGCCGATGCGTATAACGCTTTCATGCAGGTCTGGGGCACCCAGGGCGGCACCTGGCTGAAGGGCGTGCAGTTCTGGCAGTGGGATCTCAGCAACCAGCCGAACGAGACCGGCTACTCGCCGCAGCACAAGCCGGCGGAGCAGGTGGTCGAACAGTATTTCAACGGCAATGGCTATCTGCCCGAGACGACCACCTATGGATCGGCGATTGGCGACACCATCGATCGCGGCGCCGGGCGGGATACCATCTATGGCGGTCTCGGCCATGACGAGATCTATGCAGGCGGCGGAAATGACGTCATCGTGGCCGGCCCGTCGGAGCCGGGGCGGCTAACGTCGACCACGGTGACGCTGACCGGCTATGGATCGGTGGTGAATGGCGAGGCGGCGCAGGCGCGGCTGATCGTCAACGGGCAGCCTGTCGATAGTGTGAGGGAATTTACACCGGCCTCGCATCCGTCCGAATACCAGACCCAGACATTCACCTTCGACAATCCGCAGCAGGTGACGAGCGTGGCTATCGAGCTCGTCAATTCGACGCCGGGGCGGGCGCTGCATTTCAAGGATATCGCCATCAACGGCGTCGAGATGAGCCCGGCAGACAGCACCAATGCGAGTTCACCAGGCTCGTTCGATCTCTATGTCCGCACCATCAATTTCGACACGACCAGGCACCAGGACTGGATCTTCGGCGCCAACAACGACAACGATGTGGTGCGCGCCGGTGCCGGCGACGACTATATTGCCGGCGGCATCGGTAACGACATCATCAATGGCGAAGCGGGAACCGATACCGCGGTGTTTTCCGGCTCGATCGATGACTACGTGATCAGCCGGAAGGGGGCACAAACGGTCGTGGCCGACGGCGTCGCCAATCGCGATGGCACCGACTATCTGATCAATGTCGAATATATGAAGTTCAAGGACGGCACGCTGGCGAGCGACAATTTTGCGTTCTTGGCCTCAACGACGGAAACAGTGCCTGCGCCATCCAGCGAGCCGGCAAGTGTCAGCGCACCGGTGGTGACGGCAGTGATGCCTGCCGCCGAGGCGATCACGACCGTGGCCGACCAGCACGACCTGACCGGCAGTCCCATCGAGATCGTCAAGACACCCGCGCAGCACGACGTGCTGCTGGCCTGACCATGCGCCAAAGCAAAACGGCCGAGGCTCGCGCCTCGGCCGTTGCACTGTTTTATCCGGAGTAACGCCTACTGCGGAGCAGCCGAAACCTGTGCACCCTTCGGAGCAGCAGCAGGCTTGCGGCGGATACCGCCGCCGGTGACCGACAGCACACGGGCAACCGTCTGGCGCTGCAGAGCCTCATCCTTGTCGATCGAGAAGTGGTTGGTGGTGCGGCTCTCATTCACATTGGCGAGCTTGCCCTTGAACCGCTTGTCGGCGGCCACGGCCTGACCCCAGCCCGTGGCCACGTAGTGGTTCACGATCTGCTTCACATTGCTCGGGACCGCATCCGGGGCGACGGGATCGAAATTGACGATCAGCGCGACCGGGATGTTATATTGCGCAAGCTTGCGCGCCACCGCGATGGTGGCATCGGCGCCGGCGGAATGACCCATCAGGATGATCGGCTCGCGATTGCCGGCCTGATATTTGGCGATCATGTCATTGGCTTCGCTGCTCCACAGTGTGTGGTTGCTAACGGATGTGGCAACACCGGCGGCCTCCAGCTTGTAAGCGAGCTGGTCCATGCCCAGCGAAAACACGTTCATGAGCCCGCGATACAGGTACACCTTGCCGGGACGGCGGGTGGCGGCATCGGCTGCAGTGGAACCGGCGAGGGCGGTTGCGAAAACGGTGCAGAGAATCAGCAGAACGGCCGCCGGAGAGGTCCATGAAAGGGCCCGGGACGGCCGCTGCGAGCCCTGAAGAACGATCGACATTTTTCTTTCTTTCCAACGAGAAATCCTGCGACATGTTCAGACATCAACCGGTCGCGTCAATCACAGTCCTGCCACGACTCCCTGTTTTGTGATGAGCGGGGTTGCGAAAGCCGTGCGGTGTGACCCCAAGGCGACAAAAACCTGCGTGATGCCACGGATATGCCCATCGCGGCGGTTTGTGCGATCCTGCGAATTTGCTATGCACCTGCCATGACCAAGCGGGATGCAATCGGGAGCGAGCGGGCGATGATCGCGCGGCGACACGTCTTCCATATCGGCGGGTATGATCCGATCTCGCCGGATACGCAGCTCGCGCGGTTCCGCAAATCGCTGGATACGTTTCAGCAGACCTGGGGCGTGACCGCGAGCGCATCCGGTACGCCCGATGCGCGCGAGGTCAGCGCCTCATGGCCGGCGCGGGCGTCCGGCCCAAACTGGCAGACCGACATCACCTACGAGATGCTGCGCTGGGATGACCTCATTAACGAGGATCATTCGCGGGGCATGCTGTCGCGACTCGGCGCCGCCTTCCTCACATTGGGCAACTGGCTGGTCACGGGAACCCTGTTCCGCTTTTTCTATTCGAGCTGGAAATATGCCGGCTTCTTCCTGTTCTCGTATCTCTGGATCGCCGCCTTTGCTGCGGCAGGCGCGGCGGTCGGTACCTGCCTGACATGGTTGCTGGGTCTGTCGGGTGCGGCGGCATTGATCGTCGGCGCCGTCGCGGCCGCCGCGGTCTTCACGGCTCTTCTGCAGTATTATGGCTGGCGGAAGCCGATCAATCACGTGTTCGACGACTGGATATTTTCGCGCCAGTATGTCTACGGCCAGCGGCCAAAGATGAAGGCGCGCGTCGATGAGTTTGCCAAGACGCTCGTGGCGCGTGCGCAGAAAGCCGATGTCGACGAGATCGTCATCATCGGTCATTGCCTTGGCGCCGCACTGGTGATGGAGACGGTGGCGCGGGCGCTCAAGCTCGATCCCGAGCTCACAGCGCATGGCCCCGCCATCTGCGTGCTGACGGTGAGTGCTACGATCCCGAAATTCGCGCTGCATCCGGCCGGCTCCAGCGTGCGCGAAGCGTCTAGGCTCGTTGCCGATACGCCGGCGGTGCGCTGGGCCGAATATCACGCTCGCGACGATGTGATCAGCTTCTACCGTTTCGACCCGGTGACGCTGAAGCGCGTCAGCCGCGACCGCAGCGATGGCCGCCCGAATATCCGCCGCATCCAGATGCACGACATGATGGGCATGGATCAGTTCAAGCGCTACCGATTCAGCTTCATGCGCATCCACTATCAGATGGTGATGGGCAATCAGCAGCGCGCGCCCTATGACTATTGCATGATCCTGTGCGGCCCGCTGCCGTTCGACGAGATCACGGCGGTCGGCGGCGGTGTCACGCGCTTTGGCGCGGATGGCGCGCTGCTGGCGCGCGGCAATTCCTCTCAACCGCAGGCAGGGGCATCCGTCAATGCCGCGTGATGGCCTGAACGGACGACCATGACCGCGTCACTTCTCGGAATCTATGTCTGGGCGATCGGGCTCATCGCCTGGTTCATCATCCGCTATCCCTATGCCCGCAAGGCGCGCAAGACCGCGACGGTCAAAGCCGTCGGCTGGAGCCGCGAGCGGATTCTGCTCGCGATCGCCACCATCGGCCTGGTCGTGGTGCCGGTGATCTGGCTCGCATCGGGCTGGCCGGCAGCGCTGACCTACCAGCTCAACTACGCCTCCGTCGTGGTCGGCGCGCTGGTCTATGTCCTGTCGCTCTGGCTGTTTCGCCGCTCGCACAAGGATCTCGGCCGGCAGTGGTCGGCGAGCTTAGAGATCCGCGACAGTCACCAGATCGTGCGCGGCGGTGTCTATCGCCTGATCCGGCATCCGATGTACTCGTCGTTCTGGCTATGGGGGCTGGCGCAGGCCTTTCTGCTGCCGAATGCCATGGCCGCGCTGAGCGGACTGGTCGCCATCGCGATCCTGTTTTTCACGCGTATCGATCACGAGGAGCGGATGCTGACCGAAGCATTCGGCGACGACTATCGGACTTACATGCGCGAAACCAAGCGTATCATTCCGGGTATCTACTGACGCGGCAGAGACCGCGGAATCTGGGGAGAGAGACATGACTGCGGACATCACCACCGGCCTCGAACTGCGCTCGCTGATCAAGAGCAGCGGCGAACTCGAAATCTCGCTGCAGCAGGTGAATATCCCGGCGCCCGGTGCTGACGAGATCGTGGTGCGCATCGAGGCGGCGCCGATCAACCCGTCCGATCTCGGCCTGCTGCTCGGCGCCGCCGATCCAGCCACGGCCAAGGTGACTGGCTCCGGCGCGTCCGCGGTTGTCACGGCCAAGGTAGCTGAGGCCAATCTCAAGGCGATGGGCGGACGGCTCGACGAGTCCATGGCTGTCGGCAATGAAGGCGCCGGCACTGTGGTGAAGGCCGGATCCTCGCCCGAGGCACAAGCGCTGCTCGGCAAGACCGTTGCGGCGATCGGCGGTGCGATGTATGCGCAGTATCGCGTCATCAAGGCGAAGGAAGTGTTGCCGCTGCCGGACGGTACGACGGCGGAAGAAGGCGCATCCTGCTTCGTCAATCCGCTGACCTCGCTCGGCATGACCGAGACCATGAAGCGGGAAGGGCACAAGGCGCTGGTTCACACCGCGGCAGCGTCCAATCTCGGCCAGATGCTCAACAAGATCTGCCAGAAGGACGGCATCGATCTCGTCAACATCGTCCGCAGCGAAGCGCAGGAGAAAATCCTACGCGACATCGGCGCGAAGTACGTGGTGAACACCACGGCACCGAGCTTCTTCGACGATCTCGTCGCAGCGCTCGAAGCCACCGGCGCCACCATCGCCTTTGATGCCACCGGCGGCGGCAAGCTGCAGGGCCAGATCCTGCACGCGATGGAAGCCGCCGCCGTGAAAGCCATGAAGGTCTATAGCCGTTACGGCTCGACCACGCACAAGCAGGTCTATGTCTATGGCCGGCTCGAGCCGCGCCCGATCGAACTGTCGCCGCCCGGCATGGCGTGGGGCATGGGCGGCTGGCTGCTGTTTCCGTTCCTGCAGAAGATCGGCAAGGATGATGCGGCCAAACTCCGTGCCCGCGTGGTGGCCGAACTCAAGACCACGTTCGCCAGTCATTACACCAAGACCATTTCCCTTCAGGGCGTTCTCGATCTCGACAATCTGCGTGCCTATGCGAAGCGTGCGACCGGCGAGAAGTATCTGATCAATCCGAATCTGCCGGGATGACACTCGCCGATCAATCGACTGACGTCGTGAGCGATGGCGCGCGCCTGCTGCTGCGCCATCCGCCTTATCTCTATTACATGGTGTCGCGCAGCTTCTCGCGCTTCGCCTCGCAGATCGCAGCCGTGGCCGTCGGCTGGCAGATCTATGACATGACCGGGAGCGCCTTTCAGCTCGGCATGGTCGGCCTCGCGCAATTCGCGCCCATGCTGGCACTGGTGTTTTTCGCAGGCCACATCGCCGATCGCTACGATCGGCGTCGGGTGGTGATGCTGTGTCAGCTCTTGCAGGGCGTCATCGCGGTGCTGATGGCATGGGGCACCTATGCCGGCTGGATCACCGCGCCGCAGATATTTCTCGCACTGGTGGTGATCGGCGCCGCGACGGCTTTCGAGGCGCCGGCCGGCTCCGCGCTGCTACCGGGCGTGGTACCGGAAGGCCACCTGCAGAAAGCGACGGCGCTCTCCACCGGCGTGTTTCAGGTGGCGATGATCTGCGGCCCGGCGCTCGGCGGCGTCGCTTATGCGCTGTCGCCATCGACGCCCTATGTGATGATGGCGGCGTTCTGGGGCATCGGCGCTCTGCTCAATCTCGCGATCAAACTGGCGCGCGAAGTAACGGTGAAAGATCCGCCGTCACTGCGCACGCTGTTTGCCGGCGTGACTTTCGTGCGCAGCAATCCCAATATCCTCGGCACGATCTCGCTCGATCTCTTCGCGGTGCTGCTGGGCGGCGCCGTGGCGTTGTTGCCGATCTATGCCCGCGACATCCTGCAGACCGGCCCCTGGGGGCTCGGCGTGATGCGCGCGGCGCCGGCCGTCGGCGCGCTGCTGACCACCATCGTGCTGACGCGCTGGTCGATCAACCGCCGCGTCGGCATGCGCATGTTTCAGGCCGTGATTATCTTCGGCATAGCGACGGCGGTGTTTGCGGTGTCGCAATGGCTGTGGCTGTCGGTGGCCGCGCTGGCGGTACTGGGCGCTGCGGATACTGTGAGTGTCGTGATCCGTTTCTCGCTGGTGCAGTTGGCAACACCCGACGAGATGCGCGGTCGTGTCGGCGCGGTGAACTATCTCTTCATCAACACATCGAACCAGCTCGGTCAGTTCGAGAGCGGTGTCACGGCGGCGCTGTTCGGCACGGTGCCGGCGGCGCTGATCGGCGGCCTTGGCACGGTAGCAATTGCGTTGATCTGGATGAAGCTGTTCCCGACTCTGCGCGAGATGGAGCGGCTGGAGTAATGTGATCGTAGGGCGGATTAGCGTAGCGTAATCCGCCGGCCGATTTCATAGTGGAAACTCCGCGGCGGATTACGGCTTCGCCTCATCCGCCCTGCGGTCATAACTTAGTTACACGCCTCCACATTCGTCAGCCCGATCCGCATGTCCTTCTGCACCAGCCGGCAGCCGGGACGGACCGGGCGGCAGCCGGCGGCGTCGCAGACGATCTGGCCCGAGGGCTGCACGGCACGTGGTGCACGGGCCTGCGCACGCGGGCGATCGAGGTCTTCGGCATCGACGCGCTCGCGGCGCGGCACATTGCGCTTCGCCTCGTTGCGGCCGCGTTTCTTCTCGCATTCATTGTCGTCATTGAGGACGCTGCCGCGGGTACAGACGATCTTGACGCATGCGTCACCATCGGCGCGGCTGCCATGGGCGCAGGCGAGGGGACACACGCGAGACACCTTCGCCTTGAGGGCATCGAGCGCGTCGCCGCTTGCGGCCTTGCTGTCGAATGTGGTGGAAGCATAGCGATTGAAGCGCTCCAGCGATTTGGTGGAGGCGCTGGTCCAGTTGTCCTGTACCGCGCCTTGCAGACAGCCGACGCGTTGCAACTCGACCTGGACCTGTCGCGGCAGATCTGTCGGCGTCGAGACTGTTGGCGGAGCGGCTGGCATGACAGCGGCAACGCGCGGCGTTTCGGCGCGCGCGGTCTGAGCGGCCCCGGAGGGAAGTTTTGCGAGCTGCGCCTTGGCGAGATTGGCGTAGAAGCCGTTCGGATGCTGGCCAAGAAAAGCGTTCCAGCCATCGCTGGTGCCGACCTGCATGGCGAGCTCGTAGTCGCGGCGCGCTTCGACTTGTGCATTGGCCGCGGGGGCAGCCACCGGCACCAGCGCAACATCCTCGCCGCCCAGCGAGCCATAGACATAGGGCTCCTGACGGTTGCCGGTATCCTTCATGACCTCGTCGCGGACGAAGCCGAAGGCTTTGCGCAAATCGAGGCCCGGTGTCGCGATATGGCGCACGAGCGCCGTTGTGAACGGGCTGTTCTTGCTGTCGCCATCGAGCGCTGTGGATCCGGCCTTGGCCGAATAGGCGATCAGCGTGTTCGGGCTGGCCGGCTCCACCTTGGCGAGGCCGCGCGGGATCGCGCGCGTGGCTGTGGTGCGCTTCATGCTCTTGAGAAAGGGGTTATCGCGGCAGGCATCGAGGATCACCAGCCGCAGCTTCCTGGCCGGCTCGACGGCGGTCAGTATGCGTTCCAGCGAAAACGCTTCGTCATAGACGTCGGTATCGCGCTCCAGCAGCGCATCGGTCGGGATGAGGTAATTGCTGCCCTCTACCTCGATGCCATGGCCGGCGAAATAGATCACCGCGACATCCGCCGTGCGCGCCTTGTCTGCAAAGTCGCGCAGCGCCCGGCGCATCTCGGTGCCTTTCAGATCGCGACGGCTTTCGACGATATCGAAATTCGCAGCCTTCAGCGTCTCTGTCATCGCATTGGCATCGTTGACGGGGTTCGCAAGCTTGATGACGTTCTGATAGGCCGAGTTGCCGATCACCAGAGCGACACGCTTGTCGGCCAGCGCCGGCTGGCTCAGCAGCGCGGCTGCAAAGGCGAGGGAAGCCATCAGGCCGAATTTGCGCATCGAACGCCCCTGAATTGCGACGCCTGGAGTTTAACAGTTGCGCCCGATGTCACCAGACCGGGCTCTGTCGTGTGGTTTGTCGCGCGCTTTGGGCGACCGGTTCGATCGACAGCAACCCGGACGGGTCGGGGGGCACTGTCGTCACGCAGTTGTGTACGCAAACCCGGCGCCAAGCTGCATCCTCCTTTCAAATGACGAATTCATGCACTTGCATGCTTCCGCCGGATGGGAGATGGAACAAGGATTGGTGCGGTGCCATGTCGGCGCCGAAGAGGGACAATTCATGACCACTCACAGCGTTGCCGTCATTGTCGGCAGCCTCCGTAAACAGTCGTTTTCGCTCCGGATCGCCCAGGCGCTGGCCAAGCTGGCGCCGGCGTCGCTGAAGCTCAACATCGTGACCTTAAACGACCTGTCGTTCTTCAACCAGGATCTGGAAGCCAATCCGCCGGCCGACTGGGTCAAGTTCCGTGAGACCGTGCAGGGGGCAGACGCTGTGATCTTTGTCGCCCCGGAATACAACCGGTCCGTGTCAGGCGTACTCAAGAACGCCATCGATGTCGGTTCGCGCCCCTATGGCAAGAGCTCGTTCCTCGGCAAGCCCACCGGCATCGTGACCTCATCGCCGGGCCCGATCGGTGGCCTCGGCGCGGCGCTGGCCCTGCGCCAGACCCTCCCGGGCATCACCGGCCCGATCCTGCCGCAGCCCGAAATCTACCTCAACGCCGTCGGCGACGCGTTCGACGAGCATGGCGAGATCATCAAGGAATCGATCCGCCCGGTGCTGCAGGCCTATATCGACGCCTTCGCCGCCTGGGTTGCACTGCATAAGAAATAACATTTCTGTTCGCCCCGCGGCCCGGTTGTTAGCGTCGCTTTAACCGGGCCGTCGCATTTTCAGGCATGGTCAAACATACCCGCCTGAAATCGGTCCTGACCGGCCTCGTGCTCTATGCCGTGGCCGCGCTCTTGGTCAGCTATTTCGGCATGAACGCCTATACCGGCAAATATGGCCTGAACGCGCGGCAGGAGCTCGATCAGGAGATCACCGCGCTCACCTCCGAACTCGTCCAGCTCAAGAAAGAACGCGCCAAGGCCGAACAGCGCGTGTCGCTGCTGCGGGCCAATGGCATGGACCCCGACATGCTCGATGAGCGTGTGCGCTGGCAGCTTGATTATGCGCATCCGCGCGACGTCATTCGCGTGATCAAAGCGAACTGAGATTCACCTCTCCGCAATGTGAGTCGCGATCGTGCAGAGCAGTGCTGCTTTGCATGAATGCGATGGTTAGCGCTTTGTCGCCAATTGTTGCGATGAAATGACGGCTCTGCTCATTTCTATTCCGCAAATTACAAAACGCGTCGCTGTCATGTTCTAAAGTTTCACACTCTCGCTGCAGTGCGAAATAACAGTGTGGCATTCCGCGCGACGCAATCCCTTTCACCGCGCAAGTAGTTGGAGTAGGAAGAACTTACTTCCTCTCTCGCATCCGGAATTTCCATGGCCGCAACGAAGAAAAGCGCTCCCGCAGAGCAGGCATCGAGCAATGACGCCAAGTCGTCAACGCCACCCGCTTTCAACCGCGATCAGGAGCTGCGCGCGCTGCGCGACATGTTGCTGATCAGGCGCTTTGAAGAGAAGGCCGGCCAGCTTTACGGCATGGGCGCCATCGGCGGTTTCTGCCATCTCTATATCGGCCAGGAAGCCGTCGTCGTCGGCATGCAGATGGCACTAAAGGATGGCGATCAGGTCATCACCGGTTACCGTGACCACGGCCATATGCTGGCTTGCGGCATGGAAGCCAACGGTGTGATGGCCGAGCTCACGGGACGCCGCGGCGGCTATTCCAAGGGCAAGGGCGGCTCGATGCACATGTTCAGCCGCGAGAAGAACTTTTATGGCGGCCACGGTATCGTCGGCGCGCAGGTCTCGCTCGGCACGGGTCTGGCTTTTGCCAATCGCTACCGTGAGAACGATCTGGTCAGCGTCGCTTACTTCGGCGATGGCGCGTCGAACCAGGGCCAGGTCTATGAGAGCTTCAACATGGCGGAGCTCTGGAAGCTGCCGGTGATCTACGTCATCGAGAACAACCGCTACGCCATGGGCACCTCGGTCGTGCGCTCGTCGGCGCAGACCGATTTCTCCAAGCGCGGCGTGTCGTTCAACATTCCGGGCGAGCAGGTCGACGGCATGGATGTCCGCGCCGTGAAGGCCGCTGCCGACAAGGCTGTTGCCTGGTGCCGCGCCGGCAAGGGCCCGTACATTCTGGAAATGCAGACCTACCGCTATCGCGGCCACTCGATGTCCGATCCCGCAAAGTATCGTACCCGCGAGGAAGTCGAGAAGATCCGCCACGACCAGGATCCGATCGAGCAGGTGCGCAACCGCCTTCTGGAAATGAAGGTCAGCGAGCAGGACCTGAAGGCGATCGACGCCGAAGTGCGCGAGATCGTCAATGCGTCGGCCGACTTCGCACAGAACGATCCCGAGCCGGATGCGTCCGAGCTCTACACCGACATCTACCGCTAAGAAGCGCGCAAGCAAGAGCGATCCGGAGTTACTATGGCAATTCAAGTGCTGATGCCCGCGCTGTCCCCCACCATGGAAAAGGGCAACCTTTCGAAATGGCTGAAGAAGGAAGGCGACACCATCAAGTCCGGCGACGTGATCGCCGAGATCGAGACCGACAAGGCGACGATGGAAGTCGAAGCGACCGATGAAGGGACGCTCGGCAAGATCCTGGTGCCGGAAGGCACCAATGACGTCGCGGTGAACACGCCGATCGCCACCATCGTGGCGGAAGGCGAGGACGCCAATGCCGAGCCGGAGCCGGCAAAGCAGAAGGCCGCGGACGCCGCGCCGCCTGCCGATGCCGAGAAGACGCCGGAAGCCAAGCCGACCGATGCTCCGAAGGAAGAAGCCAAGGGTGCCAAGACGCCAGAGGCGCCAAAATTCGAACTGCTGCCCGATCCGGATATTCCCGAGGGCACCGAGATGGTCACAATGACCATCCGTGAAGCGCTGCGCGACGCCATGGCCGAGGAAATGCGCCGCGACGCCGACGTGTTCGTGATGGGCGAGGAAGTCGCCGAATATCAGGGCGCCTACAAGGTCACCCAGGGCCTGCTGCAGGAATTCGGTGCGCGTCGCGTCATCGACACGCCGATCACCGAGCACGGTTTTGCCGGTGTCGGCGTCGGTGCGGCCATGGCCGGCCTGAAGCCGATCGTCGAGTTCATGACCTTCAACTTCGCCATGCAGGCCATCGACCAGATCATCAACTCGGCTGCCAAGACGCTCTATATGTCTGGCGGCCAGATGACCGCGCAGATGGTGTTCCGCGGCCCCAACGGCGCCGCCGCCCGCGTCGGCGCGCAGCACAGCCAGGACTACTCGGCCTGGTATGCGCAGGTTCCCGGCCTCAAGGTGATCGCACCGTCGAACGCCGCCGACTACAAGGGCCTGCTCAAGGCTGCGATCCGCGATCCCAATCCGGTGATCTTCCTCGAGCATGAAATGCTCTATGGCCAGACCGGCGAAGTGCCGAAGCTCGACGACTACGTGCTGCCGATCGGCAAGGCGAAGATCGTGCGCGCCGGCAAGGACGTCACGCTGATCTCATGGTCGAATGGCATGACCTACACGCTGAAGGCCGCCGAAGAGCTCGCCAAGGAAGGCATCGAGGCGGAGGTCATCGATCTGCGCACGCTGCGTCCGCTCGACACCGAAACGATCCTTGAGTCGGTGAAGAAGACTTCTCGCGCCGTGACGGTGGAAGAGGGCTGGCAGCAGAACGGCGTCGGCGCCGAACTCGCCGCACGCATCATGGAAGGCGCATTCGACTATCTCGATGCGCCGGTCGCGCGCGTGTCGGGCAAGGACGTGCCGATGCCCTACGCCGCCAATCTCGAAAAGCTCGCGCTGCCCTCGGTGGCCGAGGTCGTCGCTGCCGCCAAGGCCGTCTGCTATCGCTAACAGCGGGGAGGCTGACATGGCCGGTCCGAAGGAACAGTCGCTGCCGCCGGATGTCGAGGGACGCGAGGACGCAACCGAAGTGTTGCGTGCTTTCGTGGTCGATGGCGGGTTGTCGATCGCGTTCATGCGCGCCTTCGAGGAGCCGGACATGTGGGGGCTTCTGCTGGTCGATATCGCGCGTCACGCTGCGCGCGCCTATGGGCGCGAGAGCGAATTCACCGAGGACGAGGCGCTGCAGCGCATCGTCGAGATGTTCGAATCCGAGATTGCTCGTCCGACCGACATGGGCGCCACCACGCCGCGGTCGCAACAAGGTCACTGACAATGCCGATTAACATTCTGATGCCTGCGCTGTCGCCCACGATGGAGAAGGGCAACCTTGCCAAGTGGCTCAAGAAGGAAGGCGACACCGTCAAGTCCGGCGACGTGATCGCGGAAATCGAGACCGACAAGGCGACGATGGAAGTCGAAGCCGTCGATGAAGGCACGATCGCGAAGATCCTGGTCGCGGAGGGCACGGCGGACGTGCCGGTGAATGACATCATCGCGATCCTTGCCACCGAAGGCGAGGACGTGAAGGCAGCGGCCAGCGGCGGCGGTGCGGCGAAGCCGGAAGCCAAGGCCGAGGCGAAGCCCGAGCCGAAGGCGGAAGCGAAATCAGAAGCCAAATCGGAGCCGAAGGCTGAAGCCAAGCAGGACGCACCGAAGCCGGCTGCTGCGCCTGCGCCCGCGACCAATGGAGCGCGCGTATTCTCGTCGCCACTGGCCCGTCGCCTCGCCAAGGAAGCAGGTATCGACGTCGCCCGCGTCAACGGCACCGGTCCGCGTGGCCGCGTCGTTGCGGCAGACGTCGAGAAGGCGAAGTCGGGCGGCGCGCTGAAGGCGCCGGCTGCTGGTGCAGCATCTGGTGCGCCCGCCGGCGTGGCTGCGCCCGCGATGTCCGATCAGGCGATCCTCGGCCTGTACGAGGAGGGCTCCTACGAGAGCGTGCCGCATGATTCCATGCGCCGCACGATCGCGCAGCGCCTGACGGCTGCCACCAATTCGATGCCGACCTTCTATCTCACGGTGGATTGCGATCTCGGCAAGCTCTCCTCGGCGCGCGAAGAGATCAACGCCGCCGCCGGCAAGGACAAGGACGGCAAGCCGAACTACAAGCTGTCGGTCAACGACTTCGTCATCAAGGCGATGGCCGTCGCACTGCAGAAGATTCCGGAAGCCAATGTGTCGTGGACGGAAGCGGCGATGCTTCGCCACAAGCATTCCGACATCGGTGTTGCCGTCGCGTTGCCATTTGGTCTGATCACACCGATCATCCGCCAGGCCGAGATCAAGACGATTTCGCAGATCTCCAACGAGATGAAGGAGCTCGCCGCGCGCGCCAAGGCGAAGAAGCTGAAGCCGCATGAATATGAGGGCGGCGCGTCGTCGGTGTCCAATCTCGGCATGTTCGGCATCAAGGACTTTACTGCGGTGATCAACCCGCCGCAGTCATCGATCCTGGCGGTCGGCACCGGCGAGGAGCGGGCGGTTGTGCGTAACGGCCAGATCGTCGCCGCGACCATGATGAGCGTGACTCTCTCTTGCGACCACCGCGCCATCGACGGCGCGCTCGGCGCGGAGCTGATCACGGCGTTCAAGAAGCTGATCGAAAATCCGGTGATGATGGTGGTGTAGTTTTTTGTTTCCCTCTCCCCCTGTGGGAGAGGGTGGATCGGACGCGAAGCGGCCGAGACGGGTGAGGGGTATGCACCAGCCTGTGTCCTATCAGAAGCGCGCTTTCGCAAAATCCCTGCGAGTGAATGCGACCGAGACTGAAAAGACGCTGTGGCGCTTGCTGCGATCCCGCCGCCTAACAAATTTGAAGTTTCGCCGGCAGGTGCCGATTGGTCCTTGGATCGTCGATTTCGTCTCGTTTGAACGACGTTTGGTCGTCGAGGCCGATGGCAGCCAGCATGCAGAGAGTGAGCGCGATGAACGCCGCGATCAGGATTTGAAAGAGCGAGGTTTTCGCGTCCTACGTTTCTGGAATAACGACATTTTGCTGCGCTCGGAGCAGGTGCTCGAAGCCATCTACGACGCAGCCCAGACCAACCCCTCACCCGTCTGCGCGCCAAGGGGCGCGCATCCACCCTCTCCCACAAGGGGAGAGGGAAGCAAGAGCGAGTAACCCATGTCCGATAATTCCTTCGACGTCGTCGTCATCGGCTCCGGTCCCGGCGGCTATGTGACGGCCATTCGTGCCGCGCAGCTCGGCTTCAAGACGGCGATCGTCGAGAAGGCCTATCTCGGCGGCATCTGCAACAATTGGGGCTGTATCCCGACCAAGGCGCTGCTGCGCTCGGCGGAAATGTATCACGCCTTCCAGCACGCCAAGGATTACGGCCTGTCCGCCGACAACGTTTCCTTCGACATCAAGGCCGTCATCGCGCGCTCGCGCGGCGTGGTGAAGCGCCTGAACGGCGGCGTCGAATTCCTGATGAAGAAGAACAAGATCTCCATCATCTGGGGCGAAGCCACGTTGGAAGCGCCGGGCAAGTTCTCGGTGAAGAAATCCCAGGCCGAAGCGCCGAAAGGTTCGCTGGGCGAGGGCAGCTACACCGCCAAACACATCATCGTCGCCACCGGCGCCCGCCCGCGTGCGCTGCCGGGTCTCGAGCCCGACAAGAAGCTGGTCTGGACCTATTTTGAGGCGATGAACCCGGACAAGATGCCGAAGTCGCTGCTTGTCGTCGGCTCCGGCGCCATCGGCATCGAATTCGCGTCGTTCTACCGCTCCTTCGGCGCCGAGGTGACCGTGGTGGAAGTGCTGCCGCAGATCCTGCCTGTGGAAGATGCCGAGATCGCCGCCTTTGCGCGAAAACAGTTCGAGAAGCAGGGCATCAAGGTGCTCGCCAATACCAAGGTCACGAAGCTCGACAAGAAGGCCGACAGCGTCGTTGCCACCATCGATGACGGCAAGAAGCCGGTGCAGCAGGAATTCGACCGCGTCATTTCGGCGGTCGGCGTGGTCGGCAATATCGAAGGTTTCGGCCTTGAGAAGCTTGGCGTGAAGACCGAGCGTGGCTGCATCGTCATCGACAAATACGGCAAGACCAATGTCCCTGGCATCTATGCCATCGGCGACGTCGCCGGTCCGCCGATGCTGGCCCACAAGGCCGAGCATGAGGGCGTGATCTGCGTCGAGGCCATCAAGGGCATGAACCCGCATGGCATGGACAAGACCCTGATCCCGGGCTGCACCTATTGCCATCCTCAGATCGCCTCGGTCGGCGTTACCGAAGCCAAGGCCAAGGAAGCCGGCAAGGAGATCCGCGTCGGCCGCTTCCCATTCGTGGCCAATGGCAAGGCGATCGCTCAGGGCGAGGACCAGGGCATGGTGAAGGTGATCTTCGACAAGAAGACCGGCCAGCTGCTCGGTGCCCATATGGTCGGTGCCGAGGTCGTCGAGATGATCCAGGGCTTCGTGGTCGCCATGAACCTTGAGACGACGGAAGAAGAGCTCTTCCACACCATCTTCCCGCATCCGACCATTTCGGAGACGATGAAGGAAGCCGTTCTCGATGCCTATGGCCGGGTATTGAATACCTGAGGCCGTTAAGTAGGAAGCGTAGGATGGGTTGAGCGCAGCGAAAACCCATCACCCTTCGCGCAGGTGGTGATGGGTTTTCGCTCCGCTTAACCCATCCGACGTCCTCCCGATTATGGTTGCCTGCCTGCAACGCCTGTTGCTCGCCTGCCACAGTTCCCCAGCATTTAACCCTGTCCAGCGGTGGCGAGCGCCGCCGCCGCTATTTGGCCACACGTCTTCGTGAGATCATGTCTCGTCAGCCAGTAAGGCGGGCGTGCTCCAGATCGGCGGGATGTCAGTGGGATTGTCCCGGATCCTTGGAGCGGCCCGAGACACCAGGTTCGCGATGGACGTCGGGACGAACATCAAGCCGCGTTTGCAGGGTCGCCATAAGGCGGCTGGCCTGCATTGGCCGTTCATGGCCGGCAATGTGCCCAGCCATCATGTGTCCCGGCATCACGAAATCTTCAAAAAGACTCCGTTTGTCTCCGGTTTGCACCCAGTCAGCCGTGATGTCGTCAAAGACATCGCAGAGATTGCCAGCATCCCGTTGTTGACGATGACAGCGCTCCATCCGGAGGCCCCGCAGGGGTCTGCCGATGCGTGCTGGATGATTGCGGAGAACCCGGCGGCCGTGACCCCACATTCCCACCAGGACGGTTTGCGTTCTGCCGACGAACACAGCGCCGCGTCCGGCGATGTCGTTGGGGTGACAGGGAATCAGGCCATAGACGTGTTGTTCACCGTGACCTCGTCCGGCGCAGGGATTTCTAACGGAAAGTTGACCGATCGCGGATGGGATGCGCGCAAGTCCAAACGGACTGCCTGCGCGACCAATGCCGCGTCGGGACTACATACGAGCGTCGTTGAACGAGACCGATTTGCCAGTGCGGGCGCCAGCCTTTCCGGCGGCGACCTTGAGAAACATAGTTATGCGGATATTTGAGCGTATCGTTTTTGTGGCGTTGGCGTGGAGCGCGGTCGTCGTGGCCGGGCCGGCGCTGGCCTTTGACGGCTCGCCGGTGGGCGGCAGCGATGTTGCACCATCCGTGCTTCCGGCAATGCCCGGCGTGCCGGCCCCGATCGCCAAGAAGCCGGCCGCCAAAGCCGAGAATTCACTCACCGCCCTGCAATACGCCGCCGAAGGCGGCCACCCGATCGCCCAGTGGAAGCTCGGCCGGATGTATGCCGACGGCAATGGCGTGGCCCAGGACGATCTGCGCGCGTTCGAATATTTCAGCCGCATCGCCAATGCCCATGCTGAAGACTCGCCATCGGCGCCGCAGGCGGCGATCGTCGCGAACGCCTTCGTGGCGCTCGGCCGCTATTATCTCGACGGCATCCCGAATTCGAAGATCAAGTCCGATACCGAGCGCGCGCGCGAGATGTTCTCTTATGCCGCGTCCTATTTCGGCAATGCCGACGCGCAATACGATCTTGCCCGCCTGTATCTGAAGGGCATCGGCACTCCGCGAGACGCCAAGTATGGTGTGCGCTGGCTCGGCCTTGCCGCGCAGAAGGGCCAGCACCAGGCGCAAGCCTTGCTCGGCCAGATGCTGTTCAACGGCGAGGCTTTGCCGCGCCAGATGGCCCGTGGCCTGATGTGGCTGACGCTGGCCCGCGACAATGCCGGCCCGGACGACACCTGGATCCGCGACAGCTACGCCAAGGCCATCGCCAAGGCCTCCGAAGACGACCGCGCCATGGCGCTGCAGATGCTCGAGCACTGGGTGCAGGGCAAGCGGGATTGAAATAGTTTCGATTGTCATCACCCGGCTTGACCGGGTGATCGAGTAGACACCGGCTTGGCGCTGGCATCCTGAACATTGGCAGCACCGTTTACTGGATCGCCCGCTCGAGCCGGGCGATGACAGCATTAGCTCGTCATGCCGCTTCCAGATCCAGATCGATCCACACCGGCACGTGGTCGCTCGGTTTCTCCCAGCCGCGAACATATTTATCGATACCGACATCGACGAGCTTGTCGCTGGCCTGCGGTGACAGCAGCAGGTGATCGATGCGGATGCCCCAGTTCTTCTGCCAGGCACCGGCCTGATAGTCCCAGAACGTGTATTGGCCGGGCTCGTCGGTGACCGCGCGAAGCGCATCGGTCATGCCGAGGCCGAGCAGGGACTGGAAGCTCTCGCGGGTCTCGGGCTTGAACAGGGCGTCGTTGATCCAGGCCGCGGGATTATGGACGTCGCGGGCCGCCGGGATGACGTTGAAGTCGCCGGCAAGGATCAGCGGCTCTTCGGTCTTCAGCCGTAGTTTGGTGAATTCGCGCAGCCGCTCCATCCAGCGCAGCTTGTAGGGATACTTTTCGGTGTCCACTGGATTGCCATTCGGCAGATACAGGCAGGCAACCCGCACGACGCCGGATTTCAGCGACACCACGCCTTCAATAAAGCGGGCATGTTCATCCAGATCGTCGCCGGCAAGGCGGGGCGTTGCCTCGTCCAGAGGATACTTGGAGAGCAGGGCGACGCCGTTGAACGTTTTCTGGCCGTGGGTGACGACGTTGTAGCCAAGCGCCTCGATGGGCTCGCGCGGGAAAGCGTCGTCCATGCATTTGATCTCTTGCAGGCAGACGATGTCCGGCTGGCATTCCTTGAGCCAGGTCAGCAGATGATCCAGCCGCTGGCGGACCGAGTTCACGTTCCAGGTGGCAATTCTCATCTGATGGGATTCCGGTAACAACAATGGCAAAATTGCGTCGCGGTGGCATACCATCCCCTGCGGCGTCATGATACGCTTTAAGCCTAAAGCGCACAGGCGCCGAGACAAACAGTCAGGGACGGATACGGGGGGCGACACCCGAACTTCGACCAAAAAGACTGTACCAGGTGACGAAGGCCACATGAAGAAACGCACGCTGACTGCTGTTGTCGTCCTCGCAGGCGTCGCCGTCGCCGGCTATGCCACACGTTCCCAGTGGATGGCCGGTGATAAGGCCCCAACCCAGCCCCGCGCACGCATCGTCGCTGTGGAGCTTGCCAAGGCCGAGCGCAAGCCGGTGCCGGTCGATGTTGACTCCATCGGCATGGTGACGCCGATCTCCTCGGTGGCCCTCAAATCCCGGCTCGAGACCACTATCACCTCCGTCCATTTCGAAGATGGCGCCAAGGTCAATCAGGGCGATCTTCTCTTCACCCTCGATTCGCGCCAGATCGACGCCCAGATCGAACAGGCCGAAGGCACGCTGGCCCGTGACCAGGCGCAACTCGCCGGCGCCGAGCGCGATGTTCGGCGCTTCAGCGATCTGATCGGCAAGGGCGCCACCACCCAGGTCAGCGTCGACAACGCCAAGACCCAGACCGACATTCTGGCCGGCACCATCAAGGCCGATCAGTCGATGCTGGACAATCTCAAGGTCCAGAAGAGCTACACGATCATCAAGGCGCCGTTCTCGGGCCGGATCAGCGCCGCCAATGTGAAGATCGGCAATTTCGTGCGGCCGGCCGATACGGCGCCGCTGGCCACCATCAACCAGATGGCGCCGGTCTATGTGACCTTCACGATTCCGCAGCGCCTGCTTGCCGATCTGCGCGATGCCATTGCGGCCGGCACCACCAAGGTGATCGCCACGATTCCGAACAGTGAGCGTTCAGAGGCCGGCAAGGTCGCCATGATCGAGAACACCGTCGACTCCACCACCGGTATGGTCACGGTCCGCGGCATTATGGATAACGCCAGCGAGATCCTGTGGCCGGGGACTCTGGTTCAGACCAAGCTCATCATCCGGATCGAGGACGGCGTCACGGTGCCAACGGTCGCCGTACAGCGCAGCCAGACCGGAAACTTTGTCTTCGTGGTGAAAGACGGCAAGGCGCAGGTCCAGCCGGTCGAGGTCGATCGCACGTTCCAGGGCCAGTCGGTCATCACCACCGGCCTGTCCGGGAATGAGGACGTGGTGGTGGATGGCCAGTTGCTGCTGACCCAGGGCACCCAGGTCGAAGCGCGCAAACGCAAGGCCGGGGCCTGAGCCATGACCCTCTCGGAGATCTGCATCCGTCGCCCTGTGATGACCACGCTCATCACGGCGACGATCATCGCATTTGGCATTTTCGGCTTCCGCCTGCTGCCGGTCTCGGCGCTGCCGAAAGTTGACTTCCCGACCATCGCGGTGACGGCGACGCTGCCGGGCGCCAGCGCCGACACGATGGCGGCCTCGGTCGCCGGCGTCATCGAGCGCCAGCTCTCGACGATTGCCGGCATCTCCTCGATGTCGTCGTCGTCGTCCCAAGGCACGACGCAGATCACCATCCAGTTCGATCTCAATCGCAGCATCGATGCCGCAGCGCTCGACGTGCAGACGGCGCTGACCATCGCGCAACGGCGGCTGCCCATCGAGATGACGATCCCGCCGAGCTTTCGGAAGGTGAATCCGGGCGATTTCCCGGTGCTCTTTATTGCGCTGACGTCGGAAACCTTGCCGCTGTCCGCGGTCAACGAGTTCGGGGACATCACCATCGGCCAGGCGCTGTCGCAGATTCCCGGCGTGGCGCAGGTGCTGATCTACGGGCCGCAGAAATTCGCCATCCGCGTCCAGGCCGATCCGGAAGCAGCGGCCGCGCGTGGCCTGTCGCTGGAAGACATTCGCAGCGCGGTGTCGCGCGCCAATTCCTCGACGCCGGTCGGCACATTGAACGGTCCGAAGCAGGACATATCCCTGCAGGCCTCCGGCCAGATGACCAAGGCGGCCGATTACAGCCAGATTGTCGTCGCCTGGCGCAACGGCTCGCCGGTGAAGCTGAACGAAGTCGCGAAGATTTATGACGCCGTCGAGAACGACAAGGCGGGCACATGGCTGAACGGCAAGCGCGCCATCGTGCTGGCGATCCAGAAACAGCCCGATGCCAACACCGTCGCCGTCGTCGATGCCGTCCGCGAGCGCCTGCCGGCGCTGCGTGCCCAGATCCCGGCCTCGGTCGAGGTGAATATGATGATGGACCGCTCGGTCTCGGTCCGTGAAGCCGTCGCCGATGTCGAGGAGACGTTGCTGATCGCCGTGGTGCTGGTGATCATCGTCATCTTCCTGTTCCTGCGCTCGGCCTCGGCCACGTTCATCCCCGCGCTGGCTGTACCGATCTCGATCCTCGGCACCTGCGCGGTCATGTACATGCTGGATTACTCCATCAACAACATGACGCTGCTGGCGCTGACGCTGTCGGTCGGCTTTGTCGTGGACGATGCCATCGTCATGCTGGAGAACATCGTCCGCCATATCGAACACGGCATGAAACCGTTCGAGGCCGCACTGAAAGGCGCGCGAGAAATCGGATTCACGATCATCTCGATCACCTTCTCGCTGATCGCGGTGTTCATTCCAGTGCTGCTGATGGGCGGCATCGTCGGTCGTGTATTCCGCGAATTCGCGGTCACCATCTCGGTCGCCATCATCGTCTCTGGCTTCGTGTCGCTGACGCTGACGCCGATGCTGTGTGCGCGCGTGCTGAAGGCGCATGATCCCAACCACAAGGACAACATCGTCCTGCGCCTGTTCGAACGCATGTTCGCGGCATGGCTGCGGGGCTATGAATGGACCCTCGATCGTGTGCTGGCCTACAAGGCCGTGATGCTCATGGTGACCTTCGCGACTCTCGGCGGCACCATCTGGCTCTATATGGTGGTGCCCAAGGGCTTCTTCCCGCAGGAAGACACGGGCTTCCTCACGGGCATCACCGAAGCCGCTACCGACACCTCGTTCGAGGCCATGCGGGTGCGTCAGGCGGCGTTGGTCGATATACTGAAATCCGATCCTGCGGTCGAATACATCAACTCCACCGTTGGTTCCGGCGGCCCCAATGCGACCGCGAACTATGGCCGTCTGTTCGTCGCGCTGAAGCCGAAGAAGGAGCGTGAAGCGGCGCCGATCGTGATGGCGCGTCTGCGTCAGAAGGCGACGGCGGTGCCGGGCCTGCAGGCCTTCTTCCAGAGTATCCAGAATCTGAACATTGGCGGGCGTCCGTCGAAGAGCCAGTATCAATACGTCCTCCAGAGCAGCGACACCGAGCAGCTCTATCGTCTCGCGCCGGAAATGCGCGAGGCGATCGCGAAGGTGCCGGGCCTGCTCGATGTCACGACGGATCTCTACATCAAGAACCCGCAGATGACCGTCGACATCGATCGTGAAAAAGCGGCAGTCTACGGCATCACCGTCGACCAGGTGCGCAACCAGCTCTACAACGCTTTTGGCGCGCGACAGATCGGCACCATCTACACGCCGACCAACGATTATCAGATCATCCTTGAGGCGCAGCCGCAGTTCCGCATCGATCCCAGCGATCTGTCAAAGCTGTATATGAAGACCTCTGGTAACCAGACCATTCCGCTCAGTGCGGTTGCAAAACTGGTGCCGACGGTCGGCCCGCTGCAGATCAATCATCAGGGCCAGCAGCCGGCGGTGACGATCTCCTTCAACCTGCAGCCCGGCTATTCGCTCGGCTATGCGGTTGACCAGATCACCAAGATCGAAAGCGACTCGAAGCTCCCCGTGACCATCGCGACCGGTTTCTCTGGTACTGCGCAGGTGTTCCAGGATTCACTGCGCGGGCAGGGCGTGCTGATCCTTGCGGCCGTGTTCGCGGCCTTCGTGATCCTCGGCATTCTCTACGAGAGCTTCATCCATCCGATCACGATCATTTCCGGCCTGCCGTCAGCCGGCATCGGTGCCATCCTGACGCTGATGCTGTTCAAGATGGAAATGTCGGTCATTGCGATGATCGGCATCGTGATGCTGGTCGGCATCGTCAAGAAAAACGCCATCATGATGGTCGATTTCGCGCTGGACCGTCGTCGCGTCGGCCTGTCGGCGGAACACGCCATCCGCGAAGCCGCGCTGCTGCGCTTCCGCCCGATCATGATGACCACCTTCGCGGCGATTTTCGGCACGCTGCCGATCGCCATCGGTGCCGGTGCAGGCGCCGAGCTGCGCCAGCCGCTCGGCGTCGCCGTGGTGGGCGGTCTCTGCCTGTCACAGCTGCTCACGCTATACATCACGCCGGTGATCTACATCTATCTTGATCGCATCGACCTCAAGCTGAAGCGCAAGCTGCAGCCGCAGGTCGTGGACGACGAGATCGACGGCCGGCCACGCGCCGTTGCGGCGGAGTAAGAAAATGATCTCGATGAAAGCGTTCAGCGCAGCAGTTATAGCGGCCATCTGCCTTGTAGCGCCGGCGCGCGCCAACGAGCCGATCGAAATCTTCGACGCCCACATGCACTACAACTGGGAGCCGAAGCCCTATTATCAGCCCGACGAAGTGCTGGAGGTCTTCAAGCGCAACCGCGTCACCGGCATCCTCGCCACCAGCCGCCCGAATACCGGGACGCATGCGCTGATGGACAAGCAGGCGGAAGGGAAGGCCGGCGGCTTGCAGGTCGTGCCGTTCATCCGGCCGTATCGGATCCGCGCGGATATCGGTTCGTGGTTCAACGATCCCGTGATCTTCGATCTCGTGCAGGAAGAGTACAAGCGCGGCTACTATCGTGGCGTCGGTGAGTTCCATCTCACCGGCAAGGCGGCCGATACCGAGATGGTGAAGAAGACCGTTGATTTCGCTGTCGAGAAAAACCTCTATCTGCATGCGCATGCGGATGCAGAGGCCGTCGAAATCCTGATGCGCCATAATCCCAAAGCGCAAATCATCTGGGCGCATACCGGCTTCAGCCTTGGCGCTGACCGCGTCGCGGCGATGCTGGCAAAATACCCAAAACTGTGGGGCGAGCTGTCCTATCGCAGCGGGATCGTCGATGGCGGCGGCAAGCTGACGCCGGAATGGCGAAAACTGTTCGAGACCTATCCTGATCGCTTCCTGGTCGGCTCCGACACCTGGGTGCCGGAGCGCTGGGCGAGCTATGACGACATCATGGCAAACTACCGCGCCTGGCTAGCGCAGCTACCGCCGGCGATTGCGAAGAAGATCGCCCACGGCAATGCGCGGGCGCTGTTCGCGGAGAAGTAAATCGCTCCGCGATCAGCCCTGCACCGAGTAGCCGCCATCCACCGGAATGGCGGCACCGGTGACGAAATCCGACGCACGCGATGCGAGGAACACGGCGATCCCCGCGAAATCACCCGGCGCGCCCCAGCGGCCTGAAGGTGAACGCGCGAGCACGCGGTCATGCAGGCCATCGACCTCGCGCCGTGCGTTCTGCGTCAGCTCCGTATCGATCCAGCCAGGCAAAACCGCATTGCACTGGATGTTGTCGGGTGCCCAGGCAATCGCGCAAGAGCGTGTGAATTGCACGATGCCGCCTTTGCTGGCGCCATAGGCCGGCGAGAAGCTCGCGCCGAAGATCGACATCATCGAACCGATATTGATGATCTTGCCGCCGCCAGCTTCCTTCATGGCCGGATAGACGGCCTGCGAGATCACGAAAGCGCTGGTGAGATTGGTCTTGATGACGCTGTCCCATTCGTCCAGTGCGAGCTTGTCCGGTGTCTTGCGCACATTCATGCCGGCATTGTTGATGAGGATATCGACGCGTCCGAACGCCTGCAGCGTATCGGCGACCATGGCCTTCACGGCGGCGCTGTCATTGACATCGATAGTCAAGGCGATCGCCTTCAAGCCGCTTGTGGCAAGCTCGGTGACGGCCGCTTCCGACTTCGCCTGATTGCGTCCGGCGATCACGATGGATGCGCCAGACGCGGCAAGCCCGCGCGCCATGCCAAGGCCGATCCCGCCATTGCCGCCGGTGACAATGGCCACGCGGCCGGTGAGATCGAACAGTCCTTTGGTCATCGTGTCGTCCTCTTCACGAAATCAGCTTTGAATGGAGAACCCGCCATCGACAGTGAGTGCTGCACCATTGACGAAGTCGGATGCGGCGCTTGCAAGAAATATAGCGACGCCAGCGAGATCGTCCGGGCGGCCCCAGCGCGCGGCGGGCACGCGCGATATGATGCGGTCATGTAGTTCGGGGACGCGCTCCTTGGCGCGGCTGGTGAGGTCCGTATCGATCCAGCCCGGCAGAATCGCATTGCTCTGGATGTTGTCCGCGGCCCACGCGGTTGCGAGCGAGCGGGTAAATTGCAGGATGCCGCCTTTGCTGGATGCATAATTCGCAGCACCTCCCGCACCGAGTTGTGCCAGCACCGAGGCAATGTTGATGATCTTGCCGCCGCCTGCGGCTTTCATCGTGGGATAGACCGCCTGCGCGCAGATGAAGGGCGCGGTCATGTTGACGTCGATCACCCTTTGCCAGTCGGCAAGTGCCATCTCCGCGAGCGGCGCGGATACACTAATTCCGGCATTGTTGATCAGGATGTCGATCCGCCCGAATCGGTCATGCGTTGCTGCGACCATCGCCGCCACCGAGTCGGGATCAGTCACGTCGGTCACGCAAGCGAGAACCTGATGACCCGCGCGTTCGAGCGAGGTTTTAGCGATTGCCGAGTTGTCGGCGTTGCGATCGGCGATGGTGACCGCCGCGCCGGCTTCGGCAAGTCCACGTGCCATTGCGAGCCCGATACCGCCATTGCCACCGGTGACGATGGCCACGCGGCCCGACAGATCAAAAAGCTGGTTGGTCAAATCATCCATCCCGTTCTTTGCCGGCGCGTTCTCTGGCGCGCCTGACCGGGATCATCGCAAGAGCGACGAGGTGATGGAAGAGGATTTACGCGGAGGGGCGAGAGAAGACGAATCCGATCAGGCCAATGCCGACGGCAGCGAGTGCGGCGCCATAATAGGCCCACGGCATCTGGTTGATCATGAAACTCGTTCGCGGCCACGGCACGATGCCCGTGCCCTGACCGATCCACAGCACGCCGATCAGGAAGGCGAATATTCCGAGAGTCAAAAAGGGCACACGCATAACAAGGTTACGCGCGCGCGCCGTTTGAGTTTCAACGGGACGTGGCGAAAGTCTTAGACGTCCAGCAATTCGTCGCTGGCGAATTCTGCCTTGTCCGAGATGAAGGCAAAGCGTGCTTCGGCCTTGGTCCCCATCAGCCGCTCGACGGAGTCGGCGGTGCCTTCACGATCGTCCGGCAGCAGCTGCACGCGCAGCAGCGTGCGGCGCGACGGATCCATGGTGGTTTCCTTCAGCTGCGCCGGCATCATCTCGCCAAGACCTTTGAAGCGGCCGATATCGACCTTGGCATTGGCGTTGAACTCGCTCTTCAAAAGCGCATCGCGGTGCGCCTCGTTGCGGGCATAGACCGTCTTGCTGCCATGGGTGAGGCGATAGAGCGGGGGTACTGCGAGATAGAGATGCCCTTCGTCGATCAGCTTCGGCATCTGCCGGTAGAAGAAAGTGATCAGCAATGATGCGATATGCGCGCCGTCGACGTCGGCGTCGGTCATGATGATCACGCGCGAATAGCGCAAGTCTTCCTCGCGATACTGGGGTCCGGTGCCGCAGCCGATCGCCTGCATGAGGTCGGCGAGCTGGGTATTGGCCGTCAGCTTGTCCTTGGTCGCCGAGGCGACGTTCAGGATCTTGCCGCGCAGGGGCAGAATGGCTTGCGTCTTGCGGTCGCGCGCCTGCTTGGCGCTGCCACCGGCCGAGTCACCCTCGACAATGAACAGTTCCGAGCCTTCGGTCGCGGTATTGGTACAGTCGGCCAGCTTGCCGGGCAGGCGCAGCTTCTTCACCGCCGTCTTGCGCGAGGTTTCCTTTTCGGCACGGCGGCGCAGACGCTCGTCGGCACGCTCCAGCACGAATTCGAGCAGCTTGTTGGCCTGCACCGGATTGCCCGAGAGCCAGTGGTCGAACGGGTCCTTGATGGCCTGCTCGACGATCTTCTGGGCTTCGGCGGTGGCCAGGCGGTCCTTGGTCTGACCCTGGAATTCGGGCTCGCGCACGAACACCGACAGCATCACGGCGGCGCCGACCATCACGTCTTCCGAGGTGATGGTGCCGGCGCGCTTGCCCTGGCCGACGCGCTCGGCGTGGTCCTTCAGGCCGCGCAGCATGGCGCTGCGCATGCCGCTTTCATGCGTACCGCCATCCGGCGTCGGCACGGTGTTGGTGTAGGACGCCATGAAGCCGTCGGCATCGGCGGTCCAGGCGACGGCCCATTCGCAGGCGCCATGGGAGCCGTTGCGACCGGATTTGCCTGAGAAGATCTCCGGATGCACCAGCGTGTCGGCGTGGATCGCTGCGGCGAGATAGTCCTTCAGGCCGCCGGGGAAGTGGAAGGTGGCTTCCGGTGGCGTATCCTCGATGCCCTTGAGCAGTTCGGGATCGCACTTCCAACGGATCTCGACGCCGCCGAACAGATAGGCCTTCGAGCGCGCCATCTTGAACAGGCGCTGCGGCTTGAAATGGGCCTTGGCGCCGAAGATGTCGGTGTCCGGCTTGAAGCGCACCCGGGTGCCGCGGCGGTTATGGACCTTGCCGAGCTCCTGCAACTTGCCCTGCGGGATGCCGCGGGCAAAGGTCATCTTGTAGAGCTGTTGGTTGCGCGCGACCTCGACCTCGCAGAGCGAGGAGAGGGCGTTGACTACCGAGACGCCGACGCCGTGCAGGCCGCCTGAGGTCTCGTAGACCTTGGAGTCGAACTTGCCGCCCGCATGCAGCGTGCACATGATGACTTCGAGCGCCGACTTCTTCGGATGTTTTGGGTGCGGATCGACCGGGATGCCGCGGCCGTTATCGGACACCGTGAGGAAGCCGTCGGCCGCGAGCTCGACTTCGATGAAGGTCGCATGGCCCGCCAGCGCCTCGTCCATCGAGTTGTCGATCACTTCCGCAAACAGGTGATGAAGTGCCTTTTCGTCGGTTCCGCCGATATACATACCCGGCCGACGACGCACCGGCTCAAGGCCTTCGAGCACCTCGATGTCGGCGGCAGTGTAGCCGGCTTCCGCATTGGCAGCCTTGGGGGCTGCCTTGGCGGGCGTAGCGGATTTCGGGGTGGCCGATCCAAAAAGGTCGGCTTTGTCTTTTGGTTTCAGTGCCTTGGCCATATGTCTTGAAGTCTTGTCTGATGTATCGCCGCGGCATGTCGCGGCGAATCGTTGGGATGACTATGCCACGACTGGGCTGTCCATGGGCTAACCGGCCAGCGACGCCGGGGTCAGGCCACGGCGGCGGAGCGCTCGGTGCGTAGCACGATCACCACGAAAAGCACCATGGCTGCGAGCATGATCAGCGAGCCGATGATTGGAACCGCCATATAGGCGTGATTGGCCAAAAGCGTAATGCCGATCCCGATCGGGAACATCAGCCCGCCGACAATATGCAGCCAGCCCTGAACCCGGGCCAGCAGGCTGCGACCAACGGTCGGTACCACCCGATAATATAGCCCGAACAGAAACAGCAGCACGCCACCGACTAGGTTCAGGTGGGCATGTGCAGGAGACAGCAGGAAGTCCTGTTTGATGCCCATGACGATGCCGGCAACCATCCCGACCAGCAATACGACAGCGCTCACGCAGATCATCAGCGATCCGATCATCTTCTCATCCTCTTGGATTATGATTGGCCGGCGGGGAGCCGTTATCGGCAAGCCGGCGGAGAGCCTATTAGGCGACGCAACCCAAGGATGGTTCAGCGATACCGGTCACGAGTTCGGGATGCGCCATCGGACGTCATGTCCGGTTTTCGGGGATCGGACACTGTGTGGTAGCCACTCACCGCAGTGACGGGAAAGGACGAGCGCATGACGGGACGGAGCTTTCGACGATGGGGCATGGCACTGGCACTTGCAGTGGTGACCGCAACATCGCCAGCGCTTGCTCAAACCGTCAGGAACGTCCCCGAAAACAACGCGTCTGTCGCACGTGCCAACAATGCTGCGGTTTCGCTGTTCAAGAAGGGGGATTATGCGCGGTCGCTGGCGGCGCTGGATGACCTGATCCGGCGTCACCCCAATGCCGCGCTTCCTTATTCCACCCGCGGTGCCGTGTACTTCCAGCTCAAGAAATATGACGAGGCGGTCAAGGACTACACGCAAGCGATCGGTCTCGGCCAGAACGACACCGTCACGGTGCTCAATCGTGCTTCGGCCTATTCGAAGAACGGCGAGTTCGACAAGGCACTCGATGATTGCAATGCGATCATTCGCGTCAACCCGCGCAATGCGGTCGCCTATCGCGTTTGCGGCGTGGCCTATCAGGGCAAGGGCGACGTTGAGCGTGCCTTCACCAATCTGGACGAGTCGGCACGCATGGACCCGCGCGCCGGCAAGACCTTTGTCGCGCGCGGCATGGCCTATGAGCAGATCGGGCAAAGCGAGAAAGCGAAAGCGGATTTCGCGCAGGCCGGCCGGGTTGATCCATCATCCGTCACCCCGCGCGAAATGGCCGAGGCCCGCGAGCGCGCGATGGGCCTCGCCACGGCGTCCAAGCCGGCACCGCCGGTTGTCATGGCCGCGCCCGAACCTGCTGCCGATCCAACACCAACTGTGATCGCGCAGGACGCACCGGGTGGCGAGACCCGCGTGGCGCTGGTGATCGGAAATGGCGCCTACGCTTCGGTGCCGAAACTGCCAAATCCAAACAGCGATGCCAGGTCGGTCGCGGACTCGCTCCGGGCCGCCGGCTTCAAGACGGTGCATCTCGACAATGACCTCACCGCCACGGCGATGCGCGAGAGGCTGAATGCGTTCTCGGCGGAGGCGTCGCAGGCCGACTGGGCCGTCGTCTATTATGCCGGGCACGGGATCGAGGTGAATGGCATCAACTATCTCATCCCGGTCGATGCGAAGCTGAAGACCGACCGTTCCGTCCAGTTCGAGGCGGTGCCTCTGGACTCCGTACTGACCAGTGTCGAAAGCGCGCGAAAGTTGCGGCTGGTCATTCTGGACGCATGCCGCGACAATCCGTTCCTGCGCGACATGGCCAAGACGGTCGCCAGCCGCTCCGTGGGGCGCGGGCTTGCCCGGATCGAACCGGAATCGAGCGCGACCCTCGTGGCTTATGCGGCCAAGGCCGGGCAGGTGGCATCGGATGGTGTGGCCGGGCAGGCCAATAGTCCTTTTGCAACTGCGCTGATCCGCAACATGCAAAAGCCCGGCGTCGAGATCCGCAAGTTTTTTGGCCTGGTTCGCGATGACGTCATGGCGGCCACGGGACAGACCCAGGAGCCGTTTGTCTACGGTTCGCTGGGCGGCGATGACTATTTCCTCCGCAAACCGTGATGATCATGTCGCAGGGCTGTGGCTGGCATTTGACCGGCGGCTCTGGCAAGACGTCACGCCATGGCAGACGCTTTCCACGGCCTCACAGAATTTGTGAGGGAGCATCAGGCTTGGGCTGCACCCATCGTCCTGATCCTTGCTTTCTGCGAGTCACTCGCATTCATTTCGTTGCTGGTCCCGGCCTGGGGCGCGCTGGTTGCAATCGGCGCGCTGGTCGCTGCCAGCGATCTCAGCATATGGCCGGTGCTGATCGCCGGAGCCATTGGCGCCGCCTTGGGTGACTGGCTGTCTTACTGGTTCGGCTTCAAATACAAGGACCGCGTTGCCCAGATGTGGCCGCTGTCGAAATATCCCAACCTGCTGCCGCGCGGCGAGGCCTTCATCCAGAAATGGGGCGTCCCGAGTATTTTCATCGGGCGCTTTTCCGGTCCGCTGCGTGCGTCGGTGCCGCTGGTGGCCGGCGTTTTTGAAATGCCATATTGGCGCTTCCAGCTCGCCAATTTTACATCGGCCTTTGTTTGGGCGGGCGTGCTCATTATGTGCGGCGATGCATTGTCGGTCGCCACCGAATGGGCCCTCAAACTCAAGTAACTTACCGGAATAATCGTCTCGTCCAGGTGTTGATCGGGCGCTGGGCGATCTGCTGTCTCGCGGAAATGTCAAACCGCTGATAAAGATCGCTGCGACATTTGCCCGGCATCATGCTGGTCAGTTTCACTGGAGGGATGGATCATGGACTTGTCACGTCGTCAGGCTCTCACCGGCGCCGCTGCGCTTGCAGCAACGCCGCTCGTTTCAGCAATCCCCGCCAAGGCCGCTGCGCCGCTCGCCGACAAGCAAGCGCCGAGCTTTTATCGCTACAAGGTCGGCGATGCCCAGGTGAACGTGATCTCAGACGGCGCCAACACCTTTCCGCTGGCCGACACCTTTGTGCTGAATGCGAAGAAGGACGAGGTCAACGCGCAGCTCGAAAAGTCTTTCCTGCCGAAGGACAAGATGACCATCCACTTCGCGCCGCTGGCCATCAACACCGGCGGCAAGCTGGTGGTGATCGACACCGGCAACGGCCCGGGCGCATTCGCTGCAACCAAGGGCAATGTCGGCCAGTTCGCCAGTAACCTCGCGGCCGCCGGCATCGACGCGAAGAATGTCGATACGGTGGTGATCTCGCATTTCCACGGCGACCATGTGAATGGTCTTCTCGCGGCCGATGGCACGCCGGCTTTCCCGAATGCTGAAATCTTGGTGCCGGCCGTGGAGTGGAAGTACTGGAACGACGACGGCGAACTCGCCAAGGCGTCCAGCGATCGCATGAAGGGCCTGTTCGCCAGCAACCGCAAACTCTTCAATGACGGTCTCAAGGGCAAGGTCACGCCCTATGAGTGGGGCAAGGACGTCGCTCCAGGCCTGCTCGCCGTGGAGGCCGTCGGCCACACGCCGGGTCACACCTCGTTCATCCTGTCGTCGGGCAGCGACAAGCTGTTCATCCAGTCCGACATCACCAATCAGCCGGCGCTGTTTGCGACCAATCCCGGCTGGCACCTGATGTTTGACCAGGATCCGGCCCAGGCCGAAGCCACCCGCCGCAAGGTCTATGACATGCTGGTGGCCGAGAAGATGCGCGTGCAGGGCTTCCACTATCCGTTCCCGGCCAATGGCCACGTGGTCAAGGACGGCAGCGGCTACCGCATCGTGCCGGCGCCGTGGAGCCCGGTGTAATCTCGCGACAAACAGCTTCTGTACGGACCTTGAGAGTAATGCATTTTTGCATTACTCTTGAGGTTGTTCGGAGGTCAGATCATGACGGTATTGACGGTTACCGCACGAGGCCAGGTTACGTTCCGGAAGGACGTGCTCAAGCATCTCGGCATTCAGCCGGGCGACAAGATCAGAGTCGATCTCTTGCCCAATGGTCGGGCCGAACTGAAGGCCGATCAAGGCAATGGTTCCTGGGATGAGCTCAGCGGGCTTCTCGACGGCAAAGGAAACGGCGTCCGGCTGACGATCGACGAACTCAATGACGCGATCGCGGATGCCGGTGCTGCAGCTGGTCTGCGCGGGCTCAGACGTAAGTGAAGATCGGCGTTGATACAAATGTGCTGGTGCGTCTCGTTAAAGGGGACGATGATCTGCAACAACGACGTGCGACTGCGGCTTTAAAAGATGCCGAGCTGATCGCAGTGAGCGTCCACGCACTTTGCGAATTCGTCTGGGTGCTCGATCATGTTTATCGGATCGACAGGGGCGATGTTGCCGATGCTATCCGTCGCATTCTCAATATCCGCAACGTCGTGACCGACCGTGCGGCCGTCGAGGCAGGTCTGGCGATCCTCGATGCCGGCGGAGATTTTGCCGACGGGGTGATCGCGTTCGAAGGGCGATGGCTTGGTGGCGAGACTTTTGTGTCGTTCGATAAGAAAGCGGTGAGGCTGCTCGAAAAGCAGGGGACCGCAGCCCGGCTACTGTCTTCATAAACAACCTTGACGTTTCCCGCCCGCGCCTCTATGTCCGCGGCCATGATCGATTTCGTGACCAGCGCCATCGCCCGCCGTCGCCGCATTCCCGCGGCAGCAGGCGCTCGTCTCTAAGGATCGCCTCACTGCCGCCGGATACGGTCCGCGGCAGTCTCTCCCCCGAACAGCAGCGCGATCCATCCGGCGGCCTTCACCCCCGAAGGAGCCTGACATGTATACCCCGCCAAGATTCCAGACCGACCGCAGCGATGCCTTGGCGTTCGCGGACGCGCGTGGCTTCGGGACGTTGTGCGCCTTCGACGGCCGCAAGCCGGTCGGCTCCGCGGTGCCGTTCTATCTGGAATACGGCCGGGATGGCACGCCACATCTGGCCTTCCATCTGGCGCGGCAGAATCCGCTGCTCAAGCTAGCCGACGGTGTGACGCCATGGGCCATGGCGGTCACCGGCGCCGACGCCTATGTCTCGCCCGACTGGTACGTCTCGCCCGATCAGGTCGGCACCTGGCTCTATCAGGCGGTGCATCTCACCGGCCCCGCGCGGCTTCTCCCGGATCACAGGCTCGGTCCGCATCTTGACGCGCTGAGCGCCAGGTTCGAAAGCTGGCTCGCGCCGAAGCCGCCCTGGACCTCCGACAAGATGGCGGCCGGGCGGCTGGAGGCGATGAAGAAGGCGATCGTCGGCGTGGTGATGGCGGTGGATGAGGTGGAGGGCAGCTTCAAGCTCAACCAGCACAAGTCCGACGCCGATCATCTGGCTGTCATGAGCGCGCTGGCCATGCGGCCGGAGCCGGCGGCCGTGGAGATTTCGGGCGCGATGCGCAAATTACGGCCGCATTTGTTTGCGGAAGAGACGTCACATTTGACTGATATGGCCGAGGCGGAAGGATTTATGGGATGAGCAACAAGAAGAAAATCGCCATTTTGGGCGCCTCTGGCTACACCGGCGCCGAACTGGTCCGGCTGCTGCTGCGCCACCCGAAGGTCGAACTGAGCATTCTCACGGCCGACCGACGCGCCGGTCAGCAGATGGGCGACGTGTTTCCGCAATTCGCGCCGTATGAGCTGCCGACTTTGGTGACCATCGACAGCGTCGATTGGACCACGGCCGGCATCGATCTCGTATTCTGCGCGCTGCCGCATGCGACCACGCAAAAAGTGCTGCAGGATGTCCTGGCCAAGGCGCCGGACATCAAGGTCGTCGATCTCTCGGCCGATTTCCGGCTGAGCGATCCCGCCGCCTATGCGAAATGGTATGGCCACGAGCATCATGCGCTGGAGCTGCAGAAGGAAGCCGTCTACGGCCTCGTCGAAGTGTATCGGCGCGACATCAAGAAGGCGCGTCTCGTCGCCAATCCCGGCTGCTACACGTCCTGCGCCCAGCTGCCGCTGGTCCCGCTGATCAAGGCCAAGGCGATCGAAACCGACGAGATCGTCATCGACGCCAAGTCGGGCATGACCGGCGCCGGCCGCTCGGCCAAGGAAGAGATGCTGTTCTCCGAAGTCTCCGACGGCTTCAACGCCTATGGCGTCGGCAAGCACCGGCACATGGCCGAGCTCGATGAGCAGTTCTCGAAAGCTGCAGGCAAGGAGGTCATCGTCTCGTTCACGCCGCATCTGCTGCCGCAGAACCGCGGCATCCTCTCGACGATCTATGTCCGCGGCCGGCGCGGCAAGACCGCCGAGGAGCTGCACGAGATCCTGGTGAAGCAGTATGAGAAGGAGCCGTTCGTCTACGTACTGCCATTCGGCAAGACGCCGCATACGCGGCATGTGCGCGGCTCCAACATGACCTTCATAGGCGTCGCCGCGGACCGTATCCCTGGCCGCGCGATCATCGTCTCGACGTTGGACAATTTGACGAAGGGCGCGTCGGGGCAGGCGGTGCAGAACATGAATCTTGTGCTGGGTTTTGCCGAGACGCTGGGTATCGATCAGCCGGCGATGTTCCCGTAACTCCGCCCTCATGGTGAGGAGGCGCGTAGCGCCGTCTCGAACCATGAGTTGGCCTGGCTCTGGTGTCTGCCGCCATCCTTCGAGACGCGGCCTGCGGCCGCTCCTCAGGATGAGGGTGGAGTGAGGCACCGCATAAAAACAAAACGGCCCGGATTTCAATCCGGGCCGTTTCTTTCTGAAGATTATCAAAACCTCACAGATCGCGCATCATCACGATCGAGGTCTGCCGAAATCCGTGTCGCTCGAAGAAATGATGGGCGCGATGGTTGTCGACGCCGCTCTCCAGGAAGAAGCGCGTCACGCCGCGTGTGCGGCATTGCTCCGCGAGCCAGTCGAATAGCGCGCTGCCATGCCCATGGCCGCGAACCGTCGGCGAAAACAGCACGTCGTGGATGGTCGCAAAAGGCCGTTCCCGATTGAGCCGCGAGATTTCGACCAAAGCAAAGCCCACGAGCATGCCGTCCTGTGTCGCTGTTGCGATCATCACCTCATCGCCGGACCCATTCGCGAGCAGGCCTTCGAGATATTTTCGCGCCTTGATCGCGCGGTCCGAAGCCCATCGACCGATGTCGTCAGCAACGCCGTATTGCAGCTCCGAATGAGAGATATAAGCGGGATCATCATAAGCGAGCAGGATGCCAAGAACGGCGTCGGTCGCGGTTGCGTCGTGACACCAGTTGAATTCGACTGGATGTGTCACTGATGGTTCGGAAGACATCGCCGTCCTGTCGGTTGAAACAGATGCGCGCGTCATCATGCGCGTCGCCGTCTTACCAGACAGCCGACCGATCGTGACTCGACATATAGGCAAGCGCCAAAACAAAACGGCCCGGATTTGCATCCGGGCCGCTTCGCATTCAGTTCAGTGCGCAGCTTACGCGACAGCCTTTGCGTCGGTGGCCACTTCCGAGATCGTCTTCAGGATCTGGGACGCGATCTGGTAGGGGCAGCCCTGGGAGTTCGGGCGGCGGTCTTCCAGATAGCCCTTATAGTCGTTCTTTACGAACGAATGCGGGACGCGGATCGAGGCACCGCGGTCGGCAACGCCGTAGGAGAACTTGTTCCACGGGGCGGTTTCGTGCTTGCCGGTCAGGCGCATGTGGTTGTCCGGACCGTAGACATTGATGTGGTCCATCAGGTTCTTGTCGAACTGGGCCATCAGGGCTTCGAAGTAAGCCTTGCCGCCGACCGTGCGCATATATTCGGTCGAGAAGTTGGCGTGCATGCCCGAGCCGTTCCAGTCGGTGTCGCCGAGCGGCTTGCAGTGGAATTCGATATCGATGCCGTACTTCTCCGTCAGACGGAGCAGCAGGTAGCGCGCGATCCACATTTCGTCAGCGGCCTTCTTGGAGCCCTTGCCGAAGATCTGGAATTCCCACTGGCCCTTGGCCACTTCGGCATTGATGCCTTCGTGGTTGATGCCGGCGGCGAGGCAGAGGTCGAGATGTTCTTCGACGATCTCGCGCGCGACCGAGCCGACATTCTTGAAGCCGACGCCGGTGTAGTAGGGGCCCTGCGGAGCCGGGAAACCATCAGCCGGGAAGCCGAGCGGGCGGCCGTTCTCGTAGAAGAAGTATTCCTGCTCGAAGCCGAACCATGCGCCGGGATCGTCGAGAATGGTGGCGCGATGGTTGGACGGATGCGGGGTGACGCCATCGGGCATCATGACTTCGCACATCACCAGCGCGCCGTTGACACGGGCTGCGTCCGGGAACACGGCGACGGGCTTCAGTACGCAATCCGACGAACGGCCTTCGGCCTGCTCGGTGGACGAGCCGTCGAAGCCCCACAGCGGCAGCTGTTCGAGCGTCGGGAAGGCATCGAAATCCTTGAGCTGGGTCTTGCCACGCAGGCTCTGCGTCGGCTTGTAACCATCGAGCCAGATATACTCGAGCTTATACTTGGTCATTCAGGTCTCTCACGAGTTGGCGAAAGGAGTGAACCCCGGCAGGAGTAAACTCTGGACAATGCCGGGATCGGAAGTTCATGCCCGGCGGCGCTGCTTTATAAGCACGTAGTATGCCAACTTGTCGCGGTGCAACGGTTTTGTGACGGAAAAATCGCCACGCCTCCAGGGGCCATCCACAGGTCGCCTGCGACGACTGGTGATGGACGAGATTCGGAGCGGATTCCTGCAGAAATCTCAGGGTTTTGGGTGTCCTACTAAAATACCGTCTGCTCAAATCCGTAGCACGGTCATTTTCTGAGGAACTTTTCTGCCTGCTGGACGCTCATTCAGCCAGTGTGGAGCCTGTCCGCGGCGGCCAAAAACTGCGTGCCCGAAGCGCATGCGGCTTGTCTGCGCATATTGTTGGCAATTGCCTGCTTTTTTGAAGGCAGTCGGCACAAACCAAGGGCGGGCCTGTTACATTTGAGCGTCCTGACAGCCAAACGGACACAAAAACACGTCAGGCAGGAGATCCAGGAGATGAGAATAAGCAACCATTCCGGTCCACCGCAGCCGACGGCAACCATCTATCAGTTCCCGGTGGGCGGCCGCGCAGCACTTGAGCGGCGTCCGGGCGAGATCAAGCCGATCGACTTCAGTGCTTATCCCGCCGTCGATTTCGGCTCAGGCTGGTATCACGACGATGCCATCGCCGAAGACAAGCGGAAGGTGGAGCATTGAGAGCGTCGGGTGAAGTAGGAGGCCGAGGGTCGAGACAGCAATGTTTCGGCCCTTTTTCGTGAGGCCTCAGGTCCCGAAGATCGACCATCCCAGACGCCGAGTCAGCTCTTCCAGCGCGATGCGCCCCAGATGTGAATTACCGTGGTGGTCGAGGCCTGGCGCCCACACAGCGATGGAGGCTTTGCCGGGCGCCACCGCGATGATGCCACCGCCGACGCCGCTTTTGCCGGGGAGGCCGACGCGATAGGCGAATTCGCCGGAGCCGTCATAGTGGCCGCACATCAGCATCAGCGCATTGATGCGGCGCGCGCGCTCGGATGAGACGACCGAAAGGCCGGTGCTCGGATTGCGCCCGGAATAAGCGAGGAACCGCGTCGCCATGGCCAACTGCCGGCACGACATCGCGATGGCGCAGTGGTGGAAATAGACGCCGAGCGTGAAGTCCACGGGATTGCTGATCACGCCGAACGACTTCATGTAATTCGCCAGCGCGGTGTTGCGGAAGCCCGTACGCTTCTCCGAGGCCGCCACGGTCTCGTCGATCACGATGCCGCTGTCACCCGACAGAAACTGCATGAAGCGCAGGATCTCGCCGATCGCCTCGCGCGGCTGATGGCCGGACAGGATCACATCGGTGACGGCGATGGCGCCGGCATTGATGAAGGGGTTGCGCGGCACGCCGCGTTCGCGCTCGAGCTGGACGATGGAGTTGAACGGGTTACCCGACGGCTCGCGGCCCACATGCTTCCACAGCCGGTCGCCGACCATGCCGAGCGCCAGCGTCAGCGTGAACACTTTTGAGATGCTCTGGATCGAGAACGGCACATCGGCATCGCCGCCGGCGGCGACATTGCCGTCGCCGTCCACGACGACCAGCGCGAATTGATTGGGATCGACGCCCGCGAGTTCGGGAATGTAGCTCGCGACTTCGCCGCGGTCGGGCCGCTGCGCCATCTCTGCGGCAATTTCAGTGACAACGGTCTGGAGATCGGGCGCAGCTTTGCTCATTGCAGTGAACTAGCGGATTCCGGTTCAGACCGGAATACGCAGGATCGCGACAGCCAGCACTGCCTGGGCCACGAAGCCGATGATGAAAGCCACCGTGCGCAGCACCGGCAAGCCGAGCGTGTAGACCACCAGATGCGCGATGCGCGACCAGAAATAGACGATGCAGGCCATGACGGTGGCCGGGGTCGAGACGTCGGCGAGATTGAGGATGATCACCAGCGGCGCGAAGATAATCAGGTTCTCGACCGCATTGTCGTGCGCGAACATCATCCGGTTGGCCCATTCGGCCTGCGGTTTGTCGTTGCGCGAGGGATTGGCCATCGATCCGCCGACGCCGCGCACCATGATGCGGTTGAGGATATAGGGCAGCCACATCACGCCAGTGAGAATCACCGTCAGCGTCAGCCAGAACAACTCGCGTGTCATGGGCGGTTCCTTGTCAGAAATTCCCGCGAAAACGCGGGGAGATGGTCATGCAAAATCGGGAGCAGGGCGGACCGCCCTGCGTGTTGGCGCAGCATAGACGGTCGGTGTGACAACGCCAAGGGAAGGGCATTTGTGCTTTTACTGTCGTCGCCCGGCTTGACCGGGCGATCCACTAACCGGCGCCATTCGCGACAATCGCCACACGGGAGCTTACTCGGCCACCCGCTTTCGCGGGTGGCGACGAGCGCGCTAAGCCTGCACCCGAACGTAACTCCCCGGCGCATCCTCGATGGCTGGATAGGCCTCGGTCCCCACCTGTCGCGCCGGCACTTCCTCGCCGTCGATGCTGCCGATCCATTCGCGCCAGTTCGGCCACCACGACCCCGCATGCTCCGTCGCCGACTTCATCCAGTCGGCGACATTGGCCGCGTGATTGCTGTCATTGGTCCAGTACTGGTATTTGCCCGAGGCTGGCGGGTTGACGACGCCCGCGATATGGCCCGAACCGGACAGCACATATTTCACCGGCCCGCCGAAGAATTGCGAGCCATAGAGCACCGACTCCGCCGGGGCGATGTGGTCCTCGCGCGTGGCCAGATTATAGACCGGCACTTTCACCTTGGAGAGATCGAGTCGCGTATTGTCGAGCACCATATTGCCGGTGGAGAGCTTGTTCTCGAGATAGCAGTTGCGCAGATAGAACGAATGATTGGCCGCCGGCATCCGTGTCGCGTCGGAATTCCAGTGCAACAGGTCGAATGGCTTCGGCAGATTTCCCTTGAGATAGTTGTTCACGACATAGGACCAGATCAGGTCGTTCGAGCGCAGCATGTTGAAGGCCATGGCCATCTTGCTGCCTTCGAGCACGCCGGCGGTCTGCATGTCCTTTTCCAGCGCTGCAATCTGATCCTCGTCGACGAACACCATGAGATCGCCGGCATGGGTGAAGTCGATCTGGGCCGCCATGAAGGTTGCCGACGCCGCGCGCACGCGGCGATGCTCGGCGAGCCAGGCCAGTGTGGACGCGAGCAGGGTGCCGCCGACGCAATAGCCGATCGTGTGCATCGTGAGTTCGCCCGTGACCTTCTCGATCACATCCATGGCAGCCAGCGGGCCCTGCTTCATGTAGTCTTCAAAGGTCTTGGCACCGAGCGCCTTGTCCGGATTGACCCAGGAGATCACGAACACCGTGAGGCCCTGATCGACGCACCACTTGATGAACGACTTCTCCGGTTTCAGATCGAGGATGTAGAACTTGTTGATCCAGGGCGGCACGATCAGCAGCGGGGTGCGCAGCACGCTCTCCGTTGCCGGCGTGTATTGGATCAGCTGCATCACCTCGTTCTGATAGATCACCTTGCCCGGCGTCGTCGCCATATTGACGCCGACGGCAAGGCCGCTCGGATCGGACTGGCGAATGCGCAGTGCACCGCGGCCGGCCTCGATATCCTCGGCCAGCATGCCCATGCCGCGCATCAGGTTGCCGCCATTCGACGCCACGGTCTCGCGCAGCACTTCCGGATTGGTCAGCACAAAATTCGACGGTGACATCGCATTGGTGATTTGCGTGACATAGAATTCGGCCTTCTTGCGCGTATGCGCATCCAGCCCCTCGGCATTGCGGACCAGCTCGTGCGCCCACTGGGTGCCGAGCAGATAGGCCTGCAGCACGAAATCGAAAAACTGGTTCGACTTCCATTCGGGATCGCTGAAGCGCTTGTCCTTGAGCGGCGGCTGCGATGACGGCTCGGTCGCCTCGCCGGTCATCCGGCGCATCGCCGTGCCCCAGAGATCGAGGTATGCTTTTCCGAGCTTCATCTGCAGCTCGGTGGAGCGCTTCTCGTCGGACAGCCAGTAATTCGCCACCGTGCTGAAGGTCTTGATGATTTCGGTCAGCTCATTCGGCGGCTTGTCGACGGTTTCGCCGTTCTGCCGCGGCTGCAGATAGGCCGCCAGTGCCTTGCCGCTGCTTTCCATGGCGCGGGCCATGTTGAGCGCAAAGGCCTCCGGATTGAACGGTTTGGCGCCATCGTCAGCCTTACCGTTGGCTTGGCCGGGAGAAGGTCGGGTATCGGCAACGTCGGTCATGGCGCGGCTTCGATTTCATTCCAATGCGGTGACGATACGTCACCACGCGGCAGCATGATGACATAGTTCGCAGATCGCCGCAGGATTCGATGTGCTGCAGCGCGTCATGCGTCTTGCTTCGGTCATATTAGGCAGCCAAGCCTGCACCATTCTGACGGTGTTAAAGATTTGTCACCTAGATGGTGCGGCGCGGTCTGGATGAGGCCGTGCGAAAAGCGATGGTAGGTTGTGGCGTGACGCGTTCGGGAACGATGGGCAGGACATTGGCAGGCGGCCGGGCAGGGACCGTGGCGGCGCTGCTGGCGCTTGGCGTGGTTCTGGGCGGCTGCGCCTCGACCGTCGCCGATCTGCCCGTGGTCGGCGCCCCCGCCGGCCTGCCGCAGCGGCCGGCCCAGCCCGGCGAATACCTTCCAGTGCACGATATCCCGACCACCCGCATTAGCGGTCCCACGCTCGCTCCGGCCGAGCAGGCCAAGCTCGAGGCCGACCTGATCAAGGCCCGCGACCGCCAGGCCGTGGTGACGCCGGCCGATCCAGCGGCAAAAACCTCGACCCGCTGAGCGATTCCACCCGGTCGTGACTGGTGTCACCCGGTCCCCATGCTAAAAAGAAGCGATTCAACCGCACCTTGAAGGCGGTTCCCCCGGAGCCCGAGACCATGGAAGAGTTTTACCGTATTCGCCGCCTGCCGCCCTATGTGTTCGAACAGATCAACCGGGCCAAAGCCGCCGCGCGTAATTCGGGCGCCGATATCATCGATATGGGCATGGGCAATCCGGACCTGCCGACCCCGCCGCATGTGCTCGAAAAGCTCAAAGAGACCCTCGGCAAGCCACGCACCGATGGCTATTCGTCATCGAAGGGCATCCCCGGCCTGCGCAAGGCCCAAGCTGGCTACTATGCCCGCCGCTTCGGCGTGAAGCTGAACCCGGACACCCAGATCGTCGCCACGCTCGGCTCCAAGGAAGGCTTTGCGAACGTCGCGCAAGCCATCACCGCGCCGGGCGATGTCGTGCTGGTGCCCAATCCCAGCTATCCCATCCATGCCTTCGGCTTCCTGATGGCGGGCGGCGTGATCCGCTCGGTGCCGTCCGACCCGACGCCGGACTTCTTCCCGGCGGTCGAGCGCGCCATTCAGCATTCGATCCCGAAGCCGATCGCGCTGGTGGTCTGCTATCCGTCGAATCCGACCGCCAAGGTCGCCAGCCTCGATTTCTACAAGGACCTCGTGGCCTTTGCGAAGAAGCACGAGATCTACATCCTGTCCGACCTCGCTTATGCCGAGGTCTATTTCAACGATGCCAATCCGCCGCCGTCGGTGCTGCAGGTGCCCGGCGCCATCGACGTCTGCGTCGAATTCACCTCGATGTCCAAGACCTTCTCCATGGCCGGTTGGCGCATGGGCTTTGCAGTCGGCAATGAGCGCATCATTTCGGCGTTAAGCCGCGTGAAGTCTTATCTGGACTACGGTGCCTTTACGCCGGTGCAGGTTGCGGCCACGGCTGCGCTCAACGGCCCGGAAGACTGCATCAAGGAAATGCGCGACACCTACCGCAAGCGCCGCGACGTGTTGGTGGACAGCTTCGGCCGGGCCGGCTGGACCATTCCGTCACCGGAATCGTCGATGTTCGCCTGGGCGCCACTTCCCGAGAAATTCCGCGAAGTCGGCTCCATGCAGTTTGCAACGCTTCTCGTTGAAAAGTCCGGTGTGGTTGTGGCGCCCGGCATCGGTTTCGGCGAACACGGCGAGGGCTATGTCCGCATCGCCATGGTCGAAAACGAGCAGCGCATTCGCCAGGCTGCTCGCGGTGTCCGCCGCTTCCTTGAAAGCGGGCTGGAAACGTTGCACAACGTGGTTCCGCTCGCCAATCGGCGATAAGGCCTTTGCGGAAGCCGCCTGGCTTCCGCAAAACCTCTGCTCACGAAGAAAATCCGACAGGTTACAGTTTTATGGTCGCACCCCTCAAAGTGGGTATCGCGGGTCTCGGCACCGTTGGTGCCGAAGTCGTCCGTCTCATCGAAGCGCAGCAGTCCATCCTCGCGGCCCGCTGTGGTCGTGGCATCAAGGTTGTGGCGGTCACCGCCCGCAGCAAGGCCAAGAAGCGTGGCATCGATCTGCGCGGCATCGACTGGATCAAGGACCCGCTGGCGGTCGCGACCCATCCGGAAGTTGATTGCTTCGTCGAACTGATGGGCGGCGCAGGCGATCCTGCTTTGTCGTCGATCTCCGCAGCCCTCGCATCCGGCAAGTCGGTCGTCACCGCCAACAAGGCGCTGGTCGCCAAGCATGGCCTCAAGCTCGCGGCATCCGCAGAGAAACATGGCGGCGCGCTGAACTATGAAGCCGCCGTTGCCGGCGCCATCCCGGTGATCAAGACTCTCCGTGAGGGCCTGTCCGGTACCTCGATCAATCGCGTCTATGGCATTCTCAACGGCACCTGCAATTACATCCTGACCCGGATGGAGCAGGAGGGCCTGTCCTTCGCCGAATGCCTCAAGGATGCGCAGCGTCTCGGCTATGCCGAAGCCGAACCGTCCTTCGATGTGGACGGCTATGACACCGCGCAAAAACTTGCGATTCTGGCCAGCCTCGCTTTCGGCACCAAACTCGCCGAGAGCGCCGTGTCGGTGGAAGGCATCTCCACAATCGCGGCTGAAGATCTGCGGGCCGCCGCTGATCTCGGCTATCGCATCAAGTTGCTCGGTGTCGCCATGCGCACCAAGACGGGCATCGAACAGCGCGTACATCCGACCATGGTCCCGCTGACCTCATCCATCGCGCAAGTGATGGGCGTCACCAATGCGGTCACCATCGACGGCGCTGGTATCGCGCCGATCACGCTGGTCGGTCCCGGCGCAGGTGGCGCGGCGACGGCCTCTGCCGTGCTCGCCGATATCGCCGATGTCGCCCGCAACGTCCGCGCGCTGCCCTTCGCGCAGCCGGTGGCAAAGCTCACACCCACCACCAAGGCGCCGATGGAGCGTCACGAAGGCGGTTATTACATCCGCCTGATGGCCCGCGACCTCGCCGGCACTGCCGCGCGTATCGCCACGCGTCTCGCCGAACAGAAGATCTCGCTCGAATCCATCGTGCAGAAACATCCGAATGGTGGCCTCGAACCCATCGATGGCACCAAGAAATCGTCACCCGTGCCGGTTATCCTGATCACCTATGCCACCTCCGAGGACGCCATGCGCCGCGCGCTGCAGGCGGTGCAGAAGGACAAGGTGATCTCCGGCAAGCCGCAGGTCATTCGTATCGAAAAGAACTGAACGCCCGCGTCAGCGTTATACGGGGGCAGCCGCCCCAACGGGGTGTCTGTCCCCGCCGAACTAAAGGAGCCAATCCATGTCCACCGTTATTTCCGTCCCGCCGCAGCAGCTCCTCGAGCGCATCCTGACGCTGGAAATCGTCCGCGTCACCGAGCGCGCCGCCGTCTCCGCTGCGCGCCTGCGCGGCCATGGCAAGGAAAAGGCCGCCGACCAGGCGGCGGTGGACGCGATGCGCCGCGAGCTCAACAAGCTGCCGATCGAGGGCACCATCGTGATCGGCGAGGGCGAGCGCGACGAAGCACCGATGCTGTTCATCGGCGAGAAGGTCGGCATCAATGCCGGCCCCAAGGTGGACATCGCCGTCGATCCGCTCGAAGGCACCACGCTGTGCGCCAAGGACATGCCCGGCTCGATCGCCACCCTGGCGATGGCCGATGGCGGCACGCTGCTGCATGCGCCCGACGTCTATATGGAAAAGCTGGCAATTGGTCCCGGCTACGACAAGAATCTGCTCGATCTTGACGCGCCGCCGGCCGAAAATATCCAGCGCCTCGCCAAGGCCAAGGGCGTGCCGGTGTCCGAGATCACGGCGCTGGTGCTGGAACGTCCGCGTCATGAACCTCTCATCAACGCGATCCGCGCCACCGGCGCCTCGCTGCGTCTGATCCCGGACGGCGACGTCGCCGGCGTCATCCACACCACCGATCCCGACAAGTCGGGCATCGATATCTATATGGGCACCGGTGGCGCGCCTGAAGGCGTGCTGGCGGCCGTGGCGCTGCGCTGCATCGGCGGCCAGATGCTGACCCGCCTGATCCTCGACACCGACGAGAAGCGCGAGCGCGCCAAGAAGATGGGCGTCAACGATCCGAAGATGATCTATCGCATCGAGGACATGGCCAAGGGCGACTGCCTGTTCGCTGCAACGGGTGTCACAGATGGCGCGCTACTGTCCGGCGTCAAGTTCCGTGGCAACGTGATCGAGACCGAGACCATCGTCATGCGCTCGGTCACCGGCACCGTCCGCATCATCAAGGGCGAGCATCGTCAGCTCGAAAAATTCCACCTCGATTAAGTCAGCAAGGCGCAAATGCCCAAAGCCCAGAATGTCGAAATCCGCCCGGTCGGCCCCGATGAACGGGCCGCCTGGGAGCCGCTGTGGCAGGGCTATCTGACCTTCTACAAAGCGACGCTGCCGCAGGTCGCCACCGACACGGCATGGAAGCGCTTTCATGATGCGAACGAGCAGATGTTCCTGCTCGGCGCTTATGTTGACGGCAAGCTCACCGGCATCGTGCAGTTCCTGTATCACCGCTCGTCATGGACGCCGGGTGATTACTGCTATTTGCAGGATCTGTTCGTCGATAACAGCGCGCGCGGCCTCGGTGTTGGCCGCGCATTGATTGAAGCCGTCTATGCCAAGGCGAAAGCCGATGGCTGCAGCCGCGTGCACTGGCTGACGCAGAACGAAAACGCGCAGGCGCGGATTCTGTACGATCAGGTCGCGGACAATTCCGGCTTCATGCAGTATCGGAAAGTGTTTTAGCTCGTCATTCCGGGGCGCGCCGAAGGCGCGAACCCGGAATCTCAGAATAGCTGAAACACCGTAGAGCCAAACACTCCGGGATTCCGGGTTCGCACTTTCGGGGCGCCCCGAATGACGATCAAGAACAAAAAACAAAATACGGGAGCGAGACCATGAGCGAGACCTCCGCCGTCAAAGCCCTGATCTTCGACGTGTTCGGCACCGTCGTCGATTGGCGCACGAGCCTGATCAACGACCTCGGCAAATGGGGCGCGACACGCGGTGTCACCGCCGACTGGACCGCATTGGTCGATGCGTGGCGCCAAGCCTATATGCCTTCCATGGACACCGTGCGGCATCATCCCGAGCGCGGCTTCGTCAAGCTCGACAAACTGCATCGGCAATCGCTGGAAGTCCTGGTCGAGAAATTCGGCATCACCGGCTTAACCGACGACGACCTGCACCATCTCACCCTTGGCTGGCATCGCCTGCATCCGTGGAAGGACTCGGTGGCCGGCCTGACGCGGCTGAAGACGAAATACATCATCAGCCCATTGTCGAACGGCAACGTCGCCTTGCTCACCAACATGGCGAAGTTCGGCGGCCTGCCATGGGATCTCATCATGAGCGCCGAACTGTTCAAGCATTACAAGCCGGATCCCGAGAGCTATCTTGGCGCGGCTGAGATGCTCAGCCTGAAACCGCATGAAGTGATGATGGTCGCCGCCCACAACAACGACCTCGACGCAGCACAAAAGTCCGGCCTCAAGACCGGCTTCGTCCCGCGTATCACCGAATACGGCCCGCACCAGAACCGCGACTTCAAGGCAGAGGGTGATTGGGACGTGGTGGCCAATGATTTCGAGGATCTGGCGAAGCGGCTGGGGTGCTGAGTGCCTGATCGCACTCCACCCTCATCCTGAGGAGCCGCGCAGCGGCGTCTCGAAGGATGGTGGCAACCTCCGAGCCTGGCCATCTCATGGTTCGAGACGGCGCTGCGCGCCTCCTCACCATGAGGGGGGAGGAGGGCGCCGCCGATCCCGTCATTTCGGATCGCACTCCGCCCTCATCCTGAGGAGCCGCGCAGCGGCGTCTCGAAGGATGGTGGCAACCTTCGAGCCTGGCCATCTCATGGTTCGAGACGGCGCTTCGCGCCTCCTCACCACGAGGGGGACGAAGGCGCCGCCGATCCCACCATTTGCCTCCTGCGCCCATCATGCTTATGTGCGCGCATGTCCCCGCAAACCGACATCCCCGAATTGATCCATCCCGCGTTCCTCGGTGTGACCCAGTCCGCCACCGGGCGGATCTGGCGTGACCGCGTCGATCAGCGCGGGGCCGCGCGCGCGCTGGCCATGGTGCAGCGGTTCAAGCTGCCGGAGATGCTGGCGCGGGTGATTGCAGGCCGCGGCATCGAACTCGATGCGGTCGAGGACTTTCTCGATCCGACGATCCGAAAACTGATGCCGGATCCGTACACCGTCACCCAGATGGAAGCCGCCGCGAAACGCATCGCCGATGCCGCCCAGCGCGGCGAGAAGGTGGCGATCTTCGGCGACTATGACGTGGACGGCGCGACATCCTCGGCGCTGCTCGCCTGGCATCTGCGCCATTGCGGGCTCGATCCCGACATCCACATTCCCGACCGCATCTTTGAAGGCTACGGGCCCAATGTCGATGCGATCCGCACGCTGGCGGGGAAGGGCAATACGCTGCTGGTCACCGTCGATTGCGGCACCACAAGTTTCGAGCCGCTAGCGGAAGCCAAGAAGCTCGGCATGTCCGTGGTGGTGATCGATCACCATCAGGCCAATGAAGAACTCCCCGACGTCGATGCCGTCGTGAACCCCAATCGTCTCGATGACATCTCGGGCCTCGGCCATCTCGCGGCCGTCGGCCTCGTGCTGATCACGCTGGTCGCGGTCAATCGCGAGTTGCGCGCGCGCGGCTTCTGGAAGCCGGAAATGCCGGAGCCGAACCTGCTCGACATGCTGCATCACGTGGCGCTCGGCACCGTCGCCGACGTGGCCCCCCTGATCGGTCTCAACCGCGCCTTCGTCGCAAAAGGCCTGATTGCGCTCCGCCGCCGCGATCATGTCGGCCATGTCGCCCTGATGGATGTGGCGCGCCTCAACGGCCCGCCGGAAGCCTGGCATCTCGGCTTCATGCTGGGGCCGCGCATCAATGCCGGCGGCCGCATCGGGCGCGCTGATCTCGGTGTGCGCCTGCTGCTCGAAGGCGATGTGTCCGAGGCCGCGCGCATCGCTGCCGAACTCGATCGCCTCAATGTCGAGCGCCGTGTCATCGAGCAGGCCGCCGAGGCACAGGCCGAAGCCGAAGCGCTCGCATCGCTCGGCCTCGAAGACAAAGGCAGCGTCATCGTCACAGCCAGCGAAGGCTGGCATCCCGGCGTCGTCGGCCTCGTTGCCTCGCGTCTGAAAGAGAAGTTTGCACGGCCAAGCTTCGCCATCGCATTGGAGCCCGGCGGCATCGGCACGGGCTCCGGCCGCTCGATCTCCGGCGTCGATCTCGGCAAGGCCGTGCGGCAGGCCGTGGCGGATGGCTTGCTGATGAAGGGCGGCGGCCACGCAATGGCCGCCGGCGTCACGCTGCGCAAGGAAAAGCTCGGCGAATTCCGCGCGTTTCTGGAAGAGCGCCTCGCGCCCGACGTCGCGAAATCCCGCAATGAAAAAGAGCTGTTCATCGACGGCGCCGTCACCGCGCGCGGCGTCACCGTCGATCTCGTCAACACCCTCAATCGCGCCGGCCCGTTCGGCCAGGCCAATCCCGAGCCGGTCGTCGCCTTACCCGCGCATCAACTGGCCTATGTGGATGAAGTCGGCCAGGCGCATCTGCGGCTGCGGCTCAAAGCGCCCGACGGCGCGATGGTCAATGGCATCGCCTTCCGCTCCATCGGCCAGAAGCTCGGCAACGCGCTGCAGGAATATCGCGGCCAGCAGGTCCATGTGGCCGGTTCGCTCACCGTCGATCGCTGGCAGGGACAGGAGCGGGTGCAGATGCGCGTCATCGACGTGGCGCTGCCATCGTCGGAGCCGCGGATGATCCGCTGATGCGGGCCTACGCTGCGATACGCGTGCCGGCTTCAACTTCGGCGGCGACGGGCGCGCCGGCCTCGGGCGCCACGAGCGTGAACCGATAGCCATGCAGTTCGAGCGTCGGCAGAACACCCACGCTGTCGCCGAACACTGCGATCCGGTGTGTGAGCTCCTCCGGCGAGATGGTGAGCGGGATCTGGCAGATGGCGGCGAAGTCGGCGCGCGTCTTGCGATTGTTGCCCCATCGGATGTCGCTCTCGGCCAACGGCGACGCCTGCGTCGCCAGCGTCCGCGCCATGGTCAGCAACATCTCGATCAGCTTCGTATAGACCAGATGCTCCAGCCCGCCGACAGTCATGTCCGGCGGAATGGCAAACATCTCGACGGCGACGATGGGCCCGGCATCGACGCGTTCCACCATGCGATGCATGGTGCAGCCGAAGTCGGTGGCCCGATCGTAGGTCGCGAAATGCGCCGGTGCCCAGCCCGGATAGTGCGGTGGTCCCGGATGGAAATTGTAGGCGCCATGGCCCAACTGATCGAGCACCGCGCCGGGCACGATCACATCGGTGGTGAAGGCGATCAGGCGTGACCGGCGCAACTGTCGCGGCGAAATGGCCTTGAGATCGTCGAGGGTGAATGCAGGCAGCACAGTCAGGGCCGGATTGCATTCGCGGAGCTGCGGCGCGAAGACTGAATATTCGTCGTGGCCGGTCAGAAGAATAAGGGTGTCGAACATGCCTGCTGCCGATGGGAATCAAACGCAGCCAAGCGTTGCAGTCAGAGCTTGACGGAGCCTGACCTGCAATTTTCGCCCGCTAGCTGCGCGTCAATCGCGTCGAATAGCGAAACCGGTCCGCCGGATGCACGCTGAGCGACACCTCTGCCAGTTCGCTTGATGCAAACAGATACTGTCTCCGGATCGACAGGGCATGCGCGCCGACCTCGGTCTTGAGCGGCTCCGCCATCACCTGTGACACACCCACTGCAGAAATGTCCTGACGGATCTCCACGAAGCGCCGTCCCGAAATCTTCTCCACCAGCGTGCCGAAGATCTCGTGATGTCCGTCCATCTTCGCGCGGACCTCGTCGGCGAAGGCGCCGTCGATATAGACATCGGTCCAGCAGATAGGCGTCCGCGTGGCATCGCCGGGGATCATGCGCAGGCTTGAGATGCACAGCCAGCGCCGGCCAGGTTGGCAACCGAGCTGTCCCGCGAGATCGCGATCCGCCACCACATCGGCAACGCGCTGCACGTGTCGCTCGGTCTCGCTGCCGAATTGCTGGACGGCCTCGATCGTGTTCAGCGCCTGGGTAAATCCGTTGCCCCCGCGCGTCGGCGCTGCAGCCTCCACGCGCGTACCGGCATTGCGCTTGCGGCTCACCAGACCCGAGGCCTGAAGCTCCTGCATCGCCGCGCGTACGGTCGAGCGGCTGACGGCAAATTGCTCCGCCAGTTCGAATTCCGTCGGCAGCACCGAGCCGACCGGGTGCCGGCCGTCCGCAATCGCCTCTGTCAGCGCCCGTGCCACCAGTGCGTATCGTTTTTCGACGGTTGCCACTTAAGCCCCTGAGTCTCTGTTCCCGTCCATGCAAGCCCGATCCGCCGCCATGCCGTCAAGGAAGCAGGTTGACATAGGGTTTATGTTCGTACAATTTAATATGTACGAACATAAAAGCGGAGGAAACGCCTTGGGCAGCACGGTATTCGACTCGGTCTTGTTCCGGGACATGTTTGGCACCGCCGAGATGCGGGCCGTGTTCTCTGACGAAGCCCTGGTCGGGCGCTATATCGAGGCCGAGGTGGCGCTGGCCCGTGCCCAGGCCCGTCTCGGCGTCGTTCCCAAGGACGCTGCAAAGGCCATCGAAGCCGCCGGCAAATCCATCACGATCGATTTCGACAAGCTACGCCACGAGACCGAGATCGTCGGCTATCCCATTCTGCCGCTGGTGCATCAGCTCTCGGCCGCCGCAGGCGAGGCCGGCGGCTTCGTCCATTGGGGCGCCACCACCCAGGACATCATGGACACCGCCAATGTCCTGCAGATTCGCGCCGCGCTGGAGATCGTCGCTCGCGACCTTTGCGAGGTCCGCGACATCCTCAAAGCCATGGCCAAGAAGTATCGCGACACGCCGATGGCCGGGCGCACCCATCTGCAGCAGGCGCTGCCGGTAACCTTCGGCTACAAAGCGGCGGTCTGGCTGTCCTCCATCGATCGCCATATCGAGCGCGTGGAACAGGCGCTGCCGCGCATCCTGCTTGGCGAATTCTCCGGCGCTGCCGGCACGCTGGCCTCGGTGGGCGAGGGCGGCCTCGAGATGCAAAAGCTGTTCTGCGAAGAACTCGGCCTGCATCAGCCGTCGATCACCTGGCATGTCGCGCGTGATGGCATTGCCGAAGCGGTGACGTTGCTTGGCCTGATTACCGGCACCCTCGGCAAGATCGCCACTGACGTGATGTTGTTGTCGTCGTCCGAATTCGGCGAAGTGGCCGAGCCTTTCGTGCCCGGTCGCGGCGCGTCATCGACGATGCCGCAAAAGCGGAACGCGATTTCCAGCGAACTGATGCTCGCCGCGGCCAAGGCGGTGCGCCAGCACGTCGCCACCATGCTCGACGGCATGATCCATGACCTCGAACGCGCCACGGGACCGTGGCACCTCGAATGGGTGTCTTTGCCGGAAAGCTTTCTGCTGACGGCGTCGTCGCTGGCCAACGCTAAATTCATGCTGGGAGGCCTCGTTGTCCACGAGCAACGCATGCTGGACAATCTCGATCTCACCCGCGGCCTCATCGTCGCCGAAGCGGTGATGATGGCGGCCGCGCCAAAGCTCGGCCGTCAGCATGCGCATGACGTCGTCTATGACGCCTGCCGCAAGGCGATCGAAGGCGGCGGCACGCTTGCCGATATTCTCGCCGAAGTACCGGAGATTGTCGAAGCGCTCGGCGGCAAGGATGCGATCCGCAAACATTGCGATCCCGCCAACTATCTCGGCCTGTGCGGCCCGATGGTCGATCGCGTGCTGAGCCTGAGCAAATAACGGCGACTTCGGAGGATGGGTATCGCGACGCTCAGCCCATCCTACCGTCCTTCGTAAGCAGAAAAACATGGGAGAAATTGCAATGACCAAGATGATTTTGAAAACCGCATGCGTACTCGCCGGGGCGTTGATCACCGCACCAGTATTGGCGCAGGAATTTCCCACCCGCACCATCACCATGAACATGCCGTATTCCGCAGGAGGCCCCGGCGACACCATCGCGCGCCTTCTGGCGCAGGCCATGAGCGGCCCGCTGAAGCAGCAGGTCATCGTCGAGAACACCACCGGTGCCGGTGGCTCCATCGGCAGCGCAAAGGTCGCGGCGTCGCCGCCGGATGGTTACAATCTGCTGCTGATCCATATCAGCCATGCGACCAATCCCGCGCTGTATCCAAAGCTCAAATTCGATCCGATCAAGGACTATGAGCCGATCGGTCTCGCCGTCGATCTGCCATCGGTCTTCGTGGCGCGCAAAGACCTGCCGGCCAAGGATCTCGCCGAATTGATCGCCTGGATGAAGACCACCAAGGAGAAGGTCAATTATGCCCATGCCGGCATTGGCTCGGCCTCGCATCTCTGCGGCCTGTTGCTCAATGCGGCCACCGGCACGCAGCCAACCCAGATTGCCTATCGTGGCGCGGGACCGGCCATGAACGACATGATGAGCGGGCAGGTCGATGTGATGTGCGACCAGATCGTCAATGTGGTGGGCAATGTCGATGGCGGCACCATCAAGGGCTATGCCGTCACCAGCACTGAACGCGCGCCGGCGCTGCCGAAGCTGCCGACCACGGCTGAGGCGGGCCTGAAGGATTTCCAGTACACCGTCTGGTACGGGTTGTTCGCGCCGAAGGGCACGCCGAAGCCGGTGCTCGACAAGCTCAATGCCGCGCTGAACGTCGCGTTGAAGGACGAGACCGTGAAGACGCGCCTTGGTGCTCTTGGCGCGCAGCCCGTTGCGCCGGAGCGCGCCACGCCCGACGCGCTGGCCAAGCATCTCAAATCCGAGATCGACAAGTGGACGCCAATCATCAAGAACGCCGGTGTCGTCGGCGCACAGTGAGCGGGACGTGACAGAGACACGCATTGAGAAGGATTCCTTCGGCACCATCGCCGTGCCGAAGGATCGTTACTGGGGCGCGCAGACGCAGCGCGCCCTTGAGGTGTTCGAGGTCAGCGACGAGCGCTTTCCGGTCGCGCTGATCCACGCCTTTGCCTTGCAGAAGATCGCCGCATTGCGTGCCAATCTGCAGCTCGGCGTCATCGCGCCAGAGATTGCGACGTCCATTGAGGCCGCCGCGCTCGAACTGCAACAGGGCCGGTTCGACGATCATTTCCCGTTGCCGATCTGGCAGACCGGCTCCGGCACCCAGACCAACATGAATGCCAATGAGGTGATCGCCAATCGCGCCAACGAGTTGCTAGGGCAGCCGCTCGGCAGCAAGTCGCCGGTCCATCCCAACGATCACGTCAATTGCTCGCAGTCGTCGAATGACAGCTTTCCCACCGTGATGCATGTGGCGACGGCGCTGCAGTTGCGTAGCGCGTTGCTGCCTGCGCTGAATCTGCTACGCGATGATCTCCGCATCAAGGCAGACGCCTTCGCCGCTGTCGTGAAAATCGGCCGCACGCATTTGATGGATGCCGTGCCGATGACCATGGGCCAGGCCTTCGATGCATTTGCGCGCCAGACCGCTCACGCCATCGATCGCATCGACGCCGTATTTCCGCGCCTCTTGATGCTGCCGCAAGGCGGCACCGCGGTCGGCTCCGGCCTCAATGCGCCCAGGGGCTTCGACAGCGCATTCTGCGAGCACCTCAACGCGCTGACCGGCGAAGCCTTCGTCCCGAACCCCAGCAAGTTCGAAGGCATGGGAGCCCATGATGCGCTGGTGGAAGTCTCTGCAGCGCTGAACGGTCTCGCCGTGACCCTGTTGAAGATTGCCAACGATATCCGCTTCCTCGGCTCAGGCCCGCGCTGCGGTTTCGGCGAGCTCGTCATCCCGCATGACGGGCTGACCTCGTCGATCATGCCCGGCAAGCGCAATCCGACGATTGCCGAGATGCTGGCGCAGGTCTGCTTTCAGGTGATGGGCAACAATGCCGTCGTCACGGCTGCGAGTGCATCCGGCAATTTCGAACTCAATGTCGCCAAGCCGGTGATCATCTACAATGTGCTGCAGTCGATCCGCATTCTTGCCGATGGCGTGAATGTCTTTGCATCACGTCTGGTTCGCGACCTCGACGTCGATCATCGCCAGCTTGCCGCCAATGTGGCGAACGCGCCGCTGCTGCCGACAGCGCTCAACCCGGTGATCGGCTACGACAAGGTGGCGATGATCACGGCCAAGGCGCTGGATGAAGCGATGACACCACGCGAAGCCGCGATCGCGTTGGGTGTTCTGACCGGCGAAGAATACGATTGCCATGTCGATCCCCAGCGAATGGCTGGTCTGTTGTAGCCTTCTCCTGCGATTACACCAGCATCACTTCGCGGGTGCCGCCGGCTTGTTCGTGCTGTCCGCCTTGCCGGCGCCTTGGGCCGCTTCTTCATCGGCGACGCATTTGCTGTAATAGGCGCGCTGGTCTGCGCCCGATCCGGCCGCACTGCCAGCCGCGGGATTGCCCGGCACGCGCGGCGGAAACGCTTTCGACGTGGCGGCCTCGCATTTCCGCGCGACTTCGAGCGTGATGGCGCTGACGGTTGTTGGAACGGAGGCAGCCGCAATGGCCAGCATCAGAAGGCCGAGCGTTCGTTTACGTCGTGAAAACTGCATGACATGTTCTCTTGTAGGATGGGTTGAGCGTCTTCGCGAAAACCCATCAGCGGAGCTTGCCGTATGGACGAATGATGGGTTTTCGCTTCGCTCAACCCATCCTACCAAAACTATCACCCACCTTGCCTCAACCGCGCAAGCACCTTCAGTCCGCCATAGCCATCCGCGGGCAGCAAACTCATCTTTGTCTGATAGTTGCGCACTGCCTGCATCGTGTCATTGCCCACGCGGCCATCGGTGCCGCCGGTGTCAAAACCCGCGCGTGTCAGTCGCGTCTGCAGCTCCTGTACCTCGGCCAGCGTCAGGATGCGCTCGGAGCCGGGGAAAGGCTGGATGAAGGGCGGCGCGCCCAGAATGCGATCGCCGAGATGGCAGATCGCCAACGCGTAGTTCATCGAGGGATTGTAGCTGCGCACGGCGTAAAAACCCTGTCCGAGCAGGAAGCTCGGGCCACCCGCCACCGGCGTCCAGAGCTTTGCCGTTGCATTCGGCTGCGGAAACGCCTGGCCATCGGCGCGCGTTACGCCAGCAGCAGTCCAGGCGGCGTATGAGCGCTTCGCATCGGATTCCGTAGCGCCGTTGGCTCGCACCTCGTAGCCCCAGTGTTCGCCGCGCGGATATTTGCCGCGATTGACGAGGAAGCGCGCGCTGGAGCCGAGCGCATCGTCCGGCTTGCCGAAGGGCGAGACGCGGCCGTCCTTGTCGTAGTCGATGCCGACATTGAGCCAGACTTCGGGCATCCATTGCGTATGCCCCATGGCGCCAGCCCAGGAGCCACGCATTTCCTCCGGCGTACCCCAGCCGTTCTGCACCACGCGCAGCGCGTTGATGAGTTCGGTCTCCCAATAGGCGCGACGGCGCGGCTCGTTCCAGGCCAGCGCCGAGAGCTGCGGGAAGACCGGCCGCATGTGATTGGTCTGCACCAGCGGATCGCCATAGGCGGATTCCACACCCCACAGCGCCAGCAGCGTGCCGCGTTCGACGCCGAAGTCGCGCTCGATGCGATCGAACAATCCGCTGTTCTTGCGCAGCGCGTCCTTGCCGGCGGTGATGCGCCAGTCGGAGGCGCGGCGGTTCACATATTGCCAGACCTGTTCGTGAAACTCCGGCTGCTTCTTCATTTTCTGGAACACGGACATGTCCGGCTCCAGGCGGCCCATCACGCGGTCATAGGTGGCGCTGGAGATGCCCTTGGCTGCCGCCTTGGCGCGGAAGCCATCGCGCCACTGGTCGAAGCCAGCGGGCGCGGCAAGGGCTCCTGCAGGCAGGGCCAGCAGCGCACTGGCACTGAGCGCGGATTGCAGAAGGGTGCGGCGGGAGATGCGGGAATCGATCTGGGCCATAGGCTCAGTCTAGCGCGGGATGGCGGGCGGCGGCAGGGCGAAGCTGTCGCAGCGGAAAAGGACGCAGGCAGAGCAAACGAAAGCCCCGGAAGCGTCGAGCTTCCGGGGCTTGATGTTCGTTCATGCGCCGAAGGATCAATCCTTGGCGCGCTCGACGTAGGAACCGTCTTCGGTCAGCACCACGATGCGGGTGCCGGTGCCGACATGCGGCGGGACCGCCGAACGGACACCGTTGGACAGGATTGCCGGCTTGTAGGACGAGGATGCGGTCTGGCCCTTGGTCACCGGCTCCGTCTCGACGACTTCGAGGGTGACGCGCTGCGGCAGGACGATGGCGACCGGCACCATGTCGTGCAGCGACAGCTTCACGACCATGTTTTCCTGGAGATAGGGCGCGGCGGTGCCGATGACATCCGGCGGAACCTGGACCTGGTCGTAGTTTTCCTGGTTCATGAAGTGGAAGCCGTCGCCGTCCTGGTACAGGAAGGAGAAGTTCTGGTCCTCGATGGTCGCCTTTTCCACCTGGTCGGTGGTCTTGTAGCGCTCCGAGATCTTCACGCCATCGCTGATTCGGCGCATTTCGATCTGCGAGACCGGGGTGCCCTTGCCGGGATGGATGTTCTCGGCGGACAGAACGACGTAGAGCTTGCCTTCTTGCTCAATGACGTTGCCCTTGCGAATAGAACTGGCGATGACTCTCACAGCGAATTTTCCTGAATTTGTCGGCCGAGGCCGGATGGGGCACGATTGCCGCGCGGCCTGCGAAGCGATTTCAGGCGGCAACATACTGATTTGCGGTCGGAATGCCAGCGCCTTGCAACCGAAAAAGGCAGTGCTTTGACCCCCGGAACCGACCCGATTTCGCCCTGGTGGAGCCCGAACCGGCACCAGGATCGCCGCGGTTTCCTGCAGGCGCGGGGCCGGATCACGCGCGCGGTGCGGGCCTGGTTCGAGGCCGAGGGGTTTACCGAGGTCGAAACCGGAGCACTTGTGGTGTCGCCGGGCAACGAGACGCATCTGCACGCGCCGCGGGCGGATTTGATCGATCATGACGGTGCAAAGCGCGAGCGGTATCTGCGCACATCGCCGGAATTTGCCTGCAAGAAGCTGCTGGCAGCAGGTGAAACGCGGATTTTCGAGCTGGCGCGCGTGTTCAGGGACCGCGAGCGCGGCGATCGGCATTTGCCGGAATTCACCATGCTGGAATGGTACCGGGCCAATGAGGACTATGACGCTGTCATCCGCGACACCGTCGCGATCATCCAGCTTGCCGCCGAGACGGCGGGGACACGCGAATTCAGCTTCCGCGGCCACAAAGCTGACGCAAGTTTGCCGCCGGAATTCCTCACGGTTTTTGACGCTTTTGAGCGCTTCGCGGGCGTGAATCTTGCGGCAACAGTGTGGCAGAGCAGCGGTGATCGCGATGCGCTGGCGGGGGCCGCCAAGGGCTGTGTCCGGGTCGCCGAAGACGACAGCTGGTCGGATATCTTCAGCAAGATTCTGGTCGAGCATGTCGAGCCGCATCTCGGGCAGGGGCGGATGACCGTGCTGTATGAATATCCGTCACCGGAAGCGGCGCTGGCGCGGACCAAGGCGGCTGATCCCCGTGTCGCCGAACGCTTCGAAGTCTATGCCTGTGGTGTCGAACTCGCGAATGGATTTGGCGAACTGACGGATGCCGACGAGCAGCGCCGTCGCTTCGTTGAATCGATGGACGAGAAGGAGCGTCGCTATGGCGAGCGCTATCCGATCGACGAGGAATTTCTCGCCGCCGTTGCGGCCATGCCGCCGGCATCGGGGGTGGCGCTTGGCTTCGATCGGCTGGTGATGCTGGCGGCGGGAGCGACAAGGATCGATCAGGTCGTGTGGACACCGCCGGCATGAACAGGATCGTGCAAATCCCGACCACGCTGCGGCAGGCGAGCGAACTCGTCGCCGAAGGGCTGGCACCCGAGCAGGCGCTGGCCGAGCTCGAGCGCGTGGCTGCGCGTTACGCTGTGGCCGTCACGCCGGCCGTGGCTGAACTCATCGACAGCAGTGATCCCGACGATCCGATTGCGCGGCAATATATTCCCGATGTGCGCGAACTCGATGCGCAGTCCAATGAGCGCGACGATCCGATCGGCGATCACGCCCATGCGCCGGTCGATGGCATCGTGCATCGCTATCCCGATCGCGTGCTGTTCAAGCTGGTGCATGTCTGTGCGGTCTATTGCCGGTTCTGTTTCCGCCGCGAGATGGTGGGGCCGGGCAAGGAGACGGCGCTGTCGCGCGAGGCCTATGCGACAGCGCTGGATTACATCCGCACGCATGATGACATCTGGGAAGTGATCCTCACCGGCGGCGATCCCCTGATGCTGTCGCCGCGGCGCCTCGCCGAGATCATGAACGATCTCGCCGCCATCGATCATGTGAAGATCATTCGCCTGCATACGCGCGTGCCGGTCGCCGATCCCGCGCGCGTGAGTGACGACCTGGTCGCAGCGTTACGTGTGAAGGGGGCCTCGACCTGGGTCGCGCTGCACGCCAATCATCCGCGCGAGTTTACGGACGCGGCACAGGCTGCGTGCGCACGCATGATCGATGCGGGCATTCCCATGGTCAGCCAGTCGGTGTTGCTCCGCGGCGTCAATGATGATGCGAAGACCCTGACGGCTCTGATGCGCGCCTTCGTCGAGAACCGCATCAAACCCTATTATCTGCATCACGGCGATCTCGCGCCAGGGACTGCGCATCTGCGCACCACCATTGCGGAGGGCCAGGCGCTGATGCGCGCGCTGCGCGGCCATGTGTCGGGACTTTGCCAGCCTGACTATGTGCTCGATATTCCCGGCGGTTACGGCAAGGCGCCGATCGGGCCAGACTATTTGTCGCAAGATGTCGTGACGAATGTGGATGCGGCCGGTGCCACGTCATCGGAATCAAGCTATCGTGTGCTGGACTACTGCGGCGACGTGCATATTTATCCACCGAAAGCGTGATCATCCGCTTCCACGCGGTCGGTGTCGGAGACAGCAAATGAAAACATTGTTCGTGATGACGGCGAGCCTGTTCGTGCTCGGACATTCTTTGGCGCTGGCGCAGGATTCGCAGCGCAATCTGCCGCCGAAGAATTTGCGGTCGCAGCCGACGACGCAATCCGGCTCTGCCGGCAATGTGCCGGCAGCTCCTGTCGGCCATCGTCAGCCGCGCCCCGGCGATCTGCCGCCGGAGACCGGCAAGGACGATCCGAGCCGGATCGATGCGCAGGATCGCGAGCTCGATCGCATGATCAAGAATATCTGCAAGGGCTGCTGAGCCATCTACTCAAGCCCTCATCCTGAGGAGCCCGCGAAGCGGGCGTCTCGAAGGATGGTGCCAAGCCAGCTCATGGTTCGAGACGGCGCTACGCGCCTCCTCACCATGAGGGGTGTAGTGGCTGGCGTAGATCTCACGCCTTCTTGCGGGCCGCCAGCGCCATGCCGATCAGCGACGAGCCGCCGATCAGCAGGTTGATGCCGACCAGCACGCCGATCGCCCAGGCGGCCGAGCCCGGCAGGCCGGAGATGATGAAGAACGCGATCGCGATATCCATCAGGCCGGAAAAGGCCATCCAGCCCCAGCGCTCCGACAATTCCTTGCGGTGCTGAAGCGCATACATGATGGTGGCGACGCCTTCGGCGAGGAAGTAGATCCCCACCACCACTGTCAGTGTCAGCGTGCTCTCGGCCGGCCGCGTCAACAGGATGATGCCGGCGGCGATGCCCAGCACGGCCGAAATCAGCGACCAGATGAAGCCCGGCGCCTGCCGCGCCCAGAAGGTCATCAGCAGAGCGGCGATGCCGGCGATGAAGAACATCCAGCCGAGCAACACGGTGACGGCGACGCTGGCGATCGGCGGCACGATCATCGCGGCAAGGCCCAGAATCACCAGCACGATGCCTTCGATCAGGAAGGCCTTCCAGTGATTGCGAACGGTCTCGCTCATCTTCGATTGCAGGTCGGCGAAATCGGGGGGCATGGTCATAGGGTATTCCTGATCTGAGCGGCTCGGGCCGCGCGCAACGACGACTATAGCTGCAACAAAGCTGCGAAGCGAAAGCTTCGCGAGTTTGGTCAGTATTTCGATAATTTATTGGACGTTACTGCTGAACCGGCATGGCAGGCGCCACCGTGCGCATGCGGTTGCGGCCGAGGAAATAGGCCGCACTTGTCAGTACGAGCAATACGACGCCGATCAGGATCGAGGTGACGCCGAGCGGCACCAGCACCATGGTCACGGTTCGCTCGGGATTGCTGTACCAATGCCGCAGCGACGAGATCAGGAAGGCGGTGCCGGCAAAGCCTGCGGCGCCACCGGCGAAGGTCAGTGCCCACATGCTGCGCAGTTGCGCCAGGCGTTCGCGCGACACATCCGTATGCGGCGCATGATGCGCACCGATCCGGCGCACCAGACGTGCAGCCAGCGCGATGGTGCCGAAGCCGAACAGCATGCCGGCGCCTTCCAGCGCGCGACGGCCGAGGCCGACGATTTCCGGATGCTGCTGCAGGGTCAAGAGCGGCAGGTCGTAACAGGCATGCAGCGTGATCGGCGCCAGCACGATCAGCAACGGCGTGCGGATGAAGGCGAGACTGTCGCGGCGATGTGCGCCCAGCGCGCGGCCGGAGCGGGCGATGGCGATATAGGCGCCGGCGATGACGCCGAGCGCGCCATGGAACGGCACGGTGAGGACGCTGCGCAGCACGGCCAGCGTGCGCCACATCTCGGGATAGCTGAGCAGATAGACGAGGTTCTCATAGGCGGCGAAGCCGAGACCGACAGCGGCGCCATAGACGACGGTGTCCATGGGATCGGCGGTGCGGGCGCGCTGGGTCGACACCGCGACGATGACGAGGATTTTGACGATCTCCTCGGGGGCCGCGATGCCGAATATGGCGTGCAGCACCATCGCCCAGGTCGGATCGTCGGTCAGGCCGGGAATGGCGGCAAACAGCGCGCGCGCAAAACCGAGTAACGAGATGCTGGCGGCGCCGAGCAGAAACGACATCCAGACCAGACCGGGCGGCCCCGGTCGCTCATCGGCAGCAATGACCAGCCACAGCACCAGCAGCGCGGGTGCGACGGCGGCGATGCCGATCACGGTGGGAAGCGATTCGAGGGCGTCCATGCTGGATTAAGTATAGGGCGCGGGTGCGGTGGGGAAGGGTTGTGCCGTCGCACCTCGCGGTTGTCGTGCCCGGCTCGACGGGGCAGCCAGGTCAAACCAGGGCCGACAGGAGAGCACACTGGAACCAAATGCCGCCCGGCCGATTTGACCTGAAAACACCGCCACGACGGGGACCCGACCATGGCCGATGACGCACCCAGCCCACCCTTCATCTATGAAGGCGTCGCCCTCGTACCCGAGGAGAAATCAACCTTGTCCGAAGTGGTCGATACCGTGAAAGACGCGGCGCATCGCGTCAGCGATACATTCGAGGCCGGCAAGAAGCCCGGCATGCCGCTCAGCATCCTGGCCAATGTCGCCCGCGAGGCGCCGCTGGGGTCGCTGCTGGTGGCCTTCCTGCTCGGCGTCGCGGTGGCGCGGCGGCGCTAGGCTTGCTGAATTGAGATCACCACCGTCCTCCCGGTGAGGGGCGCGCCAATTGGCGCGCGTCGCGAACCATGCGTGTATCGCTCATCCTTCGAGACGCCGCGCAAGCGCGCGGCTCCTCAGGATGAGGGAGAGTTAGTGGAGAGGGCGCGTCCTCTCAAATGAAAATGTGTCGTTGATCAGCGGATAGCCGGACACGCTCTCCGGAGGTTCGATTCCGCCAGGGAGCGCCACCCGTGAGAAATCAGCGACTCCGCTTGCGCTGCTGCACTGCAGCCGCCTTGGTCCGGTTGCGGTTGTTCACCGTGGCGCGCGACCGCGAGCGACGGGGCGCTTCACGGGCGGCGGGCTTGTCGTCGCCGGCCGTGGTGCTGGCGAAGGACTGGCGCAGATTGTCGAGCGTCGTGGTGAGGGTGCCGACCTGCTCGGTCAGTTTGCGGGTGTCGTTCTGTTGCGCCGTGAGCAGGCGCTGCATGGTCTGCAGCTGATCCTGGACCACTTGCAGCTGGTCGATGGATTGCTGTTGCGTCGCCTCGATGCCCTTGGTCTTTTCGATGATCTGTTCAGAGGCCTGCGCGACGCGGGCCTGCTGCAGGCGCGATGCGGTCAGGCGCTCCGGCTCCGGCGTGTTGCCGCTATAGGCCCGCCAGGCAAAGATGCTGCCGATGCCGACAATCACGAGCACCAGTGCGACGGCCGTGATCAAGATCGGTTGCTGGCCGATCTCCTGCAACGGCGATCTGCCCCGACGCAGCGGTGCGCGCGGGGGAGCCTCGTCATCGATGGGCGGCAATGCCGTGTTCTGCAAATGGCTCGTCGTCATCTCGACCATGGAGCTCAAAGTCCTCTAGCGAGCGATCGTTCCAGCCGGGCCAGGGAATCCCGCCGCGTGTATGAGTCCGCAGGCTCGCGGGGAAGTTCAACCAAATTAAGACGAAGTGTGGCGGCGTCGGCCGCTGCGGCCAGATGGGGACGGGAGGCGTTCTTGAATGCTGACAAGTCACTGAAATAAAACAAAAAATATGGGTTCGCCACCGCCGGCCGCGACATTGCCCTCGATTAGAAAATCCCGGGCTATCTCTGCGAGCGTCCGGGATGAGCCAGCTTGGTCTGACATGGCACCGTTACGATGTGTCCTTAGACAATCCTCGCTGTGACCCAGACCAGACGGCCGCGGCGGTGCCTCGGTTTGGATGGCCCGCGTCTAGCACCTGTGTCGGCTGAGGCCGGTATGAAGTTCGGTCGCGTGATCCTGATCGGCTTTGCTCTGTTGCTGTCCTCCGAACTCGCTGTTGCGCAATCGCCGATCGAGGCACCGCCGGCCACGCAATAACCAGAGAATGTCGGCATGCCGGTGCTGCTGGATATCCCGGCACAGTCGCTCGAACATGCGCTGAAGGCATTTACAGACGCCACCCATGTCGTTCTGTTCTATGAAGGCAGCGTGATCATTGGACGCCTCACATTTGCGCTGCGCGGCGAATTTCCAGCGGACCTCGCTCTGCGGCAGATGTTGCAGGGAACGGGACTGTCGAGCACACCGTTCGAGCGTGGCACGATGACCATTCTCTCGCCGGTGCGGAATGACGATGCGCAGAGCTGAGTCGCGCGAAAGCCGGCGTGACGAAGTTCTCGCAATATCTGGCTCAGGTTCAAAGAAGTCTGGATCTGGCATTCTGCCATGCTCCGGTGGCCGCAAACGACCCGGACGAGATGCTCGCCCGGGTTTGGCTGGCCCCTTCGGGCGAGGTTTGACGGGCAGACCTGTTGTCGATGAGGCGCCTCGGCCTTTGCCGCGGTCGAGCCGGTCATTGTATTGGTATTGACCTCCGGACACGCTCTGTGAAAGGGCGGTGTGCCCGTCAATCCCGCATGTCTACGCTGAAGTTGCGATCGATTGCGATGAAGCTGGAAGTGGCTTCTCAAGCGGGTATTTGCCGCATTTGCCGGACGATTGGGCCCGTCGCTCTTTGCGGCATATGCGAGGGTTAATCAGTAAACGGAACGGCGTTGTCGGCCACGTTAGCGTTCATACCGGAAGCGCAAATGCGCGATTGTCGGAGAACGTGGATGTTGAAGCTCTCGCATGTATCGGCGGCCGTACTCGCATGTAGCTCTTTGATGGTGGATTCGTTCGCCACCATCGACAAGGCACAGGCCGAAATATCCGACAATGTCATCAGGATCGGCGTGATGACCGACCTCAGCGGCGTCTATTCGGATGCCGACGGGCGTGGCAGCGTCGAGGCCGTGAAACTCGCCGTTGAAGACATGGGCGGGATCATCAACGGGAAGCGCGTCGAGGTCGTCATCGCCGACCATTTGAACAAGGCGGATGTCGCTGTCTCGAAGGCGCGGGAATGGTTCGATAGGGATGGGGTCGATGTCATCCTCGGCGGCGGGGCCTCGAGCGCTGCTTTGCCGATGGCGCAGGCGGCCGCCGAGCGCAAGAAGGTCTTCTTCGCCGTCGGCGTTTCGAGCGCGCGCTTCACCAACGAGGAGTGCACGCCATTCACCATTCACTACGCGTACGATACGGTCGCCCTGGGGCGCTCGGTCGGGGCCGGGGTGACCAAGGCAGGTGGCAAGACGTGGTACACGATCCTGGTCGATTACGCCTTCGGCCAGCAACTCGCCGCGGACACGAAGACGGCAATCCTCGCGAATGGTGGCAAGGTTCTGGGAGAGGCGCGCCATCCCATGAACAATCCGGATTTCTCGCCGCTCATCTTGCAGGCGCAATCGTCCGGAGCGCAGGTCTTTGGCATCGCCAATAGCGGGCATGATGCGATCAACACGCTGAAAGCGGTTCGCGAATTCGGTCTCAACAAAACAATGAAGCTGGCCGGCCCGCTGCTGTCCATCGCCGAAGTCGACGTGCTGGGTCTCGATCTCACCCAGGGTTTGAACATCGCCAGCAATTTTTACTGGGACGAGAATGATGCCACGCGGGCGTGGTCCAAGCGCTACTTCGCCGTGATGAAGAAGAATGCGACCATGGCCCAAGCCGGAAACTACTCCGCCGCGCTCACCTATATGAAAGCGGTGCGGGACATCGATTCCGACGCATCGGATGCAGTGATGAAGCAGCTCAAGACCGCTCGGATCAGCGATATGTTCGCGGCCGACGGCTACATCCGTGCCGATGGCCGCATGATTGCGGATATGGGCGTGTGGGAAGCGAAGGCGCCATCGGAATCAAAATATTCCTGGGACTACCTGAAGAAGGTCGGCTCCATTCCGGGAGAGCAGGCCTACACGCAAAAGTCTGAAACAAAATGCGCGTTGTGGAAATAGATCGAGAGTCGAAGCAGGGAATACAAGCATGATTACGAAGTTGAACCCCGCCACCACCTATTCGTCGCCGAGCTTCTCCCAGGGCATGCTCGTTCAGGGAAATGCCCAGACGCTCTACATGTCCGGCCAGTGCGGCATCGCAAAGGACGGCGCCATTCCGGAGCAGTTCGCCCCCCAGTTCGCGCTCGCGATGGACAATGTTCTTGCGGTTCTGAAGGAGGGCGGAATGGGGCCGGCGGATATCGTCAAGATGACGTTCTATCTCACCAATGCCGAAGACCTGGCTGCGATGCGCGAGATTCGCGATCAGAAGCTGGAGGGCCATCTGGTTGCGATGACCGTACTGATCATCTCGAAGCTGGTGTTGCCGCAGCTCTCCGTCGAAATCGAGTGCACGGCCGTCAAGGCGCTCTGAACGCGGACCGGTAACTCGCGCCCCAGAAGAGGAAGTCATGAGCGCATCTGAAATCGTGCTGGAGGCGAAACAGCTCAGTCGAAAGTTCATGGACTTCGTTGCCGTGGATAACGTGAATCTGAAAGTTCGTCGGGGACACATCCACGCATTGATCGGACCGAACGGCGCGGGAAAGACGACGTGCTTCAACTTGCTGACACGCTTTCTCCCGCCGTCGGCCGGTCAGATCTTCTACAATGGAAACGATGTCACCAAGCAGTCGCCCGCGCGGCTGTCCCGTCAGGGAATGGTCAGGTCGTTTCAGATCTCGGCGACATTCGGCAGCCTGACCGTCATGCAGAATGTCGTGGTCGGGCTGCAGCGTCTCGGCGGCGGCACATTTGCCTTCTGGCAGCCGGCCTCGCGTCTCGACCATCATCGTGCGCGGGCCGAGCAATTGCTGCAGGAAGTGGGGTTGCTGAAATTTGCGGATCAGGTCGCGGGCAGTCTTCCATATGGCAGGCGGCGGGCGCTCGAAATCGCGACGACGCTCGCGATGGAGCCTGAACTGCTGCTGCTGGACGAGCCGACCCAGGGTATGGGCCATGAAGATGTCGCCGAGATTACCGATCTCATCAAGACAGTGGCGCAGGGACGCACGGTCCTGCTGGTCGAGCACAATATGAAGGTCGTGTCGCGCATCTGCGATCGGATTTCAGTGCTTCAGCGCGGTGCGATCATCGTTGAGGGCACGTTCGCCGAAGTGTCGGCCGATCAGCGCGTGGCCGAGGCCTATATCGGCTCCACTGTTCCCGAACGCGTGTTGCCGGAGCACTAATGTCCTGTCTGTTGAAACTGTCCGGCCTCAATGCCTGGTACGGCGAATCTCACATCCTGCGTGATGTAAATCTGACAGTGCAGGAAGGCGAGACCGTCACACTGATTGGACGCAACGGCTCGGGGCGAACCACGACGCTGAAGTCGATCCTCGGCTTGGAGGTTGCACGCAAGGGCTCGGTGGTGATCGATGGAGTCGAATGCGTCGCGGACCGCACTTATCGCATCGCGCGACGCGGCATCGGCTATTGCCCGGAAGAGCGCGGAATGTTCGCGTCTTTGTCCGCGGAGGAGAACCTTCTCCTGCCGCCGATCATCTCCGATCGTCAGGCGATGACGGTCGAAGAGATCTACGAACTGTTTCCAAATCTTTACGAACGGCGCGCGAGCCCGGCGTCCCGGCTGTCCGGAGGTGAGCAGCAGATGCTGGCCATCGCCCGCATCTTGCGCACCGGCGCCAGGCTACTTCTGCTCGACGAGATTTCGGAAGGACTGGCGCCTGTCATCGTCAAGCGATTGGGCGATATCGTTCAGATCCTGCAGAAAAAAGGCTACTCATTCGTGTTGGTCGAACAGAACTTTCGCTTCGTCGCTCCGCTCACGGATCGCTTCTATCTCATGGAATATGGACAGGTCGTCGATGTCTTTGATAGCGCCGACTTGCCCGCCAAGATGGATGACCTCAGCCTGCGTCTCGGCGTCTGAAGGAAGCACATGTCTCTGTTCAACCTACCGTTATCCGTCATCTTGAGCCAGCTGATGCTGGGTGTCGTCAACGGCGCCTTCTATGCGGTGCTATCGCTCGGTCTTGCTATCATTTTCGGCCTCCTGCACGTCATGAATTTCGCTCATGGCGCGTTCTACATGCTGGGCGCATTTTCCGCCTGGATGGGGCTCAATTATTTCGGCTTCGACTACTGGTGGATGCTCATCGTCGGTCCTGTCTGCGTTGCGGTGATCGGCATGGCTCTCGAATGGTTCGCGTTGCGGCGGCTCTACAGCATCGATCCGCTCTACGGCATGCTTCTGACATTTGGCTTTGCGCTGTTTCTCGAAGGCATGATGCGCGCTTTCTACGGCGTGTCCGGCAAGACCTTTTCAGCGCCATCCGCACTCGAGGGTGTCGTCGATCTCGGCTTCATGTTCATGCCGCGCTATCGGTTGTGGGTGTTGTGCGTATCGCTCGGTGTCTGTATCGGCACTTGGTTGCTGATCGAGAAGACACGGCTCGGGTCATATCTGCGTGCCGCCACAGAGAATCCGAGGCTGGTCGAGGCGTTCGGGATCAATGTCCCGATCATGGTCACGCTCACTTACGGCTTCGGCGTCTTCCTGGCTGCATTTGCCGGCGTTCTCTCCGCGCCGATCGTCCAGCTCTCACCACTGATGGGCATGAATCTGATTATCGTCGTTTTCGCGGTGGTCGTGATCGCGGGCATGGGATCCATTGGGGGCGCGATCGTGACGGGCCTCGCGCTCGGTGTCGTGGAAGGGCTGACACGGATCATCTATCCCGAAGCAGTGACCACCGTCGTATTTCTGGTCATGGGCCTCATCCTGCTGGTACGTCCGGCGGGGCTGTTCGGCACGCAGCGATGAGGACGCAAACAATGCATTCGACACTAAAATATTCCGCGGGCCTGCTCGCGCTCATCATTGCGCCGGCCGTGATCTACCCTGGCTTGCTGATGAAATTTCTGTGCTTCGCGCTCTTTGCGTGCGCCTACAACATCCTCGCTGGCTATACGCGCCTGATGTCATTCGGTCATGCTGCGATGTTCGGGGGCGCGGCTTATCTCAGCGGCTATTGCGTCATGCGCTACGGCGTCAGCCTTGAGGTCGGACTGCTGATCGGGTTGCTGTCCGGTGCCTTGATCGGCCTTGTCATGGGCGCGCTCGCTATTCGGCGCGACGGCGTCTACTTCACGATGGTGACACTGGCGCTCGCGCAGCTCATGTATTTTGTCTGGCTGCAAGCGCCGTTCACCGGCGGCGAGGATGGCCTGCAGGGCATCCCGCGCCCTAAACTGGGCGGCGTGATCCCGATCTCGACGACGCTTGAAATGTATTATCTCGTCCTCGCATTGTTTGCGCTATCCTTCGTTGCGATCAACCGGCTGATCAACTCGCCCTTCGCGAATGTCTTGAAAGCCATCAAGGACAACGAGCCGCGAGCGATCTCGCTGGGCTACGAGGTCAATCGCTACAAGCTTCTTGCATTCGTGCTGTCGTCCGCCTTCAGCGGTCTTGCTGGGGCGATGAAGAGCACGCTGGTTCTCGGACTGGCGACGCTACCGGACATGCACTGGACCATGTCGGGCGTCGTGGTGCTGATGTGCCTGGTCGGCGGGATCGGAACCGCGCTGGGGCCGGTGGTCGGCGCGGCCGTGATCGTGTTGCTGGAGAACCGTCTGGGCGATATGGGGGCCGCCATCGCGGCGTGGACGGGCATCGATCAGCTCAAGGTCCTGGCGGAATCGACCGGAACCGCCATGGGGATCATCTTTATGATCATGGTGCTGATGTTTCGGCGGGGGATCGTCGGTGAGCTTGCCGTGCGCCTGAATGTCAGGCGCTCAATGGCTCCCGAGGCCAAGCCGGTTGCACCGGTCGCCGGAGAAGCCCGATGACGGAAAACGGGTCTGTCACCGTCGATGTGGTTCGGATTTCCGACGAGTCGGCGATCGTCAAGACGATCGAACTTGCGTTGCCTGATCGGTCTACGCTGCATCCGGTCGCGGCCGGCGCGCATATCGACCTGTATCTGCCGGGCGGTCTGGTCCGCAGCTATTCGCTGATCAACGAGTCGGAAACGGGGCGCTACGTGGTGGCTGTCGCCCGTGCCGACGAGAGCCGTGGGGCGTCGCGCTATATCCATGACGTTCTGAAAGTAGGGGACCGGCTTCAGGTCGGCATACCGCGCAATCATTTCGAGCTGGTCGAGACCGCGGAGGCGTCGCTGCTGTTTGCGGGGGGCATCGGCATCACGCCGATTTACGCGATGATCAAGCGTCTCGTGAAGCTCGGAAAACCCTGGCATCTCGTCTATGGCGCCCGCTCGCGCGCCAATGCAGCCTTCGTCGCGCCCATTGTCGCGCTTGCGGCGACATCGGGTGGGCGCGTCGATCTCGTGTTCGATGACGAGCCGCGCGACGCGGGAGCTGGCATTTTCGGGCCGGTCGCGAGCATGGCGGCTGGGACACATGTGTATTGCTGCGGCCCTGCGGGAATGCTCGGCGCGTTTCGCGAGGCCTGCGCGCATCTGCCCGAAGCCCACGTCCATTTTGAGTATTTTGCACCGCCTGCATCGTCCGACGACAGTCCGATCGGTGGCTTCACAGTCAGGCTGGTCCAAAGCGCGCTGGAGATCGAAGTGCCGGTCGGCGTGACGATCCTGCAGGCGCTTCAGGACGCGGGCATCCCGGCCGATTTCGTCTGCGGCGAAGGAACCTGCGGATCATGCGAGGTCGCCGTTCTGGAAGGCGTGCCGGACAACCGGGATCATGTGTTGACCGCAGCGGAAAGAGAGGCAGGAGCCACGATCATGATCTGCTGCTCCGGCAGCAAGACGAAAGTCCTGGGCCTCGATCTCTAGCATCGTCCGGCGCGCCATATCCGAGCGTTAAGTAGTCGACCGACGAAATCGACCGCATGCGTAAAATCCTGAAAGGAATGGAAATCCGAAGCAGTGAGTAAACGATGGTTGGAATTTGGCATGACGTGGGTTCAGCGGACAGCCTGACGGATGAGCTGAGCCTTCGCGTGGCGGGCAAAGAAAATGTTCTGGTCGGCCGCATCGATGGTGAATTGCGTGCCTGTGTCGCCAAGTGTCCGCATGCCGGCGTCGCGATGGAGCGCCCTGATATCGAAGGTTCGATCGTGACGTGCCCGTTACATGGCTGGCGTTTCGATCTCAACTGCAATGGCCGGGAAATCCACGGATACCGTCCACTCGCAACACGAGATGTGAAGATCGAGAATGGCACAATTTTTGTCATGGTTTGACGTTCCCCGCCGGATCGCAAGGAGCTGAGCGTGATTGAGAAATTTCCAGCATCGTTTATCTACGAACCGCCGCGCATCTTGGGCAAGGTCCTCGCGCCTGACGAGTTCAGCTATCTGACGGAGTTGCCGCGTGGCCTGCCGTCGAGTTCAGTCGTTCTCCATGTATCGTGCCAGACTCTGACCGTGTCGCACATTCCTGTGCTGGCGCAGAAGATTTTGCAGGCGCTGGATATCGATTTCACCACCATTGGCGGCCCGGAAAACTGTTGCGGCTCGTTCCAATGGCACATGGGCGAGAACGACTACGAAAAGCAGATCGCCACGCTGTCCATGAGCAATTTCCGCAAGGTCAAGCCGGTGACGGTCATATCGACGTGCCCGGATTGCGACGCGAGCTTTGCCCGGCACAAATCGGCTCAGCACACTTTCAATCATACCAACATCCTGGAAATCTTCGGAGCCAATATCGAGAAGCTGAAGCCATTGCTCAAGCATCGCGTGGAGCGACGGGTGACGCTGCACTATCATCCCGAAGGTGAAGCACGCCAAAGGGACGGCATGAATATGAAGGCGCTTTTGGCGGCCGTGCCGGGTCTGGAGATTCTAGACGCGCCGCGATCAGTCGGTCTTGGCGGGCATTGCGTCGTGCAATTGGGAACGGTGCAGCCCGATGTCACCCAGGCAATGTTCCTTGAGGCCAAGTCGCTGGGGGCGACCGACATCATCGTGCCATATCACGGATGCTATCGGCAGAATTGCAAGCATCAGCTGACCTATGATGTCGAGGTCCAGCACTATCTCGGGATTCTTGCCCAGTCGATGGGCCTCGAATATGACGAGCCGTTCAAGACTTTGCGCATGCTGGATGACCTCGACAAGGCGATGGATCATTTGCGGCCAAGGATCGAAGAGCTCAACTTCAATGAGCAGGAAGTGCGGACTTACGTAAAGGCGTCGGTCTACGTCTAGCGCGGGCCACGATCACCTTCGTGGCTTGATCAAGTCCTGTGAGTCATGCGCCGCGGAGGGCAGGAGCCGAAGACGGGATGGAGATATTCTGCTTCGGCTCGAAGCCTGTCATCCGGCAGCGTCGCGATTTGGCAGTCTTTTTGTGATGTGTGGCGCAAAAGCGCTTCAGCATATCCATGTCGTAAATGCCGATCTCGTGCCGGCGCCGCCAGATGAGACCATTGGCCTCGAAGGTTGAGAGCATCAATGTGACCCAGGTGCGTGTGACCCCGACCATGGTCGCGAGGTCGTCCTGATTCAGTCCGCGCACGACGATTGGATTGCCCTCGATATCTCCGAAATCGTATGGTTCGGCCACGCGGTACATGAACTTGCAAAGCCGCTCTGCCGCGGAATCGAGCGCCAGCGGGCTCCACAATGCGAGCGATTCACTGGAAAGCGACGCGACGAGCTTGGCAATATTGACGGCAAATATCGGAATCTCGCGCATCAGTTCGAGCAGGGCTGCGCGTGGCAACACAAGCAGCGAGGTCTCCTCCACGCTTTCCAGCGAGCAGACGCGGCCCTGATTAAGCAGCGAACTGATGAGGCCGACATTGTAACCGGCCGACCAGATGGCGATGGTAAATTCCTCGCCGTCGGCGTTCGATTGAAACATCCGGATTCGACCGGAATCCACGACGTATAGACCATCCGCCGGGTCGCCGTGGCAAAAGATATTCGTGCGTCGCCCATATTTGCGTTCGGTCATGCGCCGGCGAATCTTATCTTGCTCTTCAGCACCTAAGCCTTCGAGCGCAATGAGCCATTTGCATTGATCCGTCGCGGACCAGACGTCACTCTTACCGGCTTTTCGCACAAGGCACCCCCCGACACATGCATATCGGTTAAGCAAGTAGTGGGCCACGAAGGCCCTGGAGGACGAACTGGGCAGACGACGAACCGCACTGCACCCAACCTGCGAGCGCACCAAACTCTCCCGCAATCACGCCGATATGAGGCGAGCAGCCGTATGAGCGTTGCGAGGGGTGTTTGCAGATGTGTACCGAATGGCGCTCCCTAGCGGAATCGAACCGCTCTCTCCACCGTGAAAGGGTGGCGTCCTAACCGATAGACGAAGGGAGCAAAAACGTCGGTTCGGCCAATATCCGTAATAGGATCAGGCGACCGGCATTTCGCACGGTTAGTAAAACGACAGCAACATCAGTGCGTTACGATGGTCTGCGAGGTTCCGCGCCGACCGGAAACAAATCAGCCCGGCGTCAGTGGGCGAACGTATAGTGTCCTTTGGCGGGGTCGGCAAGTCATCTGAAGCGGCAATTTTCAACTTCGCGGGGGGCTGGGGATATCGGCCCCGACCATGTCCATACCGGCCAAGTTGAAGGTCGATCGCAACGCTTCATCAAGCCTGCCGTTCTATGGTCCGGCGGGGGCGTGGAGACCATTATGGCAGTTACGAAAAAGCGCGATGTGCGGCGGTCGGTGCATCAGGCCGGCTGGATCACTCTGGACGGCGGCTTTGCCGCGCGCCCCTGCAATGTGCAGGATTTGTCGACCAGCGGCGCCAAGCTGGTGGTGGAGGATCCCACATCCATCGGCAACAAGATGCGGCTGGCCTTTTCGCGCGATGCCCGCACCGGCCGGAATTGCGAAGTGGTCTGGCGACGCGGCAAGACGCTCGGCGTTCGCTTTCTGGGCTGATCCCATGCGCCCCGAAATCATCGTCCCCGTATTGATGAGCTGCGCGCTGTTATGGTGGATCGGCCGCAGCATGGGATGGACCACGCGCCTGATGGTGGTGGCGATCACGCTCGTCGCCATCGTGGCGATTCTGCTGGTCGAAAAGGCGATCCAGTAAGGCGTCAGCTTAGCGGTGGTGAGACATAGGCGACAAAGCCTGGCCGTTGCGAGATTGTATCGTACCAGCGCCGGAGATGGGCGAGGTCGGGACGCGCAACACCTTCGACGCCGAACCAGCGTCGCGCATAGCAACCGATCACGAGATCGGCGAGGCTGAACGTGTCGCCCTCAAGATAGTCATGCCCGACAAGCTGGGTGTCGATCATCGCCCATAGCCTGCCGTTGTCATCCGCAGCCTTGTGCAGCGCCGCCATGTCGCGCTGGGCGGGCGGCGTGCGCACCAGTCCCCAGAACAGCGGGCGTTCGGCCGGTTGCAGCGTGCTGAGCACCCAGTCGAGCCAGCGCTCGATACCGGCACGGATTTTTGGCGCCGCCGGATAGAGCCTCGCATTGGTGTCGAAGGTCAGCGCGAGATAGCGGACGATGGCGTTCGATTCCCAGAGCGTGAAGTCGCCATGCTGGAGCGTCGGGACGCGGCCGTTGGGATTCATCGCGAGATAGTCGGCCTCGCTGTTGCGGCCATACTGCATGCCCGCATCGATCCTCTCGAATGCGAGGTCGAGTTCGTGGAAACACCACAGCACCTTTTGCACATTGACCGAATTTGCACGGCCCCAGAGCTGCAATGGCGGGGAGGAGGTGTTGATCACGGCCGGATGTCCTTGTGTTCGCGCGCTGCGATGTAGCCGGCACGATCACCTGCCAACAACGGCGAACTTCTCACGGCTGACATGAAAAAGCAGCATCTCAAACGCAAAACGGGCCTCGCACATGCGAAGCCCGTTGGTCGCTCGGTGTCTTGCCTTAGCGTCCGAAGAACAGCCAGAGCAAGATGATCACCGGAATTGGCACGCCCAGCATCCAGAGCAAAAGTCCGCGTCCCATAATCTCAGCCTCCGTTTAAATCGATGTCGCATTCACAACGTGACTGATGACGTCGAGTTCCAACGTAGCTGAGCTATTCCATCACCAGTGTCCGGTATTCGGCATCGATGTCCACGGCTCCTGCGGAGCCAGTGCATCGCCCTTTTGCAAGATCTCGATCGAGTGCAGATCGGGGGAGCGGACGAAGGCCATCTGGCCGTCGCGGGGCGGGCGATTGATGGTGATGCCAAGCTTCATCAGACGATCGCAAGTGGCGTAGATGTCATCGACCTCGTAGGCGAGATGGCCGAAATAGCGATCCTCGCCATATGTCTCTTCGTCCCAGTTGTAAGTGAGTTCGACCAGTGGCGCGCCGCGGCCGGTCTGGCCGGCGAGTGCTGGAATGTCCTCGTCGGCGGCCAGGAAGACCAGCGTGAATTTGGCCTTGTCATTATCGACGCGGCGGACTTCCTTGAGGCCCAGCGCATCGGCGTAGAATTTGAGGGCGACGTCGAGATTGCGGACGCGAAGCATGGTGTGCAGGAAGCGCATGGGACGATCTCCATGAAGGGCAGATGTGAGCCGCAAGACTGCGGGCCGATCCCATAGCAGCTAAATCGAACCGGTGGGAGAGGCAGGGTTTAGGCGGTCACATCGACAATCGCGGGCGTGTCGATCTCGCGCTTGTGCCAGACAGTGAGATCCTTGCGCGGACTATGCCAGGCATATTCGTCGCCCTTCGCGGCAAGATGTGACAGCGCCGCCCGATGGGCCTGATCTTCGCTCGCAGCCTCGACAACGACTTCGGTCGATTCCTCGACGGAGCGCACCACGACGACGCTGTAGAATTTCCTGTTCATGGCGGGACAACAAGCGAGGTTGCGAGGCGTTCCAGTCTCGCGCATGCGCCGCACGCGGTGCGCGCTATTGAGGCGCGATGCTGAACATGCTGTCGTCGACCTTCTCGGAGGTGATATCGACGAAGGCGCCGGGAAAGCGCACGGGATAGCCCCGGTCGTCGAAGGTGCAGCGGCCGCGCGCATAGACCCAGTGCACGCGATCGTCTGCGATGATGCGGTATTCCATCGAGAAGACGTCGCCGGTTTTCATCACGCGCGCGATTTCGGTGGTCAGCGCATGCGCGTCGTCGGGGTGAACGGCGGCGAGCCATTTTTCGATCGGCGAGCCGAGCGCGCCTTGCTCCTCACTGATGTTGAACAGCCGTGCTGCCGGGCCGTCGGCGTAGACGCGGTTACTGAGGAGATCCCAATCCCAGGTACCGACGAGCTGTTCGCGAATATTGGACGCCGGACCAGCATACCGCGCGCCGGTTTCTGCGGCCTCGAGCGCGGCCATGCGGAGTATTTGCGCTAGAATGTCATGGTGACTTGAGGCCGCCGCCTCGGCAAGCTTGCGGCAGATTTCGGACATCGCTGGTCCGTTGATCATGCTGGACTCCGGAACGATTTACCCGATAGTCGTCTTATCAGTGACTGATCGATTTTATTCAATTTGATGTACAGGAGAAGGTTCCGACGCTTTCCTGCACAACTTGGGAGTGATCGTCGTGTGGCGATTTGGAAGGGCCTCGGACGAGGAGGCGTTAAAAATGGTTGTCGCTTACCTCAGCATCAATGAGCCGGAACGCCGTCGCGAGATTTTTGATCTGGCCGAAAAATACGCACAGCAGACCAAGGCGCCGCCGATCTCCCAGGACAATTTCGAGAACAAGTAGACAGGCGGTCGCGCCGGATGCGTCGCTAACATTTTCCGTCGCGCGTTTTCGCCGCCACTACCCCCGCCGGAGTTAAGGATTGCAAATCTCTTCGGTAAAATACCAGGCAGCGCAAAGCTGCTATAGTTTAGGTTAAAACTGAAGTGTAGTTGCGCGCAAAAAGCTGTCGGGTATGGATGATCCTAGGCGAGGATCAACCCATGTCAGCTTCGTTTCACAATGCCGACAAGCCGACCCACCGGCGCGTGATGCTGGTTGGATTTCTGTTTTGTTCAGTCTTCATCGTTGTGAGTTTTTTCGCGCGCCCGCAGCCGCAGACTGACCATGTGCTGGTAAAGGCGGACAAGCTGGTGCGCACCGCCGGGCAACCCGTCACCGCGAACTGACAAGGCTTGCTCAGCGTTCACCTGGCGTGGTGTTGGGCGTGAAGGGAACGATCACCCGCGCAGGGATCACGGCATTGGATGCGACCGGAGCTGTGCGCGCGACAGGCTCGGGTCGTGGATTGGCCAAGGCCGGCGTCGGTTCGAGCAGTCCTGGCAGGAATGCGATCAATCCGCAGATCAGCGTCACCGCACTGAGCAGCAACAAGCTGTTGTCTTCTTCACGTGGTCCCATGGGGCGAGAACGCGGCAACCCCAATGTGGGTTCCTGACGCCTCGCGAAACGGCTCAAATTTTCAGATCGAGTGCGGACTGCCGTTGAGGCGGGATGGTGCGGTCGGACGATGTGTCCTGATAGGCTTTGCGGGCCTGTAACTGATCCCAGGCGCCTTTGCTCATGCGCAACGCTCCATAGGGCGGCGGGTTCGGCTGCACGACAATCGTTGGTACAATAAGGGCGCGTGAGGTCATGAGCGACCAATGCGACATCGCCTGACTGGTTCAGTGGCGCCGAGATTCACGCTTGATGGAAAGTTAATGAAGAAAGGTGTTTTCAAAACAAAAGCAGCGCCACGTGGCGCTGCTCAAATGTCGGCAATGGTTCTCGGTCACATACCGAGCGGCACGCCGTAATAGTCGTTAATCGATCGCGCCCGCGCGGTGTCAGCCCAGTTCCAGTCGCCGGCTTCTCCATATTTCGGCGCGTTTTGCAGCTGTTGCTGCGTGACGCCGGTGCGGTAACCGCCAAGATCGGTGTCATATTTCAGCGACTGCCAGGGCAGGGGATAATGATCGTCGCCGATGCCCAGGAAGCCGCCAAATGACAGGACGGCATACGAAACCCGGCCGCTCTTCTTGTCGATCATCACCCGCTCGATCGCGCCGATCTTCTGGTCATCCGCGCCGAACACGGACGTCCCTTCGACCTTATCGCTGCCGATCAGATTGCCTTGCTCGCTTGCTTCGAGTGCCATGGCTCATCTCCATATTGGATCACGTGTCCAACATGCCCCGCGCTGAAACGTTCCAGGATCAGGCTGCGGCTCAGCGGCTCGCAACAAGACGAAGGCGCGGCTTCAGCGTCGCCTTCAGATCCTCGTCAAGCTGCAAGACGCGGGGGTCGCGCGAGCGTGCCGCGCAGGTCGAGAACTGATTGACGGAGCGTGCGAGTGCCGCACGCTCTTCATGCGTGCGGGTCACATGTGGATGTGACAGCCGCAACACCATTCCGCCGAGGTCCACCAGGAGTTCATCCAGTGCCATGTCGATCTTGGCGATCTGTTCCATCATCGGCGTTACTCCACTGTTCGACCATGCGCGGCGAGGGCGGTGCGTGGTCGTCAACCATGTCGTCATCGTGAGAATGGAAAGCGTCAGCGCTATGGGCCGTTCCGATCGGCGGCCGTCTATGGTGAACGGTGAATTAACCGCGATGCAGCGCGCTCACCATGCAATCGCGGGAATGTGCGCTTTGAACCTGAATCGCCGCGGAAACCAACAAAAAGCATGCGCGTTATCGGCGCAGGAACACGGAGAGCATCTCATGAAAAAGGCAGCAGTTATTCTCGCATCCATCGCAGCGCTCGGGGCCACGGCCGTCAGCGCCCCGGCAGAAGCCCATGGGTGGCGACATGGATGGGGCCCAGGGCCGGCGATCGGTTTTGGTCTTGCCGCAGGAGCGCTTGCAGCCGGTGCTGCAGGAGCCTATGGGCCGTATTACGGTCCGCGTTATTACGGCGGTCCCCGATACTACGGCGGCCCGCGCTATTACGGCTATTATGGACCGCGCTATCGTCCCGCCTATTACGGCGGCTATGGTTACGGCGGCCCGCGCTATTACCGCAGTTACGGTTACTGGTAGGCAGTCGCATTAAGCCGGATATCCGGCCATTCAACAAAAAAGCCCGGAGCGATCGCTCCGGGCTTTTCCCTGATGTCGTGAGGCGTCTTCAGCGACTTGCTGCCTTCCGTGACGGGTGCGGCGTGACGAATTCATTCCATTCCGTCGCGCGGACTTTTTCGATCACCGTGTCGTAAAAACCTTCGCGTTCACGCTGGAGCTTCGCCTGCTTCTCGCGGAACTGCAAAACGCGCTGCTCGATGTCGGCGCGCGCCGATGATGCCGTTTTATCTGCCATTTTCTTCTTTCTTTTGTTGTCGTCCCGCCAAACCGGCGGCCTGCACGTCTATTTTTCGAATGTGGCGCCATTTCAGCGACGTTTGGTCGCTGACTGACGTTCAGGTGCACCAAACGCCGAATTTCCGTAAACGTTCCCCTGAGATCGAATAAATCGGTGCTTTAGGGTTTAGGAAGCGTCACTGCACTCAGCTATAGATCGCTGTGGCGGACAGGCCATGTGGCGTGTCGATCGGGAGGGCATATGAGCAAGCAGGCCATGCGTGAGGAAGCCGAACGGCTGATCCGCGAGTCGTTGGAGCGCAAAACGGTCGTGGTGAAGCAGGGGGACACACGGATTCTGTCCAACTGCGGAAAATGTGGCGCCCCGAACAAAGTATCCGCCCCCAAGGGCGTCTCACGGGTCGAATTTGCCTGCAAAGAGTGTGGTCACACGCAGGTCACGCTATAGGTGCAAATTACCCCGGCAACGGCGCAAGATTTGCTTTGTGTTTCGCCGAAACCAGTATCATGATTGGGATCAACGGCAGGGGATGGCCGATGAAAAACAATCACAGGGTGTGAAACCTTTAACCCTTGGACTGGTATCGGGTGCTGCTGGGTTTTGGGGACGACCATGCGTTTTCGCGTATCGACGATTTTTGGGCTCCTAGTTTTGACCGGTGTCACGCCGGCGGCTGCGCAATCCATCCGGACATCGGAACCTCTGGTTCTGGCTCCGTATGAGAGTGCGCTGGTTTACGACGGTTCGTGCTCGGCGGGGAAAGTGCTGAAGGTGACCGGTTCGATCCGGGGCCTCCGGCGCAAGAAGACCTGCGTTGCCATCGGCGAGACGCAGGCGTCGCTGGGCGCTGCCATCCAATAAGCGTCCTCTGAGAGGACTGCGCGCAGCCGAGCCGGCTCCCGAATGGTGCTGGCAAGTTGGATGCTGCCGTTAATTCTTCGTTAGGGCTGCGTCCAAGGGGCGGTTGGCAGGTGAGGGGCACGTGATAGCCTCTCGCCATGATCCGTCTTGCCCCAGTCTCAACGGTTCTGGCGTCGGAAACCGCGCGTAGTGCACGGCCGCCTGCAACCATCGACAGCAGTGACGATACCCAGCGAAATTACTGGGCGTACCGGTTTGGCATTTCCGCCGACAATCTCGACGCCGCCATCGAAGCCGTAGGTCCGTCGGTCGCAGCGGTGCGGCGCCATCTCGGTCGATAGGCGCCGCGGATTAGCCCTCAGCGGATCAGCCCTTTAAAGCGTGTGCCATAAAAGCCTTGGCCATACGGAGAAAGCCCCGCCGGGGGAGTGGCGAGGCTTTCAGGGATAGAGCATCGGGGAAGCTGCTCTGCTGTCACAACCTGTCTGCGCTGGTATCGTTCCCGAGTGATGAGCGGATGCGCGCCTGCACGCTGTCATAATAGGCTTGGCGCTCGCGATTGAGTGTCACTTGCCGCGCCTTGAAGGCGGCAACGCGTTGCGAGATGTCGGAGCGTTCGGAGATCTTGGAATATTGGGTCGGCCGATCGGGCAGGTCGGCGAGAATGTTCGTCGGCATCGATAGGGGCTCGATGGACTGGGCTGGTGCCGCGACCTGTGCTGCCTGTCCACCAGGCGTCGCCGTTATCACATCGTCCGGGTGGGCGATCGAGGGCACGAGACTGGCTTCGCTGCCAGCCGGAGCCGTCGCGGACCCCAGTCCGAGTTTAGTTGCTGCTGCCGGATGTGCCGCCGCGACCTGCTGAACGAATGCCAGCGTCTGTGCCACCAACCGGTCACGCTCTTCTTTCCAAGATGCCATGACACGTTCCCTACCCGGTATCGATCATCGCGACAGCTTCGATCTGTCGTCAACCTTACCGGGATGCCAGCCATTGCCGTGGATGACGCCTTGTCCGTGCTTGCGGCGCATTAACGATGTCGATAGTCCGGAAGGACACGGGAGAATGCCATGACCAAGTTCGATCTGGACTCGTTGAGCATCGAAGAGCTCGCCGCATTGCGCGATCGTGCAACCGACAAGCTCGCCGAGAAAGTTGCTGCGCGTCAGGCGGAGCTCGAGGCGGAACTCGAAAAGCTGGCGCAATACGGCAAGGCCACCAAGAAATCCCAGGCCACGCCGGTCGCGAAGGCGAAGAAGGACGACTCCAAAACAGAATTACTGCCGACGGATGTGTCGCGCGCGGCTTGACGCCGTTCGCGCTGCAGGATTTGTGATGGACGAGAGTCGTTGCGACTTTCGGTCACCGATTACTTGGTGGTGCTCCGGCACCGCCTCGATTTGATTCAATTGTTTTAAATGCACATGCCCAGGCGCGCGTTTTGTGCGTCACCAAGAGGAGCATGCCCGTATTGTTCTGGAGTGCGTAATGCAGACGCCCGATCTGAAGACATTGTCCGTCCCCGAACTGCTGTCGCTGCGGGATGATATCGACAAACAATTGCAGGCGCATCGCGCCGAGCTGCAGGCGCAGCTCGCGCAAATCAGCAACGTGAACGGCAAGGGTGGTCCGACGCGCGGCGTCAAGATCGCTCCCAAATATCGCCATCCCACGACAGGCGAGACGTGGACGGGCAGGGGCGGCGTTGCCGGATGGCTGGCGCGGGAAATCGAAGCCGGAAGCAAGCGCGAAGATTTCCTGATCGAGAAACCGAGCCGCAGAACAGCGGCGCATCGGCGCGGCAAGGACGAGTAGCGCGTATCTATCATGCAGTACGCCGGTGGTACCGAATGGCCATCTGCGGCATTGTCGGCCCGACATTCCTATCCGGACGACACCGAGACATGATTGCAGCAGATCTTCGTAGCGGCGTTGAGAGACTGGGCGAACTCATTGCCGAGTCACGCGTCATCGTGCCGTTCACAGGCGCGGGCATCTCGACCGAAACGGGCATTCCCGACTTCCGCTCGCCGGGAGGATTGTGGACCCGCAACAGGCCGATTCCATTCGATGAGTTCGTGGCCGATCAGGATGCGCGCGACGAATCATGGCGACGCAGATTCGCGATGGAAGAAATCTTCGCCGCAGCCCGACCGGGACGCGGCCATCTCGCGCTGGCCGCGCTTTACAAGGCTGGAAAGATTCCTGCGATTATCACGCAGAACATCGACAACCTGCACCAGGCCTCGGGCTTTGCAGCGGATGATGTGATCGAACTGCACGGCAATACGACTTACGCACGCTGTATCGGCTGCGAAGCGCGATATGAACTGCAGTGGGTGAGGACACGCTTCGATACTGACGGATCTGCGCCTGACTGCAGCGCATGCGGCGCGCCGGTGAAGACTGCGACGATTTCGTTCGGTCAAGCGATGCCCGAAGCGGAGATGCGTCGCGCTGCCGAATTGTCGCAGCATTGCGATCTCTTCATCGCAATCGGATCATCACTTGTCGTTTGGCCCGCCGCAGGATTCCCGCTGATGGCGAAACAGGCGGGTGCCAGGCTCGTGATCATCAACAACGAAGCAACTGAGCATGACGAGCATGCCGACCTTGTCATTCGTCACGATATCGGCGAAACGCTCAGCCCATTCGTTCGAAACTGATGCGAGGCTGATTCTTCGGGCCGCAAGCTGTTCATAGCTCGCACTGTGTTCGTTTTTTGTCTTTGCTGAGCAGTCGGCAGTGTTATCTTCGAATCGCAAGAGATTCGCACCGCAGCGTCGAGAGTTTGTTTCGATGAGGCATGTGAGATAGCGCTGACCTCGGGCTGGCAGCGCAATTGATAGTGGGATCCGGGGCCATGGGGTCGGATGCATTTGAGTCGAAGCGCGGGCTGATGCCTGGTGCAGCAACGTCGGGAGAAAATCCCGGCAACGCACAGCGTTCTTCCGTCGATCCGTTTGCGGGCGAGGGCGCCACAGTCGATCTCGTCGAGATCCGCGGCGTCATCAAGTGGTTCGATGCGTCCAAGGGCTATGGCTTCATCATTCCCGACGATGGCTCGACCGATGTGCTGCTGCATGTGACCGTGTTGCGCCGCGACGGCTTCCAGACCGCTTACGAGGGCGCCCGCATCGTCGTCGAATGCGTGCAGCGTTCCAAGGGCTATCAGGCTTTCCGCGTCGTCTCGATGGACGAATCAACGGCAATCCATCCGGCCCAGATGCTGCCGCCGCGCACCCATGTGACGGTCACTGCGACCAGCGGTCTCGAGCGTGCGCAGGTCAAATGGTTCAATCGCCTGCGCGGTTTCGGGTTCCTGAGCTGTGGCGAGGGCACGCCGGACATCTTCGTGCATATGGAGACGTTGCGCCGCTACGGCATGACCGAGCTGCGTCCCGGCCAATATGTGCTGGTCCGTTTCGGGCCCGGCTCGAAGGGCATGATGGCTGCCGAGATCCAGCCAGAAGGCGGCGCAGCCGGCTTCGTGTCGCACTAACGACCGCCTAAAATCCCTGACATGCACGAGGCCCGTTCGGGCCTTGTTTGCTATGAAGTCATGACTGTCTTCACGCGCCTGTGCGGCGCATCGCACTGGCATATGGTGGCCAGTGCAGGGTAGGGTTCGCGCGCCCGGCATGTCGCCCGGGTTGTTCCTGGAATCCCACCGATGACTGGCTTCGTTCATTTTGCTTTACCGCCCTCGCTTCGTGGCGCGCTGTTCGCGCGTCTGCTGCTGACGCTGCTGCTCGGATTTGCTCTGGCGCCTCGGATGGCAGGCGCCGCTGAGTTTCAGCCGCTGGAGATCGCGACCAAGTCTGGCGTACGGATGTTCTCCGTCGAGATGGCGACCACTGATGAAGAGCGTGCCAAGGGCCTGATGTATCGCAAGGAGCTGCCCGATGGTCAGGGCATGCTGTTCGACTTCACCCCCGAGCAGACCATCTCCATGTGGATGAAGAACACCTATATCTCGCTCGACATGATCTTCATCGGCGGCGACGGTCGTGTCACCAGGATTGCCGAGAATACCGAAACCGAGTCGACCAAGATCATTTCATCGGGCGGGCCGGCGAAAGCCGTGCTCGAAGTCATTGCCGGCACCGCGCGCAAATATGGCATCGCCCCCGGTGACCAGGTGGTGCATCCGTTGTTCAAGAAGCGCCGATAGGCAAATAAGCTTACGGGGAAGCCTTGCTGTCCCGCCCGTAAGCGTGTATCGAGACCGTCATGTCGGGGTATAGCGCAGCCTGGTAGCGCGGCGGTTTTGGGTACCGCAGGTCCAAAGTTCGAATCTTTGTGCCCCGACCATCAGCCTCAAATATCGCCGGAACATCCAGGCCCGTCTTTGGGGCAGTTCCCGTTATTCCGCGGCCTTCTTGGGCGGCCCGTCCGCTGATTTTGCAGCCTCGGCAGCTACCGGCTTCGGCAGTGGCTTGTCCTGCTTCTTCGACCACGAGATGTAATAGGCGACCAGCGTCATGATCGTGATGCCGGCGGCGCTGACGAAGACCTGCGCCAGGAACGAGCCCGACGACATCATCAGCTGGAAGTGACCGACGAAAGACAGGAACACGCCGACGCAGAATACGGCGAGCGACTGCTGGCCGCATTTGATCAGTGGCTTGAAAACCGTCCATTCCAGCCCCTTCCACTCCTTCGGCACGAAGCGCGTGACGAAGAAGGCGATGATCACGAAATGCAGCACGCGATAGGGCGCGAGATTGGTCTTGTCGTTCGGATTGAAGGCCTCATACAGCCAGTTCGGCATGATCATGTGGCCGTAGTCCGGGAAACGGCCGGCCATGGTCATGACGAGTGCGAACAGCAGATAGGCGATGCCGAAATACAGCAGCACTTTCGAGCGGATCACCGAGCGTGATTCCAGTGCGCCGCCAAGCGCAAACCATGCGCCGAACACGAAGAGCAGCTGCCAGGTGAACGGGTTGAAGTACCAGGTGCCATAGGGATAGGCGGGCAGGTTCCAGCCAAACTGGCGGGCGGCGAAATACAGCGCCAGCGAGGCCAGCATGGTGAGATCCGGCTTGCGCAGCATCATCCACAGCACCGGCGGGAAGAAGCCCATCAGCACGATATAGAGCGGCAGCACGTCGAGATTGAGCGGCTTGAACTTGAGCAGCAGGCCGTTGGTCAGGGTCTGGATCGGGTTGTCGACGAGCCCCGCGACATTGAACTCGTTGATGATGTCGGGGTCGTTATAGCGCTGCGCCACCCAGCCGATGGCGGCGATATAGATCACGAACAAGATGACGTGGGCGACATAGAGCTGCCAGACGCGCTTGGTGAGGCGTGTGGCGCCGACGATGAAGCCGCGCTCCAGCATCATCTTGGCGTAGACGAACGAGGCCGTGTAGCCGGAGATGAAGACGAACAGGTCGGCGGCGTCCGAGAAGCCGTAGTTGCGGGTCGTGACCCAGTTCACCACATTGTCCGGGATGTGATCGAGATAGATCGCCCAATTGGCGATGCCACGGAACAGGTCCAGCCGCAGGTCTCGGCCTTTGGGGGGGAGTGTGGCGTGGATTTCCATGGAGACCGCTTCAAAAGCCGGATGGGAGGAGCAGTTCGGAACACAGAACGCGGATCAGGATAGCCTGTTTCCGGCCCCGATTGTCACGGCGCCGGGGACAGAATATACACCTTCCGAAGCCGCCTAACGACGGAATCGCGGGTAGATCTTCGTGGAAACTGGATATACCAGCCCCGCCGTTTTCACCAAATTGTCGCAGTGTCGCATCTTCGAAGCGAAACTTAGAAGGCCCGCCGATCCCATGACCGCACGTATCTTCAAGGCCGCCAAAAATGCCATGCAGTCCGGCATGGCCAAGACCCGTGATTGGCAGCTCGATTACGAGCCGGAGCAGGCGCGGGTGATCGAGCCCCTGATGGGCTGGACCTCCTCCTCCGACATGAAGCAGCAGCTGTCGCTGCATTTCGACACCAAGGAAGACGCGGTCGCCTATTGCGAGCGCGAGGGCATCGCCTATCAGGTGATCGAGCCCAAGGGCCGCATCGAGCGCAAGGTCGCCTATTCCGACAATTTCGCCTTCGGCCGCCAGGAGCCATGGTCGCACTGACCGGCCCGGCGATCCCCGGCTATCGCGTCCAAAGTTAGGGTTGCGCGGGTCTGCCGCGCAATGAGACGATCCCGTGCCCCGTCCAGAGGGCCGGGCAAAACAAGAAACGGATTTGCAGGAAACGGGAGCCGATGGCCCTTCGCTCAACGCTCGATACCAATTCGGCTGAGTTTAAACAAAACATCGAAAAGATGCAGGCGCAGGTCGCCGAGCTGAAAGACAAGCTCGGGGCCGTAGCCGGCGGCGGCGGCGAGGCCGCCCGCGCCAAGCACACTGCACGCGGCAAGATGCTGGCCCGCGAGCGCGTCGATCTGCTGATCGATCCCGGCACCGCTTTTCTTGAATTGTCGCCGCTTGCTGCCAACGGCCTTTATGGCGGCGACGTGCATTCGGCCAGCATCATCACCGGCATCGGCCGCGTATCCGGCCGCGAATGCATGATCATCGCCAATGATGCGACCATCAAGGGCGGCACCTATTATCCGATGACGGTGAAGAAGCATCTGCGCGCGCAGGACATTGCGCGGCAGAACAATCTTCCCTGCATCTACATGGTCGATTCCGGCGGCGCGTTCCTGCCGCTGCAGGACGACCTGTTTCCCGACGAACGCCATTTCGGCCGCATCTTCTACAATCAGGCGCAGATGTCGGCGCAGGGCATTCCGCAGATCGCCGTGGTGATGGGATCGTGCACCGCCGGTGGCGCCTATGTGCCGGCAATGTCCGACGAGAGCATCATCGTACGCAATCAGGGCACGATCTTCCTTGGTGGCCCGCCGCTGGTGAAGGCTGCGACAGGCGAGGTGGTGTCGGCCGAAGAACTCGGCGGTGCGGACGTGCATTCGCGCCAGTCCGGGGTCACCGATCACTATGCGCAGAACGATGCCCACGCGATCGGGCTTGCGCGGAAGATCGTAGCGACATTCAAGCCGACGCAGCGCGCAGCCTGGAATTTAAGTCCTGCACGCGATCCGCTTTATGCAGCCGATGAACTCTACGGTGTCATTCCTGCGGACGCGCGAAAACCGTTCGACATGCACGATATCATCGCGCGCATCGTCGATGGTTCGGAATTCGACGAGTTCAAGAAGCTCTATGGCACCACGCTGATCACCGGCTTCGCGCATATCTGGGGATTCCCGGTTGGTATCATCGCGAATAACGGCATCCTGTTCAGCGAGAGCTCGCTCAAGGGCGCGCATTTCATCGAGCTTTGCTGCCAGCGCAACATTCCGCTCGTATTCCTGCAGAACATCACCGGATTCATGGTCGGCAAGAAATACGAGGCCGGTGGCATCGCACGCGATGGCGCCAAGCTGGTGACTGCTGTCGCCACCGCCAATGTGCCGAAATTCACCGTCGTGGTCGGCGGCTCCTATGGCGCCGGCAATTACGGCATGTGTGGCCGCGCCTATTCACCGCGCTTCCTGTGGATGTGGCCCAATGCCCGCATCTCGGTGATGGGTGGCGAGCAGGCGGCGATGGTTCTGAGCCAACTCCGCCGCGACAATATCGAGGCCAAGGGCGGCACCTGGTCCACCGAGGAAGAAGAGGCGTTCCGCAAGCCAACCCGCGACCAGTTCGAGACGCAGGGCAGCCCGTATCATGCGACGGCGCGGCTGTGGGACGACGGCGTGATCGATCCCGCCGATACGCGTCTCGTGCTCGGCCTCGGCCTGTCTGCCTCCGCCAACGCGCCGGTCGAGCCGACGCGTTTTGGCCTGTTCCGGATGTGAGGCGAAAGCGATGACCAAAGCCATCTATCGCCGTTTCCGCACGCTCCTGATCGCCAATCGCGGCGAGATCGCCTGCCGTGTGATCCGCACGGCGCGTGCCATGGGGCTGCGTACCGTCGCTGTTTATTCCGAAGCCGACGCCAACGCGCTGCACGTCGCCGAGGCTGACGAAGCCGTTCTCATCGGCCCGGCGCGTGCGGCGGACAGCTACCTCAATATCGGACGTATTCTGGCGGCTGCGAAAAGCAGCGGCGCGGAAGCGATCCACCCCGGTTATGGCTTTCTCTCGGAAAGCGCTGAATTCGCGCAGGCCTGCGCCGATGCCGGACTGATCTTTGTCGGCCCGACCGCCGAGATGATTACCGCCATGGGCTCGAAATCCGGCTCCAAGGCGCTGATGGAGAAAGCGGGTGTGCCGCTGGTGCCCGGCTATCACGGCGATGCGCAGGATGACGCCACGCTGTCCACTGCCGCCAACAAGATCGGCTTTCCGGTTCTCGTGAAAGCATCGGCCGGCGGCGGCGGCCGCGGCATGCGCGTCGTGCGCGCGGCCGACGAACTTGCACCCGCCATCGTCAGTGCCAAGCGCGAAGCCAAGGCCGCGTTCGGCGACGACCGCATGCTGATCGAGAAATATGTCGACAATCCCCGCCACATCGAAGTGCAGGTGATCGGCGACAGCCATGGCAATCTGCTCTCTTTGTTCGAGCGCGAATGCACCCTGCAGCGCCGACACCAGAAGGTGATCGAGGAAGCGCCGTCGCCGACATTGAACGAAACGCAGCGCGAAGCCGTCTGCGCCGCCGCACGCAAGGCCGCAAGTGCTGTAAGCTATGTCGGCGCCGGCACGATCGAATTCGTTTCCGACGGCAAGGACGTCTTCTTCATCGAGATGAATACGCGCCTGCAGGTCGAACATCCCGTGACCGAACTGATCACGGGTGTCGATCTGGTCGAATGGCAGCTCCGCGTTGCCTTTGGCGAAGCACTGCCGCTGACCCAGGACCAGATCAAGCTGAACGGCCACGCCATCGAGGCGCGTGTCTATGCCGAAAATCCCGACAAGAATTTCATGCCGTCAGTCGGCCGCATCACCGCCTGGCGGATGGCATCAGACATCGGCGGTTTGCGCATCGACGCCGGCTATCGTGCTGGCGATATGGTGTCGCCGAATTACGACGCCATGCTGGCCAAGATCATCACCTGGGCGCCGACGCGTGCCACGGCCATCGATGCACTTGGCCGTGCGCTCGACGAGACGGATATCCGCGGCATCGTCACCAACACGGCCTTCCTGTCGAAACTGGTGACGCATCCGGACGTCCGCGCCAATGAGATCAATACTGGTTTCATCGAACGGGAGCTGAACGCGCTGACGACAAGCGATGGCAGTGTCAGCGATCTCGAACTGTCGGCGGCCGTTGCCGCGATCATCGCGAGCGAGCAGGCCGTAGAGCGGAACGGGGCGCGGTCGCCATGGCAGACAGCTGGCTGGATGCCGGTCGGCCGACGCAATCGCCTGTTCAAGTTCAAGCGCGGCCAGGAGGAATGGCCGGTGACACTGCGCTATGGCGGCGGGGCATCGTCCATCGCGGTCGGTGATCGCGAGCTGCCGTTTGAATTAACGTCGATCGGCGAGGGCGTCGTCGATCTCACGCTCGATGGCGTCCGCTCGCGTATCACCGGCCTCGTCGAAGGCCACGAGCTTTATGTGCGCACCCGCAACGGGCGCTTCGATCTACATTGGGTCGATCCATTCGGCGGTGACGACGAGGAAACAACCGGCGAGGACAAGATCGTCGCGCCGCTGCCCGGCACGGTTGTGGCCTTGCTGGCGGAAGAGGGCGCGACGCTTGAAAAAGGCGCTGCCATCCTGACGCTGGAAGTCATGAAGATGGAGCAGACCTTGCGGGCGCCCTTTGCGGGCGTGTTGAAGCAGATTAAATGCAATGTTGGCGATGTCGTCGGCGAAGGTGCCGAACTTGCAGAGATCGAGCCGAGCGCCTGATCTCCGGAATATGCAGAAGATTGGAATGCCATGAGCGATCAGGTTCGGATCATCGAAGTCGGCCCGCGTGACGGTCTGCAGAACGAAAAGGCCCAGGTCAGCGTCGCGGATCGCATCGCGTTTTCCAGAGGTCTGTTCGCAGCCGGTCTACATACGATCGAGGTCGGCTCCTTTGTGTCGCCCAAGGCGGTTCCCAAGATGCAGGGCTCGGACGAGGTGTTTCGCGGCGTCAGCGATCTGCCGGGCGAATTCCATGTCTTGGTGCCCAATGAGAAGGGCTATGACGGCGCGAAGGCGGTTGGTGCGAAGGTGATCGCTGTGTTCGCCTCGGCTTCCGAAGGCTTTTCGCGCGCCAATATCAATTGCTCGGTCGCGGAATCCATCGAGCGCTTCAAGCCCGTGATCGAGCGCGCCAGGGCCGATGGCATCCGTGTGCGCGGTTACATTTCCTGTGTGCTCGGCTGTCCCTATGACGGCGAGGTCGCGCCGAAGGCTGTCGTGGACGTGGCGAAAACCCTGTCTGACCTCGGCTGCTACGAGGTGTCGCTGGGCGACACCATCGGTGTCGGCACGCCCACCAAAGCGCGCGAGTTGCTTCGTGCGGTGTCGGGCACCGTCCCGGTGGCTCAACTGGCGATGCATTTCCACGATACCTACGGCCAGGCGCTGGCCAATATCTATGCCGGCCTGGAAGAGGGGTGCCGTGTCATCGACAGTGCTGCAGGTGGCCTTGGCGGCTGCCCCTATGCGCCCGGTGCCACGGGCAATGTCGGGACTGAAGACGTGGTCTACATGCTCGAGGGCATGGGGATCACCACAGGCGTCGATATGAACAAGCTCCTGGCCGCCACTAATCACATCAGTCAGGTGATCGGCCGCCCGCCGGTAAGCCGCGTGGCATCGGCTCTGAACGCGAAAGCGCGATCGTAGCAACGGTGAACGAGAATGGGCCAGCGCCAAGCGCCAGCCCATTCTCTTGAGGTAAAATATTACTTCTTGCGAGCCTTGCGAGCTGCATATCGCGCATCGCGGGCAGCCTTCTGCTCGGCTTCCGCGGCGATACGAGCGGCTTCGGCCTCTTCCTGCTCGCGGGCGATCCGGGCAGCTTCGGCGGCGGCTTCTTCGGCTGCACGGGCCTTTTCAGCGAGCTTTTCGGCTTCGCGTGCGGCCTTCTTCTCTTCGCGGGCAGCGGCCTGGGCGGCGCGTTCGGCGATGCGGGCCTGCACGGCAGGATCATCCGCGCTTGGCGCTGCCTTGAACTTGGCCAGAATGTTCTTGCGCGCGTCCTGGGCAGCCTTCTGACGGTCAGCGAAGCTGGGTGATTTGAATCCGCTCATGAACGAGGCCTTGTCACTTTCTCTTTAGAGGTTGTTTGGGTGGGTATCCGCCGCAGGTCGGGCTGTTGCCGGACGGGCCGAAACACAGCAGCGGTTTACAGCGCGAAGCGGCGCTATGCATCAACAAATTGCGAAAATCTGCATTGCGTGACGGTACTGTGGGATAAACGCCCAAATCGCCGCCCGACACAGCCAGACATAGAGCAGACTGGTGGTTTCACAGGCTCGCCGCGCCGCTGTCTGCAATTTGCCACAACGAAGCGGCGTTATCGCGCCGGTATTTGCCCGGAGAGCCACTGGGCAGCGTGCCGCGGTGCGACACTGAACCTCAACCGCATCCCGCGCGACTGACCGGAACCTTGCCCGCCGGGACGGGTTTCCATAGCTACTGGGAGTGATGTCATGCAGGCAGCTATCGACCGCGTTCTTCGCAGCTTTTCGTTCAAGCCGTCCACCGGTTTTCACGATGATACGCAGCAAGACAACCCGCGACATGATGCTGAAGCCTTGGCTGACCGCCTGCTGGAGAATTTCAAGGGACAACTGGCGCGCAACGCAAGCCAGCGCCACTGACCCCGCCCTTGCGTCTGGGCACGCTAACGGGGCATAGCTGCGTTCCCGCAAACCAGTACGCAGGACACACTATGAGAAGCCTTCCCCGCGCTATCGCCGTTTCGGCCATTGCTCTCGGCGCGATCACGACTTCTGTCATCTCCGATGTGTCGCAATCTCCCGCCGATGCTCAAACGAAATCGGCACCAGCCGCAGGAAAAACCATGACCACAGCTTCAGGCCTCAAGATCGAAGATACCCAGGTCGGCACCGGCGCGTCGCCGAAAACCGGCCAGACCTGCGTCATGCACTATACCGGCTGGCTCTATGAAAACGGCCAGAAGACGAAGAAATTCGACTCCTCGGTCGATCGCAACGAGCCGTTCGAATTCCCGATCGGTGCCGGCCGCGTGATCAAGGGCTGGGACGAAGGCGTGGCCACCATGAAGGTCGGCGGCAAGCGTACGCTGATCATTCCGCCGGATCTCGGCTATGGCGCCCGCGGCGCCGGCGGCGTGATCCCGCCGAATGCCACGCTGGTCTTCGAGGTCGAACTGCTCGGCGTGAAGTAAGGCGTCAGGCCTGCGCGATCCGGCGCAGCAAGACGCGCGATGATTCCTCGCCGGCATAGATGTCGGCGAGGGGCGCGGCCTTCGCGATGAAGGGCGCTTTGGCGGGGTGGACAAAGGTCACGCCCATCTGCTGAACGTCAGCCCGCGCCTTCGCCTCGAAGGCCTCCCATAGCTTATTCATGTGATGATAGGAGGCGGTTGCTGCCTCCTGCAGGATGTCGCGCTGGCGCGACGTGAACGCCTTCATGCGTTCGGCACCGACGAGCAGCACGTCCGGGATCATGGTGTGTTCATCGAATGAATAGTGCGTGGCTACTTCGCCATGCCGGCCGACGATGAGTGCGACCACGCTGTTCTCGGCGCCATCGACGACACCGGACTTCAGCGCCACATAGACATTGCTCCAGGCCAGCTCGACGGCTTCCGCGCCAAATAGCTGCAAAAGCTTCGTCATAGTTTCCGACGGCTGGATGCGGATCTTCATGCCCTTGAGATCGTCGGGGTGATTGATCGGCTTGCGGCCGTAGAAACTGCGTGCCCCCGCATCGTAGTAAGTGAGGCCGACAAGACCCGCCGGCGTGGTCGTTGCGAGAATATCGCGGCCGACATCCGTACCTGTCACCCGTAGCCAATGCGCGCGATCACGCAAGGTGAAGGGAAGGTTCAGCACCTTGTATGCGGGATGGAAGCGCTCCAGCAGGCTGGCGCTGACTTTGAGGAAATCGAGCTTGCCGGCCTGCACCTGCGAGATCAAGTCGCTTTCCTGGCCGAGCTGGCCATCGGCAAACAGCGCAATATCAAGTTCGCCCTGCGATCGCTCGCGGGCAAGATCGGCAAAATGCTGCATGGCCGGGTGCACGGGGTGCGTCGCCGGCAATCCATGGGCGAGACGCAGTTTCAACGGCGCAGCCCGCAGCACCGCCGGGCAGGCGACACTCAGACCGACAGTCAAAAGAAGACGGCGCCGAGAAAGCATGGATGAATCCGCGGACTGTCAGGGAAAGGGGCGGTAGGCAGACGCAGCGCGCGAGCAACTGCGCGTGCCATGATACGTCGTATCGGCGGGCGTTTAAAGCCTCGGAGATGCCACTTTCGGTCGCTGGCTCTGGAGCAGGCCGACATAGCGGTTTTTGCCGTCCGGCGAAATCGCACCGCGGGAGACAAGGTGGTGGACGCAGTTGAGCGCGAGGTCGAACGAGCCGTAGCAATGGTGTGCGATCAGCGCGAGATGCTTGAGCTGCTCGCTATCCATCGTCTCCGCATCGATGAAGTTGCGGACATAAACGACGTCGGCCTCGACGAGCTGGTTGATCGCCGCAGCCGGATCGGGGCCAAGCATCGGCGCGATCATCTTCTTGTTGATCGCCGTGAATGCGTGCGGCACGAAGCCGAGCCCCCGCAATTCCAGATCGATGTCGCCGAATACAGGCTGGTTTTCGTAGAGGGCTACGAAGGAGACTTCAGTCTGGATGGCAACGGCCTTCGCGAGTTTGTCGCGGCCATGGCGAAATACAGAAAGCTCGCCGCCCTGGATGTCAATTTTCAGGAGATCGATGGCCGTGATCTCGGCGATATCGTCGAGCCGCCGTGTCTGTTGCGGAATCCGTTCGATGACGCGTCCGAGTTCGGTGAAATTCGGAAAATGCGTCAGTGTCTTGGCGTCAGGCCGTAACAGGCTCGCAAAGCCGATACCGCGGCAGAGATTGAGCGTATGCGTCTCACCATCCCCGACAGCAAAGGGCAGATAGGTCTCCTGCGCGCTTTTGCGTTTGGCGAGCTCTGCGATGGCGACCGGATGCGGATCGAAGCCGGTGACGCGGCAGAGTTTGTCCAGCATCATGCGCTTATAGGGCGGATCGCCATCGATGGGATTGGCACCGATATCGACGACCTCGGTCAGCCGGACAGGGCACAGCAAAGCCGACAACCCGTCATGAGCGGATTGGTGTCCGTTTTTCGCTGTTGCGGCCTGATTCATCGGCCGGACATTGAACGCGGCAGATCGCTCAAGCGCCGTGTCACGTCGTCGCGCCCCACGCCCGCGGAACGATCGGTCCGGCCATGACTTAACTCCGGATGTTCCTGAAAACCGGGAGATTTTCATGCGATTTCGACACATCATGCTGGCCGGTGCCATGGCCATGACAATTGCGGGCACGGGCATCGCACGGGCCGATCAGACGTTCAGCGGTCTTGTGACAGTGGTTGATCGGACCACGGGCGAAATCGTCGTCAAACGCGATGAAGGGGGGACGGTCGGGTCGAGCGCCGCTGCCGCCACCGAGAAATTCAAGCTCCGGGACGGGATTCCGGAATCGCTGCATGCCGGCGAGAAGGTCACCATCTCCTACACCGAAAGCGGCGGCGTAAAGACCGCGACGAAGGTGGATGAAGTGAAGAACTGATTCAAATTGGCGGCTCGGTCATTGCTGAGCCGCCATGAACAATCAGAGGCACGTGCCGGGTTGCTCTATGTCGGCGAGCCCGACCAAACAAAACCGCGAATATCTATTCTTTTGATATCGCCCGCTTGTTTTTCGCTCGAATGACCGTTTTCGAGACTGATCGATATTGGTTGCTTCACTGCAGGCATCGACCAGCGGTGCAATCATGGCTCCGGCGCGATGGCCGTCGGAGTGCGCTCGTGCCGCGAGCGATTGACCGAGGAGTGAGGAGGGCAGTACCGCCTGTCATCGTCTTGTCATCGATCCGATGGACTAGTCGCCCGGCTCGCCATAGAATCAATGATGAGCGCTGGCGACGAGATCGGGCGATCCCGGATCATACGGCACAGCGACGGCAGGTCAGGTAACGTGAATATCAGTTCGGCCGATGTGTAACAGCGAACGGTGTGACCAGGCACTTGCTACCCTATTTTTCTCGAGACGCGTGACCATGATGCGTGGTTTGCGTTCACGAGCGGCGGTAGCCATGCTGATGCCGATCATGTGCTTGGTCATGGTTTCGGCAATCTCGGCAAGCGACGATGCCGGGCACTATGCGCCGATCCAATTTCGGATTCCGAGCCAGCCGCTCGCTGCCGCGCTGCAGACCTATAGCAAGGTCACCGGCGTGCAATTGCTCTATGAAAGCGGCGCTGCCGGGGACCGTTTTTCCGTGCCGGTCGAAGGCGAGTATACGCGCGACGCTGCATTGCGTGCGCTACTGGCCGATACGGATCTGGTGATCCGCTACACGCGCTCCAATTCCATTACGCTGGTGCCTGCCTCGGCTGATCCCGATGCGCCGCCAGACGCCGTGTTCGCAGGCCAGGCGGATTTGACACTCGACACCCTTGTTGTCCGCAGGCAGCCAAGCAGCGATCCTTCGCTGTTACGTGCCTATAGCGGCGTCATTCAGTCGGACATCCAGCACGCGTTGCGGAAGGAAGCAAAAACGCGCAATGGCGCTTACAGCGCTGGCATCAAGCTGTGGATCGATAATCCGCGGACCGTGCGCAAGACCGAGTTATTCCGGTCATCCGGCGACCAGGAGCGCGATGAAACGATCGCTCGCGTACTGGATGGCATGCAGGTGAGCCAGGCGCCGCCGGCCAATGCGCCGCAGCCGGTCATGGTCATGATCACGGTACGCTAGCAATGACGGGCAGGCGCTCATCGAGGTCCTGGGACGGAGCCGACGATACAGGATCGGATCTTGATCTGTATGGGGATTCCTCGTCCGGCACGTGGCGCTGGTTTGCCGCCAGCGCTGTGCTCGTCCCGGTTCTGGTGGTCGCAGGCGTCTATTGGCTGCATCAGATGCCGATTGGTCCGACCGCGCGGCAGCGAAGTTCGACCATTCAGGTTGAACTGATTGCAAGCCCGGCGCCTGCGACGGAGTTTAAACAGGCGTCAGTGCAACCCAATCCGCCGATTGTTGATTTCCAAACCGAGGCGAAGATTTCGGAGCAAAGCGTTGCACCGGTGGAGCAGGAGATCGCTCCTCCACAGCCGCTGATACGGCCTCAACCGGCTGCTGCCCCTGTGCAGAGACCGACAGGCGGCGGGCAGCGTCAGGCCGTATCGGCGGGAGCGGCATCGCGCTTTCAGCAGCAATTGCTGACGCATATCGAGCGCTATCAGCGCGATCCTGGCGCCAGCGGGACGGTTCTCGTGCTGTTTGCCATGCGCCGCGACGGCACATTGGTTCGGCTAGATGTGAAATCGAGTTCGGGCCGCGCGTTGCTCGATCAGGAGGCGATGGAAACGATCCGGCGAGCACAACCGCTGCCACGTATCCCTGCCGATATGCCTGACGTCATCACCGTCTTGCTACCTGTGGCATTCGACGCACGTTGAATAAATCCGCGCTGTCCCGCAGAGGCTGTGGCAATTTCGTAATCAATTTGTCATGAGCGAACGGTAACACGCTGCCTGCTGAGGTAGTGACCGGTTGATGCGCGAGGACGTAACCGTTGACTGGGGTAAATCGTACAACCTTGCGGGACGTCTTGGCGGCCGACTATAGCGGCCTTTTCAGGCGCTTGACGCGCAAGCTTGGCTCGTCCGAATTGGCAGGGGACGCCCTGCAGGAGACGTTCTTGCGTGTGGAGCGGATGTCGAGCGCCCCCGCCATTAGCCGCCCGAAAGACTACTTGTTCCGTATCGCGCTGAATGTCGCGACCGACCGCCGCCGCGCGGATCAGCGCCATCTCAGCCTCGATGCGATTGATACCTTGCTCGATATTCCCGATGATGCGCCGGATGCGGCAGCCATCATGGAGGGGCGGCAGGATATCGAAGCGCTCGATCGAGCATTGGCGGAGCTGCCAGTGCGTGCGCGTCACGTCTTCACCGCCGCCGTGGTGAATAAGCTGCCCGACCATGAAATTGCGGCCGAACTGGGCGTGAGTATCAGGACGGTCGAAATTGATCTGCGTAATGCGTTGAAACACTGCGCACAGCGGCTCGACCGGACCTTGATCCGACGGACCGGTGGGCCGCGTCCGCGTTAAGGCCCGCCACTGCTATTGCCGGCGCAAATCTCGACCAATTTTTGCTATCGGTTGTTGCTGAAGCTGGCCTGAAACTATCGGGCCGCAAAAATCTGTGTCATTAAGCGACGATTCGGCTGCGGGATAGCATGGTCGCAGCCGTCTAGTACTTGAGAAAGTACTGTCATCCATTTCAATTCATCAGATCAAAAGCGCCGCGACATCGATGATCCGCATCATTTTCCAGATACGGTCTTTTATCATCCGTTCCGGATCGGCTGCTGCGTCGATGGACGTTCGCGGGTCGGCCAGGTGACTGAGGCGGGCGACGATAGTGATTTGCTCGATCGGGCGATCGACTGGGTTGCATTGTTGCGCTCGGGGCGGGCGACCACGGACGACGCCGAACAGTTGCAGCGCTGGCGCGCGATGCACCCGGCACATGAGGCCGCATTTCGGCAGGCGGCGCGCCTGTATCGCGATCTCGGCACGATGGGGGCAGAGCTTGAGCGCCGCAAGGTTCGTTCGTTTGTTCCGCGGACTGCTGTTACGCGGCGCGCCTTGATCGGCGGGGCGCTGGCCGCATCCGTTGCTGCCTATATGGTGGTGAAGCCGCCGCTGGAAATGTGGCCGTCGCTGGCGGAAATGTCGGCGGACTATCGCACGGCGAAGGGCGAGCAGCTCGATGTGGCGTTGGCCGACAATGTGTCGTTGAAGCTCAATACACTGACCAGCGTGGCAGTGCGCGGCAACGGCATCAGTCCGCGTATCGAGCTGATATCTGGCGAAGCTGCGATCACGTCGCAGCGGTCGCTGTCGGAGCCGCTGGTGGTGATTGCCGCCGATGGCCAGATCACATCCTCCGCGGGCGAAGTGAATATTCGCTGTATCGACGGCGTTGTGCTCGCGACCTGTCTGCAGGGCTCGATCACCGTAACGCGGGGCGGGCGGAGCGTTGAACTGCGGAGCGGGCAGCAGATCGCCTATTCGGCGTCGGAGCCGCTCGGTTTGCCGGCGCCTATCGCCGATTCCGCCATTCTTTCGGCGTGGCGGGAAAAGCTCTTGATCTTCAAGGACAAGCCACTTGCCACCGTGGTCAGCGAGATCAATCGCTATCGTCCCGGCAAGATCATGGTGACCAATTCCGATCTCGGCCAGCGCCTGGTCAACGGCACCTTTCATACTGACAAGCTCGACGATTTTGTCGCGCAAGTTCGCCAGCTCTATGCGGTGAAGGTGCGGGCGCTGCCCGGCGGCGTCGTTCTGCTCAGCTGATTTTTCGCATTGATATCATTCGGCAACGGCGCTCCTCATGGGGCGCGGTGCGACGTGCTCTTTGCGTTGTCGCCAGCTCGACAGCCGTGCGATTCGGACAACACGATTTTCTTAATTTTTCTTCTGCGGGTTGATGGTTGCCCAAACGTCTTCAAGACGTAGGGACCTGATTGCGAGCACGCGGCTCGCTCTCGGTGTGCCCTCTGATGGGCTTGGTGCATGCTTCTTTATCTTCGAGACGATGTCGGCGCGACTCTGCCGAAGTGGCGGTTTTTGCAATCTTCGGCGCCGGCAGTCCTGATGCTCGCAAGCATCGGCGCTTTCATGGGCGCTTCCCAGTCGGCCTTTGCGGCGCCGAGCCAGCAGGCGGAAGCCAAATCTTCTGGTGCCAAATCGTCTGATACAAAGTCTTCGGATGCGAAGGCTGCCAGCAACAAGCCGGCAACCGATGCTCCGCCGGCTGCGCCGTTGCAACGCTTCGATATCGACGACTTCGCCGTGCAGGGCGCCGATAAGCTGCCGCAGATCGATGTCGAGGAGGCGATCTATCCACTCCTTGGGCCCAATCGCACGGCGGATGACGTCGAGAAGGCGCGTGCAGCGCTTGAAAAAGCCTATCACGATAAGGGGTTTCAGACCGTCAGCGTTGCGGTTCCGCAGCAGAACGCGCTCACCGGCCGCGTGATCCTCAAGGTCACCGAAATGAAGGTCGGCCAGTTGCGCGTGAAGAATTCGCGCTACTTCGATCTCGACAAGGTGAAGGACAGGGCGCCGTCATTGAAGCCAGGCACTGTGCCGGACTTCAATGCGGTGACGAAGGACATCGTCGGCCTCAACCAGTGGCCGGATCGTCGCGTGACGCCGGCTCTGCGCGCGGGCGTGACGCCGGGCACCGTCGATGTCGATTTGAATGTCGAAGACAAGGCGCCGTTCCATGGCAGCCTCGAACTCAACAACCGTCGTTCACCGAATACAACGGGCTCGCGTCTGATCGGCACTGCGCGTTACGACAATCTGTGGCAGCTCGGTCATTCCTTCAGCTTCACCTATCAGGTGGCGCCGGAGAATCCGAACGATGCCGAGGTCTTCTCGGGATCGTATCTCGCACGCTTCGAGAATATCGACTGGTTGACCGCGCTGGTCTACGGCGTGAAATCGAGCAGCGATGTCGCGACCGTCGGCGGCATGAATGTCGTCGGTCCCGGCGAGATCATCGGCGCGCGTGCCGTCATGACGCTGCCGGCCCGCGAAAACTTCTTCCATACCCTGTCGGCAGGCATGGACTACAAACATTTCGATCAGACTATGCGCGATCTGAGCGGCAATGGCTTTGGCACGCCGATCACCTATTTCCCTGCCGTTGCCAGCTATGGCGCCACGTTGCAGGGCGAGAAGTCGCTGACGCAGCTCAACGCCTCGATCACAGCCGCCATGCGGCCGGCGGGCGACGACTGGCGTGCCTTCGACAACAAGCGCGCCTGGGCATCAGGCAGCTTCACGCATCTGAATGTCGATCTCGCCCATACGCACGAATTGCCGGAAGGATTCCAGTTCTGGACCAAGGTCGCGGCGCAGGTCTCTGACGGCCCGCAGGTGTCGAGCGAACAGTTCAGCATCGGCGGCATGGATACGGTCCGCGGTTATCTCGAATCCGAAGTGCTCGGCGATGACGGCATCGTCGGCAATGTCGAAATCCGCTCTCCCGATGTCGGCTCGATGCTGCAGAAGGAGATGAAGGACGAGACCGGGCAGGGTACGCCGCGCTTCACCACCTTCAACGAATGGCGCTTCTTCGGCTTCGCCGATGCCGGTCATGTTCGCGTGCAGCGGCCGCTGCCCGAGCAGCAAACGACTTTCGATGTCTGGAGCTACGGCGCAGGCACCCGCTTCAAGGTCTTCGAAGGCGTCAATGGTGTGATCGCCTATTCGGTGCCGATGATCAGCCAAGCTTACACGCATGCCAATACTGGGCGCGTGAGTTTCCGTATCTGGGGTGAATTCTGATGACGATGGGGAGCGGTCACATGACCAAGGGCGTCTCTAGCCTGCGCCAGCAAATGAGGAATGCGGCTGCGGGCCTCGCGCTCGGCTTTGCCGCGGCGATGGTGCTGTTCCCGTCCACGGCGAATGCGTGGTGGAACGACGAATGGCAGCTGCGCAAGAAGATCAATCTTGATACCAGCGCCACCGGCGCCAGCATCAATGACCCGATCGGCAGCGTTCCGGTGCTGGTGCGCCTGCATTCCGGAAATTTCCGCTTCAGCCTCGCCAAGGATGACGGCAGCGATCTGCGTTTCGTGGCGACCGACGACAAGACGCCGCTGAAGCACCACATCGAGAAATGGGACTCGCTGCTCGGTGAGGCTCTGGTCTGGGTTTCGGTGCCGAATGTGGGGCCGGGTGCGAAGTCGGATTTCTGGATCTATTACGGCAACAAGAAAGCCGCGGCGACCAACGACGCCAAGGGCACCTATGATGCCGACACCGCGCTCGTCTATCACTTCAACGAGCGCGGCACGCCGGCAACCGACTCGTCGGTCTGGGCCAATAACGCGCAGAGCGTTGGCCAGCCCGCTGACGGTTCGCTGATCGGCACCGGCCTGCGTCTGGACGGCCGCAATATCGTAACACTTCCGGCCTCGCCGTCGCTCGGCATGGCCGATGGTGCGCCCTTCACGCTCTCGACCTGGATCAAGCCGGCTGCAGTTCAGCCGAATTCGGTTCTCTATAGCCGCCGTGATGGCGGCAACGGTGTGGTGGTCGGTCTCGACAATGGCGTTCCCTTCGTCGAAATGAGCAACGCTGCCGGCACCCAGCGCACGGGCGCCGGCGCTCCGATCGCAGCCAATACTTGGCATCATCTGGCGGTCGTTGCCGCCAGCGGTACGGTCACCGTCTATCTCGACGGTGCCTCCTACGCAGTGCTCAATGCGTCCCTCCCGGCCCTGACGGGTATTGCGCGGCTCGGCGGCGATGCCCCGCTGCCGGCCGCGGCGCCGGCGGTCCCCGCGGCGGATCCCGCAGCAACAGCGGCCAATGGCTCGACACCTGCTGTAGAAGCACCTGCAGCAGCACCTGTCGCTGCAGCGATGGCTGGCTTCGTCGGCGACATCGACGAATTGCAGATCTCGAAGATCGCGCGTTCGCCGGGCTTCATCAAATTCGCGTCGATCGAGCAGGGCACCGACCCCGCCAAGCTGCTGTCATTCAGCGGCGATGAAGAGACCGCCAGTTGGATGACGGGCCACTTCGCCATCATCCTGAAGGCCGTCACCATCGACGGCTGGATCGTGATCGGCTTGCTGATGATCATGGCTGTCTTGAGCTGGATCGTGACCTGGGACCGCGTCAGCTACATGAAGCGCCAGGCCAACGCCAACGATCGCTTCATGAAGAGCTTCCGCAAGCTCGCCGACAACCTCACCGCGCTCGATCGTGGCGAAGCCGATGAAAATGCGGCCGTCCTCGGCAGCAAGCTCGGCGATGAGGAAGCACAGATGGTCCGTGCATCGTCGTTGTACCGCATCTACCACGTCGGCGCGGAGCAGATCAGCAACCGCTTCGCCAATAGCGATCTGATCCGCCTGAACGGTGCCTCGATCTCGGCGATCCGTGCAGCGCTCGACAGCATCTTCGTCAAGGAGACGCAACGCCTCAACAAGATGATGGTGGTGCTGACGATCTCGATCTCGGGCGGTCCGTTCCTCGGCCTTCTCGGTACCGTGGTCGGCGTCATGATCACCTTCGCGGCGATCGCTGAAAGCGGTGACGTCAATGTCAACGCGATCGCACCGGGCATCGCGGCGGCGCTCGTCGCCACCATCGCCGGCCTGTTCGTCGCGATCCCCGCGCTGTTCGCCTACAACTATCTGGTGACACGCATCGGCGAGCTGACCTCGGACATGCAGGTCTTCATCGACGAATTCGTGACCAAGATGGCCGAGTTCTACGCGAGCGAGCCGATCGCCGATCACCGCCAGGCTGCTGAGTAACAACGATGCAGCTCCAGGCCAAGAACAAACCGTATGACGATATCAACATCACGCCGATGCTCGATCTCGCTTACGTGCTGCTCATCATCTTCATCGTGATGACGACGGCGACGGTGCAGGGGCAGAAGGTCAATCTGCCCAAGGCATCTGCTGCTCCGAGCCTCGCGACGCCGACCACCAAGGCGATCACGGTGTCCAACGAGGGCAAGATCTTCCTCGACACCATTCCGGTGACGCTGCCCGAACTGGAGCAGCGTCTGATCCAGCAGAAAGCACTGACGCCGGAATTCCCCGTGGTTCTGCGCGGTGACGCGCAGACCCAATACCAAAGCGTCATGGATGTCCTCGATCTGCTCGGCCGCATCGGTCTGTCGCAGGTCGGACTCGCCACCAAGCCTCTCGTGAAGTAACGCCGTGATCCAGACCGCCAGCCATATCGATGACCACACCAAGGGCGCATTCGCGACCCTCTGGGCATGGCTGCGTCGCGGTGCGTCCGCTGCCACCGTCGCGCCGGTGCAGCCGGACACCGCTGCGCGCGCGCCGGCTGGCATCGATCTCGTCCAGGAGCCGGGTATCGTTCTGCCATTCCCGCTGCGTGGCGAAGCGCTGCTGGTTCGGCTCACGGAGCTGCTGCGCCGCCGGGTGGCGGAGTTGGTGCCGCAATGCCAGCGCCTGTCGCTCACGCTGTCGCATCACCCTGCATTGCGCCTGTCGATCGACGAAAGCGCTTTCATCGAATTCGACGCATCGAGCGCCGAATTCAATCTGGTGATCGAAGCGGCAAGCGGCACGCGGATGATCATCCAGACAACGGATTTCGATGCAGTGGTGAAATTCGTTCTGCAATACGTCGTCGAGAAGCTCTCCGACGACGCCGTGCTGGAGGCCGCATCGTGAAGAAGCCATCAGAGAAACTCACGGGCACCGAGGCCACCGGAAATCGCGGCGTCTATCTGCGCTATGGCGCAGTGGTCGGGGTGATCACGCTGCTCTTTGTCGGCGGTTGGATCTTCCTCATGAGCGGCAGCGACATGCCCGCGCCAAAGCAGGTGCGCGAGCTGACAGTCGTCAACATCATTCCGCCGCCTCCGCCACCGCCGCCCGAACAAAAAATGATCGAGCAGACCAAGGTGACGGAAGAGCCGAAGATGGTCGAACAAGAGCGGGTCGAGGAAAAGCCGGTCGAGAAGCCGGCAGACGATCCAGTCAAGGACGCGAAGAGCGAGGAGCCTCCGGGTCCTCTGGCGCTCGATGCGCCGGCGACCGGGCCAGGCGATGCGTTCAATCTCGGCAGCAAGGTCGGTGGCAGCCCCTATGGCGGTCGCGGCGGCGGTGGCAGCCGTTGGGGCTGGTACGCCTCGATCGTGCAGACGCAGATCGAAGCGGCGATCCGCGCCAATGAGCGCACCAAGAATGCGGTGATGCAGCTGCAGTTTCGCATCTGGGCCGACAATACCGGCCGCATCAGCCGCGTCGAACTCGTGAATTCCAGCGGCAGCGCCGAAATCGATGCCGCCATTCGCAACGACGTCATCGGCCGTCTGACGCTGCGGGAGCCGCCGCCGAACGATATGCCGATGCCCATCAATGTCCGGGCGACCGGACGCAAAGCAACTTAATTCGCGGGGCCGGGGGACGGCCAAGCAAACATCGCTTCGACTAGCAGGGGACTTGAACCAATGTTCGACAGAAAGACCGATACCGCCCGGCGCGTACTGCCGCTCGCAGTATCGATGTGCGCGCTCACCCTCGCCGTGCCGGCTATGGCACAGGATGGTGCAGCCCGCGCCAAGCGCCCCAGCGTATCGCGTGAGAAACCGGTTGCGCCGAACTCGACGACCAGCCTGGTCAACTTGCTGATCAAGCAGGGCGTGATCACCGAAGAGCAGGGCACCGCGCTGATCAAGCAAGCCGAGGACGAATCCTATGTGCAGCGTGAAGCTGCCAAGGGTGCCTCGGCCCGTGCGGAAGAAGCCGCAAAGGCCGCGAGTGCTGCGGCTGCGGCGGCATCGCCTCCGGGTACCAAGCATGTGACTTACGTGCCGGAAATCGTGAAGCGTCAACTGCGCGAGGATATCAAGCGCGAAGTGATGGCCAAGGCCGAGAAGGAAAACTGGGCGTCGCCGGGCAAGTATCCGGAATGGGCACAACGTATCCGCTTCAGCGGCGATATGCGCGCGCGCTATGAAGGTCAATTCTTCCCGACTGGGAACGATCCGCGTCTGGTCAATTTCAACTCGATCAATACGGGCAATCCGTATGATCTCTCGGAGGCGAACCCGTATTTCGCGCCGACCTTGAACACCAGCGAGAACCGTGATCGCGCCCGTTTTCGCCTCCGCGTCGGTGCCGATATCGATGTTTCGGATAATGTCCTTGCCGGCTTCCGCTTTGCCAGTGGCGACAGCAACTCGCCAGTGACGCTCAATCAGACCATGGGCGGTAACGGCGGCAATTTCTCGAAATACGCGCTGTGGATTGATCGCGCCTATCTGCGTTACCAGCCGTCGCAAGATTTCAGCTTCTCGGTCGGCCGCTTCGACAATCCGTTCTGGTCGCCGACCGATCTCGTCTGGTACCGCGACCTCGGATTCGACGGCTTTGCTGCTCAGCTCAAGCACGAAGTGTCGCCGGGCATCACGCCCTTCATCGTCGCTGGCGCATTCCCGACATATAACAGCGATCTCAACTTCGGCTACAATATCGATCAGAACCTGATCAAAGACGGTCTGCCCGGTAAGTATGCCAGCAACGACAAGTGGATGTACGGCGTGCAGGCTGGCGTTGGTGTGAAGTTCGACCCGCAGTCCAGCTTCCGCTTTGGGGTTGCTTATTACGATTTCACCAACACGCAGGGTCGCGCGTCAACGCCTTGCTATGTATTCGGAACCGCGGATGTCTGCGACACCGACGTGACCCGGCCGTCCTTTGCGCAGAAGGGAAACACCTACTACACCCTCCGCAATATCGCCGCGGATCCGGCCCTGGGGGCGGGCACAATCCAGCCGGCTTATCAGTATTTCGGTCTGGCCAGCCAGTTCCGGCCGGTCGTGGTCAGCGGTCAGGTTGATCTCGGCGATTTCCATCCGGTCCATATCGTCATTGACAGCGAATACGTCAACAACACCGCCTTCAACCGTGATGCCATGCTGGGTCTTGATCGCTATAACGCTTACGCAGCGCGTACGATCGCGAACAACACGTCTCCCACATCGGACAGCACGGTCGGCCCCTTCAATGGCGGAAACCAGGGCTGGATGACGCGCGTGACCGTCGGTCATAAGCAAGTCAGAACTCTGTGGGATTGGAATGTCCATGTTGGCTACAAGTATCTCGAATCCGACGCGATGATCGACGCCTTCGTCGACAGCGACTTCGGTCTCGGCGGTACCAACCTCAAGGGCTATTTCATCGGTGGTAATCTCGGTCTCTCCGACAATGTCTGGGCAACGCTCCGCTACATGAGCGCCAACAACATCGCCGGTGGACCGTATTCGGTTGACATCGTCCAATTCGACCTGAACGCGAAGTTCTGATCATGCGCATGAAAATCCTGACATTTGTTGCGATCGTCGCGTCGATGGCCAGTGTTGAGGCTCGCGCGCAATCGGAAACCGACAAGCTGCGCGACGCCGTGCGCAGCCTGACCGCCCAGACGCGCTCGCTGGAAGACCAGCGTGCGTCGCTTCAGGGCAAGGTCGCCGAGGCCGAGCGTGAGAAGGCAGCTCTGACTGGGCAAATTGCAACCGCAAAGGCGCAGACCAAGGAAGCCGAGAAGATGCACCGCGAGGCGGTGGATGAGTTCAACCAGCGTCTGGAAGATCGCAACCAGACGCTGGAGAAGTGGAAGGCGGCCTATGAAGAAGCCGCAACCGTGGCACGCGCCAAGGACGCGGAACGTGCCAGGTTCGAAGGAGAGGCGACGGCCTACAAGGCTAGCACCAAGAGTTGCGTCGCGAAGAACGGCCAGCTGATGAAGGTCGGGCGCGAGCTGCTGCGTCGGTATGAAGGCGTGTCCTTCGGCGACATTGCGGTTATCAACGAACCTTTGACCGGTGTTCGTCGTGTCGAGGTCCAGAACATCCTGCAGGACTACGAAGACAAACTGCTCGAGCAGAAGGTTATTCAATAATGCGTTTGCGTCCGTCTCTATCATTCGCTACGGCGACCGGCCTTGCCGTCGCTTCGGCGCTCACGCTTTCGCCGGCTCTCGCACAGACCGCCGTCCAACCCGGACAGCCGCGCGTCGCGCAGGCGCCAGCACCCAAGCAACCGGCTCGTCCTGCCGCTGCTCCAGCCGCGCCCGCGGCCGCTGCCCCGACTGCGTCGAATGCCGTTGCTCCCGCCAAGGCCGCCAGCGAAGTCGTGGCGCGTGTCGGCAACAACGACGTGACTGCCGAAGATATGCGCACCTTCATCGCGACCCTTGGCCCGCGCGAACAAGCCGCATTGGCGCAGGATCCGGCACTGCTCAGCCAGGCGGTACGCGTCATGCTGTCGAACCGACTGGTGATGCAGGAACTCGCCGCCAGGAAGTGGGACAAGCAGCCAGAGATCGAAGCACAGCTCGACAAGGTGCGCGAAAGCGCGCTGGTCGAGCTTTATTTGCAGTCGGTTTCCAATCCGCCGACGAACTTCCCGAGCGAAGACGATCTGCAGAAGGTCTATGAAGCCAACCGGGCTTCGTTCCTGGTGCCGAGGCAATATCAGATCGGTCAGATTTACATCGCCGTGCCGAAGGACGCCGACAAGGCTACGGCGGATGCCGCCAAGAAGAAGGTCGCTGAGGTGCAGCAGAAGCTGAAAGCATCGGGCGCGGATTTCGCGGCCATCGCCCGTGCCGATAGCGCAGCCAAGGAGAGCGCGGAGCGCGGAGGCGATCTCGGCCTGCTACCGGAAGATCAGATCCGCCCGGAAATCCGCAACCAGATCACGGGCCTTGCCAAGGGTGCCGTGTCCGAGCCGATCACGCTGGACGACGGCGTTCACTTCATTCGTCTGATCGACACGAAAGTGCCGTATACGCGCACCCTGCCGGAAGTTCGCGATGCGCTGATCCGCCAGATCCGTCAGCAGCGCGCAACCCAGTTGCGGCAGAACTATCTCGCTGAATTGCTGAAGCAGCAACCGCCGATCATCAACGAGCTGGCACTCGCCAAGCTCCTCGACGGCAAGAAGAACTAGGGAGTATCAGTATGTCCGACACTAATCTCGCCAGCCTGACGCTGGAATCACTGCGCGACCTGATGCAGAACTCAGGATACCGGGTCGAGCTCGTTAACGACACTGCAGCCAATGTTTCGCTGCTCCGCTCATCGACCGCAGGCTTCGCGTTCGATATCCGTCCCGGCAATCGTCTTGCTGCTGACGACAAGAGCTTCGTCGATTTCACCTTCAGCGCTTGGCTGAATGTCGAAGGCGAACTGCCGCTCGACATCGTCAATCGCTGGAACGCGCTGCGCCGCTTCGGCCGGCTGCAGTTGGTGCCGGGCTTCCTCGCGATGACCATGGACGTCTCGCTGATCGGTGGCGTCGCGCCGAACTATGTGCGTGCGCAGGTCGAGATCTGGGATCACCTGGTGCAGGCGCTTGTGCCTTATCTGCGTGAGGAGTTGCAGAAGATCGCGTCGGATAAGTCTACCGATGTCGCTCCGGTGGCACCGGCCGATGTGCCTGCTGAAGCCAAGGTGGCTTGATAGGTCCGCATCGATGACAGCAAGCCGCCTTTTATCGAGTATTGGTCGTGGCGCGCGGGGGGCGCGTATCACGCTGATGCTCGCCGCCGGCTTGCTGTCAGTGCCGGTCGTCACTGTCTATGCGGAGACGGCCGGCGGAATGCGCGTGGCCTCGGTTGAGACCGAGGTCGCGCAGTCCCAGGCAGATGCCATCAAGCCTGACACCGCAAAGTTGGCAACGGAACGTGCCGCGGCGCCGCCAGATTCGCCAATGGTGTCATCGATACCCATTCATGCTGCCAATCCGCGCGCCCTCTATCGCGCGCTGATTGAGCGCGAAGTGCGCCATACGAGTCTGCCGGCCGATGTCGCCGAAGCTGTCATGGGCGTGGAGAGCGGCTACAATCCGGCGGTGATCGGTGCCGATGGCGAGATCGGCCTCATGCAGGTGATGCCGCCGACGGCGCGCATGCTCGGCTTTACCGGATCGATGGCGGATTTCGCCGCGCCGGAAGTCAATGTCAAATACGGCGTGATGTATCTCGCGCAGGCCTGGGCGAAAGCCGGTGGCGACCTCTGTACGGCGCTCATGAAATATCGTGCCGGTCACGGTGAGACGCGGTTCTCGCAGCTATCGGTCGATTACTGCATCAGGGCGCGCGCGCGCCTTGCGGCCAAAGGCTATCCGCTGACCGGCACTGTCCCTGTCCCAACTTTCGGCTTTCGTCCCGGGGACGGGGGCAGTGCGCTGGCGATGGCGAGCTGTCGCAAACGTTGCCTGACGCTTGGCGGGAGTGGCCGTGTCGATTTCGCCGCTTTGAACAATCGCCTTGCCCAGGTCGCCATTCAGGTCAACACATCCCGGACGCCAGGAAAGTAGCACGACATGATCGCCCGGCTTTCCGCGCTGTTGTTGATGGTCGTGGCGATGCCTGCCTTTGCGCAGGAGCCGTATCCCCTGGCGGTCGAGCCGAAGTCCGAACTGATCATCGGCGGTCAGCCCGCGCCGATGCGCACCTTTGAGCGCTGCGTGGATGTCGAGATCGGGGGGGCACGCAGCTATGGCTGTCTCAACGAGCACCTGCGACGGGACGTCGATAAGGTCGCTCCGAGCCTGAATCTGCCGCCGATCGATGCGCGCTCTTCAGACACAAGGATAGGCGTCGTCAACATTCCGGCCGTTCAACAGCAGTATGGCTCAAATTTCGGGCGCTCCGTGGTGCCGTTCCGGATGCCGCAGCCGACCTTCAACGGCAATCCGCGGCGGTAGGTTCTGATACATGCCTCTCATGGTTCATCCAACGCACTCCGTGTTGCCAAACGGGCTGGAGCCTGACGCTATGCCAAGGCTCTATCAACGGCGTTACCTCTGCGCGCTCACGACAGTGATCGGAGTCGTCTCTGCCGTACCGCCGGCATGGTCGCAATTCCTCTTGCCGGCGCAGAACGATCTGCCGTCATTGGCGCCGCCCAAACCGTTGATGCGTGCTGATTTGCCGCCAGTCGAGCGCGCCGGCACTGGATTCTTCGTGGACGATCTCGGTCACGTCCTGACCGCGCGGCACGTCGTGCAGAGCTGCGGCCGCATCGTGGTGCAGAAAGAGGGGCGCAGCACGACAGCGCGATTGATCGCGCTATCGACGCCATATGATCTTGCTTTGTTGAAGACGCCGACAACACGCGGGATTGCGGCGGTATTTCCGCGGACGGCCCCGTCGTCGGTCAATTCGATGGTGTTCGCCGCCGACTATACGACCCTGCCGACCATGGTGACCCGGGGCGGCACGCTGGCCAATGCATCGGTCGGCAAGACATCCGGCAGCGATGAGGCCGGCCATATCGCGATCACCTCCACCGTGACGTTCGGTGCCAGCGGCGCTCCGGTGCTGGACTCCCGAGGTCTCGTCGAAGGTGTCATCAGCCGCAAGACCAATGTCAACCGCGTGCTCGCGGTCAGTGCTGCCAGCGCCAAGTCCTTTCTCGCATCAAGCAACATTCGGCTACAGGAAGACGATCGCCCGCAACTCAGCGGTGCCGCATCGCGGGCTCACCGCGCAGCAAGCATTTCCGCCCGTGTCGTCTGTCTGAATTGAAGGAGTTGTCGTCATGCAACGATCGAATGGGTCATCGGCCGCCGTTGAAAGACCGAGCAGACTCCGTAGGCTGCTTACATCGCTGGGTGTGATCTCCCTCGCAGCGACGCCAGTCGCCACGCAGGGCCTCGATTATCGCAGTGCGGACGCGGTGCCACCATCCTGGGGCCAATTCTCCAAACTGGTGAAATATCGCTTCGAAGAATGGATGAGCGCCGACGAGGCAATCGCCAATCGCTTTCGCGCGTGGCTGAAGGAAAGCGCTGGGACCGCCAATGGTGCCCTGTCCTCGATCGTCGTGAAGGCTTGGCTCAATCCAGATGGCAGCGTCGAGAAGGTGTCGTTCGCGCCATTCAAGGATGAGCGGGCCAATAGCGATCTGCGCTCGGTGCTGACCCGAGGCAATGTCGGCGAGGCGCCGCCGCCGGAGATGCTGCAACCCATCAATCTGCGGTTCTCGCTCGGCGTGTCCAGAGAGTAGATGTCGGCTTGTTTGATGCGGCGTGCCTGTGCCGGCTTCCGGCGATCTATGTGGTGTCGATATTCAAGCAAGAGATCTCCTGTCACTCTGATGTCAACACGACGACGGTAATAGACGCAAGATTAGTGGTTGATCGATCGCCATGTGAGGTCGTCTATCATGTGCCAGGGTGCGGTAACGTGAGGAACTGGTGCGCGTGCAGGCCTGATCTTGCGTGGCTGGCTACTGTTCGGAAACGTCTAATCCTTGCAGCATCGATTATCATTCTGGGCATGAGCCACGTGGCTGCACGTGCCGGAGCAGACGGACAGGGGCTGTTGCGGTTCGATATTCCTCAACAGTCGCTGGCGTCAGCGCTCGACAGTTACAGTGCAGCAACTGGGATCGTCGGCCTCTATCGGGGTCAGCTTGCCGTCGGACGCATATCGAAACCGGTTGCGGGACACTACACACCGGAAACGGCACTCAGGTTGCTGCTTCGTGATACCGGTCTGGCCGCGCAGTACGCGTCCGCCGATGCGTTCACGCTGTTGCCTTCCGGCGACATCGCGCGATCATCCGGATCGGCCACGGTGATCGCGCGGGCTGCGATCGCGCAGCAGGACGCCATTCAGCGTGATTATTCCGCGCTTCTTCAGGAGCGCATCACTGCGGCATTGTGTGCGAACGGCGCGACGCGCCCGGCCGACTATCGTATTGCACTGAGCTTCAGGGTCGGAACCACGGGAGAGATCGAGCAATTCGACCTGCTTGGCTCATCCGGCGATAGCAGCCGTGACGAGGCGATAGCGCGCACGCTACGGACGCTCGGTATCGGTCGGCCGGCTCCGTCGCATATGTCTCAACCTTTCACGATGGTCGTGCTGCCGGCGTCGTCGGGCGGTGCCGTCAATTGCCCTCCAGTCAGAAGCGCTCTGCATCATGGCTAGAAAGTCCGGATCGCCGGAGGCGCCGAATCTGATTGAGGATCAACCCGCGAGTGAAGCGCGACTTTCATCGCCCCTCGCAAGCTTGCAAGAGTTGCTGACGGATCGCTATGGCGTGCTGAAGACGCGTCTGGCACGTCGGCTTGGATCGCAGGACTGGGCGGAGGAGGCGCTACAGGACACCTATCTCCGCCTCGATGGTGCCGAGATTGCCGGGACGGTGCGCAACCCGACCGCTTATCTATTCCGCACGGCCTTTAATGTCGCTCTCAACCGCATACGCGCCGATCGACGGCGGCTCTCGGCGGCCGAGGTCGATGGCCTGTTGCACATCGCCGATGAAGCCCCCGATGCGCTGCAGGTGTTCGAGGGCCGGGCGGAAATTTTGCGCCTGAGCAAGATCATTGCAAAGCTGCCGGAGCGGCAGCGCGCGATCCTTCTCGCATCCCGAATTGAGGGCGTGTCACGGCAAGAGATCGCCGAGCGCTTTGGCATCTCAGTGGGGATGGTCGATAAAGAACTTCAGCAAGCGCAGGAATATTGCGCCACGCGCTTTGGCTGGAAGAAGACGCGATGATCCGCACGGAAACCGATCCACAGGAGCTGACGCTGCTCGATCGCGAGGCTCATGCCTGGGTGCGACGGCTGACCTCGGGCGAGGCGACCGGCGCCGACGCTGACGCCTTGCGCGAATGGTGCCGGCGCAGCTCGGCCCATGCATCGGCTTTCTCGTCGGCCAGCCGGCTCTGGCGCGCGGTGGAGCCCGCCAGTGGCATGCTCGATGAGGCGCAGCGGGACGATCTCCGTCATCGATCGCGCCGGATCGCGCGACGCGCGTTCATCGGCGGCGCGATGGCGGCCTCCACCGGTGGCTTGCTGCTGGCGAAGCCGCCGCTCGGTCTGTGGCCATCCTATTCCGAGTTGCAGGCGGATTTCCGCACCGGCACCGGTGAACGGCGCGCCATCTCCGTTGCGGATGGTGTTGCCGTCGAGATGAATGCACGCACCAGCCTGTCGGTGACCGGCAGCGTCGTCAGGCTGATTTCAGGGGAAGCGTCCTTTTCCGCATCCGAAAAGCGTGCGGGTCATCTCGACGTACTCGCCGACAGCGGCACGACGTCCATGACCGATGCCCGTTTCGATATTCGCACGGCGGGCGGTGAGGTGCGCGTGACTTGCTATGCGAACGAAGTCCGTATCGCCCATCCAAGCGGGGCGATCGTCCTCGGTGCGCGGCAGCAGGTCAGCTACAGCGCCGATGCGATAGGAGAGGCGGTATCCATCGATCCGGCCGTCGCCTCGGCGTGGCAACGCGGCTTGATGATCTTCGATATGACGCCACTGCACGAGGTGATCGACGACCTCAACCGCTATCGTGCGGGCCACATCGTTTTGCTCGATCGCAATCTCGCGCGCAGCCCCGTCAACGGTCGGTTCAGGATCGACCGGCCGGATGACGCCCTGTCCCAGATCGAACTGGCATTCGGCATCCGGCGCCGCACATTGCCCGGCGGACTGGTGCTGCTCGGCTGATCGCAGCCGGCGGCGTGACATGAAAATTTCATAAAAATTCGGTGGGAGCTGCGAGGCCCCAGGTGTCTCCAGGAGGACGCTGCCACAGCCGGGGTCGATCCGGTGGATGGTGCTTGCCTTTGGAATGATGAGAGACCCATGATCGTTTACGCCGCCCATTCGCCATCGTCGGTTTCGCGCAAGTTGCTCAAGCGTAGCAGTCTGCTTGTGAGCGCCAGCCTGGTGGTGCTGCTCGGTGCGGTGACCAAGGCGGATGCACGCAGTCTCGGTGGCAGCAACGCGGCCGGCGCCAGCAATCCGGCAGCGATTGCAGCTGCTGCAGCCGCGGCGAGTGCGCAGCAGTCGTCGGCGGCTGGGCAGCAGGCGATCCAGTCCATGGCGCGGGCGGCGCAATCGCTGCAAGCCATCCGCGATGCGCAAAGTGCCGCGCGGGCGGCTGCGTTGGCCGGGGCGGATAGTGCGGTCCCCAATGGGTTGACAGCGGGGGGGCTCGTCGTGGCGCCGGGCGCCGGTGTGACGCCAGATATCTGGGTCGGCGCTGACAAACCGACGTCAGCACAAGTTGGCGGTCGTACGCAGGTCGAGATCAGGCAGACCGAGCAAAAGGCCATCCTCAACTGGTCAAGCTTTAATGTCGGCCGCGAGACCGATGTGTATTTCAACCAGACTGCAGGTGGCGCCGACAAGGCGAACTGGATCGCCCTCAACCGCGTCACCGATCCGTCGCTGGCACCGACCCGCATCCTCGGCAGCATCAAGGCCGAAGGGCAGGTCTATGTCATCAACAAGAATGGCATCGTGTTCGGTGGCGCCAGCCAGGTTAACGTCAGCAGTTTCGTCGCATCGTCGTTGAGCTTGTCGGACGAGCAGTTTCGTGCCGGCATCAACAACGTGCTCTACGTCTTCAAGGACGATAGTGGCAGCAGCATCGCCAAACCGCAATTCGGTTATCTCGGCCAGGCCAAGCCTAACCAGTCCGTGGGACTGAACGACCCTGGACAAGTGGCTGGCGCCGTCATTGGAGATGCGCCCGGCGACGTGCTGGTCGAGGCCGGTGCGCAACTGACGATGGCCTCGGGCGGCAAGGCGCTCGTGTTCGCTCCGCGCGTGTTTAACGACGGGCGTATCTCTGCGCCGGACGGTCAGGTGATCCTGGCGGCGGGCGAGCAGGTCTATCTGACAGCTGATATCTACGGCGTTCGCGGCCTGGACGTTGCCGTCTCCTCGCCGATGCGGTGGATGTTCGACTATTACCACATGGCGACGGCCAGCGGCCAGGCCAATTGGGAGAACCCGGGCAAGGCTTTCATCATCGGTATGAAGGAGCTGCTCTTCCCGGAAATGGAGGCGCGGGCGGCATCGGTTGGCTACACCGTCGTGAACAACGGCATGGTCAAGGCAGATCACGGCAACATCACGCTGATGTCGCGCAGCATCGTGCAGAATGGTGCACTTGAGGCGTCCACTGCGCTGAACAATCGCGAGGGCTCGATCCGGCTGCGCGCCTGGGATCAGGGCATGCTCTCCTATGCGAGTTCTCTGCCGGATGGGTCACCCTTGCGGTATTGGTCCACGGGCAGCGTGACGCTCGGCAGCGGCAGTGTCACCACGGCGATGCCGGATCTGACCGATACCAGCGAGATCGAGCAAACTTCGCTAGCGACGCGCTACAGCCCCGGCAAGATCGAAATGCGCGGCCAGCTGATCAACATCGGGTCTGCTGCGAACGTCATCGTGCCCGCCGGTACGATCAGCATCGTCGCCAGCACATCGACGTTGTCCGGGGAGACGCCGATCACCGGCGAGCCGGTGAAGCGCGATGGCAGCCGCATCTATATCGGCGAGGATGCCTATCTCAGCGTCGCCGGCCTACGGGATGTGTTGTTGACCATGGAAAGCAACGTCGTCACCGGCGAATTCCGCATCAACGAACTCCGCGACTCGCCGCTCTATCGGGACTCCTGGCTGCGCGGCAAGACCGTCAGCGTGGATAAGCGCGTTGCCGGCCTGTTCACCGATGGTCCGATGGCCGATGTGCAGTGGGTCTCGGGATCGCCTGGTGCGTGGGTCGGTACGCCGCTCGGCGACTTCTCCGGCTGGATCGGGGTCGGTAAGACCTCGCTGGGCGAATTGTCCACGATCGGCGGCTCGATCGCGATCAAGTCCAGCGGTTCGATCATCACGCGTCCGGGATCCCTGCTCGACGTATCCGGTGGCTCGGTGCGCTATCAGGACGGCTGGATCACCACCACGCGGCTGCTCGGCGCCGACGGCCGCCTCTACGACATCGGCGACGCGATGCCTGACCAGCTTTATGTCGGTTTCGCCGGCTCGTTCTCGCGCACGCATAACGTCCAGGGTCAGGTTGATAGCCGGCTCACCGAGACATGGTCCAGCATCTTCGATCGCGGCAATGCGCGCCGCTTTGAACAGGGCTATAGGGAAGGGCGCGCGGCCGGTGCGATCCGCATGTTTGCGGCCGAAGCACTCGTGCTCGAGGGCAGCTATTGGGGCGGCGTCCTTACTGGCGAACGCCAGTCGGCATCAGGCAAGACGGCCGCGGCGGGCTCGTTCACGATCGGCGGCAACAGCGACGAGCATCGCCAGTGGTTGATCGGCAATCTGGTAATCGGCAACAGCCCTGAACTGCTGCCGGCTGGTTTCGATGCCTACAGCACGCTCGATCCCATCTGGTATTCGGGCACACAAGGCGACGACCTGTCGGTGCGCAAGAAGACGACCTATCTCGACGCCGATATTCTGGCCCAGTCCGAAATGGGAAAGCTGGCATTCTACGTTGCCGCCGGCTTCACATTGGCTAAAGACGAAAAGCTGGAGTTGGCGCCCGCGAGCACGCTCAACATCATTGCCAATACCGGCTCGAACAATCCTGCGACCTTCAATGTGGACGGTAGCATCCGCATCGCCGGTGGCACGGTCTGGTTTGCCGGTGCCGAGACCGCGAATTACGGCCCCACGGCGTCCATCGATGTGAGCGGAGTCTGGTTTAACGGGCCGCGCAATGGCCTGCAGCCGGTGATCAAGGGCGGCAGCATTACCGTCGCTGGCGACCTCGCGCCCGGTGCCACATTCGATGTCTCTGGCGGCGGCTGGTACGACACCACAGGCATCAAGCCGAAGCTGAAGCTTGGTGATGCCGGCACGCTGACACTGTCACCGACGGATGTTGCGCAACTCGCCGATCTCGAATTGCGCGGATATTCGGCGGCCTCGGGCGGCTCCCTGTCGATCGTTACAACAGGATCGGTCGTGATCGGCGGCGCCGTGCCGACCGATCCCGCGACGAGCTGGCTGCCCGGCACGCTGTTCGGCGAGCGTGGCTTTCGCAGCTTCGAACTGAGCACCACCGGCGACATCATGGTCGCGGACGGCACGGTCATTTCCCAGGAGGCACGGAGTATCGAACTGGCCGGTATCAATCCGGCCACCATCCTGTCGGGCACCGCGATCCGCGACATCGCTGGCCTGACCATGCGTCCGTTGGCTGAGCGGGTCGCCGGCAAGCCCACCGCGCTTGGTTTGGTTGGCGACAACATCATCATCGGCACAGGCGCGGTCGTGGCTACCGATATCGGCGGCAGCATCACGCTGGTCGCGAGCGGTCATGACGACCTTGTGGGCACCAAGGTGCCTGGAAACCTGACCATCCGCGGCACGCTCGATGCACCTGCCGGCGTGATCGCGCTCACCGCCGCAGGTGGCGAGCTGAAGCTGACGGCCGGCGCCCGGGTTCTCGCGCGTGGTGCGGTAGTGACCGAGATCAGCAATCGTGGCTTGCGGTCCGGCGAGGTGCTCGCGGGCGGCTCGGTGAGTTTCAGCAATGCCCTGACAATAACGGCGGAAAAGGGATCTCTGGTAGATGTCTCCGGCGCCAGCGGCGAGTTCGATCTCGACGGCGGACGCGGTGAATCCGGCGCCTACACGTTGACGAGCGATGGCGGCAAAATATTGCTCGGTTTCAGCGGTGCATCGAAGGATGTAATCGCCGGCAAGTTCGAGGCGCACAGCGGCGGTGCTGGGTCCATTGGAGGAACGCTCGAGATCAGCGTTGCGCAACTGTCGGAAACGACGCCAATGTTCGATCTCCCGACAACGCTCTATTACGTCAATCGTGACACCGGCCTCATCACGGCGCTCAACGCGCGTGGCAATCTGGACATCTACCGCGAACATAGCTCCGGCTCCGACACGGCGTATCGCTATAGCACCGTGCTGCTTGCGATCCGCGCAGCGAGCACGGGGCTTTCCCGAGGGGGCGGACTCGCGATCGTGGATCTCGATGCCGATATGACGCCGCGCGGCATTGATCAGCCGCTCTCGTCCGTGATGCCGACGAGTGTGAATCAGCTCGACCTGTTAACGCGATATTTTTATCTCGATAGCGCTGCCACGCAACGGGTCGAGTTGCCGACGGCGTCCGTCAAACTCACCAAGATCTCCAGCGACACGATCTCCAATGGTGGCTTTGGATCACTGAACGTCAATGCGACGGCTTTCGTCGTTGCTCCCGGTATCAACTTGACGCTCGGCAAGTCGATCTCGATCACAGGCGCTATCAATAGTGGCGGCGCGGGAACGGCGACTATCACCGCGCCTTATATTGCGCTGAACGGTGCATCCGGCTCAGCGCACGATGCAGGGAGCGGCAAGCTCGTGATGACGGCTGACGTCATCGATGTTACTCGTGCGGCATTCTCCGGCTTTGCCGATACGCAATTGGTCGCGCGCGACGTACGGATGGGCGGGCTGCTCACGGATCTCACCACTGCACGTACGGCGACACTGAGCGCCGACGGCCGCCTGGAGCTCAAGGTCGGTCAACTCTATCCCGCCACCGGAATTCTTGCATCGGTTGAAGCGGGGACCGAACTCGTGATCACACGTCACGGCGATAGTGAATTGCCGTTGTCCGCCGCGGGCACTTTAACGTTGAAAGCGCCGGTAATCGCCCAGAATGGCATCGTGCGCGCGCCGTTTGGCAGTATCGTGTTCCAGGCCAGCGACAGCATCACGCTCGGCGCCAGCAGTATTACGTCAGTGTCTGGCGACGGCCTGATCGTTCCATATGGCATGCTGAGTAACAACGAATTCTGGATCGATCCAATAACAAAGCCGACGTGGGCCGAACCAACGCCATCGCTGAGCAAGCTGCCGGAAAAGAACATTGTTCTGCAGGGTCCGAAGGTCACGCTTGCGGCCGGATCGGTCGTCGATATTCGCGGTGGTGGCGACCTTCTCGCCTGGGAACACGTGCCGGGCCCGGGAGGCTCACACGACGTTTTGGCGCAGTCCGGTGTTTACGCCATCCTGCCGGGAATGCAGGTGTCGGGAGTTGCACAGCAGAAGGTCTGGCTGGCCGGCGGCAATGGGTTCGCGGCGGGTTGGTATGACCTCTTGCCTGCGCGCTACGCGCTGCTGCCCGGTGCGTTCGCGGTATCCATGGTGAAGGGCTCTGCCAGCAACCAGTCTTCTTTCAGCGTCGCGCTCGCGGACGGTACGTCCCTGATGGCCGGGCGCCGCGCCGACACCTTCGGTCGCGGGCACGATCAGCTCACCTCGTCCTGGCGTGTGATGTCGGGCGCGGCGCTGCGCAGCTACAGCGAATACAATGAGGCCACGGCCAACACGTATTTCGCCTCCGACGCCTTCAAGCTTGGCCAGTATCGCCTCACTGGCGCCAATGTTGTGACCCCGCGCCTGACGATGGATGGCGGCTCGGTGGTGTTCCAGGCCACGTCCAGCCTCGTTCTCGATGGCAAGCTGCAGTCGCAGCCCGCTCAAGGCGGGCGCGGCGGCCTCGTCGATATCGCCGGCAGCAAGATCGCTATCGTCGGCGCAGGACAGGATCGTAGCGATCTGGTCGGCTATCTGGTCGTGGATTCTGCCTCGCTCAGTAGTTTTGGCGCGGGCAGCGTCCTGATTGGCGGCATCCGCAGCGTCGATGCGCGCGGCATGCGCGTCGACGTCTCGGCCACCGACATCATGGTCCGCAACGATGCCGGAAGCAGCCTCAGCGGTTCGGAGATCGTGCTGGCTGCGAGCGGCACGGTCCATGTGGCTGATGGCAGCGTCATCGTTGCGCGCGGCGGCTCGCCCGGCGCCGGCGTGGATCTCGTGATGGCACCGCAGGCGAAGGCCGTTTATGGCGATATCGGCACGCCTGACACCAATCCGGACAATGACGTGCTGCTCACGCCGTCGCGCGACTATGGTGCGCTGATCCGTGTATCGAGTGGCGACGCGGTGAAGGTCATCCGAGAGAATGTCGATATCTCGGCGGGCGGCTTGGTCAACATTGGCGCCAATGCGACGCTTTCGGGTGGCAATGCCCTGCTTATCGACGCGACGGGCGACACTTCGGTGGCGGGAAGCGCAAGCCTGTCCGGCTTGGCGCTCTCGCTGGCCAGCGGTCGGATCGGATTCGGCGGCGGCAGCAGCGGTCTGGTTCTCAATGCCGCATCGCTGGCACAACTCGCTAATACGCAGGCGCTGACTCTGCGCAGCTATACGACGATGGATTTCTACACCTCTGTCGATCTCGGTCGCGCTGGCCTAGGCACCGTCACCTTCGACGCCGCCGGCCTTGTCGGCTATGGCAGCGGCGCCATCGTCGTGACAGGCGACACTGTGGTGCTGGAGAATTCTGCCGGCACGTTTGTCAGCCCCGGTGCTGTCGGCAATGCCCAACTGTCGCTGAATGCAAATGACATCATCCTCGGCGGCGGCGCCAAGACGCTGCGCGGCTTCGATGCGGTGATTTTGATGGCGAACCGTCAGGTAACCGGGCAGGGCAGCGGCTCGCTCGATGTGGGCACGGCCGCGGTGACGCTGGTCAGTCCGGTGGTTACGGGGCGCGGCGGTGCCTCGCAGTCGATCATCACCCAGAACGCTATCCGCGTGGTCGGAATCGGTAGCGCTCCAGTCGGAAATGTCGAAGCCAGCCTCGGCACGCGCCTCGCATTGACCGGGACCAGCATCGAAATGAGCGGACGCATCGTCGCGCTCGGCGGTGCCGTCAATCTCACAGCAACGGCGGGCAGTGTCACGATCGCATCCGGCGGAACCATCGATGTGAGCGGCTTCAAAAAGCAGTTCTACGATGTCGCGCAATTCGCCGATGCAGGCAGTATCGCACTTACCGCGGTCGGCTCGGTGGTCGTCGCGTCGGGCGGTCACCTCAATCTGTCCGCCCATACGGACGGTGGCGCTGCCGGCAGGCTATCTTTGACCGCCTCCAATGGCGGCACGGTCTTGCTGGGCGGATCGATCGAAGCGCATGCGCGGACAGGCGAGAAGGGCGGATCCTTCGCATTGGATATCGCCACGCTGCCCGACTTTGCCGGCATGAGCCAGACGTTGAACGCATCCGGCTTCTCGGCATCGCGCCAGTTCCGCATCCGCTCTGGCAATGTACTGGTCGATGGCCTGACCGAGGTGGCAGATTTCACGCTGGTCGCCGACCAGGGCTCGGTGACGCTCGCGGGAACGATCGATGCCCGCGCACCCTATGGCGGTAACATCTCGATCAGCGCGGGCAATGGCCTGACCATGTTGAGTTCGGCATTGCTGCAGGCCGGCGCAACCGGCCGATATGGCAGCGGTCGCGTGACCCTCGAATCCAGCGGCGGCCGGATGGATGTTGCTGGTGGCATCATCGACGTGTCGGGCGCCTCGGGCGGCAGCGTTCGCTTCCGCGCGCAGCAGACGATCGGTCATGACGAGATCAACGTCAGTCACCTGCAGGCCACGGTGGTCGGTGCGCGGTCCGCGGTTCTGGAAGGCGTCAGCGTGGAGAACGGCGATGCTGGTTCTGTCGATGCCGTCCGCGCCGCCGCGATTGCCCATGCGAACACGTTTGCGAGCCATACAGCGGCGATCGCGGCCCGGTTGAACGCCGGCGGCATTGCCGTGATACCCGGCATCGAAGTCAGGAGCACCGGTGATCTCACGCTTGAGACCGACTGGAATCTCGCTACCGATTTCGCGTCGATGCGCATGGGAACCCTGACGCTGCGTGCCGGAGGCAATCTCGTTCTGCTCGGCAATCTCAGCGACGGATTCTCGGTAGCGGACACCAGCGGAATTCTGCAGGGCACCGCATCCTGGAACCTGCGTCTCGTCGCGGGCGCCGACCTCTCATCAGCCAGCGCATTGACGGTCGTGCCGCTCGCAGCGCTCTCCACAGCAAGCGGTACGCTGACAATCGGCGATGCGACCTCTGGCAAGGTCGTCCGCACCGGCACCGGCGATATTGATATCGTTGCCGGCCGCGATCTGCTGCTCGCACATCATGAATCGGCCGTTTATACGGCAGGTCGCGCCGACGCGATCGTCTATGCCGATTTCCAGGCGCCGACGGGCGCTACTTACGGCATTGACGGCGGCAATCTGCGGATCGCTGCGCAAGGCAATGCGACCTCGGTGCTCCCGACCGGTCGATCCACCGCTACCGAGCTGGACGACAATCAGCTGTTTACCGAATGGCTGCGCAAGGTCGGGTCGATCGGTCTGGACCTGCGCTTCGAGGATGACCTGCAGAGCTCGTGGTGGATCGACTACGGCAAATTCCAGCAAGGCGTGGGCGCGCTGGGCGGGGGCAATGTTTCCGTGAGTACCGGCGGTGATCTCGTCAACATGCTGGTAGCCCTGCCGACCAACGGCCGGGTGCGCGGCGGAGAAAGTACGACGAGCAATCCGATGCAGCTCGAAATGCGCAATGGCGGCCTGATGCAGGTCGAGGCCGGCGGCGCGGTGCGGGCAGGTTATTACTATGTCGGTCGCGGCGATGGCGTCATCAATGCCGGCGAATTCGCAAATGGCCGCACGGTATCCGCGGTGCTCACTGACGGGCGCGAATCCGTTTTCGACATCGCGCCGGTGCTGGCTCTGGGTGATGCCGTCATGAAGGTGAAGACTGCAGGCGATCTGGTTCTGCAAACGGTGCTGGACCCGCTGATGCTCAATTCGGACAGCGTTTACGCTGGCGGTTCGAGCCGGAACAGCGCCTATATGAGCGGCTATACGGACCGGACTTCGCTCGAACTGCTGTCGGTCGGCGGCGACGTCACGCTCGCCAATCAGGGGCGCTTCCTGTCCAAGGAGGTCGATATCTCCGGCGGGACGTTTGGTCTCCACGTGGACTATTCATATATCGGACTGTTCGCCACTAATCTCTATCCGTCGGTGACACACGTCGCCGCTCTGAATGGTTCGGTGATCAGTCACGATCGCTTCTTCACGGTACCGGGCAAGAATCCGGAACTGCGGATCCTCGCAGACAGCGACATCGTGCTCGGTGAGGTCACCATGGCACGCGCCACCATTGCGATGATGCCCACGCCTCTGATGCCGGTTACCGGCAGTAGCGGTGGCTGGTTGCAGATGCGGACCCCGTACAATTTCAGCGAGTTCCAGTCGCTCAACGGCAGCGGTTTCGCCGCGCTTCTCCTGAACCAGTTCACGTTCAACCACAGCATGACTCCTGGCAACGGCCCGCTTCGGAGCTATCTCGAAAGCGTCCGCAATCCGGACAGCCTCGACAATGCCGCGGATATGGAGCCCAGCCGCATCTATGCACGGAACGGTTCGATCACCGGGTCGCTGATTGCGACCTCGTCGGGTGTGCAGACTCTGGCGAACATCACCACCAACGAACAGACATGGTTCCGCGCTGGCACGGATATCCGTAACATCAACTACAATCTGCGAAACATCCACAAAGCGGATGTGTCGCTGCTCGAAGCCGGCAACGATATTATCGGGATCGGCGGCAAGATCGAAGTCCAGGGACCAGGCGCGATTGCGCTCGCCGCCGGACGCGATGTCTATGGCACCAGCTTCGAGGTTGTCACCAACGGCCGTTACGACGCCTATCAGAGCAATCGCGCGAACGAACTGAGCGAGGTGAAAGGCCTTGCCCGCGAGGGCGCTGCAATTTCTGTCATGGCCGGGCTGAAGGGCAAGCAGCCAACCTATGATGCCTTGATGGCCGCCTATCTGGATCCGGCTAATCTGGCGTCCATGCCGGACTACCTGAAAACCGAGGTCGATGGCTTCATGCTCCCGATCTATCTCACTGACAAAGTCGAAATCCGGCGCGGTGCCGAGCACAAGGCGCGCTCCGGCCTCGTATCCTTCATTGCGGAGATGACCGGAGAGACCTTGTCGCCGCTTGATGCGTGGCAGCGCTTCAAATCCCTGCCGACATTCGCGCAGCAGCGCTTTCTCCGCGACGTTTATATCCAGGAACTGAACGCGGCCGGCGATGACCAGAACACGCTCGATGCGAACGGCCTGCCGCGCAACGGCGGCTATAATCGCGGCTATGCGGCCATCGCTGCGCTGTTCCCGGGGCAGGAATGGAGCGGCGATATCAAGATCGGCAATGCCACCTTCCGCACCATGGCGGGCGGGGCCGTCGAGACCCTGACGCCTGGCGGGGGCCTGCAGGTTGCCGCGCTCGGCATGACTGTGCCGGATGGCGCCGGCCTCGTCACGCTCGGCAATGGCGATATCAGCATCTTCGCCCGCGATAGCGTCACGGTGAACCGTTCGCGCGTGCTCACCTTTGCCGGCGGCGACGAGGTGATCTGGTCCACGCTCGGTGACATCGATGCCGGTCGCGGCGCCAAGACCACCCGCGTGCCCTCGGCACCGGAAATCACGACGGACGAAGATGGCGTGACCAAGGTGCAGGAGCGCGCCGATATCGGCGGTAGCGGAATCGGCACGATCATCGGCTTCACCGGTGTCAGGGAAGGCGACGTGTCGCTGATCGCGCCGCAAGGCACCGTCAATGCCGGTGACGCCGGCATTCGCGTCAGCGGCAATTTCAATGTCGCAGCCTTGATCGTGCTCAATGCCGAGAACATCAAGGTCGAGGGCGACAAAAAGGGCATGCCGAAGGTCGAAAGCGTCAGCCTCAATATGACGGTTCAGACCAAGGACAAGGCTGCCGAGGATGCCACCAGGGAAGCGACGCAGGGCGGCGCCAAGGAACGTCCATCCGTCATCATCGTCGAAGTGCTCGGCTATGGCGGCGGCAGCGATGGCCCCCGCCAGGACGACGAGCGCCGCCGGCAGGACGACCGGCGTAGCTATGACACCAACAGCGTGATCCAACTGGTCGGCAACGGGGCACTGAGCGAAGCGCAGAGCGAGGCGCTGACCGACGACGAGAAACGGCGGTTGCAGGACATCAGCCGCGCGGCACGCACGCGCTGACGCTTCCAGCAAAAATGTCCATAGGGGCTTAGCTGCATATGCGAGGGCGCCTCTGGACGCAGACGTGTTGCGGGTCTAGCGGCCTTCGTACAGCAGGCTGCCCGCGGCATTGGCTAGCGACTACAATAGCCAGCCGTGCTGAACGAACCGGCGAATGTATACTGTTGATGTTGCGTTATACATCCGAGCTTGATTGAGCTGTAACAATCGATGCTGCGCTGTTAGCGCGAAGGCGATGTTTGATCGGTAATGGCATCTTGGCGCCAAGCGATCATGCTTGCTCGGTCACGAGAGAATGAGGTCAAGCGTCTCACTCTGCCACTTTTCTTCGACGCAACCCGGCGCCACTGGCCGCGCTTGACCATGTCAGCAATGAGGTCAGCCATGGCGGTGGCAACCGCTTCGCTGCCGCGGGCGTTCATGGTCCGCTGCGAGACGACCACGACAGGGTCCGTGCGGGCATCGCACGGGCAGTGCATCCGCTCATGGCGCTACGCGGCCAGTCCATGCGCGGAAGACTTGCGGCGAGACGCCGACTGTGCGTGCGACCCGCACCCTGTGACCGTGAGCAAGCCTCGAGCCTCTTTTTCAAGCGGTGAGCGCCGAAAACTGCGGCTTGACACGTGGGGACGGCCAGTCAAGATTATTGACTAACTGGTTAGTAATCCCGAGGTGCGCGATCGTGGCTGCAGCGTCTGGTGGAAAAATACGGGTGGCGGTGGATATCGGTGGCACATTCACCGATATCGCGCTCTTCCTGGAATCCGGTCTGATTCATCAGAGCAAGGTGTCTTCAACCCCTGCAGATCCAAGTCGGGCGGTTGTCGAAGGCGTCCAGAGCCTGTTGGCGGAGCTATCAATCGCGCCCGCCGCCGTGGCCGAGGTGCTGCATGGCACTACGGTTGGCTCCAATACCATCCTGCAGCGATCGGGAGCTAAAACAGGTCTCATCACCACGCGCGGTTTCCGCGATGTCCTCGAGATCGGGCGTATCAGGATGCCCGACATGTTCGATCTGACATGGGTGAAGCCGCAACCTCTGGTGTCGCGCCGCTATCGGATAGAAGTCAACGAGCGGATGGCCGCTGACGGTACGGTGATCGAGCCTCTGTCCGAAGCCAGCGTGATAACGGCCGGCGAAGCGCTGGTCGCCGAGGGCATCGAGGCTGTCGCCATTGCGTTCATCAACAGCTATCGCAATCCGACGCATGAATTGCAGGCCGAAGCGATTCTGCGGGCGAACTTCCCGCAACTGCTGGTGACGACATCCTGCGCAGTTCTGCCGGAGATGAAGGAGTATGAGCGGACCAGTACGACGGTGGTGAACGCCTATCTGCTGTCGGCGATGCGCACCTATCTGCAGAAGCTCGAATCCGGTCTGCGCGCGATCGGCGTGGCCGCACCCATTCTGGTGATGACCTCGAATGGCGGCATGCTCGCTGCCAATGTCACCTGCGAGAAGCCGGTGCTGGTGGTGGCGTCCGGTCCAGCTGGCGGCGTCATCGGTGCGGCACGACTCGGCATCGCACGCGACGATCGCGATGTCATCGTGTTCGACATGGGCGGTACTACGGCCAAGGCCGTCATCATCGAGGATGGCCGTCCGACCATGACGTCGGAATATGAATTCCGTGACGGCATCTCGACATCCAGCCGTTTCATCAAGGCCGGCGGCTATATGCTGAAAGTGCCGGCCATCGATATCGCCGAAGTCGGTGCCGGCGGCGGCTCCATCGCGGGCATCGATAAAGGCGGCCTGCTGGTCGTCGGCCCGCAATCCGCCGGCGCCGTTCCTGGCCCGGCCTGCTACGGGCTCGGCAATGACAAGCCAACAGTAACCGACGCCAATGTGGTGCTCGGTTTCATCAATGCGACGTCGCTGGCCGGCGGCAATCTCAATATCGATCGCAAGCTGAGCGAGACCGCCATTCGCAGCCATGTCGGCGATCCGCTTGACCTGTCGCTACTCGATGCCGCGCATGGCATCCGTGCCGTCGCCAATGCGGCCATGGCCCGTGCGGTACGCGCTGTCACAGTCGAGCGCGGCCGCGATCCGCGCGACCTCACGCTGATGGCGTTCGGCGGCAATGGCGGCGTGCATGCGCCGGATCTGGCGCGCCAGTTGGGCATTCCGCGTGTCGTGGTGCCGCCGATGTCGGGCATCTTCAGCGCGCTGGGGATGCTGGCTTCCGACATCGAACACACGGCGTTGAAGACCGTCAGCCTGTATCTCGACAGGATGCGGGTCAGCGACCTCAAGGCAATCAAGTCCGAGTTGCAGCAGCAGGTGGCGCGGCAACTTGCCGGTGACGGCTATCAGGCCGAACGCACGCTGTTTCTGTGGGAAGCGGATCTGCGCCACGAAGGACAGGCGACCGAATTGACCGTGCCGTTCGAGGGCGAGGATTTCGACCAGATCCGCGAGCGTTTTGTCGCCGAGTATTTCAAGACCTATGGCTATCGCGATGACACGCCGATCGAGCTGATGAAGGTGCGTGTGGCCGGCCGCGGCTTGCGAGAGAACCGTCTCGATTTTGGTGCGATGAAAATCGCTGCGCGCCAGGGCGCGTCGCGCTCTGGCACCCGTGACATATCGTTCGCCCGTGGCGAAGCCGCGATCGCCGTCAAGATCGTCGATCGCAGCGCAGTAGGGGCGTCGCCGCAACAGGGACCGCTGATCATCGAAGAATTCGACGCCACCATCATCGTGCCCCCCGATGCGAGGGTGCACAAGGACGCCATCGGCTGCATCGTGCTGGAGTTCGAGGTATGAAAGTCGATCCGATCACCTTCGCGGTCATCAAGAGCGGCCTGGATTCCATCGCCGACGACATGGCCTATACGGTCGTGCGCATCGCACGCTCGGAAATCGTCAAGGACGTGATGGATTTCTCGGCCGCGATCTGCGCCGGTGACGGCCAGATGGTGGCGCAGGCCAAGACCATCGCCCAGCATCTCGGCGCGATCCCCGAGGCGATGGCGTCGGTGCTGCAGAAGTATGAAGGCGATCTGCATGAAGGCGATGTCGTCATCATGAATGATCCGTATCACGGCGGCATGCATCTGCCCGACATCTTCATGTTCGTGCCGATCTTCCACAGCGGCAAGCGGCGAGCCTTTGCCGTGGTGATCTGCCATCACACCGATGTCGGCGGCCGTGTGCCGGGGTCCAATGCATCGGACTCGACGGAGATCTATCAGGAGGGGCTGCGAATTCCGCCGCTCAAACTATACGATCGTGGCGTACTGAACACGACGCTGGAGACGCTGATCAAGATCAATGTCCGCGTGCCCGATCGGGTGTGGGGTGATCTTTCGGCGCAGTTTGCGGCGGCTCAGGTCGGCAAGCGCGGGCTGGAAAAACTGATGCAGCGCTACGGCGCGGACGATGTCGATGCCTATATGCAGGAACTGCTCGATTATGCGGAGCGGCTGACGCGGCAAGAGATCAAGGCCTGGCCGAAGGGCACCTATCGTTTCACCGACTATATCGACAATGACGGCTTTTCTGACACGCCGATCCCGATTGCGGTGGCCATCACCGTCAATGGCGACGGTACGCTTGACGTGGACTATACGGGATCATCGCCTCAGGTGAAGGGGGCGCTGAACTCGACGCTCAGTTTCACGCATTCGCTGACCTATCTCAGCGTGCGTTGCGTGTTGGCGAAGGACGTGCCGAACAATGTCGGCCTGTTTCGCTGCATCAAGGTGAAGGCGCCGGAGGCATCCGTGCTGAATCCGGTGATGCCCGGCCCTTGCGCGGCGCGCGCGCTGACCGGCTACCGTGTGTTCGACACCATGCTGGGCGCGCTGGCGCAGATCGTGCCGGACAAGGTGCCGGCGGCAGGTGAGGGCGGCAACAGCGTCATCTGCATCAGCGGTCTCAGGCCCAATCGTCAGCCTTTCATCATCGTCGATATGATCTGCGGTGCCTGGGGTGGTCGCCCCGACAAGGATGGCCTCGAAGCCGTCACCAATGCCTCGCAGAACCTCTCGAACATGCCGGTCGAGGTGATGGAAGCCGAGCACCCGGTTCGGATCGAGGATTATTCCTTCGTGCCAGATAGCTGTGGGGCCGGGCAATATCGCGGCGGCGTCGGTATTCGCCGCAGCTATCGTATTCTGGCGCCAGAAGCGCTGCTGCAATTGCGCACCGACCGCGTCAAATTTCATCCTTACGGCCTCAATGGCGGCGAGCCGGGCGGCTTGTCGAACAACTATATCGAGATCGGCAACGAGCGCACCGCCATTCCCGGCAAGATTACGCGCAATGTCAGCGAGGGCGCTTTGCTGATCCACGAGCAGGCCGGCGCCGGTGGCTTTGGCGATCCGCTGCTGCGCGATCCCGTCGACGTGCGCGAGGATTTCCTGGACGGCAAGATCACGGCGGAGTTCGCGCGAAAGCATTACGCCGTGACATTCGGCCCGCGTGGCGTGCTGGACGTCGAGGCAACCGCGGCATTACGATCCGCGCGCGCCAGGCCATCACCGGACGGGCATCATGGAGCTTAGTGTGGCGGCGCCGAGCAAGATCACCCGCAATCCGGAGGCCAGCCGCGCCAAGATCCTGGATGCGGCGCGGGTCGAATTCGTGTCGAACGGGCTCAACGGCGCGCGCGTCGATCGCATTGCCGAACAATCCGGCGTCAACAAGAACCTGATCTATCACTATTTCGGCTCGAAGGATGAGCTGTACCTGATGGTGCTGGAGCGCATCTATACGGACCTGCGCGCCAAGCAACAGGACGAGGATCTGCGCGAACTACCGCCGATTGAAGGCATGAAGCGCCTCGTCAGCAGCACATTCGACCATTTCGTGGCGACGCCCGACCTGATCCGGCTGATGAGCATCGAGAACATTCATTACGCACAGAACCTGAAGAGTTCGAACGTCATCAAACCGCTGTATCGCGGGCTGCTCGACACGATCCAGATCCTGCTCAAGCGCGGCCAGACCGAGGGCGTGTTTCGTGCCAATGTCGATGCAGTCGACCTCTATATGTCGATTTCCGGTCTCGCTTATTTTTTCCTGTCCAATCAGCACACATTGTCCTGGCTGCTCGACCGCGATCTCGCGGCGCGCCGGCGCGTGCTCAAGAGACGCCAGCACGTCGTCGAGATGGTGCTGAGCTATTTGACGCAGAATTCGCCGGCAGAAGCGGATGGCGCCGACACACAATAGTCAAACCGGAGATTGGGATATGAGAAGACTTTTTCTATCGACCCTGATGCTTCTAGGTGTTGCGGCCGGTGCGGGTATCTCTCCCGCCTTGGCCCAGGATAAATTGTCGGTGCGGCTGGATTTCTCGCCATGGGGCGTACAGGCCGCGATGCATCTGGCCCAGAACCGCGGCTGGTTCAAGGAAGCGAAGCTCGATGTCGATGTGCAGGACGGCCGCGGTTCCGGCAACACGATCCAGCTGGTGAATGCAGGCCAGGTCGATGTCGGTCAGGTGCAGGTCGGGCTGGTCGGCTCCGCGCGTGCCAAGGGCGCGACCATCCGCTCCATCGCGATGTTCCAGCGCAAGACGGATCTCTGCATCCTGGTCGACAAGACATCGCCGATGCAGAAGGTCGCCGACCTGCGCGGCAAGAGCGTGGTGGTGTTTGCGGCAAGCCCATGGGCGCCTTTCATCGATGTCTATCTGAAGTCGGGCGGGCTGACGCGCGACGATCTCAAGGTCGAAGTTGTCGATCCGGCCGCCCTGTGGGGCACCTATATCGCCAAGCGCTCGGATGGCCTGATGTCGACCATCGGCTCGGCGCTGCCACTCGCGGAGGCGAGTCGCCCGTCGAAATGCCTGTTGGCATCGGATGCGGGGATCGCGTTCCCGAGCTACGGCCTGGTTGCACGTGATGACGTGATCGCTAGCAAGGGGCCGGCATTGAAGCGCCTGATCGAGGTGCAGCAGCGCGCCTGGCAGCATCTGCGCACCAATCCCGAGGATGGCGTGAAGGCGATGATCGCCGAGCGTCCGGACGCGAAGCTCGATCCCGTGGTGCTGCTCGGGCAGATCAAGCTGACGCTGGATTATTTCGACACGCCGGCGGCGCAGGGCAAGCCGATCGGCTGGCAGGCAGCGGCTGACTGGGAAGCCGCGGGCAAATCGATGGAAGCTGCCGGCGTATTGCCGGCCGGCTGGAAGGCGGCAGACTATTACACCAACAGCCTTATCGAGTAACATGTCCGGTCCTGTCTCATCAGAAGCTGCGGCCTATGTTGCGCTTGGTCGCGTGGGGAAGACATATGCGTCCCCGCGCGGCCCGGTCGCGGCACTGGTCGACATCAATCTCGATATCCGGCCGCAGGAATTCGTCAGCGTGGTCGGCCCGTCCGGATGCGGCAAGAGCACGTTGCTGAAGCTCGTTGCCGGTCTCGAGGCCACGACATCCGGGACGATCGATATCGGCGGCAAGCCGCTCGATGGCACGCCGGACCGGCTGGGCGTGGTGTTCCAGCGCGATGTGCTGCTGGACTGGCGCACCATTCTCGACAATGTCCTGCTGTCAATCGAATTCACCCGCAAGCCGACGGCCAGTGAGCGCGCGCGTGCGGAGGCCCTGCTGAACCGGTTTGGCCTGGGCGGTTTCGAACATCGCTATCCCTGGGAACTGTCAGGCGGCATGCGCCAGCGTGCATCGATCTGCCGCGCATTGCTGGCCGATCCCGATCTGTTGCTGATGGATGAGCCATTCGGCGCGCTCGACGCCATGACCCGCGACGATCTCAATATCGAACTCGCGCAGATCTGGCAGGATACGCGCAAGACCCTGCTGTTCATCACCCATTCCATCGCCGAGGCGGTGTTCCTGTCGGACCGGGTGGTGATGATGAGCAAGGCACCGGGCATGGTGGTCGACATCATCACCATCGACCTGCCACGGCCGCGCCTGCTTGCGGTGCGCGACACGCCGGAATTCGCGGCCTATGTGCACCGCATCCGTCATCACTTCGCCGAGTTGGGGATCGTCAAGGAATGATGCGTTTCGTCAGGCGCCTGTTTGTGGGAGACAATGAGACACGCGACGTCATCGTCGTATTAGTGGCGGCGCTTGTGCTGTGGGAGGTCGGCGTACGCGTATTTCAGCCATCGCCGCTGATCCTGCCGGCACCATCGGCGATCTTCGCTGCATTCCTGGAAACCCCGGGTCTGTTCCTGCGTCACCTTGGCTTTACGCTCTGGATGACATGTGTCGGATTCGGGCTGGCTGTCGTGATCGGCGTCGCGCTGGCGGTCGGCATCGTTTATTCGAAGTTTCTTGAACGGACGATCTACACGCTTCTGGTGGCGCTCAACTCGATTCCCAAGGTCGCGCTGGCCCCGCTGTTCGTGATCTGGATGGGTACCGGTCCGGAGCCCAAGATCGCTATTGCACTGATGCTTGCGATCTTTCCGATCGTCATCGACATGGTGTTGGGCCTGCGTTCAGTCGATCCCGATATGCTGGCGCTGGCAAAAGTCTCGAAGGCGCCGCCCTGGGCCGTGCTGGTCAAGATCCGTTTCCCCTGTGCGTTGCCCAGCCTGTTTGCGGGCATGAAAGTGGCGATCTCGTTCGCTCTGGTGGGCGCCATTGTCGGTGAGTTCGTCGCCGGCAGCCGCGGCATCGGCTTCCAGATCCTCACGGCGCAAGGGCAGTTCGATACGGTGCGCGTCTTCGTGTCGCTGCTGTTGCTGGGCGTCGTCGGCACCGTTCTGTTCTTCCTGGTCGATTATGCCGAGCGGCTGTCCCTGCCATGGCACGTGTCGCAGCGGGGACGTCATCAACCATCCCCCGATCGGGCATGATCGGCGGCCCGCGATCGCTGGGCACGCTGGCGCTGATCGCGACGGCAGCACTGTGGGGCAGCAATCACGTGGTCGCCCGTGCCGCGCGCGACGCTGCGCCGCTGCCGGCGCTCGTGTTCTGGCGTTGGCTTCCGGCGCTCCTTATTCTGACTGCGGTTGCCTGGCCCGGTCTCCGACGATGCTGGCCTGACATTCGGGCGCGACTGGGCGCGCTGACGATCGGCGGTGTCGTCGGTGTCGGCCTGTTCTCGTTTCTTCTGATCGGAGGCGCCTATCAGAGTCCTGCCATCGAGGTCGGCTTCATTAATGCCACGACACCGGTATGGGTGGTGCTGCTGAGCCGAATGATGGGGCAGGGTGAGATCACACCGAGAGGCTATCTGGGGTTTGCCCTCGCCTTTATTGGTACGATCCTGATCATCGGGAAAGGCGATCTGGCGCAGTTGACCAGACTGCAGTTCAATCTTGGAAATCTCTGGTCGCTCTTGGCGGCGATCTCTTTTGCGTGGTTTTCTATCCGCGTGCGCGATTGGTCGCCCGTCATTGAAACGCTGCCACTCACAGTGGTGACAGCCTGGGCGGGGCTCATCGTGGTGTCGTTACCGGTCTACACGATATGGGTAGCCACCGGCGGCCCCTGGTTTGCCTGGAGCGATGCCGACATGGCTGTTTCGCTTGGCGCCATCGCCTATACGGGACTTGGCCCGACCATGCTCGGCAACGTGTTTTATCTCTATGGCGTCGCCACCAACGGACCGACGCGCGCCGCAGGCTTCCTGTATCTCAGCCCGCTATGCACCGCGGTGTTCTCCATCGTGTGGCTCGGCGAACACCTGGCCTGGTATCATGTTGTCGGTATCGCAGCAATTTTCGCCGGTTTGATGCAGTTGGGACGCGTCGGGCAAGACAAGAAGGCGATGTCGTAACTACCGAATATCGGCGCATCCCAACCGGAAAAGCACCCGCGTCGAGAGCTTGTCTGTCAGCGCTTCTCGACTGACGCGTCGGGTCGGCAGGAATAAAAGCAACGCAACGTTCGCTGCGAAGGCCTATTCGGAACTCCGATCAAGACGCGGAATCTGCGCGTAACAACGTTCGCGATTCTGCACCGGATTGGCGATCCCAGCAGGACTCGAACCTGCAACCCGCGGAGTAGAAATCCGCAGGACGATGAGTCTAATCAACGACTTATTGGGATGGTGCTGTCATCGTGCTGTTACGGCAGAGTAAACGAGAATTTCGTCTCTTTCTGCTCTGTGGGCCGATCAAGTCGGTGGTACAGGACATAGAGCTCTGCGCGCTTATTTTTTCCTGCTTCAAGGCTCGGATCTATCGAGATGAAACCTTTCCAAGTGCCGCGCTGGAATGCGGGAATATCTTCTATCTCGCCAACACCAAAAGCGCTGGCGCCCCCTAAGCCGCGCCCAGGCAACAGGCCCGGCTGCCCCAATCTCGAGAGTGTTGCGCCTTTTGGTCCGACAATTGCTAGTTGCTCGAACACAATTCGAGCGTCTGCTCGGTTTTGAATATCGATGTCTAAAGTCCATAACCGACCGCTATCGCCGACTGCTCTTGCGGACGGGTCGACGATCGGCAACTGAGCATTTCGATCACGCGCGTCGCGCTGCTCTGCTAGTGCGAATTGTTCGCGCGTATAGTAAGCCGAAAAGCCCGATGCACCCAGCGCGCAAACCGAAACTACAAGAGCCAGACCAGCGATCTTTTCGGATGTAGTCACGCGGTGACCCCCTTGATTAGCCGATTTTGAATTTGCTCTGCGGCTTTCTGATCCGCTTCGGCATCCTCGAAGAGGTGGCCGTAGACGTCATAGGTCACCTTGATCGACGAATGGCCCATCAGCTTCTGGATCTGCTTCGCGTTATGGCCCTGTTCGATCCAAAGGCTGGCGCAGGCATGGCGCAGTGAATGCATGCCATACTTGCCCGACTGCGAGATCTTCGGCTTACCGGCGTCGTCCAGCGCCGGCTTGCCGTCTGCCTGCAGTACCTGCCGCGTTTCGGTCAAGCCGGCTGCAATCAGGATCGCTTCCAGACCGCGTTCGGCCAGGTTGGAATGGCTCTCCACCTTGCCGATGCCGTTGGGGAAGGCCAAATCAAGCTCACCTTTCGGGCAGACAAGTTTCCATTCACGCAATGCGTTGAGCGCCATAGGCGGGCAAGGGATCGAACGATAGGCGGCCTTAGACTTGAGTTTGCCGATTTTATGCGAAGCGTCGGCGCGCTGTGTCAGGTTCAGCCGCTTGGCCTCAAAATCGATGTCGGCCCACTGCAAGCCACGAAGCTCGCTCGCGCGAAGTCCGCAGAAGATTGCGACCAGCATGACCGGCCTCCAGCGGCCTGCGGCGCCATTGATGATGGCGTTAAGCTCGGCCTTGCTCGGAATGACAGCGCGGGGATCATCGCGATCAGGCAGTGCCAAATCCAGTCCCACGGTCGGCGCCGTGCTGGCCAGCCCCCGCCGACGGGCTTCCTTGAAGATACCGCCGACTGAACGGACCACGCGCTTGACCATTTCCGGCGATCGGCCGGCCCCGCGGAGCGCATCCGCGAAAGCGTGCATGGCCGGCACAGTCATGTCAGCAAGCTTTTTCGCCCCTATGAAGGGGATGATATGAAGATCGACGTGCTCTTCGTAGCCCTTCACGGTCATCCGCTCGAGGCCCTTGTCCTCGCACCGTTTGAGCCATAGCGCCGCTGCATCCTTCACGGTCGGCGATACGCTCGACGCCGTGTGCAGGCCGCGCTTGAGGTCGTGCTGCACGTCGACAAGCCAGGCTTTGGCGTCTGTCTTTGTTTCAAACAGCTTTGCGCGGCGCTGACCGCCGCCGTCGAGATAGGCTGCTTCCCAGCGTGTTTTGCCTGAGGGCAGGGTGCGTTTACGAACGTTCGCCATGGCTTCAGATTTCCTCAACCGAGCTTGAGATTCATGAACATGCGATGAAGATCGATCAATGTGTACGTATCGTATTCACCAGCCTCTCGGAGTGTCTTGGGAAGGTGAGAAAGCTTGGCGTATCGGATAATTGGTTGTTGTTGGTCGGATCGCCCGATTATCAGAAACGTGTCGCGAAACCCGCGGCCGCTGTTCGTATTCAGCAATTCCAGAAATGCGTTGTGCGCATGAACCAGAACGGATGATGCCGCAACTGCTGACGAGCCAGTTCCGTCGATCAGAGCTTGAAGAAGGGCCGCCTCGATTACCCCCATGTGGTCGTAAAGTCGGGCACGTCCGGTACCAGGATTCTTGTCTCCGACCGGCTTGATGAGGCCTTCCTTCGTCCAATTACGCAGCCGATCGGTTGCCGCTTGAAGGCCTTCGCGAGGCCTCTTTATTTTTTCCGCGACCTGACCCGCCGTGAAAGGACCGGTTGTTAGTTTATCGGAACGAGAAGGCATGTCTGGTACTCAGTTGCACTCGGCGTGAATAAGGTACCTACTCCCTCTTGTCAAGTGGATGCAAATCAGTCGTAGTCGACGAATAAGGGAGTAACTCCCTTATGTCAGCTAGGAGATGATCTATGGGAACCGAGGTTGGAGAAGATCTTCTGCGCGGCGCGAAGCGCATCGCGGAATTTATCAACGAAGACATGCGCTCGACCTATCACAAACTATCCACGGGTTTGATCCCGGCAGGCAAGGAGGGGGATCAATGGATCGCTTCTAAGTCAGTGCTGCGCCAGCACTATGCCAAGATCACCGGCGCGCAGGCGGCTTGATAGGTGCAGGTATCAGAAGCGACGAAGCCGGCCACCGCGCGATACGGTGAACCGGCTTTGAAAAACGAGCTGCTTGGCGGCGGGCTCGATCCGGAAAATAGCGAAGCTGTCCTGAGCCTTCAAGTGGCAAAGCTCGCTCGGCGATGCGCGATCAGCACAGCGATGGCGGCTATTGTCGCGCCCCTAGCTTTCGGGGAGGTGCGATCATGACCGAGGCAAAACGCCCCGAATGCGCGACTTGCCGGTTCTTCCACCCCTATGTCGAGACGTCAGTTTTTCTTACGAAACGGACTGACGACGTGCCGGCCGGCGAGTGCCGGCGGTGCCCGCCTCGTTTGCCGAGATACCCCGACCACATCTCCGATACTTCCGGCGGCGTCTTTCCCGTCATGTGGAGCGATGCATGGTGCGGTCAATACGAGGGCGCCTCAGATGCATAGTTTTGAGATCGGACAGACCGTTCAACACAGCGACTACGGCATTGGCCGGGTGACGTCCGTCGATGGGAACGTGGTGCACGCTGCGTTCCCAGGCTACGGCGCCCGCGTCATTCACGGCAAAAATCAACGAAGGCGCAATGGCGGCGCTCCGTCGCGGGACATCATGCCCGCGCCGTTCAATGTCACACCTATCCGCGCCACGCCATTTGCCTGGCGCCCGCGTTCGGCAATCCCGATGCGTGAGTGGCTTTATGGTCGCCTACTGCTTCGGAAATTTGTCAGCGGCACCATCTCGCCGGGCGGTGTTGGCAAGTCTTCGCTGATTACCGCTGAAGCGCTGGCCATGGTGTCGGGATACGATCTTCTCGGTGCAGAGCCAAGCGGAGCGCTACGTGCCGGCGCGCTTCGCGTCTGGCTGTGGAACCTAGAGGATCCTCAGATCGAGACTGAGCGTAAGATCCAAGCAGCGACGCTACACTACAACCTGGAATCGACTGACATCGAAGATCGTCTGTACGTCGATAGCGGCCGCGACCAGCCTCTGGTGATCGCAACCAACACACGCAGCGGCGCCATGATCGTCAGGCCCGCGGTGGATAGCCTTGTAGCCGAAATCGTTGCCCGCCAAATCGACGTGGTGGTGATCGATCCGTTCGTGAGTTCGCATGAGGTCAGCGAGAACGACAATACGGCCATGGATATGATCGTGAAGGAATGGGGTAGGGTCGCCGACCGCGGGGATTGTGCCGTCCATCTTGTGCATCACACGCGCAAGATGGGTGGCACCGAGCTTGAGGTGACGACGGACAGCTCGCGCGGCGGCAAGGCGCTCACCGATGGCTGCCGCGTGGTGCGCACCGTCAATCGCATGTCCGAGGCCGAGGCAGCCAAGGCCGGCGTCGAGAACAGCCGATTCTACTTCCGGACCTTCAATGACAAAGCCAACCTACAGCCGCCAGCCGACCAATCGGACTGGTTCAGGCTGATCAGCGTCGATCTCGGCAACGGTCCACTCCCTGGTGGCTTCGGCGGCGACAGCGTCGGCGTCGTGACGACATGGCAGTGGCCTGACATCGCGCAGAGCATCAGTGCCTCGGATTTCGATGCAGTAGCCAGAGTGATCCGGGGAGGCCAGTGGCGCGAAAATATCCAAGCCAAGGATTGGGTAGGGAACGCTGTTGCGCAGGCGCTGGACTTGGATGTGACAAACAAGGCTGAGAAGTCCAAGGCGGCGTCGATGGTCAAATATTGGCTGGCTGCTGGGTCGCTGAGAGTGTTTGAGAGTGAGGACGCGGCGCGGGTCAAGCGCAAGTTCGTCGAGGTGGCGGACCATGTCGACGACTAAGATTTGCAACACCTCAATTCGGCTCCTTATCTGCAACGCTACACCACATCACCCTAATAAATAGGGTGGTGGTGTTGCAGCAATTGCTACGGGTGCAACGTCGTTGCAACACTTATGGTGTTGCAGGTGTAGCAAGGTAGCCATGGGTGATGATGTCGGTATTACCGATTTTATCCCGATCCCCTACAGATCAGCTTTCGACAACGCGACGCAACTCGTCGGTCATCGTAGTCGCCACTCAGCGCACAACATCAAAAGCGAGTAGCGGATAATGTATCCGTGTGTCCCGAATTCCTCTCGTGTTTTCAACGCACTGCGAGGCGTGCTGTTTTCGTGCTGTTGACGTGAAAACGTTTGTAGCAAGCGGAATCATTGTGGCTATTCCGCGCGATACTTTATCGCGCATGTTCGTGGACATGAGCCGAGCCCGCACCATATCTGCACGCTGCACAGTCTGCCGCCACCCTGAAAAGTGGCGGATCGAGCTGTTGCAGGCCGGTGGTGCCAGCCTCGATCGGCTGGCTGACAAGTTCAACCTGCAGCGCGACGCCATCCATCGCCACTACCGGAACCATGTCAGCGACGAGCTGAAGGCCACGTACCTGGCCGGTCCGGTCCAGCTGCAGGAGTTGGCCGAGAAGGCGGCCGATGAGGGGGGCTCGATCATCGACCACTTGCACGCTGTCCGGGTGATCCTCATGGGCAACCTGGCCAGCATGAACGAAGCTGGTGATGGGCGTGGCGTGGCCTATGTGGCCGGCCGCCTGACCACGACTCTCGAGGCCATTGCCCGCATCACCGGCGAGTTGGGCAGCATGGCCCAGTCCATCAACGTAACTAACAACATCGCCATCCTGGCCGAACATCCGGCATTCGTTCGGGTCCAGGCCGCCATGCTGAACGCACTTGCGCCATACCCTGAGGCGCGCACGGCAGTCGTCGTGGCCTTGCGCCGTCTCGACGAAGAAAACGCGCCCGCGACTCCCGCTGCGAAGGTGATCGACCATGTCGCAGCTTAGCCTCGCCACCAAGCTCGCCGAGACGCTGGCAGATGGCGGCTGGCGTGCCAAGGCGCGACCATCACAGCTGGCGCCTGAGGGCGACTGGAACGGGTGGCTGGTGATGGCCGGTCGCGGGTTCGGGAAGACCCGGACCGGTGCTGAGTGGGTCAAGGAGCAGGTCGAGGCTGGCAGGGCCGGTCGTGTCGCACTGGTGGCACCGACTGCCAGCGATGCCCGCGACGTCATGGTCGAGGGGCCGGCCGGTCTGCTGGCCACCGCTTCGCCGTGGTGCCGACCCGAATACGAGCCGTCCAAGCGCCGGCTGACCTGGCCGAACGGAGCGCAGGCCGCGACCTTCAGCTCAGAGGAGGCCGATCGATTGCGGGGCCCGCAGCATGACCTGGCATGGTGCGATGAGGTCGCCGCATGGAACGAGCCGATTGCGACCTGGGACATGCTGGAATTCGGTCTGCGCCTTGGCAAGCGGCCGCGCTGGCTGGCGACCACCACACCGCGACCGATAAAGCTGCTCAAGGCCTTGCTCGCACGCACAGATGTAGCTGTGACGCGGGGCAGCACATTCGATAACCGCGACAACCTCGCGCCAACCTTTCTTGCGGCGATCGAACAGCGCTATGCCGGCACCAGGTTAGGTCGGCAAGAGCTCGAGGCCGAGCTACTGACGGACGCGCCCGGCGCCTTGTGGCAACTCGACTGGTTGGACCGCGACCGTGTGAAGTCTGCGCCTGAGCTTCGTCGCATCGTCGTGGCGATCGATCCCGCCGTGTCAAACAACGAGGGCTCCGACGAAACCGGGATCATCGTCGCAGGTAAGGACGGGGCAGGGCACGGCTACGTACTCGAGGATCTCAGCGGCAAGTACGCGCCGCATGAATGGGCCGCCAAGGCGGTTGGCGCTTATCACCGATGGAGCGCGGACCGTATCGTCGCCGAAGTCAACAACGGCGGCCAGATGGTTGAGAGCACCATCCGCATGATCGATGCGAAGGTCGCCTACAAGGAAGTGCGTGCCACGCGCGGCAAGGTGATCAGGGCCGAGCCCGTGAGCGCGATGTACGAGCAGGGCCGCATCCACCACGTGGGCGGCTTCTCAAAACTTGAAGACCAGATGGTCGAGTTTACCAGCGATTTCAGTCGCTCCAGCGCCGGGTATTCGCCCGATCGCGTCGACGCCCTTGTGTGGGCGATGACCGAGCTCGTGGTCACCGGTGCATCCACCTACGGCATGTTGAACGTCATTTGAGGAGAATGGAAATGGGATCGGTATCTGTTTTGAAGACGGGCGCGACGCTGACCATCGAGGACCGCATCGCGCAGGCGCTGACTGGCAGCCCGGCGTCAATTGAGCTGCGGGGCTTGCTTGATGATGTCCGCGAGGCCGTGCGCGCTGCGCAGGACGTGGCTGACGAGGCGCGTGAGAAGGCGCTGGATCCAATTTTGCCCGCCGTTGAGGTAGAGAGCGCGCGCAGGGTGCTCGGCGACTCCGAATTCAGACGGGACCGGCTGAATGTGGCGGTTGGCCGCCTTGAGCTCGCTCATAACGAAGCGCTCGCACGCGAAGCCGAGAGCGAGGGGCAGAAACGGTGGAATGCAGCGTTGGCGGAGCGTGACGCATTGGCCGCGGAGCTCGCCGAGACTTATCCCGTGATATGCAATCAGCTCACCGACCTTCTGCGCCGGATTGCTGCGAACGATGCGCGCATAGGCATACAGGCGCCGTCAGCCGAGGCCGTAGCGCGGTCGGCTCCGGAATATTGGGACGTCAGACCGTCAGCGTCTTTTCGGCGGCTCACCACGATGATCCGCTTGCCCGCCTTCGAGCAGACCAATCACAACTTCGGCATGGCCTGGCCGCCGAGCGCTTAGCCACGCGCAATTGAGCGTTCGCGTGGTCATCGGCGGGAGGGGCGGATCTCCTCTGGACCTCCCGCCATCAAATTTGAAAGGGACGACAATGATTTTGAACGATGCACTGACAATCGACGGCATGCGCCGGACCAACGGCGGTTATCTGGCGGTCAGCGCAAAGGTGGCGCGTGCCGGCAATGTCCAGATCTATAGCGGCGCCGAGGTCGGTAAGCCTCACCTGAGCGTTGTGCGGGTTTATCGGCCGGAAGCCGAGGTTTTCAACCAAGACACACTCAAGAGCTTCGCGCATCGCCCCATGACGCTCGGGCATCCATCGTCGGCTGTCACGGCGGACAACTGGAAATCGAGCGCCCGCGGCTGGACCGGCGACGAGGTGATCCGCGACGGCGACAGTATCCGGGTCAACATGCTGCTCGCCGACGGCGACGCCATCCGCGCTGTGCAGGACGGCACCAAAGAACTCAGCGCCGGCTACGACTGTGAGCTCGACTGGACCCCCGGCACCACAGTCGACGGCCAGGCCTACGACGCCAAGCAATCGAAAATCAGAGCGAACCACATTGCCGTCGTGCCGCAGGCGCGTGGCGGATCAACCTTGCGAATTGGAGACAGTGCGATGCAGACGATGGATTTGGCAGCGATGACCCTCGATCATGTAGCGGCGCTGCCCGGTTATGACTGGTGCCGCGGCCGCATGGAACGCGACGGCACACCATCCGAGCGGCATTACGCCATGCGCGACATGGCAATGGCCTCGGCCGGCGGTCAGCGCATTGTCGCAGCTCATGACCACATGTCCCAATCGATGCAGGACGCTTGGCGCGGTGGAGCGCCGAAGCGCTCTGACGGTCCGGAGTTCGCGAGGGACGGCCGACCGATGGCTAATCTTCAGCCGCAGGAGCAGGCCTATGAGCGCATGCAGGCTGGTCTGCAGGATGCATGGAAGGCGGCCTGATCTAACCAATCATCACCGATAAATTCTATTCCCGGAAGGAAAATGAATGTCAGACGACGCAGAGCGCGGCACGGTCAATTTTGACCTAGATGGAAAGCAGCGAACGCTGAAAACTTCGATCAAGGCGGCTAAGCTGGTGAGCGGCGAGCATGGCTTTCAGATAACGCTGGCTAGGCTCTCATCAATGGATCTGTTGACCTACATCAACGTGGTCGCTGCCGGCCTTGAGGTTCGCCCAGTCGAGATCGAGAACGCGGTGTGGAGGACTGGCCTTCCGGAGCTGACCGAGCCCTTGTCTAAGTTCGTGCTGTTGCTCGCAAACGGCGGCCGATCGCTGGCCACTAGCGCGGGAGAGTAGCGCATGTCCGATGTCGCCACGCTTGGCATTGCCGTTGATAGTTCGCAGGCAAAATCGGCCGTCGGCGATCTCAACCAGCTTTCTTCGGCCAGCCAAAAGGCAGAAGAGGCCGTCTCGCAGCTCGCCCAGGCCGGGGCCAAATCGGAATCGGCGCTGAAGTCCATCCAAGGAGCCGCGCAACGAGCGGGTGTATCCGTCGAGGACTATCGTGCGCGCACAGCGAAGTTCAACGCCGAGTCCGAGAAAATGGCAACGGCGTCTGCCACGGCCGCTGGCGCGATGGAGAAGCTGTCGGCCGCCGCAAAGAGTGTCGCCTCGGGTGGCGGCATCATGGGCGGCCTTACCGGCCTGCTCGGCTCTGCCACCGGCGCGTCGCTCATCCTGCAGGGCATCACTGCTGCCGCATCGGCGTATTACGCGCTAACAGCCAATAGCGGTCCCGAGGTAGAGGCCACGCTGGCCGAACAGACCCGGCTGCTCGGTGCAGTGAAGGACGCGTACCGCGATGCAGCCGATAAAGCTGGATCCTTCTATCACCAGTCGAAAGCCATCCTCGAGCTGCAGACCTCGCAAAACATCAATGCGTTGCAATCGGGCATCCGAGATCAGTCGTACAATTTCCTGCGCGCTCAGGTGCCAGTTGCACCGCAATATGATCCGGGCGGCAACGCGTTCGGACAGAGCACATTCGACACTGGTAACATGGGCGCGTTCAAAGCCGCCTACGAGGAGCTCGCCGGCACAATCGCGCAGGGCGCACCGGCGATCGAGAAATTCCGGAACGCAATCGCCGACATCGGCAATTCAAACCCCGCGCTCGCCAGCGTCGCGAACCAGATCCTTACGGCTTCCCAAGAGGCTGGAATCGCCGCCGACAAGGTCAAAGACATGCAACGCAGTCTTCGCCTGCTGCAAGGGAACGCAACAAAGGACGATCGTGAGGCACTCGGTCTATCAAACCGGGTTCGTGCACCGGCTCGCGACCCCTTCGATGGCGCGGTCGTTTCGGCCAGCCGACACATCGCCGCCATGAAAGCCGACGTCGAGGCCGTCGACAAGACCGCGGGCGCGCACGCCCAACTGAGAATGGAAGCTCAGCTTCTCGAAGCCGCACAGCAGAAGGGAACGGCCGCGACTGAGGCGCAGAAGCAAAAGATTGCCGAGATGGGGCAGGCGGCGAACGACGCAGCCATGGCGCTGGCGCGGGCGAACGTGAACAGCAACATAAAATTCGGCCGGGATACCGCCTTCCTCACGCGGGATGAGGTGGCGATCGCCAGCCAGCTCCGCGCGCTCTATCCAGATGTCACTGCCGCACTGCAAAGCGCAGAGGCGGCGCAGCTCCGTCTCAACGCTACGATGACGGACTTTGCCCAAACATCACTCACCACCCTCAGTGAGGCGTTCTGCGACCTCGAAACCGGAGAAGCGGCATGACCAGCATCATCACCATGAAGCACCCTGACGCGCTGTACCTGCTCACGGACAGTGCGAGCTATGACACTGCCGGCGTTGTTGTCGGGATCGAGGATAAGACGAAGATCATCCCCGACATCGACATGGTCATCTTCACCCGAGGCCCCACTTTTGCACGCAACGTGTTCGCCCTGGCATTCTCCCACCGATTCTCGTCTTTCGACGAGTTCGTGGCGGGTGCCGCAGATCATGTCCGCCAGGCGTATTTCGAATACGAGTACCTTTTCCGACAGAACCCTGAGCCTGATGTCGAATTCTACTATGCTGGGTGGTCGGATCGGCGGCAGCGGTTCGAAGCCCATATGATGCGATGCGGGTACGCTGATTCCGCCTGTCACACTGAAGCCAAGACGGCGGAACGCATCAAGGGACGCTACATCAAGCAGGTTCTTCACGCGCCGTTCATCCCCTATGAGATCGGCAATTTGGGCATTGCGCCTGGCGTCTTTAACCCCGACACGCTGAAGGCAGCGGGACTGCCGATGCATCTTGGCACCATGGAATGGACCCCTGAAGTCGACATGCTGCAGATCATGGAGATGATCCGCCGCACCCCATGCGCGCGCTTTGCGGACCAGTGCAAGACGATCAATTGCGGCGGCCGCGCAGTGCTGACCAAGATCGCCAAGCGAGGAATCACCCAGAAAATGCTGGTCGAATGGCCAGACGTTGTCGGCGAGCCGATCATGCAGCCGGCGCCGATCGACTGGCAGAAGTGGCGTGATGTAAATGATTTCCGGCGGCGCCTGGCCACACCGCGCAGCCGGGCGCTGGCGGCATGATGACCACCGAGCAATCGCTGCTGCTGATGGAGCGCGTGGATATCGTCTTCGGCGAGCTCGTCGAGGCCGGTATCCCGCCGATGATGGTGGCGAACGAGATGATGGCGCGTGGGTGGGCCTCCACCTTCATGTGCGACATGGAAATCGCGCGAGAGCGGGTCTGCGAGTTCTATGACGAGATAGCGAAGGCTGCGACGAAAGAGGCCGAGCGCATCGGCATGAACCGACACGCGCGCCGTGCGGCGAATTCGAATGTCAAGCGGCGGTGAATTAGTCGCCGCAACGTACAATAAGCGGCGTAGGCTTTCCGCTGGCTGTGAAGTCACCGTAGCGAATTGAATAATCATTCTGCTCGCCTCGGTTCATAATTGTTCTGATCTTTCCGTCTGACTTGGTCAGAACAAGTGTGCGATCTTCTCGTTTCGGTTTGTAATGGCGCAGCTTTACCGTGAGTGATTGATCGGCGTTGATTGCGACATCGATCACATCGCTTGTTCCACCCGGAAATTCGTAAATAAGCTTGCCGTCAGGCTCATTTCTGTATGCGAGGGCAATGTTGTTCGTCAGGTCGGCGGGCTGAGAGCAGTCTGACCGCCATGACCCCAGCAGACCCCAAGACCTCGCCACCTCTGTCGTTGAGGCGATGGCCTGATCCATCGGAAGAGCAAGCAGGGCGAGTATTGGAAGCGACTTGAGCGTCACAGCTAATCTTTCGCTAACTTTGCATTCACTGCTTTGATTACGATCTCCGCCCGATCGAGAGTTTCGGTGACTTTCGCATCTTTGCCATCCAGAATCTGCGGGTTTCTGATCAAATAATCAGCCGGGCTGTAGTGATCGAATTCCGGGATCTCTGGCGGTAAAAGCTTGAACGCGTTCTCGGTTTGCTTCAGTAAACGCACGCTACCAGCGGCACTAGCGGCGAGTTTTGAAGCTGAAAGTACGTTCTTCTTGTCGAGTGCGAAGGCTCCGTTGACGATATCGAGATATAGATCCGGAGAGAATATGTCTTCGACATCTGCCTCCGTTGCTCCAAGTAACTCGGCGAACGTCATCAGTCGGTCATTGCCTAGCAGTTTTGTGTTACGCAGATTGTCGAGCTTCTTCTTATCTGCTTGAGAGTAATCGGTCAGGGCAGCGATGTGCAGCTTTGCTCCAGAGAAAAGAGCAACGAAAGACTGTATTTTGTCGATGCCGCCCGCAGGACAGATCGTCCACTTCGGATCTAGCGCCGTACGCCCGCGCTTTTTGAGCGCCGCAGATAGTGCATGGAAGTACAGAACGTCGCCGGGCCCTTCAACAAGCAGGGTGTTTTTACCGATGAAGAGTGATTGTGTTATGTCATAGCCAAGAGCGCCTTGGAGAGGGAAGAGCGAGTCCTGATCGACAACCAGTGTCTCTTGCGAGATTTTCGTCCCGTCAGTAGTCCAACTCCCGCCACGACCTTGCTTGATCTTATCTTCTACGATCCGGCATTTATCGAGTTGATCGGCTGGCACCATAAACGGCGAGTGTGTGGAAAAGATAAGCTGATGATGCGGAAGAAGCTTGTCGCTAAAGTATCGCAGAAGATCTTCCTGAGCCTTGCCATGCAGTGTCAGGCCCGGTTCGTCCAAAAGTAATAACAGGTCGCCGCCAGTTTCTCGAACTTGTGCAAACTTCACAAGAAATGAGAAGAACCAGATAAACCCGGCGCTGCGTTCAGAGAAAGGGACACTGACCCGGTGAAGAGTGTTTTTGACGCGGCTGCGAACAATCGTTCCGTCGTTAAATGGCGGTGGATCGCCGGCTTCTGCCCTTGTGACGCGCACTTCTATTTCGAGGTGCGGGTTTTGAGTCCAATATTCTTTCAGTTGGTCGGTGATGTTGTTTGAAGCGCCTTCACATCGCGCATTTAGCGACTCATATGTCACAGCGTTCGTTATCTCTGCTGCTGACGTGCCGGCGTATTCGAGAAAATCAAGGAAGACTTGTTCGCCTTGCTCGATTGGGCCCTGGTTCATTCGATGTTGGAGCGTATCTACGCGAATTTGCCCAACCATGCGATCGTAGTGGGAGAAGTACATGAACTTCGGCAGGCGCTGCAGGATGAGCTTGTTCATGTAAGCTCGGGTGCTTGCCGAGGGATATTTATTTATCCGGTCAAGCAGTCGTTGCTGGCGCTCACTTCGCTCTGCAATTGCCGTTAAGGTTTTAGCGAGAACCTGCGTGTTGGCCGGAGCACCGAGCGCCTTCTTCTCCGTCGCGGTCAGCCTCTCATCGTCGATAAGGTGTTGAACTACTCCGCTGTAATTGACGTCGGGATCCAGCTCGGGGGCGCTGGCGCCATACCGCCTTAAGATCGTGACCTTGTCAGTCAAGAGCGCTTGTTCACCCAATTCTTCGCGGATCTCCGCGTGCACGTCCCTGTCTATTGACCAGACAGTGGTGATCACGATCGCCTGGTCGTCGGGATGGCGCTTAGCGTAGTCCTGCAAGTACCTACGCGGGTAATCGGTCTCTTTGTCGAACACCCGTGGTGTTGATGGGTGGGGGTTCAGACCGGTCAAGGCTTGAAGAATAGCCGTCTTGCCGGCTTCGTTTTTCCCAACAAGGCAAACCATGTTATCGGCGGCTACTTCGCCGGAATCTTCGACACTACGATAGTTCGTGACGCGAAACGAAAGCAGGCGCATTTCCAGTTCCCCATTGCTGCGGCATCCAAGCGCAACCGCAGCGGGAGGGCAACGGGACTCTAGCCGCAGCGGACGGGTGTCCACAGTCGCACGTCGCGCGACGCGCCGTGGCTCGTTGTGCGGTTGCTGATCTGGCTCTATCGCAGGGTAACTTGAACCTCAGGCATCCTGCGATCCGTCTGCGCGTCACCTGTGACGCCGTCACGTGTGACGCCCCAAACCTCGACACCCCCCCGTTACTTCCCCACTTCTGTAACGCTTAATTCGGAATTATTACGCGGCTGTAATGTCGCTTGGTGTGCCAGTTTGGATGTCCGATTGTGGGCTTGAGGCTCAATAAATCGGCAGGTCCTGTGTGCCTCACACAGCAAAAAGCCCGCCAGGAAGGGCGGGCCGTGATCGAACGATTGTATGCTGAATCAGCGCGGGTTTTCCCCGCCCCCAAGCTCTGCGGCGGTAGGCGCGAGAGCGACGTGGAGCTTACCCAAAATTTCAGAAAAATCAAGCCCTACCGGTAGAGAGGTGATTAAACTTATCTTGATAAATCAATGGCTTATTCACCCCCCTAGGCATACAAAATAAATGAACGTATTTGTAGAGAGTAAGTTAGACCGGAGTATCTGGCCGGTTTGACGTGAGGAGGGATCCCAGGGTGGGGCTGGATCTCAATCAAGCTCATCCAGGTTTTGAGTAGAGCCATAAAGGAGGGATGCAATGGCAACTCTTCAAGTTAGTCTGATGCAATTGTTGAGCGTAGTGAAGCCGTCAAAGGACGGCAACAAGCGCGCGCGTGAGTTTGCTCAGTGGGCCTACAAGAAGACCAATGGTCCAACTCCCGAATTGAAGCGGGTGTATGGGGCTTACTTGGAAAATGAGCGACGACGCAAAGAACAGCAACGAAAAGGCTGACCCGGACTCCGTCGAATTCAAGCGGCTCACTGCAGAGTGCAGTAGGGCCGCTTTTTCATGCGGTGAATCTGACATCGATAAGTGGTTCCGCAGGAAGGCCCAGACGCATCACGACGGGCTGAGGTGTCGTGTCATGACGGCTCACATGCCCGGCAATGACGTTCCGGTCGGATTCTATGCTGCTACCATGAAGCTCGAGTCCGTCAATGACCTGCCAAAAGAATTCAGGCCGACCGTCTCGTGGTGGGGAGGCGGCCAGTTTCCCGCGTTTCACCTGCAGTATGTCGCAGTTCAAAAAGCGCTGCAGCGACAGAATTTCGGGAGCATCTTGATGGGGTCACTCATCAACGACTTTTACGAAGTCGCCACCCGGAGTGGGATAGTCGCTCTTACCCTTGTCGCAATCGACCAAGACACGGCATCGTTTTACGAAAAGGTTGGTTTTGTTCGGTTCGGTGATCCAGATGCCAAGCAGCCATCGTTGTTTTTGCCAGCAGTGTCGGTCATTGAGGCAAGAGAGGCCCTGGTAGGGTGACGTTTGCAATTAATTGCACAAGGCCCGCTTCGGCGGGCTTTTCTATTTAAATAGAAAAACCCTACGACGGCTTCCAGCCTCTCAAACCCGTCAGCACGTCGGCAAAGGCCGCCGCAACGTCGGCAACTTCGTCAGCGTCCGGGAGCACGACGGTGCCAGGCTCGTCACCACTGCCGGCGCTGCCGTGGATGGCCAAGATGCTGTTCTCATAGCCGACCATATCGGCGTCGCCGGCCATGAAATCGTGCTGAGGGAACGTGGCGTTCAGATCGCTCAGAACGCGCTCCACCGCCGCTGCGCCTACGTCTTTCGTCAGCATGAATATGAAGGTTGTCACTGAGCGTCTACGATCCTGTCTGCTTACTTTTTTGTCTTCCTATCGCGTCGAACCTCACGAAACTCAGACGGTCCTTTCAGCAGCCGTCGCTTCCGCGTTTCCCGCTCTTCCGCGGGTAGGGCGGGGTCGATCATCTCTTCGATCTGGGTTGCGGCGAGCGTTGAGGATTTCGAAGACGTTGCCGATCGCTTTGCGCGGTTCGACTGTGCGCTCGCTAGGCCAAGGTCGACCAGTCGCCGGATGGCCTCTGGACGCGTGGGGGCATCAGAGTGTTGCTTTGACCACTCATCTACTTGCTGAAGCTGATTGTCCTCGAAACGCACGAGAACGCCATTCTTCCGACCGCCAGTGGAGGGGCGACCGCGTTTATTTGGGATATCCCGAATTGACTTTGACATGAATTTAGGATATCCCAAAAGCAAGCCGAGGGGAAGCTGTAACTTCCGCCCCGGCTCTAACCTTGAGCGAGGATTTGGCCCATGCCCAAAGCTGATTTGATCAATACCACGAGTCCGTCCCGCGCGCCCTGCAAAGATCATGAGACACGTTGTGGCGCCGATGGCGCGAACCAATTGTCTCAGCCAACCGCAGATCTGGCTACCCGGTCTGCCGCATTGCAGGCGGACGGCGGCAGGGGTGAACCATCCACTTCGGTTGTCGCTTATCGACCCATTCAAGAGGTCAACAGGAGAACCATCATGAACATGATCGTTGGAGCGGCGACATTGGCGGGGGCGACGCGGGTGGCGGCAGCGCAGCCGAGCGACGACGCCAAGCTGGTCGAGCTGGCTGAAAAGCTGAAGACTGCTCGCAACCGCTTAAATGTTGCAGAAGCTGAGCAGCGTCGCTGTGACGAGCGATATGCAAAATTAATCCCCGAGTACCCAAAAGCCTTGGTGTGGAGGGTGAATGACCCAGTCGGTCACGACGGAGGGCAGCGCCTTCGGGTGGATGGTCGAATCGTTTTTTGGTGCGACGAATGTGAGATCACGCAGCTACGCGACAAGCAGGTGATGCGACATGAATTTGTCGGTAATGACGCTGATGTAAAGAGCTTTCCACGGCTACTTTCGAACGAGCAGTTGGCCACTCATCCCGACTATGCGCACTGCTACGAGTCGGCACCCGATGCGATCGGCCAAAAGCGAGCGAACGAACTCATCAAGGCACTAGACGAGTATCGAGCTGCGGAAGTTGCCGCTCGATTAATGAGCGGGCTCAGCGCTGCCGATGATGCTTGCGAAAAAATCGATGAGGAGATGACGGACTTATATTGCGATATGCTGGATCTGACGCCGACTACATTAGACGGCTATCGCGCGATGGCGGCTGCGATCGTGATACACTATTGGAATGGTAAGATTGAACATCCGGTATTCGGCGAACAGAAGATGATCGCAGCTATGTTTTCGAACCTCACCGGAGTGATGATCGAGCCGCAGGCGAAGCTTCAATGAGCGACATCGTTGATACGATTGCGAAGCAGATCCTAGACGCATGGATGTCGTCGACCGATGAAAGCGAGCGATGGGACATGTGCCAGACGCTCAGCCGCAGGCTCATAAATCTGGCTCGTATTGACCCTTCGTCGAATGAAGTTGTGCCGACGTTGTTGCGGGCGCTGCAAGCTGCACATTGGTACATCGAGGACGATCTTCTGACGAAAGATCGGCCGGAGCGGCAGGAAATGCTGACGTTTATCCAAGCTGCAACCAAGGTTGCTAACCCTGGATCGCCGCTTCTTCCGCGCAAGTGATGAAGGCGCTACTGCCAATACCCTCGCGCCCGTCGGCTACGGCCGGCGGGCAAATCTTATCACTTAAACGATTGGCTGCGGCCGCCATACATGACAATAAGGTACTTCATCGCATCAGCAACTCGTTCGGCAGAAATAGCGTCGCAAAAATTGTAGTAAGCTCTAGACCCCTTGCGAACAGTTCGTATTTCTTCTCGGTTCTCCGGAAGGTGTCGCAAGAAAGGCTTCCATCGCGAGATTGTTTCGAACGTAAAGCAATCTGGCTGTAAGCAGGCGAGGGTAATGCCGTTACCATTCACACGTACATCCGGATCGATCATACCCCAACCAACCATTCCAGAGAAGATCGTTCCGTCATCTGGATGGGACACTACGGTGTTGAAGTTTTGGTCTCTAATGAGCCAAGAGACAACTTCCTCCTGAAAAAGAAATGTCCCGATCTGCTTGCCGTAGTACGAATTCTTAACCCCGTAGAACTTTCTGACCGAGCCGTCACTGTTGAAGTCTGATGACTTATCTGGCGGGTTGCATGAAGCATTCGTCTTAATTGCATCGATTGCGTCGAAGGCTCGTCGCAGTTTGGCGGCTCTCTCGTCTCCTAAAGATGCCGCACGCTCTGCCCATCGTTTGGCCTCATCATTGTCAATCGAAACGCCAATACCATTTCCATACATCTCTGCGATCCCGACCATCGCAAAGGTGTTGCCTAAGTTTGCAGCCTTCTTATACCACGCCAAGCCTGTGGCTGGATCCGCTGTATAGCCTTCTCCCCTAGAGTAAGAGCGGCCCAAGCTGGCCATCGCAGCTGCGTTATTCAAACTAGCTGCTGCTTCAAAGAATGCATTGGCTTTCTTCATATCAACTGGGACTGCTTTGCCCTCTCGATACGCTTCCCCGAGTTGAAGCATGCTATAGGCCTCCTGGCTGTCGGCCCCTTTCTGAAACCACATAACGGCTTCGTCGGCTCTTAGGCTCAGCGAGGGCTGTGCCGTGAGAAGTCTCCCCAAAGTGTAGTAAGCAGGGACAAAGCCTAACTGGGCGGAGCTACGATATTCCGCCACTGCGCCAGCGAAATCTTGTTTACGCTCCAGCGCTCTCCCGAGTTGAAATCGCGTTTGCCCATCATTGGGTTTTTCAGAAGCCGCGGCTCGGCAAGCTTGCTCTGCGCGGACGGCATCAATCTTCCCAAAGACAACGCCAGCAACGCCGCTACGACTGTAATTCAGAAAAGTAGGGTTTGCCGCGGCGGCATCACACATTGCTACGTTGTCAGCTTGCGCGACAGTTGAGATGCCAGCGAGAGAGGCTGCGAAAAGATAAACCTTGATTGAAGCCATAGCTTAACTCGTCAACAGCCGCAGGTAGTCAAGCACGAGGCCTCTTCACGTCTGCATTGATGGGCAGTTGTGCTGCTGTCACCTAAACACGAATTTAGTAAGCGGCTGCACTTGGCGACACACGCGCCTTGCGCAGTTCGGTCGTACTCGTTGCACGCAATTTTATGGATTTCAGACAAGGGGCGCGTCTGAAAGGCTTTGCGCGGAGCGGAATAACGCGTCAGCGCTTCTTCAGAAAACGAAGCAGTCGAGGAAAGCATCAGAAGTGCGGCCGTGACAATTTTGAGCGTGTTTCTCATTTCAACTCTCTTGCGGGGAAATTTCTGTCAGTTTGTTGATTGAAATTTGAAGGACCGCCGCGAATTCACTCCAGGCCGATCATGCGATCGACCAACAGGATTGCGACGATGGCGCATAAAGCTGCGCCAATCCAAAGTTGGGCTAATACAGGCAACCAAAATCTGTCCGTGGTATTGATTGCGCCGGCAAGCGCCAACGTGAGTGCTGTGAGCGCGGCGCCGATCGCATAGAACGATCTTTCTTTTCTGAGTGCATCGGATTTCTGCACTCGCGGTCGAAAGGATTGAAAGCAGCCGATCAGTGTGCACGCGCATGACGCGCCACAGAGAAAAGCGCCAAACCACATCATGAAAGCCACCCCTATGCACAAACGACACAAAGCGAGTGTGACATTATAGCGCAGCTTTCCAAACAATCTCAACATGAACGCCAATTTTCAATGAGTATCTTGGCCCCAAGAGAAAAGTTTTTCGAAGTGTTGATCGAGGATATATCCACAACTCCAATCAGGAAAAAATACACCTTCGAATGTTTCGCCTCGTGGCGAAGCACTGCCAGTTTCTAGATCAAAGCAGAAACTTCGTCCCATCTCGACTGATGCAAGTATCAAGTTATGTCCATTTCGCACCCTGATCGCTCCACGCGGAGTGTCGACAGCGCCGCAAGACCTCGCGGTGCGCCAGTCCGTTCGAATAAAGGCTTCGGGAAAGTGAAGGATTGGGAAGTGCTCTTGCTTGCCAATCGACAGCCATGGCGAACCGCCACGGTCAGGCGCATTTGAGAAGTATATTGCGGCATCGGGACGATCGTCAGTAGCGACGCGGATGCCCCAGTCCGGCGTGTTGCGCAGAATTTGAAACACGCTGCCAAGCGGAAGCTCAGCCCACGGAGCTAACTGGCCGGCACTTTGAATTCTCATCGAAAAGCTCCGATCATTCCCTAAATCGCTTACGCAGCGTCACCATCAGATCCTCTGCGGCTTTGCTGACCTCAGCGCGTAACTGACCGCGAGTGCGGTTCGGCGGTCGAAGCACCGAAATCGCATCATCATCCTGATCGAATATACGCATGACACCACGGCCGGACCGCTCCTGTTCAGACGCCTTTGCCCTAGTCATCCAGTTTGCGCTGCCGGCATTGCGAATGGCGGCAGCGAAGACGACTTGAGACAGGCGCTCGTTGGGGTCGTGGGCGTTCAAAATGGTCCCGGCGAAGCGTAAAGTTCGCTCAAGGCTCGCCAGAACATCTTCCTCGACTATGACCGAAAAGAACCCGCGCTCACGCTTCAGCGGCATCGACATTGCGATCGATAGGTCCTCAGAAACTGCGAACGAGCGATCGTTTTGATAGATCCGGAGGCCGTGATCGACGAATTCGCGCTTAGTGCCGGCTCCTGGGTCAAAGAGGGCGTGCTGGCCGTATGACAAGTCGCGCATCAGCGTTGTCGCCAGCGCAGGCTGCTCAATTTCGCTTGGCCTCAGTATTTGACGCGGCGGCCCGCCTACGATCGACACCCAAAGTGTTGGTCCTTCGCCACTGTAACTATTTCGGTCGGACTGGGGAATCTGAGCCTTAGCGCGTTCGACCGTCTCGCTCACATCGACGACGCCAGCGGCTTCGGAGATCTGCCAGCGATTGACGGCACGGGTGATCCCCTTGGCCAATTCAGCAGGCGAGGCGAAGCCGGCCGTAAACCCACCGGAGACCCACCCTTGCGCTTCCCTAATCAAAGAGCGTTGCTGATCGTCCGGCGTGATGTTCGATTGAACGAAAACAAACAGCGGCTTGCCGTTGTCGCGAGCCTCAAGGAACTCCTGATGGGTTGGCGAAATGCGTGGAGATGGCTCGCCGTATCGCTCATTGAGCACCAGCACCACAAAGTCGGCATCTCGCACACCGGCCAAGCAAGCAATCTGCGGTGACTTCGGCGAGGCCGCAAACTGCTCCGCGCGAATGACCTCATGGTCCAGGGTCGTTAGGGCTTCGTCAGCCGCGTCTCTAAAAGCTTCGAACCCCGAAATGACCGAGCTCAAGAAGACCTTCATGCGTGCTCCTCGGTGCGAACGCACCACGAACTTCCGTGCCGCTCCCGTGCTGTCAGGAGTCGTTTGCAGTAGTTGGTAACACGCTGATTTTGTTGGAGTCACGTTGCAAAGAATTGCAGCACGAAAACAGGGGAAAAGAACAAAATGAAACGGATAAAACGTCAGTGAAAACAATATCTTCCAATGGCGATCCCAGCAGGACTCGAACCTGCAACCCGCGGAGTAGAAATCCGCTACTCTATCCAGTTGAGCTATGGGACCGTTGGCCGGTTCATAACATGGCTCTATGAAAAATCCGCCCCCAGGCCAAGCCCTTCCCGAACCATTTTCCCCGTGGATACGACCAAGGAGCGGCGAGGTGGCTTTGCCATTTCGTTGACCGACCGTCATCATGGGCCGGAGCGTCCGGCGCTGGCCCGGCCATCAGTCCGTCACCATTTTTGCGCAATTTGGCGCCGAACGGCGTTCGTCCGTGCAGGGGAGTTCGTCATGAAGGTTTTGGTTCGCGCCATCGGTGTCTGTGCCGTGATGGCGCTCGGCCTCGCATCGGCTTCCGCCGCCGATAAAGCCTTCCGGCGGGACGAACTTGCCGACCGCGCCATCAAGTTGGAAACCCAGATCAAGACCGAAGCCGGCCCGGTCGCCAAGTCCGCATCGACGTTGCGCACCGACGCGGACGCCGCGTTCCGGCGCTCCGATACGCGCACCGGCCTGCAGATTCTTGGCCAGATCGTCGCCATTGCGCCGGAAGATGGCGCCAACTGGCTGCGTCTTGCCAAGACGGTGACGCAAATCCGCCCGGCCAATTCGACCGAGACGACATTCCTCAACGAACGCGCGGCAACGGCTGCCTATATCGCCTATCAGCGCGCCGGCAATGCCGGCGAGGAGGCCGAGGCGCTGGCGGTGCTCGGTCGCGCCATGGCGGAGCGTAAGCTCTATCGGCCGGCGCTCGATGCGCTGCGGCTGTCGCTGGATCTGCGCGAAGTCGCCGATATCCGCGAGCAATATGAAAAGATGCGCGGCGATCACGGCTTCCGGCTGCTGGATTACAGCGTGGATTCCGATTCGGCGTCGCCCCGCGCCTGTTTCCAGTTCTCTGAAGATCTCGCCAAGCGCGTCGATTTCGCGCCATTCCTGGCACTCGCTGGCAGCGACAAGCCGGCGCTGTCGGCCGAGGACAAGCAGCTCTGCGTCGAGGGGCTCAAGCATGGCGAGCGCTACAACATCAATCTGCGCGCAGGCCTGCCGTCCACGGTGAAAGAGAGCCTGCCGAAATCGGCCGAGTTCAACATTTATGTCCGTGACCGCAAGCCTTTCGTGCGCTTCACCGGCCGCGCCTATGTGCTGCCGCGCACTGGCCAGAAGGGCATCCCGCTGGTGTCGGTGAATACCCAGGCGGTCGATATCAAGGTGTTCCGGATCGGTGATCGCAACCTGATCAATACGGTGATCGGAAGCGACTTCCAGACAGCACTGAGCAAATACCAGCTAGACTCGCTGGGCGATGAGCGCGGGCAGAAGGTTTGGGCCGGCGAACTCTCGACCGAGACACGGCTCAACGAGGATGTCACGACTGCATTCCCGGTCGATCAGGCCATCGGCGAGTTGCAGCCCGGCGTCTATGTGATGACCGCGGCAGCCAAGGGGCCGGGGGCCGGCCGGAGCGACGACGAAGATGGCTCGCTGGCGACCCAATGGTTCATCGTCTCCGATCTCGGTCTGACCGCCTTTTCCGGCAATGACGGCATCCATATCTTCGTGAACTCGCTGGCCTCGACGGAGCCGATGGGCAAAGCCGAGGTGCGGCTGATCGCTCGGAACAATGAAATCCTGGCGACGAAGAGGACCGATGAGGCCGGTCATGTGCTGTTCGAGGCCGGGCTTGCCAAAGGCGATGGCGGCCTGTCGCCGGCGCTGCTGACCGTCTTCGGCGAGAAAGCCGACTATGCCTTCCTCAGCCTCAAGTCGAACGCCTTCGATCTGTCCGATCGCGGCGTCTCCGGCCGGCCGGTTCCAGCCGGTGCCGATGCCTTCGTTTATGCCGAGCGCGGTGTCTATCGCTCCGGCGAAACCGTCTATCTCACCGCGCTGCTGCGCGACGGGCAGGGCAATGCCGTGACCGCCGGCCCGGTGACGCTGGTGATCGAACGCCCTGACGGCGTGGAGTTCCGCCGCGCGGTGCTGCAGGATCAGGGGGCGGGCGGGCGTAGCCTGACGCTGCCGCTGAACAGCGCAGTTCCGACCGGCACCTGGCGCGTGCGCGCCTTCACCGATCCGAAGGCGCCGGCAGTCGGCGAGACCACCTTCATGGTCGAGGATTACGTCGCTGACCGGATCGAATTCGATATATCTTCCAAAGAGAAGCAGATCAAAGCTGATCTTCCAGTTGAACTCAAGGTTGACGGCCGTTTCCTCTTTGGCGCGCCTGCTTCAGGCCTCAGTTTGGAGGGTGACCTGCTGGTCGCTCCGGCAACTGAAAGACCGGGCTTTGCCGGCTATCAGTTCGGTGTCGCCGACGAGGAAAGCGCCAGCAATGAGCGCACGCCCATCGAGGACCTGCCGGAGGCCGATGCGAATGGCTCGGCAACATTCCCGGTCAGCCTGGCCAAGCCGCCATCCTCGACCCGGCCGCAGGAAGCGCAGATCTTCATCCGCATGACCGAGAGCGGCGGCCGCGCCGTCGAGCGCAAGCTGGTGCTGCCGATCGCGCCATCCGCGCCGATGATCGGCGTCAAGCCGCTCTTCAAGGACAAGAGCGTCGCCGAGGGCGACAATGCGGCTTTCGACGTCGTGGTGGTGTCGCCGGAAGGAACCGCACTGGCGCGCGGCGGCCTCCGCTACGAGCTCCTTAAAATCGAGTCGCGCTATCAATGGTACCGGCAGAATTCGTCCTGGGACTACGAGCCGGTCAAATCGACCAAGCGCGTGGCCGACGGCGATCTCACCGTTGCTGCAGACAAACCGTCGCGGATTTCGTTGCAGCCGCAGCCCGGCCGCTATCGTCTGGATGTGAAATCCAATGATGCGGACGGGCCGCTGACATCGGTGCAGTTCGATGTCGGCTGGTATTCGGACGGCAGCGCCGATACGCCGGATCTGCTGGAAACGTCGATCGACAAGCCGGAATATGCCTCCGGCGAGACCATGACCGTATCGGTAAATGCCCGCACGGCCGGCCGTCTCACGGTCAATGTGATCGGCGATCGACTGCTCACGACCACCAGTATTTCCGTGAAAGAAGGCGCCTCGAAAGTCACGATTCCGGTCGGAAAAGACTGGGGAACGGGTGGATATGTTGTGGCAACCTTGCGGCGTCCTTTGGACAGCACAGCGGCACGCATGCCCGGCCGCGCGATCGGGCTCAAATGGTTCGGGATCGACAAGAAAGCCCGCACCCTCGACGTCGCGCTGACGCCACCGGCGCTTGTGCGGCCGAGCACGACCATGAAACTGCCGGTCAAGCTCGGCGGCCTCAATCCGGGCGAGGACGCCAAGATCGTCGTGGCGGCCGTGGATGTCGGCATTCTCAATCTAACCAACTACAAGCCGCCGGCGCCGGATGAGTATTATCTCGGCCAGCGCCGCATGACGTCTGAGATCCGCGATCTCTACGGGCAACTGATCGACGGCATGCAGGGTACCCGTGGCCAGCTGCGCACCGGCGGTGACAGCGCAGGCGCCGAGCTGCAGGGCTCGCCGCCAGCGCAAAAACCGCTGGCGCTGTATTCGGGCATCGTCACGGTGAAGTCCGATGGCACGGCGGAGATCGATTTCGAGATTCCCGAATTCGCAGGCACCGCGCGCGTGATGGCGGTGGCCTGGACCGCGACCAAGCTGGGCAAGGCGACAGTCGATGTCACCGTCCGCGATCCCGTGGTGCTGACGGTGACGCTGCCGCGGTTTCTGTTGTCGGGCGACAAGGGCACGATGTCCTTTGATCTTGATAATGTCGAAGGCGCAGCGGGCGACTACACAGTCAGTGTGAAGACGTCGGGTCCTGTGAAGCTCACGGGCAATCCCTCGACCACGGTGAAACTTGCTGCCAAGCAGCGGACCTCGATGGCGCTGGCGGTGGATGCGTCGGGCGCCGGGCGGGCGATGGTCGATGTGGACATCAGGGGGCCAAACGGGCTGACGCTGGCGCGGCATTATGAGCTCGACGTCAAACCGGCTACGCAGATTCTCGCGCGACGTTCGATCAGGACATTGGCCAAGGGCGAGAGCCTGACGCTGACCTCGGACATGTTCACTGATCTGGTGCCGGGGACGGGCGGCGTCTCGCTATCGGCAAGCCTGTCCACGGCGCTGGATGCGGCGACGATCCTGAAGGCGCTGGACCGCTATCCCTATGGCTGCTCCGAACAGATCACCAGCCGCGCGATGCCGCTGCTCTATGTGAACGATCTCGCGGCCGGCGCGCATCTGGCGATGGACACCTCGGTCGATCAGCGCATCAAGGAGTCCATCGACCGGCTGCTGGCGCGGCAGGGCTCGAACGGCTCGTTCGGCCTGTGGTCGTCAGGTGGCGACGATGCGTGGCTGGATGCTTACGTCACGGACTTCCTCACCCGCGCGCGCGAAAAGGGTTTTGCGGTGCCCGACGTGCTGTTCCGTGCGGCGCTCGATCGCGTCCGCAACGCGGTGGTCAATGCGGCCGAGCCGGAGAAGGATGGCGGCCGCGAACTGGCCTATGGCCTTTACGTGCTCGCCAAGAATGGCACCGCACCGATCGGTGATCTCCGCTATCTCGCCGATACCAAGCTGAGCAATCTCGCGACGCCGATCGCCAAGTCGCAGCTTGCTGCGGCGCTGGCATTGGTCGGTGATCGCGTGCGTGCGGAGCGCGTCTACAATGCGGCCGTCGAGAGCCTGAAGCCGAAGCCGGTGATCGAATTTGGCCGCACCGATTTCGGCTCGGCGCTGCGCGATGCGGCGGCACTCGTCTCGCTTGCCAGTGAAGGCAATGCGCCGCGGGCGACGCTGACCCAGGCCGTGCAACGCGTCGAAGCGGCGCGCGGGCTGACGCCATTCACCTCCACGCAGGAGAATGCGTGGCTGGTGCTGGCCTCGCGGGCGCTGGCGAAGGAGGCCAATACGCTGTCGCTCGACGTCAATGGGGCTGCCGTGAAGAGCGCGCTCTATCGCAGCTACAAGGCGGCAGAGCTCTCCGGCGTGCCGATCAAGATCACCAATACCGGTGACACGCCGGTGCAGGCGGTGGTCTCGGTCACTGGCGCACCGGTCACGCCAGAGCCGGCGGCATCGAATGGCTTCAAGATCGAGCGCAGCTATCACAAGCTCGATGGCACGCCTGCCGATGTCACCAAGGCGAAACAGAATGATCGCTTTGCCGTGGTGCTGAAGATCACCGAAGCCAAGCCGGAATACGGTCACGTGATGGTGGCCGATTATCTGCCGGCCGGTTTCGAGATCGACAATCCGCATCTGGTGTCGTCGGGCGACAGCGGCACGCTGGACTGGATCGAGGACGGCGCGGAGCCGGTGAACACCGAATTCCGCGATGACCGGTTCACGGCGGCCATCGACCGCAAGGCCAATGACAAGGCGGTGTTCACGGTGGCTTACATCGTGCGTGCGGTGTCGCCCGGCAAATATGTGCTGCCGCAGGCTGCTGTGGAGGACATGTATAATCCGTCGCGCTACGGACGGACGGGGACGGGCACAGTCGAGGTCGCGAAAGCGAAATGAGCGGGATGCCGCACACACTTCCGTCTTCTCCGGCCGTGCCACCCAGGCAATCGCATCCGGATGAGGATAGTGCTCGGCCTGCATGGTTCGAGACGTCCGCTGCTCGGGCTCCTCACCATGAGGGTCGTCTACGGCGCCCAACACTCTCCCCGCATCCTCAGGAGCGGCCGTCTTCGGCCGCGTCTCGAAAGATGGCAGCAGGTTTCGTGAAGCGGGCGGCGCTTGGCGTCGCGATAATCGCCGTGCTCACCATCGCTGCCGTCGCCACCTGGGTCCATTCCCTCGGCCCGCTGCCGCTTGAGAAAGCCAGCACCGTCTCCACCACCGTCCTCGATCGCAACGGCAAGCTGCTTCGCGCCTATGCGATGTCTGATGGACGCTGGCGGCTGCCGGTGACAGCGAGTTCGTCCATCGATCCCGGCTATCTCAACATTCTCCTCGGTTACGAGGACAAGCGCTTCTATGAGCACCATGGTGTCGATCCGTGGGCGCTCGGACGCGCTGCGTTTCAACTCGTGACGCGCGGAAAGATTGTCTCCGGCGGCTCGACCATCACCATGCAGGTGGCGCGGTTGCTGGAACCGCGGCGCGAGCGCTCGATCAACGCCAAGATCCGCCAGGCGGTGCGCGCGCTGCAGCTTGAACGGCAGATGAGCAAGGAGCAGATCCTGGATCTCTATCTGACGCTGGCGCCGTTCGGCGGCAATCTGGAAGGTGTTCGCGCTGCCGCCATCGCCTATTTCGGCAAGGAGCCGAAACGGCTGTCGCTGGCTGAAGCGGCACTGCTGGTGGCGCTGCCGCAGTCGCCGGAAATGCGCCGGCTCGATCGCCATCCCGGCAATGCCCGTGTCGCGCGCGATCGCGTGCTGGAGCGCATGGTCGGCGAGGGACGTGTCTCCGCGGCCGATGCCACGCAGGCGAAAGCCGTGGGTGTGCCGAAGCTGCGAAAGCCGATGCCGATCCTGGCGCCGCATTCTGCTGATCAGGCCGCGTCGCTGCGCAAGGATGTGCCGATCATCAAGACGTCGCTCGATGCCGGCATCCAGCAGGCGCTGGAGACCTTGGCAAAGGACCGTGCGACCGCGCTTGGCAGCAACATCTCCATCGGCATTCTCGCCGTCGATAACGAGAGCGGCGAAGTCCTCGCCCATGTCGGCTCCGCCGACTATTTCGACGATCGCAGGGCCGGGCAGGTGGACATGACGCGCGCGGTGCGCTCGCCCGGATCCACGCTCAAACCTTTCATTTATGGCCTAGCTTTTGAAGATGGCTTTATCCATCCGGAGAGTTTGATCGACGATCGTCCGGCCCGTTTCGGCGCCTATGCGCCGGAGAATTTCGACATGACGTTCCAGGGCACGGTGCCGGTGCGCAAGGCGCTGCAGCTGTCGCTGAACGTGCCGACCATCGCCTTGCTCGAACGTGTCGGCGCCTCGCGCTTCACCTCGCGCCTCAAGCAGGCCGGTGGCAGTCTCGTCCTGCCACCGGGAGAGGCGCCGGGGCTGGCCATGGGCCTTGGCGGTGTTGGGGTGACGCTGCATGACCTGGTCCAGCTCTATACCGGCGTTGCCCGGCTCGGCAGCGTCAAGCCGCTGCGCGAGCTGATGCAGGCCAATGGCGGCGACGATCGCGAAACCTTGCGGCTGATGGAGCCGGTCGCGGCCTGGCAGGTCGGCAATGTGCTGCTCGGCACGCCGCCGCCGGAAAACGCCGCGCATAACCGCATCGCCTTCAAGACGGGCACCAGTTACGGCTATCGCGATGCCTGGTCGGTCGGCTTCGACGGCCGGATGACCATCGGCGTCTGGGTCGGCCGCCCCGATGGTGCGCCGGTGCCGGGACTGGTAGGGCGGGTGGCCGCAGCGCCGATCCTGTTCGACGCTTTCGCCCGCACCGGAAAACTGCCGGCGCCGCTGCCAAAGGCGCCGAAGGGCACGCTGATGGCAAGCAATGCAAAACTGCCATTGCCGCTGCGCCGGTTCCGTCCGGCTGGCGATCTGATCCGCGCCGGCAGCGAACAAACCCTGCATATCCAGTTCCCGTTGAATGGGTCGCGGATCGATGCCAGCGGGGGTGAGGGGCAGTTTTCCTCCGTTCCGGTCAAGGTGGCCGGCGGGGTGATGCCGATGACCGTGCTGGTCAATGGCATGGCCGCGGGGGAACTGGATAGCCGGCGCCAACGCTTGGTCGATCCACCCGGCCCCGGATTTGTTCGCCTGACAGTCATGGATGCCATGGGCGCCGCAGACACAGTTGTGGTCAGAATTCAGTGAGACCCGGCTAACTGGTTGTGAGACCGGCCCTTTCATCGTATGCGACAGCCATATGGCTGAGACAGAATACAGACCCCGCTTTGGCGCCCCCCGAGAGCAGAAACCCCGCGTCGATCCGGGCAATACGCTCGCGCGCGTGCTGGATGTCGTCACCCTGAGCCATGGCCGGGCGGTTGCGTTCCTCGCGGTCACCAGCCTCCTGTTCTTCCTGTCCGGCTTTTTCACCATCCCGCCGATCGATCGCGACGAGTCGCGCTTCGCCCAGGCGACCAAGCAGATGGTCGAAACCGGCGATTTCGTCGATATCCGGTTCCAGGACGAGGTCCGCTATAAAAAGCCCGTGGGCATCTACTGGATGCAGGCGGCTGTCGTGGAGATCGCCGACAAGCTCGGCGTGCCGAATGCCGAGATTCGGATCTGGCTGTACCGGGTGCCGTCGCTGCTTGGCGCCATCGGTGCGGTGCTGCTGACCTACTGGACCGCGCTGGCCTTCGTCACCCGCAGGGGCGCGGTGCTGGCCGGATTGATCATGTGCAGTTCGGTGCTGCTCAATGTCGAAGCCCGCATGGCCAAGACCGACGCCATGCTGCTGCTCACCGTGATGATGGTGATGGGCGCCATGGCGCGGGTCTATCTGGCCTGGCAGCGCGGCGAGGACAACAAGCAGGGCGGCTGGCTTGAGCCTTTCGTGTTCTGGACCGGCATGGCGATCAGCATCCTGGTCAAGGGACCGCTGATCCTGATGTTCGTCGGCTTCACCATTTTGGTGCTCGGCGTCATGGATCGCTCGGTGGGCTGGCTCGGACGGCTGAAGCCGCTGGCCGGCATTCCGTGGACGCTGCTGCTGGTGCTGCCATGGTTCGTGGCGATCTACCTCAAGGCCGGGCAGACCTTCTTTTCGGATTCGCTGGGCGGCGACATGTTGAGCAAGCTGTCGGCGCAGGAATCCCATGGCGCGCCTCCCGGCACCTATTTCCTGCTGTTCTGGGTGACGTTCTGGCCCGGCGCACCATTGGCCGGCATGGCGGCGCCCGCGATCTGGCGGGCCCGGCGCGAGCCCGGCGCCCAGTTCCTGCTGGCCTGGCTGGTGCCGTCCTGGATCGTGTTCGAAGTGGTCATGACCAAGCTGCCGCATTACGTGCTGCCGCTCTATCCGGCCATCGCCATCCTCATCGTCGGCGCCATGGAGCGCCGGGTGCTGGCGCGCAACTGGCTGAGCCGCGGCTCGGCCTGGTGGTTCGCCATTCCCGTGCTGGCAGCCGTGGGCGCGCTGGTAGGCTCCGTGGCCGTCGTCCGGCATCCGATGTTCCTGGCCTGGCCGTTTGCGGCCGGCGCGCTGGTGTTCGGCCTGTTCGCCTGGATGATGTATGACAACAACCGCGCCGAACGCTCGCTGCTGTCAGGCGTGGTGGCATCATTCTTCATGAGCATCGCGTTTTACGCCGTGTTCCTGCCATCGCTGCGCCCGGTCTTCCCGAGCGTGCATCTGGCGCGGGCGCTGCGCACCGTGGTCTGCGTGGCGCCGAAGGCGGCGGCTGCCGGCTATCACGAGCCGAGCCTCGTCTTCATGACCGACACCTCCACGCTTCTGACCGATGGCGCCGGCGCGGCGGATTTCCTCGGCCAGGGCAGCTGTCGTTTTGCACTGGTGGAATATCGTTCGGAACGCCAGTTCGCACTGCGTGCCGAGGCCATTGGCCTGCGCTACAACATGTTCACGCGGATCGAGGGCTATAACTACTCCCAGGGCAAGCCGGTCTCGATCGCCGTCTATCGTTCCGAAGGCACGCAGTGATGGCGGCGCCGGGTTACGTGTCGCAACTCGGGACCATTCTTGGGCAGGCGCTGGCGCAACTGGTTCGCGCGCCCTCCCATTCACGCCGTGCGGAAGCCGCGCGACATTGGGCGAAGCGATCGCTGGCTTTCGCGGCGCTCACCGCACTCGTTATCATCGCGCTGATGTTTCTGCTCGATGCCTATGAGATCACGCTGATGCCAGTGCGCGGCACGGCCGGCCTGTGGCCCCTGCGCATCGTCACCGACTTCGGCAAGTCCGAATATGTGCTGTGGGCGTTGTTCGGCTTTCTGGTCGTGATCATGCTGCTGGCACCGCGGCTGCGCGGGATGTCGCGAGCGATCTGGCTCAGCGTCGGCACCCGCGTTCAATATATCTTCCTGACCGTGTTGCTGGCGGTGATATTGGGCGAGGTGCTGAAGGGCATCATCGGCCGCGGCCGGCCCTTTGTCGGCGGTGCTGCGAACGCGTTCCACTTCAAGCATTTCGCCTGGAGCGAGGTCTATGCGAGCTTCCCGTCGGGCCATGCTACCACGAGTTTCGCGCTGGCCTTCGCCGTGGCGGCGCTGTGGCCTAGGCTGCGGGCTCTCATGATCGCTTATGCGGTGATCATCTGCTGCAGCCGCCTCGTGCTGCTGGCGCATCACCCGAGCGACGTGGTGGCCGGCGGGTTGCTTGGCTGGATTGTGGCCATGGCGGTGCGCTACTGGTTCGCGGCCCGGCATCTGGCGTTCATCATCCGTCCGGGCGGCCATATCGACCCGCTGCCGGGGCCGTCCGCAGCCCATGTGAAGAGGGTTGCCCGCGAGGCCATCGCCCCATAATAAGCGGTCTTCGCGCGGCCGGTTGCGACAAGTTCCCGCAGCCAAGGCCCGCCAACCAAGAGCCCTGATTTGTCCGCTTCCGACACAGCTTCCATCGATGTCTCCATCGTCGTCCCCGTACGCAACGAGGAGGGCAATGTCGCGCCGCTGATCGCCGAGATCGCGGCAGCGCTGGACGGCCGCTGGGCTTACGAGATCATCTATGTCAACGACGGTTCGACGGACCGCACGCCGACATTGCTCGCCGAACTGATGCAGTCCCGCGGCAATCTGCGGCGCATCGATCATGCGGCCTCATCGGGCCAGTCGGCGGCCGTACGCACCGGCGTGCGCCACGCGCGCGGCGGCATCGTCGCGACGCTGGATGGCGACGGGCAGAACAATCCCGCTTTCCTGCCGAACCTGATTTCCGCGATTGCGGATGGCGGGGGACGCGTTGGCCTTGCAGCGGCGCAGCGTGTCGGCCGCAAGGATACCGGCTTCAAGAAGTTTCAGTCGCGCATCGCCAACAAGGTCCGCAATGCCGTGCTCAAGGACGGCACCCGCGACACCGGCTGCGGCTTGAAGGCATTCCGCCGCGATGTCTTCCTATCGCTGCCTTATTTCGATGGTCTGCATCGCTTCCTGCCGGCGCTGGTGCGCCGCGAGGGGTTTGAGATCGCCTATGTGGACGTCACCGACCGTCCGCGTCACTCCGGCGTGTCCAATTACGGCTTCTTCGACCGGCTGTGGGTCGGCCTGATGGATCTGGCCGGCGTGTGGTGGCTGATCCGCCGCAAGCGGACGACGCCGGTCGCAACCGAGTTCAAGTAAATGCTGATCAGCTACGGCCAGGCACTGGGCGACTATCTCTATGACGTGTTCGTCGCCAAATTCGATTTCTGGCTGGCATTCGGCCTGATCGCGCAACTGCTGTTCACGGCGCGGTTCGTGGTGCAGTGGATTTCGAGCGAGCGCGCCGGGCAGAGCGTCGTGCCGATGGCGTTCTGGTTCTTCTCCATCGCCGGCGGCATGATGACGCTGGTCTATGGCATCGCCAAGCGCGAGCCGGTGATCATTCTCGGCCAGGCTGCGGCCACGGTGATCTATGTCCGCAACATCATGCTGATCGTGAAGAATCGCGGCAAGGCGTCGAAGACGCTGTCGAACTAGCGCGTTTTTGGATTCAGACCACCACCGTCCTCATGGTGAGGAGCGCGCCCATTGGCGCGTCTCGAACCATGGCGTGTGTCGCCCATCCTTCGAGACGCCGCTGCGCGGCTCCTCAGGATGAGGGGGGAGTGAGTGGAGAGGGCGCTCCATCTCAAAATGAAAGCGCTCTGGTTGTCAGCCGCCCGACACCGTCATCCACCAGTGCTGCACGACTTCCGGACTGGTGAGCTGCACCGTCGATGACGCCTCGCGCTGGCTCTTGCGATAGGCGCTGGCGGTGACGCCGAAGCGGGCGCGAAAACTCCGGCTGAAATGCGCTTCGCTGCTGAAGCCGAGATCGGTGGCCAGTTTTGACAGCCGACGCGTTTCCAGGGGATCGCTGAGCGCGGCCTGCACGGCGAGCAGCCGGCGTTCCTGCACATGCTTCATGATGCCGCCGTGATCGGCGAACACGCGATACAGCGTGGCGCGCGAGATATCGAGCTGCTGTGCCAGCCATTCCGGCGTGAGATCAGGCGAAGCGAGATTGTCGCGGATGGTGGCTTCGGTGAGGGCCAGAATGGTCTCGTCCGCCTGCTTTTGCTGCTCGAGCTTGTCGTCCGGCGCGGCCGTCAGCAGGCGCTTCAGGAACACGACTGTGTCGGCGACGGTCGCCTCGACATCGGCCTCGGTGAGCTGCGCGCTGCGTTCCTGCAGTGAGCGGATATGCGCGGCGAGCAGGTCGTTGCGGAACGGATCGAGCCGCGGCTTCAGCTTGTCGAGCGGCGCGTCGCCGAGCAGCGCACGCGGGACAATGAGCGATATCGTCGAGGATGCAAAGGCGCGCGTATTCACGGGATGACCGAGGTCGATCATGGCGACCTTGCCGGGGCCGATCGTGGTCTGCTGCCCGGTGATCTCGCCGTTGAAGCCGCCCGTCAGATAGAGATGCAGCAGCAAATGATCGGGGGTCACCGCGATCCGCTCCGGCGTGCGGACAAAATCCTGCGCCGTAAATGCGACCTTGGCGATGATGATGCTGCCGATGATGACACCCGATGCCGAACCGGTCGGGATCTTCTTGCCGGGCCCGGCCGCACGCGGCTCGAACAGCGGCGCGAGCACGGCACTCCAGGTGGCGAAGGCTGTGGCCTCATCAAGGCCGGTTGTGACGTAGTAAAGACGGGGAAGCGGCGGCATGGCGGGTGAATGTGGTCTTGCGATCATCTTTGTCGGACATTCAGGCTCGCGTCCGCTCATCTATAACCATCATCCTAGCGAGGTTTGCTCGGGGCTACGACCACTACATTGGCCGCATAGCCGGAACGTCAGTTCGTGGTGAACGCACAGTGCAATGACGCGTGTCGTCACGACACAACGCGGTTCCGCATGTGTGGTTTCCGCCAGTGTGCTGGAACGTCGTCATGTCGCGGGGAACTGAGACGCCCGGACAAGGGAAACAGCAACCTCTGCGGTGCACAAGCCATCATTGCGCTGTTCGTTCGATTTCTCCCCATACTAGAACGGGTCGAAAGCAGAGCGGAATGGAGATCACTCCAGACGCTCAGAATAATGGGGACGATGCAGGCAGCCGGGCAGCTGCTTGCATCAGCGAATTGGCGAAGGGGACGTCTCGTGGGGGCTATCGGGATGCGTCGGGTTTCGACGCTGTTGATGTGCACGACTTTGTTGAGCAGTGCGTGGTTTCTCACGCCATCGCTCGCAGACCCCGCAATCAATCCTCAGACCTGGCCGCTCGATCTGATGAAGGCCGGAAAGGCCTATGAACGCGGGTTCACGGGCTCTGGCGTGACTGTGGCCGTCGGCGACAGCGGCTTCGATACCGGCCATCTGGCGCTGGTGAACAAGTTCAACACGGCGTTGGGCCGGAACTATCTGGTGCTGGATGGCACCACCTACAATGCATCGGAACTGGCACCGCAAAGCGGTGACAAATTCGACAGCCATGGCACCCATGTCGCAGGCATCATTGCGGCCGCCAAGATGGCGGGCATCGACATGCACGGCGTCGCCTATGACGCCAACCTGATTGCGATCCGGACAGTCATTGCCAACGACATATACAGCTATGCGCCCGGAATTAACGGCGACGCAGCGCCGCTGAACTATTTCGCCTCGCTGCGCGATGTCATGATCTACAATGCAAGCTATGGCCCGAGCAGACCCGAAGGCGCTCCGGCGCAGACGGTCTGGGCGAATACGATGCCCTTGAGCCAGGGCGAAATCGACGCCGTCGCGAATGTGTTGCGGAACGGCAAGATCATCGTGGCGGCGACCGGCAATGATCGCAGGTCGGATCCCATCGCCGGCAAGAACCCGAGCGGGATAGCGCTCTATCCCTATATTACGCCGGCACATAACAATACGGGCGTCTATGATTCCCGCGGTCAGAACCTGGATATGACCGGCTTTCAACAGCAGAGCGGCCAGATCATCAGCGTGATGTCGGTCGGCCCGACCAAGCTTGCGGCCTGGTATTCCCAGCTCTGCGGTGTCACCGCGAGCTGGTGCGTCGCTGCGCCGGGCGGCGACAATGAGAAGGGCGGACAGGTTCTTTCGACCATTCCCTATACGACCCTTTACAATTACGATCAGGGCACCTCGATGGCTGCGCCGGCCGCGTCCGGTGCATTGGCGGTGCTGGTCCAGGCTAACCCGACCTACAATGCGCAGGATCTTTCGCGCCTGCTGTTCTCCACCACCGAGGACCTCGGCGCGCCCGGCATCGATAAGGAGTTCGGCCACGGCCTCGTTCGGCTCGATCGTGCCACCGATGGGGTGACGACCCTGGCCGCCAACGCGACCAAGTCGGTTGCCGCCAACTCCACCGAATACTGGAGCAGGCCGCTGACCACGGACGGTTCATTCACCAAAGCCGGCGACGGTATCCTGACCATTTCCGGGCGGACGACTGCGAAAGGTGATGTGTTCGCACAGCTCGGCACGCTGGCCGTGGATGGCACGCTGTCGGTGCAGTCCGGCAGCAGCCTGAACGTGGCGCAGCCGGCGACATTGGCCGGCTTCGGCGTCGTGGCGGGCAACAGCACGATCGCAGGCACCTTGTCGCCGGGCAAGATGGCCAATTACGACGACCTCGTTGCCTATGGCTCGATCGCCGCCGGCACGGTGTTGCAAGGCAACTCGGTGGGATCGCTGACCTTCAACGGCAATGTCACGCTGACGGCAACGGCGACGACCCGCCTCGACATCGACGGCACGCTGATCGTGCCGGGCGGGCCGGGCACCTATGACAAGATCTTCGTGTCCGGCGCTGGCAACGTGTTCTACGCCGCCGGCGCGCTCACCCCCGTATTGCGTGGCAGCGTCGGCACTGTCAGCAGCTACACGCCGGCCCTCGGCGTTCAGTTTGCAATCGTGCAGGCACAGAATGGTGCGACCACCGCCGGCAGCTTCTCATCGCTGCTGCAGCCGACGGCGGGACTGCCGACCAATGGTCGCTTCGACCTGATTTACAGCACGACGGCGCTCACACTGGCGGTGACGCCATCGAGCTTTGCAGCGCTTGCCAGCACCGACAATCTCGGTACCAGCCAGAGATCCATGGCAGCGCTGCTTGACAGCAAGCGCCCTGCGGCAGGCGTCTTGCCGACCGCCTCCGAAAAGGCGCTGTACGACGCCCTCTACAAGCTCAACGCCGAGCCGCTCTTCGACAAGGCCCTGGCGCAGCTGGGCGGTCCCGGCCAGCCGGCCGTCGCGGGTGCGTCGTTGCAGGCCTTTGCCGGCTTCCTCGGGGCCATCGGCGATCGTCAGGATGCGCTCGCGTTTGGCAGCGACGCCGGCCAGAACGGCACAGCGCAGAATTTCGCGCTGTCCTATGCCGGGCGCAACACCATGACCGCGGAAGCGAATGCGGCCATGAATGCCTTCGCCAGCGTCACGCCGACACAGCGTGTGCAGGACGGCTGGGCCATGTGGGGCCAGGGTTTTGGCCGTACCAGCCGCGTTGGCGACAGTGGCGATCTGTCCGGCTCGAAGGCCACCAGCGCCGGCTTCACCCTCGGTGCCGACCGCTGGTTCTCAAACAACCTGATCGCCGGCGGTGCGTTCGGTTACGCACGCACCACGGCGACCAGCACGGACATGCAGGGCAATTCGGACACCTATGCCGGTGCGGCCTATGCGAGCTGGACGCCGGGCGCGGCCGTGTTCGATGTCCGTATTGCCGCCGGCCCGAGCCAGATGTCGACGACGCGCCAGATCATTCTGGCGTCGAACGGGCTGCAGGGCAGTGCGAACGGCATCGGCGTCGGCACCTCGTTCGAAGCCGGCTACCGCTTTGCGATCGCGCCGGACGTGATCCTCAAGCCCTATGCCGGCATCAACTGGCAGGGTTTTCGTCGCGACGGCTATAGCGAAACCCCGATTGGTATCGGCCTCGCTTATGGCGCGCAGACCTACGACAAGCTGATGACGACGGCCGGCGCCGCGGTGAGCGCGAAGCTGCGCACCACCGACGGCACCACGCTGGTGCCGGAACTGAAGCTCGGCTGGGGCTACGATCTGCGCGACACCACGCTGACCAGCCAGGCCGCGCTGCTCGACCAATCCTTCCTCGTCACGGCCGCAGCACCCGGCCGCAATGCGGCGCTGGTGGGGGCAAAACTGTCGGGCTGGCGGACCGAGATGTTCCGCCTGTTCGGCGCCTATAACGGCGAATATCGCAGCAATGCCACGAGCCATCAGCTCTCGGCTGGCGCTCGGTTTAACTGGTGAGGGTGGGCACGCTGCGCTTTGCCCACCCTGCAGAATGGCGCCAGCGATGATCGGTAGGATGGGTTGAGCGAAGCGAAAACCCATCACCACCTGCGTTTGCGGTGATGGGTATCGCTCCGGCGCGAGGCGCCTGCGCTCAACCCATCCTACGAAGCAGCCTTCAGCGCAGCAAATCCGCGCTCCAGATCGGCCTTGAGATCGTCGAGACTCTCGAGGCCGATATGCAGGCGCAGCGCGGGGCCGCCGGGCGCCCACTTGGTCGCCGTGCGGTAGTCGCTGCAATCGAACGGGATGATCAGGCTCTCGAAGCCGCCCCATGAATAGCCCATGCCGAACAGCTTGACGGTGTCGAGCAGCGCATCGACGGCCTTTTGCGATACCGGCTTGAGCACGATGCTGAACAGGCCTGAGGCGCCGGTGAAATCGCGCTTCCAGATGGCATGGCCGGGATGGTCGGGCAGCGCAGGGTGCAGCACGTTCAGCACTTCTGGCCGCGCCTGCAGCCATTGCGCCATCTCCAGTCCCGCACGCTGATGATGGGCGAGGCGCACCGACATGGTGCGCAGCCCGCGCAGCGCCAGGAAGACATCGTCCGGCCCGGCGCAAGTGCCGAGCAGCTTGATGCCTTCGCTGATCTTCGGCCATGCGGCGTCATTGGCCGAGATGGTGCCGAACATGATGTCAGAATGGCCGCCGATATACTTTGTCGCGGCCTGGATGCTGATATCGACGCCGTGCTCGAGCGAGCGATGATACAGCGGCGTGGCCCAGGTGTTGTCGTCGATCACCAGCGCGCCGTGCTTGTGCGCGATGCCGGCGATGACGGGCACATCGGGCATCTCGAAGGATTGCGAGCCCGGCGCCTCGACCATCACGGCACGGGTGTTGGGCTTCATCAGGGCTTCGATGCCGGCACCGATCAGGGGATCGAAATAGGCGGTTTCGATGCCGTAGCGCGCCAGCATGCCGTTGCAGAAATTGCGGGTCGGGCGATAGGCGCTGTCGGAAACAAGCAAATGATCGCCGGCCTGCAGCACCGACAGCAGCGTCGTCGAGATCGCGGCGAGGCCTGACGGGACGAGGCCGACGCCGGCGCAGCGCGGGCCTTCCAGCGCCATGAGCGCTTGCTGCAGCGCCTTGGTCGTCGGCGTGCCGTGGCGGCCATATTGATATTCGCCGCGATGCGCGTGCAGGTCGTCGGCGGTCGGATACAGCACCGTGGAGCCACGCACCGTGGGCGGGTTCACAAAACCCCATTGGCCGGCGGTGTCGCGGCCGGCATTGACGATCACCGTATCTGGATCGAGCGAGGTGGTGCCGTGATTGTTGGATGATGCCATCGGATACGCCTGCCGGGTCTGGTGTTTTGCCGCAGGAGATCGCCGTCCGCCGGGCTATCTGCTGCACCGCCACTAAGCCGATACGGCCGGTTCCGCGTCAACCCCTTGACCTGACTGGCAGATCGTCATCGTCTGCAGTAATGGCCGCATGATCCGGCCACGATTCGCAAAACTGGATTTGATCTGAGCTGCCGCGGACCGGCCTTTTCGCCCGGCGTGTGGACCGCTATGGAACTGATCGAACGGTTCGGCATTCAGTTCTTTGTACGTCGCTATGCCGATCGCTGGTCGGATTGCTCCGACGCCCTCGGGAAAGGCTCCTCCATGAAATCCGCGATTCTGACGCTCACCCTCGCAATTGCAGCCGGCTGGTCGGCGCAGGGTGCGTCGGCGCAAACACTGAAGACCGTGAAGGAACGCGGCGTGCTTTCCTGCGGTGTGACGCAGGGTCTGCCAGGCTTCTCGGCGCCGGACGATCGCGGCAACTGGGCCGGCCTGGATGTGGATCTGTGCCGCGGTATTGCGGCTGCGATCTTCAACGATGCCACCAAGGTCAAATATGTGCCGCTGTCGGCCAAGGATCGCTTCACGGCGTTGCAGTCCGGCGAGATCGATGTGCTGTCGCGCAACACGACATGGACGCTGTCGCGCGACACCTCGCTGGGCGTGAACTTTGCCGGCATCAACTACTATGACGGCCAGGGTTTCATGGTCCGCAAGTCGCTGAAGGTGAATTCGGCGCTCGAACTCGCGGGCGCGTCTGTGTGCCTGCAGACCGGTACCACCAATGAGCAGAACCTCGCCGACTTCTTCAAGGGCAACAACATGAAGTATGAGGTGGTCGCATTCTCGACCGCTGATGAAGTTGTGAAGGCCTATGAGTCCGGGCGTTGCGACGCATTCACCGCCGATATCTCGCAGCTCTACGCCGAGCGCCTGAAACTGACGACGCCGGCCGAGCACGAGGTGTTGCCGCAGGTGATTTCCAAGGAGCCGCTCGGACCGCTGGTGCGCCATGGCGACGACCAATGGCTCGACGTGGTGCGCTGGGTGCTGTTTGCGCAGGTGAATGCGGAAGAGCTGGGGATCACCCAGAAAAACGTCGATGACCAGGCCAAATCCGACAAGCCCGAGCTGAAGCGCATCTTCGGCACCGATGGCAGTCTCGGCGAACAGCTCGGTCTCACCAAGGACTGGTTTCACCGCATTATCAAAGCGACCGGCAATTACGGTGAAAGCTTTGATCGCAATGTCGGGCCGGGCTCCAAGCTCGGCATCGCGCGCGGCCTGAACCAGCTCTGGAACAAGGGCGGCATCATGTTTGCCCCGCCGATCCGCTGAACGCGAACGACCGGGGATCGATGACAGGCGAAGCCAGACGACCGCCGTTGCAACTCGGCGCAAAACTGCGCCGCGCGCTCGGCGGGCAGGCCGGCTGGAGCGGATTTGCGCTGCAGGTCGTGCTCGTGGTGGTGCTGGCCTGGGTCGCGCATGAGATCATCGATAATGCGCGCGAGAATCTGGCCACGCAGAAGATCGCATCCGGCTTCGGTTTTCTCTGGAGCACCGCGGGATTCGGCGTCAGCCAGACGCTGATCCCGTATACGGAGTCGGACACCTATCTGCGCGTGATGCTGGTCGGCCTGACCAACACGCTGGCGGTCTCCATCGTCGGCATCTTCTTTGCGACGATCATCGGCTTCGTGGTCGGGCTCGGGCGGCTGTCGCCCAACTGGCTGCTGGCGCGCATCGCCGGCGCCTATGTGGAGCTGATCCGCAACCTGCCGCTGCTGTTCCAGATCCTGTTCTGGTATCTCGCGGTGCTGGCGGCGCTGCCGCAGCCGCGCCAGAGCATCAATCTGTTCGACAGCGTGTTTCTCAGCAATCGCGGTTTCGGCATGCCGAAACCGATCGGCACCGAGGCACTGCTGCCGTTTCTGATCGCCATCGCTCTTGCCGTGGTGTTGTCGATCGTGCTGCGCGCGATTGCACGACGGACGCTGTTTGCGACCGGCCGGCAATTGACGATCTGGCCGATGGTCATCGCCGCACTGATCGGGCTGCCCGTTCTCGCGGTTTTCATCTTCGGCGCGCCCTGGACCTGGGAATATCCGGTGCTGCGCGGCTTCAATTTCAATGGCGGCATGCGTGTCGTCCCGGAATTTGCAGCCCTCGCCATTGCGCTCTCGACCTATAGCGGCGCCTTCATTGCCGAGATCGTGCGGGCTGGCGTGCAGTCGGTGCAGAAAGGACAGGCCGAAGCCGGCGCGTCGCTGGGCCTCAAACGCAGCGAGGTGATGCGGCTGATCGTGGTGCCGCAGGCCATGCGTGTGATCCTGCCGCCGCTGACCAATCAGTATCTCAATCTCACCAAGAACTCGTCGCTGGCCGTGGCCATCGGCTATCCCGATCTCGTCTCGGTGTTTGCCGGCACGGCGCTGAGCCAGACCGGGCAGGCGATCGAGATCGTGGCCATCACCATGGCGATCTATCTGGTGATCTCGCTGATCACCAGCGCGCTCATGACCGCCTATGGCTGGCGGACCTCGCGGAGCATGGGCGCATGAGCAAGACCGCCTATGTCGCGAAGGACATGATCGCGCCCCGCACCGCACCGGTGAGCACCACGGGTGTGCTCGGATTCGTGCGCACGCGGCTGCTGAACTCGCCGACCAATATCCTGCTCACCATCGCCTGCATCCTGCTGCTGTGGTTCACGATCATCCCGACCGTGCAGTTTCTGTTCGTCGATGCGGTGTGGCAGGGCACCGATCGCAATGCCTGTTTGCCTGAAAGCGTGGGGCGCCCCGTCGGCGCATGCTGGCCGTTCATCCAGGCCAAGCTGTCGCAATTCGTCTATGGCTTTTATCCAGAGGCCGAACGCTGGCGGGTGGATCTGACATTCGGCATCGGCATCCTGCTGCTCGCACCGCTGCTGATCCCGACACTGCCTGCAAAAGCCCTCAATGCGGCGCTGTTCTTCCTCGCATTTCCCGTCGTCGCCTTCTTCCTGCTGCATGGCGGCTACGGACTGGATATCGTGCCGACCCGCCTATGGGGCGGCATGCTGGTGACGCTGGTGGTCGCCATCACCGGCATCGTCGCCTCCATGCCGATCGGCATTGCGCTGGCGCTGGGGCGGCGGTCGAGCATTCCGCTGATCCGGTTCGGCTCCATCGCCTTCATCGAATTCTGGCGCGGCGTGCCGCTGATCACCGTGCTGTTCTTCGCCACCTATATGCTGCCGCTGTTCCTGCCCGGCAATTTTACGGTCGATGGGCTCGTGCGCGTGCTGATCGGTGTGGCGCTGTTTGCCGGCGCCTATAACGCCGAGGTGATCCGCGGCGGCCTGCAGGCGATCCCGCGCGGGCAGGCGGAGGCGGCGAATGCACTTGGCCTGTCCTGGTGGCGGACGACGCGACTGGTGGTGCTGCCGCAGGCGCTGCGCCATGTCATTCCCGGCCTCGTCAACAGTTTCATCGCGCTGTTGAAGGACACCTCTCTGGTGTCGATCGTGGCGCTGTTCGATCTGCTCGGGCAGTTGCGCGCGGCCTTTGCCGATCCCGCCTGGTCGTCGCCATCAACGCTGTTCACCGGCTTCGCCTTCACAGGCATCATCTATTTCGTGCTGTGCTTCGGCATGTCGCGCTATTCGCTGTTCGTCGAGCACCGGCTCAACGCGCATCGACGGAGTTAAGCATGAGCCTCAATCCGATCGTCGGCATTGCCGGCCTGAACAAGTGGTTCGGCGAGTTTCATGTCTTGCGCGATATCGATCTCGCAGTCGGCAGCGGCGAGCGCATCGTCATTTGCGGTCCGTCGGGCTCCGGCAAATCGACGCTGATCCGCTGCATCAATGCGCTGGAGGAGTTTCAGGAAGGCCGCATTACGGTCGATGGCATCGAACTCGGTCCCAATCTGCGCCGCGTCGATGACATCCGTCGCGAAGTCGGCATGGTGTTTCAGAGCTTCAATCTGTTTCCGCATCTCACCGTGCTGGAGAACTGCACGCTGGCGCCGATCTTCGTGCGGCACATGCCGAAGAAAGATGCTGAAGCGGCTGCGATGAAATTTCTCGAACGCGTGCGCATTCCGGACAAGGCGCGTTCATATCCGGGCCAACTCTCCGGCGGTCAGCAGCAGCGCGTCGCGATTGCGCGGGCGCTGACGATGAATCCGAAGGTGATGCTGTTCGATGAGCCGACGTCAGCGCTCGATCCAGAGATGGTGAAAGAGGTGCTCGACACCATGGTGGACCTCGCCGAGGAGGGCATGACCATGCTGGTGGTGACCCACGAAATGGGCTTTGCGCGTCAGGTGGCGGACCGCATCGTGTTCATGGATTACGGGCAGATCATCGAGGTGAACAAACCGGATGTGTTTTTCGATCATCCGAAGCACGAACGGACGAAACTGTTCTTGGGACAGATCTTGCGGTGACACTCTGCCCCTCATGTGAGGAGGCGCGAAGCGCCGTCTCGAACCATGAGCTGGCCTGGCTCCCGAGTTTGCGGCCATCCTTCGAGACGCCGCTGCGCGGCTCCTCAGGATGAAGGTGGAGGAGGTGGCTAGACCTTCTCGAACGGCACCTGGATATCGCTCTTGCGTTCCAGCCATTCCGGCACCGGCAGATTCTTGCTGCGCATGAAGGCCGGGTTGAACAGCTTTGACTGATAGCGTCCGCCTGAGTCGCACAGGATCGTCACGATGGTCTTGCCGGGGCCGAGTTTCTTGGCGAGGCGGATGGCGCCGGCGATGTTGACGCCGCTCGAGCCGCCGAGGCATAGGCCTTCGTGCTCGGCGAGATCGTAAATCACGGCTACGGCTTCCTCATCGGAAATCAGGAACGCATCATCGACGGTGCGCTTGGCCTGCTGCGCGATGGGCGTAACGCGGCCGAGGCCGATGCCTTCGGTGATCGAGCCGCCCGGTGATGCCGTGGCTTCGCCGGTCCGGAAGTATTCATACATCGCCGCGCCATGCGGATCGGCACAGCCGATCACGACGCCCTTGTTCTTTTCCTTGAGATAGGTGCTGGTGCCGGCAAGGGTGCCGCCGCTGCCCACCGCGCAGATAAAGCCATCGATTTTGCCATCGGTCTGCTGCCAGATCTCCGGGCCCGTCGACTCGTAATGCGCCTTGGCATTGTCGAGATTATTCCACTGGTCGCCGAACAGCACGCCATTCGGTTCGGTCTTGCGCAACTGGTCCGCGAGCCGCTTGCCGATGTGCTGGAACTGGTTCGGATTTGAATAAGGGACGACCGGCACCTCGATCAGCTCGGCGCCGGCGAGCTTGAGCATGTCTTTCTTTTCCTGGCTCTGGGAGTCAGGGATGACGATGATGGTGCGATAGCCACGCGCGCTCGCCACGACCGCAAGGCCGATGCCGGTATTGCCAGCCGTGGACTCGACCACCAAGCCGCCCGGCTTCAGATCGCCGCGCTTCTCGGCTTCCAAAATCATCCATTTGCCGGCGCGGTCCTTCACCGACTGGCCTGGATTCATGAATTCCGCTTTGCCGAGAATGGTGCAGCCGGTGAGTTCGGAGGCACGCTTCAGCTTGATCAGGGGCGTGTTGCCGATGGCCGCGACGACGTCTTTGTTGAAAATCATGATCCTGCAATTCTCGGCACGGTTGACGATGCTGCGCTCAACCTAGTGAACGCAGCGTGGCCATACAAGGGAAGCGCGGACAGGACAGAGGGCCGCCGTATGGGCGCCTCATTTCGCTTTTGCGAACACGACTTGGCGGACGTCGATATTCCCCGACATGAAACCGGCCTCGCAATAGGCCAGGTAGTATTCCCACAGCCGGCGGAAGCGATCATCGAAGCCGAGCGGCGTCAGGCCCGGCCATGCGGCGCGGAAATTATCTCTCCACATCGCCAGCGTCCTGGCATAATCGAGCCCGAAAATGCGCTCGCGGATGACAGGCACACTGAAGCGCTCGCCGAGCGACTTTAGAATTTCCGGCGTCGGCAGCATGCCGCCCGGAAACACATAGCGCTGGATGAAATCGACTTCGCTGCGATAGGACTGGAAGAACTTGTCCTGGATCGTGATGGCCTGAATGCCGGCCAGGCCGCCGGGCAGCAGGCGATCCCTGATCTGGGTGAAATAGCGCGGCCAGAATTGCTCGCCGACAGCCTCGATCATCTCGATCGACACGATGCGATCATAAAGCCCGCGCTCATCCCGATAGTCCTGGAATCGGATTTCGACCTTGTCGCTGAGGCCGGCATCCGCGATCCGCTTGCGGGCAAAGTCGCGCTGCTCGGTGCTGATGGTCAGGCCGACCACCTGCGCGTCGTAATGCTTGGCTGCATATTCCGCAAAGCCACCCCAGCCGCAGCCGATCTCCAGCACCTTCTGACCGGGCTTGAGATCGATGGCTTCGGCGAGCCTGCGATATTTGTTGTGCTGGGCGGCGGTGAGGTCCTGCGTGCCGTCCTCGAAGATGGCCGAGGAATAGGTCATGCTCGGATCGAGCCAGGCCGAATAGAACGCATTGCCGATATCGTAATGGGCAAAGATGTTCTTGCGCGCCTGCCGCTTGGTGTTGCGGTTGAACCAGTGGCGCACCACCTGCACCAGCCGCATCACCGGATTGTTGCCGAGCATCGACTGGATCAGGTCGTGATTGACGCAGAACAGATAGAGGAACTGGGTCAGGTCGGGCGTATCCCAGTCGCCATGCAGATAGGCTTCGGCAATGCCGATATCGCCGCCATTGATGAGGCGCTTGGCAAAGGCGTAACTATGCACCGTCATTTCGGCAGCCGGGCCGGGCTCCCGGCCGCCGAGTCGATAGCGCCGCCCATTGGGGAGCGTCACATCCAGCGTGCCGCGGGTGAGGTGGGCGCCGAAGCCAAGCGCCATCCGGACGATCCTGGGCAGATCCGCCAGGATGCGGCCGGCATTTTCCGGAGTAACGCTCTCCGGCGCGTTGAAGGTGAGATCAGACATATGCATCCGCCGTCATGATTTGCGTTGTGCGTCGCGAGAACGCTCAGCGTGCTGATGACTTTGCGGAAATATAAGCGCGGCTTTGTTCACTCGCCAAGCCGGTATTTGCTGCAGGCGCCTTCGGGCGAGGCACAAGTCGCGCACCTTTGATCCACAGCCGCAGTGCCTCCCAATGGATCGCTGCCATGATCTTGAAGGTCACGAGCGGCAGGCCGACGAACGAGCGCAGCAGCGCGCGTGACGTGAGCGCCTTGCGCCGGCCGTGGAAGGTCGCAGCCAGCAACGGACCTTCGCTGTCGGTTTCGAGAATGCGCAGCTTCACCTCGTCGGCTGGCGGCGAGACGCGAAAATGATAGCGCATCGCCTTCTCGATGAAGGGGGAGACATAGAACAGCTTGTCCTGCACCTGGCGGATGCCGGCATCGGTCTGCTCGCCATCCGCGATCGGCAGCACGTAAGAGTGGATGTCGCCAAAGGTGTTGCGCACTTCGTAGATGATCAGCGCGAGCGTGCCATCCGCATGATGGCAGAAATACACCGAGAGTGGATTGAAGGTGTAGCCGAACAGGCGCGGATAGCAGAGCAGCTCGACGCGGCCACCGGTGAGATCGATGCCATGCGCCGCCGCGCAGCGTTGTGCATAGGCGCGCAGCGAGGAGCCATCGCGCTCACCATGATCTTTCTCATGGAAGCTGTAGAGAGCTGCACGGTTGACGCCGAACAGGCGTGATGTGCGGTCCGCATCGTCGAGCCGGTCGAGGTCGATCAACAGGCTCATGACGCGATAGGTGAAGCGATGGCCCATGGGTTTCAGGCGCGCATGCATGACGTCGCCGAAATACAGCGCCGCCGGTGCCGTCGTCTTGGTGACCTCGCTCACGTCAGTTACTCCGCAGCTTCCGCCAATTCCGCCGGCGGCTCGCGCCAGGGCACGGTTGCGCCAAGCGCTTCGGCAACAGCGAGGCCGGAGCGCAGGCCGTCCTCGTGAAAGCCGTAGCCGGTCCAGGCGCCGCAAAACCAGGTGTGGCGCTGGCCCTGGATGACGCCGAGCCGCTTCTGGGCCGCAAAAGCCTCGGCGTCATATTGTGGATGTTCGCACAGATAACGCCCGAATGTGAGATCCGGGTCCGGCGCGAAGGGCGGGTTGAGGCTGACGAAAAGCGGCTTGTCCTCAGGCATGCCCTGCAGCTGGTTCATCCAGTAGGTCACCGCGACATCGTTCACATGACTGCCTTCGCGTTTCCAGCGCAGGAAATTCCACGACGCCCAGGCGTTGCGGCGCTTCGGCATCAACCGGGGATCGCGATGCAGATAGACGATGTTGGGTCCATAGCCGATATCGCCGAGCACAGCGGTCTCGTCCGGGCTGGGATCGGACAGCAGCGCCAGCGCCTGGTCGCTATGGGTGGCGACGACGACGTGATCATAGAGTTCGTGATGGCCGAGGCTGTCATGCACCATGACGCCATGCGTACCGCGCTCGATGGAGGTCACTGCACAGCCGAGCCGCAGGTGATCGCCGAAAGCGGCCGTCAGTTTCTCCACATAACGCTTGCTGCCGCCTTTCACCGTTCGCCAGATCGGTCGGTCATATTGCAGCAGGCGATGATTGCTGAAGAAGGCGATGAAGTTTTCAGCCGGGAAGTCGAGGATCTGATCTGCGGGGGCCGACCAGATCGCGGCGCCCATCGGGGCGAGGTAGTCGGTGAGGAGGCGCGGGGCGAATTTGCGCCAGCGGAAATAGTCGCCAAGCGTCATGTCGGCGAGCAGGCCGGCGTCACGATCCTTTACGCTCTGCTCGTTGAAGGTCAGGATGTCGCGCAGCATCCACAGATAGGACGGCGAGAACGCATTGCGCTTCTGCGCGAACAGGCCGCGCGCCGTATCCGCCCAGCTGTCGCCGCCGCCCTTCCATTCGAACCGCCCGGCATCGGCGCTGACGGCGAAGCTCATGCAGCTGTCCACTGTCTCGACGCCGAGATGGGCGAACAGCGCCGTCAGATCGGGATAATTGAGCTCGTTATAGACGATGAAGCCGATATCGACGGCGATCGGCGTGCCGTCATAATCGATGGTGACGGTGTGGCTGTGGCCGCCGGGGCGCAATTCGCGATCATAGACCGTCACGGGATAGCGCTGCGACAATGCCCATGCCGCGGCATTGCCGGCTATTCCCGTTCCAATCACTGCGATGCGCATTCAAAAAGTCCCCTTGGGCGGTCAAATGATAGGGAAGCTACGGTAGGAATCGTCTCCGGGTTTCACCGGCGGAACGGGAAAGAGGAGGGGAGATTGGCGGCAGCAATGTCGGGACACATGAAATCTTCGTAAGGCAGTTGTGGCCGATATCGTCGGCGGAAATCCGATAGGTCAGAATAACGCGATAAAATCAGAGAAACTGTGCAAATGAGAGCGCTGGATACGACCCAACGCCCGAGCAAGCTTGCACGTTCCGACACGGAAGAACACTGTCCGCGACATGTTCGGGCGGCTACAATGGCCGCTCGTTTCATTGTCTTCGCATCACCCGGTGAACGTGTCGCAGTCAGTCGCCTCTTCCGTCTGGAATACCTGCATTTCGCGGGAATGCCGGCCTGTGGCCGCCGGGTGGCGGCAGTGAGCGCTTCGCTATCGCGAATCACCGGTCGCGCTCTCGCGGCATTTGCCGTGGCCGCCATGTCGGGCGGTTGCATGCTGACCTCCGATATTCCGAACCCGGCGCTGGATATTCCGCCCGCTTACCAGGAAGCCCGCACCGCCAGGCCCGATGCTGCGACGCCGTCGCTGGACTGGTGGCGTGGCTTCCGTTCCGCCGAGCTGACCCAGTTGATGGAGGAGGCGCAGACCGTCAACCTGGACATCGCCGCCGCCGTCGCGCGAATCAGGCAGGCGGATGCGCAGTCCCGGATCACGGGCGCGGCCCTGTTGCCGACGCTCAGTGCTGGCGGGCAAGAGACCTATTCGCGGACATCGGGATCGAGTGCCAGCGGGTTGTCGATCAGCGGCCGCGAAGTAACGAATTTCTCCGCCTCGTTGTCGGCGAGCTATCAGCTCGATTTCTGGGGCAAGAACCGCGATGCCGCGCTGGCCGCTGAGGAAACCGCGAATGCCAGCCGGTTCGACCGTGAGACCGTGGCGCTGACAACGCTGGCGGCAGTCGCCAATGCCTATTTCCAGGTGCTCACCTCGCAGGACCGCATCCGCACTGCCGAGCGCAACATCGCCAGCGCCCAGCGCATCCTCGATGCCATCAAGCAGCGCTTCAGCGCGGGCACAGGCAACGAACTCGATGTCGCCCAGCAGGAAAGCGTCCTCGCCAATCAGCGCGCTGCCGTGCCAACGTTGCGGACAACGCTGGCGCAGAACGCCAATGCGCTGGCGACCCTGGTGTCGCGTCCGCCGGAAAGCGTCCGCGTGGCCGGCGGCTCGCTCAACAATATTGCCGCGCCAAAAGTGACGCCGGGCATTCCGTCGGATCTGCTGACCCAGCGGCCGGACATCCGTCGCCAGGAGTCGCGGCTGGCCTCGGCCACCGCCAATGTCGGCAGCGCCCGCGCGCAGTTCTTCCCGACCATCTCGCTGACCGGATCGGGCGGCTATCAGAGCTCGGCGCTGGTGGCGCTGTTCAATCCGAACGCGGCCTTTTTCAGTCTGGTCGGCGGCCTGACCCAGCCGATCTTCGATGGCGGCGTCATCAAGGGCAATTTCGAGCTGACCCAGGCGCAGCAGGACGAGTTGCTGCAGACCTATCGCAAGACGGTCGTCTCTGCCTTTGCCGACGTGGATAATGCGCTGGTGGCGATCCGTCAGACCACCGAACGGCTCCGGTTGCAGCGCGAGGTGGTTCGCGCTTCTAGGCGGGCCTTCGAGCTGTCCGAGCAGCAATTGCGCGCCGGAACCGCTGACATCGTAACTGTGCTAAACACCCAGCTGACGCTGTTCCAGGCCGAGGACACCCTGTCCCAGGCGCAACTGGCGCGGCTGCAGGCCTTTGTCAGCCTGTATCAGGCGCTGGGGGGCGGCTGGGAACCGAAAATGGAAAGACCGGTCAATGCTCTTTAAGCCGGATATGAAAGCCGCGAGCGACGGCGTGACCAAGGTGGCCGGCAAGGCGCGCCGCCGCACGGTCTCGATCGCCGTGACGCTGCTGATCCTGGGCGGCCTCGGCTATATCGGCTGGCGCGCGATGCAGACGCAGCAGGGCGGCGGCGATCAGCGCCGTGGCGGCTTCCGCCCTGACATGATGACGGTCCCGGTGCTGGCGGCAACGCCCGAGATCAAGGACGTGCCGGTCTATCTCGACGGTGTCGGTGCCGTGCGCGCGCTGAACAATGTCACCGTGCGCGCGCAGGTCGATGGCAAGCTGATCAAGGTCAATTTCAAGGAAGGCCAGGACGTCAAGGCCGGCGACGTGCTCGGCGAGATCGATCCTGTGCTGTTCAAGGCGCTGTATGATCAGGCCGTCGCCAAGAAGGCCCAGGACGAGGCGACGCTCGCCAATGCCCGGCTCGACCTGATCCGCTACGAGCAACTGGCGCAATCCAATGCCGGCTCCAAGCAGCAGGCCGATACCCAGCGCTCGCTGGTGGCGCAGCAGGAAGCGCTGGTGAAGTCCGATCAGGCCGCCATCGACAATGCAGGCGCGACGCTGAGCTATACCAAGATCATCGCGCCGTTGTCCGGCCGCGCCGGCCTGCGTCAGGTCGATCAGGGCAACATCATCCGCTCGTCGGATACGACCGGCCTTGTGGTGATCACGCAGCTGCAGCCGATCGCGGTGCTGTTCAGCCTGCCGCAGCAGCAGATCACGCGCGCCAATGCCGCCGCTGCCAAGGGTACGCTGTCCGTGGATGTGTTCGGCAATGACGGGGTGACGGTGATCGACACCGGCACGCTCACCGGCATCGATAATCAGGTCGACCAGACCACCGGCACTGTGAAGGTGAAGGCCGAATTCCCCAATCCGACCTATCAGCTGTGGCCCGGCCAGTTCGTCAATGTCCGCCTCAAGGTCGAGACGTTGAAGGACGCCATGGTGGTGCCGACCTCGGCCGTACAACGTGGCCCGGCCGGCACGTTCAGTTATGTGATCGGCGAGGGCGACATCGCCAAGGCGGTGCCGATCACGGTGACGCAGCAGAACGAAACCACGGCTGTTATCGCCAAAGGGCTGTCGGCCACTGACCGCGTGGTCACCACCGGTTTTGCCAATCTGTCCGATGGCGCCAAGGTCAGCGTCGGCACCAATACCGGCGAGCCCGCGGCCGATCTGGCGCCGCGCAGCAAGCGTGGCGGCAGCAAGGGCGGCGATGCCGGCGAGCGCCGCGGCAAGCGCGGCGAAGGGCAGCAACGCGGTTCTGACGGCAATCCCTCCGCGCCCATGGGCCAGACGCCGCCGGCGGCCGGTTCCGGCAGCGCGCCACAGGGAGCGAAACAGCCATGATCGCCGACACCTTGGATCGTCGCGCCTGATGGCGCGGATAGCAGCGAGCGCACAGCCATGAGCGTCTCCGAACCCTTCATCCGCCGGCCTGTCGCGACATCCCTGATCGGGGTGGCGCTGCTGATCGGCGGCATGCTCGGCTATTTCTCGCTGCCGATCTCGGCACTGCCGCAGGTCGATTTCCCGACCGTGCAGGTCTCGACGCAGCTTCCGGGGGCGAGCCCCGAGGTCACGGCGTCGCTGATCACGGCGCCGCTGGAACGCCAGCTCGGCCAGATCCCGTCACTGGTGTCGATGACCTCGACCAGCTCCTACGGCGTCAGCCAGATCTCGCTGCAATTCGATCTCAACCGCGACATTGACGGCGCCACGCAGGACGTGCAGGCCGCCATCAATGCGGCGGCCGGCGTGTTGCCGCGCAACCTGCCTTATCCGCCGGTCTACAACAAAGTGAACCCGGCCGACGCGCCCGTCATGACGCTGGCGCTGACGTCGGACACCATCGCGCTGCGTGCGATGAGCGACCTGTCCGACACGCTGTTGTCGCAGCGCCTCAGCCAGATCACCGGCGTCGGCAAGGTCGGCGTGCTCGGCGGCCTGAAGCCCGCGGTGCGCGTCCAGGCCGATCTCGCCCGGCTCGCTGCCTATGGCATCTCGATGGAAGACCTGCGCACCGCAATTGCCGGCGCCAATGTCTCCGGGCCCAAGGGCTCCCTCGACGGACCGCAACAGGCCTATACGATCGCCGCCAACGACCAGATCGCCGTGGCTGACGCCTATAAGCCCATCATCATCGCCTATCGCAATGGTTCGCCAGTCACCATCGGCGATGTCGCGCAGATCGTCGATGGGCTCGAGAATGACCGCACGGGCGGCTGGTACCAGGGCACACCCGCCGTCATCATCGAAATCCAGCGGCAGCCCGGCGCCAATGTGATCGAGGTCGTTCGCCAGATCCGCGAGGAAATCCCCAAGGTCCAGCGCCTGATGCCGGCCGGCGTCAAGCTGACCATCGTCAGCGACCGCACCGTGACGATCCGCGCCTCCGTGCATGATGTGCAGTTTACCCTGGTGCTGGCCGTCATCCTCGTGACGCTGGTGGTGCTGCTGTTCCTGCGCTCGCTGCGCGCCACGCTGATTGCCGGCGTCGCCTTGCCGCTGTCGCTGATCACGTCTTTCGGCGTGATGTATTTCGCCGGCTTCAGCCTCGACAATCTCTCGCTGATGGCGCTGACCATCGGCACCGGCTTTGTCGTGGACGATGCCATCGTCATGATCGAGAACATCGTCCGCCATATGGAGGAGGGCGAGAGCCCGATGGACGCGGCGCTGAAAGGTGCCAGCGAAATCGGCTTCACCGTGATCTCGCTGACGGTGTCGCTGATTGCCGTGTTCATCCCGCTGCTGTTCATGTCCGGCCTTGTCGGCCGCATGTTCCGGGAATTCGCGCTGACCCTGACAATTGCGGTGGTGATGTCCGCTGTGGTGTCGCTCACGCTGACGCCGATGATGTGTTCGCGGCTTCTGAAGAACATGCACGACGAATGGCAGGTGCCCGGCCTCGCCACGATCAGCCGCGGCATCGATGCCATGGTGGCGTTCTATCACCGCACGCTGCTGTGGGTGATGAAGCATCAGCCGGCGACGCTGGTGGTGACCTTCATCACCATCGCTGCCACGCTCGGACTGTATGTGATCGCGCCGAAAGGCTTCCTGCCATTGCAGGATACGGCCTCCATCACCGCGGTGACGGAAGCGGGGCCGGATGTGTCCTTTGCCGAGATGCAGAACCGGCAGAACGCCGTGGCTGCGATCATTCAGGTCGATCCGGACGTGGTTGGCGTGATCTCGGTGATCGGTGGCGGTTCGGTCAATCCGACCACCAATGTCGGCCGCATGGTGATGACGCTGAAGCCGCTCGGCGAGCGCAAGGACAATATCGTCAAGGTCATCGCACGGCTGAAGGAGCGCGTGGCCGACGTGCCAGGCATGACCGTTTATTTCCAGCCGGTGCAGGACATCCAGATCAGCACCGCGTCCAGCCGCTCGCAATATCAGTATACGCTGACCGGCACGGACGCCAACGAAGTCACCGCGTGGTCGCAGCGCCTGGTCAAGGAGTTGCGCAGCGATCCGATGTTCCGCGACGTGTCCTCGGAAGCCGCGACCGGCGGGTTGCGTGCCTCGCTCGATATCGACCGTCAGCGGGCAGGGCAGCTCGGTATCAGCCTGCAATCGATCAACGACACGCTGAACGATGCCTTCGCGCAGCGCCAGATTTCGACCATCTACGGCCAGTCGAACCAGTATCGCGTCGTGCTCGAGGCATTGCCGTCGCAGCAGCGTGATCCGGAAGTTCTGTCGAAGCTCTATCTGCCCGGCGCCAGCAACGGGACCACCAATGCGCAGGTGCCGCTGTCGGCTGTCGCCACCCTGACGCGGACGACGGCGCCACTGGCGATCTCGCATCAGGCCCAGTTCCCGGCGATCTCGCTGAGCTTCAACCTCGCGCCGAACGAGGCCCTTGGTGATGCCGTCGAGGAAGTGAAGAAGATCGAGACGCGGATCGGCATGCCGACCAGCATTGTCGGCGGATTCTCGGGCGATGCCGCTGAATTCTCCAAGTCGCTGGCAGGCCAGCCCTGGCTGATCCTCGCTGCGATCGTCACGATCTATATCGTGCTCGGCGTGCTTTATGAGAGCTACATCCACCCGATCACCATTCTGTCGACGCTGCCATCCGCCGGCGTCGGCGCCATTCTCGCGCTGATGCTGTGCGGGGAAGACCTGTCGGTGATCGGCTTGATCGGCATCATTCTGTTGATGGGCATCGTCAAGAAGAACGCCATCATGATGATCGACTTCGCCCTCGACGCCGAGCGCGAGCGTGGCATGGCGCCGGAGGCGGCGATCATCGAAGCCTGTCTGCTGCGCTTCCGCCCGATCATGATGACCACGCTGGCGGCGCTGTTCGGTGCCTTGCCGCTGGCGCTGGAGAGCGGCACCGGCTCCGAGCTGCGCTTTCCGCTCGGCGTTTCCATCATTGGCGGCCTGATCGTGAGCCAGGTGCTGACGCTCTATACGACGCCGGTGATCTATCTCGCGCTTGACCGCATCAGCTGGCGTTTTGCGCGGCGCACGCCCGCCGCGCGCAATCCGGGTGCGGCCGGGGCAGGAGGGCCGCCCTAGTGGCGATCTCGATCTCCGAGCCCTTCATCCGCCGGCCGGTCGGCACCACGCTGCTGGCGCTCGGCCTGTGCCTGATCGGTCTCGTGGCCTATCGCTTCCTGCCGGTGGCATCGACGCCGAATGTCGATTTTCCCATGATCATGGTGGCAGCATCGCGCCCCGGCGCAGATCCCGCCATCATGGCATCGACCGTCGCGGCACCTCTGGAACGCCGGCTCGGGATCATTGCGGGGCTCGAACAGATCACCTCGACGAGTTCGCTCGGCTCGACCCGCATCATGATGCAATTCGCCATCAGCCGCGACGCCGACCGTGCGGCGCGTGACGTGCAGGCGGCGATCAATGCCGCGGCCGCCGACCTGCCGACCGACCTGCCGTCGCAGCCGACCTTCCGCAAGGCCAATCCGTCCGCCACGCCGGTCTTCATTCTCGCGCTGACCTCGAAGACGATGTCGGCCTCCGCGATCTATGACGTCGCCGACACCGTGCTCGTCCAGCGGCTGTCCCAGGTGCCCGGCGTCGGCGAAGTGACGGCCAGCGGCGCCGACCAGCCGGCCGTGCGGATCCAGCTCAATCCGGTCGCGCTGTCCAATGCCGGCATCTCGACCGAGGATGTCCGCACCGCCATCGTCAATGCCAATCCGCTCGGCCCCGTCGGCATCTTCCAGGGATCACGCCAGAGCGAGACGCTGTCGATCAATCCGCAGATGCGCACCGCGGACGAGTTTCGCGAGATCATCATCAAGAGCGACAACGGCAACTATCTGCGCCTGTCCGACGTCGCCGATGTTCAGGATGCCACGCGCAACAATCGCCAGGCCGCGTTTTTCAACAAGCAGCCGGCGGTGCTGATCCAGATCACCAAGCAGGGCAATGCCAATGTCATCGACACCGTCGATCGCGTGAAGGCGCTGATCCCGGATCTCAAGCAGTGGATCCCCGCCGGCATCGACGTCTCGGTGCTCAACGATCGCACCGGCACCATCCGCGCCTCCGTCGAGGACATGGAGTGGACACTGCTCGCCACGGCATTCCTGGTGATGGCCGTGGTGTTCCTGTTCGTCCGCCGTGGCGTGCCGACCATTGCCGCCGGCGTATCGGTGCCGCTCGCGATCGCCGGCACGCTGGGCGGCATGTGGCTGGTCGGTTTCTCGATCAACAATCTGTCGCTGATGGCGCTGGCGATCTCCGTCGGCTTCGTCGTCGATGACGCCATCGTCATGATCGAGAACATGTACCGCAACCTGGAAGCCGGCATGACGCCGATGCAGGCGGCGAGTGAGGGCGCCCGCCAGATCGGCTTCACCGTCGTCTCCATCAGCCTGTCGCTGATCGCGGCCTTCATTCCGCTGCTGTTCATGGATGGCCTTGTCGGCCGCCTGCTGCGCGAATTCTCGCTGACCCTGACCTTCTCCATCGTGGTCTCGACCATCGTCTCGCTCACCGTGACGCCGATGATCTGCGCGCAATATATCCGCGCCGGCCACGCGCTGCGCCAGACGCGCTTCGATCGCATTGTCGAAGGCGCGCTGTCGCGCATCATCGCCGCCTATGAGCGGACGCTGCATGTGGTGCTGGAATTCCCGTTTCTCACGCTGCTGGTGTTCTTCGCGACCATCGCGCTGACCATGGTGCTCTACGTCAAGACGCCGAAGGGATTCTTCCCGGATGATGACAGCGGCTTCGTGATCGGCTCCACGCGCGCCTCCGCCGATGTCTCGTTCCAGGCGATGCTGCCGCTGCAGCAGCAGGTGATGGATATCGTGCTGGCCGATCCCGCCGTGCGCAGCGTCGGTTCATCGCTCGGCGGCTCCGGCGGACCGGGCGGCGGCGGCGCCAATCGCGGCACCATGTTCATTGCGCTCAAACCACCGGCTGAGCGCGACGGCGCGACGACGGATGACGTCATCAATCGCCTGCGGCCCAAGCTCAGCGCGCTGCCGGGCATCCGCCTGTTCATGTTCGCCGCGCAGGACCTGCGGGCAGGCGGGCGACAGAGCGACTCCAACTACCAATACACGCTGACCTCCAGCAATCTCGAACTCCTGCAGAAATGGGCGCCGCTGGTATCGAAACGGCTGGAAACCGTTCCGGGCGTCACCGACGTCTCCAGCGATCGCGATCCCGGCGGCCTGCAATTGACGCTGAAGATCGACCGCAAGCTCGCCTCCAGCCTCGGCGTCGATGTGGCCGACATCGACAGCGCGCTCAACAACGCCTTCTCGCAGCGGCAGATCTCGACCATCTATACCCAGCGCAACCAGTACAAGGTGGTGCTGGAGACTGGCCGCCAATTCCAGAACGACCCCGCCGATCTCGACCGCATCTATGTGCCCGGCACGGGTGGCGCGCAGGTGCCGCTCTCGGCCATCGTCAAGGTGACCCGCACGCTGTCGCCGCTTGCGGTCTATCACTCGCAGTCGATGCCATCGACCACGGTGTCGTTCAACCTGATGCCGGGCGTACAGCTGGATTCCGTGACCGGCGCGGTGCAGCGCGCTGTCGATGAACTGCACATGCCCGAAGGCATCCGCGGCGGCTTCGACGGCAGTGCCGGCGACTTCCAGAAGACGGCCAACCGCCAGGTTCTGCTGATCCTCGGTGCGCTCATCACCATGTATATCGTGCTCGGCGTGCTCTATGAGAGCTTGGTGCACCCGCTGACGATCATCTCCACGCTGCCGCCGGCGGGGCTTGGCGCCTTGCTGGCGCTGCAGATCACCAACACGCCGCTGACGGTGATCGCCTTCATCGGCATCATCCTGCTGATCGGGATCGTCAAGAAGAACGGCATCATGCTCGTCGATTTTGCCCTCGACGCCGAGCGGCATCGCGGCCTGACGCCGGCCGATGCCATTTTCGAGGCCTGCCGCGCGCGGTTTCGCCCGATCCTGATGACCTCGCTGGCCGCCGCCTTCGCCGCGATCCCGCTGGTGATCGCCACCGGTCCCGGCACCGAGATGCGGCGTCCGCTGGGCATCACCATCATCGGCGGCCTGTTCGTGTCGCAGATCCTGACGCTCTACACGACCCCCGTGATCTATCTGCTGATCGACCGGCTGCGAAACAGGTACCGGCCACAGCCGCATCCGGTACCGGCTGAGTAGCCGATGGTTGAAGCCGGGGCGTCCGCGGCGTATAGCGGGCAATGTCCAGCACAAATGACCTTTCGCCCGAGATCGTCGAGATCCCGGAATGCCCGCATTGCCAGAAGCCGATGCCGCTCTGCATCTGCGACAGCATCGAGCCTATCGACAACAAGATCGGCCTGTTGATCCTGCAGCACCCGCAGGAGCAGGACCGCGCGCTGGGCACCGCCCGCGTCGCCGCCCAGCATTTCACCAATTCGGAGGTCAAGGTCGGCCTGTCCTGGCCGAGCCTGTCCAAGATCCTCGGCCATAATGTCGATCCCGCCCGCTGGGGGATCCTCTATCTCGGCTCCGCCAAGGTCGCCGATTACGACACCGATCTCGAAATCCTCGCCATCGACCGCAAGGGCGAGGCCGAACTGAACCAGAAGTCGCTGCTGAGGGACCTCGAAGGCGTGATCCTGCTGGATGGCACCTGGAGCCAGGCCAAGGCGCTGTGGTGGCGCAATGCCTGGATGCTGAAATGCCAGCGCATCATCCTCGGCCCCGCCGCGCCGTCGCTCTATGGCAAGCTGCGCAAGGAACCGCGCAAGGACGGGCTCTCGACCATTGAGGCCGCCGGCATGCTGCTGTCAGCGCTGGAGAAGCGGCCGAAGATCGCCGAGACGCTCAATGCGAGTTTCGAGCGGATGCTGGCGCGCTACCGCGAGGTGCAGGCCGAAATCCCGGAACTGGCCCCCAAGGCCAAAAAGCGCGACTGGCGCCGCCGCGGCAGCAAGAAGAAATGACCGGGCAGGGCGCAATCCCGTCCGGATGCCGTCAATTCTGATCTAAGTGTTTGATTGGATTGATGGAGGCCACGTCGGGAATCGAACCCGAATAAACGGTTTTGCAGACCGGCGCGTAACCATTCCGCCACATGGCCCCATAACGGGTTAGTTACAGACCGTTCGCCGGCAAAGCAATGGCCGGCTTCAATCTTTCACGCGGGTTCCCACATGACCCGCGTAAACGCCTTGTCGAGACGCGCCTCAGCAGGAGGCGTGCCAGCCGTCCGGAAACGGGATGTGCGGCCAGGTGCCTTCATTGTCGTTGGCAGCGGTCGGAATCGGCGCGAGAAACAGCATCTGGCTGCGGAAATCGTCTTCGATCTCGGCTTCGATCTCGGTCCGCACGGCTTCCAGAATGTAGTCGAACTCGGCTTCGCTCATGGTCAAACTCCCTGTCTTGCGGGCAATTTGACGAAAAGCTTTTGTGGTCACGTTGAACGGATCGCTCAAATTGTATCGATCCACCGCGCAGGGCTGCGATGGTTGCCGGAGCGTTACGACAACCGACGCAATTTGCAGGAGATCGTCGGCGGACAAGGCGGGATAGATACGGCGGGCAGTCGGACGCATACGCAAGCTTCAATCACGCGAATCTAATCGGCTCCGGCCTCCTGCCGGAGCGCGATGGCTGGATGTTCAGGGGCGAAAGGCGATCAGATCTCGATCGGCACGGCGAGGCGGCCGATCAGCAGCGCGACCTCGTCGAGATGATCGTCATCGTCGTGCGCGCGATCATGTGTCTTCACGGCGGCCGCGAGTCGGGACACGCATTCGTCGTCGCTGATCAGGGGCAGGGAGTGGATGTCGGTCGGAAGCGCGCGGTCGGTGTGCAGGGCGGGCATGAATCACCTCGTTTCGATTCTGGACTGGGCTCGACGTCGAGACCTCAAACTTTGCGATGCAATAAGTCGAAAAGGCGACGAATAGATCCGAAATGAAAGATCGATCCGGCCCGAAAATCGATGCAAGAAGGGCGCCAGCCCCCGAAATATCGCGTGTTTCCGAGCGTTTGCGCGAGTTTTCCCCGGCCGTGACGATGAGATGAAACATTCCGCATTTCCCGCTTTCCAAGCCGGGATCGCTTTGTTATACGCTGCCGCACGCGACAAGATCGCGTTTTCCCTGGTAGCTCAGCGGTAGAGCATTCGACTGTTAATCGAATGGTCGCTGGTTCGAATCCAGCCCGGGGAGCCAATCATTCTTTTCCCAAAATCGATGCTGCCAGACCGCCCAAGCGCCTTCGCTTGCGCAGCAACTGTGCTTTTCCGCATCTTGCCCGCGGCACTGTGTTGCCGTAATTCCTCAGCTTCGAGACCTTCTAGACTCAGCCAATTCTCGACTTAGCCAAGGGATTGCCATGTCCGACTTCTCCGCCGCCCGCCAGAAAATGGTCGATGGCCAGGTGCGTCCGAGCGACGTCACCGATCTGCGCATCATCGATGCCATGCTGTCGGTGGCCCGTGAGGAGTATGTGCCGGCCAATCTGCGCCCGATGGCCTATCTCGACCTCGATCTGGATCTCGGCACGGCCGGCGAGGCCAAGCGCTTCCTGATCAAGCCGGTGGTGCTGGCCAAGATGCTGCAGGCCGCCGAATTGAAGGGCACCGACAAGGTGCTCGTGGTCGGCTGCCCGAGCGGCTATTCCGCGGCCGTGATCGGCCAGATCGCAGGCTCCGTGACCAATGCGGGGACCGAAGGCGCCGCCGCGAGCGGCCCGTATGACGTCATCGTGATGGCGGGCGCCACCGAAGTCGCCCCGACTGGCCTCTATGGCCAGCTCGCCCCCGGCGGCAAGCTGCTCGGCGTGTTCGCCCAGACCAAGCCGCAGCGCGCCACCATGGTCACCCATTCCCACGACGATTTCGGCAGCCGCCCGCTGTTCGACGCGGTGGCGCCGGTGCTGCCGGGTCTCGAGCGGAAGGCCGAATTCGTCTTCTGAGGCCGCCGTCGCCAGACCGGTTGAACGAGACGCCCCGCGGGTCACCGTGGGGCTTTTTCGTCGCCTGCCTAGGAACCTGACTTGCGAATGCAAGTGTGGCTTGTATGTCCCATCGGCCAAGTTTCCACCGCGATCTTGCCACGGGAGGTTCCGTCTCGCGCGTGCGAGTAATATGGTGAGTGGAGACTCGCTAACGGATTTCGCCTGTCTGGCGCAGTGAAGCTGTGCCTTGGATAGGTGAGTGGCAAGAATGGATTACCAAGAATGGGCCGCGTAAAAGTTTCCACCGGCGCTGCTGTTGCGGCCTTGTTGCTGTCGCTCGCCGGCACGACCCCGAGCCTCGCCGACACGATCGAAGCGGCCCTGGTCCGCGCCTATCAGAACAATCCGCAGCTCAACGCACAGCGTGCATCGGTGCGCGCCACCGACGAGAACGTGCCGCAGGCGTTGTCCGGTTATCGCCCCAAGGTCGCGATCACCGCGAGCGGCGGTTATCAGTATACGGACGCTGTCAGCGTCGTCGGCGGCAACGTGATCGCGCTGCACGGCGTGCAGGTGCCGCGCGCGGTTGGTGCGACCATCAACCAGACGCTCTACAACGGTAATCAGACGGCGAACCGCACCCGCGCTGCCGAAGGCCAGGTGTCCGCTGCGCGCGAAGGCCTTCGCGTGCTCGAACAGACGGTGATGCTGTCGGCCGCCACGATCTACATGGACTATCTGCGCGACTCGGCCGTCGTCGAAGTGCAGAAGAGCAATGTCCGCGTGCTCGAACAGACGCTGAAGCAGACCCGCGATCGCTTCAATGTCGGTGAAGTCACCCGTACGGACGTGGCGCAGTCGGAAGCCCAGCTCGCTGCCGGCCGCACGCAGCTGCTCACCGCCGAATCGAACCTCACCACGACGCGTTCGAACTTCCGCCGCATCATCGGCAATGAGCCGAATGCCTTGCAGGCCGGTTCTCCCGTCGATCGCTATCTGCCGAACTCGTTGCCGACTGCCGTGGATCTCGGCCTTGTCGAGAACCCGAACGTCACCGCCGCGATGTATGGCATCGATGTCAGCTTCCTCAATGTGAAGGTCAATGAAGGCGCGCTGTTCCCGACGGTGTCGCTGCAGGCCAGCATCCAGCAGGGCTGGGACCAGTCGATCACCGCGCCGCGCGGCCTGACCGCGGCCGGCATCGCGCAGGTGTCGATCCCGGTCTATCAGGGCGGTGCCGAATATTCGCTGATCCGCCAGTCCAAGGAAACGCTGGCGCAGCAGCGCCTGGCGCTCGAGCAGGTGCGCGACCAGACCCGCGCCAGCGTCGTGCAGGCCTGGGGCCAGTTGCTGGCGGGCAGGGCGCAGGTCGCCTCGGCGCAGGCGCAGGTGCAGGCATCGGAAATCGCGCTGAACGGCGTGCGTGAAGAAGCCAAGGCCGGCCAGCGCACCACGCTCGACGTGTTGAACGCGCAGCAGGCGCTGGTGAATGCGCGCGTGGCACTCGTCACCGCGCAGCATGATCGCGTCGTCGCGTCCTATGCCGTGCTGAACGCCGTCGGCCGCCTGTCGCCGACGGTGATGAAGCTCAACACCAATGTCTATGATCCGAGCGTGCACTATCATCAGGTGCGCGATAGCTGGGCTGGCGTTCGCACGCCGGATGGCCGCTGAGCCGTTCGGTACTTGAATCATACCATCTGCTTCAAAGGGCCGCCGCAAAGCGGCCCTTTCGCTTTTCGCCTTTGCTTGCAATCATTTGATGCAATGACGTACCGTTCAACGACGTAGCAGCGCGATTCGGAACGCATCAGTGCGTGATGGTTGCGACGGCTAGTGGTGAGGCGTCGCTTGATCTGGGGACAAGTCAGGCTTGCGCGATGAATGGTCTGCCCGGCACGGCCGGGCGCCGCGAAATTCAGCCTCGTCTGGTGTAGGATAGTGACGAGAGCTTAGACGATGCGGAGTCGGACATGACGCAACCTGCAAAGGTCCAGGAACCCTCCATGGAGGAGATTCTGGCGTCGATCCGTCGCATCATCGCGGATGATGAAGCAAAGCCTGTCGAAGCAGCACCTGCTTCAGCCCCCGCTGCACCGCCGAAGCCGGCTGTCGTTGCCAGTGCGCCGCCACCGGCCCCGAAGCCCGTTCCCGCCCCCCCGCCAAAACCAGTCGAGAAAGCGCCCGAGCCTGCTGTGAGCAACAGCCAAGACGATATCGACGCGATGCTTGCGAGCCTCGATGCGGTCACTTCCGAACCGGAGGTCCGCGCCGCGCCGCCGGTCGAGGACGTATTTGAACTCACCGACGAGATGGTGGTGGCGGAAGAGCCCGAGCCGGCCTTCCGGCATGTGGAGCCCGCCGACGATCTCGAATTCGCCGAAGCCGTCGCGGCCAGTGCGCCACCACAGCCGCGCTTCGATCCGCCAGCCTATGATGCGCCGCTGCGTGGACAGCCGGCAGCCGCGGCACCGCCGATGATGTCGCAGACGACCGCGTCGGCCGTGGAATCCGCGTTCAATTCGCTCGCCAATACCGTGCTGAGCAACAATGCCCGCACGCTGGAGGATCTCGTCAAGGAGATGCTGCGGCCGATGCTGAAATCCTGGCTCGACGACAATCTGCCGGGTCTGGTGGAGCGCGTCGTCAAGGCCGAGATCGAGCGCGTCTCGCGCGGCGGCGGGCGTTAGGCGCCGTTAGCCGTTTCAGGCGGAAACGGGCCTTCGTTTGGCCCATTCCGGGCTTATATACCGGCCATCTGTTGACTTGCGCCTGTGCTGCGGCTTTCTAGCCGCAGGCACATTGATGGCCGTTTTTGCGGCCGAACACTCCTGATTGATTGCATCCGTCATGATCGAAAAGACCTATCAGCCCGCCGATATCGAAGCCCGCATTGCGGCGGCGTGGGAGAGCGAAGGCGCGTTCAAGGCCGGCCGGCCGGAGCGTCAGGACGCCGAGCCCTATACGATCGTGATCCCGCCGCCGAACGTCACCGGCTCGCTGCATATGGGCCACGCCCTCAACAACACGCTGCAGGACGTGCTGTGCCGCTTCGAGCGCATGCGCGGCCGTGACGTGCTGTGGCAGCCGGGCACCGACCATGCCGGCATCGCGACCCAGATGGTGGTCGAGCGACAGTTGATGGAGCGCAAGGAGTCGGGCCGTCGCGAGATGGGCCGTGAAGCCTTCCTCGAACGCGTCTGGAAATGGAAGGCCGAGAGCGGCGGCACCATCGTCAATCAGCTGAAGCGCCTCGGCGCGTCCTGCGACTGGTCGCGCGAACGCTTCACCATGGACGAGGGCCTGTCCGAGGCCGTCATCAAGGTCTTCGTGCAGCTCTATCGCGAGGGCCTGATCTACAAGGACAAGCGCCTCGTCAACTGGGACCCGAAACTGCTGACCGCGATCTCCGATCTCGAAGTGCAGCAGGTCGAGGTCAAGGGTAATCTCTGGCATTTGCGCTATCCGATCGAAGGCAAGACCTTCAATCCGGAAGATCCGACGAGCTTCATCGTCGTCGCCACCACACGTCCGGAAACGATGCTGGGCGACAGCGGCGTCGCCGTGAACCCAGCCGACGAGCGTTACATCCATCTGATCGGCAAGAATGTCGTGCTGCCGCTGGTCGGCCGCCTGATCCCCATCGTCGGCGATGAATATTCCGATCCCGAAAAGGGCTCGGGCGCGGTGAAGATCACGCCTGCGCATGACTTCAACGACTTCGAAGTCGGCAACCGCCACGGCCTCGCGCGCATCAGCATTCTCGACATCGAAGGCAAGCTCGCGCTCGCCGACAACGAGGATTACGCACGCGGCCTGCCGGAAGGCGCCTCGCAGCTGATCGACGAACTCCACGGCATGGAGCGCTTCGCCGCGCGAAAAGCGATCGTGCAGCGGCTCGACGATTTCGGCTTCCTCGAAAAGATCGAGCCGAACGTCCACATGGTCCCGCATGGCGACCGTTCGAATGTCGTCATCGAGCCGTTCCTCACCGACCAGTGGTATGTCGACGCCAAGACCATGGCGCAGCCGGCCATCGCCGCCGTGCGCACGGGTGCCACCGAATTCGTGCCGAAGAACTGGGAAAAGACCTATTACGAGTGGATGGAGAACATCCAGCCCTGGTGCATCTCGCGCCAGCTGTGGTGGGGCCATCAGATCCCGGCCTGGTACGGCCCGGATGGCAAGGTGTTCGTCGCCGAGACCGAGGACGAGGCCGTCGGCCATGCGCTCGGCTATTATGTCGAGCAGGAGCACATCACCGCGGAGCAGGGCCGCGAGATGGCGCTCGATCCTGCCAAGCGCGAAGGCTTCATCACGCGCGATGAAGACGTGCTCGACACTTGGTTTTCGTCGGCGCTGTGGCCGTTCTCGACGCTCGGCTGGCCGCAGACCGATGTCGATGTGAACCGCTATTACCCGACCAATGTCCTCGTCACCGGTTTCGACATCATCTTCTTCTGGGTCGCCCGCATGATGATGATGGGCATGCACTTCAAGAAGGACGTGCCGTTCCCGACCGTCTACATCCACGCCCTCGTCCGCGACGAGAAGGGCGCCAAGATGTCGAAGTCGAAGGGCAACGTCATCGACCCGCTCAACCTGATCGACCAGTTCGGTGCCGACGCGCTGCGCTTCACGCTGGCCGCCATGGCCGCGCAGGGCCGCGACATCAAGCTCGCGACCTCACGCGTCGAAGGCTATCGCAACTTTGCGACCAAGCTCTGGAATGCGAGCCGCTTCGCCGAGATGAACGAGTGCGTGCTACCGGCCGGATTCGATCCGACCGCGGCAAAGGAAGTGCTGAATCGCTGGATCGCGCATGAAACCGTCAAGGCCACGCGCGAAGTTACCGAGGCGATCGAAGCCTATCGCTTCAACGATGCGGCGGGTGCGGCCTATCGCTTTGTCTGGAACGTCTATTGCGACTGGTATCTCGAACTCGCAAAGCCCTTCATGATGGGCGAGGACGGCCCGGCCAAGGCCGAGACCCGCGCCATGGTCGCCTGGGCGCGCGACGAGATTCTCAAACTGCTGCATCCGTTCATGCCCTTCATCACCGAAGAGCTGTGGGCGGTCACTGCGCCGCGTGACGGTCTGCTCGCACTGGCGCCCTGGTCGCGCAAGGCGACGGGTATCACGCGTGAGCAGGAAGCACTGATCGTCGCGACCGCTGCCAGCGATCCGATCGTCGCGCCAATCCTGTTGGCCGATCCTGCACCGGCGTCGGAAGACTTCACCGACGATGCCGCCGAAGCCGAGATCGGCTGGGTCGTCGATCTCATCACCGCCGTGCGCTCGCTGCGCGCCGAGATGAATATCGTGCCGGCCACGCTGACACCGCTGGTGCTGGTCGCGGCGTCCGCCGAGATGCAGGCGCGGGCGCAGCGCTGGAGCGACGTCATCAAGCGCCTCGCGCGGATCGACACCATCACCTTCGCCGACAAGGCGCCGGAAGGCACCGTTCAGCTCATCGTCCGTGGTGAAGTGGCCGGCCTGCCGCTCAAGGGCCTGATCGACGTCGCGGCCGAACAGGCGCGGCTCGAGAAGGAACTCGCCAAGGCCGAAGGCGACATCAAGCGCGCCGACGCGAAGCTGTCGAACGAGAAGTTCGTCGCAAATGCGGCCGAAGAGGTTGTCGAGGAAGAGCGCGAAAAGCGTGCCGCCGCCGAAAGCCGCAAGGCCAAGGTGCTGGAAGCGCTGGAGCGGTTGAAGACGATGTCGTAAGGCGCGGACGTAAACTCTTGCTGTCATCCCCGCCTAGCACGCCGAAGGCGTGCGCGGAGCGGGGATCCAGTAGACACCGGCGACAGTGATCAACGCGCTGCAAATGTTTACTGGATCGCCCGGTCAAGCCGGGCGAAGACAGCGGAGACGGGCTACTTCGCAAACGGCTTGCTCAAAAACCTCGACCCGCGCACGCCGTAGCGCCAGGGCAACTCCACCGCCTTGCCGATCCCGATCCGGATGCCGGCCACGACATCCGGCATCTCCGTCCGCGCAAATAGCTCGATCGGCGGCTTGTCCAGCGCCAGCCCGTTATGCGCGAGCCCGATCCCCAGCGCCTGGCACAGCCGGCCGGGGCCGGAGCACAGCAGCCGCTCGTCCTCCAGCCCGCGCCGGGCACGCATCTCATCCAGCCCGAAGGTCGGCTGCAGCGCACGGATCAGCACCGCGCTGGCCGAGCCTTCCCCCTCGCACACGGCATTCACGCAAAACACCTGGTGGATGCGATACACATAGGCAAAGCCCGCCGGACCGAACATGATCCGGTTCCGCGGCGTCGGCCCGTTGAAGGAATGCGCGGCCGGGTCGGTGTGATGATAGGCCTCCACCTCCACGATCACCCCGCCGACGCCGTCCACCAGCAGGGTTGCGCCAATCAGGTCCGGCGCCACATCATGGACACTGCGATCGAAGAATTTGCGATTCAGTGCTTTGCCCAATTTGTGGGTGGTTTGGTCGGGTTTTCGGGCCATTCTCACACGATATGCTTGGATGCAGGGCGGGGCCGGGCGAGGGCGGGTTGCGAGCGGGCGCCCGGCGGATTACCTAGGGCATTGCACAGAACGGACAATTCATGGTCACCGTCCTCGATACCGTATCATCGTCGCAAATCCGCCCGCGTCACCCTGAAAAGGTGAATCGGCCCGACAATTTTTCGCCGCAGAAGCCGGACTGGATCCGCGTGCGTGCGCCGACCAGTCGTGGCTATGGCGATACCCGCAAGATCGTCAAGGAAAACGGCCTCGTCACCGTGTGCGAGGAGGCCGGCTGCCCGAATATCGGCGAGTGCTGGCAGAAGAAGCACGCCACCTTCATGATCATGGGCGACACCTGCACCCGCGCCTGTGCGTTCTGCAACGTCAAGACCGGCATGCCGAATGCGCTCGATGCGAACGAGCCTGCACATGTCGCTGAAGCCGTGCGCAAGCTGGGCCTCGAACACGTGGTCATCACCTCGGTGGACCGCGATGACCTCGCCGATGGCGGCGCCGATCATTTCGCGCAGGTCATCCGCGCCATTCGTGCGGCGTGCCCGACGACGACCATCGAAATCCTGACGCCCGACTTTTTGCGCAAACCGGGCGCGCTTGAAGTGGTCGTCGCCGCGAAGCCTGACGTGTTCAACCACAATCTGGAAACCGTGCCGTCGCGCTATCTCACGGTCCGCCCCGGCGCGCGCTACTTCCATTCGCTGCGCCTGCTGCAGCGGGTGAAGGAGCTCGATCCCACCATCTTCACGAAGTCGGGCATCATGGTCGGCCTCGGCGAGGAGCGGCCTGAAGTGCTGCAGGTGATGGACGACATGCGCTCGGCTGAGATCGACTTCCTCACCATCGGCCAGTACCTGCAGCCGACGCGCAAGCATCACGTGGTGTCGCGTTACGTGACGCCCGATGAATTCGCAGGCTATGAGAAGGTCGCCTACACCAAGGGCTTCCTCATGGTGTCGGCGTCGCCGCTGACGCGGTCGTCGCATCATGCCGGCGAGGATTTTGCCAAGCTGAAGGCAGCGCGCGAAGCCATCGCCCGCTGATTGATCGATGCCGAGATTTGCCAATAAGCGCCGCGTGCGCCACAGCGCACCGCAGATGTTCGACCTCGTGGCCGATGTCGAGCGCTATCCGGAATTCGTGCCGCTCTGCAAGGCCCTGAAAGTGCGGCAACGCACGCAGAATGACGACGGCACCGAAGTCATCGTTGCCGACATGACCGTGTCGTTCAAGCTGGTGCAGGAGAGTTTTACGAGCAAGGTCACGCTCGATCGGGCCAACCTGAAAATCCTGGTCGAATATCTGCGTGGCCCGTTCAGCAATCTCGAGAATCGCTGGACGTTCGAGCCGAAGACCGAGACCGAATGCGATGTCGGCTTCTTCATCAACTACGAATTCAAGAGCCGCATGCTGGCGCTGCTGATGGGCTCGATGTTCGACGCGGCGTTCCAGCGCTTTGCCGCGGCGTTCGAGAAGCGTGCGGATGAGGTGTATCGGGCGCAGCGCGCCTAACTCTGACCCTCATGGTGAGGAGGCGCGCAGCGCCGTCTCGAACCATGAGCTGGCCTGGCTCCAAGCTTCGCCGCCATCCTTCGAGACGCCGCTGCGCGGCTCCTCAGGATGAGGGCGGAGTGAGGATTACTCAGCTTTCGGCTTCGGCTTCACAGCCTTCTTCACAGGCCTTGTCGCAGCCTTCCGCCGCGGTGATCGCGCGACACGCGCATTGCTGGCCAAAGCCCGCTTCTTCGCCGGTGCCTGCGGTCCGCGCGCCAGTTCCATCAGCATGCGCAGCGCTTCCAGCACCGAACGCTGACGCACAGCACTTCGGCCGATCGCGCCGAACCTGCATTCCTTGTTGACGATCCGCCCGTCACGCGCGGCCACGGCGAAATGCACGAGCCCCACGGGCTTGCCCGGCGTCGCGCCGCCGGGGCCCGCGATGCCGGTGATCGACACGGCAAGATCGACATCGGCTTCTTCCAGCGCACCGACCGCCATCTGGATCGCGGTCTCCTTGCTGACCGCACCAAAGCTGTCCAGCGTCGTTGCCTTGACGCCAAGCATCTTGCGCTTGGCGTCATTGGAATAAGTGACGAAGCCGCGATCGATCACGTCTGACGAGCCGGGGATCTCCGTCAGTGCGCCGGCGACCAGGCCGCCGGTGCAGGACTCCGCTGTCGCAATGGTCAGCTTGCGACTGCGGCAAAGGTCGAGCAGCGCGCGGGAGAGGGCTCTTGCGTCGCTGCCGGCCATGTCAGTCCACCCAGGGCAAGCGGATCGTGGCCGCCGCTGTTGCTGCAATACCTTCTTCACGGCCAGTGAAGCCAAGACGCTCGCTGGTCGTCGCCTTCACCGCCACGCGCGACACCGGCACGCCCGAGATCTCGCTGATGCGCGTGCGCATCGCATCGCGCAGCGGACCGATCTTCGGCCGTTCGCAGATCAGCGTCACTTCGAGATTGGCGATCTTGCCGCCACGCGCGGTCACGCGACCGACGGCGTATTCAAGAAACTTGTCGGACGCAGCGCCCTTCCACTTGTCGTCGCTCGGCGGGAAGTGCGAACCGATATCGCCATCCGCCAGTGCGCCCAGAATCGCATCCACCAGCGCATGCAGGCCGACATCGCCGTCGGAATGCGCCAGGAAGCCGCGCGTATGTGGCACGCGCACGCCGCAGATCATCAGGTGATCGCCGTCGCCGAAGGCGTGCACGTCATAGCCCGTGCCCATGCGGATATCGCCGAGGGAGGCTGCGAGGCGGGCTTCTTCGCGGGAAAAATCTTCGGGAGTCGTCAGCTTCATATTTGCAGGATCGCCTTCAAAGGTTGCCACGGTCAATCCCGCCCATTCGGCGAGCGCGGCATCGTCGGTGAAATCGTCACGGCCCTCGGCTGCGGCACGACGATGCGCCGCGAGGATGACATCGAAACGAAAGGCCTGTGGCGTCTGTGCGATACGCAGCTTGGCGCGTTCGGGCGTCGCTTCCACATGACCTTTGTCATTCACGACCTTGATCGTATCGACGACAGGCGCGGTCGGTACCGCGGCGCCGGTGATCTGCGCAGCGGCGATGGCGCGCTCGATCACGGCAGGAGACACGAAGGGGCGGGCGGCGTCGTGAATCAGCACGATGTCCGGCGCCTGATCCGCCAGCGCCTCCAGCCCGGCATGGACCGAGGCCTGCCGAGTCGCGCCGCCATTGGCCGGAACCTGGTACCGCAGCCCTGTCACCGCCTCGTTGAAAAGGGCGACATCGTCGGGGTTGGTGATGGGCTGCACTGCGAACACCTGTGGATGTGCGCAAAACGGCTCCATGGCGCGGGCGATCACCGGACGCCCGCCGATGGTGCGATATTGCTTGGGGCCGCCGCCTCCGGCGCGCAGGCCACGCCCGGCGGCAACGATAACGGCGGCAGTTTTCGGTGAATTTGTCATCAGGGTCAGTTGATTAAGGGGTAAGCGGTTGGAGCACAGCCCTTAGCACGGCCGCGCCGAAAAACAGTAGGTTTGCTTGTCGGAATAGTTGGGCATGACGCATAAACGTGCATTGCTGCACTGCACTTGCAAAGCTGTTGGCTTTGGCTAATGTGTAGGCATGACAATTGACTGCCCAACAAATGTGCGCATACTGGGCTTTGTCGCCGCAACGCCGCGGAGACAAGCACGATGAGTAGCTCTGTGAGTCCGGACGCATCATACAGCAAACGATTGAAGATTGGTGATGTGGAAATCGCCAACAGGGTCGTTCTTGCGCCGATGTCGGGCATTACCGATGCCCCGTTCCGCCGCCTGACCGCCGAGCTCGGCGCCGGTCTCGTGGTTTCCGAAATGACCGCCAGCGACGATCTGGTGAATGGACGACCGATGTCGGTGCTTCGCTGCGAGGCGACCGGGATCGGTCCGCATGTGGTGCAGCTCGCTGGCTGCGAAGCGCATTGGATGGCCGAAGGCGCCCGGATCGCCGAAGGCGGCGGCGCGGATATCATCGACATTAATATGGGCTGCCCGGCGCGCCACGTGACCGGCGGGCAGTCCGGCTCGGCGCTGATGCGCGATCTCGACCATGCGCTGACTTTGATCGAAGCGACGATTTCTGCCGTGAAAGTCCCCGTGACGCTGAAAATGCGGCTCGGCTGGGACGATCGTACGATGAATGCGCCCGAACTCGCGCGTCGCGCGGAGGAGGCGGGTGTGCAGCTCATCACCGTGCACGGCCGCACGCGCTGCCAATTCTATAAGGGCGACGCCAACTGGGATGCCGTGCGACCTGTGAAGGCGGCCGTCAGTGTGCCCGTGGTCGTCAATGGCGACATCACCTCCTTCGACAAGGCCGTCAGCGCGCTTGAGGCCTCCGGCGCCGATGCGGTCATGGTCGGCCGCGGCGCCTATGGCCAGCCCTGGCTACCCGGCCAGATCGGTCGTCAGCTCGAAACCGGCATCAAGGAAACAGCGCCGACACTGCAGCAGCAGCTCGCTTATGTCGTCGCGCTCTATGACGACGTCTGCCAGCATTACGGCCTGCGTGTCGGCCTTCGCCATGCGCGAAAACATCTCGGCTGGGCGCTCGACACGGCCGCAGACACCAGCGGTGCGGCACCGGCGAAGCTCAAAGACTGGCGCGCCCGAATTCTCACCTCTGAAGACCCCTCCGGCGTGCATCGCGCGCTGAACGAGGCCTTCGACGACTTTGCATGGAGTGCTGCCGCATGAGCGCCGCAGAATATCGCCGGCCAGCCCCCGCAGACAGCGAGGCCATCCTCAACGCGCTACCGCATCCGATTCTCGTGATCGCGCCGGACGGCAAGATCGTCGACGCCAACATGTCCGCTGAGTCCTTCTTTGACATTTCCGCGCAGTTTCTGCGTCGGCAGTCGCTGCGCGAGCTGGTGCCGTTCGGCAGTCCGCTGCTGGCGCTGATCGATCAGGTCCGCGAAGCCAATTCGCCGGTCAACGAATACAAGGTCGATCTGGGCACGCCGCGCATCGGCGGCGATCGCCAGGTCGATCTGCATGTGGCACCGCTCACGGAGCGCCCCGGCCATATCGTCGTGATGCTGCAGGAGCGCACCATCGCCGACAAGATGGATCGCCAGCTCACCCATCGCAGCGCCGCGCGGTCGGTGACGGCACTCGCGGCCATGCTGGCGCATGAGATCAAGAACCCGCTGTCCGGCATCCGCGGCGCGGCACAGCTGCTGGAACAGCAGGCCTCCGCCGAAGACCGCATGCTCACGCGCCTGATCACCGACGAGGCCGATCGCATCGTCACGCTGGTCGATCGCATGGAGGTGTTCGGCGACGAGCGCCCCGTCGCGCGCGGCCCGGTGAACATTCACTCCGTGCTCGACCATGTGAAGCGCCTCGCGCAGTCGGGCTTTGCGCGCAACATCCGCTTCATCGAGGACTACGACCCGTCGCTGCCGCCGGTGCTGGCCAATCAGGACCAGCTCATTCAGGTGTTCCTGAATCTGGTGAAGAACGCCGCCGAGGCAATCGTCGATCTCGGCTCCGATGGCGAGATCCAGCTCACCACAGCGTTCCGACCCGGCGTGCGCCTTTCCGTGCCTGGCAAGAAATCGCGCGTGTCGCTGCCGCTGGAGTTCTGCGTGAAGGACAACGGCCCCGGTGTTCCCGAAGATCTGTTGCCGAATCTGTTCGATCCCTTCGTCACGACCAAACCGACCGGAAGCGGCCTGGGTCTTGCATTGGTTGCGAAGATCATCGGCGACCACGGCGGGATCATCGAGTGTGAATCCCAACCCCGAAAGACCACCTTCCGCGTGCTGTTGCCGATGTTCAACCCAGCCAAGAACCTAGACAGCAAGACCATAGATCCGGGCAGTGACGATGCGGGTGCATCGTCCGGCTCGCAGACTTAAGTAGAGGACTGACGATGCCTGCAGGAAGTATTCTGGTTGCGGATGACGATACGGCAATCCGCACGGTCCTCAATCAGGCGCTGTCGCGCGCGGGATACGAGGTGCGTCTCACCGGCAATGCCGCCACGCTGTGGCGCTGGGTGAGCCAGGGCGAGGGCGATCTCGTCATCACCGACGTGGTGATGCCCGACGAGAACGCGTTCGATCTGTTGCCGCGCATCAAGAAGATGCGGCCCAATCTGCCGGTCATCGTGATGAGCGCGCAGAACACCTTCATGACCGCGATCCGCGCCTCCGAGCGCGGCGCCTACGAATATCTGCCGAAGCCCTTCGACCTGAAGGAGCTGATCGCCATTGTCGGCCGCGCTCTGGCCGAGCCGAAAGAGCGCGTCGCCAGCAATGACGACGACGGCGAGTTCGATTCCATCCCGCTGGTCGGCCGTTCGCCGGCGATGCAGGAAATCTACCGCGTCCTCGCCCGCCTCATGCAGACCGATCTCACGGTCATGATTTCCGGTGAGTCCGGCACCGGCAAGGAACTCGTCGCCCGCGCGCTGCATGATTACGGCAAGCGCCGCAACGGCCCGTTCGTTGCGGTCAATATGGCTGCGATTCCACGCGATCTCATCGAATCCGAACTGTTCGGCCATGAGCGCGGCGCCTTCACCGGCGCCAATGCCCGCGCCACCGGCCGCTTCGAGCAGGCCGAAGGCGGCACGCTGTTCCTTGACGAAATCGGCGACATGCCGATGGAGGCACAGACGCGTCTTCTCCGCGTGCTGCAGCAGGGCGAATACACCACCGTCGGCGGCCGCACCCCGATCAAGACCGATGTGCGCATCGTCGCTGCGTCGAACAAGGATCTGCGCATCCTGATCCAGCAGGGCCTGTTCCGCGAGGATCTGTTCTTCCGCCTCAACGTCGTGCCGCTGCGCCTGCCGCCGCTGCGCGAGCGCATCGAGGATCTGCCCGACCTGATCCGCCACTTCTTCGCGCTGGCCGAAAAGGACGGCCTGCCGCCCAAGAAGCTCGACGCCTTGGCGCTCGAGCGCATGAAGCAGCACCGCTGGCCGGGCAACGTCCGTGAGCTTGAAAACCTCGCCCGCCGTCTCGCCGCGCTCTATCCGCAGGACGTCATCACCGGTCCGGTGATCGATGGCGAACTGGCACCGCCGGCAGTGGTGTCGGGTGGCAATGCACCGACCACCGTGGATAATCTGGGTGGGGCCGTGGAGGTCTATCTGTCCTCGCACTTCTCCAGCTTTCCGAACGGCGTGCCGCCGCCGGGCCTCTATCACCGCATCCTGCGCGAGATCGAGGTGCCATTGCTCACCGCAGCACTGGCCGCCACCCGCGGCAACCAGATTCGTGCCGCCGATCTCCTCGGCCTCAACCGCAACACGCTGCGGAAGAAGATTCGGGATCTGGACATTCAGGTCTATCGGACGGGGGGATAGGAACGACACGGTCCCTCATGGTGAGGAGGCGCGAAGCGCCGTCTCGAACCATGAGATGGCCAGACTCCGAGCGTGCAGCCATCCTTCGCGACGCGGCCAAGCGGCCGCTCCTCAGGATGAGGGCGGAGTTTCCTGATATTTCACCGATCAAACGGTGAAATTGAGCGACTTGCGCAATCCGCGGCTGTTCTACGCCGCGGATTTGTCGTAATTGAGCAACATTGTTGTATGATTGCATCAGTGCGTAGGTGGTAGCGACCCAGCCCGCGCCAAGGTCACGCAACGCCTCGCTCAGCAAAAAATCCCGGAATGACGAACGCAGAGACGTCGGCACCAGTTTTCGAACCGTCGGTATTCGAGTCGCGCAATCCATTGCGGCGGCTGTTTGTACCCATGGCCGTCGGCATGGCGCTATTCTCCGCCTGCCTGACCTTCCTTGTCCTGAATGGCCTCACGCCGCTCGCGCCCACCCATCTGGTGGTCGTGTCCTTCCTGCTGATCAATGCCGCCACCGTTCTCCTGCTGGTGCTGATCATCGCCCGCGAGATCTGGAAGGTCGTGCAGGCGCGGCGCCGGGGCAGGGCCGCAGCACGGCTGCATGTGCAGGTGGTCAGCCTGTTCTCGGTGATTGCCGTGCTGCCGGCGGTGCTGGTCTCGATCGTCGCCAATGTGACCCTCGATCGCGGTCTGGATCGCCTGTTCTCCGGCCCGACCAAGGCCGTGATCGGCAATTCCATGACCGTCGCACGTGCCTATGTGAACGAGCATGCGCAACTGATCGGCGGCGACATTCTCGGCATGGCCGATGATCTCGCCCGCATCCAGCCGCTGTTCTATCAGGACCGCGGCACGTTCCGCTCGCTGATGCTGGCGAATGCCAAGGCGCGCAACCTGCCGGGCGCGATGCTGATCGACAAGGATCGTACCGTCATCGAGCCCGACCAGCCGGGTGTCCGGCCGGAATTCGAACCGCCGCCGGCGGATTTCCTGGTCAATGTCGGCACCGGCGAGCCGGCCATCACCATCATCCCCGACGGCAATTATGTCGCCGCCGTCATCAAGCTGCGCGCCTTTGACAACATGTATCTCTATGTCGCGCGCAAACTCGACCCGCGCGTGGTCGCGCAGATGGCGCAGACCCAGGCCAGTGTCGCCGACTACACCGAGCTGGAATCGCGCCGCCTCGGAATCCAGATTGCCTTCGGCCTGATGTTCACGGTCATCGCTTTGACGGTGCTGATGTCGGCCGTGCTGATTGGCCTGAACTTCTCGAACTGGCTGGTGGCTCCGATCCGTCGTCTGGTCAGCGCGGCGAACATGGTCTCCACCGGCGACCTCCATGTGCAGGTCCCGGTGATCCAGTCGGAAGGCGATCTCGCCCATCTCGGCGAGACCTTCAACAAGATGACCTCGGAATTGCGCACCCAGCGCGACGAGCTGGTCTCTGCCTCCGATGTCATCGACAGCCGCCGCCGTTTCATCGAAGCCGTACTATCATCGGCCAGCGCTGGCATCATCGGTGTCGATGGCTCCAACGTGATCGGCATTCTCAACCGCTCCGCCGAGAAGCTGGTCGGCCATTCCGAGTCCGAAGTGCTCGGCCATCCGCTGCACGAGATCATCCCGGAGCTGGATGAACTCATGCAGAATGCCCGCGAAAGCTCGCAGCGGTTGGTGCAGGGGCAAATCACCATCGATCGCGAGGGCCGCGAGCGCAATCTGTCCGTCCGCATCTCGGCCGAACAGACCAGCCAGTCGCGCGACAGCTACATCATCACGCTCGACGACATCACCGATCTCGTCTCCGCGCAGCGCACCTCGGCCTGGGCTGACGTGGCGCGTCGCATCGCCCACGAGATCAAGAATCCGCTGACGCCGATCCAGCTCTCCGCCGAGCGCATCAAGCGCAAATTCGGCAAGGTGATTGTCGACGACAAGCAGATCTTCGAGCAGTGCACCGACACCATCGTGCGCCAGGTCGAGGACATCCGCCGCATGGTGGACGAGTTCTCGCGCTTCGCCCGGATGCCGAAGCCCGTCATCGAAGGCGAGGATGTCGCCGACACCGTGCGCCAGGCCGTATTCCTGATGCGCGTCGGGCATCCCGAACTCGACCTCCATGCCGAGATCAAGGAAGAGCCGCTGAAGGCGCAGTTCGATCGCCGGCTGATCTCGCAGGCGTTGACCAACATCATCAAGAATGCCGCCGAAGCCATCGAGGCCGTGCCGCCGGAAGAACTCGGCAAAGGTCGCATTGACGTCACAGCCTTCAGCGAGAACGGCCAGATCGTGATCGACGTCGTCGATAACGGCATCGGCCTGCCGACAACCAATCGCTCGCGTCTGCTGGAACCCTATGTCACCACCCGCGAGAAGGGCACCGGCCTCGGCCTCGCCATTGTCGGCAAGGTGCTGGAAGACCACGGCGGCGGGATCGAGCTCGGCGACGCATCCAGCATCAAGCCAGGTCAGCGCGGCGCCTGGATGCGGTTGCGTTTCGCGATCTCCGGTCAGAAGCCTGACGCGGAGAAGAGCGACGCGAAAGCGGCGCCCGAACAAGAACCGAAGATCGCAGCCGTCACCGGCAGTTGAACAGAAGAAAAGTGACCAGGATATTTTGACCCATGGCAAATGACATTCTGATCGTCGACGACGAAGCCGATATCCGCGATCTCGTTGCGGGCATTCTGGAAGACGAAGGCTTTACGACGCGCACCGCGCGCGACAGTGACAGTGCGCTGAATGAAATCTCCAACCGTCGTCCCAATCTGGTCTTCCTCGACATCTGGCTGCAGGGCAGCAAGCTCGACGGCTTGCAGCTTTTGGAGCAGGTGAAGAAAGACAATCCCGACCTGCCGGTCGTCATGATCTCCGGCCACGGCAATATCGAAACCGCCGTCGCGGCCATCAAGCGCGGCGCCTATGACTTCATTGAGAAGCCGTTCAAGGCTGATCGCCTGATCCTCGTCGCGACACGCGCGTTGGAGACGTCGCGCTTGAAACGCGAAGTGCGCGAACTCAAGCAGATTTCGCCGATCGCCAGCAAGCTGAGCGGCCGCTCCGCTGCGATGAACCAGTTGCGCCAGACCATCGACCGCGCCGCCAAGGCCAACAGCCGCATCCTCATCGTCGGCCCGTCCGGCGCCGGCAAGGAGCTCGCGGCGCGCACGCTGCATGCGTCATCGTCGCGTGCCAATGGCCCGTTTGTCGTCATCAATGCCGCCGCGATCACGCCGGAGCGCATGGAGCTTGAACTGTTCGGCACCGAGCAGAGCAATGGCGAGCAGCAGCGCAAGGCCGGCGCGCTCGAAGAAGCCCATGGCGGCACGCTGTTCATCGACGAGATCGGCGATCTCCCGCGCGAGACCCAGAACAAGATTCTGCGCGTCCTGGTCGATCAGACCTTCATGCGGGCAGGGGGCACGACCAAGGTCAGCGTCGATGTCCGCATCATCTCCTCCACCGCGCGTAACCTCGAAGAAGAGATCGCCGCGGGCACGTTTCGCGAGGATCTCTATCACCGCCTCTCCGTCGTACCGATCCGCGTCCCGCCGCTGTCCGAGCATCGCGAGGACATCCCCGAGCTGATCGAGTTCTTCATGGAGCAGATCTCCGCCAATACCGGTCTGCCGCGCCGCCAGATCGGCCAGGACGCCATGGCCGTGCTGCAGTCCCATGTCTGGCCCGGCAATGTCCGCCAGCTCCGCAACAATGTGGAGCGCGTGATGATCCTCGCCGGTGGCGGACCGGAGGTGATCATCACCGCCGACATGCTGCCGCAGGATGTCGGCTCCATGGTGCCGTCGATGCCGACCTCCAACAATGGCGAGCACATCATGGGCCTGCCGCTGCGCGAAGCCCGCGAAGTGTTCGAGCGCGATTATCTGATTGCGCAGATCAGCCGTTTCTCGGGCAACATCTCGCGCACCGCCGAATTCGTCGGCATGGAGCGCTCGGCTTTGCATCGCAAATTGAAGGCATTGGGCGTCGGGTAAAACGCCGGGCCGTAGGATGGGTTGAACGGCGGCCGAAGGCCGGCGCGACAACCCATCGGCAGAGCCCGCCGCAATCGACGGCCGATGGGTTTTCGCTGCGCTCAACCCATCCTACGCTATAGCGTTTGTGCTATCGTTCCCAGGAAACAACCAACCGGAATTCCGACCCATGTCGCGCATTGCCTATGTCAACGGCCTCTACACCAACCTCAGCGACGCCGCCGTCAATGTCGAGGATCGCGGCTACCAGTTCGCCGATGGCGTCTATGAGGTCTGCGAGATCGTCGGCGGCAAGATGGTCGATTTCCCGCGCCACATGGCGCGCCTGGAGCGCTCGCTGCGTGAACTGCGCATCGCCATGCCGATGGCGCTGACCTCGCTGAAGGTCATCATGCAGGAAGTCGTCCGCCGCAACCGCATCAATTACGGCATCGTCTATCTGCAGGTCACCCGCGGCGTCGCCCATCGCGATCACGGCTTTCCGTCACCCGAGGTGAAGCCGAGCGTCGTCGTCACGGCCAAATCGCTGAACTTCGCCAAGAACCAGGCCTCCGCCGAACGCGGCGTGAAGGTCATCACGACAGCCGAGAACCGCTGGCCGCGCGTGGACATCAAGAGCGTCGGCCTGCTGCCGAACGTGCTCGCCCGCCAGGAAGCGCGCGACAAGGGCGCCTATGAGGCCTGGTATGTGGATGACAAGGGTTTTGTCACCGAAGGCGCCTCCTGCAACGCCTGGATCATCACCAGGGACGGCAAGGTCGTCACCAAGAGCGCCGAGCGCGGCATCCTGTCGGGCATCACCCGCGCCGTGCTGGTCGAGGTGCTGGCATCGCTCCAGCTCAAGCTGGAGGAGCGGAACTTCACTCCGGAGGAGGCTGCCAACGCTGCCGAGGCCTTTGTGTCCTCCGCGAGTCAGATCGTGATGCCGGTCATTGCCATCGACGGGAAGGCGATCGGCGATGGTAAACCGGGACCGACTGCACTCCGTTTGCGCCAGGAATTCCATAAATTTGCGGACATTGCGTAGAGTTTGCCGCATTTCCAGGCACGATTTCCGTGTGGCGGCTTGCCTTCACACGCCGTCTGCCGTCTAATCGTCCTGCTGCGCGCCCCGAGGGGGATCTTTGGGCGTTCGGCAGTCAGGTGACGCTCCCGAAATCAACAGAGGGGCGGGCCGGGCGCAAGAAAAGCAACAAAACAGACACAACAGACTGCGGGATTAAGAAAAATGGCGGCAGACCGCGCACAAAATCTACAGGACACCTTCCTCAACCACGTTCGCAAGACCAAGACACCCCTGACGATCTTCCTCGTAAACGGCGTCAAGCTGCAGGGAATCGTCACCTGGTTCGACAATTTCTGTCTTCTGCTCCGGCGCGACGGCCACTCGCAGCTGGTGTATAAGCATGCGATCTCGACCATCATGCCGGGCGCGCCGATCCAATTGTTCGAAGGCGGCGAAGAAGCCTGAGCGAACGCCTGAAAGACGCTTGATTGGAATTTCGTAGCTTTGAAGGCAATGCTGCCGACCGCCCCGCGGCCGGCAGCGAATCGACCGGCCGCGTTCTCGTGGTCGGTCCTTATCTGCGCGAACGCCGCGGCGATGCCGAGGCCAGCGCCTATGCCCATGTCCGCGACACCGAAGCCCGTCTCGAAGAGGCGGTCGGTCTTGCACGCGCCATCGATCTTGAAGTGGTCGAGGCCGTTGCCGCGCCGCTGAGCCAGATCCGTCCCGCCACCTATCTCGGCAAGGGCAAGGTCGAGGAGATCGCCGGTCTCATCGCCGCCAACGAGGTTGGCATCGTGGTGATGGACTGCGCGCTGTCGCCGATCCAGCAGCGCAATCTCGAAAAGGAACTGAAGGCCAAGGTGCTCGACCGCACCGGCCTCATCCTGGAAATCTTCGGCCGCCGTGCAAAGACGAAAGAAGGCACGCTGCAGGTCGAACTCGCGCATCTCAATTATCAGCGCAGCCGTCTCGTCCGCTCATGGACCCATCTGGAGCGCCAGCGCGGCGGCTTCGGCTTCATGGGCGGCCCCGGCGAAACCCAGATCGAAGCCGATCGCCGCATGATCGGCGATCGCATCGGCAGGCTCGAGGCCGATCTGAAGAAAGTGCAGGCCACGCGTCGGTTGCATCGCGCCGGCCGCCAGCGCGTGCCGTATCGCGTTGTCGCACTGGTCGGCTACACCAATGCCGGCAAGTCCACGCTGTTCAACCGCCTGACGCGCGCCGATGTGCAGGCCGAGGACATGCTGTTCGCAACCCTCGATCCGACGCTGCGCGCGCTGACGCTGCCCCATGGCGGCAAGGCGATGCTGTCCGACACCGTCGGCTTCATCTCCAACCTGCCGACCCAGCTCGTGGCGGCGTTCCGCGCCACGCTGGAGGAGGTGCTGGAAGCCGACATCATCCTGCATGTCCGCGACATCAGCCACGAAGATGCCGAAGCGCAGCAGAGCGACGTCGACAACGTCCTGCGCCAGCTCGGCATCGATATGGATGCGGGCGCCGGCGCGCGCATTCTCGAGGTCTGGAACAAGATCGATCGCTTCTCCGACGAGGAGCGCGAAAACCTCGCCAATATCGCGGCGCGCCGCCCGAGCGAGAGCCCGGTCTTCATGGTGTCCGCTGTGACAGGCGAGGGCGTCCATGAGCTGCTCACCGCCATCGAGGATCGCCTCGCCGCGACGCGCATCACGCTGGACCTCTCCATCGACGCATCGGACGGCGCCGGCATCAGCTGGCTGCATCGCAATGCCGAGGTGCTGGTGAAGGAGCTGCATGAAGGTCATTTCGACATGACCGTGCGCGTGGACGAGACCAAGCGCGACGTGGTGATCGACCGCTTCAAGGCGGTGCTGCGCGAGGCCGAGTAAAACTCCGCTCTCCATCCCAACTCCGTCCCTCATCCTGAGGAGCCGCGCAGCGGCGTCTCGAAGGATGGCCGCAGGCTCAGGAGCCAAGCCATCTCATGGTTCGAGACGGCGCTGCGCGCCTCCTCACCATGAGGGGCGGGAGTAGGCGGCACGGATGTGAGTCACACCTTCCCCTTCGCCTCGTTCCACAGCGCATCCATCTCCTCGAGCGACGCGTCTTCCAGCGTGCGCCCCCTGGCTCTCAGCGCCTGCTCGATATACGCGAACCGCGTCTCGAACTTCACATTGGTCCCGCGCAGCGCCATTTCCGGATCGGCCTTCACATGCCGCGCGAGGTTCACCAGCGCGAACATGAGGTCGCCGGTCTCTTCCGCGATGTGATCGGGATCGCCACGCTCCAGCGCCGCCTCGATCTCGTCGGCTTCCTCGCGGATCTTCGCCAGCACCGCGCGCGGATCGTTCCAGTCGAAGCCGACCGTGGACGCCTTGGCCTGCAGCGCGAGAGCCTGTGCCAGTGCCGGCTGGCTGGCCTTCACACTCGCCAGCAGCGATTTCGGGGCGGTGATGTCCTCGCCCCGCCGCGCCGCGCGCTCGGCCTTCTCCTCCGCCTTGATGCGATCCCAGACGCCCTTCACATGGCCGGAGGTGACATTGCCGTCGGCATCCGCGAACACATGCGGATGCCGGCGGATCATCTTCTTGGTGATCGCCGTGACCACGTCGCCGAAATCGAACCTGCCTTGCTCGGACGCCATCTGCGCATGGAACACGACCTGCAGCAGCAGATCGCCCAGCTCCTCGCAGAGATCGTCGAGGTCCTTTCGCGCAATCGCGTCCACGACCTCATAGGCCTCCTCGATCGTGTAGGGCGCGATGCTCGCAAAATCCTGCTCCAGGTCCCACGGGCAGCCCGTCACCGGCGTGCGCAGCGCGGCCATGATTTCGAGCAGGCGGGTGATATCGCGGGAAGGGGTCATGCAGGCTCCGGTCATAGGGCGGATGAGCGCAGCGTCATCCGCCGCCGGCGCGTCACACGAGCTCCGCCGGCGGGTGATGGCTTCGCCTAACCCGCCCTACAATTCGGTGCAACTTTTGTGCTATGCCCTCGCCATGACCGACCCATCCACCTCCACAGCCCTTGTCCTGTTCTCCGGCGGGCAGGATTCCGCCACCTGCCTTGCCTGGGCGCTGGACCGCTTCGCCCGCGTCGAGACGCTCGGCTTCGCCTATGGCCAGCGCCACGCCGTCGAGCTCGACAGCCGCGCCAAGCTGATCGACGGCATGAAGGCGATCAATCCGGCCTGGGCCACCCGGATCGGCGACAGCCACACGCTCGACATCCCGACGCTGTCGTCGATTTCCGAGACCGCGCTGACCCGCGACGTCGCCATCGAGATGGGCGCCGACGGCCTGCCGAACACCTTTGTGCCCGGCCGCAATCTGGTGTTCCTGACCTTCGCCGCGGCGCTGGCCTATCGCCGGGGGATCACCGATATTGTCGGCGGCATGTGCGAGACCGATTATTCCGGCTATCCCGACTGCCGCGACGACACCATCAAGGCGCTCAACAGCGCGCTCAATCTCGGCATGGCGAAGAACTTCCAGCTGCACACCCCGCTGATGTGGCTGGACAAGGCCGCGACCTGGGGACTGGCCGATCAGCTCGGCGGAGAGCCGTTGACCGGCCTGATCCGCGAACACTCCCACACCTGCTATCTCGGCGAACGCGGCGCACTCCATGACTGGGGCTATGGCTGCGGCAAGTGCCCGGCCTGCGAACTGCGCGCCAAGGGGTGGCGGGAGTTCAAGGCAACCGCTGCCTGACACCCAACTCCGCCCCTCATCCTGAGGAGCCGCGCAGCGGCGTCTCGAAGGATGGCGACGGAGCTCCGCCATCTCATGGTTCGAGACGGCGCTTTGCGCCTCCTCACCATGAGGGACGGAGTGTATGTGCCGCCGCGCGACGATCCGCCGCGAAACTACCGCTCGACAGCGCGCGACTCAGCTACGCTTTCCCGATGGGGAAGACTTGGGGCAAACTACTCGCAGCAGTGATCGTGACGACGATCGCACTGTCATGCACGGTCCATCGCGCGAACGCCGCCAATGGCGCTTACGCGGTCGATGCCGCTGACATCTCTGAAGTCGGCTCCTGCAAAGTCGAGAGCTGGTATTCGATGGCGACGAATACGGACTTTGCGGCGATCGCCAATCCGTCCTGCGTGGTCGATCTCGGCAAGCCGGTCGAACTCAGCGCGCTCACCAATTACAGCCGTTCGGGCGGCGATTACTCCACGACCATCGCGCCCAAGGCCAAATACAATTTCGAGCCCACCGGGATCGGCAAGTTCGGCGTCTCCGTGCTCGGCAGCGCGACCTTCGATGCGGTCACCGGCCAGAACACGGCGCTGTTCGTCGAAATCCCCGCGACCTATCGCTTCTCCGAAACCACGCGCATCAATCTCAATGCCGGCTGGCTCTGGGACCGCGTCAATGACTGGCACTATTTTACATATGGCATCGGCTTCGACTGGAAGTTCACCGATACGCTGCAATACACGATCGAGCTGTACGGGCAGGCGGGCCGGGCGGACATGCCGAGCGTGATCCAGCCGCGGTTGCAGACCGGCATCCGCTATCGGCCCAACGAGACGTTTTCTGTCGATCTGATCTATGGCCGCAATATCACCGGCGAGGATTCCAACTGGATCACCATCGGCACGACGATCCGTTTTCCGCCAGAGGGCGGTTCGCGGAGCCGCGAACCGCATCTATAAGCATCGTTCAATCGCCGTCATTGCGAGGAGCGTAGCGACGAAGCAATCCAGTCCTTGACCAAAGAACTGGATTGCTTCGCTGCGCTCGCAATGACGACAGAAGGGTTTACGCCGCGAACGACTGCCTGACCGCTTCCGCATCGGCCGCGCTCAGCCCCACCAGCGGCGGGCGGACGCGCATCCAGCCGTCATTGCCGTATTGCCGTGCCAGCAGCACCTTCAGCGACGGCAGCTGCGCATAGGTCGAGACCGCATTGCGGCCCGACACGATGCGCTCCTGCGCCGCCGCGACCTCGGCCGCCTTGGACGGATCGTTGAACCCGTTGAACACCGTGGCGAGATCGCCGCCGACCAGGTTCGACGTCGCGGTGATGCAGCCGGCGCCGCCCATGGGCAGCAGCTTGATCATCAGGGGATCGGCGCCGACCAGCACCGAGAAGCCGGGGAAGCGCTCGACGATGGCGCTCATATTGGCAAAGTCGCCCGAGGAATCCTTGATGCCGACCACGGTGTCCGGGAAGCGCTTGATCAGGCGGTCGATGACGTCGAGCGAGATCGGCACCGACGACATCTGCGGGATGTGATACAGCACCACGCGCAGGCGCGGATCGTTGATGCGCTCGATGATCGCCGTATAGGCATCGACGATGCCATCGTCCGAGACGCCCTTGTAGTAATAGGGCGGCAGCATCACCACGGTATTCACGCCATTGGCCAGCGCATGCTGCGTCAGCTCCACCGTTTCCATGATCGAGGCGACGCCGGTGCCCGGCAGCAGCTTCTTCGGCGCGATGCCGGATTTCACCACGGCTTCGAGCAGCGACTTGCGCTCGCTGGACGACAGCGAATTCGCTTCGCCGGTGGTGCCGAGCATGGCGATGCCGGTGCAGCCGTCATCGAGCAGCCGCTGGCAATGCGCGGTGAACAGGCCCTGATCGACGGAGAGATCGGCATTGAACGGCGTGGTCGCGGCGCAGAACACGCCGGTAGGGAAGATGGCTGGCATGGGCGTCTCTCTCGTGTGTGTTGCAGGTTGTTGTCTCGTACGGCGATCAGAAGTGCGTCACATCTCATGGTTCGAGACGCGGCCAAGAGGCCGCTCCTCACCATGAGGGCCTTTGCTGTATGGCCCCAAACTCAGTCCCTCATCCTGAGGAGCGCGCAAAGCGCGCGTCTCGAAGGATGGCCGCAAGCTCGGAGCCCAGCCATCTCATGGTTCGAGACGGCGCTGCCAGCGGTTCAATTGCGCCGCAGGCCTCCTCACCATGAGAGGCAGGGCGTTACGGCATGATCTGGCCGCCATTGACCTCGATCACCTGGCCGGTGATGTAGCCGCTCATGCTCTCATCGGCCAGGAACTGGTAGGCGCCGACGCATTCTTCCGGCGTGCCGATGCGGCCGAGCGGGATGGTCTGGCGCGAGGCCTCGAGCTGTTCGGCATTCGAATAGCGCTGATGGAACGGCGTCATGATCACGCCCGGCGCCACCGCATTGGCGCGCACGCCGAACGGCGCCAGTTCCTTCGCCAGCACGCGGGTGATGGTGCTCACAAAACCCTTGGCCGAACCATAGAGGCCGGCACCGCCGCCGCCGCCATTGCGGGCTGCAACCGACGTCGTGTTGATGATCGAGCCGGAGCGCTGCGCTTCCATGATCTTGGCGACCTTGCGGCAGGCGAAGAACACCGAGCCGATATTGAGGTCGAGCACGTCGTCATACTGCTCGTCGGTGGCATTGGCGATGGAGGTGCGCCCGAACATGGCGCCGGCATTGTTGATCAGCACATCGATGCGGCCGAGTTTTGCATGCGCTTCCTCGATCACACGCGCAGCTTCAGCGCGTTCGGAGACGTCCCCGCGCAGCAGCTCGGCCTTGCCGCCGGCGGTGTGGATGCTCGCCACGACGTCCTGCGCGCCTTCCGGATTGCCGTTGTAGTGCACGATCAGGTTAGCGCCGAGGGCGCCGAATTTCTTCGCCACGGCAGCGCCGATGCCCGAGCTTGCGCCGATGATTACGATGGCCTTGCCGTTCAGTCCGTTGCTCACGCTAAAAATCCTTTCGAAGGTTGTCAGCCTTCCACCATGAATTTTGCAACCTGACAAGTTGCCAGTTTTTGTGCAGCGCAATACGACTTTGGAATGACGCGCAAAGTTTAATCGTTCTAGATCAACGCCATACGCAGGGCGAACAACGCGCTGCGCAATCTTGACATGTTGACAAGTTGAACGCGCCTCGACATGTTCGCCGCAACCTGGCGAGGAAATGTTTCCAAGAGAGAGCCGATCATATCGATCGGGTTTTCGAATGAAACACCCACGCCGCCACCGTGAGCTTTGGTTCGACTTGATCATGAAGCCGATCGATTCATCCGAACTGTCCGACGCGCCACGCGCGCGTCACGCCGGCCCGTCGCTTGTCGACAAGGTCTATGGCGAACTCGCGCAGCGCATCGCGAGTGGCGACTACGCGCCCGACCAGAAGCTGCCCGGCGAGCACGAACTCGCCGCCATTTTCGATGTCTCGCGGCCGGTGCTGCGCGAAGCGCTCGGCCGTTTGCGCGAGGACGGGCTGATCTATTCTCGCCAGGGCTCGGGCAGTTTCGTGCAGGCGCATGCCAAGGCGCCGTTTGGTTATGCGCGCGTCGAGACCATTGCCGACATCCAGCGCTGCTTCGAATTCCGCATCAGCATGGAAAGCGATGCCGCGCATTTCGCAGCACTCCGCCGCAGCGACGATAATCTCGTGCAGATGGAAGCAGCGCTCGGCCTGCTGCGCGAGGCGACCAAGAACCGCAAGCATCGCGAGGACGCCGACTATGCGTTTCATCTCGCGATCTCGGAGGCGACCAACAACCATTATTTCGCGACCTCGCTGAATGCGCTGAAGGACCATGTCGCCGTCGGCATGAAGCTGCACGGCCAGTCGCTGATGGGCCCGCAGCCCGGCCTCGAAGCGGTGTTCGAGGAACACAAGAGCATTTTTGAAGCGATCCGTGACCGCGATGCCGAGGCAGCGCGCACGGCCATGCGTCTCCATCTCGAAACCTCGCGCGACCGCCTGTTCGAAGGCCGTCTGCTCGATCTTTCGTTTCGGTGAGGGGGCTGGATGACAATCACATCTGCAAGCGTCGCTCTCCGTGTCGTCCCCGCGCAGGCGGGGACCCATAACCTCCGTCGTCAAAATCATAGCGGCAGAGCCACGACCATCGCACTTCCAGCAATTCGCCAGCGTGTATGGGTCCCCGCCTTCGCGGGGACGACCGATGAGCTTGTGACGAGGAATCAGACTTGACCGACCACACGACATTCCTCGCAACGCTCGCCGGCATCGTCGGCGAACGCTACATCATCGGCCCAGGCGGCGATTTCGAGCCTTACGTGGTCGACTGGCGCGGCCGCTATCACGGCCATGCGCTGGCCGTGGTGAAGCCCGGCTCGACGCAGGAAGTCTCGGATGTCGTAAAAGCCTGCGTCGCTGCTGGCATCGCCATCGTGCCGCAAGGCGGCAACACGGGCATGTGCGGCGCCGCCACGCCGCTCGGCGACCGCCCGAAGATCGTGCTGCGCCTCGATCGCCTCAACAAGATCCGCCATGTCAGCCGCCTGGGCGACAGCATCGCCGTGGATGCCGGTTGCATCCTTGCCGACATCCAGAAGGCCGCCGACGATATCGACCGGCTGTTTCCGCTCAGCCTCGGCGCCGAGGGCTCGTGCCAGATCGGCGGCAATCTCTCCACCAATGCCGGCGGCACCGCGGTGCTGCGCTATGGCACCACGCGCGAGCTTTGCCTCGGCCTCGAAGTGGTCATGCCCGATGGCGAGATCCTCGACGGCATGACGGCGCTGCGCAAGGATTCCACCAGCTTCGACACAAAGCAGCTGTTCATCGGCGCCGAAGGCACGCTCGGCATCATCACCGGTGCCGTGCTCAAGCTTTTCCCGAAGCCGCGGGCGAGGGCGGTGTCCTTCGTCAAGCTCAACAGCATCGATGCGGTGCTCGACCTGCTGGCGCAGGCGCGCACCGATCTTGGCGACCGCCTTGGCGCCTTCGAGGTGATGTCACGCGGCCAGATCGAGGTGATCGCGGAGAACCTGCCACTGGTGACCATCCCGTTCGAACTGGACACCCCATGGTATGTCCTGATCGAGCTCGTCGATACTCTGCTCACCGTGGATCTCAACGAAGCGATGGAGACCATGCTCGGCGGCGCCTATGAGCGCGAGCTGATCGTGGACGCGCTGGTCGCCTCTAGCGAGACCCAGGCCGCGACATTCTGGAAAGTCCGCCACAGCGTGTCGGAAGGCAGCAAGGCCGCCGGCTATGTCATCTCGCATGACAGCGCGGTGCCGCTGTCGCAGCAGGCCACGTTTGTGAAGCAGGTGGAGAAGCGCATCGCCGCCTACCGGCCGGATGCGCGCATCGTCATGCACGGCCATATCGGCGACGGCAATATCCACGTTCTCGCGATCATTCCCGGCTTCAAGCAGGATCAGAAGGATCAGATCGCCGACACAGTGCTCGGCATCAATACCATCGTCGATGAAGAGACCGCAGCCCTTGGCGGCAGCATCAGCGCCGAGCATGGCATCGGCATCGCCAATCGCGAGCGCCTCGGCCGCGTCGCCAATCCCGTCGAGCTCAAGCTGCTCCGCAGCGTTAAGGCGATGCTCGATCCTCACGACATCATGAATCCCGGAAAGGTGCTGCCGGCGGAATAGAGCAGGGCGGCTTCGACTGCTGAACTAAAAAATCAATTCGAGAAGAGGACTCCCATGAAGATCAAATCCATCCTGATGGCGGCCTGCGTCGCCTTCACCGCCGGCCACGCCAGCGCACAGGACGTCAAATATCCGACCAAGCCGATCACCATCGTCGTGCCGTTTGCGGCTGGCGGCACCGTGGACATCATCGCGCGCATGGTCGGCGAGCATCTGCAGAAGAAGCTCGGCGCCACTGTGGTGGTGGAAAACATGGGCGGTGCCGGCGGCAATATCGGCGTCAACCGCGTCGCCAAGGCGCAGCCCGATGGCTACACGATCGGCCTCGCTTCGACCTCGCCGCTGGCGATCGCGCCGTCGCTCTATGGCAGCAAGCTCCAGTTCCAGCCGGAGAAGGACCTCGTGGCCTTCACCCAGGTCAGCCAAGTGCCGAACGTCCTCGTCGTGAACCCCGATCGCATCAAGGCGCGCACGGTTCCGGAGCTGATCGAATACATCAAGGCGAACCCTGAGAAGGTCACGTTCGGCTCGTCGGGCCCCGGCACCTCGCAGCACCTTGCGGGTGAGCTGTTCCAGCAGATGACCGGCACCAAGATGATCCACGTGCCTTACAAGGGCTCGAGCCAGATGGTCACCGATCTGATCTCGGGCCAGATCGACATCGCCTTCGACAATGTGCCGCTGCTGCTGCCGCATGTCGCCGGCGGCAAGCTGGCCATGCTCGCCACCGCCACGCCGAAGCGCGCCGAATTCGATCCCAAGGTGCCGGCTGTCGCCGAATTCCTGCCGGGTTTTGAAGCCGTCGCCTGGCACGGTTTCATCGCGCCGGCTGCAACGCCGAAGCCGATCGTGGACAAGCTGTCGAGCGAGGTGCGTGAATTCATGAGCCTGCCGGAGACGAAGAAGAAGATGTCCGAGCTTGGCGCCGTGGCTGTTGCCGTCCCGCAGGACGAGTTCACGAAATACATCGCCAGCGAGACCGCGCGCTGGAAGACCGTGATGGAAAAAGCCAACGTCACGATGAACTAAATATCTCGGTCCCTCATCCTGAGGAGCGCGCAACGCGCGCGTCTCGAAGGATGGCCGCAAGCACTGAGCCCCGCGATCTCATGGTTCGAGACGGCGCTTCGCGCCTCCTCACCATGAGGGACGGAGGAGCGGCTACCAACACGATGCATCACGCTGCCGCGTGGTGCATCACCCCAAATCGAGCACCCACAAACGGGGCCGATCAAACCACTGGAGGAACGACCCATGAGACTGCCCTCAATCCTGACGGCTGCCTGCCTCACGCTCGGCATGGCCACATCCGCATCCGCGCAGGATGCCAATTATCCCAACCGCGCCATCACCACCATCGTGCCGTTCTCGGCCGGCGGCACCGCCGACATCCTCGGCCGCATGGTGGCGGAACATCTGCAGAAGAAACTCGGCGCGACCATCGTGGTCGAGAATGTCGGCGGCGCCGGCAGCATTATCGGCGTCACCCGCGTCGCCAAGGCGCAGCCCGATGGCTACACGATCGGCGTGGCCAGCACGTCGGCGATGTCGATCAACCCGACCATCTATGGCGCCAAGCTCAGCTACAATCCGGAGAAGGACCTCGTGCCGATCGCCCAGGTGAGCATGGTCCCCAATGTGCTGGTGGTGAACCCGAACAAGATCGCTGCCCGCACGGTGCCCGATCTGATCGCTTATCTGAAAGCCAATCCCGGCAAGGTGACATTCGGTTCGGCCGGGCCGGGGACCTCGCAGCATCTTGCCGGCGAGCTATTCCAGCAGATGACGGGCACCAAGATGGTCCATGTGCCCTACAAAGGCTCGAGCCAGATGATGCCGGATCTGCTCAGCGGCCAGATCGACCTGTCCTTCGACAATGTCCCGCTGCTGCTGCCGCATGTCACCGGCGGCAAGCTTGCCATGCTCGCAACAGCCACGCCAAAACGTGCCGAGTTCGACCCGAACCTGCCGGCCGTCGCCGAATTCCTGCCGGGCTTCGAGGCCGTCGCCTGGCACGGTTTCATCGCGCCGACGGGCACGCCGAAGGCGGTCACCGACAAGCTCTCTGCCGAGATCCGCGCGTTCATGCAGCAGCCGGAAACGAAGAAGAAGATCTCCGAACTCGGCGCGGTGGCGATGGATGTCGATGGTCCCGCCTTCGGCACATACATCGCCAGCGAGACGGCACGCTGGAAGGGCGTCATCGAGAAGGCCAATATCACGATGAACTGAGGTGGAGCGGCGAGGGCGGATCGGCCGGCCGTGCGATCCGCCCTGCCTCTGTATTGCCACAAGAAAAACGATCGCTCGATTTCGACCGATTTTTACAAGCCGTTGAAATATCTGGATGTTAGAGTCCGCGTGGCTTGAGACAAACCAGAGGCAAACTTGCGTCAATCTTGCGAATGGCTGGTAACGATAGCTATCGCGGCAAAGCTGATCGGCCCGGCCGCGGCTGCCAGCAACCTGCTCACGGAAGCCCCTGATCTCACTGGCTTTTCGCAAGCCGGTCTCGATCGCGTCACCGCGATGCTCGACCGCGAAGTCGGGCAGGGCCATCTCGCCGGCGCCATTATGCTGATCCAGCGCCACGGCAAACCCGTCTATTATCAAGGCTTTGGCGTCCGCGATCCCGCCACCATGGCGCCGATGACGCGGGATACGATCTTTCGTCTGTATTCAATGAGCAAGCCAGTCACGTCAGTCGCCGCCATGGTGCTGGTGGAGCAGGGCAAATTGAAGCTTGACGATCCCGTGGCCAAATACATTCCGGCCTATGCCAGTCCGCAGGTCGCGACCGAAAAGACCGACGCCAACGGTCAGAAATATCTCGATTTTTCGCCCGCGCTGAAGCCGATCACGGTGCTCGATCTGATGCGCCAGTCGTCCGGGATAAGCTCCGCCTTCACCAATCTTGGCTTGATTACAGAGCTTTATTTGAAAGCCGGTTTGTTCGCCGGCGACTTTGACAACAGCGATTTCGCCGATCGCCTGGCCAGGCTGCCGCTCGCCTACCAGCCCGCAACTGTCTGGGATTACGGCCATTCCACCGACGTGCTCGGTCGCGTCATCGAAGTGGCCTCGGGCATGTCGCTCTATGATTTCCAGAAGCAATATCTGTTCGATCCAATCGGCATGGTCGACAGCAGCTACTATATTATCGATTCCGCAAAGGCATCGCGCATCGCGCAGCCGCTGCCGACCGATCGCATCATCGGCAACGAGAGCATCAGCGATCCCACCATCAAGCGAAAATGGGAATCCGGAGGAGGTGGCCTCAACGCCACCACGGGAGATTATGCGCGCTTCCTGCAGATGCTGATCAATGGCGGCGAGATCGATGGCAAGCGCATCCTCAAGCCCGAGACCGTGGCACTGATGCGCAAGAACGAAGTGGCGCCGGCCACTGATGTGAAGCCGTGGGCCTATTATTATCCCGGCGCCGGCTTCGGCTACGGGCTCGGCTTCGGCGTACGCACCGGCCCCGGCGAGGACGGCGTGCCCGGCTTCATCGGCGAGATGGCGTGGGGCGGCGCGGCCGGGACTTATTTCTGGACCTATCCCGACCACGACATGGTGATGATCTTCATGGTGCAGACGCCGACCCAGCGTGGCCGTATTCAGCCTATTCTGAAGACGCTGGTGTTCGACGCCATCATCAAATGAGCGTGGTATCAATCAATCCAGCGCAAGGATCCGCATGCCGGATGTCGGCGTGATGCCGATACTCAGCAGCGCCACGGGCGCGGTCTGTTCGGGAAGCTCGATGGTCAACGCAGCAGCCTGATCACCGCTGCCATAGTGGCGTCCCGTGAAGACCATGCCGGCGGGGCGCAATTCCTGTCCATCCAGTTTCAGGATATCAACGCTGCGCATGGCCTGATCGACGGTCTTTCCATATTGCAGGAACGGACCGTTGAGAACGCCTTCCGGCGCCAGATGCGCGAGTGGCAAGGTGACAGACGCAACATTCATGTTGAGCGACATCGGGATTCGTATCCGTATCTCGCCGGCGCCCGTGCGATAACAATTCGTGGACAGCTTGGCGTTGGATCCGATGCGGGTCGCAATGTCGATTTCCAGCTGGCCACATCGTACATCGCTGAAGATATCGCTCGGGAGGAGGTTGGCTCCGAACAGCAGATATTGAAAGCTCTGGGCCGGCGTCAGGGCTGCGAATGATCCCGCCAGCCACATGGGCGGATCGCCGGCCGTACAGGCATCCGGCCATGCGCGAACGACTTGCTGGGCGTTTAGAATATCGCCGTCAACCAGTGGCGTGAGCGCAGACGTTCCCAGATTGACGTCATGCTGCAAGCTGCCCAGCAGCGTTAGCTCCCGGTCGGTTGGCAGCAACAGAAGGCGTCCGAGAGTCGCCGTGGCCGTGCGCGCGGCCGCATCGAGATTGGCAAAGGGAGAGATGTTCAGGCGCGTCAGCAAATCCCGAGCCGTGGTGCTGAACGCGACGGCGCCCTGTTGCACCTCACGCGCCACCTGATGCTGATCCGCGGATAGACCATTGTCTTCGTGCATAACCGCGCCATTGCGATATCCACGTACGGAGCCGCTCGACGAACAGCATAGCTGCTCCAATACGGCGATGTTACGCAAGAGCATGCGCTTGATGTGTGGCGTGACGATCAGGTCTGAGATCAGGCCTTCAAACGTGTCGCGCGCGTCGCATTCAACAAAACCATCGTCCAGCGTCAGCAGATAGAGGCCGTGGATGCGCGCCTTGATATCCTCGATATCGAAGATGCGGCGCAGCGCTTTCTGGATGCTCCCGGAGTAACCGAGGTCAATCAACACGAGATCGCTGCATTGATCCAGATCGGGAATCCGGGTGCGGAGATAGGTCATCAATTCCATGCGCAAGCCATCGGCAACCGTGGTCAGCTCGCGCCTATCGAGTAACTTCGGTAGCGCCTTGGCAAGGTCGCGTCCGCTGCAGCGGCCGTGCGGCTGCTTGGCGAAAAACTCCTCGATCCGACGCGAGCTGAATTTGACGATCTCGGAAAAGGCATGCGCATTGATCGCCGGCAGTTCGCTGACGAGATCGACAAGGGGCGCCAGTGTCCGGGCGGACGCCATCATGCCGACACGGCGATTGATTTCGAGATATGTCGCAGCCGTATCACTCAGTGCCCGGATCTGATGCGGGAGGTGGCCGTCGCGTCCGAGAAACGCGACGCGTGTGCTGGTGCCTGCTTCGCTGATCCGCGCAATGCGATCGTCAGTGAAAGCATCGAAGGCGTGCATTACAGGGCCCAACACGGTCAGGCCGAGATCATGCGCTGGCGAAGGGCTCGCCGCGTGGGACGCTGTCAGCCGGCGCAAGGTGCGCATGCCGCCGTCCAGCATGGTTGCATGAACCGGGCAGAGCAGGCGCTCCACGGTGGCCTCGCGCGACAATACGGATGCCAGTGCGGCACTGGCCTGCGGTATATGCAGCGCGTTGACGGCCCGGCGCTTGGCGGCGGCGATATCGGCCACCGGATTATCGCCTACATGAACCGCATGCTGCGGATCGACCGCACACTTCTTCAGATAAATATCGAATAGCTTTTCGCTCTTGCTGCTGCCGTGCTGGCTGGATGCAAACAGGAAGTCCCATTGCAGATCGGCGCAGCACGCACGTAAAAGCGTGCTCAGTTGCTGAGTGCTCCAATAGGTATCCGAGATGAAGCCGGTCCGCGCACCGTTGGCACGCAGCTCTCGATAATGCTCGTGGATTGCCGGATTGACGCGACAAAGTTCGAGTTCAGCGGCAAATTCCGCGTCCACGAACTGCTCGACGGCGTCAGAGGTAAGGCCGAACAGCCGAAACGGGAAGAGGCGGTAGATCGCGTCGATGCCGACTTCTGAAGATCCGGTTTTATGCTGTGCCATCCTGCGAGCGCGTGCCTCTGCCTGGCGGCGGTGCTCCACGTAGGATGCGGCAGCATCCGGGTATCGGGCGAAAGCCGGCGAGAGCTGATATGCGCGCTCGAACACGCCCTCGGGCGTCGTGCATGCCCGGACGAGAAACGTGTCGAAGACGTCGAAGGAGGCGAAAAAACTGGTCGCATTGTTGCGCTCAGCTCGCCGGATACCCCGTGTGTGTATGTTCATGATGTGCCCCAGTCCACCCGAACGCTAAACGGCTGAAATGGTAAGATCAGGCGCTCGCAAGTGCGCGGCGGACGGAATTTGTCGCGTATCAGTTCGCATTACGAGCAGAAACCGTCACATGATGCTTGACATCGCACCAAATGACGGTATCTGTAGTGTGATACGGAGGGGCATGATCATGGCTCAAATCGCGTCTTTCGAAGCATCAGCCGCCGTCACACCCATCGACATACAGACATTCACGAAAGCGCATGATCGCGAGCGATTGTCTCCGATCGCCATCAAGGCATTCCGGAAGATCGTCGAGCATTGGAAACTGACCAATGCCGAATCCGCGATGCTTCTCGGTGTCTCCGAAAGCACGTGGGACCGGATCAAGCGCGGTGCGTGGGACCAGCCTCTTTCACAGGATCAGCTTACACGGGCCTCGGCTGCGATTGGCATCCACAAAGGTCTTCGACTTCTGTTCGCCGACGACATGGCGATGCGCTGGCCGAAACTGGCCAATAGCGGTCCGATCTTCCAGCGCCGATCTCCGGTCGATGCCATGATCGATGGCGGCATCCCGCTGATGCTTGAGACACGACGTTACGTGGACGCGGTTCGCGGCGGCCTTTGATCCATGCTTGATGGGTTGAAGGTCAGTCGCGAAGCCATCGAGCGAACCGTTCGCCTTGTAATGACCGCGCGACTTCGTGATTCCGTCTTGCTCGATCTGGTCGATGAATCAGAACTGGAGGCGTTGAGCGAGATCGAAGGCGCCACGAGTGCCAGACGGATTGCGCAGGCGCGTGGGGCAGGTGAGGTGCAATCGTTTGAACTGCTCTACGGCGTCCCGCACGCGCACTTCATCAACGCCTCCTTCGCCTATGCCAAGCCTCGCGAACCCAACCGGTTCAACGGAGCCGACCGCGGTGCCTGGTATGCCGGGTTTGACGTCGAGACAAGCCTTGCCGAGGTCAAGTTTCACCTGACCGAGTTTCTGGCAGCGGCTGGCGATTTCAACACGACGGTCGAATACGCCGAAATGTTTGCGAGCTTCGCGGGCGAATTCGTGGACCTGCGAGCCCATCCGACGCATGACGCCTTGCGCCCGGACAAGGCCATTGGATACCCGGTTGGAAACGCACTGGCGGACGCAGCCAGAACGCGCGGCCTGAACGGGATTATCTATCCATCCGTCCGGCACCCCGGCGGAACGTGCCTGGTCGCGCTTTTCCCGCATGCGGTCCAGTCGGTGGCCCAGGGTGACGTCTATCGGATGGTCTGGAGCGGCCAGCCAGACCCCACAATCAGCCTGGTCCAAACCTAGACGATGGATCTCATTCACGAACACAAACAGGCTCGCCACGATGGCGAGCGGACTTGTAGGGGATCAACAAGTCCAGCTAAACGCCGCCTCATCCCTACATGTCTTATTCGCATAAGGTATATTATGGAATATAAAAGTATCCGCGTTCTCAGGTTCTTAGCTCGCCGCCGATGCAAACACGCCAATCTCCACGACTTCATGTTACGGTCTGTCGGACCACGAGAATCCCACGGAGCCTAACCGCGTGCACACGATCAAGGACAAGAACAAACTCATCGCGCGCGTCCGCCGGATCAAGGGCCAGGCCGAGGCGCTTGAACGCGCGCTGGAGGCCGAGCTTGGCTGCTCCGACGTGCTGATGCTGGTCTCGTCCATGCGTGGCGCGGTCAACGGACTGACCGCCGAGGTCATGGAGGACCATATCCGCAACCACATCGTCGATCCGGATAAGGACAACAGCAAGAGCGCCCAGGGCGCGGCCGAGCTTATCGAAGTGCTGCGAACCTATCTGAAGTGAGACCGGCGTCTACGGATGCTTCGGCAGCAGCCCATGGGCTGCAAAGCCGCCATCCACATTGAGCACATGGCCCGTGACGAAGCTCGATTTGCTGCTGTCCAAGAGGAATAGCGCGGCACCGGCCACCTCGTCCGGCTCGGCATAACGGCGCTGTGGCACCACCTGCATCCAAGCCTCGCGCGTCGCTGCCGTGTGCATTTCCTGGACCATGGGTGTCTCAAATGGACCCGGCGCGATGGCGTTGACGCGGATGTTCAACGGCGCCAGTTCGCAGGCCATCACCTGGGTCAGCGTGATGACGCCGCCCTTGGACGCGCCATAAGCCGAGCGCTCGATATTGCCGCGAATGCCGGACACCGACGCCACATTGACGATGGCGCCGCCGCCATGGGCCTTCATCATCCGCGCGGCTTCCTTGGCCACGGCAAAGCTGCCGACCAGATTGATGTCCAGGATCTCGCGAAACAGCTTCACGGAGGTCTCGAAAAACGGCACCTGGCGGCCGATTCCGGCTGAGTTCACGAGGCCACGGACCGGACCGAAACCGGTCTCACAATCCTTCAGACCGGCGATGACGGCGTCTTCATTGGCGACGTCCATGACGACAGTGCGAGTGACGCCGGGTTTGATCGCATCGACCTGAGCTTTGGCGGCGTCGAGCGCAGGCTGGGTGAGGTCGGCGAGGAGGACCTTCCACCCCTCACCTACGGCCGCCCTGGCGATCGCCAGCCCGATTCCGGATGCGCCGCCGGTGATGATGACGACGCCCAAATCTCTATTTTGGTCCTTGCTCATCCATTTTCCTCCCATGTCCTGCAGCAGCTCGGCGGCCGCGCAGCGTCATTCTTGCGGCGATGGTTTTCACCAAAGACCGTCCAAAGTCGAGGCCCCGGGTGCGGCGAAAAGGCTTGACCGCGCATGATGTCGAAACGACAAGGGGCATCGACATCACAAAAAGTCAGAATGATGTGGCAGGGAGAAACAAAATGACGATTTCACGCCGGACACTGTTGAAGGCATCCGCCGCCGCGACGGCCATGGGCGGCATCGGCATGCCTTTGGTGGCGCGCGCCCAGCAGGCTGAATTTGTCTACAAATACGCAAACAATCTGCCCGATACGCATCCGCTGAACGTTCGTGCCCGCGAAATGTCGGCGGCGATCAAAACGGAGACGGGCGGCAAGGTCGACCTGCAGGTGTTTCCGAACAACCAGCTCGGCTCGGACACCGATATGCTCAGCCAGATCCGCTCGGGCGGCGTCGAGTTCTTCACGCTGTCGGGCCTGATCCTTGCCACGCTGGTGCCGGCCACATCGATCAACGGCATCGGCTTCGCCTTCCCGGATTACGAGACCGTCTGGAAAGCTATGGACGGCGAGCTCGGCGCTTATGTGCGCGGCGAGATCACCAAGGCCAATCTCGTGGTGATGGACAAAATCTGGGACAACGGCTTCCGCCAGACCACGTCATCGACGCGGCCGATCAACGGCCCGGACGATCTCAAGGGTTTCAAGATCCGCGTGCCGGTCTCGCCGCTGTGGACCTCGATGTACAAGGCCTTCGACAGTGCACCGGCCTCGATCAATTTCAGCGAAGTCTATTCGGCGCTGCAGACCAAGGTCGTCGAGGGCCAGGAAAATCCGCTGGCGCTGATCTCCACGGCGAAGCTGTTTGAAGTGCAGAAATACTGCTCTATGACCAACCACATGTGGGACGGCTTCTGGTTCCTCGCCAATCGTCGTGCCTGGGAGCGCCTGCCCGCCAATCTCCGCGAGATCGTCGCCAAGAACATCAACGCCGCGGCCGTCAAGGAGCGCGAGGACACCGCCAAGCTCAATGCGACGGTGCGCGAAGAGCTGCTGGCCAAGGGCCTGATCTTCAACCAGCCGACGGTGGAGCCATTCCGCAACAAGCTGCGCTCTGCCGGCTTCTATGCGGAATGGAAGGGCAAATATGGCGACCAGGCCTGGTCGCTGCTCGAAAAGTCCGTCGGCAAGCTGGCCTAAAGCACACCGACATGGCCCATGCCGAACTCGCGCCGCCGCAGGACGGGATGACACCCGATGTCAGCCGTCCCCAGGGCTGGCTGACATCGCTGGAGCGGATCCTCGGCACGCTGGTGGAGATCCCGGTGGCGATCCTGGTCGTCGCCGAGATCGCCATCCTGTTCGCAGGCGTGGTCGCCCGTTACGGCCTGCACCAGCCGCTGGTGTGGTCGGACGAGCTGGCCTCGATCCTGTTCCTCTGGCTGGCGATGCTCGGTTCTGTCGTCGCGTTCCGGCGTGGCGAGCATATGCGCATGACCGCGCTGGTGGCGACGGCGGGACCGCGGATGTGGGCCTTCCTCGATGTCGTCGCGACCTGCGCGGCGCTGGCGTTCCTGTTGCTCGTCGTCGCGCCGTCCTACGAATACGCCTATGAGGAAAGCTACATCACGACCCCTGCGCTGCAGATCGCCAACAGTTTTCGTGCCGCGGCTTTGCCGGTCGGCATCTCGCTGATGATCGTCTTCGCCTTCCTGCGCCTGCTCCGTTACGGCCAGACCCGCACCGTGCTGATGGCGCTCGGCACTGTCGTTGCCATCATGGGCGCATTCTGGCTCGCGGAGCCCTTCCTGCGCACCCTCGGCAATCTCAACCTGATCATCTTCTTCGTCGGCGTGGTCGGCCTCTGCGTCTTCGCCGGCGTGCCGATCGCGTTCGGCTTCGGCCTCGCCATTTTCGGCTATATGGCGCTGACCACGCGGACGCCGATCATGGTGCTGATCGGGCGGATGGACGAGGGCATGAGCCATCTGATCCTGCTGTCGGTGCCGCTGTTCGTGTTCCTGGGCCTGCTCATCGAGATGACCGGCATGGCCCGCGCCATGGTGGCGTTCCTGGCCAGCCTGCTCGGCCATGTCCGCGGCGGCCTGCATTATGTGCTGATCGGCGCCATGTATCTGGTGTCCGGCATTTCCGGTTCCAAGGCCGCCGACATGGCTGCCGTGGCGCCGGTGCTGTTCCCGGAGATGAAGAAGCGCGGCGCCAAGCCGGGCGACCTCGTCGCCCTGCTCTCGGCCACCGGCGCGCAGACCGAAACCATCCCGCCGAGTCTGGTGCTGATCACCATCGGTTCGGTCACCGGCGTCTCGATCTCGGCGCTGTTCACCGGCGGCTTGCTGCCGGGCGTGGTGCTGGCCATCACGCTGGGCGCGCTGGTGTGGTGGCGCTATCGCGATGAGGATCTCAGCCATGTGAAGCGTGCCTCGCGCCGCGACATCGGCCGGGCCTTCATCATCTCGTTGCCCGCCATCGCGCTGCCTTTCGTCATCCGCGCGGCGGTTGTTGAGGGCGTGGCGACGGCCACTGAAGTCTCCACCATCGGCATCGTCTATGCCGTGCTGGCGGGCCTGCTGATCTATCGCCAGTTCGACTGGAGCCGGCTGAGGCCGATGCTGGTGGACACCGCCTGCCTCTCCGGCGCCATCCTGCTGATCATCGGAACCGCCACCGGCATGGCCTGGGGCCTGACCCAGTCCGGCTTCTCGCGCTCGCTGGCGGCCGCCATGACCGGTTTGCCCGGCGGCGGCGCCACCTTCATCGCGGTCTCGATCGTGGCCTTCATCATCCTCGGCAGCGTGCTGGAGGGTATCCCGGCCATCGTGTTGTTCGGGCCCCTGCTGTTCCCGATCGCCCGGCTGGTGGGGGTCCACGAGGTCCATTACGCGATGATCGTCATCCTCGCGATGGGCATCGGGCTGTTCGCGCCGCCGTTTGGAGTCGGCTACTATGCCGCCTGTGCAATCGGGCGGGTTGATCCAGCGCAAGGCATCCGGCCCATTCTCGGCTATCTGCTGGCCCTCCTTGTCGGCTTGATTATTGTCGCGATCTTTCCCTGGATATCGATTGGCTTCCTCTGAAGTGCATTAAATTCAGATGGTTGCGAGCGATATCTAAGGTGAATTTGGAAGCCTTTTACTTCGATAAACTGATAAGTGAGATACCTTCCATAACTCACTGACTTTATGCGAGTTTGTCAAATGATCCCCAGTCAAGGCGCCTATAGCGTCGGCCTCGACCAGAACGCTGCCAACTTCGTCGCGCTGTCACCGATCAGCTTCCTCGTGCGCAGCGCCGCGGTCTATCCGGACCTCCTCAGCACCATCTATGAGGACCGCCGCTTCACCTGGGCGCAGACCCTGGAGCGCTGCCGCCGTTTCGCCTCCTGGCTCACCGGCCGCGGCATCGGCCGTGGCGACACCGTCGCGACCATGCTGCCGAACGTGCCGGCCATGAACGAGGCGCACTTCGCGATCCCCATGGCGGGCGCCGTGATCAACACGCTGAACATCCGCCTCGACGCTGCAGCCATCGCGTTCCAGCTCGACCACGGCGGCGCCAAGGTGCTGCTGGTGGATCCGGAATTCGCAGCCGTCGTCACCGAGGCGCTCGGCCTGATGAGTGGACCGAAGCCCATCATCATCGATGTGGATGACCTCACTTTCTCGGACCCGCGCCGGATCGGCGAACTCGAATATGAAACCGCCCTCGCCCAGAGCAGCCCCGACTTCACCTCGGCCTTTCCGCTCGACGAATGGGACGCGATCGCGCTCGGCTACACGTCGGGCACCACGGGCAATCCGAAAGGCGTCGTCACCCATCATCGCGGCGCCTATCTGAATGCATGGGGCAATATCCTGGCCACCGATCTCGGCCGCCACCCGGTCTATCTCTGGACCCTGCCGATGTTCCACTGCAATGGCTGGTGCCTGCCCTGGGCGGTGGCGGCGAGTGCCGGAATCAATGTCTGCCTGCGCAAGGTGGAGCCAACCAAGATCTTTGCGCTGATATCGGCACACGGCGTGACCCATATGTCGGGCGCGCCGATCGTCTACAACACGCTGATCAACGCGGCGGATGCGCCGACCTATGCCGGCGGCCAGATGATCCAGGGATCGATCGCCGGCGCCCCGCCGCCTATGACGGTGCTTGCCGGTGCGGAGCGGATCGGCATCAAGCTCACCCATGTCTACGGCCTGACCGAAACCTACGGGCCGGCCTCGGTCTGCGCCGAACAACCGGGCTGGGACGAACTGCCGGCCGACGAGCGGGCGCGCCTGAAACGCCGGCAGGGCGTGCCCTTCCCGTCGCAGGAAGGCCTGACCGTGCGAGATCCCGACACCATGGAGCCGGTGCCGGCCGATGGCGAAACCATCGGCGAGATCATGTTCCGCGGCAATATCGTCATGAAGGGCTATCTCAAGAACGAGAAGGCCACGCAGGAAGCCTTTGCCGGCGGCTGGTATCACACCGGCGATCTCGCCGTGATGGACGCCCAAGGCTATGTGACCATCAAGGACCGCTCCAAGGACATCATCATTTCCGGCGGCGAGAATGTCTCGTCGGTGGAGGTTGAAGACGTGCTCTACAAGCACCCCGCCGTGCTGTTCGCGTCTGTGGTGGCCAAGCCCGATGACAAATGGGGCGAAGTACCGTGCGCCTTTGTTGAGCTCAAGCCGAACGCGGCGGCGACAGAAGCGGAGATCATCGCTTATTGCCGCGAGCAGCTGCCGGGCTTCAAGACGCCGAAAGCCGTGGTGTTCGGCGCAATCCCGAAGACGTCCACGGGCAAGATCCAGAAATTCATCCTGCGCGATCGGGTCAAATCGACGGGGTCGTTCGAGAGCTGAGACGTTCGTTTCGCCACGAGCTTTTTCCTCATCCTGAGAGCCGCGCAGCGGCGTCTCGAAGAATGGCGGCAAACGACACAGCCTGGCAGCTCATGGTTCGAGACGCGCGAAAACGCGCTCCTCACCATGAGGGCGGAGATGCCGAATGCCTGAACCGCGACGGAAAACGGCCCTCCGAAGCGACTCGGAGGGCCGGCAATGAAAGTGCCAGAAGAATACGACTTGAAGGGATTAATTTGAGTCGCAAAGCGCATTGCGATGTCAATGACAGCAGAAAGATGACAGCGAGTCAGCGGGACTGGCAGGGAACTCACCGTTATTAAGTCTGCGTCTTGCGCGGCAACGGAGTTTGTGGGGCAGATGAGCCGAAGGCGTCATCCGCCGGCCGCGCACTTAGCTGAAACTCCGCGGCGGATTGCGCTACGCTGATCCGCCCTACGGCAGAGTCTACGCCACCACCAGCCGCATGCCATCGTACCCCGGCACCACGCCCTCCGGCAGCTTGGCTTTCACTGCCTCGTAATCCACCTCAGCGGTCATGTTGGTGATCACCGTCCGTTTGGGCTTGAAGCGATCTCGCCACTTCAAGGCGTCACCAATGCTGAAATGGCTGGGATGCTGGGTGTAGCGCAGCCCGTCCACGATCCAGAGATCGAGCCCCTCGAGCGCCGGCCAGCTCACTTCCGGGATATCGTTCAGATCCGGTGAATAGGCGGCATGATCGATGCGATAGCCGAGCGCCGGAATGTTGCCGTGCTGGACAAGGAACGGCGCCAAGGTGAGGTCGCCGCCCTTCCCCGTGATGGTGCGGCTCTCGCCGGCCTCGATGTTGAGATGATCGAGGATCGGCGGATAGTCGCTGCCAGGGGGGGTCCGGAAGCAGTAGCCGAAACGCGGCATCAACTCGTCGGCCGTGGGCGTGTTCATATAGACAGGAATGCGCTTGCGGCGCTTCAACACCACGGAGCGGAGATCATCCATGCCATGGGTCTGGTCGGCATGTTCGTGGGTCAGGAACACCGCATCGATGTCATCGACCTCGGCGTCGAGCAACTGCTCGCGGAGATCCGGCGAGGTGTCGATGATCACGCGGGTGACGCCATCGGGGCCGATGCGTTCGACCATCAAGGAGCAGCGGCGGCGGCGGTTCTTCGGATTGGCGGGATCGCAGGCGCCCCAGCCCAGCGCCGGGCGCGGCACACCCGCCGACGATCCGGAGCCGAGAATGGTGAGCGCCAACGTCATGCAGCGATGCTCTCGGACGCTTTGCTGAATAGGCGGAAGAAATTGTCCGTGGTCTGCTTTGCCAGTTCCTCGTAAGTCACGCCGCGGGTCTCGGCGAGCACTTTGGCGGTCTCGACCACGTAAGACGGCTCATTGCGCTTGCCGCGCCATTTGCCGGGGGCGAGATAGGGGGCATCGGTCTCGACCATGATGCGATCGGCCGGCAGTTCAGCCGCGAGGTCGCGCAGCTCCTGCGATTTCTTGAAGGTGATGATGCCGGTGAAGGAGATCGACAGGCCCAGATCAATGGCCTTCATCGCGAGATCGCGGCCACCGGTGTAGCAATGCAGTACGGCCTTGAAGGCGCCCTTCTTCATCTCGTCTTCGAGAATGATACCGCATTGGTCGTCGGCTTCACGGGTGTGGATCACCAGCGGCAGGCCGGTGGCGCGGGCCGCGGCGATATGGGCGCGAAAGCCCCTCTCCTGCGCGCCGGAGGATTGATGCTCATAGAAATTATCGAGGCCGGCTTCGCCGAGCGCGATGACCTTTGGATGCTTCGTGAGTTCGATCAGCTCGTCTGCCGAGATGCCGTCTTCTTCGTCGGCATTGTGCGGATGGGTGCCGACCGAGCAATAGACATTGGGAAAGCGCTCCGCGATCGCCAGCAGCGCCGGCAGGCGGCGCACGCGGGTTGAGATCGTCACCAGCCGGCCGACGCCCGCAGCTTCGGCACGGGCGACGATGCCGTCGAGATCGTCGGCGAAATCCGGGAAGTCGAGATGGCAGTGGCTATCGACCAGCATCGGCAAACTCAGCTTGCTGCGGCCGGTTCGACATAGCGTGGGAACACGCCGGTCGGGGTCGGCAGCTGCGTGCCCGGCTTGATGCGGGTCGGGATCGCCGCGAAGTCGCGCGCGTCGGCGGCAATGCCGAGCACGTCAAGCAGTTTGGCGCAGGACGCCGGCATCACCGGCTGGGCGAGGATCGCGACCTGACGCACGACTTCCGCCGTGGTGTAGAGCACGGTCGCCTGCTTCGCTGGATCGGTCTTGGCCAGCGCCCAAGGCGCCTCGCCCGCAAAATAACGGTTGGCTTCGGCGACCACAGCCCAGATAGCGTTCAACGCCTGGTGGATCTGCTGGGTGGCCATGGCGGTGCGCGCCTGCTCCAGCATGGCATCGGCCTGCGCCAGGATCGCCTTGTCGTTCTCGGAGAATTCGCCGGGTGTCGGCAGCACGCCGCCATATTGCTTGCCGATCATCGACAGCGAGCGCTGGGCGAGATTGCCGAGGTCGTTGGCGAGATCCGCATTGGTGCGGTTGACGATGGCCTCATGGCTGTAGCTGCCGTCCTGCCCGAACGAGACTTCGCGCAGCAGGAAATAGCGGAGCTGATCGACGCCATATTGTTCGGCGAGATTGAAGGGATCGACGACATTGCCGACCGACTTCGACATCTTCTCGCCCCTGTTGAACAGGAAGCCATGGGCATAGACGCGCTTCTGCACCGGGATGCCGGCCGACATCAGGAAGGCGGGCCAGTACACCGCGTGGAAACGGATGATGTCCTTGCCGATGATGTGAACATCGGCGGGCCAGTATGTCCAGTTGGCGTCGCTCTCGTCGGGGAAGCCGACGCCGGTGATGTAGTTGGTCAGCGCATCGACCCAGACATACATCACATGCTTGTCGTCGCCGGGCACCTTGATGCCCCAGTCGAAGGTGGTGCGTGACACCGAGAGGTCCTTCAGGCCGCCTTTGACAAAGCTGGTGACTTCGTTCTTGCGGGATTCCGGCCCGATGAAATCGGTGGCCTCGTAGAGCGCAAGAAGCTTGTCCTGATACTTCGACAGCCGGAAGAAGTAGCTGGATTCCTCCACCCACTCGACCGGCGTGCCCTGCGGGCCGCGGCGCACCTTGTCCTCGCCGACGGTCGTTTCGTCCTCCGCGTAATAGGCTTCGTCGCGGACGGAATACCAGCCGGCATAGCTGTCGAGATAGATGTCGCCATTGGCGGCCATGCGCTTCCACAGTTCCTGTGACGAGCGGTGGTGCTGCTCCTCTGAGGTGCGGATGAAGCGATCGTAGGAGATGTTCAACACGCCATCCATCTCCTTGAAACGGGCGGCGTTGCGGGTGGCGAGTTCGGCGACCGGCAGGTTTTCGCGCGCGGCCGTCTGCACCATCTTCTGGCCGTGCTCGTCAGTGCCGGTCAGGAAGAACACGTCCTTGCCGTCGAGGCGGGCAAAGCGCGCCAACGCATCGGTGGCGATGGCTTCATAGGCATGGCCGACATGGGGCACGCCATTGGGATAGGCGATCGCGGTGGTGATGTAGAAGGTGTTATTGGACGCGTTCGCCATCGGCGCGAAAGCCTTTCAAATGATCGATCTTGCCGCGTTAGTTGGTGTCAGCGCGTCGCCTCGGCGAGCAGGCCAAACACCGAGAAAACCAGCGGTTTTCGCTCGAGATTGTAGGATTCGGCCTCGCGCGCGGCTTTGTTGATCTTTTCCCATACCTCCGCAAGGCGTGCAAGGCGGGGCAAATCGGCGTTCAGGCTGGCAGGATCCGCATGCATCCGCTCGCCGATCCAGCGGTCGACGCTGTCAGTAAAGGCGCCGAGCGCAACGCGGTCGCTGGTCCCCAGCGCATCGCCCAGGGCGTGCAGCTCACGCGGGTCCACGTGGGGCAGCGTGTTGAGCAGCGAGGCGGTGCGCTGGTGCAGTTTCAGCGCGCCGCCGCCGAGCAGATTAATGGCGCGGGACACGCTGCCTTCGGAGGCCTCCGCGACATCGCGGAGCTCGGGATCGCCCTCCTCGCGCTCGGTGGCCAGCGCCAGGGCGGACAGCACGTCGCCGGTCGAGAGCGCACGCAAAGGCAGCTTACGGCAGCGCGACTGGATGGTGGGCAGCACCCGCGCCTGTGCATGGGTAATCAGCAGGAACAGCGAACGCTGCGGCGGCTCCTCCAGCACCTTCAGCAGCGCATTGGCCGCATTGGTGTTGAGCTCGTCCACGGTATCGACAATGCAGACGCGCCAGCCATCGACGGCGGCGGTGGAGCCGTAGAAGCCGACGGTCTCGCGTACGTCGTCCACGGTGATGACGGTGCGCATGACGCCCTTGTCATTGGGCGTGCGCCGGATCGCCAGCAGTCCGCCATGGGCTTCGGCAGCGATCTGGCGGGTCACGGGATGATTGTCATCGAGATCGAGTGTTTCGGCCGACTGCGCTTGCGATGACAGGGGATCGCGATGCGCCAGCACGAAGCGCGCCATGCGAAAGGCCAACGTCGTTTTGCCGATTCCCTGCGGGCCGGAGATCAGCCAGGCATGCGGAATACGGCCGCCACGATAGGCATTGAGCAGCGTCTGCTCGGCCTCGTGATGGCCGAACAGTGCTGTTGTCTCGCGCGGATGCGGGACGGATATTTCGGGATCGTTCTTGCTCATGCGTCCGCCGTCTCGTGCAGCAGGCGCTTGCGCATCACGCCCCAGATATTGTTGGCGACGGCTTTTGGCGGCAGCGTGGCGTCGAGCAGCACGCAGCGCTGCGGCTCCTCCAGGGCAATCTGACGGAACGCCTCGCGGAGCCCCTGATGGAAGGCGATGCCCTCGGCCTCGAAGCGATCGGGCATGCCGGTGCCGCGGCGGGCCGCAGCGCGGGCCATGCCGACTTCGACGGGAAGATCGAGGATCACCGTCAGATCAGGCTTGAGGCCGCCGATGGTGACGCGCTCCAGCGCTTTCAGCAGTTCTGGCGACACATTGCCCTGTCGGCCCTGATAGGCGCGGGTGGAATCCGAAAAGCGATCGCACAGCACCCAGATGCCCTGGTCGAGCGCGGGCTTGATCACCGCATGGACGTGGTCATCGCGCGCGGCGGCAAACAACAGCGTCTCGGCTTCGGCGCCGAGCAGCTTGCCCATGCCGGACAGAACCACATGACGGATGATCTCGGCACCGGGCGAGCCACCGGGCTCTCGGGTGACGATGGCGCGGATGCCGGCCTCGTTGAGGCGATCGGCGAGCAGCTTGATCTGCGTGGATTTACCCGCGCCCTCGCCGCCTTCGAATGTGATGAAGCACCCGCGCTCGGGCGCTGTATTGTCGGTCTCGGTCATGGTCACAGTTTCTCGGCGCCGGCGCGGAACAGGCCGATGGCGAGTTCGCTGGCGCCATCCACGGCGCGCTGCATCGTGGTGCCCGTGCCGATGGCATCCGCGGCATAGATGGGCGCTTCCACGGCAACCTGCTGGCCACGCCAGACTTTTACGACACCGACCGGCTGGCCGGCCTGTACCGGCGCATGCACCGGTCCCTTATAGACGATGCGGGCGATCAGCTTGTCATTGCCGTTCTTCTGCACCATCACTTTGACCGGCTCCTTGCTGACAAGCGCCACCGAGCCCTTGTCGCCGCCGAACACTTTGGCGTAGCCGACCGGCTGATCGCCAGCGAATACGCTGCGGACTTCGAAATTCCTAAAACCCCATTCGAGCAGTTTCTTGGCGGCAGAGGCGCGATCGTCGGAATCTTCGAGGCCGTTGACAACCACGATCAGGCGCGTGTCGTTCTGTACGGCAGAGCCGACCATGCCGTAGCCACCATCCTTGGTGAAACCGGTCTTGAAACCGTCGGCGCCTTCGAGCGTGGCAAGCAGCGGATTGCGGTTCTGCTGGCGGATCTTGTTCCAGGTGAATTCGCGCTCGCCGAATATCTTGTAGAAGTCCGGATAGGTGCGGATGATGTGGCGCGCCAGGATGCCAAGCTCGCGCACGGTCATCTTGTTGTTGGGATCCGGCAGGCCGCTGGAATTGGCGAATGTCGATTTCGGCATGCCAAGTGCGCGCGCACGCTTGGTCATGCGCTCAGCGAAAGCGATTTCGTTGCCTTCCATGGCTTCGGCCATGATCATGCAGCTGTCATTGCCGCTCTGGATGATGGCGCCACGCAGGAGATCGGCCACGGGAATGCGGCTGTTCAGCGCCGCGAACATGGTGGAAGCGCCGGCGGGTGCGCCGCCCTTGCGCCAGGCATTCTCGCTGGTGCGATATTCGTCGGTGAGCTTGATGTCGCCGCGGGTCAGCGCGTCGAACACGACTTCCACGGTCATCAGCTTCATCATGCTGGAGGGCGCGCGCAGCTCGTCGGCATTCTTCTCGAACAACACGGCGCCGCTTGATGCCTCGATCAGGATCGCGGTCGGTGCGTCCGTATCGTAGCCGCCCTCCTCGACCACTTTCTTGGCGCCCTGCACGCTCTGATTGGCGGCTTGGGCCATCGGCTGCAGCGCAAATGCCGCCGTCAGCAAGCCGGCGACAAGCTGCCGCCCAAGCGAGGTTTTCAGTGTGAAAAAGCCAGATGTCATGCTGTGTCCCGAATGATCAGGTCTTAACAGCATCACCTTGCCCGAACAACGCGAACCCGGCTGCGCCGGACGCTAACGGGCGGATATCTGGATCAAATCTCGATCAGTAGAGGCCGCGGCCGGACAGGATTGCAGCAGCGCCACGCGCATCGACCGTGCCGTTATCACGGGCCATCGGTTCGGCGGGGGCCGCGTAATCGGGATTGCCCTCATAGGAGACGGCACGCGGATTCTCGGCCGGATAGGCCGCGGCGGAGCGATAACGGCCGGAGGACGATATTTCCGAGGTCTGGCGATCTGCGGCGGTGTTGCCCAGCGAATATGGCCGGCCTTCCGGCATCGGGATATCGCGCGAGACCACGCGCCCACCCTGCATATCCGGCACGAAGGCGCGCGCGGAGGCGACACGCACGACCGACGGCGACGGTGCCGGCTCGCCGGTGCGCAAGGTGGCCATCAGCTGGCGATCGTCGGAGCCTTCGAGCGGTGCGCGACCGACATATTCGACGCGCACGCGCGCAATGCCGTTGCCCTTGAATTCCAGCAATTCGGCGGCCTTGTTCGAGACGTCGATCAGGCGGTTGCCGTGATACGGACCACGATCATTGACGCGCACGATCAGTGATTTGCCGTTCTTCACATTGGTGACGCGCGCATAGCTCGGGATCGGCAGGGTCGGATGCGCTGCGGTCAGCGACGCCATGTCGAACACTTCGCCATTGGCGGTCAGGCGGCCATGAAAAGCGTCGCCATACCAGGACGCCATGCCTTCGGCGCGGTAATTGGCATTTTCTTCAGGAACATAGGTGCGACCGGCCACCACATAGGGCTTGCCGACGCGATAGGTGCCGCCGCCCTTGGGAACGGCCTCCCCGGCGCCGACCACGCGCGGGCTGCTGGAGACGCCGTATTTGGGATCGAGACGGCTGAAGCTTGTGGTCTGGGACGAGCAATTGGCCAGCGCTAGGCAGGCGCCCATGGTCGCTACTGCGCTCGCAGCACGACCGATGCGGTGTGACCGAAGAATCCCCATGCGCCCCAATACCATTCCGGCGGTCATCTGCCCATCGGGCAACACGCGACCGCAAAATTACGATGTGCCCCACTTCCACATCGCGTGGTGAACATATCGTAGCTGGATCAGGGCGAAAATGGGGAGAACCGGCTTATGGTAAACACAAAGCTTCCGCCGGCGGACCGTGACGCAACCTCAAATGACGGTCGCGCGCTCGATGTCACTCAATGGATGAGAATATCCGCTTATTTTACCGTCAGCAGTTCGGTAGCTATTTACGCGCGATTCATGCCGGAGCCGTAACGTTAGCCGCATGACATTGATCAAACGCTTCATTGCCGACGAATCGGGCGCAACGGCCATCGAATACGGCCTGATTGCAGCCGGTATCGCGCTTGCCATCATCGCTGTCGTCAATGGCACCGGCAGCAATCTCAAAGGCAAGTTCACCTCGATCAACACGTCGCTCAAGTAAGCGACGTTACGATCAGCCGAACAGGCGCCCGCCCCGCTCCTCGCGGCGGATATACGGACCCCACAATACATCCTGCCGCCACAGATAGATCTGGACGCCAAGGCAGATGACGCCGACGGTAGCCGCCAGCATAAGCAGTGTCTCGATCACGATCGCCCCCGATTGTGTTTCGGAGAGATGTACCGGACGAGATTTAAAATGACGGCGGGGAAATGCCTCGCATTGCGACGCCGCTGCTAACGCAGGTTAATTTGCGGACGCCGCGTTAGCGCGGCGGCAAAAACGTCGCCGCATTGATCACGGCAACAGCCGCAAAAGTCATCATCCAGAGCGGCCACACCGGCGCATCGGCCGAATGATTGAACCGCCGGTGAACGCCAAAATTTCGCGCCATAGGTTGCTCCTTCTGCCCGATCGACAATGCGTAGCAGTGTGCATTTCAAAGTGATCGAATTGCGTCGCAGCTTTGGCAATAGATTGCCGTTGCCCAGCGCGTGCACAAAAATCAGAGCCCAAAATAAAACCGCGCCATCCCGAAGGATGACGCGGCCGGCCGTTCTGTTGCTAGGTGGACCAACCCCGAACGGTTACGCCGCGAGGCGCACTTCGTTCATGCTAACGTTATCGTTGGCATTTAGGTTTTTGACCCGATAACGGCGGTATCATGCCGAGCACAATTCGCGACTTCTTCGCAGCCATCGATCCTGTTTCGCCCCCGCCTGAGCAGCCCTGCATCGAGATCCAGAAGCTGCTGAGGTGGAGGCGCCGGGTACTGCCCCCGGGTCTGCCTGCGGTCCATCGTGAGGTTCAGCGCCATCGTCTTGCGACAGACCCAATATAGGCGGGCCGGTCGAGGAAATCTAGATGCCGCCAAGCGCGGGACCGGCGCCCCGGATCGCCTCTCGGCAAGGACCGAATCGCGGTATCGTGGCCGAAATGGTGACGCCTGCGCGAACTGCGCATTCTGCCTTCTGAGCAGGTTACCTCGGGAGGCGACGTCGTGCTTTATCTCGCTTGGTCATTGCCAGCGCTCGCCGTGATCGGCGTGATCGCCAGCGGCCAGGCGGGAACGCTTCCCGCTGCGCTGATCGGCCTCGCAACCGCCTTCGTGGTGGCGATGACGACCGCCCCGCATGTGTTTCCCATCGCCGATGCCGGTGCAGCCTTGCTGCGCGGCGCCTGGATCGGCTGGATCGTGGTGCCTTACATTCTCGGCGGCTTGCTGTTCTGGCAGATGGCGATCCGCACCGGCAATGCGGCGATGCCCGTCGAGGAGACGCTGCCCGACGCGCATGCGCGACGGCGCTTGCTGTTCACGGCGTGCTACCTGATCGGCCCTTTCGCGGAATCCGCGACGGGCTTTGGCATCGGCATCATGGGGACGATGGTGCTGATCCGGCGGCTCGGGCTGAAGCCGATCGAACTGCTCGCCTTCTCGCTGATCAGCCAGACCATGATCGTGTGGGGCGCCATGGGGAGCGGTGCCGTCGTGGGCGCAGCTTTCGCGCGCACGGATCCCACCGCTTTGGCGCTGCGCACCAGTCTCATCTATCTCGTCTTCAACATTCTCTGGTTGCCGATCTATTGGCGCATGGCAGAGCGCGCCGGCATCGGCGCGGAGTGGCGCGAGCGCGCCAGCGAAGCAATCTGGCTTTTGGGCAGCCTCGGCCTTGCCATCATCGCCACGGCGTTTCTCGGGCCGGAGCCGGCGATGCTGGCAGCCTTCGGCCCGGCGATCGTGCTGCGCTATCTGATCGACGAGAAGCCGGATCGCGCGGCGCTCAGGGCAGCGGCCCGGCGCATGCTGCCCTTCACGCTGCTGATCGGCTGGCTGGCGCTGACGCGCCTGGCGCCGCCGCTGAACCAGTTCCTGCAGACATCGTGGAGCATCAGCCCATTTGCCGGGGCACCGGTCTGGGCTCCGCTCTTTCATGCCGGAACCTGGCTGGTGGTCGCCGCGGTGCTGACGGCGCTGCTGCGCGGGCACCAGCGCGCCTTCCCGGCCGAGATCGCGACGGCATGGACGACCGGCCGGCTCGCCGTGCTCACGGTCGTGGTGTTCTCGATGATGGCCGAATTGCTGTCGCGCTCGGGCATCGCCGGCGGCCTTGCCCGCGGCATGTATGAGACATTCGGCGTCTGGTCGGTGACCGTCACGCCGATGATCTCGGCGGTGTTCGGCGCGTTGGCCAATAGCGGCAATGCGGCCAACGGTCTGTTCATGCCGGCACAGCTCAGCCTCGCCAAAGAGGCAGCGCTCGATGTTGCGGCCGTCGTCGCGCTTCAGCATGCGGCTGCGCTGTCGCTCAACATGGTGTCGCCGGTGCGGATGTCGATCGTGTGCAATCTCGCGGGCACGCCCGGTCATGAGCGCGAAGCCTATCGCGCGATGCTGCCCTTTGTCGTGGTCATCATCGCGGTCCTGCTGATGATCTCCGTTCTCATCGCCACCAGGCTGATCTGATCAGTGGAAGTGAGTGGCGCCGTTGATGTCGAAGATCGCGCCTGAGGCATAACCGGCGCCGGCACCGCAGAGGAACACAGCGGTCGCGGCAATCTCCTCAGCCTTGGCCATGCGCTTCAGCGGATAGAGCGAGGTGTCGTAGCCTTTGCCTTCGGTCATCGCGGTTTCGACGGGGCCAGGTGCGATGCCGTTGACGAGGACATTGCGCGGCGCGGATTTATTGGCCAGCCAGCGCACGAATGAATGAATGCCGCCTTTGGCGAAGGCGTAATGCGGACCGGTGCGCAGGCCGCCCATCCAACCCGCCACAGAGCCGCATAACACCACGCGGCCCTCGCCGGCTTCCATCATGCCCGGCACAAAAGCGCGGGTGAGATTAATCGGGCCCTTCACATTGGCGCGGATGACGCGATCCAGCGACTCCTCCCAATCCGGTGCCATCCAGTCGTCATGTGGTGCAATCGCCGCCGTATCGACGAGGCCATAAACGGGGCCGATCTGCTTGGCGGCGGCATCGACATCTGCACGCACGCCGGTATCCAGGCTGTAGATATCGGAGCGATCGGCCAGCTCGGCACCAACACGCTCGCGGATGCGGTCCTTGCCGACGATATCGATCAGAACCAGTGTGGCGCCCTGTTTGGCGGCGAGCTTTGCGGTCTCGCTGCCAATGCCGCCGGCTGCGCCTGCGATCACGATGCGGCGTCCGGTCAGGTCGAAGGGAGATCTTTCGGTAGATGTCATGATGAGTTTTCCATAGCTCGGCGGAGCTCTTTGCGGAGCTGCAGTCAGTCGGTTCCCGGTGAAGAAATTCAGCGTGCGGCGGGCACGCCGCCATAGGTCGTGAGATGCGAACTGGCGAGCCAGCCGGCATCGACGGGCAGATTGATGCCGGTGATCGCCGACGCATCGTCCGACAGTAGGAAGGCGACGCCGCGCCCGATCTCCTCGGGATCGACCATGCGTCCCAGCGCTGCGCCATCGGTCAACAGGCGCTTGTCGCGGGTGCCGCGTTCGATATTGGCCAGCAATGGTGGGGTGCCGACATAGCCCGGCGATACCGCATTGACGCGCACGCCCGAGCGGCCCCAATCGGCAGCGAGACACGCCGCCATATGAACAGCCGCGGCCTTCGACGGCGCATAGGCATGAAGCGGCGCAGTGCGCGAAGCCGTGACCGAACCCGTGATCACGATGCCGCCGCGCCCGCGTTTGGTCATACGCTTGCCCGCGGTGATGCAGGACACATAGACACCGCGCAGATTGGCGGCGATGACCTTGTCAAATTCGGCGAGCGGCAGGTCTTCCGATCGGCCACCCGACTGGATCACGCCGGCATTGGCGAACAGCGCCTCGATCGGCCCGAGACGGGATTCGATATCAGCGAAGGCGGCTTCAGTGGCATGTTCATCGGTGACGTCGAAGGGAACAGACTCCGCGCCGATCTTTGTTGCGGAGTCCTGATTGGCCTTCGCATTGATGTCCGAGATGACCACACGCCAGCCGCGTTCGATCAGCACCGTCGCCGTCGCAAGACCGATACCGCTTGCGCCGCCCGTCACCACGGCAATGCGGCCGCGCCCTTCGTCCCGTTTCGTCATGGCACTCCCTTTCTTGCTTTTGTTGGCGCGATGGCTGGCGGGCACTAGACCGCAAGATAGCGCTGCTTGATCTCTTCGTTGTGCCGGAGCTCATCGATGGTGGCGCGATACACGATCTGCCCCTTGTCGATCACCGTCGCATGGGTGGCGATGCCGAGGCAGAAATGCATGTTCTGCTCGGCCAGCAGGATGGTCACGCCCATGCCCCGCAACGTCTTGATGAGTTCGCCGATGGCCTGCACGATGATCGGCGCGAGGCCCTCGCTCGGCTCATCGAGCAGCAGCACATCGGGGTTGCCCATGAGCGTGCGCGCGATCGTCAGCATCTGCTGTTCGCCGCCGGACAGACGCCCAGCCATCCGCTCCTTCATGGTGGCGAGGATCGGAAACACCTCATAGATGCGCTGGCGATTCCAGTGATTGTCGCCGCGCGGGCCTTTCTTGGCGGCGACAACGAGATTGTCATCGACGGTGTGTTCGGGAAACACCTGACGATTTTCCGGCACATAGCCGATGCCGGATCGTGCGATCTTGTAGGACGGGCGTCCCGCCAGCCCCTGCCCGGCCAGCGCGACCTTGCCGCGGCGTGGGGGCGCCAGGCCGGCGATCATCTTGAAGGTGGTGGATTTGCCGGCGCCGTTGCGGCCGAGCAGCGCCATGGTCTGGCCCTGCTCGACGGCGAGATCGACGCCGAACAGGATCTGGCTGGCGCCATAATAAACGTCGGCGGCTTCGACATGGAGGAACGGCTCGGCCATCATGCCTCTCCCACCGCTTCGGACAGATGATGGTCGGTGCCGAGATAGGCGTCGATGACATCCTGATTGCGCCGGATCTCGTCGGCGGTGCCTGTTGCCAGCACGGCGCCGTATTTCAGCACATGGATCTTCTGGGCGATCTTGAAGACGATATCCATGTCGTGCTCGATGAACAGGACAGTCATCTTCTTGACCTGCCAGAGATGCTGCACCTTACCGATCATGCGCCAGCGCTCGTCCGGCCCCATGCCGGCGGTCGGCTCGTCCAGCAGCAGCACTTTGGGCTCCATTGCGAGTGCCAGGCCGATATCGAGCAGCTTCTGATCGCCATGGGACAGGTTTCGCGACAGCGTGTGCGCCTTGTCGGCCAGGCCCAGCAGCTCGATGATCTCTTCGCTGCGCGCCTTGGTTTCCGGGATCGGGAAACGCCGCAGAAAGCTCCATGACTTCTGCTGATGCGAGATCACCGCGGCGGTGATGGCCTCACTCACCGTCAGGCTCGGAAAGATCTCTGCCACCTGAAACGCCCGCATCATGCCGAGACGGACCACGTCGAGGCTCGATTTGCCGACGATGTCCTGTCCGTCGAAGATCACCTTGCCGGAATTGGGGCGGAAGGCGCCCGAGATCAGGTTGAAGAAAGTCGTCTTCCCGGCGCCGTTTGGGCCGATGATCGCGGTCAGCGACCCCTCGGGGAAATCGATGGAGACATTGCGCGTGGCATGGACACCGCCGAAGCGCTTGTCGAGATTTTGCACCGAGAGCATCAGGCGATCCTCTCTTTGGCGAACGTCTTCTGATCGGTTTCCGGCGCAGGCGTCTTCGCCGCCTTGCGGCTCTCGATGAAATCCATGACGAAATCAGCAACGCCGCGACGCAGGCCGAGTACGATGGCGAGGATCACGATGCCAAGCACCAGTCCGTGATGCTCGGTATAGATCGATACAAAGTGCTCGAGCAGGCGCAGCAGGATGGCGCCGATGATCGGCCCGATGAAGAGCTGCGAACTGCCGAGCATGATCATGAAGATCGCCTCGCCGGACGTGGTCCAGAAGCCGAATTCCGGATAGGCCCCTGACACGAAAAGCGACAGCAGGATGCCGGCCACGCTGGCCATCGCGCCAGCCAGGATGAAGATGCCGAGCTTCATGCGGATGATGTCGACGCCGAGATAATTGGCGCGATTTGGATTGTCGCGGATCAGGCGCAGCGTGTAGCCAAATGGCGATTGCCAGACCTGCCGCATGACGAGGATGCAGATCACGAAGACAACGGCGCAGAAGATATAGAGCGACACGCTGTTGCTGAGATCGATGCCCAGGAATGGCGGCCGCGGAATGCCGCCGCGCAGGCCCTGGTCGCCGCCGGTCAGGCTCACCCAGGTCAGGATGATCGAGTGGATGAACATCTGGAACGCGAGCGTGATGAAGGAGAAATAGATCTCCTTCAAACGCACGCAGATGGCGCCGATCACCAGCGCCAGCACGGCTGTGCCGAGCACCGTGATTAGTATGGCGACCGGGATCGACACCTTGCCCGACTGCATCAGCAGGCCGAACATATAGGCGCCTGACACGAAGAAGGCGGCATGGCCGAACGAGACCAGTCCGGTGAGGCCGACCAGCAGGTTCAGCGACATCGCCAGCAGGCCATAGGCCATCACATAAATCAGGAAGTCGCGCAACGACGGCTTGGTGAAGATGAACGGGATCGCCACCAGAATGGCCAGTACGACGATCGCGATGGCCGCATCGCGCAGAAAACCGGCTTTCATCATCGCGCCACCGCCCGGCCCAGCAGGCCGCTTGGCTTGACGATCAACACGATGGCCATCATGCCGAACATGATGCCATCAACGAACAGTGGGAATCCGATTGCGCCGAATGCGCGCGTGAATCCGATCAGCAACGCCGCAATCAAGGCACCGACGATCGACCCCATGCCGCCGATCACCGTGACGATGAAGCTTTCGATCAGGATCGACAGGCCCATGCCGGGGGTCAGCGTGCGCGTCGGCGCCGCCAGCGCGCCGGCGATCCCGGCGAGTACACTGCCGACACCGAACACCGCCGCATAAAGCAACGTCGTATTGATGCCGAGCGCGCCGACCATCTGCGGATTGATCGCCAGCGCGCGGATGATCTTGCCGATGCGGGTTTTCTCGATGGCAAGCCACAGGCCTGTGCCGATGACGAGACTGGTGACGATCATGAAGACGTAATAGGCCGGCACGAAACCACCCAGGAATTCCAGCGGCGGCAGCGCAAAGACCTCCGGCATGCCCATCATCTTGTATTCGGGGCCGGCAATGATCTTCACGAGATCATCGAAGATCAGGATGACCGCATAACAGACCAGCAACTGCATCAAGATGTCCTTGCCATACACCCTGCTGATGATGAAGCGTTCGAAGATGATACCGATCAGGCCGACGCCGGCAGCGCCTGCGAGGAAGGCAAGCAGGAAGCTCGATGTCGCCGTGTAGGTCGCATAGGCGATGTAGGCGCCGGCCATATAAAACGCGCCGTGGGCGAAATTAATGACGCCCAGCACGCCAAAGATCAGCGACAGGCCGGATGCCACCATAAAAAGCAACATGCCGATAATGAGGGCCGTCGAGACCTGCGTGACAGCACAGGCCGACGATGAGAGGCAGGAAAAAAGCGCTTCAAGATTCACGACGGCAGTCCTTCGATGATCGGAGCGAGCCTGCTCCGGCCGCCGCGAATGGCGGACCGGATATGTTGGCGGAGCGTGAGAGCCGCGCAGATCCCGGTTGCGGTATCACGCCGCAAAAAGGTCAGGCGTAGCCCTTCTCCTTCTTCCACTGCTTCTCGATCTCGAGGATCTTCGACCATTCGGTATCGACATAGTCGGTGACCCATGGCGACTTGCTGAGCGTCTTACCCCAGGCCACGGGGTAATTGATGATCGTGTGATCGCTCTCGCGCATGGTGATGCCGCTGCCGCCGAAGGGCAGCTTCACCGTCATGCCGGCGATTTCCTTCGCCAGTGCCGAACTGTCCGTGTTGCCATTGGTCCGGCGGACGGCCTCGATGATGAATTGCGAGGCGACGTAGTTCTGCCAGGCCCAATTGGTCGGCTCATGCTGCGCGACCTTCACATAGGCATCGTTGAACGCGGTGTTTTCCGGTGCTTCCGGGAAGGCCTTGTTATAGCGATAGGCCGTGTTCAGGCCCGCCGGCAGATTCTTGATCGCAGCGAGAACCGGGGGATCCCCGATGCCGCCGGCGGAGAAAAAGGCGGTGTTCGCGAACAAGCGATAGAGGTTCGACTGCTCGATGAAGGCCACGACGTCGCCACCCCACAGAGCGGAGTAAACGGCCTGCGGCTTGATCTGCATCAGCTTGGTGATGCTCTCGGTGTAATCGGGGGCGAACAATTTCGGCCATAGCTGATCGACGACTTCGATCGACGGCTCGAACAGTTTAAAATATTGCAGGAACTCCGACGTATTGTCGCGGCCATAGGCATAGTCGGGCGAACAGGTCGCCCACTTCTTGAGGCCCTTCTCCTTGGCGATCTTCGCGGCATAGCTGCCGCCGGCCACAGCGTCGTGGATGCCCTGCCGTGCGGATCGGAATACGTTCTTGCTGAACTGCTTGGGATCGGCCGTCAGAGAGGATGTCTCGCTGCAGGTATGGATGCAGAGGATGCCGAGATCGCGCACCACCTCATGCACGGCAAAGCTGCCCGACGAGGCCTCGCCATCGATGACGATGTCGCAGCCGTCATTGTTGACGAGATCGCGCGTCACCTTCGCAGCTTCGTCGGGACGCCCCTTGGAATCGCGATCGATCACTTCGAACTTGCGGCCATTGATGCCGCCCGCTTCGTTGATCTGATTGAATGCCAGTTGCACCGCGGATCGGCTGGATGTGCCGAGAATGGCGACGCGGCCGGACAAAATGGTCGGCAGCGCAATTCTGATCACCTTGGCCTGCGCACCGGCGATATGCGGCGTGCTGAATGCGGCGAGGCCTGCCATCGCACCAGCGCCCTTGAGGACGCGTCGGCGTGAAATGCCCTTGGTCGTTGTCGTCATTGAACCCTCCCTGATTTTATGTCCGGCTTTGCCGGTACAAATTTTATTAGTTCAAATCGGCATCGCGTTTCAGATGGCGTTGTCTCCTTGCCTTGTTGTGGATCGATCATCCTGCTGCATGAGATCGTGCAGCAGGAACGCAGCGCTGTCCAACGGACTTTACAGAAGTATCGCGTAAATTTGCCGCAACGACCTCGCGGTCGGTCAGCTCAGCGCAAAACCGCGATAGCCGTTCTGCGCAACGTCATTACAGATCGCAGTATAGCGCGCGAAGCCACCGGCATAGGGCATGAAGACGCGCGGCTTGCCCGGCACATTGGCGCCGAGATACCAGGACGAGCTGGCCATCGGCAGCAATGTGGCATCCGCGGCTTCATTGACATGCGTGACCCATTTCTCGGTAGGCTCGGGCTCCGCCTCGATACGCTTGAGGCCTTTGGCGCGCATGTCGCGGATACAATCGGTGATCCAGTCCACATGCTGCTCGATGGCGATCGGCATGTTGCAGAGCACTGAAGGGCTGCCCGGACCGGTGATGGTGAACAGGTTGGGAAATTTCGGCGATTGCAGGCCGAGATAGGTCTGCGGTCCCGCGGACCATGCATCCTTCAGTTTGTACCCTTGGCTGCCGCTGATGTTGAGATTGACCAGCGGTCCGGTCAACGCGTCAAAGCCGGTAGCAAAGACGATGATGTCGAGTTCGTATTCCTGCTTGGTGGTGCGAATGCCCTTCGGCGTGACCTCTACGATCGGCTCCGCCTTGATATCGACGAGCAGCACATTGTCCCGGTTGAACGTTTCGAAATAACCGCTGTCGATCGGCGGGCGCTTGGTGGCAAAGCCGTGATCATATGGCGTGAGCATTTCTGCGATCGCGGGATCCTTTACAACTTCCTTGATCTTGCTGCGGAGGAAGTCCGAAGCCGTGAGATTGGCATCGGCATTCTGCAGCACATCCGAGAACGACGCCCGGAAACGCAAGCCGCCGCGCTCCCATGCCTTCTCGTAAATGCCCTGACGCTCTGTGTCAGAAACCGCCAGTGCCGACTGGGTCGAGATGGTGAAGGGATGGCCATTGGTGCCAGCACGCGCGAGCTTCCAGATATCGTCGTAGTTTTCGCGGGTGTGCTTCACGTCTTCCGCGGTCACCGGGCCATTGCGCGCCGGAATGCTGTAATTCGCGGTGCGCTGGAACACCGTGAGGTGCCCTGCCTGCTCCGCGATGACGGGCGCCGCCTGAATGCCGGTCGATCCCGTACCAATCTGGCCGACGCGCTTGCCCTTGAAGTCGACGCCGTCATGGGGCCAAAGGCCGGTGTGATACCACTGCCCCTCGAAGCTCTCGAGCCCCTTCATCTTTGGCACATTGGCCGTGGAGAGGCAGCCAACCGCCGTGATCAGAAACGGCGCCGAGAAGGTCTGGTCGTCCTTCGTCTGCACGGTCCAGGTGTTGGTGGCGTCGTCGAAAGCGGCTGACGTGACTTCGGTGTTCAACCGGATATCACGCTTCAGATCGAGCTTATCAGCGACGAAGTTCAGATATTTCCGGATCTCGGGATGTTCGGGATAGCGCTCGCTCCAGCTCCATTCCTGCTCGATCTCCTTATTAAAGGAGTAGCAGTAATAATAGCTTTCGGAATCGCAGCGCGCACCCGGATATCGGTTCCAGTACCAGGTGCCGCCAACGCCATCGGCCTTTTCGAGCACGACGGCGTTCAGGCCGAGATCATCGCGCAATTTGTGAAGTTGATAGAGGCCGGAAAAACCGGCGCCGATGATGATCGCGTCAACAGCGTGGCGCGATGCTCCATTCGCCGCAGATGCAGCGCTCTCCTCGATGGCCAATGGTCATCTCCCGCTTTGTTTTCTGCGCGGCAGCATGGCGCCGCGCGCTGTTGAATCGAAGGCTAGAGATTTGCCGGATGGCTTTCCATACTCTATCGTTCAAACCTGATGTGAATTTTGGTCACAAGAGAAAACGTGAACCGCTATACCGAGATGCTGGTGTTCGTGCGGGCTGCCGAGGATGGCAGTTTCTCTGCCGCGGCCCGCAATCTGGCGATCACGCCATCGGCGGTGAGCAAACTTGTGGCGCGCCTGGAAGAGCGGGTGGGCGCGCTGTTGTTCCGCCGCGCGCACCGCAACATCGTGATGACGCCGGAGGGCGAGGTCTTTTACCAGGCCGCCCTCGCCGCCATCGAGGCCGTGGAAGCAGCCGACGCCACCGTCTTCAGCGGCATGCTCGGGCGCGAAACGCTGCGCATTCGCTCGATGCCCATCTTTGGGCAGACGGTGCTGGCGCAAAAGCTCCCCGACTTCTGCCGCGCCCATCCGGATCTTCAGGTCGAATTGCAGCTGCGCATCGATCCCGGTCCGCTGCTCGACGAAGGCACCGACGTCACCATCCATGTTGGCCATCTCAGCGACTCCTCGCTGGTGGCGACACGCTTCACCACCACACGCTGGATCATCTGCGCATCGCCGGACTATTTGGCCGAACACGGCACGCCGTCGCACCCGAATGAGCTGGCGCAACACGCCTGCCTGAATTTTCATGCGTCCATCGCAGCGAGCACCTGGACGGTGCGTGGCGCCGACGGCCAGTCGGCACCAATGACGGTCAAGAGCCGCATCCGATCGAACCAAGCGTCAGTCCTGGTCGAATTCGCCCGCCGGGGTCTTGGCATCGTGCGCCTGATCGAGGTGCAGATCGCCGATGATCTCGCTCAAGGGCGACTGGTCGAACTGTTTCCAGAGCATCAATGCCCCGAGGAGCATCCGATCTACGCGGTCTATCAAAGCCGCCGGCTGCTGAGCAACCGCGTCCGCGTGTTCCTGGATTTCCTCAGAGCCACCTTCCCCGACCCGCCGCCTTGGCAATATTGGCGCAGAAAGTGAGCTTTTGACTGGTGGCGGAAAGGGTGGGATTCGAACCCACGGTACCCTTGCAGGCACGGCGGTTTTCAAGACCGCTGCCTTAAACCACTCGGCCACCTTTCCAGACGGCAGCGCTTAGCAAAGCCCGGCCTCCGGGGGAAGCGAAATACGGAGGAAACCGCCCTCGGATCCATATGCCGGGCTGCGACAGCCGTCCCTGCTCGCAGCGACCTTCACCGATGTCCTCGTTTTTTGTCCGCATCAGTCGGAATCGTGCGGGGCCGGACGTCTTCAACAGGAATGCCAGCCAACGTCTTGGAGAATGGATATGCGAAAACTCATCGTCGGCGCTTTTATCAGCCTCGATGGCGTCATGCAGGCGCCCGGCGGGCCGGAGGAAGATCCGATCGGCGGCTTCACATTCGGCGGCTGGGCAACCTCCTATTTCGATGACGAGGCGGGCGCCATGGTTGGCGAGATGTTCAGCACGCCGTTCGATCTCCTGCTCGGGCGCAAGACCTATGACATCTTCGCCGCGCACTGGCCTTATGCGCCACCGGACGATCCGATCGGGCCACTGTTCGATCGCATCGCCAAATATGTCGCGACACGCAATCAGGACTTCAAGGCGACCTGGCAGAACAGCCACCTGCTCGGTGCCGACGCGGTGGCGGCGATTCGCGCATTGAAGAACGAGGATGGACCAAACCTGCTCACCCAGGGATCGACCGATTTCCTCAAGACACTCTTCGAACACGGGCCGGTCGATGAGATCTACGCCTTCATCTTCCCGCTCATACTCGGGCGCGGCAAGCGACTGTTCGGCGACGCGTCGATGCCGTCATCGCTGAAGCTGCTGTCGTCACGGACCAGCACGACCGGCGTCACCCTCAATCGCTATGCGCCTGTGGGCGAAGTGGTCACCGGCTCGTTCGAATTCGCGCAGCCGACCGAGGCCGAACTCGCGCGACGCAAGAATCTGACCTGACCGCCTCAACGCGCGGGCGCGCTCGGCAGCGGCGCGCCACCGACAGAAATGGCGCCTGCCGGCCGATCTGCCGGCGCGCGCTTGCGGGGCGCCGTTGGCGCCGGGCGCGGAGCCGCTGCCATCGGCGCAGCAGCGACCGGTGTCGCGGGCGCTGCAACCGCAGCGCCAGGCGCTGGCACCCGGCCCTGCTGCACCTGTTCCATACGGGTCGTCAGGCTGGACACCTGCATGGTCAAGCCCTGGATCTGGTCGGACAGCCGCTTGAGCTCGGCTTGCTGGGCTTTCAGCAGATCGGTTGCCGTCTGGATCGAACTGCCGGTCTGCTGCTGGAAAGCTGAGAAATCGGCCGCGCTGACCGCAGGTTCGGACGCGCTCGCCAGCACATCCGCATTTGAGTTGCTGGATGCCGGGCTGGCCACACCGTGCAGCGCGTCGGTGACGGTATCGAGGTTGAGCCAGAGCAGCCCGCCAGCTGCGCCGAGCAAGAGCAGGACGGCCAGAATGCCGATTCCCCCAAACGACCGCCGCTTCCGCAGCGTCTCCGGCGGTGGCCCGACATTGATCTCATTCCCGTAACTATCAGCCACTGAGCTTCCCCACGCCTCTTGTCGTCGATCCTGTACCGGCCTCGGGGCACCCCCGCGGGCACCTTGTCGGCACGGAAGCCACTGGCTTTAACTACCAAACCATTGGGCCTGATAGCGGCATCTCTCTGTTTCACCGGCTTGCGCGCAGCTGACGCCACATGCAGGCCAAGGAATCTGCAAGATGGTGCCACGGTTTAGCGCGCATGGATGTTGCAGCCGCGCATCACCGCGCCACTGAATGAAAATGACCGCGTGAATATCTTTGACTGTGCGGCCTCTCGTGACGTTTGGTCGCCGCGGGGGATAAGGACCACGACCATGATCGATACCGTCACCGCACTGTTCGGCGTACTCAGCGCAAGCATCCTCGTTGCTCACGCCTACGACGGCTTCCGCGCCCGCTTCTGATTCCGGTCTGCGCGACCGACGCCGCATGCGCGGCGTCCGCTGATATCAGGCCGCGCAAAACCAACTCAGCTCCGGTGTGATAATGTCACCGCCCGAGCCTGCGACTGAGATCCAGGTCGCTACTGGCCACAGCCGCTATAGGCCGGCCAACTCATAAACCACACTCAGGTATTGTTCCGCTGCTGTTGCCGCCTGGTGACAGCTTCAGCCGCCAAGACTCGCTAGGATTTTCTTAATCGCCGAATTCTCGGCGGACGAAGGTTCTCGATGAGACGGCTTGGATTGGCATTGCTCATGGCGATGTCCGGCGTGGCGCCAGCCACGGCGGCCGACCTGCCGTCACGCCTTGTCACCAAGGCGCCGTCCATCTCCGATCCCACATATAATTGGGGCGGCTGGTATGCCGGCGGACAGATTGGCGCCGCCTGGGGCACGAGCAATGTCGGCAACGCCTTCGTCAATGGCACGACCCCGATCGCCAATCAGCAGATATTTACCGCGACCTCGCCGCAGTTGAGCCCGACCGGTTTCAGCGGTGGCGGACAGATCGGCTATAATCACCAGGTCGATCGCTGGCTGTTCGGTATCGAAGCCGATGCGAGCTATACCGGCCTGCGCCAGAACCGTAACGCAACGGCCGCCTTCCCGGCCGGCGGCGCATTTGCGACAACGGCGTCCGTAACCAGTGACTGGATGGCTACGCTCCGCCCGCGGGCCGGCTATGCCGTCGATCGGACCCTGTTCTATGTGACGGGCGGTCTCGCTCTGACCGACCTCAATTTCGCGTCGTCCTATTCCGACACGACCGGCCAAAGCGCCAGTGCGGGTTTTGGTAAAACCAAGTTTGGCTGGGTCGCCGGTGCCGGCATCGAGCATGCCTTCACCCAGAACTGGACTGCCAAGGTCGAATATCTCTATGCGGATTTCGGCAAGCAATCGGTGACGACGCCGGTCCTCTCGGGAGCAGGCGCGGTCAATGGACTGGTCGCTCAGGACGTCGATCTGAAGACCAACACGCTGCGCGGTGGTCTCAACTATCATTTCAGCGGCCCGCCATTTGCCAAATACTGACGATCGCTGCCTCTCGTCTTGAGATCTGAATCTCGTCTTGAGAATCGTCAGCCTGCGAGAGCCAGGGGGCGCCCCGCCACAGGGAAGGTTTCGACCGTTACGGTCCAGCGCAGCGGCCAGCAGGTCAGATCGGGACGCACGGAATGCACGTAGCCACCGACATAAGCGCTGTCGGACGCTTCGCTGAAACGCTCGTCGATCATCTCGCCGTGGAGATGCGCCATCCGGCAGCGGCGCATCTGCGCGTAAGATGTCGTCTCGAATGTGGCCAACATGGGCTCCCGCGATTGCATGATACTCGATAGCGAGCGTCAGTGAGTCGCGGTTAACAAATCTTCAAGCGCATAGCAGATCGGGGCGTCGAAGCCTCCCGTCCTCAGCATCTAACCTCTTCGGCCATAAATAATGCGCCGAGCGCCCTCTTCGGCGGCGTGAGCCGCAGCAACCGCCGCGCTTCGCAATGCGGGCATACGAAGGTCCGGACCTCACCTCCGCTGCCATCAGGCTCGATCTTCACCAGGAACGACTGAGTCCGACAGTTCGAGCATTTGAGGTGCTCGGTTCTGATATTGTCGTTGAGATACGCTCTGCGTCTGGACGGCATATCTGGTCTCCGAAACCGGCTAGGGCTTTCGCTCCCGGTGCCATATTTGGCTTGTCCGAAAGCTCCGGAATGACAACCTGTAATTGCTCAAGAAGACATTTACCCGACCAAGGAATCAGGGCCGTATGGAGGTACCTCACCTGAGGTTGAAAATCTAGATGCCACACGACCTGGCGGTAAGGTTTTTCGCGCAGTGTGGCATCGAATCAATAAATTCCTTGATTGTGAACCAAAGCAGTACAACTGTAGATTTTTATACCGCCATTGAATCGGTGTTCGGGAGGCATGGCATGCACAAGCGATATCAGCCGCTTAACATCCCGATCGAGATCGTCCGCACCGTGGTGGCAATCTCCGAAACAGGTAGCCTGACCAAGGCGGCCGAGCGCCTGGGACTGAGCCAGCCGGCCGTCAGCTCCCAGATCAAGCGCATTCAGGGGCTGGTCGGCGGCGCGCTTTTCACAAAGACGTCCCAGGGGACGACGGCCACGCAACTCGGCAAACTGGTGCTGCATCAGGCCCGCCGCCTCCTTGACGCCAATGACCAGATGCTGCGGATCGGCGGCGCTGCGCATCTGCCGCAACCGGTCCGGCTCGGGCTGAGCACGCTGTTCGTCCGTCAGTTCCTGAGCCAGCAAGGCACCGGCAAACTCGCCGACGTGATCATCCACACCGACAATTCCGTCGGTATCACCAAGGGGCTGATCGACGGCTATATCGACATCGCCTACATCTTCGAAAATCCGCAGATGACCGGCGAGATCTCGCATCTTATCGTCAATGAAATGGATGAGGAATTTGTCTGGGTCCGCGCCAGGGATTTCGTGCTGAGCCCGGGGGCGCCAGTTCCGCTGCTGACCTGGCCAGGGGACGACCTGATGATCCGCACGCTGACGCGGCACGGCCTCGCCTACAAGATCGTATTCAACAGTCCCGACTATCACGCGAAGCTGGCGGCGGTCGAAGCCGGTATCGGCATTGCCGCGATCCCAAAGCGCATGATTCCGGAGCCGCTCGTTTGGGCGCAGGAATATTACCTGCCGCCGCTTCCGCCGCTCAAGGCGTTGCTGTGTGCAAGATCAAATCTGGAAAGCTCGGACAGTACGGAACTGCTGACAGCGATCTCGGAACGGTTCTTCAAGACCCAGCAGGTCGTGAACCTGTAGGTGCCGACGTCACCGCGGCACGAGGTAATGCGTGTCCCATTCGCCACGCGGCACTTCCGCGCCGAGCTGGTAGCTGAACGACTTGATGTCCAGACCGTCCGGCGACGTCTCGCAGACATAGGCTAGCCTGTACCACTTGCCGGAGGAGCGTATCGCCCCGCCTGGCGCCTTGATCTGGGTTCCACGGATCACAGGGTCGGCAAAGGCGTAAGCGACGAATTCGTCGGGTCGATAGCCCTTGTGTTCCCGGCCGACGATGCCCATCGCACGCGCATCACAGCGCTGCTCGATGCGGGTCACCGGATCGAGTTTCAACATCTGATCCGTGCGTGAGGACCGCGCATTGGCGGGGAACACGCCGATGATTCCGGCCGCCAGAACGGCGCCAAGAGCGATACTTTTCATGGGCTTGGATGAACGTCTTAAGATTATTTGCGAACAAAGCTATTACGCCAAGCTAGCACGTTCGCTGTCGCAGAACACCCCGCCATCGCAATGGCAGGGTTGCACACTCGCCCTCAACCGATCCGCTTGTGATCGAGCAACTGGTAGAATTCGGACGGTTTGAACTCGCGTCCGCCCAATCCAGAGATGTGAACGCGCCAGCCGGCGTCGGTCAATTGCCGCGCCTGTGCGACGGCGATGTCCGGAATGATCCGGTGCGTGGTCAGGCTCCGGTCGTCACGTGTCGCATGGATCGTAAACACTTCACCGCGCCGGGATTGCGCGGGCATTCCGACCTCAAAGCCGTCTTCAACCAACACCGTCGTCAACGCCAGTCTCCTGCAAAGCGACTCGCCTGAGACTATCGTGCGCCGTGTTGGTTAACTGAACCTTGCGGCCAATACGACGGCACTCAAGATTTGAAGACGCCGGTAATTCTGTCCCACAGCGATGGATCCTGATTGGCATCATGCTTCGACTTGTCGGGCTGCGTGGCACTTACCGGATCCGATGCCGGAAAGGTGTCATTCAAGCCGGCCTTCAGGTCTTCACTCGTCCTGCGATCTGCCCTCGCCGCTTCCCGTACGCCTTCGGCGTATTTGTCATGCGGCGCCGGATCGAATTTCTCAGCCATGACGATCTCCTCCTGTGATTGGAGGAAAAACGTGCGCCCGACAAAGAGGTTCCCGAAGACCTCGCTCAGTCGAGACCGCGTTCGCGGCTGAGCTTCACCATTTCCTGGATAAACATCGCCTTCTGCTTCTCGTCGAGCACGAGATAAAGCGGCTCTGCGGCGTCCGCGACGGCACGCTGATCGCCGGCGCGATCATTCAGGAACTGCGCCTCATTGCGCATCTGCTCGATGATGTCGTCCGGTGGATCGCGTTTGGCGCGGGCGTTGCGCAGCTTGAGCCGCTCGGCGCCATTGTTGCCGAGCGTATGCATGGCATCGCTGAAACCGGCCCAGTTCTTTTCCTGCTCAGGGGTCAGATTGAGCGAAGTCTTGATGCGGGTAATGTTGGCGTCGCTATTGGCGACGATCTGTTCGGCGGTCAATTCCGGCGATTGCTCGGCGCCTTTCTTGCCCTTCTTTGCCTTGGCCTGCTTGGTATTAGACTGGGCGCCAGACACGGGCCCACGCACGCTGTTGTTGTTCGAGGGCACGCCGAGCACCCCGCCGACCGCGCCGACGACACCGCCGATCGCACCGCCCAGCACGCCGCCGATCGGCCCTGCCGCACGATTGCCGTCGCGCGCACCCTGCTGCATCCCCTGCACCAGCCCCTGGGCATGAACGGCGCTCACATGCCCAAGCAACATGACGACAGTGACACACAGCAAGCGATGCAGCTGGGACGATCGGATCATCGGCATCTCCATGGCCGCTTTTGCGGCGCAGCAAAATCCGCAGACCGGAATCTGCAGCATCGAACATAGTCGCTTCGCTTCGATCAAGTCCACCAGCGGCGTCATGCATGTGCTGCAGCAGCCGATATGGACCTCGTCGCACCAAGCCTGTTAGATAAATCCGGCGCAACGGCGAATGTTTGCGCATCACAGATAGAATCTCTCAAGGGGTGGATATGGCGACCAACAAGAAGAAACTTCTGATCACCGAGTCGCTCTCTCCGCAAGGTCGCGAGTTGTTTGCTGCGCGCGATGACATTGAGATCATCAACTTCAGCAATCTGATTTCCGCCCCGGACTTCCTCAAACTTATCGAAGCCAATGCGCCCGTACACGGCGCAGCGCTTGGCGCTACGCGTTTCGGCGCGCCCGAGCTCGAAGCCAGCAAAGACCTGAAGGTCGTGGCCCGTATCGGCGTCGGCTATGACGCAGTGGATGTGCCGGCGCTCAGCAAACACAAGGTGCCGCTGATGATCGCAGGCACCGCCAATTCGCCTTCGGTTGCCGAACAAGCATTGTTCATGATGCTCACGCTGGCCAAGCGCGCGGCCGAATTGCATGCCATGGTCAAGGACGGCAAATGGGCGACGCGCTTCACCGCACTGCCATTCGATCTGTTCGGCAAGACCGTTCTCGTGATCGGCTTCGGCCGCATCGGCACGCGCACCGCATCGCGCTGCCAGGCCATGGAAATGAACGTGCTGATCTATGACCCCTATGTCTCCGCCGATGCGATCAAGGCGGCTGGCTATGAGCCGGTGAAGGATCTCGACGCCGGTGTCGCGCAGGCGGACTTTGTCACTTTGCACTGCCCAAAGACGCCGGAAACCACTGGCCTGTTCGATGCCGCGCGCATCGCGAAGATGAAGCCAACGGCTTATCTCATCAACACCGCCCGCGGCGGCATCGTCGTGGAAGCCGCGCTCTACGCCGCCCTGACGTCAGGCAAGCTCGCCGGCGCCGGTCTCGATGTGTTCGAAGCCGAACCACCTCCGCTTGGTCACGCGCTGTTCGAGTTGCCGAATGTCATCATCGCCCCGCATGTCGCCGGTGTCACCCGCGAAGCACTCGACCGCATGGGTCTGCAGACGGCTCGCAACATGCTGAGTGCCATCGATGGCGAACCGATCCGCGCCAATGTGGTCAATGCCGACATTCTGGACTGACGGTGACGTGCACGGCTGCCGGGCAAATGGTCGCCGGCACGCCCCAAAACGGCCACAGGCGTTGTGAAAGTGTCATATAGCCGGCTCACCGCCGGCATCTAACACCTTGATTTGCCTTTTGGATTTACCGGGAGCCACCGCATGACCCAGAGCGATCCGACCGATCACGCCCTTGCCGCCATTGCCAGCATTCTCGACAGCAAGGAATCCTCGCTGTCGCGGATCGCCACGGCAGAGCCGGCGGCGGCCGGTGAAGACACCGTCGTGGTCGTCGCCGAGCGGGTCACGGTGACCGTCGAGCAGGAAACCGTCATTGCTGAGATCGACGCGCCAACCACGGCGCCTGGGCACGACTCCGAAGCGGTGGCGGAGCTTGTCGCGATCGAGCCTGCCGAGGTCGATGGCTATACCCGCCTTGGTCCTGGCCCGCTCGATGCCATTCGTTTCCGCTGGACTGCACGGCGCGACGAGGACGGCCAGTATTTCGTCGATGAGACCATCGGTAGCCATTCGCGGCCGATTCCGTCAGGTCCGATGCCCCGCGGCGAGGTGGTCGCATTCATCAATGCGCGCGAAAGTGCGGCACGCGAACGCTTTCAGAGCCTGAAGCGCCAGATGACCATCAGCCGCGAGGTGCCCCAGGTCGAAGCTGTGGGCGAAAGTTGACGCCAGCCTAACTTTTCGGAACGGCGGCATGAACCCGCCGTTTTGTCCTGACGACGAAGAAGCACAACGGTTTCGGTGAGATCTGCGCTCTGGAGGCGAGACGCAGCTCATGGATCGGAACCGGATGCGCAAACGTTCAGGGGACCATCATGACGCGCTTCGCCGCCATTGCCGCCATCCTGCTGGCCACAACGACAGCACAGGCTGCCGACACCTACTCCTTTGATATCGGCGGCCAGACCGTCACCATCGACGCACCGAAGGATTGCAGTTCTGCTGACTGCGTGTCGGTCTCGATCCCCGGTGTGTTCGAATACAACACCAAGCGCGTTCGCCGCGATCGTGACCGCGACAACCGCGAGAGCAACACGGCGCCATCCCCCCGAGAGGAGCGCGTGCGACCCGCCCCGCCATCGACCACAGCCCAGCCTGCGCAACCAGCACCTGCGCCTGTCGCAGCCGCTCCTGCGGCGCCAGCGACGACTGCCACGCCGCCGGCGCCATCAGCCGCAGCACCGAGCAGCACGCCTGCCGCAGCAGAGCCTGCAAAGCCCGCGCAATCGACCGTGGTTGCAAATGCGCCTGCCGCCGATTCTGCCGTGAAACCGGCACCGACGGCCGCGGCCGCCGCCTCGCCGCTCGGGATCTGGATGACCGAGAAGAACGAAGGCAAGATCCGCATCGAAGCCTGCGGCAACGACATCTGCGGCTATGCCATGGACAAGAAGACCGAGGCCAATGGCGAAAAGATCCTGATCAATATGAAGCCGGGCGACAACAAATGGGCCGGAAAGATCTACGATCCGAAAAGCCGCAGCACCTATGACTCGACCATCGCGTTGAACGGCAATGATTCGCTGCGCGTGCAGGGTTGCGCCTTCGGCGGCATGTTCTGCGGTGGTCAGACCTGGACGCGGGTAAATTAACTCCGCTGTCTTCGTCCGCCTTGACCGGGCGATCCAGTAGACACTGACAGCAATATCAACACGCCATCCTAGTTTACTGGGCCACCCGCTTTCGCGGGTGGCGACAGTTCAGTTACAAATGTGCCGATTCAACCGACAGCCTTGCCATACTGCTCGTCGGTCACCTTCTCCATCCAGTCCGCTGTCTTGCCATCCTGCGATTCCTGCATGGCGATGTGGACCATGCCGGTTTCCGGCGCAGCACCATGCCAATGTTTCTCACCCGGAGGAATCCAGACGGTATCGCCCGGCTTGATCTCGACGATCGCCTGACCTTCCGTCTGAAACCGGCCGACACCGTCCGTCACATACAACGTCTGGCCGAACGGATGCGTGTGCCAGGCCGTGCGCGCGCCTGGCTCAAAACTCACGCGGAACGTCACAAGCCGCGCCGGCGCTTCGGCAACGACGACCGGATCCTGCCAGACCGTGCCCGTAAAATACTCTTCCGGCGCCCGTTTGGTCGGACGCGAACCTGCAGGGAAAAGCTTCATGGCACGGTCTCTCTCTCTCTGCTCCTCATGGTGAGGAGGCGCAACGCGCCGTCTCGAACCATGAGATGTTCATCGTATCTGCATCCTTCGAGACGCGGCCTGCGGCCGCTCCTCAGGATGAGGGTGACATCGTCTTAGTCTTACTTCTTCGACGCGGCGTAGCGCGCCTTGGTCTCGGCATTCATCGGATAGAGGCCCGGCAGCGAAGCGCCGTTGTTCACCTCATTGACGATCCAGGCTTCCATGCGCTCCTGCTCTTCGCCTTCGGCGAGAACGTGATCGAGGAACGCTTTCGGAATCACAACTGCACCATCCTGATCGGCGACGATGATATCGTCCGGGAAAATGGCAACGCTGCCGCAGCCGATCGGTTCACCCCAGCCGACAAAGGTCAGGCCAGTCACCGAAGCCGGTGCCGCAAAGCCGTCGCACCACACGGGCAGATTGGTGCCGAGCACGCCTTCGACGTCACGCACCACGCCGTCGCTGACCAGCGCCGCAACGCCGCGCTTCTGCATGCGCGCGCACAGGATGTCGCCGAAGATTCCGGCGTCGGTGATGCCCATGGCATCGACCACAGCGATGCAGCCTTCCGGCATCGCCTCGATGGCGGTGCGGGTCGAGATTGGCGACGACCAGGATTCCGGCGTGGCAAGGTCTTCACGGGCCGGCACGAAGCGCAGCGTGAAAGCAGGCCCGACGAGCCGCGGCAGGCCCGGACGCAACGGCTTGGCGCCGCGGACCCAGACATTACGCAGCCCTTTCTTCAGCAACACCGTGGTGATGGTGGCGGTGGAGATCTTGGACAGGGTGGCAATGACTTCGGGAGACAGGGACATGCGCGGAGCTTTCCGTCAGGGGGTTATCAGGCGGCGCATCTTGCGGTGGAATGCCACGGCGTCAAGGGGCGCCGTCGCACGCGTGGCCTGCCGCAAGAAAATGCATTGCGATCACTGCAGCTTATCGCCACCATGTGTATTAATTTATTGAAGATGCACGGCTATTTCAAAATCGCGAATTCCACTCGCCGGCAAAACGCGCTATGCAAAGCGTGTTCTTGACCGACGTGAGACGCCATGGCCGCAGTTCTCTCCCCGCCCCGCATCCTGCCATCCGGCGATGCCGCCATCACTGTCGAATTCAGCCGCACCATCGACGAGGACGCCAATCGTCGCGTGCTGGCGCTGGACAAGCTCGTGGCGGCAGAGGCGCTGCCGGCCGTCACCGAAACCGTCCCGACCTATCGGTCGCTGCTGGTGCATTACGATCCGCTGCAGATCGATTTTGAAGCACTCGGCGAGACGCTGACACAACTGGCGCTCAAGCCATTGCCTGAAGCCAAGGCCGCGCGTCGATGGCGTATTCCTGTGGCTTATGGTGGCGAGAACGGGATCGATCTGGAAGACGTCGCCAAGGCGCTGAGCATCACGCCTGACGAAGTCGTGTCGCGCCATGTGGCCGGCGACTACAAGGTCGCGATGATCGGCTTCACGCCCGGCTGGTCTTATCTCTCCGGCTTGCCCAGCGACATGCAGATGGGACGGAGACAGAATCCGCGGCTGCTGACGCCGGCCGGTACGATCTCCATCGGCGGCATCCAGACCGGCGTGCAATGCCTCGCCGGCCCGAGCGGCTGGCACCTGCTCGGCCGCACCGCCGTGCGCACCTATCAGCTCGGCCGCGATCCGACCTTCCTGCTCGAACCCGGCGATGCCATCACTTTCGCTGCCGTCGATGAGCAGACGTTCAAGGAGCAGGATCGCGCAGCGGACGCGGGAGAATTCGTGGCCGAGTTGATCCCGTCATGAGCAAGCTGATCATCGCTTCCGTCAGCCCCGGCACGTCGGTGCAGGATATCGGCCGCTTTGGCGCGCAGCGCTACGGCCTTGTGCCGTCTGGCGCCGTCGATCGTCTCGCGATGGCTGCTGCCAATGCGTTGCTCGGCAATTCGCTCTTTGCGGCGACCATCGAACTCGGTCCGCTGAATTCGATCTTCACCGCCAAAGGTGGCGCGGTTCGCGTCGCGTTGAGCGGCGCCCTGCGCCCAGCCGACGTCGCAGGCACGCAAGTCATCGTGAATACCACGGTTACGCTCGCCGATGGTGAGAGCATCAATATCGGCGTCGCCCGCTCTGGCACATTCGGCTATCTCGCCATCGAGGGCGGCGTGCGTGGAGAGCCGATGTTCGGCAGCCTTGCCGTCAACGCCCGCGCCGGTCTCGGCAGCCCCTATCCGCGCCCGCTGCAGGCCGGCGATGAATTGCTGGTGGCGACAGCAAGTGCTGCGACCGAGAAACGCATCGATCTTCCTGCGCCTGTCGAGGGCCCGATCCGTGTCGTGCTCGGCCCGCAGGATGACGAGTTCGCCGACGGCAAGGACCTTTTCCTCAACAGCGACTGGAAGATCTCCGCCACCAGCGACCGCATGGGCTACCGGCTCGAAGGGCCCGTGATCAAGCATCTGCACGGCCACAATATCGTCTCCGACGGCACCGTGAATGGCTCGATCCAGGTGCCTGGCAACGGCCAGCCCATCGTGCTGATGCCGGATCGCGGCACATCCGGCGGCTATCCAAAAATTGCGACGGTGATATCCGCCGACCTCGGTCGCTTCGGCCAGACCCAGCCCGGCATGCCGTTCCGCTTCAAAGCCATCACCATGGCCGAGGCGCAGGCGGCGTATCGCGCCTATGCAGACTTGCTGCAGAGCCTGCCCGGCCGCGTCCATGATTCCAACGTCCTGATGCTGGACATCAAGGCGCTGCTGAACGCCAATGTCGCCGGCACCGCCATCGACGCCATCAATGACGCGACGTGGCAGGTTGCCACGGTGAACACCTAACCGACCGGGAGAGCCCATCATGACCATCGATCTCAATTGCGACCTCGGCGAAAGCTTTGGCATGTGGGAGATGGGCAACGATGCCGCGATGATCGATCTCGCGACATCGGTGAACATCGCCTGCGGCTATCACGCCGGCGATGCCGATGTGATGCGCAAGACCGTGCAACTTGCCAAGGCGCGCGGTGTGAAGATTGGCGCGCATCCCGGCTATCGCGATCTGCACGGCTTCGGTCGCCGTCCCATCGTCGGCCTCACTGCGCTGGAGATCGAGAACCTGATCGCCTATCAGATCGGCGCCTTGCAGGGCATTGCCGCCATGGAAGGTTACAAGGTCACCCATGTGAAGGCGCATGGCGCGATTTCCAACGTCGCCTGCGAGGATGACATGACCGCTCGCGCCATTGCGGCCGGGATCAAGGCGGTGGATCGCAACCTGACCTTCGTGGTCTTGGCGAATTCAAAGCTGGTGACTGCCGGTGAAGCCGCCGGCTTGCCGCTGGCGCATGAGGTGTTTGCCGACCGCGCCTATGAGGACAATGGCAATCTCGTCTCGCGCAAGAAGGAAGGCGCGGTGCTGCATGATCCCAAATTGGTCGCGGATCGCGTGGTGAAGATGGCGCAGACGGGTGAAGTGATCTCGATCACCGGCAAGGTCATCAAGATGAAAATGGACACGGTGTGTATCCATGGCGACACCCATGGCGCGGTGGAGATCGGCCGCCAGGTACGGGCCGGATTGCAGGCCGCGGGGATCGATGTGACGCCGTTCAAGACGGTGCTGTAGTCCACGTATTGCTCTCCGTTCTCATGGCGAGGAGGCGCTTCTTCGGCGCCGTCTCGAACCATGAATGGCCTGGCTTGAGCTTGCGGCCATCCTTCGAGACGCGGTCGAAACCGACCGCTCCTCAGGATGAGGGCTGAGTGTGGAAGAACCGCCTTCCCTCACCGATCGTTCAGCATCCCCTCATGCGGCAGGCCTTCGATCGGGCATTCCTCGACGCCCACAGTCCGCCGCGTGATCGCTTCGACATTCTCGCGGGCCTGATCTGGATTATTGACCCAAGTCGCATAGAAATCGAACGGACAGGCCGCGACGCCCTTGTTGCTTTCGCCGGAATTGATGGTGCCGGTATAGCCGCGATGCAGCAGCTTGAAGAGATGGTTCTCAGATTGCCCGGTGCGGCGCGCATCTCGGATCAGCGATTTCGACAGGACCGCATACTGGATGCCGTAATCTTCTTCGCCGCATTCGCCGAGGGTACGGCCGTCGAAGCCGATGATCGCCGAATGACCGAAATACGAGTAGACGCCGTCGAATCCTGATGCGTTGGCGACCGCCACATATGTGTTGTTGGCCCATGCCATCGCCTTCGCCATCAGCACCTGCTGATCCTTGGCCGGATACATGTAGCCCTGGCAGCGCACGATCAGTTCGGCGCCTTTCATCGCGCAGTCGCGCCAGATCTCGGGATAGTTGCCGTCATCGCAGATAATCAGCGACACTTTCAGGCCCTTTGGGCCTTCGGACACGTATGTGCAATTGCCGGGATACCAGCCCTCGATCGGCACCCATGGCATGATCTTGCGATACTTCTGAACGATCTCGCCCTTGTCGTTCATCAGGATCAGCGTGTTGTAGGGCGCCTTGTGCGGATGCTGTTCATGGCGCTCGCCCGTCAGCGAGAATACGCCCCAGACCTTCGCCTTGCGGCACGCCGCGGCGAAAATGTCGGTCTCCTCGCCGGGCACCTGCGACGCCGTCGCGTACATCTCCTCGGAGTCGTACATGATGCCCTGCGTCGAATATTCCGGGAAGATCACCAGGTCCATGCCCGGCAGGCCCTGCTTCATGCCGACGATCATGTCGGCGATCTTCTGCGCGTTGGCGAGAACCTCGGCCTTGGTGTGCAGCCGCGGCATCTTGTAGTTCACCACGGCCACGCCGACCGCGTCCTTGCTCGATGAGATGTCGCCGTGATGCATGATGCAGGATCTCCGTTTGGCGGTGATCCTGTGCCGGGTGATGAGGAGCGGGAATACGTGGATTTACGGATGTGTGGGGCGTTGCAACATCGACTGTCTTCGCCCCGGCTTGACCGGGCGATCCAGTAAACTCGCAAGCAGAAGCGTGTACTGGGTCACCCGGTCAAGCCGGGTGACGACAACTGTGGCGATCGTCGAAGCTTACAGCCCAGCGCCCTTCCCGATCGCATCGTTGAACGTCCGATCCACCAGCGCATTGGCGTCGAGCTTCTGCTTGATCAGGCCTGAGCGCAAATACAGATCAATCGTCTTCTGTTCATCGGCGACAACGCCATCATCGACCGGTGCGATTTTGATCTGGGCGCGGTTCAGCCAGTTCAGCGGCACCGAGGGCGCCACATTCATCAGCTTGCCCCAGGTCTGCGCATAGGCATCCGCATTCTTCAGCGCCCAGGCGCGGGCCGCGGTGAGACGGCGGAGATAGTCCTCGAGCTCGGCGTGCTTGTCGCGGATCGCATTCGGCGTCGCCACGACAAAGCTGAGGCCTGATGTCAGACCTTCGGCATTGAGTACGACGCGCGACTGGAACAGCACTTCTTCCTGGCTGACATAGGGCTCCCAGGTCGACCATGCATCCACGGAACCTCGGGTATAGGCTACCTTGGCATCGGACGGCGCCAGGAAGACGAGCTGGATATCGCTGGTGGTCCAGCCCTTGCTCTCCAGTGCGGCGAGAATGAGCTGGTGCCCGATCGAGCCGCGGCCGGTGGCGATCTTCTTGCCCTTCAGATCGTCAAAGCTCTTGATCGTGGAATCCTTCGGCACCAGCACGGCGAGCCCGTCGCCGGTCTGCCGGATCGCGGCAATGGCCTTGACCGGCACATTGGCGGCTGCCGCAAACGTAAAGGGCGCATCGCCCACCAGCCCGCTGTCGAGCGCGCCGGCACCAAGTGCCTCGAGCAACGGCGCCGCGGCAGCAAACTCCTTCCATTCAATCTTGTAAGGGACATCCTTCAGCACGCCGGATGCTTCCATCACCGCACGCGCATTGCCCTTCTGGTCCCCGACGATCAGCGTCGTCTCGGCATGGGCCGCCCCGGCGAAGGCCGCGAAGAGCAGACCGGCAGCAATGACAAGCCGTCTCATGCTGCAACAACTCCCTTGTCCGCAACGCGCGCAGCGATCAGCGCCCGCGTCGCCGGGATCAGTTCACGCCCATAGTCGATGGCGTCGATGAGCGGATCGAAGCCACGGATCAGGAAATGACTGACACCGAGATCGTGGTAGTCGGCGAAGACTTCAGCGACCTGCTCGGGCGTACCGACCAGCGCGGTGGTATTGCTGTTGGCGCCGGTCAGCGCCGCCATCTCGGTCCACAGCCGCTTGTCGATGCGCGTGCCCTGCTCTGCCAGTGCCAGCAGACGTTTCGCGCCGGCGGTTGCATGACCATCGGCCGGCTTGCGATAGCCGGTCTTGTCCTGCAGGGCGGTCGCACGGGCGAGGATGTCGTCGGCCTTGGCCCACGCCTTCTCCTCAGTCTCGGCAATGATCGGGCGCACCGAGAGGCTGAAGCGCGGCGCCGGGCGGCCATATTTCGCAGCGGCGGCCCGTACGCGACCGGTGACGTCGCGCACCTGGGCGTAGGACTCGCCCCACAGTGCAAACGTGTCAGCATGCTTGCCGGACACGTCGATGGCCGCATCGGACGCACCGCCGACGAAGACATGGATCGGCACCGTCGGCTTCACCTGCGAAAAGCCGCCTTCGACCTGGTAATACTTGCCGTGATAATCGAACGGCTTCTCGCTGGTCCATTCCTGCTTGATGATGTCCAGCCATTCGCCGGTGCGGGCATAGCGCTCGTCCTTGTCATCCAGCGTATTGCCGTCCTGCCGCAGCTCCTTGGCATTGCCGCCGGTGATGACATGCAGCGAGACACGGCCGTGATGGAAATTCTCGATGGTTGCCAGCTGGCGCGCCAGCACCGTCGGGGCGGTGAATCCCGGACGCTGTGCGATCATCACCTTCAGCTTCTCGGTGACACCAAGCGCGTGCTGCGCGACCTGCAGACCGTCCGGCGTGGTCGAATGGAAAGCGAGCAGAGCACGGTCGAAACCGGCGAGCTCATGGGCCTTGGCCACCGTCTCGATATAAGCGGGATCGAGGATCGGGCCGGAGCGCACGCGGGTTTCGGATGCGTCGTTGTTGGTGATGAAGCCGATGAATTCGACGGACATGTGTCTCTCCAATGTCGGATAGTGATTGTCAGAGCGCGAGCGCGCGGCGGCCTGCGATGGTGCGGATGCTGTCGTCCTGCGGCGTGTGCACGCGACCGCACAGGACGTCGCGATAATGCCGCTCCAGGGGATTGGCGCGGCTGAGGCCGTGATTGCTGGTCAAGGACAGCGCATCCTCGACCGCCGCCACGGCATTGTTGGTCACGGTCATCTTGATGATATTCGCCTCGACGGGATCGAGGTCGCCGTCACGATCGATATCGGCAGCCAGGCCGCGGATAAGACGCGCATTGATGGCGAGCCTGGCCTCGATACCGCCGACGATCTCCTGGGCCCGCGGCAAGGTCGCCAGCGGCGCACCCAGGCTCGACGGCACCCGTGATTTCAGAAAGTCCAGCAGCCAGTCACGCGCCGCGCGCGCCACGCCGTCATAGAGCGCGCCGAGCAGCGCGGCCTGGATCGTCGCCTGCAGGACATCGGGCTTGCGCCAGTCCGCGGGCACACGCAGCTCGATGACATGGTCGTGCGGGATCAGCACGTCGGCGAAGATGACGTCATGGCTGCCGCTTGCGCGGAGGCCGAGATGATCCCAGGTCTCGACGATCGAGATACCCGGCAGCCCTGCGGGCACCAGGAACAGACCGACTTGCGGATCCGCGTCATCGGTCTTGGCGAGGACGCTGTACCATTTCAGGATCGGCGATCCCGTCGAATAGATCTTGCGGCCGGTCAGACGCCAGCCGTCTGCAGTTTGACGGGCCACAGTGGCCGGCAGCCCGCCGCGCGACGGCGAGCCCAGATCGGGCTCGACGCGCAATGTGTTGATCAGCGCGACCTCTCCGATATCCGGCACGATGCGGCGTATCAGATGCTCCGGCCACGGACTGCCGCGTGCAATCACCAGATGGTGCATGTAGTGCATGATCAGCACCAGTGCCGTCGCGGGGTCGGCCTGCCCGACAAGTCCGACCACGCGTGCCGCGTCGCTGATCGAAGCACCGCCCCCGCCGAATTTGCGCGCCACAGGGAAGGTCAGCAGCCCGGAATCGGCAAGGTCGCGAAAATTTTCGAACGGGAAACTCGCTGTCCGGTCATGCACAGGTGCTCGTTCGGCGAAGCCGGAGGTGAGCAATTTAACCCTGTCGATAATGCTGGGAACCGCGTCCATATCGTACTGCCTTCGGCTTCTCTGACCTTAGAGAATGCCGTTCGGCAGGGGTTACAAGCGGTGACGGGAAATAACGACAGCGGGCCTGATGCGCGTCGGACCTGCAGGTCAAAAATTCTACTTCGTATCACGGCGGGAGAATTTCATTCCGGGCTCTTTGGGGACCGACTCAGGAGTCCGCAGCCGTATCGCGGCTACCGGCGATATGACTGGTCAGCTTCTGTGTCACCTCGCGCCGCAGGGTGTTGAACTCCGGCGAGGCCACGTCCCGCGGTCGCGGCAGGTCGATGTCGATCTCACAATCGATCCGGCCAGGCCCGGCCGACATCACGATCACCCGATCGGCCAGCATCACCGCCTCCTCCACCGAATGCGTGACGAAGATCACGGTCAGTCCGGTGGTGCGCCAGATCTCGACCAGCTCCTCCTGCAATTTGCTCCGGGTCAGCGCGTCGAGCGCGCCAAACGGCTCGTCCATCAGCAACACGTCGGTGTCATTGCTGAGCACACGCGCAATCGCGACGCGCTGTTTCATGCCGCCGGACAGCTGATGCGGATAACGATCGGCAAATGCGGTCAGCCCGACCATGGCCATGAATTTGTCGGTGATCTCCCGCACGACTTTCGAGGCCACGCGGCGATGCGTTGGACCGAAACCGATATTGTCGCGCACCGTGAGCCAGGGAAACAGCGCATAGTCCTGAAACACCATGCCGCGCTCGGGACCCGGCTTTTCGACCGGAAAGCCATACATCGTCACCGAGCCCTGCGTGGCCTTCTCGAAACCGGCGACGATACGCAGCAATGTGGATTTGCCGCAACCGGAGGCGCCGAGCAGGCAGACGAACTCACCCTTGCGGATACTCAGACTGACGCCGCGCAGGGCTTCAACCGGACCGTTCGAGGCGTGATAGAATTTCTGTACACCGTCGATCTCGAGGATTGGCGGCGCCGCACTGGTGGGGTGATCAAGCATGGTGCTGCGGGCTCCAGCGCAGGAAGTAGTTGCTGAGCATCAGCAGGATCCGATCCGACAGAAAACCAGTGATGCCGATGATGATCATGCCGGTGATCACGAGATCGGTGCGCGACAGGGTGCGGCCATCCATGATCACGGCACCAAGCCCTTCGGGCACGCCGGTCATCTCGCCGACCACGATGAGGATCCACGCAAAACCGGCGCCGAGGCGCAGGCCGTTGAAGATGCTCGGCAGCGCCGCCGGCAGCACGACCGAGCGAAATTGCTGTGCGCCGCTGCAACCCAGCATCTCGGCTGCCTCGAACAATCGGACATCGACGGATCGTACGCCGAAGACGGTGTTGAGCAGGATCGGAAAGAACGCGCCAAGGAAGACGAGGAAGATCGCCGCCCGCGGACCGAGGCCGAAAAAGATCATCGACAACGGCAGCCACGCCGTCACCGGGATCGGTCGCAGCAGTGACAGCGTGGGATCGAGCAGCGAGCGGAGCAGAGGCATGCGGCCGATCATCAGACCGAGTGGAATGCCGACCACGGCCGCACACAGGAAGCCGCCATAGACTCGCTGCACGCTCTTCCAGAAATGGATCGGCAGGCTCGCGCTGTAGGCGTCGTCATAAATGCCGCCAAAGGCGAAATCCCACATCATGATGGCAACGCCGGATGGCGGCGGCACCAGCCGCGTGCCGGTCCAGCGCACCATCACGTGCCAGACCAGCAACAGGAGCGCCGGCACGATCAGGCCGAGCGCGACGATGCGCATCCGCCGCAGCGCCTCGCCGCCCGGCCTGGTCACGGCGACCGGCAAATCTCCCGTTTGTACGAGATCGATACGCTCGGGCGCGGTGGTCGTCGTCGATTGCAAGCTCACGATGCGCTCACGTGGCCGCCAGCGCCTTGACGAAGCTCGCATCGATGAAGGTCTTGTAGTCCGGCTGCTGGCGGATCTGCTTCTTGGCCAGCATCTGGCTGCCGTAATATTCAGCCTGCTTCATGAACTGGTCGTCGATGTTCCAGGTCAGTTCGACATTCGGCGCAGCCTTCTCGATCGACGGCTTCTGCTGGCCGAGCTTCTGCATCGCGATGGCGATGAACGCCTCGCGGTCCTTCATGGCGTATTCGCTGGCGGCGCGATGGGTCTTCAGCAGCGCCTTGATGAGTTCCGGGTCCTTCTCGATCAGCTCCCGGCGCGTGGTCAGCACCATGTTCAGCGAGCCGGTCGGTGTCGTATAGGGATATTCGACGATCTGGCCGACGCCATTTGCGAGGCTGATGCCCGGCCCGGGCTCGGCGCCCACATAGGCGTCGATATCGCCACGTGCAAGCGCGGGCGCCATGTCGCTGAAGGAGAGCCTGACAGCCTCGACATCCTTGACGGTCATTCCTTCGGCGGCCAGCCGGTCGAGGATCACCACCTCCTGGGTCGAGCCGGGCAGGATGGCGACCTTCTTGCCTTTCAGGTCCTTGATCGCATTGATGCCGGAATCCTTCTTGGCGACCACGGCCATGCCGCGATTGCAGGCAGCCGCGATCACCACGATGGGCTCGCCATTAGCGCCGCCAAGCGTCGCAGCCGCGAAGCCGAAAATGCCGAAATCGACCGTGCCTGTCGCGACCGCGTTCTTGCCATCGGTCGGCGTCTCGAACGGGATGACCTCGAACTTGACGCCGGCCGGCGCGAATTTCTCATAGAAATACGGGGTCACGCCGTGAATGAGCTTCAGCGTGCCGATCTTGACCGTACGATCGGCGGCGAATGCACTGATGCTGGTCGTCGATAGAGCAACGGCGCTCGCCGTCAGGCGGATGAAATCTCGTCGGCTGGTGCGCATGGTACTTCCTCGGGCTGCACGGACAGGTCACCCAAGGTGTATGCAACAAACATGCCTTGCCTCTGCAGCCGGCACTGGAAATGGCAGCGGAGCTACACGCTGCCATCCATTGAGGTCACCAGGTCGCGTCGAGGCCGAGCAAACCAAGGATCTCGCGCCGGAGCTCCGCCAGATGCGGATCGCCGCGGTGGCGCGGATATGGGCGATCGACGGTGATGTCCGCCTTCACTTGCGCCGGACGATCGCTGAACACGATCACACGATTGGCGAGAAACAGTGCTTCTTCCACGTCATGCGTCACCAGGAGCCCGGTGAAACCGTTGCGCTGCCACAGCGAAACGAGTTCGGACTGCATGGTGATCCGTGTCAGCGAATCGAGTTTGCCGAGCGGCTCGTCGAGGATGAGAATGCGCGGGTCATTGACCAGCGCGCGTGCCAGCGCAACCCGCTGCGCCATGCCGCCGGACAACTGGTGCGGATAGGCCTTGGCGAAGCCGCCGAGACCGACGAGATCGATGGCTGCATCGACGCGGTGGCGCTGCGTCTTCAACAGGCCCTGCGCCTCCAGACCGAGCGCGACATTGTCCCAGACCGTGCGCCAGGGAAACAGCGTCGGATCCTGAAACACGACCACACGCGACGGAAAGGGCCCGGTGATGGCGACGCCATCCTCGGCCAGCGTGCCGGCGCGCGGCGGCTCGAGGCCGGCGACAAGCCGCAGCAACGTGGACTTGCCGCAGCCGGACGGGCCAAGTAACGCCACGAACTCGCCGGGCGCGACCCTGATGCTCACATCGTCGAGCACCGGCAGTGCGGCGCCGTCGATATCGAAAGCGTGGCTGACATTCTCGATGTCGAGCGACGCACCCGTCGGTTCGGGCTGGAATGCTTTTGCAGCGGCTACCATTTCACCACCCCCTTCTGCCAGACGAGCAGGCGATCGCGAACGCGAAACAACAGTGTGATCGCGCCGGAGCAAAGCAGCGACATCACGATCAGGGCCGCATACATGTTGTTGTAGGAGGCCCATCCCTGCGCCCATTGCAGATACCAGCCGAGCCCTGCCTTGACGCCGATCATTTCGGCGACGACCAGCACGGCGAATGATGCGCCGAGCCCCATGAACAAGCCGACGAAAACATGCGGCAACGCTGCGGGGATCGCCACTTTGGTGACGAGGAAGGACGGTTTGGCACCGAGCGTACGTGCGACGTCGTAATAGGCAGGGCTGACGCTGGCAACGCCAGACCATGTGAGCACGGTCACCGGGAATCCCGTCGCAAGCGCGATCAGGAAGGTCGATGCGCTCCAGCTCGATGGAAAGGTGAAGAAGGCGATCGGCAGCCAGGCTGTCGCCGGCAGCGGACCGATGAAGCGCAGGATCGGATGCACCCAGTAGCCGGCAAGCCGCGACCAGCCGATCGAGACGCCGGTGAGGAAACCGACGACAGCGCCGATGAAGTAACCGCCGAGCTGCAGCTTCACCGAAGCGAGCACGCTGTCGAGCAGCTTTGGCGCGTCGTCGGTATAGACCTCGACGATCGACTGCGGCGGCGGGAAGAACGGCAGCGGCAGCCAGCCGAATTTGGCGGTGGCGAGCTCCCACAAGGTCAGGAACACACCAAGCGCAAGCAGCCAGGGGGCGCGCTTCTGCACACCCTCGCCGAACTTCCCGAGTGCCGCATGTGCCGTCGTCGCGACCACGATCAAGGTAGCGACGGCGAAGGCCACATAGGCGACCGCTTCGGTGCGCGACCAGTCGCCGATATCGGGCCAATGCAGGCTTGCATAACCGAAAGCCAGCCAGGCGAGCCCTGCCCCGACGCCCGACCATGTCGGCCGGAGCCTGTCTGTGAATGTCAGGCCGCCATCGCCCGCAATCGCAAGGCTTTCGCGGTCCGCGCTGACCGGCGCGATATCAGACGCGGAATACGTCGGCATAGATGCGCTCCGCGAATTTGGCGGTGTCGGTGTTCGGTTTGAAGACAGAGACCGTCTTCAGCTCGTCCGCATAGGTCTTCAGCTCGCGCTTGAGCTGATCGCCGACCGGATGGTGGTGATGGGTGTGATACTTCACCATCGCCAGCAGATCGTCGGGCGTCGCTGCCTTCGGCGCATAAGGCTGGAACGCCTTTGCCGCCTTGTCCGGATTCTGCGAGGCGAACATCGCGGCATCGAGCAGCGACTGCGTCAGCGCCCGCGCGACCAGCGGCTCCTGCCGGATCAGGCTGCCGCGGACGCCGACGATGCAGCAGCTGATGTCGCGATAGGGACCATCGAGATTGGAGCCGACCTCCTTGAACTCACCATCCTTGAGCCAGAGATAGGCCAGCGGATCGGAGGCGAGACCGACCTGCGCCTCGCCCTTCTGCACGGCCAGCTGCACGAGATTGCCGGGGAATTGACGGAATTCGACATCCTTGTCCGGGTCCAGCCCGATCTTGGCCAGCTGCACGGCGAAGAAGTTCTTGTCCGGACCGGCCATGTCGCCGACCGCGATCACCTTGCCCTTGAAGTCGGCAACACCCTTGATGTCGGATTTGGCCGGCACAAAGGCGCGCAGGCAGCCGCCATGGGTGCCGGCGACGATCTTGACGTCAAAGCCCTGCTCCAACGGCTTGAGCCAGCGCAGCGCCATGCCGACACCCGCATCGGACTTGCCGGTGGCGATCGCTTCCAGCAGCTGATCGGTGGAGCCGCTGTAATTGACGAGGTCGACATCGAGATTCTGCTTGGCAAAGAAACCGTGTTCGATGGCAACCGCCAGAGGTGCAAGGCAGACCGCGCCGGCATTCCATGACAGCTTCAGCTTCCGCGGCGCGCCGGTGAGCGCCGGCGTATCGGACGATGCCTTGCAGATCGGGAATTCGGAGAAATCGATCGGCGAGATTGGCTTGAACGGAAACGCCTGCGCGGCGCCCCAGGCGCCCAGAGGTGCCGCGAATGCGGCTGCAGCGCCTGCGCCGAGCAGCGCACGGCGGTTCATCACGGCGGCGCGTTTGTGGTCATCGTCGGACATGTCGTCTCCTGCTTGGCGAAAGGCACAGCACGGCCCCTGAGCGCAACGCATGACGTTGCAGCTCGCGCTGATGCGATGGTGAAAGAGCTGAAAGGATGACGGCACGGGCGTCTCGCGACTCCCGCACCGGCTTTGTTGATGGTGTCAGGATGACGCGGCGCAAGGCGCGGGGTCAATGAAATGGAATTTTGAATGTCGCGGGACTTGGAGAGATTATCTCCAGAGATCGCCATTTAAGGAGTGCGCTACAGCGATCGCGATACAGCCATTCTCTGCAGTCGGGAGCTGACAGACATTTAATTTCAGAGGTCGTCCCCGCGCAGGCGGGGACCCATAGCCTCCGAAGCAGAGGATCTATCGGGGGCTGAGCCACACCTGCCTGAGCTTACTTTAGTCCGTCCGCGTGTATGGGTCCCCGCCTGCGCGGGGACGACGATCAATACACGTCGAGCTGGAAGCGCCCCTTCTTCTTCAGCTCGCTGACAAATGTCACGGCTTCGTCGATCGATCGTGCACCATGCTGCGCGGTGACATCGACGAGCGCGCGCTCGACGTCCTTGGCCATGCGCTTGGCATCGCCGCAGACATAGACATGGGCGCCTTCGGCGAGCCACGTCCACAGATCGCGCCCGACCTCGCGCATGCGATCCTGCACGTAGAATTTCTCGCCGGTGTCGCGCGACCACGCAAGCGACAGGCGCGTGAGAAATCCGTCATTCTTCATGCCGTTGAGTTCATCGGCATAGAAGAAATCCGAGGCACTGCGCTGATGGCCGAAGAACAGCCAGTTCTTGCCCGGTGCATTGACCGCCTTCCGGTCATGCAGGAAGGCACGGAACGGCGCGATGCCGGTGCCCGGCCCGACCATGATGATCGGGGTCTCCGGATCCTCGGGCAGCGCAAAGCCGTGGGCCTTCTGCACATAGACCTTCAGTTCGTCACCCGGCTTGATGCGGTCAGCGAGAAAGCTGGAGGCCAGGCCATGCCGCTTGCGCTTGCCGATCACGTAACGGACCGCATCGACGGTGAGCGACAGTTTTCCCGGTGTTGCGTTATGCGAGGATGAGATCGAGTAAAGCCGCGGCTGCAGCGGCTCCAGGGCCTCGATGAAGGCTTCCGGATGCGGACGCACACTCGGAAACTTCTGCAACGCCGCCATCACGTCCAGCGTCGCGGCATCACCATCGGGATCCTCGCCCTGCGCCAGCGCGCGCGCCTTGGCGCGATGGGCGCCGCCGGTAAGATAGGAGATCAGTTCGAACAGGCTGTCCGGAGCCGGCGCCAGCGAGACGTCGTGCTGCAGCACCTCGCGCAGCGTCTTGCCGCGAACCTCAGTCGTGTGTGAAGCGCCGAGAAGGGCAATGATCTGGTCGACATGGCCGAGATCGTTGCTGGCGAAAATGCCAAAACTGTCGCCGACCACGTAATCGAGCCCGCAGCCGGACAGATCGAAATCGATATGCCAGGTTTCCTTCTCCGAGCCCGCGCCATTGAGCAGGCGTCGGCCGAGGAAGATGGCCGGTGCCGGATTGTCGCGCGAGCGGCCGAGCGTGGATGGATCGGGCGCTGCAGCCTCAACCGGCTCGGCCGGCTTCGCCACCGGCGCGGCACCGCCCGCCGCGGGCGCCTTGTCGAGCTCTTCATAGAGCGACTTCAGCATCCGCGCGGTTTCCTTGCCGCCGGGGACGCAGAGATTAAGGCGCGGCTCGGCCTTGCTGGCGATGGCGTCGGAATAGTCGTTGCAGTTATAGCCGCACTGGCCGCAGTCCTGCTGTGCCATCGCCGCCATCATCTTGCGGCGGACGGCCTTGCCTTCGGCGAGTTTCATGCGGTCGCCGATGGGCATGGTCTGGTCATGCCACGGCGCGCCGTCGTCCTCTTCCATGATCGCGGCGCCCTGATCCGCTGACAGCGGCGTTGCCGGAGCGTCGGACAACAGGCCGGCAAAGAAGCCATTCAGCCACGAGCGCTGTGCTTCCGAGAACGGCGCCGAGGACGGGATGATGTCGAGTTTGGGAGGTGTCACCATCTGGTTCATGCTGAGACCTCGTCAGCGAGCTTGCGCAGCGCGGCTGCGTCATGGCGGCGCGAGAATGTGAGGAAGGTTTCATCCGACGAGGCCCGGTTCGCGAGATAGGCTTTCAGCAGCTTTTCCACGACGGCCGGTGCGTCTTCGGATTTGACGTTCTGATAGAGCTCCTGCCCCACATCGGCCTGCGGCCCGAAACCGCCGCCGGTGAAGATGTGAAAACCATCGACGGCGTCGTCGCTGTCCTCGAACTGGACGCGCGCGCCGATCATGCCGATATCGCTGATATAATGCTGCGCGCAGGAGTGGTGGCAGCCGGTGAGATGGATGTTGATCGGCGTATCCACCTCGACACGGGTATCGCACCATTCGGCGATATTGGTGGCGGTCCGCTTGGTATCGGCATTGCCGAATTTGCAGCCGGCACGGCCGGTGCAGGCAATCAGGCCGGCACGGATCTCCGTGGTCTTCACGGCAAGGCCGATGGCCTCGATGGCCGCAATCGCCAGCGCAACGTTCTCATCCTTGACGCCCGGGATAAGCAGGTTCTGCCACACCGTCAGTCGGATATCGCCATCACCGAGATCGGCCGCAATCCTGGCGAGGCCGCGCATCTGGTCCGACGTCATCTTGCCGAGCGGCAGCACGACCCCGATCCAGTTGAGCCCGTCCTGCTTCTGCCTGTGCACGCCGAGATGCGCGGTGCGATCGAAGGTCGGCCGCGGCAGCAGCGCTTCCGGCGCAATGCGCGTGAATGGCGCGCCGAGTTTCTCCTCGACGAGGACGAGAAACTTCTCCATGCCCATGCCGTCGATGACATATTTCAGCCGCGCCTTGAGCCGGTTGGTGCGGTCACCGAGATCGATGAACACGCGCACGATGGCATCCGACACCCTTGTCGCGTCTTCCGGCTTCACAATGATGCCGGTGTCGGCGGCAAAATCCCTGTGGCCGGTGATGCCGCCGATACCGAGCTTGAACCAGACGCCTGGCGCGACGCCAAAGCCGTCCTTCACCTCGACGGCCTGAAAGGCGATGTCATTGGTGTCTTCCAGCACCGCGATCTTGCCGGCGCCGTCGAAGGCGACGTTGAATTTTCGCGGCAGGCCGTAGAGCGATCGATCGTTGAGGATGTGATAGTGCCACTCGCGCGCATAGGGCCGGGTGTCGAGCAGTTCCTGCGGATCGATGCCGGCGGTCGGCGTGCCAGTGACATTGCGGATATTGTCGGCGCCGGAGCCGCGCGAGCACAGGCCGAGATCCTGGATTCCCTCGATCAGTCGCACCGCGTTTTTCGGCGGGATCTCGCGGACCTGCAGATTGGCGCGCGTGGTGACGTGGCTGAAAGGCCCGCACAATTCGTCGCTGAGATCGGCGAGGCCCGACAACTGCCAGTGCTTCATGATCCCGTTCGGAATGCGCAGGCGCGACATATAGGAGTCCTGCGTCGGCCCGACATAGAAGATGCCGTAATAGCGCCAGCGGAAATTGTCGGCGGGCGTCGGCCGCGCATCATTGGCCGCCTGCTCGCGCAGCCGCGGATAGGCATCGAAAGGATGTTCCTCGCGCTTCCACTTTTCCTGATCGACCAGCTTCTTGCCGGCGGCCGTGGTGCGATCCTGCGCCTTGATATGCGACGCATCGGGCCCGGTCGGCTCGCTGCTTCCTTTGGCAGCTCCCCCGCCGCCAAGACCCTTGCCCACGCGGCTGATCTGCAGGCCGGTCGTAAAACCTTCGAGATAGCGCTTCTGCTCGTCGGAGAAGTCGATGGAGAGCGGTTCGATTTTCATGCGGCGACGAAGCTCCTGCGGGGCAACGAAATGCGACGGACGAGACCGCTCCACATCAGCCCGACCGTTTCTGGCCGCTTTGAAATGGAGGACGGTCCGATCAGCCTCGTTGCTGCGGATATCCATCTGGAATGGCCGGCAGACATCAGCGGGTGCCGGCGAATTAGAGACATTCAAGTCTCATGCCAGCCACAAAGGTTCGGATTTCGTCGTTATTTCAATAGCTTAAGCGAATCAGGAGGTGCTGCACGACGAGCCGATGCGGACTTGTTGCACTGCACGCACAATAATTAGGCGGCGCCTATTCGCCGACCCTCATGGTGAGGAGGCGCGCAGCGCCGTCTCGAACCATGCATTCGCCGGGCTCTGAGCCTTGCGGCCATCCTTCGAGACGCAGCCCAAAAGGCCGCTCCTCAGGATGAGGGGCCGCGTGTGACGGGAAGCCCTACCCCTTCAGATGTGCGATCTCGAACGCCGCGAGATGCGCCTCGATCTTGGCCGGATCGAAAGCCGGCCCGGCAAAGGCCCCGACGGGATCGCCGGCGTTATCATCGCCACCACCCGGCTTGCCGATCGCCGCATCATAGAGATCGGGCCGGAACACCGCCTTTGCCGTGGCCAGCGCTTCCGGGCTGATCGTCGTCTGGCCCCAGCGGACCATCTGCGCATACAGCCATGCCGCCTGTGCCGGATCGGGTCGCCCGGCGCTTTCGCGGCCGACCAGTAGATAACGCTCGCTCTCGCGCCAGGTGCCATCCGGCGAGATTTTCAGTTTGCCATCCAGCGTCCGTTGCAGCACCTCCGGCGATACGCCGATATGTTCGGGCTTGGCGAGAATGGCCGTCACCTCGTCGCGGTTCTCCGGTGCTTCGATGAAGGCCGCAGCCGCCACATGGGCACGCGTCAGTGCCGCCACGACGTCCGGGTTCTTGTCCGCCCAAACCTGCCGGATCGCCAGCACCTTTTCGGCGGCACGCTGCAGGATGTCGGAGGCGAAATGCAGGATATGGCCGATGCCGAGATCGACAGCGACCGAGTTCCAGGGCGCACCGACACAGAACGCATCCACATGCCCATTGGCCAGGCTGTCCACCATGTAAGGCGGCGGCAACACCACGAGGCGCACGTCTTCGTCCGAATCGACGCCACCCGCGGCCATCCAGAAACGAAGCTGGTAATTGTGCGTCGAGAACGGGAAGGTCATGCCGAAAGTGAGCGGATCGGCACCTGCCCGTTCACGCGCAACGACCACGCGGTTGAGCGCCTGCGCAGTTGCCATGGGGTCGGTGGGATCGCCATCAAGCTCCGACATGATCGCTGCATGCAGCGCCGGCGACACCGTGATGGCGTTGCCATTGATGCCGAGATTGAACGGCGCCACGATCGGCACCTTCACATGACCAAGCCCGAGGCTGGACGCGATGGCGACCGGGGCCAGCAGATGCGCGGCCTCGAACAGGCCGATATTGAGCTTGTCGCGGACATTCGACCACGACACTTCGCGGACCAGCTCGACGTCGAGCCCCTCGTTCCTGGCAAACCCCTTGTCCACGGCCACGATCAGCGCGGCAGCGTCGACCAGCGGAATGAAACCGATACGAAGCGGATGGGTCATTTCAAAAGCTCCGCTGCGGTGATGATCGATTGCGCGATCTCGCCGATCTTCTTCTTCTCGCGCATCGCCGTCGAGCGCAGCAGCACATAGGCCTCGTCTTCGGTAAGGCCCTTGAGCTTCATCACGATGCCCTTGGCGCGGTCGATGATCTTGCGCTCCTCCAGCGCCGACTTGGTGCGCTCCAACTCGTCCTGCAGCTTGGAGAAGGCATTGAAGCGCGAGATGCAGAGATCGAGGATCGGCTTGATCCGTTCCTTCTTCAAGCCGTCCACGATGTAGGAAGATACCCCCGCATCCACGGAAGCCCGCGCCGATTCGGCATCGCTCTGGTCCACGAACATGGCGACCGGCCGGCGCACGGCGCGGGACACCTGGAACATTTGTTCCAGCACGTCGCGGCTTGGGTTTTCGAGATCGATCAGAATGACGTCAGGATCGAGCTGGTACACGCGGGCCAGCAGATTCTGCATTTCCCGGATGTGATGGACATCGCCATAACCGGCCTCGCGCAGCCCCTCTTCGAGGATCGCGGCCCGGATCGGGCTTTCATCGACAATGACGATCTTGGGTGACTTGTCGGGCATCGGGCACTCGGCTGGATACCACTTCATAGCATGCGGCGCTGCGGCATAAAGCCTTGTATTTATAGGCAAATGGGACTACTTGCTGCCGTTCAATCAGGCAGATCGAATAATGAAACAGGCCGCCGCGCCCAAAATTTCGTTTGTGTCCCTGGGATGCCCCAAGGCCTTGGTGGATTCCGAGCGCATCATCACGCGCCTGCGCGCTGAAGGCTATGAGCTCGCCCGCAAGCATGACGGTGCCGACGTCGTCATCGTCAATACCTGCGGATTCCTCGACAGCGCCAAGCAGGAATCACTGGGCGCCATCGGCGAGGCCATGGCTGCCAACGGCAAGGTGATCGTCACCGGCTGCATGGGCGCCGAGCCCGAGCAGATCGAGGCCGCCTATCCCAATGTGCTGTCGATCACAGGTCCGCAGCAATATGAGAGCGTGCTCGACGCCGTGCATCGTGCGCTGCCGCCGGTGCACAATCCGCATCTCGATCTGGTGCCGCCGCAGGGCATCAAGCTGACGCCGCGCCATTACGCTTACTTGAAGATTTCGGAAGGCTGCAACAATCGCTGCACTTTCTGCATCATTCCCAAGCTGCGCGGCGATCTCGTCTCGCGTTCTGCCAGGGATGTACTGCTCGAAGCCGAGAAGCTGGTGAAAGCCGGCGTCAAGGAATTGCTGGTCGTGTCGCAGGACACCTCGGCCTACGGCGTCGATATCAAATATGCCGAAAGCGAGTGGAAGGACCGCAGCGTCCGCGCCAAGTTCTACGATCTCGCCAAGGAGCTCGGTGAACTCGGCGCCTGGGTGCGGCTGCAATATGTGTATCCCTACCCGCATGTCGATGAGGTGATCGGCCTGATGACGCCGGGCAGCAATGTGCTGCCTTATCTCGACATCCCGTTCCAGCATGCAGCACCAAATGTGCTGAAGGCGATGAAGCGCCCGGCGGCACAGGACAAGACCCTCGGCCGCATCAAGGCGTGGCGCGAGCAGTGCCCAGACCTCGTATTGCGCTCGACCTTCATCGTCGGCTTTCCCGGCGAGACCGAGGATGATTTCCAGTATCTGCTCGACTGGCTGGACGAAGCCCAGATCGACCGCGTCGGCGCGTTCAAATACGAGCCGGTGGCCGGTGCGGTGTCGAATGCGATCGGCCAGGATGTGCCGGACGAGCTGAAGCAGCAGCGCTGGAACGCGCTGATGGAGCGCCAGCAGAAGATCTCGGCCCGGCGCCTCAAGCGCAAGGTCGGCACCCGTCAGCAGGTGATCATCGACGAGGTCGGCCCGACCGTCTCCAAGGGCCGCTCGAAGGCGGACGCACCGGACATCGATGGTGCGGTGTATGTGACCGCACGCCGACCGCTGAAGGTCGGCGAGATTGTGACCGCCAAGATCGAACGTGCGGACAATTACGATCTGCACGGGACGGTGGCGGGGTTCTAACAACACCCCCCGCCCTCATCCTGAGGAGCCGCAAAGCGGCGTCTCGAAGGATGGCCGCAAGCTCGACGCCCAGCCAGCTCATGGTTCGAGACGCGGCCAAGTGGCCGCTCCTCACCATGAGGGCAGAGAAACAGGCCCTGATCACACCTTCAGGATCACAGCGCCCGTCGTCTTCCGGGCTTCCAGATCCGTATGCGCCTTCGCGGCGTCCTTCAGCGCATAGGCATGATTGATCGGCACATGCAGCTTGCCGTCGATCACCGCGGAGAACAGCGTGTCGGCGCCCTCCAGCAAATCCTTGCGCTTGGCCACGTAGTCATTCAGCTTCGGCCGTGTCGCAAACAGCGAGCCGTGATTGTTCAGCTCGGCGATGGCAAAGGGCGGCACCGGTCCCGACGCATTGCCGAACGATACCCACAGGCCCAGCGGCTTCAGGCATGACAGCGAGCCCGGAAACGTGGTCTTGCCGACGCCGTCATAGACGACATCGCAGAGTTCGCCGCGCGTGATCTGCTTGACGCGATCGACGAAGTTTTCCTCGTTGTAATAGATGACGTGATCGCAGCCATTGGCGAGCGCCAGCTCGCCCTTCTCCTTGGAGCCCACGGTGCCGATCACATGCGCGCCCATGGCCTTGGCCCACTGGCACGCCAATAGCCCGATGCCGCCGGCTGCTGCATGGATCAATACGCGGTGATGCGGCTCGACCTTGAAGGTCTTGTGCAGGAGATACCAGACCGTGAGGCCCTTGAGCATCAGCACGGCGCCCTGCTCGTGGGTGATGCGATCCGGCAGCTTCACCAGCCGATCGGCGGCGAAGACGCGCTCCGTGGCATAGCTGCCGAGCGCGGAATAGTAGGCGACGCGATCGCCGGGATGAAAGCCGGTGACGCCCGGCCCGACGCTGACCACTTCGCCGGACGCTTCATTGCCGGCGATGAAAGGCAGCTGCGGCGCCTTGTAAAGGCCGGTGCGGAAATAGGTGTCGATGAAATTGACGCCGATGGCATGCTGGCGGATGCGGACTTCGCCGGCGCCAGGCGCGGGCACTTCGACATCCTCATAGGTCAGCACTTCGGGTCCGCCAACCTGATGGACGCGCACGGCCTTCGTCATCGTTCGATCTCCCTGAATGACTTTGGCGACAAGCGATACCAACCGCCGGGAGATGTCAACCGCGGCTAGCCCGTGCGCTTGCGGCGGTTGCGCTTGGCCAGGATATTGAACAATTCCACGGCTGCCGAGAACAGGATGGCGAAATAGATGTAGCCGCGCGGAATATGGAATTTGAATCCATCCGCTACCAGCGACACTCCGATCAGCACCAGGAAAGCCAGCGCCAGCATTTTCGTGGTCGGATAAGCCGCGACGAAGCGCGCCACCGGGCCGGACGACACATACATCACCGCGCAGGCGATGATCACGGCGGCTACCATGATCTCGATACGGTCTGCCATGCCGATGGCGGTGATGATGCTGTCGAGGGAGAACACGAGATCAACGATCACGACTTGAAGGATAACCCAGGCAAAGGCGTTGGCCGCCGGCTTTTCATTGCCGTGCCCTTCCCGCGCCTCCACCTCGGCGTGGATCTCATGGGTCGCCTTGGCGATCAGGAACAGGCCGCCGCCGATCAGGATCAAATCGCGCCACGACAAAGCGAAACCAAACGCCGTAACCACCGGAGCGGTCAGCCCGATCAGCCAAACCAGAATGCTCAGCAACGCGATGCGGAAGACCAGCGCCAGCGCAAGACCGATCTGCCGCGCCCGCTTGGCCTGATCCGGTGGCAATCGCGCGACCAGCACCGACAGAAAGATCACATTGTCGATGCCGAGCACGATTTCGAGCGCGGTCAGCGTCATCAGCGCAGCCCAGGCTTCGGGGCTGGAGAACAGTTCGATCATAACGGTCACCGTCGCGCGAGCACAGGAAATGAAGGGCTAACAGGATTCCTTGACGATTGTCATGTTGCGGCGCGCGGCGTTCAGCCGCCAGGGGCCGATGGAACGTTTTCGCGATGCGTCATGGCTTGAAAATACCATCGCAAAGGTCGATTGTCCCGGCATGACCGAGACATTCGTTTCCCCTTTTGACGTCGCCATTGTCGGCGGTGGCCCGGCAGGCCTCGCCGCCGCGATTGCTGTTGCCGAGACCGGCGCCCGCACCGCATTGCTCGCTCGCCGCGCGCCCTATGCGGATAATCGCACCACTGCTTTGCTCGGCGGCTCCGTGGATTTCCTGAACGGACTCGGCGTCTGGCAGCGCTGCGCCGACAAGGCTGCAGCGCTCACGACGATGCGCCTCGTTGACGACACCAACCGCCTCATCCGCGCGCCCGAAGTGAAATTCGTCTCGGAAGAAATCGGGCTCGACACCTTCGGCTACAATATCGAGAACCGCGAACTCGTCGCCGCGATGGAAGCGCGCGCCGCCGAGCTGACAAATCTCACCCGCATCGAAGACGACGCCGTCTCCGTGCATCCCGGCGATGCGCAGGTCGCCATCATGACAGCCCAGGGCCAAACCGTCCTGGCCCGTCTTGCCGTCGGCGCCGATGGCCGCCAGTCCATTTGTCGTGACGCCGCCGGCATCACCGCGAACCGCCGCCAACTCGATCAGGTGGCGATCACCTTCAATGTCGGCCACACGAGGCCGCATCGACACGTCTCGACTGAATTCCATACGCCACACGGCCCCTGCGTGTTCGTGCCACTGCCGGGCGATCGCTCCAGCATCGTCTGGATCAACAAGCCCAGTGACGCCGACCGCCTGATGGCGCTCAGTGACGACGCGCTGTCCCTCGCCGTCGAAAAGCAGTCGCATTCCATTCTCGGTCGACTCACCGTCGAGCCCGGCCGCCATCGCTTCCCGCTCGGCATCGGCGCCCCGCGTGACCTCGCAAGGAACCGCATCGTGCTGGTCGGCGATGCCGCCCATGTGGTGCCGCCGATCGGCGCACAGGGCCTCAATCTCGGTCTGCGCGATGCATCCGATCTCGCCGAGATGGTGCGCGACGCAGAGGTTGCCGGCGAAGATATTGGCGCGCCCGATGTGATCGCGCGCTATGCCCGCAAGCGCCGCACCGACATCACCTCGCGCACCTTCGCCATCGACATGGCCAATCGCTCGCTGCTCAATGACCTGCTGCCGGTCCAGCTGATCCGCGCCGCCGGCATGCACGCCATGGGCGCCATCGGGCCGTTACGCAGGCTCGCCATGCGCGAGGGATTGTCGCCGAGCTGGCGCTAGAGCGCGTCTTAAGGAAACGCGATCTGGCCTGACTTCAGGAAATACATCACTGACGTCAGCGTCAGCACGGACACGAATGTGCCGAGCAGCACGGCGACCGAGGCCGGCTCGATCCAGCTGTCATATTGCCGCGCGATCACGAACACATTGAGTGCCGGCGGCAGCGATGCAAGCAGCACGGCAGTGGCGGCCCAGACCGGCGGAAACGGCCCGAGCGCCAGCATCAGGCCGAACACGATCAGCGGATGCAGCAGCAGCTTGATCACGATCAGGCCTGGAATTTCCCATGGTACCCGCCCCAGCGGCCGTAATGCGACCGTGACGCCGAGTGCGAACAGCGCGACAGGGGCAGCGGAATTTTGCAGGAACAGCAGCATTCCATCCGCAGCCACCGGCATCTGGATGTGAAATGCTGCCACGGCCGCGCCGAGATAGGCAGCGACGATCAACGGATGCAGCACGATGTGCTTGATGACGATGCCGATGGTCGGCAGCAGCGGCCGTTTCTCCGGCGCCGTCAGCGCCATCATCAGCGGCGCAATCGAGAACAGAAAGATACTATCGAAGCAGAATACCAGCGCCGTCGGCACCGCCGCCGATGGCCCGAGCACGGCCAGCGCCAGGCCCGGTCCCATATAGCCGATATTGCCATAGCCACCCGCAAGGCCCGCCATTCCTGCCTCGCGCATGGTCAAGCGACCAAGAAACTTGCCGGTGCCGACCGAGAGGAAGAACGCCGTCGCTGTGGCCAGCGTCGTGCCGATCACGAAAGGCAGATTGTTGAGTTCCTCGAACGGCGTCTTCGCCATGATGCGAAAGAACAGCGCCGGCAGCGATACATAGAGGAGAAAGAAGTTCATCCAGGCGAGGCCCGCCTCGGGCAAGCTCTTCACCTTACCACAGGCGAAACCGATGAAGATCAACCCGAAATAAGGCAGCGCGAGATTGAGGACGTCCATCATGAGGTGGCGTTCGCCTTGTTATTCTAAGTCGTAGGAAACACCCAAAATCGGCGACCTTAATAGCCAATCTCCATGCTATTTGTAGGAATTAACGCCCGCGTTCAAGTTTTATCGTCAGTGACGCGTCCCCCGAGGCAATACCGCGTTGGCCTTTCCATCAATTGCCGCCCTTGGCTGCAAACGGGCACTGCGCAGTCAAACGCGTCCCGCAAGAGGATGGCACCGATGGATCCATTTCAATGGCAGACGACCGATTGGCACGTTGCTTGCTCCCGTTTTTGATCGCGCATTACGCGCCGCTTCGGCTGGAGCACACAATGACGCCGACAAAGGCCATAACCCTGCGATCGATCTTCCTGCGGTTTTTCGAGGCCTGTTACGGACATCAGATTGCCGCGGAATACGATCAGATCAATCCCAAACGCGATGGCGCGCAAGATTCGTATCTGGCCATCTGGTCAACGTCAGGCGAGTATCATGGCAACCTGCACAATAACAGGCCAGGTGAGTGACGCCGACGACGCCAGCGCAAGGAATCGACGCCGAAAAATCGTCAGGTCATTGACTAGCTAGACACTGAGATAGGCACGCTGGATATCTTCGTTACGCGCCAGATCCTGCATGGACCCCTCATACATGATCTGGCCTTTTTCCAGGACATAAGCGCGGTCGGACACCAGACGCGCGAAATGGAAGTTCTGCTCGGACAGCAGGATGCTCGCCCCCCGCGCCTTCAGCGCCAGGATCATATGCGCCATCTGCTCGACGATCACCGGCGCCACGCCCTCGGAGGGCTCGTCGAGAAGCACCAGCAGCGGATTGCCCATCAGCGTGCGTGCGACCGTCAGCATCTGCTGCTCGCCACCACTCATCTGGCCGCCACGGCGATTCTGCATCTGGCCGAGATTTGGAAACAGTTCGTAGAGTGCGTCCGGCGTCCAGTTCAATGCCGGCGTTCCGTCCGGCCAGTGACGCGGCGCCTGCTTGCCGGTTTCGAGATTCTCGGTCACCGTCAGGTCGGCAAACACCCTGCGATCCTCCGGCACGAAACCGAGTCCCATCCGCGCGACCTGAAACGGCGCCTTGCCGCCGATATCCTGCCCCAGGAAACTGATCTGTCCCTTGCAGCGCGACAGCAAGCCCATGATGGATTTCAGCGTGGTGGATTTGCCGGCACCGTTCCGCCCCATCAGCGAGATGACTTCGCCGCGCCGCACGTTGAGCGCGACGTCGAACAGGATGTGAGCTGCGCCATACCAGGCGTTGAGCCCGGAGACTTCGAGCAGGGTCGGACTTGCAGATGTCGTCATGCGGGGATCCTTGCGGCAGCGACGGCCACTTCCGGCGGATGTTCGAAGGTCAGGCCATTGCCGAAATAGACTTCCTTGACCTTGGCGTGATTGCGGATCGCATCTGCATCGCCTTCAGCGATCAGCTTGCCGCGGGCCAGCACGATGATCCGGTCGGCATGGGCGAAAACGACGTCCATGCTGTGCTCGGTGAACAGCACGGCCATGCCGCGCTCCACCACTAACCGCTTTGTCAAGGCCATCAGTTCGTTCCGCTCGCGCGGCGCCATGCCGGCTGTTGGCTCATCCATCAGCAACAGCTTTGGATCATTGGCCAGCGCCATCGCCAGTTCGACGCGCTTGACGTCGCCGTAAGCAAGCTCGCTGCAGGGCCGATCAGCCTGTGTATCCATGCCGACACGTTCGAGCAGCGCAAGCGCCTCGCCGCGATAGCGGCTCGCCGCAGGACGCCAGAGCGAGAACAGCTGCCGATGATGCGACATCACCGCCATCTGAACATTTTCGATCACCGTGAAGGAGGCGAATGTCGCTGCGATCTGGAAGGTGCGCCCGACGCCGAGGCGCCAGATGGAGCGCGGCTGCATGCGCGTCAGCTCCTGCCCGGCAAAACGCACCGACCCGCCGGAGGCGCGCAGCTGACCGTTGACCATGTTGAACGTGGTCGATTTGCCTGCACCGTTGGGGCCGATCAGGGCGAGGAATTCACCGGGATGAAGATCGAAGGTGATGCCGTCCACGGCGCGCACGCCGTCGAACGCCTTGTAGAGATCACGGACTTCCAGCAGCGCGCCGCTCATGTCAGCTTCTCCTTCCCGATGATGCCAGGGGCCGGGCGATATTGCTGCCACAGCGCTTCGATCTGGCGCGAAATACCGGACAGACCTTCCGGGAAAGCGAGCACCAGGAACAGAATGATGCCGCCGAACAGAGCCCTCCAATATTCTGTCGAGCGCATCACCCAATCCTGCAAGACACCAAACACGCTCGCGCCGATCACCGGCCCGGTCAGCGTCTGAATGCCGCCCAGCAGAACCATGACCAGTCCATCGATGGATTTGCTGACTGAGATCACATCCGGCGACACGCTGCCTTTCGAGAAGATGTAGAGCGTACCGGCCAACCCGCCGAACACACCGGCAATCACGAAAGCCATCCATTGGATCAGCTTCACATCGATGCCGATCGCCTCGGCGCGCAGCGACGAGTCGCGCCCTGCCCTGAGCGCGTATCCGAATGGCGCAAATACGAAGCGACGCAGCGCGTAGGCCGAGATTCCGACCAGTACGAGAGTGAGATAGTAGTAATTTGCGCCGGTCAGCCACTCCGCCGGCCACACACCCACCATGCCATTGGAGCCGCCGGTGACTGCGTCCCACTGGAACACGATCGACCACACGATCTGCGAGAAGGCGAGCGTCAGCATCGCGAGATAGACGCCGGACAGCCGCACACAGAACCAGCCGAACAACAGTGCACCGACGCCGGCCACCAGAGGTGCGATCATCAGGGCGAGCGGCATGGGCATAAGTAGCATCTTGACCAGCACAGCCGCACCATAGGCGCCGAGGCCGTAATAGGCAGAATGCCCGAAGGAGTGCATGCCGCCCGGCCCCATCATGAAATGCAGGCTGACCGCAAACAACACGGCGATCAGGACATCCTGACCGAGCACGGCTGCATAAGGCAGCCACTGACCGAGCAAAGGCAACACGGCCATGATCAGGAATCCGGCGACGACCATCATACGAAACTGGGCGGAGCCCGGCCGCAGCGGCGCTTCGACGGGCGCCGAATTGCGACTGGCGGCCTGCGGTCGTCCCATCAGTCCCCATGGTCGCACCACCAGGACGACGGCCATGATCAGGAATTCGACCACCAGCGTCAGCTTCGAAAAGGAAATCTCGATGCCGGCAAGATGAACCGTGCCGATGCCGATACAGATCGCCTTCACCTCGGCGATCAGCAACGCAGCCAGAAAAGCACCCGGAATCGAGCCCATGCCACCCACGACAACGACCACGAAGGCGTCGCCGATGGTCGAGATATCGACACCGAGGCTGGCCGGCTGGCGCGGCAGCTGAATTGCGCCGCCAAGCCCGGCCAGCATGCAGCCGAGTGCGAACACGCCCGTGAACAGCCAAGCCTGATTGACGCCGAGCGCGCCCAGCATTTCGCGATCATGCGTTGCCGCGCGCACCATGATGCCCCAGCGCGTCTTGGTGAGCAGCATCCACAGCAGCCCGAAAACCGCGGGGCCGATCACGATCAGAAACAGATTATAGCTCGGATAGGCACGGCCAAACAGCTGGACAGCGCCCTCCAGTCCCGGCGCACGACGACCGAGCAGATCCTCCGGCCCCCAGATCCACAGCGCAGCATCGTTGAAAACGAGGACCAGCGCGAATGTTGCCAGCAGCTGAAACAACTCTGGTGCTTTGTAGATCCGGCGCAGCAGCAAAATTTCCACCAGCGCGCCAAGCAGCCCCACCGCCAGCGCCGCCAACACAATCGCAGCCCAGAATCCGATCGATCGCCATGGACCGACGCCGATCCGCTCCATCAGCGAATAAGCCACATACATGCCCAACATGAAGAACGAGCCATGGGCAAAATTGACGATACGGGTGACGCCGAAAATCAGCGACAGGCCGACTGCGACCAGGAACAGCGCCGAGGCACCGGCCAGGCCGTTTAGCAGTTGGGCCAAGAAGGCAGAAATATCCATGGCAATCTCGCTCGGGACAAAATGAGGCGCGTGTTGCGCTCAAGAACGTCCGGGCGCCCTCGCGAGAGGACGCCCGGTATCAGGTCAGTCAGTGGCGGGACGCAGCTTGCGCACTTCGTCATCCGAGGGCAGCAGCTTGTCGCCCGGCGCGTAGTGATAGTTGACCATCACGCCTTTGCCGTCCTCGACGGCGAGCTTGCCGACATACAGACCCCAGGTGGCCTGGTGATCGATTTTGCGGAAGCTCATCTTGCCATCGGGCGTATCGAAATCCAGACCTTCGAACGCCTTGACCATCGAATCGCTGTCAGTCTTGCCACCCGACGCCGCGACGCCGGCTGCAATCGCCTTGATCGTCGAATAGCCGATGATCGAACCGAAACGCAGATTCTCCTTGCCGTACTTCTTCTGGTATTCGGTGAGGAACGCCTGATGCGCCGGCGTCTTGATGCTGTACCAGGGATAACCGGTCACCAGCCAGTTTTTCGGGATCTCGTCGCGCAACGGCTCGAGATATTCGGGCTGGCCGGTGATGATGCTGAACACCGGCATCTGCTCGCCAAGGAAGCCTCGCGTGTTGCCTTCACGGACGAACTGCGCAAGGTCGGAGCCGAACAGCGCGTTGAAGACACCGTCGGGCTTGGCGTCGGCCAGCGCCTGGATCACGCTGCCGGCGTCGATCTTGTTGAAGGGCGGCGCCTGCTCGGCGACGAATTCCACGTCAGGCTGCTTCTCCTTCATCAGCTTCTTGAAGACGGATGCGGCCGAGGTCCCGAATTCATAGTTCGGATAGACCAGCGCCCAGCGCTTCTTCTTCAGCTTCACAGCCTCATCGACCAGCGAGGCGACCAGCATGTAGGTCGAGGAGTCCAGGCGGAACGTGTATTTGTTGCCGACGCTCCAGACGATGTTGTCGCTGAGCGCCTCGGTGATCAGCATGAAGCGCTTCTTCTGCTTGGCATAGTCGGTAAGCGCGGTACCGATATGGGCGTAGAAGGCGCCGGCGAGGATATCGACCTTCTCGCGCGTGACCAGGTCTTCGGCCTGGCGGATGGCTTCGCCGGGATTGGCATTGTCATCGCGGGTAATCAGCTCGAGCTTGCGCCCGGCGACGCCGCCGGCGGCATTGATCTGATCAATCGCCAGCATCATGCCCTTTTTGTAGCCGTCGGTGAAAACAGGCTGGGACTTGTAGCTATTGATCTCACCGATCTTGATGGGCTCCTGAGCGTGGGCCGAGAACGACGCGCCAATGGCGAGCGTGGCCAGGCCGGACAATAAGACGTGTCGCAAACGCACTTGTTTAGTCATGACTTCCCTTCTCCTGTGAACAGTAAAATTTCAAACGCTGGCATTTTCTTGGAATCAAATGTTGGAGCGGCGCCGCGGTGGACCGCGCGGCCTGCACTCACCTCGATCTGACGCACGCTATGCAGTTTGCGTGCCTTCAGGATGCCGCGCTCAGAACCGGACGCTGGTCGAAGCGCTCCCGGCAGGTGCGGGCATCATATTGGTAGACCCACTCGGCCTTGATCCCGACCGCGTTGGGGTTCTCCGCCTGCTCGCGTTTGAAGGCGAGATCGCGCGCGCGCAGTTCCTCGGGCGACGACAGATGATAGGTGCGGCCGCGTTCGCGCGCCTCGAGCTGCACGCGTGTGGTGCGCGGGCGACGCTCGGCTTCATACGCATCGAGTGCCGCGTCGAGCGCAGCCGGTCCAAAATGGCTCAGCGCCTGGGCCAGCACATAACCATCCTCGACGGCCATCGCGGCGCCCTGCGACAGGAATGGCAGCATTGGATGCGCGGCATCGCCGAGCAACGTGACATTGCCTAGCGACCAGCGCTGCATCGGATCGCGATCGAACAAGCCCCATTTGTAGATCTGGTCGGGATTGGTGAGCTCGAACAGCTTGATCAGGTTGTCATGCCAGCCGGCAAAACCGTCGAGCAATTCCTGCTGGCTGCTCTTGATGGTCCAGGATTCCTCGACCCAGCCGTGGTTCTCGTTGACCGCGACGATGTTCACCATGTCGCCGCCCTTGACGTAATAGGTCACCACATGACCCTTCGGCCCCATCCAGAATGAGGATGTCGGGGTCACAAAAGGCAGCGGGAATTTCTCGACCGGCACCAGCGCGCGCCAGCACATATGGCCGGTATAGCTCGCCGGCTCCTGGCCCCACAGAGCCGCGCGAATGGGCGAGCGAACGCCATCAGCGCCGACGACCAGATCAGCGGTGTATTCGCTGCCATCCTCAAAGGTGACGACCGTGCGCCCGGCCTTCTGCTGCAACCCTGTGCAAGTGGCGCCAAATGTAACGCGTTCCGGCGCGATATCCTTTGCCAGCATCGCGTGCAGATCGGCGCGGTGGACGTGATAAAACTCGGCGCCGAACACGCGCGGGCAGACCTCGCGCAGCGGCGTGCGGAACAGTTCCTCGCCGCTCTGCCAATTCCAGCCCATCATGGCTTCCGGCAGAAAGCCCGCAGCCGCGAGATCGGGCGCAAGAGCGAGCGCCTCCAGAACCTTAACGGCATTGGGCGTCATCTGCACGCCGGCACCGACTTCGCCGAAGACGGCGGAGCGCTCGAACACATGATAGTCGATGCCGAGCCGATCCAGGCTGCGGGCCAAAGCCACGCCGCCGATTCCGCCACCGATGATGGCTACATGGAAATCCTTTTGCATCACGTTTCCTTTGTGGGACTGCATGTGGCTCAGATATCGAGATCAAGTGTGGTCAGCCCGCGCGAACAGCAGGCCATCATGACGGTCGATGTTGCGCGCGCGGCGGGTGCAATCACCTGATCGCGATGGTCGACGCTGCCCGACAGCACGCGGACCTCGCAGGCACCGCAGATGCCTTCTTCGCAGGAATAATCGAGGTCGATTCCAGCAGCGAGACAGGCGCTGAGCACGGTCTCGTCAACGCCGACCTCGAGTGTGCGACCCGAGCGCGCGAGATGAATGGAGAAGCTGCCAGCAGGTCCGGCCTCGACCGGAGCCGCTGCAAAGCGCTCGCGATGCACGAGATGGAGCGGACGCTGCGCGGTCAGATCATCGAAGGCATCGATCATGCGCGTCGGCCCGCAACAATAGAGCGGCGCATCGTTCGGAATATCCGCGAGAACGTCGGCCAGGCGCGGCGCCGGCCCGCTGGTGTGATGCAGCCGCACGCTGCCATCGCTGATCGCCGCAAGCTCGTCGTGAAACAGCGCCGCCTCGGCACTGCGCGTCCAGTAATGCAGCTGAACGGGCCGCCCTTCCGCGACCAGTTTGCGATACATCGAAATGATCGGCGTGATGCCGATGCCGCCGGCCAGCAAATAGGATGTCGTCGCCGTCGCTGCATTGAGCGCGAACAGATTGCGCGGCTCCGAGCCCGGATAGATCTCACCCGTCACCGAGTGCCGATGCCAGGCGCTCGAGCCGCCCCTCCCCTCGGTCGCCTCCTGCACCGCGATTTCGTAACTGTCCAGACGCGGCTGCGGCCACAGCAGCGAATATTGCCGCAGGAATCCGGGCGCCACTTCAAGATCGATATGCGCGCCAGGCTCGATGGCCGGCAGCGGCTGCCCGTCGCATGCGGCGAGCCGGTAGAGATTGATCCCCGGCGCACCGTAGCGCACCTCGACCAGCCGCAGCTTCAGGCCCAGTTCAGATGACGCCATAGGTGATACCCTTGGCGCGCAGCCAGGTCCGGTAGCGCTGGCCCATCAGGTCGGTGCGGTGATGCAATTCGTAGCGCAGCTGGGTCGGAATACGCTCCGGACGCTGGGTCTCGACGATTTCGCGATCTTGATTGAACACCACATCGGCACGATCACGGACCGTTTTCGGATCTGGGTGCGGATTGACATTCATCGCCGCGCAAACACGCGCGATGGTCGTCTTCTCATCGACCGGCTGACAGACGAAAAACGTCGCGAACAGATCAGACTTTTCCGAGATGATATTGCCGGATTTGTCGGCGTCCTGTGTGCGCTTGGAGAAGTAAGCCACAAGCGGACGGAACGTGTGATAGGTGTAGAACGCCATCAGCGGCACGCCACGCGCATCGCCATGCGGTTGAAACACCTTCACTTCCGACGACCGCAGTCCGATCTCATCCTCGAACACATCATAGGGATCGAGCTTGTCGGGATTGTCCATCACGCCATTCAGGCCGGCATGGACGAAGGGGAAGTGGCTCGCATCGATGAAATTCTCGATCGAGCGAAAGCCATTGGCGGCATATTTATAGGGTCCGCTATGGACCTTCATGAAGCTCGGGTCATCCCACTGCGGGAAGACCGGGATGTCATTGGCCGGCTCGCCAAGGCACACCCAGACGAAGCCGTAACGCTCGACCGCCGGATAGGGAAAGGCCCGCGCCTTCTTCATGGGCGTCTCGTCGGGGGCGGCCGGCATCAATGTACAGCGCCCGGTGCCGTCATATTCCCAGCCGTGATACGGGCAGACCACGCGATCGTTCTTGATCCAGCCCTTTGAGAGCCGCGCGCCGCGATGGATGCAGAGATCCTCCCAGACGTGGATCTGGCCATCGGCCGAGCGCCAGCCGATCAGGTCGCGCTCGAGCAGGCGAACCGGCTGGATCTTGTCGGCGACGAAATCGGTGGAATAGCCGACGACATGCCAGTCGTTGAGCAGGACCGGATCCTGACAACCATCATCTGCAGTGATCGGCTTCTGGGCCGACAAGGTCGCGACGGACATTCGAACTCCTTTGCGTTGGCCTGAGCTGGGCTTTATTTGGTCAGCCATATAATTATTTTGCTGGCCAGTTATATAATTTTGTTAGCAATCCCCGTGCCAGCTTGAGAGAACGCAGGAAATGGCATCAGGATGAGGATGTGCGGGCTCGCCGCCATCGTCATTGCCATTCCGATGCTGCGATTTGCATCAATTCTAAGCGCGGGGATGCTCGAAATGCGACCACGGCCGAGGAGCGACAGCGACGCCATGAACCGCGTGTCCGGCCGCCGCGGCGTGTCGTCCGCGGAGTCCCCCACCAAGCGTCCCGGCCGCCCCGAAGGCGGGAACGGTACGATGCGGACCGGCATCATGGATGCGGCCGAAGTCGTGTTTGCAAATGAAGGCTATGCAGGAACGACCCTGCGCAGCATTTCTGAACTTGCTGGCGTGACGCAGGCGCTCATCACGTACTACTTCGGCTCCAAATTCGAGCTGTTCAGCGAGACATTTTTGCGGCGCGCTCAGCCGATCGCGGATGCGCGGATCGCAAGCCTCGAGAAGCTGCAGGCTCAGGGCAAGGCCGACGATGTCGTCGCCATCGTCGAGGCCTTCCTGCAGCCGGTGCTGGATCTGCGCGGAACGGCGCAAGGTCCGGCCTTTCTGCGACTGCATGCCCGCCTGCACACCGAACCGCCAAACCTGTCCTATGAATTGCGCAAGAAGGCCTATGACGAGTCGACGCAACTCTATATCGGAGCGCTGCACAAGGCGCTTCCGCATCTGTCGCGTTACGATGTGCAATGGCGGACCACGCTGATGATCGGCACCTATCTTTATGCGCTGTCGGATACCAACCGGATGGAGGACATGGTGCCCGACGCCTACGATCCCAAGGACGAAGCCAGGCTGATGGCGGAGACGGTCGCATTCATCACTGGCGGCATCTGCCGCGACACACCAGCAAAAAAGAGCTCCGATAAGATCGTCAAGAAAAGCAAGAAACGCAAAAGCTGATCGGCCGCACATCGCAAACATCGCTGTCCCGTCGATGTGGATAGGCCACCCTGCCCGCTTGTCACAGGATATGAGATGCAGGCCGTTGCCTGTCGGCAACGACCTGCCAGACCGGATTTATTCCAGCGGACGTCCCATGGTTTCGACGTCCATAAGGCTGACACAGAAAGCGGCAGCGGCGAGCAGGCCTGCGATCGTGACCAGTGCGAGCGTAAAATTCGTCGCCATGATCGGTGCCACCACCGACGGTGCAAGCAGACCGCCGGCACGCGCCACGGCACCCGCAGCACCCATACCACTGCCACGCAGACGCGTCGGATAGACTTCCGGCGTGAAAGCATAGACGCCGGCCCACGTGCCCAGTAGCGCGAAGCTCATCAGCAGCGTGACACCGACCACAACGACGCTCGACGTGCCAAGGCCATAGGCCAGGCTTCCAACAGCGCTGAGCAGAATGAAGCCGATCAAGGTCGGCTTGCGGCCCCAATGCTCAACACCATAGGCAGCAAGCGCGTAACCTGGGATCTGCACCAGCGCAATCAGGATGAGGAAATACTGTCCGCGCATGAAGCCGAAACCTTGCGCCGACAGTTGCACGGGTAGATAGACGAACACGCCGTAATACGAGATCGAGATCGCGAACCATGCCACCAGCAGCAGGATCGAACGACGCCGAAGCTGCGGCGAGAACAATGCAAACACCGACTGCTGCTTCTGCTCCTCGGGCTTGATCGGACCAATTTCGACATTGGTGCCGTTTTCGCGCGCCATGCGCTGCAGGACTTGCCGTGCCTGATCCGATTTTCCGGTTCGATTGAGATAGAGCGGAGACTCCGGCACATAGAAGCGGACCAGCACGCCGATCAGCGCGGGGACCCCGGTGACGAAGAAAATCGTGCGCCATGCATCGCCGCCCTGCGTTCCCGCAAACAGCGCAAGTATCGCCAGCGCCACGGTGCCGACGGCCCACAGCGACTCCAGCCAGACCAGCCAACGCCCACGACGGTCCGATGGCAGAAACTCGGCCATCATGGCATAGTCCACCGGCAACGTGCCGCCGACACCGATGCCGGTCAGCAGCCGCGCCAGCAGCAGCCATTCGAAGCTCGGAGAGAAAGCCGAAGCGACACCGAAGATCGCATCGATCAGAACGGCGCTGAGAAGAATGGGGCGACGCCCGTAACGATCGGCCAGGCGACCAAACACGAAAGCGCCGATCAGCATGCCGACAAAGAACAGCGTGCCGGTCTGCAGGGCCTGCGGAACGGTGATGCCAAAACTCTTTGCAATCGATGGCGCACTGAAGCCAATAGCCAGCACCTGCATCGCATCCGCAGCCCAGACGAGGCTGAAGATGACGAACAACTTACGCTGAAAGAATCCGACACCCGCCTGGCGGATGCCCTCTTCGATCGTAATCAATGGTTGGGACACGATAGATACCTCTATGTAAAATAACTGAGTACCCTTCAGGCAATCAGAGATTGTTCCGGCGGGCGGATTTCTCCCCGCAGGTCGGTTGGTTCAGACGATTGCAGCGGTTTCGGCCGCCCTGACCCGCATGCCAGATGACATCTGGCGTGCGGGTCTACGGATCAGGTCAGCGAGCGACCTGCATTTCTTTCACGGCGATATCGCCGTTGAGCACGATCGGCTCGTCATCCAGGAAGAGCGAGCAACCACGCAGCGGAATGTCGAGATGGCAGGCGGTGTCGTTGGGGCCGCCGAGTTCGTTGTTCGGGCCGGTCGAGAACATCACATTGCCGTAGAACGAGCGCGGCTCCATGCCCATGCCACCGGGGAATTCACCCGGCACCATCGCATGCCACTTGGCATTCTGATTGAGACCCCAGCCGACATGGCTCATGCCCATGCCGCGCGGATCGTTGAAGGCAGACATGTAGGACTTCACCAGTTCCGCCTCGAGTCCGCCGCGGATATCGGTGACCCATCCCTTTTCGATCGTGTAGGTGATCGGCTCGCGCACATAGATGTTCTGCGGCAGCAGGATGTCGCCCGGTCCCACCACGAATGTGCCATCGACACCGTCATCGTCACCACCGGTGAAGACGAAGCCCGACGGCCAGTGATCCCAGCGCCCCGGCTTGTCGGTGCAGGCATATTCCGCAATGGTCGGATAGGTGTTGAGCTTGTAGGTCACGTCGGTGCCAAATGGCGAGGTGATGCGCATCACCTTCGCCTTTTCGAGCAGCTCCGCGCCGATCTCGACGCGCTCGCGCAGTTCCTTGGTCGGCATCATGCGCGCCAGCAATTCCGGCGGCTCCACGGCGGTGAGGATGCGCGTGCCGGACGCCTGGATCGCCATCTGCTCAGGGCTGAACAGCAGGAAGATGCAGTCGATCAGCATGTCGGCGGCCTTGAGCGCCTCGACGGCTTCCGGCATCGCCGCGAGTCCGGTCTGGCCGACGGCCCAGGCGCCGATCGGCGGCACCGATGGCAAACGCATGTGATACATCTTGGCGCCGAGGCGCTGGCCTGCCGCCATGAAGGCATCGGCATAGTCCAGGCGATCATTGCCCTGGGTCAGGACGATGAGTTTCTCACCCTCGTGAACACCTGACATCTTGAGCTGCTGCAGGCAGATTTCCGTGAAGCTGAACTGATCCATTCTCTTTCCTCACTTGATGGGGCTCGAGGACCCGGAGATTGATGTTAGTTGGCGGCGGCTTCGGTGAGACGCGTCACAGTCTCTGACAGACCGATGACGTCGCCATATTTCGCGTCGATGTCGAACAGATTTGCCTCATGCGGTTCGCTGTGGCGATCCCCGACACAGTCCCGCACCACGATGGTGCGGAAACCGTATTGAACGGCATCCACCGCGGTGGCCCGGATGCATCCGCTGGTCGAACAACCGGCGAGTACAACGGTGTCGATACCCTGCGCGTGCAGTGTCGGTGCAAGACTGGTGCCGAAAAACGCGCTCGCATATTGCTTGGTGATGACGAGTTCACCTGCCTCGGGTGCAACGCCGTCGCAGAACTCGGCGAGCGGATTGCCGCCCACCATCGCAGCCATGACAGGCGATTTCTTGACCCAGATCCCGCCATCTGCGGCATCTTTCGCGAAATACAGGATGTTGGTGTGGATCACCGGCACGCCATTGCGACGCGCCGCGTTCAGAAGCGTCGGCGTCTGAGCGACGGCCTCGACAACGCCCGGCGCGAAGAGTGGCGCGCCCGGCGTGGTATAGGCCTTCATGAAATCGACGACGATGACAGCGGGACGCTTGCCGAAGCCGATGCGATTGCCCCAGACACCTTCGTAGTTCTGCGACGCGGACACGGTCATGATGGCCTCAATAGGCGCCAGAGAGAAGGCAACCGGCACCGGGCACGACCGGTTCCAGATCGAGCGCCTTCAGCATCTGATAGGTGGTGGCGACCGCAGCCGTCAGTGTCGGCTTGCCGGTCATGGCCTCGACCTTGGCGACACTGGCCAGCGACGGCATCTGCACGCAGGCGGACAGCACGATGGCATCGACATTCGATGTATCGAGCTCCGCCACGATGCCCGGCAATTTTGCCGGGTCATGCGCTGCGACCTTCAGATTGTCGGAAATTTCGAGCGCACGATGCGTCACCACAGTGATGCCCTCGGCTTCGATATAGTCGATCACCATCTTCGTGAGCGGCTTCATGTAAGGCGCCACCACGGCGATGCGCTTGGCACCGATCACGCCCAGCGCTTCCACCAGTGCACCGGCACTGGTGACCACCGGCGCAGGCGCACCGTTTTCCGCCGTCACCTTCTGCAGCCGCGCCTGGCTTTCGCGGTGATAGCCATGGCCCATCGACATGATGGCGACCAGGCAGGCATAACCGAGCACGTCGACGCGGGCATCGGACAGTTCGAGCGCGCAGCGATCGGACTGGCCGTCCATGGCGGCGAGTTCTTCCTTGGTCACGTGCTTCATGCGCATGCGTGCCGAATGGAAGGTGAAGCGCTCGGGACGGATGAGCTGGCGCGCGGTCAGCATCGCAGGAATTTCCGTCTCCATCGTGATGTTGGAGCTGGGAACGATCTGGCCGATGCGGAATGTCTTGAACGTCATGACAATGTCTTTCGAAGGGAAGTCCCAAGGATGCTGTCGACAGCGCTGATGAAACCCTGGAAGTCATCCCACGGGATCATGTGGCCGGCATCTGGCACGTGAACGATCTGGAGCTTGTTATTGAGCGACGACAGCTCAGCGATGTCTTCGGACTGGATCACGCCCCCCTTCCCCGCAACCATCAGTGCAGCAGGCAGTTTGAGGCCAGGCACGTCGTCGTGAAACGAGGTCTCGTGAAAGTCGTTGAACGCCTTCACGATTGCCGGCGCGAAGCAGGTGTGCAGCCATTCGGCGCGCAGCGCGAGCTGCTCATCGGTCCAGGTCGGACAGAACGCACGCATGGCTTCGGCATCCATACCGGTCGTCGCTTGCGCGATCGAGTCGGTGTACCATGGCAGCTTCGATGGATAGGCGCGACGCCCCGGCCCCGAGACCGGCGGATCGACAAGGACAAGATGCGCCATGCGGGCCGGCTGCTTGCTCGCCGCACGTGCCGCGATGCGCGCGCCCATCGAGTGGCCGAGGACGACGGTATTGTCCAGGTTCAACGTGTCCAGCAAAGCAACGAGATCGTCGGCCATCGCATCGACGCCGTAGTCGAGTTCCGGCCCCGTCGAGGACAGTCCGCGCCCGCGCACATCAACGACATAGGTGTCGAAGTTCTGCGCCAGCGCCTCCGCCACGAATTCCCAGGTGATCGCCGGGCTGGTGATGCCCGGAACGATCACCAGCGGCTGCCCGCTATGCCCATAGCGCAAGACGTGCTGCCGAATGCCGTTGGCAACAACGTTGAAGCCGGATTGACGCATGCGGCTCACGCGGCAGTCCCGTCGCGCAGCGGCTGCGCGAAGATGTCATAGCCGAACACCCAGGCCGGATCTTCCTGCGTGCGCAGCCATGTATTGGCGTTGGAGACCGACTGCACCCGCGAGGCGCGCTCGCGACGATTGGATTCATACAGCGTGAAGGCGGTTCCGAAATCCGACAGGCCGGTTTCTTCCAGGCAGCGCGCCAGCATTGCGCCGTCTTCGATCGCCATGGCGGCGCCCTGCGCCATATGCGGCTTCATCGGATGGCAAGCGTCGCCAAGCAGAACGATACGACCCGTGCTCCAGACCGGCAGCGGCTCACGATAAAACAGCGGCCACTTGGTGATGTCTTCGGCGACATCGATCAGCGCCTGGACTTCCGGGTGATAGCCCGCGAAATCCTGCTTCATGTCTTCGCGGCTGCAAGGCACGAAAGCGGTGTCGTATTCCCACTTCGGATGCGGCACACCGCTCACGAAATAATATTCGTCGCGCGCTTCGGTCGTGTAATAGACCATCAGGTGACGGTCTGCGGTCCACCATTTCACGCAAGGCTCGAACGGGAACGGATATTTCTTCAATGCGTCGCCGCGAATGAGCGCGCGGTGCCCGATCCAGCCGGTGTCCTTCGGCGCTTCGGCACCGAACATGTGCTCGCGGAGCTTCGAATTGATGCCGTCGGCGCCGATGACAATATCGGCACGGTGACGCGTGCCATCTTCGAACACCAGATCGACACCGTTGCCGTCATCGTGGCACTCGATCAGCTTCTTGTCGTAATGGAGCCGCGCATTGCCCAGCGCTGCGATCTGGAACTCGTGCAGGTCGCCGCGATGGATGGTCACGTAAGCCGCGCCATATTCCTTCACCGCGAAGTCGCCGAGCTTGATCCGCGACATGTAGTCGCCGGTGTTGCCGTCGCGGCTGAACCAGAAATCGGGCTTCGAGCCCTTGTGAGCCACCGCGTCCTCGATCCCCATCCGACGGAAGATCTTCATCACGTTCGGACCCATATGGATGCCGGCGCCGAGTCGCGAGAAGGCGGGCGCCTGCTCGAACACATCGACCTCGAAACCAGCCTTCTGCAGGAGCACTGCCGCACAGGCGCCTCCTAGACCAGCTCCGACAATTGCAATGCGAGGGGTGTTGGACATCGGTGGCTTCGCTCCAGTGCTGATCAGTGACACTGACCAATATCAATTTTTGTAGCGTACACACTATTTTTTCCGATGTGCAATAGATCATCCGCACAGTTTTTATGCTGCATCTGCGTAAAAAACTGCCGTATCGCAACATTTTAACGCAATACTTGAGAAGGCAACGTCGATTGACAATTGTCCGCTGCCGTCAATAAATAGCGCACACGCTACATGTTGCTTGGTCGTAAGGTCGGCCAACGACGGGATGATGCGGCGCGATAATCCCGAGCCGGAATTATCGATGGCGGTCATGACAATGTCGGACGGCTCAAACTCCTGGACGCGCCAAAATGAGGCTTGCATCATGTCACGCCAACACCTTAGCCACTCCCCATCCATCCGAAAGTGATGGCGAACATGAGAGGCTGAACACAAATGCAAGAGTCCACGCCGGATCGCAGCAGCAGCGAACCGGATTCAGCTTACGTCTTCTCGGACCAGATCGGCTTTCTGCTGCGCCGGGCGTATCAGCGCCATCTCGCAATCTTCCAGGCCAATACGGGCGATTCCGAACTGACCAGCGTTCAGTTTTCAACATTGTGCGCATTACGCGACAAGGGGCCGCAATCGCAAGGCGAACTGGTGAAAGCAACGGGCGTCGATCAGGCAACGATCCGCGGCATTATCGAACGACTGAAGGCCCGTCGGCTGGTGTCGTTGGCAAAAGATTCCGTGGATGGCAGAAAGGTCATCGTCGCATTGACGGCAGCGGGTGTGACTATGCTCGATCAGATGATTCCTCGCGCTGCAGAAATCACCGAATTGACCTTTGGCTCGCTGAATCCCGGCGAGCGCATGGCACTAGTCTTCACATTGCGGCAGATGCTGCAGGAATAATTGACGGCCAGTATAAATGTTCTGCGCCGGCCGATGTTTCGAGGTTGGCATGCTGAACGGCACGGTCGAGATTGATCTGACCATCAACGGCGCAGAGACGCGGATCGCGGCGGAGCCGGAAACGCCGCTGCTCTACATCCTCCGCAATGATCTCTGCCTCAACAGCCCCAAATATGGCTGCGGCCTCGGCGAATGCGGCGCCTGTGCAGTCCTGATTGATGATCACGCCGCGCGCTCCTGCACCGTTCCCGTCGGCGCGCTTTCGGGAAAATCGGTCACCACGCTTGAAGGCCTCGGAACCACCACCTCGCCTCACCCCGTACAGGCAGCGTTCATCGAGAACCAGGCAGCTCAATGCGGCTATTGCCTAAACGGCATGATCATCACGATCGTTGCCCTGCTCAAACACACGTCTTCGCCAAGCGAGGACGACATCCGCAACGCGCTCCGTCACAACCTGTGCCGTTGCGGCACGCATATGGAGATTCTGGCCGCTGCGCGCTCGGCTGCCGAGATGTGCCGGAACGAAGCGAACGACGGCCGAGAGGAGCTCCAGTGACCGCGCCTCAGGATATGCCGGCTTCCGAATACTGGTCCAATGGTGATGTACTTCTCGTCTACCGCGAGACGCCCGAGGTTAACGAACTCTATATCGCCGTCTATCCCGATGGCTCAGTCACGGCTTTCAACGGCCATGTCGATCTCGGCACCGGCATTCGCACGTCGCTGGCGCAGATCGTTGCCGAAGAACTGCATGTTCCGTTCGGCAATGTCACCATGGTGCTGGGCTCCACCACCGCGGCCCCCAATCAGGGTGCGACCATTGCCAGCGAAACCATCCAGATCACCGCTGTCCCGCTCCGTCTCGCCGCGGCCACTGCGCGCGAATACCTGTTTGCGCAGGCCGCCGAGCGTCTCGGCACGCAGCCCGACAAGCTGCGCCTCACCGAAGACGGCACCTTTCGCCTCGACCCTGCCAAGGATCCGGCTGCGGACAGCGCGAACCTGTTCGTCGCCCTTGCCGATCTCATCAAGGGCCGCGCGCTGCGCCTCCCCCTCGATCCCGATGCCAAGCTGAAGCCGACCGCGGACTACACCATCGTCGGCCAGAGACAGGCCCGCACCGACATCCCGCAGAAGGCTACCGGCGACTTCCATTACGTACATGACGTCCGCGTACCCGGCATGGCCCACGGCCGCGTGGTGCGCCCGCCCTATGCCGGCTTCGATGCCGGCCCTCACATTGGTCACAGTCTGATCAGTGTCGACGAATCGTCCGTGGCCGGAATTCCGGGCCTGATCGGCGTCGTCGTGCTCGGCGATTTCGTCGGCGTTGTGGCCGAGCGCGAGGAACATGCGATCCGCGCCATGAAGGCGCTCAAGGTGACATGGCGCGCGCCGCCGATCATTCCGGATCTCAACGCACCGGAAATGCCCCTGCGCAACAACCGCGCCACCCTGCGCGTGCTGACGGACAAGGGCGATGTCGAAACGACGCTCAAAGGATCCACGTCGTCATTCGAGCGCTCCTATGTCTGGCCTTATCAGATGCATGGTTCGATCGGCCCGTCCTGCGCGGTTGCCGACTGGCAGGACGATCATCTTGTCGTCTGGTCCGGCACGCAAAACCCGTTTCCGGTCCGTGCCGATCTCGCCAGACTGATGGACATGCCCGAGGACAGCATCGTCGTCGAGCGACAGGAAGCGGCCGGCTGCTATGGCCGCAATTGCGCCGACGACGTCACGCTCGATGCGGCCCTGCTGTCGCGCGCGGTCAGGCGGCCGGTGCGCGTCCAGCTGACGCGCGAGCAGGAACACGCGTGGGAGCCGAAAGGTGCAGCGCAGGTCATCGATGTGCGCGGCGCCCTCGATGACGAAGGCGGCCCGGCCGCCTATGATTTCGAGACGCGCTATCCCTCGAACCTCGCGCCGAGCCTGCCGCTGATCCTCACCGGCAAGGTACCGCCGATTGCGGATGTTGCGGAGATGGGCGATCGCACCGCGATCCCGCCCTACATGATTTCCAACATGCGCGTCCGGGTCCACGACATGCCACCGATCGCGCGCGCCTCGTGGTTCCGCGGCGTGTCGGCGATGCCGAATTCATTCGCCCATGAATCCTTCATCGACGAGCTCGCAGTCGCTGCTGAAGTCGATCCGATCGAGTACCGGCTGCGATATCTCACCGATCCGCGCGCGATCGATCTGATCAGGGCTGTTGCCGAGCGCGCCGGTTGGCAGCCGCATACAGGACCGTTCTCGCATGGCTCGAGCGGCGACATCCTTTACGGCCGCGGCTTCGCTTACGCCGTCTATATCCACGGCAAGTTTCCCGGCAAGGCCGCTGCATGGGCGGCCTGGGTCGCCGATGTCGCGGTCAACAAAGTCACCGGCGAGATCGCAGTCACCCGCGTGGTGTGTGGCCAGGACACCGGCCAGGTCATCAATCCCGACGGCGTGAAGCATCAGATCCACGGCAACATCATCCAATCCACCAGCCGTGTGCTGAAGGAAGAGGTTCAGTTCTCGCAGACCGGCGTCGCCAGTCTCGAATGGGGCGCATATCCGATCCTGAAATTTCCTGATGTCCCCGACATCGACGTGCTGCTCGTGCCGCGTCAGGACGAGGAGCCGCTCGGTGCCGGCGAGTCCGCATCGGTGCCGAGCGCCGCCGCCATCACCAATGCGATCTTCGATGCCACGGGTGTCCGCTTCCGCGAATTGCCGCTGACGCCAGAGAAAGTGCGCGCTGCGCTCAATCCGCTGCCGCCGCCTGAACTTGCTGAACCTCCTGTCGCATCGGCAAAGCGACGCTGGATGTGGCCGCTTGCCGGCGCCTTCGCCGGCGCACTGGCAACCGGTGCCGCGATCCTGCCATGGGCCTCGGCCATCTCACCGATCGCGCGACCGTCGGCCGACACCTATTCGCAAGCGACGATCGAACGGGGCCGTCTCGCGGCGGCCATCGGCGCCTGCAATGTCTGCCATATCGGCAATGACGGCATGCCGTTCGGCGGCGGCCGCGCTTTGGAGACGCCGTTCGGAACCGTATATGCCAGCAACATCACGCCGGACAGCACGGCCGGTATCGGCAACTGGAGCTATCCGGCATTCGAACGCGCCATGCGGCAGGGCGTGTCGCGCGAAGGCCACCACCTCTATCCCGCTCATCCCTACACATCCTTCGCCAAGGCCAGCGAGCCGGACCTGCAGGCGCTTTACGCGTTCCTGATGACGCAGACCGCATCCAGCACCGTCGCGCCGCGCACCGAGCTGAAGTTCCCGTTCAACATCCGCTCACTGATGGCCGGCTGGAACGCGTTGTTCCTGTCGGGTTCACCGGCGCCCGCGGATGCGAGCAGGTCGCCGGAATGGAATCGTGGCGCCGAACTGGTTGAAGGGCTCGGCCACTGCTCCGCCTGTCATTCGCCACGCAACGCCGTCGGTGCGGAAGCAAAGCGTGCCGCGCATCTCGCAGGTGGTTTTGCAGATGGCTGGGATGCGCACGCGCTCACCTCCGCGTCACCGTCGCCGATCGGCTGGACCCAGCAGGCACTCTACGACTATCTGCGCACGGGCCGCTCGTACGACCACGGCTCCGCCGCCGGTCCGATGGCGCATGTGATCGAGTCGCTGCAGCTGCTGCCGGATGCCGATATCCACGCAATGGCAACCTATCTCGCCAGCTTCAATGAAACGACCGCTGCTTCCGCCACGCCGGAAGCAGTTATCGCCGCATCCGAAAAGGCAGCGCCGAATGCCGGCCTGCGCGAGCCTGTCGGTGCCCGCATCTTCGACGGCGCCTGTGCCGCCTGCCACGGAAGCGACAGCCGGATCGCATCATTGGCCCTCAACACCAATCTTCACGCCACCACGCCCAACAACGTGATCTCAGCGATCCATCAAGGCATCCCGCTGCCGGTCGGCACACCGGACGAAACCATGGCTATGCCGGCTTTTGCCGGATCACTCGACGGCCAGTCCACCGCCGCGCTCGTCCGCTACCTCCGCGCCCGCTTCGCGCCGGACAAGGCCCCCTGGCAGAATGTCGATACTGCTGTCGCTGCCGGCGAAGCGACATCGGCCAAACAGTCCGCCGTCAAAACGCACTGAATCCCAATTAGCTCTGGGCCAATGCGATCTTTGACCTGGTCGGCGCCAGCCCTTACGTAACTGAGTTCATCTGATTTCGGGTGAAAGCATTCTCGTCAGGACGTGCCAGTTCTGCAGGCTACACAGCACAGCGGTGACGAGATCAAAGACGAATGAACCAGATGCATCTCCCGATACAATTCAAGCAGTCACATGAGCTGATGGAACGTCAGATCGGCTCATGGCTCAGGCTTGTTATGTAACGCAGCCCCCTTTTACATCTCGATCTTTTTGCGTTCACGCCGCGAGTTATGTCGGCCTCCAGTCGGGGATGGATGCCGAAGCATTGCTGATCACGCTCGAGCAGCACCGATCTGGACGCGCCGCTTTTATGAGCAAATGCTGCCGTCGTCCAAGATTTTGAGCTCATGCACTCCGGAATGCATAACCGTTGTGCGCAAGGAGACGGTCACTCGCGATCCAGCAAGCAAACGTTGCAAGACTCATTCATTCGACCGACGCATCCGGGTAGTCACATCGTCGAATGCGACGGGTTTTACCCTTCTCAGACTCCGCCCGAAGCGCTAGGCCGTCGCCATCGGCTGACCCGACCGAATGCAGTGATGCGTTCGGTTGAGGTCATGCCTTGCACAACAATAAAGAACGTTGAGAAGGATTCGCTCACAATGGCTCACCTCAGTCGCCGTGCCATCCTGGCCGCCCCGCTTCTGCTGCCGCTCGCTGCTCACGCACAGTCGGCCTATCCGTCCCGCCCCGTGCGCGTCATCGTGCCCTATCCTGCCGGCGGCGGCACCGACACCTGGGCGCGGCTGTCCAATGAAGGCATGCAGCCCGAGCTCGGCGGAACGTTGATCATCGACAATCGCGGTGGCGGCAACGGCATTATCGGCACTGAAGCCGTCGCCAAGGCCGAGCCCGATGGGCATCAATTGCTGTTCACGATTACCACGCATATTCAGGTGCCGGTGGTGATGCGGCGCTTCACCTATGATCCCATCAAGGATTTCGCGCCGATCGGCCGCCTCAGCTACACCGCGCTGGCTTTCTGCGTTGGGCCGAAAGTGCCGGCGGAAATCACAACGCTGAAGCAGTTCGTCGAATGGGCCGCCGGCAAGGATCTGTCGCTCGGTAATTACGCGGCCGGCTCGCATGGGCATGCTTTCGCGATGTTGCTTGCCCGTGAGGCCAAGCTGAAAGCCGTCAATGTCGCCTATCGCGGCGAGACGCCGATGCTGCAGGACCTGCTTGGCGGCACCATCGATGGCGGCTTCCATTCGATGGCGGCGGCAGGCTCCATGGTGCGCGCCGGCAAGCTGCGTGCGCTGGCCGTGGCCGGCACGCGCGAGCGCATCAGCAGCGCTCCGAACGCGCCGACCATGACGGAACTCGGCTACTCCGACCATTTCGGCTTCACCGGTTTCGCCGGCCTGTTTGCACCGGCCAAGACGCCGCAGCCGGTCATCGACAAGCTCGCCGCAGCCTTCCGCGTCGCGGCCAACAAGCCCCTCACCAAGGAACGCTTGATCGAGATGGACACCGTTCCGGCCTATCTGCCGCCGGATGAATTCAAGGCCCAGATCGAGCGTTCGCTGAAGCAGTGGACCGAGATCGTCGAAGCGCTCGATCTGCGGATGGACGGCTAGGCTATTTTGGCGCGGCGACATGCCCCTGTTGTCGCGCCTAGGCTTAGGTTCCCATATTCCGCAGCACACGTCTGCCATGGCTGAGGTCCCTTGGCCGCGTGTGGACGTCATATGGCCGCGCATTGGTATCTGGCAGCACCTGTCTTAAATCCGTCGTTTTGCCTCTAGCATCGGCCACAATCCTGGTCTATTCGACCGAACATGATCAAAGCGCGGACCGCCAAATTTCAGATCGGACAGATCGTCCGTCACCGGATCTATTCGTTCCGGGGGGTCGTGTTCGACATTGATCCGGTGTTCAACAACACCGAAGAATGGTGGCAGTCGATCCCGGAGGAAGTCCGGCCGCACAAGGACCAGCCGTTCTATCACCTGCTGGCCGAAAATTCGGAATCCGAATACATCGCCTATGTCTCCGAGCAGAACCTCGTCCCTGACGAGACCGGCGAGCCGATCCGCCATTCGCAGGTCGCCGAGATCTTTATCCGCGACAAGACCGGCGGCTATCGTCAGCGCAACCAGTCGCTGAACTGACGACTTCACTCTGGCACTCAGTCCCTCATGGTGAGGAGCGCGCTATGGCGCGCGTCTCGAACCATGAGCTGGCCTGTCTCCAGAGCCTGTGGCCATCCTTCGAGACGCGGCCGAGAGGCCGCTCCTCAGGATGAGGCCGAAATTGCAAGAACATCGCCCAAAACCAAAAAAGGCGCCCAACCGGGCGCCTTTTCGTTTGTTTCTGCGAGCCGCTTACTTGGCGGCCGGGTTGGCCGGGGCTGCAGGAGCTGCGCCACCCGCGGGCTGCTGCGCCTCAAGCTTGGCGCGAGCTTCCGCGGCGCGCTTCTGCAGCTCTTCCTGCAGCTTCTTCTGGGTTTCCTCGAACACCTTCGGATCGGTCGGCGGGCCGTCATAGGCCTTGGCGAACTCGGCAAGGGGCAGCGGCAGCGTCAGCGGTGCGCCGTTGGAGTTGATCGCCTGCACGACCAGGTTCTGGCCCTTCTTCAGATTGGCCAGCAGTTCCGGCGTGACTTCGTAATCCGACATACAGCCATTCTGGAAGCAGATCACGTAAGGGCTCTGCGCGGGCGCGTTCTGATCGACGATCACGCGGGTGCCGTGCACGAGCTGCATGCCGAGCGGCAACGTCACGCGCAGGATCTTCTTCGGCTCGCCTTCCGGCTCGATGATCACGGCGGCGATGACGGGCTGGCCCGACTCGATGCGGCCGTCCTTGCCGGTGAAGCAGACCTGCTTGGCATTGGCGTCCTGGCCCTTGAGGCAGAACTTGGTCCACGGCGCGTAGATCAGCTGAACCTGCTGCTGCTCGCCCTGCGGCTGCTGCGGGGCAGCCTGCTGGGCTGGCGCGGCCGGAGCAGCCTTGGGAGCGGCCTTCGGCGCTGCCTTGGGAGCCGGAGCGGCCTTCGGAGCCTGCGCGGGCGCGCCGGGCGCTGGAGCCTGAGCGAACGCGTCAGAACCGATCACGCCAGCGGTCAGGGCCGTCGCCGCCAGTAGCGCGAAGCCTCGTCCGCGCGGCAACACCGACGCAGCCAAGAGACGGAAAGTCATTGCGGAAAACCCTTTCTGAACGGAGGCGCTCATATCCCGGAGGCGGCGCTGACATAACCCGTAATTGTCACCCGTTGGCGGGTGTCTCGCTGCCGATTACGGCCGTTACGTGACAGGCTCCGCCGCCCGCGTCAATTGCCCGCTCTCAATACAGCGGAACACGGAAAGATCAATGGCAACAGCGTGATTTGATGCATGGCACGCATGGTCAAACCACAGCCGTGCTAGGTTTCCCCTGTGAACCGGACCGAATCAAATCGCTCTAAACGGCTGCGGGTTAGGCGGATGGGCGGCCTGCTGGCAGCGCTCATTGCGCTTGCCGTCATCACCGATCGCGCAGTCGCCGATTCCGCTCCGCGCTATGCGATTGCCATGCACGGCCAGCCCGCTCTGCCAGCCGATTTCCCGCACATGCCTTATGTCAACCCGGATGCCCCCAAGGGAGGCCGGATCGTCTGGGGCGTGCTCGGCACGTTCGATAGTCTCAACCCGTTCATCGTGCGCGGCATCGCCGTGCAGCAGATGCGCGGCTATGTGATGGAGAGCCTGCTCGCCCGCGGCCAGAACGAGCCCTTCACGCTGTACGGCCTGCTCGCCGAAAGCGTCGAGACCGACGATGACCGCACCTATGTGACGTTTCGCGTCAATCCCAAGGCGCGGTTCGCGGATGGCAAACCGGTCACCGCCGACGACGTACTGTTCTCCTGGCAACTTTTGAAGGAGCGCGGCCGCCCGCATTTCCGGCAGTATTTTGGCAAGGTCACAAAGGCCGAATTGCAGGACCCGCTCACCATCCGCTTTGATATCAAGGAGGCAAATGACCGGGAATTGCCGCTGATCCTCGGCCTGATGCCGATCCTGCCGAAACATGCGGTCAATCCCGAGACGTTCGAGGATACGAGCATGGCACCGCCGGTCGGCTCGGGCCCATATACGGTCACGCATGTCCGTCCCGGCGCCAGCGTCACCCTCACCCGCAATCGCGATTATTGGGGCCGCGACCTGCCGATCAATCGCGGAGTGTGGAATTTCGACGAGGTGCGCTTCGACTATTATCGCGAAGCCAACGGCATGTATGAGGCTTTTACCCGCGGGCTCTATGATTTCCGGGTCGAGAACGAGCCGCTGCGCTGGCACGAGGGCTATGACTTTGCCGCGGTGAAATCCGGCGACGTGATCCGCGACAGCATCACGACGGGATTGCCGAAACCATCCGAGTTCCTTGTCTTTAACACGCGCCGGCCTGTCTTTGCCGATATCCGCGTCCGTCGTGCGCTCACGTTACTATTCGATTTCGAATGGATCAATCGCAACTACTTCTTCGACCTCTATGCCCGCTCGGGTGGGATCTTTGCCGGCTCCGAACTCTCCGCCTATGGCCGCCCGGCCGACGCGGACGAGCGAGAGCTGTTAAAACCCTATGCCGCACAGATCCCCGCCGACATCATGGACGGCAGCTACCGCCTACCCGCCAGCGACGGCTCTGGCCGTGACCGCCCGGCGCTACGGACGGCGCTCGCGCTGCTGAAGGACGCCGGCTATCAGCTCGACAAAAACGTGCTGCGTAAAACATCGGACAAAACAACGCTCGGCTTCGAAATACTGGTCACCACCCGCGACCAGGAACGCATTGCACTGACCTATGCACGAGATTTGAAGCGCGCCGGCATCATTGCCACGATCCGCGCCGTCGATGGCGTGCAATTCGACCAGCGCCGCATCAACTACGAATTCGACATGCTGCCGAACCGCTGGGACAATTCCTTATCCCCCGGCAACGAGCAGGCTTTCTATTGGGGCTCCGATGCCGCCGATGTCCCAGGCACACGTAATTACATGGGCGCCAAGGACCCGGCCATCGACGCCATGATCGACGCAATGCTCAAGGCTCGTGAACGTCCGGATTTCGTCGCTGCTGTCCATGCTTTGGACCGCGCATGGATGTCTGGAGCTTACGCCATCCCTCTGTACAATGTGCGCGAACAATGGCTCGCGCGATGGAATCGGGTAGAACGACCTTCGACCATTGCGCTTGTCGGCACTTTGCCGGAAACTTGGTGGGCCCGACCGTCGCCCGACCGGAAATGATCTCGTGACCTCACCCAGCACCTCCCCAACCCTTGATGGACTCTTTCGCCGCTCGCTGCTTCGGCACCCGGAGGCGTTGGCCCTTGTCGACCCCGCCGACAAGATGCGCGTCACGCAGACGCCGCCGCAGCGCCTCACCTTTGCCGCAGCGGATCGTGAGATAAATGCACTGACGGCACATTTTATCGAAATGGGCCTGCCTCCCGGCTCGGTCATCGCCGTACAGCTTCCAAACACCATCGAATTTGTCCTGACGGTGCTTGCTGCGCACCGCGCCGGGCTGGTTGTGGCGCTGCTGCCGCAGCTGTGGCGCCAGCACGATCTCACGACGGCACTCAACCGCACCGGCGCCCGCGCGATCGTCACATCGAGCAAGATCGATGGCGTCAGCCACGCCGATCTCGTCATGAATGCTGCAGCCGAAGCCTTTTCGATCCGCTATGTCGGCGGCTTCGGCGACGATCTGCCGGAAGGCATGATCCCGCTCGACCATATCCTGGCCGGCCCCTTCATCGAACCGCTGCCGCCTGCGCCGGATGCGCGCAGCGCCGCGATCATCAGTTTCGACATCACTGCCGACGGGTTTCGCGCGGTGCCGCGAACGCATCTCAACCTGATCTCCGGCGGACTGGCCGTCTTCCTCGAAAGCGGCATGCCGCAAGGCGCCAGCATGATGTCGGCCCTGGTACCGACATCCTTCGGCCATCTCGCCTCGTCGCTGGTGACGTGGCTGCTATCCGGTGGCGTCTTGTCGCTGCATCATCCGTTCGACAGCGCCGTGCTGGAGCGTGAGATCGTCGATGGCGACTGCGATGTCCTCATCGCGCCCGCTCCTTTCGCGCAAGGCCTTGCCGAAGGTGGCCTGCTCGACCGCGCCCCGATGCTGCAACATGTGATCGGCCTGTGGCGCGCGCCGGAACAGGTGGAAAGTTCTGCCGCGTGGCCGGCGACACAAGCAAGCTTCACCGACGTCTATCTGTTCGGCGAAGCCGGTCTGTTCGGCGCGATCCGTGCGAGCGATGGCCTGCCCATCACCATCATGCCCGGCCCACACGGTGCACCGCGCGCCGCGACTGGCACCGCAGTTGCCGGTGAGACGCTCCTGACGCCACGCGGCACGCTTGGTCTGCGCGGCCCGATGGTGCCGGTGCTCGCCTATACGGCCCAGGCCGATGCCAGCAATGGACTGATCGCTGCCAAGCCGCTCGATTATGTGGATACCGGCTATCAGGCGCGGCTGGATCGGGCGACCGGCGCGCTGCATATCACCGCGCCACCATCCGGCGTCATGGCCGTGGGCGGCTACCGCTTCCTGGCACACGACCTCGGCGAATGGGCCAAACGGCTCGGCGATAATGCCATGCTCACGGCGCTCCCCGATCGCCTCAGCGGCTACCGCCTCGCCGGCCGTGCCAGTGACAACGGCCGTGCGCGGGAGGCCCTCACGGAGCTCGGCCTCAATCCGCTGATGGTCGAAGCGTTTCGCGATCGCGCCGCACCGGAGTAGCCCGGGCGGCTGCGCCCAAAACACCAGTAATCTCAGGGTGTTTTCGATCCTTGTCATTGACCGCGCATTAACGACATCACGCTAGCGTGACCCTACTTATATCCTTTCAGGGTTTTCGTGCGCATGTCCGATCAGGCGACCATCGTTGCCATCTCCAATCAGCAACCTGCGCCCTTTGCGACAGCCCTGGCCGACAGTCACATCTTTCCGGTGATCGATGCCACGTGGCGCACGGCGCTCGAAGCAATCGCTCAGGTGCAGCCCGCCGCCGTGGTAGCATGTGCGACAGCCGCCGACATGCCCGCTTTCGAGCAACTCGCCGCCAAGCTCGGCGCACGTCAGCCCTATATCCCGCTGATCGCCGTCGATCCGGAAGGAGCGCTGGCCGGACACGCCATTCCGATCGTGGGCGCAAACGGGCAGTTCGAGCGCCTTGGTGCGCGGCTGCGGAATGCGCTGCGCGTGCGCGCCTTGCATGCGACGGTGTTGCGTCGCCTCACCGCCGACAATCTGCACACATTCACCACCAATGCGCCGGACCCGCTCGATGATGCGACGGTCATGTTGGTCGGTCGCGGCGGCAGCCATGCCGGGCTGTCGGTGGCTCTTGGCGAGCACATCAGCGTGGTCGGTGCCCTGAGCATCGAGGCCGCCGCCAAGCACCTCAATGCCCGCGACCTCGACGGCGTCGTGATCGGCGACGGATTCACGCCGCGTGTGCTCGATGCGTTCCTGACCGTGCTGGCGGAAGATCCGCGCTTCCGCAGCCTTCCGGTGATCGTCACGTCACCGGGGGTTGCGCAAGATTACGATCTGGCAAATCTGGAAGTCGTCATCGGCGATCCCGACCACGTCGCCAAACTGGCGCTGCCGCTGATGCGGCAGCACGCGTTCGAAGCACGGCTAAACCGGACGCTGCGCTCAATCGACTCCGACGGGCTGATCGATGCGACCACCGGGTTGCTGACGCCCGAGGCGTTCGATCGCGACCTGGCGACGGCAGTCTACCACACCCAGACGCGCGGCGGAGGTCTCTCGGCTGCACGCTTCACCTTCAAGGACATCTCGCTGCGCGCCCAGCGTGACGCAGCCCGGATTATCAGCCGGCTAATGCGCAAGATCGATTTCGGCACGCTCTGCGCCGATGGCTCTATCGTGGTGGTGTTCGCCGAGACCGATCCACGCAATGCGCATATGATCGCGCGGCGCCTCTCCGCGGTGATGAAACACACCATGCATGGGCCGAAGCGCGATGCCCGCAACGAGCCGCGCGTGAAAGTGACTGGCATGACGCCGGACGATTCCGCGAAATCACTGCTGGTGCGTTTGCAGGATGCAACGGCGCAGCGCGCGGCTTCATGACAATTCGGCCATGGGCGGAACAATGCCCGTTGCCTCGTATTGTCGGGGTATCCAAAACGGAGACAACGACAATGAAAAAACTCGCAATCATCACCGCTTCGCTTGCCGTGCTCGCCACCCCGGTTCTGGCACAGACCGCGACGGCGCCCGCAGCGACCACGACGGGCGCAGCGCCGGCTGAGGCCAAGTATTCCACCGTGTCAAAAGATGAAATGTTCTCGTCCAAGCTCAAGGGCCTGAACATCACCAATCAGGCCAATGAGACTGTCGGCGAGATCACCGACCTCGCGATCAAGAACAATCAGGTGGACGCGCTGATCCTGTCGGTTGGCGGCTTCCTTGGCGTTGGTGAGCGCTACGTGGCCGTGTCGCCCGCGTCGGTAAAGGTTGCCCTTAAGGACAACAAGTGGGTGGCAACGATGAATACCACCAAGGATGCGCTGAAGGCCGCTCCGGAATTCAAGTATCCGAAGTAAGATCGGGTTAGATCAAGCGAAGGGCCGCCGACAGCAATGTCGGCGGCCCTTCGTGTTTTTCTATCGTTATTGCGAGCGTAGCGAAGCAATGCAGCATTCACATGTTCCTTGTGGATTGCTTCATCGCTACGTTCCTCGCAATGACGTCGCAACTGTCGCCCAAGCTACGCCGCTTTCTTGCCGCTCTCGGCGAGGTTCGCGAGATCGCGCAAGATGTCCGTCGCACCTTCGAGGCGGTCCTCCGGCGTATCCCACTCCTGCAGGAAAACCACCTTCATATCGGGACGGACCTTGGCGGCGGCGCCGTAGCGGCGGATGAATGCCACCAGTTTTTCCGGCTCGGCAAAGCTGTTGTCGCGGAACACCAGCGACATGCCCTTCGGGCCGGCATCGACCTTCTCGACATTGGCACGGCGGCAATAGGCCTTGATGGCAGCGATCTTGAACAGATAGCGCACCTCGTCCGGCAGCACGCCAAAGCGGTCGCGCAGCTCTGCCGCAAAGCTCTCGATATCCTCGTCATTGTCGAGGTCGGCAAGACGGCGATACAGCGACAGCCGTACCGACAGATCAGCGACGAAATCATCGGGGATCATTACCGGCATGCCGAGCGTGATGCTTGGCGACCAGCGATCGGCGATCGGTTCGGAGATGCCCGACTTGAGCGCCAGGATCGCCTCTTCAAGCATTGATTGATAAAGCTCGAAGCCGACTTCCTTGATGTGGCCGGACTGCTCTTCGCCGAGCAGATTGCCGGCGCCGCGGATGTCGAGATCGTGGGACGCAAGTTGGAAGCCGGCGCCTAGGTTTTCCAGCGACTGCAGCACCTTCAGGCGGCGCTCCGCCTGCCCCGTGATTTTCTGCTTTTCCGGTAGCGTGAACAGCGCATAGGCGCGCAGCTTGGAGCGACCGACGCGGCCACGTAACTGATAGAGCTGTGCGAGACCGAACATGTCAGCACGATGGATGATCAGCGTATTGGCATTAGGAATATCGAGACCGGATTCCACGATCGTCGTGGAGAGCAGGATGTCGTATTTGCCATCATAGAAGGCCGACATGATGTCCTCGATGACGGTGGGCGCCATCTGGCCATGGGCCACCGCCACCTTCATCTCAGGCACATGCTTGTCGAGGAACGCCTTCACCTCGGCGAGATCGTCGATGCGCGGCACCACGTAGAACGCCTGTCCACCACGATAACGCTCGCGCAACAGCGCCTCGCGGATCATCAGCGGATCATGCGGAGCGACGAAGGTGCGCACGGCAAGGCGGTCGACCGGCGCCGAGGCGATGATCGACAGATCGCGCACGCCGGTCAGCGCGAGTTGCAGCGTACGCGGGATCGGCGTCGCAGACAGCGTCAGCACGTGGACATTGGCACGGAGCTGCTTGAGGCGCTCCTTATGCGTCACGCCAAAGTGCTGTTCCTCGTCCACGACGACGAGGCCGAGATCCTTGAACTTGATGGACTTGCCAAGCAGCGCATGGGTGCCGACGACGATGTCGACGGAGCCGTCCGCAAGGCCCTTCTTGGTTGCCGTCATTTCCTTCGGCGTCACCAGGCGCGAGGCCTGCGCGACATTCACCGGGAAACCGCGAAAACGCTCGGCAAAATTCTTGGCATGCTGGCGGGCCAACAGCGTGGTCGGGACGACGACAGCGACCTGCTTGCCCTCCATGGCCACGCCGAAGGTCGCGCGCATCGCAACCTCCGTCTTGCCGAAGCCGACATCGCCGCAGATCAGGCGATCCATCGGCTTGCCGCTTTCGAGATCGTGCAGCGCCGCGTCGATGGCGTTCTGCTGGTCCTCGGTCTCCTCGTAAGGGAACCGGGCACAGAACTCGTCATACTGTTCGCGCGGGATCGCGATCTTTTCGGTCTCGCGCAGATGGCGTTCGGCAGCGATCTTGATCAGCTCGCCGGCGATTTCCTGGATGCGGTTCTTGAGCTTGGCCTTGCGCGCCTGCCAGCCGGAGCCGCCAAGCTTGTCGAGCTCCACATTGGTCTGGTCGGAGCCATAGCGCGACAGCAGCTCGATGTTTTCGACAGGCAGATAAAGCTTCGTCTCATTGGCATAGCGCAGCTCGAGACAGTCATGCGGCGCGCCGCCGACTTCCAGCGTCTGCAGGCCGACGAAACGGCCGATGCCGTGTTCCACATGGACGACGATATCGCCAGCCGAGAGACTTGTGACTTCCGAGATGAAGTTGTCGAGCTTGCGGCTCGCCTTGCGCGGACGCACGAGGCGGTCGCCGAGGATGTCCTGTTCGCTGATCACGGCGACGTTGTCGGTCTCGAAGCCGGACTCCATGCCGACCACCGCCAGCGAAGCCTCGTTGCGCGGCACGGCATTCACGGCGCGCCAGGAATTCACCATCTGCAGATTGAGCAGCTTGTGGTCCTTCAGCATGCTGGCCATGCGGTCGCGCGAGCCTTCGCTCCACAATGCGACGACCACTTTCTTGCGCACCGACTGCAGCGACTGGATATGCGCGACGACGCGCTCAAACACATTGACCGATGTATCGGCGCGCTCCGGCGCGAAATCACGGCCTTGCCGCGCCCCCGCATCGACAGTGCCCACAGTCCCCTCAGGTACTGCAAAGGGCGACAGACGCGCCACAGCCGTCCCATGCAGCCGCTGCTTCCATTCGTCTTCGGTCAGATAGAGTCTGTCTGGCGGCAGCGGCTTGTAGATGGCGCCGCCACCCGCCATGCCCATGACGTCCTTGCGGGCCTCATAATAATCCTGGATCTGCCTGAAGCGCTCGCTTGCGGCATCTTCCGCCAGCGGCTGCATCACGATGGTCGTGCGCTCCAGATAGTCGAACAGCGTGTCCATCTTTTCCTGGAACAAGGGCAGCCAGTGCTCCATGCCGGGATAGCGTCGGCCTTCGCTCACGGCTTCATAGAGCTGGTCGTCACGCTCGGGCGCGCCGAATTCGGCGACATAGCCCATACGGAAACGGCGGATGGTCTCGGTCACCAGCTGGAATTCGGAGACCGGAACGAGATCGAGACCGCGCATGGTCAGCTCGGTGCGCTGGGTCTCGGCGTCGAAGGTGCGGATGGACTCCAGGCTGTCGCCGAAGAAGTCGAAGCGCACGGGCATTTCCAGGCCGGCAGGAAACAGATCGAGAATGCCGCCGCGCACGGCATATTCGCCGGGCTCGCGCACGGTCGAGGAGCGGTTGTAGCCGTTATGCTCGAGCCAGGCGACGATGTTGTCCATCGGCACCACATTGCCCGGCGCCACCGACAGCGCCTGCGCAGCAACGATGTCGCGCGTCGGCACCCGCTGCACGATGGCATTCACGGTCGTCAGCACGATCATCGGCTTGTCGCTGCCGGTCAGGCGCGACAACTGTGCCAGCGCGGTCATGCGCTGTGCGAGAACACCGGCAAACGGCGAGACACGGTCATAAGGCTGGCAGTCCCAGGCCGGGAACTGGAGCACCGGCAGATCCGGCGCGAAGAATTCCAGCGCGCGTGCCAGCTGCTGCATCCGCGGGCCATCGCGGCACACCACGGTAAGGCTCACCGCCGGCGGCTTCGGTTTGGCGGCAACGGCACGGGCGAGATCGGCGACGATCAGGCCTTCGGCACCTTCGCTCACATTGGCAAAAGTCAGCGCCTTGCCTGGAAGGAGCTGCGAGGCCGGCGAGGCCACGGGAGACTTCATACGGGCTTGTCCAGATTGCGGAACTCTTTGATCCGCGCAAATAGCGGCGTGTGGTATTCCGGCGCCAGCTGCGTGTCACCGACAAAGGCTGGATAAAGCTCGGGATCTTCGAGCGCGATCAGGGCTTCAAGCTGCGTCAATTCAAGGTCGGCCAGAATCCCGATCTCCGCGTCGGCGAAGCGGCCGAGGATGAGGTCCATCTCGCGCGTGCCGCGATGCCAGCAGCGATACAACAGCCGCTTGCGGCGATCATCCAAGCCGTTGCTTGATCGTGTCGTTCCCGTCATCCGTCCGTTTCCTAACGCGTGAAGTCAAACGCCAAAAGCCCGGACATGCCGGGCTGGGTGCATATAGCGACCACGCGTTGCGTTGTCAGCACCTCACGCACGCAATGGGGGCCTGCGCGGATTGCTTTCGCTCCAAAATGCCTTCAAGTCTGGCGATATCCGGGCTCCCCAGCCGTTCCATGAGTCGTCCCGATGCGCCCAGAAGTGCTCAATTCGCTGTTCGCGCCGATCACAGCCATGACCGGGATCGGCCCGAAACAGGAAAAACTGTTCCGCTTCCTGCTCGGCCGCGACGAGACCCCGCGCATCGTCGATCTGCTTTTGCATCTGCCCGCCAGCGTGATCGACCGCCGCCAGCGGCCGAGAATCAACGAGGCCGAGATCGGCGCCATGGTGACGCTGGAGGTCATCGTCGAACGCCATCGCCCACCGCCGCCCGGCCGTTCCCGCGCACCGCATCTCGTCTATTGCGTCGACGATACCGGCACGGTGATCCTGACCTATTTCCGCACCTATCCCGGCCAGATCGAAAAACTGCTGCCCGAGGGCGAGAAGCGCTACGTCTCCGGCACCACGCAATTATTCGACGGCATGCTGCAGATGACCCATCCTGACCGCGTGGTGGATGAGGAAGGCTTTGCAAAGCTCACCGGCATTGATGCGGTCTATCCACTCACACAAGGTCTCGCGATCACGGCGCTGCGCAAGGCGATCGCGCAGGCACTGACAAAACTGCCGGATTTGCCGGAATGGATCGGCGCCGATGTCATTCGCCGCTGCAAGTTTCCGTCCTTTGCCGATGCGCTTCAGCGTGTGCATGTCCCGCAGGAATTGACGGACATCCTGCCGGACGGCCCGTTCTGGTCACGGCTTGCCTATGACGAGTTGCTCGCCGGCCAACTCGCCCTGGCGCTGATGCGCGCGCAACTCCGGCGGCCGGCCGGCGATCGCAATGCCGGCGACGGCGCCCTGCGCCGGAAGATTATCGACGCCCTGCCCTATGCGCTGACGCCATCGCAGCAGCAGGCATCCGCCGCGATTGCCGACGATCTCACGCAACCAGTCCGCATGCTTCGGCTGCTGCAAGGCGATGTCGGCTCCGGCAAGACGGTGGTGGCTTTGCTGGCTGCTGCAGCGGTCGCCGAGGTCGGCAAGCAGACCGCGCTGATGGCGCCCACGGAAATTCTCGCGCGCCAGCACGTTAAGACCATCGCGCCCCTCGCCGAACGCGCCGGCCTCACCGTCGCCGTCCTCACGGGCCGCGAAAAGGGCCGTGAGCGCAAGGATATTCTGGCGCGACTGGAGGCTGGCGAGATCGACTTCCTCGTCGGCACCCACGCGCTGATCCAGGACGACGTGATCTTCAAATCCCTCGCCCTTGCCGTCGTCGATGAGCAGCATCGCTTCGGCGTCCGTGAGCGCCTGGCGCTCACCAACAAGGGCTCCGCAGTGGATGTACTCGTGCTGTCGGCGACGCCGATCCCGCGCACGCTGGTACTGACCTATTTCGGCGATATGGACATCTCGGAGCTGCGCGAAAAGCCGGCGGGCCGCCAGCCGATCGAGACACGCACCTTTTCGGCAAGCCGGATTCGCGAGATCATCGACGGTGTCGGCCGCGCGGTTGATCAAGGCAAGCTGATTTACTGGATCGTGCCGCTGGTTGAAGAATCCGAAATGGATGGCCCCAAGCTCACCAATGCGGAAGAGCGTTTCGAAAGCCTGCAACAACGTTTCGGCGACAGGGTCGGCCTCGTCCATGGCCGCATGCGTGGGCCGGAGAAAGACGCCGCAATGGCGCGCTTCGCCGCCGGCGAGACACAGATCCTCGTGGCGACCACGGTGGTCGAGGTCGGCGTCGATGTCCCCGCAGCCACCATCATGGTGATTGAAAATGCCGAGCGTTTTGGCCTCGCGCAATTGCATCAGCTACGGGGCCGCATCGGTCGCGGCTCGGAGGCCTCGACCTGCCTCTTGCTGTATCGCGAACCGCTTGGCGAAATCGCCAAGAAGCGCCTTACCGTGATCAAGGATTCGACGGACGGCTTTCGCATTGCCGAGGAGGATCTGAAGTTGCGCGGGGAAGGCGACGTGCTGGGAACACGGCAAAGCGGCCTGCCCGGCTATCGCATCGCGCGCTCCGAGGTTCATGCGCAGCTGATCACGCAGGCACGCGACGAAGCGCTGCGGATCCTGCAAGAGAATCCGAAATTGACAGGCAAACGCGGCGAGGCGCTGCGTTGCCTGCTTTATCTGTATGAGCGTGATGAAGCGATTTCGCTGCTCGGCGCGGGGTAGCTCTAGGCCGTGATCCGCGCAAACAACGCACGTCCAAATGTCCAGCATGCGCTAGGGATCGTCGGAGATCCGATATACGTCATAGCGAGCACAGTCGCCACAGCATTTGCGATCCACCACGGCCGCTCCGGTGTCGAGAATCCCAACCCAGAACACGCGATGCTTACGAAGAACGCAGCATAGGCTATCCAGATCGAAAGCCACGGATGGCCATGGCCGGCGATTCGCAGTTCGGTGACAGCCGTCATCAGAATGCTGACGACAATGATCGCCCAGACCAGCGTTGATGTCTTGAAACCGCGCATACCGAGCGTCTAATCGACCTTCGCCGGTTGCTTCGTCACATTGGCCACGCGGGACTTTTTCGCCATCTCCGCCAATGCCGCGATCTTTTTCTGCGGATCGGAGCCAGGCTGCACCACGCCTGCCGACATGATCAGCGTGGCCGCGGCCTCCGCCGACATGTCGATCTCGATCAGCTTGCTTTTCGGGACGTAGAAGAAGAAGCCGGTGGTCGGGTTCGGCGCGCAAGGCAGGAACACGGAGATATGCTCCTCCTCCCCCGGCAACTTGTCGGCCACCTCGACGCTTGGCGGCTGTGAGATCAGTACCAGCGACCACATGCCCGGCGACGGAAACTCCACCATCCCGACTTTGCGGAAGCTCGAACCATTGCCCGAGAACAGCGTCTCGAACACCTGCTTGAGACCACGATAGATCGCCCGCACCACCGGCATGCGGCCAAGCAGGTTTTCGCCGAGATCGACGAGGGAGCGACCGATGAGATTGGCGGTGAGAAATCCGAGCAAGGTCAGCGCAACGAAGGCGACGACCAGGCCGGAGCCGGGAATGCCGTAAGGCAGCCACTGCTCGGGCCGATAGGCTTCCGGCACCAACGGCCGCACCAGACCATCGACCCAGGTGACGAACCACCAGGTCAAATAGAAGGTGATCGCAATCGGTCCGGCCACGATCAGGCCGGTCAGGAAATAATTGCGAATGCGCGCCATGAAGCCCCGCGGGGCGTCGGGCGGCAGTTCGCCCAAAGGCGGCGTGGGCGGCAGTTCGGTGGGCTGCATCAAAATCTCGGCGTCAGAAGTCACGGGCGACGCGCGACTGCGCCGGCATCCCTTGGATGGGTATCCTAGCAGGATTTTGCCAGTACGGGGAAAGCCACCTTTTGGACGATCCCGTCAGGATCGCCCCAAAGTGGAACACAAGCCTTTGAAATCATCGCGGTCCGAGCCTGCGGCGCAAGACCTGCGACAATCCGGCCTACTCCACCGTGACCGATTTCGCCAAGTTGCGCGGCTGGTCCACATCCGTCCCCATCACCACGGCCGTGTGATAAGCGAGCAGTTGCACCGGCACCGCATAGACCAGCGGCGTGAAGGCCGCAGCCATGTCAGGCATCACGATGGTGACCATGGAGTCCACGGTGGCCTCCTCGGCGCCCTTGGCGTCGGTCATCAGGATGATGCGGCCGCCGCGCGCCGCCACTTCCTGCATGTTGGACACGGTCTTGTCGAACACCCGGTCATAGGGCGCAATCACGACGACCGGCATCTTTTCGTCGATCAATGCGATCGGGCCATGCTTGAGTTCACCGGCGGCGTAGCCTTCAGCGTGAATGTAGGAGATTTCCTTCAGCTTCAGCGCGCCTTCCATCGCCAGCGGATAGCTGGTGCCGCGGCCGAGATAGAGGACGTCTTTCGACTTGGCGATGTCGCGCGCGAGCTTTTCAATCTCGTGCTCGTGCGTCAGCGCTTCGCTCATCAGCCGCGGGATCTCGACCAGCCCATGAACCAGCTTGGCCTCATCCACGTCGGACAGCTCGCCGCGTGCCTTGCCGGCAGCGACGGCAAGCGCGGCCAGCGTCATCAACTGGCAAGTGAACGCCTTGGTGGAGGCGACACCGATTTCCGGGCCAGCCAGCGTCGGCATCACGGTCTCGCTCTCGCGCGCAATCGTCGAGGTCGGCACGTTGACGACCGCGAGCGTATGCATGCCCTCGGCCTTGGCATAGCGCAGTGCCGCCAGCGTATCGGCGGTTTCGCCGGACTGCGAAATGAAGATCGCCAGATCGCCCTTGCGGACCGGTGCTTCGCGATATCGGAATTCGGACGCCACATCGACCTCGACGGGCAGCCGTGCAAAGCGCTCGAACCAGTATTTTGCGACATAGCCGGCGAGGCTTGCGGTGCCGCAGGCAGCAATGGAGATGCGCTGGACGTCCTTGAAGTCGAACGGCAGTTCAGTGGGCAGCGAAATACGCTCGCTCGCCATATCGACATATCGCGCCAGCGTGTGGCCGACGACTTCCGGCTGCTCGTGAATTTCTTTGGCCATGAAATGGCGGTAGTTCGCCTTGTCGACCATGAAAGCGGACGCGCCGGACTTGAGCACCTCGCGCTTGGCGGGCTTGTTGCTCTCGTCAAAAATCTCACAGCCCTTGTGGTTCAGCACCACCCAGTCGCCATCTTCGAGATAACAGACGTCGTCGGTAAGCGGCGCCAGTGCGATGGCATCGGAACCGAGATACATCTCGCCGTCGCCGAATCCCACTGCCAGCGGCGAGCCCTTGCGGGCGCCGATCATGAGGTCGTCGTGATCCTTGAACACGAAAGCAAGCGCAAAGGCGCCTTTCAGCCGCGGTAGCGTCTGCTTCACGGCCTCAACCGGCTTGATGCCCTTCTTGACGAAGGAATTGACGAGATGAGCGACGACTTCGGTGTCAGTCTCGCTGGTGAACACAGCACCCTGCTTTTCGAGCTCGATCCGCAGCTCGCGAAAATTCTCGATGATGCCGTTATGCACGACCGCGACACCGTCAGCGGCATGCGGATGCGCATTGGCTTCGGTTGGCTTGCCGTGAGTGGCCCAACGCGTGTGGCCGATGCCGATATGACCAGCCAGCGGCTCCTTGCCGAGCTTGGCTTCGAGATTCTTCAGCTTGCCCTCGGCGCGACGGCGCGTGACGTCGCCCTTCTCCAGCGTCGCAACGCCGGCAGAATCGTAGCCGCGATATTCGAGCCGCTTGAGCGAATCCACGATCTGTTCAGCGACCGGGCCGCGCCCGAGAATTCCGACAATGCCGCACATGCGTGAGGTGATCCCCAATAAAAATCATAACGCGGTTCCAGCAGCCGAAACCGAGCTTGGAACCCTCTTAACGAGAATCGCGAATGTCTTGGTACTCAAGAATTATTGCCGATTGAGACAAGTTGACGTGTCTGCGCGACGATTTTGTCCGTCGCGTTTAACAAAGCCTCAACAGGTTTCCTGAAGACTTTCCATCGGAATGGAGTCGACGTCATGTGGGAGCCGCGAAATCCGAGGGAGCCGCGATCCATCGCAGGGACCAGACTGCGCCAGATCGAGATGCACAACAGTCGCCTCGCCCATTGGCCGCCGCCGATGCGCGATACGGTGACACCGCCATCCCACGAGCCTCCGCCAAACGCCATTCCCGACGAGCCGATCAAAGTACCGCCACGACGTAACTGGTTCTTCAAAGGCAAACCGGGCGGCTGACCGCAGCCGCCCGCCATCGTCACTTCGATTTCTTCAGTCCGGCATGCTTGTCGCGAAAGCGTTTGCCCCAGCCATCCTTCGTCGCAACCTCGTTACGCTCCACTGCGAGCGCATCGTCCGGCACGTCGCGGGTGATCACCGAACCTGATCCGATATAAGCACCACTGCCGATTTTCACTGGCGCCACCAGGGATGAATTCGAACCGACGAACGCGCCAGCGCCGATGATCGTCTTGGCCTTGTTGAAGCCGTCATAATTGCAGGTGATCGTTCCCGCACCGATATTGGCGCCGGCGCCGATCTCGGTGTCTCCGATATAAGTGAGGTGGTTGACCTTGACGCCTGCAGCCAGCTTCGCCGCCTTCGTTTCCACGAAATTGCCGATCCGTGCGCCCTCGCCCAGCGACGTGCCCGGCCGCAAGCGCGCATAGGGACCGACCGAGACCTTCTTGCCGATCTCCGCCTGCACGATATGGGAGAAAGCATGGATGACAGCGCCATCCGCAATGCTGACGCCTGGTCCGATCACCACATATTGCTCGATCATGACGTCGGCACCGAAAGTCGTGTCGGCGGAGAGATGTACCGTCTCCGGCGCAACGATGGTGACACCGGCATCGAGCGCCGCCTTGCGCAGGCGCTGCTGCATGATCGCTTCGGCCTCCGCGAGCTGCGCCTTGGTGTTGATGCCGCGGACCTCGTCTTCGTCGGTTTCGATGACGGTCGCCTTGAGGCCGAGGCTGCGAACGATCTCGACGGCGTCCGTCAGATAATATTCGCCCTTGCTGTTGGCCTTGCCGATCTTTTCGATCACGTCGAGCGCCGTTTTGCCTGCAAACGCCATCACACCGGCATTGCACAGATCGACCTTGCGTTCCGCTTCGCTTGCATCGGCCTGCTCGCGAATGGCGACCAGTTGCCCGTCCTCGACCAGCAACCGGCCATAGCCTGTGGGATCCTGCGCGCGAAAACCAAGCACCGCCAGCGCCGCACCATCCTTGAGCGGGGCACGCAGGCGCTCGAACGTGGCGGCCGAAATCAACGGTGTGTCGCCGAACGCAACCAGCAGATCATCAGCGCCCTTGGCAATGGCATCTTTCGCAGCCAGCACCGCATGAGCCGTGCCGAGACGTTCTCGCTGGACAAATGTCACAGCATCCGTGCGCGCGCGCGTCGCTTCGGCGGCAACATCTTCACGATCCGGCCCGACAACCACTGCGAGCGCAGAGCCTGCCCCTTGGGGCGCCGCCGCCAGAACATGCGCAAGCAGCGACTGGTTCGCCACCTGATGCAGCACTTTCGGCAATGACGACCGCATTCGGGTGCCCTCGCCGGCCGCGAGTACAATCGTAAGACTGGTTCTGCCGGTCATCGCAAAATCCTCATTCGTGCTTTGCCGACGTCATAGCGGCTTTTCGCCGCCGCCGGAAATCGCTTTCCTTCCACGCCGTGGCTTCGCGACGTCAGGTTCGCGACGGTTTCCTGATAATGTCGGATCGTGATTCGGGGCGACGGGACGACGCAGACGTCGGATGGCTGACAAGCGCGACCAGTGGGCGGAGTCCTTCTCAGCAGAGCCGCAAGGCGGCTGGCTGACGGGATTTCTAGCTGAAGAGAGAAAGGGAAGCCGGCGCCTGATGTGGCGACTGGGGTCTTGGGGCGTGGCCGCCGTCGGCGCGGTCTCGCTCTCCGTGCTCGCCAGCCAGTATGAGATCCAGCTGCGCCGCGATCAGTTCACGGCTACCGATACGCTGAACCGTCAAGAGCAACAGCTTCAGCGCCTGACCAAAGAGGCACAGGCGGAGAACCGCCGCCTGTCCCAGGCCATCGATACGCTCAACAGCGATCGCGACCGGCTGTTCACGCGCGTGACGTCGATGGAGAAGAGCCTGGAATCGGCCACAGGCTCGATCCTCACACGGCAGACTTCGCCAGCCGTTGCTCCACGCGAACCCGCCCCACCGATCGCAGCACCCGCGACCCAGCCAGCACCGTCCCCCTCGACAACAACCGAGTCGAAGTCCGCCGTCACGGCGCCCGACCTGCCCACGATGCCGACAAAGCCACTCGCCAGCGCCGCCGCCGACACGGCAGCAAAAGCATCTCCCGAATCCTCGGCCTTGACGCGCGCGGCCGATCCCGCAGCGCCAACGTTGGAAGAGAAGACGGACCCGGAACCAACCGCATCGGTGGTGGAATCTCAGACTGCCGCACAGAAAGCGCCCGAGCCTGTTCCTCTCCAGATGGCCGCTACCATCCCGGCCCCGGTTGAAGTGGCGACCCTCGTGGCGCGCACCGAATTTGGGATCGATATCGGCACGGCCAATTCCATCGACGGCCTGCGCGCGCTTTGGCGTGGCCTGTCCAAGACACCTGCCTTGAATGGCCTGCGCCCCATCATCGTGGTGCGGGAACGCAGCAATGGTCTCGGCATGCAGCTTCGCCTGGTGGCGGGCCCGCTGACCGACGCCGCTGCCGCCGCCCGCCTCTGCGCCACTCTGGCAGAGAGCAAGCGCAGTTGCGAAACCTCCGTGTTCGACGGCCAGCGCCTGGCCCTCAAGGATGAGGCCGCGCCGGCCCATCGACCGACCGCAGCTGTGCAACCAGCCCCGAAGCCGCCGCGCCCGCCGCAACAGCGCCGCACCGCGCCGAAGCCGGAGCCGGCTCCCGTACCGAAGCCTGAAGAGCGATCCGAGCTGCCACCGCCCAAGCCGGTCGAAGAAGCGCAGGCCCAAGCGCCCAAGCCGACGCCCTCGCTGTCCAACCTCCTGGGTTTCAATCGGGAATAGAAATCTTTCTTCGCAAGAACCGCTTAGGACCAATAGCTCAAGTAATTTCTAGCTGAACATCGTAGTGCGAAGGCTTACCGGCTTGTCCCCAAGCCCGAACCGCAGCATAGTCAGGACCATGAAAAAAGATCCGTTCCGCCTCAGCCCTTACGAAGTCCAATGGTTGCTTGTCGTCGGTTTCGCGGCCGTCGGCTATGCCGTCTACCTGCGCTACATGGCCGTCGAAATGTCCGCGGTCGCACTCGCCTGTGACGCGGGCTCCCAGACCATGCTGTGCAAGAGCCGGCTGGTGGCGACCTATCTGTTCAAGAATTCGGTCTTCGGTATCGCAGCGATCGTGATCGCGCTGCTCAACCTGCTGCGCCCCTCGATCGTGCTGATCACCGGCGCCGTCATCGCCGCCGGTCTTGGCATCGTGCTTTACAACATTGCCCTGTCGGGCATCGCGATCGGCCTGCTTATCCTTGGATTTGCGCGGCCCGCGCCCGCCACAGCGTGATCGCGAACAGCAGATAGATCGCGCAGGTCCACAGCGACTGCCAGTTATCCGGCCCCTCATTGAAGCCGATATAGACCAGCGAAGCCACCAGCAGACCAGCAAAGGTGGCTTCGGCGATTGGCCGTGTCCCCTCGGCGCGCCGGTTCACCGTCATTAGGCCGGCGAACGGCACCACCGCCATGGTCAGCGCTGCGAACGGGAAATCCCGATAACGGGGATCGAAAACGAAGCCGAGCGCAGTCTGCGCCGCGATTAGCGCCGTCACGATCAAAGTCAGCCCGAGCAAAACCGTGGTGAAGCTGCGGTTCTGATACGGACGCGGCCCTAGCAGCTCCAGGAAGGTCGGCAAGGAGCGGCCCGACATGGTCGCATAGGCGCAAAGTAGCGGCGACAGCACGGCAGCAGCGAGCAAAGCGCCCCACTGGATCCAGCGGCCGGTGCCATAACTTTCGTAGAGCAGCTTGTCGACGGCGACGCCGAGCAAGGCACCGGCAACGGTAGCCGAAACCGCCACCGTCAGCCAGGCCGAAAAGCGCGGCGTCCACGGCTTGCGGCGCAAGGTCAGCATGCCGGTCAGGAACACCAGCACGCTGAGGCCGAGACCGAGGCCCATATGCAGCTTCCAGGCCGGGTAATTGCTGATCGGCACGCCGGCCGGATACTTCAGGGCGCGCGCATCGGCATCGTACAGGCCCCAATAGCCGCCGACGGTGCCTTCCAGATCACGCTTCCATGGCTGGTCATAGGCTTCGATCAGATTGACGCGGAAACCTTCACGCTTGGCGAGATCGAGAATTTCCGACACCACCCGGGCCTGGTTGTCGCGGGACGGCAGTGCGCCATCGCGCATGCGGCCAGCGCTCGGCCAACCGGTCTCACCGATCAGGATCTCCTTGCCGGGGAAAGCGACCGCGACACGTTTGCGGATCGAATCGACATGTGACGCCGCATGTTTGGCGCGGATCGGGATGTCCTCCCAATACGGGAGAATGTGGATCGTCACGAAATCCACGGCGTCATAGAGTTCGCGATTCTTCAGCCAGAATTCCCAAACATCGGCGTAGGTCACCGGCATCCGACCGACCTGCGCCTTCACAGAGCGAATATTGCCGACCAGATCAGCCGCAGTCATTTCGCCGCGCAGCAGCACCTCGTTGCCGACCACCACGCCAGTGATGACATTCGGATAGCGCTTGGTCAGATCGACCACGCCGGCGATCTGGGCCAGATTCTTCAAACGATTGCTGCCCAGCCAGACGCCCTGCAGCACCTTGAGCCCGACTTTGCCCGCCAGTTCCGGCACCTGGTCCAGACCGTTATCGATGGAATAGGTGCGGACGCATTTCGAGATCTGGGCGAGCTGTGCCATGTCGGCAGCGATCTGCTCGGCCGGGATGATCGCGGTCGAATTCAGCGGCGTCTGCTCGCCGCGGAACGGCGCGTAGGACACGCATTCGAGCTTGTCGGCAGGATCGATCGGGGCACGCACGAGGGCGATCGGCGTGGCAAGCCACCACCACACCGCTGCGATCGTACCGAGTGAGATTAGGAGAAGCGCCAGCGGCGTGCGGTAGGAAATTGGTTCCGTCCTCCAAAAGACGTCCGTCGATTAGCTTGTCGCCGCCGATCTGCCAAGTGCGGGAAAATAGCGATCCGGTGACTGTCCTCCCCTCACGCCATGGAAATGAGACGAACTTCGGACGTTCTGGACAAAATTGAAAATACCCGTCATGGGATTCACTTGAGGTCTTCGCCGCAATGGGGACCCATTTGCACGTCATCTGGCAACGATGTCAGAGGGCTGACTGCCAACTTTATCGGGGACTTTATGGGTCGACTGGTGTTCGGGTTCCAATCTGTGGTTCTGCGTCGTCTGGCCACGCCGGCCTTCGCTTTCCTGCTCGGTGCGAGCGCTGTCATTGCACCGGTCAGCACCGTTCTCGCCCAGGAGCAGAAGGCTGCGACCAGTGGCCCCACCCCCGCCGAGGTGGCCCGTGAGGGCCAGAAGCGCGCCGACGAATTCGTCGAGGCGACTCAGGCGATCAATGGCCCCGCTGGCAATCCCGAATGCGTCTGGCTCGGCCGCCGCGTCGTCGTGCTGATGTGGCGCGACGATCTCGACACCGCCTTCCGCCATCTTGACCTCTATGACCGTTTCGGCTGCCCGGGCGGCCATGTGCAGGCGACGTTCCGCTGCCTGGTGAAGTTCGGCCCGGCCATCGATCCGAAGGTCGCCGACAGCCTGAACCGCCACGTCCATGCCTGCTGGATCAATCCGAACGCGACGCCGCAGCCGGCCGCGCTGACCCAGCCTCCGACGCCCGCGACTGCAGCTCCCGCTGCACCGGCCGCGCCGCAGCCCGAGGCGAAGCCGGACGCCAAGCCGGCCGAAGCGCCGAAGTAACAATCGCGCTTCGCGCGCACTGCCGCCACGGTAGTGCGCGTGTTCGCGTTTACACGACCTGCCGCCCTCAAAACGCCATGGCGGCAGTTGAGTTGTTGATTTCCGCGGCAGATTTTACTGCCCGTCGCCATTGGCCGGACCTCGGGGACAGGTCCGCTGCCCGGCCTAGCTTCGCCCCGTTATGGTTTGGACGCGATGCGCGCTGTCGTCGCCGTTATTCTTCTTGTGACTGCCGTTCATGCCGGTCTTTGGGCGCTTCTCCGCGAGAAGCAGGATGCGCCCGACTTCAAGGGCATGATTCCCAGCCTGTCCTACGCCCCGTTCGAAGGCACAGCGCATCCGGACGTCGATAACATCCCGACCGTCGACAAGGTCCGCGCCGATCTCAAGAAGCTCGCCACGATAACGCGGGCTATCCGTCTCTATTCGTCTACCGGCGGCGTCGAAATCGTGCCGGCAATCGCCAACGAATTCGGCCTCAAGGTCACGCTCGGCGTCTGGATCGACAAGAATGCCGACCGCAACGAGCGCGAGATCGTCTCCGCCGTCGATCTCGCCAAGAAGAACTCGAATGTCATCGGCGTCGTCGTCGGCAACGAAACGCTGTATCGCGACGAACTCAAGATCGACGACCTCATCGAATATATCCGCAAGGTGAAACGTCAGGTCAGCGTGCCTGTCACGACGGGTGAAATCTGGAACATATGGCGCGACAATCCGCAGCTCGCGTCCTCGGTCGATTTTATCGCCGCGCACATCCTGCCCTATTGGGAAAACTTCGAGGACACCCAGGCGGTCGATCAGGCCGTCTACATCTACGGACTGCTGCGCGACACCTTCCCCGGCAAGCGCATCGTGGTCGCCGAATTCGGCTGGCCGAGCCAGGGCTACAATCTGCGCCGCGCCGAACCCGGCCCGTTCAAGCAGGCTGTGGTGATCCGAAACTTCGTCACCCGCGCCGAAGCCATCGGCATGGACTACAATATCGTCGAAGCCATCGATCAACCCTGGAAATTCTTCGAAGGCGGCGTCGGTCCTTATTGGGGCATGCTCGACGCCAATCGTGAGCCGAAATTTGCCTGGACCGGCCCGATCGTGAACCCGGCCTATTGGAAGAATGCCGGCCTGGCATTGCTGGTCGGCATCCTGCTGTCGCTGCCGATCCTGCAGATCGTCGCGCCGACGATGATGCAGGCCTTCGTGCTGTCGGTTGCGGCCAACGCTGTCGGCGCATGGGCGGCGCACATCTTCGCCTACCAGCAGACGCATTATTTTGTCTGGGGCTCGGCTTTCGCCCTCACCCTGGGCTGCATCCTGCTGATCCCGCTGATCCTGATCGCGCTGGCGCGCATCGAGGAGATCGCAGCCATCGCCTTCGGCCAGAAGCCGCTGCGCCTGCTGACGCCCGAGCGCAGCGCCGCATTGCTCGCTGCGGCCGAGGCCGAACAGAAATATCCCAAAGTATCGATCCACATCCCGGCCTATCGCGAACAGCCGGAGATGCTGAAGCTGACGCTGGATGCAGTGGCGGCGCTCGACTACCCGAATTTCGAATGCGTGGTGATCATCAACAACACCCCGGATCCCGCCTATTGGCAGCCGATCCAGGATCACTGCCGCACACTCGGCGAGCGCTTCATTTTCATCAATGCCGAGAAGGTTCAGGGTTTCAAGGCCGGCGCGCTGCGCATCGCCATGGACCGCACTGCAGCGGACGCCGAGGTGATCGGCATCATCGACGCCGACTATGTGGTGACGCCGAACTGGCTCAAGGCGCTCGTTCCCGCCTTCAACGATCCCCGTGTCGGCCTTGTCCAGGCCCCGCAGGATCACCGCGACGAAGACACGTCGCTGATGCACTACATCATGAACGGTGAATATGCCGGCTTCTTCGACATCGGCATGGTCCAGCGCAACGAGGCCAATGCCATCATCGTCCACGGCACCATGTGTCTCATTCGCCGCGAAGCGATGGACATGGCGGGCGGCTGGGCCGGCGACACCATCTGCGAGGATTCCGATCTCGGCCTCGCCATCATGCAGCATGGCTGGCTGACGCATTACACCCGCGAGCGCTATGGCTATGGCGTGCTGCCGGACACCTATGAAGCGTTCCGCAAACAGCGCCATCGCTGGGCCTATGGCGGCTTCCAGATCATCAAGAAGCACTGGCGCCGCTTCCTGCCGGGCGCGAGCCGCATGTCGCAGGACCAGAAGCGCGAATTCGGCATCGGCTGGCTGAACTGGTTAGGGGCCGAAAGTCTCGGCGTCGTGGTGGCGATCCTGAACATCATCTGGGTGCCGATCATCGCCTTCGCCGACATCTCGATTCCCGACACGATCCTGACGCTGCCGATTATCGCGTCCTTCGTGATCTCGCTCGCGCATTTCCTGATTCTCTACCGCCTGCGCGTGAAGATCGGCCTGTGGCAGATGCTGGGCGCCATGATTGCCGCCATGTCGGTGCAATGGACCGTGTCGCGCGCGGTGGCGGACGGCCTGATCAAGGACCACCTGCCCTTCACCGTGACGTCGAAGGGTGGCAAGTCGCGCAGTTCGATCGAATTCCAGGCGTTCTGGGAGGCGGTGATCGGCGTGCTGCTCTGGATCAGCGCTGGCGTGCTGGTGTTTGCCAATAACGACAAGCAGGTCACCGAAATCTACATCTTCGCCGGGGTGCTGATCCTGCAGAGTCTGCCGTTCCTGTCGGCGGTCGCCATCGCGATCCTGGAGAATTCCCGCGCCAACCAGTTCAAATGGTGGACCGACACCACGATCCGCACCGCAGAGCTGATCGGTTTCCGCCCGGTGCAGATGCCCCAGCTCGACATGGCCCGGCCGGAAGCCCAGCGTGAGGCGCGCTGACCCGGTTTCGCCGCGCCAGTTCATGTCCACAATCCGCAGGCTCGCCCTTGACCCCGGCGGGCCCGCCTTTTACACAGCCGGTCAACGCGATACACTGCATTGCAGCCACCATCGCGGCCGTGGCCGACCGGCTCTCCGCGCCCTTTTGGGGCCGGTATCTCCGGCAAGCCTCACTGAAACGGCATCTTTCGGGCGGGTAGCTCAGCGGTAGAGCATTCGACTTTTAATCGACTGGTCATGGGTTCGATCCCCATCCCGCCCACCATCAATTCTTTGAATAGCTGAACGGATTGACCGGTTTGCCTACTGGTGCCGCAGCTTCGGACCTTGCATCCGCGCATAGCCGATCAGCCCACACACGACGACACCAGCAGCCAGGCTCGTATGGCCGCTGAACATGACGAGGCCGAGGCCCCAGCCATGTTGAGCTGCGAGCACGCCTAGTGCGCCCAGCAACGCGACAGAGCCGACAAGACGCAGCATGCGCGTTCTGGCAGGTCCCAGAACCCTACCGAACAGATCGCGCTGCTGGCGGTGTGTGGCGCTGGCCAGTGCGGCGAAGCCGGCAAGGCTGAGCACGAAAGCGAACAGATGGCTCATTCGGCTGCCTCGCCAGACGCGACAACCATCGCGGACGGACGCGCCGCCTTGCGCTTGGCTGGTGCCTTCACCCGATGTCGCGCGGTGCGCAGCGCGAGAGCCACATGCAGCGCGGCCAGCACCCAGCACATCAGATCGATGCCGGCGAAGATCCAGTCGCCCTGCGCAAGGCTATGCCAGAGCGGACGCTGCGTGGTCACGGCATTCAAAACCGGCAGCAAGGCCAGCAGCGCCGCCGCTGCCCATAGCTGCTCGACCCAGGCCGCCTTGGCCGGCCGCAGCACCGCATGCAGCAGCGTCGCCGCCCATACGATGAAGAACAGATCGACTTCCCAATTGGAGCGGCCGGCCAGCGTGGTCGGCAGCAGGCGGTTGCCCCACATGAATGCCGTCATGGCGATGGACAGGCCGGCGATGCTCGCAATGTTCAGCCGCTCGACGAGGCGAAAGCCGAAATACGGACGCTGCGGATCGGGCAGCTTCTGGCGCCGCTTCACCGTCCACATCACGAGGCCAGTGCCGACCATGGCCGTGCCCGTGAAACTCACGAGGAAATACAGCCAGCGCGTGACGGTGTCGCTGAATCGTCCGAGATGCAGCGCATAGAGCACGCCACGAGTCTCGGCCGCGCCGCCGACCTGATCACGAACCGAAAGCAGCTTTCCGGTGGTGCCTTCGAATTCCATATATTGCGGGCTCATGGAGACGCGACCGGGATCACCGCGCGTCACCACCACGCGCGCTGCAGCGTCGCCGGAAAGCGAGACATTGACGCGACCGACATTGTCGTGACCCCAGCGCTCCTGCGCCTGTCGCACCATGGTTTCGACGGAGGCCAGCGGCACCCTCTGGCCCGTGGGCTTGCCCGGCTGGGTGAACGCGCTGAGCTCCGCCTGCAACTGCTGGCGCTCGGCCGGCGACTTAATCGCCACCTGCCCGCCCCACGGCATGTACAGCGCCATCAGCGTGACCAGGCCGGTGTAAGTGATCATGGCGTGGAACGGCAGGCCGAACACCGACAGCGCGTTATGGGCGTCGAGCCACGAACGCTGGCCCTTGCCCCAACGGAACGTGAAGAAATCGACGAAGATCTTCTTGTGGGTGATGACGCCGCTGATGATGGCGACGAGCATAAACATCGCCGCGATGCCGGCCAGCCACCTGCCCCACAGCACCGGCATGTAATGGAACTGGAAATGGAAGCGGTAGAAGAATTCGCCGCCTAGCGTATCGCGTGACGCCACGCGTTCGCCCGTCGCGGGATCGAAATGGCCGTCGGCGAAACCGCGCTGGCCTGGTTCACGTGGCGCCGTGCGCCAGAATGCATAGGCGCTGTTGTTGCGGTCGTCGGGTAGACGAACACTCCATTGCGACGTGCCCGGTGCAATCTTGTCGAACGAATCCGCGACGCGTTGCGCCACCATGGCTGGATCGGGACGTTCGGCGAGCCGCGACAGCTCAGGCCGCGCCCATTGCGACAGCTCGTCCTTGAAATAGGACACCGTGCCAGTCAGGAACATTGCATAGAGCACCCAGCCGAGCAGCAGGCCCACCCAGGTATGCAAGTCCGACATGCTTTGCCGGATGCCGCGGCCAGCACTGTCCTGATCGCTTTCGGTTGTCATGAACCAGACCTCGTCAGGTCACGGACCACGCCGCCAGCCCCAAGGGCACCGCGGCAATGATCAGACCCGTCCACGCCTTCAGCGCGCTGCGCACGGCAAATACCCAGATCACCGCACCGGCATAAACGAGGAAGCTTCCGAGCTGGCCCGCGATCACGGCCTGGACCTTGTTCATCGGCAAAGCGAGCACGGCGACGCTGCTCAGCGCTGCCAGCGCATAGCCACCGGCCAATGCGGCGGCGATGCGCGAGACGAGCGGGCCGGTCGCCAGGAGCCGATGAACGTAGACGCTCATTTTGCCGGCGAAGGCGTCGCCGCCGGGCCCGCTGGAAGCGGTGACAGGCCGTTGGCATTCACATAGGTCACGGTGGTGGCGTAGCTGACGCCATCATATTTCTCGACGCCATTCGCGCCCGCGCGCTCCCCAGCGGCGCGATCATTGAAGCTGACTTCGGCTACATAGGTGCCCTTCCAGGGCAGGTCGAACTTCACGATGCCCTGCTCGTCGGTGTTGGCTTCCTTGGACCAGCCGGATTGCGTGACCAGCGTGACCTTGGTCTTGGCCTTGGGCTGATCCTTGAAGAAGAGCTTGAATTCGCCATCCTGCCCAGTTGGCACGAGGTCGAGCACCAGCTTCGGCTTCTGTGCGGCAAAACCGGTGATCAAGCGCGCCGCGGGGTAGTACCAGCCGGTGATCTGCTTATCCTGCTGCTTGGTCTGAAAGAGAGGATAGCTCGCATCTTCGGCCACGATGCTGTCGCCCGCTGCAGCCTTAAACGGCAGCATGAAACCGTTCGCCGTCTTGGTCGCGTCCGATTTCTGCTCGCCCTTGGATGCGATGAGCGTGCTGGTCACCTTGGCAAATTTGTCCAGCAATCCCGGCGACGCCTCACGAAGATTTTCGCCAAACTCGCCAAAGCGCACCACGGCATTCTCGCCATCCGCCTGTTCGATCCAGATCTGGTGCGCGTGGGCAGAGGTGACAGCGCCGAGCATGGCTATGATAGCGAGAGAAAGCTTCTTCATGACGAACCTCGATTGCATCCTATGTCCAAGCAATTCGGCGCGAGTGACATCGATCTACGACATCACACGCGCCGGATGATATTGGTTCCTGTGCAGCTATGCTCGATCAGAAATCGAACGCGGCCGAAAGGATGTAGGTCCGCGGCGAACCGACTGTCACGAAGGTGCCCGTCGTGAGCCAATAGTTTGCGCCGCCAACATTCTCGATATTTGCGCGGAATGTGACAGGTTTTCCGGTAAGCGCTGTAGTCGTGTAACGCGCGCCGATATCAACACGGGTCCAGTCCGGATACTTGAGCAGATTAGCGGTGGTGAGATAAGAGCCTGCCGTGTAGATCACGCGGCCATTGAGCGCAAAGCCTTGCACGCCAGGCACATCCCAGTCGAGACCGGCCGAGAATGTCTTGTCAGGCACGCCGGCAGCATCGTTGCCACGCTGCGTCGGATCAGTCGGATTGGTCAGCTCAGGCTTCAGGAATGTAGCGCTCGCCATGCCGCGCAGGCCAGGCAAGATCAGGCCGTAAGCGTTCAACTCCACACCGCGGTTACGCTGTTCGCCATCGTAAGCAAGTGCACCGGTCGCCGTGGTGACCGCGCTCGGACGCGTGATCTGGAATACGGCAGCCGTCGTGGTGATTGTGCCCCAATCGACCTTCACGCCAGCTTCCTGCTGCTTCGACTTGTAAGGCGCAAGAACCGCACCGACGTTGGTGTAAGTCGGCCCGACGACCTGTCCCTGCGACAATCCTTCAGCATAATTCGCATACAGCGAGACATTCTGTAGCGGCTTGATCACGATGCCGGCGAGCGGTGTGGTCGCAGCGGCGTCGTAACTACCACTGAGCGCGCCGGACGTCAGACTGAAGCTGTCCTGCTTCACCATCTGGTGACGCGCGCCGACGGTGAACAATACCCTGTCATTCAGGAACGACAACGTGTCCGAAATCGCGACGCTGGTCAGCGTGGTGTCAGAGCTCTTGCCCATCGCGGGACGTCCCGCCGGAAGCGTCGGCAACGGTGACGGGTTGTAGATGTTCGACGCCACAAAGCCCGTGCTGGCGAGCGACGACACGTAGCCGTAGCCCATCTCCTGATTGTAGCCCGTAAAAGCGACGTTCACCGAATGGTTGACGAAGCCGGTGTCGAACTTCGCCCGCAGGCCGACATTGCCGCTGACCGTCTTGGTGTAAGCGTCATAATAGGCATTGAAGGCGTTGAAATTACCGAACTGATCGGCACCAGCCAGACCACCTGCACGCGAGTCGGCGAGGTTTTGCTCATGATTGCCTTCACGATAACCGACGCCGGCATAAGCGGTGAGCCAGTTGGTCACATCATATTCGAGAGCCGATGCAATCGTGTTGTCGCGCTGCTTCAGCATTGTGCCCGGATACCAGTTACTGGTGGCGCTGGGTGGTGCCGGAATAAAGGGCACAGTGCCCTGAATGGTCAGCTGCGGGCGGAAATTCTTGGTGTCATCGTTCTGCGAGATGGCATCCATCGTCCAGCGCAGACGCTCGCCCCGATAATCGAGCGAAAGCGCGCCTGTGCCAGTGCGCCAGTTGCCTCCGTCGATCGAGGCCTCACCATTTCGCGCGATGCCGTTGAAGCGGACGCCCCACTCCTTGTTGTCGCCATAGCGCCGGCTGGCTTCCAACTTCAGACCGTAATTGGCACCGCTCATGAAGAACGGTGTCAGACGCGCGAATGGCTCCTCAGTGGCGCGCTTGCTGACGATGTTGATGGCGCCGCCGACAGTGCCGCCCGGCGCGATGCCGTTGATCAGCGCGCCCGGCCCCTTCAGCAGTTCGATCCGCTCGATGATCTCCGCTGGAACATGATAGGCCGAAATCAGGCCATAGAGCCCGTTGAAGCCGACGTCCTGCCCCTGCACCTGGAAGCCACGGATCATAAACGTATCGTCATAACCGTTGGCGCCAGTGGTCATGCGAACAGACGCATCATTGATCAGAGTATCCGCGGCGGTGCGAGCCTGCTGGTTCTCTATGAGCTGTGACGTATAGTTGGTGGTGCTGAACGGCGTATTCATCACACTGGTGCTGCCGAGCAGACCTAGCGTTCCGCCGGTAGCGACCTGGCCGCCCGCATAGGCTGGCGCCGGGGTGCCGATGGTACGGGTCGAGCCCATCGTAGTGGTTGGCGCTGTCGGTGCCGGCTGTTCGTTCACCTGTCGGGGAGCGACGCGCGTTGCACGCTGAGACGTCGTGCGCGTACGGACCGTGCGTGCTGACCGAGCACGCTGTTGAGGTGCATCGACCGACACGGGCGGCAGCACATTCGTCTGCGCGCTCTGCGCATTCACCGGCGAAGTCCCCGCTCCGCTCAGGCACAGCGCAATAACGCTTGTGGCAGCACCGACGAACAGACGGTTCTTGTATTTCTGATTGATGGTCACGACGCCCCCCAATTATAGGATTGGAGGCCTGACTAGGTAATTGATGCGGCGTAAGCAACGAGACTGAATTAGAATAGATTTAGGAACGGGAATAACCTCTTTTTCCGCCGCCTAGCATTCATGGACGTGAATTCGGCGAGAACACAAGAGCAACTTCGCACTGGTGAAAACCCAACAGAAGGCGCCCTCCGCGAAACGTGCCTTCTAATGGATCCGCGAATCGCAGTTTCGCTGTCAGCCATGGCCAAAGCAGCATCTGAGGCCCCGCTTTAGATGGCCCAGATATTGATCTTGCGTTGATGCCGGAAAGCCTGCCAAGACCGTGGCAAACAATCCCGCCTCTGATTACCGGACCTTATCCATGCGCATCACCCTCGTCGGCTCCCGCCACTTCGGCGTCACCACGCTCGACATGCTGAAAACCCACAAGGTCGAGATCATCAGCGTCGTCGTTGCCGATGCGGAAGATCGCCTTGCGGCGGCCGCCAAGGCTGCAGGCATCCCCGTCACGGTGCAGGCCAATCCGAAGCTCGTGGTGGCTGCCGAGATCGCTGACGGCACCGATCTGATCATCACCGCCCACAGCCATGCCCGCATCGGCCAGGACGCGCTGGACAAGGCCAAGCTCGGAGGCATCGGCTATCACCCGTCATTGCTGCCCCGTCATCGGGGAATCGCCGCGGTGGAATGGACCATCAAAGAGGGCGACCCGATCGCCGGCGGCACCATTTACCATCTGGCCGACGTCATGGATGGCGGCGCCATCGCAGCCCAGGAATTTTGTTTTGTGAAAAAGGGCGAGACTGCCCGTGAGCTGTGGGAACGCGCCCTCGCCCCGCTCGGCTACAAGCTGCTCGGCGAAGTCGTCGATTATGCCATTGAAAACAATAGCTTGCCAGCCACTTACCAGGACGAGCAGTTCGCGACCAAAGCGCCCAAGCTCAGCTAATCGCGCGAGGTTTCGCAAAAATATCGCAGGTTCCCCGGGAACGATCCTGGGGAGTGTGCGTTGCAGCGCATAGGTGTTATGGGCTCACTGCGCACCGCACAAACTTTGGACACATTAAGATCCAATAACGCAGCCCATCACAACATCGAGGATTTGATTCAATGCGTTTCGACCGCATGCGCGTGTTCCTGTCCGTCTCCTTGCTGGCCGGTGCCACGCTTGCCGCCACTGCCCCTGCGTTCGCCCAGCATCCCTATGATGGTCTTTGGAACGTCACCATTTTCACGCAATCTGGCAGTTGTGACCGCACGGCGAGCTATCCGTTGACAGTGACCGAAGGCCGCGTCTCTGCACCCGGCGCTGACGTCTCCGGCAAGATTGCGACATCGGGCGTCGTCCGCGTTGCCATTGGGCCGGCCTTCGCCAACGGTCAGCTCACTGGAAATGCCGGCTCCGGCAAATGGAATGGCGCCTCGAACGGCGTCCCCTGCAGCGGGCGCTGGGAAGCTTCTCGTCAATAAACCGCAGTCAGGAAATGCTCGAATGAACGTCGTCTCGATCTCGCCACGCGCTCTCGCTCGGACCGCTCTTGTCGCCGCCGCCCTTGCGGTGCCGTCAATCCCGGCCTTCGCCCAGTCCGCGCCTTTTGAAGGGATGGCGGGTGTGTGGTCCGGCAGCGGCAATATCTCGCTCGACGACGGCTCCAAGGAACGCATCCGCTGCAAGGCGACTTACGCCGTATCGGGTGATGGTAGTGGCCTGAACCAGGCTCTTCTGTGCGCCAGCGACAGCTACAAGTTTGAATTGAAGAGCAATGTGCAGGCCAAGGGCAACGCGCTGTCGGGCCAATGGTCGGAGACCACCCGCAATGTCAGCGGCGAGTTGTCTGGCACGTCCAGCGCCGGCAAATTCAATGTGAATGTCTCGGCACCGGGCTTCGATGCCAAGCTGACGCTGACGACCACGGGCAACAAGCAGGCCGTGTCGATATCGTCCGACGGCCAGTTCAAGGGCGTCAACATCACCCTGAGCCGCAGCTAAGCTCGTCAGCTCATCTGATTTTCAAAACCCCGGTCGCCCACGCGGCCGGGGTTTTCGTTTGCAGTGCAATGCGCTTCGCTCAGTCACCTCGTTGTTTCGCATCGCTGCCGCTGCAAATCCGTCCATTGCCAAGCGAAGGTCCCGCCGATACAGCCTGCGGGAAAGGCCATCGCTGACCAAAACGGCGACGCCGTGCAGGAAAACGCCCGCGTCCATGACCGCTTATCCTCCGTCGAAACTGCGTGCCGCAATATGGATGTCCGGCTGGCTGCTGCTCATGCTGTTCGTCGCCATCGGCGGGCGCGAGACGCTGCGCGATCTCAACGTCTTTCAGGTCATGGAAATCCGCTCGCTGTTCGGCTTCGTTTTCCTGACGCCGATCATCCTGCTGAATGGCGGCTTCGGCACCATGGGGACTGCACGGCCGATTGCGCATCTATCGCGCAACCTCGTGCATTATGCGTCGCAAATCGGCTGGTTCTATGCGCTGACCCTGATCCCGCTCAGCCAGCTCGTCTCGATCGAATTCACGATGCCCATCTGGATCGCGATCATGGCCGCGCTTTTTCTCGGCGAGCGCATGACCGTCTGGAAGATCACCGCCATCGTGCTCGGCCTGATCGGCGTCGTCGTCATCGTTCGACCGACCACGGGCGAGATCAATTATGGCCAGCTGATTTCGCTCGCTTCAGCCTTCGGATTCGGTATCTCGATCACGCTCATCAAGTCGCTGACAAGGACTGACAGCGCGCTGAAAATCATCTTCTGGATGATCGTCGTGCAATCGGTCGCGGGCGTCATTCCTGCGATCAGCGTGTGGCAATGGCCGTCGGCCTATGTGTGGTTCTGGCTGGTCGTTGTCGGCTTCTGCGGCACCTTCTCGCACTTCTGCATGGCCCGCGCGATGCTCTATGCCGATGCGACGGTGGTAGTTCCAATGGACTTCCTCCGCGTTCCACTCAGTGCCGCGATCGGATGGTTACTATACTCTGAACAGCTCGACATGTTTACGCTGCTGGGCGCCGCACTCATACTGGCTGGCAATACGCTTAACTTGCGTAGCCCTGCACCTGTACCTGCGCGTATGAGCACCTGAGTTCCCTTTTCGATTTTATTCCCGCAGTGCGCGTCCCGACATTTTGGCCTGCGTATTGAATTGCTATTTTCCTCGCCGTCAGTCGGTCGCCGAACCGGATTCGATGGGGAGATTTGCCGTGCGCCAGCTCGTATTCGCTTTGTCAGCGCTGTCCGTCATGTTCAGCGCCACTGCAGCGCTCGCCGATAAGCGCGTTGCATTCGTTGTCGGCAACGGCGCCTACAAGAATGTCGATCCGCTGCCGAACCCGCCCATCGATGCCAAGGCGATGGCCAGCACGCTGCGCAATGTGGGCTTCGAGGTGATCGAGGGGTCCAATCTCACACGCGACGGCATGACCGAGCGCTTGCTTGAATTCGGGCGCAAGGCACAGGGCGCTGATGTCGCGCTGTTCTTCTATGCCGGTCACGGCATCTCGGTGAACAACATCAATTACCTTCTGCCCGTCGATGCCAATCTGAAATCGGAGATGGACGTGAAGCTCGGCGCTGCCATCAATGTCGAAATGACGCTTGAGCAGACCATGGGCGATGCCAAGGTCAAGCTGGTGTTCCTCGACGCCTGCCGCGACAATCCATTCGCAGCGAAAATCCGCTCCAGCGGTTCCGCGACCCGCAGCGTTGCAGTGTCGTCCGGTCTTGCCGAGATGAAATCCGGCGAAGGCACACTGATCGCCTTTGCGACGAGCCCTGGTCAGACCGCGCTCGACGGCAAGAGTGGCGGCAATAGCCCGTTCACGCGTGCGCTGCTGACCAACATCACGGCGCCGGGTGCTGAGATCCAGCAGGCCATGACCAAGGTCCGCGCGCAGGTGCAGGACGAGACCAACAGGGGCCAGCTGCCCTGGGGCCACACCAACCTCATCGGTGCGGTCTATCTGAATCCCGACGTCCAGACCCAGGTGCAAGTGGCGGCTGCGAGCCCGACCGCCACCATGCCGGCGACGGCTGTGGCAGGCTCGGATGTCGAACTGGAGTTCTGGCGTTCGATTAAGGACACCAACCGTCCTGAGGAGCTCAACGCCTATATCACCATGTATCCGAACGGGCAGTTCAAGCCGCTCGCCCTCGCCCGTATCGCAGCGCTTCAGGAAGCCGCGACCGCGCCGCGCACCGCGGGGCCGGGCGCTGACAAGGCTGTCTTCACCGAACCTGCCAGTCAGCTCACCGAGGACAAGGTCGGCCTCAATCCGGCCAAGCGTCGCGACGTGCAGCGCCGTCTCAATGGCCTCGGTTTCGATACCAAGGCGACCGGCACATTCGACGCCGGAACCCGCAGTGTGATCACCCGCTGGCAGGCAGCGCGCGGCTACCCGACGTCAGGCTATCTCAACAAGGCGCAGCACACGGCGCTGCTGGCCGAGCCCGTCACCCTGGCCGAGGAACCGGCACCTGCGCCCAAGCCGGTGCGCCGCCAGGTGCAGCAAACCTATGACGAAGCACCGCCCCCCGTCGCCCGACGCCAGGCAGCGCCTGCGCCGGCCGTGGACCCAGCTTTACCTGGCCGGTTCATTGGCGGCGTTGTCGGCGGCTTCCTGAACCGATAAGCGCGAACGGCCGCGGAATTACTTGCCCGCGGCCTTCCGCAGCGCATCATTGATGCGGTCCTGCCAACCGGGGCCGCCGTCCTGAAAATGTTCCAGTACGTCCTGATCGATCCGCAGCGACACCAGTTCGCGAACACCAGGGACGGCCGCCTTCTTAGCCGGCGCCTCGACCACGGGGGCGGTTGCCTTCTTGAATGCCGCCTCCGCCTCGCTACGGGCGTCTTTGGGGCGGCGCGGTGGCTGGGCCATGACTGCGAATCCTTACAAAGCGTGATGCTGCTCAAGAGCTAGGACAAGGTCCGCGCAATTGCCAGCCAGTAAGACGATCACCGCCGCATCCTGAGCGCTGCCATGGACGCATCGTTGCGCCCGGTCAGGCGGGTAACACAACGTGCAGATTCCAGTGCTAGATCATACAAGCGTGGCACTGCGTCACAGCACCCCGCAATGCACAACTTCGTTCGCCGCTGCATCGCAAAAGCGCGATCGGAATATCACCAGATCAACGCATTTGTGTTGCGATGGGGTCAAACAAATCAGTTGTGGTCCATCAAATCAGGATAGTCTAACCGCAGGTCAAATCAGATGGTGAAGGAGGTCACGATGGCAGCTGCTGCTGAAATCCGCACGACCAAGACGTCCCATCAGAATGCGCCGGGCACAGCGCCTCGCGCGGATCTCCCGACCTGCCCTGTCTGCGCCGACAGCATGATCGCCGCAGAGTCCTCAGCCTTCCTCGCCGACAACGTCGTGAGCTACCTCTGGACCTGTGACACCTGCGGCTATGGCTTCGTCACTAATCACACGATGAAGAAGATCACATGCAGTTGACACGGCCATAATAGTCGGGCGCCCGGATTCAGGTGACCGACGCCCCCCTATCCTTTAAGAACATCCGCGTTATGCTCGCCTAAACGTGGAGCTGGACGTTCCAGCGCTGGCTGCGATTTCGACCAGCGACCTGTCGATCTCATCGCCCTGATCGGTCCTTCGCTTGGATGTTCAATCTCGTCGAAAAAGCCGACGGCCTTCAAATGCGGATCGTCGATCAAGCTATCGATCGTCGCCAGCGGCACGGCGGGAATATCGACGCGCTCCAATTCCTGCATCCACCAGTCGGTGGTTCGTGTCGCAACAAGTTCGGCAACGATCTGATAAAGCGCCGTCGTATTGTGCGTGCGTCCGGAGACGGTGGAGAAGCGTTCATCCTCCAGCACATTACTACGATCGACGAGCCCGAAAAACGCTTTCCATTGTTTGTCGGTCACGAGCAACAGACAGACCACGCCGTCAGATGTCGTGAACGGCCGCCGCACCGATGCGTATCGCTCGAACACCGTCGGGCCGAGCTGAGGTTCATACGTACGCCCGCCCATGTGGTCGGACAGCACCATGAAAGCCATGGTCTCGAACATCGCGATTTCCACATGCTGTCCCTCACCAGTTCTGAGGCGGTGATACAGCGCGCCGAGCGCGGCATTGGCCGCATTCATGCCTGTGACCCGATCCGCGACAGCAATCGGCGCATATCGTGCGCCGCCCTCTTGCGACGCGCCGAGAGACGGTATTCCGACGGCGGCCTGAATCAGATCGTCATAGGCGGGCCTATCGGAGTAAGGCCCGCCGCTGCCATAGCCGACGATGCTCACATAGATCAGCGATGAATTGACCTCACACAGGTCCTGGTAAGCGAGACGCAGCCGCTGCATGGCCTTGGTCCTGACATTGCAGATCAGGACATCGGCATCCCTGATCAAGGCCAGAAACGCATTGCGTCCGTCCTCGCTCTTCAGATCGAGCGCGACGCTGCGCTTGCCGCGATTGGCGTGGAGATGCATCGGCCCCATCCCGCCGCTGCGCGACTGACCGATATTGCGCAGATTATCGCCTTCGGGTGTTTCGACCTTGGTGACGTCGGCGCCCATTTCCGCGAGGGTTTGCGCAGCACAGGGACCGGACAACATCGTGGTGAGATCGACAACCCGAACACCATGTAGCGGACCTGACATTGTAAACTCCCCTGCGATCATTGAAGACGGCACGCTCTGCGGCGCTTTGATTTTCTGTGACGCGAACTATTCGCTCGAAGGCTCGATCGAGCCGAGAGCGAACATGCCAAACGCAACAGCAGATGGCTATCAGCAATCACGCGAGGATGAGAAGGGCGCGACGGACATGGCGGCCCCTCGCCTAGTATTCGATCTCGGTCCCGATCCCGATCGACGTAGCACCGGCACCCGATGCTTCGCCCTGCAAGCGCAGGCGGCGGGTAAGATCGATATCGAGCGTGACGGCAGAGTCCTTCGCCGCTGCCGCGCCTTTCACGCCGACGCTGACTCGGCTGTTGATAGCCCGCGCGGCGCCGACGCTGGGGCCACTGGCACCGCCCGCAGAAATATCCAGCGCATCGACGCCAAGCGAACGACGCAGCCGCTCCATCGTGTCCGGCCCGCCATCGCCGGAGAACTGCGCCACCATCTGTGCGAGCTGCACCGCCTGGAATGGCGACAAACCGCCCGATGCCTTGGAGAACATGATGCGCGACAGCACCTCGTCCTGCGGCAGATCGGGCGACGAGCTAAACGCAAATGTCGGTGCCGAGGCGATGCCGCTGACCGCGATCTGCGCGGTGACGTCACCCGCCTGGGTCTGCGCAACGAAATCGAGTTCCGGCGTGACCTCGCCGCTGAACGTCGCACGGCCGCGGCTGAAATCGAGGCGGGTGCCCGCTACTTGCAATTTTCCGCGCCGCATCTCGAAGGCACCGATGGTGACGGGCGATGCCAGCCGCCCGGTCAGCCGCATGTCGCCGCCGAGTTCGGCGTCAATACCACGGCCACGGACAAAGATCCGGTTCGGCGCAGCAATGGTGAGATCGAGTGCCGCATCGAAAGGCGGCGCGCGCTTGGTCCGTTTGCGCGCCTTCTCTTCTTTCTCGATCGCCTGACGTACATGTTCGGGCGCATCGATGTGGCGCGTGCCGGCCAGCGGCTTCAGCGTGGACGGCAGCCGTTCCGGGACATTGATATCGAGACCATCGATATCGATGCGTCCGGTGACCCGCGGATCGCGCATCAACGGACCGGCGATGCGCAGGTTCGGACTGGCGCGCATCTTCATGATCGCGTTCGATGCCAGCAGCATGTCGCGGCCGGTGATCTGGATCGAGCCAGGCAATCCCGCATCAGGATCGATGCGGATATTGCCGCTGGCATTGAGGCTGCCGCCATTGGCGCTGGTCGCGGTAAAACGTTCGATCACCATATCATCGTTGCGCGCTGCGATCCGCGCAGCGACGCCAGTGAGCTTGGTCCCGAGTTCGACATCGTCGAAAGTGCCGCCAGACAGCATGACTGCACCATTGAGCTTCGGCTTCTCGAACGCGCCGGTGACGCGCAGGTCGATGTCCGACCGCCCCGACAGGCGCCGGCCCTGCGGAGCGAGATGGCCGTTGGCGGCGGCAAGATCGAGCGCGCCTTTTACGGAAAGATCGAGACTGCCGCGCTGCACCGGGACTTTGCCGACAGCGTGCAACTGGCCAAGACGCGGTGCGCTGACGTGCGCATCCAGCGTGGTCAGCCCATCGCTCAGCCGACCACTGGCTCGAATGCCCATCGGTGCCAGCGCGAATTCGCGTGTCTGCGCCGCCGCAAGGCCGTTGATGGCGACGCGCCAGTCGCCACTCGGCGCTTGCGCCGTACCGGTCACACGCGCCTGCGCATCGAGCGTACCCGCGAGACCGAGCTGCGGCGACACGGCATTGGCGATCGCGAGCGGCACGGCCCTCGCCGAAAGCGCGAGATCGAGGGTCTTGCCGGCCGAGCCGTTCACACTCAGCACACCGCGATCCAGCGCCAGCGCGAAATCCCTGATATCGACGGTCGAGCCACGCAGCGTGAATGACGCCGGCCGCGCCAGCGCAATTCGGCTGCTTTCATAACGCGCCGTGAGCGCCGAGAGATCAAGGCGGATGTCGCCGGCCGGCACCAGCATGGCACGTAGATCGGCCCCGATGCGACGGCCATTCACTTTCAGCGTGATGTCGCTGCCAGATGTGGTCGTACGCGACGCCACACGCATGCTCGGAAACACCTCGCCTGCGATGGCGGCGCTGTCGACGGCGATGTCGCCCTGCACGAGCGGACGCTGCCAGATGTCGCGCAATGCCGCCTGCACATCGATCTTGCCGATGGCATCGTTCGCATGTTTGAGGCCCTGACCACGCAACGCGATCCGGGCATGCTGCGCGCCGGCCTCGGTGCTGAAATTCAGATTGGCATCGAAGGCACCGGCCAACTTGGCCATGAGTAGCGGTGACAGGTCGTCGAGATTGCCGGCCGATGCAGTCAATTGTCCCGACACTAGATGCACTGCATCCAGCGCGACAGCGCCGCGTGCGGCAACCGAACCTATGCGCAGATCGAGATCATCGATCCGCCATCCGCCATCCGCCTGTTTGGCAACGTGAAGACGTCCATTGGCATTGTTGCGATCGATGGTTCCGGCCAGCGTCGCCTTGGCGTCGAGTAAGCCGGTGAGGTCGGTGGCGGCGAGGTCAAGCGCGAGACGAGGCACCGGCCGCCCCGATACTTGTACATTGTTTGCAAGCACGGACACATTGGCATTGAGCCGGTCAAGCGAACCTGTGAGTTGCCCATGCGCCTCCGCCTGCCCGCTCAATGTCTTGTCCGCATGTGACAGCTGCGGGATCTGCACCGCAGCAGTCACGGCGGCACTCTCCCTGCTGGCATCGCCAGTCACGCGTGCGCTAATGTGGCGGCCGGCAATGCGCAGGTCGTCAAAGCCGAAGCCGCCATTGGGCAGCGTGCGCAGGAGGCCGGTTATATCGACCGTGCCTCCTGTGAGACCATCCACATGACTGATCCCGGTCGCGAGCCCACTCAGCTTGCCAGCAAGCCGTGCATCAACGTGCCCGGCGTCCGGGCTGCCATTGATCTCCGCGCCCAGCGCCAGTGCGCCGCGCAGCTTCAGGCCGGCCAATGCGCCGAAGCGTACGAGGTCAGACGACGAGATTTCCGCGCGGCCGTTGGCGACGGAACTGCCCACCAGCCCCTTGAACGAGGCCGCCGCCGTCTCGGTCTGCAATTGCAGCGTCTGCACATCGATGACACCGGCATGGCTGGTCCCCGCCAGCACCAGTGACAGCGACGAGCCCACGGCACTGTCGATCGCAGCATCGCTGGCGTGAAGGCCGTTTGCCTTCACCTGCCCGGCCAGCATGATCGCGGTGTCTTTCTCCAGCAGCGAGCCGGCCGGCGACGCGTTGAATGACGCATCGATCTGACCGAACCTGCCCTGCGGCAGCCGGGCATCACGCAACATGGCCGTGGCCGCGATCTGCGGCCCCGACAGCGCGCCTTTCACCGTCGCATCGAAAGCCAGCGTCTTGATGCCGATATCGTTGACCTCGGTAGTCTCACCCATATTGGGCAATGCGCGCATGCGAATGGTGAGGTCGGCGACCTGCTCCGCATCGATCGCACCGCCGATATCCAGCCGCGCCAGTTTTGACACCACCGACAGCGGTTCGATGTGAACGGCGCCCCCCTGCGCGAAGCGGATGCTGCTGTTCAGCTGCGTCGTCCCGGCAAAAATTGGCTGAATCACGGACGGCAGAAGCCCCTCGATGCGCGCGCCGAGATCGAGGGTCAGGCGGCGGCCGTCCGGCTGTTGCGCGAGTTGCGCCACGCCATTGGCGCCGGTGTTCGCTCCTGCGTCGAAAGCCAGCCGCGCATTGAATGCATCGAGCGTTCCAGTGCCGTTGAGATCGAGCTTGGCCGCCGGCAGATCGGCCACCTTCAGCAGCCGCACCACGATGCCGCCCGGCGCCTCGTCGAGGGTCATGGTGGTTTCGAGCCGGCCGCTCGCCGGCACGTAATCGAGCCTGGTGGTCAAGATGCCTTGCGCATCGAGTCTGCGCGCGTCGAGCCGCAGATTGAGACCTTCGGCGGGATTGCCGAGCAGCGCCTGCCCCGATGCAGCGAAGCGTGCCGCGACGCCGAGCAACGGCTCGCCGAGCGACAGCTCGGCCAATGCAAAGGATTTGACCTCCAACTTGACCGGAATTTGGGGCAATAGCGGTTCTTCCGCCTTTACCGGTTGATTGGAGTCCGGCGATGGTTGCGCGGTGACGATCGCCTCGGGCGCTGGTGCTGGTTTGCGATAGACGGCAAGATGCCCGACATCCAGTCGGTCGATCTCGAGCCTGCCCATCAGCAGGGCTGCGCGGCGCCACACCAGCCGAACCTTGTCGAGCTTGAGCCAGACACCATTGTGATCGGCGATCGACACGTCGCCGACGGTGACATCCGAGGTCAGCACACCGGAAACATCGCCGATCGAGATCTGCGCTGCCGGCGTCGAGAGCGCGCGTGAGATCAGATTGGCGAGCAGGCCCTTGTCGTCGCCCTGCCCCTTCAGCGCCAAGTGCAGGAACGCAAAACCAGCCATGCCGAGCAGCAGCACGCCAGCACATACAGCAATCAAGATATGTCTGCGGCGCAACCGCATGTCAGAATGCCTGACCGATGCCGACATAAAACGCGTATGCGGATTCACCCGGTCGCTTATTGATCGGCAGCGCGACATCGAGCCGGATCGGCCCGATCGCGGTATAGTAGCGCAGGCCGACACCAGCTGCGACGCGCATATCCTCGCCCAGATTTGAATAGCCCGAATTGAATGCGCCGCCGATATCGACGAATGGAACGATGCCGATCGTATCGGTCACCTTGATGCGCGCCTCGAACGAACCTTCCAGCAGATTGCTGCCGCCGACGACTTCGCCGGTCGGCCCGAGCGGGCTGAGGCTGCGATAGCGGAAGCCGCGCACCGATCCACCGCCACCGGCATAAAAGCGATGATTGGCCGGGATCAGCGCGCTGTCGGCACCGAACAGCGCACCGGCCGCGACACGGCCCGCCAGCACAATGCGCGCGGACTCGTCCAGCGCGCGATAGACGGAGGCCTGTGCACGCGTCTCGGTGAAACTGACCGACGAGCCCAGCCAATTCGGATAGGTCGCTGCAAAGCCCTGCAGGCGAATGCCTTTGGTCGGGTCGAGCGCATGGTCGGTCGTATCATAGGAGACCTGAACGGGGATGCCGATCAGGTTGTAATCGATAGTGCCGAGCGTATCGGTGGTGCGGCCGACATCGCCGGCGATGCCAATCTGTGCCGAGAAGGTGTCGCTGAAACGATGCCGGATGGCGGCGCTGGCGGTCATGCGCTCGCTCTCATAGCCGCCATAGCGATCGCCGCCGATGCGATCGCGCTCCACCATGCCGTCCAGCAGCAGGTCATTCCGCGAGCCATTCAGCGCTGGCTTGATGAAGGTGGTGCGCAGCCGTCCGCCGAGATCGGAGAAGCCGAAATCGCGCAGCGTATCCAGCGCGCTCTGATTGGTGCGCGGCGGCACGAACACGTCGGCCTCGACGCGCAGGCTCTCGGCGCCGCCGAACAGGTTACGGTGCTGCCAGTAGCCGCGCAGGCTGGGACCATCGAGGGTCGAAAACCGTGCGGAGGCGCCGAGCACATTGTTGGGGCGCTCGGTCACCTCGGCGGTGAACGGCAATTGTCCGGCACCATTGAGATTGCGCGCCTCGCGCACCCGCACCGTCTGGATCGCAGGCACCTGCAACACCGATTTGCGGATGCGCGCGATCTGGTCTGGCGAATACGGATCGCCGGGCGCTGGATAGATATACGACTGCACCACGCGGGGATCGACATGGGTGGTGCCGCTGACACTCACCTCGCCGAAACCGGCGCGCGGGCCGCGATCGATCACGAAGGTGATGTCCATCGTCCGATTGCGATGATCGACAAGCGGCTCGGCATCGCGCGCGCGCGCCAGCGGATAGGACTGCGCACGGAAATAATCGACGATCGCCCCCTGCGCCGCCTGCAAGTCCCCTGCACTCGCGCCCACACCGGGCTCAATCTTCAGTACGTGACGCGGCAGCGTTTCCGTATCGAACGGCCGCATGGTCGCCGCATCGACGACGGAGATGTTGCGCAGCTTGAACAGCGTTCCCGGCGTCACACGCACGGTGATGGGAACAAGGCCACTGTTTCGGAATTGCTCGGCCTTCTGGGCAGCGGCAGCGCCATCTTCGCGCAGCGGGACCGATGCGACCTCAATGCTGACTGACGCGTCATAATATCCGGCCCCCCAAAGGGCCCGCAGCATCGGCTCCGCATCGATCTGCGCGCGCCGCACCAGCATCTCGCCATCCACGGGAGGATCCGTGCGCAGCTTGTGAAGATTAGACACATCCTTCAGCGCCTGAACGGCGGTCTTGTCGATCCCATCGGCGTCGAATTCGACCTTGTAAGGCAACGCGTCCGGCGAGACCTTTGGCGTGTCGTCGCCTGTGACCCACGCGATCGGATCGAACGCCACCGCATCGGTTGGACCTGCGACAGCAACCAAAGCAACGGCGCAGAGAGAGGCAATAAAGTCGGAAGACAATTTCCGCAGTCGCATTACATTCCAATGACGATTGCGCTCAACCCCAAGAAACGTCGAGAGCGCTTTAAACCATAATTCGGCCAAATACGGCGAAGGTGTGGGCCAAACAAGAACGCGATTTCGCCAAAGTCTCGCTGCGGTCGCGTATCGTTTCAATGCAACGTCAGGGCATTCGTCTCAATGCCGCCAGCCCTGTGAATAAAGGGGTTCCCGCAAAATGCGTTGCTTGTTGTCATATTGACGCATGCCGCAATTTATTTGCGGGAGCATCCGAGGTTCCATCGTCAATCGCGATGCAACTGCCTCATCCCCCGACGAGCGATACAACACGACCTGCCGGCGATTCCGTTCGCGATTGTTTGATCCGCACCGAGCGGTTTCTCAGCGCGGCGCGATATCGCCCTGCGCCCAACCTTCCTTTGTCTGCGCGCGAAAATTTTCGAACGTGCCATTTTCGATCGCCGCGCGAATGCCCTCCATCAGCGTCTGGTAATAGGCGATGTTGATCTCCGACAGCAGCATCGCGCCGAGCGTTTCATTGGCGCGCACGAGGTGATGCAGATAGGCGCGCGAATAGTTGCGCGCTGAGGGCCACGGGCTTTCCTCATCGAGCGGACGCGGGTCATCCTGATGCCGCGCATTGCGCATATTGATCTGGCCATGGCGGGTGAAGGCCATGCCATGGCGGCCGTTCCGCGTCGGCATTACGCAGTCGAACATATCGACGCCGCGCGCCACCGCTTCAAGAATGTCCTCGGGCGTACCCACACCCATCAGATAGCGCGGACGATCCGTCGGCAGGATCGGCGCAACTTCCTCGATCATCGCCAGCATGACGGCCTGCGGCTCGCCTACAGCAAGACCACCGATGGCATAACCGTGAAAACCGATATCGATCAGGCCACGCGCGCTGGCATGGCGGAGCGCCGGCACGTCGCCGCCTTGCGCGATGCCGAATAGCATGTAGCCGTCGGGCGCAGTCTCGAACGCGCGCTTGCAGCGCTCGGCCCAGCGCAGCGACAGCTGCATTGCACGGTCGATTTCGGCGTGCTCTGCCGGCAGCCGCACGCATTCATCGAGCTGCATGGCGATATCCGAATTCAGCAGCCGCTGGATTTCCACCGCGCGCTCCGGCGTCAGCTCATATTTGCTGCCATCGATATGCGAGCGGAAAGTAACGCCCTGCTCCGTCACCTTTCGCAATTGCGCCAGCGACATCACCTGGAAGCCGCCGCTGTCGGTCAGCATCGGCCCGTTCCAGGTGGTGAATTCTTGCAGGCCGCCGAGTGCCGCGATGCGCTCCGCGCCGGGCCGCAACATCAGATGATAGGTGTTGCCGAGCACGATATCGGCACCGGCATCGCGCACCTCGCGCCAATGCAGGCCCTTCATGGCGCCGAGGGTGCCCACCGGCATGAAGGCCGGCGTGCGCACCACACCATGCGGTGTCGTCAGGCGGCCGAGGCGCGCGGCGCCGTTGTTGCCCAGCAGTTCAAAGTGATTGGCGACGGTCATGGCGGGCTTTCGTTACGGAACAGCAGGCTCGCATCGCCATAGGAGTAGAAGCGGTAGCCTGTCGAAATGGCATGCGCATAGGCTGCCTTCATGGTGTCGAAGCCGGCAAAGGCCGAGACCAGCATGAACAGCGTCGAACGCGGCAGATGGAAATTGGTCAGCAGGATATCAACGGCCCGGAAGCGATAGCCGGGCGTGATGAAGATCGCGGTGTCGTCGGCAAATGGCTTGATCACGCCATCCTCGCCAGTGGCGCTTTCGAGCAGGCGCATCGACGTGGTGCCGACAGCAACAATGCGGCCGCCCGCGGCATGCGCCGCGTTCAGCGCGTCGGCGGTCTCACGCGAGATCGATCCCCACTCGGAATGCATTTTGTGTTCGGTGGTGTCGTCCACCTTCACCGGCAGGAATGTGCCCGCGCCCACATGCAGCGTGACGCAATGCAGGCCGATACCGCGCTCCGTCAACTGTGCCTCAAGCGCCGGTGTGAAATGCAGCCCCGCGGTCGGCGCAGCGACGGCGCCTTCATTGACGGCGAACATGGTCTGATAATCCGCCGCATCCTGCTCGTCAGCATCGCGCTTCGATGCGATGTAGGGCGGTAGCGGCGGTGAGCCGAGTTCGGCGATTGCCTGGTCCAGCGCTGGCCCATGAAATGTGAAGGCAAGCGTCACCTCGCCCGCCTCCCCCTTCGCCTCCACCGTGGCATCGAGATGTCCGAGCAGGCAGACGCGGCCCTCATTGCCGAAGCGGACGACATCGCCGGCTACGAGCTTCTTCGCCGGCTTCACAAAGGCCTGCCAGCGCGAACCATCGACGCGCTTGATCAGCGTCGCCTCGATCTTTGGCTCGGTCTCACGGCTGATACGGCGCCCGGTGAGGGAGGCTGCGATCACCTTGGTATCGTTGACCACCAGTTGATCGCCCGGCTTCAGCCAGTTCGGAAGATCGCCAACGGTGCGATCTTCGAGTTTCTCCCCCGGCCGCACCACGAGCAGCCGCGCCGACTCCCGCGGCGACGACGGGCGAAGCGCGATGTTTTCGGGCGGGAGATGGAAATCGAACAGATCGGTGCGCATGGTCTCAGGGGTTATAAAACGTGGATGCCCGGCACAAGGCCGGGCATGACGTCGTTGATATCAGAGAAAGCGTCGATCAGGCAGCCTTGTCAGCCGCCATATAGGCCTTCACGATCTTGTCCGGGTTCTGCACAGGCTCGCCGCGCTTGATCTTGTCGACATTCTCCATGCCGTCGGTGACCTTGCCCCAGACCGTGTACTGCTTGTTCAGGAACGAGGCATCATCGAAGCAGATGAAGAACTGGCTATCGCCGGAATCCGGGCTGGCCGCGCGGGCCATCGAGGTGGTGCCGCGCACATGTGGTTCAGCGTTGAATTCGGCCTTCAGCTTCTGGCCCGAACCGCCGGTGCCGGTGCCCTGCGGGCAGCCGGTCTGCGCCATGAAGCCGTCGATGACGCGGTGGAACACGATGCCATCATAGAAGCCGTCGCGCACCAGTTCCTGGATGCGGGCGACATGGCCCGGCGCCAGGTCCGGTCGCATCTCGATGGTGACATTGCCCTGGGTGGTCTCAAGGATCAGAGTATTTTCGGTGACAGCCATGCTTTTCTCTCGACTGGTTTGGGTTGGTTTCGGCGGTCGTCGAACCGCATTCGGAACGGGCGTCCAGCGACAGCGTCGCCTAGTCCCCCGCTAAATGGCATCGGTGAGCACCGTTGCAAAGTCTCCATCACCGCCGTTCGGTAGGCGATGCTGTCGGCTTGTGACGCATCCGGTGTCTCAAAGGTAATCCGCGGCCGGCCAAGAAGTTCGCCGTCGCGTTTGAAGCTGAATAGCACCGTGATCTGCATGCCGGGATGGCCGCGCGGTAGCTCTGGCCCGCGCCAGCACCCCTTCAGTTTCTCGAACATCCCGTCCAGCGTGCTCACCGCCCCGGCCTGCGCGAAAGCGGTATTCATCTGAATCGATGCGATCAGCATCGATGCTGCGAGCAGGACGATATGCCCATGCCGCAGCACCACGCATCACTTGATGTCGGACGCGACCTGGACCTTGACCATCTTGTCCGGATCGGTGACCGCACCCGAAGCAGAGCCCGGAGGCGCCTTCTTCAGCTTGTCGACCACATCCATGCCCGACACGACATCGCCGACCACGGTATATTTGCCGTTCAGCGACGAGCCGTCAGCGAACATGATGAAGAACTGCGAATTGGCCGAATCCGGATCGCCGGCGCGTGCCATGCCGACCACGCCCCGCTTGTAAGGCACTTGCGAGAACTCCGCCTTCAGGTTCGGATATTTCGAGCCGCCGGTGCCGTTAAAATTCTTGCCGTCGCCGGTCTGGGCCATGAAGCCATCCATCACGCGGTGGAACGGCACATTGTTGTAATAGCCCTCGCGCGCCAGCAGCTTGATGCGCTCAGCGTGCTGCGGGGCGATATCCGGGCGCAGCTTGAAGACGATGCGGCCCTTGGTGGTGTCGATGACGATGGCATTGGCCTTGTCAAGGCCGGCCGGCAGCGGCGCTGCGGCCGGAGCCTGCGCGGCGGGCGCCTGCGCAAAAGCGGGGACGGCCGACAACAACACGGCAGCGATGGCGATGGTACGGATCATGGAAACTCCGGATGCAGGACTGCCCGAGGGGCATTCAGTTCAGGTCGCGAATTTCGACTTCAGGCTTCTGGCAACCGCCTCCGGCACGAAGGCCGAGACATCGCCGCCCATGGCAGCGATCTGCCGGACCAGTGTGGCGGTGATCGGGCGGACGCCGACCGAGGCCGGCAGGAAGACCGTCTTCACATCCGGCGCCATGGTCTGGTTCATGCCGGCGATCTGCATCTCGTAATCGAGATCGGTGCCGTCGCGCAGGCCGCGGATCATGATGGTGGCGCCGATCTTCTCGGCGGCCGTGATGGTGAGATTGTCGTAGGTGGTGCAGTCGAAGTCACAGCCTGCAGCTTTCGCGACCGGGCCGAACACGTCTTTCACCATCGCCAGCCGCTCCTCGGTGGAGAACAGCGGCTTCTTGCCGGGATGCACACCGATGGCGACGACGAGCTTGTCGCACAGGCCGACGGCGTTGCGGACCACGTCGAGGTGGCCGTTGGTCACGGGATCGAACGATCCGGGGTAAAGCGCGATACGGGTCATGCCCTCTCACCTAGCCTGCCCGGCATGGCCCCGCAAGCGCCGATGGTTCCGTCCAAGACGCTCCGCCCTGCAGACAATATTTTTCGATCCGGTTCGAACCGGAATGCCAGTCACCGCGTCAATTAGGCATCTGGGACGGCACTGAAAACACACGCTTTTCAGCGGATTGTGTCGTCGCGGACGGATGGATGAAACACAGGCCGGGCGGGATGAAACCAGTTTGCCCGGCGACGACAACCTCCCGAAACCGGCCCTGACTAATCAGGGAGGCACAGGGACTTGCAAATAAACGGGTCAAAATGACCCAACCGACAGGGGACCGTCATGATCAAGGCTCTTTCCGCGATTGCGATTGCTGCTTTTATTGCCGCCGCCGTCACCGTTCTCCCCGGCTTCGCGCCGCGGGTCGAAGCGTCGGTTCCGGTGGCCCTCGCCAAGGCCGACCGTCTCGACGTCAAGCAGGTCGGCCGCGCCTGCTCCGAGCAGGCTTGGCCAAATTTCGAGGCCTCCTGCCTGCGTAATGCGGCAACCAAGGTGATCAATATCCGCGAAGCCCGCGTCGTGAGCACCGATCGCCACTGAGCCGCGTCAGCGCCCTCACACATCAAAAAGCCCGCGGCATGTCCGCGGGCTTTTTGATTCACCGGCCGTAACGAACATGGTCAGGCGATCCACTCATCGATCGCGGTTGCTACCGCATCGCGAAGAGAGAGAATCGGCAACGCCGCCGATGGCCACGATCGGAGCGAAGTCGCTTCACTTGCATGCCCTGAGTGCAGGCATGCCAGCAACAAAACGCGCATGATGGTAACGGAGAGCCGCGCCTCCGACGGTTCCATGTTGAGCGAAGGCATTCCACATCTTCACAGCTTGACTGCGATCCAGAATGCGCCAGTACTTGTGTAGTTCAGCTCGAGAATTGGACATGAGTGCATACTTGACGAGCATTTCTCTGCAATATCGTCGGCGCGCTGCTGACGTGGGACGGAAAGCGATCGAGAGTCCGGACGACGCCGAAATGCTTCGTCTGCTGCATCAGGCGCTGTCATGGATTCAACTGGCCGAGAATGAGGAGCTGATGTCCAACGCCCAGCCGATGACAGGCTCGGCATAGGACCTGCACACTTCAAGATTTAGACAATATCAGATACAATTTCCCCGGCACATTAACGACCGCGGATCGTTTCAATGGCGAAACTCATCTCAGTGGCGAGTATCTGCGAAAGTCTGGCTGAACTTGCTCAGGCCAATGGCTGCAACACCCTGTCGATGTGGCTCAAGCTCGCGACCAACCAGGCCTATCTCGATCAGCTGATGACGACCGCGCAAGCGGACGGACGCATCGGTGTCTGGGACTGGGATGTTGCCAACAACAAGAACTACACGAATGATTATGCGGGCTCGTTCTTCAATGTCGACGCTCAACTGGGCGCCCGCGGACATCCGATCGAGCGCATCATCGAATGCATCCATGCCGACGACGCCGCGGAATTCAACGGCAGGCTGGAAAACTCCATCCGGACGGGCGAGCAGTTCCATGTCGAATACCGGGTGAAGTCCGCTGACACGATCCGCTGGGTCCGTGCCGACGGCCAGTGCTCGCTGGACGACAGCGGCCGCCCCATGCGCATGCTCGGATCACTCGTCGACATCACGCACGAGAAGCCGCCAGAGAACGTCATCGTGATGCGCCGACAGCTTCAGCGCTTGTGACCAGCGAAAGCGCCCCTGCTCGCACGAGCGACGACATATGCGACGGCGTCCTCATCCAGCTGGCAAGCTTATTGCTTTGCCCCCTTGACCAAGAGGACACGCAATGACGCTTATCCCTGCTCGCTACAGCCACCTGACATTCGGCGTGATCCAGTCCGGCCTCACCAGCGGCGTATCGGCAGCCGTCGCGAGCGTGCCATTCTGGCAGGAACGATCTTTTCTCGCGCACTGGCTGTCGGCATGGGTCATCTCCTGGCTGATCATGCTGCCCATCGTGGTGTTCGCCGCGCCCTTCATCAAAGCGTTCGTCCATCGCATCACATGCGACGTGACCGATCCCCAGCACGCCACGAAGCAGCATTGAACCTCACATCCCAAACTCCGCAATGATACGCTCTCCAGCTGCACTATCGATCCTCGCGCAGCATGAGGTACAGATTGTCGTATTCTGGAGGTTGTCATGTCCGGGACTGAGCGCAACAAGGCCAATGTCATCGCTTTCTATGAACTGATGTTCAACGACTGCCGCCCACGCGAGACGATCGCGCTCTATGCCGGCGACAACTACACCCAGCACAATCCGCATGTGGCTGATGGCATCGACGGTTTCATCGCCTATTTCGAGCGCATGGCCCGCGAATGGCCGGGCAAGCGCGTGGAAATCCGGCGTGTGATTGCCGAAGGTGATTTCGTTGTCCTGCACTGCCTGCAACACTGGCCCGGCGACCAGGACTACGCCGCGATCGATATTTTTCGGCTCACACCGGGCGGCAAAATCGTGGAGCATTGGGATGTGCTGCAGACCATTCCTTCCGAAGCGGAAAACCTCAACGGGATGTTCTGAGGCGATCCGCACGCATCGACGCTCTAGCCACTTGCCTCCACCGCGTTCGCAGCCTTGCCATAACATTCGATCAGCATCTCGGTGAGTACCCTCACCTTTCGCGCTGGATGCGGGCTCGACGGTCGGATGACATAGATGCCTGCCGCTGGCGGCGGATAGCGTGTCATCACAGGAACCAGTGCACCGGATGCCACATGCTCCTGCGTGATATCGTCGGGGATCCGGGCGATGCCGAGCCCTGCCAGAGCGGCGGCGACGAGAGCCGTACTCTCATCGGCCTTGAAGCGCCCCTGCGGGCGCACCGAGATCACTTTGTCGCCATCCATGAGTTGCCAGGCTTCGGTGCCATGCATCAGCGCTTGATGGGTGATGAGTTCGTCCGGTGTCTCGGGAGCACCATGCGTTTTGATATAGTCCGGGCTCGCGACCAGTTTGCCATATAGCGGCCCGATATATCGCGCGATCAGATTGGAGTCCTGCAGATAGCCAAACCGGATCGCACAATCGAACCCTTCTGCGATGAGGTCCACGAAGCGATCGCTATAGAAGGTGTGGACGTGAAGCTGCGGATGGTTGCGCGCCATCTCCGCAAGCACCGGCGCCAGATGCGTCGGGCCGAATGTCAGCGGCGCGGCGATGCGCAAGCGGCCACAGAGCTCGCCATCGGGCAGGATCAGTTCCCTGGCCGCATCGATCTCGGCGCACGCACGCGCCGCATGATCGCGAAACAGGATTCCGGCTTCCGTGAGTGCGGCACCACGCGTGGTGCGCGCCAGCAATTGAACGCCGAGTTCCGCCTCGAGCCGGGCAAGCTGACGGCTGACGATTGATTTGGAAACACCGAGACGTCTTGCCGCAGGTGACACACCGCCGGCATCGGCGACTTCCACGAATGTGCGTAATTCTTCGATGTCCAATTCGGCGTTCCCCGTTTTGCGACACAGCTTGCCATGGAAGGGCACTACCTCACTACGCCCGCGAACGGCAATACCGCGCCCAGGCAGTGTCGCCGTTGTCGCATGTCTGCCGAAACCCCGTCTCACTCACAACGGCAGTAGAGGATGTATTCATGACCCTTCGTAATGGCCTTGCGTCGCTTCTTCGCCCCGAAGACTCGGTTCTCGTTCTGATCGATCACCAGCCTTATCAGCTCACCAATCTGAACAGCCACGATCCGCATGCCGTGGTCAATGCGTCGGCAGCCTTGGCCAAGGCTGCGAAGGCTTTCAATGTTCCGACCATCCTGACCAGTGTGATCGCAGAACGCGGCGGCCTCATCTTCCCGCAGATCACCGATGTGTTCCCCGATCAGGAAGTGATCGACCGCACCTTCATCAACACCTGGGAAGACCCGAAAGTCGTCGAGGCTGTCAAGGCGACGGGTCGCAAGCAGCTGATCATCGCAGGCCTGTGGACGGAAATCTGCGTCGCGATGCCGGTGATCCAGGCCCTCGGTGAAGGCTGGGATGTCACGGTGGTCACCGATGCATCGGGCGGCACGTCGGTTGAAGCGCATGAAGTCGCCATCCAGCGCATGATTGCGGCCGGCGCCAATATGATGACCTGGCTGGCGCTCGCGGCCGAATGGCAGCGCGACTGGGCCCGGCTCGGCACAGCGGGCAAGATGACGGATGTGCTTGTCCAGCACGCGGCGGGAAGCGGCATCGCGTTCCTGTGGGAGCAGCAGCTTCTGAACACGCCGGTGCCGAAGACTGCGAGCTAACGCGTGCGGGGATGACGGGACGCTTGTACCACGTCCCGTCGTCCCCGTTATAACCGACCAGAGCGATCCGCCGCGCGGACACATGAATTGGAATGATACCCATGGAAATCGGCATCGACAGTTTTGCGGCCATCCTTCCCGACCCCATGAGCGGCCAACTTCCTTCGGCCACCGATCGCATGGCCGATCTCCTTGATGAGGTCGAGGTCGCTGACCGCGTCGGGCTCGATGTTTTCGGCATCGGGGAGCATCACCGCGCCGAGTTCCTTGATTCCGCCCCAGCGATCATCCTGGCTGCGGCAGCAGCACGCACTCAGAACATCCGCCTGACAAGCGCGGTGACAGTGCTGAGCGCCGCCGATCCCGTGCGCGTGTTTCAGGAATTCGCGACCCTCGATCTCATCTCGAAGGGCCGCGCCGAACTCGTGGTTGGCCGTGGCTCGTTCGGCGAGGCCTATCCGCTTTTCGGCATGAACCCGCAGGACTATGACGAACTGTTCGCCGAGAAGCTCGCGCTGTTCCTGAAACTGGGCGAGACCAAACATCCGATCTGGAAAGGTCGCTTCCGCGCCGCGCTGGAGGGCCAGGGCATCTATCCCCGCCCCCATCAGCCACGCCTGCCAGTCTGGGTCGGCGTTGGCGGCACGCCGGAATCCTTCATACGCGCTGGCACGCTGGGCCTGCCGCTCATGGTCGCGATCATCGGCGGCACATTCGAGCGTTTTCGCCCGCTGGTCGATCTCTATCGCGACGCTGGCGAGCGTGCCGGACAAAGTCCCGACAAGCTCAAAGTGGGCGTGCATGCGATGGGTTTTGTCGGCGAGACCGATGCAGCCGCGCGCGATGCTTTCTTCCCTGGCTGGGCGCATCTGACCGCAAAGATAGGCCGGGAGCGCGGCTGGTCGCCGCCATCGCGCCAGCAATTCGACGCCACGGCGGGCCCCGGAGGCGCGTATCTGATCGGTGCGCCGGCCACCGTCGCCGCAAAGATGCGCCACGCGAGCGAAGCCCTCGGCGGCATCGCGCGCATCACCTTCCAGATGAGCACCGCCTCGCTCGAAACCGCAGCGATGAAGCGCTCGATCGAACTTCTCGGCACCGAAGTCGCGCCCGTCATACGGGCGGCCTGATCGCAACCTTGAGCAGTTCCGTCTCTCGCGAGACACGCAAGACGGCCGGCATCGAGTGCGATCCCGGCCATCCACGCTTGCTCGCAGCGCATCACACGGGCATATGCAACCAAGGTGCTCTACGCGACGGGCTGAACTGTCCGGCAGATCAACGAAAGAGGTTTCATGGCGGACGCTTCCGGTTTTAGCTTGGGACACGCGATCGTCCTGCTCGGTGCGGCCACCGTCGCAGTACCACTGTTCAAGCGCCTGGGGCTCGGCTCCGTTCTTGGCTATCTCACCGCCGGCCTCGCCGTGGGGCCATTCGGCCTTGGCCTGTTCAACGATCCCGAAACCCTGCTGCACACCGCCGAACTTGGCGTCGTCATGTTCCTGTTCATCATCGGGCTGGAGATGCGCCCGTCGAAACTCTGGAAACTGCGACGACAGATCTTTGGCCTCGGCGCAGCCCAGGTCATCACCTGCGGCTTTCTGCTCACGCTGGTCGGGATGGCTGCAGGTTTCAGCTTTCCCGTCGCCATGATCGGCGCGATGGGTTTTGTGCTCTCCTCTACCGCTGTCATCATGCAGCTGCTGGAAGAGCAGGACGAGACCTCCTCGCCCGAAGGCCAGCGCGCCATCGCGATCCTGCTGCTGGAGGATCTTGCCATCGTGCCGCTGCTGGCGCTGGTCGCCATCTGGGGCGCCGCCGATGCACCCGTAGCCGCCAATGCCAAGCCGATGTGGCAAAGTGCCGCCATCGCATTCGCCGGTCTTGCCGCATTGCTGGCCGCAGGCCGCTGGCTGCTCGACCCGTTCTTCCGCATCATTGCGCGTGCCGGCGCGCGCGAAGTGCTGACTGCCGCCGCCCTCCTGGTCGTGCTCGGCTCCGCCGTGTTCATGCAAAGCGTCGGCCTGTCGATGGCGATGGGCGCCTTCCTCGCTGGCGTGTTGCTGTCGGAATCGAACTTTCGTCATCAGCTCGAGGCCGATATCGAGCCGTTCCGCGGCATCCTGCTCGGCCTGTTCTTCCTGAGCGTCGGCATGTCGCTAAATCTCAGCATCGTCGCCAGTGAATGGGTCATGGTGCTGGGCGGCGTCGTGGCGTTCATGATCGTCAAGGCGATCGGCATTTATGTGATCGCGCGCCTCGCCAAATCCGATCACGCCGCAGCCACCCACCGCGCCGCGTTGTTTGCGCAAGGCGGCGAATTCGCCTTCGTCCTCTATGCGGCTGCCGGCACCGCAGGCATCTTCGACACCCGCGTCTCGGCGGTGATGAGCGCCATCGTTATCCTGTCGATGGCCCTGACGCCCATCGTGCTGCTGGTCCATGCGCAGATGCGGCGCGGCGCGCCGGTGTCCATGGACGGCATCGACAAGGCCGACGGCCTGCGTGGCAAGGTGCTGTTCATCGGCTTCGGCCGCTTCGCCCAGGTGGCGAGCCAGGCCCTGTTGGCGCGCAATGTCGAACTCTCGCTGATCGAGACCGACGTGGACATGATCCGCGCTGCCGGCACCTTCGGCTTCAAGGTCCATTACGGCGACGGCACCCGCCTCGACGTCCTGCACGCCTCGGGCGCCGCCACCGCCGAGGCGATCCTGATTTGCGTCGACAAACCGGAGGCCGCCGATCACATCGTCGAACTCTGCCGCTCGGAATTCCCGCTGGCCAAACTCTATGTCCGCTCCTACGACCGCGGCCATTCGCTGCGGCTGATCCATGCCGGCGTCGAATTCCAGATCCGCGAAACGTTTGAATCCGCGCTGGTGTTCAGCGAAGCCGTGCTGACCGGCCTCGGCCTCGACGAGGATGCGGCCCGCGACGCCATTGCCGACGTCCGCGAACGCGACGCGCAGCGCGTGGAGCTAGAAGTGATCGGCGGCCTCGAAGCCGGCCGCAAGCTGCTCCGTGGCAATGCGGAAACGCCGGAGCCAAGCCCGTTCTTCAAGACGCGGCAGGCGAGTGCGGAAGCCAGCTCATGAGCGACACCGATATCAAGATGTTCGGAAAGTCGTTCCTGTAGGACAGGTCGAGCGAAACGGCCCCCTGCGATCGGCCCATCAAACGCGCTGGCAAGCGCCGCGCCTCGACCGTCAGAATTTATTTGCACTGCACCATATTCGGGTCCGCACGTATTATGATACTCTCGACCACATTCGAGCGTAAGCGTAGGGAACCGGATATGGTGGGCTATCTCGTTATTGCTCTGATTTTCGGCATTGGCTTCGCATCCGGATATTGCGTCCGCGCTGGCATTTCCGCCAAAAGGCGCCGCAGGGCGAAACTGGCGGCGGCTTTCAGCCCATTCGCCGAATTGCGAGACAAGTGATTGGCAGTGCTCAGCGATGACATCTTCCGAGGCGTCATACGCCACACGCCCTTGATCGCGATCGACCTTCTGATCCGCGATCCAGCCGGTCACCTGCTCGTCGGCGAACGCAAAAACGATCCCGCCAAGGGCCTGCTATTCGTGCCCGGTGGACGCGTCCGCAAGAACGAAACGCTTGTCGCGGCCTTTGAGCGGATCCTGCAGACAGAAACCGGCCTGAGCGTCCCATTCGAACAAACGACATTCTACGGCGTCTTCGAGCATTTCTACGACACCAACACGTTTGGCGACCCCGACTACGGCACGCACTACGTCGTACTCGCTTACGAACTGCGTCTGACCGACCGCCGTCAGGTCTCCCTCGACGACCAGCACACGGGGGCCGCCTGGGCACCAAGTTTCAACGAGCTGATGCACCCCAATAACGAGCCCTATTTCGGTCGATGGGAGCAATCCGAGGCGCTTTGAGTGGATTACAAATATGGAAAAGCCCGCGCTTCTGGCGCGGGCTTTCGTGATCTAGCTGCTGAAAGTGCAGGCCAAACGCCTCAGCCCTCCGCCACCGGTGCCTCGCCGCCAGCCTCGGGCTCCTCGCCCTCGCCGGCTTCGCCGATATGCTCCACCGAGACCACATGCTCGTCATCGGCTGTGTTGAACACGATGACGCCCTGGGTCGAGCGGCCGGCGACGCGGATGCCTTCCACCGGGCAGCGGATCAGCTGGCCCTTGTCGGTGACCAGCATGATCTGGTCCGAGTCTTCCACGGGGAATGAAGCGATCAGCTTGCCGTTGCGGTTGTTCACCGACATGGCGACGATGCCCTTACCGCCGCGGCCGGTGGTGCGATACTCGTAGGACGAGGTGCGCTTGCCATAGCCGTTGATGGAGATGGTCAGCACCACCTGCTCGGCCGCGGACAGTTCGACATAACGCTCCTGCGTGAGCTGGATCGCCGTCGATGACGTTTCTTCGGCTTCGGCCTCGAGCACGGACTCATCGACAGTAGCCGCCTCGCCCGCCACCGCGCGGCGCATCTTCAGATAGGCCGTGCGTTCGTCCGACGTGGTTTCCACATGGCGCAGGATCGACAGCGAGATCAGCTTGTCGCCCTCGGCCAGCGCGATGCCGCGCACGCCCATGGAGTTGCGGCCCTGGAACACGCGCACATCGGTGACCGGGAAACGGATGCACTGGCCGCCTCCGGCGGTCAGCAGCACGTCGTCATGCTCAGTGGCGATCTGCACGTCGACGATGGCCTCGCCCTCGTCGAGCTTCATGGCGATGATGCCGGAGCGGCGGACATCGACGAAGTCCGACAGCTTGTTGCGCCGGACATTGCCGCCGGTCGTGGCGAACATCACGTCCAGCGTATCCCAGGTCGCCTCGTCCTCGGGCAGCGGCATGATGGTGGTGATGCGTTCGCCCTGCTCCAGCGGCAGGATGTTGATCATCGCCTTGCCGCGACCATTCGGCGGCGCGATCGGCAGGCGCCAGACCTTTTCTTTATAGACCTGGCCGCGTGACGAGAAGAACAGCACCGGCGTATGCGTGGACGCCACGAACAGGCGCGAGACAAAATCCTCGTCACGCGTGGCCATGCCGGAGCGGCCCTTGCCACCGCGGCGCTGCGCCCGATAGGTCGAGAGCGGCACGCGCTTCACATAGCCATGATGCGACACGGTCACCACCATGTCCTCGCGCTGGATCAGGTCCTCGTCCTCGACCTCGCCTTCCTGCTCCATGATCACGGTTTTTCGCGGGGTCGCGAATTCGAGCTTCACCGCGGCGAGCTCGTCCTTGATGATGGTCTGCACGCGCGCACGCGAGCGGAGGATTTCGAGATAGTCGGCGATCTCGATGGCGAGCTTGTCGAGCTCGTCGGAAATTTCCTCGCGGCCGAGAGCCGTGAGGCGCGCCAGACGCAGATCGAGAATGGCCTTGGCCTGTTCGAAGGACAGACGCGCAGTGCCGTCCTCTTCCAGCCGATGGCGCGGATCGTCGATCAGCGTGATCATCGCCGCGACGTCCTGCGCCGGCCAGCGGCGCTCCATCAGGATGTCGCGCGCGGTGGTCGGATCCGGCGACGTCCTGATCACGCGAATGATCTCGTCGATATTCGCCACGGCAATGGCGAGGCCGACCAGGATATGCGCGCGGTCGCGGGCCTTGTTAAGCAGGAATTTGGTGCGGCGGGTGACGACCTGTTCGCGGAAGGCCACGAAGATCGTCAGCAGGTCCTTCAGATTGAACAGCTGCGGACGGCCGGCATCCAGCGCCACCATATTGGCGCCGAAATTGGTTTGCAGCGGCGTGAACTTATAGAGCTGGTTCAGGACGATCTCAGGCACGACATCGCGCTTCAGCTCGACGACCACGCGATAGCCATCGCGGTCGGATTCATCGCGCAGGTCAGAAATGCCCTCGATCTTCTTGTCGCGCACCAGTTCGGCGATGCGCTCGACCATGGTGGCCTTGTTCACCTGGTACGGAATTTCCGAGATGATGATCGCTTCGCGATCTTTTCGCGCAGGCTCGATCGCTACCTTGCCGCGCATCACGATGGAGCCGCGGCCTGTATTGTAGGCCGAGCGGATGCCGGCGCGGCCGAGAATGATGCCGCCGGTCGGGAAATCCGGGCCCAGAATGATCTTGTTGAGATCATCGATGGTCAGCGACGGATCGTCGATCAGCGCCACGCAGGCGTCGATGACTTCGCCGAGATTGTGCGGCGGGATATTGGTCGCCATGCCGACAGCGATGCCGCCGCCGCCATTCACCAGGAGGTTGGGGAATTTCGCCGGAAGAACCTTCGGTTCCTTCTCCGATGAATCGTAGTTGTCCTGATAATCGACGGTGTCCTTGTCGATATCGTCGAGCAGCGTCTGCGCGATCTTGGTGAGGCGCGATTCCGTGTAACGCATCGCGGCCGGCTGGTCGCCGTCTACCGAGCCGAAATTGCCCTGACCATCGATCAGCGGCACGCGCATCGAGAAGTCCTGCGCCATGCGAACCATGGCGTCATAGACCGACTGGTCGCCATGCGGATGATACTTACCGATCACGTCGCCGACCGTTCGCGCTGACTTGCGGAACGGCTTGTTGTATTCGAAGCCGTTCTCGTACATCGCGAACAGGATGCGCCGGTGCACGGGCTTGAGGCCGTCGCGCGCGTCGGGCAGCGCACGCGCCACGATCACGCTCATCGCGTAATCGAGATACGAGCGCTTCATCTCGTCGAGGATGGATACGGGACGGATATCAGAGGGAACCGGCGGCTCCCCGGGCTTCTGGTCTTCTTTGTCGGACAAGGTGTTTTCCGGTCAGAATCGGGTGCTGATCATATAGCGCATGATGCCTGCACAAGCCACCCCGAGAGAATTCGCGAACGGGGATTTTCCACCTTATTTTTCAATCGCTTAAGGCTCCTGCTGCAAGACGGCCGCAAGAACGAGGAAACGCACGGACGGCGCAGAATTCTTGAGGCATTACAGCGGCATTCCGGAGGCAAACCAGAGGCTGCAAATTCCATCCGTCACGAACGATCGGCCGAGATCGCCGGCTGGATATCCGGCGAGCTGAGGCTCCACATGGCGTCGAACAGCTGAGCCTGGAAGGCGGCGAATTCGGCGCTGTCGATGATCATGCCATAGCTCTCCCGCGCTGAGGAGATCAGGCAGACCTTGTTGCCATAAACGAAACAGGTCATCGCCAGCGTATGCGCGGCGGGAGCGTAGCGCAGCTCGCGCCGCAGCTCCTGGCTCGACGGCCAGATCGGCGCGATGTCGCGCTCGACCGACCGGATCACGCGCAGCCAGATGCCGCGTCTGGCGCGCTCCTGCAGGTAGCGCTCCATCTCTTCGAGACCGGGCTCGGCCATCAGCTCCTTCATCGAGAGCGTGGCGCGGAGCACCTGGTCGCCGCCGGACAGCGTATCCCACAGCGCGGTGCGGATACCTTCGGGACCGGGATGAAATCGCACATTCGGCTGGCCGCTTTCATGATGATACATCGAGCGCAGCACCGGCATCACATCAGTGAGCATCTGCCGCCGCGCTTCGATCCGCTCCAGCAGAATGCCGGGATCCTGCGCCACCACAAAGCGGCGCTTGCCTTGATCGACGAATTTGACGAGCCCTTCGGCCTCCAGCTTGGCGAGCGCATCATGGGCGGTCGTGCGCGCCAAGCCGGCTTCCGCCGCAACATCCGTCACTGAGGCGCCGCCAAGGCGCACCGTGGTCAGGAACAGTTTGTAGAGCGTCCCCGTGATGCCGATCTGGGCCAGCTTTTCTTCGATATCCACCTTGGTCTCCTGGCGGGATTGGAATGACCTAACGCAGTCCCGCGCCCCAGTCTAATCGTCGGTTTTTTCCGACACAACCTTTGATCCACTGCGCATAAATTAGGTGCAGATGGCGCTGTTATCGGCACATTATCGCAGTATACGCTTGTTTTATCGCCAGTATTACCCCCGTCAAACGTTGACGGAAATTTCCGACATATCTAGCCTTTTCGATAGCCCGATGTCACCGGATGTGATCGGCAACTGAGAAGGAGCCCCTCATGGAAGCCAATGCCGATGCAGGCCGCCTGCCGCTCGAAACGGCGAAGCCAAACCATAGCGGATTTCAAAGGGCCCTGAAGACACGCTCGGTGCGCGCCGCGATCGGGCTCGCCGCTTTCTTCGCAATCTGGCAGGCCGTGACCGGCCTCGGCTTCGTCGATGGCTTCCTGCTGCCCTCGCCGGTCGGCGTTGCCCAGGCACTCTGGGAGCTCGCGCTGGATGGCTCGCTGTGGGTGCATCTCGGTGCCAGCCTGCAGCGCGTGGCGATCGGCTTCCTGCTCGCCTGCATCGTTGGCCTCGTGCTTGGCCTGATCTGCGGCTGGTGGCGGACCGTGTCGGACTTCGTGCGCCCGGTCGTCGAAGCACTGCGTCCCATTCCGCCGCTGGCCTGGATACCGATCACCATCCTGTGGTTCGGTCTTGGCGATGCCGCTTCCTACTTCCTGGTCTTTCTCGGCGCGGTCTTCCCGGCTTTCGTCGCGACCTACACCGCCGTGCGCGGGCTTGATCGCAACCAGATGAATGCCGCGCTCTGCCTCGGCGCCAAACCGTGGCAGCTGTTCACCGACGTGCTGATCCCCGCCTCGCTGCCGATCATCCTGCCGGGCCTGCGCATCGCGCTCGGTGTCGGCTGGATGTGCGTCGTCACCGCCGAGCTGATCGCGGCCCAGACCGGCCTCGGCTACCTGATCCAGCAGTCCCGCATGCTGTTCCAGATCAACAATGTCGTGGCCGGCATGGTCACGATCGGCCTCGTCGGCTTCCTGATGTCCGCGCTGCTCGAACGCCTCGAGCGCCGTGTGAATGCCTGGGCGCCGTCCGAGCGCAATTGAGGAGAACAGCCATGAACGCCCATACCGCTCTTCTCGACCGTCCGCCGCAGGCACAAGCTTCCGACATCCAGATCGACATCAGCAACGTCGGCAAGGTCTATGACTCCAAGACCTCCGACAGCCGCGTGATCGCGCTTGACGGCGTCTCACTTAAAATCCGCCGCGGTGAATTCATTTCGCTGCTCGGGCCGTCCGGCTGCGGAAAATCGACGCTGCTGAACATCATCGCCGGCTTCCAGTCGGCGACGTCCGGCAAGATCCTTCAGGACGGCCGCCAGATCAGCAAGCCCGACGCCTCGCGCACCGTGGTGTTTCAGGATTATGCGCTGTTCGGCTGGATGACCGTGCAGCAGAATGTCGAGTTCGGCCTCAAGGCGAAGGGCATGCCGAAGAAAGAGCGCGCCGAGATCGCGCGTTCGCTGATCGCGACGGTCCAGCTCTCCGGCTTCGAAGACAAGTTTCCGCACCAGATGTCCGGCGGCATGAAGCAGCGTGCGGCGATCGCCCGCGCACTGGCGCCAGATCCCGACATCCTTCTCATGGACGAGCCGTTCGGCGCACTCGATGCGCAGACCCGCGTGCTGCTGCAGGAAGAAATCGCGCGCATTTCGTCGGAAGCCGGCAAGACGGTGATCTTCGTCACCCACGGCATCGACGAAGCGGTTTTCCTCGCTGACCGCGTGGTGGTGATGAGCCCCCGCCCCGGCCGCGTGCGCGACGAAGTCGCCGTGCCGCTGCCGCGGCCGCGCACCGCCGAGATGCGATCCGACCCCTGGTTTGTCTCCACGGTCAAGGACCTGTGGGAGACGCTGAAGCCTGAATGGCAAAAAGGAGAATAGACTGTGACATCCACGCTCTCTCGTCGTCGCTTCGGTCAGCTTGCGGTCGGCGCCGCTGCTACTCTCCCGCTCGGCCTGCCGTCGATCCTGCGCGCGCAGGAAGGCGATGTGGTCAAGATGTGCTGGTTCAACACGACCACCGTGTCGGCCCAGATCGCCCATGTGCTGATGCGCACGGACATCGCCGCCAAGAACGGCCTGAAGATGGAGATGATCCAGCTCGCCGCCTCGCCCGCCATCACCGAAGCACTCGTCTCCGGCGCCGGTGATATCGGCACTCTGTCGGACTTTGCTGCGGTCACCACCATGGCGATCGGCGCGCCGGTCACCACCGTCGCCTCGCAGGCGCTGTTCCGTTCGGCGGTGCTGACCACCAAGAAGTCGGGCATCACCGACATGGCTGGCCTCAAGGGCAAGCAGGTCTACGGCACCTTCGGCATCACCGCCTTCCAGAACGCGCAGGAAGCCGTGATCAAGGCCGGCCTCACGCCGGGCAAGGACATGACCTTCGTGAATGTCGGCCCGGCCGAACTCGCGGATGCCGTCGGCGCGCAGCGCATCGACGCCTTCTTCACCTATGATCCGTTCGTGTCGTTCTTCGAGAATTCGGGCGCGGCACAGGTGATTTCGCAGAACGTGACGCCAGTGATCGCGCTGACCGCGAACAACAAGTTCTTCCAGCAGCGCCCCGAAGTGCTGAAGCGCTTCCTGCGTGCCAATTCGGAAGCACTGTTCTTCGCGAGCCAGAACAATGACCTCGTGAATGGCTGGTTTCGCTCGCTGGAGCCGGCGAAGAACATCCCGGTCGAAGTGCTGCAGAAGGCATCGAGCTACGATCCGGCCTGGACCGCAAAGTCCTTCACCGACATCAAGGCGACGCTGTCGCCGGCGCAGATCGCCAAGATGGAAGCGCTCGGCAAGTGGGGCGTCGAAGCCAAGCTGCTGCCGAAGATGCCGGATGTGGCGAAATTCGTGGACACCAAGATCGCCAGCGCCGTGGACAAGGAAGCCGCTGAAAAGGGTTTTGATCCGAAGACCGTGAAGATTACCCGCGCCTGATCGCGCGTCGATCCCTGAACAGAAGCACTCACGGCGCACGGCGCCGTGAGTGCGAATGTGCAAGACACCACACACGTCAGTCAGAGTAACCGAGATGGCCAAATTGAAAGTCGCTGCAGTGCAGGCAGCCACCGTTCCGTTCGACGCTGCCGCTGCCACCGCGCGCACCGTCGCCCTCATCGCCGATGCTGCTGCCACCGGCGCCAAGGTCGCGGTGTTTCCGGAAGCTTTCATCGGCGGCTATCCGAAAGGTCTCGATTTCGGCTGCTGCATCGGACGGCGCACGCCGGAAGGCCGCGCGGATTTCGTGCGCTATGTCAAAGGCGCGATCAGCGTTCCCGGCCCGGAAGTGGATGACCTTGTCGCGGCCTGCGCCAAGCATGACATCACAACGGTCGTCGGCGTGATCGAGCGCGATGGCGGCACGCTCTATTGCACGGCGCTGTATCTGTCGCCGGCCGGACTGCTCGGCACCCATCGCAAGGTGATGCCCACCGGTTCAGAGCGTCTGGTCTGGGGCTTTGGCGACGGATCGTCGCTGACGGTGGTGGACACGCCCCATGGCCGCCTCGGCGGCGCGATCTGCTGGGAGCATTACATGCCGCTGATGCGCGCGGCCTATTACGCCAAGGGCGTCCAGCTCTGGGCGGCGCCCACGGCGGATGATCGCGAGACGTGGATTCCGACCATGCGCCACGTCGCCATGGAAGGCCGCTGCTTCGTCATCAGCGCCTGCCAGGTGATGCGCCGTTCGGATTTCCCGGAAGACTATGCCAGCCGCATCGAGGCAGGTCCCGATGAATGGATGATGCATGGTCGCTCAGTGATCGTCGGACCGCTCGGCGAAGTGCTGGCCGGCCCGCTGCTGGACGCCGAAGGCATCCTCACCGCAGATATCGACACCGACGACATTCTCGGCGCCACGCTCGACTTCGACCCAGTCGGCCACTATGCGCGACCAGACCTGTTCAGCCTCCATGTCGATGAACGCGTGCAGGCGCCGGTGGCGGTGTTGAGCGACGATGAGATCTAACTAACCGCTGGCAAACACCACGCTATGCATGATGCGGCCGGGTACCAGCGTGAACACCCCGGCGATCACCAATGCGCCGATGAAGATCGAGACCATGGTGATCGCGTGTGCGCGAACACGATGACGCCGTGCGCGTACCACGCCGATCACGAGCATGATCGGCACGAAGATCGACAGAAGATGGATCGGTCCGAAATCGCGCCACAGCCTGAAACCATGGCCGTGAATCCAGAACGAGCTGATCGCGGTGACGGCCAGCAGCAGCACCCAGATCCAGCCGAATATACGATGCGATAGCGTTCCCTTCGGCGCGAGCAATTGAACAACGCCGATCAGGAACGCTGCCATTGCCACGAAGGCATGGAGCGGAATGGGAGCCGCGGCATCGAGCAAGGGCTGGAGCGACATCGCATGTCCTGTGCAGATTCGGGCTGAACCCGGGCCATCGTCGCACAAATCTTTCCATTGTAAAGATTTAAATGAGAGAGTTCTATCGCGCGTTCCAGCCGCGAGGCAATCAATGTTAGGAAAACAGCTTGTCGCGAATATAGCGCGATGTCGGTGTCAGCCGGATGCGATGCGGCTTGCGCCAGACGGCGCGATCAAGCTCTTTGGCATCGCCGATGTCGAGGTCGCCCGACACCTTGTCGGCGATGAAGATGGCGTCGCTCATCTTGCGGCCGGAATAGCGGTTCTTTGTCGTCGCTTCTTTCCACAGCGTCACGCGGCCGAGCTTCAGCTTGGGAAGCTCCTCCTTGATCTCGCGCTTGAGGCAATCCTTTTCGCTCTCGCGTCCGCGCTTGCGGCCGCCAGGAAACATCCAGAGGCCATCGACGCGCCGCCGCACCAAGAGAACCTTGCCGCCCTTCACCGCTATGAGCTTGGATGCCTTAGCCATCGCGGCCCCTACTCCGCGTCCGCGATGTGAACACTGCCGCCGCGCGTCTCGATCATGGCGCGGACATTGGCGGCAACCGGCGCATCGGTGACGAAATGCGGGACATCGCCGAGATGGCCGCCGCGCACCACCGCGCTGCGCCCGAACTTGCTGTGATCGGCGACCAGCAAAGCGCTACGGCAATTGGCGGCAATCGCCAGCCGCGCATCGACTTCGCCGACATGGAAGTCGAGCAAGGCGCCGTCATCATCGATGGCGCCGACGCCGAAGATACCGAAATCCGCGCGGTAACGCGCAAAGAATGAGGCCGCGGCATCGCCGATGACGTCGCGATCCCTGGGGCGCAGCGTGCCGCCGGCAAAGGTGATCTCCACATCGGGATTGCGGGCGAAGGCGATCGCCACGTTCAGGCTGTTGGTGATGACATGCAGCTCGCGCCGATGCGCCAGCGCCTGCGCGACGCATTCCGGCGTGGTGCCGATGCCGAACATCAGCGTGGCACCGTCCGGAATGAAGGCTGCAGCGGCACGGGCAATGCGCCGCTTGGCATCGATATTGACGGCCTGCCGGCTTTCATAAGCGAGGTTCTGGCCCTGCACGGGCAAACCGACGCCGCCATGGACCCGGCGCAACGCCCCCTGCTCGCAGAGCTGGTTCACGACCCGCCGGATCGTCTGCTGGGTGACATCGAAATGGTCGGCAATGTGCTCGATCGAGGCAAAGCCCTTCTCGCGCACCAGCTCCAGGATCCAGGTCTGTCGGTCGTCAGCATTGGCTAGCATCCGACCGACATACGCCAGAAATGTTCGAAATGGGAAGTTTTATTTTCATATGAACATATTTGATTTTCACATGAATGTCATGGAGCCGGTGCTACCCGTCATATTCGAAGGTCGAGGCTCCGCGAAGACGGGGCCGCAGGCCCAAATGTCATCCAGCCGGGTTCACGATGTCTGCCATAAGCCTCGATCAGATCAGCAAGGGATGGGGCACCCAGCGCGCCGTCGATGGCGTGACGCTGACGGCCGATGAAGGCTCGCTGCTGGTGCTGCTCGGCCCCTCCGGCTGCGGCAAATCCACGACCTTGCGCCTGATCGCGGGGCTGGATCAGCCCGACAACGGCACGATCGCCATCGGCGGACAGGACGTCACCCATGCCTCACCGGCGGAGCGCAGGATCTCCATGGTGTTCCAGTCCTACGCGCTGTTTCCGCATCTCAGCGTCGCCGAGAACATCATCTTCGGCCTGCGCGTGCGCGGCGTCTCGCGAGCCGATCGCGATGCCCGGCTGAACCGCGTGGCGGATATCGTCGGCCTCTCGCATCTGCTGACGCGAAAACCATCGCAGTTGTCCGGCGGACAGCGCCAGCGTGTCGCGCTCGGACGCGCCATCATCGCGGAAGCAAAAGTCTGCCTGATGGACGAGCCGCTCTCCAATCTCGACGCAAAGCTGCGTCACGAAATGCGCACCGAGATCCGCGCGCTGCAACAGCGCCTCGGCATGACCATGGTCTATGTCACCCATGACCAGACCGAAGCCATGACCATGGCCGACCGCGTGGTGCTGATGCGCGACGGGCGCGTCGAGCAGAACGGCACGCCGGAAGATCTCTATCTGCGGCCGGAGACGGCTTTCACCGCGCGCTTCATCGGCACGCCGCCGATGAACCTGATCACGCGCGGCAACCTGCAGATCGGCGTGCGCCCGGAGCATATCCGCGTCGTGGCGCAGGATGGATATCGCGCGCAGGTCCAGAGCGTCGAACATCTCGGTGCCGACAGCATCATTCAATGCGACGTCGAGGGACAGCCGGTGCTGGTGCGCCAGGACGGTTTCAGCAAGGCGACGCCGGGCACCGAGATCCGCATCGCCTGGGCGGCCGAACATGAACATCGCTTCGATCTCGCAACCGGCCGGCGGCGCGACACCGCGCCCGACGGCGCACCACGCTTGGCGACCGGCTGAGGCCGCGAACCAGACTATCGAACGACATCACAGAGGGGACCAACCAGATGACATTCCACGTACGCAATTGGCTGGCGGCTGCAGCGCTCGGCGCCGTCCTGCTCGGCGCCCACCCCGCGGCCGCCGTCGATCTGACGATGTATTATCCGGTGACCGTGGGCGGTCCCGTGACCAAGGTCATCGATGACATGGTCGCGCGCTTCGAGAAGGAAAACGCCGACATAAAGATCACCGCCGTCTATTCTGGCAACTACACGGACACGCTGACCAAGGCGATGACCGCGATGAAGGGCGGCCAGCCGCCGCAGCTGTCGGTGATGCAGTCGACCGACCTGTTCACGCTGATGGACGAAAACGCCATCGTGCCGCTCGACGATCTGGTCGCCGACAAGTCGTGGTTCAAGGAGTTCTATCCGGCCTTCATGGCGAACGGCCAGACCGCCGGCAAGACCTGGAGCATTCCGTTCCAGCGCTCGACCATCGTGCTGTACTGGAACAAGGACGCCTTCAAGGACGCCGGCCTCGATCCTGAAAAGGCGCCGGCGAGCTGGGACGAAATGGCCGAGATGGGCAAGAAGCTCGTCAAGAAGGACGCATCGGGCAATGTGACCCGCTGGGGCGTTGAGATTCCGACCACTGGTTACGCCTATTGGATGCTGCAGGCACTGGCGATCGAGAACGGCCAGAAGATGATGAACGAAGCCGGCACCGAAGTGTATCTCACGGCGCCGAAGACTGTTGCCGCGCTCGACTACTGGGTTGATCTCTCGCGCAAGCAGGCTGTGATGCCGACGGGCAGCATCGACTGGGCCACGCTGCGCACGGATTTCCTCGAAGGCAAGACGGCCATGATGTGGCACACGACAGGCAACCTGACCGCCGTGAAGGACGGCGCCAAGTTCAATTTCGGCGTCGCCATGCTGCCGGCCAAGGAGCGTCGTGGCTCGCCGACCGGCGGCGGCAGCTTCTATGTGTTCAAGAGCGCCACGCCCGAACAGCAGAAAGCCGCGGTGAAGTTCATCCAGTGGATGACCGCGCCTGAACGCGCTGCCGAATGGAGCATCAAGACCGGCTATGTCGCCGTCTCCCCGGCTGCCTACAAGACCCCGGTGATGGAAGCCTATATCAAGGGCTTCCCGCAGGCGACCGTCGCGCGCGACCAGCTCGAACACGCCGTGCCTGAACTGTCGGTCCATGAGAATGGCCGCATGTACAAGTTCGTCAACGACGCCGTGCAGGCGGCGGTGACCGGCACGCAGTCCTCGAAGGACGCCCTCGCCGGCGCCCAGCAGCAGGCCGACCGCGTGCTGCGCGCTTACAAGTAAGGAGATCGGCCGGACGGCGCTAAGCCGTCCGGCCTCGCCCGCGATCTGCGGTCATCCTTCGAGACGCCGCTGCGCGGCTCCTCAGGATGAGGGCGGAGTGTGAGGCTTGAGGCTGTAGAAGACCCTCATGGTGAGGAGCCCGCGACGCGGGCGTCTCGAACCATGCAGGCCGAACACGATCCCCGTCGCTCAAACGCCAGATGCAATCGAGCTTCATGTCCACAACGTCAGCCACATCACCCGTGACACCACGCAAGCCGAGACCGCATGCGTGGTGGAATGCCGTGAATGCGTGGCTGCTGGTGCTGCCGGCGGGCGTGCTGCTCGCCGCCTTCACGCATTATCCGATCCTCGCCACCATCCGGCACAGCTTCTTCCTCACCCGCCGCAACGGTACCGAAGCCTTCGTTGGCCTTGAGAACTTCGAGTCGATGGCCAGCGACGCTATTTTCTGGAAGGCGTTGGTCAACAATGTCTGGTTCGCGCTCGGCACGATCCCGACCTCGATCGCGCTGGCGCTGCTGATGGCGCTGTGGGTCAACCGCAACATGCGCGGGCGCGGCTTCCTGCGACTGGCTTTCTTCACGCCCACCGTGCTGCCGATGATCGCGGTCGCCAATATCTGGCTATTCTTCTACACGCCGGATTACGGCGCGCTCGACCAGTTGCGCGGATTGTTCGGACTCCCCGCCTGGAATTGGTTGGGCAGCCCGAGCACGGTGATGGGCTGCCTGATCGTGATGGTGATCTGGAAGGAAGCCGGCTTCTTCATGATCTTCTATCTCGCCGCACTTCAGCAACTGTCCCCCGACCTCGAAGAGGCCGCCGCCATCGAAGGCGCGAGCCGCTGGTATACGTTCCGCCGCATCACCTGGCCGCTGCTGATGCCGACCACGCTTTTTGTCGCCGTCAACGCCACCATCAATTCATTCAAGCTGGTCGATCACCTGGTCATCATGACCAAAGGCGGCCCCGGCAATGCGTCGTCACTGCTGCTCTATTACATCTATGAGGTCGCCTTCACCTTTCAGGACCACACCTATGCGGCGACATTGACCGTGGTGCTGGTGGCGATCCTGGGCTCGCTCGCGCTGCTGAAATTCGGTTATCTCGACCGCAGGATTCACTACCGATGACGGGCCGCACGCATCCACTCGAGGCGATCACCGCCTGGCTGCTGGCGCTGCTCTGGTTGGCGCCGCTGGTCTATGCGTTCTGGAGCGCGCTGCATCCGGCCGCCTATGCGACCTCGTTCAGCCTGTCGGCACCATGGACGCTGGAGAATTTTGCGCGCGCCTGGGAGCAGGCACCGTTCGGCCGCTATTACATCAACACGATCCTGCTGGTGTGCATGACCCTCGTCGGACAGCTCGTGCTCTCGACACTCGCGGCCTATGCCTTTGCGCGCTTCACCTTCAAGGGTAGCGGCATAGCTTTCGCGCTGGTGCTGCTGCAATTGATGATCATGCCGGATGTGCTGATCGTCGAGAATTATCGCGCCATCGGCAAGCTCGGCCTGCTCGACACGATTCCGGCCATCGCGCTGCCCTATCTCGCCAGCGCTTTCGGCATCTTCCTGCTGCGCCAGACTTTTAAAAGCGTGCCGCAGGAACTGGTGGACGCCGCACGGGTCGAGGGCGCCGGTCCCTTGCAGATCCTCTGGAAAATCTATGTACCGCTGGCGCGTCCGACTTACATCGCCTTCGGTCTGGTCTCGGTGAGCTATCACTGGAACAACCTGCTGTGGCCACTGATCGTCACCAATTCTGTCGGCAGCCGTCCGCTGACTGTGGGGCTCGCGGTGTTCGGCGCGCCGGAGACCGGCGTTGATTGGTCGCTCATCAATGCGGCGACGGTGATGACCATGGCGCCGTTGCTGATCGGCTTCCTGCTGTTCCAGCGCCAGTTCGTGCAGTCCTTCATGCGCGCGGGAATCCGCTGACATGAAACTGGTGACCTGGAATATCCAGTGGGGCAAAGGCTGCGACGGCGTGGTCGATCTCGCGCGGATCGTATCGACCGCGAAAGCGCTGGCCGATGCCGATGTCTATTGCTTTCAGGAAGTCTCGTCCGGCTTTCCCGAACTGGATGGCGGTATCGATCAGAGCGCCGCACTTGCCGCGCTGCTTCCGGATCATCGACCTGTCTACAGGCCGGCGGTCGAGGCTTGCAGTGAAAGCGGACAACTCAGGACATTCGGCAATCTGACGCTCTCGCGCCTGCCCGTCCTGCAGATTGCCAACCATCTGCTGCCATGGCCTGAATCCGGCGATCACCGCAGCATGCGGCGCCATGCGCTGGAGGTGACAGTCCAAACCGCTTTCGGCCCGCTCCGGATCGTCAATACGCATCTGGAGTTCTTCTCGAGCGTCCAGCGCCGGACGCAAGTCGATCGGCTTCTTGATCTGCAGCAGGAAGCGTCAACGAGCCCAAAGGGCGCTGCTTCCCAGCCGGTCGATCCGTTCGAAGCTGGACGTACCACCGCATCCAGCCTGCTCTGCGGGGATTTCAATTTCGATGTGTCCGAACCCGAGCATGCGATGATCCACGGATCATCGCGACCGGGATTGAATTACCGCGATGCCTGGACGACCCGATATCCGGATCGGGCTCATGAGCCCACTTGCGGCCTTTACGACCGCGATCTCTGGGATGGTCCCGACTGCCGGGATTTTGTCTTTGTCAGCGAGGATCTCGCTTCTCGCGTGTCGGCTATCTCGGTCGATAGCGAGACCGCTGCATCGGATCATCAGCCAGTCCTGATCGAACTGGCCGATGATCTGTCTCGATAAGATCTGAAGCTCAGCCTCAGAACGGGATGTCGTCATCCATGTCGCTGCGGCCGCCGGCGGGTGCTGCGGCCACGCGGCGCTGCGGCGGGGCGCTGGACTGGCCACCGCCAAAGCTGTCGCCCATGTCGTCGCCGCCATAGCCGGCACCGCCGCCCGAACCACCGCCGCTGCGGCCATCGAGCATCGTCAGCGTGGAGTTGAAGCCCTGCAGCACGATTTCGGTCGTGTATTTCTCCGCACCCTGCGGGTCCGTCCATTTGCGGGTCTGCAGCGCGCCTTCGATGTAAACCTTGGCGCCCTTCTTCAGATACTGCTCGGCGACCTTGGCGAGGCCTTCGCTGAAGATCACCACGCGATGCCACTCGGTCTTTTCCTTGCGCTCGCCGGTGCCCTTGTCGCGCCAGGTGTCCGAGGTCGCGACCGTCAGGTTCACCACCGGATTGCCGTTCTGCATGCGGCGAACCTCGGGATCCTTGCCGAGATTTCCGACCAAAATCACCTTGTTGACGCTACCCGCCATGCCACTCTCCTACTCTCGAATCTGAATTGCTGATCGGATGCCACCATCAAAGCCCGCCACATAGTGCCGGGCCGCGCGCAACCGCTGCCAAGATCGACCCTATACGGTCCGCACCATCGGGACGTCCCCACCGCATGGGTTATCCACGACGAGTTATCGTAACGCGTTCTCTTTACGTTCTCAAGATGGTCGTGCGACCAGCAATTCGGCGGTACCCCGCCACAGACCGAGAGCCGGGCGGGTCGCTTTTGGCACGCAGTTCCATCGTGCAACCGATCTACCCAGCTGTTTTTGCTTACTCTTTGTTAATCTAGATTGCTGCGAACAACGTATGCGAGTGTGACTTTTGAGAGACTGCTTTTTGGGCGGACTCGCGTATATTTCGACCATCGAATGAATTTGGCGCTCGCGCCGGGGATTTGGTTTCGCCAGAAACCGCAGACTGGGGAGTTTCCTATGAAGAAGATTTTGCTGGCCTCTGCCGCTTTCGCCGTGCTCGGCGCTGCTTCCGCCTCCGCTGCCGATCTGGCCGCTCGTCCCTACACCAAGGCTCCGGCTTACGTCGCTGCCCCGATCTATAACTGGACCGGCTTCTACATCGGCGGTCATGTCGGTGGCGCCTTCAACGGCAATAGCGGCTTCGGCGGCACCTCGGACAATTCCGACGGTCGCTTCCTCGGCGGCGTGCAGGTTGGCGCTGACTACCAGTTCGCTCCGAACTGGGTGATCGGTGTGGAAGGTCAGTACAGCTGGGTTGGCAACAACAACACGACCGTCGTGTTCGCTCCGTCGGGCTACGGCTACAACCTGAACCAGAAGGGCCTGGCCTCGGTCACCGGTCGTCTCGGTTACACCTGGGGTCCGGCACTGCTCTACGTGAAGGGCGGCTGGGCTTATCAGGACGCCACCGAAACCCTGTTCGTTCCGGTCGGCCTCTCGGCTGCCTTCGACACCACCACCAAGTCGAGCGGCTACACCGTCGGCGCTGGCCTCGAATACCTGTTCACCCAGAACTGGTCGGGCAAGGTCGAATACCAGTATTACGATTTCGGCAGCACCACCATCAATGCTCCGGCCCTGATCGCAGGCGCCTCGTCCAAGAACGACCAGCACGTCGTCAAGGCCGGCCTGAACTACCGCTTCAACTGGGGTGGCCCGGTCGTCGCGAAGTACTGAGTTTCCAGAAGACCAACCTCGAAAGGCCGGCAGCAATGCCGGCCTTTTTCTTTTGTCGCGCGTGGCCGCAACCCCGCCCCCAACAAAACGTTTGAAGATCGCTGCAGGGCACTGGAAATCCACGACCGTTCTTCCTATGTTCCAGCAACACTCAATTCGGCGTTGATCCCGGCCCCTCCGGAGATTCGCCCGCTTGTGGCGCGCGCGGCGTGCCGGGGATTGCATTGCGATGGACGAGATCATCAAGGCGAAGCGGCAGCAGGCCGCCGCGAACGCACGCAGCATCACCATTCGCGGCGCGCGCGAGCACAATCTCAAGAATGTCGATCTGACGATTCCGCGCGACAAGCTCGTGGTGTTCACCGGCCTGTCCGGCTCTGGCAAATCCTCCCTCGCTTTCGATACGATCTATGCCGAAGGCCAGCGTCGCTATGTGGAGTCGCTCTCCGCTTACGCCCGCCAGTTCCTCGAAATGATGCAGAAGCCGGATGTCGACCAGATCGACGGCCTGTCACCCGCCATCTCCATCGAACAGAAGACCACCTCGAAGAATCCACGCTCGACCGTCGGCACCGTCACCGAAATCTACGACTATATGCGCCTGCTGTGGGCGCGCGTCGGCATTCCCTATTCGCCGGCGACGGGTCTGCCGATCGAAAGCCAGACGGTGTCGATGATGGTGGACCGCGTGCTGGCGCTACCGGAAGGCACGCGGCTGTATCTGCTGGCGCCGGTGGTGCGCGGCCGCAAGGGCGAGTATCGCAAGGAGTTTGCGGACTATCTCAAGAAGGGCTTTCAGCGCATCAAGGTCGATGGCGCATTCCACGAACTCGCGGAAGCACCGACCCTCGACAAGAAATTCCCGCACGACATCGATGTGGTCGTCGATCGCATCGTGGTGCGGCCGGATATCGGCCAGCGCCTCGCCGAAAGTTTTGAGACCGCGCTGAAGCTCGCTGAAGGCCTTGCGGTGATCGAATACGCCGATGCGCCCGCGGCTGCCGTCGAGGAGTCCGCCAAGGACAGCAAGAAGAAGATCGCAAAGATTCACGACAAGACCGGCGCCGAGCGCATCCTGTTCTCGGAAAAGTTTGCATGTCCGGTGTCCGGCTTCACCATCCCCGAGATCGAGCCGCGGCTGTTCTCGTTCAACAATCCCTATGGCGCCTGTCCGAAATGCGGCGGCCTCGGCGTCGAACAGACCATCGATGCCGATCTCGTCATTCCCGACAAGGAGCTGACGCTGCGCAAGGGCGCCATCGCGCCATGGGCGAAGTCGTCATCGCCTTATTATCTGCAAACGCTCACCGCGCTCGGCAAGCACTACAAGTTCGCGCTCGACACCAAGTGGAAGGACCTGCCGAAGAAAACGCAGAATGTCCTGCTGCATGGCTCGGGCGACGACGAGATCAAGTTCTCCTATGAGGACGGCGTCCGGGCCTATGACACCAAAAAACCGTTCGAAGGCGTCGTCACCAATATCGATCGCCGGTTTCGCGAAACCGAAAGCGAATGGGCGCGCGAAGAACTCGGCAAATATTTTTCCGACGTGCCCTGCGATGCCTGCAACGGCTATCGCCTGAAGCCGGAAGCGCTGTCGGTGAAGATCGGCGGCATGCATATCGGCAATATCTCGGAAATGTCGGTGCGCAAGGCCGGCGACTGGTTCGAGACCGTGCCAAAACTGCTCAACAAGCAGCAGAACGAGATCGCCGTCCGCATCCTCAAGGAGATCCGCGAGCGGCTGTCGTTCCTGCTCGATGTCGGCCTCAACTATCTCACCCTCGCCCGCTCTTCCGGCACGCTGTCCGGCGGCGAGAGCCAGCGCATCCGCCTCGCCTCGCAGATCGGCTCCGGCCTCACCGGCGTGCTCTATGTGCTGGACGAGCCGTCCATCGGCCTGCACCAGCGTGACAATGCGCGCCTGCTCGACACGCTGCGGCGGCTGCGCGATCTCGGCAACACCGTGATCGTGGTGGAGCATGACGAGGACGCGGTCATCGCCGCCGACTATGTCGTCGACGTCGGCCCCGGCGCCGGCACCCATGGCGGCAATATCGTGGCGCAAGGCACGCCTGTCGAGGTGATGAAGAATCCGAAATCGCTCACCGGCAAATATCTCACCGGCGAGATGTCGGTGCCGGTGCCCGAGCGACGGCCGCCGAACCACCGCCGCACCATCAAGGTCATCAATGCCCGCGGCAACAATCTGAAGAACGTCTCGGCCGAACTCCCGCTCGGCCTGTTCACCGCCATCACCGGCGTCTCCGGTGGCGGCAAGTCCACGCTGCTGATCGACACGCTCTACAAGGCGATCGCGCGAAAACTGAACGGCGCCAGCGAAGGCGCGGCACCGCACGACCGCATCGAGGGTCTCGAGCATATCGACAAGATCATCGAGATCGACCAGTCGCCGATCGGCCGCACCCCACGCTCCAATCCCGCGACCTATACCGGCGCCTTTACGCCGATCCGCGAATGGTTCGCCGGCCTGCCGGAGTCGAAAGCACGCGGCTATGAAGCCGGCCGCTTCTCCTTCAACGTCAAGGGCGGTCGCTGCGAGGCCTGCCAGGGCGACGGCGTCATCAAGATCGAGATGCACTTTCTGCCCGACGTCTATGTCACCTGCGATACCTGCAAGGGCAAGCGCTACAATCGCGAGACGCTGGAAGTCCTGTTCAAGGGCAAGTCCATCGCCGACGTGCTCGACATGACCGTGGAAGAAGCCGCCGACTTCTTCAAGGCGGTGCCGCGCGTGCGCGAAACTTTTAAAACCTTGCACCGCGTAGGCCTGGATTACATCCATGTCGGCCAGCAGGCGACGACGCTGTCGGGCGGCGAAGCGCAGCGCGTGAAGCTCGCCAAGGAACTGAGCAAGCGCGCCACCGGCCGCACGCTCTATATCCTCGACGAGCCGACCACGGGTCTGCATTTCCACGACGTCGCAAAGCTGCTGGAAGTGCTGCATGAGCTGGTGGAGCAAGGCAATACGGTGGTGGTGATCGAGCACAATCTTGAAGTCATCAAAACTGCCGACTGGGTCATCGACCTCGGCCCCGAAGGCGGCGACGGCGGCGGCGAAGTGGTCGCCTGGGGCCCGCCGGAAGATATCGTCAAGGCACCGCGGAGCTATACCGGCCAGTTCCTGAAGCCGGTGCTGGCGAAAGCGGGGAAACCGAAGAAGCGGAAGGCGGCCGAGGCGGCGGAGTAACATTTGTCGAATGATTTATGGGTTTGCCAAAGCGAACTCGGTGTCCTCGTCTGCCACCAAGGCGATGATGACAATTTCAGAAATGGTCTGTATCACAAGTAGCTTTCTCTGATGCTTCCCGCTTTCTTCTTTTTGAATTGTTTGGGATAGAAGCTCAAACTTCACGTCAGAATGCAAACGTTCCGCAACTATCTGAGCCTGTGTTTCCGCGAGAGCTATGGCTTTCTTAATCGACAACTTTGTAGCAACACCGATACTATTCGCCTGGCCTAGCCAAAGCTCCGAATTACAACTAAGAAATACACAGAGTTTTGCTGCTACAACACATTCGCGTGCGATATCTCTAATCTTAAGTTTGGCTCCATTAACGTTGACGAGCGCTCCGCCATCATTATGACCAACGAAGATTAGAACATTTTCCTTCACATCGGAAAATGCATTGGATCGTACTGCAACGAGAGCGGACATATCTTTATTCTGAGGGTGGCTCCGTAAAGTTGCGCCAGCCTTGAGATCCGACTGGTCGCCTTGACTCGCTGCCCGGGCAAAAACCTTTCGATATTCTCCAGGAGAGGCAGGTAACATGCTTATGATTGCCGCACTATCTAAGCTGCTAGGGAGAACAGAGATCTTACTCTTATCGTAAAAGGCAGATGGTGTGGCAGCATCCCCTTTGATTGGCTTAAGCAGCGCGATCGAAGATCCATCGACATCGCCTGAAAGTCCTGACGCGGACAGCTTTACCTCAGGGTAGAACGCACGAACGAAATCTTCGAGATCACCTTTCTCAATGATCCCGGTTTTTAGACCGGCTTCACCGAGATGATCTGTGAGCGATTTTGCCAGAACGGGATCTTTTACTCCGACTACTTCATTGATATTCCGCGTATTACTCTCAAAGAAATGCAACATCAGTTGAGAGGAAGGAAGCGTTCTTGGAATTGGGATCGCTTTTGAAACAGAAGGAGCGCGCCATTTAAAGCGGGCATCTGCTGTGCCTGAAAATGCAGAGCTGACTACTAAGACTGTCAGAAAGATACATATACTCTTAGCGCGCGAGAAAATAATCATTGACGACCTCACCCGGTCCCAAATGCGCTTTAGCTAAGACGCCGCTTCCCGCTTGTTTTACTAGAGCGGGTAAACTTGCTCCGAACACAAACAGCGTTCTAGGATCTGAACTTACATCCCAAAACCATAGCTGGCAGACAGCTCCCGTGATCAAAATGAAAAGCGAGACCACGATCCAATAATATCGCGAGCGCAGGAGTCTGATGTATTTCACACGATCAAGACTCATTCTGAGATTGTACCAATGCAGCACTTCCTGCACTGCAGCACCAAGAAACGGCGCCACTAACATCGCGACATCGCGCGATACAATCATCGACATACAAGCCCCTGCAGCTAGATAGCAGATATTACAACAACCACCTGAGATTGTAAATCTTAATATCTCCTTTTGCGAAAACGCAAAGGCAGGTTGATAAACTTCACCGAAATGAGCCGATGCGGCACTGCTTGCGCCAAGAGCACCTATGAAGCTCGCATACGCGAAACGATATCCGAGGCCTTCATCGCGCCAATGTCCTACACGCCACTAGCTGTGCAGATTACCAAAGGCCTCTGTTCTCACCTCAGCCCCGTCCCGGAACACCTCTGGCACTTCACCACCTTGTCGCCCTTCTTCAACAGACCCTTGCCTTCGCAATTCTTGCATTTCTGCTTCTTCTTGGTGTTGGGGCCTTTCTGGTTCGGTCTGTCGTCTGCCATGCCGGCCTCCTGCGGGTGATGTGAAGCTGTTGTGACCGGGTTAGCACGTTGCTGCTATTCGCACACCCGTTCGGGATGCTGCCGCGCGTACGACGTCCAGAATCCCAGCAGCCCGCCGTCGATGTCCTGCAGATCCCACATTCGTTCCGTCAGCGGTAGTAACCGTCGGTCGAGCTCAGAATCACGGTACCATTCGACGAAGTCTCCGAAGTCCTGCGCGCAGAGAGCGCCGATCTCGTCCCAGAATGGCTGCACCGCCTGATAGGCCTCGGCGAAGATCGCGGCATGGTCGCGCGCGCCCAACTCACCGAGCGCCCATAACGTCGCGTCGGAATAGCCGCGGTGGTGCCAGTTCGCAAAATGCCAGCCAAGATCGTCCAGCGTCAGGCTCACGTCGAGCTGATAGACCGCTGCCATGGCGCGCAGCCCAACGGGAATCTGCGAAAGCCGGGTCAGAAATTCATCGAGATCGTCGCCTTCGCTCGGGCCGAGACGCTCGGTCAATTCGCCCGCGAGAAGCTTGAACAGCGCGTCGTCGGGACACGCCTTGATCTGATCGATCCGAAGGACCACTGCGCTGTCGCCTCCAGTGCGGGCTCCTTATTTTGGCTGACTTTATCAGATGATCGGACAAACATGCATCCTTTCGTCGCGTAGCCGCGACTTGCTGCCGTCACCCAATCCAGTCATCCTTGTCGCAGCGGGCGGCCTCGATTCCACCGCCTTTTCATGACCAGTTGCGCGACGAGCCCCCTCGCCGCCCTTTTCCAGTGACATGCCGTATAAACTCGCCATCTTCGACATGGACGGAACGCTGTCCGACAGTTTTCCGTGGTTTCTCAGCGTCATCAATGGCGTCGCTGACAAGCACAAGTTTCAGCGTGTCACCGAGGACCGTGTCGACGAGATGCGCAGCGTCGGCGCCGGCGAGCTGGTGCGGATGCTCGGCGTTCCCAAATGGCGCATTCCACTGATCATCCGCGACATGCGCAAGATGAAGACGGCGCAGATCGACCGTATCGCATTGTTTCCCGGCGTCGATCGCATGTTCGTCGAGCTGAAGGCCCGCGGCGTCACCATCGCCGTGGTCAGTTCCGACACCGAGGACAATGTGCGGCACGTGCTGGGTGCGCTCGACGACCACGTGTCCCACTTCGCCTGCGCCGCCGGCCTGTTCGGCAAGACCGCAAAATTCCAGCGCATCCTCGAACTGACCGGCATTTCCGTGGATGACACGCTGTCCATCGGCGACGAGATCCGCGACATCGATGCGGCGCGTGAGGCCGGCATCGATTTCGGCGCAGTTGCCTGGGGCTATACGAGCGCGGCTGCGCTCGATGCACGCGCGCCGACTTTCATGTTTTCACGCATGGACGATATCACCGTGGCCCTGACCACGCCGCGGAGCTGACCGGCATCCGGCCGCATTGCCTGCGCAGGTGGTCATGCTTAGCTTTCAGATCACGCATCGTCTGATCGGAAAGCCTCTCATGACCGACACCCTCGCCTCCTCCACCGTCCGCGACAACAAGAGCGCCGGCCGCTTCGAGCTGGACGTCGATGGTCGCATCGCCTTCGCCAATTATCGCCTGGCTGGAGATCGTGTTGTCATCACCCATACGGAAACGCCGCCCGCCTTGCGCGGTCGCGGCATCGCGTCGGTGCTTGTGAAAGGTGCGCTGGGATTGATCCGGGCGGATGGGCACAAGGTCGTGGCCGGGTGTAGCTTCGTGGTCGATTATCTCGACCGGCATCCGGAACATGCGGATATCAAAGGTTAGCCACGGACTGTCATTCCGGGTTCGCGCCAAGTGGCGCGCCCCGGAATGACGGGTAAAGGCTCAGTCGATCTTGATCGACATATCCGGCAAGCCCTGCAGCTTGCACAGCAGCACATCGCCCTTTACCACCGGGCCGACATTTTCCGGCGTGCCGGAATAGATGATGTCACCGGCCTTCAGCTCGAATGCCTCCGACAGTTTTGCGATCTGCTCGGCGACGCTCCAGATCATCTTGTCGAGATCGGACGTCTGCTTGACCGTGCCGTTCACAGCCAGCGAGATCGGGCCCTTGGTCATGTGCCCCGTCTTCGCAACTGGATGAAGCGGGCCGATGACCGCAGCGTGGTCGAAGCTCTTGCCGATCTCCCACGGCTTCTTCTCGTCGCCCATGGCGCGCTGCAGGTCGCGGCGGGTCATGTCGAGGCCGAGGGCGTAGCCATAGACATGATCGAGCGCCTTATCGACCGGGATATTGGTGCCGCCGGATTTGAGCGCGGCAACCAGCTCGACTTCATAGTGATAGTTCTTCGTCAGCGACGGATAAGGGTGATCGGCGACCTCGCCAACTTTCACATTCTGGATCGCGTCGGTCGGCTTCTGGAAGAAGAAGGGCGGCTCGCGGGTGGGGTCACTGCCCATCTCGCGCGAATGCGCTGCGTAGTTGCGGCCGATGCAATAGATGCGGCGGACCGGGAAGACATCGGTCTCGCCGACGATGGGAATGGTCACCGCATCGAGTTTGAAGATGCTCTTGGGACCGGCCTGCGCCTGCGCGGCTTCGCCGCCGATGGCCGTTGCGGTCAGCGCAGCGGCGCCGCCAGCGACGAGTGTCCGACGATCAATCAGATCCATGATAATCCTCCCTTATGCCCTCTTGAGCGAGCGCTTTCTTGTCGTCTGGCATACCACAACAAAAAGGCCCGCGCGAGCGCGGGCCTTTCGTTTCGCGATGTAGCGAAGAACCTTATTTGAGATCGTCCGGCAGCTTGCCACCATTGGCGGCGAATTTGGTCATCACCTGCTTGTGCAGCCAGATATTCATGCTGGCGCTGTCGCTGGTGTCGCCGGTATAGCCGAGCTCCTTGGCCAGCTCCTTGCGGGCGCTGAGGCTGCTGTCGATATCCAGCGCCTTCATCAGATCGACGATGGAGGTGCGCCATTCCAGCTTCTCGCCCTTGGCCTTCACGGCTGCGTCGAGAATCGGCGCCACGTCCACGGTGGCCGCCGGTGCGGCGCCGCCGGCCGGAGCTGCGGCGCCGCCAGCAGCGGGTGCAGCGTCGGGAGCCGCAGCGCTGGCGCTGCTGCCGAAAATCGCGCCCATGATCTTTCCGAAAATGCTCATTTTATCGCTCCCAATAACTATGATGATGGCTGCAAGAATTGCCGCAAGACATGACCGGCGAATGACCGCCGGATAGCAGTATGTCCCCGCTGCCCGCCGCTGCCAATGCGGCAGAGGCGACGGATAACGAGACTAGTTCAAACTCCGTTCCAATTGCGGCGAAACGCCGACTGCACTGCACCCTCACCCAAGCGTGAGAGCGGCACTGCGCATCGCGCGCTAGGATGGTCCCACAGGTCGCGGCAAGTCAGTTCTTTCTGCATGCGCGTCTGACTTCGTCGTGATGGTTTCCGAGCGGCTGCCGCGCCTGCTGCGCGTGACGTTGCCGCGTGAACAATGGGAGCAACGACCATGGCCCTCTCCACCACAGGCAATGCCACTGAACTTGTCCGCATCGACGACATCAGCCCGGCGCCTCGCGTCTATTCCATCACGCCATCCGATCTCGGCGACGCGCTGCGTCTCGGCTGGGAAGATTTCAAGGCCGTGCCCAGCCACGCCATCATGCTATGCCTGATCTATCCGGTGATCGGCATCGTGCTGGCCCGCACCGTGCTCGGCTATTCCATCCTGCCGCTGCTGTTTCCACTCGCAGCCGGCTTTGCCCTGCTCGGCCCGTTCGCGGCCATCGGGCTCTATGAACTGAGCCGCCGCCGCGAGACTGGCGAGGATGCGTCGGCCTGGCATGCGCTGGATGTCACGCGCTCTCCCTCCTTCGGCGCGATGCTGGCGCTCGGCCTCGCATTGCTGGTGCTGTTTCTCACCTGGATCGCAACGGCCCAGGCAATCTATGTCTCGACCTTCGGCAATGCGCCGGCAGCGGGCATTCCGAGCTTCGTGTCGGAGGTGCTGACGACATCGCAAGGCTGGCAACTCATCGTGGTCGGATGTGGCACCGGACTGATGTTCGCGCTTGTCGCACTCTGCGTCAGCGCCGTGTCGTTCCCACTGATGCTGGATCGCCATGCCAGCGTGATGGACGCCGTCACCACGTCCTTGCGCGTGGTCGCGCGCAATCCGGTGACCATGGCCATCTGGGGCTTCATGGTTGCGGCGCTGCTCGTGCTCGGCTCGCTGCCCTTCTTTCTCGGGCTTGCCGTCGTGATCCCGTTGCTCGGCCACGCCAGCTGGCATCTCTATCGGATGGTGGTGGAGCGCAATCCGAATCCGCCCGTCATGCCCGAGCGCAACCCGATGAAGCGCCATGCGGCCGATTTTCCGGTCTCACTGTTTCGAGGTCGCGAAGACTGACGATTCAGGGTTCCCGGCGAGGCCGGCTATGCTGCGGGCCGACGCGTCCCGGGTTCCCGAGTCGTCACCTCGTTCAGTCTTTGAAGGCGCTGCTCGCATACGGCGATCAATGGCTGCGGCGGCAATCTATGCGAGGGCCGCTAGCGCAGTGGCATGCAGAACAAAGCGGGAAATGATACAACTGCTGAGCGCCTGTTCGCTCGATATCCTTTCTTGAGATCAATCCCATAATATATGAATTATAATTCATAACTTTCTTCCATATGCGATTCGCGCATGTCTTACCGCTGGCTGTTAACGGCCCGTCAGGCCTGCGCCAGCCTGTGGCCACGCCGCCATCACGATCCCGCCACAAGCGCCGGAAACCCTTTAAAACCGTACTTTAATCGACTAATTAACGGGTAACCGCGCGGTCCCGGTGTCCGGATACGCACCCTGCCTGAAGCCACGCCACCCTGCGCCGAAAGGTTAATCACTTCTTGCTATAGGCATGCATAAATCGCTTAGCTGCACCGCAACATCTGAACTGCCGCATTGCGAAGTGGTCATCTATATTCACTTCAACGGCGAGGAACTCTTCAAGAGATGAATCGCCAGATTGAAGGAGAAAGAAAATGCTGCTCTCGCTTATCCGTATGATCCAGGCTTTCCGTGACTATCAGCGCAATGTTGCCGAGCTGTCGCAGCTCAGCGATCGCGAACTGTCCGACATCGGTCTCGACCGCTCTGACATTCCGCGCGTTGCTTCCGGTGCCTACAACGGTTGATCCGTCTGGACGGCTCGCCGTCCGCGACGTTTCACGAATTGCGCCCGCCACCAGCGGGCGCGATCGTGGCGCCAGCTCAGCCCTTCTTGCAGAAGCTCCAGTGCAAAGTACTGACTAACCTGCGGAACCCGGCCAAAGCGAATTCCGTTTCGGCTCGAAACACGCTACATGCGGGGCCATGACAATAGCCCCTATTCAAGACGACCGCGTCCATGTGATCGGCGCGGGCCTCGCAGGCTCTGAAGCCGCCTGGCAGGTCGCCAATGCCGGCATCCCCGTGGTCCTCCATGAGATGCGCCCGGTGAAGATGACCGACGCCCATCGTACCGATGGCCTTGCCGAGCTCGTCTGCTCCAATTCATTCCGTTCCGACGACGCCCTGAACAACGCTGTCGGCCTGTTGCATGCCGAAATGCGCAAGCTTGGCTCGCTGATCATGCGCAGCGCTGACGCCAATCAGGTGCCCGCTGGCGGCGCGCTGGCCGTGGACCGCGATGCGTTCTCCGATGCCGTCACCAAGGCACTCGAAGACCATCCCCTCATCACCATCGATCGCACCGAAGTCGCCGGCCTGCCGCCGACGGAGTGGCGCAATGTCATCGTTGCGACCGGCCCCCTCACCTCGGCGCCGCTGGCTGATTCCATCCGCGCTTTGACCGACGAGAATGCGCTGGCCTTTTTCGATGCCATCGCGCCGATCGTGCACAAAGATTCCATCGATATGGAGATCGCCTGGTTCCAGTCGCGCTACGACAAGGTCGGGCCCGGCGGCACCGGCGCTGACTACATCAACTGCCCGATGACCCGCGAGCAGTACGAGGCCTTCATCGACGCGCTTCTGGCCGGCGAGAAGACCGATTTCAAGGAATGGGAGCTGAATACGCCCTATTTCGACGGCTGCCTGCCCATCGAGGTGATGGCCGAGCGCGGCCGCGAGACGCTGCGGCATGGCCCGATGAAGCCGGTGGGCCTCACCAATCCGCGCGATCCGCTGGTGAAGCCCTACGCCATCGTCCAGCTGCGCCAGGACAACAAACTGGGCACGCTCTACAATATCGTCGGCTTCCAGACGAAGCTGAAATACGGCCCGCAGCAGGCAGCGCTGCGCATGATTCCGGGCCTGCAAAATGCCGAATTCGCCCGCCTCGGCGGCCTGCATCGCAACACCTTCCTCAATTCGCCAAAACTGCTCGACGAACAGCTGCGCCTCAAGGCCCAGCCGCGGCTGCGTTTCGCCGGCCAGATGACCGGCTGCGAAGGCTATGTGGAGTCCGCCAGCGTCGGCCTGATCGCCGGGCTTTGCGCTGCGGCCGAAGCCAAGGGCCAGTCGCTGGCCATGCCGCCGGCGACCACCGCGCTGGGCTCGCTGCTCGGCCATATCACTGGCGGCCATATCGAGACCGTGGATGCCGGCCCGCGCTCGTTCCAGCCGATGAACATCAATTTCGGCCTGTTCCCGCCGCTGGAATCGCCGCCGACCAAGAAGCCCGACGGCTCGCGCCTGCGCGGCAACGAGAAGACCGTGGCCAAGAAGCAGGCGATGAGCGCCCGCGCGCTGGCCGATCTGGATGGCTGGATCGCGGCGACGCTTCCCGCCGTCGCGGCAGCGGCCTGACGCAAGCTCGGTTGGATCTGTCATGAGCTTGCCCAAACAGGATGCTGCTGCGCTGTCCAAGCACTGGACCGAAGGCGTATTGCTGAAGCGCGACGTATTTTCGACCGTCGAGCGCGGACGTTTTCGCACGCGCGACGGCGATGTCGATGCGGTGCTGCGCCGGCTCGATCAGGTGCCGTGGTGGTCGTTCATCCTCGCGCTGCATCTGTTCACGCGTGAACGCCGCGCGCTGACGCTGGCGCGCGATCTCAAGGTCGGGCCGGAACTGCTCTGGGCCGGCAAGCGCACGCTGGTGCGCGGCTTCATCGACGGCGTCGCGCTGCATCTGGCGAAGCCGCACAACGATGCGCGCTATTTCCAATCCGCAAAACTGGCGCTGCGAAAGCTGCATCGCTTGGGCGTGTGCCACAACGATCTCGCCAAGGAGCAGAACTGGCTTCAGGGCAGCGATGGGCTCGCTTATCTCACCGACTTCCAGCTCGCCGTCTGCTTCAAGAGCCGCAGCCAGCTGTTCCGGATCGCGGCCTATGAGGATCTTCGCCATCTCCTCAAGCACAAGCGCACCTATGCGCCAGAGCTTTTGACGGCGAAGGAAAAGCAGATCCTGGCGAAGAAGTCGCTGCCGGCGCGGATCTGGCTGATGACCGGCAAGAAGGTCTATCGCGCCATCACGCGTGGCATCTTCAACTTCACCGACCGCGAAGGCGGCGGCAAGCGCCTGGTCAACGACGCACCACCATTGCTGGAAATCATCAAGCGCAATCCGGCAGTGCGTGATGCTGCGATCGTAGCCTTTGCGGATCGGCGCACGGGTGTCGGACTGTATGCGTTCGTGGAAGCGGATGATGTCGCGCTCGAGGGAAAGCTTCAGAATGAGCTTGCCGCAGCAAAGGTCGCGAAGGCGCCAGAACATCTGCAGGTGATCCCGGCGCTGCCACGCGATGCGTCCGGCAAGATCCGCACGGAAGTGCTGCAGTTGGTGGCGATGAATCAGGTCGATCTGCTGGAGCCGCTGATGAAGAGCGACGCCGATCGCGCATTCCTGAAGACGATCCTGGAATCGCGGAAGAACTTGCGGGATCGCTTCAATTTCGAGACCCAGCTGCCGCAGGCGTAGACCGTAGGATGGGTTGAGCGTAGCGATACCCATCATGGCCGGACGCGTGTGGTGATGGGTATCGCTTCGCTCAACCCATCCTACGGCTGCGAACTACGACGCCCGCCACAGCGTCCAGAGCGTCCGCAACCGCGCACGCAGATACAGCTCGAACGGATCGAAGCTCGCGGCGGCCATCTGGCCCAGGTCATATTTCACCAGCGCCAGCGGCAAGAACGCGGCGCGCGCAGGTTCCGCGACATCCGCCAGCATGCCATCCGCCACAGCCAGTTGCTCCTGCGCGCCCTCGATCAGTTGATCGAGCGTCGCACGGATCGCGGGCGTCAGCTTGCCAGCATAGAATTCCACCTCGCTGCCGCCGTTCTGCGTCAGCATGTCATGCGGCAGATAGAGCTGGCTGCGCGCGGCATCGTAAGGCAGGCGCGCCGTGATATGCGCCACACCCTGCGCGAGCCCGGCATGTTCGGCGACATGATCGACCGCCTCCGAGCGATCCCCGAGAATGCGCGCAGCACACGCGAACAGCGTCCCGGACGTGTCCCGAAAATGGCTCTCCAGCACGGCGAGATCCGGCATCGGATCGTTGTAAAGATCGAACACATGCGCATCGATCAGTTTGACGAGCCGATCGACCGGCAGATCGAAGCCGCGCACCGCCAGCAGCAATTCGGCCGCAACAGGATTTTGCTCGACATCGCCATGCCCGGCACCGGCCAGCGCATCGGTCCACCACTGCAGCCGGATCTCGCCGGGCAAAGCTTGCTTGACCTGATCGCGGACGCGGCTCACCTCGGAATTGAAAGCGTAGAGCGCCAGCAGCGGGCGGCGTTTGTCGGCCGGCACGAACAGCGTCGAGGCATAGCGATCGAAATCATGGGTGCGCACGAGATCGGCGCAGAAGGCCGCGGCGCTTGTATCGGCGCTCATGGCACAGCGATCAGCGCGGCCGCCACGCGACGGCGCTCGCCGATCATGATGTTGTAGGTGCGGATCGCGGGGCCGGTCATCATCGTGTCCGCCATAATGTGGAGACCGCGCAGCGCCTCGCGCAGATCGCGCGGCATGATCCAGACATCGTTGCCGGTGCCGATGATCAGCGTGTCGATGCCGGCATGCCCCTCGAATACCCGGCGCAGCGCGTGGCGATCGATCTCGTCCGGCTTGGTCACCGCCCACGCCCACACCGCATCGGGCAGGCACAGCAGCGAGCCCTGATGCGACATGGTGTCGAAGATAAAGCCACCCTTGCCGTAGGCCTCGATCTCAGCGGCGCGCGGGAGATGCGGCTGCTCGGGATCGACCGGCATCAGGCTTTGGCCGTCTTTGCCGGCGCAGTTTTGGCCGGTTTGCCAGTGCTGACCGGCTCGTCGCGGTTCTCACCAACGCCGAGATAGATCAGCATCGGTGCCGCGATGAAGATCGAGGTGTAGGTACCGACCAGCACGACGCCGAAGATCATCACGGCCGTGAACGAGTGGATCGCGTGGCCGCCGAACAGATACAGCGCGAGCAGTGCCAGCGTCACCGTGACGTGGGTGATGATCGAGCGCGACAGCGTCGAATTGATCGACTCGTTGAGCAGTTCCGGCATCGGCATCTTCTTGTAGCGACGCAGGATCTCGCGAATACGGTCATAGATGACCACGGTATCGTTCAGCGAGTAGCCGAGAATGGTCAGCAGCGCCGCGATGCTGGTGAGATCGAAATCGACCTGCGCGATCGACATGAAGCCGATGGTCAGCACGATGTCATGCACGTTGGCGATCATGGCGCCGATGGCGAACTGCCATTCGAAGCGGAACCAGAGATAGATGAGAATACCGAAGATCGCGAGGATCAGGCCCAGCATGCCGTAGGCGAGCAATTCGCCGGACACGCGCGGGCCGACCACTTCGACGCGGCGATAGTCGACGCTGTCACCCAGCGTGGCGCGCACCTTCTGCACGGCCCCTTGCTGGGCGGTATCGCCGCCCGGCTGCTGCGCGAGACGGATCAGCACGTCGGCGGGACCGCCGAACTGCTGCAGCTGGACGTCGCCGAGGCCGAGCGTCGAGAGTTTTGTGCGCATGTCCGAGATGTCGGCGGGACCATTCTTGGCCTGCACCTCCATCAGGGTGCCGCCCTTGAAGTCGATGCCGAAATTCAGGCCATGCGTGAAGAACAACGTGATCGCCGCGATCGTCAGCAGCGCCGACATCGGGAAGCTGATGCGGCGGAACTGGGTGAAATCGAACTTCGTATCGTCGGGGACGATGCGGAGCGATGGCAACAGGTCGAAGATGGTCACGATCGACAGAACGACGACCAGCGCAGCCAGACCGAGAAGAACCATTTGTGTCGTAGTCAAAATCTGCTCCGTCCGCTCAGATCGGCACGCGCTGCGGCCGCTTCCACCTGACCCAGGTGGCAACGATCAGGCGGGTCACCGTGAAGGCGGTGAATACCGTGGTGATGATGCCGATACCGAAGGTCACGGCAAAGCCGCGCACCGGGCCGGTGCCGATATAGAACAGCACGCAGGCCGCGATGAAGGTGGTGATATTGGAATCGAGAATGGTGGCCAGCGCGCGCTTGAAGCCGGCATCGATGGCGGCGATCGCAGTGCGGCCACCGCGCAGTTCTTCGCGGATGCGCTCGTAGATCAGCACGTTGGAGTCCACCGCGATGCCGACCGTCAGCACGATGCCGGCGATGCCGGGCAGCGTCAGCGTGGCATTGAGCAGCGACAGGACGCCGAAGATCATGGCGACGTTGATGGCCACAGCGATATTCGCGAACAGGCCGAACAGACGATAGGTCAGCAGCATGAACACGATGACGAGGATCGAGCCGATATAGGCGGCGAGCTCGCCCTTGGCGATCGAGTCCTGGCCGAGGCCCGGACCGACGGTGCGCTCCTCGATGATCGACAACGGTGCCGGCAGCGCGCCCGCGCGCAGCAGGATCGCGAGGTCGTTGGCGCCCTGGACGGTGAACGAGCCCGAGATCTGGCCCGAGCCGCCGGTGATCGGTTCGCGAATGACCGGCGCCGACACCACCTCGTTATCGAGCACGATGGCGAAGGGCAGACCGACATTCTTGGTCGTCGCTTCCGAGAATTTTCGAGCGCCGGCCGTGTTGAAGCGGAACGAGACGATGGGCTCATTGGTGCGCTGGTCGAAGCCTGGCTGCGCATCGGTGAGGTCGCCGCCGGTGACCAGCACTTCCTTTTTCACCAGATACGGCGTCTTCGGCGAGGTCGAGCTCATCAGGAGATCGGAGTCCGCCGGCACCCGGCCCTGCGCCTGTTCGGCCGGGATCGAGGTATCGACCATGCGGAAGTCGAGCTTCGCGGTCTTGCCGAGCAGTTCCTTCAGGCGCGACGGATCCTGCAGGCCCGGCACCTGGACCAGCACGCGGTCGAGGCCCTGGCGCTGGATCAGCGGCTCCACGGTGCCGAGTTCGTTGATACGACGCTCGATGATCTGCAGCGACTGATCGACCGACTGGCGCAGGCGATCATTGATCGCGGCCTGCGGCACGGTAAAGCGGATTAGCCCGCCGCCGGCATCGGAAACGTCAAGGCTGCGCGCGCCGCTCTGGCCCATGATGCCGCTGAGCGGCTGCGAGAGTTCACGCAGCTTGGTGAGCGCGTTCGGAACGTCCGTGTCCTTGGTGATGCGGACTTCGACGGCGTCGCCGCGGACATTCAGGCCGGTATATTGAACGCGCGGATTCATGTCGCGGAGGGTGCGGCGGACGTCGTCGCGCACCTGGTCGAGCTTGTCCTTCTTGACCGCATTGGCGTCGACTTCGAGCAGGATGTGCGAGCCGCCCTGCAGATCGAGGCCCAGCACCAGATGGCGCTGCGCCCATTTCGGCCAGGTTTTCACGGTGGCTTCGGGGAAGAAGTTCGGCACAGCGAACAGGCAGACGACCAGCGCCGTCACGATAATGCCGAGCGCCTTCCACCGTGAGAAATACAACATCGAAAAAGTCCGTCAGAATTCGAGGATGGGCGTCGCTGCGATCACTTGGCCGCCGCGTCGTCCTTGGCCTCGGTCTTGGTATCGCCCTTTTCCTTGGCCGGTTCGCCCTTGGTGCGGACACCCGAGATCATCGAGCGCAGCTGGCGCACGCGGACGCCTTCGGCCAGTTCGAATTCGACCTGCTCGTCGTCCACCACCTTGGTGACCTTGCCGACCAGACCGCCCGAGGTGACGATGGTGTCGCCGCGGCGGATGTTCTTCACCATTTCGGCGTGGTCTTTGACCTTCTTCTGCTGCGGACGCAGGATCAGGAAATACATGATGACGAAGATCAGCGCGAACGGCAGCAGCGACATCAGCATGCTGTTGGTGTCGTTGCCGGCGGCTGCGGCCTGGGCGAACGCAGGGGTAATGAACATCGAAAGTCCTCGTGAATGCGGGGGTTGACCGGCGACGCAGCCGCGTTCGGCCCGGTCTCGGTAAATTCGGCGCGGACTATAGCGGCCGGCAAGCCAATTGCAACGCTCCTAACCCCCTTGATGTACAAGCGCTTTGTACCGCTTGCGGAGCTGTTCCCGGATGGTTAAGGGTGCAGCCTAAGGAAAGCCCGAAATGTCAAAAAAACCCAATAAAACCAGCCGCCGCCCTGCCGCCAAAGCCGCCAAGGTCCCCGCCAAAAAAGCCGCCGCCAAGCGCCCGCGACCGATGGCCGCCCCCAAGCTGGAAGAGCGCATCGCGCTCGCTCTGGAAGCCATCGCCGCCAACATGGCCGCGGCAGCGCCGAAAGCTTCCAACGCCGATTCTCTGGCCAGCGCCGATGCCTTCATCTGGCACCCGGACGGCCGCCTCGCACCGGTCCCGAAGGTAAGCCGGGTCGAGCTGGATCTCCTGCAGGGCATCAATCAGCAGGTCGACACGCTGATCGAGAACACCCGCCGCTTCGCCACCGGCCTGCCCGCCAACAACGCCTTGCTCTGGGGCGCCCGCGGCATGGGCAAGTCGTCGCTGGTGAAGGCGGCGCATGCGCGGATCAATGCCAGCAAGTCGGTCAATGGCCGACTGAAGCTGGTCGAGATCCATCGTGAGGACATCGAGAGCCTGCCGCTCCTGATGGCGCAGATCCGGGCCTCGGATTTCTATTTCATCGTGTTCTGCGACGACCTCTCCTTCGACGGCAATGACGCATCCTACAAGTCGCTGAAAGCCGTGCTCGAAGGCGGCATCGAGGGACGGCCGGAAAACGTCATCCTCTATGCGACCTCGAACCGCCGCCATCTGCTGGCGCGCGACATGATCGAGAACGAGCGCTCGACCTCGATCAATCCCGGCGAAGCCGTCGAGGAAAAGGTTTCGCTGTCGGACCGTTTCGGGCTCTGGCTCGGCTTCCACAAATGCAGCCAGGACGAATATCTCGCCATGGTGCGCGGCTATTGCAGCCATTTCAAAGTCAAGATCGACGACGACCAGCTGCAGCGCGAAGCACTGGAATGGTCCACCACCCGTGGCTCGCGCTCGGGCCGCGTGGCCTGGCAGTTCGTGCAGGAACTGGCCGGACGGCTTGGGGTGAGGCTGGCGACGAAGTAAACGACATCACATCGCAAACGAAAACGGCGCCGACTGTTCCAGTCGGCGCCGTTTTGTCAGGTTGATGCGGCAGATTACGCGCCATTCAGGAACTGCAGCGGATCCACTGGCGACGAGCCCTTGCGGATTTCGAAGTGCAGTTGCGGCGATCCGACTTCGCCGGACTGCCCGGACTTCATGATCACCTGACCGCGCTTGATCGTCTCGCCGCGCTTCACCATCAGTTCGCTCGCATGGGCATAGGCCGTCACGTAGCCGTTCGAGTGACGCACCAGCACGAGATTGCCGTAGCCCTTGAGTTCGTTGCCGGCATAAGCAACGACGCCGTCTTCGGCGGCCTTCACCGGCGTGCCTTCCGGCACGGCGATGTTGATGCCGTCATTGGACTTGCCATTGGTCTTGGCGCCGTAGCCGGTGGCCACGCGGCCACGCACCGGCCAGCGGAAGGTCGGCAATGCGCCAGTGGCTTCAGCAGCCTTGGTCGGCGCTTCCGGAGCAACGTCTTCAGGCGTTGTGGTGGCGCTGGCGAGCCGAGCCTTTTGCTGCGGCTCAACGGCAGCCACGCGGGCGGGCGCCGTGGTGACGGGCGCAACCGGTGCTGCTGCGATGGTCGATGGGGCGCCGAGCGGCGCGGGAGCCGATGCGGTCGGCGCAGCTGATGCGCTGCGCGCTCCGGGCACATTGATCTTGCTGCCGAGCTTGAGCTGGGCGGTTGGCGACAGCCCGTTGGCGCGCGCGAGTTCGGCCACCGGCACGTTGTTCTTGCGCGAGATGCTCATCAGCGTATCGCCGCGATTGACGTAATGCGTGGTCGAGGCGGCAGCGGGACGCGCCGGAGCGGCAGCGACCGCCGGAGCAGCCACAGCGCCCTGACGCGGAATGATCAGCGACTGGCCGGGCGACAGCGCACGCGGACCGCGATAGCCATTGGCCTGCAGGATCGCAGCCTGCGAGACATTGTAGCGCTTCGACAGGCCATCGAGCGTATCGCTGGTGCCGACGATGATCGTGGTGCCGTTCGGACCGATGGGAGCCGGCGAGGGAGCCGCGGCAACCGAACGCGGCGCCGTGCTGCCGGTGTGCTCGATCGGCGCGCGAGCGGGTGCCGATGGCGGCGTATACATGCCATTGCCGCCACCGCTCATCGGCGCAGCCGATGCGACCGGACGCGGCGTGGACGGATAAGATTGCTGAGCAGACGGATAGGATTGCGGCGCCGAGATCGGCGGCGGCAGCGGCTGCGATGAATACTGGGGCTGCGGATTGTAAGACGGGCGCTGGTACTGCGGCAATTCGCGCGGCGCTTGCGCGACGGGACGCTGCGGCACGGAGCCTGTGGCCTCGCCACCATAGCCCCCTTGACCGCCCTGCCAGCCGAACTGGCGGTTGCTGCTTTGACTGATATTGTTGCCATCGAAGGTCTGCGACAGCCGCGTCGACATGTCGGCACTGCAACCGGCAAATCCGATGGACATCAACGCCAACACCGCAACCTGCGGAGAACGACGCGAGCAAAGCAACTCGACAACGCGGGACATTGGTTACTCACTCATACGCAACACACGACTGAATTGAGTAAACACCGTCTCCGTTACCAAGCCTTTAACCCTGCGACAAAGACGTGATCGACGATCACGCACATGTTCAGAGTTCGCGCGCGATGCCCGGCAACGCGGGCACGAAGCGGACCGCCACCAGATCGCGGTGCTCGATGGTCTCTCCCGTCTTGCGGATACGCACCAGCGTCTGCACACCATGATGCGGGCCGACCGGCGCGATCAGAATGCCACCCTCGTCCAGCCGGTCGATTAAGGATTGTGGCACGGCCTCGACAGCTGCAGTGACGATGATGCGGTCGAAACTGCCCAGGTTGGAAGACAGGTTGAGGCCGTCACCGAGCATGACTTCGACATTGTAGAGACTGAGGCTTTCCAGCCGCGCTCGCGCGGCGTCTGCCAACGTGCGATACCGCTCGACGCTCACAACGTCGCGAACCAGCTTGGCGAGAATGGCGGCCTGGTACCCGGAGCCCGTGCCGAGTTCGAGCACGCGATGACGCGGCTCGAGTTGCAACTGCTCGGTCATATAAGCGACCACGAAAGGCTGGCTGATGGTCTGGCCGCAGGAGATCGGCAGCGCAGAGTCACGCCAGGCATATTGGCGGTCGGCGGGGTCGATAAAACGGTCGCGGGGCACCTCTTCCATGGCGCGCAGGATTCGCCCGTCGCTGATACCGCGGCGACGCAGGCTCAGCTGGAATTGCATCTGCTCGGGCGGATGGCCGGTATCGATCATGGGAACTGTCCACCCTCACCTTGCGATGGCGCTCGATTACCCCAAATAGGTTGACGCAATCTCGCCGAACACAAGCGATGCGGCCTGCGGAGATAATTGTTCCCGACAACGGAACCTGAACTGCGGTCGCCCGTTACAGGCGCTGGGGATCAGCGAATTTGCAGCGCCAATGTCGGCGACCGTACACTGGATGTTCGGGTCCTGCGCTATTTGAGTCTCTCGAATTCACGCGGGGCGCGATTGCGCTTAAAGGCAGAATTTGCGACGTTCCGTAGGGATCATGCAGGGAAAGCGGCCATGACTGAAGCGAACCAGCCGGGCGGCTCTGTCTTCCTTGTCGAAGACGAGGTGATGATCCGCATGATGGTCGCCGACATGCTGGAAGACCTCGGCTACAGCGTCGCCGCCGAAGCCGGCGACATCACCGAGGCCACCCGCCTCGCCGGCAGCACCGAATTCGACGTCGCGATCCTGGACGTGAACGTCAACGGCAAGGTGATCTCGCCGGTGGCGGAAGTTCTTGCGGCGCGCGGCAAGCCGTTCATTTTCGCGACCGGCTATGGCGCCCAGGGCCTGCCCGAAGATTTCCGCGATCGGCCGACATTGCAGAAGCCGTTCCAGATGGAAACGCTGGCACAGGTGCTGGCCGCGACGCTGAAGGGCGTGACGGTTTAGGTTTTCCCGAAATTGACAGACGAGAGATGGACGTCATCCTGAAGCAGGCATCGACCGGCTTTGGGGAATGGCGATGGGTGTCTTCGTCTACATGCTGCGGTGTGCTGACGGCTCACATTATGTGGGCAGCGCGACGGGCGACGACCTGCAGCCGCGCATCGATCAGCACAACGCCGGGACCTTCAAGGGATACACCTACACGCGGTGGCCGGTTGTCGTGATGTGGTGCGATTATTTCGACCGGATCACGGACGGGATCGCGGCTGAGCGGCAGTTGAAGGGCTGGAGTCGCGCGAAAAAGGAGCTTTGATCAAATCGGATTGGGCGACGGTCGAAGCACTCGCGAAACGTCGCGGCGGAAAGCCGCGCTGAACACGCCTCCTTCGAGGCTCGCTACGCTCGCACCTCAGGATGACGGTGGAGTATGCGGCGAAGCGCCGAAAGAGTCTTCAGTAGACACCGCAAACTCTCCCGTCATCCTGAGGCGCCGCCGCGCAGCGGCGGCCTCGAAGGACGGCCGCAAGCACTGACGCTTCACCCCAACGCTTTGCTCAACGCCGCGCTGAACGCCTCGTCCGTGCGGTCCAGCCGCAAAGGCGTCACCGACACATAGTGTGCAGCCAAGGCAGCCAGGTCAGTCCCTTCCGGCGGCGCTTCTGCTGCAACGATGCGCTCAAAGCCGATCCAGAAATACGGATTGTTGCGCCCGTCGCGGCGCTCATCAATGCGCAAAAATCCCTGATTGCGCTTGCCCTGCCGCGTCACCACGACGCCCTTCACCTCCGCCGCATCACAGGCCGGGAAGTTGATGTTGATCACCGTGTTCTTCGGCACGCCGGCCTTGATCACCTTGCGCAGCACATCAGGACCGTAAGCAAGCGCCGTTTCCCACTGCGGTGCATTGCGTGTCGCCATGGAAAATTCCTGGCTCAGCGCCACCGACGGGAATCCTAAAATCGTACCCTCCAGCGCGCCGGCGATGGTGCCGGAATAGACCACGTCCTCGGCGACATTCCGGCCCTTGTTGACACCGGACAGCACCAGATCCGGCTGCTTGTCCTTGAGGATATGCCGCGCGCCCATGATGACGCAGTCGGTCGGCGTGCCACGCACGGCATAGTGCCGCTCGCTGACTTCGCGCAGGCGCAAGGGATCGTTCAGCGACAGCGAATGCGACACGCCGGACTGATCCAGCTCTGGAGCAACGACCCACACATCATCAGACAGTTGCTTGGCGATCTGCTCGATGATCTGCAGGCCGAGAGCGTGAATACCGTCGTCATTGGTGCAGAGAATGCGCATGCGCGTCAGCCCTTTCGATCTTGTTGGATCTTGGCCGACCCGGCCGCGGCGGACTTTTTGCCAGCAAGGGCAGGCTTTTGCCACCCCCTATTCATCGCTGCCCGGTGTGCATTCGCGCCATATTTCCGGCACACGGGAACCAGCCCGCCCCAAGCGCAGTTCTTCTCAAAACAATGAGTAATGGCGCGTTTCGGACATCAGCGCGCGGCCGCAAATGGCTTGGCCGCAGCGCCTATCGAGGCGACAAAAATGGTCACGCTGCTTGATCGGCGAATCTTATTGGGAGGTCTGGCTGCTATCGCTGCAGTGGTGGCTGGGTGGCTGTTAATGCCAAGTTTCGCGAAAGCGCCGCAGCCCGACCTGACATTGAATCTCGCCGTTGCCGCCCCGCCTGACAACGGCACGCCCCCGGAAGCCAATCCTGCCAAACTGGCGGAGACGTCCGAGGCTGTCGATCTTAATCGCGTCAGCCTGTCACGCCAGTCGTTTCGCCGCGGCGGCATGGGATCGCGGGCGATGATGACCTTCACGGTCCGCAACGCCAATGCCTATGATATCAAGGATCTCGAACTGCTTTGCGCATTCAGGAGTCGCGACGGCCGCTACGCCACCGAGCGTCGCAAGCTGGTGGCGGAGACCATCGCGATGAAGAGCCGCAAGGCATTTCCCATGACGCTGGTCGGCCACGTCAATGTCCGCGCCGAGCGAGCGAAATGCGCGCTCGTGACTGCGAGCCGCGCATAATGCATCAGGCGAAACTCAGTTCGCCTGAACAACCTTCAGCCCGCCCATATAGGGCTGCAGCACATCCGGCACCGCGATGGAGCCGTCTTCCTGCTGATAGTTCTCGATCACCGCGATCAGCGCGCGGCCGACCGCCGTGCCAGAGCCATTCAGCGTGTGCACGAAACGCGGCTTGCCATCCGGCCCGCGCGACCGCGCATCCATCCGGCGCGCCTGGAAATCGCCGCAGACCGAGCAGGACGAGATCTCGCGATAAGCACCGCCCTCGCCCTGGCCCGGCATCCACACTTCGATGTCATAGGTCTTCTGCGCGGCAAAACCCATGTCGCCGGTGCACAGCGTCATCACGCGATAATGCAGGCCGAGCTTCTTCAGCACTTCCTCGGCACAGGACAGCATGCGCTCATGCTCGTTCCTGCTCTCCTCGGGCGTGACCACCGACACCAGTTCGACCTTGGTGAACTGATGCTGCCGGATCATGCCGCGCGTATCGCGGCCAGCGGCGCCGGCTTCGGCGCGGAAGCATGGCGTGAGCGCGGTGAAACGCAGCGGCAGTTCTTTCTCGTCGAGAATGGATTCGCGCACGAGATTGGTCAGCGGCACTTCGGCGGTGGGGATGAGCCAATAGCCCTGTCCTTCGCTGCCGAGCGCGCCCGCTGCGAACTGATCGTCGCGAAACTTCGGCAATTGCGCCGTGCCGAACATCGCATCGTCGCGTACCAGCAGCGGCGGATTGACCTCGGTGTAGCCGTGCTCGTTGGTGTGCAGATCGAGCATGAACTGTCCGATCGCACGCTCGAGCCGTGCAAGGCCCTTCTTCAGTACGACGAAGCGCGCGCCCGACAGCTTTGCAGCTGCTTCGAAATCCATGAAGCCCATGGCTTCGCCGATCTCGTAATGCGGCTTCGGCGTGAAGGCGTAGTTGCGCTTGGCACCGAAATGATGGCGCTCGACATTGCCGTGCTCATCGACGCCTTCCGGCACCTCGTCGAGCGGCAGGTTGGGAATACCGGCAAGCTCGGTGCGGAGTTGTTCCTCAGCCGCCTTCACCGCGGCTTCCATCTCCGGCATCGTTGTCTTGAGCTCGGCGACCTCAGCCATCAGCGCATTGGCCCGCGCCTCGTCCTTGGTCTTCTTGGCCTCGCCAATTTCCTTGGAGGCGGCATTGCGCCGCGCCTGCGCCTGCTCGGACGCCAGGATCGCGGTCCGCCGGGCTTCGTCGATGGCCAGCAGCAACGACGACACCGCAGCCAGTCCGCGCCGCTTCAAGGCAGCGTCAAAGGCTTCGGGATTGTCGCGGATCGATTTGATGTCGTGCATAGCGGGATTCCTGAGCGAAAGCGGCCCTGAGTACCCCGAATGGCTGGGTTTTGGAACATCAAATGGGCAAAAGCGCCGTCAGTGAATGCGCTGCAGGGCCGCAAGAATGCCGACGCCGACAGCGACCACACCACCCAGCCGAATGGTCGTCTGCAATGCAGATTTTTCGATTGCGGCGTAAAGTTCGTTTCGTATGGCCTGCAGATCGGACTTCATGGCAACAGAATCTCTCAGGGAAGCGACCTCGGACTTCAGAGCAAACATCTCCGACTTCAGCTCCAGCATATCTGACTTGATCGCCAGCTCCGTCATGATGAATTGCCTCGCTGCCTCGGCATGCGCATCCGCGTGACCATCAGGGATACCGGCGTCACGCAGGCGCTTCGAATAGCCGAGCGTATCAAATGCGAAGACCATTTGCATCTCCAGCACAACGACAAGACACAACCTAAGATAGATTGCGTCGCAGTCGATTGCAAGAAGCCCGGCCCTACTCCACCGTCGTCAGATCCGTCCCGGTCGCTGCCGCAGCCCGTTTCGCTGCGTTCTTCTCCACGATCCCTACCGCGATGATCGAGCCCTCGTAGAGGACCATCAGCGGGATCGCGAGCGAGGCCTGGCTGATGACATCGGGCGGCGTCAGCACAGCGGCGATGACGAAAGCGCCGACGATGAAATAGCGGCGTTTTTCACGTAGCTGCTTCGACGTCAGCACGCCGATACGGCCGAGCAGCGTCAGGATCACCGGCAACTGGAAGGCGATGCCGAAGGCGAAGATCAGCGACATCATCAGCGAGAGATATTCGCCGACCTTCGGCAGCAGCGCGATTTGTGCCGTCTCGGCGCTACCGGCCTGCTGCATGCCCAGCGAGAACCGGATCAGCATCGGCAGCACCATGAAATAGACCAGCAGCGAGCCAAGCGCGAAGAAGAACGGCGTTGCGATCAGATAGGGCAGAAACGCGCCCTTCTCGTGCTTGTAGAGCCCGGGAGCCACGAACATGTAGATCTGCGCCGCGATCACCGGGAACGAGATGAAGCCGGCGCCGAACATCGCGAGCTTCAACTGCGTCAGGAAATATTCGAGCAGCGCGGTGTAGATGAACTTGGAATTCTCCGGGCCAGCGACCCAGACAAACGGCCAGACCAGAACGTTGTAGATCTGCTTGGCGAAGATGAAGCAGAAGATGAAAGCCACGGCAAATGCCAGCAGCGCCTTGATCAGCCGCGACCGCAGCTCGATCAGATGGTCCATCAAGGGGGCCTTCGAGGCCTCGATATCTTCGGCGCTCATAGGGCTTTGGCGTTCTTGAGGACTTCGGGATTGCCGGGCTCGGCAGATGTATTGTCGGCAACCGGCACGTCACTGGTGACGACTGGCTCGGCAGGCGTCGGCTGCACTTCCTGCGTGATGGCCAGCGGCTCGTTCACCGCATCATGCGCAGCCGCCTCGATAAAGGTGTCCGGCGTCGGCGGCTCCGGCGTGGTCGGCATCACCGGCGGCGTGGTGACATTGTCGATCTTGTCGACGGTCATGGCATCGCTGACATCCTTGGTCAGCGAGGTCATGATGTTGTTCTTGGAGAAATCGGAGGCGGCGTCCTTGACGTCATCGAACGCCTTCTTGACGTCGGCCATCTCGGCTTCGCGCATGGCCTCGTTGAACTGGCCCTGGAATTCCGAGGCCATCTTGCGGGCCTTGCCCATCCATTGCCCGACCATGCGCAACACGCCGGGCAATTCCTTCGGGCCGATGGCGATCAGCGCCACGACGCCGATGACGACCAGTTCACTCCACCCGATATCGAACATGTAACAACCTGCTCACAGGCCGGACGAGCCGTGCCTTTTGACCCGTCCGCTGCGGTCCGAATGGACCTTAGCAACCTTGACCTTAAACGGCCTTGCTGCCGACATCCGACCGGTTGGCCGTTGGCGCAGCCGGCGCCTGATCGATGGTCTTGTTCGGATCGGCTGGCTTGTCTGCCGGCTTGTCGTCGTCCGCCATGCCCTTCTTGAAGGCCTTGATACCCTGCGCGACGTCACCCATGAGGTCGGAGATCTTGCCGCGACCGAACAACAGCAGGACCACCGCGATCACGACGATCCAGTGCCAAATGCTGAGAGAACCCATCCTGCTAACCCTCCAAACACACAGCCGGCGAACCGGCCTGATCTGACCGGAACGTAGGCCGCGGGTTCGTCAAAAACAAGGACTTAACCACCGTGGAATCGCGGATGGACAAGTCGTAACGTCGCGAGCGTTAATGTCGCATCAGCGGTGATGATCGTCGTCCTCGCCCGGCTTGGACGCCTCGTCGCCGGAAGCGCCCTCGTCGGCACCATCCGCGTCGATTTCCTCGTCCTCATCGTCCTCGAAATCATCATCTTCGTCGTCGAGGTCGTCGTCGCCGTCGTCATCCTGCGCGTCGGCATCGAGTTCCGCGGTCTCCGATTCAGCCGGTTCGGCCTCGTCCTGTTCCGCCTCGGCAGTCTCTTCGCCGTCTTCAGCTTCGTCTTCGTCGACCTCGACCACGCCAAGCGCGGGAGCTTCAACCTCCTCGGGATCGATCACATCGGCGATCTCGCCGACCTCGTCGGCATCATCAGCCACCGGAACTTCGGCCAATCCGACAACTTCCGCCGTTGCCCCTTCGGCAACTGCAGTCTCGCCCTGCGCTTCGGGGAACTCCGGATCGGGTTCCGACAGCGAGAGGTGGAGCTCGCCATCCTCCAGCGGATCCTCGTCCTCGCGGAGCTGCGGATCGTCGGACGGGTTGGGAACGCTGAAGCCGGCCGGCAGGCGCGAGTCGAGCAGGCCCGTGCCCTTGAGCTCCTCGAGGCCCGGCAGATCGCCGAGCGCCTCGAGGCCGAACTGCGACAGGAACGTATCGGTGGTGCCAAAGGTCAGCGGACGGCCCGGCGTCTTGCGGCGGCCGCGCGGCTTGATCCAGCCGGTCTCGAGCAGCACGTCGAGGGTGCCCTTGGAAGTCACCACGCCGCGGATATCTTCGATCTCGGCGCGGGTCACCGGCTGGTGATAGGCGACGATGGCCAGCACCTCGACGGCGGCGCGCGACAGTTTCTTGGTTTCGCTGACCTCGCGGGTCATCAGCCAGGCGAGATCGCCGGCGGTGCGGAAGGTCCACTTGTTGGCGATGCGCACCAGATTGATGCCGCGCATGGCATAATCCGCCTGCAGCGCTTCCAGTGCCTTCTTGACGTTCACGCCATCGGGCATGCGCTTGGCGAGCGCCGACTGGTCGAGCGGCTCGGTAGAGGCAAACAGCAGCGCTTCAAGAATGCGCAGCTCTTCCGGACGCGCGGCAACTTCCGGCGCTTCGTCCGATTGAACGGCATCCTGCTGGGCAACATCGTCCGCGACGAGGTCTGCAGCGGCAGCACCTTCTGCGACCGTGTCTTCGGCGGGAATATCGGTCGGCTGCACGGCTTCGGTCGGCTGCGCAATGTCGTCCTGCTGCATGTCCTCGACCTGATCCTCGACAACGTCGATGCGTTTTTCGGCGGCACGTGCCATGTCCGGATCTCCTTCTCTCACTTACTCAGCCGGAACTTCCGGCGCCACAGGCACGGGCGGCGGGCCGACATGCTTGCGGAAATACAGGGGTGCAAATGCTTCGCTCTGGCTGAGATCGAGCGCGCCCTCACGGACAAGCTCGAGCGCCGCCGCAAAGCTCGACGCCATCACCGTGGCGCGCTGCTGCGGATCGGGCACATAGGCCAGCAGATATTCGTCGAGCCGGCTCCAGTCCTCGGCCATGCCGATCAGCCGTTCCAGCGAGGCGCGGGCCTCGCTCAGCGACCACACGGTGCGGCGGGCCAGATGGACGCGGGTGAGCACGCGCGCCTGACGCTGGGTCGCATAGGCCGACAACAGGTCATACAGCGTCGCCGTGAATTTCTGCTGCTTGATTTCGGCAATCTGTTCCGGTGCGCCGCGCGGAAAACTGTCGCGACCGAGCTGCGGCCGGGCCATCAGCTGGTCGGCAGCGCTGCGGATGGCTTCGAGACGGCGCAGCCGGTTGGCCAGCGCGGTCGCCATGTCCTCGGCGCTCGGGCCTTCTTCCTGGCTCACCACTTCCGGCAACAGCAGGCGCGACTTCAGGAAGGCGAGCCAGGCCGCCATGACCAGATAGTCGGCCGCGAGTTCCAGCCGGATCTTTCGCGCTTCCTCGATGAAGAGCAGATATTGATCGGCCAGTGCCAAAATCGAGATCTTGTGCAGATCGACCTTCTGCTGGCGCGCGAGCGTGAGCAACAGGTCGAGCGGGCCTTCATAGCCTTCGACGTCGATGACCAGCGACGGCTCGTCATTGGTGACGATCTCGGCCGGGCGTCCGGTTTCAAACGACAGAATTTCGGCGCTCATGCGCTGGCTCCCGTCCGTGCGATCAGTTGGTCGAGTTCCGCCCGGCCTGCAGCGCGGTCGAAGGGCTGTGGCTGCTGACGGGCGGCAATCGCGGCCCGGGCGCGCTCGTCAGGCTTGCCCTTGAGCAGCGGCGTTTCTTTGGCGACGGCCTGCATCTCGTCCAGCTTGCCGTTGCAGTGCAGGACGACGTCGCAGCCGGCATCGACGATGGCGCGGGTTCGCTCGGCGATGGATCCCGCCAGAGCATTCATGGACACGTCATCACTCATCAACAAACCCTGGAACCCGATACTGCCGCGAATCACGTCAGTGATGATTGTCGCAGAAGTCGTGGCCGGCCGAGTGGCGTCCAGGGCGTTAAACACAACATGTGCAGTCATCGCCATAGGCAAGTCGGCAAGCGGTCGAAACGCTTCAAAATCAGAGGCTTCCAGCTCATTCCTCGTGTTATACACGATTGGCAACTTGTGATGACTGTCGGCATTGGCCCGGCCATGCCCCGGAATATGCTTGAGCACCGGCAGCACGCCGCCAGCCGCCAGACCATCAGTGACCGCCCGCCCGATCGCCGCAACCTTGGCCGGCGTTGTGCCATAAGCGCGATTGCCGATCACGGCATCGGCGCCCTCGACCGGCACATCCGCCAGCGGCAGGCAGTCCACGGTGACGCCGAGGTCGATCAGATCGGCAGCGATGAGCCGTGAGCTGAGCCAGGCAGCGCGCAGGCCAAGATCCGGCTGGAGATCGTAGAGCGCGCCGAAGACCGCGCCAGGCGGGTAGACGGGCCAATGCGGCGGACCGAGGCGCTGCACCCGCCCCCCTTCCTGATCGATCAGGACCGGCGCACCGAGATCGCCCGTCGCTTCACGCAATTCCTCAACCAGCGCAGCAACTTGCGCAGGGTTGTCGATATTGCGCCTGAAAAGGATAAAGCCCCAGGGACGCTCGGCGCGCAAAAAGGCGCGCTCGTCAGCAGTCAAGGTAAGGCCGGATACGCCGGTGATGAAGGCTCGGGTGCTCATGGGGCCGATTAGGCCCCATCACCACGCAGGGTCAAGGAAACCGCCGTTAATTCCTTTGGACTATTCCCTGCGGCCCGCCAGCAGCTTCCAGATTCTTGCGGAACTGGAGAGCTTCGTCGGCCGACCCGAACGGACCGACCATGGCGCGGTAATATGTTCCCTTGTCGCCGAGATCAGCCTTCTTGATCAGAGCCGACCGGGAACCGAGCACCGAAGGATATTTGCCCTGCAGCGCCTTGAAGGAGGCACGGGCATCGGCATCGCTCCGCTGCGACGAGACCTGGACCACATAACCACCGGTCGCCGCCGAGGGTGAAGCGATGTCCTGTGGTGCGGTATTGAGCGCAGCCGAACGGGTCGTCGGGGCAGCAGCCGGAGCCGACTGCGGCGAGAGCGACATCGGAGCATTGGCCGCGTTGACGGCAGGTGCCGGCGCTGGTGTCGTCGGCCGGGCTGCGGCCGGACGCGCTGCCGGCACCGCCGCCGCATCCATCTGATCGCCGCGAACGGCCAGCGTCCGGATCCGGCGCGGCTCGTCGCCATTCACGGGATTGCTCGCGACCATCGGCTTGTTGGCCGGCGAGACGCTTGCCGTGGTCGGCGGATTATTGTTCTGGTTGAGCGGCGGGAACACGACGCGTGGGCCACCGGCCTTGCTGGCGTCCTGCACATTGACCGGCTGCTCCTCGCGCGGCACCAGACGCTCCTGCCCGGCCGCGAGACGATCCAGCTGCTTGCCGCTGTCATTCGACGCAGAGGTCGTCGCCGGCACGATCTTGTTCGGGCCGGGATCGGCCTTGATCACCGGCGGCTCGCCACTGCGGGTCGATCCGACAAAGGTGCGATAGGCGAAGGCGCCACCGGTGCCGACGACTGCCAGCGCAAGTACGGCAGCAATGGTCTTCATGCCGCTGCGGCGCTTCGGCGCCGGTTCTTCGGCGTAATCGTCCTGCTGATAGGCGTAGGGATCGTCCTGATACGGATCCTGCTGATAGGCCTGCCCGTGATCGGGCTGGCCATAGAGCGCATCGTCATAGCGGTTCGGATCGGGCTGATGCACCGGCTGCTCGTAAGCTTGCGCCTGTTGCGGATGACCATAGGCATCGTAGCTGGCATGGGCCTGCTGCTCATGCGCAGCATAGTCCTGCGGCGCATAGCTGGAGGCCGCATAGGCCTGCGCATCGGGATGCTGGGCCTGCTCATATTGCTGCTGCTGGAAATCGAATTCCGGCTCGACCTTCGGCTGAGCGTAATGCACGGGCTCCGGCTCGACCGGCTGCTGGGCACGCTGCGCGGCCACGCGCTGCATCCAGGGCGGCGGGGTCGGCGCGGTCTCGAACTGCTCTTCGGGCTCGTCGTGATGGGCCGGAACGGGCTCGGCGCGGCGCTGCTGGGCGGCCGGCTGGCGCGCAGACTGCGCAGCAAAGGGATCTGTCTGGCCGATCAGGCGGGCCAGTTCGGCCAAGGGATCGCCCTCGCCTTGCGCGCGCGGGTCATTGTAGCCGGCGCCTGCGGGGTAAGATCGGTTCTGGTACTGATTGGCCATGGTGATGTCACATCCCCTGCGGGAAAGCTGCCACTTCGTCGACCGGACGAAATTGCCGCCTGTCATTGACCGCTGCACACCCCCATGCAGCGACCATTCCCAAATTATTACTCAACTACTAACGCATCTCATTCGGTGCAGAGACGCCGAGAACGGCTAGGCCTGACTTAAGAACCGTAACGATGCTCTGCACGAGTGCCAGACGTGCTTTAGTAAGTTCTGCATCATTAGTGATAATGAAGCGTAAATGAGGCGCATCCCGGCCCTGGGTCCAGTGCGCATGGAAGGCGCTGGCCAGGTCGTAAAGGTAGAATGCGATCCTGTGCGGCTCGTGCGCAACCGCTGCCGCCTCGATCATCCGCGGATAGAGCGCCAGCTGCCGGAGCAGGCCGAGCTCGATGGGATCGTCCAGCCGCTCCACCGCCGCATCCTTGAGCCAGGCAATCCGCTCGGCGTCTTCCGTGGGCAGACCGGCCATCTCCGGCATCTGCTCGCGGGCGTTGCGGAAGATCGAATGGCCGCGGGCGTGCCCATACTGGACATAGAAAACGGCATTGTCCTTGGACTGCTCGATGACCTTGGCGAGGTCGAAATCGAGCACGGCGTCGTTCTTCCGGAACAGCATCATGAAGCGGACGGCGTCGGAGCCGACCTCGTCCACCACCTCGCGCAAGGTGACGAAGTCGCCCGAGCGCTTCGACATCTTCACCGGCTCGCCATTGCGCAGCAGCTTGACCAGCTGGACGATCTTGACGTCGAGCTCGCCCTTGCCGTCGGTGACCGCCTTGATGGCCGCCTGAACGCGCTTGATATAGCCGCCGTGATCGGCGCCCCAGACGTCCACCATCTTGTGGAAGCCGCGGTCGACCTTGGTCTTGTGATAGGCGATGTCGGAGGCGAAGTAGGTGTAGCCGCCATTCGACTTCAGCAGCGGACGATCGACGTCGTCGCCGTAAGCGGTGGCGCGGAACAGCGTCTGCTCGCGGTCCTCGTAATCATCGACCGGCTTGCCCTTCGGCGGCGGCAGCCGGCCTTCATAGACGTCGCCCTTGCCGCGCAGGAAATCGATGGTCGCCCCGACCAGATCGGTCGCCCCCGTGATCAGCGAACGCTCGGAGAAGAACACTTCATGGCTGATGTTCAAAGCGGCGAGATCGCCCTTGATCATCTCCATCATCATGTCGATGGCTTTTGCGCGGGTGATCGGCAGCCACTGGTCTTCCGGCATATCCTTCAGCGTAGCGCCATGCTCCGCAGCCAGGGCCTGCCCGACCGGCTGCAGATAGTCGCCGGGATACAGCCCTTCCGGGATCTCGCCGATGGCTTCGCCGAGCGCCTCGCGATAGCGCAGGAATGCCGAGCGGCCGAGAACATCGACCTGCGCGCCGGCGTCGTTGATGTAATATTCGCGGGTGACGCTGTAGCCGGCGACATCGAGCAGGCTCGCCAGCGCATCGCCGAACACGGCGCCGCGGCAATGGCCGACATGCATCGGGCCGGTGGGATTGGCCGAGACATATTCGACATTGATCTTCTCGCCACCGCCGACCGCGCTGCGGCCATAGACATCGCCGTCGCGCAGCACGGCGCGCAGCGCATCAGCCCAGACCGACGTCTTCAGCGTCAGATTGATGAAGCCGGGACCGGCGATATCCACCGACGTGATGAGATCATCGGCGCGCAGCTTGGCGGCAATCGCCTCAGCGAGATCGCGCGGCTTGGCTTTCGCCTCCTTGGCCAGCACCATCGCGGCATTGCTCGCCATGTCGCCATGGGACGCATCCTTGGTCGGCTCGACGACGATACGCGACAGATCGATGCCGGACGGCAGCACGCCGTCGGTGATCAGGTCGTTGCAGATCGCATGCACGCGGGCGAGCACATTGGCGAACAGATGCGGCACTGGGGCAGAAGTGGTCATTACTGTACGGAACCAGCTTGCGCCGGGACTCAGCCGGCAGGAACGGAATTAGGTCTGGATAGCGGTTTCGCGGGCCTTGCGCCAATGTCTTTGCAAATGCGAGACGAGGCCGGCCGGCGGATCGCATCGGGATAATTTTCTCAATCCCGATAGGCACTTAACAGGGAACCGCCTAGCGCAATTCCGGAGTCGAGTCAAAGAGCCGGATATGCTCGGTGATCGCAAAACGATCGGTCATCCCCGCGATGAAATTACCGATCCGGCGCGCCTGCTCGGCCTCCGATTCCGCCTCGCCGGTCGCCCCTGCCTGCCATTCCGGTGGCAGATCGCCGGGCTCGCGCGTGTAGCGGGAGAACAGGTCGGCCACCAGACATTCGGCCTCGACCATGACGCGCATCACGCGCGGATGGCGATACATGCCCGTCCAGAGGAAGGACTTGATCGCCTTCTCGGCCCCTGCAGCCTCGGCCGAGAACGCGATGAGCTGCCGGCCGCAATGACGGACCTCCTCGGCAGACACCGGCCTGACCTCATCCAGCCGGCGCTGGGCCTCGCTGACGACGGCGCCGATCAGATAGGAGATCAGCTCGCGCACCAGCTCGGCGCCACGCCGGTCCTGATCGAGGCCGGGATAGCGGCGATCGATTTCGGCCACGATGCCGGCAACCAGCGGGATGGTCCTGAGATCGTCGATGCTGAACAGGCCCGCGCGCAGGCCATCATCGATGTCATGGGCGTCATAGGCGATGTCGTCCGCGATCGCCGCCGCCTGCGCTTCCAGCGAGGCAAAACTGCCGAGTTCGAGATCGAGTTTCTCGTTAAAGGCGACGATGCCAAGCGGCAGGCCATGCTGCGCATAGCGTTGAAGCGGCAGGCCATTCCGGCCCGTCAGCGGGCCATTGTGCTTCACGATGCCCTCGAGGGATTCCCAGGTGAGGTTGAGCCCGTCGAAACCGGGATAGCGGTGCTCCAGTGCGGTGACCACATGCAGCGCCTGCGCATTGTGATCGAAGCCGCCATGGGCTTCCAGGCAGGCATCCAGCGCCCGCTCGCCCGCATGGCCGAAAGGCGGATGTCCGAGATCGTGGGCCAGCGCCATGGTTTCGGTAAGATCTTCGTCGAGGCCGAGTTGCCGCGCCACCGCGCGGGCGATCTGGGCGACTTCCAGCGTGTGCGTCAGACGGGTGCGGTAATGATCGCCCTCGTGGAACACGAAAACCTGGGTTTTATGCTTCAGCCGCCGGAAGGCCGTGGAATGGATCACCCGGTCGCAATCGCGCCGGAACGCACTGCGCGTCCGGCTCGGGGCTTCCGGGAACAGCCGGCCGCGGCTCTGCGCGGGATCGCAGGCATAGGGCGCCTGGGGAGCTGCCATTCCGACCGACAAAGCTGTTTATCCTTGATCCAATTGATTCCGCGGGCTGCCGCACTTAACTATGGGGCGCGGCAGATTCAAACCACCGAGTCCCGCCCTGGAGCCAGATATGACCGATACCGCCACGATCGAAGCCCCCCTCACCGTCAGCGCCAGCGCGGCGCGCCGGATTGGCGAGATTCTCAAGGCCGAAGGCAGCGGCGCCATGCTGCGCGTTTCCGTCGAAGGTGGCGGCTGTTCGGGTTTTCAATACAAGTTCGACGTCGAGCGCGCCAAGGCTGAAGACGACGTGGTGATCGAGCGGGATGCCGCCGTTGTGCTTGTCGATCCGTCGTCGGCACCGTTTCTGGCCGGCTCTGAACTGGATTTCGTCGATGACCTGATCGGCGCATCGTTCCGGGTGGTCAATCCGAACGCGACAGCGTCCTGCGGCTGCGGGACGAGCTTCTCGATCTGAAACGTAGGGTGGATGAGCGCAGCGTAATCCGCCGCGGAGTTTCAGTGACGAACTCGGCCGGCGGATTTCGGCTGCGCCTCATCCGCCTACGCCTCGGGCGAGCGCACATGCTCCGGCCTGACACCAATCGCTAGAAACCGCGCCGCAAGTCCCTGCAGCCACGGCACCGCATTGACGACGCGCATGAACAACGGCGGCGTCAGCGGCTGATCGCCGGGCGCCAGCGCGCGGCTGATGATGTTCTTCTGCATCACCACCTGCATCGCCTGCGTGGCGCGCATCGGGAATTCGCGGCGCCGGCGCACGGTGTCGAGATCGTCCTCGCTCACCGGCCCCTTTTGCAATTTCGCCGCCAGCAGATTGGCGGTGGCGACGGCGTCCTGCACGGCGATGTTCACGCCGACCCCGCCGACCGGCGACATCGCATGTGCGGCATCGCCGATGCAGAGCAGGCCCGGCAGATGCCAGCGCGTCAGGCGATTGATGGCGACGGTGAGCAGCTTGACGTCGTCCCAGCTCTTGAGGTCGTCGATATGCGCCGCCAGGATCGGCGCCAGCCGGGACACTTCCCCGCGGAAGGCCTCGATCCCCCTGCCCTTGACCTGGTCAAAATGGTTCTTGGCGATCACATAGGCGCATTGCCAGTAGTCGCCGCGATCGATGGTCACCATCATCTTGCCCGGCTCGAGCCGCGCGAACACGCTTTCGGTCTCCGGCCCCTTGGCGATGCGAAACCAGAGAATGTCCATCGGCGCGGCGATGTCCTCGACCTCGAGCTTTGCGGCCGGACGCACCACCGAATGCCGGCCATCGCAGGCGACGACAAGATCGGCGCGGATCTCGATCGGCCCCTGCTCCGTCACGGCTTTGACGCCGACGACCTGTGCACCCGACCAGACGAGATCGGTCGCCTCGGTCTTCATCATCACCTTGAGATGCGGAAAGCGCTTGCCCTTGTCGCGCAGGAAATCGAGGAAATCCCATTGCGGCATGAAGGCGATGAACGGGTATTTTGCCGATGTCCGCGCGATATCGACGATACGCAGTTTGTGCGTGCCGAAATAGCCGTCCATCTTGGCGATGCGGTCGTGCTTGATCTTGAGAAAATCGTCGATCAAGCCGAGTTCGTCTATCACCTGCAGTGTCGAGGGATGCACCGTGTCGCCACGGAAATCGCGGAAGAAGTCGGCGTGTTTTTCCAGCACGATCACATCGACGCCGGCACGGCCAAGCAGATAGCCGAGCATCATGCCAGCCGGCCCGCCGCCGACGATACAGCAGCGTGTCGTCACATTCCCGGCTGCTGTCGCGCCCATCACCATCTCCCGCATTCCATTTTGAGCTGCAGGGTGGCGGAGCGACGGATCGCCGTCAACAAATCGCAGCGCGAAGTCCCGCGTCGGAAACCTATTGCGCTCGAAAACGCCGCATCCCGCGCTCAAAATTGCCACTTCATGTCGATCCCGATCTGAGTAAGAATAGGTCGAGAGACTTTGATCCGGCGCAATCGCCGCTCGTCAGGAGACGCGTGGATGATAGACTTGGCCATCAAACCGGTCGCATCGCAGCGGCTTGGTTTTCCGAGAGACCTGAGCTTCGATCCTCAGGACTGGACTGTGCTCTCGCACTACTGGTACCCGGTCGCGCGCAGCGACGAGCTTGCCGACAAGCCGGTTCAGGCGACGTTGCTCGATGTCGATCTTGTGGTCTATCGCGCGGCTGGCCGCGCCATCGCCGCCCGCAATCTCTGCGTCCACCGCGGCACCCAATTGAGCCTCGGCTGGGTGGAGCACGACACCATCGTGTGCCCCTATCACGGTTTCCGCTACGGTCCCGACGGACGCTGCCGATCGGTCCCGGCCCATCCGGATCTTCCGATCTCCGACAAGCTGCGCATCACGGTGCTGCCGACCATCGAACGCTATGGACTGATCTGGACGACGCTGAACGGCGAACACGACACGTTGCCGGTGTTCGAGGCCTGGGACGATCCCGATTTCCAGCCGATCATGGCGCCCACCATCGACATCAAGAGCTCCTGTGGTCGTCAGATGGAAGGCTTCCTGGACGTCGCGCATTTCGCCTGGGCGCATGTCGAGTCGTTCGGCGATCGCGACAATCCCGTCGTGCCCAGCTACCAGCTGGAGCGGACATCATTCGGCATTCGGGCCAACTATCTGAGCTCTGTCAGCAACTATCCGAAGCAACTCCGGCATCTTGCGCCGGACGGTTTCGAATGGCTGCGCGTCTTCGATGTGTTTCCGCCGTTCTGCGCGAAGCTGACCGTGCATTTTCCGGATAACGGCCTGCTCTCCATCCTGAACGCACCATCGCCGATCTCGGCACGGAAGACGCGCCTGTTCTGCCCGCTGGCACGCAATTTCGGCAAGGACGGTCCGCTCGACGACGTCCTCGCCTTCAATCTGCAGATCTTCAACGAAGACCGCGTGATCGTGGAATCGCAGAAGCCGGAAGATCTGCCGCTGGACATGCAGATGGAGACACATATTCCGGCCGACCGAACCTCGATCGCCTATCGCAAACTGCTCAAGTCGATCGGTCTCGGATCGAACTATACGAGCTGATCGACGATCAGGTTGCCGGCAGCGGCGTGCTCTGAAAGGTCAGCATCCGCCAGCGGCCATGCTGACGGGTCCAGACCACCGTGGTGCGGCTGTTGAGTTGTCGCAATTGCCCGGCGATCACCACCTCGCCCGTCATGCGCCCGGTGATCAGCGCGGCATCGCCTGTCACGCGAATGTCCTGATCGAGAAAGTTCAGTTCGCGATAGTCGTAATGCTTGGCGGCGAGCCGCTCCAGATAGAGCGCCTTGCGCTCCATCACCGCATTGGAATGAGTGTAGCTGAGATCGTCAGCGAACATCTCGTCGAGCACAGCGATATCCGCATCGAGCATGGCCTTGCGGCGGCGCTCCTCGAGTTCGGCAATCTGTTCGATCTCACTCATTTCCGGAACGTCCTGATCTCCGAGACACTACCGTCGCGGAATTGCAATTCCACCGACACCGAGCGCGCGCCGCCCGGCACTTTCATATAGATCGGCGCATCACGCGGCACCGCGATGGGATCGCGTTGATTGCAGGGCGGCAATCTCAGCACCTGATCCGGCACCGACGTATCGAAACCAAGCTTCACTTCGCGGATTGCGCAGCGATACGAGATCAGATGCGTGTAATACAGCAGGCCATTGGAGCCGCCGAATTCCAGCCAGTTCGAGGCGGTCATGTCGAGAATCTTGCGCTGGTCGCGCACCAGCGCCGCTTCCGGATCGAAGCGGATCGGAAACGGCCCCTGCATCTCGCCGGTGATGTCGATGTAGCGCACCTGCAACGTCGTCGCCGGCTCATCGGCATTCAGCTGGATCGACGGATTGGGCAATCGTTTACGCGTGCGCGGGTCCAGCGTGTCCATGAAACCGGTCTCGCGGAAATCGCCGCTGTCGCCCTTGCGCCAGGAAATGCCGAGCGCGGGATCGACGATGGAGAACACCACGGTCCAGCCGCCATTGTGGCGGGAGAAGCTGGCGATCGGTGCGTTCGGATTGTCCGGTGTGGGCAGTGGTGACGTATTCACCGGCGGCAAGGCGGCGACCTTCGGCAATTGCGATGTCGGCAGCGTGCTGGCCTGCACGGGCTCGTTCGACTTGGCCTGGCCGTTGAGGAAGACGTCGTCCACCATCTGGTCGAAATAGACCGGCACCTGGCGATGTTTCACCGTGTCGGCGAGTTCGCTCACCGTCCGGCGGGTGCGCTGGGCGATCTGCACGAGATTGAGCGACGGCTCCTGGATCTCCTTGATGAAGGTGCGGGTGAACACCGAATTCGGATCGGTGTCGTTGTTGGAAAGCCGATCGAGCGCGGTCTGACGGGGGCCGGCGGAGAAAATCGAGAACACGCCTTCCGGCAGCTGCACCATCGGTGCAAGGCCAGCGCCGCCGGCCAGCGAGCGCGTCCCTGAGCGTTCGAACGGATTGTTGCGGCAGGCATCGAAGACCAGGATGGCGCTGCGCACGCCCTTGTTCTGCAGACGATCGACGATGCGATCCGCGAGCACGGAACTGTCGCGCACCAGTTCCTCCTGCCCGGCGGTCGCCGCGGGCACGTCGGTCGGCAGCAGATAGTTCTGGCCGGTGATCTCGAAACCGTGGCCGGCAAAGAAGAAGAACGCCGTATCGCCCTTGCCGAGCGAGGTCTCGAAAGCCAGCAGCGCCTGGCTAAATCCCTGCCGCGTCTGGTTCTCGGCGACCATCACCTCGAAACCGAGCTTCTTTAGCACCTCGCCCATGGCGCGGGCGTCGTTGACGGCTTTCTGCAGCTTCGAGACGTTGCGATAATTGTCGTTGCCGACCACAAGCGCGACACGCTTCTCGGCCGATGCGGGCGATGCCACGACGATCGCGCTCATCAGCACACCGATGGTGAGTAAGAGCCGTCTCATTGTCGCATTCATGCCTGCATTCCCATTATTGCGGCGGTCCGCCGCGCGCCGATTTGCGGCGATGCCCGCCGCGCAATTGTCTACCTTGGTCGAGGCCGCAGTGCGGCCGGTTCAATCGCAGATGTAACCGGCGCGGTGCCATTTGTCTTGCATCGCAGGGTAGACCAACCGTGCCGACGACATGGGGCGATTGCCACAAAATCTGCCGCAATCTGCTATAGGCAAAGCCGATTCCGTTCGATGATTCAGGAGACCGGCGTGAAATTTCTCGTCCTCGCAACCGCTTTGCTCGCCCCTACGATCGCAGTCGCGCAAGGCGCAGCACCCACGCCGGCCCAGGCCCCTGCCGCTGCCGCACCTGCACCGCGTCCGGCCAAGCAACCCGCTGCTGCGCCAAAACAGGCGGCGAAGCCGGCACAGACGTCACTGGAGACTATGGAAATCAGCCAGGTGCTCGGCATGCGCCAGCTCGATCCGGCCACCTATGAGATCGGCGTCCGCCTGCAGGACGGCAAGGAAGTGCATCTGCGCGCCAATGCCTTCGTGATGCAGAATCTCGGCCAGCTGCTCGGCACCTACGGCAAGTAGGCGGCGACGCCCGCTTAGCTTTCGTGCGTCAGCGCCGCGGCATGCCGGCTTCGACCAGAATGTCACGCACCTTGGCCGAGCCTTCGAGATAGCGCGGGCTGGTATTTGCCGTCGGCGGCCCGATATTGTCCGCAGTGGCGCCGGGCCGCAAGGCCAGCCCCTTCAGCAGCATCGCCTTTGCTTCCGCATGGCGACCGAGCTGATGATAGGCCGTCACCAGCATGAAATGCGTGCGGCCGGTTCCCTGGGTCACCGCCAGCGAGCGTTCGAGCCATGGCAAGGCTTCGTCATAGCGTTCGAGATAGATCAGCGCGAAGCCTGCGCCCAACGACCATGTCCAGCGTGATACGGTCGGCGTGTCGTACTGATCGGCAAGCTTGAAATTCGTCACCGCCTCTTCGAAACGGCCGAGGAAGATCTGGTTGAGCCCGATATGATAGATGGCAAGCCCGTTCCACGGATCGAAAGACAGCACCCGCGCGCAGGCGACCAGACTATCGACGAACTGATTGGTGGCGCTGAGCAGGCGGCAATAGCTTTCCAGCACCGGCACATAGGTCGGCTTGACGCGCAGCACGCGCTCCATCAGCTCCTGCGCGCTCTTGCGCACGGCCTCGCGTTCGTCGGCCGGATACCAGACCATCTGGATTCCGCGCAATTGCAACGCCGCCAGCGCCGCCTGCACATCGACATTATCTGGATTATCGACCAGCGCCTTGCGCAACATGCTTTCGGCGGCACGAAAGCGCTCCGGCGTCGTGTGCACGATGGAGGCCGTTGCCTGCTCCACCGCCACCTTGGCGCTGCCGGGCGCGCCCTTGGCGCCGGCCACGGCATCGTTGAGGATCGTATTGAGGCGCAACGCTAGGGAATGACCGATGGCGGCCGCCAGCCGCGACTGCAACATGTCGCGATCGACATCGCCGCCCGCGACCGTGACGTCCGTACTCCAGGCAATTTCTCCGTTCGACGTCCGCTCCATGCGCGAGCGCAACGTCCAGTTCTGCTCGTCCTTCAACAGCTCCGTATTGACGATGTAGTCGCCGGATGGCGCCCGCCCGGAGGACGGCTCCAGCGACGCGCGCGCGGTCACCTGCGCCGGGGCGACCACGCGGATATTCTCGATCCGCGACAGGCCGGCGCTGAGGCGATCGGTGACCCCCGCCGCCATGGCGCGCATCGACGCATCGCCACCGGTGGTGACGATGGATGTCACAACGACGGTCGGGCGGACATTCCGCATCAAGGTTTGCGAGCCCAATATCGGCGCCATCGCAACACCCGCGGCCCCAAGCAGGACAGCGACGATGGCCGCCGCTATCGCGCGTCGCGACAGGCGTGGTCGCTGTGTCGGCACCGCAATCACCGCGACGCCTTGATCGGGCGGGCTGACCATGGCTTCGATGATGACGGGATCGGCAACTGCGATTGATGCATCCTGATCCGGATGTATGTGGACCACATCCGCCTCGGCCGGCGCGATCGTCGGTCGACGAGCCGCAGCATCGACGGAGTCCGACGGCGCGATCTCGGCACCGGCCGCTTCGGGTGACACGGGCTCCAGGTCGGTTTGATCGGTGCCAGGCAAGCTGCCGGTGACCAAACGGCCGGTCACCTGGGCCTCGAACAGATAGCCACGGCCGGAAATGTTGCGCAGAATCTGGCGCTGATTGTCGCCGAGCACCGCACGGATTTCGCGGATGCATTGGAAAAGACTGTCCTCGCCAACATGCACACCCGGCCAGAATCGCTCCATCAGCTCGCGTTTGCCAATCACGCGGCCCGCTTCAGAAACGAAAAAGACAAGCATATCGAACGGCTTGGGGCGCAGTTTGATGATTTCACCATCGAGCCGGCGCAATTCGGCGCGCAGCGGGTCGATCTGAAAATCGGCAAAACGCAGCACTGGACTCCCCCAAGACAGCAGGAAGCTCTGCCAGAACCCTTCGCATAACGGTAGCAGAGCCCGCTGGAACAGAAAATATCAGAAAATCTTCAGAACATGCCACTGCCATTTCTGGGTGCAATTCTAGACACTCCCCCGCGCGCGTGAGAAATACCGCCGGACTACCGGAGCGGGGTAATGGGGATGGACGCAACTATAAGGAGTGACAGACGCACGCCTGCACAAATGGCGCGTGCGGCCGGTTCGGCCTGCCTCCTGTTGCTGGCTGCTGTCGCCGCGACCGATCCCGGTCATGCCCAGGACGCCACCTGGAGCCAGACCCCTAACTCTGGCAGTCTGACGGAGCCCACCAACTGGGACGGTGGCGCGCTGCCAGGCTCTGCCCCCGGGGACACCGCCTTCTTCGGTGCATCGACCATCACCAGCCTGACGCTTGGCATGACTGTCATGGGTTTTGGCAATCTCACGCTCACATCCGGCGCTGGCGCCTACACCCTGGCCAATGCGGGCGGACTAGGCTTCGCGGGCGGCGGCATCACCATCAATGGCGGTAGCCTGACGATCACGAACAACGGCGATATCGCATTCTACGGGACCAGTTCGGCCGGCACTGCGACCTTCATCAACAATAGTGGTCACTGGCTGGCCTTCACGCAATCGTCCAGCGCAGCTGACGGAGCGATCACCAATAACGGCCGGCTTACCTTTTCCAACCAGGCCTCTGGCGGCACCGCGCATGTGACTAACAATGCCGGCGGCTGGATCGATTTCTCCGCCAGTGTCGGCCCGGCCGCCGACACCATCAACAAGATCGGCTCGATCAATGGCGCCGGTGACGTCTATCTCGGCGCCTATCAGCTGATGATCGGCGGCAGCAACCGCGACAGCGATATTTCCGGCGTCATCAGCGAATGCGGCAGCGGAAGCTGCATGGCGCCGCCGGGCGGTGTCTATGGCTCGCTCGCCAAGACCGGAACGGGCACGCTCACATTGAGCGGCGCCAACACCTATGGCGGCGGCACCAGCCTTCTCGGCGGCACCATCAGCGTTTCGTCCGACAGCAATCTCGGCATCGGCGGGGACCTCAATTTCGACGGCGGCATCCTGCGCATCACCGGCACCAGCTTCAGCGGCACCACCCGCACCATCAACTGGGGCGTCAACGGTGGTGGCTTCGACATCGCCGATGCAGCAGCCACCTTCACCCTCACGGACTCACCGCAGGTCTTCAGTGGCCCCGGCGGCCTGATCAAGCGCGGCGCCGGCACGCTCGTGATCGACAACAACCAGAATTACGAGGGCCTGACCGACGTCCAGGCCGGCACGCTGAAGGCTGGCAGCAGCGGCACGCTCGCCTTCATGAGCCGCCACAATATCGCAGCAGGTGCGACGCTGGACCTCGGCGGCACAGCAGCCCAGATCATCGGATCGCTGACCGGTGCGGGCACCGTGACCAATTCCGGTCCTGATCCCACCCTTCTCATGATCGGCTTCGATGACACTGCGGCGACGTTTGCCGGCACCATCAAGGACGGTGCTCCCGGCACGATCCAGGTTCAGATCATGAATCGCGGCACCGTCACCACCTTCACCGGCACCAATACATATACCGGCGGCACCAGCATCTGCGCCTGTTCGACCCTGCAGCTCGGCGACGGCGGCACCACCGGCTCGATCACCGGCAATGTGGAGAACGGCGGCATGCTGATCTTCAACCGCTCCAATGCCTACACTTTTGCGGGCGTCATCTCCGATTACGCGGGCGATGCGGGCACGCTGGTACAGGCCGGCCCCGGCAACACCATCCTCACCGGCCTCAACACCTATACTGGCCCGACCGTGGTCAATGCCGGTACACTCAGCGTCAACGGCTCCATCGCATCGTCCTCACTGACCACCGTGAATCCCGGCGGCACGCTGGGCGGCACCGGCACGGTCGGCGAGACGCGGATCGCCGGCGGCACGCTGGCGCCGGGCAATTCCATCGGCACGCTCAATGTGCAGGGCAATCTCGTCTTCACCGCGGCCAGCCACTACATGATCGAGGTGGATCCTGCCGGATCGGACCGCACCAATGTCACCGGCTCGGCTACGCTGAACGGCGCCACGGTGAATGCGAGTTTCGCGCCGGGCAGCTACATCACCAGGCAATATACGATCCTCAACGCCGCACTCGGCGTGAACGGCACGTTCGGTAGTCAGGTCAACACCAACCTGCCGACCAATTTCACGTCCAAGCTCAGCTACGACGCCAACAATGCCTATCTCGACCTGACGCTGAGCTATGTGCCGCCGACCCCGCCCGGCCCGACGCCGGGTCCGAACTACACACCGCTGAACACCAACCAGGGCAATGTCGCAAGCACGCTGGTCAGCTACTTCAACCGCACGGGCGGCATTCCGCTGGTGTTCGGCGCGCTGAGCCCGACCGGGCTCACGCAGGTCTCCGGCGAAACCGGCACCGGGCTGCAGCAGACCAGCATCCAGGCCATGAACCTGTTCCTCGGCCTGATCACCGATCCCACCATCGCCGGCCGCGCCGGCTTTGCGGCCGTCCCCGGCCCCAGTGCCTTTGCCGATGAAGCCCTCGCTTATGCCCCGCTCAACGGCAGGCGCAATGGCGCCGAGCGCGACGCCTATGGCCTGATGACCAAGGCCGCGCCGCGCGCACCGGTGTTCGATGCCCGCTGGAATGTCTGGACCGCAGGCTTCGGCGGCTCGCAGACCACCGATGGCGATATCGCGCAGGGCTCGAGCAGCACGACGTCGCGCACCTACGGATTTGCCGTCGGCGCCGATTATCTGTGGGCGCCGCAGACCGTCGCCGGCTTTGCGCTGTCCGGCGGCAACACCTTCTCGGTGGCGGGAGCCGGCACCGGCAGTTCGGACATGTTCCAGGCCGGCGCCTATCTCAGGCACACCACTGGCTCCACCTATGTCAGCGCGGCGGCGGCCTATGGCTGGCAGGATGTAACAACCGATCGCACAGTGACAACCGTGGGCTTCGACCACCTGCGCGGCCGCTTCCACGCCAATACGTTTTCAGGCCGCGTCGAATTCGGCAATCGCTTCGTCGAACCTTGGACGGGTGGCATCGGCCTCACGCCCTATGCGGCTCTGCAGATCACAGCTCTCGACCTGCCCGCTTATGCGGAAAGCCTGGTCGCCGGCGCCGGCAATTTCGCGCTCGGTTACGCCGCGAAGACCGTGACAGCGCCACGCGCCGAACTCGGCCTGCGCAGCGACAAATCCTTCGCGCTGGACGGCGCACTGCTCACGCTACGCGGCCGTGCGGCCTGGGCGCACGACACCAATCCAGAGCGCAGCGCGCAGGCGACCTTCCAGTCGCTGCCGGGTGCGAGCTTCGTGGTGAATGGCGCGGTCGCCGCGCGAAATTCCGCCCTCACCTCGGCCTCGGCCGAACTCGCATGGACCAACGGCCTGTCGCTCGCCGCCACGTTCGAGGGCGAATTTTCCGAAACGACCCGCAGCTATGCCGGCAAAGGCGTGGCGCGTTACACCTGGTAGCGAATGCAACGCCGTCCCAGCATCGTGGAGCTGCGCGCTGTCGGCGCGCGCGACTGCCGCCGCTCGCCGCTGATGCGGCAAATATCAGTAAATCTTCAGAACAAAAGCGCCTGAAGCGCCCGCCATTTCAGGACATTCCCTGCGCGCGCGGGGAAAACAGCGGAGCTCGATGGCCAGTGAAAGGGCGGCATCGACCGAACCGCCTTTTCACGCGTCACAGCATTCGAAAGCGAGTTCTTCGACACAACGCGCGGCTCCGCCGGCCAAGGCGCAGCGCGTGACGCATGGTAGTTTCATGACAAGCATTCCGACACCGCTCCGCATCGCCATCGGCTTCATCATTGCGTTCTGGATCGTGGGCCTCACGGCGCTCGCCGTCGGTGCGCCCGGCGAGATCGTGGTGGCGACGGCGGCCATCGGCACCGTCGGTGCTCTGGTTGAATGGAGCAGCCATCGGCCGGATTCGCTGAATGATTGGCAGGAAGGCGGAGCCGCGGACACCGCAAGCACCGCTGCGGAGTTGCAGCACGAACCGGCACCACGACCGCTGACGCGCAGCAAGCACTGATATCACTCGCCTCTGCAGCCATGGCCGCGCACCTTCGAGAGGGCGACGACGGTCACCGCGCAGCGTCGCGCCGCACCGGGTTGCAACCCGCCAACGGCACACTGTGACCGGGATACGACACAGCTGCGTTAAGGCCGCGTGTTTCCGAATATGTACAAGCGGTCGCATTGTACCTCTCTGCCGAATCGCCAAAGCGTGGCGAAAGTGTGTTCGGCATGAGTCGGTGTCAGCGAAGCGATGGGCTGCGCGAGTTTCGCACCAGCCTGACCTGACATCCCTCGTCCCGCACATCGCGAATAACAACCATCGCATAAGCGGACCATCATGCCCTTTGACCGACGCAGACTGCACGCCCTCGCGCTCACGTCGCCGGCACGTTCGAAGGCGAGTTCTCGGACGTGACCAGGAGCTACGCCGGCAAGGGCGTCGTCCGTTACGCGTGGTGAATTCGTAGGATGGGTTGAGCGCAGCGATACCCATCACCGCAGCGCATGTGGTGATGGGTATCGCTTCGCTCAACCCATCCTACGCGATACGCGCAGCGTCACCGCGCTGCTTTGATCTGAAATACCGACGGAGCCGTCGGTACAATTGCTGGGAACGCCGCCGATGTCGCCATCTTCGTTCGACCTGATTGCTAACAAGACATCGTCAGCACGGTGGTGCCTGACGGCGAGCGTGCTGGCGCTCGCGCTGGCGGCGCTGACCGCACCGGCTGTCGCGCAGCAGACCGGCGGCAGCGGCGGCGGCGGTGGCGGCGCCGGTGGTTCGACAAGCGCTGCGGACGGCACGGCAACGGCGGGCGGCAATGGCAGCGGCCTCGGTGGCGCCGGCGGTGGCGGCGCTGGTGTCAGTGGTGGCGCGGGCGGCAACGGCATCTTTGCAGGCGGGGCCGGTGGTGCGACGGCCGGCGCTGACGGCACCGATGGTGTGTTCGGGGGCGGCGGTGGTGGCGGCGGCGGCGCGCATGGCGCGACGTCGTTTCCCTTGGCGGGTCCGGTCACGGGCGGCAATGGCGGCAATGGTGCCGTGAGCACCGGTGGCGGCGGCGGTGGCGGTGGCGGCGGCTATGGCGTGTTCGTCACGGGCACGAATGTCAGCGTGACGGCGACGCAGACGATCACGGGCGGTAATGGCGGCAATGGCGGCCAGGGCGAATTTGGCGGCGCGGGCGGCGACGGCGGCGTCGGCGTGTTCTTCGCCGGTTCCGGCACGCTGATCAATCAGTCGGCGATCCAGGGAGGCGCTGGTGGTGCCGGTGGCAGCGGCAGCTTTCAAGGTACCAACGGCCCTAACGGCGCCGATGGTGCCGGCGTGGTCGGTGGCAACCTGACCATCGACAATACGGCCGGCACCATCGCGGGTGGTGCTGGCGCCGATGCCATTCGCTTCACCGGCGGCGCCAATACGCTGACGCTGGCGGGAACGGGTGGCCTCACCGGCAATATTGCGATCGCCGCCGCCGGCAGCACGGTGACATTCAACAACGGCGCGGATGTCACGCTCGCGAATGTCATCACCGGCAGCGGCGGCATCATCCTGAACGCCGCAGGGACACTGGTCCTGACCGGCACCAACACCTATACGGGCGGCACGACGATCACCGCCGGCACGCTGCAGATCGGCAATGGCGGCGGCACGGGCGCGATCACTGGCGACATCACCAACAATGCGGCGCTGGTCTTCAATCGCGCCAATGACACGACCTTCAGCGGCGTGATGTCCGGCAGCGGCACCATGACCAAGACCGGCAGCGGTCGGCTGACCCTGACCGGCACCAGCACATATTCCGGCGCGACCACCGTCAATGGCGGCATACTGACGGTCAACGGTTCGATCGCGTCGTCATCCATGACCGTCGTGAACGCGTCGGGCACGCTCGGTGGCATCGGCACGGTCGGCAACACCGTGATCAATGGCGGCACGCTGGGGCCCGGCTCGACCTATGACGGCCAGATTGCGCCCAACAATTTCATCGGCTTGCTCACCGTGCAGGGCGATCTCGTGATGACACAGGCATCGACCTATCGGGTCGATGTATCGCCGGGCGGTGCAAGCCGCGTCAATGTCACCGGCACCGCCAATCTCGGCGGCGCGACGGTGAATGCCAATTTCGCGCCGGGCAGCTACGTCAAGAACAACACCACGATCGTCAACGCCACCGGCGGACTCGGCGGCAGCACATTTGGCGCGGTGGTCAACACCAACCTGCCGACCAGTTTCAAGACCGGCCTCAGCTATGACGCCAACAACGCCTATCTCAACCTGACGCTGGACTACACATCGCTGGGCGCGAGCCCGAATGCATCGTCCACGGGCGGGCTGAGCGACAATCACGCCCGCGTCGCCCGCACGCTCACCGACTTCTTCAATCGCACCGGCGGCATCCCCCTCGCCTTCGGTGCGCTCGATACGAAAGGCCTGTTGCAGGCCGCTGGCGAAATCGGGCCCGGCAGCCAGCAGACCGCGTTCGATGCCGCGACCATGTTCATGGGCATGATGAGCGATCCCTTCGCCGCCGGCCGCGGCGAAGCAGCACCTGGCGCCGTACCTTATGCTGATGAAGCGATGGCCTATGCGCGCAAGCGCGCGCCGACTGATGCTTTCGCATCGATGCATCGCAAGGCGCCGGTCGCGACTCTGCAGGAGCACTGGAATGTGTGGGCAGCAGGCTTCGGCGGTTCGCAGACCACCGACGGCAATGCCGTCGCCGGCACCAGCAACAGCAAGTCGAGCATCTACGGCATGGCTGTCGGCGCGGATTACTGGTTGTCGCCATTCACCGTCGCCGGCCTCTCGATGGCCGGTGGCGGCACCAACTTCTCGGTGGATGGTGGCGGCACAGGCCGCTCTGATCTATTCCAGATCGGCGGCTTCATCCGACACACCGTCGGCTCCGCCTACATCACCGCTGCTGCAGCTTACGGCTGGCAGGACATCACCACCGATCGCGTGGTGACATCAGGCGGCTTCGATCAGCTGCGCGCGAACTTCAACGCCAACAGCTATTCGGGCCGCGTCGAAGTCGGCAACCGCTTCGTCGCGCCGTGGATGTCAGGCATCGGCCTCACGCCTTATGCTGCCTTCCAGGTCACGGCCTTCGACCTGCCCTCCTACACGGAAAGCGTCGTCGCCGGCAGCAACACCTTTGCTCTCGCTTATGCCGGCAAGACCGCGCTCTCGCCGCGCAGCGAGCTCGGCCTGCGCAGCGACAAGTCCTTCGCCGTCAACGACGCGATCCTGACACTGCGCGGCCGCGCGGCGTGGGCGCACGACACCAATCGCGACCGCTCGGCCTCAGCGACCTTCCAGTCGCTCCCCGGTGCAAGCTTCAGCGTCAACGGCGCGTCGCTCGCAAAGCACACGGCGCTGACGTCGGCGTCGGCCGAACTGAAATGGATGAACGGCTGGTCGGTGGCGGGCACGTTCGAAGGCGAGTTCTCGGATGTGACCAGGAGCTACGCCGGCAAGGGTGTGGTGCGTTACGCTTGGTAGCAGGTCGTAGGATGGGTTGAGCGAAGGCGCGTTAGCGCCGCAGCGAAAACCCATCGGCGGAGCCTGCGGCAAGGAAAGGTGTTGGGTTTTCGCTCCGCTCAACCCATCCTACGGCCCCGAGCCCCGCGGCGGCCCCGAAAGCCCCCTATTTCCGGGCCATTTTCCCGAAAACATTAAGCTTTTTGGGTGGTTCCAATGCTGCGGCGCATTGACTTCCGGGGATTCCGGCCTATGTTCCGGCTCGAAGCGGCCCGGCATCGAAACGCGATGCCTCGAGTAAGCCGCCTGTCAGCGCCCAGCGATCCCCGTGCATGTTTGCGTGCCGCTCCGGGGGTAGGCGTGATGGCTTTTTCCGAGAATCCAAGCGGCGGTTTCGACCAGAGGCATGATCTCGATACGGCATCGAATGAGCGATACCCCGTTAGTCGATAGACTCATGGCCCCATAACAGAGGCTCAATGTCCTTTTCCAATCTCGGCCTGTCCGACAAGGTTCTCGCCGCCGTCACGGCCGCTGGCTACACCACCCCCACTCCCATCCAGGAACAGGCGATTCCCCACGCGCTCGCCCGCAAGGACGTGCTCGGCATCGCCCAGACCGGCACCGGCAAGACCGCAGCCTTCGTGCTGCCGATGCTGACCATGCTCGAAAAGGGCCGTGCCCGCGCCCGCATGCCGCGCACGCTGATCCTCGAGCCGACCCGCGAACTCGCCGCCCAGGTGAAGGAGCAGTTCGACAAATACGGCTCCGGCCAGAAGCTCAACGTGGCGCTCCTGATCGGCGGCGTCTCCTTCGGCGACCAGGACCTCAAACTCAATCGCGGCGTCGACGTCCTCATCGCCACGCCGGGCCGCCTGCTCGACCACACCGAACGCGGCGGTCTGCTGCTCACCGGCGTCGAATTGCTGGTGATCGACGAAGCCGACCGCATGCTCGACATGGGCTTCATCCCGGACATCGAACGCATCTGCAAGCTGGTGCCGTTCACCCGCCAGACGCTGTTCTTCACGGCGACCATGCCGCCGGAAATCCGCCGCATCACCGAGACCTTCCTGCACAACCCGGTGAAGATCGAAGTCGCAAAACCCGCGACCGCCGCCTCCACCATCACCCAGTCCCAGGTCGCCGTCGGCCGCGACGACTGGCAGAAGCGCGAAGTGCTCCGCACCTTGCTGCGCGAAGCCGAAGACCTCAAAAACGCGATCATCTTCTGTAACCGCAAGCGCGAAGTGGCGACGCTCGCCAAATCGCTGCAGAAGCACGGTTTCGCTGTCGGCGCCCTGCACGGCGACATGGAGCAATCCGCCCGCCTGCTGGCCCTCGATCAGTTCCGCAAGGGCGAAATCCCGATCCTGGTCGCCTCCGACGTCGCCGCCCGCGGCCTCGATATTCCGGCGGTGAGCCACGTCTTCAATTTCGACATCCCGCATCACTCCGACGACTACGTGCACCGCATCGGCCGCACCGGTCGCGCCGGCCGCACCGGCTTTGCGATCTCGCTGGTGTCGCCTTCGGACCAGAAGTCCATCGCCGCCGTCGAGAAGCTGATCGGCACCACCATCGCCAAGCACGAGAGCGCTGCGCTTGCCGCGATGCCGGTCGCCGACGAATCCACCGATTCCGCCGAGGCTCCGCGTTCGGGTCGTCGCCGCAGCGGCAATCGCGAAGCCAATGCCGATGCCCCGCGCGGCGGTCGCCGCGATGGCCGTCGTGAGCGCGAGCCGCGTCCGGATCGTGCCGCACGCCCCGAGCGCGAGCCCCGCGCCCACGCGAGCGAGGCCCGTGCCCCTGCGAACGAGACCCGTCCGCCCGAGAACGAAGCCCCGCGCGAGCGCAAACCGCGCCGCGAGCGCGATCGTCGCCCGAACGAGGACCGCAATGGTGGCCAGCAGCCGGTCGCCGCATCGCCCGCGTCGCTGCCGCCCTCCATCGGCCGCCCGCAGGCTCCGCGTCCGCGTCGCGAGGAGGATTTCGAGCCGGGCGATCACTCGCACCTGCCCGCATTTCTCCTACGTCCGATCCGGGCACGCGCATAGGTAGTATCGCCCGCGATTATTTACCTGCCGTTCACACAGTTCCCTTAGCTTCACGGCGATATTTTTGACATTTCGCAAGTGAGGGCGGCGCGCTTTAGCGCCGCTTGGGGACACAGGACGTGACCGCAAGCCTCGACGACCTCGAACGCACATTGGCGTTCGCCGACATCGCTCTTGGGCAGATTCGCTCGCTGCGCCAGCCCGCGATTCCGCGCAATTATGAGATCTGGTACGTGTACGCGACCGGCTACAATCCGGCGTTGAACAAGGTGATCAACGAGACGCTCGCCCGCAACGGCCGTCTCAGCGATGCCGATCTCGACCAGATCCACGACACCTATCTCTCCCAGGCCCGCGTCACCGACCGCATCGACCATGTGGGCGCGCGCGTGATCGGCGAGATCGACGACGTGATGACGCTGATCAATGATGCGCTCGACATGGCGGTGACTTTCAACGCCAGCCTGAACGGCGCCAGCAAGAGCCTCGACAACGCGCGCGATCCCGCAGCGCTAAAGGCGGTGATCGAAACCCTCGTGAAATCCACCCGCGAGGCGCATGACACCAACAAGGCGCTGGAAGAGCGCCTGCTCACCTCGCGCACCGAAGTCTCGACGCTGCAGCAGAGCCTGGAGGCCATTCGCGCCGAGAGCCTCACCGATCCCCTCACCGCGCTCGGTAACCGCAAATATTTCGACCGCGCGCTACTGGCCGCCATCGAACACGCGCAGAAACGCAGCGAGCCGCTGTCGCTGTTGATGCTCGATATCGATCACTTCAAGTCGTTCAACGACAATTACGGCCATCTCACCGGCGACCAGGTGCTGCGTCTCGTCGGCATGTCGCTGAAGCAGACCATCAAGGGCCAGGACATCACCGCACGTTACGGCGGCGAGGAATTCGCCGTGGTGCTGCCGAACACGCCGCTGCGCCAGGCGCTGACGGTGGCCGATCACATCCGCCGCGCGGTGATGTCGAAAGAGCTGAAGAAGAAATCCACCGGCGAGATTCTGGGCCGCGTGACGATTTCGGTCGGCGTCTCAATGCTCACCAATGGCGACGACATGGACAGTCTGATCGGCCGCGCCGATGCGTGTCTCTATGCCGCGAAGCGCAACGGCCGCAACCGCGTGATCTGCGAAGTCGATCCGGAATATCAGAGCGAGATCACGTTCCAGGTGGCGTAGCGCCACTCCGTCCCTCATGGTGAGGAGCGCGCCGCTTGGCGCGCGTCTCGAACCATGAGCTAGCCCGGCTCCGGCGCTTGCCGCCATCCTTCGAGACGCCGCTGCGCGGCTCCTCAGGATGAGGGATGGAGCTACTTGGCTTTCTTTGTCGTCTTGATCTTCTTTGCAGCTTTGGCCGGCGCCTTCGCCACTTTCTTCTTCGTTGTCTTCTTCGTCGCTTTCTTCTTCACGCCCTTCTTCTTCCCCGCCTTCTTCACCGCCGCCCGGATCGCCGCCGCATGCGCGGTGCGCGCCCACTCCGTCACCTCGTCGGGATCGTCATACAGCCGCTCCGGCAATCGCCAATAGGAGGCGATCATCCGCAGCTTGCCCTTCATCTCATACTGGAAGCATTGCGATCCCTCCGCCTCGAACCGCGGGATCGAGTTCTCGTCGGCGCGCAGATAGATCGCACCGCGCAGCACCAGCGCGAAATTGATGCCGTCGGCGGAGACGCCGAAGCCGGAAAACATCCGGCGGATCGTCACCGGGCCGAAGCCGGCGAACAGGTCGGAGAGGAAGTCGCGGTCCATGGGGAAAGTGTAGGATGGCGCGTGTGAATGCGAAAGCCATTCTCACTTGTCGTCACCCGGCTTGACCGGGTGACCCAGTACACACTGGCAGACCTGAGTTTACTGGATCGCCCGGTCCTAGCGCGCAATTGCGCGCACGGCCGGGCGATGACAGACAGGCCTAATCCACCTTCGCCGGCTGCAACTGCACGGACTCACCGCAGCCGCACGCGCTGATCTGGTTCGGGTTGTTGAACACGAACTGCGCCTGCATCTTGTCGGTCTTGTAGTCCATCTCGGTGCCGAGCAGGAACAGCACGGCCTTGGGATCGACCAGGATCTTGACGCCCTTGTCCTCGACGACCTCGTCGGTCGGCTTCACGTCGTGCGCATATTCGACGGTGTAGGACTGGCCGGCGCAGCCGCCATTCTTGATGCCGACGCGCAGGCCGATGATCTCGGAATCGGCGCGCTGGGTCAGCGCCATCACGCGCGCGGCCGCGGCGTCCGTCAGACGCATCACCTGCGGCCGCGGGCGCGGCTTCGGCTTGGCAGGAGCTGGTGTGGTCGGTGTCATCTCAGTCATGTGTTCAGTCCCTTGGGCGGTTCAAGGCCGCCAACGGCGAATTCAGTTGGACGCGACGCTCACCACATATTGAGCACGAGGCGGGCCTCGTCGCTCATCCGGTCCGGCGTCCAGGTCGGCTCCCAGACGATGTTGACCTTGACGATGCCGGCGCCGGGCACGCTGGCCACGGCGTTCTCCACCATGGTCGGCAGCTCTTCCGCCGCCGGGCAGTTCGGCGTGGTCAGCGTCATGTCGATATCGATGCCGCGATCGTCCTTGATGTCGACCTTGTAGATCAGGCCGAGCTCGTAGATGTCGGCCGGGATTTCCGGGTCGAACACGGTCTTCAACGCGGCGACGATTTCCGTGCCCATGCGCTCGGTTTCAGCAGGATCCAGCGCGGAAACGGTCTCCATCTCCGGAATCTTGGCCTCAGCGGTGTCACTCATGCGAAAAGCTCCCGTGCCTTGATCAACGCCTGCGCGAGATGATCGATTTCTTCGCGGGTATTATACAGTCCGAACGACGCGCGGCAGGTGGCCGTCACATTGAATCGTTCCAGAAGCGGCATCACGCAATGCGTGCCCGCACGCACCGCGATGCCCTGGCGGTCGATCACCGTGGCGATGTCATGGGCATGCGCGCCCTCGATCTCGAACGAGATCACCGGCCCCTTGGTCTTCGCCGAGCCGAAGATGCGCAGCGAATTGATCTCGCGCAGCTTGCCTTCCGCATAGGTCAGCAAATCATGCTCATGGGCCGCGATGCGCTCGCGGCCGATCGAGTTCACGTAATCGATGGCAGCGCCAAGACCGATGGCCTCGACGATGGCCGGCGTGCCGGCCTCGAACCGGTGCGGCGGATCACCATAGGTGACCCACTCCTTCGAGACTTCACGGATCATCTCGCCGCCGCCCGCATAGGGGCGCATCTTGGCGAGGCGATCATATTTGCCATAGAGCACGCCGATGCCGGTCGGGCCGTACAGCTTGTGTCCGGTGAAGACGTAGAAGTCGCAATCGATGTCCTGCACATCGACGACGCCATGCACGGCCGCCTGGCTGCCGTCCACCAGCACCGGAATGCCGCGGGCATGCGCGATGGCCGTGACTTCCTTGACCGGCACCTGCGTGCCCAGCGCATTCGACATCTGGGTGATGGCGACGATCTTGGTGCGATCCGTCAGCAGTTTCTCGAACTCGTCGATCAGGAAGTTGCCTTCGTCATCGACGGGCGCCCATTTGATCACGGCGCCATGGCGTTCGCGCAAGAAGTGCCAGGGGACGATATTCGAATGGTGCTCCATGATGGAGACCACGATCTCGTCGCCTTCCTTGATGTTCTCGCCACCGAAGCTCGCAGCCACGGTATTGAGCGCATCGGTCGCGTTGCGCGTGAAGATGATCTCTTCCGGGCGCTTCGCATTCAGGAAGTGCTGCACCTTGGTGCGCGCGCCCTCATAGGCTTCGGTCGCCGCATTGGCGAGGTAATGCAGCCCGCGATGCACGTTTGCATATTCGGACTTGTAGGCCTCGGTCATGCGATCGAGCACGGCATTCGGCTTCTGCGCCGAGGCCGCGTTGTCGAGATAGACCAGCGGCTTGCCATAGACCTGCATCGCCAGCGCCGGGAAATCCTCACGGATCAGCGCGACGTCATAGGAGCCATCAATGACTGCAGGATGCATCGTCATTCCAACATTCCTCTCAGCCGTCATTGCGAGCGAAGCGAAGCAATCCAGAAGCCCAGTGAATAAAGAACTGGATTGCTTCGTCGCTACGCTCCTCGCAATGACGACGAACCATTACACCCGCGTGCCCAACCAGCGCTCCGCAGCGCCAATCGCCACGTCACGCAGATCATCGTTCACAATCGACTCCAGCGCTTCACCGACGAACGCCTGGATCAGCAGCGACTGCGCTTCCTTCTCGGGAAGGCCGCGGGCGCGCAGATAGAACAGCAGGCTGTCATCGAGCGCGCCAACCGTGGCGCCGTGGCCGCACTGCACGTCGTCGGCGAAGATTTCGAGTTCGGGCTTGTTGTCGATCTCGGCATCGTCCGAGAGCAACAGCGCGCGCGACATCATCTTGCCGTCGGTCTGCTGGGCGATCTGGTGCACATTGATCTTGCCCTGGAACACCGAATGCGCCCGATCATCCAGCACCGCGCGAAAATTCTCGCGGCTGAGGCAACCCGGCGTGGCATGGTCGATCACGAAGGTGCAATCGGCATGCTGCTGGCCGCGCAGCAGATGAATGCTGTTGGTGGAGAGCTCGGTGCCCTCGCCCGCCAGCGTGATGAAGCTCTGATAGCGGCTGAGATTGCCGCCAGTGGTCAGGCTAAACGTGTTGAACTTGGCCTTCGCACCGACCGTGACGATAGCGCTGGCGATCGAGGCCGCATCGAGCGCGTCTTCCATCACGCGGACATGCTGCACGTCGCTGTGGTCGCCGACCCAAATCACCGTGGTGTCGTGCACCTGATAGGCCTTGGCCGCTTCGGTCGCGACAAACGTCTCGACCAACGTCACCTTGGCATTGTTGCCGACACGGATCAGCGAACGCGTGAAGGACGCAACCTTCGGCTTCGTTGTGACATGGACAATCTGCAGCGGCTTTTCGCGATCGGTGCCATCGGCCACGCTGATGATCACGCCATCCGTCGCGAAAGCCGCATTCAGCGACAGCATGGGGTCATTGACCTTGCTGAGCAGCAGGTCGGCACGCGCAGCGCTGGCCTCATCCGCCAGTACGGCGCTGAGCGCATGAATAGTGACGCCGTTGCCGGCTGACAGATCGGACAGATCGGCGGCAAGCACGCCATCGACCAGCACCAGCTTCTGCGTATCGCCATCCTTCAGCGCAGCGACAGCCTTGCGCGCCTCGGCCAGCGCAGCAGCATCGGGCGCAGCCGCGAGCGGCGCGACATCGCCGAGCAGCTTGCGCAGGTCGGTATACTTCCATTCCTCGACACGCCGGTTCGGCAAACCCTTGACGGCGAAGGTATCGAAGGCGCGCTGGCGCGTCTCGGTGACCGGCCCGGAGCCCGGCAGACGACCGCGCGCGGCGGCAAAGGTGCCGTCCAGCGTCGCGCCCGTCGTTGTCTTTGCTACAGCTACATTCATGATGATCTCGCTTAGGCCGCCGCATCTTCATAATGCGCGTAGCCGGACGCTTCGAGTTCGAGCGCCAGCTCCTTGCCGCCGGTCTTCACGACACGGCCCTTGGACATGACATGCACGTGGTCGGGCACGATGTAGTTCAGCAGGCGCTGATAGTGGGTGATGACCACCATGGCGCGCTCCGACGAGCGCAGCGCGTTGACGCCTTCCGAAGCGATGCGGAGCGCGTCGATGTCGAGACCGGAGTCCATTTCGTCGAGGATGCAGAGGCTCGGCTGGAACAGCGCCATCTGCAGCACTTCGTTGCGCTTCTTCTCGCCACCGGAGAAACCGACATTGACGCCGCGGCGGAGCATGTCCTGCGGGATGTTCAGGGAGGCGGCGACTTCGCGCACCTTCTTGAGGAAATCCGGGGTCGAGAACTCGTCCTCGCCACGCGCCTTGCGCTGGGCGTTCAGCGCGGTGCGGAGAAACGTCATGGTGGCGACGCCGGGGATTTCGACCGGATACTGGAACGCCAGGAACACGCCCTTGGCGGCGCGCTCGTCCGGCTCCATCTCGAGCAGGTCCTCGCCCTTGAACAGGATCTCGCCGCCGGTGACTTCATAGCCGGGCTTGCCGGCGATGACGTGCGACAGCGTGGACTTGCCCGAACCGTTCGGGCCCATGATGGCATGGACTTCACCGGCGTTCACGGTGAGCGTCAGCCCATGGAGAATCTCGCGATCCTCGACACGGACTTGCAGGTTCTTCACTTCGAGCAGAGCGGGCATTTCAGCTTTCCTTATGTATGGCCCTCGTCCTGAGGAGCGCGCCCTTGCGCGCGTCTCGAAGGACGGACCGAAACGATGTCTTCCAACTCATCCTTCGAGACGCCGCTGCGCGGCTCCTCAGGATGAGGACCTGTGCGTGACTTAACCGACCGAGCCTTCGAGGCTGATCGAGATCAGCTTCTGCGCTTCAACAGCGAATTCCATCGGCAGCTGCTGCAGCACGTCCTTGACGAAGCCGTTGACCACGAGGCCGACGGCCTCTTCCTGGCTCAGGCCGCGCTGGATGCAATAGAACAGCACGTCTTCGGAAATCTTCGACGTGGTCGCTTCGTGCTCGAACAGAGCCGACGAGTTCTTCGCCTCGATATACGGCACCGTATGCGCACCGCACTGATCGCCGATCAGGAGCGAGTCACAGGCGGTGAAGTTGCGCGCGTTCTTCGCCTTGCGGTTCGCCGTGACGAGACCGCGATAGGTGTTCTGCGACTTGCCGGCCGCGATGCCCTTGGAGATGATCCGGCTGGTGGTGTTGTTGCCGAGATGGATCATCTTGGTGCCGCTATCGACCTGCTGATAGCCGTTCGAAATGGCGATCGAGTAGAACTCGCCACGGGAGTTGTCACCGCGGAGAATGCAGCTCGGATATTTCCAGGTGATCGCCGAACCGGTCTCGACCTGGGTCCAGGAGATCTTGGAATTGTTGCCACGGCAGTCGCCACGCTTGGTGACGAAATTGTAGATGCCGCCCTTGCCTTCCGAATTGCCCGGATACCAGTTCTGCACCGTCGAATATTTGATCTCGGCATCGTCGAGGGTGACGAGTTCGACCACGGCGGCATGCAGCTGGTTCTCGTCGCGCTGCGGTGCGGTGCAGCCTTCGAGATAGGACACGTAAGCGCCCTTGTCGGCGATGATCAGCGTGCGCTCGAACTGGCCGGTGTTGCGCTCATTGATGCGGAAGTAAGTGGACAGCTCCATCGGGCAGCGGACGCCCGGCGGGATGTAGACGAAGGACCCGTCGGAGAACACGGCCGAGTTCAGCGTGGCGTAGAAGTTGTCGGAGGTCGGAACGACCGTGCCGAGATACTGCTTCACCAGATCGGGATGTTCGCGGATGGCTTCCGAGATCGGCATGAAGATCACGCCGGCCTTCTTCAGCTCGGCCTGGAAGGTGGTGGCGACCGAGACCGAATCGAACACGGCGTCGACGGCAATCTTGCGCCGCTCGGGATTCTCGTCACCCGGCTGCGGCTCGACGCCTTCCAGCATCGCGACTTCGCGCAGCGGAATGCCGAGCTTCTCATAGGTCTTCAGAATTTCGGGATCGATCTCGTCCAGCGAGGCGATCGATTTCTTCTTCGGCGCCGCATAATAGTGAATGTCCTGGAAGTCGATCTTCGGATAATCGACGCGCGCCCAGGTCGGCTCTTCCATGGTGAGCCAGCGGCGATAAGCCTCGAGACGCCATTGCAGCATCCAGTCGGGCTCGTTCTTCTTCGCGGAAATATATCGGACGATATCTTCGCTCAGCCCTTTCGGGGCGAGCTCGGATTCGATGTCAGTCTCGAATCCATAACGATATTGATCGACATCGATGAGGCGGACCTGATCGATCGTCTCTTGTACGGCAGCCATTCAATCCTCCGCTCGCGGTTTCAAGGACCGCGGTGGACATAACCAAACCAAAATTCAGAACTTGCTGGGGTCTTTACGACGTTCCGGCGGGAAAATCACCAGCCTTAGAACCGTTCAACCTCTGTTTCGTCGCTCTACTTAATTAATGATCCCGCGAGCTTTTTCCAAGCCTCCAGGAACCGCTGGACGTCGCTTTCCGTGGTCGTCCAACCAAGACTCACCCGGATACCACTACGGGTCAGTTCCGGCCCGAAGCCCATGGCCTCAATGACATGGGATGGCTGGACCTTACCAGAGGAACAGGCGGAACCCGACGATACCGCGATACCTTCGAGGTCGAATCCGATCACAGCCGTCTCGGCACGGAGGCCGGGGGCGCCGAACAGGATCGTGTTCGGCAGGCGGGAAGCATCCTGGGCGAACACGGTGATGCCATTGTGTTGCCGCAAGCCTGCCTCAAGAATTTTACGCAGTTCGGCAATTTTCGCCATGTCAGGCAGGCTTGCGACAGCGGCCTTTGCAGCCGCGCCAAAGCCCGCGATTCCGATCACATTCTCCGTCCCGGCACGCCGCGACAGCTCCTGACCGCCGCCACGCAGCATTGGCTCGGGTCCCGTGAGATTGTCGCCAATCACCAGCGCGCCGACGCCTTTGGGGCCACCGATCTTGTGCGCAGAAATCGATAGAAGATCGACCTGCAATTCCTTGATATCGATCGAAATCTTGCCAAACGCCTGCACCGCATCAACATGCAGGACGCAGCCTGCGTCACGGACCGCTTGAGCAATTTCAGCAACGGGCTGCAGCGCTCCCGTCTCGTTATTGGCGAGCATAACCGACACAAGCGCCGGCGGCCCGCCCGCCAGCAAAGCCTGCAATCGGGCGGGATCCACCACCCCGTTCCGGTCAACGTCGAGCATCATTGATAGCTTTGTATCAAACCTTCCCGCCGCCATCACCGAGGGGTGCTCGACAGCCGAAACGATCAACCGCTCCACCGGTGCCCCGCCCTTCCGGGCGATGCCCGGCACGAGGGCCAGCGCATTGGCCTCGGTTCCGCCCGAGGTGAAAACCACCTGACGCGCCTCGGCACCAACGGCCGCAGCGACGGCGGCTCTGGCATCCTCGACGATCCGCCGCGCCTGCCGGCCTTCGCTATGCACCGATGACGGGTTCCCGGCGGCATCCATGGCGGCCAGCATCGCCGCCCGCGCCTCGGGGCGCAGCGGGGTGGTCGCGTTCCAGTCGAGATAGACACGCTCCCGCGCCAAACCTGATCTCCTGCAATCCTGATTGCGTCTCTTAGACCAAACCGGCACCGAATGCGCGCCCGGCCGCACCTGATGCGTTCAATATGCTTGCTTTTCGCCCCTGCGCTTATGGTAGAACGCGGCCTCCACTCCACCCGGCGCGGCCTCCTGCGGCGCCGATTGCCCGTCTCACCGGGCGCGCTGACGACCGCCGCGCCGAGACCGGGACCAAGGATCACGATGCCCGAAGTTATTTTTGCAGGCCCTGCCGGCCGTATCGAAGGCCGCTATCATCCTGCCAAGCAGAAGAATGCGCCGATCGCGATGGTGCTGCATCCGCACCCGCAATTCGCCGGCACGATGAACCACCAGATCGTCTACCAGTGCTATTACGCCTTCGTGCATCGCGGCTTCTCGGTGCTGCGCTTCAATTTCCGCGGCGTCGGCCGCAGCCAGGGTTCGTTTGACCACGGCACCGGCGAGCTCTCGGACGCCGCGGCCGCGCTCGACTGGGCGCAGTCGATCAATCCCGAAGCCCGCGCCTGCTGGGTCGCCGGCTTCTCCTTTGGCGCCTGGATCGGCATGCAGCTTCTGATGCGCCGCCCGGAAGTCGAAGGCTTTATCTCGATCGCGCCGCCGGCCAACCTCTACGACTTCTCGTTCCTGGCGCCCTGCCCGTCCTCGGGCCTGATCGTCCATGGCGACAAGGATGCCGTGGTGCCGGCCAAGGACGTCAATACGCTGGTCGAAAAGCTGAAGACCCAGAAGGGCATCGTGATCGACCAGCAGGTCATCCCGGGCGCCAACCACTTCTTCGACAACAAGCTCGAGCCGCTGATGGAATCGGTGACCAGCTATCTCGACATGCGCCTCGCCAACGTGCGCTAAGCACTGCTGCGAGTATCAAACAAAAAGCCCTCGGCCGACCGGCCGAGGGCTTTTTCGTTGCGCAGGTGTTGCGATCAGAACGATCGCAGGATCTGCACCGAACCGTTATACAGGTTCTGGTCGCGGATCTCGTAAGCCTGCCCCGCGGGTCGGCCGGTGACATTGCCCGTATAGGTGCCGCCGAGATTCTGATCGAGCCGCGTATAGGTGAATTCGGCCGAGAGCGTCAGGTTCTTGACCGGCGTCCATGCCGTGCGCGTGCCGATCTGGGCGATAGCAAAATCGAAATTGTTCGTCGTGTCCGAGAGACTGCCGGCATTGGTGCCCGTCGGCGCTGCCGCGGTGCTGGTGCCGAGCCGACCACCTGCCGGGCTGAACGCCGCCGCGAGCAACGCATTGCCGCCGTCGCCATAGGAGATGTGGCTGTAGTTGCCGAACAGCGAAGTGCGCCAGTTTGTGTTCCAGTAATGCTCGTAGAACGCACTGATCTGCCAGGTCTCAGCCTGCTGGATCTGGCCATTCGGCGCGAACACGCCATCGAGCAGATAGCCGAAGCCGACGGTGTTGCCCTCGAACTTCGCAAAACGGCCGCCGCCCTGCGTATCCAGCGTGCCGCCGCCGAAGACGTATTTGGTCGCGCCCTTGCCGTAAGACGCCTCGAGCTTCAGGCTGTCGCCGGCGCCGGTCGGCAGGTTCTTGAATTCAACCGCGCCGGTGACCGCAAAGCCGTAGGAATCATCGGCGTGGCCGAAGGATTGATTCGCGCCCCAGAAGCCAGGCGTGATCGTATGCATCGCCGCGCCAAAATGCAGCGAGCCCCACTTCTGGTCGAGGCGGACATTGCCGACGATATCGGGAATGTGGTTGCCGCCATAGGAATTGCCGAGGAACGTGTTCGATACCGTGCCGTAATTCTGGTTGCCAAACTGGCCGGCACCGGGGGCCACGATGAAGTTCGCGGTATTGTAGAGACCGGCATTGCGATAGGGCGACGCGTTTTCAAGCGAGATCGATGCCGATACGCCATTGCCGAATTCAGCGGTGTAGGCGATCTGCGGCAGACCGGTCGTGTTGTTCGAGCCGGCAAGGAAGCCCGACGAGATATAGGGTTTGGTCAGCGCCCATTGCGGATCGAATTGCGACACCGCCTTGCCGAAGGTGAAGCCTGCGAACTGGATGAAGGCGAAATCGACCTCGGTGAAACCGCCGGCGATGCTGTCGCGATCCTGGGTGAAATCGAGCTGGAAATTCGCATAAGTGCGGACCGTGCCGTACTCCGTGGCGGTGCGCGTATCCGTGGTCAGATTTACGCGCTCGCGGGTGAGGTAGTAGTTCTTGGTCCAGAGATTGTTGCCGCCGGCACCACCCTGCCAGAATGGCGCGTCATAGGGGCCGCCATTGAACGTCGTATCGATGCGGATCGCGCCGCCGATCTTGATGCAGGTGTCGGTGCCCGGAATGTAATAAAAGCCCGCGCCGTAAAGCGAGCAGACCTTCACATATTCAACGGCCTTCGCCTTGACCGGAAGATCCGCTGCCTGCGCGCTGCCGATGGCCATCAGTGCTGCCGCCGAACCGAGAATTACCTGTTTGATCGTCGTCATGAAGCCTCCAAGGCGAGGCCGAGAGCGAACGATCATGCGTTCTGCGATCCGGCATCGCGTCTTTTTTGGGCCGCACTCGCGGCCGCTCGACGTCAATCTGTTGGCAGCAATCCTGCGACACAATGGCCGCGGTCGGTTGACGCAGCATCATTTGCGCTCTGTGTGTTTTGAGCAACAAACAGCCTGTCTCCAAGGCAGTAAATTACCGATCTGATCACGAGAATTAATGGGGCGATCACGGATCAGTGTTTGCTAGCAAGCGTGTCCCAACATCGCGATGGGCAGATCGCGGGGTCCTACGAATCACCTTGCTAACCTGGAGGCCTCGCAAGCACGCCGCCTGTCAGCGCAGCCGCGACGCCGGTCGTGCCCGGAAATGTGAGCGGCATCCGATTGAGGCTGCGCACGGCCAGAAACGCGAAAGCCTGCGCTTCCATCGCATCGGCTGACCAGCCCAGCGCATCGGCACTCTCGACCAACGCTGGCGCGATGCGGTCACCGAGCATCGATAGCAATGTCGGATTGCGAGCCCCGCCCCCGGCCACGATAAATACATGCGGCGGCTTCGGCAGCAGCGGAGCAATCGCTGCGATGCTTGCGGCGGTGAAAGCTGTGAGCGTAGCGGCGCCATCGCTCGACGATTTGCCCGTGACACTCAGAGCTGCAAAGTGGTTGCGATCGAGCGACTTCGGAGGCGACACGCTGAAGAACGGATTCTGCAGCGCCTGAACGACCCACGCCTCGTCCACCTGCCCTTGCGCTGCGAGCGCACCAGCAGCATCGAACGGTCGCCCTGTGTTTTGAAACACGAAATCATCGAGCAGCGCATTACCGGGACCAGTGTCGCAAGCAATCAGCACCTCATCGCCATCGATATAGGTGATGTTGGAGACACCGCCGATATTGACCACAATCAACGGTCCACTGCGACCCTGCCCCCGCGCCAGCGCACGGTGATAGACCGGGACCAGCGGCGCCCCCTGCCCGCCCGCGGCAACATCGGCCGCACGCATGTCGTAGACCACGGGCAAGCCCAGACGTGCCGCCAGTCCCTCGCCATCGCCGATCTGCACGGTCAGGCGATCGGCAGGCCGGTGCAAAACGGTCTGGCCATGGAAGCCAACGAGATCGACAGTTTCGCGCGCAATGTCATGAGCGGACAGGAAGGCCTCGACCGCTTCGGCATGGGCGGCCGTCACCACCCGCTCGGCTTCGGCCAGCACGCCCGGCCGCGCATTGCGATCGGCCAAGCCAACCGCATTGCTCAGTGACTGTCGCAACAGAGCCCGCTCGGCCTCGCTATAGGGCCGATAACCGGATGGGCCGAAAGCCAGGACCCGCTCGCCATCGGTCTCGATCATGGCGACGTCCACCCCGTCCATTGAGGTTCCGCTCATCAGCCCGATCGCCCACAGCGCCTTGGTCACGCAAAATCCCCTGAATTCCGGTCCAAACTTGTGCCGAACCGCCCAATCTTATACCTAACGGCACTCTGGCACGGCCTAACCACCGCCAGCATGCCGCCGATGCGTTGAAGCGGCGTAAAACCTTCAGACCCGAGTCCCGAACCGATGACCACCTACAAGTCCGATTTCCTCAATGTGCTGCACGAGCGCGGCCTGATCCATCAGGTCTCCGACGCGGCCGCGCTGGATGCTGCCTGCCTCAAGGGACCGGTCACGGCTTATGTGGGCTATGACGCCACCGCGACCAGCCTGCATATCGGCAACCTGATCTCGGTGACCATGCTGTACTGGTTTCAGCAGACCGGGCACCGCCCGATCACGCTGATGGGCGGCGGCACCTCGATGGTCGGCGATCCCTCGTTCCGTGACGACCAGCGCAGCCTGCTGACCGTCGAAAAGATTGCGGAGAACATCGAGGGCATCAAGAAGATTTTCGGCAAGATGCTGACCTATGGCGACGGCCCGACCGACGCGCTGATGGTCAACAATGCCGACTGGCTGCTGAAGCTGAACTATGTCGAATTCCTGCGCGATGTCGGCCGGCACTTCTCGGTCAACCGCATGCTGTCCTTCGACAGTGTGAAACTGCGCCTCGACCGCGACCAGTCGCTGTCCTTCCTCGAATTCAACTACATGATCATGCAGGGCTACGATTTTACGGAGCTCAACCGCCGTTATGGCACGATCCTGCAGATGGGCGGCTCGGACCAGTGGGGCAACATCATCAATGGCGTCGATCTCAGCCACCGCATGGGCGGCCCGCAGCTCTATGCACTGACCACGCCGCTGCTGACCAAATCCTCCGGCGAGAAGATGGGCAAGTCGGCCTCCGGCGCCGTCTGGCTCAATGGCGACCTCTTCAGCCCGTATGACTTCTGGCAATACTTTCGCAATACGGAAGACGCCGATGTCGGCCGCTTCCTGAAGGTATTCACGCGGCTGCCGCTCGACGAGATCACGAAGCTCGCAGCACTCGGCGGTTCGGAGATCAACGAGGCTAAGAAGATCCTCGCGACGGAAGCCACCGCTGTCGTGCACGGCCGCGATGCGGCAAACGCCGCCGCCGAGACCGCGCGGAAAACCTTTGAAGAAGGCGCGCTGGCCGAGAGTCTGCCGACCGTCAATATTCCGCGTGCCGAGCTGGATGCCGGAATCGGCGTTCTCGCAGCCTTCGTGAATGCCGGTTTCGTCGCCTCGAACGGCGAAGCGCGCCGCCAGATCAAAGGCGGCGGATTGCGGGTCAATGACGTTGCCGTCAATGATGAGAAGATGTTGCTGACCCCGGATCAGCTGACGCCGGAGGGCCTCATCAAGCTCTCTCTCGGCAAGAAGCGGCATATTTTGCTGAAGCCGGAATAAGACGCTGTCGTAGGATGGGTTGAGCGAAGCGAAAACCCATGCTGCCTTTCGCTGCGGCAGGCTCCGCCGATGGGTTATCACTCCGGCGCTTACGCGCCTGCGCTCAACCCATCCTACGGCCTTCTGCATAGCCGTATTCATCCAGCGCACTTGTCCATGGCGAGCGAAGCGCGTCCCATGACGCCATCGCAATCGCCGTGGAAGAAGAGCGCCCGATGGATTTGAAGTCGTCCCAACGGACGGGACTGACCGTCCTCGGTCTCTGTTTTACACTCTCGCTGTTTGGCCGCGGGCTACAGGAGAGTTTTACGGTTTTTCTGCTGCCGGTGTCGCAGTCCTTCGGCTGGGATCGCGGCGACGTCGTGTCGATCTATTCGCTCACGGCGCTCTGTGTCGGACTGTCGTCTCCGTTAGTCGGGCGATTGTTCGATCGGTCGGGCCCCCGAACGGTTTTCCTGACGGGCCTCGCCGTGCTCGGCTGCTCCCTGCTCGCCGCCGCATATTCACAACAACTCTGGCAATTTCAGCTCACGATGGGGCTGTGCTTCGGCTTCGCCGTGGCCTGCATCGGCAATGTGCCGAATGCACTGATGCTGGGGCGCTGGTTCGGCAAACGTCTGCCGACGGCGATGTCGGTCGTTTATTCGGCCACCGGCGCCGGCGTCCTCATCATGCTCCCGCTCGCCCAGTTGCTGATCGATCATTTGGATTGGCGCGGCACCTATCGTGTATTCGGCTTTGCGGCGCTTGCGCTGATGGTGCCCTTGCTGTTCTTCCCCTGGCGCAAGTTCAGTGCTGGCTCGCCGCATCTTGAGAAGCAAAAGGGCGGCGACGATCTGATCGACGAAGGCTGGACGCTGCTGTCGGCGATGCGCCATCACGCCTTCTGGGCTCTATTCGGCACGTTCTTCTTCACTGCCATCGGCATGTACGCCATCACGCCACAGGTCGTGGCCTATCTGGTCGATGCAGGCTTTCCACCACTGCAGGCGGCGACCGCATGGGGCTTCAGCGGCATCGCGCTCCTGTGCGGCATGATCGGCATCAGCTGGCTGGACGGCGTGATCGGGCGGCGACCGTCGATCCTGTTCAGCTATTCTTGCTCCCTGCTCGGCATCGCCATGCTGTGGCTGCTGCAATGGTATCCAAATTACATCCTGCTCACCGGCTTCGTGATCTGCTTCGGCAGCATGATCGGCTCGCGCGGCCCCCTCCTCTCCGCAACAGCGATGAAGATCTTTCGCGGCAAGCGCGTTGGGACGATTTATGGCGCCATTACCTTCGGCAGCGGCCTTGGCGGCGCGTTGGGCTCGTGGAGCGGAGGTCTTCTGCATGACTGGACGCAGAGCTACAACTCACTGCTCGCCTTTGCGCTCATCAGCGTCGTGCTCGGCATGATCCCATTTCTCGTTGTGCCGGCGCTGCGCAACTGACATTGGCCGCGTTCGCCGCGCGAACAAGTTGAGTACCTCACGATTCACGATTGATAAGCGACTCGCTGGTACAAGAATGCCAGTTCTGCCCTTCCTTGAGGTCGCCATGAGTTTGCTCAGCCGTTTTACGATCCGCACCAAGCTCACCAGCATGGTGCTGGTCTCCGCCGCGTCGATCTGCGCCGTCATCGCAGTCGCTGCATCGCTCAGTCAGAAGCGCATGCAGGAAGACCGCATGGAGCAGCTCCACACCGGCGTCGATCTCATGGTCGGCATGGCGGAGAGCATGCAGGAGCAGATCACCGCCGGAAAGCTGACGCTGGCCGACGCTCAGATGCAATATCGCCAGCTCGCCAAGAACATGTTCTTCGGCAACAAGCAGGGCTATCTCGTCGCCTACAAGCCTGACGGCGTGTTGCTGGTGAATGCCGGCAATACCAAGCTCGAAGACAAGTTCACCGGCGCCAAGGATTCCAACGGCGTGCTGATCTCGAAAGCGATCATCGACGCCGGCAAGCAGAGCGTGAATGGCGGCACGACCTATTATCTCTATCCGCGCCCTGGCCAGACCGAGCCGACGGCAAAGATGGTCTTTGCCCGGCACTACGCGCCCTGGGACATTACATTCTCGACGGGTCTCTATATCGACGACCTCGACTCCGACTTCCGCGCCCTGCTCATCCGTCTCGGCTCGCTGGGCGCCGCCGTGCTTGGCGTGATGGCCTTGCTGTCCTGGCTGATCGCCAGCGACATCCTCGGCGCACTGCGCCGCCTGCAGGCCCGCATGCATGAGATCGCCAATGGCGCCCTCGACCAGAACGTGGCCGAAACCGATCGCGGCGATGAAATCGGCCGCATGGCCGAGACGCTGGAAATGCTGCGCCAGACCTCGCTGACCGCCCGCACGCTGCAGGCCGAGCAGGCCGCGCTTGAACAGCGCAGTGAAGCCGAGAAGCGCGATGCGCTGATTGCGCTTGCCGACAGGTTTGATGCCTCGGTCGGCCAGCTCGTCGGCCTGATGGCTTCGGGCTCGACCGAACTGGAAGCCACCGCGCAGTCGATGTCCGGCACCGCGGCCCGCACCAATGATCAGGCCGGCGTGGTCTCCACCGCCGCCACGCAGGCCAGCACGCGTGTTCAGACCGTCGCTGCCGCGGCTGAAGAACTGTCATCATCGATCTCGGAGATCGCGCGCCAGATGGCCCAATCGGCCAAGATCACCACCCATGCGGTGGAGAGCGCGCGCCGCACCGACAGCATCGTCCGTGCGCTGGCCGAAGGAGCGCAGCAGATCGAGGACGTGGTCGAACTGATCTCGACCATTGCCGCCCAGACCAATCTGCTGGCGCTTAACGCCACCATCGAAGCCGCCCGCGCCGGCGATGCCGGTAAAGGTTTCGCGGTGGTCGCCACCGAGGTGAAGAGCCTCGCCGGCCAGACCGCCAGCGCCACCAAGGAAATCAGCACCCGCATCGCGCAGATCCAGGGTGCAACCAAGGAAGCCGTCGAGGCGATCCAGGGCATCACCACGACCATCGAGGAAGTCAGCGCCATCGCCACCACGATCGGCTCGGCCATCGAGGAACAAGGTGCAGCGACTGCCGAGATCGCCCGCAACGTCACCCAGACTGCGCAGGCAACTCAGGACGTCACAACGAATATCGGCGGCGTCACCAATGCGGCGCATGAGACCGGCAATGCCGCGACCATGGTGCTGAGCGCCGCTTCGGGTCTGTCGAAGCAGGCCGAGCAGCTCACCGGCGAAGTGAACACGTTCCTGGCCGGCGTTCGCGCTGCTTGATCCAACTCTCGCAAAGCCAAGGGCGCGGTCATCGCTGACCGCGCCCTTTTTTGTTTGGTGAGGTCGCGGAGATCAGCGCGCGGTGAAGCCGCCATCCACCGGCAGTGCCACGCCGGTGACGAAGGTCGACTCATCCGACGCCAGCCACAGCGCGGCATTCGCCACGTCCTCCGCCTTGCACAGACGACCCATCGGCACGGCGGTGAGCAGCTTGGTCTCATTGGCCGCAGCTTCAGCCGCGATGCCCGAACGGCCGGTGAAACCGAGCTTCATCGGCGTATCGGCAAGACCGGGGCAGATCACATTGACGCGAACCTGGTCGGGCGCAAATGTCTGGCAGAGCGACTTGGTGAGGCCGACCACGGCAAACTTCGCCGCCGAATAGATCGGGCTCATCATCGAGCCGACCATGCCCGACACCGACGACGTGAAGATCACCGAACCGCCACCGCGCTTGCGCATATGCTTGACCACCTCACCCGCGCCGATTGTGGCCGACGTGACGTTGAGCGCCATGGCGAATTCATAGGCCTTGAGGTCGAGATTTTCGACACCGGCCGGACCGGGTGTACCGGCATGCGCCCACAGGATATCGACACCGCCAAGCGCCGTCGCTGCGTCATCGATCGAGCTCTTCATCTCGTCGGTCTTCGACAGATCCGCCTGGATGGTGATGAGGTCAAAACCCTTGGCCTTCATGTCGGCCTTGAGCTGCGTCAGCGCCTCGGCATTGACGTCCACCGCTGCGACCTTCGCGCCCTCCTTGAGGAACAGCTCGACACCGGCGCGGCCCATGCCGGACGCGGCAGCGGTGATGACGGCGAGTTTATTGGCGAGACGCATGGTTTTGTCCTTCTTGTGGTGGTTACGAAGATAAAAAAGAACGCGCAGCGCGGGGTTACCGGCACCTGCGCGTCCAAGTCTTGGGAGTCCTAAGTCTCGGGAGTAAGAGACGTTACTTGATCAGCGGGCAGCCACCGTCCTTCAGCGGACGGAAGGCGGTCTCGGCCGGGATCGTCGCCACGACGTTGTAGTAGTCATAGGGCTTCTTCGATTCAGCCGGCTTCTTGACCTGCAGCAGATACATGTCGTGCAGCACGCGGCCGTCCTCACGCAGCGTGGTCTTGCCGAACAGCGGATCGTCGAACGTGCCCATCTCGCGGATCGCCTTGACGACGGCGACGCCGTCCTTCGGCGAGCCGACCTTGGCGACGGCCTTGAGGTAAGTCAGCGCGGCTGAATAGGCGCCGGCCTGGTTCATGCTGGGATAGCGGCCGTTATTGCGCTTCGCAAAGCGCTCGCCGAATTCGCGGGTCTTGTCGTTGAGATCCCAATAGAAGCCTTCGGTGAGTTGCAGGCCCTGCGCGGTGCTGAGGCCGAGCGAGTGCACGTCGGAGATGAACATCAGCATCGCCGCGAGCTTCTGACCGGCCTGAACGATGCCGAATTCCGATGCCTGCTTGATCGCCTTGATGGTGTCGCCGCCGGCATTGGCGAGCGCGATGACATTGGCCTTCGATGCCTGTGCCTGAAGGAGATAGGACGCAAAATCGTTGGAATCCGTCGGATGCTTGATGCTGCCGAGCACCTTGCCGCCATTGGCATTGATGACCGCGGTGGCATCGCGTTCAAGAGAAGCACCCAGCGCAAAATCGACCGTGAGGAAGAACCAGTCCTTACCGCCGGCCTTGGTCATGGCATCGGCCGTACCGTGCGCCAGTGCCCAGGTGTCGTAGGTCCAGTGCACCGAGTTCGGCGTGCAGGCCTTGCCAGTAAGGTCCGATGTGCCCGATGCGGTGAACAGCGCGACTTTGTTGAGCTCAGCAGTCAGCGGCGCAACGGCAAGCGAGGTGGCGCTGGTCGGGATATCGACGAGCACATCGACGCCTTCGGTCTCGTACCACTTGCGCGCAATGTTACGCGCAATGTCGGGCTTGTTCTGCGGATCGCCCTGGACGACCTCGACCTTGAACTTGTCGGCGCCGGGCAGCTTGTTGAAATCCTCGACGGCCATCTTCGTGGCCTCGAACGAGCCCATGCCGCCGATATCCGAGAAAATGCCGGACATGTCGGCGAGCACGCCGAGCTTCACGGGCGTCTGAGCCGACGCCATCGGCGCCGACAGAGCGCCGAGTGACAGCGCCAGCACGGATACGGCAAGTGTACTGCGAATGGTCATTATTCCTCCCCTGACCGAAATCGGCGACGCAGCGGCTACCCCGTCGTCGCTCAAAAATTCTTGTTTATGAATTCATAAGACCTATACATGAATTAGATGTCAAGACGCTCCGAACCTGTCCAGATGGCTTCCAAAGGCCATTTGGCGTAACGGAGCCAACCAGAACGTGCAGTGATGCAGGCGCCCAGAAGCCGGGTTGCCCTCAGGGAAGAACCAATTCGATGCTGGTCAGGCAGGCAGCCAATGTTCTGGAATTGATGGAGTATTTCGCGCGTCGCAAACGGCCGGCGACGCTGGCGGAGATCTCCGACGACCTCGGCTGGCCGCGCTCCAGCACCTTCAATCTCGTCGGCACGATTGCCGACAAAGGCTGGCTGTACGAGCCCCGCGCGCGCAACGGCTATTATCCCAGCCCCCGCTGGCTCACCCTCGCCCGCACCGTCGCCGAAGCCGAGCCGCTGCCGGACGCCGTGCATGCGCTGGTGCTGGAGATCGCCGACAAGACCGGCGAGACCACTGCCATCGCCGCACTCGCGGGCACCAACGCGATCTTCCTCGATGTGGTCGAATGCTCACATTCGGTGCGCTATTTCGCACAAATCGGCGATCGGGTCCCCGTTTATGCGAGCTCCGTCGGCCGCGCGATTCTCGCGCAGCAAACGCCCGAAGAACGGCGCGCGATCTATCGGAAGATCAGGTTCGAGCCGTTTTCGGACACGACACCTTGCTCAGTTGAGGCAATCGAAACATCGCTCAATGAAGCGGCCACGCGCGGCTACCATCAGAGTTCGGCAGAATATATTGCAGATCTCGCAGGCGTCGCAGTGCCCCTGCCGGTCAATCACCGACGGCTGTCGCTCGTCGTTGCAGGCCCAACATCGCGGTGCCTGAACCGGCGGCCCGAAACCGCAGCGACAATTCTGGCATGCATCGAGCGCTTCAAGACTGAGACTTCAAATAGCTGACTGACTTCGTGCGCCTGCCGACGCTGCGCGATCAATTGCTATTATTGTTCTGGTTCGGAAACTCGACAGAGTTGTTCTGCTTGCCTGTACTGAAGTCGAAAATCTTTCGCGTAATTCCCGGTGCGATGGCCGACAGCGGATTGACGCGCAGTACCGGCGCCCCGGGCGTACCGACGACTTCATAGGTCACGCCGAACAGGCCTTCATTGCTGCCGCCACCTAGAAACAGGCCGACCACCGGGATCTGGCCGAACATATTGTTCAGCCCATACATCGGCACGAAGGTGCCGCTCATGCGCACCTGATTGGCGTTGTAGTCGATATTGCCCTCGATGGTCGCACCGACCGATGGCCCCTGCACCAGGCCTTCGCGCACGGTCATGAGGCCGTTCTGCCGGACAAATTCCGCGCGTAAGCGCGTGAACGCGATGCCGCTGTTCTGCGCGCCGGGCGGACCACCGGACGCAGCAACGCGCTCGAGCGACGCTTCACCCTTGACCGTAAAGTTGCGCACATTGATCAGGCCTTCCTTCGGACGGGTGTCCGTGGAAGGCGTGTCCATTGCCAGCGCGAGCTGGCCGCCGAACATTTTCGAATAGGTGTCGGTCACGCGCAGGAACGCGCCAGCATCGTTGGTTTCGATGAAGATGACATCGCGCCCGGCGCCTTGCGACTTGCCGCGCATGTCGCCCGTGAGCGGTGTGTCACGGCCCAGCTTGCCGGTCAGCGCGAATTTCGAGATCGTACCATTGCGGCGCGAGACCTTGGCATCGACGCTGCGCACGGCCTCGCCATAGAAGCCTGCGACAGCGCCCAGTTTGACGTCGATATCGAAATCGACCGTCTTGGCCTTGCTCTTGGTGTCCGGTTCCTTGCCGCCAGACATCGCGCCTTTCAGGAAGCCGCGCCCATCGAACACGTCACCCCGCATGGTGACCTTGAGAACACCATCATTGCCGCGTTCGGCCCTGATCGAGGTCTTGTCGCCTTCGGAGGGCGAATAGGTCGGGAAATTGACGTTGACCAGATCGCCATTCTGATCGAGTTCGACCGATCCCTTGATCGTGGCACCGGCGCCATCAACCGTGATGTCTTCGAGACGCGTCGAGTCCCCCTTCTTCACCACATTGAACGCAGCCTTCGCCGACTTGCCGGCAACCTTGGCCCAGCCCGGCAACAGATTGTCGAGCTTCAGGGGCGTCAGGTCGGCTTCGATATTGAACTTGCTGTCACGATCGCCGCTGCCGATCTTGCCGTTCAACTTCAGCGGCAGCGCGCCAACGACGGCAGTACCGAGATCGACGCCCATGCGTGCTCGGCTGGCATCGTCCAATGTCGCGCTGAGACGCACATCCGCATCGCCCTCGGTCGGCTTGCGATAATCGAGTTGTCCCGACTGGCCGTTGATCTTGATGTCGCCGCGGACCTGATAGCCTTGATTGTTGGCGGCGATCTTCAGCGTATTGGCTTCGACCTTCTGGTTCATCACCAGCTTGTCGGCGGAGAAATCCTTGAGATCGGCGGTTACGTTGTAGGTCGTGTCAGCCTTGGTGAGTTCGTGCTGGATCGGCATGCCCATGGCGACCTGTGCGGTCACATTGCCCTTGATGGCATTGGGATCGAGCATGTTGCCGGAGGCTTCGCTCAAGCGATCGGAATTCAGCACCTCGACGACGCCGGGCGCGGGTCCGTCGAGCTTGAAACGGATGCGCGACGGCGACGGCTTTGGCGCCATGTCCGGCACTTCGAATACGACGTCGCTCAGGTTGAGCTTGCGGCCGCCGGGCGTATCCACATTGGCCTGGCTGATCGTCACCGTTGCGGTGCGGCCGGTAATCCGTGCGCGCAGATCACCGTCATGCACCGCAGGCAAACCGTCCACCGGTCGCAGCGAGACATCATTGGCGATGATGGACACATTCAGACCGTCATCCGGAATCGGCGGACCGCGACGCGTGAGATTCTTGGTCGGCGAATTCACGCCGATCTCGATGCGCTGCAGATTGCCCGCCTCGATACGCTCGATCACCCATTCGCGCACCTCGGGCACAATCAGGATCGGCCACATGCGCTTGAGCGCCGAGGCGTTCATGGGCGTGCCGGCAAAGCCGAGCTTCATCCGCGGCTCGCCCGCGTAATCGACGCTGCCGGTGCCGGCGACACCGAGTTCACCATTGCTGATATTGGCCTGGGTCAGCGACACCAGCCGATTGTCGGGATCGAATTTGGCGCGAATGGAGATGTTATTGAAGATCAGTGGTGCTTCGCTGGGCGTGCGGCCACCAAGCACGATGGTGCCGCCACTCAAACCTGCCTGCCACGCATTCGACGTACCGTTCGGCGGCTCCACATGGGCCAGCAGCGTCACGCGGTTTGCACCTGAAATGACCTTGAACGGCGCCAGCAAAACGCGGCGGCCGGCGTCCCATTCGAAGCTTATCTCGGCGCTGTCGATCGGCATTGGATAGTCGGGCGTATCATTGTCGATGATATCGCCCGCGCCGGCCGTCAGCTTGCCGCGCAAATAGGTCGGCACCCCATCGCGGCCGATCTCGCCCCTGAGTTCGCCCGTCAGCGGGATATCGGCGCTGTAAGTGAGATCCTTCATCCGCAGCGCCAGCAGGATGTTCTTGGTCGAGACCTTGTCCGCCTTCAAATCAACCGAGCGCACGCCGTTGCTGGGGGCGCCGATATTGACGCCAAGCGACCACGGCGCCTTGCCGCCCTCGCCGACCGTGAGCGCGACGCCGCCGCCGCTCGGCCGCCGCAGGCTCAGCGAGATGTTGTTGAACTCCCATTTGTTGCCACGCTGCTGGTCATCAACGACGAGCCGGCCATTCTTGAGACCGACCTCGTTGAGGTTCTGGCCATCAAGCCCCGACAGCGTCAGCGTATCCAGCCAGTCGAGACCGGCGAGAATGCCCGAGGGTGCCTCGCGCGGCGCAGGCGTCGCGCCCGGTGCCGGCTGAACCTGCACGACTGGCGGCTGCGGCTGGCGCGGGAAAGTGAGTTCCGGTTGCTTGGCCGGACCGAGCCAGGCACCAGGCACGCGTGGCGATGCCATGCCGGTGGCGATCGGCCTCTCATTAGTGCCGGTCGAGACGGTCACCTGCCCGTCCGGCGTGATGCGCACGGCGAGCGCGACATCGACCAGATTGAGGCTCTCGGCCCGCATGCGTCCCATCAGAACAGACGCGAAGGAAATCTTCACTTCGGCTTTCGGCGCGCTGGCGATGACGGCGCGGTCCCGATCACGCACGACGATGTCGCGAATGCGCACGGCCATGCGGACGCGGCCAGCGCGTTCGATCTGGGTTCCGCCGATTTCGACGGTATTCCCTTCGCCGATATTGTCCTGGATCGCATCTGCCAGCCATGGTGTGGCCATGTCGAAATTGATCGGGCCGGCGCCGAGCCGCCACCACAACACCGCGAAGCAGACGGCAGAGACGATAAACAGACCACCAAAGACCGTGACGATGCGCTTACCCCAACGACCGCGGGGCCGATGTCCGCCGCGCGACCGGAAGCGATCACCGAGGCGGTGCCAGATCGAGGATTTCGGCGACAGCAATTTACGCGCACGGTCATGGCCAGCCGCATAGTGCTGGCGATCCCATTCGGAATCGTCCCACTGCGTGGACCGGTCATCGGCGCGCGGACGAGGCGCTGCGGGTGGCTTGCTCTTTGCCATGTCCTCTAGGTGCCGGGCCTCTCAGGGGTGGCGCTGATTGCGAGATCGATCGCTACCGACAGTTTGCATCGATCTGTGACGAACGCCCAACTGCCGGCAGGACTGCCAATCCCGAATGTGAATACTAGCTCGTCGTGGTCGTTGCAGCCCACGATGGAAAACCTATGGGCGCGGGCAACGTGTATCGTTTCGAATCCTTTGGTCAGCATACAGCGCGACCAGTGCTTTTGCACCGCACCGTCACCCCGGAGGCTCCGCGAAGCACGCCTGCAATTCAACCACAGTGACCGTCCGAAAGCGACGAAAGGAAGGCGTATGTGCAAGAAATTGCGCGAGAATCCCTCGAAAGCCGGACAGTCGGATGACCTGCCGCGCACCCGGATCAATGGCCCGGATGGCGTCCCGCTGCGGCCATCCGCCTCGTCGCAACACCGACGCCGGATTTCGACCATGGAGCCGTTCGCCAGCCTCAGATAAGACGGCCATACGAAACGCGGATGACGAAGGGACGGCTCAATGGCCAAAGCAGCGAAAACGGCGACGACTGACCCGATGGAGGGCAAGAAGGCGCCCGCCTTCAAGCTGCCGCGCGATGGCGGCGCGACCGTCGCCCTGTCGGACTACGCAGGTCGCAAGCTGGTGATTTTCTTTTATCCACGCGCCAGCACCCCCGGCTGCACCAAGGAAGCGATCGACTTCACCCGCCTTGCCGCCGACTTCGAGACTGCCGACACCGCCGTGCTCGGTGTCTCCGCCGATCCGCTGAAGGCCCAGGAGAAGTTTCGCGACAAATACGAACTCGGTATGCCGCTGCTCTCGGACGACAAGCAGACGATGCTGACGGCCTATGGCGCATGGGGCGAAAAGAAGTTGTACGGCAAGGCGTTCGAAGGTGTTCTTCGCAGCACGGTGCTGATCGGCCGCGACGGCAAGGTCATCAAGGCATGGCGCAATGTGAAAGTGGACGGGCACGCCGATGCGGTGCTGGCCGAAACATTGCGGCATTAACCCATTTCCAAATTGATGGATGTCATTTAGCTGGAATTAACCATGCCCGGCTCAAATCCCTCCCGTAGTTGAGCCCGCCGACGAGTCTCCCGGCGGGCGCGGGAGTGCTGATGTCGAACCGTCCTGTCCAATATGCCGAGTACCCTCAGCACCACGCTCACGACCACGGACGGCCTCAACCGCGCCGCGTCGCCCCCGCCAAGCCGCCAGCCTCCATGGCCACACGGCAGAGCGACTACACGATCGCGCATCGTGGCAAGCAGGTTCGTATCGGGCCCGTGGTGTTCTGGATTGTCGTCGGCACGGTGACCGTGCTTGGCGCCTGGTCGGCCGCCACTGCCACTTATTTCGCATTTCGCGACGACGTGCTGACCAAGCTGATCGCCCGTCAGGCCGATATGCAATACGCCTATGAGGACCGCATCGCCGAGCTGCGCGCCAAGATCGACCGCACCACCAGCCGCCAGATGCTGGATCAGGAGCAGTTCGACAAGAAGCTCGAACAGGTGCTGCGTCGCCAGAACCAGCTGGAATCCCGCGCCAGCGCGCTCGGCAGTGTGCCCGACCTGTCGGTCACCGGTTCGATCCCGCCGACGAAAGCTCCCGGTCGCGGCGCATCGCTCGACACGAATTCGATGCCCAGGCCCTCGCCGATCAGCGACACCGTCACATTCGTTGCACCGCCGGACCGCGAAGCGCGGCTGGAATCACGCGCGCCCGTTCTGGCAGCGCCGCCGCAGACCCAGGTCGCCAAGCTTGGTGGCGCCGACAATGTGATCGACCGCCTGCAGGCCTCGCTCGATCGCGTCGAAAGCAAGCAGCTCGCGGCTTTGAGCTCGACGGAAGAAGCCATCGACTCCAAGGTCCGCCGCATGCGCGGCGCCATCGCGGATCTCGGCCTCAACATGGCCAAGCTGGAGGCCGCCGCACCGCGTGGCGGGATGGGCGGGCCGTATATTCCGGTCAAACTCTCAGCCAATGCGGACCCGTTCGAGCGCCAGCTCTATCGCCTGCAACTCACCCGCTCGCAGATGGACAAGCTGAATCGCACCATGGCACAGGTGCCCTATCGCAAGCCCGTCGTCGGCACCGTCGAATTCTCATCCGGTTTCGGTGTGCGCAGCGATCCGTTCCTCGGCCGCCCGGCCATGCATGCCGGCCTCGATTTCCGCGGCTCCACCGGCGATCCCATCCGCGCCACAGCCAATGGCCGCGTCGTCTCCGCAGCCTATGCCGGCGGCTACGGCAAGATGGTCGAGATCGACCACGGTAACGGCCTTTCGACCCGCTACGGCCATATGTCGGTGATCCAGGTGAAGGTCGGCGACACCATCAAGATCGGCCAGGTGATTGGCCAGGTCGGCTCCACCGGCCGCTCCACCGGTCCGCATCTGCATTATGAAACCCGCATCGATGGCGAGGCCGTCGATCCGCAGAAGTTCTTGCGCGCAGGCGTTCGTCTCAGCGCCAGCTGAGACACTGACGGGCATTGTTGGCCTGCCCGCGATGTGATTGAAGCGACATCGAAACCCATCGAGGTCGCCCGCGTGACATCCCCCCGACGCATTGGTCCCCGCTATCCCCGCCTCGGCCGGTTCTGCTTCCGCGCCACGCGACGGCTGACGACATGGGTGATGTCGCTGGCAGGCTTTCACGCCAATGACAGCCACTTCACGGTTCGTCGCATTGATGAACTGCGTGCCAAACTGGCGCGCGGCGAAACCGTCTATCTCGCCGGCCTGGGATTGCCCGGCACGCACAATTCCGGTGTTGCGCTGGTCGAGGTCACGCAGGACCACGGCCCGCGCCTGATCGTCAACAATGAAGAAGAGCGGTTCTCCGGCGACAAGCATACCACGCAATATCCACGCGCAGCGCTGGATGCGATGCGCGGCACGCTCCGCGCGATGGGCAAAGACGTCACTGATATCGATGCGTGGCTGACAAGCTGGGATTATCCTGATCTCGTCGGCACGCTGGTGCGCAGCATCGTGGAGGAGTTTCCCGACGGTTTGAAACTGCTACGCACGAAAAATTCCGTCAGCTTCGATGCCAAGCGCCTCGAACAGATGACGCGGACGCCAAAGCTGCTGCGCAAGCAATTCGGCCTGTCCGCGCGCGTCCCGCTCTTGATGATGCCGCATCACGACAATCATGCATGGTTCTCGTTTGCCGCCTCGCCTTTCCCTGATGACGAGCCCGTGGCAATCGCCGTGCTCGACGGCACCGGCGATCTTGGCTCGGTCTCGACCTATGTGGCGCAGGGCGGCACGATCACGAAACTGTATTGCAACGACAGTGTCTTCGACTCCCTCGGCGCTTTCTACAGCGTGATCTCCTCCACCCAGGGCGGCTGGACATGGCTCTCCAGCGAGGGCCGCTATATGGGCGCTGCCGCCTGGGGGGATATGGATCGCGCCAGCAACCCCTATTATGCGCGCCTGCGCGAGGTGCTGGACTTCGGCCCTGACGGCGAGATCAAGCTCAATCGCGCCGTGGGCAACTGGTATTGCGACCCGTTCGACCATCCCTACAAGCAGCCGCTGATCGACATTCTCGGCCCGCCGCTGAAGCCTGATCAATTGTGGAATCCCGATGCGGTGCTGCGCGTCGAGGACATCCAGCACCGGCCCGATACCCAGGATCGCCTCGACAAGGCCGCAGCAACGCAGCTGGTGTTCGAGGATGCGATGATCCATGTCGTCGCCGGTCTCTTGCGCAAGACGGCCGCACATCGCGTCGTGCTGACCGGCGGCGTCGCACTCAACGCACTCGGCAATATGCGATTGCTCGAACATTTCGACGAGGCGTGGTTCACCCGCGAGCAAGGCCGCAAGACGCGCCTGCATCTATGGATGCCGCCGACGCCCGGCGACCCCGGCGTCACCATCGGCGCGGCCTGGATCTTTGCGCACCTCATCGGCGCGCCGCGGGGTGCACCGATGACGCATGCGTTCTATTGTGGCGATGCACCGGCGGCGCAGGACATTGCAGCCGTTCTCAGGGGTGATGACATCAACTCAAAGATCATCGGCGAGATCTCGACGTCAGACGGCCTCGACGCCGTCGCCGATCTGATGGGCTATCTCGTCGCACAAAACAGCATTATCGCGCTTTACCAGGGCGCGGCCGAAACAGGCCCCCGCGCGCTCGGTCATCGCTCGATCCTCGCCAATCCCTGCGACGCAGCCACGCGCGAACGTCTCAACGAACGCGTCAAATATCGCGAAGCCATCCGCCCGCTGGCACCGATGGCGACCCGCGAAGCGGCGCTGGAATATTTCGATCTGCTGGATGGCGCGTCAGACGCTGACTACCACGCCTACAATTACATGGTGCTGACGGCGCAATCGAGGCCGCATGCGCGTGAAAAAATCCCGGCGGTCATTCATGCTGATGGCACCGGCCGCATCCAGATCGTCCGTGCCGAGGACGATCCACTCACGCACGCGTATCTGAAAGCGCTCGGACGCCATATCGGCGTCGAGCTGTCGGTCAACACGTCGTTCAATGTCGCCGGTCCGATCGCGCAGACGCCGCAACAGGCCGTCGAAACCCTGCGCCGCTCGGCGGGGCTCGACGTGGTATTCATGGTAGCCGGCGACGGCACCGTCACCGCCGCATGGCACGGCGGTGAGCGGGACAACGGCCGGTTTACGACGGGATACGAGCGATGGAAAAGCCGTAGGGCGAATGAGGCGAAGCCGTAATCCGCCACAGAGTTTCCACCATCAAATCGGCCGGCGGATGACGCTTCGCGCATCCGCCCTACGATCATGTCTCGTTAAACCTTGCCGATCTTCTTGGCTGTGGCAACGAGACGTTCGCTGTCCTTTGCCACGAAGGCCGCAAAGGCTTCCGAGTCCTGATAAGCGGGCATGTTGCCGGCTGCCTCAAAGACCTTGGTCACTTCCGGATCCTTCATCGCGTCCCGCATGGTGTCACGCAGCTTCGTCAAGACCGGCGCGGGCATCCCCTTCGGCGCGAACAGGCCGGCCCAGATGTAGAACTCCACATCGGGATAGCCGATCTCCTTGAAGGTCGGCAGGTCCGGGAAGGCCGCAAGACGCTCGCCGCCGAAATTGGCGAGGACGCGCAGCGTGCCGGCATCGACATGCTGCTTGAGCGTGCCCGGGGCCGAGGCCAGCGCCTGAATCGTACCGCCGATAAGATCGCTGACAGCAGGTGCTGCGCCGCGATACGGCACGTGGAGCATCTTGATGCCGGCTGCGAGCGCGAACATCTCCATCGAGACATGAAGCGTACCGAAAGGGCCAGACGAGCCATAGGAGATCGCACCAGGACGCGCCTTGGCATCGGCGACGAATTCCTGGATCGTCTTCCACGGTGCGCTGGCCGGCACGGCGAACAGCGTGGGATCCGCGAGCACGCGTGCCACCGGCTGCAGTTGATCGACTTCGTAAGCGACCGGGCGGCCATAGATGCGATCCGACTCCGGCAGCACCGCGAGCGACGACAGCGTCATCAGCAGCGTGTGCCCGTCAGGCGCTGCGCGTGCGACAGTCGCATTGCCGAGCGATCCGCCGGCACCGCTGCGGTTGTCGATGATCACGGCCTTGCCGAGTACTTTCTGCATGTAGTTCGCGATCGGGCGCGCAGCGATGTCGGCCTGCCCGCCTGCGGGGAATGGCACGACCATGCTGATATTCTTGCTGGGCCAGGCTTCCTGCGCATGCGCAGTCTGGCCGGTCAAGGCAAGGGTCGACAGGCCGCCAAGGCCTGCAAGGAAATCACGGCGCTTCATGGTTATCTCCCGTTTATTGTATTCGGCAACACATCTGATGCGTGTGTCGATGGACGTACCACTCCCATAAGAAGTGGAGTTCTCGAAGCTTGCGGGTTTTGCGCACGGGGCGGAGATCGCCCCATACGTCCTGATTGCGGTCGTCAGGCGATCAGCCGACCGGATTTTCCAGCCGTCCGATGCCGCTGACTTCGACCGTCACAACATCGCCCTTCTTCAGGAAGCGCGGCGGGGTGAAACCGAGGCCGACGCCGGCGGGCGTGCCCGTTGCGATGACGTCACCGGGCTCCAGCGTGATGCCGGCGGAGAGCGTCTCGATCAGGGTCGGGATGTCGAACACGAGATCGGCGACCGATGCGTTCTGGCGGAGCTCGCCATTCACGAATGTCTTCAGATGCATCTTGGTCGGATCCGGCATCGCGTCTGCAGTGATGATCGCCGGGCCCATCGGGCAGAAGCCGTCGATGCCCTTGCCGATAAACCACTGGCGATGCTGGTGCTGCAGCGTGCGTGCGGTCACGTCATTGATGATCGTGTAACCGAACACATGCTTGAGCGCGTCGGCCTTCTTGATGCCACGACCACCGCGGCCGATGATCACCGTGAGTTCGCCCTCATAGTCCGTGCTGTCGGTCGTATCGAGATATTGCGGGATCGCGGCGCCCTGCCCGATCACCGTGCTCGACGGCTTGGTGAAGATGACAGGATATTCCGGCACGACTTCCTTGGCCGAGGAGTCATAGCCGCTGCCTGCGAATTCCTTGGCGTGCTCGAAATAGTTCTTGCCGACGCAGAAGACGTTTCGCGCCGGGCGCGGGATCGGAGCCAACAGCTCAAGGCCGGCGATCGGCAGCGCTGCGCCGGCAGCACCAGCAATGCTGTCCTTCAGATTATCGTAGTTTGCGATCAGGGTGAGCATGTCCGGCGCGACGGTGGCCGGCAGCGGCTGGACTTTAGAAAGCGCCTCGTCCGCAATACCGACGGTCAGCCGGCCTTCGTGCCTGAATGTGACAAGGTGCATGGTTTCCTCCTGATATTCGCTTTTGGGGCGGCTGGCGCGCCGCGTCTCCTATGGGTACGATTATCTTCGATGGGAGATTTACGCAAGCGGCCGGTTCCGCATTTTTCCTCTTTAGAAGACGCGACTAATCGTCTCTTAACGCCGTCGAGTCCTGAAGATCATGCAGCCGACGCCACTGATTTCGGCCCGCAGGATGTGACATCGCGCAAAACCGAGCCTAAAGTAGAATCGATTTTATTATGGATGGAGCGACACGCGATATGGCGAAGGCAGCGGTACGGACGGTCGTACGTGAAGACCCCGTCAGCCGCGCATTCGGCGATCGGGTCCGCACATTGCGTGAAGAAGCCGAACTCACGCTGGAGCAGCTCTCCAAACAGTCCGGTGTCAGCCGGGCGATGCTGTCCAAGGTCGAGCGCGGCGAGAAGAGCCCGACCATCGGCGTCGCTCGCCGCATTGCGCTGGCCCTCAACACCTCGTTTTCGTCTCTCATGGGAGACGATGACGGGCCGCGACGCGCCTTTGCAATCGTACGCAAGGACCAGCGGCCGGTGTTCCGTGACGCAGAAACCGGCTTCGAACGCTTCCTGTTGTCGCCGGTGATGGCGGGAATGTCCGTCGAAGTCGCGCTGCATCACCTGCCGCCGAAAACCTCGACAGGTGAGTTGCCCGCCTACCCCGCTGGCACATCGAAACATGTTCTGGCCACACGTGGAAAGGTCACCGTCAAGACCAAGGACACGGAGACGGTGCTCGACGAAGGCGACTCGCTTTATTTCGAGGTGGATGTCGAACACTGGTTCGAGAACCGCACCACGCGCGCCTGCGAGTATTATCTGGTGATCTCGGCACCACCATCATTCGGGCGACGCGACGGCAAGGGTTGAACGTAGGGCGGATGAGCGAAGCGTCATCCGCCGCGGAGTTTGAACCATGAAGTCGGCCGGCGGATGACGCCTTCGGCTCATCCGCCCTACGACCTCAAGCTACTTCTTCAAACAAAGTCCGACAGTCGGCGTCGTCGCGCATTTCACGCCGTCCGGTGCACCGCCGCTCGGGCACAGTACCGAGACGAGCGTCTCGCTCGCATCGCATGTGACCGCGCCATCGGCCTGCACGGCGCGGAAGGCCGGAGCCGCCTCGCCTTTATCACCCTTGTCGCCCTTCTCGCCTTTGGCGCCTGGCGCGCCCTGCGGACCTTGCGGCCCCTGCGCGCCGACCTGCCCTTGTGCGCCCGGCACACCCTGGACGCCTTGCGCGCCCTGTGGGCCTGCTGGACCCTGCGCGCCCGGATCACCCTTTGGTCCGGGATCGCGGCCGCAGCCGCTGACCATCAAGGCCACGCCGATCGCGAGAACTGGAAAGATTTTTATCATGCCCATACCCCTTGATTTGACGCCACCACGAGCGATCGCGCCGGGACAATCCAGCGGCATCGGTCATGTTCCGGCACGGGGATGATATCGAGGGAGATACGGAAGGAAAGCGAACGAACTGCGACGTCTCTGTTTCAAGACGCCGCAGTCGCCGGAGTTTAGTCCACGTCGTCAATGGCGCCCGGCGTGGTGCCGAAGGCGCGCTGGGCCAGGGTCGCGGCCATGAACTCGTCGAGATCGCCGTCGAGCACGCCGGACGTGTCCGAGGTCTGCACGCCCGTGCGAAGGTCTTTCACCATCTGATACGGCTGCAGTACGTAAGAGCGGATCTGGTGACCCCAGCCGATATCGGTCTTGGCAGCCTGATCGGCGGCGGCCTTCTCTTCGCGGCGCTTCAATTCGATCTCATAGAGACGCGCACGCAGCATGTCCCATGCCTGGGCGCGGTTCTTGTGCTGCGAGCGGCCGGCCTGACAGACCACGGCAACGCCGGTCGGAATATGCGTCAGACGCACGGCGGACTCGGTTTTGTTGACGTGCTGACCGCCAGCGCCGCCCGACCGCATCGTATCGACGCGGACATCGGATTCGGCGATGTCGATCTTGATGCTGTCATCGACAACCGGGAAGATCGCGACGCTCGAGAACGAGGTGTGCCGACGAGCATTGGAGTCGTAAGGCGAGATGCGCACCAGACGATGCACGCCGCCCTCGGTTTTCAGCCAGCCATAGGCATTGTGCCCGGAGATCTGGATGGTCGCCGACTTGATACCGGCTTCTTCACCCTGGGTTTCTTCGAGATATTCGACCTTGAAGCCGTGTTTTTCAGCCCAGCGCGTATACATGCGCAACAGCATCGAGGCCCAGTCCTGGCTCTCGGTGCCGCCGGCGCCGGCATGGACTTCGAGATAGGTGTCGAAACGATCGGCTTCGCCAGACAGCAGCGCTTCCAGCTCGCGGCGCGCCACTTCCTTCTTCAAGGCCTTCAGCGCGTTTTCGGCTTCGGTCACGATGCTCGCATCGCCCTCGGCCTCGCCGAGTTCGATCATCTCGACATTGTCGTCGAGTTCACGCGTGACCTTGCCGATGCCCTGCAGCGAATCCTCAAGCGAGGTTCGCTCCTGCATCAGTCTTTGAGCCTTCTGGGGATCGTTCCAGAGATTGGGGTCTTCGGCGAGAGCGTTCAGCTCTGCGAGTCGTGCCGTGGATGCATCGACGTCAAAGATGCCTCCTCAGCAGCCCGACTGACTGCTCAATCTCTTCTACGAGGCGTTCGATTTCAGCGCGCATGAAAATTCCGTTTGGTTGGGCGCGTGTGTAACCGCCGCGCCCGCCTTATTCAACCCGTCTCTGCTCCGTCCCTCATGGTGAGGAGGCGCAAAGCGCCGTCTCGAACCATGAGATCGCTTGGCTCTGAGCTTGCGGCCATCTTCGAGACGCGGCCAAGTGGCCGCTCCTCAGGATGAGGGACTGTGTTTACCGATCAATACAGCCCACCGGTTCCCGGACGCATGAAGGTGCGATCCGTATCCGGCGAAATCTGCTGCGCACCGCCACCATCGGCGACGCCGATCACCGAATAATTGTCCGGCGGCGCCGTGCCCGGCTTGAAGGCTTCGAGGATGGTGCGGCCGGTATCGCCCGGACCGGCGCGCATGCCGGTCTTGGCATCGACACGGATCAGCTTGATGCCGGCCGGTACCTTGAACGGCACCGCAGGCTTGTCAGCCAGCGCCAGTTTCATGAAGTCCTTGGCGATTGGCGCCGACAGCACACCACCGGTGCCGCCGCGGCCGAGATTACGTGGCTTGTCGTAGCCGACATAGATGCCGACCACCACATCCGGCGAGAAGCCGACGAACCAGGCATCCTTCTCGTCATTGGTGGTGCCGGTCTTGCCGGCGATCGGCTTGCCGACCTCGCGCATGACGGTCGCGGTGCCGCTCTGCACCACGCTCTCCATCATCGACGTGATCTGATAGGCCGTCATCGGGTCCATCACCTGCTCGCGACGATCGACGAGCTGCGGTTCGGGCTGGTTCTTCCAGCCTTCCGGCGCCTCGCAGCCACGGCATTCGCGCTGGTCGTGCTTGAAGATGGTGTGGCCATAGCGATCCTGGATACGATCGATCAGCGTCGACTTCACGCGGCGTCCACCATTGGCGAACATCGAGTAAGCCGTGACCATGCGCATGACGGTGGTTTCACCGGCGCCGAGTGCGTAGGACAGATAATTCGGCAGTTCGTCGTAAACGCCAAAGCGCTTGGCATATTCGCCGATCAGCGGCATGCCGACATCCTGCGCCAGACGCACCGTCACGGTGTTGAGCGAGCGCGTCAGCGCGTTGCGCATGGTGGTCGGGCCGTAATATTTGCCGGTCGAATAGTTCTCAGGACGCCAGACACCGTTGCCCGAGCCCTGATCGATTTCGATCGGCGCGTCGATCACCACCGTCGATGGCGTGTAGCCGTTGTCCATTGCCGCCGAATAAACCAGCGGCTTGAACGACGAGCCGGGCTGGCGATAGGCCTGCGTGGCGCGGTTGAACTGGCTCTGGTCGAAGGAGAAGCCGCCGACCATCGCGAGCACGCGGCCAGTGTTTGGATCCATGGCCACCATGGCACCGGAGACTTCCGGATACTGGCGCAGCCGGAATTGCCCCTCGATCACCGAACCATCCTTCTGGGTCAGCGGATCGACATAGATGACATCGCCGGCGCCCAGCACCTGCGACACCGCCGTCGGAGTCTTGCCGCGGGTCGCACCGGCCGCGGGCTTGGCCCAGCGCACACCTTCGAGCGAGATCAGACCGGTCTGGCGATCCTTGGACACGGCGCCGCCGAGTTCGCGACCGGGCTGGAAGCCGATGCGCGCCGACTGGTCGGAGACGTCGAGCACGACGGCCATCTTCCACGGCGAAATGTCGGAGAGCGATTTGACTTCAGCGAGCTTCACGCCCCAGTCGCCGGAAATGTCGATCTTGTTGGTCGCGCCGCGCCAGCCGCGTGCCTCGTCATAATTGACGAGACCATTGACCATGGACTTGCGCGCCATGACCTGCATCTTGGGATCGAGCGTGGTGCGGACCGACAGGCCGCCTTCATACAGCTTCTTCTCGCCGTAGCGCTCGAGGATGTCGCGGCGCACTTCCTCGGCAAAATACTCGCCGGCGAAAATGTGGGCATGGCTGCCGCGGCCGGTGACGGTCAGCGTTTCCTTGCGCGCCTTCTCCGCATCGGCCGACTTGATCCAGCCGTTCTCGACCAGACGATCGATGACATAATTGCGGCGTTCGACGGCGCGATCGCGGTTCTTCACCGGATGCAGCGTGGACGGCGCCTTCGGCAGCGCTGCGAGATAGGCCGCTTCCGACACGGTCAGCTCGTTCACCGACTTGTCGAAATAGACCAGCGATGCGGCGGCGATGCCGTAGGCGCCAAGGCCGAGATAGATTTCGTTCAGGTACAGTTCGAGGATCTTGTCCTTCGAATAGGTCCGCTCGATGCGCATCGCCAGCAGCGCTTCCTTGATCTTGCGATCGAAGGAGACTTCGTTGGTGAGCAGGAAGTTCTTGGCGACCTGCTGGGTGATCGTCGATGCACCCTGCGGGCGACGGTTCGAGCCAATGTTCTGCAGATACAGCAGACCGGCGCGCGCCATGCCGGTGTAGTCGAGACCGCCATGCTCGTAGAAATTCTTGTCTTCGGCGGCGAGGAACGCGTTCACGACCAGTTTCGGAATCGCCTGGATCGGCAGATAGAGCCGACGCTCCTTGGCATATTCGCCGAGCAACTGACCGTCGGTCGCATGCACGCGGGTCATCACCGGCGGCTCGTAGTCCTGCAGCTGCGAGTAATCCGGCAGGTCCTTGGAGAAATGCCAGATCATGCCGGCAGCGGCCGCGACGCCCACAAGGAACACGACGGTTCCCGCGGCGAACAAGAACCCCATAAACCGCACGAGCAGACGCATGTTGAGACGATCCGTTTCAGTCGCTGTGCGGCCATATAGCACAAATGGCAGCCGCCGGGGGCGAAAGTCAGCTAAAATCAAACGACTAGAGACGCCCACAGCCACCTGAAGCGGTGGCCGATTCTCCGGCCGCGGTACGGATTTTATAGAGTGTGCGCTGTGGCCAAACTAGGGCTTTGCGCTCGTAGGATGGGTTGAGCGCAGCGAAAACCCATCATTCTGTCGATTCAGGCAGGCTCCGCCGATGGGTTATCGCTTCGGCGCTACCGCGCCTTCGCTCAACCCATCCTACGGCCTCATTAATTCGCGCCCGCCGAGACCATGTGCTTGGCGAAATAGCCGTCGATGGACTTGGCGACCGCCCCCACCGTCTTGGAGCGCCAGTTCTCCGACATCAGCGACTGCAGATCGTCCTTGTTGGAGACATAGCCGAGCTCGATCAGCACCGACGGTACATCAGGCGCTTTCAGTACCCGGAAACCGGCGGATTTCAGCGGATGCTTGTGCATCCGGGTTGTCACTTTCATCTCGCCGACCACCATGCGGGCGAAGCGGCCGGAAAATGTCTTGGTCTCGCGCTGGGCGAGATCGATGAGAATATCGGCGACTTCGGTCGGCTCTTCGGTGAGATTTACGCCACCGATGGCATCGGCCTTGTTTTCGAGGTCGGCGAGTCGCTGCGCCTCGGCGTCCGACGCCTTGTCCGACAGTGTATAAACTGTCGCCCCTTGCGCATCGCCCTCGCCCTTGGGCAGCGCGTCGGCATGGATCGAGACGAACAATGCCGCCCCCGCGCTCCGCGCCATTTTCACGCGATCATCCAGCGCGACGAACGTATCGTCCGCGCGGGTCATCACGATGCGGTACTTGCCGAGTTTCTCGAGCCGGTCGCGCAGCGCGAGGCCGAAACCGAGCACGATGCCCTTTTCGCTCTCGCCGCCCGCCTGGGTGCCGTTATCAACGCCGCCATGGCCGGGATCGATCACCACGACCGGGCGGGTATCGGTCGTCGTCGCAGGTCCGGCGCTCGCCACCACGGCCGTCGATACCGGCGGTGGCGTCACGCTGCCGGTAATGCCAGGCCGCAACTCTGGCCGGTTCTCCACCGCCAGCCCCTGCACGAAGGTCGTGCGATCCACGGCTTCCAGCTCGATCACCATTCGCGCCGGCTGGCCATTGGCGGGATCCAGCGCCGTGGCGCTCTTGATTTTCACGGGCTTGGCGAGGTCAAGCACCATGCGCGAGCCACCGGGCATCACCATGCCGTAGCGGAAAGCCTTGATCAGACCGCGCGCCACTGTCCCTGCGCCGGGATCGAGGTGGAAAGCGACCTGCGGCATGTCGATGACCACGCGATAGGGGTCCGCCAGCGTGAAAGCGCGCACCGACACCTTGCGGTCGAGATCGAGGATGAATCGGGTCTGTTTTTCGTCGCCGGCGATGCGGATATCGGAGGCGACAGGGAGCGACGCCTCAGCTGGTTTGTCTGCGGAAACTTCCGACGCGGCCCAGGTATCCGAACACCAGACAAACGCCAGCGTGGCGCTCGCAAGCGCCATTCCCAGCAAAACGGTGTGGTTTGCGCGGCGCGTCAAGCGAATCCAGTGCCTCCGGAGCAGCCCATCCCTAGCCCATTAGAATCACAGGGTTAACTTGCGTTTAATGACGCGAAGACGAATTCCCCGGACTGTTGCAAGGCTGTGACGCTTCCCTTGCCAGCGCCCCTCATTCCACGTATGTACGAAGAGCTGACGGATTAACTCCCGGTTGTGTCGCGTTCAACCTCCCGGTGCAGCGTTCATCTCGCCGATAACCTATCGGAGACCTGAGCGTTTTTGATCATCCCTCCAAGACCAGCGCCGGGCGCGGTTTTTGAAGAGGTGGTCCTGGCCCGAGCGGTGTCCGGTCCCTGGTTCTTTCTCGCTTACGGGGCGGTTTCAGACACGACATGACCGAAAACTCCGGCCCTTACCGGCCGAGTTAGCGACAACCGGCGCACGCATTCGCGTGGCGCCGGACGTCAGCGCAGGCGGTGCCTTTGCCGCCCAAAAGTTTAGACGGGCCGACGCTTGATGCGCCAGACTGTGATGCCGACCGAGACCCATTCGGGGACACCGATGCGAAGCTTCAGCTTCGTGCGGTTGCCTTTGTGGCTCTCACCTTCGGCGACCTTCCAGTTGTCAACGCGCGACGGTGAGCGTTTCGACCTTCCCCTCACCCCAGAATCAGGTGGACCCTCGCGTCACCCGGCCGCGCTGAATGCGCTTGCCGCCACGCGTGCACTCCGCCGCCATGAGCCATTCCATGCCAAACAAAATGTTGATCGATGCGACGCATCCCGAGGAGACCCGGGTCGTCGTGGTCCGCGGCAACCGCGTCGAGGAATTTGATTTCGAGACCGCGCAGCGCAAGCAGCTCCGCGGCAACATCTACCTCGCCAAGGTCACGCGCGTAGAGCCGTCGCTGCAGGCGGCCTTCATCGAATATGGCGGCAACCGCCATGGCTTCCTGGCCTTCAGCGAAATCCATCCGGATTACTATCAGATCCCGACGGCCGACCGTCTGGCCCTGATCGAGGCCGATGAGGCCGCGCATCGCGAAGCCGAGGAAGAGAGCGAGAAGCGCACCAACCGCCGCCGCTCGCGTCATCGCAATTCGCGCCGCCGCGACCGCGGCGAACGCGTACGCAGCGATGTGATCGAGGGCGCAGCCATCGATCCGTCGCAGGCCCAACAGCCGCATGCGGAATTCGAAGGCTGGGTGCCGGCGAGCTTTGACGCGCCCGCCCACGCTGCCGCGCCCGAAACCGTAACCTCCGAACCCGCCGTCGTCGCTGGGACGCAGACCGAGCAGCCCGCCATTGCCGCCGAGCCGGTGGTCGCTGAGACCAGCGAGCCCGTCGCCGCGCAGAGCGAAACGGTCGAGCCAACCGCAGTTGCCGCGAGCGACGAACAGCCGATTGCCACCCAGGCCGCCGAAGCCGCTCCGCAAGGCGCGCCCACCGATGCCGAACATGCGGCCGAAGGCGACGATGCCGAGGACGATGAGGACGAAGACGAGGACGACGAGGAAGAATCCGAAGAGGATCAGGTCGAATCCGTCGGCGGCGACGACGTGCTGGAAGAAGTGCCGGAGCGTTCGTTCCGTCCGCGCCGCCAGTACAAGATCCAGGAAGTCATCAAGCGCCGCCAGGTGATGCTGGTGCAGGTGGTCAAGGAAGAGCGCGGCAACAAGGGCGCCGCTCTCACGACCTATCTCTCCCTCGCCGGCCGCTACGCCGTGCTGATGCCGAACACCGCGCGCGGTGGCGGCATTTCGCGAAAAATCACGTCGGCGCAGGATCGTTCGCGCCTCAAGGAAGTGGTGTCGGATCTGGACGTGCCGGAAGGCATGGGCATCATCCTGCGCACCGCAGGCGCCTCCCGCACCAAGCCGGAAATCAAGCGCGACTTCGAATATCTGATCCGGATGTGGGAAACCGTCCGCGACATGACGCTGAAGTCGCAGGCCCCCACCCTCGTCTACGAGGAAGGCTCGCTGATCAAGCGCTCGCTGCGCGATCTCTACAACAAGGAGATCGATGAAATTCAGGTCGCCGGTGAAGCCGGCTACCATGAAGCACGCGACTTCATGCATATGCTGATGCCGAGCAACACGCGCGCCGTGAAGATGTATCGCGACGGCCAGCCGCTGTTCTCGCGCATGGGCGTGGAGAGCCAGCTCGACGCCATGTTCACGCCCACCGTGCAACTGCGCTCGGGCGGCTACATCGTCATCAACCAGACCGAAGCCCTCGTCTCCATCGACGTGAACTCGGGTCGTTCGACTCGCGAGCATCACATCGAGGACACCGCGCTGAAGACCAATCTCGAAGCGGCCGAGGAAGTCGCGCGTCAGCTCCGGCTGCGCGACCTTGCCGGCCTGATCGTGATCGACTTCATCGACATGGACGAGAAGCGCAACAACCGCGCCGTCGAACGCAAGATGAGCGACTGCCTGCGCCAGGATCGCGCGCGCATCCAGGTCGGCCGCATCTCGCATTTCGGCCTGCTCGAAATGTCACGCCAGCGCATCCGCGCCAGCGTGCTGGAAAGCTCCACCGAGGTCTGCGCGCATTGCGGCGGCACCGGTCACGTCCGCTCGGTCTCCTCGGTCGCGCTGCAGCTTTTGCGCGGCGTTGAAGAAGTGCTGATGAAGGGCGCGACGCATAATCTCGTCGTTCGCACCCGCAGCGACGTTGCGCTCTATGTGCTGAACCACAAGCGCGGCCATCTGCGCGACCTCGAAGAGAGCTTCCAGGTCACGATCGCCGTGCTTGCCGATCCGCATGTGACGGGTCAGCAGTCCTATGTGATCGACCGCGGCGAACAGATCCACACGCTGGAAGCCGCCAAGGCCCTGCTCGCCTCGCAGCTCGCCAATCTGCCGCCGCCACCCGAAGAAGAGCCCTACGACGACGAAGAGCTGTTCGAGACGGAAGCCGAAGTCGAGACCGAAGAGACTGAAGGTCTCGGCGATGAGGAAGGCACCGAAGCCTCCGCCGACGGCGAAGGTGGCGATCGCAAGCGCCGCCGCCGTCGTCGCCGTCGCGGTGGTCGTACAGGTGAAGGCCGCGAAGGCGGTGAGACCAGCGATACGCAGGTCAGCGATACCCAGGTCATGACCGACGGCGCGATCGAAACCGTTGGCGAGCCCGCCGGCGATGACGCTGAAGGCGACGATGACGAGGCCGATGATCAGCCGCGCGAAGTCCGTGGCGAAGATGGTGCTGATGGCGAGCGTCGTCCGCGCCGCCGCGGCCGTCGCGGTGGCCGCCGCCGTCGTGGCGGTGAGCGTGGTGAAGGCAATGAGGAAGGCCTCGCCGGCTCGATCGCCGACGAACTCGCCGGTCCCTCGGAGTCCGAAGCCAGCATTGCCGTCGCCGATCTCGAGGGCGCCAATAACGGTCACGGCGATCAGCCAGGCGTCGAAGCGCAGCCGGTGGAAGCACCCAAGCGCGACCACGACTCGGTGCCGATGTTCGCACCAGCAGAACCCGCGCCCGTCGCACCAGCTCCGGTCGCTGCAGCGCCTGAGCCTGCCCCAGCGCAGGACGACGACAAGCCCGCCCGCCGCCGCTCGACGGTGCGCGAGAAGGTAAGCTTCGCGAGCGCGACCGCTGCGGTCGAGCCGGAAGCAGTAGCTCCCGTCGTTGCCGCTGAAGCGCCCGCTCCAGTCGCTGCGCCGGTGACCTCACCTGCTCCGACACCGGATGCGCCTGCCGCCCCGCGCAAGGCCGGCTGGTGGTCCCGCGCTTTTGGCGGTGGCGAGAGCTGAGATCGTAGCCCGGATGGAGCACAGCGACATCCGGGGATATCGAGTTAGCTGAAACGCCGGCCCAGGATTGCGCTTCGCTCCATCCAGGCTACACACAAACAAAAAAGCCGCCTGGCAAAACCAGGCGGCTTTTCTTTTCGTTTCGTAGATGGGTATCGCTGGCGCTCAACCCATCCTGCGCCGTTACGCTTGCGCCTTAGCCTGTCGTGATCGCCGTCTCGACATCCGACGGATCCACATCCCTGTTCAGATTGGCGTGCATCACGTCCTTGTCGAGCTCGCCTTCCCACCACGACACGAACACCGCGGCGATGCCGTTGCCGGTGATATTGGTGAGCGCGCGGACTTCGCTCATGAACTTGTCGATCGAGAACACGATCGCCATGCCCGGCACCAGGCGCGGATCGACCACGGCCAGCGTCGCCGCCAGCGTGATGAAGCCGGCACCGGTGACGCCCGAGGCGCCCTTCGACGTCAACATCGCCACGATCAGGATCGTGATCTGCTGACCGAAGGACAGCTCGACACCGAGCGCCTGCGCAATGAACAACGTCGCCAGCGTCATGTAGATATTGGTGCCGTCGAGATTGAACGAATAGCCGGTCGGGACCACGAGGCCGACCACCGACTTCGAACAGCCGAGCCGCTGCAGCTTCTCCATCAGCTGCGGCAGCGCGCTTTCCGACGACGAGGTGCCGAGCACGATCAGGAGCTCATCCTTGATGTAGCGGATGAACTTGAAGATGTTGAAACCGACGATGCGGGCAATGATGCCGAGCACGACGACAACGAACAGCAAGGCGGTCCCGTAGAACAGCAGGATCAGGCTGAACAGATTGGTGAGCGCGGCCGGGCCGAACTTGCCGATCGTATAGGCCATGGCACCGAATGCGCCGATCGGTGCCGCCTTCATGACGATGGCGATGACGCCGAAGACTGCGTGCGACGTCTCGTCGATCAAATCCCGCAGCTTATGGCCGCGTTCACCGAGCGCCATCAGCGCGAAACCGAACAGGATCGCAAATAGCAACACCTGCAGGATGTCGCCCTTTGCGAAGGCGCCGACCACGCTGTCCGGAATGATGTTGAGCACGAAGTCCACAGACTTCTGTGCTTCCGCCTGCTTCACGTAACCGGCGACGGCGGCGTTGGTCGGATCGACCTTTGCCGTCAGGCCATGACCGACCTGGAACAGGTTGCCCATGATGAGGCCGAGCACCAGCGCGAAGGTGGAGACAATCTCGAAATAGATCAGCGCCTTGATACCAACGCGGCCAACCTTTTTGGCGTCCTGGATATGGGCGATGCCCGACACCACGGTGCAGAAGATGATCGGCGCGATCACCATCTTGATCAGCTTGATGAAGCCGTCACCAAGCGCCTTGATCCAGTCATTGGTGGCGAATTTCGGCTCCAGCCAACCGACCAGCACGCCGATGACAATGGCGATCAGCACCTGAATATAGAGGACCTTGTACCAGGGCTTGGCCGCCTCAGGGGCACCAGAACTTTTTGCTGCCGTTGCAGTCACCGACATTGAACATTTTCTCCCAGTTTGTCGCAAAACTGGGGGTCCTTACACGCAATAATGTCGCAGCCGCAACCCGCGGGGCGGAATTAGTTATACGATTAAGCGAGTAATTGGTCGCATACGCGTCTAGTTGCTGCGACGGGCCGCCGCACCATATGCGAGCGGGATGAGAAGTGCGCCGATCGCATTCTTGAGCAGCGCACCAGCCAGGAACGGCGTCACGCCAACGATCAGCGCCTTGCCGACGCCGAGCCCGACGCCGAAGGCCAGCCAGGCCCATCCCATTGAAAGAATGATGAAATGGCCGATGCCCATGGCTACGAACAGCCAGCCGACCGAGCGATCCCAGCCGCGCTCGGCGAGCCAGCCGGTGGTGAAGGCCGCGACCACAAAACCGAACAGGAAGCCCGCGGTTGCGCCGAAGAGCGGCTTCAGGCCGCCCGTGGGGCCGGCAAAGACCGGCAATCCACCAGCACCGACAAGGAGATAGAGAACGAGCGTCGCCGTTCCCAGCCGCCAGCCATAGGCGGCGCCGATCATCAGCACCACGAGTGTCTGCAAGGTCATCGGCACGAAGGGCAATTGCAGATTCACTTTGGCCGAGACGGTCAGCAACACGACACCGGCAACGGCCAGAATGGCTGCCCGTCGCAAGACTGCCGCTGTGTTGCCGCTGGAGGGCCACAAGACGCCGGCGATTGGGGATTGTGCGCTCATGATCAGGCCAGCCACTTGCAGATGCGCGTCACGGCATCCCGCATCTCCGCGCTGGAGCGCGCATAAGAGAAGCGGATGAAGGACTTACCGTGAAACGGATCGAAATCGGCGCCCGGCGTCGCGGCCACATGGGCCTGGTCGAGCATCTTTTTCGCAAAGTCAAAACTGTCATTCGTGAACTTCGAAACATCCGCGTAAAGATAGAACGCACCGTCTGCCGGAAGGAATTCCGTGAGGCCGGCTTGCGGCAAACCAGCGGTCAAAATGCGGCGGTTCTCCTGATAGCCGTGCTTGATCTCCTCCATCTCCGCCGCCCCGTCGAACGCCGCCTCGGCGGCGATCTGCGACAGGGTCGGAACCGAGATGGACAGATTCTGCTGCAAACGTTCCATGGCGCGAACAAGCGGCGGCGGCACCACCATCCAGCCGACCCGCCAGCCGGTCATGCAGAAGTATTTCGAGAACGAATTGATGATCAGCGCATTCGGCGACAGTTCGGCCGCGGTCACCGCCGGAAATGCGTAATCGAGGCCGTGATAGATCTCGTCGGAGATGAAGCGGATGCCTTCGCTCTCGGCCGCCGTGATCAGATCGGTGAGCGCCTCGCGCGACATCATGGTGCCGGTGGGGTTCGCAGGGCTAGCGACCAAAACTCCCTTCAAAGGCTTTTCCCGATGCGCTTTCAACAAAGCTTCGCCCGTTAGCGCATGCCGCGTCTCGGCGTGCGTCTCGATCAGCACCGGCTCGCAGCCGAGTGCGGTGAGGATGTGTCGATACGGCGGATAACCGGGCGCTGCGATGGCCACGCGATCGCCGGGCTCGAACAATGCGAGAAACGCGAGAATGAACGCGCCCGACGATCCCGTCGTCACCACGATCTGTTCGGGATCGACATCGCATTTGTAGGTGTCGCGATAATGCCGCGCGATGCGGGCGCGCAGTGAAGGCGTGCCGAGGGCTGCGGTATACTCCACCTGCCCGCGCGCCAGCGCCTCCTGTGCGGCCTTGATCGCCGTCTGCGGCGCGGGGGCTGCGGGCTGGCCGACTTCCATATGGATGACGTGACCACCGGCCGCTTCGATGCGGGCGGCGGCGGCCATCACGTCCATCACCATAAAGGAGGGAACATCGCTGCGGCCGGACGCCGCAAGCAGGTGATGGGCGCTGGCACGGAGGATCGTATCGGACATCAAAATCTGCTATCTGCGCGGCGACCCCGATGTTTCTGCGTGCGGGCGCGCCGCGCTCCCGCCGCAATATTGAACTGTACCGGCTTATCGCGAATCCAACCTTCGGCCAATGATGAAAGACCAGCACGCGCAGCCCAAAAAAGCTGCCATCCGGATGTTCTCCAGGCTGACCGCCCTGCTCACGGCCGCCGCGATCACGCTGACGCCGATGGCGGCCCGTGCCCAGCAAGGCGACATCCGCCTGCTCCGCGACGCGGAGATCGAACAGCTGCTGCGCGACTACACGCGCCCGATCCTGCGTGCGGCCGGGATGGAAAAGCAGAACATCCAGATCGTCATCATCAACAATGCAAGCTTCAACGCCTTCGTCGCCGACGGCCGTCGCATCTTCGTCAATCACGGCGCGCTGATGCAATCGCAGACGCCGAACCAGCTGATCGGCGTGCTCGCCCATGAGACCGGCCATCTCGCCGGCGGCCATCTGTCAAAGCTGCGCCAGCGGCTGGCCGAAGCGCAGACCTCGATGATCGTCGCCATGCTGCTCGGCGTCGGCGCCATGGCGGCCGGCGCGCGCGGCGGCAGCACCAATAACAGCATGGGCAATATCGGCGCCGCCGCCGTGGCCGCACCGCAGGCGATGCTGATGAACACGATGCTGGCCTATCAGCGCCAGCACGAGGAAAATGCCGATCGCGCCGGCGTCGGCTTCCTCAACAAGACCGGACAATCCGCGAAGGGCATGTATGAGACGTTCCAGCGTTTCTCGTCCGACAGCCTGTTCGCGGCGCGTGGCAGCGATCCCTATATGATGTCGCATCCGATGCCGCGCGAACGCGTGGCCGCATTGGAAGGCCTCGCCAAATCGAGCCCCTATTGGGACAAGAAGGACGATCCCGCTTTGGTGCTGCGCCACGAGCTGATGCGCGCCAAGACCGCGGGCTTCATGGAGCAGCGCGACACGGTGCTCCGCCGCTATCCACCGACCGATACCAGCCTGCCCGCGCAATATGCCCGCGCCATCGCCACCTATCGCCACGGCGATCTCAGCGTTGCCATCGCGCAGATCGATCAGTTGATCAAGGCGCAGCCAACCAATCCGTATTTCTACGAACTGCGCGGCCAGGCGCTGCTCGAAGGCGGCAAGCCGAATGAGGCCATCGCGCCGCTGCGCCGCGCAGTGCAGCTTGCGAGCAACGCTCCGCTGATCGAGATGATGCTCGGCCAGGCGCTGATCGCATCCGGCAACAATGCCTATACGGACGAAGCCATCCGCATCCTCAAGGGCGCGATTGCACGAGAAGGCGAAGCGCCGGCGGGGTATCAGCAGCTCGCAATGGCCTATGGCCGCAAGGGTGAGCTCGCGGAGGCTGACCTGGCTTCGGCGCAAGCGGCGTTTTTGCGTGGTGATAACAAGACCGCACGGGATCTGGCGTCACGTGCGAAGGCCAGGTTTGCGGTGGGCACGCCGGGCTGGGTGAAGGCGGATGATATTGTTGCGGCGAAGGTGGCCGGGAAGAATTGAGGCGAAAGGATCGTAGGATGGGTTGAGCGCAGCGAAAACCCATCACAACAAACACCGGCGCTTGTGATGATGGGTATCGCTCCGGCGCGTCGCGCCTGCGCTCAACCCATCCTACGATTCAGAGCGTTCTCCGAAGTCGCCAGCGGCATCGGCGTGATCGCCGCCCCAATCGTCCGGATATATTCCCTGCTTCACGAAGCGATGGAATGACGAATACGGCCAATCCCTCACCCGCGTAACGTAGCCATGCTTCACCGGGTTGTAATGAATGTATTCGACATGACGCTCAAAATCCCGCTCGTCGCGGATCGTATGCTCCCAGAAGCGGCGTTGCCAGATGCCTCGTTCGCCGCGGATCGTTCGGCTCCGTGAGACGTCTTCACCAGCCATGACGTGTCGCGAGAAGTGAGCCTTGATCAACCGCCAACGAGTGGCGAAATCGGCATCGCCATCCGGTAGCGTCCAGATCGCGTGGAGATGATCGGGAAGCACCACAATGGCATCGATGGAGAAAGGTTGTCGCACGTCATGAAACGCTGCGCGTAAATGATCCACATGATCAGTCAGCAACCGTCGCCGACGATCCGCAAGATTGACCGTGAAGAAAAAACAGCCACCGGCAAGGAAGTTACGACGATAGGCAGTCATGAGCGCCTCGGAGAAGCAGCGCTCATATCATAGCGTAAATTCCGGAGTGTAGGATGGGTTGAGCGCAGCGATACCCATCACAACAAACACCGGCGTTTGTGGTGATGGGTATCGCTCCGGCGCGTCGCGCCTGCGCTCAACCCATCCTACAACTGCAACGGCCCTGCTATTGAAACAGGCGGCCTGCTGCCCCGATCATCTGCCCCACAGTAAACCTGTCGGCACGCGCCGGCGTTTATGACCGGATTTGCTGCGCATATCGGCAGACTGCGCACCACGATCAGCAATCCGCCCTGTTTTCCATCAGTAAACTTCTGGTCCGCTTTCTGCATAGCCGGGATCGCACGGGACCGTCACGTCCTGCTGCCACGCGACGTCCGGAACAGGATCAGGAGCACGATCATGAAATATGCGCTTGCCGCTTTGCTATCGCTTGCCGCTTTCGTTTCCCCCGGCCATGCCGACGACTATCCGTCCCGCACGATCACGATGATCGTGCCATTCGCGGCAGGCGGCCCCACGGATTCGCTGGCCCGCGTGCTCGCGCAAGCCATGTCCGACCCGCTGCGCCAGACGGTCGTGGTGGAGAACGTGCCGGGCGCCGGCGGATCGCTGGGCGCCAATCGGCTGACCCGCGCTGATGCCGACGGATACACGATCCTGCTGACGGATCTGGCGCTCCCGGCAGGCCCTATCCTCAATCCCAATGTGAAATACGATATCGGCAAGGATTTTGCGACGATCGGCGTGGTCAATGCCGGGCCGATGATCCTGATCTCGAAGCCCGGTCTGGCAACGGACGCCGCCGACCTGTTCAAGCTGATGAAGAAGGATGCGAGCAAGCTGACCCTCGGCCATTCCGGCGTGGGCTCGAATTCGCAGATGTGCGGCCTGTTCATCCAGCAGACGCTCGGCGTCAAACTGACCGAGATTCCGTATCGCGGCGCTGGCCCGGCGATGAACGACATGCTGTCGGGACAGCTCGACGTGATGTGCGAACAGTCCACCACCGCCATCCCGCAGATCGAGGGGCAGAAGGTCACCGCCTATGGCGTGACGTCGCCGACGCGGCTGCCGCTCTTTCCGAACCTGCCGACCTTGTCGGAGGCCGGCCTCGCCAAGTTCGAATTCACGGTCTGGCACGGCCTCTATGCGCCGCCGGCCACGTCGCCTGCCGTGATCCAGAAGCTCAACGGCGCGCTGCAGACCGCGCTCGCCAGCCCGCTCGCGCGCAAGCGTTTCGAGGATGCCGGCCGCGTCGAATTCGCTGCCGATCAGCGCAGCCCTGAAGCGCATCGCAACATGCTGGATTTCGAGAGCCGGCGCCTCACCGACGCGCTCGGCAAGGCAGGCCTGATCGAAGTGAAGGCGGTCTCCCGCTAACGGGCACAGGCTGCCGGCTGGTCGGCGCGCGCACCTCTCATTGCACCACCCGAGCGCCGACCCGCGAGGTCGAACCGCTCCCTAGGGCCATGATGGGGTGGGTACGCCGCTGCGCAGCGATCTCGAATTCATCGCGCTGGCAAAGCCGCTATGGATTTTTTGCCCGCTGGATGCGGCGCGCCGTCCTGCGGCGCGCCGTCCTGCGGCGCCGCATCCAGCCCCATCGCATCGATGCCATCGACGCGGCCACGGATCGGCAGGCGGCCGAGATCGCACATGGTGATGGGTAGACGGGACTTGAATTGCTCGATCGCCGCGCGCGAGGCGACGAAGCCGCCAGGAATGTCGCGGCTCAGCGCTTCCAGGCGTGAGGTCGTGTTCATGACATCACCATTGAAAACGATGGCGCGTTTGACATCGCCGATTTCGCCGATGATGACCGGGCCGAAATGCAGGCTGCCGCGAATGCGCGGCGCGGCGCCGAATTCGCGTTCGAACGACGCAGCCTTGCGCGCGAGTTCATCGCGCATGGCCATGAAGCAGCGCAGTGGCCGGCTGTCCTGCGCACCTTCCCGTCTGGTCCAGGTGACGATCATCTCATCGCCGACATAGGCCAGCACCTCGCCACGATAATCGACGACGGGCAGCGACAGCAGGCGAAAGGTGCGATCAAGAAAGCGATGGATGCCAAGACCGCCGAACTGCTCGGCCAGTGTGGTCGAGCCCGCGATATCGACGAACAGCACGAAGCGCTCTTCCTCGACGGGCGCGTGATAACGGCCGGTGAAAAAGTTTGCCAGCGCACGCCCGCCGACGAGATTGGTGATGGCCAGCACGAGATTGACCAGGATGGAGACGACGACGGAATAGACGAGACTCGACCAGAACGTATTGTCGATCAGCTCGGCCCGCCGTCCGATCAGCAGATCGACCACGGGAAACCACTGGATGGCGAGAATGACGACTGCGTAGAACGCGCTTTTGATCAGCAGATTGGTCGTGAACGGCAGTGAACTGAGCCAGGCGCGGACGGGGCCGTCGCCGACAAGGACTTCGAAACCGCCGACACATGCGCTGATCAGGAGCCCGGTGACGATGCCCGGCAGTGCCGGCAGGTCGTGCGCGATGCTGAACGCTGCGCCGGCAACGCAGCCGGCGATCATGATCGAGATGAGAACCCGCAATTTCCGTTCAAGCCTGGCGTTCATCCGGCCCCCTCGCCGCGCAACACACGCGGTCCAACCTAGACGCTTTGTCGCAGACCGGCACCGCATTTGTGGCTCCCATGGAGCGCCGCGATGCGTCCGGCCGGCGGCCATGAATTGCGCGTGATTTCATTCACAAATTCCGCGTATTTCGATCACAAGATGCTATGCAGCATTCCACCTGACATGATCCTGACGCGATCGCTCGTCCAAAAGGATATTTTACCTATGCGCACGTTCCGCCTCCTCGCCTCCGCCGCAATGGCATTCGCGCTGTTCGCAGCGCCGGCCTCGGCCCAGAGCGCGTCTCAGAGCTTCAATGACGCGCAGCGTGGCGAGATCCGGACCATCATCAAGGACTACCTGCTGCAGAATCCGGAAATCCTCGAAGAGGTCTCGGCCGAATTGCAGAAGCGCCAGGCTGTGGCCGAGGCCGAGAAGCACAAGGCGGCCGTGACGGCCAATGCCAAGCTGATCTTCGATTCGCCGCGCGGCGTCATCGTCGGCAACAAGGACGGCGACGTCACTTTCGTCGAGTTCTTCGACTACAATTGCGGCTACTGCAAACGCGCCATGGAAGACATGGTGACGCTCATGAAGGCCGATCCGAAGCTGAAGGTCGTGCTGAAGGAATTCCCGGTGCTTGGACCCGGCTCGGTGGAAGCAGCGCAAGTGGCCGTTGCCGTGCGCATGCAGGACCCGACCGGCAAGAAGTATCTCGACTTCCACCAGAAGCTGCTGAGCGGCCGCGGCCAGGCCGACAAGGCCCGCTCGCTGGCAGCCGCCAAGGACGCCGGCCTCGACGTCGCCAGGCTGGAAAAGGACATGACGAGCCCTGAAGTGCGCGCCACCATCGAGGAAAACTTCAAGCTCGCCGAGAGCATGGGCATGAACGGCACGCCGAGCTATGTGATCGGCAACCAGGTGGTGATCGGCGCCGTCGGCGCCGAGGCGCTGAAGGAGAAGATCAATGTCGCGCGCTGCGGCAAGGCGGCGTGCTCGTAAGAGCGATTGCGATCATCGTGTTGCGAAAGCCGGCTGGAAACAGCCGGCTTTTTTGATGCGAATTCGTAGGATGGGTGGAGCGAAGCGAACCCATCACAACGGGCGCCGGGCGTGCGGTGATGGGTTTCGCTCCGCCGCTAACGCGTCTCCGCTCGACCCATCCTACGGCGGCGGAGAATTTGGATGGCGGCGAGCATCAACATCACGAGCGCCATACCGCCGATGATCGCTCCTGCCCGCAATCGCCCGCCGGGACGATCTATATACAGCGACCATAGCGACGACGCTTCTCCGTCACGCGGCAACCGAAACGCCACGACGCTGTCGCCGATGGACGTGCCGGATTCCGAATGGCCGCCGGCGCCGATGACCACATATTGCTCGCCATTGATCGCGTAAGTCATGGGATTGGCGACGCCCGGAACGGGCAAGCGGCCTTGCCAAAGCTCCCTGCCATTGCTCGCATCGAAGGCACGCAAATAGGAATCCATCGCGCCGGTGAAGATGACGCCGCCGGCGGTCGCCAGCACACCGCTGACCAGCGGCGTTCCGGTGTTCAGCGCGATGCCAAGCGGTGCGATGTCTTCGGTGGTGCCGACCTTGCTCTCCCACAGCACCTTGCCGGCCTTGAGATCGACCGCAACCATGGCGCCCCAGGGCGGCGGATTGCAGGGCATGCCGAGGGGTGATGCCACCAGCGCCCGCGTCATCGCAAAGGGCGCGCCGCGCTGCGGGCCGAAATCGGTACCTGCTGGCGGCTTGTAGTTCTGCGCCTGCGCGCGCGGGATCAGCGTGATGCGATGCACGGCGCGGCTGGTATTGGCGATCATGATCTGGCGCACGGGATCATAGGCAACACCACCCCAGTTCACGCCGCCGCCGGTCATGGGGAACAGCAGCGCGCCGTCCGTCGATGGCGGCGTGAACAGGCCGTCATAACGGCCCGACGTTAACTGCTCGCCGCAAGCCTTGCGATCCCAGAAGATGACGCCGAATGGCTTGTCGAGGTCGAGCCGCTGCGGCAGCAATGGCGGCACATGCGTGGGATAAGGCTGCGTCGGCGACAACAGCTCGCCGGGCGCGCCGCCTTGCGGCACCGCCCTCTCCTCCACCGGCCAGAGCGGCTGTCCGCTGTCGCGGTCGAGCACGAAGACAAAGCCCATCTTGGTGGCCTGGATCACCACATCGCGCGGACCATTGCCGATATCGATGCGCGCCAGCGTCGGCTGCGCGGGGACGTCGTAGTCCCAGACATCGTGATGCACGGTCTGGAATGCCCAGGCGAGTTCGCCGGTCTCGATCTTCAGCGCGACGACGGAATTGGCGTGTTTGTTGTCGCCGGGTCGCTTGCCACCGAAGAAATCGGGGCTTGGCGATGAGGTGGGCAGGAAGACGAGGCCGCGCGCGTCGTCGACTGTCATCGGCGCCCAGACATTGGCATGGCCGGCCGCGATGCCATCGCGGATGAGCGGATCCCAGCTCCAGCGCGGCGCGCCGGTCCGCGCGTCGAAAGCGCGGACGATACCGGGCGGCGCCTCCACGCGCCGATTGTCGGCGAAGGCGGAGCCCACCACGACGACATCGCGCGCGACCACCGGCGGCGACGTGATCTGGAACTCGCCCGCATATTCCAGGGGGGCGCCGGGATCGAGCTTGACCTCGCCTGCGTTGCCGAAATCGGCGCAAGCCTGTCCCGTCTTCGCATCGAGCGCGATCACGCGGGCATCATTGGTGCCCATGAAGATGCGGCTGGCGCAGGCAACGCCCGCCGCTGCGCGGTCATCACGCCAATGCGTCACGCCACGGCAGACCCAGCGATTGCCGGGCCTCAAATCGGCGGGGATGCCGGGATCGTAGCGCCAGCGGGCGCGGCCTGTGGAAGGATCGAGCGCCACCACTTCATTGAACGGCGTGCAGAAGATCAGGCTGTTATCCACCAGCAGCGGCGTCGCCTCGAATTTGGAGCGTCGCATCTGCGCCGGCGGACGGGCGATGAGATCGCCGGTATGAAACGTCCATGCCTCGACCAGGCGGCCGGCATTGTCCGGCGTGATCTGTGACAATGGTGAGAACCGCGTACCGCCGGCATCGCCGCCCCAATGCTCCCATGCCAGTGCGGGCACCGCGCAAAGCGCGGCAATGGCAGCAATCCCGGCAATCCACACCCGCATCGACAATACGCTCCGCGGCGCCAGCCATGGCCGCGGAGCGGAGGTTATGTGAGTTGCGACATTTGTCTATTGCAGCCCTTTGACGCGCGTCAATTCTGGTATCTGCCTCCGTGACCCACGAGTGTGTCGGTCGGTCACGATGAACTGACGCCCGGCATATTGCCGGCGCGATCCACTCGGCTACGGGAAAAAGGCGCCGCCAACGTTAGTATTGGGCACCGGGCGGCGCAAAACGGTTCGGCTTGGATTGCCGATCGACGCAACTCAGGCGGCTTCGCCATCCGCATGGATGTTGTCCTTGTCCAACAAGGCCAGTTCCGGGCGCAGACGCTCCAATTTGCTCGTAGTGTTTTCGAGAACACCCGCAACAAGACCCGACATCGCCGTCTCGATCGGCGCGGCCTCGGCGATCTTCTGCACCATGCGTTCGATAAATGCCGTCATGCCCTGATCCTCATTTCAACCAGGCCAATGCACAACCGCCAGCTTTAGTTCCTGCCATGCGCCGCCGACATAAGTCCCTGCCCGTCATGACCGAATCGCGGAACAGGATCGACGACGCCGGCTTGGTTCTGCAGAGGATGGAGGCTGCAGATGCCAAAGTATCATTTCGAGATTGTCGATGGATTTCGACTGGAAGACCCGATCGGCCAGGACTGTCATAGCGACGCGCAAGCCAAAACTGTTGCAGAACGGATCGCGCGCCAGATCGCGGAGGATATCCGACGTGACGACCACGATCGCAAGGTCATCGTGCTCGATGACAATGGCGAGGAAGTCTGCAAGACGCCGATCGACGATACGGATAGCAGTTCCGCATTATGAGCGTGGCCGTCGTGTGAATGCAGCATGAATGGCAAGCGTCAGCACGCCTGACGCAATCGGCACTGCTCATAACATCGGCAAAGAAACTACACTTTCTCCGGAACATCCGTATGCGGGCTCCGTTGTCGGGCGGGCAATGCAAACTTACCACTGCGAGGAGAACCGAAATGAACAAGCGTCTATTTGCGACTGTCGCTGCTGCCGCTTTGATTGCGGGTACGAGTTTTGTCAGTGCACAGAGCCCCGGCGGTGCCGGCGGCGGGAGCCCGGGTGGAGCAAGCGGCGCGAGTGGCGGCGCGACCATGAGCCGCGAAGCGCCGGCGGGCGGCGGTGCAGCGGGTGGCGCAGCCGGCGGCGGCGCATCCATGCGCGGCGGCGCGGAAGATCGTGCGGCGCCGGCGGCCAACAGCGCACCGACCAAGCGCGATGAGGCGACGGACACGACCAACAAGTCCGAGCAGAAGCAGCCTGCGACCAAGCAGACGCAATCGGACGACAAGATGCAGCGCGATAACGGCAATCAGCGTGCGAGCGATCAGACCCGTGACAACGGCAAGAACGCGAAGGACATGAAGGCCGAGGACAAGAACAATCCGGCCGCCAATTCGAAGTCCACCGCCGACAGCAAGTCGACGACGACCGAGAAGTCCACCACGACCACCGGCCAGGCTGCGGCCGGCGCCAAGCTTACCACCGAGCAGCGCACCAAGGTCACCACCGTGGTGAAGCAGCAGAATATCGCTCCGGTGACCAATGTGAACTTCTCAGTCTCGGTGGGCACGCGGGTGCCACGCGACGTTCACTTCCATCCGGTCCCGGCCGAGATCGTGACGATCTACCCGGCCTGGCGCGGCTTCAACCTGATCATGGTGGGCAGCCAGATCGTGATTATCGATCCCGCGACTTATGACATCGTGGCTGTGATCGACGCGTAAGCGCCAATCACCGAGCTCAAGCAAAGGGCGAGTTCTTCGGAACCCGCCCTTTTCCGTTGCGCGAGCGGCGCTGCCGCCTTGCCGATGGGAGCTGTGTTTTATTCCGCATTGCGGCTCTTGCCCGGCAACGAGCCAATCCACTGGTTCCGTTGGGCATTTTATCAACCAGACAAGGTATTTGGCTGGGGGAACCCGGCCCGGTAAGGCTTCCCCTCACCGCCGAGGTTACCTATAACCCCCGGCAGAACCGCGCCTTTGCGCCCTGTCGCCTGTCCGGGACCCTCGATGGCCAATTCAGTCGCCAACACCGTCTTCGTTCTCAACGGCCCCAACCTCAATCTGTTGGGGATCCGGGAGCCGGAGACCTATGGGCACGCCACCCTCGCCGATGTCGAGGCGCTGTGTGCAAAGGCGGCTGCGAGTTTTGGCCTGACGGTCGATTGCCGCCAGTCGAATATCGAGGGCGAACTGGTCAATTACATCCACGAGGCGCGGACCAAGGCTGTCGGCATCGTCATCAATGCCGGTGCCTATTCGCACACCTCGATCGCGATCCATGACGCGCTGGTCGGTGTGAAAGTGCCAACCGTCGAAGTGCATATCAGCAACGTCTACACCCGCGAAGACTTCCGCCATCACTCCTTCACGGCCCGTGCCGCCTTTGCCAGCCTGTGCGGCTTCGGCATCGAGGGCTATCGCCTCGCGATCTCCGGTCTCGCCGCCAAGCTCGGCAAGACCCCGCTCACCTGATTCAAACCCACTCCTTCAGATATCGGATTGCCCATGGCCCGTAAGCCTCCTGCCAAAGCCGCCCCGAAAGCCGCCGCCCCCAAGATCGCGGCGCCGCAAGCTGCCTCCGCCGACAGCGCCTTCATTCGCGAACTCGCGCAGCTGCTGAACGAGACCAATCTTACCGAGATCGAAGTCGAGCGTTCGGGCCTGCATGTTCGCGTCGCCCGCGAAATTCATGTAACCACCGCCGCTGCTCCGGTCTACGCACCGGCGCCTGTGGCTGCCGCGCCTGCGCCGGTTGCTGTCTCGGCCATCGCTGCTGCCCCCGCCGCACCGTCGGGACCGGACTACAGCAAGCATCCGGGCGTCGTGCCCTCGCCGATGGTCGGAACTGCCTATATGGCGCCGGAGCCGGGCAAGCCGCCTTTCATCAGCGTCGGCACCAAGGTCACCGCCGGCCAGACCCTGATCATCATCGAAGCGATGAAGACCATGAACCAGATCCCGGCGCCGCGTGCCGGCACTGTGACCCAGATCCTGGTCGAAGACGGCGCGCCCGTCGAATACGGCGAACCGCTGGTTATTATTGAGTAACAAGACTCTCCGTCATCCTGAGGTGCTTGCCCGCAGGGCAAGCCTCGAAGGATGAGAGCTCGGAGCCCGTGGCCATCCTTCGAGGCGCGCAAGCGCGCACCTCAGGATGACGACACAGCAAGGCAAATAGAATGTTCGAGAAAATCCTGATCGCCAATCGCGGCGAGATCGCACTTCGCATCTTGCGCGCCTGCAAGGAGCTCGGCATCGCGACCGTGGCCGTGCACTCCACGGCTGACGCAGACGCCATGCATGTGCGCCTCGCGGACGAGAGCGTCTGCATCGGTCCGCCCGCATCCAAGGACAGCTATCTCCATATCCCGTCGCTGCTGGCCGCCTGTGAAATCACCGGCGCCGATGCGGTGCATCCGGGCTATGGCTTCCTGTCGGAGAATGCGCGCTTCGCCGAGATTCTCGCCGACCACAATCTCGCATTCATCGGCCCCAAGGCGGAGCATATCCGCACCATGGGCGACAAGATCGAAGCCAAGAAGACCGCCAAGCGTCTCGGCATTCCCGTGGTGCCGGGTTCGGATGGTGGCGTCGGCCCCGAAGACGATGCGATGGCGATCGCGCGCGAGATCGGCTTCCCGGTGCTGGTGAAGGCCGCAGCCGGCGGCGGCGGCCGCGGCATGAAGGTGGCGCAGACCGAAGACGATCTGCTGATGGCGCTGTCCACCGCCTCCAACGAGGCCAAGGCCGCCTTCGGCGATGCCTCGGTCTATCTCGAAAAATACCTGACAAAACCGCGCCACATCGAGATCCAGGTGCTGGGCGATGGCCGCGGCGGTGCGCTGCATCTCGGCGAGCGCGACTGCTCGCTGCAGCGTCGTCACCAGAAGGTCTGGGAGGAAGGTCCGTCGCCGATCCTGTCACCGGAAGCGCGCGCCAAGATCGGCGGCATCTGCGCCAAGGCGATGCAGGACATGAAGTATCTCGGCGTCGGCACCATCGAATTCCTCTATGAGGACGGCGAGTTCTATTTCATCGAAATGAACACGCGCATCCAGGTCGAGCATCCCGTCACCGAGATGATCACCGATATCGATCTCGTGCTGGAGCAGATCCGCATCGCCGCCGGCGGCGACCTGCCCTGCACCCAGGACGAGGTGAACATCATCGGCCACGCCATCGAGTGCCGCATCAATGCGGAAAACCCGGAAACCTTCCGGCCCTCGCCCGGCACCATCACGCAATATCACCCGCCGGGCGGCCTCGGCGTCCGCATCGATAGCGCCGTCTATCAGGGCTACAAGATCCCGCCCTATTACGACTCGCTGGTCGGCAAGCTGATCGTGCACGGCAAGAACCGGCCGGAATGCCTGATGCGGCTGCGCCGCGCGCTGGACGAGATCGTGGTGGACGGCGTCGAGACCACGCTGCCGCTGTTCCGGAAGCTCGCCCGCGAGCAGGATATGATCGAGGGCGACTACCACATTCACTGGCTGGAGCAGTATCTGGCCGGAAAATCAGGCGGTTAGCACGCGGTTGAGAAAGTTGCGGCGCCGATGGAACCAAACAGCGAGATCGGCGTTTGTCGGGTGCCGGGAACTCCCGGTTCCCGGGGGCTATGTCGAAATTGCTGCTGAAACTGGTCCAGGCTCGTCATGACAGCTGACGCAGCCCGTAAGCGTGCATTCTGGCAAATTGTCCTGCTGACGGCGGGGTTGCTGGTGTTGATCGCCATCAGCGCGGCGTCGGTGATTTTTGTCAACCGCGCCAGAGACGACCAGCGCTGGGTCACCCACACGGTCGAGGTCCAGAACCAGATCTCCAACCTGCTGCTGGAAATCCGCCGGGCCGAGAGTGCCACCCGCGCTTACTTGCTGTCGTCGGGCCCGCAATTCCTCACCGAATACGAGACCTCATCGTCGGCGATCCTTCCTGCCGTCGACAAGCTCACGAAGCTGGCCAATGACAATCCGGCGCAGGTCACCAATTCGGCCAAACTGCGCGCGGCGGTGGAGCAGCGTCTCGCCGAATTCGGCCGCGGCATCGATCGCATCAAGAATAACGAAGTCCAGACCAGCATCGAGATCCTGCGCCGTGGCGGTGCCAATGAAGCGGTGCAAGCCATCGCCGACATCACCCGTGCCATGCGCGCCGAGGAAGGCCGCCTGTTTGTCGAGCGCACGCGCACTGCGGATGAAAGCCAGCAATGGGCGTCCTTCATTACGATCGCAGGCTCGGCGCTTGTCGTCCTGTTCGCGGCGGTCTCCGTCTTCCTCGTCCGGCAATCATCGAATGCGCGCGACGAAGCCGAAGCCAAGCTGCGCGACAACAATCTCAACCTCGAAACCACCGTGCAGGAGCGCACCGCGGACCTGCGCGAGGCCAATGAGGAAATCCAGCGCTTCGCCTATATCGTGAGCCACGACTTGCGCTCGCCGCTGGTCAATATCATGGGCTTCACCAGCGAGCTGGAAGAGCTGCGCGGCGACATCTTTCGCCGCATCGCCACGCTGGCCAATGAAGAGCCGGTGGTTCCCGACACCGACGGCAACCTGCCGGAGCCGGCGCTTCCCGCCGAAGACAAGCAGCTGTCATCGGACTTCAGCGAAGCCCTTGGCTTTATCAAGTCCTCGATCGGCAAGATGGACCGGCTGATCAGCGCGATCCTCAATCTCACCCGCGAGGGCCGCCGCGAGTTCCGGCCGGTGAAGATCGACACCCGCGAGTTGATCGAAGGCATTGCCTCTACCGTCGCGCATCAGGCGTCGGAGACCGAAACCCAGATCCATGTCGAGCCATTGCCGGAAATCGTCAGCGACCGTCTGTCGCTGGAGCAGATTTTCGGCAATCTGATCGACAATGCGCTGAAATATCTGAAAACCGGCGTTCCCGGCGATATCCGCATTAAAGGCCGCACCAAGATGGGCTTTGCCATCTTCGAGGTCATCGACAATGGCCGCGGCATCGATCCCAAGGATCACCAGCGGATATTTGATCTTTTCCGCCGGGCGGGTACACAGGACAGGCCCGGCCAAGGTATTGGGCTGGCGCATGTGCGTGCCCTTGTGCGCCGGCTGGGCGGCACCATGTCGGTGTCGTCCGAACTCGGCAATGGCAGCACTTTCACCGTCACTTTGCCCGCCCGCTGGACGGGCAAGAGCAGGAACGAAGAATCATGAGCAGTCCCGTCACGATTATTATGATCGAGGATGACGAGGGTCACGCCCGTCTGATTGAGCGCAATATCCGGCGCTCCGGTGTCAACAATGAGATCAAGCCGTTCACAAACGGTACAGACGCCCTCGCCTATCTGTTCGGCCAGGATGGCACCGGCTCGGCACATCGCGGCGACGCCCTGCTGATCCTGCTCGATCTCAATCTGCCCGACATGACCGGCATCGATATCCTGCGCCGGGTCAAAGAGAACGAATATCTCAAATTTGCGCCGGTCGTGGTTTTGACCACCACCGACGACGCGCAAGAGATCAAGCGCTGCTACGAGCTCGGCTGTAACGTCTACATCACCAAGCCCGTGAACTACGAGAATTTCGCCAACGCGATCCGTCAACTCGGTCTGTTCTTCTCCGTGATTCAGGTTCCGCAAGCCAATCCATGACCACGACTGCCACGCCCACGCTACTCTACATCGATGACGACGCGGGTCTCGCGCGGCTGGTGGAGCGTGGGCTGAAGCGGCAGGGTTATCTTGTCGAACACTGCGAGAATGGCGAGGCCGGCATCGAACGCATCAAAGCGGGCGGTGTCGATGTCATCGCGCTCGATCAATACATGCCTGGCATGGACGGCCTCGAAGTGCTGGACCTGATCCAGAAACTGCCGTCGCCGCCGCCGGTCGTGTTCGTCACGGCCTCGCAGGACAGCAAGATCGCGGTGACCGCGCTCAAGGCCGGCGCCGCCGACTATCTCGTCAAGGACGCCACCGGCGACTTCATCCCGCTGCTCACCGTGGCCTGCGACACGGCGATCCGGCAGGCTGCGATCATGAAGGCGCGCGACGACGCCGAAGCAGAAGTACATGCGTCGCGCGACCGCTACGCTGCATTGGCCGCCGAGCGCGAAGTGCTGCTGCGTGAGGTCAATCACCGCGTTGGCAATTCGCTGCAGATCATTGCTTCGCTTTTGCACCTGCAGGCAAGCTCGGCGCGTGAAGACGATGTGAAGGTCGCACTCACCAATGCGATGGGCCGCGTTGCTGCCGTCGCGCAGGTGCATCGCCGCCTGTATACGTCGCACGATCTCAACAGCGTGCTGCTCAATCAGTATCTCGAAGCGCTGCTCGAAGACCTTCGCCGCTCGGCCGAAGGCAACCGCATGTCACGGCTGACGCTGAAGGCGCAAGCCATTGAGATCGATCCGGACCGCGCAGTCGCCATCGGCATCATCGTCAACGAGCTGGTGATGAATGCCGTCAAATACGCCTATCCCGACGGCGCCGGCCCGATCCATGTGGTGCTGTCAGGCCAGGGCGACGATCTCGAATTGTCGATCACCGACGATGGCGTTGGCCTCAATGTAAAGGCCGACCCACGCTCCACCGGCATGGGCCAGCGCATCGTCAGCGCCATGGCCAACAAGCTGGATGCAACGGTCGAGCGCGATCCCAACCATACCGGCACGCGGGTGATCCTGCGCTTTAGCGCGGTGACGAAGCCCGCGGTGAAGTTTCAGGCGGCCGCAGCGAAGTAGTTCGCTTACGCGTCATCGAACGCATACACATCCATACGCAAGATGCTGTGCGTGGCACTCGCATGCAGCCGCCTCGCCTTGCCGCCTGCGCCCAGCGCGACATAGAGCGGCAGCAGATGCTCATCGGTGGGATGGTTCTTCACCGCATGCGGCGCGTGCGTGCGATAGGCCAGCAGATCATCCATCGCATTGCGCTGAAGCGCATCGTCAAACCAGTCGGCGAAGTCGTTGACCCAGTCGGGCGCCGGCTCATCGACGGCCTGGCCACGAAACGACGAGAGATCGTGGGTGAAGCTGCCGCTGCCGATCACCAGCACGTTGCGTTCGCGTAGTGAAGCGAGTGCACGGCCGAGCCGGACATGATGGGCGGGACCGAGATGGGTCTGGATCGACACCTGAAACACCGGGATGTCGGCCTGCGGATACATCAGCAGCAACGGCACCCAGGCGCCGTGATCGAGGCCGCGCAGCGGCTCGACGGCGCAGGATAACCCGGCATCCTGCAACAGGCCCGCGACCTCTGCGGCGAGTTGTGGCGCGCCCGGCGCGTCGTAATCCAGCTCATAGAGCTGGCGCGGAAAGCCACGGAAATCGTGGATGGTGGTGTTGCGCGCGGTGCCGCTGACTTCCGGCGCGAAGGTCTCCCAATGCGCCGAAGCCACCACGATCGCGTCAGGCCTCGGCAGCGACGCACCGAGTCCTGTCAGAAAGCTGCGCGCGGGCGCATCGGTGAAAGGCAGCATCGGCGAACCATGCGAGAGAAAGATGCTGGGAAGAGCCATGGAATGCGTCCTTTCACGCGCGCAATGACGGTTGGGTTCAGGCCGATGCGGGCACTGCTGCAGGCGCCGGGATGCTGCGCAGATTGTCGATGGCATAGGCGCCCGCGCCGATCAGCGCCTGCGATGCGAGTGCGACGATCCACAATGCAAGAAATTCCCAACCACCCTTCGGATTGGTGAAGAAGAAGCCCGCTGGGCCATGCACGGTGACGATGGCGCCGAGCAGCACCGGGATCAGCAACACGGCAGCGATGCGCGTCCACAGGCCCAGGATCAGCGCGATGGCGCCGACCGTCTCGACGGCGATGATGAGATAGGCCAGCTCCGGCGGCAGGCCGAGGCTGCCGAAGAATTTGGCGGTGCCGGCCGGGGTGAAGACGAAGAATTTGAGCCCGGCATGGGCAAGGAACAGGATGCCGAGGCTGAGGCGAAGGATGAGCGCGGCATAGGGCGCGGTGCGGGTATCGATCACGGTGGATCTCCTGAATGGCGATCACCGGGACATAATCCCCCTTCAACATGATGAGAATTGATCTATATCGGATACCAGCTCACACTTATGGAGTGAGATGAGGATATCATGCTGGATCGGCTCACCGGAATAGAAGTATTTGCGCGCGTTGCCGCCACCGGCAGTTTTTCGGCGGCCGGGCGCGCTCTGGGCCTGTCGCAAACCATGGTGACCAAGCATATCGCGGCCCTCGAGGCGCGGCTCGGCACCCGCCTGGTTCACCGCAGCACCCGCAAGATCGCCCTCACCGAGGACGGCAAGCGCTATCTGGAGGCCGGCGAGCGCATCCTGGCCGAGATGGCGGCGGCGGATGCCGCGATCACCAGCGATCACCTGGATCCGGTCGGCCTGTTGCGCGTCAATGCGCCGGTCTCCTTCGGCACCGATTATCTCGCGCCGATCCTCCCCGCTTTCGCGGCGCGCTATCCGCATGTCACTGTCGATCTCGCACTCAATGACCGGCTCGTCGATCTGGTGGAGGAAGGCTGGGACGTGGCCGTGCGGATCGGCCGCCTCGCCGACTCGCAGCTGACCGTGCGCCGGCTTGCGCCCTGCGCCACCGTGGTCTGCGCCGCGCCCGCTTATCTTGCCGCCCATGGCACACCGCGCAGCGTCGCCGATCTCGCCGGGCATAATTGCCTCGGCTACACGCTGTCGCGCCCGGTGGGGATCGAGCGCTGGTCGTTCGGCACCAAGGGCGATGTGGATGTCAAAGTATCGGGCAACCTGCGCGCCAATAATGGCGACGCGCTGCGCCGCGCCGCGATCGCCGGGCAAGGCATCATCTATCAGCCGACCTTCATCGTCGCCGACGCCTTGCGCAGCGGCGAGCTGGTGGCGCTGCCGCTGGATCAGCCGCCGCTGACGCTCGGCGGCATCTATGGCGTCTATCCACCCGGTCGCAATCCGCCGGCCAAAGTCCGCGTGTTTCTGGACTTCCTGATCGCAGCCTTTGCCGATCCACCCTGGACGCTCACCGAACCACTTTGATCCGCGGCCTCTCGCTGTCCTGCTCCGGCTTTGCAGCACCGCCGAGCACAGCGCGGCCTTGTGTGATCAACCGCGCGCCGCGCTGATCGAGCGTATGGATCCACAGCCAGTTCAGTGCCACCGCGAGACGATTGCGCACGCCGATCAGGAAATAGATGTGGGCGATGCCCCAGATCCACCACGCAATCGCACCGCGCAGCCTGAAGCGGCCGAAGTCGATAACGGCCAGATGCTTGCCGATCTGCGCGAGACTGCCATCGTGGCGATAGCGGAACGGCGCCGGCGTCTCGCCGCGCAGGCGCTGCTTGATGGCATTGGCGACATAGCGCCCTTCCTGCTTCGCTGCCGGCGCGATGCCGGGCACCGGAGAGCCATCGGTTGCTGCGATGCTCACGGTATCGCCGATCGCAAAAATCTCGGGATGGCCGGGCACGGTGAGATCGGCGCTCGTCTGCAAGCGGCCGGCGCGGTCGGCCGGGGCGCCAAGCCATTCGGCCGCGGGCGATGCGCGCACGCCTGCCGCCCAGATGATCGTGCGCGCCGGCAAGCGCGTCTCGCCATAGACGACGCCATCGGCGCTGCAGTCCGACACGGCATGGCCGAGTGCCACCTCAACGCCGAGCTTTTCCAGCGAGCGCTGCGCATAGGCAGATAGCTGCTCCGGAAAATTGGCAAGCACGCGCGATCCGGCTTCGACGAGCACGACACGTGCCTTGCGGGTGTCGATATTGCGGAAGTCACCCGGCAATGTCGTGCGCGCCATTTCGGCGATGGTACCGGCGAGTTCGACACCGGTCGGGCCGGCGCCGATGACGACGAAATTCAGCAGCGCTGCGCGCTCCTCGGGATCGCTCGTGCTCTCGGCACGCTCGAATGCCGTGAGGATGCGGCGGCGAATGGTGGTGGCGTCCTCGAGCGTCTTCAGGCCTGGTGCGAACGGCTCCCACTCGTCATGGCCGAAATAGGCGTGGCCGGCGCCGGTGGCGAGCACCAGCGTGTCGTAAGGCAGCGCCTGCCCGTCATCGAGCTTTACATGTTTCGCAACGGGATCGACGCCGATCACGGTGCCGAGCAGCGTGGTGACATCCTTGCGTCCACGCAGCAGATAGCGGATCGGCCAGGCGATTTCGGACGTCGCCAGCGAGGCGGTGGCGACCTGATAGAGCAGAGGTTGAAACAGATGATGATTGCGACGGTCGATCAGCGTGATATGCGCCTTGACGCCGTGCAGCCGATGGACGGTTTCCAGGCCACCAAAGCCGGCGCCGACAACGACGATGCGATGATCTCCGGCATGAACCGCAGCAGGAACAGGTGTCATTGTCTCGTCTCCATTCAACCCATCCACGCTATGATGGATGCCGCGACAAGCAAGCCCGTCGCGCTTATCGCTTCATTCTGTTAGCCTATCGATATGAGCGCACGCGACTCCGCATCGACCGACATCACGCCCGAATTATTGCTGCGCGCTTATGCCTGCGGCATCTTTCCGATGTCGGAAAGCGCGGATGATCCCGGCCTGTTCTGGGTCGAACCAGAAATGCGGGGCGTCATCCCGTTGGACGGTTTTCGTATCAGCTCACGCCTCGCGCGTACCGTGCGTTCGGATCAGTTCTCCGTGACCGTCGATCGCGCCTTCAAGCGCGTGATGTCGGAATGCGCCGCGCCGAAACCTGATCGTGAAGACACCTGGATCAACAAGCGCATCCGCGATCTCTATGGCGCGCTGCATGAGATGGGGCACGCGCACAGCGTCGAGGTATGGGAGAACGACGATCTGGTCGGCGGGCTCTATGGCGTATCGCTCGGCCGCGCATTTTTTGGCGAAAGCATGTTTCATCATGCCCGCGATGCCTCCAAGGTTGCGCTGGTGCATCTGGTCGCACGCCTGATTGCCGGCGGCTATGGCCTGCTCGACACGCAATATGTGACGGACCATCTACGCAGCTTTGGCGCGATCGAAGTGCCGCGCGATCGCTATCGGATCTTGCTCGATGCAGCGTTGGATGACGTCGCGGATTTCGAGGCGTTGCCTGAGACGATGTCGGGGGCGGACGCGCTGGCGATGATCTCAGGATCGTAGGATGGGTTGAGCGCAGCGAAACCCATGCTGTCCGTCGCGCGTTGCAAGCTCCGCCGATGGGTTATCGCTTCGGCGCTGCGCGCCTGCGCTCAACCCATCCTACGACCTCACTGCCTGAATGCCGGGAAACCCGGCGGCGGTGCCAGTTGCTGCTGGGGCTGTGGACGCGGCGCCTGCTTCGGCGGCGGCTGGCGTTTCTGCGCGGCGGCCGGAACGGGACGCGTCTCCTGAGCTGCGACCACTTCGGGCTGCTTACAGTCGGTCAGCCAGATGTCATAGATCGGATGCTCGACGCCGTGCAGTCCGGGGCTCGCGGCAAACATCCAGCCGGAGAAGATGCGCTTCACTTCGCCCTGCAGCGTGATCTCGTCCACTTCGACGAAGGCGTCGGTGTTCGCCGCCTCGGTCGCGGGACGCGTGTAGCAGGCATCGGTCTTCACGCGCAGCGCGCCGAATTGCACGGTCTCGCCGATATCGGAATCGAAATTGATGATGCGGCCGGTGATCTTGTCGAGACCGGAAAACGCCGCCTTCTTGTTGGGAATCTTCTGCGCCGGAGGTTCGGTAACGACCTCGTCGCCGGGCTGCAGCGTGGCGGCCGGTGGCGGTGCGTTGCGCGGCGCCTGCTTGGCATTCGGATTGGGTGCACCAGCCGGCGGCGCATTGGCGACACCAGGCTGCTGTGCGGGCGGCGTCACCCCGAGCGGCGGCGGCTGATCAGGGCGCGCGGCCTGTGGATTGTTCTGGGGAATGGTCGTGACATTGCTGCCCGGCGGCGGGGCCAGCGGCTGCGACTGCACGGCGCCGGGGGGCGGTGCACCCATGCCCGGAGCCGGACGCGCCGGCAACAGGCGGCCCTGCGGCAGTTCGGGCACGTCCTCGTCGTCTTCCATCTGCGGGGGCGGCTGCTGTTGCTGGCCACGCGGCACGCTGCCCGGCGGGCGCGGCGGCGGATCGCCAAACAATGTGCCGAACTGCGCGTGCACCGGGACGGTGGACAGCGAGGTCGCAGCCAGAAGGGCCGCAAATCCGGCAATGGCAAATCTGGCCGAAAAAGGCGTTCGGAACATGCAGCGGCGCTCAAACGAGAATCAGGCTCGCGACATTGTAGGGGAATGGCCGCGTAATCGCCTCCGGTTAACACGTGGAATGCGGCGACGGAAGGGCGCCATGCTTCCCATACCACCGTCTGGTCAGTCCCATCGGCGCGTGAAATAGTTGGCGCAGAGCCGGATCGACCGGCCGACAATCCGGGACAACCGGAGTTTTGGGGAGAACGCCTATGGCCGATGGAATTCGTCTGGATGGCAGGATCGCCGTCGTCACCGGCGCTGCCGGGGTGATCGGCACCGAAACCATCAAACTGCTCGCCGCCCGCGGCGCAAAAATCGTCGCGGTGGACCGCGATGCCGCCGTTCTGGATCGCGCGATCGCCGGCCTCCCGGCTTCAGCAGAAGCGCTTGCGATCATCGCCGATGTCACCAGCGAGGAGGATGTGATCTCCTATGTCGCCGCCGCGGTGAAGCGCTTTGGGACCATCGATATCTTCTACAACAATGCCGGCATCGAGGGCACGATCACGCCGATCGTGAATGCCTCGCTCGCCGATTTTCGCAAAGTGCTCGACGTCAATGTCGTCGGTGTCTTTCTCGGCATGAAGCATGTGCTGCCGGTGATGCTGAAGCAGGACCGCGGCTCGATCATCAACACGGCGTCCATCGCCGGGCTGATCGGCTCCGCCGAAGTCGCCGTCTACAGCGCCAGCAAACACGCGGTCATCGGCCTCACCAAGAGCGCGGCGCAGGAATGCACCGGCACCAATGTGCGCGTGAACGCCGTGTGCCCCGGCCTGATCGATAGCCGCATGCTGTCCGCGATCGTCGATGCCCGTGTCGGACGCGGCGCGCCAGCGCCGGTGGAGAAGGTGGTGGATCGCGTGCCGCAGCGTCGCCTCGGCCTTGCGAAGGAAGTCGCGCCCATCGTCGCCTTCCTCGCCTCGGATGATGCGAGCTACGTCACTGGCTCCGCCTATACCGTCGATGGCGGCCGCACCTCGGCCTGACCCAAAACAAAGAAGAGCAGATCATGCCTGTCACTCTCGATCCCGATGCCAATGCCGTCCTCACCGCCTTTCGTGAGGCAGGTCGCCCGCCTTACGAAACGCTGACCCCACCAGAAGCACGCGAATGGTATTTGAAGGCCCGCGAGGTCGCCAATCCCGAGCCGCCGGCGCTCGCATCGGTGACGGCGATGACCATTCCCGGGCCGGCCGGTGCCATCCCTGCCCGGCTCTACACGCCAAAAACGCTGCGCCAGCAGGATGGCCTGTCGCCCTGCCTCGTCTTCTTCCATGGTGGCGGATGGGTGATCGGCGATCTCGACAGCCATGACGTGGTCTGTCGCATCCTCGCGCATGAAGGCGAGATGCTGGTGATCTCGGTGGATTATCGCCTCGCGCCCGAGCACAAGTTTCCAGCCGCCATCGACGATGCCATCGCAGCGACGCGCTGGATTGCGGACAATGCCGTGCAGCTCAATGTGAATGTCGATCACCTGCTCGTCGGCGGCGACAGCGCCGGCGGCAATCTCTCCGCCATCACCGCCATCGATGCGCGCGACAATGGCGGACCGAAGCTCAAGGGCCAGTTATTGATCTATCCCGCCACCGACTTCCGGATGGATCATCCCTCGCATCGCGAGCCGGAGACAAGCTGCCTGCTCACCCATACGGTGATGCACTGGTTCTCAGATCACTATCTCAACAGCCCCGCAGACATCGAGAATTGGCGCGCGTCACCGGCACGTATGGAGAATCTCAAGGGACTGCCGCCGGCCTATGTGCTGATCGCAGGCGCCGATCCGCTGCGTGACGAAGGCGCAGAATATGCCAAGCGGCTTGCAGATGCCGGCGTGGCCGTGACGGATAAGACCTATCCCGGCCAATTCCATGGCTTCATCACCATGGGCAAAATCCTGCCCAAGGCGAATGAGGCGCTGCATGATATTGGTGGATGGCTGAAAGCGCTTTGACCTGCCGGATGGGTAGAGCATAGGCGCGAGCGCCGGAGCGACCCCATCGGCGGAGTTCGCCGCACCAACGAAAGGATGGGTTTCGCTGCGCTCGACCCATCCTACGATCCATCGCATATGCGACGATTGGAGACGCTCATGACCCCACCTCTGAACATCGGCTTCGTCCTGTTCCCGAATGTCACCCAGCTCGATTTCACCGGACCGCTACAGGTGCTGTCGCGGATGCCCGGCGCCAAGGTGCATCTGCTCTGGAAACGCATGGAGCCGCTGACCAGCGACACCGTGCTGACATTCCTGCCGACCACGACCTTTGCCGATTGCCCGCAGCTCGACGTCATCTGCGTGCCCGGCGGCGCCGGTGCGGACGATGCGATGCTCGACGAGGAGACGATTGCCTTTCTGCAGAAGCAGGCTGAAGGCGCGCGCTATGTGACATCGGTCTGTACGGGCGCGCTGGTGCTGGGTGCGGCGGGCCTGCTCAAAGGCTATCGCGCAGCGACGCACTGGTCGGCACGGCCGTTCCTGTCGCAATTTGGCGCGACGTTGGACACGTCGCGTGTCTGCGTCGATCGCAACCGCGTCACCGGCGGCGGCGTCACGGCCGGCATCGACTTTGCGCTGACGCTGGTTTCGATCATGTTCGATCGCCGGACCGCCGAGATGATCCAACTTGGCATCGAATACAATCCGGCACCGCCGTTCAGTGCGGGTTCGCCGGAGACAGCGCCTGCAGATGTGGTGGCGGCGCTGACGGAGCGCGCCGGTGGGTGGAAGACACGCGAGGCCAAAGCAAAACGCGCGGCGGAGCGGCTGGTCTAATGCGTAGGATGGGTTGAGCGGAGCGATAACCCATCACCACAAGCGCTCGCGGTGATGGGTTATCGCTCCGGCGCTGCGCGCCTGCGCTCAACCCATCCTACGCCTCGCCCAACAAAAAAGCCGCGCATGGCGACATGCGCGGCTCTCTCAAATTCCGGAATCGCGGTTACGAGCCGGGCGTCCAGGCCTGGTAATCGCCGGTCGCCTTCGGGCGACGGCCGGAGGCCAGCGTCGAGCCGGACGGGCGATAGGCCGCCGGCGTGCCGGTGAGATTCGGCTGATGCGGCTTCTGCCATTCGCGGGGCGTGTAGTCTTGCTCGCTCGGCGCCACGTCAGTGGTGTGGTGGATCCAGCCATGCCAGCCGGTCGGAATGCGGCTTGCCTCGGCATAGCCGTTATAGATCACCCAGCGGCGCTGGAAGCCGAGGGTCGGGTCGATCGCACCACCCTTGGTGCGGTAATAGCGGTTGCCCTGCTCGTCGGTGCCGACGAGTTCGCCGAATCGTGAGGTCCACAGATCGGTCCCGAAGGTCGATCCGCTCCACCACGTGAAGATTTTCAGCAAAACCTGTTTCATCTTTTGAGCCGTTCCAGGGAATTCGTCGCCCGTTGATGCCATCCGGACGGCCAAATGTCCAGTTGCCGGCGCGGCGGAACGTCGCCAGCAACTGTTCGTGACAGCCCCTTTCCGCCACATGCCGAAAATCACAGATAAGTCGCAGGCAACGCTTGGTTTTGTTCATGTCGCATACATCGGGCGAAGCGCGAAATTGCCTGGAGATATGCGGTCACGCCGCGGAACATGGTCCGCGCGAGACTGTTGGGAACATATCCAGATAGGAGAACACGATGACTGGTTTGAAGGTCTTGAGCGTCGCGGCGCTCGCAGCAGTGGCGATCCCGACAATGGCAACGCCAAGCTTCGCGATTGAGAAGCGCGTGGTCATCGGCAGCCCCGGCGGTGGCGGCGGCGTAGCCATTGGCGGCGGTGGCCGTGGTTTCGGCGGCAGCGGTGGTGGCGGCTGGCACGGTGGCGGCCCGCGCTTTGGCGGCGGCGGCTGGCACGGCGGTGGTCCGCGCTATGGCGGCGGTGGCTGGCGCGGCGGTGGCTTCGGTCCGGGCTTTGCGGCCGGCGCCATCATTGGCAGCGGCATCGCAGCCAATAGCTATTATGGTTCCGGATACTACGGTGGCTCCGGCTATTACGGCGGCGGCCCGTATTACGGCAGCAGCTACGCCTATGACGACGACGCACCGGATGTGGTCGAGGTCGCACCGCAGAGCGGCGGCGGAGATGTCGATTACTGCATCCGCACCTACAAGTCGTACAATGTGCGGACCGGCACTTATCTCGGTTATGACGGCCAGCGTCACGCCTGCCCGTAACGCCTGATACAATCCCGATCGAGGGCGGCGCCTGCGCCGCCCTTTGTCGTGTCGTTTCCGGTTGCGCCAATCGGCACAGCATCTAAGAGTGACAGCCAGAAGCACGCAGAAACTTTCAGGGAACTCGTGCGTCATAATTCGCCTGGCAGTATCGTTGTCAGCGCCCGTGGTGTGAGCAATTCAGTGGACGCGTCAGACAAGCCCAAGATCGCAGCACTGCACCCGAATGAGACGGAACGGCTGAAGGCGCTGCGGTCCTACGGTATTCTCGACACCGCGATTGAGCCCTCCTTCGACGACATCACCAAGATCGCCAGCTATGTCTGCCAGACGCCGATGTCGATCATCAGCCTGGTCGATGAAGGCCGGCAGTGGTTCAAATCGGAAATCGGCCTGGGTGTGCGCGAGACTCCGATGGAGCAGTCGATCTGCGCCCATGCGATTCTCGAACATAGTTTTCTCGAGGTCGAGGACGTCACCAAGGACGCCCGTTTCGCTTGCAATCCGCTGGTCACCGGCGATCCGCATCTGCGGTTCTATGCCGGTGCATTGCTGCGCACCCCCGATGGCCTGCCGCTCGGCACTGTCTGCGTCCTCGACGACAAACCGCGCGTGCTCTCGTCTGAGCAGCGCGAAGTACTGGCCGCCCTCGCCCGACAGGTCATGGCGCAGATGGAATTCCGTCGCGCCCTCGTACTCGCCGATCGGCTGCAGCGAAATATCAGCCGCCTGATGGCGGTTGCAGGCCACGACCTCAAGCAGCCGCTGCAAGTGATGGTGATGGCCATCGACCGCATCCGCAACAAGCTCACTGACGAGAAGGATCGCGAGCGGCTGGGCTATGCCATCGATGCGGGCATGCGCATGGCGGAGGAGCTCGACCGTCTGGCGGAAACGTCCGTGCTCGGCGCCGGCTTGGGTGCACCAAGCCTGCACGCATTTCCGCTGCAGGATGTGTTCGACTCGATCCTCGCCAATTGGCGCCTGCATGCGGAAGCCAAAGGGCTCGAACTTATCGTGTTGCCGAGCAAGGCGCAGATCGTCAGCGATCCCGGCATGCTGCGCGCCATTCTCGGAAATCTCGTCGGCAATGCGATCAAATACACCGATCACGGCCGCGTGCTGGTCGGCAGCCGCAAGCGCGAGAATGCCGTTAGCATCGAAGTGCTCGATACCGGGACCGGCATTCCGAGCGAACAGCTGTCATCGATCTTCGAGGCGTTTCACCAGATCAACCCCGCCAGCGAAGGCCTCGGGCTCGGCCTGTCCATCGTGCGCCGGACCGCGGAAGCACTGGGCCACGAGATCGCTTTGAAATCCGACCTCACCCGCGGTTCGCATTTCACGGTGAAGGTGCCGCTGGCCGCCGTCCCGGCCTGACGATCACTCGCCGGCGTTCGGCAGTTCGCGCCGCGGCGTCGCCGCCGGTGCAAATCCCCATTCCTTGCTGCCGCGCAGAAACGCGATCCATCCCCATGTCGCCCCGGCGTGACGCAACAGCTGGAAGGTGAATGGCTCGATCACCGCCGCCAGCGTCGCGGCTGCAAAACTTGTCGGCGTACGGCCGCCCGTCAGGCGGCGATACAGATGCACGGTCCAGAGATAGACGAAAAAGTCCGCGACGATTTTTGCGGTGATCAAGCCGAACACCGGCAGCGCGATCTCGATCTTGCCGATGGCAAGAAATGCGACGAGCAGCACGAAGGCTGTGAGGCCATAGATCGGCTGCAGCGTGTCCAGCGCCTTGATGGGCAGCATGCGTATGCCGAGCCGGCCATAGCGACGATTGCCGGTCATGTCGCGATTCCAGTATTGCGTCTGCAGAAAGCCGGCAAACCAGCGGCGGCGCTGGCGCAGGAATGTCATCACGGTCGATGGCGCATCGGTACGTGCCAGTGAGCTACCGATCATGCGCAGCTGCCAGCCAAGATCGTGATCGGTGGAATAGCGATGCAGGCGATGCGTCAGCTCGTAGTCTTCGACCAGGCATTCGGCGTCGAAGCCGCCGACCTTGATCAGCGCGTCCCGGCGAAAACCCGCAAAGGCGCCGGAGATCAACAACAGGCTGTTGCCGCGCATCCAGGCGAAACGCGAGATGACGTTGCGGATATATTCGTAGGTCTGGAACCACTGCATCAACCGGCCGCCGATGCCGGGGCGACAGACCGGCACGAGAATCCCGCCGGCTGCGACCAGTTTCACATCGGCCGCGAATGCGCTGCGCATTTCCGCGATGGCATCGCTTGCCATGAACGTGTCCGCATCCAGCGTGACCACCAGATCGCTGTCAGCCTTCACGATGGCCGCATTCAACGCGCGGGCCTTGCCCTGATGCGGCAGGCGGAGCCAATGCAGCCGCGACGCACCGAGCTTTCCAATACTGTCATGGCCCACGGCCGGAATCGCCAGTCCGTAGCGATCGTGCAAGACGGATGCGGTGTCATCACGCGAGCCGTCATCGGCGATCATGATGAGATCCGGCGCGTCGCTCTGCCCTTCGATGGCTGCCAGCACAGCCGGCAGCGACGCCGCCTCGTTATGCGCGGCGATCAGGATGCCAAGGGATGGGCGTCCCCCGGTTGGTGTCGCGCAGACGGATTGCGGAACACGCGCGGCAAACGCCAGTGGCAAGGTCTGGCGGACCACATAGAGCATCAGCAGCGTGTCATAGGCGATGTAGACCATCCCCGCCGACCACGCCCAGATACTGCTCAACCACAGCGATCTGCCGAACAGCACAAGCCACAAAGCCAGTACGGCAAGATAAATCAGCAAGCTGATCACCGGCATCCGCCGCGGCGTGATGCGAGGCGATGCCGCGGCAAAGGCCTGTTGAAGCGCGTTTGTCATGCCGTCGATCAAAGGGGCCCGCCGGAATAAAGCTTTACGTTAGAAGCTACGAGCGAACTGTGATCGGGTTGCGTCGCCGCGGCTAAATAGCGCGTGATCATCGTTGGGCGAAAACACGAATACGTCATGCACGTCACCACAAATCGCGTTTAGACTTATTCCTATGAGCTCCACAGAATTACCGGTCCGCCGTTACACCCGCGTTGCGATGTTCCTTCATTGGCTGATCGCTTTGCTGATCATCATCAATGTCGCGCTGATCTGGAGCGTCGATTACATCCCCGAAGAGCGAATCCGGCTCGTCATCGACAGCCACAAGTCGTTCGGCATCACCGTGCTCGGCCTCGTGCTGATGCGCCTGTTATGGCGTGCCGCCAACCGGCCACCGGATCTGCCCGACACCTATCCGCGCGCCGAGAAGACCACGGCCCATGCCGCCCATATCGCGCTTTACGTGCTGATGATCGGACTGCCGCTGTCGGGCTGGATGCATGACAGCGCGTGGAAGGCCGCTGGCGAGATCAAGATGTATCTGTTCGGCCTGTTCGAATGGCCACGCATCGGCTGGATCATGAATACGGATCCTACCTTTAAGGAACGCCTTCACGGGATCTTCGGCGGCATCCATCACTGGCTGGCTTATGCGCTTTATGCGCTGGTCGGCCTGCACATCGCTGCTGCCCTCAAGCATCAGTGGTGGGATGGACATCCGGAATTACAGCGCATGTGGCCGGGCAAGGAGAGCTAGCCTTTCGTCGCCAGCGCCACGCCGGCCAGCGTGAAGCTCAATGCCGCGATCTGCACGATTCCGAGCGGCTCATGCAGCATGACGGACGCTCCCACCACGCCGATCACCGGCACCGCCATGGTGCCGATCGCCGCGACGGAAGCCGGCAGCAAGGTCAGCGCCGCAAACCAGCTCACATAGGCAACGCAAAAGCCGATCAGCCCGACATAGGCGAAAGTCCCCCAGCCGACATAGGTCACGGCCGCTGGATGCGCAGTCTCGCAGACGAGGCCGATCAGCATCACCGGGAAACTGCCAAGCACGATCTGCCAGCCAGCGGATGCCAGCAGCGGCATCTTCAGCGGATACTTCTTGCCGAGCACCGTGCCGCCCGCGAAGCCGAATGCACCGGTCACGGCCATCACGAGGCCCAGCAACTTCTGCTGGCTGACCTCGACGCCGTCCCCGAGCATCAGCGCGGCAATGCCGGAAAACGCCATCAGCATCGCGATGATGCGCCGGAGTGACAGGGTCTCGCCAAGAATCTGCCAGGCGAGCACAGCGGCCCAGATCGGCATCGTATAGGCGATGACCGCCGCCTCGCCGGCCGGCAGCCACAGCAGCGCCAGGCTCATCAGCGCCATCCAGCCAAACACATTGAGCATGGAGAGCCCGATCAGGCGCCCCCACTGCCCCGCTGGCACGCGCAGGCTCTCGCCGCGGAGCAGCCCGAGGACAAGCAGCACCAGCCCGCCGATCACGCCTGCGGCCCCGCGTCCGGTCAGCGGCGGCCATTCGGTGAGCATAAGTTTGGTCATCGGCCAGTTGAAACCCCAACCGATCGAGGTGACGACGAGAAACAAAAGGCCAAGCGACGCGATTCGCGGACGCGAATCTGTAGAGGTGGGATTGGTCATGAAACGGGCATTCCGGCGGACGAATCGGCGTCACCATGCGCGCAATCGCGCCTTCCGACCACCGCCAGTCGTGGGAACCCACCATCCCGCTGCCGCACGCCTGAAAGTCATCCGGATGCAATGCCAAAATGCAACACTTTGCCTGCCTGTGAACAGCGGGCATGGAGCGGTTTGCAGACACTTTGCAAAAAATTTTCGGCTTGGGATTCCGTGAGGACTCACCGATAGTTGGCCTTGTTCAGGGCGTGGCCGAGCCCCCTGGTTATCCACCCTTTCCACCATATTTAGTATTTGATTCAGGAACCGTCACTAATCCTTGACGTGAGAGATCGGTTTGGCCTAATTTTCGGACTGTCCGGTGCGAGCAGTTAGTCGTCTCCCCGGGCGCTCCCAAAACGGGTCCTGACCGGTCACTTCGTCCCTCCAAGGAGGTTACGGGGATCGGGGATCTGCGCCCTGATCACCAGAGCTTTGGAGCAGCAAAAATGGGCCGGCAAACCGGCCCAAACCACGCGTTGAGGCGTTAGGATCAGGCGGAAACGCCGGGTCCTGGGATGCATGACCCCGGCAGTTCCGGGCGGCCGCAAATGGCCCCGCCATGCTCCAGAACAGAGATAAAAGGACCGGTTTCACCGGCAAATCCTGCGGCAATCTTGAGGCAGCCTCGCGGCAAACTTGAGACTGCTAACTGAAATCACCGACCCACCAGATGTGGTGTCGGCCATGAGACGGGGCACGACGACGATGCAGATCACACGCCGCTACACCACCGAAGGACAGTCGCCCTATGCCGGGATCGACTTCCGTCACACCACCTCCGAGATCCGCAATCCGGATGGCTCGGTCGTGTTCAAGCTTGAAGGCGTCGAGGTCCCCGAGTCGTGGTCGCAGGTCGCCTCCGACGTGCTGGCCCAGAAATATTTCCGCAAGGCCGGCGTCGCCGCCAAGCTGAAGAAGGTCGAGGAAGAGTCCGTGCCGTCCTGGCTGTGGCGCTCGGTGCCGGACACCGAGGCCCTCGCCGCTTTGCCCGAGAAAGAGCGCTTCGTCAGCGAACTCTCGTCCAAGCAGGTGTTCGACCGCCTCGCCGGCTGCTGGACCTATTGGGGCTGGAAGGGCAGCTACTTCACGTCGGAAGCCGACGCCCACGCTTTCCATGACGAGCTGCGCTACATGCTCGCCAAGCAGATGGTCGCGCCGAATTCGCCGCAGTGGTTCAACACCGGCCTGCACTGGGCCTATGGCGTCGACGGTCCCGGCCAGGGCCACTACTATGTGGACTGGAAGACCGGCAAGCTCACCAAGTCGAAATCGTCCTACGAACATCCGCAGCCGCATGCCTGCTTCATCCAGGGCGTCGAGGACGATCTGGTCAATGAAGGCGGCATCATGGACCTGTGGGTGCGTGAAGCCCGTCTGTTCAAATACGGCTCGGGCACCGGCTCGAATTTCTCGAAGCTGCGCGGCGAAGGCGAGAAGCTGTCGGGCGGCGGCCGCTCGTCGGGCCTGATGTCGTTCCTCAAGATCGGCGATCGCGCCGCCGGCGCCATCAAGTCGGGCGGCACCACGCGCCGCGCGGCCAAGATGGTCGTGGTCGATGCCGACCATCCGGATATCGAGACCTATATCGACTGGAAGGTGAAGGAGGAGCAGAAGGTTGCTGCCCTCGTCACTGGTTCGAAGATGAACCAGAAGCACCTCAAGGCCATCATGAAGGCCTGCGTGAATTGCGAAGGTTCGGGCGACGACTGCTTCGATCCCGAGAAGAACCCGGCGCTGCGCCGCGAGATCAAGCTCGCGCGCCGTGCGCTGGTCACCGACAACATGATCAAGCGCGTCATCCAGTTCGCCAAGCAGGGCTACAAGGATATCGCCTTCGACATCTACGACACCGACTGGGATTCTGAGGCTTACCTCACCGTCGCCGGCCAGAACTCCAACAACTCCGTCTCGCTCAAGGACGACTTTTTGCGCGCGGTGGAGACGGACGGAAACTGGGACCTGATCGCCCGCAAGGACGGCAAGGTGATGAAGACGATCAAGGCCCGCGATCTGTGGGAAAAGATCGGCTATTCCGCCTGGGCCTCGGCTGATCCCGGCCTGCACTTCAACACCACCATGAATGACTGGCACACCTGCAAGTCATCCGGCGATATCCGTGCGTCGAATCCGTGCTCGGAATACATGTTCCTGGACGATACGGCGTGCAACCTCGCCTCGGCCAACCTGCTGACCTTCTACGACACCGCCTCCTCGACCTTCGACATCCATGCCTATGAGCATCTCTGCCGCTTGTGGACCATGGTGCTCGAAATCTCGGTCATGATGGCCCAGTTCCCCTCGAAGCCGATCGCTGAACTCTCTTACGAATTCCGCACCCTCGGCCTCGGCTACGCAAACATCGGCGGCCTGCTGATGACCATGGGTCTGTCCTATGACTCGAAGGAAGGCCGCGCGCTGTGCGGCGCCCTCACCGCTGTCATGACCGGCGTCAGCTATGCGACCTCGGCCGAGATGGCCAAGGAGCTCGGCCCGTTCCCCGGCTACAAGAAGAACGCAGCCCATATGCTGCGCGTCATCCGCAACCATCGCCGCGCCGCCCATGGCGACAGCCATGGCTATGAGAAGCTCGCCGTCAGCCCGGTGCCGCTCGACCACGCCTCCTGCCCGCAGGCGGATATCGTCGAGCGCGCCAAGCTTGCCTGGGACAACGCCCTCGAACTCGGCGAACTCCATGGCTATCGCAACGCCCAGACCACCGTCGTGGCGCCGACCGGCACCATCGGCCTGGTCATGGATTGCGACACCACCGGCATCGAGCCCGACTTCGCGCTGGTGAAGTTCAAGAAGCTCGCCGGTGGCGGCTACTGGAAGATCATCAACCGCGCCGTGCCGGCAGCACTCCGCAAGCTCGGCTATAGCGAGGCCCACATCGCCGAGATCGAAGCCTATGCCGTCGGCCATGGCTCGCTGAGCAATGCGCCGGGCATCAACAGCTCGACGCTGAAGGCCAAGGGCTTTACCGACGAAGCGCTGAAGAAGGTCGAGGCAGCACTGCCGACCGCCTTCGACATCAAGTTCGCCTTCAACAAGTGGACCTTCGGCGAGGACTTCCTCCGCGACACCCTGAAGATCGAGGCGGAAGCCATCGCAGCCCCCGGCTTCGACCTGCTCGCCGCCCTCGGCTTCACCAAGCGCGAGATCGAAGCCGCGAACGTGCACATCTGCGGTGCCATGACCGTGGAAGGCGCGCCGCATCTGAAGGCCGAGCACTACAGCGTGTTCGATTGCGCCAATCCCTGCGGCAAGATCGGCAAGCGCTATCTCTCGGTGGAAAGCCACATCCGCATGATGGCGGCCTCGCAGCCCTTCATCTCGGGTGCGATCTCCAAGACCATCAACATGCCGAACGATGCCACGGTGGAGGACTGCAAGTCCGCATACCTCTTGTCGTGGAAGCTCGCGCTGAAGGCCAACGCGCTCTATCGCGATGGCTCGAAGCTGTCGCAGCCGCTCAACTCGCAGCTCATCGCTGATGAGGACGAGGACGAGGATGCGCTGGAGAACCTGATGGAGAAGCCGATGGCGGCCCGCACCGCCGCGATCTCCGAGAAGGTGGTCGAGCGTCTGGTCGAGCGCATCGTCGTCATGCGCGAGCGCGAGAAGATGCCGGATCGCCGCAAGGGCTACACCCAGAAGGCCGTGGTCGGTGGCCACAAGGTGTACTTGCGCACCGGCGAATATGATGACGGCCGCCTCGGCGAGATCTTCATCGACATGCACAAGGAAGGCGCCGCACTCCGCTCCTTCATCAACAACTTCGCCATCGCCGTGTCGCTGGGTCTCCAGTATGGCGTGCCGCTGGAAGAGTATGTCGACGCCTTCACCTTCACCCGCTTCGAACCCGCGGGCCCGGTGCAGGGCAATGACAGCATCAAGTTCGCGACCTCGATCCTCGACTACGTGTTCCGCGAACTCGCTGTCTCCTACATGTCGCGTTTCGATCTCGGCCATGTCGACCTCTCCGAGACCGGCTTCGACGCGCTCGGCAAGGGCGAGGACGAAGGCAAGGCGCCGGATGAAGCGAGCAAATATGTCTCGCGCGGCCTCACGCGTTCGCGCACCGACAATCTCGTCGTCATGCGCGGCGGCGCCACCGCCGTCTCGGCCAACAATGACAGCGCCCCTGCCGGCGGCAGCCGCGTCACCGCCTTCGCCGGCGGCCATGCGGAAGGCGCCGTGGCGCTGAAGACCGCAGAGCCGACGGTGGCCCTGTCACCGACCGAAAAGCTCGAGGCGCAAGCCTGGAGCAAACCCGGCACGGCCGCAGCCGCAGCGGCTCCGAGCAAGGCCGAGCGTCGTGCGGAAGCGAAGGCCAAGGGCTATGAAGGCGACATGTGCGGAGAGTGCAGCAACTTCACGCTGGTGCGGAATGGGACTTGTATGAAGTGTGATACTTGCGGCAGCACCACGGGCTGCAGCTAAATATTAAAGCTAACCATGGAAAGGCCGCTCGAAGGAGCGGCCTTTTTAGTACTGGGAATAAATAACTTGAATCGGTTGGAAGGCAGCTCAGAGGCCGTCGAGAATGCCTGAGATTGTATTAGAAACCTCCGCGCCCCGCGCCAATCAGAGCAACGAATGTGTAAAGACGGCGCTCAGCCACCACGAAGCGAAGAGCGGACTTTGGGACCTTTTCTTTCTAAACCGCGCAGCGCTGACCAACACCCCAGCTTTTCTTCGAGCTTGGACCACAATCTTAGCTTTCGCGATCGTACTCCTCTTTGCTGCCTGCATAATATTCAGCTTCGCCATACTCTGGCGATTAGCGTGGGACTCCATCCAACTTCCCAATCCGCTATACCAAGAAGCCACCCGTAACTTCTTTCTGGCATTTGCAGCAATATTTGGCGCTCCGTTTTTGGTTTGGCGAGCAATCGTGGCCCATCAACAAGCAGCAGCGGCGACCGAACAAGCTCGCGTCTCTCTGGAAAATCATTTTACCGGCATATTCGCAAAATCCGTGGAATTGCTTGGTGCTGAACGTGAAAAGACGAAGATCGACGCTGAAGGAAAATCAACAAGTCATTCAGCCCCAAATACAGAATCTCGCCTCGGCGCGCTCTACTCTCTCGAGAGACTCCTCAACGAGAGTTTTAAAGATCAAAGAGCAATTCTGGAAACCTTGTGCGCATATGTTCGAGAGAATAGCCCTCTCGATATCCCTACTGACGAGCAAGAAGAACGAGCTTTCTTCCGCGGCGAGTATCCGCCATCTCCAAGTCGACGTACCGACGTTCAAGCTGCGATCACGATTATTGGCAGAAGATCAAGAGAGGTAATCGATCGAGCGATCATCGAACGATGGCAGCTAGATCTACGCCGGACAAATCTCGTAGCTTATGATTTTTCTAGTCTAAACTTTGATCAATCAGACTTTAGCGGTTCATTTTTGAACGGCGCAATAATGAGCGACTCAAGCTTTGCCAACTCAAAGTTTGAGCGCACGTTTCTTCGCACAGCGAAACTGGATCGAGCTGACTTTAGATCATGTCAGCTGACCCACACTGATCTTTCCTATGCAAAGGTGGAAGGCACTGACTTCAACAACGCCACATTCAATCAAACAGATTTACGAAGATCGAGCGTCACTAGTTTCACGATCGAAGGTGCTGACCTTGAACATGCCTTTGGCGATTTTCTCCGATATGCAATTGAGAGCGTACAAAAGAACGGAATAAATGATGTCAATGCGCAGGAGATATTCTCCGTCGTCGAACTCCTGCAAAAGGCGAAGCACAACGACGAGACACGCTTTTCCAAAGCAACAATCGATGCACTAGCGCTCGCCTCTAATTAGCAACCACTGATGAACTGCACTTTCATCCCTCGAGCAAGCCATGACCATTTCGGCAACTAGCGTCCGCTTCGATGACGTCACCATGTGGGTCGAACTGACCGACGGGCGGACGCTTGGCGTGCCCCTCGCCTGGTTTCCGCGCCTGCTCCGCGCGACGCCCGAGCAACGCGATCAGGTCAAGATCAGCCGCCTCGGCCTGCGTTGGGAAGCGCTCGACGAGGACATTTCCATCGCTGGCCTGATTGCTGGGCGCGGCGATGTCACACAGCACTCCGAAAGCGCGGCGTAGCTCTGATCATAGGATGGGTAGAGCGGAGGCGCGGTGCGCCGGAGCGAAACCCATCGGCGGAGATTGCCGCGGTGACGGAATGATGGGTTTCGCTGCGCTCTACCCATCCTACGGCTGCCTACGGCTGCGCGCCTTTACCGAGCTCGCCGTGGCTTCGGCATGCGCTCATCCTGATACGATCCATACGCCATCCACGAATTGCGCACGCAATCGCCGCCGACGCCGCTGACCGACGCCTGACACTGATTGAGCGATGTGAATGAACAATCAGGCGTGCCGTCGGTCACCGGGGTGCGCTGGCACCAGGGATAATCTGGCGCCGCAGAGGCCGACGCCGCGCTCAGGAGAACGATCGCTGACGCGATGATGAATGTCCGCATGTTTCAATTCCTTCAATCACGGAAGGAAAAGGCCGGATGCGGCGAACGGTTCCCGGCTTCCGATGCATGCCAGAGCTATCGGCCATGAATGGGGATGGTACTCGGCCTGCATGGTTCGAGACGCCCGCGTCGCGGGCTCCTCACCATGAGGGTCTTTTATGGTGCCAAGCACTCTACCCCCATCCTGAGGAGCGGCCTTATTATGCCGCGTCTCGAAGGATGGCTGCAGTCTTCAGTCCGTCGACTTATCGCAAAAGAAAAGCCCGCACTAGGCGGGCCCTGCAATTACTCCAGATGGGGTGTTCATCGCCGGGATCATGGCGTCCAGTCGTTCGAAGATGATCGAGCCGGACTCATCGACCGCCACCTTCTCGGTGACATTGCAATCCCGGCAGATGAAGAGCCTTGCTTCCTCGCTCGGATTGCCCCCGTCCGTCAGATAACCCGCAAATGCACGCGCCTCGCCGCAGTCCGGACACTGTACCGGTCCTCTCATCGCAGTCCTCCTCAGTCCCAACGCAACGAGAATGGCCCACGGGGCCAGTTGGTTCCGCACCTGAGGCGAATTCGTGTCGGCCGCGAGGCAGCCCGCAATGCGCGGACTAGTGGGCCGCTTTCGGCGCACCGGCGCTGGCGGCGGGCGCCTTCCCTGCGTCGGCTGACGGCGCAAGCGTCGCGGCATGAATGACGAATCCGAGGAAGAGCAGCGCAATCACGCCAGCGACGATCGCGCCAGCGTTGCTGTCGGTGCCGGCGTCTTTCAGGGCATGATCGGGGGCGGAAGCCATGGTGGGTCCTTTGCTTTGTGACTAGGATGCTTGGCAAATCGTGCGACGATCATACGCGTCGAACGACGACATTTCCACCGCACGCCTGATCGCCGGACATGGCGATAGCCCCCACATTCGGAAACCGCCCCATGAAACTCCACGACCCCGCCGACAATGTCTGGACCGCGCAGCAGGACGAGGAGCTCAAGCTGCAGCTGGCCAATGGCCGCAGCATCAACGAGGTCGCGCTGCGCATGAAGCGCTCGCCCCTCGCCGTGCGGACGCGTGTCAACAAGCTCGGGATCCGCGAGGTCAAGGAGGGCTAGGCGCCGTCCGGCTGGAACGAAGCCGAACACCGCGCGTTATGGCGCGAATCCCAACCACAGGAAGGCCCCATGGGCACGCTTCGCATCGTCTCGACGACTGATCCGCTCCCCGCCGCCGCGGACGCGCAGGCCGCGCTGTCGGATATCGATCTGCTCCATGCCATCAGCATGGACCTGATCGGCGAGCAGGACCCGACGGCGCTGTATGGCAAGATCGTCGATGCGGCCATTGCGATTACCGGATCGCAATTCGGCACGATGCAGCTGCGGCGCCAGCCCGACGACGGCGGCGCGCCCGGACTGCATCTCCTGGTCTCGCGCGGCTTGACGGATGACGACCGGGCGGTCTGGCAGTGGGTCAGCCCCACCGCTCATAGCAGCTGCACCAAGGCGCTGCACACCGGGCGGCGGGCGATCATCGCCGATTACGAGACCTGGGACGAGATTGCCGGCACGGCCGATCTCGACGCGTTTCGCCGCGCCGGCATCCGCTCCGCGCAGACGACCCCGCTGCTGTCCCGGGACGGCACCCTGCTCGGGATGATCTCGACCCATTGGCGCACCCCGCACGAGCCGTCGCAGCGCGATCTCCGCCTGCTCGACATCCTGGCGCGGCAGGCGGCGGACCTGCTCGAACGCACTCTTGCTGAAGAGGCTCTGCGCGAGCGCGAACAGGAGCTTCAGAAGACAGTTGAGGTGCTGCGCGAAACCCAACAATTGCAGGAAGTGCTCACCAGCGAACTCGGCCACCGCGTCAAGAACCTGTTCGCCATGGTCAGCGCGATCACGACGCACACGCTGCGCGGATCCACCGACCGCTTCCGGGCGCAGACCCTGCAACATCGCCTGACGGCGCTGAGCTCGGCGCATGACATCCTGCTGCAATCGAGCTGGAAGCCGGCGCCACTGAAAGACGTGGCCCTGGCCGCCGTCGCCAATGCCGGCATCAAGGATCGCGTGCAGATCGACGGCCCGCATGTGACCCTGGGCTCCAAGGCGGCGCTCAGCCTGGCGCTGCTGATCCATGAACTCGCGACCAACGCGCTGAAATACGGATCGCTGTCGCTAGGCGCCGGCCTCGTCGCACTGACGTGGCGGATCGACGGCGCTGCCGATGCCGAAACACTGTATGTGACGTGGACCGAGACCAAGGGCCCGAAGGTCGAACCGCCCACGGATACCGGCTTCGGCTCGCGGCTCATCAATGCGGGCATTTCCGGCCTCGGCGATGTCATCCTCGCCTACAAGCCCACCGGGCTGGAGTGTCAGATGCGCGCGCCGCTGCAGGACCTGCAGGGCGCCGAATAGCGCTACGATCCGCGCATCACGCGCCGAGCGATCAATCAGTCCCTGCCCGGCGCCGTCGCTCTCGCAAGCCACGGCGCGATGATCGCCAGCAGCTCGGCCGGCGTCTCCATCGGGATCATGTGGCCGGCACGTTCGACAACGATCAGCTCCGATCCCGCGATGCCCGCATGCAGCTCTTCCGACTCCGCCACCGAGCGCAACCGGTCGGAGCGCGCGGCTATGATCAGCGTCGGACAGGCGATGTCGCCAAGCCGTTCCTCGCTTTGCCGGTCCAGCATGGACTGCCGGCGAAACACATCGCCGCCGAGGCGTGCGCTCATGGCCTGAATGCGGGTGATCAGGACGTCATCATTGCTGCGGTCGGGATGCAGCGACGGCGTGACCCCGGCCCGGCTGAGACCGCCAAAGCCGGCGTCGGCGATCTGTGCCACCGCCATGGCCTTGCGGCGCATCTGCGCATGTGTATCGGCGCGGGCGGAGGTGGCGATCAGGATCAAGGCGGACACGCGCTCGGGCGCCATCCGCACGATCTCGCGCGCCACATAGCCGCCCATGGAGAAGCCGATCACCGCGAAACGGTCAGGCGCCGCAGCCAGCGCCCGCGCCGCCATCTCGGCCATGGACGTGTCGCGGCTGGTATCCGCATGGACGATCGGCGCAAAAGGCTGCAGCCCAGGCACCACATCGCGCCAGAGATCGTCGTCGAGCATGAAGCCGGGAATGAGGAGAAGAGCCATCGGGGCACTTACGCCCGAGATGTGCCGGACTTCAAGCTACGCTACGCTGCCGTCACCTGATCGCTGTGCGGCGTGACAAAGGCGATCACGGCGTCAGTCGCGTCCGCAACGAAATCAGCATTATCGCGCAAGGCTTCGATTGTTTGCGGCTGCGGGATGGCGTCGCCATCGGCGCGCATCATGGCAAGATGACCAGCGAGCGCCTCGCCAGCATTGGCGATGGCTTCCTCGAACGTATCGCCGGCCGATATGCAGCCCGGCACGTCGGGGAAGCTGACGCCATAACTCGTATCCTTGTCCTTGTGGACGAGTGCGATGTACCCCCTGATATTATCCTTAGTCATCAGCGTGGCTCCTTCAGACCGGCCTGCCGGTAGATAGAGCGAACCGTTTTCGGATGCAGGTCGCGCTTCGGATGCGGCACCGTCACTTTACCCGATTTGATCGCATGCTTGAAGTGGTGGTGGCTGCCGATCGCGCCGATGAAGCGCCAGCCATCGGCTTCCAACTCCCTTATCAAATCGCGCGAGTTAACCGGCATCGGCCATGGGCATCAGGTTCCCGTGCGGGGTGCCGCAACCGGCGGCGGCACTGGGCGCGGGCGCGGCGGCACGCGACGAACAGGCGGTGGCGCAACTGGAATGGGCTGCAACGTCACGATCACCGGGTTAGGCTTGTGATCCATCGCTGCGCCCGTAGCGGCGTCTACGCCCATGCCGACAATGCCACCCAACAGAAGGTTTCCGGCAAAGCCAGCGCCGCCGCTGCCCGAGATATCCTTGGTCAACGGAATGACCTGCGGCTCGAAGCCCTCCTTGCTCACCGTCACGACGATATCGGCGTTACGTTTCGCTTGGACGACGCAAGGCGTGACGCAGGTTGTCGGCACTTCCAGGCGGCAACATCGGCCACCGCACCGGATGGCGTTGAAGCAATCGAAATGCTCTCCGTGGTGCCCCTGGTCACCGAGGCGCAACCGCCCAATGCGATGCAAAGCATCGCGCTAAAAAACAAACGCATGAAAAAATCCCCCGTAATGCGAGCATCAAAGCGCAACTATAGGATGATGACAAGCAGCATTGCATCGACTTTAGTCGCGCTGGCAGGATGACCACGGAGGCCATTTCTTCATCCCGCAGCGCAGCTTTACACCCCGCCAAACACCCCCGAAGATCGGCGCACGAACAACAATAACGGGCGAACTGCCCGGTCAGGGGAAACATCCATGAAACGTCGTGACTTTCTAAAAATGTCGGCTGTCGGCGCGGTGACCGCAGGTGCCGTCGCCTCGCCCGCCATCGCGCAATCCTCGCCCGAAGTGAAATGGCGGCTCACGTCCAGCTTTCCGAAATCGCTGGATACGCTCTATGGCGGCGCCGAGCTGTTCGTGAAGCAGGTCGCGGAGATGACCGACAACAAATTCCAGATCCAGCCTTTTGCCGCCGGCGAAATCGTGCCGGGCCTGCAGGCGCTGGATGCCGCGTCGAACGGCACGGTCGAGATGGCGCACACCTCCGCTTACTACTATGTGGGCAAGGATCCGACCTTCGCGATCTATACGGCGGCGCCGTTCGGGCTGAACACGCGGATGCAGAATTCCTGGTGGTATCAGGGCGGCGGCGATGCGCTCGGCAATGCGTTCTTCGCCAAATACGGCGTGATAGGCATTCCCGCCGGCAATACCGGCACGCAGATGGGCGGCTGGTTTCGCAAGGAGATCAAATCCGTCGACGACCTCAAGGGACTCAAGATGCGCATCGCCGGCATTGCCGGCCAGGTGTTGCAGAAGGTCGGCGTGGTGCCGCAGCAGCTCGCCGGCGGCGACGTCTATCCGGCCATCGAGAAAGGCACGATCGATGCGGCGGAATGGGTCGGCCCGTATGACGACGAGAAACTCGGCCTGCAGAAGGTCGCGAAGTTCTACTACTATCCCGGTTTCTGGGAAGGCAGCGCCATGCTGCACAACATGGTCAATCTCGCCAAATGGAATGAGCTGCCGAAGCATTATCAGACGGTGATCGCGAATGCCTCGGCCAATGCCAATCTGTGGATGAGCGCACGCTATGACATGCTGAACCCGGCGGCGCTGAAACGGCTGATCGCCAGCGGCACCCAGCTGAAGCCCTATCCCGTCGATATGATGGATGCCTGTCTCAAGGCGACCAACGAGCTGTGGAGTGAGATCTCGGCGAAGAACGCCGACTTCAAGAAGACCATCGAGGCGATGCAGGCCTATCGCAACGATCAGTATCTGTGGTGGCAGGTCGCCGAGCACACCTTTGACAGCTACATGATCCGCTCGCGCCCGCGCGGCTGAAGCATTTGCGAAATCCCGGACGACGCGTGACGTCCTCCGGGATTCCACCGCAGATAGCTTTCGCACAAACTATTTGACACCGCAGGGTGTCCTCCGCCCTATGCGCAAAACATCAGGGAGAGGACACCGTCTTGCGGAATATTCTGATTGCAGCTTCCATGCTGCTGGGCATTACACCGGCACTTGCTGCGGACTACCCCACACGCCCGATCCGTCTCATCGTGCCGCTGCCGGCCGGCTCCTCCACCGATGCGATTGCGCGGGTGTTTGCCGACAGCGTCTCGGCAAAACTCGGCCAGCAGTTCATCATCGACAACAAGACCGGCGCCGACGGTGCCATCGCCGCCACCGAGGTCAAGCGCAGCGCGCCGGATGGCTACACGATCATGCTGGCGTCCAACAGCGCCATGTCCGGCGTGCCCGCCTTGCGCAAGGCTCCGCCCTATGACGTGACGGCCGACTTCAGCCCGATCGTCAATATCGGCCGCTACAACTTCTTCCTCTATGTGAACAGCGATGTCCCGGCCAAGACGCTTAGCGAATTCATCACCTATGCCAAAGCCAATCCCGGCAAGGTCGCTTATGGCGCCGGCAACACCACCGGCCGCCTGTCGGTGGCTTCGCTCGCGATGGCGAACGGACTCGACATGACCCATGTCCCCTATCGCGGCGAACCGCCGGCGATCACCGATCTCGTCACCGGCCGCATTCAGGTCATGCTGGCCACGTCAGGGATCGGGATGGGCCACGTGAAGGAAGGCAAGCTGCGCGCGCTCGCGACCATTCTCGAACAGCGCAGCCCGTCTTACCCGGATATTCCGACCATGGCGGAGGCCGGCTTCCCCGACCTCAAGATCACCGCCTGGGCCGCCGTGTTCGGCCCGCGCGACATGCCCGCCGATGTGATCGCAACGCTCAACAAGGCGTTTCGCGAGGCCATGAACGATCCGGCGGTGAAACAGCGCATGCTGGAACAGGACATCACGCTGACGCCCTCGACGCCGGAAGAACTCGGCGACATGGTCAAGCGTCAGCTCGACATCCACCGCAAGATCGTGTCGTCCGCTGGCATTGAACTGATGCCGTGATGGGCATTGCGATGCGGCCGCGCAGCTGGAGCGTTTTCAGATTGAGATGGCCACCAGCCTCGTGGTGAGGAGGCGCGAAGCGTCGTCTCGAACCATTAGATGGCGGGGCTGAGTCTGCGGCCATCCTTCGAGACGCCGCTGCGCGGCTCCTCAGGAAGAGGAGGAGTTCGTGGAGAGGCCCCGCCATCTCAAAATGAAAGCGCTCTAGACCGCTCGCCAGACATGTCCCCCGGATTCCGCGTCCCGGCATCCGGAGAGGCACTCGCGCTGTCGTCGGTTGCCGCCGCAAACAACACAGTCTACCGTCGCGGATGCCTTCGTCGCGCGCCAGTTCTCCCATCCGCAAAGCGCGCAAGAAATCAGGCCGGATCAGATTTGCCGCGCGGTGGCTGCGACGACGATGGGCCACGACATCCACCTGGGTTCGGGTCCTCGTGATCGCCACCACGATCCTGATCAGTCTGCCACTCGTCAATCTCGTTGTTCAGGTCATCCGCAAGCCGACCGAGCTGTGGTTTGTTGCCGACGGAACGCTCGCCAAACAACCTGCCGAGACCTGGCGGCACTACGGTGCGTCGTTCCGCGAATTTTCCACGGACCGCATCAGCCCTGACTTGCTGGCGGCGCTGACGCAGACCGAGAGCACCGGCAATCCCGTCGTGCGCACCTATTGGCGCTGGCGGTGGAGCTGGAATCCGGCGGCATGGTACAAGCCTGCGTCCAGCGCCGTCGGCCTGTTGCAAATGACCGACCCGGCCTTTGCCGAGGCCTCGCGCTTCTGCATCCGCGACCATCGGGTGATTTCGGACTGCTGGTTCACCAGCCTGTATTTTCGCACGCTGCCGAGCCACGCCATCGAGCTTGCCTCGATCTATCTCGATCGCCAGGTCGCCGGCGTCATGGCCACCACGCCGGGCACCACGGCGAGCCCACAGCAGCGACAGGATCTCGCCGCGCTGATCCATCTGTGCGGCGCCCGGCCCGCCCGCGCATTCGTGCGCCGCGGCTTCCGGCCGCTGCCGGGCGAGCGCTGCGGCGATCATCTGGTTGCCCTCTATCTCGGCAAGGTCAACGCCATGGCGCAGCAATTTGCACGGCTCGCCAAAGCCGGCGACTAGCGAGTGCCACGGCCACTGCGGAACCCGATGGCTGCGACATCATTGACATCGGCCGCAATAGGCAACGCGCGCGTCGCACGATAAGCATCCCTGCCGCCATCTGCCGCCCTGCGGCTTCATCCCAGCCAGAGGCCGCCATGAGCGTTGGACTAATCGCACTGCTCGACGATATCGCAGGTCTCGCCAAGGTGGCAGCCGCCTCGGTCGACGACATTGCCGGACAGGCAGCGCGGGCCGGCGCCAAGGCGGCAGGCGTGGTCATCGACGATGCCGCGGTGACGCCGCGCTATGTGGTCGGCTTCGACGCCGCGCGCGAACTGCCGATCATCCGCAAGATTGCGATCGGCTCGCTGCGCAACAAGCTGCTGATCCTGTTGCCGGCGGCGCTTCTGCTCAGTCTGTTTGCGCCATGGGCGATCACGCCATTGCTGATGATCGGCGGCGCCTATCTGTGCTTCGAGGGCACCGAGAAAGTGGTCGAGGCGGTCATGCCGCATCACGCGTCGGAGGCCGCTGCGATCACGACGCAGGCTGTCGATCCCCAGACGCTGGAAAACGACAAGGTCGCCGGCGCGATCAAGACCGATTTCATCCTGTCGGCAGAGATCATGGCGATCACGCTGGCGGCGATCCCGCCGGGCCCCTTCGCGACCCGCGCCACGGTGCTGGCCGTGGTGGCGATCGGCATCACCGTCGTGGTCTATGGCGGCGTGGCATTGATCGTGAAGGCAGACGATGTCGGCCTGGCACTGGCCAAGAGCGATCCGGGCTCGGTGTGGGGCCGGTTCAAGGCCGGCACCGGCCGCGCATTGGTCAAGGGCATGCCGTATTTCCTGCGCGTGCTCGGCGTTGTCGGCACCGCCGCGATGATCTGGGTCGGTGGCGGCATCGTCGTCCATGGCCTCGCCGAATATGGCCTGACCGGCATCGAGCACGCCATTGCCGCTGCCGCCACATGGGCAGCGCGGGCGGTACCGGCGATCGCGGGTGCGGTGACGTGGATTGTCACGGCCATCGGCTCCGGCATTGTCGGCCTGCTGCTTGGCGCGGCGCTGATTCCGGTGGCGACCGCCATCGTGGCTCCGCTGTGGGCACGGCTGCGGAGGCCGAACCGCGTAACGTCCGCGTCATGAGCTGACCGGCTCGCTTTGCTCCGGGTCCCCCCCCGTCACCCATGAGGACAGATGCTGTCGCGCCTGCAACACGTGCTCCGCTCGGTCAGCGATGGCCTGAGCGCCTACAAGGACAATCCGGATCCGCTGGCGGTGCTTTCCAATACGGTGGCGCTGGTGATTGCCGGCAACCAGCCGTTCTATCCGCTCTATCTGCATGCGATCGTCGGCTTCGCGGCATGGCCGGCCTGGCTGACGCTGCTGACGATGCCGCTATTCGCGGCGGTGCCAGCGGTGGCGCGGCGGCATCCGCTGGCCGGGCGGATGATGCTGCCGGTGGTGGGCGTCGCCAATGGCGTGTTGGCGGTCAAACTGATCGGGGTCGATACGGCCGTCGAGCTATTCCTGCTGCCCTGCGTGTTGCTTGCGACGCTGCTGTTTCGCCCCACCGAAAAACTCGCGATGGCGGTCGTGGTGGTGTGTCCGTTTGCTGCCTATCTGGTGATCGATCCCTTGGTCGGCCATCCGCTCGCCGTGTATAGCGCCGCGGAATATCGATCGATCATCGGCATGCACGCCTTCAGCGTCGCCTCGCTGTTCGCGCTGATCGGCTTTGTGTTTCCATCGCAGACGGCGGTCGATAACAGGCGCTGATCGCGCGCGCATGCATGAGGCGATTGCACTTGGCACCGGAAAGCTGGATTATCCCGGCAAGACAAAAACGCCTCAGGGAGCTTCCACGCCTATGCAGTTCGATGACGTCATTCTCGGCCGCCGCAGCATCCGCGGCTACAAGCCTGATCCGGTCCCGCAAAAGCTGATCGAGGAAATCATCAATCTGGCGATGCGCGCGCCGTCCTCGATGAATACCCAGCCGTGGAATTTCTACGTCATCACCGGCGAGCCGCTGAACAGGATCCGCGCGGGCAATACCGAACGCATGGTCGCCGGCGTTCCGCAATCGCGCGAATTTCGTACCGGGCAGCCTTTTGCCGGCCATCACCGCGACCGCCAGGTCGGCGTCGCCAAGCAGCTGTTCTCGGCCATGGGGATCGCGCGCGACGACAAGGAGATGCGGCAGGACTGGGTGCTGCGCGGCTTCCGCCAGTTCGACGCCCCGGTGTGCGTGATCGTGACCTATGACCGCGTGCTGGATGGCAGCGACGACACGCCGTTCGATTGCGGCGCCGTGGCCACCGCCCTCGTCAATGCCGCCTGGTCGCGCGGACTGGGTGCCGTAATCAACAGCCAGGGCATCATGCAGTCGCCGGTGGTGCGCGAACATGCGGGGATTGCCGACGACCAGATCATCATGAAGAGCATCGCGCTCGGCTGGCCCGATGACACGTTCCCGGCCAATGCCGTGGTGTCCGAGCGCAAGTCGGTGGCGGAAGCGACGCGTTTTGTCGGATTCGACTGAGCCTGTTTACATTCTCACCGCGCAGCTCGATGCTGAAAGCTTCGCATGGCTCGACACGCTGCGCCGAACGCATTTTCCGCCCGAGCGGAACGTGCTGTCGGCGCATTTGACGATGTTTCATCGACTGTCGCCATTGCAGGTCGCCCGCCTGCAGGCGATGCCGCTGCCCAGCGAACCGATCCCGCTGCAATTCGACGGCGTGATGTTTCTCGGCTTCGGCAACGCGATCTGCGCGACGTCACCCAGGCTCGAACAATTGCGCGCAGATGTGAAAGCCGCCATCGGCGACGGGCTGTCGCGCCAGGACGGGCAGCGCTGGCGGCCGCATGTGACCATTCAGAACAAGGCCGCTGCGCAAGCGGCCCACACGCTGCACGCGGCGCTGACGCAGGATTTCCAGATGCGGATGGGATCAGCGTGCGGATTACAGGTGTTTGAATATCTCGGCGGCCCGTGGCAACTGACACGATCGCTGCCATTCAAAGATGCGCCTGCAGATTAGTCCTGGCGATCTCGCCATCAAACTGGACTGCCAAGATCGGGTGTAACCGGATATTTCAATGGTCCGGCGATGTCTGTAAACCGCATCCGCAAGACCGGCGACCGCGCGTTCTGACCGCCACAGGTGACATGATGGACACGACCCTTGATTTCGGCACGGCGCTTTCGCCGGACGACATCGCCCGCTTCGGCCGCGATCCGGAAGCGGTCTTCCGCAACAATCTCGCGGCCGTCGAAACCCGCATCGCCGACGCCTGCGCCCGCGCAGGACGCGAGCGGGAATCGGTGCGGCTGCTGCCGATTACGAAAACCGTCCCCGCCCATGTGCTCCGGCTGGCGTTCCAGGCGGGGATCCGCGACTTCGGCGAGAACAAGATTCAGGAGGCGACCAGCAAGCGCGACGTGTTGATCGATCTTCCCATCGCATGGAGCATCGTCGGCCACCTGCAGACCAACAAGGTGAAATATCTCACGCGCTTTGCGCGCGAATTCCACGCGCTCGACAGTATGCGGCTTGCCGAGCTGCTCAATACCCGGCTGGAGCGGGAGGATCGTTTTCTCGACGTCTATGTTCAGGTCAACACATCGGGCGAAGAGAGCAAATTCGGCCTGCATCCCGACGCGCTGCCGTCCTTCGTCGATGGCCTCGATCAATTCCCGCGCCTTCGGCCGCGCGGACTGATGACGCTGGCATTGTTCAGCGATGACATGGCACGCGTGCGTCCCTGCTTCGCATTGCTGCGACGGCTTCGCGATCAGGTGGTCAAACGCAATGCTGGGCTGGTCGAGCTGTCGATGGGCATGACCGGCGACTTCGAAGCCGCGATCGAGGAAGGCGCCGATGTCGTTCGCGTCGGACAGGCGATCTTCGGCAAGCGGCCGACGCCCGACGGGCACTACTGGCCCGACTTTCCCAAAGCGGGATAATGGCCGGCCCCGTGGCACTCGTTAACTTTTTCTTTGGCCGATCGGAACCAACGGACGCCAGCGCCATTGAGAGCCATCACAGGAGGCCCCGATGCAGAGCCCCGCGCCCTCGCCTGACCGTTCCAGCGCCATTGCCTTTGTTGCTTTTGCCGCCGCCGCCACGGTCTGGATCGGCATTATGGCGGTTCAACCGAAGCCGGAAGGCCTGCAGGCCTCCGTCGTGGTCATGTCCAAACAGATCGCCATGACGCTGCCGCGGCCGGCCTGGGTGGAGCTGGCCGACCTGTCGCGCTGAGCCAGCGTTACTTGACGGTGATCGTGCCCGTCATCCCAGCCTCGCGATGGCCGGGGATCAGGCAGGCATATTCAAATTCACCGGCCTTGGTGAATTTCCAGACGATGTCGCTCGCCTTTTTCGGATCGAGCAGTTTTGCATTCGGGTCGTCATGCTTCATGGCGCCGGCCTTCATGGCCTCGGCATGGGCGAGGTTTTCGTCCGTGGTGGCCAGCACGAATTCATGTTCGAGTTCGCCGGAATTGCGCAGCACGAATTTCACCTGCTCGCCCTTGCGCACGTCGAGCTTGCTCGGCACGAACAGCATCTTCCCATCGCTCTCGGTCATCGCGACATTGACGATCCGCGCCGGGCGCTTGGGATCACCGGGCTCGCCCGCAGCGAATTTGGCAGCGGCGCCGTGATGTCCGTGATGACCGGCATCCGCAAAGGCCGGCATGGTTGCCGACATCGCGAGAGTCGCGACAATCACGGTGCTGGAAAATATCTGCATGGTTCGTCGTGCTCCATCATGCGCCGCGCCGCAGCGGTCAATTTGGGTTAGCCGCAGTTCCAGATCGGCCCGATCGGAGTCCGCGTGTAGCAAGGCCCCATGCTGCCGCCATTGAACTGGCCGCGATAAAAACCGGGCTGGCCGGGATAGCGCCACTGGCCTTCCCACCAATTGTAATATTGCGGTGTCTTGTCGATGTACCAGTGGCGGCGATCGCGCTTGGCCATTTTCAGGTCCGCCTGCTTCTGCATGAAAAGCGGCACACTGTTGTTGATGGGCTGGCGATAGCCCGGCAGGAAGCCGTAGCCCTGCCATTTCTGGGGCTTCTTCTTGGGTGCCGCCGCCATCGCATCGGCTGCAAACAGCGACATAGCGGCAATCAGGCAAAGGCAAATCAGGCGTGACATGCGCAAATCATAGCCGCTGCATTGCACGAATGCCACTGACACCTCGCCGCGCCCCGTCTGTCAGCTCTCGACACGCCGCATTCTTGCGCACAACTCGGCCGTGTGATCCACCACCGGCACCAATGCCGGCGCGTCCGGAACAGTCTCGCGTGGCGTATGGCCGGTCCGGGTCAATGTGGCCAGTGACGCCATCACCGCGGGCGCTGCCACGCGCGCCACCTGCGCCACACCCGCCGCCATGTCGAACCGGGGATGGCTGACCACCATCTCCACCACCAATGCGAGACCGGCCAGACCCAAAGTGCGCTTGCGGGACTTGATGGATAGTTTGCGAAACTTCATCGCCATGACAGGCTCATTCGGGCTCGAGGGCTGCGCAGCCGTTCGGCGCGCATCGACGGATCGTCCTGCCTCAAGATACGCGCGACTGTGGCAATACGTTTCGCAGCCGCGAACAACACTGCTCGCAAGTGATCACGTTGCGCGGAGGCGCGCGTGAGTTTGGAATCGTGCAAAATTCCACGCGACGGTCGCGCCGTATCCCGCAGCCGCCATTCGTCTAGTTTCCCGCAAGGCAACACATGTATTAGCTTACCCTCAGGGAATCCGATGCGCTCGCGCGCGCCGGACGGGCCGACAACGACAAGAATATAACACGTTGCGATTTCGGGACCGGCGCTGCGGCGCTCCCCGCCGTCTCGGAGATCGCACCGGACATCGAGGAAATGCAATGACACGAGGTTTCGCCCGCGCCCTCGGCGCAGTCGCCATCCTGCTGGCCGGCGCCGGCAGCGCCCATGCGCAGGCCTGGCCGAACAAGCCGATCCGCATGGTCGTGCCCTATACGCCCGGTGGCTATACTGACCTGATGGCGCGCCTGGTCTCAGAGAAAATGGCGACGGCGCTGGGCCAGACCATCGTGATCGAGAACAAGCCGGGCGCCAATGCCGTGATCGGCACCGACGCCGTCGCCAAGGCGGCGCCTGACGGCTACACTTTCGGCACCGTGATCGCGGCACATTCGGTGAACCCGACGCTCAATCCAAAACTGCCCTATGACACGATGAAGGATCTCACCTATGTGTCGCTGACCTCGGTGGCGCCGCTGATCCTGATCGCGACGCCGTCGCTGCCCGCCAAGGACATGAAGGAATTCATCGCGCTGGCGAAATCGAAACCCGGTCAGCTGAATTTCGCCTCCAGCGGCATCGGCTCGGCCGCGCATCTCACCATGGAAATGTTCAAGAGCCGCGAAGGCGTGAACCTCCAGCACATCCCGTATAAGGGTACGGCCGGCGCATTGCAGGATACGGTCGGCGGCCAGATCAATGTGATGTTCGACGTGATCGGCCCGCTGATGTCGCAGGTGAAGTCCGGCAATGCCAAGGCGCTGGCCGTGGCCGCCAAGGAACGCGTGCCGGCAGCTGGCGATACTCCGACCATGGCAGAGGCCGGCGTACCCGATTTCGTCTCCGGGACATGGTCAGGCATCATCGCGCCCGCGGGCACACCGCAGGAGATCGTCGATCGCGTCGCTGCCGAGGCCAAGAAGGCGCTCGCGGATCCTGAATTGCGCAAGAAGCTCGACGATCAGGGCATCGTGCCACAGGGCTCGACGCCGGAGGAGTTCAAGACCTTCGTCACCAGCGAAATCGCGCGCTGGAAGAAGGTCATCACCGACGCCGACATCAAGCCGGCGCAGTAACTGCACATGTCGTTCCGGGGCGCGTCAGATCGCGCGCCCCGGAATGACGATAGCTCGCTATGGCGCGAGATCGTGGACGCGCTTCTGCGGTTCGGCCTCGGGCGCGGTGGACGCGGCGCTGGCGGGTGCGGCTTTCGACAACGCAGCCACATCGATCTGCGGCGGCGTCGGCAGTTGCAGCTGTTCGGCGGTGGATGCCCAGGTCATCTGCACGCGCTCCGGATCGCCGTTCAGTTCTGTGCCATAGCTCGGCACGATCTGGCGCAGCTTGTCCTGCCATGCGGGCGTCGCCACCTTGTCGGCGAACACCTTCTGCAACAGCGTCAGCATGATCGGCGCAGCCGTCGAAGCGCCCGGCGACGCGCCGAGCAGCGCTGCAATGCTGTTGTCCTGGGCGCTGACGATCTCGGTACCGAGCCGGAGCACGCCGCCCTTCTTGGCGTCGCGCTTGATGATCTGCACGCGCTGGCCGGCCTGCCACAGGCGCCAGTCCTCTTTCTTCACCTGCGGGAAGTATTCGCGCAGCGCGGCGAGACGATCGGCATCGGACAACATCAACTGGCCGGCGAGATATTCGACCAGCGGATATTCGTCGATGCCGACCCGGATCATCGGCCAGGCATTGTCCGTGGTCGTCGATGACAGCAGGTCGAGATACGACCCTTCTTTCAGGAATTTGGTGGAGAAGGTGGCAAACGGCCCGAACAGCAGCACGCGCTTGCCACCGAGCACGCGTGTATCGAGATGCGGCACCGACATCGGCGGCGAGCCCACGGATGCCTTGCCATAGGCCTTGGCGAGATGCTGCATCGTCACGCTGGGATTTTCGTTGACCAGGAACGAGCCGCCGACCGGGAAGCCGGCATAGTCGCGGCCTTCCGGAATGCCGGACATCTGCAGCAGATGCAGCGCACCACCGCCGGCTCCGATGAACACGAAGCGTGCGTCGATCGTCGCGTCACCGCCCTTGGCGCTGCGCGTGGAGACGCGCCAGCTGCCATCGGCATTGCGCTGGATCGCCTTCACTTCGGTGGAGAGCTGCAGGTTGAAATTCGGCTGGCTCTGCAGATGGCTCACGAACTGGCGCGTGATCTCGCCGAACTCCATATCGGTGCCGAGCGGGCTCCAGGTGGCGGCGATCTTCTGCTTGGGATCACGCCCTTCCATCATCAGCGGCACCCACTTCTTGATCACCTCGGGATCCGTCGAATAATCCATGCCGGCGAACAACGGGCTCGCCTTCAGCGCTTCGTGGCGCTTGCGCAGGAATTCGACATTCTCATCGCCCCAGACGAAGCTCATATGCGGGGTATGGTTGATGAAGGAGCGTGGATTCTTCAGCACGCCGTTCTTGACCTGCCAGGCCCAGAACTGGCGCGAGATCTGGAAGGCTTCGTTGATCTTGATCGCGTTGGAGATGTCGATCTTGCCGCCGGCCCTTTCCGGCGTGTAGTTGAGCTCGGCGAGCGCGGAATGCCCGGTGCCGGCATTGTTCCAGCCGTTCGAGCTCTCCTTCGCGACACCGTCGAGACGCTCGACCATTTCCATCGACCAGGTCGGCTCGAGCTCGCGCAACCAGACGCCGAGCGTGGCGCTCATGACACCGCCGCCGATCAGGAGGACATCGACCTTCTTGGTTGCCGCGGCGAATACGGACGATCCGGGCACGGCGGCCACCGCCAATCCCGCCAGCGCCGTTCCCATCAGTTGACGACGATTCATCGCCAGATCGAATGTGGGTGTGCCGGATTGCGCGGAGTTGTTGTCGTCCTTGATCATCATATCACCTTCGATTCAAAGATACGTTGCAAAAGGAAATTGCCCGCGCGCGGCAAATGCAGCGCAACCTCAAACGGTCGATCCATCCCTTGATTTTGTCCCGGACGACACAGGCGCAGACTGCGAACCAGCGGGCGCAGCCTCGACATGCGGTCGGTATCTTCGCAGCGCCGTGGCGCCGTCCACAGGGGGCCGGGCACCGTGCAATCAGCTGGGCGCCTGCCCCAAGACTCGCGGACTTATTGCAGGCAATATTGATAAAACGCAACCGACCCGCGCGCATGTTAGACAGGTTCGCAACCGACTTCCCTAAGTCGTGATGCGCGGAGCGCCAAATTCGACCAAGTGCCCAGCGGTATCCTGAGACGGGCGCCATTTGCCGCAAGCGAATGCGATTGTCGGCGCGAAGGACACGCTGCTAGCCTTGCGCGACAATTGGAGGTGCTTCATGGAACTCACCTGCCCCTGCAATGCCGTCACATTGCGGATTTCGGCCGAACCGATTGCGCAATTCTGGTGTCACTGCGCCGATTGCCAGATCGTCCACGGCGCGGCCTATGCGGCGGAATCGATTTATCCGGCCGCCGCCATCGAAATCGTGTCGGGCGAAACGACGACGTTTGCGCTGAAGACGACTCCGCGGATCAGCTGCGCCCGATGCGGCACTCGGCTGGTCGTCGAACTGGCCGCGATCGAAATGCGCGCGGTCAACGGCTATCTGCTCAAAGACGACTTCAAGCCTAGCCTGCACATCCATTGCCGCGAAGCCGTTGCGCCGGTGAAAGACGGCCTTCCCCATTTCGCTACTATGCCGGCGGCCTTCGGCGGCGAGGACAGCATGGTGGACTGGTAGCCCCAAAAGGCACCGCCCGGCCACTTGCATGCATTTGCATCCATCCCTAACTGTTCCCGACCTTCCCTCTGCGCCGGAGCAGCCCGATGACCGATGCCCCCTATACGCCCCCGAAAGTCTGGACCTGGAACAAGGAGAATGGTGGCGCTTTCGCCTCCACCAACCGGCCGACCGCAGGCGCGACCCATGAGAAGGAGCTGCCCGTCGGCAAGCATCCGTTCCAGCTCTATTCGCTGGCCACGCCGAACGGGCAGAAGGTCACGATCGCATTCGAGGAGCTGCTGGCAGCCGGCTATAGCGGCGCAGAATATGACGCCTGGCTGATCAAGATCGACGGCAACCAGTTCGGCTCCGGCTTTGTCGACATCAATCCGAACTCCAAGATCCCGGCATTGGTAGATCGCAGCGGTGCGAAGCCGTTCCGCGTGTTCGAATCCGGCGCCATCCTGGTGCATCTCGCCGAGAAATTCGGCGTCTTCCTGCCGAAGGATGGGCCCGAGCGCGCCGAGACCCTGTCCTGGCTGTTCTGGCAGATGGGCAGCGCGCCGTTCCTGGGTGGCGGCTTCGGGCATTTCTATGCCTATGCGCCCACCAAGATCGAATATGCCATCGACCGCTATGCGATGGAGACCAAGCGCCAGCTCGACGTGCTCGATCGCCAGCTGGCCAATAACGAATTCATTGCCGGCAAGGACTACAGCATTGCCGACATGGCGATTTTCCCCTGGTATGGCGGCCTCGCCGAAGGCGTCATCTACAACGATGCTGCGACCTTCCTCGATGTGGCCAGCTACAAGAACCTGCAGCGCTGGACCAAGGCCGTCGGCGATCGGCCGGCGGTGAAACGTGGCCGCATGGTCAACCGCGCCATGGGCGATCCCGCCCGCCAGCTGCGCGAACGCCATGACGCCAGCGATTTCGAGACCAAGACGCAGGACAAGATCGAGGCGCAGGCGGGCAAGGCCTGATCTGCCCGAGACAAGAAAAAGCCCCGCGCGAGCGGGGCTTTTTACATGTGTGTGACGTGCGATGCGCCTGCGCGCTCAGCCCTTCATGCACTTGTCGATGGAGCTCTTCTTGGCGGCGCCGGCGAGCGGCTTGCCTTCGGCGCTCTTGGCATTGGCCTCGCAGCACTTCTTCATGTGGCTGGTCTTGGCGGCGCCGGCCAGCGGCTTGCCGTCAGCCGAGGTGGCGGTGCAGGCAGCGCCTTGCGCCGATGCCGATGTGATGCCCGGCGCGGCTGCGAACATGCTCAAGAGGACGAGGACAGACAGGCGTTTCATCTAGCGACTCCCGATTTGTTGGAACAATAGCCTAGCGCAATCGCACGACGCTGCAATGGCATCGATGCGGCATCAATTTACCGACGCATTCGCGCGTTTATTTTCCAAGATGTTTGTCGAAGAAGCGCGAAATTTCCTCGAAGGCCTCCTTCGATTCCGGCGCCGTGTCATCGCGATAATATTGCGCATGTGATTGGCCCTCGAACACCTGCAGCGCCGCCTCCACACCAGCCTGACGCAGCTTGCGATGGACGCGAACCGTATTGCTGAGCAAGAGATCCCGCGTTCCACTCGTCAGGATGGTCGGCGGAAAATTGCTCATGTCGCCATAGACAGGCGACAACAACGGATCCTTGAAGTCATGCCCGGCGGCATAGACCTTGGTGCCGGCATCACAAAAGCCGTCCGGCGAGACCAACACATTATCGAGCATGGCATTGGTGACGAAGGTGTCGCCGACCTTTGTGACATCGGACATCGGCGTACCCGGCGCGATCGCGCCCGGCAGCGGCAGACCGTCCTGCTTGGCTTTGAGCATCATTTCCAGCGTCAGTGCCCCACCCGCCGAACTGCCGAAGACAGCGACGTTCTTCGGGCTGGTGCTCTTGATGACGGATTTATAGACGGTCATGCCGTCATCCAGCGCCGCAGGGAAATAAGCCTCGGGCGGCATCCGGTAATCCACCGCGATCACCTTGGCGCGGGCGAAGCCGGCCATAAACAGCGCCTCGGGCAATGCGGCCTCGCCGGGATTGAGGACATAGCAGCCACCATGCACATGGATGAAAACACGATTGGCATTTTCTGGCGCGATGGTCTCGGGCGTGACAATGAAGGCGCGGACACCGTCGATGGTGGTCTTCTCGACCTTGACCTTCAGCCGCTCCATCATCCCCGGCAGGTTCTTGATGGTGGCCGCAGCGCCGGCATCGGCGACGACCTTCCACTCCTCACCGGTCTTTGGCAGCACGTTCCAGTTTGTGCGCAGCGGCATGCCGATGATCTTTTGCAGTTGAGGGCTGACCGTTGTCGGCACCGGCACGGATTTGGCGGGGACCTGCAGGGCATTCTCGCTCGCGCCTTGCGCATGCGCGGGCATTTGCGCTGCCATCAGTGCAAAGGCGACGATCGGCAACAGATGGCAGTGGCTTCCCAGGGAGCGTGAGACGGGCATGGTTTCCTCGTGTGTTGGTGGCTTTTGCAGCACCTTGAACACTGTGACGCTACGTCCGCCCCTCCCCCGAAGCAACGACACAAATACGCAATCAAACGCTGTGGCGCGGCCTTGCGATCTCGCCGCGGGTGGTGGCGACGCCCATCTCGAAACTGTCGGCGATGCGGCGGGCGCGCAGGTTGATGGCGTCGGCGACGTCCTTGTCAAAAATCTCGCGCACGGTCGGCTCGAACAGCAGCAGCCAGCGATCAAAATGTGCGCCGGTCAGCGGCAGCACCAGATGCGGGCGCATCGGCCGGCCGTTATAGCGGCCGGTCTTGAGCATCATCGACGACCAGAAATCGGTCAGCTGCGCGAGATGATGATCCCAGTCGGCCACCGCCGCATTGAAGACCGGGCCGAGCAGATCGTCTTCCCGCGCACGGCCATAAAAGGTCTGCACCAGGAGCGCGATATTCTCCTCGGTCAGGGACGGCTGGAAGCTCGTGAAACCCGGCTCTGTCATGCCGGTGATGTAAGCGACGGCGGCTGCCGCGGCAACCGCCGTCTCCTGCCGAATTGATCCAGCGCAAACTCAGTTGCGATAGGATGGATCGGCCCTGTCGAGCTTGCGCAGCAGCGCCGGCCAGGCCAGTTCGCCGCTGAGGCCGGGGACATTGTCGCGCGGCTTCATGCGGTCATAGGTGTCCTGCAGCACATGCTGCGGCGGTGTGACGAGCTTCGTGCTGCACGACAGAGCGGCGACCTGCACCTCGCAGGCCCGCTCCATCCTGAACAGCACGTTGAAAGCCGATGCGATGGTCTTGCCGACCACCAGCAGGCCGTGATTGCGCAGCACCATCGCCTCGTGATCGCCGAGATGGGCGATCAGGCGCTCGCGCTCTTCGGGGTTGTCAGCGATACCCTCAAAATCGTGATAGGCGACATGAAGGAAGCGCATGCAGGTCTGCGCCACCGGCAGCAACCCACATTCCATCGCCGAGACCGCCATACCGGCCACCGTATGGGTGTGGGCGACGCAATCAACATCGTGGCGCGCCATATGGATCGCGCTGTGAATGACGAAGCCCGCGGCATTCACGCTGTAGTCGGACGCGTTGAACAGCGTGTTGCCGTCGAGATCGATCTTGACCAGGCTCGACGCGTCGATTTCCTCATAGAGCATGCCATAGGGATTGATCAGGAACTGATCTTCCGTACCGGGCACGCGGCAGGAGATGTGGTTGGCGATCATCTCGGTCATCCCATACATCGCCGTGAGGCGATAACAGGCCGCGAGATTGACGCGGGACTGCCACTCCTCCGGGCTGACCTGCTCCTGCACGGAGCGGACGACTTTGACGGCGGGTGCGCTGACGGCTGCATTCATGGATAGTCTCCCTTGTCTGTCTTGCGGTCAGTCGACCGTGATCTTCGCATCGCGAATGAGCTTGCCGAGGCGTTCGCTTTCGCTCTTCACATGGGTGTCGAGCTCCGCCTGTGTCATCGGCCAAGGCTGATTACCCATCGGATCCATCTTCTTCGCGAATTCCGGCGTCTTGATCACCTTGTTGATGGCGGCACCGAGCTTGTCCAGCACCGGCTGCGGCGTGCCCGCAGGCGCGAAGACGGCGAACCAGGTGGAGCCGACGATGCTGGGGAAGCCGAGCTCCTTGAAGGTCGGGACATCCGGCAGCTGCGGCAGGCGCTCCTCGGATAGAACCGCAATCGCGCGATACAGGCCGGCATTGTGGTTCGGCACCGTGTTGGTCAGCGCTTCCACATTGCTATCGACGACGCCGGCGAGGAGATCGTTCATCGCGGGCGCCGCACCACGATAATGGACATGCTGCAACTTCACGCCGAGCCCGCGAGCGACGATCTCGCCCATCAGATGCACGGTGCTGCCCGGCCCATTGGTGGCGTTGTTGACTTTGTTGGGATTGGCCAGCGCATAAGCGCGAAATGCGGCGACGTCCTTGGCCGGAAAGTCCTTCTTCACATTGAAGGCGAACGGCACTTTCACCACCATGGCGACCGGCGCGAAATCCTCGAGCTTGTATTTGATCGAGGCGAGCAGATGCGGATTGGTCGTGAAAGTGGTCGCTGCTGCAAACAGCAGCGTGTAGCCATCCTTGTCGGCGCTGGCGACATATTGCGCGCCGATGGAGGTCGACGCACCGCCGCGGTTCTCGATGATCACCTGCTTGCCCAGCTCGGTGCTGAGCTGTTCGGTGAGAACACGTGCGACGATGTCGGTCGTTCCGCCCGGCGGAAATGGCACGACCATCGTGATGTTGCGATCCGGATATTGCTGCGCCTGCCCCGGCGCCACTGATAGCAGCGATGCGGCCATGGCCGCGGCGATGGCAATGCATCGACCTGTGGTAATGCTCACGTTCACTCCCCTTTTGCGCCGTTTCATCGCGCCCTTGGGCGACGTGAAACGGCATTATCGGCAGAGGCTAGAGCAACAGCGAAAGCGATGCGAGGGTTAAATCAGCCGATCAGCTATCGGAATATGCGGATAGCCAATCAGTGTGCGGTGGCTTTCGAAAACACATTGATGACGACCACCCCGGCCACGATCAGACCGAGGCCGCCCAGCGCCGGCATATCGAGTTTCTGCCCCTGGAACACCCAGGCAATCGTGGTGATCAGCACGATGCCGACGCCGGACCAGATCGCATAGGCAATGCCGGTCGGGATTTCACGCAATGCGAGCGAGAGGAAGTAGAACGAGATAGCATAGCCCGCGGCCGTGATCAGCGAAGGCACGGGTTTGGTAAAGCCCTCGGAGACTTTCAGGAAGCTGGTGGCGATGACCTCGCAAAGGATGGCAACCGCCAGATAGAGATAGGTCATCACGCTCGCCTCGCCTGGTTCGTCTGTTGCTTTACGTTCGCCACGCGCACCAGATAATCGCGATGGATCGCCTGCACGGTAACACGGTCGTCGAACTTCACCCGCATGCTGTTCGGCGAGCCCATGCCGACAATCACGCCCTCCCGGGCGCCATAGCTCGGATGCCGCTCCAGACCGAGCGGCGACATGCGGACCCGGTCGCCATAGGTCAGGCGATCCGGATCGAGCTCGCGATCGAATTCATAGATCATGCTGCGAGGCATATCGAATCTCCTCAACTCGCCCGAGACGCTGCATCCTGCGATGCTGCGGCTTCCTGCTTGCCACGCTGCTTCGACGGCATCCGCTTCAGCACGAAAACGTAGAACACCGGCACGAACAGCACTGCGAGCACGGTGGCCGAGATCATGCCACCGAGCACGCCGGTGCCGATCGCGTTCTGGCTGCCGGCGCTGGCGCCGGTGGCGATCGCCAGCGGCGTCACGCCGAGAATGAAGGCAAGCGAGGTCATGAGGATCGGGCGGAATCGGAGATAGGCCGCTTCGATCGCCGCCTCGCGCAGCGACTTGCCTTCGGCATGTAGTTCCTTGGCGAATTCCACGATCAGGATCGCGTTCTTCGCCGACAGGCCGATGATCGCGATCAGGCCGACCTTGAAATAGATGTCGTTCGGCATGTCGCGCAGCATCACCGCGAGCAACGAGCCGATAATGCCAAGCGGCACCACCAGCATCACCGACAGCGGGATCGACCAGCTTTCATAGAGCCCTGCCAGCAACAGGAACACGAACAGCACGCTCAACCCCAGCAGGAACGGCGCCTGATTGCCCGACTCGATTTCCTGCTGCGACTGCCCCGCCCATTGATAGCCGAAGCCATCGGGCAGCTGCCCAACCAGCCGCTCCATTTCCTTGATGGCGTCGCCGGACGAGAATCCGGGCGCCGCATCGCCGGCGATACGGATTGACGGATAGCCGTTGAAGCCGACCACCTGCACCGGCCCCTTCGCCCATTCCGTCCGCGCGAAGGCCGAGAGCGGCACCATGCCGCCGCTGGCATTGCGCACGTTCAGCTTCAGCAGATCGCTTGCCTGCATGCGGCGATCGTCTTCAGCCTGAATGGTTACGCGCTGCATGCGACCGGCATTGGGGAAGTCGTTGATGTAGGACGAGCCCAGGCTCGCTGACACAGTGGCATTGATGTCGGCGAAGGACACGCCAAAGGTATTCGCCTTTTCGCGATCGATGACGAGATTGAGCTGCGCCGAATTCGACAGGCCCTCGATACGCAACCCGACCAGCACCGGACTCTTGGCACCCGCCGCCATCAACTGGCTTGCGGCGGCAGACAGCGCCGCCGAGCCGCGGCTGCTGCGGTCCTGCAGGCGGAAGGTGAAGCCAGTGGAATTGCCGAGCCCTTCGATCGGCGGTGGCGATAGCGCAAAGGCCATCGCGTCACCGATCTTGGCGAATTCGGCATTGGCGCGTTTCACGATTTCCGGCGCAGCATCCTTGGCCTTGCGCTCGCTCCAGTCCTTCAGCGTCGGAAATGCTATGCCCGAGCTCAGGCCATTGCCAGAGAAGCTGAAGCCGAGCACGGTGAACATGCTGGCAACGCCCTCCTCCTTCATGAAGACGCTTTCAACCTGCTTGACGGATTCCAGCGTGCGCGACTGGCTCGCTTCCGGCGGCGCCTGGATGTCGGTGATGACATAGCCCTGATCCTCCGTCGGCAGGAATCCCGATGGCAGCCGCACATAGGCCCAGCCGAGACCGACCAGCAGCGCGAGATAGACCACCATCATGCGGCCTGTGCGATTTGTCACCCAGCCGACCGTGCCGCGATAGCTGCCTGCGAGGCGATCAAAGCCGCGATTGAACCAGCCGAAGAAGCCGCCCTTCTCGTGATGGCCCTTCGGGATTGGCTTCAGGAATGTCGCGCACAAAGCCGGCGTCAGCGTCAGCGCTAGGAATCCCGAGAACAGGATCGAGACCACCATGGTCAGGCTGAACTGCCGGTAGATGATGCCGACCGCGCCGGGGAAGAACGCCATCGGCACGAACACCGCGGTGAGCACCAGCGTGATGCCGATGATGGCGCCGCTGATCTGCTTCATGGCCTTGATGGTCGCTTCGCGCGGCGACAATCCCTCCTGAGCCATCAGCCGCTCGACATTCTCCACCACGACGATGGCGTCGTCGACGAGAATGCCGATCGCCAGCACCATGGCGAACATGGTCAGCACATTGATGGAGAAACCGGTCGCGAGCATCACGGCACAGGTGCCAAGCAGAGCAATGGGCACCACGATGGTGGGGATCAGCGTGTAGCGGATATTCTGCAGGAACAGGAACATCACGATGAAGACAAGGCCGATCGCCTCCGCCAGCGTATGCAGCACCTTCTCGATGGACGCCTTGACGAAGGGCGTCGTGTCATAGGGGATTTCGTAGGTCAGCCCCTTCGGGAAGAATTTTGAAAGCTCCTTCATCTTGGCGTTTACGGCTTCCGACGTTGCGAGCGCATTGCCCGTCGCCGACATCTGCACGCCGATAGCGGCCGCCGGCTTGCCGTTCAGGCGGCTGGCAAAATTGTAATCCTCGCCACCGACCTCGACGCGCGCGACATCGCGCAGCCGCACCGAGGAGCCGTCGCGATTGGCACGCAGCACGATGGCGCCGAACTCGTCGGGCGTGCCGAGTTGTCCCTTGACCAGCACGGGCGCCGAAACCTCCTGCGACACCGGATTGGGCGTCGCACCAATACGTCCTGCCGAGACCTGCGCATTCTGCGCCGTGATCGCGGCAGTGATGTCGGAAGATGTCAGGCCAAGACCGAGCATCTTGTCGGGATCGATCCAGACGCGCATGGAACGCTGGGTGCCGAACAGCTGCCCCTTGCCGACGCCGGGTACGCGGCGGATTTCGCTGAGCACATTGCGCGTGATGTAGTCGCCGAGCGCGATACTATCCATGCTGCCATCGGTGGCCTGCATGGAGATGAACAGCAGGAATGCGATCGAGCCTTCCTCGACGATGATACCCTGTTGCGTGACCGCCCGCGGCAGCCGCGACTCCACGCGGCGGATGCGGTTCTGCACATCCACCGTTGCCTGCGCGATGGTCGTGCCCGGCTGGAACGTGACGTCGATCTGGATCGCGCCGGTCGCGTCCGCGGTCGACTCGAAATACATCAGGCCGGGAATGCCGTTGAGCTGATCCTCGATCAGCCGCGTCACGCCCTGATAGATTTCTTCGGCTGACGCGCCGGGATAATTGGTGGTGATGGCGATGCGCGGCGGCGCGATGCTCGGATATTGCGCCACCGGCAAATTCGGAATCGCCAGCGCGCCGGCGATCATGATGAAGATCGCGACCACCCAGGCAAAGATCGGCCGTGCGATGAAAAAATTCGACATGACGTGACGCCCTACTTCGCTGCCGTCTGGCTGCGCCAGGGTTTCGGATCGACGGTGGCGCCGGGCGCGAGCGTCTGGAAGCCTTCGACCACGACACTGTCGCCGGCCTTCAGCCCCTCCCTGATGATCCAGCGTCCATTGACGAGACGCGACGGCGTCACGCTGCGCAGCTCGGCCTTGCGCTCGGCAGTGACGACATAGAGCTGTGCCTGACCGCCGGGATCACGCTGCAGCGCGCGTTCGGGGACCGACAGCGCATCCTTCTGCTCGCCCTGCACGATCTGCACCCGCACATACATGCCCGGCAACAGATCGCCTTCCGGGTTGGGGAATTCACCACGCAAGGTGACCTGACCGGTGGTCGCATCGACGGCCGCTTCGGAGAACAGCAGACGTCCCTGCTGTGCATAGTCCGAACCATCATCGAATTTGAGACGGACGTCGGCGGCATCGCCGCCCTGCGCTTTCGCGCTCGCCTGCGCGGCGCGCTTCAGCGTCAGCAATTCGTTCGCCGACTGGGTGAAGTCCGCATAAACGGGCTCGAGCTGCTGGATGGTCGCCAAGCTCTCGCTGCCGCCGACACTGACCAGTGCGCCTTCGGTGATCAGCGCACGGCCGATACGGCCGGTGATCGGCGCGCGGACTTCGGTGTATTGCAAATCAAGCTGCGCGGATTCGAGACCAGCACGGGCCGACATCTCATCGGCTTCCGCCTGCGCGAGTTCGGCCACGGCGCGATCATAGAGCTGGCCCGTGGTGACATCGCGTTCCTTCAACTGGACCTGACGATCCGCCTGCTGCTTCGCCAGCACGCGCGTGGCCTCGGCGCGCTGCAAGACTGCCTTCGCACTGGTCACCCGCACGCGGAACGGCGCGGGATCGATGCGATAGAGCACATCGCCCTCCCGAACGATGGTGCCCTGCTTGAACACCCGCTCGACGACGATGCCGGCCACCCGCGGCCGCACTTCGGCGATCCGGGTCGGTGCGATACGGCCGGGCAGATCGTTGACGATCCGCAGCGTCTCGGGCGTCACCGTGACGACGCCGACCGATGTCGCAGGTGGCGCCTGATCGGCGCCGGCCTTCTTGCCATCGCCGCAACCTGCGAGCATGAGAGCAATGGCCAGAGCGCCGGCTAAGCGCACGGGAAACGTCGATATCTCAATCACTTATGCCACCATCAAAGAAAAACGCCGGAGCTGGCTTGAGGGCGCTCACGGCGGGAAACTGCATGCGGTCATTGACTCGCGCCAGAAACATACCATCCGGTTGGTTTGCGTTTCAAGTCGTTTTCGTGCATTGCAGCAGAGCACGATCCCGTGAGCGATAGCGCTTGCACCGACCACCCCCGCCCAGCCAGATGAGCCGATGAGCGAAGGCCACGAACGCAAAAAACAACCCGAGCTGGTCCGCCGCGCGCTGATCGACCATGCCGCACGCCTCGCGACGGAATGCGGGCTACAGGCCGTAACCGTGCAGGCAGTGGCGGATGCAGCGGGCGTCACCAAAGGTGGGTTGTTTCACCACTTCCCGAACAAGCAGGCGCTGATCGAGGCGGTCCTGAAGGATCAGCTCGACAAGTTCGACGCCATCATCGAGGAAACGCTGGCACAGGATGGCGACAGCCATGGCTGCTTCACGCGGGCTTATGTGAACGCCAATTTTTCCATGGCCGAATATGCACCAGCGCTGGAGTCCACCTGCGTCGCCTTGCTCACCGATCCCGTCGCCCGCACCCATTGGGCGAACTGGCTGCGTACCCGCCTCAAGCGGCATCACGCGACAGATAGCGCACCTGAACTGGAAATCGTGCGCTACGCCGCGGATGGCGTCTGGCTCGCGGATCTGCAGCAGGTCCCGGCCGATCTGCGGATTGATCGCGACGAGTTGCGCAAGCGGTTGCTGACCATGGCGACCATGCGTCCGGAGTAACGCAGCACCGCTGATCTGGCCGATGTCCTGCTTGGCATTGCGGGCTATCTCGACGTCACCAATGATGCGAGATGCCCGTGACTAACGTAACGCCCCCACCTTCAGCCGCACTCGATGCTGCCTTCTTCAGGCTCCTCAGCCACAGCTACGCACGAACCGTGGGCAAGCCATTGATCGGCACCGGCCAGGACGCGGCATGGCTCTATAACGACGCGCCATTTGCCGTGCTCGCCCACAGCACCGTTGCGGATCCCATCTTCGTCTATGCCAATCGCACGGCACAGCGTTGCTTCGAATATGGCTGGGATGAGTTCATCACCATCCCCTCGCGCCTGTCTGCCGAAGCCCCCAATCGCGAGGAGCGGCAACGCCTGCTCGATGCCGTCGCGCGCAACGGCTTCATCGATAACTATCGCGGCATGCGGATCGCCAAATCCGGACGCCGGTTCTGGATCGAAGGCGGCATCGTGTGGGAATTGACCGACGAACACGGACAACGCCGCGGTCAGGCAGCGCTGTTCACGTCCTGGACGGATGTGTGAGCGCGGTCAGCGATTGCCGCCAAAACTGCTCTTGATCTGATACAGCAGCGTCAGCACCCAGCACAGGGCGAACGACCCCGCGAGACCGTAACCGGTGCGGCGGTCGATCAGTGACAAGCCGGTCCAGAGATAGATCCGATAGAGCCAGAGCCCGGCAAGGCCGACGCCGAGCAGACAGACCAGCAGTTTCACGAAGCGCGCATTGGCCACGCCGACCGCAGCAAACATGATGGTCAGCGGAACCAGAAACAACTGGCAGACGGCAATCAGGCTTTCGTTCACGGCAGGCTCCAGGAGAATCGCAGCGGCGACTCAGTCGGGGCACCCTAATCGGCCAATTTGAAACAAATGGTTGCCCAAGGCTGATCGTAGGATGGGTTGAGCGAAGCGATACCCATCACGGCCGGGCGCTTGCGGTGACGGGTATCGCTGACGCTCAACCCATCCTACGCACTGCGTCTATGCGACCTCAGCCACCAGCAGTTCCGCCTTGCGGATCAGCTTCAGGCTCGCCTGCAAACGCAGGCTGCGCTTGCCGGCCAGCGCGGTGGCTTCCAGTTCGGCGCCCTTGTCATCGCAGGTGCCGGAAAAGCCGATGCCGATCTCGTAGCCGCCGAACACCGGAACCTCGCCCAGCGACGGCGTGTGTTCCTGATTGAGGATCTCGCCCTTCCAGCGGCCGTCGGCCGAGGAATAGGAACCGAGATAATAAAAGGACGCATCGCCGCCAAGGATCCAGCCGTCCTGCAACAGCATCACGCCGGTCAGGCCGCCATCGATGCCATCAAGGGTGCGCAGCTGGATCGAATAGAGGCCATTGGCAATACCGCCCTCGCCGACTTCACCGGCCGGCGGCAATTCGCTTTCGTCGAGGCTGGTCATCAGCGAACGAAATGACGCGCCCGGCATCTGCGGCGAGCCGCCCTCGAAGCGATAGGTCTCGCCGCAAGCGACGCCTGTGACCTTGATGGTCGCGACATCCTGGCCGAGCAGCGATTCATAGTCAGGCTCGAAGCAATGCCGGCGGCTCTCGATCTCGGCAAACACCTTGTCGCCTTCGAAACGATAAGTGCCGATATGCGCGAAGCCGGAATTGCCGCCGAGCATGGTGCCGTCGCGCACATACATCACGCTGCGGCCGACCGCCTCGTTGACGTGGTACTCGCACTTGTAAAATCCGGTCCGCACCGACCATTCCCCACTGCACCGCGGCTAGTGTAGCCGAGATTGCGCAGTGAAGGAAAGCGCACCGTGTCAGCTTGGCGTAATTCCTGCTGCCTTGATCACAGGCAGAAGCCGGGTTTCTTCCTTGTCGCGGTATGCGGTGATATCGGCAGTTGAAGTCGGAAATGGCTGCGCGCCGAGTTCGGCGTATTTCGCGGCCAGAGCCGGATCCTTCAAGGCCTGCAGCGACAACTCATTGATACGTGAGACGAGATCCGGCGGCATGCCTGCGGGGCCACACACGGCCACCCATGACGTGAGCTCATAACCAGGCAGGACTTCACCCATCGCCGGCACATCCGGCAGCGCCGGACTGCGATTGGTCGTCGTCACGGCCAGTGCCCGGACGGCGCCGTCCTTGATCTGCTGCAGCGAGCCCGGAAGATTGTCGAACAGCGTATCAACGCGGCCGGCCAGCAGATCGACCATCGCGGGATTGCCGCCTTTATAGGTGATGTGCTGCAGATCGATCCCGGCTGCGCTCTTCATCATCTCGCCGGACAGATGCAGCGTGGTGCCGATGCCAGGCGATGCGTAGCTGTATTTGCCGGGATTGGCTTTTGCGAGCGCGATGAATTCCTTGAGATCCTTCACCGGCAGATCCTTCTTCACCACCAGCACGTTCGGCAGCTTCCAGAGCCCGCTGATGAAGGTAAAATCCTTGCCCGCCTGGAATGGCAGCTTGGCATAGGTGCCGACGGCGATGGCGTTGGTGGCAATGGAGCCCATGCCGAGGCCATAGCCATCCGGCTGCGATTTCGCGACAGCGTCGGCGCCAAGCACGCCACCGGCCCCGCCGCGGTTCTCGACCACGAATTGCTGGCCGGTTAGTTCGGACATTTTCTGACAATAGATGCGCGACAGCGTGTCGGTGGCGCCACCAGCCGCGAAGCCGACGTAATAGCGAACGCTACGGTTCGGCCATGCGCCTTGCGCTCTGGCCACATGCGGTGCGGCGATCGACGCGCCAAGGATAGCAAGCGCGTGGCGACGAGACATGGTGAGGCGATCGGTCGTCATGTTTCTCTCCCGACATCCGCGCCCCGTGATGCCGCAGAAATTGCGGCATCCGGAATTTTTGTGCGCGTGTTTACGTGAGAGACAGTCTGAGCGTCACGTGTGCGTTGTCAACGTGGCGTGCGGGCGCGGCTCGCTATCATGCGATCCCGGAGCCAGCGGCGCGTCATGATCCACCGTGGCTTCGCCATGCTGGGTCAGCGGGCGGTTGCCCGACATGGCGCGCAGCAGCACGTAGAACATCGGCGTGAAGAAGATGCCGAAGGCCGTGACGCCGATCATGCCGGCAAACACGGCGACACCCATGGCCTGTCGCATTTCCGAGCCGGCGCCGGTGGAGGTCACCAGCGGCACCACGCCCATGACGAACGCCATCGACGTCATCAAAATGGGGCGCAGACGCAGACGGCTCGCCTCGATTGCCGCCTCGATCGGCTTTCGCCCTGCGAATTCGAGCTCGCGGGCGAATTCGACGATCAGGATGGCGTTCTTGGCGGACAGACCGACAAGCACGATCAAACCAATCTGGGTGAAGACGTTGTTGTCACCCTTGGTGATCCACACGCCGAACATCGCAGCCAGCAACCCCATCGGTACGATCATGATGATCGACAGCGGCAACGTCAGGCTTTCATACTGAGCCGCGAGCACCAGGAACACCAGCAGCAGCGCCACCGGGAACACGATCAGCGACGAATTGCCGGCGATGATTTCCTGATAGGTCAGCTCGGTCCATTCGAAGTCGATGCCTTTCGGCAGCGTCTCCTTGGCCACACGCGCCACCGCATCCTGTGCCTGTCCGGTCGAGAACCCCGGTGCAGCGCCGCCATTGATGTCGGCGGACAGGAAACCGTTGTAGCGCATGGCGCGTTCCGGACCCGCACTCTCCTTCACGCGCAGCAGCGTGGAGAGCGGGATCATCTCGTTGCTGTCCGAGCGCACCTTCAACTGGCCGATATCGTCAGCTCGCGCGCGATACTTTGCGTCGGCCTGCACGCGCACCGAATAGGTGCGGCCAAACTTGTTGAAGTCGTTCACGTAGAGCGAACCGAGATAAATCTGCATCGTGTCGAAGATCGAGGTCACGGGCACATTGAGCTGGCGCGCCTTGGTGCGATCCACATCCGCATAAAGCTGCGGCACATTGATCTGATAGCTCGAGAACAGGCCGACCAGTTCCTTCTGCTGCATCGCCTTGGCAACGAAGGCCTTGGTAGCGTCGTTCAAGGCCTCATAGCCAAGGCCAGCGCGGTCCTCGATCTGCAGCTTGAAGCCGCCGATGGTGCCAAGGCCCGCCACCGGCGGCGGCGGGAACATGGCGATGAAGGCATCCTGCATGCCGGCATATTTCTTGTTCAGCGCCAGCGCGATGGCGTTGCCGGACAGCGCAGGATCCTTGCGCTCATCGAACCCCTTCAGGCCGATGAAGACGATGCCGGAATTCGACGAGTTGGTGAAACCGTTGATCGACAAGCCCGGAAACTGGATGGCGTTCTCGACACCCGGCTCCTTCAGCGCGATCTCGCCCATCTTGCGGATCACCTCTTCGGTGCGATCCAGCGTGGCGCCATCCGGCAACTGCGCGAAGCCGACCAGATACTGCTTGTCCTGGCCGGGCACGAAGCCCCCCGGTACCGCGTGGAACAGATAACCGGTGACACCGACCAGCGCGAGATAGAGGCCCATGACGATGGCACGGCGCGAGATCACGCGCTTCACGCCGCCACCATAGGCGTCCGACGACCGCGTGAAGAAGCGGTTGAAGCGCACGAAGAACCAGCCGAGCGTCTTGTCCATGAAGCGCGTCAGCGGATCCTTCGGCGCGTCATGCCCCTTCAGGAGAAGAGCTGCGAGCGCGGGCGACAGCGTCAGCGAGTTGAAGGCCGAAATCACGGTGGAGATCGCCACCGTCAACGCGAACTGCTTGTAGAACTGGCCGGTCAGACCGGTGATGAAAGCCAGCGGCACGAACACCGCGACTAGCACCAGCGCGATCGCAATGATCGGCCCGGTGACTTCGCGCATCGCCTGATAGGCGGCTTCCTTCGGGTTCAGTCCCCGTTCGATATTGCGTTCCACATTTTCGACGACGACGATGGCATCGTCCACCACGATGCCGATGGCCAGCACGAGGCCGAACAGCGTCAGCGCATTCACCGAGAAGCCGAAGATGTGCATGATCGCAAATGTGCCGACAACCGACACCGGCACCGCGATCAGCGGAATGATCGACGCGCGCCATGTCTGCAGGAACAGGATGACCACGAGCACGACCAGCGCGATGGCTTCCAGCAGCGTGTGGATGACAGCCTCGATGGACGCACGGACGAATTGCGTGGGGTCATAGACGATGTCGTAGGCGACACCGTCCGGCATGTTCTCCTTCAGCTCCTTCATCGTCTTGCGGACATTGTCGGAGATCTGGATCGCATTGGAGCCCGGCGACTGGAAGATCGGGATAGCCACCGCAGACTTGTTGTTCAGGAGCGAACGCAGCGCATAATCGGCAGCGCCGAGTTCGATGCGGGCGACATCGCGCAGGCGCACGACCTCGCCATTGTCGCCATTCTTGACGATAATCTCGCCAAACTCTTCTTCGGTCTGCAGGCGCCCCTGCGCATTGATCGAGAGCTGCAGGTCGAGGCCGGGCTCATTGGGCGAACCGCCCACCTGCCCTGCCGCCGCCTGCACGTTCTGCGCCCGGATCTCGCGCACCACGTCGCCCGGCGACAGGCCGCGCTCGGCAACCTTCTGCGGATCGAGCCAGACGCGCATGGAATAATCGCCCGAACCGAACAACTGCACCTGGCCGACGCCTTCGATGCGCGCCAGGCGATCCTTCACGTTGAGGACGGCGTAATTGCGCAGATAGGTCATGTCGTAGCGGTCGTTCGGCGACAGCAGATGTACGACCATGGTGAGGTCAGGCGCGCTCTTGATCGTCGTCACGCCTAGCGCGCGGACTTCTGCCGGCAAGCGCGGCTCGGCCTGGGAGACGCGGTTCTGCACCAGCTGCTGCGCCTTGTCGGGATCGGTGCCGAGGCGGAAGGTGACGTTGAGCGTCATGCGGCCGTCGGTGGTCGCCTGGCTGCTCATATAGAGCATGTTCTCAACGCCGTTGATCTGCTCTTCAATCGGTGTCGAGACCGTTTCGGCGATCACCTTCGGATTGGCACCGGGATAATTCGCGGTCACCACCACGGTGGGCGGCGCCACTTCCGGATATTCCGAGATCGGCAAGACCGGCATGGCCAGGAGACCGGCGAGGAAAATCACCGCGGACAGCACGCCGGCGAAAATCGGGCGGTCGATGAAGAGTTTTGAGAAGTTCATGGGAAAACTCAATGAAAGAGAAGCTGGCGCCCTGCCTTCTCCCCGCATGCGGGGAGAAGGTGGCCCGGCGAAGCGGAGCGGAGCCGGGACGGATGAGGGGAGCCTCCGCAGACTCGCGATCGCGGAGAGCCCCCTCACCCGTCCGGCCCATCGATGCTTCGCATCGAAAGGCCGGACGACCTCTCCCCGGTGGAGAGAGGTGACAAAAAACGTTAGTTAGCGGCGACGGTCTTCGTCTGCGGCAGAGACGCAGAATTCATCGCCACCATTTCCGGCTTGATGGTCACGCCGGGACGGACGCGCTGCAGTCCGTTGACAACGATACGCTCGCCAGCCTTCAGGCCGCTGAGAATGATGCGCATGCCATCGACCGAAGCACCGAGCTGAACTTCGCGATATTCAGCCTTGTCCTTGCCATCGACCACCATCACGAACTTCTTGTTCTGGTCGGTACCGACGGCACGTTCCGAGATCAGCAGCGTCTGTTCCGGCTTCGGCTGGCCCATGGACAGGCGGGCGAACTGGCCCGGCATCAGGCGGCCATCGTGATTGTCGAACACGGCGCGCACGCGCACTGTGCCTGAGCGTGGATCGACCTGGTTGTCGATGAACTGCATCTTGCCCTTCATCGGCGAGCTATCCGTGATCGTCGTCATCTGCACGGGAACACGCTCGATGTCATTTGGGGTCTTCTCGTCGGCAAGCGTCTTCAGCGCGCGCGACACCACCTGCTCGTCGGCATTGAAGCTGGCATAGATCGGATTGACGGAGACGAGCGTGGTCAGCAGCGGCGACGACGGCCCGGCGGCGATCAGATTACCAACGGTGATCTCGATCTTGCCGACGCGGCCCGACACCGGCGCGCGCACTTCGGTGTAGCTGAGATTGAGCTCGGCGGTCTTCAGCGCAGCTTCGGTCGCTGCGAGATTGGCTTCGGCTTCATGGAACGCGTTGGAACGGTTGTCGAGATCGCGCTGGGTGATGCTCGACGTCGTGAGCTGCTGACCGCGGCCATAATCGGCCTTGGTCAGGATCAAGCGCGCGCGGGCGGCAGACACCTGCCCCTGGGCGCGATCGACTTCGGCGGCGTAGAGCGCGGGATCGATCTGCACGAGCAGATCGTCCTTCTTCACCAGCGCGCCTTCGCGAAAGTGGATCGCCTGGACGGCGCCGGCCACGCGGGAGCGGATTTCCACCCGTTCAATGGCCTCCAGCCGGCCGGAAAACTCGTCGGACGGCGTCGTCGCCTTGGCTTCGACCAGTGCCACCGAGGCCGGAACCGCCGGAGGAGCGGCCGGCGCCTGTTCCGCCTGGGCTGCGAATCCGGACAGATCCCAAAGGGCGGCGCCGCCGCCCAAACTTACGGAAACAACGAAGATTCCGGCGCCAAGTGCGATGTTTCGGACAAGAGAATTGGCCATCGTGAACCCCATTTAATTTTCTAAGGGCTTGAGAAAGCCCTGTCATTCCAATAGCTAAGGATGGACGCACCGCGCCGGCGACCCGATTTCCGGAAGCCTTGCTGCGATGCACATATTCGTAACGCCCGGTATAGATGGCCTATCGACATCCAGTGTCAAGGGACTTATCTACTGAGTGGTAGAAATCTTTGGAGGACCTGGCGATGGCCATGGGACGTCCGCGTGAATTCGATGTCGATGCCGCCCTGGACCTCGCGCTGCATGTATTTTGGCGCAAGGGCTACGAGGGCGCGTCGATGGCCGACCTCACCGAGGCCATGGGCATCACCAAGCCGAGCCTCTATGCGGCTTTCGGCAACAAGGAAGAGCTGTTCCGCAAGGCGCTCGATCGTTACGTCGATGGACCCGGCGGTTACTTCCGCACCGGCCTGGATAAGCCGACCGCACGCGAGACCGTCGAGCATATCCTGTACGAATCCGTGGAAGCGGTGACGGATCCGAAAAACCCAGGCTGCCTTGCCGTGCAGGGCGCGCTGTGTTGCGGTGATGCTGCCGAGACCATCAAGCAGGAATTGATGGCCCGCCGTTCCAAGGGCGAGGAAGATCTGCGCATCCGTTTCACACGCGCGATCGCCGAAGGCGATTTGCCGACGGAATCGGATGCCGGCGATCTCGCGCGCTATGTATCGGCAATTCTGCAGGGTATGGCTGTGCAGGCCGCCGGCGGCGCGCCTCGCGCGCAATTGCGCAAGCTCGCCGACATGGCGATGCGTAGCTGGCCACCGGTATAGGTACCATTCTCCGCTGCGACATTGTTGTTAAGCCAAAACGCTTTCGTGCGTTGGCGCGTGCGTGCGGATCATGCATGATCCCCGTGGGAACGGGATGATGGGATGAGACTTCGCACCACGGACTGAGCAATGCAGGTGAGTAATTTTCGGGAGAGCGACCGCCTGACCGCGCTCGACCGCTACGACATTCTCGACACCCCACCCGAAGAAGCTTTCGATCGCATCACGCGCCTGACGCGCAATGTGTTCGACATGCCGATGTCGGTCATCAGCCTGATCGACGGCCATCGCCAGTGGTTCAAGTCGCGCCAGGGCTTTGAAGCCTGCGAGACCGGCCGCGACACAGCATTGTGCAACTACACTATTCGCGAGACCGGCCCGCTCGTCATCCGCGACACACTCGCTGATCCACTTTACTGCGAGCATCCCGCGGTGATCGGCGAGCCGCATGTCCGCTTCTATGCCGGTGTGCCGCTGCGTGTCGCCGGTGGCCATGCCATCGGCACGCTCTGCACATTCGATTCCGTGCCGCGTGCATTCACATCCGATCAAGCCGCCATGCTGGAAGACTTTGCCAGCATCGTACTGAGCGAGCTCGAATTGCGCACGTTGTTGATGGAGGACAGCCTCACCGGCGCGCTGTCCCGCCGCGCTTTGCGCGACGAGGCAAAACGCGCGAGTGCCCTCGCCGTCCGTCACGGGCACAATTTCAGCCTGGTCATGTTCGACCTCGATCACTTCAAGGCGATCAACGACAATAACGGCCATCATGTCGGCGACCGCGTTCTCAAGGCATGTGTAAGGGCGGTTCAAGACACGCTGCGCAAGGCCGACTCCATTGGCCGCGTCGGCGGCGAGGAATTCGCGATCCTGCTGCCGCATACCAATCGCGAGGATGCGATGGTGGTGGCCGAAAAAGTCCGCGAGGCCATCGCCAATGTCACCGTGCAAGGCAAGCAAAGGCTGATCCCGGTCTCCGCCAGCTTCGGCATCGCCACGCTGGACCGCAACGCATGCGACATCGATGAACTGCTCCGGCGCGCCGATACGGCGATGTATGAAGCCAAGCAGAGCGGCCGCAATCGCTGCGTCGAATGGCAGGCCCGCGAAGTGGCGCCCAGCAATCTGCGCCGTGTGTTCAAGGCCGGGCACATCTCGTTCAATGGTGGGCAGTCCACCATCGACTGCACGGTGCGTGGCCTGTCCGAGGTCGGTGCCAGTCTCGACGTGTTGAGCACCAAGGACATTCCCGAGCGCTTCAAGCTCAGCATCCCCATCGATCATCTTTCGCGCGCCTGTCACATTCTCGGCAAGCGCGAGCGCCACATCGAAATCGCCTTCGACTAGAAAACCACTGTTACTTGGACTAGCGTAAGGCTGGATTTTTCCACCCTCCCCTGCAGGGGGAGGGTCGCTCGCACAGCGAGCGGGGTGGGGTGAATGCAGTCGAGGGACGCGCAATGGTCACATCATCGCTCCGTCGTGCAGCCGCAAAGAGGCTCCGTAGCAATACGACGCTGCATGAGCGTATCTTGTGGCGAGCGCTGAAAGAGATGCCGCTTGTTGGTACGCATTTTCGACGGCAGGCGCTCATTGGTCCTTATGTCGTCGACTTCTTTTGTCCCGCCGCCCACCTCATCCTTGAACTCGATGGCGGTCATCACAACGAAGACGGTCAAGCCATCCGTGACCTGAAGCGGCAGCAATGGCTGGAAGCAGAAGGCTATCGCGTCATGCGTTTCTGGAACTCCGACATTGCCAATGAATTGCCGGCCGTGCTCGAGCGTATTTACGTCGAACTTTATGGCAGACGCGATGCGGAGCCAGTGCCGATGAAGCACCGCCGTCGCATTTGGGGGAAATCGGCCACCCCACCCCGATGAACGCAAGCGATGCTTTGCATCGCCTGCGTTCATCGACCCTCCCCCTGCAGGGGAGAGTTCACGACATCGAGATCGCCGCTGCGCGCATTGCTGCGTCCTGTACGCCGCCTTTGCGCTGAGTGCGCGAACATGACATTTCTCCTGATATTGCGCCGCAATATTTCCGCCCAGGAGAATTCCTATCCGCCTCTCCCTCCCCATTCTTGCCCTCGCGGCCGCCTCTTTTGGCATCGGCACCACCGAATTCGTCATCATGGGCCTGCTGCCGGATGTGGCGCGCAGCCTGTCGGTGACGATTCCGCAGGCCGGCTATCTCGTCTCCGGCTATGCCCTGGGCGTGGTGATCGGCGCCCCGCTGGTAGCGATGGCAACGGCCGGCATGCCGCGCAAGGCAGCGCTGCTGTCGCTGATGGCGCTGTTCACCATCGGTAATGTCGGTTGCGCCATTGCCCCCGATTACAATCTGCTGATGGCGGCGCGAATCGTGACTGCCTTTGCCCACGGCGCCTTCTTCGGCATCGGCGCTGTCGTCGCCAGCAATCTCGTGCCACGCGAACAGCGCGCGCAAGCCGTATCTCTGATGTTCGCAGGCCTCACCCTCGCCAATGTGCTCGGCGTCCCCTTCGGCACGGCGCTCGGCCAGGCCGCCGGATGGCGCATGGCGTTCTGGGCCGTGGTCGCCATCGGCGTCGTCGCCTTCATCGCCATCCTGCGTTACGTGCCTTCGGGCATGCCGGGCACAAAGGGCGGCCTCGGCCGCGAATTCCGCGCGCTCGGCCGTTGGCCGGTGCTGTTGCCGATGCTGATCTCCACCACCGCCTCGGTCAGCATGTTCAGCCTGTTCACCTACATCACGCCGCTCCTCGAAGGCGTCACCGGCCTGACGCCACACGGCGTCACCGGCGCGCTGCTGGCGATCGGCGTCGGCCTCACCATTGGCAATCTGATCGGCGGCCGCCTCGCCGACAAGAACCTGCTCTCCACCGTGATCGGCGCCTTCATCTGTCTCGCCATCGTGCTCGGCGCGCTCTCGCTCGTCGCGCATCTGGTGATCCCGACCATCGCATTGCTGGTGCTGTGGGGCGGCATTGCCTTTGCGTTGGTGTCGCCGCTGCAGATCTGGGTGGTGGATGCCGCCACCGACGCGCCCAATCTCGCTTCGACGCTGAACCAGGGCGCCTTCAATCTCGGTAACGCCGTGGGTGCCTGGATCGGTGGTATCGCCATCAATCTCGGCGTCCATTATGGACATCTGCCGCTACTTGCCGCTTGTGTGGCACTCGCGGGCCTCGCGATGGCGCTGACGACGTTGATCAATCGCAAGGTCTTGCCGGCACAGATCAGTCCGGCAGAATAGACCTATCGCGCAGCGTTTCGGCTGCGCCCACTCTCGTTTCAAGGACTTCATTGTGGCGCTCGGGCGCGAAACTTTTGCTTTCACCGCCTTCCTGGGCACCCTCACCGCACTACCGCCACTGTCCATCGATATGGGCCTGCCGGGTTTCCCGGCTCTCGAGGCGACATTCCCCGATGCCGCCGGGCGCAGTCCGCTGACGCTGAGCCTGTTCATGGCGGGCTTTGCCATCTCACCGTTGATTTGCGGTCCGCTCGCCGATCGCTTTGGCCGCCGCGCTACGCTCCTCGATGGCCTGCTGATCTTCTCGCTTGCCGCCGGCGCCTGTGCGCTTGCGCCGAACTTCACCGTGCTTCTTGTCTGCCGCTTGTTGCAGGGCTTTGCGGCGGGCGCCTGCGCGATCTTGCCCATCGCCATCGTCCGTGATCTGTTCGTACACGGTGCCGCCCGGCAAAAGCTGTCGCAGATCGCCGCCGTGCTCGGCATCGCGCCGATGCTGGCGCCCGTGCTCGGAGGCTGGATCATGACGTTTGCCGACTGGCGCGCGATCTATGCAACGCAAGCGATGGTCGGCGTCATCCTGCTGATCGTCGGCGCCATCGGGCTCGTCGAATCCCAGCCGGTCGAAAGCCGCCGTTCGCTCAATCCAAAACAACTCGCCGAGAGCTATCGCTTCGTGCTCACCGATCGCAGCTTCCTCGGCTATGCCCTGCTTTATGCCTGCGCATTTGCCTGCATGTTCGCGTTCATTTCCGGCGCACCGTCGGTGCTGATCGGCAGCCTCGGTCTTTCCACCACCGCCTTCGCGCTGTTGTTCGGCCTCACCTCCTGCGGCGTGCTGGTGGCGTCACTGATCTCCGGCCGGCTCAGTGCGCGTCATGTCTCCTCGCGCAAAATCATCGCCTTCGGCTTGATGTTGATGATGGCGAGCGCCCTTGCTGCGCTGTTGCTGGTGCCTGCCAAAGCCGTGACCGTCATCTCGCTCACGCCACTGATGGCGCTGACCATCTTCGCTTTCGGCATTCTCGCACCCTCGACCAATCACGAGGCGCTGGCGAACCTGCCCCATGTGGCCGGCTCCGCAGCCGGCGTCATGCGTTGCACCCAGATGGTGATGGGTGCCTTCGCCAGCGCCATGATCGCGGTGCTGGAACCGTTCGGCCACCCCGCTTTGGTAATGACCGGTCTGATGTCCGCGATGGCGCTTATCGCCGGCTGCATCTATCTTTGGGTTCTGCCCGCAGCAAAAGCGGGAGCGGATCACAGCTAGGCGGAGACGTTACCCGATGCAGAAAAAAGTCGTCGTCATCACGGGTGCTGCCGGCGCACTGGGCCGGGTTGTCGCCGATCGCGCGTTGAATGATGGAGCAATCGTCGCCGTGATCGATCACGGCCACAATGACATCTCCTCCACACCGCAGCGCTTGCAGATTGGCGGCGTCGACCTGTTGGATGCTGCGCAAGCCAGCAAGGCCATCGAAGATGTCATCGCGCAGTTTGGGCGCATCGATGTGCTGATCAACATTGCCGGTGCGTTCAAATTCGAGACCATCGCTGACGGTGACACCAAAAGCTGGGAGACGATGCATCGTCTCAACCTGCTCACGGCGCTGAACACATCGCGTGCTGCGATTCCGCATCTGATCAAATCGAGTGCCGGCCGCATCGTGAATATCGGCGCCATCGGTGCGCTCGACGCCGGCAGCGGCATGGGCCCTTATGCGGCGTCGAAAGCCGGCGTGCATAAACTCACGGAGGCTTTAGCTGCGGAGTTGAAGGGCAAGGTCACGGTCAATGCCGTGCTGCCCTCCACCATCGACACATCGGCCAATCGCCGGGATATGCCCAATGCGGATTTTGCAAAATGGGTGTCGCCTGATGAACTCGCCAGCGTGATCCTGTTTCTGGCGAGCGATGCGGCAAGTGCGGTGACCGGCGCCTTGGTGCCGGTACGCGGACGGGTGTGACGCTCTTGTGGGATGGGTAGAGCGAAGCGAAACCCATCGGCGGAGCCCGCTGCATCGACGGAATGATGGGTTTCGCTCCGGCGCTGACGCGCCTGCGCTCTACCCATCCTACGCGCTCGTCTCAGGCCTTGTAGGGTGGGCAAAGGCGCGTAGCGCCGTGCCCACCACTAAATGTCGTGCGAGTGGTGGTGGGCACGCTTCGCTTTGCCCACCCTACACCTCAGGCCTTGTTCTTCTTCTTTCCAAACGCCGGCTTGTCGAACTTCGCAGCACCTTCGCGCTTGGCCTTGGCCACGTAGGTCTTCTTTTCCTTGCGCGGCTTGTCGTGGAAGTTCGGCTTCTTGCTTTCGTAGCTCTTGCCTTCGCTGCGGGCTTCAAAAGGCTTCTTGCCTTCATAACCGCCGTCACGCTTGGGCTTGCGGTCTTCCCAGCTCGCGGAAGGCTCGCGGGCACGGTCGGCGTTAATCGGATCGTATTTCGGTTTGCGGTCCACACGCGGCCTGTCGTCAAAGCTCTTGGCGGCATAGGGCTTGTCGCTGCGCGGACGCTCGCGCGGTCCGTCTTCCTTCCACGACTTGCCCTTGTAGGAATCTTTCGGCTTGAAGTCCGGGCGATCGCCGTCGAACTTCTTGAAGTCGTCGCCCTTGCGGTGACGCTTCGGTGCGAAGTCGCGATCGCCACCGCGCGGCATCGGCGTGATGGGGCCGCCTTCCGGGCCATTAGGCAGCGCGTCGATGCGGATATTGTCTTCCTTGTCCGGGCGCTTGATCATGGTGACGAAGCGCTCGGCGGCGGCCGCCGAAATCTCGAACTCGGTGGCACCGTCATAGATCTTGATGGCGCCGACATCGTTCTTCTCGATGCCGCCACGACGGCAAATCATCGGTAGCAGCCAGCGGGCTTCGGCATTCTTCTGCCGGCCAATGGCCGCGCGGAACCACTGCGCACCCTCGCCCATCGGCTCATTCTTCTTCGGCGTCTTGCGGACGGGGCCACCATCTTCCGCCTTGCGGCGGCTGCCGGCGCGATCCTCGCGGTCGCGGGCACGGAACGTACCGGGATCCTCGACCTCTTCCGGCGACGGCAGACGCGAGCGATAAAGCCGCGCCAGCGCGGTCGCGATGGTCTCGGCCGGATGCCGCTCGAGCAGCTTCTTCGCGAAGACCGCATCGTCCTCGTTCGCCGCGTCGTCGAAAATCTTGTCCGACATCATGCGCTCTTCATCGAGCACGCGGATTTCATCCACGGTGGGGGCCGCGCCCCACACGGCTTCGGTTTCGGCCTGCTGCAGCAGGAATTCGGCGCGACGACGGCGCGACGGCGGCACCAGCAAAACGCTGATGCCCTTGCGCCCGGCGCGGCCGGTACGGCCCGAGCGATGCTGCAACACTTCGGGATCGTTCGGCAGTTCGGCATGGATGACAAGGCCGAGATTGGGCAGATCGATGCCGCGCGCAGCGACGTCGGTGGCGACGCAGATACGCGCATGACCGTCACGCAGCGCCTGCAGCGCGTGCGTGCGTTCGTTCTGCGACAGTTCGCCGGACAGCGCGACCACCGAGAAGCCACGCTCCATCAGCACGCCCTGCAGATGCTTCACGGCATTGCGGGTGTTGCAGAACACGATCGATGTCGGCGACTCGAAATAACGCAGCACATTGACCACGGCATGATCGACATCGTTCGGCGAGATGCGGATGGCACGGTATTCGATGTCCGAATGGCCACCTTCGCTGCCGGCGACTTCGATGCGGAAGGCGTTGTCCTGATATTGCTGCGCCAGCTTGGCGATGCCACGCGGCATGGTCGCCGAGAAAAGCAGCGTGCGGCGGCTCTCCGGCGTGGTTTCGAGGATGAACTCCATGTCCTCGCGAAAACCCATGTCGAGCATTTCGTCGGCTTCGTCGAGCACGACGGCCTTGATCTGCGAGATGTCGAGACGGTTGCGGCGAAGATGGTCGCACAGGCGACCGGGCGTACCGACAACGATATGCGCACCGGCGGACAGCGCACGCTGTTCGGTGCGCGGATCCATACCACCGACGCAGGAGACGACACGGGCGCCAGCCTGGGCATAGAGCCAGGTCAATTCGCCATGCACCTGCAGCGCAAGTTCGCGCGTCGGCGCCACGATGAGGGCCAGCGGAGCGCCGGCCTGCGGCAGCCGCTCGGCGCCCTCGAGAAGATCGGCGGCAATGGCGAGACCATAAGCGACGGTCTTGCCGGAGCCGGTCTGCGCGGAGACCAGCAGGTCGCGGCCGACGGCCTCGTCGGCCAGCACGGCGGTTTGGACGGGGGTGGATTCGCTGTAGTTGCGCTCAGCCAATGCACGGGCGAGCGCCGGAGGCGTCGATTCAAATGACACGGGATATGTAACCTTGGTTGCAGCAGGCCGCGTGTTGCGGCCAGGACTCATCGCGACGAGCGATGCTCGAAATCGAGATACTTGGACCAAACGGAAACGAATCGGCCGTCCTTCATTTGACGGTCACGTCGGGTCCAGGGAGTCCGGAGCGTATCGGGATGGCGGCTGTCTACGCTGCTTTGCAGCAAAAGACCAGCCCTCAATGCGCGGCCTACAATTCGCTATGGGATTTAGCTTTGGCGTCCTCCTTGCCACCCTCTTCCTTAAACGGAACCAGCAGCCAGAGGGTCAGGAAGGTAAACAGCGAAATGACCACCGCCACGTCATAGGAGCCGAGCCCAACCGCGGCACCCGTGGCACCGGTTGCCCACAGGCTGGATGCCGTGGCGGTACCGCGCACCGAGCCGCCTTCCTTCAGGATCGCACCGCCGCCGATGAAGCCCATACCGGTCATGAGGCCCTCGATGATGCGCGCCGTCCCTTCGGGGTGGCCGTTCAGAATGCCTTCGGTGGCCTGAACGATGCCGCAGGTCGCGAGCGCCACCAGCGGAAAAGTCCGCAGACCCGCGCTGCGTTCGGCGCGTTCGCGATTCCAGCCGATCGGAAGCGCTAAAATATAAGCAATCGAAAGAGCAACAAGATGCGGCAAAACACCAAAGCTATCAGTTGTTTCCAGCAATGTTTTCACGTGAGCTCCGATGGTGTTCGCAAGGTGCTTGAGAATGCCAAGTCGCGATGGCGCGGTTAAACTCCGCGCAGCGAGTCGCGGTTCCATCCACCGCCTGCCCGCTTCAATCTGTCACCACGGACCGGACGTCGCCTTGGAAACTTCGCTTTATCTCCCCGTCAAACGCTTCCTCGAAGGCCTCGGCTTTTCGGTGAAGGGCGAGATCCAGGGCTGCGATCTCGTCGCGCTGAAGGGCGAAGATCCACCGATCGTGGTGATCGGCGAGCTCAAGCTGTCCTTTAACCTGGAGCTGATCCTGCAGGCCGTGGAGCGCGCTGGCGCCTGCGACGAACTCTGGATCGCGGCAAAGATGTCGATCCGCGGCAAGGGCCGCGAGAGCGATGCGCGTTACCGCAATCTGTGCCGCCGCCTCGGCTTTGGCATGCTGGGAGTGACTGACGCGGGTACCGTCGAAGTGCTGGTCGAACCGCCGACCACTGCGCCTCGCCGCAATCCGAAGAAGCGCGCGCGTCTCGTCACCGAACACAAGAAGCGGATCGGCGACCCTGCCCTTGGCGGCAGCACCAAGACGCCGATCATGACAGCCTATCGCCAGCAGGCGCTCGGCTGCGCCGCCGCCCTCGCCTTGGGCCCGCGCAATCTGAAAGAGCTCAAGCCGGTCTATCCCGATGCGCAAAAGATCCTGCACCGTAATGTCTACGGCTGGTTCGAACCGGTCTCGCGCGGCATCTATGGACTGACGCCGACCGGCCATCAGGCCCTGGAAAAATGGCCGCAGCCGATCCGCGATCTGGCCGCGGACTCAGCTTTGCAATAAAGCTACCCATCAAAGCGGTTCGCAGATTCCCGGACGCATTGACGCATGGCAGCCTTGCCATGGGTTTTTCATATTGCAATGCAACAATCGCTTCGTTAGGAAGCAATATACAATCAGAGGCACGACGATGAGCGGCGAGTGGAATACGAAATATGGCACCCGGCGCGTGCGGCATGATCCGCCGACCCTGGACGAGGCCATCTTCGCAGCCATCGGCATCACGGAAGACCTCGACCAGCAGGCCGAGATCGCAGCCTCGCTGATGGGACTTCCGGTCGAGGACGTTCAGGCGCAGGTCAAGAAGGCCAGCCGCCCGACCGGCCTGTTGCGCGTCAGCCGCGTCATTGCCGGCGAACAGGGCGCGCAGCGCACCGTCGTCGTCGAGCGCCGTGTTACCCGCAAGATCGCCGTCGCCAAGCGCGCTTGATCCGGGACATCAGTTCAAACGAAAAAAGCAGGGCCAGTGCCCTGCTTTCTTTGTTTTGACCACTCGCTCATGCCCTCATGGTGAGGAGGCGCGCAGCGCCGTCTCGATCCATGAACTGGCCTGGCTGAAGCCTTCGCCGCCATTCTTCGAGACGCCGCTTCGCGGCTCCTCAGGATGAGGTGGGAGTGTAATTTATCAGTGCTTGCCGAAGCCGGCCGCGTTGAACCATGCACGCCAGGCCGCGCGATTATAGTCACCAACGGCCTTGGCGACATCGACCGCGCCAGCCTTTGCTGGCGGGGCAGCTTTCACGGGCTCCGCACTCAGATCGATCAGCCCCGTCGATTCGCCGTGACGAAACGACAGCTTGGCGCCGAACTTGCCGGCCAGCGCACGCATCGCATCGTTCTGCGCACCGGTGGTGACGCGCAGCGTCTTGTAACCCATCGACTTCGCCTTCGCGATCAGCTGGGTGAACAGGATGCTACCGACGCCCTTGCGGCGCATGCAGGATTCGACGCTGAAGGCGACTTCCGGCTCGATATTGACGAGATCGGCCTGATGCAGCTCGGCCGCACCGCGAATGACGCCATCTTCGAAATAGGCCAGGATCACGGTGCCATCCTGCACCGAACGCTCGGCATATTTCGCGACCCAGTCGTCGCACAGCGAACCGTTGAAACGGTCGCGGCGGCTGTCACGGTCGAGACGCAGCAGATGCTCCCGGAACAGCGGCAGCTCATGGGCAGCGAGGATGCGAACCGGTCCGCTCTTGGCTAAAGCCTTGGGCGCGCGGTTGGCGATTGCGATGATGGTTGCGGGGCTAAACATGATCAAATTCCGGCGGTTAGCCGCCTGGAACACCTGAGATTCTTGTACGACCCCAATATTGTGCATCGCACAACAAATTACAAGATCGAAGCCTGCGACAAGACCGCGCCCGCCGCAGGCGAGCTATGCAATAGCTTTGAAAGTTAACGAAAATTGACCATCCGCAGCCTCAGAGCACCAATTGGGTCTGCGTGACGACCCCCACCAGCTTGCCCTCCTCCGTCTCGATCCGGGTCTGCCAGACCTGGGTGCGACGGCCGCGATGGATGGGCGTCGCCGTGGCGCGGACGGTGATGCCGGCGGCCGCACCACCGACGAAATTGGTTTTGCTTTCAATGGTCGTCGTGCCCTTGGCGTCGTCCGGCAGGTTGATAACCGTGGCCGCGGCGCCCACCGCATCGGCCAGCGCCATCACCGCACCGCCATGGATGGTGTGGCGCGTGGTGCAGAGATCCTCGCGCACCAGCATGGTGGCGACCACGCGCTCGGGCTCGGCTTCGACAAAGGTGACGCCCATCGACACCGAGAACGGCATCGGAATGCTTTTGATCTTGTCGAGCAGAGTCATCACTTTCTCCCTGTAAGATCGTCCATCGTGGCGCGGACTGATGGCCTATGGAGACGGATGCGGCGCATCGTGACAAGCCCCCGTTTCCGCGGCATAGCGATGCCATGCGCAGCTACCCGCCCGAACGCATTGTCTGCCTCACCGAAGAGACCGTGGAGACGCTGTATCTGCTCGGCGAGCAGGACCGCATTGTCGGCGTTTCCGGCTATGCGGTGCGGCCACCGCAGGTGCGGCGCGAGAAGCCGCGGGTGTCGGCGTTCATCTCCGCCGATGTGCCAAAAATTCTCGCGCTGGAGCCGGATCTCGTTCTTTGCTTTTCGGATTTGCAGGCGGAGATCGCCGCGGCGTTGATCCGCGCCGGCGTTGCCGTGCATGTTTTCAACCAGCGCGACGTCGCCGGAATCTTCGCGATGATCGGCACTTTGGGCGCGCTGGTCGACGCGAAAAACCGGGCAGATGAGCTGATTGCGCGACTTTCGTTGCGGCTGTCCAGCGTCAACACCGCGGCAAAATCGAGGCAGGCAAAACCGCGGGTTTATTTCGAGGAATGGGACGATCCGCTCATCACCGGCATCGGTTGGGTGTCGGAATTGATCGAGCTGGCCGGCGGGATCGACGTGTTCCCGCAGATGCGGTTCCAGAAGGCGGCCAAGGATCGGATCGTGTCGCCGGATCAGGTCCGCGAGGCGATGCCCGATGTCATCCTCGCCTCCTGGTGCGGCAAGAAAGTCGTGCCGGAGAAGATCAGGCAGCGGCCGGGATGGGATGACATTCCGGCGGTGCGTAACAATCGCATCGTCGAGATCAAGTCGCCACTGATCCTGCAGCCGGGACCGGCGGCGTTGACGGATGGGCTCGATGCGATCGTCGCGGCGTTGTGGCCGTAGGGCGGATGAGCCGAAGGCGTCATCCGCCGGCCGAGGGCATGTGGCGAAGAATGGCGGATGACGCTGCGCTCATCCGCCCTACGCCTGCTCCACCCCGCACCATTCCGCGATGAACAGCGCCATCGCCTTGGTGCATTTGCGGACCGACTCCACATCCACATATTCGTTGAAGCCGTGCATCGCCTTGCCTTCGGGACCGAAGCTGAGGCCGGGGATGCCGTGGTTCAAACCGTAGAAGCGCGTGTCGGTGAGCGCGGTGAAGACGAGATCCTCCGGCTTGCCGCCATAGACGGCGTCGAAGGCTTTGGCGAAGGCGGCTTCCGGTTCGTCGGCATTCTCCAGCACATAGCCTTCGGACTGATAGCCCGACCATTCCACCACCGGCGGATTGTTGGCAAGGAAAGGATGCGCCCGCGCAGCCTTGTCGATACAGGCGGCGATCTCGGCCTGACAGTCCTTCACCGACCAGCCCGGCAAAATGGCAATGCGACAGTCCACGTCGCACCAGGCCGGCACGCTGGAGGCCCAGTCGCCGCCCTTGATGATGCCGGGATTGAAGTTCAGGGGATGATGGACCTTGTCGTAATACGGCGCGCTTTCCGCGCGCTTATTCCAATCGGCTTCGAGCTGCTCGACGGCCTGGATCAGATGATACGCCGCCTTGATCGCATTGGCGCCGATGCCGGCTTCGAATACATGGGCAGGGAAGCCGCGCACCTTGATGCGAAACCAGATCACGCCGATCTGTGCACGCACCATCTTCCCGCCGGTGGGCTCGGGAATGAAACACGCATCGGCGCGGTAACCGCGCTGCAAGGTCGAGAGCGCGCCGACACCGGTGCTCTCCTCTTCGATCACCGATTGAAAATGGATGCGCGCCGTCGGCTTCAGGCCCGCGGCCTTGATCGCATCCAGTGCATAGAGCGCGCCGATGGTGCCCGACTTCATGTCGCACGCGCCGCGGCCATACATCTTGCCGTCCTTGATCACCGGCGCAAATGGCGGTGTATCCCACATGTCGAGCGGCCCGGCCGGCACCACGTCGCAGTGGCCCTGCAGGATCAGCGATTTGCCTGCCATCGTGGTCGGCCGATAGGTGCCGACCACACTGCGGGCCTTCGAGAAATCATGCTCGATGATGCCGACGCCGCGTTGGCCGACGAGTTCGTCCATATCGATGTGCCAGTCATCGACCTCGTAATCGCGCGCTCGCAGGAGATCGCCGATCATGTCCTGGCACGGCCCCTCGGCCCCGCGAGTCGAGGGGATCGCAACGAAATCCCTTGTCGTCTGAAATTGCGCGTCGAAGCTGTCATCGACGGCATCCAGGATTTTTCGTTGCGTATCGGTGGTCGTCATTCAGCAGGCTCCGGCGATCAGTCACATGGCGTCGGCAACCTAGCCTCCCCTCATCCCTTCGGGTACTCCAGATAATAGGCATCCGTCAGTGCATCATCGAGCAACCGGCCTTCGCTGAAAATTTGCAACGACGCTGGGCGCTCAACACCCGGCAGCAGGCGCGGACAGGGCTCGGGCGCGCCGAGCACGGTCTTCACCGGAATACGCTCGGCATAGATCGGCAACTCATAATCCTCGTCATCGTCGGCAACACCCTTGGCGCGGATTTTTGCCGAAGCTTCCTCGATTTCCATCGCGATGAATGATGTCGCCTTCATCTCTTGCGCCGTCGTCGCGCGCAGGCTCGCGGTACGGTCGGGAAAGAAGCGATCGACCATGGCGACGCCGGCGCGGTCCTTTTCCTCGGGATCGGTGACGAGATAGGCGTTTCCAAATGCCATCACCGCACGATAGTCGGCAGAGTGATTGAAGCCGCAGCGCGCCAGCACGAGGCTGTCGAGGAACGCAACGGTCAAGCACACGCGCTGATGGGCGGTCTGGTTCTTCAGCATGCGGCTCGCGCTCGAGCCATGCCAGTACAACGTCGTGCCCTCGCGCCAGAAGAAGGTCGGCGTGCAGTAAGGCTGGCCATCGATGACATAGGAGACGTGGCACATCATCGAGGCGTCCAGGATCTTGTGCACGGTCTCGTGGTCATAGAAGCCGCGATCGTGCCGCCGCTTCACGCGGTTGCGCCCGGTGAGCGGATAGGTCGGCGTGGTGTCGTCTGAGGTCTTAAGTTCGGCGGTGCTCACAGCATATCCCCGTGGATTGGAAGCGTTCGAAACAGTTGTAGCCGCCGGATTGGTCTGCGATAGTGCCAATTCCATGCAAAAAATTCCGACCAATTCACGCGCCAAAAAGTCGGTCTCGGCCAGCCCTCATGAGCTCCCGCTGGATCTCGATGGCGCGCATATCGACAAGCAGGCCTCCGCACCGGAGCGCCTCTATCAAGCGCTGCGCCACGCCATCACGTCAGGCGTTGCCAAGCCCGGCGAGGCACTGCCACCGTCGCGACATCTCGCCGAACAGACCGGCTTTCGTCGCAACGCTGTTACCGATTCCTATGAGCGTTTGATCGCCGATGGTTTTGCTGTGGCACGCGTCGGCTCCGGCACATTCGTGGCGGAGCGCATTCCATCGGCGATCAATGTAAAGGCGCCGAAGCGCATCGCCATTGCCGAACCCCAGCGCGGCATACTGGCGCTTGGCTGCACCGATATCGACGAGACCGCGCTGCGCCACTTCCGTGCTTTCGTCGGCCGGCGCATGCGCGCCTTCGGCAGCGAGCATCTGCATTACGGCGATCCCCGCGGCAGCCGTGAGCTGCGCATCGCCATCGCCAACCATTTGCTGTCTGCGCGTGGCCTGCGCTGCGATCCCGACCAGATCATGCTGACGTCCGGCACCCAGCATGGCTTGCGCATCGTGCTGTCGGCGATCCTCAAACCCGGCGAGCAGATCTGGGTGGAGGATCCCGGCTACCCCGCCGCGCGAAAATCCATCGAGCATTATGGCGGCAAGCCGATCTCGGTGCCGGTGGATGATCACGGCATGATCGTCGCCAAGGGCCGAGCGGCGGCGCCCCGCGCGCGCGCGGCCTATGTCACGCCCTCACATCAGTTTCCGCTTGGCGTGCAGATGGCGATGCCACGACGACTGGAATTGCTCGACTGGGCGCGTGCGGCCAACGCCTTCGTGTTCGAGGACGATTACGACAGCGAATTCCGCTATGACGGCGCGCCGCTGCTGTCGCTCGCCGGCATCGATCACCTGCGCCGCGTCGTCTATATGGGCACTTTTGCGAAGACGCTGTTTCCCGGCCTGCGCATTGGCTACTGCGCGCTGCCCGAGAGCCTGATCGGCCCTGTCGCTGCAGCGCGCGCGGCGATGGATCGTTTCCCGTCCACCGTGATGGAAGGCGCGATCGCCGACATGCTGAATTCCGGCGCCTTCGCCGCCAATCTGCGCAAGATGCGCGGCCGCTATCGCGAGGCCCGTGACGCGCTGGCGCACACGCTGATCGAGGCGTCGGACGGACAGCTTTCAGTGCCCGTACCGTCGCAGGGCCTCCATCTGGTCGCGCGGTTTGCGCCAACGACGCCGCTGCAGATTGCCGCGGATGCCAAGGCATCTGCCGGTGTCGAGGGCTGGCTGCTCGCGGACACTTATCTGCGCGCACGCCCCGCGCCCGGCTTTGTGCTCGGCTTTTCCGGTCATCCGATGCGCAAGCTGATGGCTGCGGCGGAGACATTGGCCAAGGCGTCGGCTGCAAGTTTGCGAACTTCCAAGGGTGGCAGGCCTCGGAGTTCGGCGGCCATCCTTCGAGGCTCGCCCAAGAGGGCGAGCACCTCAGGATGAGGGAAGAGTGTCGCGATAGACGTCCCTCATGGTGAGGGCGTCTCGAACCATGCAGGCCGAGCGCAATCCTCATCTCGGATCGCGGCCACGTATGTGTCTGGCTGGACACTCTGAAACGAAGACGATGCCGCGTCATGGAACCGGTGCGGGGGGATCGCAATTATGGGGAACGGCCGCGTGCTTTCAGAATCGGGTGCGCGTCCGTAAATTGCATCACCAACGGCCTCACGGAGACCTCATGTCCGGCAATCGCAACGTGCTTTTCCTCATCATCGGCGCGCTCATCGTCGGCATCGGCGTCCTCGGCTACAATCTCTACCAGGAGAAGAAAGAGCCCGAAGGCCTGCAGATCAATCTCGGCCCGAACGGGGTCAAGGTTCAGAACAAGTAACGGATCTCCTTATGCGCACGGCCCTCGCCTTCAGCATCCTCGCACTCGTCACCGCAGCTTCGCCGGCCCTCGCCGTCGATCAGGTGTCGCGCGAGGCTGACATCGTCGATCTGCGGCTCGGCCAGCGCATCTGGGTGGATGACGGCTCCTGCCCCACCGGCCAGATCAAGGAAGTGATGGGCGCGACGCTTGCAAGCGGCGGCGGCGTCGCCCGCGTCAAGAAATGCGTACCGCGCGGCGGGACAAAGGTGCGGTAAGGCCTGCCAACGAGAGACCCGAGCAGGAACGCGCCATCACCTCTCCCCCGGCGCGAAGCTGTGCTTCGCTGGAGGGAGAGGTATCAGCGCTCTGCTACGTCAAAGTTTCAGGCCCTCAGAACATCCCGTTCTCGTTCGCGGCCTTTTCCGGGATCGGCTGGTTGACGTCCCAGTGTTCGACGATCTTGCCATTTTCCAGCTTGAAGATGTCGACGATGGCATTGCCCCGGGTGCCCTTTTCGCGCACCGCGTGGACGTGCAGGATCACATAGTCGCCATCGGCAAAGACCTTCTTGATCTCGCTATGGGAGTCCGGGAATTTCTCGCGCAGGAAGGTGATGAATTTCTTGAAGCCTTCGATGCCATCCGGCGCGGTTGGATTGTGCTGGACGTAGCGCGGGCCGAAATATTTCGCGGCAGCGTCAAAATCCTTCTGGTTGAGACCCTTCTCGTAAAACTCGACCACCGTCTTTTTATTGGCTTCGAGCGTCGCTGTGTCCGCTGCAATCGCTGGTGTGGCAAGCAGCAAAGCTGCGACCAGCCCGATTGAAAAACGCATTGTCATGATCCCTCTTCCACGCAGCCAAAATGTTGCGCGCGGAAGCCGTATCATCGCGCGTCATGCGGACGGGATCACTTTGCCGAGACTTGAGCTGGACGGTCTCCAGAGCGTTTCATTTTGAGATGAGGCGCCCTGTCCACGCACTCTCCCTCATCCTGAGGAGCCGCGCGTTTGCGCGGTGTCTCCCAGCGAATGGCGATACACGCCATGGTTCGAGACGCGCGCCAATGGGCGCGCTCCTCACCATGAGGGCGGTGGTCGTCTCAATCGAAAAAACGCTAATGCTTCGGCTGCTCGCTCGGCGGCACCGGCAGATTGCTCTGGCCGGCGCTGGCGCCGCCATCGATCGGCAGCGTCACGCCGGTAATCCAGCGCGCTTCGTCGCTGGCGAGAAACAGCACGCCATAGCCGATGTCCCAGCCCGTGCCCTCGGTGCCGAGCAGCGTCACCTCGGCACGCGCCTGCCGCATGTCCTCGCTCATGCCACGCGATGTGACCATCGGCGTATAGACCGTGCCAGGCGCGATGCAGTTGACGCGAATGCCGGCGCGGCCGTGATGCGCGGCCATGGCGCGGGTCAGGCCGATCACGGCCGATTTCGATGTGGGATAGAGCAGGCTCGGATGGCCGCCACGCAGGCCAGCCACCGATGTCAGGTTGATGATCGAGCCGCCGCCGGTCTTCACCATTTCCGGGATCGCGTATTTCGACATCAGCATCATGGAGGCGACATTGATGCGCATCGCCTCGTCCCATGATCCGACATCGACCTCGACGGCATCGCCGCGCGGCCCGGTGACGCCGACATTGTTGACCAGGATATCGATGCGGCCAAAGCCGGCGATGGTGCGCTCGACAATGGCTTCGCAGGTGGCGGGGTCGCTGACATCGCCGTCATAGATCTGCGAGGCGCCGCCCTCGGCCTTGACGAGACGCGCGGTCTCTTCGGCCCAGTCGGGATTGAGATCGACCAGTGCAACCTTGGCGCCGTGGCGGGCCAGCAGCACCGCGGCGGCACGTCCGTTGCCGATGCCATCGCCACGCGATCCCGCACCGGTGACGATCGCCACCTTGCCTGCCAACCGACCCACGCTCGTCATTCCAATCCCCTGAAACATGCACTCCAGAGGCTTCCGGCACTGCATTCCCGACTGAACGATAGCGCGCCAGGCTGGTTCGTAGCAATATTTCAATTCGCTCCGAGGGTGTGGAAGAAAATTATACCTCCTACACGCGACCACCCTGGGCATCAGTCCAGTGCGGGATCATACATACATTGCAGAGCGGGCTTGGCGATCTGACTGAAAGTCGCGCTGATCAGCGATTGCTTGGCTGCCGGGACCCAATCCTTATCGATGCTCGGCACGCCGCGCTCGGAAATGCCGCGCAGCAGCGCCTCGCGCAGGTCCTGGTCCTCGACGGCAGCGACCGCGTGGTCGTGCAGGCAGGCGCAGACGCTGTTCGGATGGGCCCAGCGGCCCACCATATGCGGGACGCATTGGCGCACGAATTCGGCCCGCCGATCGGGCAATTTTCGCAAGCCCGACGCGTCCCACAGCTGGGCGTGGGCAGCATGGCTGCCGAAGCCCAAGAAGAAAATGAGGAGGTAAGTAACCGCGGCGAGTTGGACTTTTATCATTCCGGACTTTTCTTGTTGTGGACGCAAAAGATCGCCGGTCAGCGCACGGACGCCACGAGCAGCACAGCCGGCGCCGCGGGCGCGCCGTTGAAGCTGAAACTGCCAGCATGCGGGAGGCCGCCATCGGTCGATCCCGCCAGCGACGGGCCGGCGAACAGGAACGCGAAAGCGAGGATGAGGCTGGCGAAGCGCATCTGACATCTCCCGTGACCGGCACCGGGCGCCGTGTCGTGGGGACAGTGATAGCCGGCGGCCGTTTCGGCGGCACGGCACGCCAAGCGCAAAGTGGTTTCGTCGGCGCCCGCATGTGTTTCGTCGGAACCGGCGCCACGAAACAATCGCCGGCGTCGATTGGTCATACGGGCGTCACCTGAGCTTAACCGTGATGCGCTTTAAGCGGGGCGCGGACCCGCAGAATGCAACTTATTCAGGCAGTTGTGCGTTTGTGTTGCGCTGGGGATAGAAGGAAGACCACCGTGGCAGACGAGACCGGGAACAACGAGGTTCGCGACACGCTCATCGTCAACACCGCCGAGCTGCGTGTCACCATTGCGCCGGATGTGCGTGGCACCGCCGCCGCGTTGAAGCCGACGCCATCCTGCCTGCGCGACAACGAATGCTCGCAGCAGCAGCTGGTGCGGCTGGTCGGCTATCGCGGGCCGTCCGTCGACACGGCGGCCTCCTGGGACCGCCTGCGCCGCCAGCAGGCGGCGCTGCGCGCCAGCTAGCCGCTATTTGATATAATCGCCGCATTTCTGGATGGCGGTGTCTGCCTGCCCCCACGGCATGATCGGCACCGACGATGTCGAGTTCTTCGGCGAACCCTCGATGATCCGGTCGGAATAGACCATATAGACCAGCACGTTTCGCTTGGCGTCGCAGCCGCGCACGATCTGCATCTTCTTGAAGAACAGCGAGCGGCGCTGGCGGAACATGTCCTCGCCCTGATCGGACTTGGCCTTGAACTTGATCGGGCCGATCTGCCGGCAGGCCAGCGAGATGTCCGACACTTCCTCGGCAAGACCCAGCCAGCCCTTGAAGCCACCCTTTTCCGGCACCGTGAAATGGCAGGCGACGCCCTCCACTTCGGGATCGTCCACACCGTACGTGGCGAGCTTGTCATTCGGGCTCAGCCATTTGAACACGGTCGAGCGGCGGAAGATGAGATCAGGCTCATCGGCCGCATGAGCGACGCTACCGGCGCCGATGGCCACAGCGACCAAAGCGAGCGCGGCCGCGCGCATCCAACCCAAGCGAAAGCTCAAACCGATCAATGACATTCAACTCTCCGTGTCTCACCCCGTCTATGTAGCGATTGCGCCGCGCGGCGGTAGAGCGCAGGCGCCGCGTTAATCCAATGTGAGTGTTTTTTGTTACCCTCCGTACACAAGTAAGCAGCGGCGCGATTCGCCTGCCGGTGAACGCATTTTGCGCCCGCGACACTAATGCTTCGAGATGAATTCGAGGATTTTCAGCGTGACGTTTTTTCAGTTTTCGGGGAGCCCGACCGGCAAGCGCATGCTTCTGAGCGGGACGTCTGTTTCCAGTCGCGCATGGTCCCCGCGTCACCTGTTGCAGGCGGCCTTGCTGGCCACATTCACGCTGGGCGTGGCAGCGCCGGCGCATGCGGTGTTCTGGTTCGACGAAGACCCGATGCGCCCGCGCGTGATGGATGCGCCGCCTCCGGTGCCGCCGCAGGTCCGGCGCGACAACCGGCTGAAGCAGCAGGGCGCGACATTCGAGAAAGAGGCGAAGGCGCATGCCAAGCCGGTCGGCCCCGTGGTGATCATGATCTCGCTGGACAGGCAGACCATGCGCGTGTTCGACGCCAATGGCCTGTTCGCGGAAACCAAGGTTTCCACCGGGATGAAAGGCCATGACACGCCGACCGGCGTATTCAGCATCATCCAGAAGAACAAATGGCATAAGTCGAACATCTATAGCGGCGCGCCGATGCCCTATATGCAGCGCGTGACCTGGTCCGGCATCGCGCTGCATGCCGGCGCCCTGCCCGGCTATCCCGCATCCCATGGCTGCATCCGCATGCCGATGGCGTTTTCCACAAAACTATGGGCCTGGACCCGCATGGGTGCCCGCGTGATCATCACGCCCGGCGAGATTTCGCCGGCGGAATTCACGCATCCGCAATTGATCGCGCAGAAGCCAGCGCCGGTCGCCGCCGCACCGATGGCTGCTCCGAAGGACGAGCAGCCGGGCGCCAAGAGCAACGGCAAATCGACCGAGGTGAAGCCCGACGATATTCGCCTCAAGCCGGCGACCTCCGCCGAGCGCAGCACGACCGTCACCGCCGATGCCAGCAATGCCGTCGGCATGCCGGCCAAGCCCGTCGCATCGGATGTGAACACGGCGATGGCGCAGATGTCGGCGGCCAGCGCCGAGGTCACGAAAGCGGCAGAGAACAAGCCCGACGATGCGGCGCGCGTGACGCGTCAGGACGTGGACGCCGCGGCGGCCAAGATTGGCGAGGCGCCCGAGGCCAGGAAGGACGACACCCGTCCGGCCGCTGCGCCGAAGGTCGAGGCCAAGCCCGAACTCAAGCCGGCAACGGCCAAGGTCGATGCGGTCGATATCCCGCCGCCCGCCGATACGTCGCCGAAGCGCACCGGCCAGATCGCCGTGCTGATCAGCGGCAAGGACGGCAAGCTCTATGTGCGGCAGAATTTCTCGCCGCTGTTCGAGACGGACATCACCATCAAGCCCGGCGAGCGTCCGCTCGGCACGCATATCTTCACCGCGCGCATCGACAAGGATGAGGCGAAGAGCATTCACTGGACGGCGGTGTCGTTGCCGGCCGTGCCGCATCGCGCGGCGACAGCGGCTAGCCGCAAGCAGACCGCCGCAGCGGAGGTGCCGCCGCTTCCCGGCAGCGCCGCCGAGGCGCTGGACCGCATCACCATCCCCGAAGACGCCATGGCGCAGATCGCCGAGGCGATCGCCACCGGCGGCTCCATCATCGTCTCCGACCAGAGCATCAAGGCGGGCGGCGAAACCGGCCAGGGCACCGAATTCGTGGTGCCGATGCGCTAGCAAGTTTCTGCGTTGAGACGCCCGCCGCCCTCATGGTGACGAGCGGCCGTAGGCCGCGTCTCGAACCATGAGTTGGCCGGGTTCAGAGCCTGCGGCCATCCTTCGAGACGCCGCTGCGCGGCTCCTCAGGATGAGGGACAGAGAAGCGAGCTGGGATTTCTGTCCCAAGCAAGTCCAGCCAAAAATACCCCATCGCTTTATGAGTCAGACTCTCAGGATGAGGGAGAGTTGGTGGAGAGACGCGTGATCTTGCCCGAAAATCGCGCCCCACTTTTCGGAATCATGCGCTGATGCGCCGGTTGACGTTGCGCGCGAGCGGGATCACCCTGCCCGCATGCGACGCATGAGGCCCGCCATGATCAACCGCAGACACCTGCTGACGACGCTGCTTGGCGGCGTGGCTGCTGCCGCAGCCATGTCCCGCGTCGGCGCCCAGACCAGCCGGATGACGGCCTATGGCTTTTCCTTCCCAGGCCTGAAGGGCGGCGAGATCAAGCTGGCCGATTACGCGGGCAAACCGATCCTGGTGGTGAACACCGCCTCGCAATGCGGCTTCACTCCGCAATATGCGGGGCTGCAGGAACTGTGGACTGAGTTCAAGGATCGCGGGCTGATGGTGATCGGCGTGCCGTCGAATGATTTCGGCAATCAGGAGCCCGGCGGGCCGCATGAAATCGACGACATCGCGCGTGGGCGATTTGGCATCACGTTCCCGATCGCGGCGAAGACCGTGGTAAAGGGGGCCGGCGCGCATCCGTTCTACAAGTGGGCGGCAGACGCCCGGCCGAAGGATCTGCCGCGGTGGAATTTTCACAAGTATCTGGTCGGGCGGGACGGGTATCTCGTGGATGCGTTCGGCTCGGAGCTGGAGCCGATGGATACACGGGTGAAGACGGCGGTGGCGCGGTCGCTGACGGTGGTGTGAGACTGTAGGATGGGTTGAGCGCAGCGATACCCATCACCACATGCGCCCGCGGTGATGGGTATCGCTGCGCTCAACCCATCCTACGCATCGAGCTACGCCGCCACCACTTCCCGTGGCTGATAGATCGCCACATGCTGGCAATGCGCCACGGGCGTCACGCCATTGGCGACAATCAAGGCATCCAGCTCCACGAACCGGTGCCCCTTCTTCTCGTAATTGCCGGTCACCTTCGCCCGCGCCACCAGTTCGTCATCGACGCTCGCCGCCGCCAGCAGCTGCATCCGGCTGCCCACGTGAATCCATGGGCCGAGCACCGCATTGTCCACCAGCACCTTGTTCATGATCCGCTGCAGCACACCGGGATGCACGAGGCCCTCGCTGAGATACATCTCCTCAGTCTCACGGACTTCATCGAGATATTCGGCGAGCCCGTCCTCCGGCCAGACGCGCGGCGCCGTGCCGAGCCATTTGTCCTGCGCGTAGGAGTCGGGACCGACCGGCAGCCGCTTCGCCACCGCCGGCACTTCGGGATAATCCGACAGCGCCGGAACCACGGGAAATGCCGACAGCGACGCCGAACCGGTGGCGCGGACCTCGCCCTTGCCTTCGACGGCCAGCGTCAGCGCCTCGCCCGCCTGCTCCGCCGTTACATCGACCGTTTCGCCGTCATAGACAGGCTTGATGAACCGCGCCTCGATCAGCCCGCGCTCCAGGAATTCCCGGCCCCAATGCGCAACTGCCGGGTGCACCATATAAGCCAATACATCCACGCCCGGCACCAATCCGCCCGAAAAGCCGAATTTCTGCGCCACGGTGTCGTCATGCATCTTGTTTTCGGACTGTTTGGCCGTGTTGAAGGCCTCGACGCGGTAAGGCGCGATCAGCTCTGTCATGTTCCCTCCGAATGCGCGCGAAGATTGGTATTCGCTTTCAGGAGATGATACCCCTCACCCCGCGCGAGGCAAGGCGAGGCAGCGGGAACCGCATCCCGCCCACGCCACCCGGCCCCGGCGAAAATGACTGACATTCTCGCGGGCGTTGTGACACCGAAACCACAGGCATGCTTTGACCACCCGCATCTATATCGACGCTGACGCATGCCCGGTGAAGGACGAGATCTATCGCGTCGCCGCGCGCTTCAATCTGCCGGTCAGCGTGGTGGCGGGAACCTGGCTGCGCGTGCCGCAGGACCCGATGATCGAATGCATCGCGGCCGGCTCCGGCATGGACGCTGCCGATGACTGGATCGCCGAGCGCGCCGTGAAGGGCGACGTGGTCATCACCGCGGACATTCCGCTGGCCAGCCGCTGCGTCAAGGCAGGCGCCTCCGTCATCGCACCGAACGGCAAACCGTTCACGGAAGAATCCATCGGCATGACCCTTGCCGTCCGCAACCTGATGACCGACCTGCGCTCGTCAGGCGAAGTCACCGGCGGCCCGAAATCCTACTCGCCGCGCGACCGCTCGGCATTCCTGTCGGCCTTGGATCAAACCATCCGCCGTATCCAGCGCGACCCGGCCTTTGCGCCCGCGCCGAAACAAAGTTGAACTGACCTTATGGCTCCTCCGCTCATCCAGCTCAAAGATATCTTCCTGACCTTCGGCGGCACGCCGCTGCTGAACGGCGTCGAACTCTCGGTCAGCCAGGGCGAACGCGTCTGCCTGATCGGCCGCAACGGCTCCGGCAAATCGACGCTGCTGAAGATCGTTGCCGGCATCGTCGACAACGACAAAGGCAGCCGCTTCGTGCAGCCCGGCGCCACCGTGCAATATCTGCCGCAGGAGCCGGACTTTTCCGGCTTTGCGACCACGCTCGCTTATGTCGAAGCCGGCATGCATGACGGCGACAATCACTATCAGGCGCAATATCTGCTGGAGCAGCTCGGGCTCACCGGCCAGGAGAATCCCGAAAACCTCTCCGGCGGTGAAGCGCGCCGCACGGCCCTCGCCCGCGTGCTGGCGCCGGAGCCGGACATCCTGCTGCTGGACGAGCCGACCAACCATCTCGACCTCACCACCATCGAATGGCTGGAAGGCGAACTGGCCTCGCGCCGCTGCGCGCTGGTGCTGATCAGCCATGACCGCCGCTTCCTCAGCAATCTCTCCCGCTCGACCGCATGGCTCGATCGCGGGCAGATCCGCCAGATCGATCGCGGCTTCTCGGCCTTCGAGGAATGGCGCGACGACGTGCTGGCCGAAGAAGAGCGCGACCAGCACAAGCTCGACCGCAAGATCGTCAATGAAGAACACTGGCTGCGCCACGGCGTCTCCGGCCGCCGCAAGCGCAACGTCAAGCGCCTCGCCGGCCTGCACGAGCTGCGCGCACAGCGCCGCGACTATCGCGGCGCCCAGGGCAACGCGAATCTCGCAGCCGCCGAGGCGGAAAAGTCCGGCAAGCTGATCTTCGAGGCGAAGAACATCTCGCGCACCTATGGCGACCGCAAGATCGTCGACGACTTCTCGATCCGCGTGCAGCGTGGCGACCGCATCGGCGTGGTCGGCCCCAACGGCGCCGGCAAGACGACCATGATCAACATGCTGACCGGCACCGAGCCGCCGGATTCCGGCACCGTGCGCTTCGGCGCCAATATCGAGATGGCGACGCTCGACCAGCATCGCGAAAGCCTCAATCCGAAGACCACGCTGGCGGAAGCCCTCACCGGCGGCCGCGGCGACCATGTGATGGTCAACGGCCAGCCCAAGCATGTGGTCGGCTACATGAAGGACTTCCTGTTCGGCCAGGAGCAGATGCGCACGCCGCTAGAAGTGCTCTCCGGCGGTGAGCGCGGCCGCCTGATGCTGGCACGTGCGCTGGCCAAACCGTCCAACGTGCTGGTGCTGGACGAACCGACCAACGACCTCGATCTCGAAACCCTCGACGTGCTCGAGGAAATGCTCGCCGATTATCCCGGCACCGTGATCCTGATCAGCCATGACCGCGACTTCCTCGACCGCGTGGTGACCTCGGTGATCGTGCCCGAAGGCGACGGCAAGTGGATGGAATATGCCGGCGGCTACACCGACATGCTGGCGCAGCGTGGCGCCGACCTGAAGCGCGAGGCGAAGGCGGTTGTGGCCGAGGCTGCGAAGGGCAACGGCTCGTCGGGGTCGTCGAAGCCTGTGGCCAAGCGCAAGATGAACTTCAAGGAAAAGCACGCGCTGGAAACGCTGCCCAAGGTGATGGACAATCTGCGCTCGGAAATCGCCAAGCAGCAGCGCCATCTCGACGATCCCAAGCTCTATACGAAGGATCGCAAGACATTCGACACCGCAACCGCTGCGCTCGCCAAGGCGCAGAAGGACTTGCAGGACTCGGAAGAGCAATGGCTGGAGCTGGAAATGCTCCGCGAGGAAATTGAGAACGCGTAACCCATAGCCGTCATTGCGAGGAGCGCAGCGACGAAGCAATCCAGAAGACCACAAGCGAAGACTGGATTGCTTCGTCGCAAGGGCTCCTCGCAATGACGTGGAAATAGCGGAGCCACAATCATGACCACCACCCTCGCCGCAAAGATCGCCCGCGACTACGGCACGCCCGCCCTCGTCATCGACATGGACCGTGTGGAGCGCAATATCGCGCGCATCCAGAAGGTCTGCGACGACGCCGGCATCGCCAACCGTCCGCATATCAAGACGCATAAGAGCCCGGTGCTGGCCAAATTGCAGATCGAGGCCGGCGCCAAAGGCATCACCTGCCAGAAGCTCGGCGAGGCCGAGATCATGGCGGATGCGGGGATCGACGACATCCTGATCAGCTACAACCTGCTCGGCGACGAGAAGATGGCCCGCCTCGGTGCGCTGCAGGCAAAGGCCACCATCACGGTGGCCGCCGACAATTCCTTCGTCATCGCCGATCTGCCGAAAGCGGCGGCAATTTCCGGCCGCGACCTCAATGTCGTGATCGAATGCGACACCGGCCGCAAGCGCGCCGGCGTCGAGACGCCGGCAGAAGCCATTGCGCTCGCGCGCGAGGTCAAAGCCGCCAAGGGCCTGAATTTCGCGGGCTTCATGCTTTATCCGACGGAAGACGGCTGGGCCGATGCGCAGCGCTTTTTCGACGAAGCTCTGGCTGGTGTTCGCGCCGAAGGGCTGGAGCCGACCATCGTCTCCACCGGCGGCACGCCGAACCTGAAAAATGTCGGCTCGCTGAAAGGCGCCACCGAACATCGCTTCGGCACCTATATCTATAACGACCGCATGCAGGTCGCCGCGGGCTCGGCCACCTGGGACGACTGCGCGCTCAACGTCTATTCCACCGTGGTCAGCCGCGCCGGCCCGGAGCGCGGCATTCTCGATGCCGGCTCGAAGACGCTGACGCCCGACACCGGCGGCCTCGATGGCTACGGCCTGATCCTCGAACATCCCGAAGCGAAGATCGCGAAATTCGCCGAGGAACATGGCTTCCTCGACCTTGCCCGCAGCAATACGCGGCCGAATGTCGGTGATGTCGTGCGTATCGTGCCGAACCATGTCTGCGTGGTGGTGAACATGTTCGACGAGGTGGTGATGGTGCGCGGCGATGAGATCGTCGGCACGCTGCCGATCGCCGCGCGCGGGAAGCTGCGCTGAACTCAGTCCCTCATCCTGAGGAGCCGCGCAGCGGCGTCTCGAAGGATGGCCGCGGGCTCCGAGCCAGGCCATCCATGGTTCGAGACGCGCGCAAGGGCGCGCTCCTCACCATGAGGAGTCAGAGATTGATCCAGTTCAACACGCCCTGCCCCGCTGCCACACCCGTCGCAAACGACGCCTGCAACAGATAGCCGCCCGTCGGCGCTTCCCAGTCAAGCATCTCGCCGGCCACGAATACGCCGGGCATGCGCTTCAGCATGAAGGCATCGTCGATCTCATCGAATACGACGCCGCCAGCACTGGAAATCGCGCGCGCGATCGGTGCGACGCCCGTGAGCACCACCGGCACGGCATTGATCAGCGCAGCAAGTTTCTCCGGCTCCAGCGACGCCAGCTGAACGTCCTCCGCAATTGCCACTTCCTGCAACAGCCCGATCGCCACCGGCGATAGATGCAAGGCCTTGCGCAGGAAGTTCGAGAACGACTGTTTGCCACGTGGCGCCGCCAGCTTGCGCGTCAATGCGCCGGCATCGAGATCCGGCCGCAGGGCGATATTGAGCACGGCCTTGCCATCGGCCATCACAGCCTCGCGCAGCACAGATGACAGCGCATAGATGCCACCGCCCTCGATGCCTGAACGCGTGACCATCGCCTCGCCGCGCACCGCATGCGCGCCAAAGGACAGCGCGATGCCTTTGAGCGGCTGGCCCTCGAAGCGATCCTTGAAAATATCCGACCACGCGACATCGAAGCCGACATTCGCCGGCCGCAGCGGCGCAATGGCGATGTTCTTTGCGGCAAGGATATCGACCCATGAACCGTCGGAGCCAAGCTTCGCCCAGCTTCCACCGCCGAGGGCGAGCACCGTCGCTTTCGCAGATACAAGGCGCTCGCCGTCAGATGTCTCGAATCTCAGCGCATCATCGGCGCTCCAGCCTGTCCAGCGATGGCGAAAGGCAAAACTCACGCCGCTCTCGCCGAGCCGTCGCAGCCACGCGCGCAGCAGTGGCGAGGCCTTGAAAGATTCCGGAAACACGCGGCCGCTGGAGCCGATGAAGGTCGGCTGGCCGAGCGCTTCGCTCCAGGCGCGCAGATCGGTTGGCGTGAAGCCATCGATGACAGGCGCGAGCCGCGCTTCCGCAGCGCCGTAGCGCGCCATGAAATTGGGCAGCGGTTCACTATGGGTGAGATTGAGCCCGCCGCGGCCGGCCATGAGAAACTTGCGGCCGGCGGATGGCATGGCATCGAAGATGGTGACGCGGGCACCAGCCTTGACCAGAGTCTCGGCGGCCATCAGGCCGGCAGGGCCCGCGCCGATCACCGCCGCGTCAATTGTCGAAACATCGCTCATCGGAGCGGCGTAGCATGGTGGGTGGGCAAAGCGAAGCGTGCCCACCTTCACCGGCCGTGCATGGGAAGGTGGGCACGGCGCGGCGCGCCTTTGCCCACCCTACAGGATCACATCTTGAGGCCGAGCCTCTTGGCAGCCTGCTCGACATATTTCTGCGTCTGATGGAAGGCGCCATCGAGCACGCGAGCATTGGACATGTCGCTGATCTCGGCGAAGTGTGCCGCGACGGTGTCCGCGGTCCACTGATCCTCGGCGAAGTTCTTGCCTTCGCTCTCCAGCAATCGGATCACCGCGAAGGAGCCAGCACCGGCGCCCATGATGGTCTTGGTCGGGCCATTCTCGCTCAGCATGTATTCCACCGCCGGCGTGATCGCTTCCGGCTTCATCAGCTTCAGCGCTTCGGGCGGCAGCAGTTCTTCGGTCATGCGCGTCGCCGCGGTGGGCGAGACGATGTTGACGCGGATGTCGGTCTTGCGGCCCTCTTCCGCCAGCACATTCATCAGGCCGACCATGCCGGTCTTCGCCGCGCCGTAGTTCGCCTGGCCGAAATTGCCGTAGAGACCCGACGAGGAGGTGGTGAGCACAATGCGCCCGTAATTGCGCGCGCGCATGCCTTCCCACACGGCCTTGCAGCAATAGAAGGTGCCGACCAGATGCACGTCGAGCACCTTCTGGAAATCGGCGACTTCCATCTTGGCAAAGGACTTGTCGCGCAAAATGCCGGCATTGGCGCAGAGCGCGTCCACACTGCCCCAGTCCCTGGTGGCCTTCGCCACCATCGCGGTGACCTGCTCGAAATTCGAGACATCGGCGCCATCGGCCATGGCGATGCCGCCGGCCGCGCGGATTTCCTCGACCACGGTTTCGGCCGCCGTCAGCGATCCGCCGGTGCCATCGCGCGCGCCGCCGAAATCATTGACGACGACCTTGGCGCCCAGTTTGGCGAGGCCGAGCGCATGGGCGCGGCCGAGGCCATTGCCGGCCCCGGTGACGATGGCCACGCGGCCGTCAAAGCGAATGGTCATGCGTAAAGCTCCTCAGTTGAAGTAGACGAGGCCGAGCCAGTCGGCGACCAGCGCCGGCTTGTCCTCGCCGTCGATCTCGACGGTCGCCGATGTGCGGGTGAACAGTTCATTCGGCTTGCGCAGCGTCGCCTCGGTGAGCACGAAGCGGCCGCGCAGGCGCGAGCCGGCTTTCACCGGCGAGAGAAAGCGGATCTTGTCGGTGCCGTAATTCACACCCATGGCCACATCTGCGAGTTTCGGCAGCGCCTCGTAGGAGAACACCGAGAGCAGCGACATGGTGAGAAAACCATGCGCGATGGTGGTGCCGAACGGCGTCTCGCGCGCGCGGGCGGGATCGACATGGATGAACTGGTGATCCTCGGTGGCGGCGGCAAAGGCGTCGATCCGGGCCTGATCGACCAGATGCCATTCGGAGACGCCGACTTCCTTGCCGACCATGGCGATATAGGCTTCACGCGAGATCATCGTGTCCGGGTTTCCCTTCTTGTTTGCGGGCGCAGATTCCACAAAGCGGAGGCCGCTGCCAAGCCCTTGACACTGCGCCTTTCGGCCTAGCCGCCGCCGCGCAATTGCGGGAAATCCTCTTCCTTGAACTCGATGCCGCGCAGCGCATCGCTGCGGTCGTTCTCGTGTTCGAGGCGGCGCAGATGGACGCGGCGGATTTTTCCGGAGATCGTCTTCGGCAGCTCGGTGACGAATTCGATCCGGCGGATGCGCTTGAACGGCGCCAGACGCTCCTGCAGATGCGTGTAGATCGACAGCGCCGTGTCCGCATCGGGCTTGGCGCTGCCGACCAGCATCACATAGGCCTTGGGGATCGCGAGGCGGATCGGATCCGGGCTCGGCACGATGGCGGCTTCCGCCACCGCATCATGTTCGATCAGGATGCTTTCGAGCTCGAACGGGCTGATGCGATAATCCGACGACTTGAACACGTCATCGGCGCGGCCGACAAAGGTGAGATAGCCGTCGTCATCGACGAAGACGACATCGCCGCTGCGATAGATCTCGCCGCTGGCGCCGGTGACGCTGCCGTCATCGGCCTGATAGCCCTGCATCAGGCCGGCCGGCCGGTCGGCGCCGAGCACGAGGCCGACCTCCCCCTCCTTCGCAGGCTGGCCATCGGCATCGATCACCCGCACGGTGTAGCCCGGCAATGGCCGGCCCATGGAGCCGACCTTCACCGGCTGCCCCGGTGAATTGCCGGCCAGTGCCGTGGTCTCGGTCTGCCCGTAGCCATCGCGGATGGTGAGGCCCCATGCGGCCTGCACCTGCTCGATCACTTCCGGATTGAGCGGTTCGCCGGCGCCGCAAACTTCGCGCAGCGATACCTTGGTGTCGGCAAGCTTTTCCTGAATGAACAGCCGCCACACGGTGGGCGGCGCGCACAGCGTGGTGACGCCGCAGCGCGCGACGGTGGCGAGCAGGCTCTTGGCATCGAAGCGCGGCTGGTTGACCACGAACACGGTGGCCGCCGCATTCCACGGCGCGAAGAAGCAGGACCACGCATGCTTGGCCCAGCCGGGCGAAGAAATATTGAGATGGATGTCGCCGGGCTGCAGGCCGATCCAGTACATGGTGGACAGCCCGCCGACGGGATAGCTGCGCTGGCTGTGCCGCACGAGCTTTGGCTTCGCCGTGGTGCCCGACGTGAAATAGAGCAGCATCGGATCGTCGGCTTTCGTAGCGCCATCCGCTGTGAATGTATCGGGGAAGTCTGCGGATGTCTCGAAGGCGAGCCAGCCGTCATGCGGCTTTGATGCATTGACGACGATCTGCTTGATGCCGGCGGTCTTCAGGCTGCCGAATTTGGCGACCTGGTCCTCCGACGCGACGACGAGCTTTGCCTTGCCGCGATCGAGGCGATCCTGCAATTCGTCGGATGTCAGCAGCGTGGTTGCGGGAATGATGACGACGCCGAGCTTGATGGCGGCCAGCATCGTCTCCCAGAGCGGCACGACATTGCCGAGCAGCAGCAAGAGGTGATCGCCGCGTTTCAGCCCCTGGGCGCGCAGGAAATTCGCGACCTGGTTGGAGCGGCGGGAAAGATCGGCGAAGGAGAGTTTAGTCTCGCTGGCCGTGGGCGCATCGACGATCCAGAGCGCCGTGCGATCCTTGCTCGCGGGATCGGATGCCAGCTCGGCATCGAACCAGTCGAGCGCCCAGTTGAAATCGACGGCATCAGGCCAGCGGAAGCCGGCGACGGCGGCGTCGTAATCGCTGCGGTGTTCGAGGAGAAAGGCGCGGGCCTGCTTGAACGTGGTCATGCTTCCTCACCTTGTTTGTTTTTCTGTCGTTCTACACTCCGCCCTCATGGTGAGGAGCGCGCACTTGCGCGCGTCTCGAACCATGACATGCGGAGCTCCCCGCCATCCTTCGAGACGCCGCGCTTTGCGCGGCTCCTCAGGATGAGGGCGGAGTGTTTACTTCGCCAAGTTGCGCAGATGGTTCACGATCCCTGAGAAATCGACACCGCCCTGCCCCTCCTTGTCGAACGTCTCGTAGATGCTTTCCGCATGCGCCCCGAGCGGCGTCTGTGCGCCAGCAGCCTTGGCGGCTTCCTGCGACAGCTTGAGATCCTTGAGCATTAATGCAGCAGCGAATCCGGGTTTGTATTCATTGTTGGCCGGCGATGTCGGCACCGGGCCCGGTACCGGACAATAGGTCGTCAGCGACCAGCACTGCCCGGATGACGTGGACGCCACATCGAACAGCGCCTGATGCGACAGGCCGAGCTTTTCAGCCAGCACGAAGGCCTCGCTGACGCCGATCATGGAAATGCCGAGGATCATGTTGTTGCAGATCTTGGCCGCCTGCCCGGCGCCAGCATCGCCGCAATGGACGATCTTCTTGCCCATGGCTTCGAGGATCGGCTTGGCGGCTGCGAAGGCCGGGTCCGCGCCGCCGGCCATGAAGGTCAGGGTCGCGCCCTTGGCGCCGCCGGTGCCGCCGGAGACCGGCGCATCAACAGAGGGAAGCTTCTGCGCCGCTGCAAGGCCATGCGCCTTGCGTGCGCTTTCCACGTCGATGGTCGAGCAATCGATCATCAGCGCGCCCGGCGCTGCCGCCGGGATCACCTCGCTCCAGACCGACACCACATGCTTGCCGGCGGGCAGCATGGTGATGATGACCTCGGCGCCTTTCACGGCGTCCGTGGCGGTCGCGGCGATGGTCACGCCATCGGCTTTGGCCTGCGCGCGCGAGGCTTCGACAAGGTCAAACCCCGCGACCTTGTGGCCGGCCTTGACCAGGTTGGCGGCCATCGGGCCACCCATATTGCCGAGACCGATAAATGCGATGCTGGTCATATCCTGCCCTCGTCTGTTTTGATTGTTATCGAATGTCGGCCCGCTGAGGGGAATCCGACTTTCGTTCAGAAAGTGAGCGCGACATCGCGCGGCGCCAGATAGCGCGCGACGATCTCCGGCGTGACGCCTTTGAGGTCCGGCGGCTGCCACTTCGGATTGCGATCCTTGTCGATGATCGCGGCGCGCACGCCCTCGACGAAATCGGCGCTGTCGAAGACTTCGAGTGCAGCGAGATATTCACGCGACAAACACTCTTCGAGCGAGGCGGATGCACGCCCGAGGCGCAGCAGCTTCAGCGTGACCTTCAGCCCGCGCGGCGATTTGTCGGCCATGGCCTTCAGCGTCGCCTGGGCGAAGTCCGAACCATCCTGCTCCAGTGCGGCGACGATCTCCTCGACGCTGTCATGGGCAAAAGCGCGATCGATCAGCGCGCGCTGCGCCGTGACGGGTCCGGTCTGCTCCGACGCGGAAAAGCTCTTGAGTTTTGTCATGACGGCGGAGGCATCACTGCCGGGGGCCAGCTTGGTCAGCGCCTCGCGCAGCGCCGGCCAGTTGCCGGTGTCGATCAACACATTGGCCATGCGGGCCGCCAGCGCATCGGCGCCATTGGCATTGAGGCCCGTGAGGCCGAAATAGGTGCCGAGCTCGCCGGGTGCGCGCGACAGCAGCCAGGTGCCGCCCACATCCGGGAAGAAGCCGAGGCCGACTTCCGGCATCGCCATCTTCGTCTTCTCGGTGACGATGCGATGGCTGGCATGACCGGCCAGACCGACGCCGCCGCCCATCACGAAGCCATCCATATAGGCGACATATGGCTTGGGGAATTTCGCGATCCGCGCATTGAGGATGTACTCCTCGCGCCAGAAGATTTTTCCGAGATCGCCCTTCGCTTTCGCGCTTTCATAAAGGCCGCGGATATCACCACCAGCGCAGAGCCCGCGTTCGCCGGCGCCTTCGAGGATGATGACGGCGACGGACGGATCGGCCTCGAACGCATCAAGTGCGGTGACGATCTCGCGCGTCATCTCCAGCGTCAGCGCATTCAGCGCCTTCGGCCGATTGAGCCGCAGAATGCCGGCGCTGCCTTCCTTGCGGGCGATCAGGTCGCCTTCCACCATGCCATCGCTCATCGTGCGCCCTCGATCAGTTTGCGCGACACGATCAGCCGCATGATTTCATTGGTGCCTTCGAGGATCTGATGCACGCGCAGATCGCGCACGATCTTCTCGACGCCATATTCGGCGAGATAGCCGTAGCCGCCATGGAGCTGCAGCGCTTCATTGGCGACCTCGAAACCGACATCGGTACCGAAGCGCTTGGCCATCGCGCACAGCATGCTGGCGTCATGATCCTTGCGATCCAGCGCTGCCGCGGCGCGCCACAGGAAGGTGCGCGCGGCTTCCAGTTCGGTCGCCATGTCGGCGACACGGAATTGCAGCGCCTGGAATTCGTCGAGCTTCTTGCCGAAGGCTTTTCGCTCTTTCATGTAGCTGAGCGACTTGTCGAGCGCGGATTGCGCGCCGCCGAGCGAGCAAGCCGCGATGTTCAGGCGCCCGCCATCGAGGCCGGCCATCGCGATCTTGAAGCCAATGCCTTCGGCGCCAAGCCGGTTAGCGACGGGCACACGGGCGTTCTCGAAGATCACGGCGCGCGTCGGCTGCGCATTCCAGCCCATCTTGCGCTCATTGGCACCGAAGGAGAGACCGGGCGTGTCCTTGTCCACCACCAGCGTCGAGACGCCACCGGCGCCCTCGCCGCCCGTGCGCACCATTACGACATAGATGTCGGTTTCGCCGGCACCGGAGATGAATTGCTTCTGGCCGTTCAGCACATAGTGATCACCATCGATCACCGCCCTGGTGCGCAGTGCTGCGGCGTCGGACCCCGAGCCCGGTTCGGTCAGGCAGTAGCTCGCCAGCAGTTCCATGGTGCAAAGGCGCGGCAGCCACTTCTGGCGCTGCGCGTCGCTGCCATAGGAATCGATCATCCACGACGCCATATTGTGGATCGAGATGAAAGCCGAGGTGGTCGGACATCCCGTCGCCAGCGCTTCAAAGATCAGCGCGGCATCGAAACGTGTCATGGCGGAGCCGCCGACATCGTCGCGGATATAGATGCCACCCATGCCGAGCAGCGCGGCATCGCGCATCACGTCTTTCGGAAAATGCTTGTCCTCGTCCCATTTCAGGGCGAAGGGCGCAATCTTCTCGGCGGCGAAGTCGCGCGCCATATCACGGATTGCGGTCTGTTCCTCGTCGAGAGCGAATTGCATGACGCCCTTCTTATTTTGAGTTCACTTCTCCCCGTCATTGCGAGGAGCCCTTGCGACGAAGCAATCCAGTCTTCCTTTGCTTGGCTTTCTGGATTGCTTCGCTGCGCTCGCAATGACGGCAGAGTACTTACTTCATCAGCGGAATGGAGAACTCCGCGCCTTCCTTGACACCGGACGGCCAGCGAGAGGTGACCGTCTTGGTCTTGGTGTAGAAGCGCACCGAGTCCGGGCCATGCTGGTTGAGATCACCAAAGCCCGACTTCTTCCAGCCGCCAAACGTGTAGTAAGCGATCGGCACCGGGATCGGCACATTGATGCCGACCATGCCGACATTGACCTTGGCGGCGAAATCGCGCGCGGCGTCGCCGTCGCGGGTGAAGATGGCAACGCCATTGCCGTAGTCGTGATCCGACGGCAGCGCGAGCGCTTCCTCGTAATCATTGGCACGCACCACCGAGAGCACGGGGCCGAAGATTTCTTCCTTGTAGATGCGCATGTCCTTGGTGACGTTATCGAACAGGCAGCCGCCGAGATAGAAGCCCTTCTCGTAGCCCTGCATCTTGAAGCCGCGGCCGTCGACAGCGAGGGTCGCGCCTTCCTTGACGCCGATATCGATGTAGCTCTTGACGCGCTCGACGGCTTCCGCGGTCACCAGCGGACCGTAGTCGGCGGTCGGATCGATCGAGGTGCCGATCTTCAGGCTCTCGACGCGCGGGATCAGCTTTTCCATCAGACGATCCGCCGTGGCCTTGCCCACGGGGACTGCAACCGAAACGGCCATGCAGCGCTCGCCGGCCGAGCCGTAACCCGCACCGATCAGCGCATCGACGGCCTGGTCCATGTCCGCATCGGGCATGATGATGGCGTGGTTCTTGGCGCCGCCAAAACACTGGCAGCGCTTCCCGGTCTGGGCCGCGCGGGTGTAGATATATTCGGCGATCGGGGTCGAGCCGACGAAGCCGACGGCCTTGATGTCCTGATCGTCGAGGATCGCATCGACGGCTTCCTTGTCGCCATTGACGACATTGAGGACGCCCGGCGGCAGGCCGGCTTCGATCATCAGCTGGGCCAGCATCATCGGCACGCCGGGATCGCGCTCCGACGGCTTCAGAATGAACGCATTGCCGCAGGCGATCGCCGGACCGAACTTCCACATCGGGATCATGGCCGGGAAGTTGAACGGCGTGATGCCGGCGACGACGCCAAGCGGCTGGCGCATCGAATAGATGTCGATGCCGGGGCCGGCGCCTTCGGTGTATTCGCCCTTCATCAGATGCGGGATGCCGCAGGCGAATTCGACCACTTCCAGGCCGCGCTGGATGTCGCCCTTGGCGTCGGGCACGGTCTTGCCGTGCTCGCGGGCCAGACATTCGGCCAGCTTGTCGTAATCGCGCTGGGCGAGTTCGAGGAACTTCATCAACACGCGCGCGCGGCGCTGCGGATTGGTGTTGCCCCAGGCTACCTGTGCCGCTGCGGCATTCTCGATGGCGGCGCGCATTTCAGCCTTGGAGGCGAGCGCGACCTTGGCCTGAACGTCGCCCGTCATCGGCTCGAAAACATCGGCGAAACGCCCAGATGTGCCAGCGACTTCCTTGCCGCCAATGAAATGTCCGATCGTCCGCATACGTTCCTCCTGGGGAGCCTGATATGGCCGGGATGTTGATCAGGCTTTGCCGGCTTTGGAAAGGCCTCGAATGCGCAACGGTTTTGCGAAAATGCACATCATCGGGAGTGCTGCGCAGCACGACAAATGTTGCGACCGCGACAATGTGTCAGGCACACGGCGAGCAGCGCGGGCCATCCTTCGAGACGCCGCTGCGCGGCTCCTCAGGATGAGGGGTGGAGTATGGCGCGATACGATCGAAGACCCTCATGGTGAGGAGCCCGCGCAGCGGGCGTCTCGAACCATGCAGGCCACGCGCTCCCCCATTTTCGCTGAACCTTAACCCTTCTTTGCGGCCTTTTTCGCGGCTGCGCGCCTGGCAGTCGGCTGCGCAGCGGCACGCTCCAGCACAGTGTCGCGACCGATCTTCAGGAACTCGTCCGAGACCTCGCCGGACCCGGCAATGCGCGCCATCAGGATGCCCCCCATCATGGTGGCGAGCGCGGCGATGGCCTGTTTACGCGCCGCATCGGGATCACCGGGATATTGCTCCGCCATCATGCCGATCATGTCGTCGAGCTTGGCTGCAAAGGCCCGCCGTGTCTTCGGGCTTTCGCGCGCGATCTCGGCGCCGAGCGCCGGCATGGCGCAACCATGGCCGGGATTATCCCGATGCTGCGGCGACAGATAGGTATCGACGAGATGGGGCAGCCGCTCATCCGGCGCCAGGTCTCCGATCTGTTGGCGACGACGGGCCATGGAGCGATCCATGGCATAGTCGAACGCTTCGACCACCAGCGCCTCGCGCGAGTCGAAATGCGCATAGAAGCCGCCATGGGTGAGACCGGCTTCCTTCATCAGGTCGGCGACGCCGATGCCGTGGGCGCCGCGCTCGCGCAGCCGCACCGAAGCCTTCTTGACGATGCGCGCGTGGGTCTCGGCCTTGTGCTCTTTGGAGTAACGCATGCCCGGTCCATTCCGCCGAAAAAGATGATGCTGATCATATTAATAGCTCTGCGCGCCATGCGCAACGCGTCCCGGCAGCCGCAGTTGACTTTACCGTGCCGGCGCGGAACCTGAGCCTTCAAGAATAGCTGTAAAAGACGAGGAAATCCCATGCATATGCTCAATCCGCATTGCGGTATCGACCGCGATTCCCGCGGCGTCGTTCGCCTGACGATCTGCAATGCCGGATCGCTCAACATTCTCAATACCACCGTCATCAATCACGTCCGCGAAGGTATCGAGAGCCTTGCCGCCGATCGCGACATCCGCGTGCTCATCATCGCCGGGGCGAGCGAGAAGAGCATGATCGGCGGCGCCGACATCAAGGAGATGGCGACGCTGAACCAGCGCTCCGCCGAAACATTCATTTCAGGCTTGCGCGCGCTGTGCGACGCGCCGCGGCTCTTCCCTGCCCCGGTGATCGCCCGCATTCCGGGCTGGAGCCTGGGCGGCGGGCTGGAATTCGCTGCTGCCTGCGATTTCCGCGTGGCTGCGCATGATGCGAAATTCGCCATGCCCGAGGTTAGGGTCGGTATTCCCTCGGTCATCCAGGCAGCATTGCTGCCGCGCCTGATCGGCTGGGGCCGCGCGCGCTGGCTGATCATGACCGCGGCCACCATCGATGCATCGACGGCGCTGAACTGGGGTCTCGTCGATGTCGTGGCTGCAGAAGGCGCACTCGATGCCGAAGTCGAGAAGCTGGTCGAGGCCCTGATCGCATGCGGCCCCGAAGCGTTGCGGTCGCAAAAAGCAATGCTGCGTCAATGGGAAGAGCTGCCGCTGAAGGACTCGATGGATCTCAGCGTCGGCGTGTTCGGCGAGGCCTATCTAACCGGCGAGCCTCAGAAACTGATGGCGGACTTCATCAACCGCAAGCGGTAACAAATGCCCGCGCGATAAATTTGGCGGTGCGAGCGTTGTAATTTCTGCGCCGCATCATATGATGATCATCATCTTAGATGATCATCTCGAAGGTTGCCGCCATGCCTGCTGCTTCAGACCCCGTCGCCATCCTGTCGGCCGTGCGCACGCCGCTTGGCCGTTTCCAGGGCGAACTGTCCTCGTTCAGCGGGCACAAGCTCGGCAGCCACGTCATCCGACACGCGGTCGAGCGTGCCGGCCTGTCGCCGGAGCGGATCGATGAGGTCTTCATGGGCTGCGTCCTGCCCGCGGGCCAGGGACAGGCGCCGGCGCGCCAGGCCGCACGCGGCGCCAAACTGCCGGACGCGACCGGCGCAACCACGATCAACAAAGTGTGCGGATCCGGCATGAAGGCCACCATGCTCGGACACGACATCATCGGCGCCGGCTCGGCCGAGATCGTCGTCACGGGCGGCATGGAGAGCATGACCAATGCGCCCTATCTGCTGCAAAAGGCCCGCGGCGGTTACCGTGTCGGGCATGACCGCATCATCGATCACATGCTGATGGATGGCCTCGAGGACGCCTACGAGGTCGGGCGCTCCATGGGCGATTTCGGCGAGGCCACCGCCGAAGCCTATCAGTTCACCCGCGCCGATCAGGACACGTATGCCATCGAGACGCTGACGCGTGCCCGCAACGCGGTCGCGAGCGGCGCATTCAAAGCAGAGATTGCACCACTCTCCGTGGTGGAAAAGGCCGGTCCGCGCGACATCGCCAATGACGAACATCCGCTCAAGGTCGATCCCGCCAAGATCCCGAATCTGAAGCCGGCCTTTCGCAGCAATGGCACGATCACGCCGGCGGCATCATCGGCCAACGCGGATGGCGCTGCCGCGCTGGTGCTCGCGCGCCGCTCGCTCGCCGATCGCGATGGCCTTCCGGTGCGTGCGCTCATTCGCGGCCATGCCACGCATAGCCAGGAGCCGCAATGGTTCACCACGGCGCCGATTCCGGCCATCCGCAAGCTGCTCGACAAAGTCGGCTGGACCGTCGGCGATGTCGATCTGTTCGAGATCAATGAGGCCTTCGCCGTCGTGCCCATGGCTGCGCAGCGCGACCTCGGTATCCCGCGCGACAAGCTCAACATTCATGGCGGGGCCTGCGCTCTCGGGCATCCGATCGGCGCGACTGGCGCGCGATTGATCGTCACCCTGCTGCATGCGCTCGAGGCGCAAGGCTTGAAACGCGGTGTCGCCTCGCTTTGTATCGGCGGCGGCGAAGCAACCGCCATCGCCGTCGAACGCCTGACAAACTGAGAGCCATTTCGAGAAACCGCGGCGCGACGCTTGCGCAGGATTGAGGAAGACCGATGATCTCCGGATGGCTGTCCACGGCGCTTGCCCGCCGCAATATTCACTATGGCTGGGCGATGATCGCCGTGACCTTCGTCACCGCACTGGTGAGCGCTGCCGCGGTCGGCGCGCCCGGCGTTTTCATCGTGCCCTTGCAGAAGGAGTTCGGCTGGAGCACCGCTGAAATCTCCTCCGCGATGTCAATCCGCTTCGTGCTGTTCGGCCTGATGGCGCCCTTCGCAGCGGCGCTGATGAACCGCTACGGGCTGCGCAATGTCACGCTGACAGCGTTGCTGATCGTGGCTGCCAGCCTGATCCTGTCGCTCGGCATGACGCAACTCTGGCAGCTCGTGGCCCTATGGGGCTTTGCGGTCGGCGTCGGCACCGGCATGACCGCCCTCGTGCTAGGCACCACCGTCGCCTCGCGATGGTTCAAGGAGCGGCGTGGCCTCGTGGTCGGCATTCTCACCGCAAGCGCGGCCACCGGGCAACTGATCTTCCTGCCAATCCTGGCAGGCATTACCGCGCAAGCCGGCTGGCGCTGGGCGCTGGCTCTCATGTGCGTGATGCTGGCCATCGCGGCCACCGGCGTGCTGCTGGTGATGCGCGACCGCCCGAGCGATCTGGATCTGCGCCCGTTCGGCGATACCGGCACCGATCCGCTGCCGGCACCGCCTCCGGCCAATGCGCCGATCATGGCCGCCGCGCTTGGCGCGCTGCGCGATGCGGCAAAAACAAAAGTGTTCTGGATCCTGTTCGCGACCTTCTTCATCTGCGGCGCCAGCACCAACGGACTCGTTCAGGTGCATCTGATCCCGATGTGCCTTGATTTCGGCATTCCGGAAGTCCAGGCCGCAGGCCTCCTCGCCGCCATGGGCATCTTCGATTTCATCGGCACCATCGCATCGGGTTGGCTATCGGATCGCTATGACAACCGCTATCTGCTGTTCTGGTATTACGGGCTGCGCGGCCTGTCCCTGCTGGCGCTGCCCTTCACCGACTTCACTTTCTATGGCCTGTCGCTGTTCGCCATGTTCTACGGCCTCGACTGGATCGCCACCATTCCGCCGACAGTAAGGCTGACGGCCGCGCGCTTCGGTGCCGAGCGCGCCGGCCTCGTCTTTGGCTGGATATTTGCGGGACACCAGCTGGGTGCCGCGACTGCCGCTTTCGGCGCCGGCCTGTCGCGGACGGTGTTGCTGAGCTACCTGCCGGCGTTTTTCGCGGCAGGCGCGCTTTGTATCATCGCTGCTATCATCGTGCTCGGCATCACCAAGGACAAGAAGGCGGCAACTGCCTGATGGCATGCGCCACCTCATTAACGAGTAGCAGACAGGAAAACCGATGCGACGCGTGGTCGTTACAGGTATGGGCGCGGTATCCCCGCTCGGTTGCGGCGTCGAAACAAACTGGGCGCGCCTGCTTGCCGGCCAGTCTGGCATTCGGCTGCTGCCGGAGGCCATGACGGCAGATCTTGCGGCGAAGGTTGGTGGCCAGGTGCCGGATCTGGCAGACGACATCGAAGGCGGCTTCGATCCCGACAAGGCGGCCCCGCGCAAGGACCAGCGCAAGATGGATCGCTTCATCATGTTCGCGCTGATGGCAGCCGATGAAGCGATCGCCCAGGCCGGATGGACTCCCACCGACGCGCGCGCGAAACAGCGTACGGCGACGATCATCGCATCCGGCATTGGCGGATTTCCGGCCATTGCCGATGCCGTACGAACGACAGACACCAAGGGCATCCGCCGGCTGTCGCCGTTCACAGTGCCCTCGTTTCTCGTCAATCTCGCCGCCGGACACATTTCAATCCGTCATGGCTTTGAGGGTGCGCTCGGCGCGCCGGTGACCGCATGCGCTGCCGGCGTGCAGGCGATCGGCGATGCCGTTCGTCTGATCCGCGCTGGCGAAGCGGATGTCGCGATCGCCGGTGGCGCCGAAGCCTGCATCGACCGCGTCAGCCTTGGCGGCTTTGCCGCAGCCCGCGCGCTATCGACCGATTTCACCGCCCATCCCGAACGCGCGTCGCGCCCGTTCGATCGGGACCGCGACGGCTTCGTGATGGGTGAAGGCGCCGGCATCGTCGTGCTCGAGGACCTCGCCCACGCGCTTGCGCGCGGTGCCCGGCCGATCGCGGAAGTGATCGGCTATGGCACCACGTCCGATGCCTATCACCTGACCGCGGGACGCGAGGACGGCGACGGCGCCAGGCGCGCGATGGCGATCGCATTGGCGCAGGCCAATATTGCGCCTGAGGACGTTCAACACCTCAATGCGCATGCCACATCGACGCCGGTGGGCGATCACGGCGAACTGGAAGCGATCAAGACGATTTTTGGCACCCGTCGCAGCGTGGCCGTCAGTTCGACCAAATCCGCCACCGGCCACCTGCTCGGCGCAGCAGGCGGCCTCGAGGCGATTTTTGCGATCCTTGCATTGCGCGACCAGATCGCGCCCGCCACGCTCAATCTCGACAACCCCGATCCGTCCGCCGAAGGTATCGACCTGATCGGCGGCAGCGCGCGTCCGATGCCGATCGAACATGTTCTGTCGAACGGCTTCGGCTTTGGCGGTGTGAATGCCAGCGTGGCGTTCCGGCAGATGTAATGGCGGAACATAGGGCGGATGAGCGAAGCGTCATCCGCCGGCCGAATTCATGGTTGAAACTCCGCGGCGGATTACGGCTTCGCCCAATCCGCCCTACGGCAGTCTCACGGGCGCATCTGCAACCTGGCTGGCCCCGGCGTCCGCAACGGCTCGGCGAGGCGCGCGAACTCGCAGAGCAGCGAGCGCGTCTTGAGCGGATTGATCACCTCTTCCACCCAGAACTTTTCGGCCGAGCGGAACGGCGAGCGCAGCTTGTTGAGCCGATCCTCGATCTCGGCCAGCTTCTCCTTGGGATCATCCGCCGCCTCGATCTCGGCGCGATAGGCCGCCTCGATGCCGCCTTCCAGCGGCAGCGATCCCCAATAGGCCGACGGCCACGCATAGCGCATCGAATAGCGATTGGCCGGTTGATGCACCACGCCGGCGACGCCGAAGGCGTTGCGCAGGATGATCGTGCACCAGGGCACCGTGCTCTGGTTCACCGCCGCCATCGCACGCACGCCGTAGCGAATGGTCGCCTGCTTCTCGGCCTCGAGACCGACCATGAAGCCCGGGCAATCCATCAGATAGACCACCGGCAGATGGAAGGTCTCGGCGAGATCGACGAAGCGGATCACCTTCTGGCAGGCATCGGCGGTCCATGAACCGCCATAGTGGAACGGATCGCTCGCCAGCACGAGAACGGCGCGGCCGTCGAGCCGCGCAAAGCCCGTGATGACCGGACGACCGAAATTCGCCGACATCTCAAAGAACGAGCCGCGATCGACGACAGCGTCGATGATCGGGCGCATCTTGTAGACTTCCTTGCGGCCGCGCGGCACGGCATTGAGCAGCATCGGCTCGGCGCGCTCGGGATCGTCATTGCAGGGAAGCGTCGGCGGCAATTCATAGACTGACGACGGCAGATAGGACAGGAAGCGCCGCGCGCAGGCGAAGGCCTCCTCTTCCGTATTGACGGCATGATCGACGCCGCCGGCACGCGTCTGGATATCGGCGCCGCCGAGCTCTTTCTTGTCGAGGGCCGCACCAAGACGCGCCACCACCGGCGGCCCGGCAACGAACATCGCCGAGTTCTTGGTCATCACCGAATAATGGCACGCCGCCAGACGCGCTGCGCCGAGACCAGCCACCGAGCCGAGCCCGAGACCGACCACCGGCACCTGCGAGAGGTTCGCCGTCGTGTACCAGTACCAGCGTGTGCCGCCGACGCCGCCAGGCAGATTGGCAGCGCCCTTGGTCTCGATGGTCTTGACCGAACCGCCACCACCGGAGCCTTCGATCACGCGAATGATCGGCAGGCGCAGTTCGTGCGCCATCTCCTCGGCCATCAACGGCTTCGCGGAGATCGACGCATCGGCGGAGCCGCCGCGCACCGTAAAATCATCGCCGACCACGACGACAGTGCGACCATCGATCCGCGCCCGGCCGAACACACAGTTCGCCGGGGTCAGTTTCGTCAGCTCGCCCTTCTCGTCATATTCGCCGATGCCGGACACGGCACCGATCTCATGGAAGCTGTTGGCGTCGGTCAGTTTGTCGATGCGCTCACGAACCGTGAGCCGGCCCTGGTCATGCTGGCGCTTGACCTTGTCAGCGCCGCCCATCTCCCGCGCGAAGGCTTCGCGCCGGGCCAGGTCGTCGAGTTCCGGCTTCCAGTTCATTCAGTCCCTCCGGGAGTATTTTTTTATGAATTGTTGGGGCCGAGGGCGCGGCCGATACAGCAGCCGTCGTGAGGCCACTATCGGCATTCTGGATCATCACGCTGATGGTCTCGCTCAGCTGCCGGATGATCGGGCCGACCTCGCTCGCCATCCGCGCGTCGTCATACATGGCCGACAACACGCCGATCACCACGACCACATAGGTCTGGTAATGCGGCGACCAGATTGGCACGGCGATGCCGGTGATGTGCGGGCTGAACATGCCGCCGGCGATCACATAGCCGTTCTCACGCAGCGACTGGCGGTTGGCTTCGATCCTGCTGCGCAGGATGTTGGCCTCTTCCGGCATCTCGCGCGCCATGTCCCGGATCAGCGCGTCGCCGACATCCTCGTCCAGCGCGGCGAGATAGGTATGGCCAGCGGCCGTGCGGCCCATGGCGATGCGGCTGCCAGTCGTCGAATGCAGGCCGAGCGCATGATCGGCGCGCGCATATTCGAGATAGACCATGTGGTGACGGTCGGGGATCGTGAAGCCGATGGTGCCGGGAATCTGCTCGGCCACTTCCTGCAGACGCATGCGGATCAGGTTGCGGACCTGGAGGCCGCGCGTCATCGACGTGCTCATCGCCACGGCGCTGGAGCCGATGCGGTATTTCTGGTCGCCGGGGAGATAGGCGAGCTGGCCCATGCGGGTCAGTGTGTGCGTGAGCCGCGACACGGTCGAGCGCGGCAGGCCGCAGCGCTTGGAGATTTCGAGATTGCCGAGACGGGCGTCGTGCCCCTCGAAGCAGCGCAGAATATCGAATGCGCGCGACACCACCTGGATCACGTCGCCCTCGCCCGTTTGATCACTGGCGAGCATACCCTGCTTGGTGAGGCGTTCCGAACGTCGTCCCATAATGCGCTTCCTCTCGGGCGGCACTTGTCAGGACGGTCGTCATTGACCCTCACCGCGCGCCGCCATCCCGTTCCATTGTGCGGAATTAAATTCCACTTGCCGGCTACGCTACCTCACGGAATTTCTCCCGACAACACCATGATGCGCGCAACCCCTTATGCTTTGGGCGCGTATCGTCGCAGCATCCACACACCTTTAGCGCGCATTCGCTCCTCACCGGCTGCGGGCGCGACGACTAAAATCAATGCAACGCGCCCCCTCAGTGGCTGAGAACGTCCGCACCAATCATGTTGTCATCGCCAGACCTCGATGACATGATCGCGAAATAACAAAAGCAATTCGCAAAGCGAATGCATGCGGGAGGGATCTATGCGTCACCAGCTCTTCGGGCTGGCGTCGATGGCTGTGCTCAGCACCGCTGGCGCCGTTCATGCCCAATCACCTGACATCAAGCTTCCACCATCCATGGCGGTCACCGCCTATGACACCGGCACGGCCGGCTTCAACATCGCCGTCGCGGTCGGCAAGATGATGAAGGACAAATACGGCACCGATGTGCGCGTGCTGCCCGCCGGCAATGACGTTGCACGCCTTGCTCCGTTACGTGCAGGACGCGCGGCGATCTCGTGGATGGGCTCCGGCATCTATTTCGCGCAGGAAGGCGTGTTCGAATTCGGCGTCAAGGAATGGGGCCCGCAGCCCGCGCAGGTGACGCTGTCCACCATCGATTGCAACGGCGCCTCGCTCGGCGTGGCCAAGGACATCAACGTCAAGGAGATCAAGGATCTCCGCGGCAAACGCGTCGGCTTCGTCGTCGGCTCGCCGGCGCTGAACCAGAATTCGCTTGCCATCATGGCCTATGGCGGCCTCACCAAGGCCGATGTGAAGCCGATCGAATTCGCCAGCTACGGCGCCATGTGGAAGGGCATGGTGAACAACGACGTCGATGCTGCCTTCGGCACGACCATCACTGGACCCGCCAAGGAAGCCGAGACATCGCCACGCGGCCTGATCTGGCCGCCGATGCCGGCGGAGGACAAGGCCGCATGGGAGCGCGTGAAGCGCATCGCGCCGTTCTTTAATCCGCATATCGCAACCTGCGGCGCGGGCATCACGCCGCAGACGCCCATCAATCTCAGCACCTATCCCTACCCTGTCGCCACCGTCTACGGCACGCAGAGCGAGGATTCGGTCTATGCAATGACCAAGGCGATGATCGTGAATTTCGACGCTTACAAAGACAACGCGCCGGGCGCCCTTGGCCTTGCCGTGAAGGCGCAGTCGATGAAATGGGTGGTGCCATTTCATCCGGGCGCAGTGAAAGCGCTGAAGGAAGCCAATCATTGGACCCCTGAAGACCAGACCCACAATGACGGGCTGATCAAGCGGCAGGGCGTACTGAAAGCCGCATGGGACGGCTATGCCAAGGCCAATGCGTCGAAAGGCGAAAGCGAGTTTCTCAGCGGCTGGATGAAGGTGCGCGCCGATGCGCTCGCCAAGGCCAATATGCCGAACGGTTTTGAGGAATAGCGCGGTTTCATTTTGAAATGACGCATTCTCTCCACACACTCTCCCTCATCCTGAGGAGCCGCGCGCTTGCGCGGCGTCTCGAAGGATGAGCGACACACGCCATGGTTCGAGACGCGCGCCAAAGGGCGCGCTCCTCACCATGAGGACGGCGTTAAACGAGACCTCGCCCGTTATCAGCCGCTGGATATCTGCTCATGACTTCATCTTCTGAATCCGCGCGGCTGACGTCCGATGTGCCTCCGAAAATGGAGCTCGACGATCCCCATGGGGTCGCCGATCTCCAGGAGTCCGAAGTCACGCGCGTTCGCGCCTTGCACGGCATCTGGCGCTGGGCGCTCTTGGCCGCGACGCTGGCCACCATCCTGCTCTGCGTCAATCAGCAATTCGCGCTGCGTTTCCTCATGGACTACACGCAGCTCAACACCGAATATTTCTACCTTCTCATTGCGCTGATGTTGCCTTTCACGTTCCTCATGTTTCCGGGAACGCCGAAGGCCAATCTCGATCGCGTGCCGTGGTATGACATCGCGCTGTTCGTCGGCACGTTTGCTGCGGCGATCTATCTGATGATGAATATTCGCCGGGCCGCGCAATTCGGCTGGGAATTCGACGGAGCGCCGAATGGCGTGATCGCAGCCGGCCTGGTGATGTGGTTCGTCTTGATGGAAGCCCTGCGGCGCACCGGCGGCTGGAGCCTGTTGCTCAGCGTGGCGCCCTTCACGATATATCCGATGGTGGCGGATTCGAGCTGGCTCGGCCCGTTCCGCGGCACGCAATCGACACTGGAGCAGACCACGGCCTATCACGTGCTGTCCGGCGAGAGCCTGCTCGGCATTCCGATCCAGGCTTTTGCCGATACGGTGATCGGCTTCCTCGTCTTCGGCACTGCGCTGATGATGACCGGTGCCGGAAAGTTCTTCATCAATATCGCCTTCGCACTATGCGGCACTTTTCGCGGAGGCGCTGCAAAAGTCTGTATCTTTGCATCGGGCCTGCTCGGCACCGTCGGCGGCAGCATCGTCTCCAATGTGCTCACCGCCGGCACAATGACCATCCCCGCCATGAAGAAGACGGGTTTTACGCCCTCCTATGCCGGCGCGATCGAGGCCTGCGCCTCCACCGGCGCCGTGCTCGCGCCGCCGGTGCTGGGCGCAACGGCCTTCGTGATGGCGCAGTTCATGAACGTCAGCTACGCCGATGTCGCGCTTGCCGCCACCATTCCGTCCGTGCTGTATTATTTCGGCCTGTTCGCGCAGGTGGACTCCTATGCCGCGCGCCACAAGCTCGAAGGCATTCCACGCGAAGAGCTGCCGCGCTTCTCCGATGCGTTGAAAGAAGGCTGGTACTATCTGTTCGTGATCGCGATCCTGGTCGTGATGCTGCTCTACTTCAAACGCGAGAGCCACGCGCCGTTCTACGCCACCGCCCTGCTCGTCATCCTGCATCAATGGTCGGGCCCGGCGCCGTGGAAGACCGGCAATACGCTGGTGCTGCTGCTGTCGATCGCCCTCACCGGCGCCATGCTGTGGCTTGATACGGCCAACTCCATCCTGTGGGGCATGTGCATCCTCGCCGCCCTCAACGAATTCTTCCCCGGCAAGAACTGGGGCGGCGCGCGCTGGCTGCATTTCCTTGAACTCAACGGCAAAACCTTTGTCGAGCTGATCGCGATCCTCGCCGGCTGCGGATTGTTGATCGGCGCGTTCTCGCTCACCGGTGTGATCTCCAGCCTCGCCAATGACCTGCTCGCCATCGCCGGCGGCAACGTGTTTCTCCTGCTGGTGATGTGCGCTTTCACCAGCCTAGTGCTCGGCCTCGGCCTGACCACCACCTCCTGCTATATTTTCTTGGCCATCCTGGTGGCGCCGGCGCTGGAGAAGCTCGGCCTCAACAAGATGGCCGTGCACATGTTCATCTTCTATTGGGGCATGCTGTCCTCGATCACGCCACCGGTCGCCATCGCCTCGTTTGCCGCGGCCGGTATTGCCGGCGCGCCGGCGATGAAGACGGGATGGCAGAGCATGTGGGTCGGCAGCATCATCTATTTCATCCCGTTCTTCTTCGTGCTGAATCCGGCGCTGCTGCTGCAGGGCGACATGCCCTATGCGGAAGCGCTCGGCCTCACCGCGCTGGCATGCGTCGGCATCGTCTTCATCTGCGGCGGTATTCAGGGCTACCAGGCCTGGGTCGGCGATCTCCGCCGGGCGGGCACGATGGAATGGCCGCTGCGCGTGCTGCTGATCCTCGGCGGCATTACGCTGGCGACGCCCGGCGGCGGCATCAATCCGCTGTCGCAATGGCAGATCGTGGTGCTGGCGCTGGGGATATTGGTGCCGACGGTGCTGGTGGCACTGGCGCTGGTGAAGCGGGGGAATGCGAGAGCTGTATCTCTATAGGACACCGCTCTCCACTCAGCCCTCATCCTGAGGAGCCGCGCAGCGGCGTCTCGAAGGATGGCGGCTAGCTCAGAGCCAGGCCATCTCATGGTTCGAGACGGCGCTGCGCGCCTCCTCACCATGAGGGACAAACATTGGTCATACAAGAGGGCACGCTTCGCTCACCCTGCAGGATGAGCGTCAAAACTCTTCCGGGCACGGATCGATGATCTTCCACAGCTCCATGCCGTTCTTGACCTTCTTCATCTCCGGCGTCAGGCCGCCATTGCGGGCGAGCCAGCTTTTCACGGTGGCCGGATAATAGGACATCAGGTCCGATGTCCCCTCCTGGCTGATGACCTTCATGCCGAAGGTAAAGGACTTGTCGTAATAGGCCTGATGGAAGCCGAGGCTGGCCCGCGGGGTGACGCAGACCTTGTTGAGCGGCACGATGCCGAGCACGAGCGTGCAGGCCGAATTGCAGATGCCGTCGATGATCACCCGCTCGCGGCGATCGCGGATGCGCTCATACTTCGCCTTGTATTCCTCGACATAGCCGCCGTGATCGCGGGTGATGCGCAAATCGGCATGAGCGGGCGCAACGAAAAGCACCACCAGCGACGTCAGCAGAGGCAGCAACGAAAGGCGCATCGGGCCATGGAACCGGTAAGAAGAAAATCCCCCAAAGCCACCACCCGTGGGAGGGCATTGGCCTAGCCGTCCGATTCTGGCCGGACAGTGCTAGCAATCCGTTAAGCATCGGCTTTGAGCGAAAAAAAGGCAGGAACTGGGCTGACCCGCAGGGCGGATTGGCGAAGCGTAATCCGCCGCGGAGTTTCCGCCATGCACTCGGCCGGCGGATTACGGCTACGCCTCATCCGCCCTGCGGTCGCGCTCAGCCGTTCAAGAACATCCGATAAACCGGGTTATCGGTTTCGTCCTCATAGGGATAGCCCAGCGCATCCAGCCGCTCGCCCATGCGGCCGCGATCGGCCTCCGGCACCTGCAGGCCGACCAGGATGCGGCCGTAATCGGCGCCGTGATTGCGGTAATGGAACAGCGTGATGTTCCAGTCCGGCTCCATCTGATCGAGGAATTTCAGCAAGGCTCCTGGCCGTTCCGGGAATTCGAAGCGGAGGATCACCTCCCCCTTCAATTCCGGCGGCGCGCGCCCGCCAACCATATAGCGGATATGCAGCTTGGCGGTCTCGTCCGCGCTGATATCGAGCACCTTGTAATCGAGCGAGCGCAGCTGCTCGATCAGCTTCGCCTTCTCCTGCCGCGCATCGCTGAGCTTGATGCCGACGAAGACATTGGCTTCCTTCGCCTCGGCATAACGATAGTTGAATTCGGTGATGACCTGATTGCCGATGGTCTGGATGAAGCGGCGATAGCTGCCGGGCTTTTCCGGGATGGTCACGCCGAGCAGGATCTCGCGGGCCTCACCGACTTCGGCGCGCTCCGCCACATGGCGCAGGCGATCGAAGTTCATGTTGGCGCCGCTGCTGATGGCAACCAGCGCGCCGGTGCGCGTCGGGTTCGCCGCGGCATAGGCCTTGAGCCCGGCAAGCGCCAGCGCGCCCGCGGGTTCGGTGATCACGCGCGTGTCCTCAAACACATCCTTGATCGCTGCGCACATCTCGTCGGTATTCGCAGTGATCACATCGTCGAGCAGTTCACGACAGAGACGAAACGTCTCGACGCCGGCCTGACGCACGGCAACGCCATCGGCAAAAAGGCCGACGCGATCGAGCACGACGCGGTCGCCCGCTGCAATCGCAGCTTTCATCGACGCTGCATCCTCGGGCTCGACGCCGATCACTTTCGTCTCGGGCCGCAGGAATTTGATGAAGGACGCGATGCCCGCAGCCAGGCCGCCGCCACCGATCGGCACGAACACCGCCTCGATGGGATCGGGGTGCTGCTGCAGGATCTCCATGCCGATCGTGCCCTGCCCGGCGATGACGTCGGGATCGTCATAGGGATGCACGAAGGTCAGCTTCTGCTCGGCCTCGAGTTTACGCGCATGCGCTGCGGCTTCATCAAACGTGTCGCCGAACAGCACGGCATTGCCGCCCCAATAGCGCACGGCATCGACCTTGATCGGCGGCGTCGTCACCGGCATCACGATGGTGGCCTTGATACCGAGCTTCTGCGCCGACAGAGCGACGCCCTGGGCATGATTGCCGGCCGACGCACAGATCACGCCGGCTGCGCGCTGCTCGGCCGAGAGCTGCGCGATGCGGTTATAGGCGCCGCGAATCTTGAACGAGAACACCGGCTGCAGATCCTCGCGCTTGAGCAGCACCGGGCTGCCAATACGGGCGCTGAGGCGCACCATCTGGTCCAGCGGCGTCTGCACCGCGACGTCATAGACGCGGCTGTCGAGTATCTTGCGAACGTAGTCGGTCACGGCGAAGTCCTGAAACATGGCACCGCGCAACCCGCGCGGCGAAATTGAGGGGCGAGATGGGCACCGAAATGCGAGGAAAATCAAGCCCGTTCTGTAGATGGACACCTATCACGGCCCAATCGGTAAACACTTACAACACTTTGTTAACCGTGAGGTAGAGCCCGCCCGCCTATGCTGGCCAGCGAATGATCATGCCAAGAGCGGCCAGCATGACCGAGCGGACGGCGACACAGAACCTGCAAGACCCGGCACGCCATGTCTGGGTCGATCACGCGCGCGGCATCGGCATCATCCTGGTGGTGCTCGGCCACGTGCTCGGCGGGCTCTACAATTCCGGCCTGTTTCCACACGAGACACTGCTGCGCTGGATCGTCTACACGCTCTACACCTTCCACATGCCGATGTTCTTCTTCCTCGCCGGATTGAACGCACAGCACAGTCTTCGCCGCGGCGCCGGCGCGTTTCTGACCGGCAAGATCACGACCATCGCCTATCCCTATGTGCTGTGGTCGCTGATCCAGGGCAGCATCGTGATGGTGATGGCGCGCGATGCCAACATCCCGATCACGGCAGCGGATCTCGCCGCGATCTGGTATCGCCCCATCGGACAGTTCTGGTTTCTCTACGCCTTGATGCTCTGCCATATCGTGGCCTGCATCGTGAACCGTGAGGCCGTCATGGTCGGCCTGGCGATCGCCGGCTTCGTGATCTTCTCCTGGCTGCACGATCCACCAGACCTTGCGTTGACGCTGCATCATTTTGCGTTCTACGTGGTCGGCCGCTACGCACCGCGCGCGGTGATCTCCGCAGCCGTCCCGCGTCTGTCGGGCTGGCTGGCATGGCTCGGGCTTCTCGTTGCTTTCGCACTCGCCATTGCCATCGACGGCAGCCAGTTCGGACTGCACGCCAATGGCGTCACCGCACTGCCCGCCTCGATCTTCGGCATTGCCGCAGTGATCCTGTTGTCAAAGCTGCTCGATCCGCGCTGGCATCGCTGGCTCGCCGCCGTGGGCACGACGTCGATGACGATCTATATCCTGCATATCCTCGCCGGCTCCGGCACGCGCATCGTGATGCTGAAGCTGCATGTGCCGCCATCGCCCTGGCTGTATCTGCTGATCGGCACGGCTGCGGGCGTGTTGCTGCCGATGCTGGCGCATGTGGTGCTGCGGCGGTTCGGCCTGCTCACCGCCCTTGGTCTTGCGCCGCCCCAGACCCGCGCCCCTCAGGCCGAGCCATCCTTGGCTGCAAGCGGCGCCAAATAGTCCGTCAGGCCTGCTGCAGCGATCCAGCCGGCACTGCGGCTGGCGCGGTCTCGTCCCACGGGCAGGCCATGGCGAAGATCATCCAGAACAACACTCCGATCTCGCCCGAAGAGATGCTCGTCAGCGGCATGTGGATCAACATGCCCCCGAGCGCGATCGCGCCGAGCACGACGCCTTCCCGCGTCGGCATCCGCCACGCCGCCGCAATGCTCCACAGCATCACCCAGAGATAGGCGGCGAGGCAGATCATTCCGATCGGAATGCCGAAGGTCACCCAGCTGGCGATGATCTGGCCGTCGATGGGCATGGCGCCGGCCACGCCGACATCGGTGAAGGTGAAGCCCGTGCCCCACAGATAGCTGTCGGGCGCATTCCACAGCGTGACGAATTCCTCGAGGCGCTCGGCACCGCTGCCATCTTCCGAACCGCTGCCGAGCGATTGCAGGCGCGTGAAGATCGCCTCGCCGAATGGCGTGAACAGCACGGCGCAGGTGGCGGCGATGGCGATGCCGATACCGGTCGTCACGGCGCGCACCCGCGTCGCCGCGAACACCATGCAGAACAGCACGCCGAGCGCGAGGCCGAGCCAGCCGGCGCGGTAGAGCGACAACAGCAGCCCGAGCGCCGCCGGCCCCATGGCCAGCAAGGTCTGCCAGCCCGGCCGCGTGAAGCCGAGCAACAGCAGGCCGGTCGCCGTAAAGGTCCCATAGGTCGCCGGCCCGTTCATCGTGCTGAACACGCGCACCATGTAAGGCAGCGGATAACCGGCCGAGGTGATGCTGGCATAGTTCATCCAGAACCGGTCCCAGGCAGGCGGGTCGACATATTGCCAGATGCCGTAAAGCCCGGTGATCGGCAGCACCACGAAGAAGGCGCCGGCCATGGCATTGACCAGCTCGCCATCCGGCTTGGCGCGCAGCTGCAAGGCGATGGCATAGAGCACCGGCGCGCTCCATTTCAGCGCACCATTGGCGGCGTTGAACCAGTCGTTCTGAACGACCGACGCAGCGAACGCATAGGTGACGCAGAACAGGATGATGACCGGCGCGATCATCCATGGATTGCGCGCGCGCCCGGTAAGCGACAGCCACGTCCAGATGCTCGGCAGCGGCATCAGGATGAACATCAACGGGCCGATCAGCATGATGCTGGACTGGTCGAAACCCACGGTGACATCGACGAAGCGGCGCACGAACGGCGTGAAGGCGAACAGCACGATGGCGCCCTGCACATGCGCCGCCGCGCTCTGGCGCCACGCATACCATCCCGCCGCGGCACACCCGACCACGAATAGCGGCCGCGACAGCGAACCCAGCGCCGGCCCGATCGCAGCCGTCACGACCAGGAGCAGCACGGCCGGCATCCATCCTGCCAACAGGACGGCGAGAAGACGCGAGGTGAGTCGGCCCTGATTCATGCGGCTAGACTATAACGATCCCCCGATGCGCTGAAGGTGCGCCGGCCGCCCCAATGTGGGACAAAAGGGCTAGCTTTTACCGACGCCGTGACTATGGTGCGCGCCACGCACTCGTAGCTCAGCTGGATAGAGCATCGGATTTCGATTCCGAGGGTCGGGCGTTCGAATCGCTCCGAGTGCACCATGCTCCCTGTCTGAAATCACAGGCTTCCTGACGCACGGATCGGCTGCCGGCCTTTCGTCCACCGCCTCGTCTGCGCATATATTTACCGGCTATTTGCATCCTCGCTCTATGGTTCCACCGGGCGAGGATGGTGGAATGATCCCTGAGAGGCGAAATACTGGCCGCGTGACGTTTGAACGCGGGTTTCCGGTATGGCTGATGGCCATCGACGGGACGTGGCGGCGCAATTGCCGCATGATGGACGTCTCGGAAACCGGCGCGCGCCTCGTCGTCGAAAGCTCCATCGAGGGCATCAACCTCAAGGAATTCTTTCTGCTGCTGTCCTCCACCGGCCTGGCCTTCCGGCGCTGCGAGCTTGCCTGGGTCAATGGCGAAGAGATCGGCGCCACGTTCCTGCGCCAGGGCCCTAAAAAGAAGCAGGACCGCAAGGCCGATACCGAAGTCTGATCCCCGCAAAATGTTCCGGCGGCACTGATCACCATTGCGCGCAAAAATGCCGCCATGCGTGAAGGGCATGTGACTATTCGGCCGGGAACATCAGGTCGGCTGAAAGCTTTCCCTCCTGTGTATCAGGTGCGTTTGACCGCCAGGATTTTCGGGAGCTCACCATGAAAGACTTTTCCAATGCCGCCTTCCCGCCCGAGATGATCTCGGTGATGCAGAAGGCCCTCGACGGCGCCGTCGCAACGCTGCCGCACCCTGTCAGCTCGGTCCACGTGCGCTCCATCGCCGAATCCATTTTGCGCACCACGCGTGATGGCGAGCGTGACCCCACGATGTTGCAGACGATGGCGCTGCTCGAATTGCAGCTCACCGGTCATTGACCGCTGCGCGGATCATCCCGACATATCGATACGACGCGGCGCAACCGGACGGGCCATCAGGCGTTGGTTGCGCAACATGGAGACGGCCAGATGCCTTACGCGCTCTTCGCAAATTCGACCAAGGTCAGCAAAGCGTTTGCCAGCAAATCGGATGTCTGGCGCCATGCCGAAGAGAGCGGTCTGGTCACCGAAGTGGGACTCGGCGAGGAAGATCCGCCGCGCCGCGTTCTCGACATGAACTATGCCATCAAGGAATGCGCGCCTGATCCGGTCGAACGCGCCTCGGACCACGGCATGAGCGAGCACGACATTGCGCAGATGATCGCCGCCTGCCGCGTCAATCCGCCGTCCGCAGCCGCCGCATCGTGAATTCGATGGCGCCGTCGGGCATTTCCCGCCAGCGCTCGACTTCACTCATATAAGCTTGTTTGGGAAACCGATCGAGAAACGCCCGCGCGGTCTTGCGGGCGTCTTCGCGTGTCTGGGTGAAGGTCTCGCGGACATAGCCATCGTCCCGCATCCGCCGTTGCCGGCGCTCGGCCATTCCCTCCGCCAGATCGCGCGGCGTCTTCGGCACGGTTGCTACTCCACACACAAGCAACGATGACCATCAGATTGGCACGGAACCGGCGCCGATCAAGCGCAAAAAAGAAAGGGCGCCACGATCACGTGGCGCCCTTTCCATCGACTCGCTGAATCCGAGCGCCGAGGCGCCCGACCCGGTTCACTGGTGAAAGACTTCACAGAGTGAACTTAGCGGGCGGCCTCAGCGAGGTGACAGCGCTTGGAATGAGACACTGGACCACCTCCTTTCATTGTTGACGATCCCGAAAATATAGACCGCTTCCGCCGATTGTTAAGCCCCTCTCGAGTTCCATTGCGTTGACGACGGCTCGCGGGGTTGCCATAGTCCAATCGCGCAACCAAGGGACGGGTTGGCACTGGAACGCAATGAAAAACGGGCTTTACTCTCTTCATGTGGTGTTGCTGGACGGGCGTTCCGGCAAAGGCAGCGGGGTCGCGACCTTTCGTGACGGCGAGCTGCTCGGCGGCGATGCCTACCTGTTTTATGTGGGCAGCTACGTCGTCAATCACGAGGCCGGCACCTTCAAGGGCGAGGTCTCGGTGATGCAGCATACGCCGAGCCCCGATATGAGCCCGCTATTCGGCAACCAGAGCCAGCCGGTCGGCATCGGACTGACGGGGACGTTCAATGAGACGTCCGCAACGATGAACGGCACCGCGCTGGTCGGCAAGAACAGCCAGATTTTCCGCGCCACGCTGCGGCTGCTGGCGGAGTCGGAGAAGTAGTTGCAAGCGTAGGTTGGGTTGAGCGGAGGCGCGTCAGCGCCGCAGCGAAAACCCATCGGCCGAGCTTGCCGCATCGTGCGGCTGATGGGTTTTCGCTTCGCTCAACCCATCCTATGGCCTGATCACTCCGCAGCCATTTCCAGCGGCGCGTTGCGCGGCAGGATGATCTGGATGCGCGTGCCCTGCCCCGGCTCCGAATGCAGATGCAGCCGCCCGCCAAGCCGACTGGTCACGATGCTGTAGACGATGTGCAGGCCGAGCCCGGTGCCGCCCTGATCGCGCCGCGTGGTGAAGAACGGATCGAACGCACGGCGCCGGACTTCCGGTGTCATGCCGATGCCGTTGTCCGTGAACAGAATCTCCACATGATCGGTGCCGGACTCCTGCACCTTGATCTCGACAGCTCCGCCCGTGCCATCGGGAAAAGCATGAGCGACCGTGTTCAACAGTAAATTCGTCAGCACCTGGCCATAGGGGCCGGGATAACTGTTCATGGACAGGCCGGGCTTGCAGTCCACGGATAACGAAAGCTTCTGTTTGCGCAGCCCGGGCTTCAGGCTCATGACCACCTGCTCGGTGAGATCGGCCAGATCGAACACGCGCTGGTCGGAATAATTGCGATCCGCTGCGACCTGCTTGAACGACTGGATCAGCTCGGCCGCGCGATTGAGATTGGCGACAAGCTGTGCGGCCGCATCACGGTTGGCCTCGACGAACTCGGTCAATGACGAGCGTCGCAAATCGCCGCGCGCGACCTCCTCCGCAAAACGCGCCACGCGCCGCTCCAGCGATGACGCCACCGTCAGGCCGATGCCGACGGGATTGTTGACCTCGTGCGCCACGCCGGCAACGAGGCGTCCGAGTGCGGCCAGTTTCTCCGCCTCGATCAGCGAATTCTGCGTCTCGCGCAGATTGCGCAGCGCACCTTCGGCAGCATCGCGCGCCTTGCGCATTTCATGTTCGCTGCGTTTGCGCTCGCCGATGTCGAGCGCCACCGTCACGATATTCTCGATCTCGCCATTTTCGCGCAGCAGCGGCAGTTTATTGACGAGCCACTGCCGCATCACGCCGGAGGCGTCGCGATACTCCTCTTCATAAAAGCCAAGGCCATCATTGGTGGCCAGCACGCGCTTGTCATAGGCGTCGGTCTTCGAAGCTCCGTAACGGGCCATCAGTTCGCCGGTGGTCTGGCCGAGCGCCTCGCCGGGCTCGATGCCGAAAATGCCGGCCATGTAGCGGTTCATCAGCACGTAGCGGAGATCGGTGGTCTTGACGTTGATCACCGCAGGCACGGTGTCGATCACCTGCTGCAGCAGGCGCCGCCCCTCGAACACCGCCGCTTCGGCACGCTTCTGATTGGTGATATCGCGGACCGAGCCCTCATAGCGCACGACGACGTCATCCTCGTCGCGTACCGCCGTGGCGCTGTCCGACAGCCACAGGATCGTCTGCTCGCGCTGATAGACCTGATACTCGAATTCGCGCACCATGCCGTCGCGCTGCATGCGCCGCTGATATTCGAGGCGGGCATCGGGATCGACATAGATGTTCTTTGAAATATCGAGCGTCGCCCGGATCAGCTCTTCCGGCGTGTCAAAACCCATCATCCGCGCCAGCGCCGGATTGGCATTGAGCAGCGCCCCCGACGGCGTCGTGACATAAATGCCGTCGATGGAGCCTTCGAACAATTTGCGATAGCTCTCCTCGGCGAGCCGCTGTTCGGCGAGCGCATGCACCGCGGCCTCGCGCGCTGCATCGGCTTCCACCAGCGTCTTGCGAAACACCTCGGCAGCGCGGGCGATGTCGCCGATCTCGTTATTGAGCGTGGTGGCCGGAATCGCCGTCTGCTGGCGGCCGCCGGCCAGTGCGCGAATGGCGCGGGCGATCGCCTTCAGCGGCCGCACGATCCGCCGCACCACGAACAGCGCCGCCATCAGGCCGATCACCACGCCGGCGGTGCCGAGCGCGATGCTCTGCATACGCGCCGCAGTGAGCGTCTTGGCGAATTCGTTCGACAGCTGACGGCCGCGCAGCGTGCTCAACTCGCGCAGGAAGTCGGTGACGCGGCCGATCTGCTGGCCCTCGGCGCCCAGCACTTCGCGATCGAGATCGGCGATCTTCTGCTCAGTGGTCGAGACCGCGATGATGGCATCGGCATAGGCGTCGGCCGCAACGCGCAGCGCCGGTGTCGAGATCGGCATCGCCCGCATGGCGCGCGCGGCGCGTTCCGCCTGTATGGGGTCGCGTGCCAGCAGCGCCGCGGCGATTTCATTCTGCGCCTGAAACATGCGTTTGGCGCCCTCGGTGCTGGTCACGTCGGGCACGGCGCTTTCGAAGTTCTGGCGCAGCGGCGGCAATGTCGCCAGCAATTCGTTGCGCCGGGCGATCAAAGCCGTGACCTGTGCGATGCCCTGGCGATAGGTGGTCAATCGCGCATCAACGCCGTCGATCATGACGCGCTGCTCGGGCGCCAGTTCGAGGCGGGTCTTCTTCAGGAGATCGCCGAGCGCGGTCGCTGCTTCCGATACCTTTTCCGGCTGGGCATTCGGATCGGTGACATAATCGCGTGCGGCCAGCCGCAGGCTGTTGAGCCGGCGATCGATATCCTCGGCGAGATCACCGACGATCTGCAGCCGCTGTAATTCGGCAAAGGTCGTGTCGATGTGGCGGACCGCCACCACATTGGCGACGCCCATCACCAGGATCACGGCCAATACGCAGAGAAACCCGCTGAATGTCAGCTGGCCGATCGAGAGCGACGACGACCTGGCCTTTTCAAGAAATGCCGTGATGGCGGAAGGCATGATGCGGGACCGGACTGCAGACCACGCCAATATATCCCGACTTGATCGATGGGGGAACTTGTCGGGCGGCTCGAATGTCTCGAACCGCCCGACATGGTTTCTATCACGGCCTCATGTCACTTCGGCCGCACCGCGTCCGCAGTGCCCTGGATGAAGGCCTGGATCTTGGTGACATCGGCCTCGGTCAGCTTGCCGGTAAAATCCGGCATGCCCTTGTCCTTGAACGGACCGTTGAAGACGATGTCCTTCAGATTGCCGATGGTCTCGGTCGCGGAATAACCGAGATTCGGCACATTGCCGCCCTTGTCCACGCCGGGCACGCCGTGACAGGCTGCGCAGGCACTGACATAGATCGCGGTGCCATCCGGCACATCCTTCGGATCGTATTTCACGCCCTTCAGAAGATTGCCGATCTGGTATTTTGTGAATTCCGGCAGTGGCGCCTTGCCGCCTACCGCGAACGTATAGACCGTGCCCGGCCCTTCCCGATCCGTGGCGCGCTGGGTGATACCGAACACGCCGCCCCAGCCCACCGCGATGGAGACATATTGCTTGCCATCCACCTCATAGGTGGAGGGCGCAGCAACAGCGCCGGTACCGACCGGCGTCTCCCACAGCTTCTCGCCAGTCTTGGCGTTGTAGGCCACGAAGCGGCCATCGGCCGTGCCTTGGAAGACGAGATTGCCTGCCGTCGTCAGCGTGCCGCCATTCCATGGCGCCACATATTCGGCGCGCCAGGCTTCCTTCTGTTGCACCGGATCCCAGGCGATGAGACGCCCGAACGGCAGGTTCTTCGGCTGTTCGGTATTCAGCGTGAAGCCGAGATTCCAACCGGTCGTCGCTGCATATTTCATCGGGCCGGGATCGTTCTGCACGAACTTCTTCTCGCCCGTGAGATTGAGAGGCACGCCTTGTGCCGGCAGATAGACGAGACCGGTCTGCGGATTGAAGGACATCGGATGCCAGTTATGGGCGCCGAATGGTCCGGGAATGCTGTCGAAGGATTTGTCCGGCGTGCGCGCCTCCGGCACTTCGATCGGCCGGCCATTGGCGTCGTAACCGGTTGCCCAGTTCACATCGACAAAATTCTTGGCCGAGATGTATTTGCCATTGGTGCGATCGATGACGAAGAAGAAGCCGTTCTTCGGCGCATGCAGCACCACCTTGCGCGGCTGGTTGTCGATGGTGATGTCGGCCAGGATCATCGGCTGGGTCGATGTGTAGTCCCAGTTGTCTCCCGGCGTTTCCTGATAGTGCCAGACATATTTGCCGGTCTCTGCATTCAGCGCGACGATGGAGCCGAGATAGAGATTGTCGCCGCCGGCCGGACTGCGGATATTGCGATTCCACGGCGAGCCGTTGCCGGTGCCGATATAGACCATGTTGAGATCGGGATCGAAGGTGATCGTATCCCATGCCGTGCCGCCACCGCCGCTGACCCAGTATTTGCCGGCGGGATCCCACGTCTTCGCCGCGGCCGCCATCGACTCGTCCTCGAACGGTTTTGCGGGATCGCCGGGCACCGTGTACCAGCGCCACTTCTGGTCGCCGTTCTCGGCGTCATAGGCGGTGACATAACCGCGCACACCATATTCGGCGCCGCCATTGCCGATCACCACCTTGCCATTGAACACGCGCGGCGCACCGGTGATGGTGTAGGACATCTTGCGATCGGTGATCGTGTCCTTCTCCCAGACCTTCTGCCCCGACGCGGCATCGATGGCGATCAGCCGGCCATCATAGGCGCCAACGAACACCTTGCCCTTGTAGAGCGCGACACCGCGATTCACGACATCGCAACAGCCGCGATAGCCTTTCTCGCGATCGACGCCAGGATCAAAGCTCCAGATGCGCTTGCCCGTTCGCGTATCCACGGCATGCACGACGCTCCATGGCGCCGTGACATACATGATGCCATCCACCACCAGCGGCGTCGCCTCGACGCCGCGGATGGATTCCAGGCTATAGGTCCACATCAAGCCGATGTCCTTGACGTTGGACGCATTGATCTGGTCGAGCTTGCTGAAACGCGTCTCGGCATAATCGAGGCCATAGGTCGGCCAGTCCTTCGAGGTCGCCGTATTGGCCTTGATCGATGCGCTGTCCACGGCGCCCGTCACCGCCTTGATGTGATCGGCCGATCCCTTGGTCTGCGCAATGGCGGCGCTGCCGCCCAGCGTCAGGCCGAGCGCGATGGCGAGCGAAGCGCTGCGCCAGACAGTTCGCGTGGTTGAGATTTTTGTTATTGAAATGAGCGCATCGCTCTTGTTTGGACGCGTAAAGGCATCCCGGCGAGCAGGTTCTCTCATGCGTTTCACTCCCAATGGTCTCTCACGGACCTGCGCGGATGTTACGCCTTGAACGTGTATCGTCAACCGATGAGAACGCATCTAATCTGCGTAAATGCAGTTTTGCATTGCACCGCCGATGCTGCGCAGCATCACATTGCTTGCTCATGCTTTCGCCGTGTTTATGATTGTCGGCGACATCACAGAGATGCGTTCAGCATCCGGATTGCGAGAGGGAACCACATGAATATCACCCAGGGCCTGCGCCGCGTATTGCAGACCGATCCCCGCGTCATTGCGACCATCGATGGCGAACGCCGCCGCAGCTGGCGCGAGGTCGGCGACCGCGTGGCACGGCTTGCCGGTGGGCTGCACAAGCTCGGCATCCAGCACAATGATCGCATCGCGGTGCTGATGCTGAATTCCGATCGCTATTTCGAACTCTATCTTGGTATCGCCTGGGCCGGCGCCGTGATCGTGCCGACCAATACGCGCTGGAGCCAGGCGGAGATTCTTGACTCGCTGCTCGACTGCCGGGCCTCGGCCGTTGTCGTCGATAGCGCCTTCGCCGCGATGGGCCTTGAACTGGCGCGGGATGCGAAGCTGACGCTGATCTATGCCGATGATGATGCCGGCCCGGCAGAGGCGTACCATTACGACAAGCTCGTCGAAACCAGTTCGCCGGTGCCCGATGCCATGCGCGGCCGCGAGGAGCTTGCGGGCATCTTCTACACCGGCGGCACGACGGGACGCTCCAAGGGCGTGATGCTGAGCCACGGCAATATCATGAGCAATTCGTTGCATATGATGAGCGAAGGCCTGATTCCGGTCGGCTCGATCTATATGAACGCCGCGCCGATGTTCCATGTCGCCAATGGCGGCGCCATGTTTACCTCGCTGGCCAATGGCGGCACCAATGTGATCGTGCGGACCTTCAATCCCGAACTGGTCATGCAGGTCATTGCCGACGAGAAGGTTTCCGCCACGCTGATCGTCCCGACCATGATCCAGATGCTGGTCGATCATCCCTCCTTCGCAAACTACGACCTCTCATCTCTCAAGCAGTTGATGTATGGCGCCTCGCCCATCAACGAAGCCTTGCTCAAGCGTGCGATGAAGGGCCTGCCCAATGCGGAATTCCATCAGCTCTACGGCATGACCGAACTATCGCCGCTCGCAACGCATCTGCCGTGGGAGCAACATTACAGCGCGGACGCTGCCGCAAAGAACCGTCTTCGCGCCTGCGGCCGCGCGGCCATTGGCTGCGAGGCACGCATTGTCGGCGATGACCGCAAGCCCGTTCCGCATGGCACTGTCGGCGAAGTCGCGGTGCGCGGCCAGAACGTGATGATGGGCTATTGGGAACGCCCGGAAGAAACCGCCAAGGCCGTGATCGACGGCTGGATGCATACGGGCGATGGCGGTTACATGGACGAAGAAGGCTACATCTATCTCGTCGATCGCATGAAGGACATGATCATCTCCGGCGGCGAGAACGTCTATTCCATCGAGGTGGAGAATACGATCACCCAGCATCCCGCGGTGGCGCAATGCGCCGTGATCGGAATCCCCGATCCGCATTGGGGCGAGACTGTGCATGCGTTCGTCATTCCGAAACCGGATGCGCAGGTGAATGCGGCGGAGATCATTGCGTTCTGTCGCGATCGGATTGCGGGCTACAAATGCCCGCGCACGGTGGATGTGCGGAGCGAACCGTTCCCGCTGTCGGGGGCCGGCAAGGTGCTGAAGCGCGAGCTGCGGCGGCCGTATTGGGAAAATGGCGTGCAGGCAAAGGCTGGGTGACATCGCCGCCGCAAACTCTCCCCTCATCCTGAGGAGCCGCGTAGCGGCGTCTCGAAGGATGGCCGCGAACTCCAGCCAAGCCATTCATGGTTCGAGACGCGCGCCAAGTGGCGCGCTCCTCACCATGAGGGAACAGTTTGTGGATATTTCTAGGGCGCGCCGGTCAGTTCGAACACTTCCCCATCATACCCCGCCTCGAGCGGAATCCGCAGCTGCCGCTTGTCGCCATCGCGGGTGACGATGGGCATCACGCTGACGATCTTGCTCGCGCGCGCATCGTCCAGCGCCGCAGCCACACCACCCTGCTTGCCCAGCTTGATGAGATTGCGCGTGGTCGGAAACGGCAGCGTGAAGCGACCGGACTCACCACCTTCCAGCGCTTCGCGTGGCGACAGCCAGATCGAATCCGTGGACTCCTTGCCATCATGCATCCCGACCTGCTCAGGCGGCGCCTCGGCCAGGAAGAACCATGTGTCGAACCGCTTCTTCATGCCTTCCGGCGTGATCCAGTGCGCATAGGGCACGAGCAGATCGACAGCCAGTTCAAGATCGTTCTCGGCGATGATGTCAGCGAACTTCACCTTGCCCTCGTTCAGCGCGTCGCGGTGCTGATCGGCGATTGCGCTTGCCCTAGTCGCGGCGATCAGCTCCTTCGAGCCACGCGGGCGCGCGAGCAGGATGCGGCTTTCCTCAAATGTCTCGCGGATCGCGGCGATACGGAACGCCAACGCCTCGGCATCGAGATGATCGCCGCCGTCATGCAGTTCCGGCCGCTTGGCGATCTCGTGATCGCCGATGTCGACGCTGCCGCCGGGAAATACCAGCGCACCCGATGCGAATTCGATCTGATAGTGCCGCACCATCATGAAGACATCGATGGGATCGGTTTCGCCCTTGCGGAGCAGCAGGATGGTGGAGGCTGGACGGACGGCGCCGGGCTCGTGCGGCATGTTGTTCTTGCTCCCTGTCGGCATTCTGCGATGCCTGTCATCTTCTCGGACGTGTAGGATGGGTTGAGCGCAGCGATACCCATCACCACATGCGCCCAGCCCTGATGGGTATCGCTGCGCTCAACCCATCCTACGACCGCATCAGCCAGCCGCGCTGGACTGCGGCTGCAGGTTCGCGCGCTTGTCGTATCGCGCCACGCGCGACAGCAGGTAATCGACTTCTGCCTTGGCCGGCGCCGACAACACCGGACCGGGCTTGCGCTGTGCGCTCGACGCGATGACGCCGCGCTTTTGCAGCACGTATTTTCGCACGGACAGGCCGACGCCCGGCTGCTGCTCATAGCGCACCAGCGGCAGATGCGCGTCGAACAGGTCGTGCGCCTTGTCGCGTTCGCCCTTCCTGGAGAGATTGACGACATCGATCAGCATTTCCGGGAAGGCATAGCCGGTCATGGCGCCATCGGCGCCGCGCTCCATCTCGAAATCGAGGAAGGTGCCGCCATTGCCGGTGAGGATCGAGAGTTCGCGCAGCGAGCCATCCTTCTGGAAGCCGCGCAGCGCCGTGATCTTCTCGAGGCCCGGCCAGTCCTCGTGCTTGAGCATCACGCAGGACCTGGAGTCCATGATGATCTTGCGGATCACCGCCGGCGTCATGATGACGTTCAGCGTCAGCGGGTAATCCTGCAGCACCCACGGCACGTCCTCGCCGATGGTTTCACTCGCCTGCTTGAAATAGGTGGTGATCTGGTCATCGGTGCGCAGATGCGGCGGTGGCGCGATCATGACCGCGGCAGCGCCCGCATCCATCGATTTCAGCGCCAGCGAGCGCATGCTGGCAAAGCCAGGCGCGGAGACGCCGACGATGATCTGCAGCTTGCTGCCGGCGCGCTTGATGAAACGGGCCGCCACGCTTTCCGATTCCGCGGCCTCCAGCTTCGGCGCCTCGCCGAGAATGCCGAGCACGGTGACGCCGTCGCAACCGATCGAGGCGTAGAAATCGATCAGGCTGTCGATGGATTTGTCGTCGATGCGGCCGTCATCGAAAAACGGGGTCGGGGCGATGGCGAAGGTACCGGCTGCTTTGGGCGTGAGTTTCATCATAGGCCTCTGTGTGAACGCGCGGTCACTGTAGCGCGAAATGAGGGCTTTGTCCGCCCCTCGCCGCATCTAGAACCGGCGCGCGCCGTGCTTGCTGTCCGCGTCCGAGAAGAAGATTTCACCCGCATGGGTCGCAATGTCTTCGGCGCTCCACGGCTTGTCCAGCGGCGGCTTCCAGCCTTCCATCTCCATCATCTTCATCTCGCGCACACCGCGCGGACCGGAGACGCCGAGCACCTTGCCGGTCTGGTCGCCGGAGAGATCGCTGACCATATAGAGCACCGCCGGCGCGATGCCGTCGGCATCGAGGGCAGCACCCGGATTTTCGATATAGCGCGGCAGGTCCGATGTCATCCGCGTCAGCGCGCCCGGCGACAGCGTCCAGATGCGGATGCCGTATTTGCGGCCCTCGATGGCCAGCACATTGGACAGGCCCCAGATGCCACCCTTGGCCGCGCCATAATTGCTCTGGCCGAAATTGCCGATCAGGCCGGATGTCGAGGATGTGTTGACGATGACACCGCCGCCATGGTCGCGCATGAAATTGAACACGGGTTTGGTGACGCAATAGGTGCCCTTGAGATGCACCTTCACGACTTTGTCCCACGCCTCTTCCGTAGATTTGGCAAAGCTCTGGTCGCGCAAAATGCCGGCATTGTTGACGAGGATATCGACCTTGCCGAACGCCTTGATGGCGTCATCAAACACCGACTGGCCGCCCGCGATCGTGGAGATGTCAGCGCCATTGGCAATCGCCTTGCCGCCGGCTTTGGTGATGCCATCGACCACCTGCTGCGCCATGGACAGGTCAGCGCCGGAGCCATCGCGCGGGCCACCGAGATCGTTGACGACGACGGACGCGCCTTCGCGCGCGAACAGTTTTGCGTAGGCTTCACCGAGGCCACCGCCTGCGCCGGTGATGATGGCAACCTTGCCGTCGAGAAGACCCATGGCGTTTCTCCGTGATGTGTTTTGTTGGTTGCCCTCTCAGCGTCGTCCCCGCGAAGGCGGGGACCCATACACGCTGGAGACTTAGTTGAAACGATATGGTTGCGGCTTTGCCGTTCAACCATATCGTCGGAGGTTATGGGTCCCCGCTTTCGCGGGGACGACAGACTACGCCAGCACGGTCCGCCCGCTCTTGATCACGGTGACGCCGCGGTCCTTCACCTTGGCCTCGAAGCTCACGACATTGCCGTCCTTCCACAGATCCATGGTCACCGTCTCGCCCGGAAACACCGGCGACGAGAAGCGCGCGCCGTGCTGCTTGAAGGCGCTCGGATCGTAATCGGCAAAGGTCTGCAGCACGCCGCGGCAGGTGATGCCATAGGTGCACATGCCGTGCAGGATCGGACGCGGGAAGCCGGCCTTCTTGGCGAATTCCGGATCGGAGTGCAGCGGGTTGCGGTCGCCACAGAGGCGATAGACCAGCGCCTGATCCGGGCGCGTGGTGATGTCGATGGTCTTGTCGGGCGCGCGGCTCGGCACCTTGTGGGCTTCGGGCTGGCCTTCCGACGGGCCGCCAAAACCGCCATCGCCGCGGGCGAAGCGCGAAGCCACAAGCGTCGCGAGCGCCTCGCCCTTCTCGTCACGCAGAATGGTCTGGTGCAGGATGACGACGCCCTTGTCGGCGCCCTTGTCGAACACGCCGAGCACGCTGGAGTCAGCCGTGATCTTCGCTTCGACCGGCAGCGGCTTGTGGAAGGTGATGTCGCGCTCGCCATCAACCACCATCACGCGGTTGAGCTTCATGTCGCCGGGACCCGAACCCCATGCCGCGACGGAGGCGAAGGTCGGAACGACCTTCAGCGGACGCGGCGTGTAGGTGCCCTCATTGACGAAAGCGAGTTCGGTCTCGTTCATCGGATCGGCGCCGAGGCCGATGCCATAGGCGTAGAGCATAACTTCCCGATCGGTCCAGGAATATTGCTGGCCGATGTTCTTCATCGCCATCAGCTCTTCGTAGACGAGTGGCATTCGAGGCTCCCGGATTTTTGTTTGTTGATTGTCTGGTCTCTCACTGTCATCGCCCGGCTTGACCGGGCGATCCAGTACTCTCTGAAAGTGCGGCGTTTACTGGGTCACCCGGTCAAGCCGGGTGACGACAGTTGTGTGCAGCTTACGCCGGCGTGAAGAACGGTAGCGGCGCGCCATCCGTCGGCTTCCACACCACCTTCACCTTCTGGCCGATCTTCAGCGTCGCCGGATCGCAATCGACGATATTCGTCTGCACCGACGGGCCTTCCTTCAGCGTCACATAGGCAATGACATAAGGGCCGGTCGCCGATTTGCGCATGTGGCTGTAGGTGTAGATCTCGGCCTCGCCCGAGCTCTCTTCCCACTCGGTCTTGTCGGAGAAGCAGAACGGGCAGATCGAGCGCGGAAAGAAATGCGCGTCGCCGCAGGTGGTGCAGCGCTTGATCAGGAACTTGCCGTCCTTGGCCGCATCCCAGAACGGCTGCGTTTCCGGATTGCCCTGCGGGGTCGGATACTTCTTGGCTTCAGTCATCACACGCGCTCCAGAATGGCGGTCGAGGCAGCGTGGCGCACGCCGAGCAGGCCGCCGGTGCCGTGAGCAATGGCGAGGTCGCAATTGGGGACCTGCACCTTCGGATGGGCTTCACCGCGCAACTGGCGCACGGCTTCGAGGATCTTGGTCATGCCGCCGCGATTGATCGGATGGTTGCTGCACAGACCGCCGCCATCGGTGTTGAACGGCAGCTTGCCGACGCCCGAAATCAGGTTGCCGTCGGAGACGAACTTGCCGCCCTCGCCCTTCTTGCAGAAGCCGAGATCCTCGAGCTGCATCAGCACCGTGATGGTGAAGCTGTCATAGATCGACGCATACTTCATGTCCTGCGGCGTGACGCCCGCTTCCGCGAACGCGCGCGGACCGGACCACACACCGGCGGAGTAAGTGAGGTCGAGATCCTTGCCGCCGCGCGGACCCTTCATGGCCTCGCCATGGCCGATCAGGCGCACCAAAGGCTTCTTCAGGCTCTTGGCGATATCCTCGGTGGTAACGATCAGCGCGCCGCCGCCGTCGGTGACGACGCAGCAATCCATGCGGCGCAGCGGGTCCGAAATCATCGGCGAGTTCAGCACGTCCTCGACGGTGACCACGTCCTTGAGCATCGCATGCGGATTGTATTGCGCATGATGGGAGGCTGCGACCTTGATCCAGGCAAGCTGTTCGGAGGTGGTGCCGTAATCGTGCATGTGGCGCATTGCGGCCATGCCATAGGCATTGTGCGTGGTGGCGCCATAGGCGGTTTCGAAGTCGGCTTCGGCGCCCTGCGCGCGCGGCGCCGGCGGCGATGTACGCGGCTTGCCGGCCAGCGTGATCAGCGCGACCGAGCATTTGCCGAGCGCGATCGCCTGCGCGGCATGGCCGAGCGCGATGATGTAGGAGCAGCCGCCGGTTTCGGTGGAATCCACATGGCGCGGCTTGAGACCGAGATAGTCGGTCATCGGCCACAGGCCGCCATTCGCATCGCCGGCGATGAAGAGACCGTCGACGTCCTTGTTCGTCAGGCCCGCATCCTCGAGCGCACCCTTGGCGACTTCGGCATGCAGCTGCCAGACCGACTTGTCCGGCGCGTGCCGCGTCGGATGCTCATAGATGCCCGCGATATAGGCCTTGCCCTTGATACTCAATCGTCTCTCCGCTTGGTGTTTCGTCCCAGTTCAGGTTTTTCTGCCGGTTCGATGCAGGCTTGGCAAGCGACAACATTTCACACTGCGGACGCGAATTTCACAGAGCGGAATGGTCGTAAACGGGTCGCGGATGTTTTCGCTAGCAGGGAAGCGGTTTGCCAATCTGGTTGGCGAGCTCTCACAAAAGCGGAGAGCAGGATTTCCGGAATTGGTGGGCTCAGCACGCGCCGACGTCACCGGGGCCGCCCCACCCCGGCCCTCCCCACTGCGCGGCTCCGCTGCTTGAGGGAGGGAGCACGACGATCGCGCTCTACTTTCTGATCGACATGTCAGACAGCCATGATCTCGCATTCTCGCGGCGCTTGCGCGTCCGAGGTGTGAGCATGTTCCCCCTCGCGACATGAGGGGAAGTGGCACGCCGCAAGGCGCACTTGGGTGGATCTTGACGCCGCCCGTGCAAGCTGGATCGCCAGCGAGACCGGACTGCGCAACGCCTTACGGCGCGCCACCGCGACGTTTTTCGGCCGAAGGACCGTTCTTCCGGGTACTGGGCGCTTCCGTCAGGGAAGCCATCCGACGGATTTCTCCGCCTTCGCCCGCACCACGTCCAGCCGCGCTAGCGGCAGGGCCCCGTAGTGGGCCCGGACGGTGACCCCCGACCGCCCGAGTGTGAAGGATACGTCCTCCCTCACCCGCAGGCGCCGCATCCTGCCCCACTCAAAGACGCCTCATGAGAGCGCCCCTCGCGAACAAGACGGGTGGGATAATGGCGACGATGGGAATTTTGTCAAGAACGAAATGAGAACGCTTATGTATCGCCGCGCTCTTCACGTCTGTCATCCCCGCGCAAGCGGGGATCCAGTATACACCGGCGGTGCGGCTCAATCCGAAAGGCCGGAGGATACTTGGTCACCCGGTCAAGCCGGGTGACGACAAGGATAGCCAGGTCGGTCTCTACCCGTCGACCCGCTCCACCTTCGCCACCACCGCTTTCGCGCGCAGTTGCGCGATGATCGCGCTGAGGTGCTTCAGGTCATACACGCCGAGATCGATCGTCTGCTCCGTAAAGTCCGGTGAGCGGCGGTGCATGCTGATATTGTCGATATTGCCGTCGTGATCGGCGATCACCTGGGCGATCTGCGCCAATGAGCCGGGCTCGTTGACGTTCTGCAGGAACAGGCGCGCCGGGAAACGTTGCGGTGACGACGTGTCCACATCCCACTTCACATCGACCCAGCGCTCCGGCTCTTCCTCGAACTCGCGCAAGGCCGGCGACTGGATCGGATAGATCGTGATGCCCTCACCCGGCGTGACGATGCCGACGATGCGGTCGCCGGGCACGGCGCCGCCATTGGGCGCAAATTTCACCGGCAGATCCGCATTGACGCCGCCGATGGAAATCACCGACAGGAATTTCCCGGCGCCGTCGCCCGAGCGGACCTTGTCGGCGGTGCTCTTCTTGTTGGCGGCATAGCGGCCGACGCGCTCTTCCTTGTAATCCGGATACATCGCGCGCGCGACATCGGCGGCGCGCAGTTCGCCGCGGCCGACCGAGGCCATGACCTCCTCGATGGATGAGCGTGCAAGACGCGGCAGCGCGCCCTTCAGCTGATCATCGGCATATTCGATCTTGGCGCGGGCAAACAGACGCTCGACGATGCGGCGGCCGAGACTCGCATATTGATCGCGCATCGCGGTGCGCGTGGCGCGGCGGATCGCGGCGCGCGCCTTGCCGGTGATGGCAAGCGACTCCCAGGCCGCTGGCGGCGCCTGCTGCGCCTTGGAGGTCAGCACCTCGACTTCGTCACCGTTCTGTAGTTCGGACGACAGCGGCGCAAACTTGCCGTTGATCTTGCAACCCACCGCGCTGTTGCCGACATCCGTATGCACGGCATAGGCGAAGTCGATCACATTGGCCGCGCGCGGCAAGGCGATCAGCTTGCCCTTGGGCGTGAAGCAGAACACCTGGTCGTGGAACAGTTCGAGCTTGGTGTGCTCGAGGAATTCTTCCGGATTGGTACTCTCGGAGAGAATGCCGATGGTATGGCGCAGCCACGCAAACGCATTCGACTCGCGCTTCAGGCGCTCGTTCGGCGAGCCCGCGCCTTCCTTGTAGAAGGCATGCGCCGCGATACCGTATTCGGCGATGCGGTTCATTTCCTCGGTGCGGATCTGCAATTCGACACGCTGGTTTCCGGGGCCGATCACCGTGGTGTGCAGCGAGCGATAGTCGTTCTGCTTTGGCGTCGAGATGTAGTCCTTGAAGCGGCCGGGCACGACGGGCCAGGTCGTATGCACGACGCCGAGCGCGCGATAGCAGGATTCCAGATCGTCGATGACGATGCGAAAGCCATAGATATCGGAGAGCTGTTCGAAGCCCACCGACTTGCGCTTCATCTTGGTCCAGATCGAAAACGGCTTCTTGCGGCGGCCCGAGACGCGCGCCTTCATGCCGTTCTTCTGCAGCTTGGTGGAGAGATGGCTTTCGATCATGCCGATCAGATCGCGATTGCGCTCGGTCAGCGTATCGAGGCGCTGCATCACCACCAGATGCGCGTCGGGATCGAGCACCTTGAAGGACAGTTCCTCCAGCTCCTCACGCATCGCCTGCATGCCCATGCGGCCGGCGAGCGGCGCATAGATGTCGAGCGTCTCGTCGGCAATGCGGCGGCGCGAGGCCGGCGGCATGAATTCCATGGTCCGCATATTGTGCAGACGGTCGGCGAGCTTGATCAGCAGCACGCGCACATCGTCGGCGATGGCGAGCAACAGCTTGCGCAGATTCTCGGCCTGCTTCGCCTCACGCGACACCAGTTCGAGTCGCTTCAGCTTGGTGAGGCCCTCGACCAGCGCGCCGATATCCGGACCGAACAGCTTGTCGATCTCGGCGCGGGTGGCTTCCGTATCTTCGATGGTGTCGTGCAGGAGCGCCGCCACGATGGTGGCGTCGTCGAGCTTCAGATCGGTGAGAATCGCTGCGACTTCGAGCGGATGGGTAAAATAGGGATCGCCGGAGGCGCGGGTCTGCTCGCCATGGGCGACCATGGCATAGACATAAGCGCGGTTGAGCAGGTCCTCGTCGGTATTCGGATTATAGGCGCGGACGCGCTCCACCAGGTCATACTGACGCATCATGCGGCCACGGCTGGCGCGCGTGGTCTTGCCAGCAACGGTTGTATCGGCCACCGGCGTGGTGCCCGCAGCTGCAGGCACGACCGACCCGTCCACGCGTACCGGCGGAACCGCCGTGGTCTCATTAGCGGCCTGCATCTGCCGTGACTGACGGCGCGACGTCGCCATAACCTTCCTCAATTCTCGGGAGTCACCGGCGACTCCATCTGCTTGAGATAATTTGCCCAGAAACGTTCTCCAAATGCAAAGGCCCGGACGTGTGGTCCGGGCCTTTGCGCAACACTGTGATCGAAAGACAGTTTAAGCGTATCCGCTTACTCGTCTTCTTCCGGCTGTTCTTCCGGCGGAGCCAGGCCTTCGAGGCCCTTGAGCAGCTCTTCTTCGGTCATGCGCTCGACGGCAACTTCGGTGTCGTCGGCATCGACGCTGGCGCCGGCCGAGCCGATCAATGGCACGACATCGCCTTCCGGCTCGTCCACTTCGACGAACTTCTGCAGCGAATGCACCAGTTCCTCGCGCAGATCTTCCGGCGAAATGGTTTCGTCGGCGATCTCGCGGAGCGAAACCACCGGGTTTTTGTCGTTGTCGCGATCAATCGTGAGTTGTGAACCCGACGAGATCATACGAGCCCGATGTGCTGCCAGCAGGACCAGGTCGAAGCGATTATCGACCTTGTCGATGCAATCTTCTACGGTGACGCGCGCCATGAAATGTCGCTCCGTTGGATGAGGGACCGAAAATAAAGGATTGTTGCCGGCTAGGTATAGCGGCTTCGCACGCAGCGCAAGAACGAAATTAGAATCCCGCTTCGTGGTTTTGTTTTGGTCAGGACTATGTTACCCTCAAAAGACCCTTGGATATGAGGGTCTTAGGACCATTAAATATTGGCCTTTCCGACACCATTTGGGCCACCAAAAGGCTTCATTGCAACTGCAAAAAGATGGGCTTATCGCTCTCCTCTTCAATTGCGTGAAAGTACGGTTTGCCGATCTGCCAAAAGGCAGGCGACGACTTGACGCTTACGACTTGATGCGAATGTGCGGCGAAGCTTCGCTGTGCCAAAAACGTAAACAACAACAAACCCTATGAGAAAACTTGATGTCTCAATCTGCTAACAAGATCGCGCTCTTCATCGATGGCGCCAATCTCTACGCCACGGCAAAGACGCTCGGTTTCGACATCGATTACAAGCGCCTTCTCAAGGAATTTCAGAGCCGCGGAACCCTCGTACGCGCTTTCTATTACACGGCCATTATTGAAGATCAGGAATACTCGTCGATTCGCCCGCTGATCGACTGGCTCGACTACAACGGGTACACGGTGGTGACCAAAGCCACCAAGGAATTCATCGATGCGTCGGGCCGACGCAAGGTGAAGGGCAATATGGACATCGAACTCGCTGTCGATGCCATGGAGCTTGCCGAGCATGTGGACCAGATCGTGCTGTTCTCCGGCGACGGCGATTTCCGCTCGCTGGTTGAAGCCGTGCAGCGCCGCGGCGTGCGCGTCACGGTGATCTCCACCATTTCGAGCCAGCCGCCGATGATCGCCGACGAACTGCGCCGCCAGGCGGACGTGTTCACGGACCTGATGGAATTGCAGAGCAAGATCGGCCGCGACCCGTCGGAGCGCCCTGCTCCGCGCGAGCCGCGCCATCAAACGCCGCAATTCCTGCAGCGCTCGGCCACCGTGGCACCACGAGGCGACGACGATTTCGAAGACTAGTACTCAGCTCAGTCGACAACAGCCGGCGGTGGTCGCAACTGCGATCTCCGCCGGTACTGCGACCGATCCAGGCCGCGACTGCCCGCTCTGCCCTCGCCTCGTCGATTACCGCACTGAGCTTCGCGCCCGCGAGCCCGATGGCTTCAACGCGCCGGTGCCGTCCTTCGGCGGCGCGGATGCGCAACTGCTAATCGTGGGGCTCGCGCCGGGCGCCCAGGGCGCCAATCGCACCGGGCGGCCCTTTACCGGCGATTATGCCGGCGACCTCCTCTACGACACCCTGCTGCATTTCGGCTTCGCCAAAGGCACCTTCCTGGCGCGACCGGATGATGGGCTGACCTTGACCAACAGTCGCATCACCAATGCGGTGCGCTGCGTGCCGCCGCAGAACAAGCCGCTGCCGGTGGAAATCACCACCTGCCGCCCATTCCTGATTGCCACGATGGACGCGATGCCTCGCCTGCGCGCCATCGTGCTGCTCGGCCGCGTGGCCCATGACACGATGCTGAAGACGCTGGGTATCCGCGCGGTGACAGCGCCATTCACCCATGGCGGCGTGCATGATGCCGGCCGGTTCAAGCTGTACGACAGCTATCACTGCTCGCGCTACAACACGAATACGGGCGTGCTGACGCCGGAGATGTTTCGTGCCGTGTTTGCCCGGGTGAAGACGGATCTGGCGGCAGAGTGATCTTCACTTGTCGTCACCCGGCTTGACCGGGTGACCCAGTAGACATCGCCAGCGTTTACTGGATCGCCCGGTCAAGCCGGGCGATGACAGCAGGATGTAAATTGCGCACGGCCATCTACACCGGATTGGCCTTCAGCCATTCCAGCACATCGCCCGCATTCCGATCCGGCGGAAACACCGGATAGAACACATGGGTGATGACAGCATCATCCACGACCAGTGCGAGACGCTTGATCAGCGTGAGACCGGCGACATCCATGGTCGGCAGGCTCAGCGCATCCGCGAGGTCGAGCTTCTCGTCGGACAGCACCGGAAACGGCAGATGCAGTCGCGCGGCCATCTCGGTTTGATAGGCGTTGCTCTGGGTCGAGAGACCGAACACATGCTGTGCGCCGGCTGATGTCAGGTCACGAAACAGATCGCGGAACGAACAGGCCTGCGGTGTGCAGCCGCGCGCACCGGGGATCATGTCCCAGTCATCGGTGAGCCCGATCTTGCCCGGCTCGCCGGTGCGCGGATAGCCGAACACCACGGTGCGGCCTTGCAGCTCGGACAGATCGACCGCGGTGTCATCGGTCGCGCGCAAGCTGAGCGAGGGGATCGTCATGCCGACGAGATGCGCGGCAGCGCCGTCGTCCTCGGGTGCCGGGATCTTGCTCCAGTCGACGTCGGTCAGACTTGGTTGGGTCATATCCACTCCCAGTAGTCACGATCACTCCGCCCTCATGGTGAGGAGGCGCCCTTGCGCCGTCTCGAATCATGAGATGTGGAGCTCTGCCGCCATCCTTCGAGACGCCGCTACGCGGCTCCTCAGGATGAGGGCTTGAGCTATCCCCGCGCCCGGAGCAGACGCCCCTTCTCGCGGCCCCAGTCGCGGTCCTTCTCGGCGGCGCGCTTGTCGTGGAGCTGCTTGCCCTTGGCAAGCGCGAGCTGCAGTTTCACGCGGCCGCGCTCGTTAAAATACATTTTCAACGGCACCAGCGTCATGCCCTGACGCTCCACCGCCCCCATCAGCTTGTTGATCTGCTTCCTGTGCAGCAGCAATTTGCGCGGGCGCTTCGGCTCGTGATTGAACTGGTTGGCCTGCAGATATTCAGGAATGTTGCAGTTGATCAGCCAGATCTCGCCGCCCTTGGGATCGGCGTATGATTCCGCAATGGTGCTCTTGCCGTTGCGGATCGACTTCACCTCGGTGCCGGTCAAGGCGATGCCGGCCTCCACCGTGTCTTCCACGGCGAAGTTGAACCGCGCCTTGCGGTTCTCGGCGATCACCTTGATCGGACGTTCTTTCTTTTCGGCCATCATATTCTTTCGGTGCTAGGCACCAGATATAGGAACGTCCGGCCCGCGCGGCAAATCAGGCCTTTGCCTTGAGCAGGTCGCGGATTTCGGTGAGCAGTGCGGCTTCCGCACTCGGCTTCGCCGGCTCGGCGGGCTTGGCTTCTTCCTTGCGCTTCAGCGTGTTCATGCCGCGGATCACCATGAACAGCACGAAGGCGACGATGATGAAGTTCAGCGTCAGCGTCAGGAAGCTGCCCCAGGCGAGCACGGCGCCCTGTTTCTTGGCATCGGCGAGATTGGTCGCCGTAACCGACTTCGACAGGCCGGTGAAGTAATTCGAGAAATCGAGACCGCCGGTGATGGCGCCGATGATCGGCATGATGATGTCGGCCACCATCGAGGAGACGATGGCACCGAACGCCGCGCCGATGATCACGCCGACGGCGAGATCGACCACGTTGCCCTTCATGGCGAAATCACGAAATTCCTTCAGCATGTGCAATCCCTTTCCAATTCAAAATACTCCGTCATCGCGAGGAGCGTAGCGACGAAGCGATCCAGAAAGCCAGAAAAAGAAAGAACTGGATTGCTTCGCTACGCTCGCAATGACGTCCGAAGCTTAATTGATCAGGCCGGCATGGACCATGGCGGCGCGGATCGCCTTGCCGGTCGGCTCCGTGACGGACAGCAGCGGCAGGCGCACGCTTTCGTCGCCGCGGCCGAGCAGCTTGAGGCCATGCTTGGCGCCGGCGAGGCCGGGCTCCTTGAAGATGGTGTCATGCAGCGGCGTCAGGCGATCCTGGATTTTCAGCGCGCCGGCATAGTCGCCCTTGAACACCAGATCCATCAATTCGGCGCACAGCTTTGGCGCGACATTGGCCGTGACGGAGATGCAGCCATGGCCGCCGGCAGCCATATAGGACAGCGCCGTCATGTCCTCGCCCGAGAGCTGGATGAAATCCGGGCCCATGGCGTGGCGCTGCTTGGAAACGCGGCCGACATCGGCGGTGGCGTCCTTCACACCGGCGATGTTCTTGAGTTCGTACAAGCGCGCCATGGTCTCGACGGACATATCAACCACGGAGCGCGGGGGAATGTTGTAAATGATGATCGGAATACCGATCGCGTCATTCACCGCCTTGAAGTGCTGATACATGCCCTCTTGCGTGGGCTTGTTGTAATAGGGCGTGACGACCAGCACGGCATCCGCACCGGCCTTCTCGGCATGCTTGGCGAGCGCCACGGCTTCGCGGGTCGAGTTCGAGCCAGCGCCGGCAATCACGGGCAAGCGGCCCTTGGCCTCGTCGATGCACCATTCGACGACCTTGGCGTGCTCGTCATGGGTCAGGGTCGGGCTCTCGCCGGTGGTACCGACGGGAACCAGGCCGTGGGAGCCCTCGGAGATCTGCCAGGCCACATGGGCGCGCACGGCTTCCTCGTCCAGCGCACCGGCTTTGAACGGGGTGACCAGAGCGGTGTAGGACCCCCGGAAAATCGTCTTGGTGGCTGCCATGGTCTGCTCCGAACGCGATGCGGCTTCCGCCGTCTGCTTGAACCTATTGAATGGACTGCGAGTCTTATCGACTTCGAGGCTGCGGCGAAAGACCGCCCAAGACGCGATCGGTCGCTATCGGGCTGGTTTTGCGGGCTTTCCGCCCCGATTTCGCCGCTGTGGCGGCGCACATCAGGATGCAAGGCGACCGGCGTTGACGAATTGGTCACCCTTTCAATCAAATACATCAGGGGAATGTCGGCGAAGATGTGATTCGCCGCGAGGAAACAGCGTGACGCGACTGATCCCAACTCCTGCGGCCCGACGGACGGCGCTCCGCGCCAGTCTGGCGCTACTGCTGAGCGTCTCGATTCCTGCGCTCGAAGCCGGCGCTGCCGGTACGACAGAGGCATCGAAGACCAGTCAGACAGCCAAGGACGCTACGGCGAAGCCGGCCGGTGCCAAGCCTGCGGCGGCCAAAGGCGCTGCAGACAAATCCGCGGCGAAGCCCGCCGCGGCCAAGCAGGCTCCCGCCAAATCAGCCACTGCGAAGCCCGAAGCCGCGAAATCGACTGCGGCAAAGCCTGCTGCTGCGAAGCCGACCGCGAGCAAACCCGCCGCCGCAAAACCTGTCGCGGCCAAGCCTGCGACTGCGCATACCGGCACCGTGACCCCTGCGCCAGCGATTCAGCCGGCCACGCGCCAACATGCCGTTGCCCCGCCAGCCGCGAAGAAGCCGCCGCCTGCCCGTGCCGCCATTGCGGCCACCAGTTCGACCTCCCAGGCCGATGGCCAGGCGCTGGAGAATGTCATCGAGCTCGTTCGCAAGGGCAAAAGCTCTGAGGCCGGTCAGGTCGCGCAGACCATCGGCGATCCCGTCGCGCGCAAACTCGCCGAGTGGATTTATCTGCGCAGCGAGAACAACGGCGCCTCCGTAGAGCGCTATCGCGCCTTCATCGCCGCCAATCCGAGCTGGCCGTCGCAGACCTTCGTGCGCCGTCGCGCCGAGGCCGCGCTGTGGGATGACAAACGCGACGACAGCGCGATCCAGTCCTATTTCGATGACGAGAAGCCGATCTCGGCCAAGGGCAAATTCGCGCTTGCCAAATCGCTGCTCGCACGCGGCGATCGCGCCAATGCCGAGCGGCTCGTTCGCGACGCCTGGCGCAACGATCCGATCTCCGGCGACACCGAGGCCATGGCCATCGACATGTTCGGCCCGCTGATCACGCCCGGTGATCACAAGGCCCGCATGGACATGCTGCTCTATGGCAGCGATGGCGATCCCGGCCTGCGCTCGGCCAAGCGGCTCGGCGGCGCCCAGATGGCGCTGGCACGCGCACGCATCGCCGTCACCAAGAAGGCATCGAATGCGAAGGCACTGCTTGATGCCGTGCCATCCGAATTGCATAGCGACCCCGGCTATCTGTTCAGCCGCATCCAGCAACTGCGCCGCGACGAACGTTTCGCCGAAGCCGCGCGCCTGATGTCGGCAGTGCCGCGCGATATCAATCGCCTGCACAATCTCGACGAATGGTGGATCGAACGCCGCCTGCTGTCGCGAAAGCTGCTCGATGTGGGCGAGCATCGCGCGGCCTATGTGGTGGCGCGCGACGCCGCACTGCCCGCGCGTGACATCTACAAGACCGAACAGGAATTCACGGCCGGCTGGATCGCATTGCGCTTCCTGAAAGACCCTGCGACAGCCTCGCAGCATTTTGCGCGCATCGGCGTCGGCAGCGTCAATCCGACCGCGCTGGCCCGCGCCGGATATTGGCAGGGTCGCGCCGCGGAAGCCGCTGGCCGCAGTTCTGAGGCCCGCGCGGCCTACACCCGCGCGGCGGAGCAATCGACCAGCTATTACGGCCAGCTCGCCCGTGGAAAACTGGGCCTGCCGCAGCTCGATATCAGCGGCTCGCTATCGACGCGCGCGCGCGGCTCCGATCGGCTCGAAATCGTCCGTGCCGTGCAGCTGCTCTATGCGCTCGACGAGAAGGAGATCGCGATTCCGATTTTCGCCGATGTCGGTGAGAACGGCGATCCCGAAGCGGTGCTCGGCCTCAGCGAACTCGCATCGCAGAACAAGGATGCGCGCGGCATGCTGCTGGTCGGCAAGGCCGCGCTCAATCGCGGCCTGCCCTTCGATCACTATGCCTATCCGACCATGGGCATTCCGAGCTACCGGCCGGTCGGACCGGAGGTCGAGCCCGCGGTCGTCTATGCGATCGCGCGACAGGAAAGCGCGTTCAATCCCGCTGTCGTATCTCCCGCGCAGGCCTATGGCCTGATGCAGGTGACGCCGAGCGCCGCGCAATATGTCGCCAAGCGGCACGGCGCCACTTACGACCTCGCGCGACTGAAGAACGACTCCACCTACAATGCTGCCCTCGGCGCCGCCGAACTCGGCGGCCTCTTGGAAGACTATCGCGGCTCCTACATCATGACCTTTGCGGGCTACAATGCCGGCCGCGGCAGCGTCCGCAAATGGATCGAGCGCTATGGCGATCCGCGCGATCCCAATGTGGATGCGGTGGACTGGGTGGAGTCGATTCCCTTCGCCGAGACGCGCAACTACGTCCAGCGCATCATGGAAAACCTGCAGGTCTATCGCGCCCGCTTCGGCGGCAGCCAGAAGCTGCAGATCGATGCCGACCTGCATCGCGGCCGCGGCAGCAGCGTCGAGTAACTGCTGCGAACGAGCCAACCGCCCTCAGCGCGCTTTGTCTGTCACCACCCGCGCAAGCGGGTGGTCCAGTAAACGCAATCGTTTCAGCACAACCACCACTGCCGGTGTCTACTGGATCGTCCGGTCCTAGCGCGCAAGTGCGCGCGGCCGGACGATGACAACGGAGTGGCAGGCAGACACCTTTCGCAACGACCGCCCACAAACAAAAGCTCACGGCTCAGCTGCCGCAGTCATCACGTCCCTACAAACAAAAACCCCCGGCAGTTGCCTGCCGGGGGTCTTGTATTCAGATATCGATTGCCGTGAGGCGTTCGATATTAGAACGAGCGCAGGATCTGAACCGAACCGTTGTACAGGTTCTGGTCGCTGACCGAGTAGCTCTGGGCTGCACGGCCCGGAACGGTCGCACCGGTCACAATGCCACCCAGGTTCTGCTCGAGGCGGGTGTAGGTGAATTCGGCCGACAGGGTCAGGTTCTTGACCGGGGTCCAGGCGGTACGGGTACCGATCTGGGCGATGCCGAAGTCGAAGTTGTTGGTCGAACCGACGAGCGAGCCGTTGTTCGAACCCGGAATCGTGCGACCCGGAGCGAAGGCAGCGGCTAGCAGCGCGTTGCCGCCGTCACCATACGAGATGCTGCTGTAGCTGCCCCAGAGCGAGGTGCGCCAGGCCGGGTTCCAGTAGTGCTCGAAGTAACCGACGACCGACCAGGCTTCGCTCTGCTCGATCTGGCCATTCGTGCCGTAAATGCCGTCAAGCACGTAGCCGAAAGCCATCGAGTCGCCGGAAACCTTGGCAAAACGACCGCCGCCCGAGGTGTCGGTGGTGCCGCCAGCGATGGCGTACTTGGCCGCGCCCTTGCCGTAGCTGGCTTCGAGCTTCAGGCTGTCGCCAGCGCCGGTCGGGAGGTTCTTGAACTCGACAGCGCCGTTGACGGCGAAGCCGTAGGAGTCATCCGGATGCGCAGTGCTGCCGGCGTAGAAACCCGGGGTGATCGTGTGCATCGCAGCACCGAAGTGCAGCGAACCCCAAGCCTGATCGAGGCGCAGGTTGCCGACGATGTCCGGAATGTGGTTGCCGCCGTACGAGTTACCCGCGAAGGTGTTCGACGTCGCGCCGTAGGCACCGGTGTTGCCGCTGGCGCCGAACGGGCCAACAAGGGCCAGACCGTTGTTGTAGAGACCGGCGTTGCGGTAGGGCGAGGCGTTTTCGAGCGAGATGGTGCCCGACACGCCGTTACCGAACGAAGCGGTGTAGGCGAGCTGCGGGATACCGGTCGTGTTGTTCGAACCGGCCATGAAGCCCGACGAGATGGTCGGCTTCGAGAGAGCCCACTGCGGGTCGAACTGCGAGACGGCCTTACCGAAGGTGAAGCCGGCGAACTGGATGAAGGCGTAGTCGACTTCGGTGAAGCCGCCAGCGATCGATTCACGGTTCTGCGAGAAGTCGAACTGGATGTTCGCATAGGTGCGGACAACGCCGTATTCGGTGGCGGTGCGGGTGTCGGTGGTCAGGTTGATACGCTGACGGGTGATGTAATAGTCCTGCGTCCATGCGCCGGCGCCACCAGCGCCACCCTGCCAGAACGGGGTGTCGTAGTTGTTGGCGTTGAACGAGGTGTCGATACGGATCGCACCACCGATCTTGACGCAGGTATCGGTGCCCGGGATGTAGTAGAAACCGGCGCCGTAGAGAGAGCAGACCTTCACGTATTCAACGGCCTTGGCCTTGACGGGAAGATCGGCTGCCTGAGCGCCACCAACAGCGAGGATGCCCGCTGCGGAGCCCAGGATAAGGCCCTTAATCGTCTTCATGTAACCTCCAAGTTGCTAAAGGGAAGGTTCCGTCACGGGGCGCGTATGCACCCTGAAGACAAGTTCCTAGATCCCTGACAACCCGCGCCGAGACTCCTGATCCAAGCCACATGCCCGCGGCTCGAATCCATCATCAGTACGGGACGACCTCGGGATGCCCCCCTCCGTCGCACCAGGAACATCCCCTATGGCTTGCCGCTTCGCAACAATGGAACGCCTCGAAACCGCCCTGCTTCGGCCATTTGCGCCAAGGTGTTGCGTAAATCACACGCGCTTGTGATTGCACAATTCGACCAAGCAACTGATTTATTTAGCTAATTCAACATTGCAAAAATCATGTCACAAACATCGCGCGCAACGTGTGCGGCGCTATTGTTCTCGGAAAACACCCATATCGGGCGCCAGCAAGTCCCGAATCGAGGAGATTCGGGCGCCGCTCACGCGGCTGCCGGCGCCATGCGCGCGTTTTCGCCGGGCGCGCAGGCTCGCCGATGGGCTGGACATATATAGAAGTGTGTATCGCGCCGGCTCTGACGGGAAAATTATCTGCACAGCTGCACGAGATGCGATCTGGTGCTTGCGGCTCACGGCGCTGTCGGGCATATGCAGCCATGATGGAGCTGTGGCCGAGTGGCTGAAGGCACCGCTTTGCTAAAGCGGCATACCTGTTAAAGGGTATCGAGGGTTCGAATCCCTCCGGCTCCGCCACTCTGAAAGTGGCGCCCTCATTGTCCAGCAAACATTTGAAATTTGCGTGCCGCTCTCGAACGGCGGGCTTGGTGCGCGGTGGCGCAACGCTTGCCTGGATTCAGCGCCAAGCGTCACATCACCCGACTACAGATCTGCCAATGACGGGAGACATCACGCCCCTCCCCTTGTCCGGCGACGCGGACGCGATGTCGGCCCATCGGCACATCACGTCCCGCGCGCTGCCGCGTTACCAGGTCTGGTTACGGGCGTTGTCGCCGCTGCCGTAGCCGTAATTGCTCCAGGTCTGCGACGGGCCGGCGGATGCTCCTCCGACATAGGCGCCATAGGCGTTGCGTACCGATTTGCGCTGCGCCTGATGATGACGGCGTGCCGCACTCAGATCAGTCGCCGACGCGCTGACGGACGCGGTCTTGGCAGGCGCAGCCGAAGCCGGCCCGGTGGCGGCGACAGCAAAGGTGGCGAAAAGCGCAAGCGCGCCGGCGCGCAGCGAGAGGGTCTTGATCGACATGATGATGTCCTTGTGTTGAGAGGCCGACCGGTCTCTGTGGAGAGGTGACACACAGGACATTGGGTGGCTGGCGCTTGTTACAAGCAAGCTGCGCGTCACAAGCCCGTGACGCAGTGCGGCATGGCGATGCGCCTGCCCATGACCGAATTGAGGAAAAAATGTGGAGCGGCTTCGAACCCGGTTTCTGCGGGCCGCGACGACTGGGTGTGACCATCACACACCGGGGAGGACATCATGTCCACGCAGGCCACCACGACCATCGGACGTATCGCGCTGCTCGCCACTCTCATGATGACGGCCTCAACGGCCCTCGCCTCGGCTCAGACCTTCAGCTCCGAACAACGACGGCTCTGCACCGGCGATGCGTTCCGGCTGTGCAGTTCGGCGATCCCGAATGTGGAGGAGATCACCATCTGCATGCGCAAGCAGAAGGCCAGTCTCAGCAGCGGCTGCAAGGCGGTGTTTGACAAGCCGGTCGTCACCGCCGTGAGCAGCAAGTCGGACGATTAGTGCGCGGTCACCATCCAGGCGCGGGCATCGCGCTGCGCGGTGGCGATCTCGACATCCGACATCATGTCGGCGACTTCGCGGCGCATCGGGATCGCATCGACCCGGCCCTTGAGCGCTGCGAGATTGAACCATTTATGCGCAGCCACGAGATCAACGATCCCGGCGCGGCCGCTCGACCAATACATGCCGCGCTCGAACAGCACGTCCTGGATCGCGGTGTCGGTGACGGGCGTTGCCGCCCCGAAATCGATCTGCCCCTGAAACATCACTCATTCCTTTTTTATGTTTGCCGCCCCAACCGAGCGCGGCTCCTGTCCGTGTTTGACTTGCCCCAACCGCCAGTTATGTCCGGCGTGTTGAGGCAAATATGCCGGTCAAATTTGAATGGCAGTTTAAGCATCGCGATGAACGGTTTCTGAACGCGGACAGCCGGCACGCGCGCATGCGAGCGCGAAAACCCAGCATTCATGCGGGTTTTCTGCATTTTGCGGATTTCGGTTTACCTTGCCGGTTGGCGATCGCGTAACCATCGCGAAGACAGGCTCCGCCGCAGGGCGGATGAGCCGTAGGCGTCATCCGCCTCGGAGTTTCAACAATGAACTCGGCCGGCGGATGAAGCTTCGCTCATCCGCCCTACAGCACAGCACTATCGAAATGGGAAAACTTGATCATCGCCGGGGATCAACCGCACCGGCGGAAAAGACGAGGGCGTCGGCAACACGTCAGGATCATGCCTGCCGGCATCATGCCGGAGACTGCGGATCAAGGATCCGCCCGTAGAGGAAAGCCGATCACTGCATGACCGACTTCTCTGCCGAACCGATGCGAAGACGAACTCCGCAGTGCCGATCCAGCCGTTCGACCTGATGTCTCGCCGACACCCTCTTTCGTCGATCGGAGCCGTAACGCCGACGACGGCGCCGGCATTGCTGCCGGCGTAGTCCGAGAAGAAGAAGTTACTTCTTCTTGGCGGCCTTCTTCGCGACCTTCTTGGTCTTCTTGGCGGTCTTCTTGACTGCGGTCTTCGCAGCCTTCTTCACCGTCTTCTTCGCCTTAGCGACTTTCTTCACTGCCTTCTTAGCCATGTTGCCCTCCATAAGAGATGACTTAAACGCTGCGTGCAGTCGTGAATCGATATGCACACGATTCCGAATACACCAACGATTTCAAAAGAACAGTGGGCTGCTTAAGGAAGTGTTGAAGCTGTGTCGCCGCGGTCAAGCCTGTTCGTGCAGGTGCGGAGCGTTCATGCGGCTTTTGCATGGCGAAAGAAACACCCGGAAAACCTACATCATCGAAAGTCAAGTGCGACGCACAGGCCTATTTTTCCAGAGCGCGCGCGCGGTGAACTAACAAACAACTACACAAAGTGCGGGCGTCCGCGAATCGGATTGGAGCGACCGGAAGCGCCTCCCGCCGGCTCCGAGTCGGTTCACCCGGCAACGAAAATATTTTTTGGATAACCGCGCCGAGAGCTACTCTCGAAGGCTCACAACCCGCTCTTCCGTCACGTCACTCGCCACGATTCGCGACTCGATTCTCTCGCCGAGCGCGGTGAACGGCATCGATAGAAACGAAAACGGCGCCGCTCGAAGCGACGCCGTGAGGTCTGTAGGATGGGTTGAGCGAAGCGAAAACCCATCGGCCGAACGATGCGGTAAGCTCCGCGATGGGTTATCGCTTCGCTCAACCCATCCTGCGCCCGAGCTCAGAGCCCGAGCTTGCTCTTCAGGAGATCGTTGACGGCCTGCGGATTGGCCTTGCCGCCCGACGACTTCATCACCTGGCCGACGAACCAGCCCATCAGCGCCGGCTTCGCCTGCGCCTGCGCCACCTTGTCCGGGTTCGCCGCGATGATGTCGTCCACCACCTTCTCGATGGCGCCCATGTCGGTGACCTGCTTCATGCCGCGCTCGTCCACGAGCACGCGCGGGTCGCCGCCTTCGGTCCAGACGATCTCGAACAGGTCCTTGGCGATCTTGCCGGAGATCACGCCTTCACCGATCAGGTCGATGATGGCGGCCATCTGTGCCGACGACACCGGCGACGCCGCGATGTCCTGGCCTTCCTTGTTGAGGCGGCCGAACAATTCGTTGATCACCCAGTTGGCGGCCAGCTTGCCGTCGCGTGCCTTGTCCTTGAGGCCGTCGAGCACGGCTTCATAGAACTCGGCGCTTTCGCGTTCGGTCACCAGCACGGCGGCATCGTAATCCGACAGGCCGAAGGCGCTGACGAAGCGTGCCTTCTTTGCGTCAGGCAGTTCCGGCAGTTCCGCCTTCAACCCGGCGACGAATGCCTCGCTGAACTCGAGCGGCAGCAGATCGGGATCGGGGAAGTACCGATAGTCATGCGCCTCTTCCTTCGAGCGCATCGACCGGGTCTCGCCCTTGTTCGGGTCGTAGAGCCGGGTCTCCTGATCGATGGTGCCGCCGTCTTCGAGAATCTCGATCTGGCGCCGCGCCTCGTAATCGATGGCCTGGCCGATGAAGCGGATCGAATTGACGTTCTTGATCTCGCAGCGGGTGCCGAACGGCTCGCCCGGCCGGCGGACCGAGACATTGCAGTCGGCGCGCAGGTTGCCCTTCTCCATGTCACCGTCGCAGGTGCCGAGATAGCGCAGGATGGTGCGCAGCTTCGACACATAGGCCTGGGCCTGTTCGGAGGTGCGCATGTCGGGCTTGGACACGATCTCCATCAGCGCCACGCCGGAGCGGTTGAGGTCCACCGACGTGCTCGACGGATTACGGTCATGCACCAGCTTGCCGGCATCCTGTTCGAGATGCAGCCGCTCGATGCCGACAGTGGCCGTGCTGCCATCGGCGAGTTCGATGGTGACCTCGCCCTCGCCCACGATCGGCGACTTGTACTGGCTGATCTGATAGCCCTGCGGCAGATCGGGATAGAAGTAATTCTTGCGGTCGAAGGTCGAGCGCAGGTTGATCTGCGCGTTCAGCCCAAGCCCGGTGCGCACCGCCTGGCGGACGCATTCCTCATTGATGACCGGCAGCATGCCCGGCATGGCGGCGTCCACCAGCGACACATGCGTGTTCGGCGCGCCGCCGAAGGCGGTGGACGAGCCGGAAAACAGTTTTGCCTTGGAGGTGACCTGGGCGTGGATCTCCAGCCCGATGACCATTTCCCAGTCACCGGTGGCGCCCTTGAGCAGCTTGGAAGTTTTGACAGGTGCGTTCATGGGGGCGTTTTACAGCGGCAAGCGGCGCGGGAAAAGCCCGAACTCCGCAAACCCGCCCGCATGCGCTCAACAAGCCACCGCCTCGATATGCCCTGCTCGTGCATAGTCCAGTAACAGACGATCACGCGTCACGAGCTGCCAGCCGTTTGCGCGGACGGTGGCCGCAAAAATGCGATCCGCCGGATCTTTCGGCGGTTTACCCGGCAGGAATGACGACGAGATCAGAATCGAAGGTGATATTTTTGCCAGACGGAGACCCGGCGCCTTCTGGATGTGGTCGAACCATCGCTGCGGATCGGCCGGAGAATTGATCCGCCCGCGGGACGCCAACAAGCCGACCTCCCAAGCAGTGATCGGCGAGACATAGACGGGCACGCCGGTTTCCACTGCGAGATTGATCTCATCGGCAGCTTTGCCGGATATCGGCTGACCGTCAAAAAGCCAGATCGCGGCGCAGGTATCAAGGAGCAGGGCCATACGTCTTGTCGATCCAATCCGCGAGATCCGGGTCCGCTGGCTCCGTCAGATCGACACCCGGCGCGACCGTGATCATCCCTTTGGCCCACCCGAAGATGGGATGACGACCCGACTGAACATATTCATCCGGCTCGGCGAAATCCGCATTCTCATCCCGGCGAAAGGTCAGCTCGCCCGCGGCCAGATCGACCCCCTCGCTGCGAAATCCCGCCGCCAGCCAGGCCTTGTCCTCCGCGTCCGCCGGCGCATTGCTCCACCACGCGTGCTCCTGCTGGGCGGCGGCGGGCAGTTTGAAACCGACGATTTGCTCAATCTGCGCAAAGCTGAGGCGCACTGCGCGGCCCGGCTGGTTCTGCAGAAACTGGGTCAGCGGCTCATAGCGGCTCATGGCACTCTCCCACTCGACACCATCAAGCTAACAACTCAATTATTGCACATCAAGGTTGCATGCAGACCGCTTACATTCCCGATACGAAGGCCTTGAACACCGGGCTTTGCCGGAGCGTGTCCCTGCCCGCCGCGATCACGTCATCCACCTGCGCCTGCGGCAGCGAGAAGCGCGTCGGCACGCTCTCCAGCACCGCCGCCCGCTCGCCATCGAGCTGGTCGAAGCCGAGGCGGCCCACGAAGAATTGCAGGTCGCGGCAGTTCCAGCCCGGTCGCGCGCCATAGCTCGCGCGCTGCGCCGCCGACAGGCCGCAACGCCAGGCGACCAGCGACGACTGGTAGTCCTTCATGGTGCGGTCGAAGGCGGTGTAGTTGGCGCCGACGCTGGCATCCATGGTGGTGTCCACCGCGGCCTTGAGCAATTCGATGCCGTCCGGCCCCTGCACCGTGTTGACCCAATTGCCGGACAGGCCGGTCTTGGCGTCCACCACGAGGAACATCGCGCGCCGCAACTTGACAGCCTGTTGCGGTGTCAACGGGCCATATGGTGTGTCCGACGACTCGCGCGTGATGGTGAAACCGGCGACGCCGTAGTTATCAACGAGGCCGCCATCCATCAGCTTGATATAGGGCACGGCACCTTCGCGATAACGGATGATCGCCTTGGCATAGTTGTTCAGCATCGGCGACGCATTGCGATTGCTCGCGGCGCGCTGCACCCAGGCCGGCAGCGGCGTGTTGCACTTGCCGGGGAACGCCTGCACCACGCCCGGCGCAAAGGCGATCGGCACGGCCGCCGACGTGGCCACGGCCTGCGAGACCGGGAATTTGCCGATGTCGCTGCAGATCGCATCGAATGCGGTGGCCCCAAAGACGAAGGGCACGCGGTTGTAGATGTCGGATGCATTGATCCACACCCGGGGCGAGCCGGTCTGCCGCGCCTGGCCATAGGTGATGCCGTCGAACAGATGGGCATCGAGCCATTTGGTGAAGGCAGTGGAGTCGTTGATGCCGCCGCCGAGCGCGCGGCCGATGGTGCCGAGCGAGAGCTGAGTTTGAAGCCCGGCTTCGGCATTCTGCAGCAGGAAGCGTTCGCGGAAATCGGCAAGCGCCGCGCGCTTCTTGATTCCGAAATAGGCTGCCGTGACAGAGCCGCCCGACACGCCCGAGATGAAATCGATGCGATCGACCATCTTGTCGCCGGAGCGCGGCATCGGGATGTTGTCCATCTCCTGCAGCACACCGAAAGAATAGGCCGCTGCCCGCGTGCCGCCGCCCGAAAAGGCAAGACCGATCATCAGATCGTCAAGCGCGGCGGGATCGGCGAAATTCAACGCGAGATCGTCGGTAGGACCATGAGGGCCGACCGGCACATTGACCGGCTCGTTATAAACCGAGGCGCACCCCAGCAGCAGCGCACTGGCCGCCACAACCGCCCCAAACGAACGCAACTTCCGCATCGACATCGCACTCACGAACGTCCCTCGCGCATCCCTGGCGATGCGGCCGTCCCCACGGCAGACGGGAATGATTGCGGGCAAACTAACGCAAAGCTTGTCAATTTGATGCAAACCGAAAGCCACAGGTGCCCGCGCACCGCCGATGTGGTTAGCGAATGGATAAGACGCGTAGCCGTAGGGCGGATGAGCCGAAGGCGTCATCCGCCGGCAGGGTCGATCGCTGAAACGCCGCGGCGGATAACGCTGCGCTCATCCGCCCTACGGCTACGAACCTACCACCACTTCTTCGGCGTAAAACGTCCCGACGCCTGCTCGATCACTTCACCGAGCGAGAACAGCGTTTCCTCGTCGAACGGACGGCCGATCAGTTGCAGGCCAAGCGGCAGGCCCTGCGCGTCCTTGCCGGCTGGCACGGCGATGCCCGGCAGGCCCGCCATGTTCACGGTGACCGTGAAGATGTCGTTCAAATACATCTCGATCGGATCGGCGCCGCCCTTCTCGCCGATGCCGAAAGCGGCGGACGGTGTCGCGGGCGTCAGGATGGCGTGGATGCCTTTGGCAAAACAGTCCTCAAAATCCTGCTTGATCAGCGTGCGGACCTTTTGCGCGCGCAGATAATAGGCGTCGTAATAGCCGGCGGAGAGCACATAGGTGCCGATCATCACGCGGCGACGCACCTCGGCGCCAAAACCTTCGGCGCGGGTGTTCTCATACATGTCGACGAGGTTGCGGCCGGGCACGCGCAGACCATAGCGCACGCCATCATAGCGCGCGAGATTCGACGAGGCTTCGGCCGGCGCCACGATGTAGTAAGCAGGCAGCGCATACTTCGTGTGCGGCAGTGAGACTTCGACGAGCTCGGCGCCGGCGGCCTCGAGCTGCTTCGCGCCATCCTGCCAGAGCTTCTCGATCTCGGCCGGCATGCCATCGATGCGATATTCCTTGGGAATGCCGATCTTCATGCCCTTCACGGACTTGCCGATGGCGGCTTCATAGTCCGGGACATCGCGATCCACCGAGGTGGAATCCTTCGGATCGTAGCCGGCCATCGAGCGCGTCAGGATCGCGGTGTCGCGCACGGTGCGCGCGACCGGGCCGGCCTGATCGAGCGACGACGCAAAGGCGACCGTACCCCAGCGCGAGCAGCGGCCATAGGTCGGCTTGAGGCCAACGATGCCGGTGAAGGCGGCAGGCTGGCGGATCGAGCCGCCGGTGTCGGTCGCGGTGGCGCCGAGGCAGAGCCCCGCAGCGACGGCCGAAGCCGAACCGCCGGACGAACCGCCGGGCACGAGGTTGACGTCCGAGCCGTCGCGGCGCCACGGATTGATCACGTGGCCGAAAGCCGAGGTCTCGTTGGCCGAGCCCATGGCGAATTCGTCATTGTTGAGCTTGCCGAGCATCACGGCGCCATCGCGCCACAGCTGCGCGGTCACGGTCGACTCGTAAGGCGGAACGAAATTGCCGAGAATCTTTGAGCACGCGGTGGTGCGCACATCCTTGGTGGCGAACAGGTCCTTGATGCCGAGCGGGATGCCTTCGAGCGAACCGCCCTCGCCCTTTGCGATCTTCGCATCCGCCGCCTGCGCCATCTCGCGGGCCTTGTCCGGCGTCTCCAGCACATAGGCATTGAGCACGCGCGCAGCTTCCATCGCCTTCAGATGCGCATCGGTCAGTTCGACCGACGTGAAGGACTTGTCCGCAAGGCCGGTGCGGGCCTCGGCGAGCGTGAGCGACGTCAGATCTGTCATCTATTTATTGACCGGGCTGCAAAAGAACGGAGAGAGCGTCTTGTCGTTTTCGGGGGCGTCGCCGTTGAACATGGCGCGGCGCTTTTTATCGTCGGCGATCTGCTCGGCCTGCACCTTGTCGAGAATGGCGTCCATGGCGGCATCCACATCCTTCATCTCGCCCTGACGTTCCATCTGGTCGAGATAATCCATGTAGAGGCTGTAGGCCTTCTCATCGTCGCATAGCAGGCACATGGCGGTTTCCTGTCGCTGTTACTCGACGACCTTCGGCACCAGGAAGAAATTATCGTCGGCTTCCGGCGCGTTCTGGGTGATGAGATCCACGATCTCGCCATCGGTGACGGCGTCGATGCGCTTCTTCATCTCCATCGGCATCACCGAGGTCATCGGTTCGACGCCGTCCACATTCACTTCCTGCAGCTGCTCGACAAAAGCCAGCATGGCATTCAGCTCGCCCTGCAGATGGGGAACCTCATCCTCCTTGACCGCGATGCGCGCGAGATGCGCGATACGGCGAACGGTGGCAGCATCGACCGACATTGATATAGGGCCTCTGGGCGAAATCTGCCTGCCCTATAGCAGACAGAGCTTTCGCGCCGCAACCACGGCCAGGAGCCGGGACCGCAGGGCGGATGAGCCGAAGGCGTAATCCGCCGCTCTTCGTCCCATGCACTCGGCCGGCGGATTACGCTTCGCTCATCCGCCCTACGGTCGGAGTGCTTCCATCCGCGCCAACCCGTCTTTCGCCAGTTTCCGCGTCAGTTCCGTGGCCGGCAATTCGCCGCCGAGATGCACCGCCTGCCCGGCCCACAGATTGGTGAAATCCGTCTTGCCGCCCTTCTCCGCCGCCGCCTTCAGCGGGCCAAGTGCGGTGGCCGCATGCGGAAATGCCGGCGCATCCGGCGAGACCGGGCCGACCTCGCGCATCACGCGGTTGATCACGCCGCGGGCCGGACGGCCGGTCATGACATTGGTGATGACCGTGGTCTCGTCGGAGGCCGCTTTCAGCGCTGCGCGATTCGGTGCGCCGAGCGTTGATTCCGGCGTGCGCAGATAGGCGGTACCGATCTGCACCCCCGCCGCGCCGAGCGCGAAAGCTGCGGCGATGCCGCGGCCATCGGCGATACCGCCGGCCGCGATCACCGGCAGTTTCACCGCATCGACCACCTGCGGCAGCAGCGACATGGTGCCCGGCTGGGTGGCGATGTCATCGGTCAGGAACATGCCGCGATGGCCACCGCCATCGGCGCCCTGGGCGATGATCACGTCGGCGCCATTTTGTTCGAGCCAGACCGCCTCACGCACGATGGTGGCCGACGCCAGCACCACGGCGCCCGCCGCCTTCACGCGCTTCAGCAAGGCCGGCGCCGGCAGGCCGAAATGGAAGCTGACCACTTCGGGCTTCAGCTCTTCCACCAGCGCACACATTGCCTCATCGAATGGCGCGCGGTTGGCCGCATTGATCGGCGCGTTGGGATCGATGCCATGCTCGCTGTAATAGGCGCCGAGCCGCGTCTTCCAGCGCGCCTCGCTCGCCGCATCGGCCTCGACGGGCACGTGGCAAAAGTAGTTGAGGTTGACCGGCGCCGAGACCTGCTGGCGGAACACCTGCACCTGCTCGCGCGCCTTGTCGGCAGAGATCATCGCGCAAGGCAGTGACCCCAATCCGCCGCCCTGCGCCACGGCAATCGCCAGCGCCTGGTCATGCGCGCCGGCCATTGGCGCCTGCACGATGGGGGCTTCGAGCTTCAGCAAATCGATCAAACGACGGTCCGGCCACATGTCAGAACAACCTGTTTTCGCGAGAAAAGCCGCCCGTTGTTGCGGCATCCTTGCGGCAACTGTGGGACAGACTTGAGACAGGCCCGCGCGTCGTTGCCGGGTCGGAACCAGCCTTAGCATGGCAGTGCAGCAACGGCCATTCACGGCCCGGCGAGCCCGCGGCGACATTTGACCCCATCGCAACCCATGCTATTGGCGGCGCATGCCCGCTCTCATCCTCCCCCTCATCGATGCCGCCGCGCATCTGCCCGCCCGCGGTGCGCTGATCGGCCTCGATCTCGGCACCAAGACCATCGGCGTCGCGGTGTCCGATCCCGATCGACGTCTGGCCACCGGTGTCGAGACGGTGGAGCGCAAGGCGTTCAAGGCCGATGCGGCACGGCTGCTGTCGCTCGCCGCCGAGCGGAATATCTGCGGGATCGTGCTGGGGCTGCCGATCAACATGGACGGCAGCGAAGGACCGCGGGCGCAATCGACGCGGGCCTTTGCGCGCAACCTGGCGCAGCTCACCGAGATGCCGATCGGCTTCTGGGACGAGCGGCTGTCCACCGCGGCCGTGGAGCGCGAGCTGATCGCCAATGATGTCAGCCGCGCCAAGCGGGCAAAAGTGATCGACCAGCATGCGGCGATCTTCATCCTGCAGGGCGCGCTCGATCGCCTCGCGGCGCTGTCGCGGTCGCCGGATATTCGCTGACGATGCTGACCGTGTTTGCGGCCCTTGTTCCGGTCTTCCTGCTGATCGTGCTCGGCTTCGGGCTGCGGCGGTCGATCATGCAACAGGATCCCATGTGGGTCGGCGTCGAGAACCTCGTTTATTACGTGCTGTTCCCCGCCCTCCTCATCGACACGCTGGCGCGCGCCAATCTGAAATCGGTGCCGATCGCGGGTGTCGGCGGTGCGCTGTTGCTGGCGGTGATCGTGATGTCGCTCATCTGTCTCGCGCTGAAGCCAATACTGGCGCGGACCATCGGGTTGAGCGGGCCGAGCTTCACCTCACTGTTCCAGGGCGCGACGCGGTGGCAGACTTTTGTCGCACTGTCGGTCGCCGGCAATCTGTGGGGCGAGATCGGCATCACGCTGTCCTCCGTCGCCATGGTGGCGATGATCCCGCTGCTGAACATTCTCGCGGTATGGGTGCTGGCGCATTACGCCTCGCCGCAGAAAATGGCATGGCCGACACTGCTCAAGACCATCGCCAAGAACCCGCTGATCTGGGCCTGCATCATCGGCCTCGCCATCAATGTCGCGGGGGTGCCCATGCCGCGGCCGGCGCATGAATTCCTCGATGCGCTCGGGCGATGCTCGCTGGCGCTGGGCCTGCTCGTCGTCGGCGCCGGGCTGCATCTCGAAGGCCTGCACAAGCCCGGTGCCGCGGCACTCATCACCATCGTGCTGAAGCTCGCGGTGATGCCGGCGATTGCGATCAGCCTCGGTATGGCCTTCGGCCTGTCCGGCACCAGCCTTGCGGTGGTCGCCTGCGCCGCCTCGGTGCCGGCGGCCTCCAATGCCTATGTGCTGGCGCGGCAGATGGGCGGCGATGCGCCGATGCTGGCGCAGGTGCTGACGATCCAGACGGCGCTGGCCGTGCTGACCATGCCGGTGTTCATCGCCTTCGCCGAGCAACAGTAGGGCGGATGAGGCGAAGCCGTCATCCGCCGCGGAGTTTCCACCACAAAGTCCGCCGGCGGATGACGCTGCGCTCATCCGCCCTGCGTTCACGGCGAGATCACACCGTTCGCAATCAACAGCGTCTGCACCGTCGCGGCCAGATTGTTCAGCGCGTGCAGATAGATCGTCAGCCAGGTCGAGCCGCTGCGATGGCGGAGATAGCCGAACAGCAGGCCCATGCTGAAGACCTGGCTGAACAGGAACGGATCGTAATATTGCGCATGCATCGCGGTCCAGACCAGCGATGACGCAACAATGGCGCCTGTCGGTCGCAAGAATGATTCCGACCAGCCACGGTAGAGGAAGCCGCGCGCCAGTATTTCCTCGGTGATAGCGGCGCCGGCGGTGAGCGCAATCACCAGCAGCCACAACGTTCCATCGGCGCGCGATGAGTTCACGACATCGAGCATGAAGCCCGGCGCCGATTTATGGCCGGTGAGTTTGGCCAGCACTTCCCATGCACCAACCAGCACAATCAGCGCCACGGTGCCGAGCAGCCAGTTCTTCCCGGAGGTGCCGCGCAGGCCGAGATAATCGGTGAAGGAATTTCGCGCGATGCGGATGGCCAGCCAGAGCGCGAGACAGACGGCAGGCAATCCCATGATGACGGAGAGCGCCACCGTGGTCCCGCTGCTGACCGATTTGACGATCAGACCGAGATCGATCGGCTCGCCGCTTTTGATCACCTGGAAGGCGACCACCGTGAGCTGCCCGATGGACATGGCGGCGAAAGCAAGCACGCCCCACAGCGTGGTGCCCCAGAATTTCCAGACGCGTGGCGGCTTGGCCGCGGGCGGCAGGTCGGTCGTTGCGGGCGTATCGATGGCGCTCACAGCGGCAACGCCCGCTCGAGCAGGCCGCGCGCCTGCGCCTCGGTAAAATCAGCCGCGCCAAACAGCATGCTGCGCGGGCCATCGAGCCGCGTGCGGGCGAACAGTTCGGCATGCGGCGGATGGATCATGTTGAGTGCTGCAGTCGCCGCCAGCATGGCCAAGGCTTCCACCGCCTGCCGGGCCGCGCGCTCGCTATCGGGACGCAACAAGGTGCGGATCACGAAGGACGCGACATCCGATGCGCCGGGCAAACCGTGCGTGTCCTGCATCAGATCCTGCAGCACGCCGGTCGCCGCATCGCCTTCGCGCGCCAGCGAACGCAGCACATCGAGGCACATGACATTGCCAGAGCCTTCCCAGATCGCATTGACCGGCGCCTCGCGATAATGCCGTGCGAGGATCCCCTCCTCGACATAGCCGTTGCCGCCGAGGCACTCCATCGCCTCATAGAGAAAACCCGGCGCGGATTTGCAGACCCAGTATTTTACGACAGGCGTGAGGAAGCGCATGTAAGCGGCTTCCATCGGATCTTCCGGCGCCTGATCGAAGGCGCGACACAGGCGCATCACCAGCGCGGTGGTCGCCTCCACATGCAGCGCCATATCGGCGAGCACGCTTTGCATCATCGGCTGATCGGCGAGATGTTTCTGGAACACGCTGCGATGGCGGGTGTGATGCAGCGCGTGCACGAGACCCGAGCGCATCAGGCCGGCGGATGCGATGGCGCAATCCTGCCGCGTCAGTTGCACCATCTGGATGATGGTGCGGATGCCCTTGCCCTCGTCGCCGATGCGCAGCGCGTAGGCCTCGTTGAATTCGACTTCCGACGACGCATTGGAGCGATTGCCGAGCTTGTCCTTCAGGCGCTGGAAATTCAACCCATTGAGCGAACCATCGGGCCGGAAGCGCGACATGAAGAAACAGCTCAGCCCGCTGTCCTCCTGCGCCAGCACGAGGAAGGCGTCGCACATGGGCGCCGACATGAACCATTTGTGGCCCGTGATCTGGAATGCATCGCCATCGCTCTTGGCGATGGTCATGTTGGTACGGACATCCGTGCCACCCTGCCGCTCGGTCATGCCCATGCCGAGCGTCATGCCGCTTTTCTCAAACCACGGCTTGAAGCTTGGGTCATACGTCCTGCTGCCGATGACCGGCATCGCCTGCGCCAGCACGTCCGGCTGCGATGAGAGTGCGCCGACGGCGGCGCGCGTCATCGTGATCGGACAGAGATGCCCGGTCTCGACCTGCGCAGCCATATAGAACTTTGCGGCGCGCATGACTTCGGATGCGCGGCCCTTGGGTTTCCCGTCTGCGGCCCAGGTCGAATTATGGAGGCCGCCAGCGACGCTCGCCGACATCAGCTCATGATAGGCCGGATGAAACTCGACGCAGTCGCGGCGATTGCCCCGCGCGTCGAAGGTTCGCAGCTTCGGCGTGTTCTCATTGGCGAGCCGCGCGCGCTCCGCCATGGCAGCCGAGCCCCATGCCTTGCCGAAATCCGCGTGGTCGATATAGGCACTCGACCCGTCATTGAACGCGACTGCCTCCACCAGCGGACGATCGATCTCGAAAAGATTGACGTCTTCGAGCGGCGGCGACTGGTTGAGCACCGCATGTTTTGCTGTCGTGGCAGAGGTCATCGGGAGGTTCCGGCAGAGGGAGCGTGGTGCGAATCATTTTACGATGGATCGGGCCTCAATACGAGGCGCCGTGGCCGTAGGATGGGTTGAGCGCAGGCGCGCAGCGCCGGAGCGAAAACCCATCAGCGGAGCCGCCACATCGTTCGGCCGATGGGTTTTCGCTTCGCTCAACCCATCCTACGGCACCGAGCTTTCATTTTCTGATCGGAAAATCATACGCCTTGGTGCCGACACCGGGCATCGAGAAGTGCCACCACTCCTTCGAATAGTTCGCAAATCCCTGTTTGCGCATCGCCGTCACGAGAATATCGCGCCAGCGACGCTGCGATGCATTGATGGCACGCGAGGCCGTCCACGCCTTGGCGTCGGAACAATCATAGCCCGTGCCCATGTCCACGCTCGCTTCCGGCGCGCGCTGCGCTTCCGGAGCGATGCAACTGCCGTAAGTCTTGGCGGGATCGAACGGCACTGACGCCGGGGCACGGAGATCGACCAGCGTGAGATCGACGGCGGCGCCCGTGGAATGGCCGGAGCGTTCGGCGATATAGCCGAGACGAAACAGATCGGCCTTGTTGAAGGATGGATTGTAGCGCTTCTGCGCCGGCGTCTCAAAGCCGTCCTGTGCCCACGCCACCATGTCGCGCGAGGCGCGTGCCGGGCGGTAGCAGTCGAGCATCTTGAGCGACAGGTTCTGCGCTTTGAGCTCCTGCTGCACTTTTGCGAGTGCCTGCCCTACCGAGCGCTTCACCACGCATTCGGCGGCGTCGTAACCGGTGAGCTTGCGGCCAACGAAATTGTTCACGCCGGCATAACGGATGTCCTGCTGGATGGAGGGATCGAGATCGCGCAGGAAGACAAAATCATCGGGCAGAGCCTGTGCTGAGGCGGGCGCACAGATTGCGATGACGACTGCTAGAGCGTGAGCCACGAAGCTAGAACGAACAGGCCGGGCGCAGACACCTCTCCCCACCGGGGAGAGGTCGACATCGGAGCGCAGCGGAGATTTCGGGTGAGGGGGATCTTGGCGTCGGAGTTTGTGGCCCCCCTCACCCGCTCCGGCTTCGCCGGATCGACCTCTCCCCGGTGGGGAGAGGTGTCCGAGCGTCGCTGCTAGCCTTTTTTTCAATCGATCAGGCGTCGCCCCCCGCCTCATCGGATGCGCTCCGAAGTCACCGTCAGCTTGCTCAGCGCCGTGTCGGTATAGCGGCTGCCGGGATAGACGTCGTCGATCACGAATTTCAGCCATTGCGCTTCCACCGGCGTCGTCAGGGTCCATGTCTGCACGCCGGAGCGATCGTCAAGTTCGAGCGGAATGCGCGCCCCGTGGGAGGTTTGCAGTATGAGACGCCGCACGCGGCCGTTCTTGCGATAGATGTCGTCGTCTTTCTGATAGCCGTTGCGGAACACAAAAGAGCGGACGCGGCGCGGGCTATCGAATTCGACGGTGATCCATTCGCCGACGCCCTGCCCCGACCGGCCCTCGACCCATGCGACACCCTGCGGGCCGCTGAACAGATTGGCGGGGCCATAGGCATTGTTGAACTGGCCGGGCAGCACCGAAGAGACGCAATAGGTCTCGGCGCCGTTGAGGGCGCAAACCTCGTTCGGTGCACCCGGCCGCGGCGCAATGGCGGCACGCTCCACTTCAGCCTGTTTCGGCGCGATCGCAGCGACATCCGTGCGTGGCGGCGGCGGAGCAGCCGCCACCTTCGGCGCCTCCACCGATGTGCCGGCGAGATAGATGCGGCCACCGAGCGTCTGGTCGTAATAGGCCGGCGTTTGCTCATGCGGCGCGGGATTGCCGGCGCGATCGGTGGCGCGCAGCGCCAATGCGGCGACGCGCTCGCGCGTTTCCACGGCGAGGTCGCCGAGATGCAGGTTCGGCTTCACCAGTTCCTCGGCAAAGATGCGGGTGAAGACGGAATTCGGTTCGGGATCGCGGTCGGTCAGGCGATCCAATGCGGTCTGGCCGATGCCGGCGGAGTAGATCGTGAAAATGCCACGTGCGGGTTTCGCATCGGCAAGGCCGCGCGAACTGCCGATGGAGCGACCGGCATTGCGCGGAAACGGATTGTCGCGGCAGGCATCGATGACGAGCAGCGCCACGCTCACCGATTTCGCCTGGATTTCCGCGATGATGTCCGGCTCCGCCAGCGAAGCGCCGCGGACACGGGCTTCGGCCCCCTCATTCACCGGTGGCACGTCGCTGGGGACCAGATAGTTGACGCCGCCGATGGCGACGCCGTGGCCGGCGAAGAACAGCGCTGCCGTGTCGCCCGGCGCGAGCTTGGCGGTGAAATCGGAGAGCCGGTCCACCATGGCCTGGCGGCCGAGATTGGTGCCGATGGTGACGTCGAAGCCGAGGGAGGTCAGCGCCCGGCCGATGGTGCGGGCGTCATTGACGGCTTTCTGCAACTGCTGGGCGGCGGGCATGTTGGTGTAGACGTCATTGCCGATGACGAGCGCCACGCGCTTGGCGTGGGCGGCGGTGGAGCACAGCAGCAGAGCGAGGCTGAAAAGCGCGGACCATCGAGACATTTGCGTCATCATGGGATCTCGTTTGGATTCTGGTGGTGAGCCTAGCGCAATAAGCAGCGTGGCCGAAGTGGCGGATGACGCCTTCGGCTCGTCTCCTCAATCTGTCGTCGCCCGGCTCGACCGGGCGATCCAGTAGGCTCGAGGCCGGCGATGGCACCGAGGCGGCGGTGTCTACTGGATCCCCGCCTTCGCGGGGATGACAATTGGAGATCGGGGCGACAGCCGGAGATCGAGAATTATTGCCATTCTACCACCACCCCCACACACCGGGGGATAACCCGGAACCGGGCGATCGACGCTTGCCCCACCGGGCAACTCTGCCTATAGCATTTGGCTTTAATGACCAGCGCCCCCAAATCCAGTTTCGTCTTCGCGCACCGGCATCTGCTGGGGATCGAAGGCCTGAAAGCCGCCGAGATCACCGGCCTCCTCGACCTGTCCGAGGAATATGTCGAGCTGAACCGGCAAGTCGATAAAAAGCGCTCCTCGCTGCGCGGTCGCACCCAGATCAATCTGTTCTTCGAGAACTCGACCCGCACGCAATCCTCGTTCGAGCTTGCCGGCAAGCGGCTCGGCGCCGACGTCATGAACATGTCGGTCGCCTCGTCCTCCATCAAGAAGGGCGAGACGCTGATCGACACCGCGATGACGCTGAATGCGATGCATCCCGACATCCTGGTGATGCGCCATCACGCCTCGGGTGCCGTCGAGCTGCTGGCGCGAAAAGTCGATGGCTCCGTGATCAATGCCGGCGACGGCGCCCATGAGCATCCGACGCAGGCACTGCTCGATGCGCTCACCATCCGCCGCAACAAGGGCCGGATTGAGGGTCTCGTGATCGCGATCTGCGGCGACGTGCTGCATTCGCGCGTGGCGCGCTCCAACATCATCCTGCTCAACACCATGGGCGCCCGCGTCCGCGTGGTCGGCCCCTCCACGCTGCTGCCGCCGGGCATCGAGCGGATGGGCGTCGAGGTCATGCGCGACATGCGCGAGGGGCTCAACGGCGCGGACATCGTCATGATGTTGCGCCTGCAGCGCGAGCGCATGAACGGCTCCTTCGTGCCGTCCTCCGGCGAGTATTTTCAATATTTCGGCCTCGACCAGAAGAAGTTGTCCTACGCCAAGCCGGACGCGCTGGTGATGCATCCCGGCCCGATGAATCGCGGCGTCGAGATCGACAGCCTCGTGGCAGATGGCGCGCAGTCGCTGATCCGCGAACAGGTGGAAATGGGTGTCGCCGTGCGCATGGCGGTGCTGGAAGCGCTGGCGCGCAACCTGCCCAATGCGTGACGGCCATGGAGACGCTGCTGTCATTCCTCGTCGGACTGATGCAGCGGAAACTGAGATTTGTCGCGATCCTCGGCACGGTGTTCATCGGCGTGATGCTCGCTGTACAGGGATTTACGACGCAGAACATCATCTTCACGATCATCTTCGTGGTGATCACCGGAGCCTTTGCACTGACGGTCTGGTTCTGGACCACGATCCTGAAATCCATCATCTCGAAACGGCGCTGATATCATGCTGACCAACCGCCGCCCGCTCCTCCTCGCCAATGCCCGCCTGATCGATCCGTCGCAGACGCTCGACAGCACCGGCGACGTCCTCATCGTCGATGGCGTGATCCGCGATGCCAAGCGCGGCATCGGCACCGCCGGCGTCCCCGAAGGCACCGAGGTCATCAACTGCGCCGGCAAGGTGGTCGCTCCCGGCCTGATCGACATGCGCGCCTTTGTCGGCGAGCCCGGCGCCAGCCATCGCGAGAGTTTTGCATCCGCCAGCCATGCGGCGGCGGCGGGTGGCATCACCACCATCATCTGCCAGCCGGACACGTCACCGGCGATCGACAATTCCGCCACCGTGGATTTCGTCCTGCGTCGCGCGCGCGACACCGCGATCGTCAACATCCATCCGATGGCGGCGCTGACCAAGGGGCTCGAAGGCAAGGAGATGACCGAATTCGGTCTGCTCCGCGCCGCCGGCGCCGTGGCCTTCACGGACGGCGACAAGAGCATCACCAATGCGCAGGTGATGCGCCGCGCACTGACTTACGCGCGCGATTTCGATGCGCTGATCGTGCATTACACCGAAGATCCCGCGCTGGTCGGCGAAGGCGTGATGAATGAAGGCGAGCGCGCCTCGCGGCTCGGCCTGACCGGCATCCCCACCGCCGCCGAAGCCATCATGCTGGAGCGCGACATGCGTCTCGTGGCGCTGACCGGCGGGCGCTATCACGCGGCGTCGATCAGCTGCGCCGAGTCCGTCGAGATTTTGAAACGCGCCCGCGATGCCGGCCTGCGCGTGAGCGCATCCGCCTCGATCAATCACCTGACGCTGAACGAGAACGATATCGGGCCATATCGCTCCTATCTGAAACTGTCGCCGCCGCTGCGCGTCGAGGACGACCGCCGCGCGCTGGTGGATGCGGTGGCTGCCGGCCTGATCGACGTCATCATGTCCGACCACAATCCGCAGGACGTCGAGACCAAGCGCCTCCCCTTCGCCGAAGCCGAACCTGGCGCCATCGGCCTCGAGACCATGCTCTCCGCTGGCCTGCGCCTGCTGCACAATGGCGAGCTCACCCTCACGCAGCTCATCCGCGCGATGTCCACCCGCCCCGCCGAACTGCTCGGCCTGCCCGGCGGCACGCTGCGCGCGGGCTCGGTGGCCGATGTCATCGTCATCGACACGGATGTGCCCTGGGTGCTCGATCCCGCCGATCTCAAGTCGCAATGCAAGAACACGCCGTTCGACGAGGCGCGTTTCAGCGGCCGCGTCATCCGCACGATCGTTGGCGGGCGTACCGTCTATGAGCACGTCTAAGGGACGATCATGAACCCGCTTTATATCCTCGCCGCCGCTTTCGGATATCTGCTCGGCTCGATCCCATTCGGCCTGCTGATCACGAAGATGGCCGGCACCGAAGACATCCGCGGCATCGGCTCCGGCAATATCGGCGCCACCAATGTGCTGCGCACCGGCCGCAAGGGCCTCGCCGCCGGCACGCTGATCTGCGACGCGCTGAAGGGCACGATCCCCGTCGTCATCATGGGTATTCTGGGCGGCCCGACGCCGGCGATGATCGCCGCGGTCGCCGCCTTTCTCGGCCATCTCTTCCCGGTCTGGCTCGGCTTCAAGGGCGGCAAGGGTGTCGCCACCTATATCGGCGTGATGCTCGGCCTGTTCTGGCCGGCAGCGCTGATCTTCTGCATCGCCTGGCTCGCCACGGCGCTGACCTCGCGCTACTCGTCCTTTGCAGCCCTCACCGCCAGCGCGCTGACGCCCATGTTCCTGTGGTACATGAAGGCCCCGCATCTCGCGATCCTGGGTGCCGCACTGACCGTGCTGCTGTGGTTCATGCACCGCGAGAACATCAAGCGGCTGCTGAACGGCAGCGAAGGCAAGATCGGGAAGAAGTAGGATGGGCTGAGCGCAGGCGCGATAGCGCCGGAGCGATAACCCATCAGCGGAGCCAACCGCGACGACGGACAGCATGGGTTTTCGCTGCGCTCAACCCGTCCTACGGCTGAGAAATCCGTCCCCTTCAAAACACCCGCGCGCCCTGTTTCGCATCGAGATCGAATTCCCAGATCTCCACGCCCGGCCCGACCAGATGGCCGTGGCACTTGATGTAATGCGAGATCAGGCTGACGCGGGACTGCGGATGCAGGTGGCGCAGCGCGAACAGGATTTTTCGATAGTCACGCGGTGCTGCGCTGAACTGCAGGATCGCCTCGTTCAGCCCGCGGATCTTGGCGCAAGGCACGTTGCCCGACACCGTCCACGTATACGACTTGCACTCCACGATGATGCGCGGGCTGGCGCTGCCGAGATCGAAGCGCTTCTTGCGGAAGGAGCGATGGCCGACCGGCACCGAGTAATTCGGCGCCAGCATGACGCCCTCGGAATGGAAGAACAGCAGCGCGGCTTCCTCGAACTCACGCCCGACGGCCACATTGCTCGACGCGCCCGGTCGCTGGTAGTTGTTCGCGTCCCACAGCATTGCCGACATCACTGAACACAAGCCAGACGGGCTCACCCCTACTCTCGCACCTTAACTGCGAATGTCAATTGAATGCACCCGCAAGTTGATTAAGCTGCACGATGGGGGGCCACAGCTTGATCGATTCACCGCATGCAGCGATCCGCCTGAGCGATGAGCAGCGGCGCGACTGGCTGCGCCTGATCCGCAGCGAGAACGTCGGCCCGCGAACGTTTCGCGCGCTGATCAACCAGTTCGGCAGTGCACGCGCTGCGCTGGCGCGCCTGCCGGACCTCGCCCGCCGTGGCGGCGCCATGCGCTCGGGCCGCATCTGCAGCGAGGAGGACGCGGACCGGGAGATTGCGCGCGGCCGCCGGATCGGCGTCGCGCTGGTCGCCCCCGGCGAGGTCGGCTATCCGCCGCGGCTCGCCACGATCGACGATGCGCCGCCGCTGCTCGGCATGCGCGGCAATCGGGATGCCATGGCGCGGCCGATGATCGCCATCGTCGGCTCGCGCAATGCCTCCGGCGCCGGACTGAAATTCGCCGAGACGCTGGCGCATGAACTGGCCGATGCGGAATTCGTCATCATCTCTGGCCTCGCCCGCGGCATCGATCAGGCCGCGCATCATGCCAGCGCCGCCGGCGGCAGTGTCGCCGTGCTGGCCGGCGGCCATGAGCGGATCTATCCGCCGGAGCATGAAGACCTGCTGCTCGACCTGCTCGCTTTCGGCGGCGCGATTTCGGAAATGCCGCTCGGCCATGTGCCGCGCGCGAAGGATTTTCCGCGGCGTAACCGGCTGATCTCCGGCGCTTCCCTCGGCGTCGTGGTGATCGAAGCGGCGGAGCGCTCGGGCTCGCTGATCACGGCGCGCATGGCGGCAGAGCAAGGCCGTGAGGTGTTCGCCGTCCCCGGCTCACCGCTTGATCCGCGCGCGGCCGGCACCAACCGGCTGATCAAGCAGGGCGCGACGCTGGTGACCGAGGCCGCCGACGTCATCAATGCCGTCGCCCCGATCATGGAGCGGCCGATCGAACTGCCGAGCCGCGAGGCGGAGGATGACGTGTCATTCGACGAGCCCGACGACAGCGACCGCGCCCGCATCATCGGACTGCTCGGCCCGAGCCCGATCGGCATCGATGATCTGATCCGCCTGGCAAAGGTGTCACCCACAACGGTGCGCGTGGTGCTGCTGGAGCTGGAGCTTGCGGGACGGCTGGAGCGGCATGGCGGCGGGCTGGTGTCGATGGTGTAGTGGACCACTCCGTCCCATCATTGTCGTCACCCGACTTGATCGGGTGACGCAGTACACGTTGCGGCTTCCGGGTGTGCTGGATCGCCCGGTCAGGCCGGGCGATGACAGGAGAGTTTACTCGCCCTCGCCGTCGAACTTCTCCCGCGCGCTCGTGATTTCCGGCAGATGTGTCAGCGCCCAGCCGCCGAGGGCCTTCACCGGTTCTGATAGTCCGCGGCCGAGCTCGGTAAGTTCGTAATCCACCCGCGGCGGAATGGTTGGATAGACGGTGCGCGTGACCAGGCCGTCGCGCTCCAGGCCGCGCAAGGTCAGCGTCAGCATCCGCTGCGAGATGCCGCCGATCGTGCGCTTCAGCTCGTTGAAGCGGCGCGGACCATCCACCAGCATCATGATCACCAGCACGCTCCATTTGTCGCCGACACGCGACAGCACCGATGCGACGCCGCGGCAGTCGCTATGGGCCGGATCGTGCTGATGCGGGGCCGGGGTGGGCACATCTGTGTGCTCGGGTTTCAAAATTGTGCCTTCTTGTGCGGGTTCGGACAGTCACTCATGTAGCGTTGGTTACAAACCAATACCATGGGTGACTGATATGAAACTTCTCCACATCGATTCAAGCGTGCTCGGTCCAAACTCCGTCAGCCGGCAGGTCACGGCTGCCGCCGTGGCCCGCCTCAGCGACGCCAATCCCGGCCTGGCGGTGACCTATCGCGACGTCGCAGCGACGCCATTTACCCATCTGTCCGGGGCGCATCTCGCCGCAGCGCAGGGTGCCCCGTCAGATCCCGCAACCACCTCGGAAGTGGCCGCGGGTACCGCGGCGCTCGACGAGTTCCTTGCGGCCGATGTCGTGGTGATCGGCGCGCCGATGTATAATTTCAGCATTCCGAGCCAGCTCAAGGCCTGGATCGATCGCATCACGGTGGCTGGCAAAACGTTCAAATATAGCGCTGCCGGCGTTGAAGGCCTGGCGGGCGGCAAACGCGTGATCATCGCGGTGTCGCGCGGCAATTTCTACGGCGCCGGTGCGCCGGCCGCGGCCTATGAACATGTCGAGACCTATCTGCGCAGCCTGTTCGGCTTCATCGGCGTGACCGACCTCGAGATCATCGCCGCCGACGGCATCGGCGCCGGTCCCGAACATCGCGAAAAAGCAGTGTCAGGCGCCTTGCAGGCGGCGAGTGATCTGCGCGCCGCTTAACCGGACTCAAATCATCCGGGCGCGCCGCGTGGCGCGTCCGGATGTCTGGCGTCTGGGTTGTTGAAGGTGTCAGCCTCGAAATGCCGGCGCGCCGGCAGGCGATGCCGTCGATCCGCCATCGACGAAGATCTCTGTGCCCTGCACGTTCGACGAGTCGTCCGATGCCAGGAACAGCACGGTCTTTGCCACTTCCTCGGGCTTGCCCATGCGACCGAGCGGGATCGTTTGCGATAGCCGCTTCTCGAAGGCGTTAAACGCATCAGGTGTCGGCGCAACGCGATCCCAGATCGGTGTTGCGGTTGCACCGGGCGAGACCACATTGACGCGGATACCACGTGGCGACAGTTCAGACGCCATCACTCGCGCCATGGCGCGCACGCCCGCCTTGCTCGCTGCATAAGCGGAGTAGCCGGGATTGCCGAGCACGGAGATGACCGAACCGTTGAGGATGATCGAGGCGTTGTCGTTGAGATGCGCGACGGCGGCCTGCACGGTGAAGAACACGGCAGTGATATTGGTCTTGAGCACCGCCTCGAACACATCGAGCGTGGTGCCGCCGACGGGCGTGTTGCCGGCGATACCCGCATTGGCGAACACGATATCGAGCTTGCCGAATGTGGCGACGGCTTCCGCCACAGCCCGCTCGGTCGCGGCGATATCGGTGGCGTCAGCGACAATGCCGATCGCGTTAGCGCCGAGCTCCTGAACCGCCTTGTCCAGCCTGGCCTTGTCGCGCCCGGTGATGGCGACTTTCGCCCCTTCCGCCACGAACAGTTTCGCCGTCGTCAGCCCAATCCCGCTATTGCCGCCGGTGATAAGCGCCGTCTTGCCCGCCAAACGCATGATGATCTCCTGCCAAATCGGTTGCTTTTTGCAACCAGATTGCCAAATAGATCGAATGGTTTCATAATGCAACCAGTTAAGGCGCCGATCACGGGAACGTTTGGCGGGCAAGGAGAAGATCATGGCGAAACGCACAAGCCTGAAAGACGCGGCCTGCCCGATCGCGCGCTCGATGGAGTCGATCGGCGATTGCTGGTCGATGCTCATCATTCGCGACGCCATGCTCGGCAAAAAGCGCTTTGGCGAGTTTCAGAAGAGCCTCGGGGTCGCCAAGAACATCCTGACCGTTCGGCTGCGGGCCTTGGTGGAGGACGGCATCCTCACACTGACTGAAGCCGCCGATGGCGGCGCCTATCAGGACTATGTCCTGACAGACAAAGGCCGCGCGGTTTTCCCCATCATGATCGCCCTGCGGCAATGGGCCGAGGACTATGCCTTCAGGCCCGGCGAAGAAACCAACATCATGGTCGATCGCGAAACCGGCCAGCGCATTGGCAGGCTCGAACTTCACGCTGCCGATGGTCGCCTGCTCCGCTATGGCGATACCACCATCAAGCCGGCGATCGCATGACGGCCATCAGCGCCGGTGGAGTCTGAAGCGCTCCTCCGCTTCCAGATGCGCCATATCGAGGAGATAGGCGAGCATGTCGAGGTGATGCCGCCGGGCCAGCCGGGCCAGATCATGGACCGCACCCTTTATGTAATGCGCGGCCTCTGCCGGCCCGCCATCGCCCGGGGGCTGGTCATTGTCGTTGTCGGATGCCATGCACCGTCCGCCCTGGATTCAACCATCATGAGATGCCTCAAAATAACACTCATAGGTTGAAAAATACAACCAAAAGTCCGGTCTGGCGTGTATTTGGGGCCAGCCTGTCACAATCCCCGATTTGACACGGGACCCCTTCGCACCCATGTTCGCCGCGAAACGGACGGCGCGACTCCTGCGCGCAGCCGCCGATTTCCCCCTTTAAGCTATTGGAAAATCATGAATCTCGTCATCGTGGAGTCGCCTTCCAAGGCCAAGACGATCAACAAGTATCTGGGCAAGGACTATGAGGTCCTGGCGTCTTTCGGCCATGTCCGCGACCTCCCCGCCAAGAATGGCTCGGTCGATCCCGACGCCGATTTCCAGATGATCTGGGAAGTGGACCCCAAGGCGAACAGCCGGCTGAACGATATCGCCAAGGCCTGCAAGGGCGCCGACAAGCTCATTCTGGCGACCGACCCTGACCGCGAGGGCGAAGCGATCTCCTGGCACGTGCTGGAGGTCTTGAAGCAGAAGCGCGCGCTGAAGGATCAGAAGATCGAGCGCGTGGTGTTCAATGCGATCACCAAGCAGGCCGTCACCGAGGCCATGAACAATCCGCGCGAGATCGATGGCGCGCTGGTGGACGCCTATATGGCCCGCCGCGCCCTCGATTATCTCGTCGGCTTCACCCTCTCCCCGGTTCTGTGGCGCAAGCTGCCGGGCGCCCGCTCGGCCGGTCGCGTGCAGTCGGTGGCGCTGCGCCTGGTCTGCGACCGCGAGCAGGAAATCGAAAAATTCATCCCGCGCGAATACTGGTCGCTGGTGACCACGCTGGCGACGCCGCGCGGCGAAAGCTTTGAAGCACGTCTGGTCGGCGCCGACGGCAAGAAGATCCAGCGCCTCGATATCGGCACTGGCGCCGAAGCCGAGGATTTCAAGAAGGCCATCGACGCGGCAGCCTTCTCGGTCACCACCGTCGATGCCAAGCCCGCGCGCCGCAATCCGCAGGCGCCATTCACCACCTCGACGCTGCAGCAGGAAGCCAGCCGCAAGCTTGGCTTTGCGCCGGCGCATACGATGCGCATCGCGCAGCGTCTCTATGAAGGCATCGATATCGGCGGCGAGACCACCGGCCTCATCACCTATATGCGAACCGACGGCGTGACCATCGACGGCTCGGCCATCACCCAGGCGCGCTCGGTGATCGGCGAGGATTACGGCAAGCAATATGTGCCGGATGCCCCGCGCCAATATACGAGCAAGGCGAAGAATGCGCAGGAAGCGCATGAAGCGATCCGCCCCACCGACATGTCACGTCGTCCCGCCAGCCTGAAGGCGCGTCTCGATAGCGATCAATTCCGTCTCTATGAACTCGTCTGGATGCGCACCGTCGCCAGCCAGATGGAATCCGCGGAGATGGAGCGCACCACCGTGGACATCACCGCCAAGGCAGGCGCGCGCGTGCTGGAATTGCGCGCCACCGGCCAGGTGGTGAAGTTCGACGGCTTCTTGGCCGTCTATCAGGAAGGCAAGGACGACGACGCGGACGACGAAGATTCTCGCCGCCTGCCCGCCATGAGCGTGGGCGAAGCGCTGAAGAAAGAGAACCTTGCGGTCACCCAGCATTTCACCGAACCGCCACCGCGGTTCTCGGAAGCATCGCTGGTGAAGCGCATGGAAGAGCTCGGCATCGGCCGGCCCTCCACCTATGCGTCGATCCTCGATGTGCTGAAGGCGCGCGGCTATGTGAAGCTCGAGAAGAAGCGCCTCTATGGCGAGGACAAGGGCCGCGTCGTGGTCGCCTTCCTCGAGAACTTCTTCGCGCGCTATGTGGAATACGACTTCACCGCATCGCTGGAAGAGAACCTCGACAAGATCTCCAACAACGAGATTTCGTGGAAAGAGGTGCTGCGCGAATTCTGGACCGGCTTCATCGGCGCCGTCGATGACATCAAGGAGCTGCGTGTCGCGCAGGTGCTCGATGTGCTCGACGACATGCTTGGCCCGCACATCTATCCGGCCCGCGAGGATGGCGGCGATCCGCGCCAGTGCCCGACCTGCGGCACCGGACGCCTGAATCTGAAGGCCGGCAAGTTCGGCGCCTTTGTCGGCTGCTCGAACTATCCGGAATGCCGTCACACGCGTCCCCTCGCCGCGGACAGTGCAGCGACGGCCGATCGCGTGCTCGGCGAAGATCCGAAGACGGGCTTTGAAGTTGCCGTGAAGGCCGGACGCTTCGGGCCTTACATCCAGCTCGGCGATGCCAAGAATTACGAGGAAGGCGAGAAGCCGAAGCGCGCGGGCATTCCGAAGAACACATCGCCCGGCGATGTCGAACTCGATATGGCGCTCAAGCTGCTGTCGCTGCCGCGCGAGATCGGCAAGCATCCGGAGACCGGCGAGCCGATCACCGCCGGCCTCGGTCGCTTCGGGCCGTTCGTGAAGCATGAGAAGACCTATGCGAGCCTGGAATCCGGCGACGAGGTGTTCGATATCGGCCTCAACCGCGCGGTCACGCTGATCGCCGAGAAGATTGCAAAAGGCCCGTCGGGTCGCCGCTTCGGCGCCGATCCCGGCAAGCCGCTGGGCGAGCATCCGGCCCTTGGCGGCATTGCCGTCAAGAACGGCCGCTATGGCGCCTATGTCACCGCGGGCGGTGTCAATGCGACGATCCCGAACGACAAGACGCCGGACACCATCACGGTGGCCGAAGCCATCGCGCTGCTCGACGAGCGCGCGGCCAAGGGCGGCGGCAAGGTGAAGAAGGTTGCCAAGAAGAAGGCCGCGCCGAAGAAGGCTGCGAAGTCTGCTGACGGTGACGACAAGCCGGCCAAGAAGGCTGTTGCCAAGAAGGCCGCCAAGCCGAAGGCCGACACGGCTGCGGCCAGCAAGGCGCGCGCGCCGGTGACCAAGAAGACCGTGGCGAAGAAGGCCGCACCAAAGAAAACTGCCGCCAAGAAGGCCGCGAGCAAGAACGGGTAGTTGTGGCCAAGATACGCGACAAATCACGCGACACCGGTTTTCCGTCGAGGGACGCCATCGTCGCGTTCATTCGCGCCTATCCCGGCAAGATCGGCACCCGCGAGATCGCGCGGGAATTCGGCCTCAAGAATGCAGCCCGCGTCGAACTCAAGCGCGTGCTGCGCGAACTCATTGCCGAAGGCGCCATCGCCAAGAAAGGCAAGGAAGTCCGCGAGCCCAAAGGCCTGCCATCGACCGTGCTGGTCGATATCGCCACCCGCGATGCCGATGGCGAGCTGATCGCCACGCCGGTGGAATGGGACGAGGCCGACGGCAAGGCGCCGCGCATCCGCATTCATACGTCGCGTCGTCCCCTGCCCGGCACCGCGGCCGGCGTCGGCGACCGCGCGCTGGTGCGCATCGAGAAGATCGAGGACGAGGACGACTCGTTTTATCGCGGGCGTGTCATCAAGGTGCTCGACGGCGCGCGCACGCGCCTGCTCGGCATCTATCGCGCGCTGCCGAATGGCGGCGGGCGCATGATCCCCGTCGACAAGAAACAGGCCGGGCGCGAACTCAACATCGCCGCCTCCGACGCCAACGGCGCCGAGGATGGCGATCTCGTCAGCGTCGATCTGATCCGCACCCGCGGCTATGGCCTCGGCTCCGGCAAGGTGAAGGAGCGCCTCGGCTCGCTGTCGTCGGAAAAGGCGGTCAGCATGATCGCCATTCATTCCCACGACATTCCGCAGGCCTTTTCACGCAGCGCTTTGCTGGAAGCTGAAGCCGCCAAGCCTGCTGCCCTCAAGGGCCGCGAGGACTGGCGCGCGGTGCCGCTCGTCACCATCGATCCGCCGGACGCCAAGGATCACGACGACGCCGTCTATGCGGAAGTCGATCCCGACAACGACAGCGGCATGATCGTCACCGTCGCCATTGCGGACGTCGCCTTCTATGTGCGGCCGGGCTCGGCGCTCGACAATGACGCGCTCCAGCGTGGCAACTCCGTCTATTTCCCCGACCGCGTCGTGCCGATGCTGCCGGAGCGGATCTCCAATGATCTCTGCTCGCTGGTGCCCGGCGAGCCGCGCGGCGCGCTCGCAGTGCGCATGGTCATCGACGAGGACGGCAAGAAGGTCTCACACTCCTTCCATCGCATCCTGATGCGCTCGGCCGCAAAGCTCTCTTACGCGCAGGCGCAGGCGGCGATCGACGGCAGGCCCGATGATATCACCGGCCCCATTCTCGATCCGATCCTGAAGCCGCTTTACGCGGCCTATGCGCTGGTCAAGAAGGCGCGCGACGAACGCAATCCGCTCGAGCTGGAAATTCCCGAGAGAAAGATCCTGCTCAAGAAGGACGGCACCGTCGATCGCGTCATCGTGCCGGAGCGGCTCGATGCGCACAAGCTGATCGAGGAGTTCATGATACTCGCCAATGTCGCGGCGGCGGAGATGCTTGAAAAGAAGGGCCTACCGCTTATCTATCGTGTGCATGACGAGCCGACCGTCGAGAAGGTTCACAATCTCGCGGAATTCCTCAAGACGCTCGATACGCCCTTCACGAAAGCGGGCAGCCTGCGGCCGTCGGTGTTCAACCGGGTGCTGGCGCAGTTCAAGGGCCATGACTCCGAGCCGCTGGTGAATGAAGTGGTGCTGCGTTCGCAAGCCCAGGCGGAATACACCTCCGAGAATTACGGGCATTTCGGCCTGAACCTGCGACGCTACGCACATTTCACCTCGCCGATCAGGCGATACGCAGATCTGATCGTGCATCGTGCGCTGATCCGCGCGCTCGGCCTTGGCGAAGGCGCGTTGCCCGAGACCGAAACGCCGGAAACGCTGGCGGAGATAGCGACGCAGATTTCCGCCACCGAACGCCGCGCCATGAAGGCCGAGCGCGAGACATCGGACCGGCTGATCGCGCATTTCCTGGCCGACAAGATCGGCACCAGTTTCCAGGGCCGGATTTCCGGCGTCACCAAGGTTGGACTCTTTGTCCGATTGACCGAGACCGGCGCCGATGGCCTGATCCCGATCAGGACATTGGGCAGCGAATACTTCAATTTCGACGAAGCCCGTCACGCCCTGATCGGCACCCGTTCCGGCGCGATGTACCGGCTCGGCGATGTAGTCGATGTCCGACTGGTCGAGGCCGCACCGGTGGCCGGCGCGCTGCGATTTGAGATGCTGTCCGAGGGCAATGAAGCGCCTCGGCGGGTCCGGCGCGATCAAGGCCGCAGCAAGGGTGCTGACGACCGCGAGCACCGTCCGACCACGACGAAGAAATTCAAGTCGTCGAAGAAATCGAAGCCCGGCAAGAATGCGCGGGTGAAGGACAAAGCGAAGAAAGCCCTGGCCAATGCAGGCCGCGCCTCCCGATCGACGGGAGGTAAACCGACACGAGGCAAGTCATGATGACGCTGACCACGCCGAAGACGTTGACGAAGACCTGGACCAACGCGCTCGACCCCGCCGCCAAGCGCAATGTGTGGACCGCGATGAAGCGCGGCTTTGCCTGCCGCTGCCCGAATTGCGGTGAAGGCAAGATGTTTCGCGCCTTCCTCAAGACCGCCGATCACTGCGATCGCTGCGGCCAGGATTTTACCGCGCACCGCGCCGACGATCTGCCCGCTTATCTCGTGATCGTCATCGTCGGCCATATCGTGGTGCCGATCGCCTTGTGGATTGAAACGAATTACTCGCCATCGGTGGCGCTGCAACTGGCGATCTATCTGCCGATCACGCTGGTGGCATCGCTGCTGCTGCTGCAACCGGTCAAGGGCTCCGTTGTCGGATTGCAGTGGGCATTCCGCATGCACGGGTTTGGCGACGGCCCCGCCGACTGATACATTCTTCGTCTCTGCAAAACCCAAGAAGAAAATTCTAGGAGACGAAATGAACGACGCGGTTGACGTCAACAAGGTCGAAGTCGGCAAGGAAGCCGATCACCATCCCTATAAGCGCCCACGCGATGCGGCGACGCTGATGCTGGTCGACCGCTCCGGCCCGGTGCCGAAGGTGCTGGTGGGCAAGCGCCACGACAAGGTGGTGTTCATGCCGGGCAAGTTCGTCTTCCCCGGCGGCAGCGTCGACAAGACCGACAACCGCGTCCCGGTCGCGGCCCCCATGCCGGCCGCACTCGAAGCCAATCTCCTGAAGGGCAGCCCGAAGACACTGCCATCGCGCGCGCGCTCGCTGGCCATCGCCGCCATTCGCGAAGCCTGTGAAGAGACCGGCCTGTGTCTTGGCCGCAAGAGCGAGGGCAAGCAGAAGACACTTGCCGGGCCCTGGCAGGCCTTCAGCGATGCCGGCCTCCTGCCCGATCCATCCGGCCTGTTCCTGATCGCCCGCGCGATCACGCCACCTGGCCGCATCAAGCGCTTCGACACGCGCTTCTTCACCGCCGACGCATCGTCGATCGCGCATCGCGTCGAAGGCGTGGTCCATGCCGATGCGGAGCTGGTGGAACTGGTCTGGGTCGAACTCGGCTCGCCGCATCTGGCCGATGCGCATGCCATGACCAAGAACGTCCTCAACCAGTTGCAAAAACGCCTGGCACTCGGACCGTTACACCATGACGCACCGCTGCCATTCTTCCATTGGTACGATGGTAAGATGCAGATGGATATGATACCAGCCTGATGCGAGAAAGCGCCGCATATGCCGCGTTTTCACTATTTTTTTAACGCAACTATCTACCGAGCCGACTAACAACGACGGCGCCGCAATCGAGGAGCTTTCGTTCATGGGACAGATGCAAAGGTTCGAGGACACAGAGACCTCGACCTTCACACCTGTATCGCTCGGCTACCGGCAAATGGCGTCGTCACTGGCCAAGAAAGCGAGCGTCTCGAGCGATCCGCGCGAAATCCGCGACCTGCTCGAGCTCGCCAAGTCCTGGATCCTGCTGGCCGAAAACGAAGAGCTGATGGCGAGCGAAGCGCGCAGCCTGTCATCGCGCTTCTAACCGCTTGCACGTCATTCCGTGGCACCCCGGAATGACGGCATTCTCCTCGCAAACTACAATTCGCAATAATCTTCCCGTGACCGGCTAGTGCCGCCCCGCCTCCGCATGCCTATCTGTTCCCGACCAGCATTACGGGGACAATCCAGATGGCGAAGCGTCAATTGAAGCTCGGGGCGTTCATGCGCCCGATCAGCATCCATACCGGCGCCTGGCGCTATCCAGGCTCCGTGCCGGACGCCAACTTCAATTTCCCCTTCATCAAGCAGATGATCCAGAAGCTGGAAGCCGGCAAATTCGATGCCTTCTTCATGGCCGATCATCTCGCCGTGCTGAACATGCCGGTGGAGGCGCTGAAGCGCAGCCATACGGTCACGTCGTTCGAGCCCTTCACGTTGCTCTCGGCGCTTGCCGCCGTCACCGAGAATATCGGTCTCGTCGCTACCGGCTCCACCACCTTCGACGCGCCCTATCATGTGGCGCGCCGCTTCGCCTCGCTCGATCATATTTCCGGCGGTCGCGCCGGCTGGAATATCGTGACCACGTCTAATCCCGATGCCGCGCTGAATTTTGGCCTCGACGATCACATGGAGCATGCCGAGCGCTACAAGCGTGCGCGCGAGTTCTATGACGTCGTCACCGGCCTGTGGGATTCCTTCGCCGATGATGCGTTCATCCGCGACGTCGAGAGCGGCATCTTCATGGATCCCGAGAAGATGCATGTGCTCGATCACAAGGGCACCTATCTCAAGGTCCGCGGTCCCCTGAACATCGCGCGCCCCGTGCAGGGCTGGCCGGTGATCGTGCAGGCCGGCGCATCCGATGATGGCAAGCAGCTTGCTGCCGAGACCGCCGAGGCCGTCTTCACCGGCGGCGGCCCGATCGGCGATGCGCAAAAACTCTATGCCGACATCAAGGGCCGCATGGCCAGGATCGGCCGGGATCCCGACCATCTCAAGATCCTGCCCGGCGCATTCGTGGTGGTCGGCGACAGCGTCGAGGAAGCGAAAGAAAAGCGCGCGCTGCTCGACAGCAAGGTGCATTACGCCAATGCCATCGCCTCGCTCTCGATCAATCTGGGCGTCGATGCCTCCGGCTTCGATCCCGATGCGCCCCTGCCCGACGACATCCCGGATACCAACGCGTCCAAGAGCGGCCGTGAGCGGGTCATCGCGCTTGCCCGTCGCGATAACCTCACCGTGCGCCAGCTGGCCCAGCGGCTCGGCGGCTATGCCGGCTCGGCCTTTGTCGGCACGCCCCGGACCATCGCCGACCAGATGCAGGAATGGCTGGAAACCGAGGCTTCGGACGGGTTCAACATCATGTTCCCCTATCTGCCGGAGGGCCTGAACGACTTCGTGGACAAGGTCGTGCCGGAACTGCAGCGGCGCGGAATCTTCCGTACGGAGTATGAGGGCCGCACCCTGCGCGAGAATCTGGGCCTGCCGCGGCCCGAAAACCGCTTCTTTCCGGCTTAAAAGCCGGAAATCACCGGATTTACCGCCGCGGAAAACCTTGACTTTGGGGCGTTCGGGGCTAGGTTGCGCGCCAACACGGCCAGTTCTCTGGCTGTCACCCGATTCCTGACATTCAGAGGTTCACCATGGCCAAAGCGGTCACCATCAAGATCAAGCTCGTCTCCACCGCGGACACCGGCTTCTACTACACCGCCAAGAAGAACTCGCGCACCATGACCGACAAGATGGTCAAGAAGAAGTACGACCCGGTCGCGCGCAAGCATGTCGAGTTCAAGGAAGCGAAGATCAAGTAAGCGCTGGACACAGCTGCTGACGGATTTGACGGCGCCGCGAGGCGCCGTTTTCTTTTTAACCTCTCCCCGCCCTTCTGCGGGGAGAGGTCGATCCGGCGAAGCCGGATCGGGTGAGGGGCATGGCACAAGACCAGCGCCAATCTCACGACTATCGAAGCGAAGAATTCTCAGGGAGCCCGAGCGTCAGTCGCATAGGAGAGCTCCGATGGACTGTGTAAGAGGCACGCGCGTGCCATGCCCCTCACCCGCCGCGAAGACGCGGCGACCTCTCCCCGTAAAGGACGGGGAGAGGTTAAGAACTACGCCGCCGCGGCGACCACGCGATTTCGCCCGTCATGCTTGGCGCGATACAGCGCAACATCCGCGCGCTTCAGCACGTCCGCAATCGGCTCGCCCTTCTTCTCCAGCGTCGCCAGCCCGATCGAGATCGTGACCTCGATGCGCTTGTTGCCGCGATCGATCGAAAACGGCTCGCCGGCGATCGAGCGGCGCAGGCGCTCGGCCACCATGCCGGCCACATGCATGTCCGTCTCCGGCATCACGATGACGAATTCCTCGCCGCCGTAACGACAGGCGAGATCGATGCCGCGGATCGACTTGCGGATTCGCACCGCAAATTCGCGCAGCACATCATCACCGCAGTCGTGGCCGTGATTGTCGTTGATCGACTTGAAGTAGTCGATGTCGAGGATCATCAGCGCCAGCGGCTTGCTACGCGTCGCGGCCTGCTCGGCCAGCGTCTGCAGATGGCTTTCCATGTAACGGCGGTTATGCAGGCCGGTGAGACCGTCGGTGATCGCGGCCTCGATGGAGTGCTGGACATTGTCGCGCAGATGGTCGGTGTAACGGCGGCGACGCACCTGCGTGCGGGCGCGCGCGAGCAGCTCGTTCTTGTCCACCGGCCGCGTGAGATAATCGTTCACGCCGATCTCGAGCCCGCGCAGCAGCCGCGCATTGTTGTCGATATCGGCGATGGCGAGGATCGGGATCTGCCGCGTGCGCTCCAGCGAGCGCGCCTGGCTGCACAGCCGCAGGCCATCGAAATTCTCGAGGCTGAGCGAGACGATCAGCAGATCGTAATTGCCCTCGGCCGCGTGAAACAGCGCCTCGGTGGGATTGGGCTCCACATCCACCGTGTGCTCGGCCGCCAGCAGCGGCGCCAGGCGCTCATAGGACGACGGACGGTCATCGACGAGCAGGATGCGACCACCCACGCCCTCATCTGCCACAGCGCTGCGCTCGGGCGCCTGGATGCCGATCTCCAGCGAGGTCAGCGCGCGCATGCGCAACTCATCGGTCATCATCTTCAAACGCGTCAGCGAGCGCACACGCGCCACCAGCACGGCATCGGCAACCGGCTTGGTAAGGAAATCATCGGCGCCGGCCTCCAGGCCGCGCACGCGATCGGACGGCGAATCCAGCGCGGTTACCATCACCACCGGAATGAAATGCGTCTTCGGATTGGCTTTCAGACGCCGGCAGACTTCAAAGCCGTCCATGTCGGGCATCATGACATCGAGCAGGATCAGGTCGCATTCCGAGCGCGCGCAGATCTCCAGCGCCTGGGCGCCGTTCGACGCCGTGATGACGTCGAAATATTCGGCAGACAGACGGGCTTCCAGCAGCTTCACATTGGCGGGGATGTCATCGACGACGAGAATACGCGCTGACATGGAAAACTCCCTAACCGATAAATCGACGGACGGTCTCGATGAATTTCCCGACCGAAATAGGCTTTGACAAATAAGCTTCGCAGCCGCCCTCGCGGATGCGCTCTTCGTCGCCCTTCATGGCGAAGGCGGTGACGGCGACGACGGGGATCATGGCGATGGACGGATCCTTCTTGATCCAGCCGGTCACTTCGAGGCCCGAGACCTGCGGCAACTGGATGTCCATGAGGATCAGATCGGGGCGGAGCGAGCGGACAAGATCGAGCGCTTCGTAGCCGTTGCTCGTGCCCACCGTCTGGTAGCCATGGGCCTCCAGCAGGTCACGAAACAGCTTCATATTGAGCTCGTTGTCCTCCACGATCAGGACGGTTTTGGCCATCCCGTCCTCCAATCCCGAAATCAACGGTTTATCTGCGCCGGCGGATCAATGCCGCCAAGTGGCCCGTCTCCTCCAAAAATCCCAATTACTGGAATCACTTGGGTGACTCGGGCATGATGATTCAAACTAGAGCGGATAAGTTACGGAAAGGCAAACACGCGTGATGAAAAAGCAAGGGCGACACCCCGGCGAAGTGGCTGAAATCGTTGCGATTCAGGCGCTCTCCTTCGTGGCGGGCGAGCCCGAGCGGCTGGGCCTGTTCCTGTCCGAGAGCGGGATCGGTCCGGAGACGCTACGCTCGGCTGCAAAGGACCCGCAATTCCTCGTCAGCGTGCTGGATTTCGTGCTGCGCGACGACGAGACCGTGCAGGCTTTTGCCGCCGCCACCCAACTGCCGCCCGACACCATCGCCGCCGCGCGCATGGCGCTGGGCGGTCCGACAAGCAACGACTTCTCGTGACCCCTCTCCCGACAGATGTGAGCGGACCGCGCTGCTTCTGCCGGGATTGCCTTGCCGACCAGGATGTCCGCGTCAAACGCTGCACCAGTTGCGGCTCGCCCCGGCTGGTGCGTCATCACGCGCTCCCCTCGCTGACCCTCGCGCATATCGACTGCGATGCCTTCTATGCGACGGTGGAAAAGCGCGACAATCCGGACCTCAACGACCACCCCGTGATCATCGGCGGCGGCAAGCGCGGCGTGGTGTCGGCGGCCTGCTATATCGCGCGCACCTATGGCGTGCGCTCGGCGATGCCCATGTTCAAGGCGCTGGACCTCTGCCCCGAGGCAAAGGTGATCCGGCCGGACATGGCAAAGTATGTCCGCGTCGGCCGCGAGGTGCGCCACGCCATGCAGGCGCTGACGCCGCTGGTAGAGCCGCTCTCCATCGACGAAGCGTTTCTCGATCTTGCGGGCACCCAGCGCGTGCACGGAATGATCCCCGCCAAGGTGCTGGCGAAGTTTGCAGCGGATGTGGAGCGCGACATCGGCATCACGGTGTCGGTCGGCCTGTCGGTGAACAAGTTTCTCGCCAAGATCGCCAGTGACCTCGACAAGCCGCGCGGCTTTGCCGTGCTCGATCAGGCGGACGCGACAGCGATGCTGGCGGATCGTCCGGTTGGCTTCATCTTCGGCGTCGGGCCGGCGACGGCGGACCGGCTGTCGCAGCGCGGCTTCCGCAAGATCAGCGATATCCAGAAGGCTGACGAGACCGAACTGATGAAACAGTTCGGCGGCGAAGGCCGCCGGCTGTGGCGTCTCGCGCGCGGCATCGACGACCGCCTTGTCGTGGCCGATCGTGGCGCCAAGACGATTTCCAACGAGACCACCTTCAACGAGGACATCCGCGATCTCGCCACATTGGAGAAGATCCTGTGGCGACTGTCGGAGAAGGTGTCGGAGCGGCTGAAGAGCGGCGAACTCTCCGGCACCACGGTGACGCTGAAACTCAAGACCGGCGATTTCCGCCAGCGCACCCGTTCGCAATCGATCCAGTCGCCGACGCAGATGGCGAAACGGATCTTCGACATCAGCCGCGAGATGCTGGCGAAGGAGATCGACGGCACGGCGTTCCGCCTGATCGGCACGGGCGTCAGCGCGCTACGGCCGGGCGCAGAGGCCGGCGACGACAACATGCTCGACCGCCGCTCGGCGCACGCCGAACGCGCGATGGATGCGCTGAAGAAGAAATTCGGCAGTGCCGCTGTGATCAAGGGCATTGCGTATGATGGGCCGGAGAAGACGCGGGGCTAGCCAAGAGCGCGGACCCAACCTCTCCCCGCATCTTGCGCGGGGAGAGGTCGGCGCGCAGCGCCGGGTGAGGGGCGAGGCACTGGCCCCTCCACACATCAAACTCATAACGGATCGCAGAACGAAGAAACGCATGTGACGCGGGCTCTGTGCCCCGCCCCTCACCCGACGTTCACATGCGCTGCATGTGAACGTCGACCTCTCCCCGCGCAGAGCGGGGAGAGGTTAGAAAGAACCCTACCCGAACACGTCCTGCACCACGCCGTCCTTGATCACGTCCACACCATCCAGCGTGATGGTCGTGTTGAAGATCGGCAGGTCGAAATGCCCCGACGTATAGCGGCCGACGAATTCATTCGCGCCCGTCGAGAACAGGAAATTGCCGGCCACCGCGCGGATTTCCGTGCCGTTGGTGTCGCGCTGGTCATACATCTGCAGCGCTTCGTAGCGGGCATTCGGATTCATGCCCCAGCCGACATGCGACACCGCATAGGCCTCGCGATCGCCCCATGCCGCGAGATAGCGCTTCATCATCTCGGCATCGGCGCCCTCGCCGGTCAGCTCCGTGATGTAGTCGTCCTTGAACAACATCTTTACAGGCGATGTGAGGTAGCGCTTGAAGGTGAGATTGACGTCGCCGGCATCCATCACCACGGTGCCATTGATCGTCCCGCTCTTCGGGAAGCTCACGACGATGCCGCCAGGCCAATGCGCCAGCGTGCCCGGCTTGTCGGTCCAGCCCCAGACACCGACGGTGGCCGCACCTTCCATGTTCACATCGAGATCGGTGCCCGCCTTCGACGTCACCTTCATATGCTTGGTGCCACGCAGCATCTTCGCTGCTGCACGCACGCGCTTCTCCAGCGCGCTGTCCGGCACCATGCGCTCGAGCGCTTCCGGATGTTCGTTGGAGATCACGAGAATGCGCGAGCCGGCCTTCAAGATCTCCGGCGTCTCTTTCGCATGCATCAGGCCCTCGATGGTGCAATCCACCACGAAGCCCGCCTGCTGCAGCGCCGAGACCACCGGCCCCAACTGCTGAATCGCTTCCGATGCGCCGGTGGAGCGGACCGGCACCACCTGCCTGTTGCGCGGCGTCGGCACAATGACATGGAACGGTTTTGCGCCCATGCGCAGCAATGCCAATTCGGCAATGTGCACATTCAGCGCACGCGATTGCGTCTCGGAGAGGATTGCCGCAGTGTCGCCCGGCTTGACCGCGCAGCGTTCGAAAATCTCGCAGAATGCGTCGATCCATTTCGCTTCGATGCGATCCGCCAGCATGTTGCCTCTCCGTGTTTTGTAGCGATTATCGTTGGATGATAAGCGCGGACATGTTATATGAAAAGGAATATTTTTAAGATTAAAAGGACAGCGCGGCGCTTATTTTAAAGGCACCCGCGCACTTCCGGAGCGGCGAACGACATGGCGACAGACAGACCGGCGCACCACCCCGACACATCGCCGGATGCCGCGCAGCCGATCAATCCCGCGACCTTTCGTCAGGCGCTCGGCCAGTTTCCCACCGGCGTCACGGTCGTCACCGCGCAGGCCGGCGATCACCCCGTCGGCATGACGGCGAACTCGTTTTCCTCCGTCTCGCTCGATCCACCGCTGGTGCTGTGGAGCGTCGCAAAATCCTCACCGAGTCACGATCCGTTCGTCGAAGCCGATGCCTTTGCGATCCATTTTCTCGGCGCCGATCACGGCGAACTCGCGATGCGTTTCGGCCGTCGCGGCTCCGATAAATTCGCCGATATCGACCACCGCCCCGGCATCACCGGCGCGCCGCTGATCGACGGCCTCGCGCCGATCTTCGAGTGCAAGACCTGGGCGCGCTATCCCGGCGGCGACCACACCATCCTGGTCGGCGAAGTCGTGCGCTTCGTCGAGCGCAATCACGATCCGCTGGTGTTTCACTCCGGCCAGATGCGCCGCATCGACAAGGGACAGCGGCAGCCACCGCCGCTCGCCAGCGACAGTTTTGCGCGCAACTACCTGCCCTATCTGCTGGCGCGCGCGAGCTTCAATGTTTCCAGCGAATTTCATGCACGGCTGAAAGACTGGGATCTCACGGTGCCGGAATGGCGCGTGCTGGCCTGCCTGACGGATGTCGAGGGACTATCAGTCGGCGAGCTCGCCGCGATGGCGCTGATGAAGCAGCCGGGACTGACCAAGACGCTGGATCGCATGGAGGAAGACGACCTTCTCAAGCGCAAGAGCGAGTCGAACGACCGCCGCCGCGTGACGCTGCATCTGACGGCGAAGGGTCGCGCGCGGGTAAAACCGGTGCTGCAGGCGGCACTCCACCATGAGGCGACGGTGCTCGGTCGCTTCAGCGACGACGAGCGCGCAACGATCAAATATGCGCTGGATTTGTTGATTGATAGCGGAGGAAGCGAAGGAGCGTAGGATGGGTAGAGCGCAGGCGCGCAGCGCCGGAGCGAAACCCATCGCGGCGAGCTCGGTGTATGTGGTGATGGGTTTCGCTTCGCTCTACCCATCCTACGGCTCCTGTGAAAATGGCCGGGCAAAGCCCGGCCATTCGCATTCATCAATATTGTTGCGCCCTTACTTGATCGGCGCCACGACGCTCGGATTCTTCCAGGCCGAGACGTCCACCTTCTTCGGCAGCATCCCCGTCTCGACATAGACATCGAGCATCTTCTGGATCGCGTCGAAATTCGGTGCTGCGCCCGGATCGCGCGCGAAATCGTTTTCCTTGAGCAGGTACGTTTCCAGCACCGGGATCGGCGCCTTCATCACTTCGTTGACGACCTTCAGTGTCTCATCGCGATTGGCCAGCGCCTTCTGCATGCCCGACGTCAGGTCGCGCACATAGGCCTTGGCGAGATCGGGGTTCTTGTCCACGAAATCGGCGCGGCAGGCTTCAAGGATGTGCACGATGCCTTCCTGCTGCTGCGACAGCGAGAACAGCTTGCGCGTGCCGCCCTTGGCTTCCATGCGCGCGGCAAACGGCTGGTTCATCACGGCGGAATCGACGCGGCCCGAACGCAACGCTTCTTCCGAGAGCGCGAAGCCGACTTCAACCAGCTTGATATCCTTCGACGCATCGAGACCGGCCTGCTTCAGCAGGATCGCCATCGGGCCATAGATGCCGGAGCCGAGCGTGTTGATGGAAAGCGTCTTGCCCTTGAGGTCGGCGATGGTCTTGATCGGCGAGTCATCCTTCACCGCCCAATAGACCGAGAAGCTGCCCGGCTTTTCGAACACGTGCTGGGCGACCACATAGGCCTTGAGGTTACCACCGACCACACCCTGCGCCAGCGCCAGCGGCGACTGCGTCGCGCAGTCCAGCGCGCCGGCGGCCAGCGCCTGCGTCATTGGTGCGGTGCCCTGAAACTGCACCCATTCGATATTGTAGGTCTTGCCAAGCGAGGTGAATTCCTGCGGCCGCTTCATCATCCAGTATTTGGATTCCTCGGCCGGAATGGTCCAGCCCACCTTGATCGTTTGCTGGGCAAATGCCGCGCCGCTGTTCAGCAGCGCCCCGACACTCACTGCCCCCAGCGCCAAAGCCGCAACAACGCCACGCTTAAAAGTCCGCTTCATCGTGTATCCCCTTGTGATGCCGATAGTGAATGCAAAACTCTTGCCGAAACTCTGCCCTGTCACGATTGTTTCATGCTTCAAATGATCGCGCAATACGCCTCGCAAAGGGCTATATTGTCGCGTGAGTGACTGAGGCTTCCAGCCGGGAATTGATTCAGCATGAGCAATGACTTCTTCTCCGACCTCCTCGCCTCGATCTCAGAGCGCGGCCGCACGCTGTTGCGGCTCGGCCCCGCGTCGGTGGACCCCAAGCAAAACGCCATCGACATGATCGATCTCTGCGGCGATCTGCTCTCCGGTCGCGGCGAAGCCTCGGGCACCGCCATCGCCCGCGGTGTGCTCGATCGCTATCAGTCGCTGGATGAAGCCGGGCGCGTCATGTTCTTCGAAACGCTGGCGCATAAATACGGACCGGATCGCGACAAGCTCGACAAGGCCATCGAAGCCTGGCGCGCCAAGCCCACCAGCGATGGCGCAGGCCTCTTGCATATCGCATCGGAACCGCAACGGCAGGAGCTGTTCCGCCGCCTCAACCGCGCGCCCGGCGGCACCAGCGAACTCGTCAAGATGCGCGAGGATCTGCTCGATCTGAAGAACGGCAACAAGGAGCTCAACGCCGTCGACAACGACGTCGTCCATCTCTTTGCATCATGGTTCAACAGGGGTTTTCTCGTGCTGCGCAGGATCGACTGGTCGACGCCCGCCAACATCCTCGAAAAGGTGATCAAATACGAAGCGGTGCATGAGATCCATGACTGGGACGATCTGCGTCGCCGCATCGATCCCGTCGATCGCCGCTGCTATGCGTTCTTCCACCCTGCCCTTGTCGACGAGCCGCTGATCTTCGTCGAGGTCGCGCTCACCGAAGCGATCCCCGGCGCCATCGCGCCACTGCTGGCGCAGGACCGCCAGCCGGTGCCGATCGATCGCGCCCGCACCGCCGTGTTCTATTCGATCTCGAACTGCCAGCGCGGACTCGGCGGCATTTCGTTCGGCAATTTCCTGATCAAGCAGGTGGTCGAGGAGCTACGCCGCGAATTGCCGAAGCTCGATACATTCGTCACGCTGTCGCCGGTGCCCGGCTTCATGAAGTGGCTGAAGAAGGCGGATGATCTCAACCTCACGAATGAAGATCGCGCGCTGGTGGATCTGCTCGACGATCCGCTCTGGGCGAATGACGCCGCCTTGCGCGAGCAGTTGAAGCCGATCATGGAAGGCCTCGCCGCGCATTACTTCCTGAAAGCGAAGAATGCCCGCGGCGGGCCGGTGGATTCCGTCGCCCGCTTCCATCTCGGCAATGGCGCACGGCTGGAGCGCATCGACTGGCTCGGCGACATGTCGGCCAAGGGCTTGCGCGAGTCCGCCAGCCTGATGGTGAATTATCTCTATCGCCTCGACGACATCGAGAAGAACCACGAAGCCTATGCGGATCACTACGAGATCGCGGCATCGAGCGCGGTGAAGAAGCTGCTCAAGACCGAAGGCGGCGGATTGAAGCTGCTGGACAGCATGCGGTTTTCACGGGCGGAGTGATTGCGCTTTAACCTCTCCCCGCTTGCGGGGAGAGGTCGACGTTCACATGCAAAGCATGTGGGCGTCGGGTGAGGGGAAGCCTCCACAAGCTCCGAGTTCGCGGAGAGTCCCCTCACCCGACCGCGCTTCGCGCGGCCACCCTCTCCCCGCAAGCGGGGCGAGGGAACTACTTACAAGCCTTGGTCTCTTTCACCATCAGCTTGCTCATCGCTCCCGCAATGACGAAATCATTGTAGTCCAGCGCCAGCGCACGCGACACGCCGTTCTCGTACAGTTCGAATGACATCGCATAGACCGGCGTCTGCTCGCCGCCGTCCGCTGCCTTCGCCGACTTGTCGTAATAGCTCACCGTCACCGGCCAGCGCGACATCGTCTTCATCGTGTCGTCGTTCGTCGCCGGATCCGGCTCCGCCACCTTGCGATCGGCCGGGATCGCCTGCCCGATCACCGTCAGCGTGCTGTAGACCTTGTCGCCGGTGTCCGAGCCATCGAACACATTCAGTTCGAGCACCGACTTGCCCTCTTTCGCCGCGGCGATGATGCGGTGGATCTGCTCGGTGGGAAACACGATGTCGCCATCGAGCTTGATGGTCTTCTTCTCCGGCAGCGTCAGCTTGACATTGATGTGGTCGCCTTCGCGCTCGGCGATGCCGTCGATCTTGTTGGGATCGCTGTCATTCATCTGGGTGTCGATCTTGAAGCGATAGCTCTTGCCATCGCCCGCCTCCCAGCTGGTGGAGCGCAGATCGCTCAGCGTCGTCTTGTTCTCGCCGCTGTTCAGTTCGGAGACCTGACGGAAATCCGACGAATAGCCTTCGCAGGAACTGCCGGTGAAATTGTAGAGAATGCGGCCCTCGGCGGCGTTCACATTGGCATTGCCACGCGATTTGGTGAGCTTGAGCTCATACAGCGCCTGATGCGCCAGAAACGGCACTGCCGATCCCGGCGCCGCTGCCTCGCCCGTCACCGGTGCCAGCAGCAGAGCAGCGCCCAGCGCGAGGGTGGCAACCTGAAGGCGCGAGGTCGAGACGGTACAGCGCATGGAGTCGTCCTGTATGATGGAACAATGATCATAAAGACCGCCCCATTGCGCCGCAACTAGGGCCGCAGGGGATGTCCGGGAGTACAACCTGCGGAATGCCATATTTCATCGGGATTGTGGCCTCCCCGGCGTCGTCCGAACGTCACTTGCATGGGCGGACTTGATGGGGGAAACAAACGCGCCCGAACCGCTTCTCGCGGCCGGGCCTTAACTTCAAGCTTTGGGGAATTTTCGTATGCCAGGTGCAGTCGAGCAGAAACTTGCGGAATTGGGTGTCACCCTTCATGAGCCGGTCAGCCCGGTGGCCAATTACGTGGGCTTCGTGCGCACCGGCAATCTCTTGTTCGTGTCCGGCCAGATCTGCCTCGGCGCCGATGGCAAACTGATTGCCAAGGGCAAGCTCGGCGCCAATGTCAGCCTCGAGGACGGCGTTGCCGCCGCCCGTGGCTGCGCCATCAACATCCTCGCCCAGGTCAAGGCCGCCCTCGGCGACCTCGACAAGGTGGCCCGCGTGGTGCGCCTCGGCGGCTTCGTCAATTCGACGCCGGACTTCGTCGATGCGCCCAAGATCATCAATGGTGCTTCGGACCTGATGGTCGCCGCTTTCGGCGACAAGGGCCGCCACTCCCGCGCCGCTGTCGGCGTCGCCTCGCTGCCGGCCGATTGCGCTGTCGAGGTCGATGCGGTGTTCGAAGTGGCCTGATCCCAGGAACAAACCCGATGCGCGCACCTGACTGGCTGATCGCCCGCCCGGTCACGCATCGCGGCCTGCACGACCGTGCCCGCGGCATCATCGAGAACATGCCCGGCGCCATGCATGCGGCCATCGCGGGCAATTTTTCCATCGAGGTGGATGTCCAGCTCACCGCCGATGGCGAGGCGATGGTCCATCACGATGACGCGCTCGGGCGCCTGACCGAGGGCTCGGGTGCCCTGCTCTCCAAGACCACAGCCGAGCTGAAGGCCACAGCGTTCAAGGATACGCCCGAGCGGATGATGTCGCTCGGCGACCTCCTCGCGCTGGTGGACGGCCGGGTCGGCCTCGTCATCGAGATCAAGAGTCACTTTGACGGTGACCGCCAACTGGTTCGCCGCACAGCCGAATTGCTGCGGGCCTATCGCGGCCCCGCGGCCTGGATGTCGTTCGATCCCGATCAGGTTTTTGCCATGCGCGAGGTCGCCCCGGAGATCCCCCGCGGCATCACCGCCCAGCGGACCTATGACGACGGCGAGTGGCTGACGCTAACCGAGGCCCAGCGCGACGGCATGCGGTATCTCCGCCACGCCTTCCGCACCCGCCCGCATTTCGTCTCCTATTGGGTGAAGCAACTGCCTGCGCCCGCGCCTTGGATCGCCCGCAACATCTTTGGCTGCGCGCTGATCACATGGACCGTGCGCACACCGGAGCAGCGCGCCGTCACCGAGCGCTGGGCCGACCAGATGACGTTCGAGGGGTTCGTTCCGTGATCCAGGGGACAACCATCCCCGCGCGCTCCCCTCATGGTGAGGAGCGCGCCCTTGCGCGCGTCTCGAACCATGAGCTGGCCTGGCTCCGAGTTTCGCAGCCATCCTTCGCGACGCCGCTTCGCGGCTCCTCAGGATGAGGGGGAGTAACTCTCCCCCGGGTCTTGAAGTGCGACACGAAGTGCCCAATTGAAGCGCGAGGTCGCCGCGCTGTTCGCCCCTGACCGGTTCAAGTGATTGATGACGTCATCGGACATTACCCTCGAAGCAGTTGGATCGATCAGCCAGGTGCCGCCCGCGGAATGGGACGCTTGCGCAACCGGCCGCGCCGTCGCCGGGCAGACAGTGGCCGACGATCTGGCGGCGCTCGACACGCTCTCAAGCGCTGACAACTCAACTTCAGAAAAGCCCTACAACCCCTTCGTTTCACACGCTTTTCTGGCCGCAGTTGAGGCATCGCATTCAGCCTGCGCGCGCACCGGATGGGGACCCCGGCACCTCCTCGTCAAGCAGGGCGGCAAGATCGCAGGCATCGTGCCCTGCTATCTGAAATCCCATTCGCAGGGCGAATATGTCTTCGACCGCGGCTGGGCCGACGCCTATGAGCGCGCCGGCGGCGACTATTATCCAAAGCTGCAGGTGTCGGTTCCCTTCACCCCGGCCACCGGCCCCCGCCTTCTGATCCGCGACGGTGTCGACGTTGCGCGGGTCAGCGACGCACTGGCTGGCGGCCTTGTCGGGCTGTGCGAAGCGACGGAGGCATCATCGGTCCACGTGACCTTCGCCCGCGAGGATGAATGGAATTTTCTCGCCGGGCGCGGCTTTCTCCAGCGCACCGACCAGCAGTTTCATTTCCATAATCCCGGCTATGACAGCTTCGACGACTTCCTCGCCACGCTGAATTCCCGCCACCGCAAGGCCATCAAGCGCGAGCGCCGCGATGCGCTGGCCGCCGGCATCACCATCGAGGCGCTGACCGGGACAGACATCACCGAGGAAGCCTGGGACGCCTTCTTCGACTTCTACATGGAGACGGGCTCGCGAAAATGGGGGCGCCCCTACCTCACCCGCGAATTCTACACGCTGATCGGCGAGACCATGGCCGATGACGTGGCGCTGATCATGGCGAAGCGCGATGGCAAGTTCATCGCCGGCGCCATCAATTTCATCGGCTCGGACACGCTGTTCGGCCGCCACTGGGGTGCGGTCGAGCATCATCCGTTCCTGCATTTCGAGGTCTGCTACTACCAGGCCATCGACTTTGCTATCCGCCGCAAGCTCAAGACCGTGGAAGCCGGCGCCCAGGGCGAGCACAAGATCGCCCGCGGCTATCTCCCGCAGACCACCTATTCCGCCCATTACATCGCCGATCGCGGATTTCGTGCCGCGGTGGCCGATTATCTCAAGCGTGAGCGCAGCTATGTGGCCGAAGCTGGCCGCGAACTCGCCGAACTCGGCCCGTTCCGCAAGGGCGATCCGGCGCCTTGACCGGAACGCCATCGGCGGCGACATTCGCCGCGCAATGTCGGGAGGATTCCATGGTCGCGTATGACAACAACAACATTTTCGCCAAAATCCTGCGTGGCGAGCTGCCTTGCGTGAAGGTCTACGAGAACGACCACGTCCTCGCCTTCCTCGACATCATGCCGCGCTCCCCCGGCCACACGCTCGTGATCCCCAAAGCCGCCGCGCGAAATATCTTCGACATCCTGCCGGAGGATTACGCCCATGTGGTCCGCGCCGCGCAGAAGATCGCCGTGGCGGCGAAGCAGGCCTTCCATGCGGACGGCATGACCGTCGCGCAATATTCCGAGACCGCCGGCGGCCAGGTGGTGTTTCACCTGCACATGCATGTGATGCCGCGCTTCGAGGGCACCGCACTGCTGCCGGCCGCGAGCGTGAAGGAAGATCCGAAGGTGTTGGAAGCCAATGCAGCGAAGCTGATTGCGGCGCTGACGGCGCTGGGCTGAATCAAACTCCGCCCCTCATGGTGAGGAGGCGCGCAGCGCCGTCTCGAACCATGAGATGGCCTGGCTCGGAGCCTGCCGCCATCCTTCGAGACGCGGCCAAGCGGCCGCTCCTCAGGATGAGGGCAGAGTGGATCACTCTGTCTGAAAATCCCCCGGCTGCGGCGGCGCCAGTGGCGTGAATTCGCAGCGATCGGGCTTGATGTCGAGCAGCGGCGTCTCGTCGAGACAATCCAGCCCGCGCACCAGCACGGTCGCCCCATCGATCCCCACCAGCTTCACCAGCGAGGTGCCGATCGGATTCGGCCGCACCGGCGTGCGCAGCGAGAAGATGCCGCGCGCGGTGCCGTCATTCTTCGGGCTCTGCAGCACCAGATCGCGCCGCGACAGGTGCAGCCAGTACAGCACCTCAAGCGACTTGTAGAGTTCGAGATCCTTCAGCCCCTTGACCCACGGCTCGAAGATCTCGAGGCGGCACACCGGCCCGTCATGCCGGCCCTGCCGCGGCGTTTCCAGCCGCGACGTCCAGGGCGTGCGGATGCGGCCGATATAGACCAGCCCGGCATGGTTCGGTTTCGGTGCCTCGACGACGACTTTGCCGGCGCGGATTTCACTTTCACGAACCATGGTGCATCCCTCGATCAATCCAGCGAGATATTCATCGCCTTGATGACTTTCGACCACCGCGCGCGGTCCTCGTCAACGAATTGATTGATCTCGGCGACCGTCTTCGGCTTCAGCACGGGAAAGCCGATCTTCTCCAGCGAGGCGCGGAAGGTCGCATCGTTCAGCGCCTTGTCCATGCTGGCCATGACCTTCGTCACCACCTCGTCCGGCAGTTTCGACGAGCCCGCCAGACCGAACCAGACGCCGACCTGGTAATCGGGATAGCCGCTCTCGATCACGGTCGGCACATCCGGCAGATCGGGGCTGCGCTCCTTCGACGACACGCCGAGCGGACGCAGCAGCCCGCCCTTCACCGGCGGCAGTGCCGTGGAGAGCGTGTCGAACATCACCTGGATATTGCCCGACAACAGATCGGTCAGCGCCGGCCCCGCGCCCTTATAGGGCACATGCGTCATCTCCACGCCCGCGATCTGCTTGAACATCTCGCCCGCCAGATGGATCGTGCCGCCCGTCCCGGCCGAGCCGAAATTGAGCTTGCCCGGGTTGGCCTTCGCATAGGCGACGAATTCCTTCACCGTCTTCGCCGGCACCGACGGATGCACTTCCATCACGACGGGCAGGTCGGTGACCACCGTGAGCATGCGCAGGTCTTTCTGCGGATCGTATGGCAGCTTTTTGTAGAGCAGCGGGTTGAGCACCATGATCGATGCCGCCGTGACGAACAGCGTGTAGCCGTCCGGATCTGCACGCGACACCATTTCGGCCGCGATGGCCCCCTGCGCGCCCGGCTTGTTCTCCACGACCGTGGTCTGCTTGAGATCGCGGCCGAGATAATCGGCCACGAGGCGCGCCAGCACGTCGGTCGGTCCGCCCGCGGCATAAGGCACGACAAGCTTGATCGCACGCGTCGGATATTCCGCTGCGCGGGCGAGCGGAGCGGCGACCACTGTTGCGGCGATGACGAGCGTGGATAGCAGTGCGGAGCGCAGGCGCGATGTCATGGTTTCTCCCGAGGCATTCTTGTTTGCTTGGGGGAGAGACTATCGTGTTTGGATAGTGAGACAAGAGCGCCGGCCGTAGGGCGGATGAGTGCAGCGTCATCCGCCTTTCTTCGCCACACAAACTCGGCCGGCGGATGACGCCTTCGGCTCATCCGCCCTGCACTTCATCCCATCCAATACTTCCCGCCGACCATCATCAGCTCGCCGCACAACACGCCGGCGAAGATCGAGCGCTTGAAGCCGAGAAACACCAGCAGCCCGAACAGCACAGAGCCGTAACGCAACAGCGCCGGCACCGTCGCCAATGCGCCGGGCGGATGAACCAGGATCTGCGCAATCACGCCGGCAAGGATCGCGGTCGCCACCGCCCTCACCCAGACGAGAATGTCTGCCTCTTCGTCGATGCCGCCGCCAAGCCACAGGCCGAGCATGCGCCAGACCTCGTTCGGCAGAAAGCCTGCGAGCACGAGAATGACAAGCGCATGCCAATCGCCGATGAAGGTCTGCAACGCGCTCACTTTCGCCTCCAGCGATGAACGCCATAGGCGATGGTGCCGGCGGAGATGCCGGAGATCAGGATATCGACGCCGGTGTTGAACCACGACACGATGGGAAACAGCGCAAGGCCAAGCACCAGCGCGATGACATCGGGAAGCTTCTTGCAGTTGCGTGCCGTCGAGAGCAGGAACGCCAGTGGCGTCAGCAGCAGGATCGCAGCACCGAACAGCGGCGGCAGATTGGCGGCAAGATGATAGCCGATCCATGTCGCCGTGAGACATGTCAGCACGAGACCGCAGCCGAGCCCGTTGACGAACGCGATGCGGCGCTCGCGCGGCACCAGTGGCAGCAGGCGAAAACATTCGACCCACAGCGTCACCGCGATGAAATGCGATGGCAGGATCAGCTGTCGCTTCTTCGTCTCCGGCGCCCGCAGCATCGGCAGCACCGACACCACCATGGGAAACAGACGGATGCCGCTGACACCAACGGCGATCGCCGCCTGAACCGCCGTGGCACCGGACCCGAGCGCCGCCAGCAGGATGATCTGCGCCGGACCGGCCCAGATCAGAAACGTGCTCAGCAGCGCCCAGAACAGGCTGAAATGCGTATCATGCGCGAGCGCGCCGATGCCGACATAGGTAGCGAACAGCACCGCCGAGAGAATCGTCGTGGCCACCGAGCGCAGGCCGTAGAGAAATGCCGGTGCGGTCCCCTGCCATCGCGGTGAGTCCAGTGCAGGTAGCAGCGCCACGATGGTCCGTTTCTGTCCGATTGATCCCGCTGCCCATTGGCTGCCGAATGCCGTATCGGTCAAGAGCGCGGCATGCATGGATCACGCAGATCCCCCTCGGCCCTCGCAGATCACGCGTGGCCTGGCTGATGCGGTTGAAACCGCGTCACCTTCAGCAAGCAGAGCGCCAACAGCGCCAGCAGGCTGAGGCCGGACGACACCACAAGCACATAGCCGCCGAGATCATCGATCAGCAGGCTGAACGCCAGCGGTGCCATCGCCTGCGCCACCCGCGCCGGCGCGCCGAGCAGGCCAAGGCGATAGCTGTAATTATGCGGCCCGAAAATCGCCAGCGGAACCGTGCCGCGCGCAATGGTGAGGATGCCATTGCCGGCGCCGTGGAAGATCGCAAACACGATTGCTGCCGGACCGCCGATGGCGGCAATGATCAGTGCGCCCACGGGATGCGCCGCACAGGCCAGGCGGCACGACAGCAGCGGATGTGACCGGCTGAGCAGGCTGGCCTCGACGATCCGCGCCAGCACCTGTGCGGGCCCGATAAACGCGCCTGCGGCCACCGCCTGCACCGTGGTCGCACCCATGCTTTCGAGGATCCGCGGCAGATGCGCAGCCATGGCCCCCGTCACCGCCCATGCCGCCGCGAAGGCAATCGCCAGCAGCACCATCGCCCGGTCGATCGGAATATGCGGTTTGGCCCCGGCCTCCGCCGCCACCACGCGCCGCTCAACGCGCGGCAGGCAGAAGAGATTGAGCGGCAGACCGATCACGAGATGCGCGATGGCCCAGACATAGCAGGTGTTGCGCCAGCCGATATGTTCGAGCCCCCAGGCCGAGAGCGGCCAGCCGATCGTGCTGGCAAAGCCGGCCATCAGGGTGATGCCGGTGATCGCCCGCCGGGCCTTGTCGCCAAAGATGCGCCCGAGCGCGCCAAAGGCGGCGTCATAGAGCCCGAGCCCCATGCCAAAGCCGAGAAACAGCCACGCCACGATGAGCATCGCGCTGGAATGCGCACTGCCGAGCAGCGCCAGCCCGATGGCGAAGGTCACATTCGAGATCGACAGCACCTGCCGCCCGCCGACCCGATCGATCTGCCGCCCGACCCGCGGGCCGAGCAGCCCCGAGATCACCAGCGCACCGGAAAACGCCGCAAAGAACAGCGTCGGCGAAATGCCGAGATCCTGCGCGATCGGATTGGCGAGGATCGCCGGCAGATAGTAGCTGGAAGCCCATGCCAGCGTCTGCGTCGTGCCCAATGCGAGAATGACCCGCAGCTGCTTCTCGCTCATTCCCGACCTTCACCCATCCACGACTCGCGCGCTTGACATGCACCAATGTATCCATAATTCTGGATATATGAAATCACAAGACGCGATTGCAGCACTCTCCGCACTGGCGCAAGTCACCCGCCTCGAGACGTTCCGCTTGCTCGTGAAGCACGAGCCCCCGGGTCTTGCGGCGGGCGAACTTGCGCGCCTCCTGGAGGTGCCGCAAAACACGATGTCGGCGCATCTCGCAACTCTGTCCCGCGCAGGCCTCGTCAGCAGCGAGCGCCAGAGCCGCTCGATCATCTATCGTGCAGACATTGACGGCTTCCGCAAGCTGACCCTGTTCCTGATCCAGGATTGCTGCGGCGGCAGCGCCGAACTATGCGCGCCGCTGGTCGAGAGCCTGCTGCCGTGCTGCGCGCCCGCCAAGAAGGCGCCACGCGTCAAGCGCGCAGCGACAGCAGAGTGATGCCAGCCAACGACGACATAGCGACAGCGATGCCGCGCTTCGATCTTTCGCGACGACTGTTTGCTGAGGCATTGGGATCGGCGCTGCTGGTTGCCACCGTGGTGGGCTCCGGCATCATGGCCGAAACGCTGACCAGAGACATGGCGCTCGCTCTGCTCTGCAACACGCTGCCAACCGGCGCGATCCTCGTCGTGCTCATCAGCATTCTCTCGCCGATTTCCAGCGCGCATTTCAACCCGGCCGTGACGCTGGTCTTCGCCCTCCGGCGTGAGATCACAGCATCCGATGCAATTTTCTACATCCTGGCCCAGATCGCAGGCGCGCTGGCCGGAACCTTGATCGCGCATCTGATGTTCGCGATCCCCATGGAGATGTCGTTGAAAATGCGCACCGGCAGCGCGCAATGGTTCGCGGAAACCATCGCGACCTTCGGACTTGTCGCCACCATCCTGGCCGGCCTTCGTTTTCAGCGCGCCAGCCTGCCATGGCTGGTCGGACTATATATCACCGCGGCCTACTGGTTCACGGCCTCCACATCCTTCGCCAATCCGGCGGTGGCAATCGCGCGCGCCTTCAGCAACACCTTCTCCGGCATCCGCCCGATCGATCTTCCCGGCTTCATCATCGCGCAACTGTCCGGCGCCCTGCTCGCGCTGGCCATCATGACATGGCTGCTGCGTCCAGCGGACAGAGCCATTTGCAGCAAGGCATCCTCATGAGCATCACGATCTACCACAATCCCTCCTGCGGCACCTCACGCAACACGCTGGCCATGATCCGGCAAAGCGGCGTCGAGCCCACCATCATCGAATATTTGAAGACACCACCGACGCGTGCGCGGCTTGTCGAACTGGCCGCCGCGATGGAGCTTCCCCTGCGCAGCCTGCTCCGCGAAAAGGAGGCTGCCTACAAGCAGCTCGGCCTCGATGACGACAGCCTGAGCGACGACGCGCTGCTCGATGCCATCGCGGCACATCCGGTTCTGATCAATCGCCCCATCGTGGTGACAGACAAAGGCACGCGTCTGTGTCGGCCATCGGAACAGGTGCTCGACATCCTGCCCAATCCGCGGATCGGCCGTTTCGTCAAGGAAGATGGCGAGGTCATCGATGCCGGCTGATTGTCCCAACATTCTGGAGACCGCATTCGAAGTGCCCGGATTCGACCGCATGTCGGCAGCGCCGGTGTCCCACAAGCCGCGCATCCTTCTGTTATACGGCTCGCTGCGCGCACGGTCGTTCAGCCGTTTCGCAATCGAGGAAGCGGCGCGTCTGCTCGAAGCCTTCGGCGCGGAGACGCGCATCTTCAATCCGTCCGGCCTGCCCTTACCCGACGACGCGCCCGCCGATCATGCAAAGGTCGGCGAGTTACGCGAACTCTCTGCATGGTCCGAAGGTCAGGTCTGGTGCAGCCCGGAGCGGCACGGCGCCATGACCGCCATCATGAAAGCACAGATCGACTGGATTCCGCTTGCCATCGGCGCGGTCCGCCCGACCCAGGGCAAGACGCTTGCGGTGATGCAAGTGAGCGGCGGATCGCAGTCGTTCAATGCCGTCAACCAGCTTCGCGTGCTCGGACGCTGGATGCGCATGATCACGATCCCCAACCAGTCGTCGGTGGCACGCGCCTATGAGCAATTCGACGACAACGGTCGCATGAAGCCGTCGCCCTATTACGACCGCATCGTGGATGTCGCCGAGGAATTGATAAAGTTCACGCTGCTGACGCGCGGTCACAGCGCCTATCTCACCGACCGCTATAGCGAGCGCAAGGAACATGCGGCTGCGCTGCACGAACGTCTGAGCTTGCAGAACGCGACCTAAGCGCCCCGGTTACGCAACACCAGACAGGCCTGCCCCGCTTTGTGGATCTGGCTGCAGAGGCCATTCGCTTCCTCGCGCGTGTCGGCGCCGATCCGCACCTGATAGAACGGCCGCGTGCCGCGGCTGCGGAAGATCGACCGTACGAGGTTCGGATCGTGATCCCCAACCACCGTGCGTAGGCGCGTCATCGCCCGCGCATATTGCATCAAGGCGCGATCGCGGCTGAAGCCGGCGGACAGCTGGACACCCCATGGCTTTGCCTCGCCAAGTTTCACACGAACTTCGAGCTGCTCGACAAAGGGATTGGGCGCACGCCGCAGCAGCGCCATCAATTCCCGGCAGCTCGATGTCTGCGGCCGCGATGGCGCCTTGCCATTGCGGCCGGTCGCCTGCCAGTCCTCCACCGTAGCCCCGGTAATGGCCGAGACATAGTTGCGCGTCTCGCCGGGCATATAGCCTTTGCCATCGAGCCATTCCTGCACGCGGCGCGGCCCGGCATTGTAGGCCGCAGCCGCAAGACCAAGATTGCCGAACTGATCGCGCAGCTCGCGCAAAAATTCCGCGGATTTCGGCAGCGCCTGCACGGGATCGAAAGGATCGAGCAGCCGCCGCTCGGCGGCCGTCCCCGGCATGAACTGCGCGATGCCTTGCGCGCGTGCGCCGCTGCGCGTCACCGGCCCCACCGCATTGGCCTGGAAACGGCTTTCCTGCCAGATCACACGGGCGAAGAATTCCAGCGGCAGATCATTCGCGCGCGCCGCCGACTCGATCATCAGGCACATCGCCTCGCGGGCGCTGGAGTCGCGCGACGCGTCCGATATCTCCGGACGCATCGGCAACATGCGGTCGGCGCCGGGTTTTGCGAGCTCGCTGAGCGGCAGCTCCTCGGCCTGCGCAGTGCCTGTCAGCAGCAACGCAAGGCTCGCCATCGCTCCCGTGATCCATCGCGTCATGCAGGGCCCTGCGCGAGTTCCGCGCCTTGAACAGTCATTTGCAACCAGCTAGCTATGAAGCAAATACGGCGGATGCGGGAGCGAAAACCATGAGCGAGATTCCGAACGAGACCCCGGACCGCGCGGCACAGGACGATGTGTCGATCCAGTATATGGCGCGCACCCGCGCCTATTACCGCGCCCTCGGCTATGACGCGCCGTATCGCTGGTCGCACAATATCGACGCCCCGTTCCAGTCGCTGAAGAAGCCACTGGCGCAGGCCCGCGTCGCGATCATCACCACTGCCGCCCCCCACGATCCCGCCAAAGGCGATCAGGGCCCCGGCGCGATCTATAATGGCGGTGCAAAGTTCTACGAGGTCTATGACGGCGATACGTCGCAGACGCATGACCTGCGCATCTCCCACATCGCCTATGACCGCGTGCACACCAAAGCCGACGACAGCGGCACCTGGTTTCCCCTCGCAGCACTCAAACAGGCCGCGGCGCAAAAACGCATCGGCGAAGTCGCACCGCGCTTCTTCGGCGCGCCGACCAATCGCAGCCACCGCGTCACGTCGGAAACCGATGCGCCGGAGATCCTCGCCCGTGCGCAGGCCGACGGCATCGACGCCGCCGTGCTGGTGCCGAACTGCCCGGTCTGCCACCAGACCGTCAGCATCGTCGCGCGGCATCTGGAAGCCAACGGCATCCCCACCGTGGTGATGGGCTGCGCCAAGGATATCGTCGAACATGTGGGCGTGCCGCGCTTCCTGTTCAGCGATTTCCCGCTCGGCAATTCCGCCGGCAAGCCGCATGACAAAGCCTCGCAGGCGCTGACGCTCGAACTGGCGCTGCGCTTGCTGGAATCCGCCGTCGGACCACAGACGACCATGCAGTCCCCACTGCGCTGGGCGCAGGATCCGGCCTGGAAGAACGATTACAACAATGTGGCCCTGCTCAGCGCCGAAGAGCTGGCCCGCCGCCGTGCCGAATTCGACAAGCAAAAGGAGATAGCTAAAGGGCTGAAGGATACCGCCGCGTGAATTATGGCCGGTTTTCGGCGGCCGATCTTAAACTTGATTTACGTTAACTTCGCGAGGCCACGCCGGGAGCCTTCCCCGGCCGATGGAACCGCGTAGAGTCCGCCCGAACCAAACGGGGATTTCAGGACATGGACGACCGTCGCAAACAGCCGCGCGACAAGGTGACCTTGGGCGCCACTGCGTCAAAGGACCAGAAGGCCAAGGAATGCATCGTGCGCGATATGTCGGAAGACGGCGCGCGCATCCAGTTTCCGCTCGGCCACCGTCCGATCAAGGAGCAGATGTCGCTGACCATCGAACGCGACGGCCGCCCCGTCACGGCGGATATCGTCTGGACCAAGGGCAATGTGGTCGGCGTGTCGTTCAACGACGCGCGCAGCGATGACGCCTCCGATCTCGACGCCCGCGTGCGCAAGAGCGAAGCAAAGAAGCGCGAACTGCAGATGGAAATCCAGAAGCTGTTGGGGAAGTGACACGCTCCCCTCATCCTGAGGAGCGCGCACAGCGCGCGTCTCGAAGGATGACCTCAAACTCAAGAGCCCAGCCTGCTCATGGTTCGAGACGGCGCTTCGCGCCTCCTCACCATGAGGGACGGAGCCAAACAAAAAGGCCGGTGATCCCTCACCGGCCTTTTTCATTTCACTCGCGCAAAAGCGTTACGCCTTCACCAGCCCCTTCGACGAGCCTGAGCCCTTGCCGGGCTTCGACTTCTTCGCCGAGCCGCGCTTGGCCGGGAGCTTTTCCGGCTTTGGTGTCACCGGACCATCGACGAATTCGAAGCCGATGCTCTCCTGCTCGACGCCAAGAACCTCCTCGCCCTTCTTGAGGACGACGCGGACATGGCCGCCGTTCTTGAGTTCGCCGAACAGCAGCTCTTCCGCGAGCGGCTTCTTGATGTGCTCCTGGATCACGCGGCCCATCGGGCGCGCGCCCATCTGCTCGTCATAGCCGTGCTGGATCAGCCAGGCCTTGGCGGGCTCGGACAGTTCGATGGTGACGTCGCGGTCCGCCAGCTGGGCTTCCAGCTGCAGCACGAACTTCTCCACCACCATGCCGATGACGTCGGAATTCAGATGGCCGAACGACACGATGGCGTCGAGACGGTTGCGGAATTCCGGTGCGAACTGGCGGTTGATCGCCTCATGATCATCGCCTTCCCGCTTGCTGCGGGTGAAGCCGAAGGCTGCACGCGCCATGTCGGCCGCACCGGCATTGGTCGTCATGATCAGGATGACGTTGCGGAAATTGACCTGCTTGCCGTTGTGATCGGTCAGCCGGCCGTGATCCATGACCTGCAGGAGCACGTTGTAGAGATCCGGATGCGCCTTCTCGATTTCGTCGAGCAGCACCACGCAATGCGGATGCTGATCCACGCCATCGGTGAGCAGGCCGCCCTGATCGAAGCCGACATATCCGGGAGGCGCGCCGATCAGGCGCGACACGGTGTGCCGCTCCATATATTCGGACATGTCGAAGCGGATCAGCTCGACACCCAGCGACGATGCCAGCTGTTTCGCCACTTCGGTCTTGCCGACGCCGGTCGGGCCCGAGAACAGATAGGAGCCGATCGGCTTCTCCGGTTCGCGCAGGCCGGCACGCGCCAGCTTGATCGATGCCGTCAGCGCCTCGATGGCCTTGTCCTGGCCGAACACCACACGCTTCAGCGTCCCTTCGAGATGCTTGAGCGTCTCGGCATCGTCCTTCGACACGGTCTTGGGCGGGATGCGCGCCATGGTCGCGATCGTGGTCTCGATTTCCTTGATGCCGATGGTCTTCTTGCGCTTGCTCTCGGTCACCAGCATCTGCGCCGCACCGGATTCGTCGATCACGTCGATCGCCTTGTCCGGCAGCTTGCGGTCATGGATGTAGCGCGACGACAGCTGCACAGCAGCCTCGATGGCCTCGTTGGTGTATTTCAGCTTGTGGTAATCCTCGAAGTAAGGCTTGAGGCCCTTGAGGATCAGGATTGCGTCATCGACCGTCGGCTCATTGACGTCGATCTTCTGGAAGCGCCGCACCAGCGCGCGGTCCTTCTCGAAATGCTGGCGATATTCCTTGTAAGTGGTCGAGCCCATGCAGCGGATGCCGCCCGAAGCCAGCGCCGGCTTCAGCAGATTCGATGCATCCATGGCACCGCCGGAAGTGGCGCCAGCGCCGATCACCGTGTGGATTTCGTCGATGAACAGGATCGCATTGGGATGCGCTTCCAGTTCCTTCAGCACCTGCTTGAGGCGCTCTTCGAAATCGCCGCGATAGCGCGTGCCGGCAAGCAGCGTGCCCATGTCCAGCGAGAACACGGTGGCGGCCTCCAGCACTTCCGGCACATCGCTATCGACAATGCGCTTGGCCAGGCCTTCGGCGATCGCCGTCTTGCCGACACCGGCTTCGCCGACGAACAGCGGATTGTTCTTCTGCCGGCGGCACAGCACCTGGATCGCGCGGTTGATCTCGGACGTGCGTCCGATCACCGGATCGATCTTGCCGTCCTTGGCCTTCTTGTTGAGATTGACGCAATAGGTCTCGAGCGCCTCACCCTTCTTCTTGGTGTCGTCGCCGCCCTTGGTCTCGGTCTCTTCATCGACACCGCGCACCGGCCGCGCTTCCGAGACACCCGGACGCTTGGCAATGCCATGGCTGATGTAATTGACCGCGTCGTAGCGCGTCATGTCCTGCTCCTGCAGGAAATACGCGGCGTGACTCTCGCGCTCGGCGAAGATCGCGATCAGCACATTGGCGCCGGTCACTTCCTCGCGACCGGACGACTGCACATGAATCACCGCGCGCTGGATCACGCGCTGGAAGCCGGCGGTCGGCTTGGCGTCATCGCTGCCATCCGTCACCAAGTTTTCGAATTCGGTTTCGAGATAATTGACGAGACTGCCGCGCAGCTTGTCGAGATCGACACTGCAGGCCCGCATCACCGCTGCTGCGTCCGAGTCATCCACCAGCGACAGCAGGAGATGTTCCAGCGTCGCATATTGGTGATGGCGCTCATTCGCGATCGAGAGCGCCCTGTGCAGCGATTGTTCTAGGCTTTGAGAAAAAGTTGGCATTCCGCGTCCTCTTTGGCCCCCACCATCATGGCCATCGTTGCCCTCGCAGGCAACAAGAACCTTTCTGCATATAGTGATGCAAGATCGTGGCGAAAGGCCGGTTCCAGCACCGATCGTTCAGTGCCGTCATTCGTGCCGGCAAAGCGCAATTTATGACGTCAGGCGACTCATGTCCGAGCAGTTTGGCGCATCGAGGCCAATCTGGAATCGATGCAAGTCCCATTCCCCTTTTCGGGGCCAGCGTGGCGTTATTTCTTTTCCATCACGCATTGCAGGGGATGCTGGTGCTTGCGCGCGAAATCCATCACCTGCGTCACTTTGGTTTCGGCGATCTCATAAGTAAATACGCCGCACTCGCCGATGCCGTGATGATGGACGTGCAACATGATCTGCGTCGCCGCTTCCACATCCTTCTGGAAGAACTTCTCCAGCACGTGGACGACGAATTCCATCGGCGTGTAATCGTCGTTCAGGATCAGCACGCGATACAGATTCGGCCGCTTGGTTTTCGGCTTGGTCTTGGTGATGACCGACGTGTTCGGACCGCCCGGCCCGCCGGACTGATTATCGTCATCTGCCATCGCACTGGTTTTGGCGCGGATAACGGCCTGCACATCAGGTCGCAGCGTCCAGATGGACGGCCACGGATGGTTCTCGGGCTCGGATGTCGAAACTGTCTGCAGCATGGCGCCTGTATAAAAGTCCCCGCCGGGGATTGGCCAGCCCTGCGCAGGCTGCGTCCCCCGGAATTGCTTCCCCGCCCGCTTCGAAAGACGGCCGCCAGGCGGCCACACTGTCGCCGCAAGGATTTAGCCGAAAACGGCCTCCCAGGCGCCTGCCGAAGCTGAAACGGCATGGCCAATATGGGTCCGGCTCCGTCCCCTCGCAAGCGCACCCGGAATATCCGCCCGTGGAACGCCCCACAGCCCGGTCGCCCAAAGGTTAACGGATTCTGCGCAATTGCACGGCTGAACCATATCCCCGGTTTAGCGGCTGTTCAGGATGATACCGAACACCCGCATCCCCGGCTACCAATACAGAGCCTTTTACCGATTTTCCGAGGAGACCTTTACCACCCGTTTAGCCACGTACCGCGAAATGACCGGCATCAAACCATTTTGGCGGTCACCATGTTCATCCCATCGATTTCAGACAAGGCGCGCAACGCGGCTCGGCGGTTCGCCCGCAACGAGCGCGGCAATGTGGCAATGATCTTCGCCGTGTCGCTGGTGCCCCTGCTCGGCTTCGTCGGCGCCGCCATCGACTATTCGCGCACGACGGCGGCCCGGTCATCGATGAAGGTGGCGTTGGACTCAGCCGCGCTGATGGTGTCGAAGGATCTCGGCTCCAATCCGTCGATGTCGACCGCAGAAATCTCGGCCAAGGCCACCACCTATTTCAACGCGCTCTACACCAATAGCGCGTCCAGCCCGATCACCGTCACCGCGACTTACACCACCAACACCAAGAGCGGCTCGACCGTGACCCTGAACGGTTCCGGCACCGTGCCCACCGACTTCATGAAGATGGTCGGCTTCCCCCAGATGACCATCAATGGTGGTTCGACCACCACATGGGGCTCGACGCGCATGCGCATCGCCATGGCGCTCGACGTGACGGGCTCGATGGCGTCGAGCAACAAGATGACTGAAATGAAAAAGGCGGCGAAGAGCCTGGTCGATACGTTGAGCTCGGCGTCGCGCATGACCGAAGATGTCTATATTTCGATCGTGCCCTTCGCACAGATGGTCAATGTGGGCTCGAGCAACAAAGACGCCTCGTGGCTCAAATGGGACGACTGGGATGATTCCAACGGCTACTGGACCTACAAGAACAACAAATGGGTCTGGCAGACTGCGGATCACAGCGGCTGGAACGGCTGCGTCACAGATCGTGATCAACCCTACGACACCACAAATGACGCACCGACGTCTTCGTCAACGCGCTATCCGGCCAATCAGTATAACGCTTGCCCCGACCCCATTCTGGGCATGACCACGGCCTATGGCGCCACCAACACGCAAAAGCTGAAGGACAAGATCGACGATCTGTCACCAAACGGCGCGACCAACCAGTCGATCGGCATGGCATGGGCGTGGCGCACGCTGCAGGTTGGCGGCGATCCGTTCCCGGCTCCGACCAAGGACTCGAACTACAAATATACGGATGCAATCATCCTGTTGTCCGATGGCGACAACACCAAGAACCGCTGGTACGGCAACGGCAGCAGCAATTCGCCGGAAGTCGATGCGCGGCAGAAGATCCTTTGCGACAATATCAAAGCCGAAATGGTCGATGGCAAGCGCAAGACGACCATCTACACCATTCAGGTCAACACCGACGGCGGCCCTGATTTTGCCGTTCTCAAATACTGCGCCGACTCCGGTCAATTCTTCGCCACCACGACGGCCGCCGGCATCGCCACCGCCTTCCAGGCGATCGGCAACTCGCTCAATGCGCTTCGCGTCTCGCGCTAGGACGCGCAGCACACCCCAAACGAAAAACGCCCGGCCAGATGGCCGGGCGTTTTGTTTTCTGATGATCCCTGCTCTCAGGCAGCCGACGTCATCTTGGCCATGAAACCTTCGAACGGCTTGCAGGCCTGCTTGGCCAGATCCGCATACAGGCCGCCGATCTTCTGACCTTCGGCAACAAAATTCTCATAGGCGATCTTGGCGTAGTCGCTCTGGATCTCGAGCGCCTTTTCCATCGACTTGACGGTGGCCAGTTCGGTCACCATGGCATTGCCATCCTCGATCGACTTCTTGGCATAATCGCCAACTGCGGTCGCGATGGCCTGCGCGTTGCTGCCCATCTCTGCCGCCGACGCAACGGCGCTGGCGAAGTGCTCCTGGCCGTATTGCTGGAAATCTTCGAGCTTGATCATGTGAATCCTTTCCCGGACTGCAGGGGCGGGCGGAAACTGGTTCCCGCCCGGGTGGCGCAACCTGCATCTATCCCGCAATGCACAATTCGGTCAAGAATTGCGTGCAATGCACAAATACCGGCATTTGCCATGAATCCGGGGATGCAGCGCAAGATTTGCTTAACTGTTTGGCAACCCGGGCCGCCTACCCTGATTCCCTGCATTGGTGCGTATTGGCCGCAAGGCCTAAAAACTGCGTGAGCACATGCTCTTAGCCAGAATGGCGAGATCTTTATTGCCTTCCGTCGAGAGCGCGCTCAGGCCGACCAGAAAAACTGAGACGAACCTCCGGTTGCCGGGCATAATTTAGCCTTACCGGTGGGGGAATGAGACCGATCTGACGGGGAAGTCCATGCTTCGCACAACGTTTGCTTCGTCGCGCACCCTTCGTGCGTGCGTATTGGGGCTTGCAACCATCAGCATTGCTGTCGCCTTCACGGTGGACACCGCGGATGCCCGCCGCCGGCACAAATCGGGCAAGGCAAAAATCTCCCGGGTCTCCAGCTACAACCCGGCTTTCGCGACCATCATCGTCGATGGCAATTCGGGCGCCGTGCTGCAGGCGACCAACCCGGACTCGCTGCGCCACCCGGCATCGCTCACCAAGATCATGACGCTGTATATGCTGTTCGAGAAGCTCGAACAGGGCAAGATCACGCTCGACTCCGAGATGGACGTCTCGCAGCACGCCTCGTCACAATCCCCCACCAAGCTTGGCCTGCGCCCCGGCCAGACGCTCCGCGTCGAGGACGCCATCAAGGGCCTCGTCACCCGCTCGGCCAATGACGCCGCCGTCGTGATTGCCGAAGCCATCGCCGGCGACGAAGACGATTTTGCCAAGCTGATGACCAAGAAGGCGCGCGCGCTCGGCATGAGCCGCACCGTGTATCGCAATGCTTCGGGCCTTCCTGATGATGCGCAGGTCACTACCGCGCGCGATCAATCGACGCTCGGCCGCGCCATCCAGGATCGCTTCCCGCGCTATTATCGCTATTTTGCCACCGCCTCCTTCAACTTCCGTGGCCGCAACATCCGCAACCACAATCGCCTGGTCGGCTCGGTCGAAGGCGTGGACGGCATCAAGACCGGCTACACCCGCGCCTCCGGCTTCAACCTCGTGTCCTCCATGAAGCGCGGCAACCGCTTCCTGGTCGGTGTCGTGCTCGGCGGCCGCAGCGGTGGCTCGCGCGATGCGGCCATGCGCACCCTGCTCGCTGACAATCTGGAAAAGGGCGCCAACCGCCGCACCGTGGCCGCCATCACCGAGCGCAGCCCGGCGGAATCCGCGACCGAGGTCGCCGAGGTCGAGGCCAAGTCGCGCCCGACCGAGACCAAGCAGGTCAATGGCGCGATCCAGGTCGCTTCCGCAGCGCCGCCGTCAGCCGAACCGGTTGCCGCGCCTGAGCCCGCCCCTGCCCGCCCGGCCGCAGCCGCCGCCATTCCCAACCGCTCGTTCCTTGCGGCAGCAACTGCCGCCGTGCCGCCTGCAGCCGTGCCACAGGCACGCAAGCCGGACACCGGCCCGCTCAATAGCGGCGTAATCCAGTCGGAGCCGATCTCGACCATTCCGGGCTCGGCCGAGCCGATGAAGCCGGTTCGCGTTCGCACCGTCCAGGTCAAGTCGGGCCAGTATCGCGTCGCCTCGGCGGGCACGGATGCGCCGGTGGCAACCAACTCGACGTCGGCCTCCGCCGAGCCGACCGCCCGCTCTCCCGAGACCACCAATTCGCTCTATGCCCGCTCCGAGATGCCGCGCCAGCCCGCCGGGCATGGCACCGGCAATGGGATTCTCGGCGTCCTCCCCGCCTCTGGCGCCCAGCATGGCGGCACCGCCATGGCCTATGCCGCTCCGGCAGCGGCTCCGGCTCCTGCGCCTGCCCCTCAGGCGGTCCAGCAGGCGGGCTCCATCAAGCCCACCGCAGCCCATTCCGGCTGGATCATCCAGGTCGGCGCGCTGGGCAGCGAAAGCGAGGCGAAGTCGCGCCTCGATGCCGCCCGCGACAGCGCACGCGGCGCACTCGGCAAGGCCGATCCCTTCACCGAGACGGTGGGCGCAGGATCGCGAAAACTCTATCGCGCCCGCTTCGCCGGCCTCGACCGCGACCAGGCGGAGACGGCCTGCAAGGCGCTGAAGCGCTCGGACATCCCCTGCATCACGATCAAGAACTGATCGCCGCCACACACGGCGCGACAACGACAAACGGCCGGGACGATGTCCCGGCCGTTTTGCGTTTCAGGGTAAACAATTCCTCGTACGGGCAACGTCTCGTCAAGAAATCCCGACTACAAAAGTCAGACGGGGAATGATCGACCGCCGAACAACGGCAGGCGACGGGGCGTCCCACAGAGCAACGGAATCCACTCGCAGTCAGTAGCGTAAAGCGTTCTGGAGTTAGCTGCGATGCGTGCGAAACAGAGTATCCTTGGCCTCGTTGACGCGAGCCGCGAGGTACGTCGAGCCCCCCTGGTCGGGATGCAGTTTCTTCATCAGGGATCGATGAGCCCGGCTGATATCGTCACGCCCCGCCCCCGGCTTCACGCCAAGGATCTGATAGGCCTCCTCGTCCGACATTTTGCCCGACGCCGCGCTCCGGTCGTTCCGCCCTGCCGCGTTGCCCTGCGCGTGCTGACGCCAGCCGGGAAACCGGCGGTCAAGCTCTCGTTCGGCCAGCCCGCCGCCGAACGGCGCCCAGCCAAGCAGGCCAGCGCCAAATAACCCGATCGGGATGGCGACCCAGAACTCGCCCCTCAACCCGGTGAAAGCGGCGGCGGCCAGGCACAGAACCCCGCCACCAATCTTGGTGGCGCGCGCCAGCATCGCCGGATTCGCGGTGCGAAGCAGCTGCAGCAGCATGTAGAGAACGAAAACGGCGACAGCGCCGGCGATCAGTGTGGCCATGCGCGATCATTAGTCGGTTGCGGGCGGGGTTGGAAGCGCCGCGCGCCAGCGAAGCTCTCTCTTCAGGATATGCAAGCCATCAACGGCCCATCATGGAACGATCCCGAGCCATGTGCAAAACCGAGGCAATGATGATTTGGCCGACGTCCTTGCGAATTTGATACACAACGAGATACGGAAGTTTGGGCACGATAAGCTCGTGGGTTTCCGGATGCCGCCCTCGACGCCCGCGCTCCGGAAAGCGATCGAGGACGCTGATTGCACGACGAATACGTTCAAGTACTTTTGTGGCCCTATCGGGACTGTCTTGCGCGATCCATTCGCGAATAGCCTGAAGGTCGGAGATTGCCTTGTCGTCGAAGACAATCTTCATGACGGGCCCGACTAGTCTTGGAGTCCCAAACGGCGCCAGGCCTCTTCGTAGGAGATCAAGATCCGATCAGGATCGGCAATACGGCGATCAATTTCTGCCAACTGCTCATCCGATAGCTCGAACTTGTCCTTGCTATCCAGATAGTCGATCAAGGCATACGCGGCCTGTTCCTGCTCCTCAGCGGACAGTTCCTTCACCTTGGCAATTGTCTGATCGAACAGGTCTGACATGCCTCAACCTAACACGCGGCGATGACCGCGTCAGATCAATTCACGCTGGGCGTATACCGCGCGAGCTTGTCCGGCTCGGTCACCATGCTCTGCTGGGCAGGCGCAGCGGCCGGCTTCTGCAGGATCTGCGGCTTGCCGCTGACCGGCGACAGCTTGCTATCGTCGTCCAGGAACTTGGACAGCAGACCCTGGATCTTCTCTTTCAGCGCCTCCGGTCCGCGGTCGCTCATATCCGTGTGCTGGGCACCGGTGTTGACGACGGTGATGCCGGCCTTCTCGCAGACGTCGTCATCGGGCACCACGCCGGGATCGGGCTTGAACACCGCATCATGCGAACGGAACGACAGGATCTTGAACTTTCCGTCGGTCATGAACGGCACGCGCAGATTATCCAGCGTCACGACCTTCTTCACTTCGTCCGGATATTCCTTGGCGAAGAACATCGAGATGTCGCCGCCATTGGAATGACCGACCAGCGTCAGATGATCGTAATCGGAGCTCGGCTGAATCTTCTTGAGCTCCTTGACCGCGAATTTGATATTTTCGACGCCGCGCTCATAGACCGGCAGGCGGCCGACATAGACTTCACCAACTTTGGTGACGAGCGGCGCGTCCGTCGCCAGATCATGCTGGATGCTCACGGCCATATAGCCGCGCGCAGCAAACACGTTTGCGAGGAACGAGTATTCGGTGAACTTGACGGTGTTGCCGTGATTGAGGATCGCCACCGGCAACGTGATCATGCCGGCATTGGCCTGCATTTCCTTGTCGCGGCGGACGGCGATATCAACCTGGATCTCACGGCCACGCGACTTGTCGAAGAATGTCAGCGTCTCATGGCGGATCGCCCACTTGCTCGCGGTGAAATACGCGACAGCGGTCAGTACGCAAACCGAAAGCAGAATCAGTAGTCCGCGTTTCATGTTCGGTCCCTCGGCATGATCCCTCAGAGGACGCTCGCCGGTTCAAGGCTGCGATGATTGTGATCGGTGGATGACAATGACCGCTGCTTGAACAGCATATATGTCACAGCGCCGTGACAGAAAGACTAAATGTTGTGAATCTCGCGCCGTAACATTGTGCGCCGCATCCCTTTCTTGTGCAGTTGCGAAGAAAAGCCACGATTGAATTCAGCGAATTTGGCCCGTTTTCGCAAGGGAACGACGTTCCAAACTCGGTCGCATCTCGACGATGAATCAACTGTGAAATGCAGCTCACGTTCCACGGTTCAGGGCCATAGTACCCGTGAAATCGCTGTAACGGCTTAGGCCGACAGTTAAAATTTTAAATATTTCAATCGCTTAAGAAATCGACTGATTGCATCAGGGATCGACGATATCGTGCAGGTCGAGTGGCCCGACGGCCTGCGATGCCCATTCCGCCCGGTTCGCGGCCCGGCGGCGACCACGCTCGTCGAGCGGTAATTTGAGTTTGCGGAGCAGCTCCACCACTTCTTCGCGGGCAGTGACGTGGCCCATGCTCGGGCGGCGGCCGAGCGTGGCCTCGTTGAGGTCGTCGAGGGCCGTCAGACCACGCGGGAAGAATTCGCGATACATCACTCGCTCGGCCAGCCCGTCCACCGGGCGGAAGCCTAGTCGGAAAGCAAGCTCGTCCAGCACGCCGGCGACCAGCATCTTGTTGCGCGAGCCAAGCATCGAGAGCCGGTTGCGCACCACGATCCAGTCGGTGGAGGAGCCATCGTGCTGACGGCGCTTGCGCCTGGAATCACGCGCCATTTGCGCATAATGACTTTCGCCGGTCACCGTGTAGTTCGCGGGATCGACGGTGCCGAGCACATCGAAATCGAGAAAGCTGTCATTGATCGGCGTGACCAGCGTATCCGCCATCGAATGCGCCAGACGCATCAGGAAGGTGTCGCTGCCCGGCGTATCGATCACGATGAAGTCGTGCGTACGCTCGACGGCCGCCATCGCTTGCGCAAACTGTTCGAGCTCGAATGACTCGTTCTCGGCAATCTGCATGCTGCCGCCGAGCTGCAGGCAATAGTGCTCGGGCACTTCGAGCGCCAAACCTGCCTGCGCGGCCCATGTGCGACGATTATCGATGTAGCGCGTAAAGCTGCGCTGGCGGCAATCGAGATCGATGGTGGCGACACGCTGGCCGGCCTTGAGCAAGGCCACGGCGATGTGAAGCGCGGTCGTGGACTTGCCCGACCCGCCTTTCTCATTACCCAGCACGATGACATGCGCCGTGCCGGATTGCTGTGCGCTCTGCATCAACATCGATTGAATCCTTGCCTCACCATCAAAGCAGAGCTGTTCGAGCGTCAAGGAAAATGCGGACCCGAAGGTACCGGAGGTCGCAGCCGATGGTCTTAATGATGAATCCGGCGAATGCCCGCGGCATCGGAACACCACAGCGAGGCTTGGCGCACCCATACGGGCTTTGCTAAGCAGACGCGCCCGCCTTGCCACGACGCCAACGATAACGAGCCAACATGCCCCGTCGCGCCCCCCTCATTGCCCGCACCCTCCCCACGCTTCGCCGCGCCACGGATGGCCTCCGCGCACGCAAGGCCACCATCGGCCTGGTGCCGACCATGGGCGCGCTGCATGACGGCCACATCTCACTGGTCCGGCTCGCCCAGCGCCGCTGCGACAAGGTGGTGGTGTCGATCTTCGTGAATCCGACCCAGTTCGCCCCCACCGAGGATTTTGGCGCCTATCCGCGCACCTGGAAGAGCGATCTCGCCAAACTGACCGAGGCCGGCGCCGACCTCGTCTGGAATCCCGACGCCAAGGTCATGTATCCCGAAGGCTTCGCGACCAAGATTGTCACCGAAGGCCCTGCCACCGCTGATCTCGAAGATCGCTTCCGCCCGCATTTCTTCGGCGGCGTCGCCACCGTGGTCGGAAAACTGTTCACACAGGTGCGCCCTGACATGGCGTTCTTCGGCGAGAAGGATTTTCAGCAGTTGAAAGTGGTGACGCGAATGGCACGGGATCTCGATCTCGGCGTCAAGGTGATCGGCGCCACCACCGTGCGCGAACGCGACGGCCTCGCGATGTCCTCACGCAATGTGTATCTCTCGCCCGAAGACCGCGCGACGGCGCCGGTGCTGTACAAGGCGATGAAGGACACGGCGAAGCGGTTGAAGGCCGGCGACGATGTCGAGACTGCACTGGCGGGTGGTGCCGCGATGATCACCGCGGCGGGGTTCGTGCTCGATTATTTCGAGGCACGGCATAGCGAGACGCTGGCGAAGATTGCGTCGATGAAGGACGGGCCGGTGCGGCTCATTGTGGCGGCGAAGCTCGGCAAGACAAGGCTGATCGATAATATCGGGGTGTAGAACGTAGGGCGGATGAGCGAAGCGTCATCCGCCGCGGAGTTTCAGCGATGCACTCGGCCGGCGGATGACGCCTTCGGCTCATCCGCCCTACGGCACACCTACTCCGCCGCGATCTGCCGTGGCACCGGCGGCGGGTTCACCAGGTCCTTCGCCAGCCCCGCATAACGTGCCTTCGCCGCCTCCACCGCCGCTTCCTTCACCGGACCATAGCCGCGGATCGTGTCGGGCAGCGACAGCAGCTCCACCGCGATCTCGACATTCGCCGGCGACAACAGCTCCAGCACCGTCGCGATATCCTTCTCGTAGCCCGCGATCAGATCGCGCTCGATCTTGCGGTCGGCGCTGTAGCCGAACACATCCAGCGGCGTGCCGCGCAGACCGCGTGCACCAGCCAGCAGCTTGAACAGCGGCATCATCCACGCACCAAAAGCGCGCTTCTTCGGACGGCCGGACGCATCCGTGCCGGGCAGCATCGGCGGTGCCAGATTGAAGTGGATCTTGAAATCACCCTCGAACTGGTCGCGCAGCTGCTTTTCGAAACGGCCATCAGTATAGAGCCGCGCCACTTCATACTCGTCCTTGTAGGCGAGCAGTTTTGCATAGTTGATCGCCACCGCCCGCGGCAGCGCATCGTCATAGCCGCCGCGCAGCGCGGCGTCGCGCACCTGTCCCACCGTCGTGCGATACGCCTCTGCCAGTTTCACATTCTGGTAGTCGGTGAGCATTGCGCTGCGATGGGCGATGATCTCGTCCAGCGACATCTCATCCTGTGTCTTCGGCGCGGCGACGCCGTCGCTGCCCTTGAGCATGGACGCCAGACGTGCCGGATCGTGAGCGGCAAGACGGCCGAGCTGGAACGCCAGCATGTTCATCTTGATCGAGACGCCATTGAGCTCGATCGCCTGATGGATGGACTTGACCTGCAGCGGCAGCAGGCCCTGCTGATAGGCATAGCCCATCATCATCATGTTGGTCGCGATGCTGTCGCCGAGCAGACCTTCGGCCGCCTTGGTGAAATCGAGGAAGGTCGATGTCTTGCGCAACGCCATCGACAGCACGTCATTGACGCGGCCGCGCTGGAAGTTGAAATCGCGGTTGCGGACGAAGTCGGCGATCGGAATCAGATGCGTGTTCACGATACCCGTGGTGCGCTCGCTCTCGCACAGCGAGATCGTCTCCTTGGCGATCGCCACCACCTCGTCGGCGGCGATCAGGAGATCGGCGCCGCCGGTGACGATGCGCGAACAGGTCACCTCGGCGGTGTCATTGGCGAGCCGCACATGGCTCAGCACCGCGCCGCCCTTCTGCGCCAGGCCGGACATGTCGAGGATCATCGAGGCCTTGCCCTCGATATGCGCGGCCATGCCGAGCAGCGCGCCGATGGTGAGGACACCGGTGCCGCCGACACCGCCGACAGCGACATTGTACGGACGATCCAGCGTCGGCCGCGACGCCGGCTCCGGCAGTTCGCCGATATTGCCGAGCTCCACCGGCGCCTTCCGCTTCAGCTTGCCACCATCGACGTTGACGAAGGACGGGCAAAAGCCCTTGAGGCAGGAATAGTCCTTGTTGCAGCTCGACTGGTTGATGGTCCGCTTGCGGCCGAGTTCGGTTTCCAGCGGCTCCACCGAGATACAGTTCGACTGCACCGAACAATCGCCGCAGCCTTCGCAGACCGCGGGATTGATGATCACGCGACGCTGCGGATCTTCCAGGATGCCCTTCTTGCGACGGCGGCGTTTTTCGGCCGCACAGGTCTGCACGAAGACGATGGCCGAACAGCCTTCGATCTCGCGGCATTCCTTCATCACGCGATCGAGCTCGTCGCGATGCGCAAGCTTGGTGCCCGGTGCGATGGAGCTGGCCGGATAAGCATCCGGACTCTCCGACACGAGATAGATCGCGCGGATGCCTTCGGAGTGGAGCTGGAAGGTGATCTGCTGCGGCGACAGTTCGCCGTCATGCTTCTGGCCGCCGGTCATGGCGACGGCGTCGTTATAGAGGATCTTGTAGGTGATATTCGCCTTGGACGCGATCGACTGCCGAATCGCCAGCGAGCCGGAATGAAAGTAAGTGCCGTCGCCGAGATTGGCGAAGATGTGCTTTTCCTTGGTGAAGGGCGCGATGCCGGTCCATGGCACGCCCTCGCCGCCCATATGGGTGAAGGTCTCGGTATTGCGGTCCATCCACAGCGTCATGAAGTGGCAGCCGATGCCCGCGAGCGCGCGCGAGCCTTCCGGCACCTTGGTGGACGTATTATGAGGGCAGCCTGAGCAGAAATACGGCGTGCGCGTGATCGGCACGACGTTCTGGACCTGCGATGCCTCGCGACCGTAAAACCAGTCGGCCTTGGCGCGCAGCAGTGCTGCGATCTCCGGATCGATCTCCATCGCCAGCAGGCGATCGACCATCGATGTCGCAAGCTTGGCGACGCTCAGTTCTTCCGCAAAAGGCAGGAAACGCTGATCATGCGAATCCATCTTGCCGACGATGCGCGGCCGCACATCGTCGCGCCAGTTGAACAGCTCCTGCTTGACCTGGTTCTCGACGATCTCGCGACGTTCCTCGACAATGAAGATCTCTTCAAGACCCACCGCGAACTTGCGCACGCCTTCCGGCTCCAGCGGCCACGGCATGCCGATCTTGTAGAGGCGCAGACCAATGCGCGCAGCGACCTGTTCGGTGATCCCCAGTTCGCGCAACGCCTGCCGCACATCCTCATAGCTCTTCCCGGACGCCATGATGCCGAAGCGTGCATTGGGACTATCGATGGTGACGCGGTTGATATTGTTGGCGCGCGCGAAGGCGATCGCGGCAAAGCCCTTATAATCCTGCAGGCGGCGATCCTGCGCATAGCGATCGTCGGGCCAGCGCAGGTTGAGACCGCCGGGCGGCATCTCGAAATCGGTGGGAATCTTGAAGGGTGTCATCTCGTCATTGAGATTGATCTCTGCCGTGGTTTCCACCGTCTCGGTGATCACCTTCATGCCGACCCAGCAGCCGGAATAGCGCGACATGGCGATGCCGAGCAGGCCCATGTCGATGATCTCATGGATCGACGACGGGTAGAGATAAGGCATCAGCGCCGAGATGAAGGCGTGATCGGACTGATGCGGCACAGTGGATGATTTCGCGCCGTGATCGTCACCGGCCAGGCACAGCACACCGCCATGCGCGGCGGAGCCTGCCGCATTGCCGTGACGAAACACGTCGCCGCAGCGATCGACGCCCGGCCCCTTGCCATACCAGATGCCGGTGATGCCGTCGTAATTGGCGCCGGGCGACAGATTGAGCTGCTGGGTGCCCCAGATCGCGGTGGCGGCCAGATCCTCGTTCACGCCGGGTTGAAACTTGATGCCATATTGATCGAGATGTTTTCGCGCAGCCATGAGCTGCTGGTCGTAGCCGCCGAGCGGCGAGCCGCGATAGCCGGTGACGAAAGCCGAGGTGTTGAGCCCGGCCGCCCGGTCCCGCCGCACCTGCGCCATCGGCAGCCGCACCAGCGCCTGGATGCCGGTGAGGAAAATATGACCTGAACCCTGGGTGTATTTCTGATCGAGACTGATCGGGCCTTGATTGATTCCCATTCCACCCTCAGTTCTGCCGCCCGCATCATTTCCGGCGGGCGTGCTTGCGCAATTTATGTGGGGTCGTTCGACTCCCTTAGAAATAGTCTATGTTGAATTGGAAACTGCGCGCACCACAAATGTGATCGGCGCGTGACTGCCATCCAAAAACGCAACTTCGTGATGCGGCTGGGCCAAGATCCGCCACGTTATGTCGCTGCAGGCAGTCGCGGCGAAATGAGATGCCAGCGCCAGTGCGCTGCAGCAAAATTGCCAGGGTACCTTAGTGGGAATATCCCGGTTCACTGGGGCCGAATGACAACTCTATGCCGGGCAGGTTTAACCAACCCGGCACAGGTCCGATAGCTTCAATGCATCAGGCCTTGCGCCAATGACTGCCGTTGAGCCTGTTGGCGATGTCCGCAACATGCATGCCCTGAAAGCGGGCGATGGCGAGTTCGTTCTTGCTGGGCTGGCGAGCACCATTGCCGCCGGTCAACGTCGAGGCTCCGTAAGGGCTACCGCCCGAAATCTCGTCCATCTCGACCAATCGCTGCTCGGTGTAAGGAACGCCGACGATCACCATGCCGTGGTGAAGCAAAGTGGTATGAAAGCTCGTGATCGTGGTTTCATGTCCTCCGTGCTGAGACGCCGTGCTGGTGAATACGCTACCGACCTTCCCGACCAGGGAGCCGCTCGCCCATAGCGGCCCGGTCTGATCGAGGAAATTGCGCATCTGCGCGCACATATTTCCGAACCGGGTCGGCGTGCCGAAGATGATCGCATCAGCTTCCGCAAGCTTGCCGGGCTCGGCGACTGGCACTGTTGCGAAAGCTGCACGCGTCTCGCGCGCGCCGCTGAGCAGCAGGACGTCATCAGGAACAAGCTCCGGCACCTGCAGGAGGGTGACTTCGGTGCCTTCGATGGCCCCTGCGCCGGCGGCGACGGCCTCGGCCATTTTATGCATGTGTCCATACATACTGTAGAATACGACGTGAATGCGTGTCGGCATGGTAGATCTCCGATTGATCGACGAAAGGTGTCAGCGGCAGAGGACGCGCGTGAGCGCGCCTGACAGCGATGCTGCCGCATCCGGCATGAAGGCCTTCTGACGCCACGCCACGTAGCCGTCCGGACGTACCAGCACGGCCCCGGATGGCTCGATCCCGTAGGCCACCGGAAAGGCTGGCGTGAAGAGCGACGAAATCTTCTCGCGATACGGCGGCAGATCCGTCAGCTTTTCTCCTGACCCCGGACTACCCACCACATGCGCCCTGATCGCCACGCCGGTTTGCTCGCTCGCTTGGCGGGCGGCTCCGATCCAGCCCTCGCCGGCTTCGCCTGCCATCAGCACGAATTCACCGTGATACAGATCCAGCGAGGAGATCTTGACATCACCTTGGCGCAGCATGATGTGCGGTGCGCGCGTGCCAGGAAGGGCGTACGATTTTCGGGGATCGATATCAACGATCTGATCGTCGATTGCGTCCGGATCCGGAACGACCGCATCGGAACGATAGCGGTTGAACTCGATATGTATGTCGGGAATGGCTTTCTTCATTCCGTCCGTCCCGAGATCCGGATCTGAACGCGTGACATAGCGATTATACGCCTGCTCGATCGCCTGCCGACCGGCCGGCTGTCGCTCGGAGTCGTAACTATCAATGAGGCGGGGCCCCGCTGCACCTCGTGTGACGAAAGCGAGTTTCCATGCGAGATTATGTGCGTCCTGTATGCCGGTATTACCGCCATAGCCGCCGGTTGGCGTCATCGTGTGCGCAGCGTCCCCTGCGATCAGGATACGACCGTGCTGGAACGTCTCGGCAGCCCGGCAAACGGCCACCCACTTGGCAACGTCCTCGACCTTCACATCGAGATCAGCCTCGCCAACAGCCGCTCGGACGAGCTGCGCAGCCTTTTCAATGGTTATGCCGTCCGCCGTCCGGCGCGCTGCGGGGTCCTTGATATCACCCGTGGTGAAGACGACCAGGAATCCGCCCAATCCTGTCTTCTCCAGGCGGAAAAAGCCTCTGACCTCCGGGTTATTGACGTAGATAACACCGAGATTGCGTCCGCGAAGTGCGCGTGAACAATCCGCGCGAAAATAGATCGTGACGCTGTGGCTCATGATTGGGTGCCCCTGCATCGCGATACCGAGCTTTTCGCGTACGGGGCTGCGATTTCCGTCGCAGGCCACCATGTATTTTGCGCGGATACTTTCTTCCTTCAAGCTGTCGACGTCCCGGACGACGGCGGTTACGCCATCGTCATCCTGCTCGAATGATACGAGTTCAGTGCTGTAGCGAAACTGGGATCCAAGCTCGACCGCCCGGCGTTGGATGATTGGCTCAAGCACCTGCTGCGGCATGAAGAGCCGACGCGCCGGGCTTATGTCCGCGATGCCTTGATTGATGTCCGGAATGTAGTTGGCGATCTCTCGTCCGGCCAGCGTCTCGACCGCGTTCATGCCGCCATTCGGGTCATACATCGCATGCGCGGCTGCAATAACCTGCTCATCGATTCCGGCGACGCGCATCATTTCGAGGGTGCGGAGCTGAAAAAATCCAGCCCGTGGATGAATTGCCGTTCCTCGATGCTTCTCAATCGAGAGACACGGCACACCATGCGTCCCGAGAAACATCGACGTCGCCAGACCAACCAGACTTCCACCGATAACAAGTACTTCCGGCTCGCTCATGATCCATCCTTGATTCAGGCCGGCATGCATTCCGATCGGTCAGTTCAATACCCGATCATCTGCACAACGGCGGTTGCTCAACGAACCGGCGCACGAATGCTTTATGTGCAGGTCCAGTCGATTTCTTGCGCAGTTTTCGCGCTGATGATCGTTGTCGTCTTCCAGATTTCCGAGCTAGTTTTCCAGAATTACGAGATTGCGGTGGAAGGTTTCCGATGAACGCCGTGAGCCCGCCCCTCGGCGGCAATTTTGTCTCGCCGTTTCGTGCCAGCGAGACGCACTCAATAGAACTCGATGCTGGCAGCAAGGTCTTATCGACAAGCGACGGCCTTGGCTGGAAGGATATCCATGCTTCGGTGACGTCCGAACGGCGCTGGCAGGGCTCTCTGGCCCCGATCGATCATATCTGCTTCGCTTACTGCTTGAGGCAATCTGCCAGGATCGAACGGCGCATTGCTGGAGAGACAAAGATCTCCACGCTCGCGCTTCGTCCGCGTCAGTTCGGTATATTGCCCACGCGCATGGCCTCGAGCTTCCGGCTGACCGGCACGGCCGACATCATGATGGTCTATCTACGTGGATCGCTTGTCGAACGCGCCGCTGAGCAGATCTATAGTATGCAGGCGAGAGAACTCGACATGTTGCCCAAGGTCGGCTTCGTCGATCCGCTGCTTGAGCAAGTCAGCATGGAGATCGTCGCTGCGCTGGAACGGCGCAATGCGGATCTCGACTGCCCCTATGTTGATGACCTTGCGAAAACAGCGGCGTCCCACTTGCTGCGCCATCACACCGTTCGCCAGAGTGCCGAGACGCCTGCAGTATTGGCCGCCCAGACCGGCCACGGAGCGGCGCTTACGCGTGTGCGCATGCATATCGAAAATAATTTATCGGACGATCTCGGTCTACCGATCCTGGCGCAGATAGCCGGCCTCGGTACGGCAAGCTTTGCCCATGCCTTCGTGGCGGCCCATGGCGAGACGCCACATCAATATGTCATCAGGCGACGCATAGAATGCGCGAAGCGGCTTCTGATCTCCACGAACGACTCGATCGCCAGAATAGCTTTCCAGGCTGGTTTCTCGAGCCAGAGCCATTTGTCAGACATGTTCAGACGCTTCAGCGGTACAACGCCGCGTGCATACCGAGATGCAGCGAAGACGCAGGCTTGGGGAACACAGATTAGCCGAGATTAGCTTCTGCTACCTCTGGTCCGGAAAAATCTCGCCAATAATCTTCAGGAGATCCGCCTCGCGAAACGGTTTTCGCAGATACGCCCGGAAACGCCCGGCGCGGTCGCGGACGACGTTTTCCAGCAGCGAGGTCATGACCACCACCGGAATGTCACGCAATCGCTCCTCCGCGCGCATCGCGGTGATCAGCCCTGCCCCGTCGACAAACGGCATCATGAAATCGGTGAGCACGAGATCCGGCGTCTCGCGATGCAGGATGTCGAGCGCCTCGCGGCCATTGCCGGCGACCAGCACATTGAAGGCGCTCTCGCTGAGCAGCACTTCCAGCCAGTCGGCGATCGCCCATTCGTCCTCGACAATCAGGACAGTCCGCACCGCTAATCTCCAGTCAATTTGAGGTCCGCGGCCGGCGTCGGCTGCGATCCCTGACTGGAAATATCGCGAAGAATGCGTTCGGCCCGCTCGTGGTTCTCATCAAGAACGATGCCGCCATCGTGAATTTCAAAGCGGCGCATCCGCATATCGGTCCGACGGTCGCGTGATTTCAAGATCGTCATCAGGCGATGGTTTTCCGAACGCAGGGCTGCGAGATGCAGCGCGATGATATTCTCGGCAACAGCGGACAGACCGGTCTGGTTCACACCCTTGAGCGGCTGCCCGGGTGTCATGCCGGCATGGTCGGTTTCCGCCGTTGCCAGAGTCGTAACACCGAGCGCGCGCAACTCGTTGCACAGCGCCGACAAAAAAGAACCCATGCGGGTCTTCTCGTCGGTGAGCTTCGAAAAGCCTTCGATGCCGTCGATGACCAGACGGCGAACACCGGTCTGCCGGATCGTGCCGAGCAATTCCGTCGCCACCTCGTCCAGCACCGCTTCGGTCTGCGGGCGCCACATCAGGCTGATATTGTCGGGCAGCGCGAGCTTGAGGCTCTTGGCCTTCACCCGCAGCGCCATCGGATTTTCGTGGAAGCCGAAGAACAGCGCCTTCTCTTCCGCCGGACCACCGGTGAGGAACTGCAGGCCCGCGGTCGTCTTGCCGGAGCCCGACGGCCCCAGCACCACCGTCACCGAATGCGTGTCGATGCCGCCGCCGAACATCTTGTCGATGCCGGGAATGCCGATCGGCACCATGGGTCCATCGGCGCTGTCCCAGACGCTCGGCGTCTCCAGCAGTGCCTCGATGCGGGGATAGATGGCGTGGCCGTCATCGGTGATGCGATAGGCATGCTTGCCGCCCATGAACCAGCCGCCGCGCAATTTGTGGATCTGGATCGAACGCTCCGAGCGCCGGCCATGGAGCTGCGACTGCAGCTCGATCAGCCCGTCCACCATCGTGTGCTCCGGTGGATGCGCATCGGCATCGAAGGCGCTGGTGAGCAGGAACATGGTGCAATTGCTGAACCCCGCCTGGGTCTGCAGCTCATGGATGAACTTCTTCAGTTCGAGCTCGGTCCGCGCCTTCTCATGCACCGTGATCAGGCCGTCGAGCACCAGGATGCTGGCCTTGCGGGTGCGCACCTCGCGGCGGACGACATCCAGCAGCCCGCGCAGCCCGTCATCCTCCAGCGTCTTGAAGGCGCCGACATAGGACATCCGGTCCGGCACCGCGTCTTCGTCAAAGAAGTTCAGCCGCCGCATATGCCCGATCATGCGGGCATGGCTTTCCGCCAGCAGCGTGATGTACAGCGCGTTACGGCCCTGCGCCGCCTGCGCGAAGCAGATCTGGTTGCCGAGAATCGTCTTTCCGGCGCCGGGCGCGCCCTGAATGATGTAGATGCCGCCGTCGAAAACGCCCCCACCCAGAATCGTATCCAGACCAGCGATGCCGGTCGCGACCCGGCCGTTATCAGCACTCATCCCACTACTGCCCCTGAAGCGTCACCTAGAACGGTGAGATGCTGAAACGCGCCGGGATGCAATCGGTTCCGCGGGTTTTGCAGAAATATTTCGAAGAACGACGACGACATTCGTGAGCGCACGGAAAACGCGGAACATCCGGGCGGCATCGACCATTGGACCCCGGTAGCAGCTGACGAGGAGAATGGAATGACCCAGCTTTCCAATATCCAGATGGCACAGGCCGGCTTCGCCAACCGCAAGGCAGACGCGCATCCGGACAAGTATCATCCCCGCTGCGGCGATGAGCATAGTCACAAGCCGACCAAGGCCGTGATCGGGATCGCCCTGCTGATCGTACTGAGTTTTCTGCTTTACGGAATCACAGGCCACGCGAGCGAGCCGACAGCGCACCACGCCTCGCCATCGACGTCGATTTCTCGATAGGCGAGAAAATCAGGCCCCGACTTTGGCGGGGCTTGCTGCTTCGTCATGCTCGGCCGCGGGCACCACCACCCGAAACTGGAAGCCGTGCAGGTCGATGGAGGGCACGATGCCGAAATGGTCGGTGCCGAACACCTCGACCCGACGTTTCAGCTCGTCCGGCGCGATCGTCAGCGGGATGTCGCAAATACGCTCATAGGCCGCACGCGTCTGCCGGTTGCTGCCCCAACGCATGGCGCGCTCGATCAGCGGCTCCGACTGGGTCGCGAGCACGCGGGCCATGCGCCAGAACATCTGCACCAGCCGCGTATAGGTCATCTCTTCGAGACCGCCGACGCTGATGACCGGCGGAATGGCGAACACCTCGACCTCCACGATCGGCCCGGCATCGACGCGCTCGATCATGCGATGCATGGTGCAGCCGAAATCCTGCGCGCGCTCATACAGCGCGAAATGCGCCGGCGCCCAGCCCGGAAAATTCGGCGGCCCCGGATGAAAATTATAGGCGCCATAGCCGAGCTGATCGAGCACCGCTCCGGGCACGATCACGTCGGTGGTGAAGGAGATTAGCCGCGCGCGACGCAGCCAGTCGGGCTCGATCGCCGCAAGGTCTGCCGCGGTGAACACCGGCACCACATGGAGATGCGGATTATGGCCGCGCAGAAGCGTCGTGAAGACGGAATGCTCGGAGGGGCCTGTGAGAAGAATGATAGTGTCAAACATGTCAGGCGCCACGGCTACGAATCAAGTTTCGCCAGAGTCGCAGCCCGGTCTTAACAACTGATGACCGCGCGACAGCAGCGCCGCACAGCAGCAAATGCGCGACCTTGCGATTGTGACAAAGATCGGAACATGCGCCCGCCCCGGCGGTTATTTCCTCGCACAGGAGGAATCGACATGGCGAATTTTGAAAACCCAAACGATCCCCAGCGCCCAGTTCAGGACACTGCGGATACACGCAACACCACCCGTTTCGATAGCGAATTGCAGGCAGACCCGGAACTGCAGGAAGGCCCTGCATCGGGCGGCCGCATGCTGGCCTATGGTGCCGCAGCGCTGGTGATCTTGGGCGTCGTATTCTATGGCCTGAACAGCGGATCGATGAACCCAAACGACGCGACCAAGACAGCGTCGCAATCGACTCCGACCACTCAGGACAGCGCGCCGAAGGCGCCTGCACCCACCAACAATATCGCGGACTCCAACACCAAGCCGCCGGTGGCGCCCGGTGTGCGCGACGTGACACCGACCAAGGATAATTCGGGCGTGACGACGGGCTCGGCGCCCGTCCGCTCGCAGGGCCCGCAATCCGGCCCGACCGGAACCGAGGTCGACAGCTCGAAGGGCGGCGCAGCAAAATAGTGCTTGCGCATGGGCAGGCAAAGCAGCGGGCATCATGACGCCCGCTGTTTTGCCGTGCCTGCTCGCGGCTGATCGGCAAATCGTGATGGCGATGTGATTTTACTTCGAGAGTGGCATCGACCAGACCGTCACCACGCGTCGTCGAACCGGATCTGATAATGAAACCTCTGCTGCTGCTCGCATCGCTCGCCATCTTGTCTTTGACACCGCATGATGCGGCATCTGCGGCGGAGCGCCAGCCCTATGGCATCGGCCTCGAAGGCTTTCAGTATCCCTACCCCGTCCAGATGCTGCCGTTGACGAATGACGGCGAGCAGTTGCGCATGGCCTATATGGATGTGCCATCTGCCAAGCCGAACGGCCGCACCGTGGTCCTGCTGCATGGACGCAATTTTCCGTCGAGCTATTGGGCGCCCGTGATCCGGACGCTGAACGATGCGGGCTACCGCGTCGTGGTGCCGGATCAGATCGGCTTCGGCAAATCATCTAAACCAGCGGGCGAACTGCATTTCGACACCCTCGCCCGCAACACCATCGCCTTGATGGATCATCTCAACATCGCCAGGTTCGACGTCGTCGCGCATTCGCTCGGCGGCATGCTGAGTGTCCGCATCGCCCGCGCTTATCCCGACCGCATCGATCACTTGCTGCTGGCAGCACCGATCGGCCTCGAAGACTATCGTCTTTACGTGCCGCCGACCCCGACCGAGAAGATTATTGAGACCGAGGACAAGCTGACGCCCGAGGGCTATCGCAAACAGCTTGAGACGAACTATGCGCTCAAACTCCCGCCCGAGCAGGTGACGCCGTTCATCGACGCCCGCTTCAACATCAAGGGCGCTTCTGATTATCCGCGCTGGCTGCGCGCCTTCGTCAGTTCGGCACAGATGATCTATCGCGAGCCCGTGGCGCATGAGATCCCGCTGATCGGCCTGCCGACCTTGTTTATCATGGGCGCCGACGATCACAACGCGCCCGGCAAACCCAACGCGCCGGAAGCCCTGCGGCCCAAAATGGGCCAGAATGCCGATCTGGCCAAAGCCTTGGCGGCAAAGATGCCGAAGGCGACAGCCGAAGTGCTACCCAATGCCGGACATCTGGTCTTCCTGGATGCTCCCGCCAAATTCAACGAGCTGATGCTGGGCTTTCTCGCCACCAGGCCGTGACATCCGCCAGCCTCGCACAAGCCCCGGCGAAATATTCATCTCCCGTTCAGATGGAATCGCGTGATTTCGCATCGTGAAGCGACGATCTGCCGCAACATTTTCGCCATGCCGGCGTTAGGTCGCGGGGACGCGATGTCACCATTCTCGGCGCCGCATCGCGGCACCATCCATGGGAGAAGACGATGAAAAAGATTTTTGCAGCGGCTTTGTTCGCAGCCACCGTCGCCGGCTTCGGCGCCGCCAATGCCGCAATGCCAATAGCGCCCCTCAGCGCTGCCGACACCGCTGAGGTGATTCAGGTGGCTCAGGGCTGCGGTCCCGGCTATGCCCGCGGTCCGCGCGGCTTCTGCCGTCCGATGCGCATGGGCCCGCCGCCCGGCCGCTTCTGCCCGCCCGGCATGTTCCGCAATCCCTATGGCCGCTGCATCCGCCGCTGGTGATCGCGCATAATACCAACGAAGAAGAACCCCGCCTCGTGCGGGGTTTTTTGTTGCCCGCAAAGCGCTTGCAACGACGTCACGAAGACATGTCACAGTGACCGTTCATTGCCATGGAGATTGTCGTGCCGCGCGCCCTGCTTCACCTTTTCGCAATAGGCTTGTCCGGCCTCTCCATCACAGCAGCCGTGGCCCAGACACTGCCATTACCGACCGAACCGCAACTCGGGCCGCGCCCCTTCTATCTCGCCGACACCATGAAGGACGGCGCTTTGAAGACGCGCCTCAGCACCTGCACCGGCCCGTTTCGCAAGAGCGATTTCTCCATCGCCCATCGCGGTGCGCCGCTGCAATTTCCCGAGCACAGCCGGGAATCCTATCTCGCCGCCGCGCGCATGGGCGCCGGCGTGATCGAATGCGATGTCACCTTCACCAGGGATCGTCAGCTCGTCTGCCGGCATTCGCAATGCGACCTGCACACCACGACCAATATTTTGTCGGTGCCGGCGCTGGCCGCCAAATGCACGCAGCCCTTCAGCCCTGCCGATCCCGCCACCAGCAAGAAGGCCTCCGCAAAATGCTGCACCAGTGACATCACGCTGGCCGAGTTCAAGACGCTGCGCGCGAAGATGGACGCCGCCGATCCATCGGCGACCACCGTGGCCGACTACCAGAACGGCACGCCGCGCTGGCGCACCGATCTGTATGCCAGCCCCGGCACGCTGATGACCCATGCCGAGAGCATCGCCCTGATCAAGAGCCTCGGCGCCAAATTCACGCCGGAGCTGAAGGCGCCGGAAGTCCCGATGCCGTTCGATGGCGACTACACGCAGGAAAAGTACGCGACCCAGATGCTCGACGAGTATCGCGCGGCCGGCATTCCAGCCAGCGACGTATTCCCACAAAGCTTTGATCTCAACGACATCAAGTTGTGGCTCCGCACCACGCCGGACTTCGGCAAGCAAGCCGTCTTCCTCGACGGACGCTACGCGGCGCCCGGCTTCGATCACCTGCGGCCGGAAACATGGAGGCCCTCCATGCCGGAGCTGAAAGCCATGGGACTGCCGATCCTGGCGCCGCCGATCTATATGCTGCTGACGCTCGACGGCAGCGGCCGCATCGTGCCCTCGCCCTATGCGCGCACAGCGCGTGAAGCGGGCCTCGATTTGATCGCCTGGTCGCTGGAGCGTGACGGACCGCTTGCCAATGGCGGCGCCTTCTTCCATCGCTCCATCAAACCAGCCATTGACCGCGACGGCGACACGCTGACGGTGCTCGATGTGCTGGCCAGGGATGTCGGCGTGCGCGGCGTGTTCTCCGACTGGCCGGCGACGACGACCTTCTATGCCAGCTGCATGGGGCTGCAATAAGCGTAGGGCGGATGAGCACAGCGTCATCCGCCGGCCGAATTCGTTTGGCGAAGAACCGCGGATGATGCCTTCGGCTCATCCGCCCGACACATCCCCTCTACTTCGCGTCGCTGTCATAGATGAATTTCGGCATTTCCCATTTCATCCGGATCGCGAGCAAACGGAATGTGAGGCCGACACCGAATGCCACCGCGATCACGATATCCGGGCTCAGCCCGTAGGTGATGCCGCCGATATAGAGCAGCCCGGTGACGATCGACACGCTGGCATAGAGCTCGGCGCGAAACAGCAGCGGCACATCATTGCACAGCACATCGCGGATCACGCCACCGACACAGCCTGTGATCATCCCCGCGACGACAACGATCAGGAATGGCTGGTTCATGCTCATGGCGACATTGGCGCCCATGATCGTGAATACCACGAGGCCGATGGCATCGAGCAGCAGGAAGATCGTGTGGAAGCGATGCACGAATTGCGCGAGGCCGATGGTGGCGAGCGCCGCCCCGCCCGTCAGCAGCAGCAGATACGGGCTCTTCACCCACCATAGCGGATAGTGCCCGAGCAGCATGTCACGCACCGAACCGCCACCAAGCGCGGTGATGCAGCCGAGCATGGCGACGCCAAGCCAGTCCATCTTCCGCCGTCCGGCGGCCAACGCCGCCGTCATCGCTTCAGCAACCAGCGCAATCATTGCAAGGGGAAACAGCAGGGCTTCGGTATGGGGCATGAATCAGCAGCGTTTGAGGACGCTGCTGTCTAGCATGGATCCGCGGATCGTCGTTGCGCGTGGCTGTAGGATGGGTTGAGCGTCAGCGATACCCATCACCGCATGCGCCGGCGGTGATGGGTATCGCTGCGGCGCTCTTCGCCTCCACTCAACCCATCCTACGACTCAACCCCATTCGCTTGCACACCGCGCAAGATTGAACGGGCGCAACCATCATCGCCCCCTTGACATAATTCCTAAAGGATAATATACCCCTCCTTGTCCTGTTCACGAGGGGCGCTTCTCGAGGGCGTCTTGAGCGGTGGGGCAGGATACGGAGCCCGCGGCCTGCCTCGCAAGCAGGACTCGGGAGGCCGGGGGTCACCGTCCGCCCCCATTAAGAGGGGCTGCCGATAGTTCGGCTGAGACGGCACAGGCGAACGGCGGAGAAATCCGTCGGGATCAGCGAAACCGAAACCTGCTACGGCAGCGAGTAAGGGACGCGCCGGTGCATAAAAAGAATGGTCCTCCAGCCAAAAGTCCCGTGATGGCGCGCCGAGAGGCGTTGCGATGGGCGGAGGCTGACGTTTCAGCCCGAGCACATCGCATGGACTACCCAAATTGCGCTTCTTGGCGCGTCATTCCCCTCTCCTGTCGAGGGGGAAACCAGGGACCTCCACCTCGCGCCGCGGACGCGACAAGGACGGCGCGTGCGCGCAAGAAATTTCACGGACGTGGCTGTTTGACATGGTGAGATGGACAAGCGGCAAAGCTCGGTCCCGTAGGATGGGTTAAGCGCAGGCGCGCCAGCGCCGAAGCGAAAACCCATCGGCAGAGCTTGCCACATCGTTCGGCCGATGGGTTTTCGCGAAGACGCTCAACCCATCCTACGATCTTGCACTACCAATATCGGCGACGCCAGACACGACGGCGCCAGACGCGGCGGCGACGCCAGGCCCGCGGGCGCCAGTAGCGGCGACGCCATGCACGCCTGCGCCAGCCGTAGCGCCGGCGACGCCATTGCACCTGCTCCGGCTGCAGGCGATTCACATCGTCCTGCGTCGCCACCGCGGGCTGCGGCTCGTTATCCTGCTTGCGATCACCAGCCGGTCCGACAGGCGGCAGTGGTGCGGCCTCTGCGGTGGCAAGCGTCTTCGCAACCAGCATACCGCTCGCAGCGAAAGCCAGCCCGAGCTTCAGAAAATGACGGCGTTCCATCGCGATCCCTCCCTGAGACGTGTGAGGGAGAGCTTTGCGCCAGTCCGATGAATGCGGGCTGAATGAGATTCGATCAGGGTCAATCACATATGCCAGGAACTTGACTTGGTATCACAGCGTGATACATTCTGGATTATGAGGGTCGGTCTATGATCCGGAGCTTCAAGGGTAGGTTTGCAGAAGCCGTTTTGGCGGAAAGACGCGCTCCGAAAGGATTCCCTGCGGATCTGCTGGACGTTACACGGCGAAAGCTCGTGCAATTGAATGCCGCAGCGGCTCTCGTTGACCTTCGTATTCCACCCGGCAACCGCCTCGAAGCACTTCGCGGTGACCTAGTCGGCTACCACTCGATCCGCATCAACGATCAGTGGCGGATTATCTTTCGATGGGACAATGGTTCGGCGTCGGACGTCGAGATCATCGACTATCATTGAAGCGGAGGCGATCATGGCGCGCAAACTTGCACCCGTTCATCCTGGAGAAATCCTCCGAGAGGAATTCCTGGGCCCGATGCAGCTGTCTGCCTACGCTGTCGCCGCTGCCTGCGGCGTGCCGCGCACACGGATAGAACGACTCGCGCGCGAAGAAACACCGGTGACTGCGGACACAGCTCTGCGCCTCGCCCGATATTTCGGCACAACGCCAAACTTCTGGATGAACTTGCAAGCTCAGCACGATCTTGAACAGGCCGAAGATGAAAGCGCCGAAGATCTAAAACGGATCAAGCCTGCGAAAAACAAAGCGGCGTGATCGACCGAGATCGACCACGCCGCACATTGGTCACAAGCGCCAATATCTCTACAACGGCATATTGTCGTGCTTCTTCATCGGCACTTCGACATGCTTGTCCTTCAGCATCGCCAGCGCACGCGCGATGCGCTTGCGGGTGGAGTGCGGCATGATCACGTCGTCGATATAGCCGCGCTCGGCCGCCACGAACGGCGACAGGAAACGGTCCTCGTATTCCTTGGTGCGCGCGGCGATCTTCTCGGCATCGCCGATGTCCTGACGGAAGATGATTTCCACCGCGCCCTTGGCGCCCATCACGGCGATCTGCGCGGTCGGCCAGGCATAGTTCATGTCGGCGCCGATTTCCTTCGAGGCCATCACGTCGAACGCGCCGCCATACGCCTTGCGCGTGATGACGGTGACGAGCGGCACGGTGCACTGGCTGTAGGCGAATAGCAGCTTTGCGCCGTGCTTGATGAGGCCGCCATATTCCTGCGCGGTGCCCGGCAAAAAGCCCGGCACGTCCACGAAGGTGACGATCGGAATGTTGAAGGCATCGCAGAAGCGCACGAAGCGCGCGGCTTTTCGCGAGGCATCGCTGTCAAGCACGCCGGCCAGCACCATCGGCTGGTTGGCCACAAAGCCCACCGTCTTGCCGGCAATGCGGCCAAAACCGGTGACGATGTTCTTGGCAAAGGTGTCCGCGAGTTCGAAGAAGTCGCCCTCGTCCACGACCTTCAGGATCAGTTCCTTGATGTCATAGGGCTTGTTCGGATTGTCCGGGATCAACGTATCGAGACTGTCATCGGTGCGTTCGATATCGTCGAAGCTCGGCCATTCCGGTGCGCCCGCCGTGTTGTTCGACGGCAGGAAGTCGATCAGCCGGCGCATCTGCAGCAGCGTCTCGACATCGTTCTCGAACGCGCCGTCGGCGATCGACGACTTGGTGGCATGCACGCTGGCGCCGCCGAGTTCCTCGGCGGTGACAACCTCGTTGGTAACGGTCTTCACCACATCCGGGCCGGTGACGAACATGTAGCTGGTGTTTTTCACCATGAAGATGAAGTCGGTCATGGCCGGCGAATAGACGTCGCCGCCGGCGCATGGGCCCATGATGACGGAGATCTGCGGGATCACGCCGGAGGCCTGCACATTGCGGCGGAACACGTAGGAGTAACCAGCGAGCGCGGCGACGCCTTCCTGGATGCGTGCGCCACCGGCATCATAGAGACCGATGATCGGCGCCCGCGCCTTCATGGCCATGTCCTGAATCTTGGTGATCTTCAGCGCATGGGTCTCCGACAGCGAGCCGCCGAACACGGTAAAATCCTTGGCGAAGACGAAGATCTTGCGGCCGTTGACGGTTCCCCAGCCGGTGACAACACCGTCACCCGGAATTTTGGATTTCTCCATGCCAAATTCCACGGAGCGGTGTTCGACGAACATGTCGAACTCCTCGAAGGATCCCTTGTCCAGCAACAACTCGATGCGCTCGCGGGCGGTCAGCTTGCCCTTGGAGTGCTGCGACTCGATGCGCTTCTCGCCACCGCCGAGTTTGGCGCCGGCGCGGCGCGCTTCGAGGGTATCCAAGATCTCTTTCATGTGCTCCAGCCCGTCAAATTCGCGTGTTTTCGCCCGCTTTGGCGGCGGGGTTTGGACGTCGTTCTAGCATGGGGTTTTCGGGTCTGGAAACGCCCATCCGCATGGCTGGAAAGTGCTGGAAACGCATGGCAACGCGGCCCGCGCTGCCTATATCGGTGTCAGTCAGGGAGGCCGAGATGTCGAATATCACGATCAACGAGAACAGCGGCGCAGCCACCGGCGGCGTGCGGGATTTGCTGCGCTGGGAGGGCGTCGCCCTCTTCATCGGCATGACGCTGTTCTACTGGATTTCGGGCGCGTCCTGGCTGCATTACGCGCTGGGCTTCTTCGTGCCGGATCTTGCTTTGCTGGCCTATCTGGCCGGCCCGCGGATCGGCGCCGGTGTCTACAACGCCACCCACGCCACCATTGGCCCGCTCCTGCTGGTTCTGTTCGGCCTCCTCACCGCCGAGCCACTGCCCGGCGCCTTCGCCATGATCTGGCTGGCCCATATCGGCTTCGACCGCACGCTCGGCTACGGCCTGAAATATGAGACCGGCTTCCGCTTCACTCATCTCGGTCGCATCGGCAAGGACGCGGCAGCAGTCAAGACCGCCGCGACCAATCCAACGACCGATAACCAGATCAAGGCTGCGTGACGGCGGCTATGGTTCGCCCGGCTTGAACGGCGGCTCCTTGCCGGGCGGCGTCGATTCCTCCGCCATCGCCAGCAGCATCGCGACCATCACATAATTACCGGACACCGCGGTGAGATCGACGATCTGCTGATCGCTAAAAATCTTCTTGGCGCGCGCATAGGTCTCGTCCGAGACCTTCTTGGTGGTCGTGAGTTCGGTGACGAAGTCATACACCACCGCTTCATCCTCAGCCATGTTGGCTGGGCGCTTGTTGGCCTTGAGATCAGCGATGATCTGCGGTGACAGACCTGCCTTCTGCGCCAGCGGCGCATGCGCGAACCACTCCACCTGCGAACGCCATTGCCGTCCGATGATGATGATTGCGAACTCGTTGAGCTTTGCGGGAACGCTCGTATCCCAGCGCAGATAGGCGAACAGATCGAACAGCTTTTGTCCGAGCACGGGGCTGCGCATCATCGGATTGTAGGGACCTGCGAGTCCCACGCTCGACACTTTCATCACCTGTTCGCCAAGCGGCTTCTGCCTGGCGTCGAGCTGATCCATGGTGAGTTGCGGAAAGCGCGGCTCCTTGCTGGTGGCAGGCGGCGCGAATAGCGTGGCGGCAAACCAGCCGCTCGCCGCAGCAGCGGCCAGCGACGACATCCAGAGCGACATCGACTTCATGGGATTTCCTCCGTGACGTTTTTAGTTGTCACGGATGCTAGGCCCGCGCGGCCTGCAGCGCCAGAGGCGCAAATGCTATCGACCGCGCCCAGACATGCGCAGGACGAAGACCAGAACCTCAGCAACGGCCTTGTAAAGCTCTTCCGGGATCTCGTCGCCGAGCTCGATATTGGAGAGCGCGCCGGCGAGCACCTCGTTCTCCTCAATCGGGATGTCGTGTGCTTTCGCGACCTCGATGATCTTCTCGCCGACAGCGCCACGTCCTTTGGCGGTGACGCGCGGCGCGCCGGTCTTGTCGTAATGGAGCGCGACCGCAAGCGCGCGTTTCGGCTGCACGATCATAGCGCCATATCCAGAAAATGACCGGCCGAAGCTGGTGCGGCCTGCTGCGGCGCGCCTTCGCGCACGACGATATCGCCGGGTTGAAGATTGGCGCGGATCAGCGCCTGGGTTAGTTGCCCTGCACCTGCCTGCAGTTGCTGCGCAGTCGCAGGTCGCTCCGCCCACATGCGAACGGAGGTCTTCTCGCCGGTGAGCGAAATCACCGCGTGAATGGGACCTGTCGGCTCGACATCCAGCGAGAAGCGCGCGCACCAGACTTTCTTGGCTGACTCGGCCTCGCTGCCCTGCCCGCCATCGCGCGAAATCTCGAACTGCGCGACGGCTGTCCCATGCGGCACGGCGAATGGAATTTCAAAACTCCAGCGCGGCGTCGCCTGATCCATGCGCTGCGCGACAGCTGCATCGACGCGTTCCGGCAGCGATGCGACCTGATGCAATGTCTGCCTTGCGATCGCAGCGTCTGTGTCGGCAAGCAGATGTTGCACGGTCTCGCCAAGCGGTGCGTTCGATACAAGCGTCGGCTGCGCCATCGGCTGTGGCGTCGGCAAGGCGCCACGCAACGGAGGTGGTGGCAGCTGCGAGCGCAAGCCCTGCGCATCAACGTAAGCACCCGGCTGGCCCTTGCCCATCGCTGCCTGTTGCAGCAACGCATTCTCATCGGGAAGCAGTTTTGCGATCATCTCGGCGATCTTGGCGCTGGACTGCTGCGCGCCGTTATTCGCCATCGCGCCAACGGCCCTCGCCGTCGCGGCAGCGACCTGCGGGCGAATATCCGCTTCAGCGCCGTCGTCGGGCGTCGCCGAAACAGCCGCCTGGGATGCCTCGTCTTTCACGGCAGCCTTTGACAGCATTGCCGGCACCAGCGTTGCTGCGGCGGCCTGCACCTGCGCGGCTGTCGTCATCGGCGTTGCGACGGCCTGCTGCTGCGCTGGTGCAGCCTGTGGCGGAGCTGGCGTCGTCACTGCAGGTTTGCCGCTTGCATCATTGGCCAGCACCGTCGTCAATGCTTGCTTGAGCACGACCAGCGCTGCTTTTATGTCGGGCATGGCGCCCGAAGCTGGCGTGCCCTTTGCCAGCGACGCTTCGAGAAACAGGCCGGAGTTCTGGAACGCCGTTTTCACCTCACCGCCCGTTAGCTTCGCATCGAGCGGCGGCCGCTGCGCCAGCACCTGCGCGATGGCTTGCTGCAGTTTCGGCGGCAGGTTCTCGAGCGAGGTTGCAGCACCGAGATTGGCGAACAGCGCCGAGAGGCTCGCCTGCTTGGTCACAGCGCCAAGGGCTGCTTGCGACACAGCCACAGCTTCCGGCGCGGTGAGCTGCGCTTTGGAGGCAGCCAGCGTCGTTAGCAGCGTGGCGGAGAGATCAGAGGACGATGCCAGAGCGGCGCCATTCGCGGCCGCCTGCTGCGGCAGCACCGCGAGGCGAATGCCATCGGCGGTCTGCGACACGGAAAGTTGCAACGTCTGCCCAGCCTGCAACGGGACCTGGGTCTGAACGTCGATCGCCTGGCCGGCGATCGAAATACGCGCCTGGTTGTTAGCCCCGACCTCGATCACCCGTGCGGCAACGACGCTGCCGGGCTGGAACGCGACATCGCGCGCCACGCCTTGCGCGGCGACGAGGGATGGAATCGCATTGACGAGAACCGACATGGCTGCACCCGAGTCTGGTGCAGCACGTTAGGTGAAGCGGCGTTAACTTCCGATTAACTGCCGAGCGCCCGCAGCACGGCAACGGCGCCCTCGAAATCGACCTTGCGGGCGGCCCGGCGTGCCGCGGCTTCCTCGTCGAGGCCCCATTTTTCAGCGTTCCAGTCCTCGTCTACAAAGGCCGCGGCCCAGACCTCGTCGGCGCTCAGCCGGCCGCGCAGCAGCGCCAGCGCCAGCAGCGCAGAGCCGGTGATCGTGGTCACCATATGCAGCGCCGCGACACGCCATGAATCGGTCGGCAACGCTGCCTGCGCAGCAGCGAGCGCCTGCGCCGGCTGGCCCACATGCATGACGCCCTCGGCAAGGATGAAATGCGCGTTGAGCTCTTCGGCAACCCAGAACAGCACGGGGTCCCATGCGGCTGCCTCGCGCTCGATCAGCGCGTCCGGATGCGACGCACGATAGAACAGCAGGTCGGAGCCGAAATATTTTGCGATGTCGTCGCGCACCGCCGCGATCTGTTCTTCGGTCGAGATGGCATCGAGCACGCTATTGGCAAGACGCGTGATCGGCATCGACAGCGGATCAATGAACTCCTGCTGCGCGTCCCATTCGGCAGCCATCAGGTCAGCGACCGCGCGCGACGGCACTGCAAGCGCATTGCGTGACGGCGTCCGGATCGTCTTGTCGTCGAGCGTAACGGAATGGCCCTCGTCAGCCGCACTGACGCCGACCTTGGTATAGAAACGCTTGCGGCGCGTGCCCGTCGATTTCTCGCGCGATTCCTGCACGGTGAAGCCGGGCTTGCCATAGACGTCGTCGAACAGTTCACGCATCGGTCATCTCGATCCAGTTTCTGGCCGCAGTTTACGCGATGCCGAGACGCTAGGCGAGGCCATCAGCGATTGGCGCAGGACCGCGAATACGCAGCACGATCATTGGGACCGAGCCCTGCCGCGGCGCCATCCTGCAGGCAGTTGGTGATCCGGTCGCCGAATGATGGCCGCGCCTGCGGCACGTAGTTCTGCCGAGGCAGATCGCCCATCTTCGGCACCACGGGTACTTCGATCTTGGGCGGCGGTGGCGCAGGTGGCGGAGGCACGGTCAGCGCGCTGCTTCCCGGCGGCAGAAACTGCGCAAATGCGGGCGCCCCGCTCGACAACAGGAGCAGAGCCACGGCAAGACATCTGTAAAGTCGAAACATGCAGGCCATATCGTTACGATCTCCGGCGCTCGCAAGCGCGACTGCATCAACGCCGGAGGATGTGATCCGTTGCAGCGCGGCGGTGCTCCCAGCCTTCACGTTCAAGTTCAGGGCGATCGTCCTCGCCTTCGGGATAGCCGATACAGAAATAGCCGATCAGCCGCCAGTCGTGGGGAATGTCGAGCGCATCGGCAACGACAGAAGGATCGAGGATGGACACCCATCCCATGCCGATCCCTTCCGCGCGCGCGGCAAACCACATGGTGGTCACCGCCGTCACCACCGAATATTCCGCCATTTCCGGCATGGTGCGACGGCCGACGCCATGTCCGACATCGGTGCCGCGATCTGCAAAGACGGCCAGATGCCCCGGCGCCTCGCGCAGGCCCGCAAGCTTCAACCGCGCATAGAGTTGCGCGCGCTCGCCATGATACGCGTCGAGCGCCTCCGCATTGCAGGCGGAGAAGTTATCAAGCACAGCCTGACGCCGCGCGAGATCATCGACGATGACGAAACGCCACGGCTGACTGAGCCCTACCGAGGGCGCGAGACACGCGGTTTCGATCAACCGCTCCAACGCGCCCGCCGGCAAAGGATCGCTGCGAAAACGCCGGACGTCGCGACGCCACGCAAACAGGTCATGCAGGCGTGCGCGAAACTGATCGTCGAACTCGGGCAACGTCCTAGTCTTCCGGCGCGTGTTCGATGGGATCGAACCGATCATGCTCGAGCGCCAGCAGATTCCACGACTGCAGCATGTGCGGCGGCAGTGGCGCGGTCGCGTCGATCATGCCGCCACGCGGATGCGGGATGACGATGCGGCGCGCCAGCAGATGCAGGCGGTTCTGCAGGCCGCCCGGCAACTGCCAGTTCTCGATGTTGAAATATTTAGGATCGCCGACAATGGCGTGGCCGATATGAGCCATATGCGCGCGGAGCTGATGCGTACGCCCGGTCACCGGCTTCAGCGATACCCAGGCGAGCTTCTGGCCCGACGTCTCGACGACAGCGTAATAGGTCACCGCATGGCTGGCACCATCATCGCCGTGCTTGGCGACGCGCATGATGGTGTCTTCCTCGTTCTCTTCCTTGGCGAGGTAGGTCGAGATACGGCCCTGCTTCGGCTTCGGCACGCCGGCAACCAGCGCCCAGTAGAATTTGCGCGCCGAACGTTCGCGAAACGCCCCGGTCAGGAAAGAAGCTGCAAACCGCGTCTTGGCGATCAAGAGACAGCCCGACGTCTCGCGATCGAGACGATGCACGAGGCGCGGCTTCTGGCCCTTGGAGTCGCGCATCACTTCCAGCATCATGTCGACGTGACGCGTCATGCCCGAGCCGCCCTGCACCGCAAGGCCGGCCGGCTTGTTCAGCACCATCACGTCGGCGTCCTCGAAGATCGTCATCTCCTTCAACGCATCGAGCGTTTTCTGAGCGGCTTCCGAGAGCACACCGACGGTCTTCGGCGCGTCGAGCTTGAGCGGCGGGATGCGAACGGTTTGTCCTGCTTCGAGGCGATCCTTGCTGTCGGCACGCTTGCCGTTCACACGCAGCTCGCCTTTGCGGACGATGCGCTGGATATGGGAAAATGACAGGCCCGGGAAACGGGCTTCGAGGAAGCGATCGACGCGCATGTCGTTCTCGTCAGGGGTGACGATCACGGTCTGCACGCTGGTCGGCATGACGACGGACTCGGCCTCCGGCTTGACCGGTGCCTCGACGGCAGGTTCTGGTTTTCGCGTGCGCGTCACAGCACCGGCAAGACGCGGCGCGGGCTTGCTGCCGGTGCGCGGACGGGATGGACGTTCGCCCTGCTCCGGTCGTTCCGATCTTCCACTTCGCTCGGACCGCTCAAAGCGCTGCGGACGTTCCGCGCGCTCGGGACGCTCCGATCGCTCAAAACGCTGCGGGCGCTCCGATCGCTCAGAACGCTCCGAGCGCTCGAACCGTTCAGGCCGCTCGGCTGCACGCGCACGCGGCGGACGCGCACTGGTCGGGCGTTCCGCATCGCCGCGCTCGGCCCGGAAGCGATCGCCCTTCGCTGCGGCGTTCTTCGGAGGGGTTCTGGCTGGCCCCTTGGCAGCCTTCTTCGCTGCCGCCTTGGCCATCGTGGCGCCCGGCTTGGCGCGTCCCGAACGGCCAGCGCCTCCGGTGCCACGGTTGGCGGGGGATCTCGTGTCGCGGCGGCTCATCTGTAACTCCAGGGGGAAAGTCCGTCCGTAGCGCATCTACCGACTTGGGTCACGGTCAAATCGCCCATTGGCGCAAACCTTCGGGTTCCGCCCGCGCTAGCGGCGGAAACCGCCATACGGGGACTGACCGGACAGCAGGCGCGATGTCGCGGTGCCATCGTCCAATTGATTTTGGGTAAAACTGCCCTCGAGCGACAAGGTGACATTCGGAGCCGGCTGAAACGCAATGCCCGCACGCGCCCTGTATCCGGTCGCGATACTGGTATCGGAACTGAACGGCGCCAGCGCCGTGCCGATGCCCGGACGGTAGTTCAGGGTGTCGAAGCCGGCAAAGACCGTGACGGGCAGATCTCCGGCGCCCTTGAATGCGTAGCCGGCCAGCGTGCTCTGCGCGGAGAGCCCGCCGAAATCACTGGTGGTGCCGGCCCAGCCGAGGCCCATGCGGCTAAAACTGGCGGCCTCGCTGCGCACATAGGCACCGGTCTTGAAACTGGACTTCCAGTCGCCGTCATATGTAGCCCCGGCGTCGAAACCGGGGAAATTCCCATAGCTCATAATGCCGGCATCAGACCAACCGCCGAGGCCAAACGGTCCATTCGGCACCCAGTATTGCACCGGCGCCGCCTGCTGGGCCGAAGCCGCCTGGACGATCAGGCAAAACGCTGCACCGATGGCGGCCGCGCATAGTGGGCGAGACGAGACAATCGACATCGGCCTCTACGCCTCCGTGCTTTTGGCGGCGCGCAGCTTGGCCCAGTAATCCAGCCGCTTGCGAATCTCGCGTTCGAAACCGCGCTCGGGGGGATCATAGAAGGTCTGGCGGCCCAAGGCCTCCGGGAAATAGTCCTGGCCGGAAAACGCATCCGGCGTGTCGTGGTCGTATTGATAGCCGTCGCCATAGCCTTCGGACTTCATCAGCTTGGTCGGCGAATTCAGGATGTGCTTGGGCGGCAGCAACGAGCCGCCTTCCTTGGCGACCCGCATCGCCGTTTTATAGGCGGTATAGGCGGCATTCGACTTGGGGGCGGTAGCTATGTAGATCACGGCTTGCGCGATGGCGAGTTCGCCTTCGGGATGACCGAGGAAATCATAGGCATCCTTGGCGGCGTTGCAGATCACCAGCGCCTGCGGATCGGCGAGGCCGATATCCTCGACGGCCATCCGCACCACGCGGCGCGCGAGGAAGAGCGGGTCCTCGCCGGCATCCAGCATCCGGCACAGGTAATACAGCGCCGCATCGGGATCGCTGCCGCGCACGGATTTATGCAGCGCCGAGATCAGATTGTAATGGCCATCGGCCGATTTATCGTAGATCGGCGCGCGACGTTGCAGGATGTCCTGCAACTGCGCGGCATCGAAAACCTCATTGGCGCGTGCTGCGCGCCAGACCTCTTCGGCGAGCGTCAGCGCCGCGCGGCCATCGCCATCGGCCATGCGCACCAGTACGGCACGCGCTTCGGCATCCAGCGGCAGCTTGCGGCCTTCGATCTTCTCCGCATTGGCAAACAGCTTTTCGATCGCTTCGGCATCATGCGACTGAAACACAAGTACGCGCGCACGGGACAGAAGCGCCGCGTTGAGTTCAAAGGACGGGTTCTCGGTGGTGGCACCGACCAGCACGACAGTGCCGTCTTCCATCACCGGCAGGAACGAGTCCTGCTGCGCCTTGTTGAAGCGATGCACCTCGTCGACGAACAGCAGCGTGCCCCTGCCCATCTGGCGGCGGGCGCGCGCGGCGTCGAACACCTTCTTCAGATCCGCAACGCCGGAGAATACTGCGGAGATCTGCTCGAAATGCAGTTCGGTCGCATCGGCCAACAGCCTTGCGACTGTGGTCTTGCCAGTGCCCGGCGGACCCCAGAAGATCAGCGAGCCGAGCGTGCGCGTTTCCAGCATGCGCGTCAGCGCGCCGTCTGGGCCGAGGATGTGGTCCTGGCCCACGACATCGGCAAGCACGCGCGGCCGCAGCCGCTCGGGCAGCGGACGCGGTGCGTCCTGCTCCATCCCGGCGGCAGCGAACAGGTTGGCTGATGGTTGCTTCTGGCTCATCCGCCGAGTGTGACGTTGATCTGCTGGCCGCCGCGCACCACGACGATGCGCCACAGCCGCGCGCCTTCGCCGGTGATCTTTTCGAGATCGCTGGTCTTGCCGATCTTGACGCCGTTCACTGCCAGAATGAGGTCGCCCTTCTGGAAGCCGACGCCAGCGGCCGTCGCGGTATCGGTGAGATCGGTGATGACGACGCCTTCAGTGCTGGAATCGAGCCGCAACTCATCGGCCAGTGCCGGCGAGATGTTGGCGACCTTGGCGCCCTGGAACGGCGAGCGGCCCTTCAGCACGATTTCATCACGCCCCGTATCCGGCGCCGCTTCGAGCGCAACGGTGAGCTTGACCGGCTTGCCGCCACGCTGTGCATCGAGCTGCGTGGAGCCGCCGAGCGGACGGGTCGCAAAGCGATATTCGAAAGCGTTGGGATCCTCGATCACCGTGCCATCGATGGCGGTGACCAGATCGGAGACCTTCAGGCCGGCCTTAGCCGCCGGACTGTTCGGCGTGACATTGACGACCAACGCCCCCGATGGCGTCTTCAAGCCGAGTGTTTCGGCAATCTCAGGCGTGATGTTCTGCAGCCGCGCGCCAAGCCATGGACGCTTTACGGCCTTGCCGCCTGATTTGGCGGAAGCGACAACGACGCGGACCATGTTGGCGGGAATGGCGAATCCGATGCCCTGCGAGCCGCCCGAGCGCGAGAAGATCGCGGTGTTCACGCCGACCAACTTGCCGGTCATATCCACCAATGCGCCGCCGGAATTACCGGGATTGATCGCGGCATCGGTCTGGATGAAGAACTGATAGTCGGTGATACCGACCTGCGTACGCGCCAGCGCCGAGATGATGCCGTGGGTCACGGTCTGGCCGACGCCGAACGGATTGCCGATGGCAAGCACGACGTCGCCGACCAGCAGATCATCGGAATTGGCAAAATCGAGAGTCGGGAATTTTTCCTTGGCGTCCTTGATGCGCAGCACTGCAAGATCGGTACGGCTGTCCTTGAGCACGATCTCCGCTTCGAACTCGCGTTTGTCGGAGAGCGAGATCTTCACCTGATCCGCGCCTTCGATGACGTGGTTGTTGGTGACCACGAGACCTGATGCATCGACCATCACACCCGAGCCGAGCGAGCGCTGCATCTGCTCCGGCTGCATGCCCTGCCCGCCGAAGAAACGGCGGAACACGGGATCGTCGAGCAGCGGATTGCGGTTCTGCACCGTCTTGGCCGCATAGACGTTCACGACCGCCGGCTGCACCCGCTGCACGATCGGCGCGTAGGACAGCTTCAGCTCGGTGGGCGACGTCGGCACCTGCCGGTTCTGGGCCGAGGCAAGGCTCAGAGACAGGGCGCTCAGGGACAGGACAATGGCGCACAGGGCAGAAACGGTCGCAACCTTGCGGGAAAATGGAATCATCTGGGCCTCTTTGCGGAAATTACCGCGAATATAAGCCTCTCAGCAGGGCAATAGAAGGGCAAGGAACCCGCAAAGCTTGCAATCCGCCCGATCCGGGGACAGCTAGAGGTAACAAACCATGCCGCTTTCCAAGGAGCCCCCATGAAGGCCGTCGGCTACACCAAATCCCTCGCCATCGATGACCCGCAAGCGCTGGTCGATTTCGACGCCCCCAAGCCGGAGCCGACCGGGCGCGACATCCGGGTGGCGGTGAAGGCCATCTCGGTCAATCCGGTGGATTTCAAGGTCCGCAAGCGCGCAGAGCCGAAGGCTGGCGAGACCAAGATCCTCGGCTATGACGCAGTCGGCGTGGTCGATGCCGTCGGCTCCGATGTCAGCCTGTTCAAGGTCGGCGATGAGGTCTTCTATGCTGGCTCGATCCAGCGCCAGGGCACCAATGCCGAGTTCCATCTGGTCGATGAGCGCATCGTCGGCCGAAAGCCGGCCTCGCTCTCCAATGCCGAAGCAGCGGCGCTGCCGCTGACGACCATCACGGCCTGGGAGCTCCTGTTCGACCGCCTCGGTGTTGCGCCGGGCAAGAGCCTCGATCCTCGCACCCTTCTCATCATCAGCGGCGCCGGCGGTGTCGGCTCGATCCTGATACAGCTCGCGCGTCGGCTCACCGGCCTCACGGTGGTCGCGACCGCGTCAAGGCCAGAGACGTTCAAATGGTGCGAAGATCTTGGCGCTCATGCCGTGATCGATCACAGCAAGCCTCTGAAGCCGCAAATCGAGGCGCTGAAGCTTCCGCCGGTTGCCCTCATCGCCAGCCTGACCGCGACAGACCATCACTACAAGGCACTTGCGGATCTGATTGCGCCACAGGGCAAGTTTGCCCTGATCGATGATCCCGCCGAATTCAACGTGTCTGCCTTCAAGGGCAAGGCGGTGTCGGTGCATTGGGAATCCATGTTCACTCGCTCGTCGTTCCAGACGCCGGACATGATCGCGCAACATCATCTTCTCAATGACGTCGCCGATCTCATCGACAAGGGCGTCTTGCGCACGACGCTCGATAAAACCTTCGGGACCATCAATGCTGCGAATCTCAAGCGGGCGCATGCACTGCTCGAGTCCGGCAAGTCACACGGCAAGATCGTGCTCGAAGGCTGGTGACGGCCGAATTGTCGCCGACACATTCCCGCCGAGCGATACCCACTCGCGGCAAGCGCATCTGCGGGTGCGCTTTAATCGCTTAATTAGCTATTTAAGATAGCTAATCTGCAAAATAACCTGTGCTTGAAAAGCGACACTGTCGCCTCGTCACCGCAATGCGTTGCGGGTTTTGCAGAACTGTCACAGAGCGAAACTAGGTTGCCCCCGAGCTCAACAGTGGCTCGCTTGTAACAAGTCGGACAGCCCGCTCGGCGGCAACTCTCCTTCTACAAGTCCACAAACACAGATCAGCACGCGTCACCACCTGCGAAGCAATTCGCGGGGCGTGTCGGATTTTGTCTTCTACAGGGGTTATCCATGTCTTCCACGACACACAAATTCTTGGGCACCGTCGCCGTGCTCGGCGCGATGGCGATGTCCGGCCACGCACATGCACAGGCCACCAGTGATGACGTCGCAGCTTTGAAGGCGCAGCTCCGCGCGCTGGAAAAGAAGCTCGACAACGTTCAGAAGCAGGCCACCGCCACGCAGAAGCAGCAGGCCGTGACGCAGGCGAGCTTCGCCAATGCCAACGCTGCCATGCACAAGAAGGCCGTGCCGTTCATCGACGCCACGCTGACCATGCCGGGCAACCGCCCGACTTTCTGCACCGGCGACGGCATGAATTGCGTCGCCATCACCGGCCGTATCCACTTCGACGCCGGCGCCTACTCGTTCTCGCCGAAATCCGCTGCCACCTCGCCGCAGAGCGTCAATGACGGCATCAATGCCCGCCGCGCGCGCCTCGGCCTGATCGGCACCTACAACAAGGATTGGGAATACGGCCTCATCATCGACGCTGGCGGCACCACCGATGGCTCTGCCGTGCTCAACAACGCCTATGTCGCCTATAAGGGCATCAAGGGCATGATCATCCAGGGCGGCTATATCGACGTGCCGTACACGCTGGATGAATCGATCAGCTCGAACAACACCTTCTTCATGGAGCGTGCAGCCTCGCAGGTGCTCGCGACCAACCTCGCCGCCGGCGACTTCCGCTCCGCCTTCGGTGGTCAGGTGTTCGACAAGCATTACTGGGTCGGCGCTTACGTCACCGGTCCGACCACGGGCGCTGGCGTGAATCATTCGATCCCGCAGCCGCTCGGCGCCACCTTCCGCGCCGTTGCCGTGCCGATCAACAACGAAGTCTCGACCGTGCTGCTCGGCTTCGACGCCTTGTATCTTGCCGAGACCGGCGGCGCGACCAACAACACGCTGCGCATGAACGACCGCATCGAAGTCCGCATCGATCCGTCCACCAATGCGCTGCTCGACACCGGCACCATGAACTTCGTCAACAGCGCGCACGTGCTGAGCGGTGAAGGCGCCGTCCGTTACGGCAGCTTCCTGGCAACCGGCGAATACTTCAACTACAGCGTCCAGCGCACCAACGGCCTCGGCGACCTCAACTTCGAGGGCGGCTACGGTCAGGCGGCTTACGTGCTGACCGGCGAATCCCGCAAGTACAGCACCTCGGCCGGCGCCTTCGGCGGCGTCTCTCCTGCCCGTCCGGTCAACTTCGCGACCGGCGATCTCGGCGCCTGGGAACTGGCCGTACGCTACAGCTATGCCAGCCTCAACGACCTCACGGTCCGCGGTGGTGAGCTGAAGAACACCACGGTCGGCCTGAACTGGTACGTCAACAACAACACGCGCTTCATGTTCAACTGGATCCACGGCACCGTGGACAAGGTGAACACCGCCGGCCTGAACGCTGGCGCCGACTACGACGTGTTCGCGATGCGCACCCAGGTTGCTTGGTAATCAAGCCCGCCTGGTAAGCGCGAGGCGCTTCGGTAACCTCCAGGCTAAGGGGCTGAATGCCCTCGGCCCCATCATGAATGAAGGCGGCGCTCCGGCGCCGCCTTTTGTGTTACGATGATGCAGCGGGCTAGCGCGGCGGCAGTGTCCGCAAGAACGCAACGATCGCATCCTGATCCTGCCGCGTCATCTTTGCATATGAAGCGTAACCCATCGGCGGCTTCAGCTTGCGCCCGTCGCGTGAAATACCTTCGGTGATTGCTCGACGAATTTCATCGTCACGCCATTGGCCAAGACCATCGGCCGGACTCGATGTGATATCCGCAGAGATGACCTGTCCCCACGGCCCTTTGAACAATTTGCCGCCCTTGCCTGCAGCGCCTGCATAGTCGTGCCCGCCTGGGGTTCGAGGTGTATGACATTCCAGGCAATGCGCGATGGCGACGAGATAGCGGCCCCGCTTGAGCGGATCGGTCATGTCCGCATCCCGCATCTGCGCCCCGACATATGGCGGCTTTTCCCGCTCGAGCTTCACGCGATATTCAGGCGTCGGCATCTCGCGGCGAACCGCGGGGACCGAACGCAAATAGGCGACAAGCGCGTCCAGATCGCGCGGCGTCAGCACCGGATAGAACGCCGTCGGCATGATCGGTGCGGCGTCGATTCCGTCGGGCTTCGTACCAGTGACCAGGAATGTCTTGAGCTGGGCATCGGTCCAATGACCGATGCCTGTTTCCTTGTCCGGCGTGATATTCGCTCCGGAGACCTTGAAGGCCGGTTCATCGAATAATTGCTGACCACCTGACAGCACGCGCGAGACGTCGAACCCGCTTGCTCCGCGCGGCGTATGGCAATTGTGGCAGGTCATGACGTCGGCAAGATAGGCGCCGCGCTCGACCAGCGTCTCCGCCGTCGCAGTTGTCGCCCAGAGCGCCAGCAGCGCTCCCATGATCCGTCTCCGCACACATGCCCCCAAGGTCGAATTCCAGCCGATAGACGACCAGAAAATCATACCCTCAACTGCAGGAGAAGCGGCGGAGACAGACGTATTGCAAATTTCAGAAAATGATCAGCGCGCCTTCAGAGAAGGCGCGCTGATGTGTCAAGCGATCGTCTGCACGATGCCGCCTTCGGCCCGCAGCGCGGCGCCATTGGTGACCGACGCTTCCTTCGAACTCACGAAGACGACCATGTTGGCGATCTCATCGACGCTGGCAAAACGCTGGATCAGCGAGGTCGGACGGTTTTGCTTAACGAAATTCGTTGCGGCTTCCTCGACCGACTCACCCTTCTGCTTGGCAAGATCCTTCACGAACGTCTCGACGCCTTCCGACATGGTCGGCCCTGGCAGCACCGAGTTCACGGTCACCGCCGTGCCTTTGGTGAGTTCGGCGAGACCGCGTGAGATCGACAGCTGCGCCGTCTTCGACATGCCGTAATGGATCATCTCGCTCGGAATATTGAGGCCGGACTCCGACGAGATGAAAACGATACGCCCCCAATTGCGCTTCAACATGCCCTGCATATAAGCGCGCGACAGCCGGACGCCCGACATCACATTGACGTCGAAGAAGCGCGTCCAGTCTTCATCCGGAATATCGAAGAAGCCCTTGGGCTCGAAGATGCCGGCATTGTTGATGAGGATATCGACGTCAGGCAGCGCGGCAACCAGAGCCTTGCAGCCCTCGGCGGTCGAGACGTCAGCCGCAACGCCTTTCACCTTGGCGCCGGGGACCGCCTTCGCGATCGTGGCGATGGCAGCATCGACCTTGGCCTGGCTGCGGCCGTTGACCACGACATCAGCGCCGGTGCCAGCGAGGCCCTTTGCAATGGCAAGGCCAATGCCTGCGGTGGAGCCTGTGACGAGTGCAGTCTTGCCGGTGAGATCGATCTTCATTGGATGCTCCATGAGTGAGGGTGGAGCTGATATCGGAACTGGGATGTGGAGTCGCAATGACGGTCACGCGGCGGTGAGCGACTGTAAGGTGGGCAAAGCGCAGCGTGCCCACCTTACAAACAAAAAAACGGCGCCCGAAGGCGCCGCTTTCAAAACTCGTATCTATCCGCAGCTTATGCCGCTTCGGCTTCGCCGCCCTGCACCGGGCCCGAATCCTTGCCCTTGGCGTCTTCGTCGCGATCGACGAATTCGATCACGGCCATCGGGGCGTTGTCGCCGTAGCGGAAGCCGGCCTTGATGATGCGGGTGTAGCCGCCCTGACGATCGGCGTAGCGCTTGGCCAGCACGTCGAACAGCTTGCGGACCTGATCCAGATCCTTCATCTCGCTGATCGCCTGGCGGCGCTTGTCGAGGCCACCCTTCTTGCCGAGGGTGACAAGCTTCTCCACGATCGGGCGGAGCTCCTTGGCCTTCGGCAGCGTGGTGACGATCTGCTCGTGCTTGATCAGCGACGCGCACATGTTGGCGAACATCGCCTTGCGGTGCTCGGCGGTGCGGTTGAGTTTGCGATGAACCTTGCCGTGACGCATGGAAGTAGTCCTCTATTCAATTGCCGCGACGGTTCGTCGGACATCATGTTGCAGGTGGGCTGCCTGCGTTCGCCCTCACCTTGCGTCATTCCGGACGCTGCGCAGCAGCGATCCGGAATCTCGTCGAGATGATCGTAAAGCAAAACACTTCGAGCTTCCGGATCGCAGCTACGCTGCGTCCGGAATGACGCGGGAAGTGCTCAGTAGTGGTCTTCGAAGCGCTTGGCCAGCTCGTCGATATTTTCCGGCGGCCAACCGGGCACTTCCATGCCGAGATGCAGACCCATCTGGGCCAGCACTTCCTTGATTTCGTTCAGCGACTTGCGGCCGAAGTTCGGGGTACGAAGCATTTCCGCTTCCGACTTCTGCACGAGGTCGCCAATGTAAACGATGTTGTCGTTCTTCAGGCAGTTTGCCGAACGCACCGAGAGCTCGAGCTCGTCCACCTTCTTGAGGAAAGCCGGGTTGAAAGCGAGATCCGGAATGACTTCCTGAGCGACTTCCTTGCGGGGCTCTTCGAAGTTCACGAACACGTTGAGCTGGTCCTGCAGGATGCGGGCCGAATAGGCAACCGCGTCCTCGGGCGTCAGCGCGCCGTTGGTCTCGATGGTCATGGTGAGCTTGTCGTAGTCGAGGATCTGGCCCTCACGGGTGTTCTCGACCTTGTAGCTGACCTTGCGGACCGGCGAATACAGGCTGTCGACCGGGATCAGGCCGATCGGCGCGTCTTCCGGACGGTTATGCTCGGCAGCGACATAGCCCTTGCCGCCGGCAACGGTGAATTCCATGCGGATTTCAGCGCCATCGTCGAGGGTGCAGAGCTGCAGGTCGGGATTGAGGACGGTGACGTCGCCGACGGTCTGGATGTCGCCAGCGGTGACGGCGCCCGGACCCTGCTTCTTCACGACCATACGCTTCGGGCCTTCGCCCTGCATCTTGATCGCGATGTCCTTCACGTTCAGCACGATGTCGGTGACGTCTTCACGCACGCCGGCGATCGAGGAGAATTCATGCAGCACGCCGTCGATGTGCACGGCCTGCACGGCAGCGCCCTGCAGCGACGACAGAAGAATGCGGCGCAGCGCGTTGCCGAGGGTCTGGCCGAAACCACGCTCGAGCGGCTCAGCGACGAGGGTCGCGAAACGGGTCGGATCGCTGCCAGGGGTCACCTGCAGCTTGTTGGGGCGGATAAGCTCTTGCCAATTTTTCTGGATCGTCACTGGGTCACCCATGGCCATCGAACTCTCTGGCTTGGAGATCGCGGAATAAGTCCGCGTAAAGATAAGGCAAACGCAATTGCGGGCGGCCGAGCCACCCGCAATTCATATAAATATTAAACGCGACGACGCTTGCGCGGGCGGCAGCCGTTGTGCGGCACCGAGGTCACGTCACGGATCGAGGTGACGGTGAAGCCGGCGGCCTGCAGCGCGCGGAGCGCCGATTCACGACCCGAACCCGGACCGCCAACCTCGACTTCGAGGGTGCGCATACCGTGTTCCTGCGCCTTCTTGGACGCGTCTTCAGCAGCGACCTGCGCGGCATACGGGGTCGACTTGCGCGAGCCCTTGAAGCCCATCGTGCCAGCCGAGGACCAGGCAATGGTGTTGCCCTGCGCGTCGGTGATGGTGATGGTGGTGTTGTTGAACGACGAGTTCACGTGGGCGACGCCCGACGCGATGTTCTTGCGTTCGCGACGACGGACGCGGGTGGCTTCCTTTGCCATTGTAGACCTTTCTAGAGATATCAACGCCGCCGTATTGCCAGCGGCTACACCGAAAAATGCAAACGACGAGAAGGGAGCGGCGACGTCATCGCCACTCCCTGCCCGCGGTCAGCGCTAAATTACTTCTTCTTGCCTGCGATGGCCTTGGCCGGACCCTTGCGGGTGCGCGCATTGGTATGCGTGCGCTGGCCACGAACCGGCAGACCGCGACGATGACGCAGGCCGCGATAGCAGCCGAGGTCCATCAGACGCTTGATGTTCATGCCCGTCTCGCGACGGAGATCGCCCTCGACCAGATAGTCGCGGTCGATGACTTCACGGATCTGAAGCACTTCAGCGTCGCTCAGCTGATTGACGCGACGATCTTCAGCGATCTTCACCTTCTCGATGATGTCGGCAGCGTTCTTCTGGCCGATACCATGAATGTACTGCAGCGCGATCAGGACGCGCTTGTTGGTCGGGATGTTTACACCGGCGATACGGGCCACAACTTCTCTCCTGTCACCAGCCGATCATGAACTGGCATTATCTTCATTTTGTCGGGCGGGCATTCACAATGCGCGAATACGACGCCCGTCCCTCAACTCAGTGGGGCCCGGCATCGTCTGGAATCTTCCGACTGGATGAGGGCCGTATTTAGAGACACAACTCAGGTACGTCAACCGCCCCTAGCGCTTCGCTCGCTTTTTCGCGAGCTTTCGCACGGACTTGGCTGATTTCTTGGCGACTTTCGTGACGGCCTTTTTGACCGTCTTTTTCACCGTTTTGGCCGCCTTTTTGACGGCTTTCTTGGTGGATTTCGTCGTTTTGGCCTTGGAAGCGGCTTTGCCGGCCTTCTTTGGCGCTTTCACGGCCTTTTTGGCGGTCTTCTTGACCACCTTCTTGGCCGCCTTTTTAGCGACCTTGGTCTTCTTTGCCGGAGCCTTCACAGCCTTCTTTGCCGGGGCCTTGGCTTTGGCGGCCTTTTTCGGCGCGGCCGACTTCTTGGCCGGCACCTTCTTGGCAGCCTTGGCCGAACCGCTATCGTCGCGAATCGCAGCGAGCACGCGGTCGATTTCCAGCGTCACCTCGTCGATGGACATCATGCCATTGATGGTGATCAGCTTGCGCTTCTCGGAATAGTAATCGATCAGCGGCTCGGTGGACGCGCGATAGGCAGCCAGGCGCTTCGACAGCACCTCCGGCGTATCGTCCGCACGAACGGCCTCGCCACGCGCCATCATTTCGGCGACGCGCGTTTCCACGCGCTCAATCAGCGCGCTCTCATTGACGCGCAGCTCGACCGCGGCGTCCAGATTGAGGCCCTTGGACTTCAGCAACACATCCAGCGCTTCGGCCTGCGGCACGGTGCGCGGGAAGCCGTCGAGGATGAAGCCATTGGAGGCATCCGCCTGCTCGATGCGATCCGAAATGATTCCGATCACCACCTCGTCGGGCACCAGACCGCCAGCGGCCATGATGTCCTTTGCCTTGAGACCGATCTCGGTCTCGGCAGCCACGGCTGCACGGAGCATGTCGCCCGTCGAGAGCTGCACGATCCCGTGACGCATCACGAGACGCTGTGCCTGTGTTCCCTTGCCCGCCCCCGGCGGCCCGAGAAGAATCAGTCTCATTTACGGCGGCCCTTCAGCTTCGACTTGCGGATCAAACCTTCATACTGGTGCGCCAGCAAGTGGCCCTGCACCTGGGCGACCGTATCCATGGTCACGCTGACCACGATCAGCAGCGAGGTGCCGCCAAAGTAGAACGGGACTGCAGCATAGGAGATCATGATTTCCGGGATCAAGCAGACGATCGCCAGATAGGCAGCGCCGACCACAGTGATACGCGACAGCACGTAGTCGATATATTCCGCGGTCCGCTCACCCGGACGGATGCCCGGAATGAAGCCGCCATGCTTCTTCAGATTGTCGGCGGTCTCGGTCGGATTGAACACGATCGCCGTATAGAAGAACGCGAAGAACACGATCAGCGAGACATACAGCACCAGGAACAGCGGACGGCCGTGGCTGAGCTGCGTGGTGATCATCTGGAACCACTCCGGTCCCTTGCCTGCATTGAAGCTGGCAATGGTGGCGGGCAGCAGCAGCAGCGACGATGCGAAGATCGGCGGGATCACGCCCGACGTGTTCAGCTTCAGCGGCAGATGCGAGGACTGGCCTTCGAACATCTTGTTGCCGACCTGACGCTTCGGATACTGGATCAGCAGGCGGCGCTGGGCGCGTTCCACGAAGACGATGAAGGCGATCACGACGACGGCCATCACGATCACGACCAGGATCAGGCCGGTCGACAACGCGCCCTGGCGGCCGAGTTCGAGCATGTTGGCGATCGCCGCCGGCAGTTCGGCCACGATGCCGGCCAGGATGATCAGCGAGATGCCGTTGCCGATGCCGCGGGACGTGATCTGCTCACCCAGCCACATCAGGAACATGGTGCCGCCGGTCAGCGTCACCGACGCCGAGATCAGGAAGAAGATGCCGGGCTCGCTGACGACATTGCCGGCGCTCTGCAGCCCCGCCGCGATGGCGTAGGACTGGAACGCAGCCAGGATGACGGTCAGGTAGCGGGTATACTGGTTCAGCGTCTTGCGGCCAGCTTCCCCCTCTTTCTTGAGGGCTTCAAGCTGCGGCGACACGGTGGTCAGAAGCTGGATGATGATCGATGCCGAGATATACGGCATGATATTCAGCGCAAAAATCGCCATGCGATTGATGCCGCCACCCGCGAACATGTTGAACATGCCGAGGATGCCGCCGGCCTGCTGGCGGAACACCTGCTCCCATGCCGACGGATCGATGCCGGGCAGCGGAATATAGGTACCAAGCCGATAAACAAGCAGCGCACCCAGTGTGAACCAGATGCGCTTCTTCAGTTCTTCGGCCTTGCCGAGCGCGGCAAAGTTGAGATTGGAGGCGAGTTGCTCTGCTGCGGAGGCCATGTCGGACTTTCTCCCGCACCTCAAGAACCGCGGTGTCAGCGTGATCGCGACACCGGTCGAGGCCGGACGTTATTTGATGCTCGGTAGTGATAGAATCTAGCGGAGATAAAATCTACCCGAACACCGCGCAAGGCCGCCTGCTGACGCAGGCGGCGCGCAGGCATCAGGCGGCTTCGCCGTCTTCCTTCTTGGCGGGCGCAAGGATGGTCACCTTGCCGCCGGCCTTCTCGATCGCTTCGATCGCCGACTTCGACGCACCGGCAACTTCAAGAACCAGCTTGGCCTTGATTTCGCCACGGCCGAGCACGCGCACGCCGTCCTTGACGCGGCGGATCACGCCGGCTTCGACCAGCGAGGCTGCGGTGATCGTACCCGACGCATCGAGCTTCTTGCTCTCGATCGCATCCTGGAGACGATCCAGGTTGATCTCGGTGAAGTCGAGACGGAAGATATTGTTGAAACCGCGCTTCGGCAGACGGCGATGCAACGGCATCTGACCGCCTTCGAAGCCCTTGATGCGCACGCCCGAACGTGCGGTCTGGCCCTTGCCGCCACGGCCGCCGGTCTTGCCCTTGCCGGAGCCAATGCCGCGGCCGATGCGCATACGCTTCTTACGGGAGCCGGCGTTATCGGCGATATCGCTGAGCTTCATCGTTCTGTTTCCTGTTGCGTCCTGCCCTTCCGGAGCGGCCTGAAAGGCCATTTCTGCCGAAAAACCAGTGTCATCCTTGCGGCAACCGTGTGGCCGGCTTGAGACGACGTGAAAGTCCTTAGTCCTCGACCACGCGGACGAGGTGCTGCACCTTGGCGATCATGCCGCGCACTTCAGGAGAGTCCTGAAGTTCGGTCACGCGGCCGATCTTGTTGAGCTTCAGGCCGACCAGGGTCGAGCGCTGCGAGTGGTGACGGCGGATCGCGCTGGCGATCTGCTCCACCTTGATTGTCTTTGTAGCGGCCTTGGCCATCGTCATACTCCGAAGTCAGGCTTACTCGGCAACCACTTCCGCATCGGTGCCAACGCGGCGCGACTGCAGAGTAGAAACCTTGAGGTTACGACGAGCGGCGACCGAACGCGGCGAATCCTGATGCTTCAGCGCGTCGAAAGTGGCGCGAACCATGTTGTACGGATTCGACGAGCCGACCGACTTGGCGACAACGTCCTGGATGCCGAGCGTCTCGAACACGGCGCGCATCGGGCCACCAGCGATGATGCCGGTACCGGCCGGCGCTGCACGCAGATAGACGCGGCCCGCACCGTGGCGGCCAGCGATATCGTGATGCAGCGTGCGGCCTTCGCGCAGAGCGACGCGCGTCAGGTTGCGCTTGGCGCTGTCGGTTGCCTTGCGGATCGCTTCCGGAACTTCACGGGCCTTACCGTGACCGAAACCAACCCGACCCTTCTGATCGCCGATGACGACCAGCGCGGCGAAGCCGAAACGCTTACCGCCCTTAACGACCTTCGCCACACGGTTGATGTGGACGAGCTTGTCGACGAATTCGCTATCACGCTCTTCCCGGGGGCCCCGGTCGCGTCCGCCGCGTTCGCGTTCACCTGCCATGGTGTTTTCCAATCTTTGCGAAGCTTTCGCTTCTGTGTCCGTTCAATTCGTTGAATACAAAACGCTTAGAAGCTCAGCCCGCCTTCGCGAGCGGCATCTGCCAGCGCCTTGACGCGACCGTGGTACAGATACTGCCCACGATCGAAGATCACTTCCTTGACGCCATTCTTGACGGCGCGCTCGGCGAGGAGCTTGCCGACGGCCTGCGCCGCATCGACATCCGCACCGGTCTTGCCACCATCGCGGAGACCCTTCTCCAGCGACGAAGCCGAAGCCAGCGTCTCGCCCTTCAGGTCGTCGATGACCTGCGCATAGATGTGCTTCGACGAACGGAACACCGACAGACGCGGACGACCATTGGCATTGCGGCGAATGGCCAGACGGACGCGCTGCTTGCGCCGGGCATTCGTAATCTTGAGTTTCGACATGACCCGCTCCGTTACTTCTTCTTGCCTTCCTTGCGGAAGATAAATTCGTCGGAATAACGAACGCCCTTGCCCTTATAGGGCTCCGGCGGACGATAGCTGCGGATCTCTGCAGCAACCTGACCGACGCGTTGCGAGTCGATACCGGCGACATTGATCTCGGTCGGCTTGGGAACCGTGATCGTGATGCCTTCCGGAATCTGGTAGACCACGTCGTGGCTGTAGCCGAGCGCGAGCTGCAGGTTCTTGCCCTGGAGCGCGGCGCGGTAACCGACGCCGGTGATCTCGAGCTTCTTCTCGAAGCCCTTGGTGACGCCTTCGAGCAGATTCGAGATCTGCGCGCGGGCGGTACCATAGAGTGAACGCGCGCGCTTGGTTTCGGCACGCGGAGCGACGGTGATCTTGCCGTCCTTCAATTCGACCGAGACGTCGTCGTGGACGACGAACTGAAGAGCGCCCTTCGGGCCCTTCACCTTGACGGTCTGCCCTTCGATATTCGCGGTAACGCCAGAGGCGATCGCGACGGGCTTCTTGCCTACACGGGACATGAGCTATCCTTCCTCAGAACACCGTGAAGAGAACTTCGCCGCCCACATTCGCGTCTCGCGCGGCGTGGTCAGCCATAATTCCCTTCGGCGTCGACAGAACCGAAATGCCAAGCCCGTTACGAACGCGCGGCAGGTTCTTCACGGAGACGTAAACGCGGCGGCCCGGCTTGGACACGCGCGAGATCTCGCGGATGACCGGCTCGCCATCGAAATACTTCAGTTCGATTTCGAGCTCGGAGCGGCCATTGGCATGCTCGATCGAAGCGAAGTCACGGATGTAACCTTCGGTCTTCAGAACTTCGAGCACGTTGGCGCGCATCTTGGAGCCCGGGGTCGAAACCTTGGACTTGGTGCGCATCTGCGCATTGCGGATGCGGGTGATGAGATCGCTGATCGGATCGTGTGTGGACATGTGCGACCCTCCCCTTACCAGCTCGACTTGACCAGGCCGGGAACCAGGCCCTTGGAGCCGAGTTCACGCAGCGCGATACGGCTGAGCTTGTTGAGACGATAGACCGAGTGCGGACGACCGGTCACTTCGCAGCGGTTCATGACGCGAACCACGGACGAATTGCGGGGCATCTCGGCAAGCTTCAGGGTCGCGGCGAACCGCTCTTCCATCGGCTTTTCCTTGTCGGCGATGATGGCCTTGAGACGCGCGCGCTTCGGCGCAGCGTTCGCGGACATCTTCTTCCGACGGTTGTTCTTTTCGATTGAACTCTTCTTTGCCATGCTTGGCTCCTGGGTTACCGCGTTTGAGAAGCTGTGAAGCTGCTCACTGCCGGAACGGGAAATTGAAAGCGGTCAACAAAGCGCGGGCTTCGTCATCCGTGCGTGCGGTCGTGCACACCGTGATGTCCATGCCCAACGGCGAATCCCCGGCTTTATCGAAATCGATTTCCGGGAAAATGATGTGCTCCTTGAGACCGAGCGAGTAGTTGCCACGGCCGTCGAAGCTCTTGCCATTGAGGCCGCGGAAGTCGCGGACGCGCGGCAGGGCGACGTTCACCAAACGATCGATGAACTCGTACATCTTTGCTTTACGCAACGTCACCTTGGCGCCGATCGGCTGGTTTTCACGCAGCTTGAAGGTCGCGATAGCAACGCGCGAATAGGTCACCACAGCCTTCTGACCCGCGATCAGGGACAGGTCGGCAGCGGCGGTTTCGGCCTTCTTGCGGTCGTTGACGGCTTCGCCAACGCCCATGTTGAGGACGATCTTGTCCAGGCGCGGAACCTGCATGACGTTCTCGTAGCCGAACTGTTCGATCAGCTTGGCGCGAATGCTCTCGTCATACTGTGCGCGCAGGCGCGGAGTGTATGCGGTCTCAGACATCAGATCTCTGCTCCCGAACGCTTGGCGACACGCACCTTGGTGCCGTCTGCCTGAATCTTGAAACCGACGCGGGTCGGCTTGCCGTCCGCACCAACGATAGCGATATTCGACAGCTGGATCGGCGCCTCTTTCGAGATGATGCCGCCTTCCTGGGTCTGCGACTGCTTCTGGTGACGCTTCACCAGGTTGACGCCGCGAACCAGCGCCTTGCCTTCGGTCGGGCGCACTTCGAACACCTCACCGGTGCGACCCTTGTCGCGACCGGTCAGAACGATGACTTTGTCACCCTTGCGGATCTTGGCAGCCATTACAGCACCTCCGGCGCAAGCGAAATGATCTTCATGTGGTTCTTGGCGCGCAGCTCGCGCGGCACGGGCCCAAAGATACGGGTCCCGATCGGCTCGGACTGATTGTTGATCAGCACGGCTGCGTTGCGATCGAAGCGGATGACGGATCCGTCCGGACGGCGGATGTCCTTGCGGACACGCACCACGACGGCCTTCATGACGTCGCCCTTCTTCACCTTCCCGCGCGGGATGGCTTCCTTGATCGATACGACAATAACGTCGCCAACGGATGCATAACGGCGCTTGGATCCCCCAATCACCTTGATGCACATGACACGGCGTGCGCCTGAATTATCGGCCACGTCGAGGTTGGTCTGCATCTGAATCATTGATGCACCTCGTCCTCTGATTATGCGCTAAGCGCGGATTAAGCAGTTTTCTGTTCGCCCCGGACAACCGTCCAGCGCTTCAACTTCGAGATCGGCTTGCTCTCTTCGATCCACACGGTGTCGCCTGGCTTGAACTGGTTGTTCTCGTCATGCGCGTGATAGTTCTTCGAGCGGCGAATGGTCTTCTTGTAGATCGGGTGTGTGAAGCGACGGTCAACGCGGACCACGATGGTCTTCGCCTGCTTGTCGCTGACGACCACGCCCTGCAGAGTACGTTTCGGCATGTGCGGCCCCTTACTTCGACTTGCCGTCGCGCTTCTGCGCGGCGATGGTCTTGATACGTGCGATGTCGCGGCGAGCTTCACGCAGGCGCGAGGTGTTTTCCAGCTGCCCGGTGGCGCGCTGGAAACGCAGGTTGAAGCGCTCTTTCTTCAGGTTGAGGACGGCATCGTCCATCTGGTCCTGGCTCATAGCGCGGATATCGCTGGTCTTCATTTCAGCCATGGCTCAATCCTTACTCGGCAATACGCTGCACGAAGCGCGTCTTGATCGGAAGCTTGGCGGCCGCAAGGGTCATGGCTTCCTTTGCGATCTGCGGCGTGACGCCGTCGATCTCGAAAATCAGCTTGCCTGGCTTCACGCGCGCCACCCACAATTCCGGCGAACCCTTGCCGGAGCCCATGCGGACTTCAGCAGGCTTCTTCGACACCGGCAGATCCGGGAAAATCCGGATCCAAACGCGACCGGCGCGCTTCATGTGACGGGTCAGTGCACGACGGGCAGCTTCGATCTGACGGGCGGTGATCCGCTCAGGGGCCATCGCCTTCAGGCCGAACTGGCCGTAAGCCAGTGTCGCGCCAGACGACGCAACGCCGTGGATACGGCCTTTGTGCGCCTTGCGGAACTTGGTCTTCTTTGGTTGCATCATGGCTGTAACGCCTCAATCCCTAAATTTGTACGCTCAGGCAGCGTCGCGGCGCGGGCGCGAATTGTCGCCTTCAGCCATACGCTTGTCCTGGGCCATCGGATCGTGCTCGAGGATCTCACCCTTGAAGATCCAGACCTTCACGCCGCAAGTGCCGAAGGTCGTGAACGCGGTACCCACACCGTAATCGATGTCGGCGCGCAGCGTGTGCAACGGCACGCGACCTTCGCGATACCATTCCATACGTGCGATTTCTGCACCGCCCAGACGACCCGAGCAGTTGATACGGATGCCCTCGGCGCCGAGACGCATCGCCGACTGAACGGCGCGCTTCATGGCACGGCGGAACGCAACGCGGCGCTCGAGCTGCTGCGCGATGGACTCTGCAACCAGGGTCGCGTCGAGTTCCGGCTTGCGGATTTCGACGATGTTGATCACGACGTCCGACGCGGTGATGTCGGCAACCTTCTTGCGAAGCTTGTCGATGTCGGCGCCCTTCTTGCCGATCACGACACCCGGACGAGCCGACTGGATCGTGACGCGGCACTTCTTGTGCGGGCGTTCGATGATGATCTTGGCGACGGCCGCCTGCTTGAGCTCCTTGTGCAGGATCTCACGGATCTTGATGTCTTCGTGCAGCAGCTTGCCGTACTCGTTCTTGCCGGCGTACCAGCGAGAATCCCAGGTCCGGTTGATGCCGAGGCGCAGACCGATTGGATTGATCTTTTGACCCATCTTACTCTCCTGCCTGCTTACGCGGCTTCAGCTTCGACCTGACGAACGACGATCGTCAGCTGCGCAAACGGCTTAAAGATACGACCCGAACGACCACGGCCGCGCGGTGAGAAACGCTTCATGACAATGCCCTTGCCAACATGCGCCTCGGAGACGATCAGCGCGTCAACATCGAGGTCATGATTGTTCTCGGCGTTTGCAATCGCCGATTCGAGGCACTTCTTTACATCAACTGCGATCCGCTTGCGCGAAAATTGCAGATCTGCGAGGGCTGCCGAGGCCTTTCGACCGCGGATCATCTGCGCCACCAAGTTCAACTTCTGCGGGCTGACGCGCAGCATGCGGGCGATTGCCTTGGCTTCGTTATCCGGGAGAACCCGTTCGCGCTTTGGTTTGCTCATAGCTGTGCGCCTTACTTCTTGGACTTCTTGTCGCCGGCGTGGCCATGGAAGGTACGGGTCGGCGAGAACTCGCCGAACTTGTGACCAACCATTTCCTCGTTGATGGCAACAGGAACGTGCTTCTGACCATTGTAGACGCCGAAGGTCAGTCCGACGAACTGCGGCAGGATCGTCGAGCGACGGCTCCAGATCTTGATCACTTCATGACGGCCAGACGAACGTGCGGCATCTGCCTTCTTGAGCAGAGAACCCTCAACGAACGGGCCTTTCCAGACTGAACGAACCATGTCCGGCGATCCTTACTTCTTCCGCTTGTGGCGGCTGATGAGAATGAACTTGTCTGTCGACTTGTTCGAACGGGTCTTCTTACCCTTGGTCGGCTTGCCCCAGGGCGTAACCGGGTGACGACCACCCGAGGTACGACCTTCACCACCACCATGCGGATGGTCGATCGGGTTCATGACGACGCCGCGGTTATGCGGACGCCAGCCGAGCCAGCGGGTACGACCGGCCTTGCCGATCGAGGTGTTCATGTGATCCGGGTTCGAGACAGCGCCGATGGTGGCGGTGCAACGACCATGAACCAGGCGCTGTTCGCCCGAGTTCAGACGGATGATCACGTAGTCATGGTCACGGCCGACCAGCTGGGCATAGGTGCCAGCCGAACGGGCGATCTGACCGCCCTTGCCGATCTTCATCTCGACGTTATGCACGATCGTGCCGATCGGCATGTTGCCCAGCGGCATGACATTGCCCGGCTTCACGTCGACATAGCTGCCGGCGATCACGGTGTCGCCGACGGCCAGACGCTGCGGCGCCAGGATGTAGGCGAGCTCACCGTCTTCGTACTTGATCAGCGCGATGAACGCGGTGCGGTTCGGATCGTATTCAAGACGCTCCACCTTCGCCGGCACGTCAAGCTTGGTGCGCTTGAAGTCGACGATACGGTAGGTCTTCTTGTGACCACCGCCGCGGAAGCGGACAGTGATACGACCGGTGTTGTTACGACCGCCTGCCGAGTGCTTGCCTTCGGTCAGAGTCTTGACCGGCTTGCCCTTGTACAGCGCCGAACGATCGACCATGACCAGCTGGCGCTGGCCCGGCGTCGTGGGATTGAATGTCTTCAGTGCCATTGTCTATCCGCCTTATAGACCGGTCGTAACGTCGATGCGGTGGCCCTCTTCGAGGGTAACCACTGCACGCTTGACGTCAGACTGCGAACCGAAAGTGCCGCGGAAAGCCTTGGACTTGCCCTTGCGCACCAGCGTGTTCACGCTCTTCACCTTGACGTCGAAAAGCTTTTCGACGGCTTCCTTGATCTGCGGCTTGCTAGCCTTGCTCGCGACCTTGAACACGACCTTGTTGAACTCGGACGCAGTGGTCGCCTTTTCGGTGATCACCGGGGCCACGATCACGTCGTAGTGGCGCGGATCGATATTCTTCGTCATTTGAAGCGCGCCTCCAACGCATCGAGCGCCGCCTTGGTCAGGACCAGCTTCTGACGACGCAGAATGTCATAGACGTTGATGCCCTGGATCGGCAGCACGTCGATGTTCGGGATGTTACGGGCCGCCTGAGCGAAACCGACATGAACCTCGGCGCCATCGATGATCAGCGCATTGGTCAGGCCGAGACCCGAGAAGTGACCGAGCAGAGCCTTGGTCTTGGCTGCCTCGAGGGTCGCGTTCTCGATCACGATCAGCGAGCCGTCCTTGGCCTTGGCCGAGAGAGCATGCTTGAGCGCGAGCGCGCGGACCTTCTTCGGCAGGTCGGTCGCGTGCGAACGCACGACCGGACCGAAGGCGCGACCACCGCCACGGAACTGCGGCACGCGGGCCGAGCCGTGACGAGCACCGCCGGTGCCCTTCTGCTTGTACATCTTCTTGCCGGTCCGTGCGATTTCCGCGCGGCCCTTGGCCTTGTGAGTGCCGGCCTGGCGCTTGGCCAGCTGCCAGTTGACGCAACGCTGGATCAGATCGGTGCGCGGATCGAGACCGAAGATGGCCTCGTTCAGCTCGATCGAACCGGCGTCCTTGCCCTCAAGCGTGGTGACGTTCAGTTTCATCTCACGCTCCTTCCTGCTCAGCGGCCGGGGCTTCGACAGCACCCTCACCTGCCAGCTTGAACTTGCCGGGCTTCGGCGCGTCCTTCGGCAGTTCCTTCTTCACGGCGTCGCGGACCGAGATCCAGCCGCCCTTGGAGCCGGGAACGGCGCCTTCGACGAGGATCAGGCCACGCTCGACATCGAGCTGCACGACGCGCAGGTTCAATGTGGTGATCTTGTCGACGCCCATGTGACCGGGCATCTTCTTGTTCTTGAAGGTCTTGCCCGGGTCCTGACGGCCACCGGTCGAACCGATCGAACGATGCGACACCGACACACCGTGCGTGGCGCGAAGACCGCCGAAGTTCCAGCGCTTCATACCGCCGGCAAAACCCTTACCGACCGAGGTGCCGGTGACGTCGACGAACTGGCCGACGACGAAGTGGTCGGCCTGGATCTCGGCGCCGACCGGGAGCAGCGCGTCTTCCGACACGCGAAACTCGGCGACCTTGCGCTTCGGCTCGACATTGGCGACCGCGAACTGTCCGCGCTCGGCCTTGGGCATATAGACGGTCTTACGCGAACCCGAACCGAGCTGCAGAGCGACATAGCCGTTCTTCTCGGTGGTGCGATGACCCAGCACCTGGCAATTGCCAAGCTTCAGAACGGTCACGGGGATATGTTCGCCGGCCTCTGTAAAGACCCGCGTCATTCCGACCTTCTGTGCGATCACTCCGGAGCGCATCGGCGTGCTTCCTGTTCTTTCTGTCCGTTTGACCGGACGGGACCTAAAAAATTCTTAGAGCTTGATTTCGACGTCGACACCGGCGGCCAGATCGAGCTTCATCAAAGCATCGACGGTCTGCGGGGTCGGATCGACGATGTCGAGGAGGCGCTTGTGGGTGCGCATCTCGAACTGCTCGCGGCTCTTCTTGTCGACGTGCGGCGAACGGTTGACCGTGAACTTCTCGATGCGCGTGGGCAGCGGGATCGGTCCGCGGACCTGTGCACCCGTGCGCTTCGCCGTGCTCACGATCTCGCGGGTCGACGCATCGAGGATGCGATGGTCGAACGCCTTGAGTCGAATGCGGATATTCTGGCCGTTCATTGCCGTGTCTTCCTTAGAATGCGATTGGTGAGTGGCGAGTAGCGAATGAACTCCATTCGCCACCCCCTATTCGCTATTCGCTATTACTCGATGATCGAAGCGACGACGCCTGCACCGACGGTGCGGCCGCCTTCACGGATGGCGAAGCGCAGCTTCTCTTCCATCGCGATCGGCACGATCAGGTGCACTTCCATTGCGATGTTGTCGCCCGGCATCACCATCTCGGTGCCTTCCGGCAGATGCACCACACCGGTCACGTCGGTGGTGCGGAAGTAGAACTGCGGACGGTAGTTGGTGAAGAACGGGGTGTGACGGCCACCTTCGTCCTTGGTGAGGATGTACGCCTCAGCCTTGAACTTGGTGTGCGGCTTCACCGAACCCGGCTTGCACAGCACCTGGCCGCGCTCGACGTCTTCACGCTTGGTGCCGCGCAGCAGCGCGCCGATGTTGTCGCCGGCCTGGCCCTGATCGAGCAGCTTGCGGAACATTTCCACGCCGGTGCAGATCGTCTTCTGGGTGGCGCGGATACCGACGATTTCGATTTCCTCGCCGACCTTGACGATGCCGCGCTCGACACGACCGGTGACGACCGTACCGCGACCCGAGATCGAGAACACGTCTTCGACCGGCATCAGGAACGGCTGGTCAACCGGACGCTCCGGCTGCGGGATGTAGGCGTCGACATTCTTCATCAGCTCGAGGATCGCGTCGTGGCCGAGCTCCTTGGAGCTATCTTCCAGCGCGGCCAGGGCCGAACCCTTGACGATCGGAATGTCGTCGCCCGGGAAGTCGTACTTCGAGAGCAGTTCGCGGACTTCCATTTCCACGAGCTCGAGCAGTTCCGGATCGTCGACCATGTCGCACTTGTTCAGGAACACGACAAGCGCCGGCACGCCGACCTGGCGGGCGAGCAGGATGTGCTCGCGGGTCTGCGGCATCGGGCCGTCGGCAGCCGACACGACCAGGATCGCGCCGTCCATCTGGGCGGCACCGGTGATCATGTTCTTCACATAGTCGGCGTGGCCGGGGCAGTCGACGTGCGCGTAGTGGCGGTTGGCGGTCTCGTATTCGACGTGGGCGGTCGAAATCGTGATGCCGCGGGCCTTTTCTTCCGGCGCCTTGTCGATCTGGTCGTAAGCGGTGAACGACGCACCGCCGGACTCCGCCAGCACCTTCGTGATCGCAGCCGTCAGCGACGTCTTGCCGTGGTCAACGTGACCGATCGTGCCGATATTGCAGTGCGGTTTGTTACGTTCAAATTTTGCTTTGGCCATGATTCTCTCCTCTGGGTCGTAAGCTTGCGCCTACGACGATCAGGCAAACTTCTTCTGGACTTCGGCCGACACGTTTGCCGGCGCTTCAGCGTAGTGATCGAATGACATCGAGAACGTTGCACGACCCTGGCTCATCGAGCGCAGCGTGTTCACGTAACCGAACATGTTCATGAGCGGCACCATCGCGTTGATGACGTTGGCATTGCCGCGCATGTCCTGGCCCTGGATCTGGCCACGTCGCGAGTTCAAGTCGCCGATGACCGAACCGGTGTAGTCTTCCGGAGTCACGCACTCGACCTTCATGATCGGCTCGAGCAGAACGGACTTGCCCTTCTGCAGAGCGTCACGGAGCGCCGCACGCGAGGCGATTTCGAAGGCGAGAGCCGACGAGTCGACGTCGTGGTAAGCGCCGTCCACGAGCTGGACATGAACGTCAACCACCGGGAAGCCGGCGACGACGCCCGAGGTCATGACGCTGTTCAGGCCCTTTTCAACGCCCGGGATGTATTCCTTCGGAACAGCACCGCCGACGATCTTTGACTCGAACACGAAGCCCGTGCCCGGCTCGCCCGGCTCGACCACGAACTTGACGCGGGCGAACTGGCCGGTACCACCGGTCTGCTTCTTGTGGGTGTAGTCGACTTCAGCGCGCTTCGTGATCTTCTCACGGAACGCCACCTGCGGAGCGCCGATGTTGGCATCGACCTTGTAGGTGCGCTTCAGGATGTCGACCTTGATGTCGAGATGGAGTTCGCCCATGCCCTTCAGGATGGTCTGGCCGGACTCGTGGTCGGTCGACACGCGGAACGACGGATCTTCCGCAGCGAGCTTCGCGAGAGCCACGCCCAGCTTTTCCTGGTCGGCCTTCGACTTCGGCTCGATCGCGATTTCGATCACCGGCTCCGGGAATTCCATGCGCTCGAGAATGACCTGCTTGTCCGGATCGCAAAGCGTGTCACCGGTGCGGGCTTCCTTGAGGCCAGCCAGAGCGACGATGTCGCCGGCATAGGCTTCCTTGATGTCTTCGCGGTTGTTCGCATGCATCAGCAGCATGCGGCCGATACGTTCTTTCTTCTCACGGGTCGAGTTCACGACGCCGGTACCGCTCATCAGCACACCCGAATAGATGCGGCAGAAGGTGATGGTGCCGACGAACGGGTCGTCCATGATCTTGAATGCGAGCAGAGCCAGCGGCTCCTTGTCGTCGGCCTTGCGGACGATCTCGTTGCCCTCTTCGTCCGTGCCCTTGATGGCAGGAACGTCGACCGGCGACGGCAGATAATCGACAACGGCGTCGAGCAAAGGCTGCACGCCCTTGTTCTTGAAGGCCGAGCCACACAGAACCGGATAGAACGCGCCAGTCAGCACGGCCTTGCGGATCAGGCGCTTCAGGGTCGCCTCGTCCGGCTCGGTGCCGTCGAGGTAAGCAGCCATGGCGTCGTCGTCGAGTTCGACGGCGGCTTCAAGCATCTTCTCGCGATATTCCTTGGCCTGCTCGACCATGTCTTCCGGAATATCAATGGAGTCATATTTCGCACCGAGGGATTCATCATTCCAGATGATGCCCTTCATGGTGACGAGATCGACGAGACCCTTGAAGTTGTTCTCGGCGCCGATCGGCAGCTGGATCGCGATCGGCTTGGCACCGAGGCGGTCAATGATGTCCTGCAGGCACTTGTAGAAGTCAGCGCCCGTTTTATCCATCTTGTTCGCGAAAACGATCCGCGGAACCTTGTACTTGTCGCCCTGGCGCCAGACGGTTTCGGTCTGCGGCTCGACGCCCTGGTTGGAGTCGAGAACACACACGGCGCCGTCGAGCACGCGCAGCGAACGCTCGACTTCAATCGTGAAGTCGACGTGGCCGGGAGTGTCGATGATGTTCAGGCGCTTGCCGTTCCAGAATGCCGTGGTGGCAGCGGAGGTGATCGTGATGCCACGCTCCTGCTCCTGCGTCATCCAATCCATCGTCGCGGCACCTTCGTGCACTTCGCCGATTTTGTGGCTCTTGCCGGTGTAATAAAGGATGCGCTCGGTCGTTGTCGTCTTACCGGCATCGATATGCGCCATGATACCGAAGTTACGGTAGTCCTCAATGGCATGTACGCGAGGCATGGGATGTTCCTTAAATTCCGGAGTTTCGCCGTTACCAGCGATAATGCGAGAATGCGCGGTTGGCTTCCGCCATCTTGTGCACGTCTTCACGCTTCTTCACGGCGTTACCACGGCTGTTCGATGCATCGAGAAGCTCAGCCGAGAGACGCTCGGTCATGGTCTTTTCGTTGCGGGCGCGAGCAGCAGTGATCAGCCAGCGAATGCCGAGAGCCTGACGACGCACGCTGCGCACTTCAACCGGCACCTGGTACGTTGCACCACCGACGCGGCGCGAACGAACTTCGATGGTCGGCATGACGTTTTCGAGCGCCTGCTCGAACACGCCCAGCGGGCCCTGCTTGGTCTTGGCTTCGATCAGGTCGAAAGCACCGTAGACGATCTGTTCAGCGGCAGACTTCTTGCCGTCATACATGATCGAATTCATGAACTTGGTGACGATGATGTTCCCGAACTTCGGATCCGGGTTCACAACGCGCTTTTCAGCAGAATGGCGACGAGACATCGATCAGGCTCCGGCTTACTTCGGACGCTTCGCGCCGTACTTCGAACGACGCTGCTTACGGTTCTTGACGCCCTGGGTATCCAGCACGCCGCGGAGAATGTGGTAACGCACGCCGGGCAAATCCTTGACGCGGCCGCCGCGGATCATGACCACGGAATGCTCTTGCAGGTTATGACCTTCGCCCGGGATGTAACCGATGACTTCGAAGCCATTGGTCAGACGCACCTTGGCGACCTTACGAAGCGCCGAGTTCGGCTTCTTCGGCGTCGTGGTGTAGACGCGCGTGCAAACGCCACGCTTCTGCGGCGACTGCTGCAGAGCCGGCACCTTCTTGCGCGCCTTCTGAATGACCCGCGGATTTGCGATCAGCTGGTTGATCGTCGGCATGTCAGCCTTCACCCTTTATTCGCGCGAAACCTGCATGGCTTCGCAAAAATTGCTCGGAGCTTCCGGCCCCACCGGTCTCGCCTGACGCGAATGAAATTCACGCAAAACGAAATAACGCCAACCATTCATGACTGAATGGAAAGCGCTAACGCCGCAGAGGACCACGATGGTGACTTCGGGCTTGCGCCCTTGTCGTTATCGAGGTCATGCACTGAATTCGACTTCCTGAGGTGACCTCAAGAGATCAAACGTCGTTTGGCATTGCCTAGATTTAAGCGACAGCGTTTGAGCGTCTTGGTCGAGGTTGGTGCCCGCCCGGCTCAAATTGAAAGCCTTCGGGGTGATCCGTACCGACACTGGCGAAGCTCACCGCCTGTCGTTAGTGGCCGGGTTGTATCCGCAGGGGTTAGGCAAGTCAACACCTATCCACGTGCAAAATACGCTTGTGCCGCAGCATTTTCTAGCATGCGAAGCCCCTGAAAAACACGCGGAATCCGCATGGATTCAGCGTCATCCACGGTTCGCTTGGCCAGGTCGAAAACTGCAGTTTGATGACGCCTGGATGGAGGTCTGATGAGATTCTTTGACCTCGAACCAGGCGATTCCGGCCCCTCCTCCCGATTCCCCCGTCATCAGACGGTTAGAATCGGGAGAATCGTCGTTCAGGCCATTACCGAGTCGTTAAGGCAGGCGGGCGATGACCTTGATCTCGAAATCAAAGCCGGCGAGCCAGTTGACGCCCACGGCGGTCCAGTTCGGATAGGGCTTCTCCGGAAAGATCTTTGCACGGACGACGTTGACGGTGTCGAACTGGACCTGCGGGTTGGTGTGGAAGGTGGTGACATCCACGATGTCGTCAAAGGAGGCTCCGGCAGCCTTCAGGACATTGGCAAGGTTGTCGAAGGCGAGCTGGACCTGCTTGGCAAAATCGGGCTCCGGGGAGCCGTCCTCGCGGCTGCCGACCTGGCCGGAGACGAACAGAAGGTCGCCCGAGCGGATCGCCGCCGAATAGCTGTTGATCTCGTAGAGGGCCTGCCGGCCGGCGGGGAAGATTGCGTCGCGTTTGGCCATGATATCTCTCCTGTTTGTAATTGAGGCGCTAGTTGATATACGCGCCGTATGTGACTACTTGGGGACATACATTGCGTATGTCAATATTGACATACGCAATGTATGTGAGTTTGGAGAGCGATCGTGTCGACTGGTAAGCGCGCACAGATGATGGAGGAAACGCGGAGCAAGCTCGTCCAGGCCGGCCGCAAGGCGTTCGCCGCCAAGGGATATGCCGCGTCCTCCATGGACGACCTGACCAAAGAGGCTGGGCTGACGCGGGGCGCGCTCTATCACAATTTCGGCGACAAGAAGGGCCTGCTCCAGGCCGTGATCGACCAGATCGATGCCGAAATGCTGGCCCGCATGCGGGTTGCGTCCAGCCAGGCCGAGACGCCGTGGCTTGGCTTCATGACTGAGGGTGTCGCTTACATCGAAATGGCGCTGGAACCCGAAATCCAGCGCATCATGCTGCTGGATGGGCCGGCGGTGCTGGGCGATCCCTCGCAATGGCCGAACCAGACGGCGTGCCTGCGCACGACCACGCAGACAATCCAGCAATTAATCGATGACGGGACGGTGAAGCCCGTGGATGCTGAAGCGGCCGCGATGCTGATCAATGGCGCGGCGCTGAATGCGGCGCTGTGGGTTGCGGCGGCAAAAGAGCCTACGGCGGTATTGCCGAAGGCGGTGGAAGCGTTTCGAGAACTGGCTTCGGGATTGCTGCGAACGGAGGGCTGAAACTCACATAGTCATCCCCGCGAAAGCGGGGATCCAGTGAACGATGCCGCCGAGATTCAATCGCTAAAGCCAGTGTCTACTGGATCGCCCGGTCAAGCCGGGCGACGACAATCCAAGATGACGACTAGTCCTCGTCGTCTTCATCCTCGTCGTCCTCCTCATCATCATCTTCTTCGTCATCCTCGTCATCGTCATCATGCGCATCGGCGTTGTGACGACCCTGATTGTCCCACAGCTCACGATAGGTGCCGTCGAGGGCGAGCAGCTCCGCATGCGAGCCGCGCTCGATCACCCTGCCCGCGCTGATCACGATGATCTCATCCATATCGACGACGGATGTCAGCCGATGCGTCGATGAAATCATGGTGCGGCCTTCGGCGAGCTTGAACAATGTCGTGTTCAGCGCCGCTTCCGTGGTCTGGTCGAGCGCGGACGTCGCTTCATCCAGCAACAACACCGACGGATTGCGGACAACCGCGCGGGCGATCGCGATGCGCTGCCGCTGGCCGCCGGATAGCGTGTCGCCGCGCTCGCCGACCTGGGTGTCGTATTGATCCGGCAGGCTCATGATGTAGCGATGGATCTCGGCCTTCTTGGCCGCTTCCTCCACCTCCGCGTCGGTCGCACCTTCCTTGCCGAGCCGGATGTTCTCGCGGATCGACATGTTGAACAGCATGTTCTCCTGGAACACGACCGCCATGTGGCTGCGCAGCGACTCGCGCGTCACTTTACGGATATCGACGCCGTCGATGGTCAGCTTGCCCTCGTCCGGCACATAAAGCCGCAGGATCAGGTTGAGCAGCGTGCTCTTGCCCGAGCCGGACGGCCCGACGATCGCAATCTTCTTGCCGACATCAAGCTTCAAACTGAGATTGTCGAGCACCGGCGCGCGGCTGTTCTCGTATTGGAAGGTGACGCGATCAAAGCTAATGTCATGCTCGACACGCGGCAGTTCCGGTGCGCTCGGCTTGTCGGAACCGCGGGTGGGCTCGTCCAGCATCTCGTTGATGTGATGCACGGCGGCGGCGGTCTGAATCGAGACCGGGATGAAGTGCATCACGTGGGCGATGTTATACGACACCTCCCAGAACGCGCTTTCAAAGGTGACGAAGGTGCCAACGGTGATCTGGCCCTTGGTGGCGAGATAGGCGCCGATGGCCAGCACCACGAGATGCAGCAGCAACACCGAGACCGTGACCGAGCGCTCCACCATGGTGGACAGGAAGGTCGCAGCTGCGATCCGCTTCTGGGTGTCGTCGTTGCGCAGCCGGAACCAGCCCATGGTGCGGCGCTGCAGGCTGAAGGCCTTGATCACGGCCTGTGCGGCGATGTTCTCCTGGATGGTGCCGAGGATCGCGGCTTCGCTCTGCTTCTGCTCGTAATTGGCCTGCACTGCCTTGGGCGTGAGGATGCGCGGGCCGATCAGCGTGATCGGGAAGATCAGCAGCGCGACCAGTGCCAGTTGCCAGTTCAGATAGAACATCAGCAAAATGCCGGCGATCAGTTCGAGGAACGGCAGCAAGGCGCTGTTGGCAAAGCTCTTGATGCAGGTCTCGAAGGAGGCCATGTCGATGGAGAAGCGCGACAGGATCTCGCCGCGCTTGGTGCGGGCGAAATAGGCCGATGGCAGCTCCTGCACATGGCCGAACAAGCGCTCGCGCGCGCTGGAAATGATCGAGGCGGCGAGCCGCGCGTCCCAGCGCTCGTACCAGATCGCCACGATCGAGGTGATGATGCCGGCCACGGCCAGCACCGAGAGAATCTTGATCAGCGCGTCGAAATCTTCCTCGCCGAGCGCGTCGTCGATGAGGAATTTGAGGCTGAGTGGCATGATGACGTTGAACAACGTCTCGACCACCACGCCGAAGCCGACAAAGGCCAACATCTTGCGTCGGTTGGCGAGGAACGGCCGGGTGAATGCATAGATCGTCCCGAAAGCGCCGGCGGCTTCGCGCGCGGTGAAAACGACGAGTTCCTCGTCGTCATCATCATCATCGTCGTCGTCATCATCCTCGTCGGCGGGCTTGGCTTTAGCGCCTTTGTCGGCGACGAGTTTCTCCGGCGCTGGCGGCTTGGTGCTCGGTACCGCGGCGGCAGCGGCGCCGACCGGCAGCGCAAACTTGTCGTCCAGCGGATCGCTCGCCTTGGCGTTGTTGGAGGTGGGTTTCTCTGGAGGCTTCGACGCCATGAACCGGACCGTTGCTGCAGGCCCGGACCGTCCGAACCGAAAGAATCACGCCGTGGCGTCTTACAGCCACGGCATGAAGTCTATGCGATCAGGATTGGTTCCGCAAAAGGCTCACTTGTCGCCACCCGGCTTGACCGGGTGGCCCAGTAGACACTGGCGGGTGAGATAGAACCTGAGCTTCGCCGTATACTGGATCCCCCGCTTACGCGGGGCATGACAGTTTGAGATCATGGCTGCGGCTCAGTCCTCGTCCTCCGCCTCGACCTTGTCGAAGAACGAATAACGCAGGCTGTCCGCGTCGGCATACCAGTGGCCGGGGCCCTTTCCGGCTGCGAGCGTCGCCTCCCACACCTGTTCGGTGCAATCGCGACGATGCATGGCGAGATCGAAACCGTTGCTGAAGAACAATTCGGACCATTCCCACCAGGTGCCGAGCTTCTTCACGCCACGCAGCAGGTCGTAGCGGTCGATCACGGCCGGCGCCATGTCGGAGGTGACGGAGCCGAAAATCAGGCCGGTCGAAATGACACGGTTGAGCTCGGCGAGCGCGTCCACGATCTGCTTGTCGCCGACATGGCACAGCGAGGTTTCGAACACGAAATCGAACTGCTCGGTCTTGAACGGCAGATCGGTGATGGAGCCGAGCTTGTTGAATTTTTGCAGCGCCTTCGGCGTCCTGGCGTGGATCGCCTTGTTGTTCTCGACACCCCAGGCATCGATGCCTTTGGCGCGCAGCGCGCCAACCAGCTCGCCGGAGGCAGAGCCCGCGATCAGGAGCTTGTAGCCCTTGGCGCGGCCCCAGACGATCTTGATGAGGTTCATCAGATAGGCAGGATCGGTGAACTGGCTCCAGACCTCGCTGTAAGGCCCGACGCCGCGATAGTTCCTGAAATAATCGGCGTCGATCTTGTCGGAAACGACGACACCGCCCTCGCCGCGGGCGCGGCGCAGCTTCATCATTTCGGTGACGATGATGTCGGTGGCCGCATCCGAGGAATCGAGGAGGCCGTTCAGCGTGGAGTCGAACAGATAGTCGCCGACCACGACGAAGCCCGGATGTCCCTTTGGCTCCGGCCGGTGATTGGTCATCACGTCGCGCACCGGCATGCCGCCGGGAATCGCATTCACCGACGACAGCCAGCGGTGGATCTTGCCCTCGACGAGATGCGCCCGCGCATTGCCGAACGAGGCCGGCAGCGACTTGACCGCGGCATCAATCAGTTCTTCGTCGGAGAGATTTGCAAAGGCCAGCGCATCGGAGCCAGCGATCAGCCAGTTCAGCACGCCGTGCTTGCCCACATCGTGGCGCGCGCCTTCATTATAGACGCAGCAGCCGCCAAAGGATTCCGACATAAACCACGCGCCGGGGATCTGATCGCCCCAGAACGGGGTGTCGAACAGCAGCGAGACGCGCAAGTAATGCGCAGGGCGATCGAAGTAAGCGACATGCTTGACCATCGACTTGCGCAGCTCTTCGCCGTCCCAGCGCATGGTGCCGAGCCAGGAATGCGGCAGGCACATCACGACCAGATCGAAGTCGCGCGTCTCCGGCCCCTTGCCGTTCATCATGTCGAGGCGATAGCGCCCCTCCTCGGTCTTGCCGACCTTGAGGACGCGATGGTTGAGCTCGATGTCAGCATTGACCTCCGAGCGCAGGCAGGAGATCAGTTGCTCATTACCGTTCTGGATCGAATACAGGCCGATATAGCCCTCGATATCCATCACAAAGTTCTTCAGCGCATTGAGTCCATTGGTGTTGTGCGCTTCGGTCGCAATATCCGAGCGCGCCATGGCCTTGAAGAAGCGCTTGGCGGTGGGATCGCTGACTTCCTTGTCGAGCAATTCCTCGGCTGTCAGCTTCGCCCACGGGTTCTCGTTGTCATGCGCGCCGACGCCTTCGTAATATTCCAGCGGCGAGATCATCTTCGCGCATTTCTTGCGGAAGGCCTCGATCGCCGCCGCGGTCTTGGCGCCGTATTTCTTGCGCATGCCCGGCACGTCTTCGAGCAATTCGCCATCGAGCATCACCTGCTCGGCATCCATCGGAATGGTCTGCAACCCGAAATGCTGGATCAACTCCCGCAGCGGATCCGGTCCGATCATCGAGTAATCATAGATCTCGGCGACGCCGGCTTCATACATCGCTGGCGACGAGTCGAATTTGCGCGTGACGATCTTGCCGCCGAGACGATCCGAGGCCTCATAGATGGTGACACGGCAGAGATCGCCGAGCTTCTTCTTGAGATACCAGGCGCTCATCAATCCGCCGGGACCGCCACCAACAATCGCAAGATCAAGCATCTAAATTCTTTCGCGCCCTGAACAGAGTTGCCGGCCGCCCCCGGCCTGAATCGATCTAGCGCATTCACCGCGGGAGTGGAATCCGGGGCGGTGCAAGGCTGCTGCCTGCCCATCACCAAGCGCACTAAACCATTCCAAATAAGACCATTTTCGATCTGAAGGAAAGATGAACGGAAGTCTTTGACGCACCGCAATACACGCCAAACGCGAAAAGGGCCGGTTAAGGCCGGCCCTTTCGGTGATTTTAGAAAGACTCAGCCCAGTTCTACCATCTGGAAACTACGGATACGCTCGCTTTCAGCCCGGTCGAGCGCTTCCGACCTGCCATCACAGATGCTGGACAGACAGTCGGGCTTCAGAGCCCATTCCGCCATCCTGCAATAAAGGACGATCCCCTTACGGGCTCCCGTAAATAAATCGGCGACATGCCGGTCCTCAAGATCAGCCCCCTCAATGGCCTCGAGTATCTGGTCACCATGCGGCAAGGTCTCGTGTTGGTGCAGTATCAGGAACTTGGTGTTGTCGCGGCTCAGAAAATCACAGCTCAGCGCCTGCTGAACCAATGGCCGTGCAATCCCAGCAGAAATGTTCTCCAGGATGGTTGCGGCGCCCAGCCGAATGAATGGACGCGTCTCGATGATCGATCGAAAATACGCGTGCCACATTTCGACGTCAAACGGCATCGGCAACGGCTCTTCATTCAACCGGTCAAGATCATTGGCAGCGACGAGATAGTGCAATTCCTCCTCATTTGCGAAATCGTAGAGGAATGATCTCAACTTGCGGCGGTGCGCGAGATCGGCATGCGCCGCGATAGACATAAAGTATCGCTGCACGTCCTTGGTGAGATGATATTGAAAGGACAGATAGCGAATATATTGTTCGCGCGTGGCCGCCCCGGCATGCAGGTGCGAAGCCAGCAGTTTCGCAAACTTTCGCTGCGACAAAGTTATCAAGTCCCGAATATCGCAGACTTCAACTGCTCGCATTGGCGCTATCTCCAATCGGTTCAAGGAGTGGTGATCTGATTTGCGCGAGATATCCACGATCGTTCAGATCCAAACGGAAGACATGAAGAATTCCTGCAACAGGATCGGTGAAGCACCGCCCGGTCATTCGAAATCCGAACCTCTCGAATATGCCGCGAAGCTCGAGCCTAGTCGCAAGAAAGTTGTGCTCAATGCCGAGCTCCAGACCGCAACGATAGATCTCCTGAAACAAAGGTACGATCGACCTGCGTGCAGATAACGTTGGCTGCACAATCAGACGGGATGTCACGGAAATGACCTTTAGATCGATGGCGCCTGATGCCTCGGTCACGAGCGCGGTCTGCGGATCTTCCAATGCGTCTCGCCCCCGCGTCAGCCTCACCGCCGCAAGAAGATCGGCGCCTCGGCTAGATTTGAAATTCAGACTGAGGCAGTCGATCGGATCTTCGAATAATCGTTTGGCGTGATCGGCTGTGCGATACGGCTTCTCATCTCGCGCGATATAGAGCTTGTAGCGCAATCGAGCGATTGCGCGCATGTCATCACGAGTCGTCGCAATGCTGACTGAAGGGCAGCAGAATCGAAATATCTCCTCTGGCCAATTTGAATGAGCAAACCTCCAGGTGCCGACGGCGCCCTGCTTCAAAGGAGCTGACGCCGCAATATCCGCATCACATGAGCTGCTCATCGGCGTGCCTTGCTCTCAAGCCGCATAGCTCAAAATGTCGGCCGCCAAGCGGGGCCTTTTAAGAGGTCCTCGTGGGTCGCATAAGCGATATAGAAACAGCCTTCGTTCTGATTGAATCGCTGTTCGTAAGAAACGAAATTCCGGTCCGGCGCAACTTTGAATATCTGAAGTTCAGAAACAAACGGATACTCGACAGTAATCCATGTTGGTGTGCTTACCGCGCTAAAGATTGCCTCTCTGACTACGCCGGTGTCATTCGGACTTCGGTAGATTGTTGTCGCCGATTGCACCGGACCAGTCCCATCGTGCAACCACTGACTCACCCTTGCGTCACGAGCGACATTTTTGGTTTCGCAGAAACAACCTGCTCTCGTCCGAATGATATATCCGCCGGGAACCGGAAATTTATTAGGATATCCCGACAATCGCTGCGGCACAGGCAAAGGCGGCAAAAGTAGTTCTGTAGGAAATGGAATGGTTGGCGCCTGAGCGAGTGCTCGGTTAGCAATCGATAAAGATGCTATCGCGACAGTTGCTGAGAGGAACGTACGCCTATCCATGTGTCACCCAATAAGTTTTCAAACACTCAATGGATGATGAGCGATACGTTGTCCGTAAACATCACCCGCGAGGGTGAACGGACAAGATTTTCTCAAAACTGACGGGCTTCAGAGCTTCGGCGAACCAACAGAACTGCAGCCATCGCGCGCCGTCAGTACGCTTCCGGCCAACAGTGAGATCAATTCCTGTTGCCGCGAAAGTCCGGTTTTAGACAAAACCGCCTTCAACTGACTGCGAACGGTCTCCCGCGATACGCCCAGTGCTAGAGCGATCGTATCGACCGTTTGGGCCTCTGCGACACTTCGAGCGACCCGTGCTTCCGCCGGCGTCAGATCGAATAGCCCCTGCAACACTTCCGCTGACGGAACCAGCGCACGATTGACTGGTGTCACGACGAGCATCAGGTCAGCCTGTACGAATATATCGTGAGCCACGCCGCGCACCGGAATGAGATGCACAACCATTGGCAACCGCTCGATCGTTGACGCCACAGGAGTCGACCACACCCCTTGCTTGTCGGCTTGCCGCGCAGCGAACAACGCATTGCCGAACATCGTATCAGCCGAAGTTTCGGTTACGACCAGACGATCGGCACGGTCCAGAAACAGTGAAGGAATTAGCGCTTCGAATAATAAGTTAGCTGCCAGCACCTTTCCGCTCGCTCGTAGCATAGCTCCCGGAAGCCCGATCGCTTGTAGAGCTTGTGTCTGCGCAAGCGCGTTCTGAAATCCCAATCGACTTGCCGTTAATGTAGCGCGAGCTAAATGAGGACGGAGATTGTCGAGAAAAGAAATAGTTTCGCTTTGAACACTCCCCTGTTCACGGTTTCTAAAAATCGTGACCGCGATAGTATCACCCACAGGCATGGAGATGATGGTTCCAGCGCGATGGTCCAAGCCATGCTTGCGAAAGAATTCACAATAGACTTCGTCTTCGTTCAACTCCGCTTCAGACAACAAATCACGTTCGCTGACGAAACCGGCGTGGTTGAGAGCGAGCGCTCGGGGCAACGTCTTGTCACGCCTGCTCCAACCGCCTTGCAAGAACAAGTTCATGACACCGTCGTGATCAGGGGAATTGACGGCGCGAGCATAACCGTCGCGCACCGCGAATATTGCGCCACCATTACCTCCAATAGCACGGCCTATATCGGAAAGCAGAGTGGGCCACAGGGACGGCATAAGACCAGCCTCATGAATTTGGTCCATCAGTACCGCTACTGGGAGAAAACCAGTCATATGCCCATCAAGAGTCGCCTAGCTCTACAGCACTCTAAACTATCGCATTTGAACAATTCAACTTAAAATGGCGATTTTCGATACCTCAAAAATATAGGCCGGTCGCGAGGCGCCGGCCTATATTGGTTGAGCGTGGAGTACGACCTATTCCGCCGGCGGCAGAGCCAGCGGCTCGGCTTCCGGAGCCGACGGAACAACAGCTGCCTGCCGCTCGCGCTCGTCCTGGATCATCGTGTCGCGCTTCATGGCGACCTCGCGGATCTTGGCCATGGAGGCGCCCGTACCGGCCGGGATCAGGCGGCCGACAATGACGTTCTCCTTGAGACCCTCGAGCGGATCGACCTTGCCGTTGACCGCCGCCTCGGTGAGGACGCGGGTGGTCTCCTGGAACGATGCCGCCGAGAAGAACGAACGCGTCTGCAGCGAGGCCTTGGTGATGCCGAGCAGCACCGGGTTTCCGGTTGCCGGCTTCTTGCCTTCCTCGACCGCCTTGGCGTTGAGCGCGTTGAACTCGATCTTGTCGACCTGCTCACCCGAGATCATGTCGGTATCACCCTGATCGGTGACCTCGATCTTCTGCAGCATCTGACGGACAATCACTTCGATGTGCTTGTCGTTGATGAGCACGCCCTGCAACCGGTAAACTTCCTGAATTTCGTTGACCAGATAGGCAGCGAGTTCCTCGATGCCCTTGATCGCCAGAATGTCGTGCGGCGCCGGATTGCCTTCGACGATGAAGTCGCCCTTTTCGACGATATCACCATCCTGCAGATGGATGTGCTTGCCCTTGGGAATGAGGTACTCGCGAGTCTCCTCAAGCTTGTCGAGCGGTTCGATCGAGATGCGACGCTTGTTCTTGTAGTCGCGTCCGAAGCGGATGGTGCCGCCGATCTCTGCGATGATTGCCGCGTCCTTCGGCTTGCGGGCCTCGAACAGTTCGGCAACGCGCGGCAGACCGCCGGTGATGTCACGCGTCTTCGCGCTTTCGGTCGAGACACGGGCGAGAATGTCGCCGGCCTGGACCTTGGCACCGACGTCCACCGACAGGATCGCGTCAGGCGAAAGCATGTAACGGGCATCGCCACCGCGAGCCAGCTTCAGCACCTTGCCATCCGAGCCCTTGACCACGATGGCCGGACGCAGGTCTGCACCTGCGCGCGACGAACGCCAGTCGATGATGACGCGCTTGGCGATACCGGTCGACTCGTCGAGGGTTTCCGTGACGGACTGGCCGTCGATGAGATCCTCGAACGCGATCGTGCCGTCGACTTCGGTCAGCAACGGACGGGAATATGGATCCCATTCCGTGATGCGCTGGCCGCGCTTGACGGTGTCGCCATTGGCCACGTGAACACGGGCACCGTACTGAATACGATACGTCGCGCGCTCGGTGCCGTCGGCATCGCTGATCGCGATGACCATGTTGCGCACCATCGCCACGGTATGACCTTCGCCGTTCTTGGCGAGCGCCTCGTTGCGGATGGTGACCTTACCGTCGAAGTTCGACTCGATCACCGACTGCTCGTTGAGCTGCGCCGCGCCGCCGATGTGGAACGTACGCATCGTCAGCTGGGTGCCGGGCTCACCGATCGACTGCGCGGCGATGACGCCGACAGCTTCACCGTGGTTGACTGGCGTACCGCGCGCGAGATCGCGGCCGTAGCAGGTGCCGCAGATACCGGCGACCAGTTCGCAGGTTAGTGCCGAACGGATCTTCACTTCCTGGATGCCGGCCTTCTGCAGCCGGTCCACGTCGCGCTCTTCCATCAGCGTGTTGCGCTTGATCAGCACTTCGCCGCTGTTTGGATCGACGATGTCCTCGCATGCCGAGCGGCCGAGGATACGCGACGCCAGCGACGCGACCACGGAGCCCGCATCCACGATGGCGCGCATCTTGATGCCGAGATTGGTGCCGCAATCGGTCTGCGTGATGATGCAGTCCTGCGCGACGTCAACCAGACGACGGGTGAGATAACCCGAGTTCGCGGTCTTCAACGCGGTGTCCGCGAGGCCCTTACGAGCGCCGTGGGTCGAGTTGAAGTATTCGAGAACCGACAGGCCTTCCTTGAAGTTCGAGATGATCGGCGTTTCGATGATCTCGCCCGACGGCTTGGCCATCAGGCCGCGCATACCACCGAGCTGACGCATCTGAGCCGGCGAACCACGGGCACCGGAATGCGCCATCATGTAGATCGAGTTGATCTGGGCTTCTTCACCCTGCGCATTGGTCTTCACCGAGGAGATTTCCTTCATCATCTCCTTGGCGACTTCTTCCGACGCCTTCGACCAGGCATCGACGACCTTGTTGTACTTCTCACCGTGGGTGATCAGACCGTCATTGTACTGCTGCTCGAAGTCCTTCGCGAACGCACGGGTGGCGTCGACGACCTTCCACTTCGTGGCGGGCACAACCATGTCGTCCTTGCCGAACGAGATGCCGGCCTTGAACGCATTGTAGAAGCCGAGCGCCATGATGCGGTCGCAGAAGATCACGGTCTCTTTCTGACCGCAGTGACGATAGACCTGATCGATGACGCCGGAGATTTCCTTCTTCGTCATCAACTTGTTGATGGTCTCGTAAGGCACCTTCGGCGACTTCGGCAGAACCTGACCGAGCATCGCGCGACCAGCCGTGGTTTCGATCAGACGCGTGACGGTCTTGCCCTCGGGGTCGAGGCCGGTCCACGAATACTTGATCTTGGTGTGGAGGTGGATGACCTTCGCATGCAGGGCATGCTCGATCTCCGACATCTCACGATACACCTTGCCCTCGCCCGGGAGACCCGCGCGCATGGTGGACAGGTAGTACAGACCGAGCACGATGTCCTGCGACGGCACGATGATCGGCTGACCGTTCGCGGGATGCAGGATGTTGTTGGTCGACATCATCAGCACGCGCGCTTCCAGCTGCGCTTCAAGCGACAGCGGAACGTGCACGGCCATCTGGTCGCCGTCGAAGTCGGCGTTGAAGGCCGAGCAGACCAGCGGATGCAGCTGGATTGCCTTGCCTTCGATCAGCACCGGCTCGAACGCCTGGATGCCCAGACGATGCAGCGTCGGCGCGCGGTTCAGCAGCACGGGATGCTCGCGAATGACCTCGTCGAGGATGTCCCAGACCTCGGGACGCTCCTTCTCCACGAGCTTCTTCGCCTGCTTCACCGTGGTGGACAGACCCTTGGCGTCGAGACGCGAATAGATGAACGGCTTGAACAGTTCGAGCGCCATCTTCTTCGGCAGGCCGCACTGATGCAGGCGCAGTTCGGGACCGACCACGATGACCGAACGGCCCGAGTAGTCGACGCGCTTGCCGAGCAGGTTCTGACGGAACCGGCCCTGCTTGCCCTTCAGCATGTCGGCGAGCGACTTCAGCGGACGCTTGTTGGCGCCGGTGATGACGCGGCCGCGACGGCCGTTGTCGAACAGCGCGTCAACGGCTTCCTGCAGCATGCGCTTTTCGTTGCGGATGATGATGTCCGGCGCGCGGAGCTCCATCAGGCGCTTCAAGCGGTTGTTGCGGTTGATGACGCGGCGATACAGGTCGTTCAGATCCGACGTCGCGAAGCGGCCGCCATCGAGCGGCACCAGCGGACGCAGGTCAGGCGGGATCACCGGCACAACGGTGAGGATCATCCATTCCGGCTTGTTGCCGGAGAAGCGGAACGCTTCGACGATCTTCAGGCGCTTGGCGAGCTTCTTGTGCTTGATGTCGGATTCCGTTTCCTTCATCTCGGCACGCAGATCGACATCGAGCTTCTCGAGGTCGAGGCCGCGCAGCAGCTCGCGGATCGCTTCCGCGCCGATCATGGCGGTGAACGAATCCTGGCCGTATTCGTCCTGGGCGCGCAGATACTCGTCTTCAGACAGCAGCTGACGGTCCTTGAGCGCGGTGAGACCCGGCTCGAGAACGACGTAATATTCGAAGTACAGGATGCGCTCGAGATCCTTGAGCGTCATGTCCAGCAGCTGGCCGATGCGCGACGGCAGCGACTTCAGGAACCAGATGTGAGCGACCGGCGCGGCCAGCTCGATGTGGCCCATGCGCTCGCGTCTCACGCGCGACAGCGTCACCTCGACCGAGCACTTCTCGCAGATGATGCCCTTGTACTTCATGCGCTTGTACTTGCCGCACAAGCATTCGTAATCCTTGATGGGCCCGAAGATGCGGGCGCAGAACAGGCCGTCGCGCTCGGGCTTGAAGGTCCGGTAGTTGATGGTTTCCGGCTTCTTGATCTCGCCGTAGGACCACGACAGAATCTTCTCCGGGGACGCAATCGAGATCCGGATCTGGTCGAAGACCTGAGCCGGAGTCGTCGGATTGAAGAGATTCATAATTTCTTGGTTCATCGTCTTCTCCTCGCGTGCCGATCGCCATCAGCAGCAGAAATTTCAGTAGCCACGCACCCTGCCTCACGTCCCGGCGGGGTGCGGACGCCCGGCCAACAAGGCCGGGCGTAACGCTTGATCTTACTCGGCAGCTTCGGAGGTCGGGCCTGGCAGCTTGGAATTGTGCAGGTCGACGTTGAGGCCGAGCGAGCGCATTTCCTTGACCAGCACGTTGAACGATTCCGGGATACCGGCCTCGAACGTGTCGTCGCCGCGCACGATCGCCTCGTAGACCTTGGTACGGCCCGCGACGTCGTCCGACTTCACCGTCAGCATTTCCTGCAGCGTGTAAGCCGCGCCGTATGCTTCCAGTGCCCACACTTCCATTTCACCGAAGCGCTGGCCGCCGAACTGCGCCTTGCCACCCAGCGGCTGCTGCGTGACGAGCGAGTACGGACCGATCGAACGCGCGTGGATCTTGTCGTCCACGAGATGGTGAAGCTTGAGCATGTAGATGTAGCCCACGGTCACCTTGCGATCGAACTGGTCGCCGGTACGGCCGTCATAGACGGTCGACTGACCCGAGGCGTCGAAGCCCGCGAGCTTCAGCATCTCTTCGATGTCGGCTTCCTTCGCACCGTCGAACACCGGCGTTGCGATCGGCACGCCCGGCTTCAGGTTGCGCGCAAGCTCGAGCAGCTGATCGTCGTCCAGCGACTTGATGACTTCGTCATCGCCATAGACCTTCTTCAGGGTCTCGCGCAGCGGCTTGAGATCCTGCCTCTGGTAGAAGGCGTCGATGGTTTCGCCGATCTTCTTGCCCATGCCGGCGCAGGCCCAGCCGAGATGCGTCTCGAGGATCTGACCGACATTCATGCGCGACGGCACGCCCAGCGGGTTGAGCACGATATCCGCATGCGTACCGTCTTCGAGGAACGGCATGTCTTCGATCGGAACGATCTTCGACACGACGCCCTTGTTACCGTGACGGCCGGCCATCTTGTCGCCCGGCTGGATCTTGCGCTTCACCGCGACGAAGACCTTGACCATCTTCATCACGCCCGGAGGCAGTTCGTCGCCGCGCTGCAGCTTCTCGACCTTGTCGAGGAAGCGCTGTTCAAGGCCCTTCTTCGATTCGTCGTACTGCTTCCGCATCGCTTCGATTTCGGTCATCAGCTTGTCGTTCGCGGTGGCAAACATCCACCACTGCGACCGCGGATTTTCGTCGAGAACGGCGCGGTTGATCTTGCTGTCCTTCTTGAAGCCCTTCGGACCGGCGATGCCGACCTTGTTCTCCAGCAGGTCAGCCAGACGGCCATAGACGTTACGATCCAGGATGGCCTGTTCGTCGTCACGGTCCTTGGCGAGACGTTCGATCTCTTCCCGCTCGATCGCCAGCGCACGCTCGTCCTTGTCAACGCCGTGACGGTTGAACACGCGGACTTCGACGATGGTGCCCTGCACGCCCGGGGGCACGCGGAGCGAGGTATCGCGAACGTCCGACGCCTTTTCACCGAAGATGGCGCGCAGGAGCTTTTCTTCCGGCGTCATCGGGCTTTCGCCCTTCGGGGTGATCTTGCCCACCAGGATGTCGCCGGCGCGGACTTCGGCGCCGATGTACACGATGCCGGCTTCGTCGAGGTTCTTCAGCGCTTCTTCCGACACGTTCGGAATGTCGCGGGTGATTTCCTCAGGACCAAGCTTGGTATCGCGGGCCATTACTTCGAATTCCTCGATGTGGATCGAGGTGAAGACGTCTTCCTTCACGATCCGCTCGGAGAGCAGGATCGAGTCTTCGAAGTTGTAGCCATTCCACGGCATGAATGCGACGAGCACGTTACGGCCGAGCGCGAGTTCACCGAGATCGGTCGACGGACCGTCGGCAATGATGTCGCCCTTGCGCACGACGTCACCGACCTTCACCAGCGGACGCTGGTTGATGCAGGTCGACTGGTTCGAGCGCTGATACTTCATCAGACGATAGATATCGACGCCCGACTTGGTGGGGTCGAGATCTTCGGTCGCACGGATAACCACGCGGGTCGCGTCGATCTGATCGATCACGCCCGAGCGGCGGGCGGCGATCGCAGCACCGGAATCGCGGGCCACGACGGCTTCCATGCCGGTGCCGACGAACGGCGCTTCGGCGCGCACAAGAGGTACGGCCTGACGCTGCATGTTCGAGCCCATCAGCGCGCGGTTGGCGTCGTCGTTCTCGAGGAACGGGATCAGCGCCGCAGCGACCGAAACCAGCTGCTTCGGCGACACGTCCATGTAGTCGACCTTGTCGGCCGGCAATGGCAGCACGTCACCGGCGTGACGGCAGATGATCATGTCCTCGGTGAAGTTGCCCTTGGCATCCAAAGGCACATTCGCCTGCGCGACCGAGTAGCGGCCTTCTTCCATCGCCGACAGGTATACGACCTCGTCGGTGACGCGGCCGTCCTTGACCTTGCGGTAAGGCGTTTCCACGAAGCCGTACTTGTTCACGCGCGCGAAGGTGGCGAGCGAGTTGATCAGACCGATGTTCGGGCCTTCCGGCGTCTCGATCGGGCAGATACGGCCATAGTGAGTCGGATGCACGTCGCGGACTTCGAAGCCGGCGCGCTCGCGGGTCAGACCGCCCGGTCCAAGCGCCGAAAGACGACGCTTGTGGGTGATTTCCGACAGCGGGTTGGTCTGGTCCATGAACTGCGACAGCTGCGACGAGCCGAAGAACTCACGCACGGCAGCAGCAGCAGGCTTCGCGTTGATGAGATCCTGCGGCATCACGGTGTCGATATCCACCGACGACATGCGCTCCTTGATGGCGCGCTCCATGCGGAGCAGACCGACGCGATACTGATTTTCCATCAGCTCGCCGACCGAACGCACACGGCGGTTGCCGAGATGGTCGATGTCGTCGATTTCGCCCTTGCCGTCGCGCAGGTCCACCAGGGTCTTGATGACCGAGAGGATGTCTTCCTTGCGCAGCGTGCGATGGGTGTCCGGCGCATCGAGTTCGAGGCGCATGTTCATCTTCACGCGGCCCACGGCCGAGAGGTCGTAGCGCTCCGAGTCGAAGAACAGCGACTGGAACATGTTCTGCGCGGAATCGACCGTCGGCGGCTCGCCCGGACGCATCACGCGATAGATGTCGAACAGCGCGTCTTCACGCGTGACGTTCTTGTCGGCATGCAGCGTGTTGCGGATATAGGCGCCGATATTGACATGGTCGATATCGAGCAGCGGCAGCTCCTTGTAGCCCTCTTCGTCGAGCGCCTTGAGCAGCTTCTCGGTGATCTCTTCGCCGGCTTCGGCGTAGATTTCACCGGTCTTCGCATTGACGAGGTCGTCGGCGAGATAGCTGCCAATCAAATCCTCATCGGTCAGCTGGAGCGCCTTGAGGCCCTTCTCGGCGAGCTGGCGGGCCGCACGCACGGTGAGCTTCTTGCCGGCTTCGAGCGCGACCTTGCCGGTGTCGGCGTCGATCAGATCGTTGACGGTCGAATAGCCGCGGAAACGCGACGGATCGAACGGCACGCGCCAGCCGCCTTCCTTGATCTGCTTGTAGATGATCTTCTGGTAGAACGTAGACAGGATTTCTTCGCCGTCCAGGCCCAGCGCATACATCAGCGACGTCACCGGAATCTTGCGGCGGCGGTCGATACGCGCGAACACGATGTCCTTGGCGTCGAACTCGATGTCCAGCCACGAACCGCGATACGGAATCACGCGGGCAGCGAACAGCAGCTTGCCCGACGAATGGGTCTTGCCCTTGTCGTGATCGAAGAACACGCCTGGCGAACGATGCATCTGCGAGACGATGACTCGCTCGGTGCCGTTGACGACGAAGGTGCCGTTCATGGTCATGAGCGGGATATCGCCCATGTACACGTCCTGCTCCTTGATGTCCTTGACGGACTTGGCGCCGGTTTCTTCGTCGATATCGAACACGATCAGGCGCAGCGTCACCTTCAGCGGCGCCGCATAGGTCATGCCGCGCTGACGGCACTCGTCCACGTCATATTTCGGCGGTTCGAATTCGTAGCGGACGAATTCGAGCATTGAGGTGCCGGCGAAATCCGAGATCGGGAAGACCGAACGGAAAACGGCCTGAAGGCCCTCGTCGAGGCGACCGCCCGTAGGCTCGTCGACCATCAGGAACTGGTCGTAAGACGCCTTTTGAACCTCGATGAGGTTCGGCATCTCGGCAACTTCCTTGATGTGACCGAAGAACTTACGAACGCGCTTGCGACCGGTGAACGTCTGCTGACCCATCGTGGCCTCTCATTGCGTCGCCCGGGAGGGGCGAACCTTCCGAAGCGCAGCTGCCGCCGCCCCCGGGTTGAATTTTTCCGACATCGCCCTGAAACCCGCGTCCATATTCAGGAACAAAATCCCTAAATCGAACGTTCAAATTCCAGAACGCAAAACGACGTGCGCGATGCCCGACTGCATCTCGCCCGTCCAAACCGTCTAACTGCGGACCGAAAAGCCCGAAATTGGCCAATCTCCCAACGGCTTAGGATAGAACGTCACCGTTCTCGCCGTCAAACCGCGCTTTCGTGCTGCCGACCCGATATGGGGCGGCAATCATGGAGATTCGAGGGTCGTTCCCTCAGCATCCCCACACTTTGTTGTGTGCAACCATCGCTGGATACACGCGAGATCCCGAAGAAGGGCGGCCCGAGGGCCACCCTCCGGAGAACTCAGAGGTCTTACTTGAGCTCGACCTTGGCGCCAGCCTTCTCGAGCTGAGCCTTGATCTTTTCGGCTTCGTCCTTGGCAACGCCTTCCTTGAGGGGCTTCGGCGCGCCTTCGACGAGGTCCTTGGCTTCCTTGAGGCCCAGGCCGGTGATGGCGCGGACTTCCTTAATGACTTCGATCTTCTTGTCGCCGGCAGCTGCCAGAACGACGGTGAAGTCGGTCTTTTCTTCAACAGCGGCGGCAGCGCCACCAGCAGCCGGACCAGCAACCGCAACAGCGGCAGCAGCCGAAACGCCCCACTTCTCTTCGAGAAGCTTCGCGAGTTCAGCGGCTTCGAGCACGGTCAGGCTCGAGAGGTCGTCAACGATCTTATTGAGGTCAGCCATTGTCTATATCCTTAAGCGTATTTGGTTCGAACCAGGTTGATTGCGAAGGGCGTCAGGCCGCTTCGCTCTTTGAGGCATAGGCCTGAACGACGCGCGCGAGCTTGGCCGCGGGCGCAGTCGAGAGCTGAGCGATCTTGGTCGCAGGCGCCACAACGAGGCCAACGATCTTCGCGCGCAGTTCGTCGAGCGAGGGCAGCGAGGCCAGGGCCTTGACGCTGTCGACGTTCAGGACGGTGGTCCCCATCGAGCCGCCAAGAATGACGAACTTCTCGTTCGCCTTGGCAAATTCGACGGCAACCTTCGGTGCAGCTACCGGATCGTCCGACGTGGCGATCACAGTCGGGCCCTTCAACAGGGACCCGATGGCAACAACATCCGTGCCTTCAAGAGCAATTTTGGCGAGACGGTTTTTCGAGACCTTCACCGAGGCACCCGCCAGCTTCATCTGCTTACGCAGGGTCTGCATCTGGGCAACGGTGAGGCCGGAATAATGGGCGACGACCGCAACGCCGGTGGTCTTGAAGACCCCGTTCAGCGCTTCGACCGCGTCCTTTTTAGCCGCTCTTTCCACAGCAAGCTCTCTCCGGTTGGCAGCCTCGATCAGATGAAGCCGCCGGTTTGCACCCAACCGCCCCACCGACATGACCTCGAGACACACGGCCTCCAGACATCCCGGGCGAGACGATCATGATAGCCTGCCCTCCCGAACCGGTGCTGCAAGCAGCGATGGCGCGGGGTGTCGAGGTTCGAACCAAATACGCGATCAGCCGCAGGGCGGCAGAGGCGAGATCAGTCTTCACCCATCTATGCTGGCTTGAGGATTAAGCCGTTGATCGAATTGAAATTCGTCGCGGGCGCCAGCAGTCTCGGACAGGATTCGAGATCATCGATTGGCCATGATTGGCCAGCCAAAGACCCCTGCTCGCCTTCCTTAAAACGGGGCCGCGGCTCCCATGCCCTTCGAGCGATCCATACGGATAGCCTGAAAGGAAAGGTCTCCTAGATACCGGGTTGTCGGAATACGAACACAGACGTGCCAGCACAGGCCAGCATGTCCGGAAGCGGCTCTTTAACGAGTCTTGACGGGCTTGCCAAGGGGGAAGTGCTGACTTGGCATCGTTTTTGCCAAAGCAACCGTGTGGAACTCCGGAGGCGGCGGCGCTATGGAGCGCCGCCGCTTTGTCCGAGCCGCCTTACCCCTTCGGGCAAGCCGCCCCAGCATCTGCCCACGCCTTGATCAGTTCACCGAACTGCTTCTGCGTACCCGGCGCCGGCGTCCGGTTGCCGCCGGGCTTCCAGCCCCAGCCGACCAGTTCATCTTCGGCCATGTGGTGCACCAGCGCCGCCATGTCCTTGCCGCCGTTGCGCTCCTTGTTCTTGATCTGCGCGCAGATCTGACCGAGCGTCTTGCCCTGCCAGGCCATTTCGATCGGCGCCAGCGACCACTTCGCATTGCCGGGCACATTGGCCGCGTCAAAATTGTTTTCGTGGTGACAGGTGGTGCAGGCGAGACCGCCGGCCGCGCCCATGCCGCCCTCGCCGCGGACGACCAGCGGGATATGCGGACGCATGCGGTCGGTCTGGGTCGGGCGATCGCCAGCCGGATGGCAGTTCATGCAGCGCGGCGACTGGATCACCTTGCCGGCCTCGTTGAACAGCGCCACCGCGCGCTCGTTCTTGTTCTTGATCTTGGCGAACGCCGACACCGGCTGCAGCGTCTTCGGATTGCTGACCGCCGCATCCGCTTCATTCATGCCAAACTGTGCGAGAGCGAGGCCGCCAGCCGACATCCCGCCGGCGACCAGCGCCAGCATTGCATACTTCACCAGCTTGTTCATGCCGAGGCTCCGGGTACGATGGGCAATTGTCGCGGTCGTCCGACGCCGAGCTTCGCCATGGCGTTGGCCACAGCCGGCCCGAGCGGCGGAACGCCGGGCTCGCCGACGCCCGATGGTTTCTCGGTCGATTTGACGATCACCACTTCGACCTCCGGCATCTCGTTGATACGCAGCGAGCGATAGGTGTCGAAATTGCCCGACACCGGCGCGCCCGCATCGAGGGTCTGCTCGGCATAGAGGATGTGGCCGAGGCCGAATCCGATGCCGCCTTCCATCTGCGCACGGATGATGTCCGGGTTGACGGCAACGCCGCAATCGACCGCACACCAGACCTTGTGAACCTTGGGACCTTCCGCGGTCATCGACAGTTCGACCACCTGAGCCACGAAGCTGTTGAAGCTTTCGACCACGGCGACGCCGCGGGCACGACCTTCCGGCACCTTGTAGTTCTTCCAGTCGGCGAGTTCGGCCACGGCCTTCAGCACACCGGCATGGCGCGGCTTCTTGCCGAGCAGTTCAAGGCGGCCCTCGACCGGATCCTTGCCGGCAGCTTCCAGCAACTCGTCGACAAAGGCCTCGACCACATAGCCGGTATGGGTGTGGCCTACTGAGCGCCACCACAACACAGGCACGCCGACATCGACCTGATGCATGTCGCAGCGGAAATTCGCAACTTCATACGGGATCTCATTCGAGCCCTCATAGGAGGTCGGATCGAGACCGTCCTTGAACATGATGGCCTCGAAGAACGAGCCCTTCATGATCGACTGCGAGACGATCGTGTCGCTCCATGCCTCGATCTTGCCGTCACGTACCGCGCCACGCATGCGGTGAATGGCATAGGGTCGGTAGTAACCACCGCGCATGTCGTCCTCGCGGGTCCAGACCAGCTTGACGCCCTTGCCCGGTCCGATCGCCTTGGCAACCTCGGCCAGTTCGACCGCCTGATGGGTGGTCTGCTGCGCCCGGCGGCCGAAGCTGCCACCGGCGATCAGCACGTCGATCTTCACCTTCTCGATCGGCAGGCCGAGCACCTTCGAGATGGCCTGGTGATCGGGAGTCGGAAACTGGCAGCCATAGCGCGCATAGGCGCTGTCGCCATCCCATTTCAGGTAGGCGTTCAGCGGCTCCATGGGGGCGTGGGCGAGATAGGGGAAGACATATTCGACTTCCACCACGCGGCCGCCCTTGGCCATGGATTCCTCGAACTTGCCTTCGGCCTTGACCAGCTTGCCCTGGGTTTTCGACAGCGCTCGGAATTGCTGCAGCAATTCGGGACTGCCGCGCTTCTCGGCCTTGCTGTCATCCCATGTGATCTTCAGCGCCTCGCGGCCGGTCTTCGCCGCCCAGAAGCCTTTGGCATAGACGGCCACACCGGTCGGCACCTGCTTGACATCGACCACGCCGGCAACGGCCTTGGCGGCCGTCGCATCGAACGACTTCACCTTGCCGCCGAATTTCGGCGAGCGTGCCACCACCACGGTGAGCATGTCGGGTTCATTGATGTCGAGCGTGTAGAACGCCTTGCCATTGCTCTTCTCGACACTGTCGAGGCGCTTCACCACCCCTTCCTTGCCGATCAGCTTGAAGTTGGCCGCATCCTTCAGCTTCGGCTCAGCCGGTACGGGCATCGCCATCGCCTTGTCAGCGAATTCGCCGAAGCTGCCTTCCTTGCCGGAGGCATGCTTGATCACACCATTCTCGACGGAGATCTCGCCGGCCGGCACCTGCCAGGCATCCGCAGCCGACGCGACCAGCATCTGCCGGGCGGCAGCACCGACCTGGCGCATCTGGATGAAAGAGTTGGCGATGGCGGTGGAGCCACCGGTGCCCTGCATGCCGAAAGCGAGATTTTTGTAGAGCACGGGATTTGATGGCGCGTGACTGGCGCGCATCTGCGACCAGTCAGCGTCGAGTTCTTCAGCAACCAAAGTTGCCATCCCGGTAAGCGGCCCCTGCCCCATCTCGAAGCCCTTGCACAGCACGGTGACCGTGTTGTCGGAGCCGATGATCAGAAACGTGTTGGGCGCGATGTTGATTTTCGCCGGTGCCGCCGACTGTGCGAACAGCTTGTCGGCGCGCGCAACATAGGCGCCGATGACAAGACCGGCACCGGCCTTGAGCAGCGTGCGGCGTGAAAGATTGGTGTCGTGGACGGTCATGGCTCAGCCCTCCAACGTTTTCGCGGCGCTATGGATCGCGGCGCGGATGCGGACATAGGTGGCGCAACGGCAGATATTGCCGTTCATCGCCAGATCGATGTCTTCATCGGTGGGCCTTGGATTGAGATTGAGCAGCGCGGCGGCGCTCATGACCTGGCCGGACTGGCAATAGCCACATTGCGGCACATCATGCGCGGCCCATGCCGCCTGCACCGCCTTGGCTTCCTTGCTGGTCGCGCCCTCGATGGTCGTGACCTCGCTCGAGCCGACAGCCGAGACCGGCATCGAACAGGAACGGACCGGCTGCCCATCGAGATAGACGGTGCACGCGCCGCATTGGGCGACGCCGCAGCCATATTTGGTGCCGGTCAGCCCAGCACCTTCACGAATTGCCCAGAGAAGCGGAGTATTGGGATCGACGTCAATTTGACGCGACTCCCCGTTGATCTTGAGGGTGAACGCAGCCATCGCTGTTGTCCTTGTCATCGAATGTACGCCTACATTCGAGTTGTTCTAATTCGAAACCGACAATTACAACCGCAGTGCGGAATGGCCTACTCAATTATTTTTGTACCGCGCGGGAACGAAAGTCTATTGCCAGCGTTCAACAGGGCTTTTGCGACAGTCATTCCGAACTAGATGATCGACGATGACACAGGCATGACAGCTAGGGACGTACTGCCGGCGTCTCGACCGTTAAGCTATTGGCGCGCGACGCGAGATAGAGCTGCAGATTGACCATCTCCTGTGAGTCGGCGGCATAAGGCTGCGCGCGCACGCCGATCATGCAATTGCGGAGCCGGCGCTTGAGCGATCCCAGACCTTGCCATTCCAGGCGATAGATCGGGTAACCGGTCGGATGCGCCTGTGTGATGGAGGAGCCAGCCAGTTGCCGGTCCCAGTTGTCGTCGTGGCAGTTGCTGCAGGCCAGATTGAGCTGGCCCTGCCGGCGCATGAACAGCTCGCGCCCGTTGGCGACGAAGCTTGCAAGCCGCGGATCATGGCCGGCATCGATGGGCAGCCCGCGCGACTGACGTCCAATCAGCGCCGTCAGGGCGAGCAAGTCACGGCTCTCATCGGGGAGCGGCCCCTTGTCCTGATGGCGGGACCGACAAAGATTGATCCGCTGTTCGAGATCGACCGGCTTATCCAGCGCTGCATCCAAGGCAGGGTATTTTGCACTGACGCCGCGCATGGCCTGAATATCGCCATGGCAGTCCGCGCAGGATTTCTCTGATGGCAGGCCCTTCGCCTTCCAAAGTGCCTCGCCATCCAGCACCCATAGCATTGCAGGATTGGCCGTACCGTCGTCCTGCATAGCCCGCGTCTCGGGCGCCATGAAGGTCGAACCGGAGCGACGCTGCTCCGTCGCGATTTCGCTAGCATTGGCCAGCGAAACCATCGCCATCCACGCGAAAAACAACAAGCCCACGACACGCGCGCTCATGACACCGTGATGTTTGCCGAAGCGGTTTCCTGAAAGCCGCGATCACCCGTCCAGTTGAATTCGAGCGTCCCGCTCTCCACGGCCGTCGTGAAAAACGAGATGAACGGATTGGCCGAGGAGGCAGGAAACAGATCGGCGCGAAAGATCTCGATGCCATTATAGCGGCAGCTAAAACCAGTGATGATATTGCGCGGAATGACCTCGCCCGTCTCCGTATGGCGATAACCGGTCTCCATGATGTGCGACATCAGCGCCTTGATCTCGATGATGTCGCCACGTTTCGCCGTCGCCGGCACATTGATCAATGCGGAGGCCATCAGCTCGCCTCCTCGGTGCAGGCAGCGAGCGTCACCACGACATCGGCCGTGGCCGACCAGAACGTGCCGTCGGAGAGTTTTGCGATGGCCGTCAGCGTCTGCGTGTCGGCGAGCCGGATCCGCGTCGACACCTGCGCCCGGCCGGCGCGCGGACCGATGTAGAAATTGCCGACATTCGGCTGCGGATTCTTCTCGTTGAAGATATGGATGCTGACCACATGGTCGACGTCGGTCATCGGGCTGGTCACCGAGACCGTGAGCGGAACTGTGTTACCGTTCTCGACCAACGGCGGCACGTCGAGCTTCACCTTGCCGCTGCGCACAGGCGCGGCCTTGACGACGTCACGGATCGCCGCCTTCATCATCTCCGGCGTCGCCTGCGCAGAGCGCAGGCTGACCAGCGCCACCACGACGCCGGCCCCGAGCGCCAGCAGGCGGCGGCGATCCGCATCGGCCAATGGCTCTATTGCAGCTGTCTTCATCATGGGTCTTTCAATGTCCCGAGATAGGCGACCACATCCTCGATCTGCTCCGCCGACAAGATTGGCCTGTCACGCCAGTTCGCGCCAACACGCGCGAGGCCTTCGGTGCGATAATAGGATGGCATGATCGTCGCATCATTGAGGCGCGACGCATCGACCATCCTCAGCCGCAACTGCCCCATTGACCAGCGCGCGCCGGTGCCGGTCAGGTCAGGAGCCAGATTGCCCTGGAATCGCTGCTCGGCGAACGGCCCGCTATGGCACAGCAGGCACGTATTCTGCCGCGCCACCACGATGGCACGCCCGCGCACGGCGTCGCCCGGATGCCCCGTGAGCGACGCCGGGATGGCATCGCCGACCACCTGATAGGGCCGCAACGCCTCGCACATGGCAGGCCCGGACAGCAGGAGTGCCGCAGCGCCGATACCCGCTATCATGGCTTGCTTGCGCCTATCCAAAAACTTCGCTCGTGATCGTGTCGAACCAGGCCAACGCATAGTCGGCCTCCTGCTTGCGGAACGTACGGGGCGCATCGAGCGGACTGGTGCCACCGGCACCTTCCACATCGGTCAGCAGGCCGTTCTTCGGCTGATACACCCCAGCGATCGAGATGCCATAGTCCGGCGCCACCAGACTGTAGCAGGTGTTGATCAGTTTTGGCGGCACCGGCGCCTGCCCTGCCAGCAGCGCTGCCACCGCGCTTGCACAGGCCTTGGCTTGCGCATTGGCGGAGAACGCCGATTTCGGCATGCCGCCACCGATGCAGGCATCGCCGATCACGTGGATGTTCGGGACCTGCCTGGCCTCGAATGTGACGGGATCAATCGGACACCAGCCGGAGCGATCGGTAACTCCGGCGATGGCAGCAATCTGCCCGGCCCGCTGCGGCGGCAGGATATTGGCAACCTGCGCCTTGTGCTGCGCGAAGTCAGTGACCACCGTGTTGGTCGCAGCATCGACCGAGGTCACCTTGCCGCCCTGCGACAGGCCGACCCATTCGACAAGGCCGGGATACAACTCCTGCCAACCTTGCTGAAACAGCCGCTGCTTCGAGAACACATCCTTCGCATCGAGAATGATCAGCTTGGAGCGCGGTTTCCGTATCTTCAGATAGTGCGCGATCAGGCTGGCACGTTCATAGGGGCCCGGCGGGCAGCGATACGGATTGGCCGGCACCGAAATGACGACGAGCCCACCATCGTCCATCGCTTCCAGCTGCCGTCTCAGGAGCAGCGTCTGCTCTCCCGCCTTCCAGGCATGTGGCATGCGCGCGGTGGCGGCCTCGTCATAGCCCTGCAAGGCATCGAAGCGCAGATCGATGCCGGGTGACAGCACAAGGCGGTCATAGGTGAGCACTGTGCCATCGGCAAGCCCGACACTGCGCGCCGCGCTATCGATCTTCACCGCAGCCTGCATCGCCATCGTGACGCCGCTCGCCGCGACCTTGTCGTAGCCGAACTGCTGCGCCTCGATGGCGCGATCGCCGGCGATGACCTCGTTACTCAGCGGACATGCCGTGAAAGTGCGATTGGGCTCGACCAGCGTGACATCAAGTTTGGAATCGATTGCAAGCAGTGCACGCGCGCAGCTGGCGCCGCCAAAGCCGCCGCCGATCACCACCACGCGCGGACGCGCCTGCGCAAGCGCCGGACCAGCCATGGCCAGCGCGGCCGTCGCAGCAGCGGCCTGCCCAAGAAACTGTCGTCGCGATGCAGGGGGAATGCGAACCATCAGCGCTCTATTTCTGTTCAGCAAGCCAGGCCGCGATCTGGCGCAACTCGTCGTCAGAAAACCCTTTGGCGATGCGGTTCATCACCGTTGCCGGCCGGGTGCCGTTATAAAAGGCGGTCATCGCATCCATGATCTCGCTGGCATCGCGCCCATGAATGTGCGGCATCGCGGACGATGCCGCACCGTGCGCCGCATGGCAGCCGGAGCACGAGGTTGCGCCGGGCGGCGGAGCTGATGCTGCCAGCGCCGGACTGACCGACGCGATCACAAGCGTGGCGATCAGCACCTTCATCGCAACAGATCCCGACAGATGTGCCAATCGCCGCGCTGCATCGCGCTACGCAAAGGTGATGTCGTGTTTCTTCAGCGGCACCGAGCGGATCCGCTTGCCCGTCGCCGCGAAGAACGCGTTGAGCACCGCGGGCGCCGCCACGCAGATCGTGGGCTCGCCGACGCCCCCCCAGAACCCGCCCGACGGCATCAGGATCGATTCCACCTTCGGCATCTCCCTCAGCGTCATCGACTCATAAGTATCAAAGTTCTCCTGCTCGATGCGGCCCCCCTTCACGGTGCATTCGCCGTAGAACAGCGCCGACAGGCCGTAGACGAAGGAGCCGGCGATCTGCCGATCGATCTGCCAGGGATTGACCGCGTATCCGGGATCGGTGGCCGCGACGATGCGATGGATCTTGATCTTGTTGCCGTCGGTCACCGAGATTTCAGTGGCCGCCGCCACATAGCTGCCAAAGCCCATATGCTGGCAGATGCCGCGGAACACGCCCTTCGGCGCCGGCGTGGTCCAGCCGATCTTGTCAGCCACGGCATTCAGCACCGCGAGATGCTTTGGATGTTTCGCCATCAGCTTGCGGCGGAATTCCACTGGATCCTGACCGACTGAATGCGCCAGCTCATCCATGAAGCATTCGAGATAGATCGCATTCTGGTTCACATTGACGCCGCGCCAGAACCCCGGCGGCACATGCGGATTGCGCATGGAGTGGTCGACCAGCAGGTTGGGGACCGTATAGCCGATCGCCGCTTCGCCTGACGTATTGAGGCCCTGGAAGACGACGGGGTCCATGCCATTCTGCATGCCCTCGGGGCGCACGCTGGCCAGGATCGACTGGCCGGAAATGCGCACATGCAGGCCGATCAGGTTGTTGTCGGCATCGAAGGCGCCGACCAGCTTGCTCTGCGTGATCGGATGATAGCGGCCATGCAGCATGTCCTCTTCGCGCGTCCACATCAGCTTCACCGGCACGCCGGGCATCTGCTTGGCGATGGCGACAGCCTGACGGACATAGTCGGTCATGCCGCGACGACCGAAGCCGCCGCCGGGCATGATCTTGTAGACCTCGCATTTGTCGCTCGGTAGGCCGGAGGACTCGACCACCGCGGCGAACACCGCTTCGCCGTTCTGCGTGCCGGTCCACACTTCGCATTTGTCTGCCGTGTAAAGAGCCACGGCGTTCATCGGCTCCATGGTGGCGTGGTTCTGATAGGGATAGGCGTAGACCGCCTCGACCTTTTTGGCCGCCCCGGCAATGGCTGCTTTCACATCGCCGTTCTTGTTGGCGGCGAAAGCCGGCTGCGCGGGATCGAGACCTTCCTCCAGCCATTTGGCGATGGACGCACTGGAGACATTGGCGTTCGGGCCCTCGTCCCACACCACCGGCAGGGCTTCGAGCGCCGTCTTGGCGCGCCACCAGGTGTCGGCCACGACAGCCACGGCGGTGTCGCCAACCCGGACGACTTTCTTGACGCCCTTCATGCCGGTGATCTTGCTCTCGTCAAAGCTCTTCAGCTTGCCGCCGAACACCGGGCAATCCTTGATGGCCGCATTCATCATGCCGGGCATCGTGACATCGGCACCATAGATCATCTTGCCATTGACCTTCTCGACGGTGTCGAGACGGCGCAGCGGTTTGCCCGCGATCTTCCAGTCCTTGGGATCCTTGAGCGGAACATCTTTCGGCGGCTCGAGCTTGCCTGCCGCATCCGCCACTTTGCCAAAAGTCACGGTGCGGCCGGACGGCGTATGCGTGATCACGCTGTTCATGGCCGCGCATTCTGCCGCCGGCACCGCCCATTCGTTGGCAGCGGCCTGGATCAGCATCATGCGGGCCGCGGCACCGCCTTTGCGGACATAGTCATGTGAAGCGCGAACGCCGCGGCTGCCGCCCGTGGAGAAATCACCCCACACCCGCTTGCGCGCGATGCTCTGGCCAGGGGTCGGATATTCGGTGGTCACCTTCGACCAGTCGCATTCGAGCTCTTCAGCCACGAGCTGGGCGAGACCGGTCAGCGTGCCCTGCCCCATCTCGGAACGCGCGATGCGCACGACCACCGTATCGTCGGGCTTGATCACCACCCAGGCATTCACCTCCGGCGGCAGATCCGCGGCGCGGGCCGCAGCGGGGCCACCGAGCTGCAGGTCAAAGCCAAGCGCCAGCCCGCTGCCCGTGGCGGCGGTGCCCAGCACGAAAGAGCGGCGATTGAGGACGGTCGATGTCGGACCATATGTCATGATCGCCTCCCTCAAACGCCAGCAGCGGAGTGGATGGCTTCACGCACCTGCTGGAACGTGCCGCAGCGACAGATATTCGTCACTGCATGATCGATGTCCTCGTCGGTCGGCTGCGGAATCATCTCCAGCAGCGCCGCCACGGCCATGATCATGCCGCTCTGGCAATAGCCACATTGCGGCACGTCGTGGTCGATCCAGGCCTGCTGCACCTTGTGCATCACGCCATTGGCCGCGAGGCCTTCGATGGTGGTGATCTGCTTTCCGACCGCATCGCTGAGCGGCATGCTGCAGGAGCGAACCTGCTGCCCGTCCACATGAACGGTGCAGGCGCCGCATTGCGCCACGCCGCAGCCATATTTGGTGCCGGTCAGGCCCGCCTGCTCGCGGATCGCCCACAATAGCGGCGTATCCGGCTCGGCATCGATCTCGTAGGTCCGGCCATTTATCGTGAGGTTCGCCATCGCAATTCCTCGAGGTAGCGGCGCATATCGCCTTTCCCCGAGCATCGCCGACATTTGGAATTGCTCCAAATCAAATTTGCTTGGCGGCAAGAATGGCCCCGCGCGGGAACCAAACGTCATCGGCCTGTCGCATGCCCGACAAGGTGCCGAGCATGCTAGCTGTCCTCAGAGTTACGCCTTCACGGAATATGGCAATGCGTTGCCCGCATAAAACGCGTCGAGATTGGCGATCACGCAATCCTGCATGGCCACATGCGAGTCGAGCGTATGGCCGCCTATATGCGGGGTCAGCACGACATTCGGAAACGCCGTCAGCGCGTCCGGTGCATGCGGCTCCTTCTCGAACACGTCGAGGCCGGCACCTGCGATTGTCTTGCTTTCAAGCGCTTGGACCAGCGCCGCCTGGTCGATTACCGAGCCGCGCGAGATGTTCACCACATAGCCATCCGGACCGAGTTTCGTCAGCATCTCGGCATCGATGATGTGATGCGTTTCCTTGCCGGCGCGCACGGCGACCATCAGCACGTCGCACCATGCGACCAGTGCAGCGAGATCCGGCTCGTAACGATATGGCAGGTCGTCATATTTGGTGCGGTTGGTATAGGCGACATCGCACTCAAACGCGGCAACACGCGACGCGATCTTGCGGCCGATCTCGCCCATGCCGTAGACGCCGACCTTGCGGCCGGGATTGCCCGGCTGCGGCGCCATCAACGGCGACGGTTTTGCGCCGGACCAACCGCCCTCGCGCACGTACTGATCCGCAGGAATCACGCGCCGCGTCGCCGCCAGCATCAAGGTCAGCGCGAGATCGGCCACCGAGGCGGCATTGGCGCCGGGGCTGTTGCCGACCACGATCTTGCGCTCGGCGGCGGCCTCGAAATCGACGCCGTCATAGCCGGTGCCGTAGCAGATGATGGCGCCGAGCGCCGGCATCATGTCCATCACCTCGGCCGGCAGCAGCTGACCTCCGGCGGTGATCATCGTGCGCACATCCTTCAGCTCGTCTGCCGAAAACACACTCAATGGCGGCTTGCCACCGGCATCGAGGAGGTCGAAGCGCTCGCCGATGCGCTTCATCTGGGCCTTCGGAAAACGCGAATAGATCAGGACCTTTTCGGCCATTTGCTCATTCCTGCTGCGGTCAAAAGAAAGGGCGGGATCAGTTGCCTGATCCCGCCCCGGTTTCTTGCAAGCCTTGTTCCGGCTTAGCTGAGCACGGTGTTCGGCTCAACCTTGACGCCCACGCCCATCGACGAGGACACGGCCACGCGCTGGACATAGGTGCCCTTGGCGCCAGCCGGCTTCGCCTTCACGACGGCGTCGGCGAGAGCCTTGATGTTCTGCACCAGCTTGGCTTCGTCGAACGATGCCTTGCCGACGCCGGCCTGGATGATGCCGGCCTTCTCGACACGGAATTCGACCGAACCGCCCTTGGCGCCCTTCACGGCACCGACGACGTCCATGGTCACCGTCCCGATCTTCGGGTTCGGCATCATGCCGCGCGGACCGAGCACCTTACCGAGACGGCCGACCAGCGGCATCATGTCGGGGGTGGCGATACAACGGTCGAAGTCGATCTGGCCGTTCTGGACCTTCTCGGCCAGGTCTTCCGCACCGACAACGTCGGCGCCGGCAGCCTTGGCTTCCTCGGCCTTTGCACCACGGGCGAACACGCCGACGCGCAGCGTGCGGCCGGTGCCGTTCGGCAGCGAGACGACGCCACGGACCATCTGGTCAGCGTGGCGCGGATCGACACCGAGATTGATCGCGACTTCGATGGTCTCGTCGAACTTCGCCTTGGCGCGTTCCTTGACCATCTTGATCGCTTCATCGATCGTGTACAGCTTCTCGCGATCAACGCCTTCGCGAATAGCCTTCAAACGCTTTCCGATTGCCATGATCGATTACCCCTGGACCTGGAGACCCATCGAACGGGCAGAGCCCTCGACCATCTTCATGGCCGATTCGATGGTATCGCAATTAAGATCGTTCATCTTCTTCTCGGCGATCTCGCGAATCTGCGCGGAGGTCACCTTGCCCGCGACATCGCGCCCAGGAAGCTTCGATCCGGACTGGATCTTGGCGGCCTGCTTGAGGAAGTGAGACATTGGGGGGGTCTTGAGGGCGAAGGTGAACGAACGATCGGCATAGATCGTGATCACCACCGGAATCGGGGTGTTCTTTTCTTCCTTCTGCGTCTGCGCGTTGAACGCTTTGCAGAATTCCATGATGTTCAAGCCGCGCTGACCAAGCGCTGGACCGATCGGGGGCGAAGGATTCGCCGCACCGGCCGGCACCTGAAGCTTCAGGTATCCGGTCACTTTCTTTGCCATGTGTTACTCCTGTTGTGCCGGCGATGCCGGCGGTTTCAGGTTTCGTGGTGCGGTTCAAGTGCGGTTGGCAACCGCCCTCTCCTCCCACGCCTGGTACTCCCTCTCCCCGTTCTTACGGGGAGAGGGTTGGGGTGAGGGGCAGCCACACGCGAGATCGCCTGTGGAGAGCCCCCTCACCCGAACCCTCCACGATGCTGCGCATCGCGGCGGCTTCGACCTCTCCCCGCAAGCGGGGAGAGGTAAACTAAACCTTCTCGACCTGACCGAATTCCAGTTCGACCGGCGTTGCGCGGCCGAAGATCGACACCGCGACCTTCACGCGCGAACGCGCTTCGTCGACTTCTTCCACCACGCCGGAGAACGATGCGAACGGGCCATCGGCCACCTTCACGTTCTCGCCGATCTCGAACGAAATCGATGTCTTCGGGCGCTCCACGCCTTCCTGCACCTGATGCAGGATGCGCATGGCTTCAGCTTCCGAAATCGGCATCGGCTTGTTCTCGGCGCCGAGGAAACCCGTGACCTTCGGGGTGTTCTTGATCAGATGGAAAGCTTCGTCGGTGAGCTGCATCTTCACCAGCACATAGCCGGGGAAGAATTTTCGCTCGGCTTCCATTTTGCGGCCACGACGGACCTCGGTCACCTTTTCGGTCGGGACCAACACCTGCTCAAACAACTCTTCGACGCCACGCTGCTTCGCCTGCTCCTTGATGGATTCGGCGACCTTCTTTTCGAAGTTCGAATAGGCGTGAACGATATACCAGCGCATGCTCATGATTCAGGTCCGTTTAGCGAATGCCGAGCAAGAAGGTCACAAGCAGGCGAATGATCTGATCTGCCGCGAAGAAGAACACCGACGACAGCGCCACCATGATGAACACCATGATGGTGGTGATGGTCGTCTCGCGACGCGAAGGCCACGTGACCTTGTTGGTCTCGGTGCGCACTTCCTGCAGGAATTTGAACGGGCTGAAAGCCATCGTTAGGTGATCCGCATCCGTCGTGAGACGATTGAATAGTTTCAGGAATCCAGACAGCCCTCTTGCGCCCGATCCATCACCGAAGGAACCAGAAGCACCTTCGTCGTGGATGAGCCGCCAAGCGAGCTCGTTTGTCTGGAGATCGAAGCCGCGTCGGAAGTCCGTGATACGGGCCGACAGCGAGTGGCGCTTTGTATGGCGACAACGCGAAAAGGTCAAGAACGCCAATGGGGACGGCTGGAACCCGCCCGTCCCGCCCCGTCGTCGTGACAGGAATCGCTAAATCCAAATATCTATATGATATCATTCATCTATTTTCGAACCACCGACCGGACATGCCGGACCACGTGATCGGCCACGATCGCGTGCCCTTCGGCGGTCGGATGCACCGCCCCGCTATACATCGCCGCATAGACCGGCTGCAGGATATCGAACTGGGTGAAGCCCGGCGAATGGACATTGGCGGTCAGGAACGCGTCATTCGGGGTCCGGAACAGGCGCCAGCGCGATGCATAGGGCAGATAGGCAGCCGGCGAGTAAGGCGTGAATTCCTCCTTGCCGAACCAGCGCCGCGGCATGGCCATTGCCTCGCCGTCGGCCTGTGGCCGTTTCGGATCCCGCGCGCAAAGGCCGCGCCTGGTGAACTCCGCCTGGTGATCGGTAATCAGCCGGAAACCGGTCCCGGCGCCGGTCGCCAGTGTCGGGCACCCGGCCCCACGCCCATTGGTGATGCAGGCGGTGCGGGCGAAGAAGTCGTTCAGGAAGCTCACCGTCTCCGCCAGCCGCTCGCGCGACAGCGACAGTTTCTTGTGCACGTCGAGGCCGAGCGTCGGCTGGGCGCCGCACATGGCGCCAGTCTCGTCGAATTGAATTGGCTCATAGGCGGTCTGCAGCACATTGGCCGGCTGCACGCCAAAACCGTCACGGAGCGCGTCACGCAGCGCCACCATGCGCTCGTCGAGCTGCTCCATATAGGCGCGCGACACCTGCGGCGAAAAGCGGATCTGCTTGCCGAGCAGGTTGGCGATCGGCGCGAGATCACCGGCCGAGTCCGTCATCGCGTAGACCATCAGGGGCGAGAAGCCGACATCATTGCCGCCGATGGACAGCAGCAGCGTATCGATCGGCCGCTTGCGCTCGGACGGTGCGCACCAGGCCTTCGAGACCGGTGTGTTCGCCACCTGCACACTGCCGCTGGCATAGGTCGGCAGATTGTAGGTCGCCCGCTGCGTGCGGCCTTGCGGCGTCCTGCAGATCAGGTCGGCAAGCTGATCGAGTTGCGAGCGCACCATCGCATTGCCGGCCCCCTCGCGCGCTTTCTTCTCGAGGAACAGGCCTTCGGCTACTTCCGCGCCGGTGCAGGCCAGACTCACAAGCGTCACCGAGCGATGCGGATTTTCCATCGCCATCTGCAGGCCTACGCGGAACGGATAGCCATATTGCGAGCGGTGGCAATCCGGGCTCAGCCAGCGCGCATTGGCGGCGTTGAACGCCTTGTCAAATTGCGCCGACGCGAGCGGGAAATACAGCTCCTGTTCTTCGTCCGAGAGTTTTCGCCGCGGCAGGTTCTTGTAGTCAAAACTTCCTGCGGGCGCTGCCGGCGTCAACTTCTGCAGCGACTTGCTGGTGCTGCGCGTCGCCATCTCCTCACGCATCAGCGTCGGATCATAGACCATTTCGCGCACGGCACTGAATGTCACCGGCACATCCGGATTGCTTTCGCCGGATGCAAAGGAATCGCCGAGCGCAACGATGAACAGATCCTCGACGGCGACCTGTTCGCTCAATGTCCGGCCGCCGGGCAAGGCAACCTGCACCGCAGCCCCCGACAGGTTGCGATCGACCGAGAATGGCAGCCGATTGATCTTCAGCGGCGTCGCACAGGATTGCGTGCGCGTTTCGGCCTTGCTGCCGGGCCGTCGTGGCGTCCAGCTCCAGGCGCAATCACCGGCACCGGCTTCCGCGACGCGCTCCGGCGCCAGCCGGATCACCACCGTATGCGCATCCGGCAGCACATAGTCTTCCTTCGCCGTGCCCCAGGAATAGCGGCGGTCGCACGTTGCCAGATAACGGCCCTGCCGGCTGTCGTAGCAGACCGCGTCGATGGTCTGCGCCGCCCAGCCGAGCCGCGAACGATTGTAGCCGGCGCGCGCGGTGTCGGCGCAACTCGTGAGACTGGTCTTGTCGATGCAATCGGGATCGTTCAGCCGCCGCTCGGTGCGCCACACCACATCGGTGGGCGGCAGCAAGGCCTCGTTGCGCGCCGCGGGATAGCCCCGCTCATACATGGCGAAAGACGCGGCGTTCTTGAAGAAGCGGAACGGGCTTTCCACCTGCCAGAGCAGGTCGGCAGCATAGGCGCCTTGGCCATTGACCGACACCAGCAACGCCGTGGCCCCCACGACGAACGTCACGAGCAATTTCATTTTGATTCCCAAGATCACGCAGCCACTGATCTGTCGCCCTGACGGTAAATCAGGTTCATCGCCGCGACGGCGCGCCACAGGAACAACCGCGCAGTTCCGCAGATGGAACATGCACTCTGCTATTGAAACAAATTGCAGGCCGTTACCGGCAAAAGCATTAACCAGCCGGCCAATCGTGCGCATTCCTGCACATCATGACACCACCATTGGTTGACGAAACAATCGCCTTAAATGGTTTGTATGGGAGTGTCGGCGCGAGATCAGAATCATGGTCATCATGTTGCCTGCCGCCAGTATCCGGACGTCCCCCAAAAACACCGCCATCAGCGGTGACGCACCTGCGCAGCCACCGCGCCGGGTTGCCCAGCGTCGGCCGGCCTATATCGCGCAAGCGGTCAGCTATGTCATCGATGCCGCTATCCTGTTCGCCTATGCCAGCATCGGCGTCACCACGGTCACCACGGGTCTCGTTTATCTGACGCTGCGGCTTGCGGTGGTCGGCGTCGCCTTCTTCCTCTCGGAAACCCGCGTGACGGATCGGTTGAGAGACCATTATCTGTTCGTCCCGCTCAGCCTGGTCAGCATCACCATCCAGATCGGCGCGATCTACCTCGTGCCGCAGATCGGATTCTATTTCATTGCGATCATCTTCGTCGTGCTCGGCTTCGGCGCGCTACGGATGTCCGCGAAGCAGACGGGCATCGTCTGGGCCTATGCCGCCATCGGCCTCGCCGTACTGTTTCTGCTGACAGACAAACCGATCAGCATTCCCATGGGCGATGAGACCGAGCGCGCGCTGGCGCTGGCTTGTTTCGTCAGCACCCTCGCCCGCTGCGCCGGTGCCGGGCTCTATGGCTCGTCCATGCGCGAGCTGCTCTATCGCCGCAGCAATGATCTCGCCGCCGCCAATGCGCGGATCGAGGAGCTGGCGCAGCTCGATGAACTCACCGGCGCTTATAATCGCCGCTATATCATGAAATGCCTTGGCGACGAGATTGCGCGGATTCAGCGCGGCGCCCATTGCTGCTGCGCCCTGATCGACCTCGATCACTTCAAGCGCATCAATGATCGCTTCGGCCATCCCGTCGGCGATGAGGTACTGCGCCGTTTCGCAGCCTCGATCTTCGCCAATATCCGCATGGTCGATAAACTTGGCCGCTATGGCGGCGAGGAATTCCTGCTGGTGTTGCCGGACACCAACACCGATCAGGCGCTACAGATCGTCGAACGCCTGCGCGGCACCATCGCCGAGCTCGACTGGTCCGCGATCGCACCCGACCTCACGCTCACCCTCTCCGCCGGCCTCAGCGAGATCGCTTCCAACGACACGCCGGAAGACCTGCTCGCCCGCGCTGACCGTGCGCTGTATCGCGCGAAAGATGCCGGCCGCAATCGCGTGCTTGCGGCAGCACAGCGACGCCGGTTTGGCTGAGTGAAATAATCATTCAAAAATATTATGCGCTGCACGCGGTGTGCGGCTACGCGCGCGCCGGTGTACAGTTACGCAAATTCCCGAACACGCGCGACTACTAAGGTTAAACTTTTCATCTGATTGAAGCCTTCGCGTTCACTCGCTCTCATCCATGCGTGCGCAGCAAAGCGCACGTCTAGACAGGAGAAAACGCATGAAGAAACTTGCAACTATCGTTGTTGTGGCGGCTTCGCTCGCGAGCCCGCCCGTCTTTGCCAAGGGTCTCAATCTCGGCATCGGTGCCGGGGTTGGCGTTGCGACCTCGGGCCTTCTCAACACGGCAATCGCCGTCAATCCGTCTGTCGCGGTCGGTGTCGGCGGCACCGGAACCGGCACGGGCGGCGCGGCAGCTGGCGTGGGCGTGAATGTGGGCGCAGCGGTCAGCAAGTCCGGACTGCTCGGTGGCCTGTTGAGCAAGGGTCTCACCGTAGGCGTCGGCGCGAGCGCCGCGGCCTGCGGCTGCTGATCCCGAACTAAACCTCTCCACTAACAAAGATGTGGGCGGGAAACCGCCCACATCACTTTGCATGCGTCAAACGTCTTGCAGCCAAACGCAAAGCGCCCGTCTATCGGCAGTCATCTGCCGACAGACGGGCGCTTTTTCTTCATCGTCAATGATATTCGTGCGGATCGTCCAGCGACACCCACACAGACGCCAGCAGCGACGCCCCGATGAACGGTACGAGACAAAGTCCAAGTCCGGCCCAGATGACGATCAATGCTGTAGTCATGTTCGTTACTCCCGCATGCTTTGATTTGCAGGGAGTTTGGGCGAACCCGGCAGGAGTGTGTTAACGGCGTTTACGAGCCTACCACCATACGCATCGATATGCCGTTTACGTTAAACACTGCGACTTTCCGGCACTACCACGCGCGCCATGCAGCGTCTGGAACGTCGCGGCGGCCGAGCGACCAATGTTGAAGTCATGCGCCCAGGTGGCACGGCCGCGCAGTGTGAGGATTGCATCGTTCAACGCGAAAGATTTGTCGCTGCGCAATCCGAGTTCGCTACGCGTCGCGCGTAATAACTCCTCCCCTTGAGCATTCAGAGGAGGGACTTAGAACTGGTGCGATTCAGCGAGCCTGAATGTTTGAGAGGAAGGCACGGGTTTCGTCGACGACGCGATCCTGAAACTTGTGGTCCTGCACCAGCGGAGAGCCCTGCATGGAACGACCGCCTTCGTCGTAGTAGATGCCGGTTTGGTCAGACGGATTGACCAGTATTTGGGTCAGCACGCGTGCGGCGCGCTTCGGAGTGCTCAGAATTTTGAGGAAGGGCATGAACAGCGGCACCAGCAGCGGAATGACATAGGCTTGCACCAGGCGCATGGTGACGCCGAGATCGGCGCCTCCAAGACCTGTCGTCGGATTGAAGCCCGGCTCGACCGCGATGAACTGCAGCCGGGATGTCTCGCGGGAGAAGGCCAGCGCTGCCGCGAGGATCGCCTGCTTGGACGTGGCATAGGCATCGAAGCCAGGCTTCGCGGAGCCACCCTGTTGCCATTCGCCCCGCGCACTTGCCTCCACGGAAATAAAGCGGCCGCCACGGAATCCGGCCGCGACGGCGGGCTTGCGGCCGGGGTCTTCGACGGCGGACACAACGAAAACGACCTTGGCGCCATCCGGGAGAGTTGGCACCAAGGCCTCCGTCAGCGCGAACGGACCAAGGTGGTTGGTCGCGAACGAAAGGTCCCACCCGTGCGGGGTTTTCGCAGGTTGCGTCAGCATGACGCCGGCATTGTTGACGAGGCCCGTGATCGGCAAGCGCAGCGCAGCGATCTCGCCAGCCGCTTTGCGCACGCTCTGCATGTCCGACAGATCGCACACCACAGACATGGCGTGTCCGCCGCTCAGCTCGATGGTCCCTTGCAACGCATCGAGCTTGCGCGGGTCACGTCCAACCAGAACGACGGTGCCATGTTTGGCAAGCTCAAGCGCGGTTTCGCGGCCAATTCCTGAGGTCGGGCCGGTGACGATGTAGGCCGGCAATTTCGGAAGCGACGTCATTGAGTTATCTGGCACCACATTCTCCATAAGTGTTTGGCTAGTCAGTCATTCAACGGACAAAAAAATCAGGCGATCATGCGCCATACGGCGTCGAATGCCGTCTTGCTGTGGGCGTCCGCGTTGACGGGATCCCGCGCCATCAACCCCATTGTCGCCTCGGCGACGCCCATCACAAGGGTGGCAACCAGGGCGATCGGTGCCTTGCGCATCGGTCCGTCGGCACAGCTTTGTTCAAGCAGTTTTGCGAGTGGCGCAAACGCGTGGTCTCCGTCCTTACGGCTCTGCGGTGTGATGTCGTCCGACACGCCCAGGATGGCCAGCACACGCCGTTTCTCCGGCTCCGAGACCGACCATCGCAGCCAATGCGACCACGCATGGCGCATCTGCTCGCGAAGCGCGCGATTGATCGGAAGTTCGGCCAAGGCGAATGCCGCAGCCTCCGTTTTGAGTTCGACATAGAGTGCGTTCAGCAGCTCGGTCTTGGTGTCGAAATAGGTGTAGAGCGACCCGCTGGCGACACCCGCCTCTTTGGCGATCAGAGCCGTCGGCGCGCTCAAGCCCTGAACGGCGATCACACGGACGGCCGCCACCAAAATCGCCTTGCGCCGATCATCGCTCTTTGGTCTTGCCATGACATCAGCAATATAGATGACTGGTCAGTCAGTCAATAGCATCGACGCCGAAAGCCCAACTGCCTGCATACGCGACCGGGAATTGCCGCAATGACCGACCGTGGCATGTCGACACTGACCGAAATCGCTGCCTCCTTCGAGGTCGCGACTTCCAAAAGTGCACATCGTAGCTCCCGAACATTGTCTCAGGTGTCAGTGACCTAGACGAGCTCACTTCGAGGTCGTTAAATGCAGACTCTCGCCTGGAAGGAACGTCGAAAAGCGTTGCGGAGACGTAGCGGTGCGCGTGAGCGCCTCTGTCAATGTCTGACGGGGATCGTCATAGCCCTCATTGCTCAATTGAAACGTGCCCCAATGATGGGCGATCGCCCGCTGCGCGCCGCAGAGTCGAAGCGCCTCGACGGCCTCGTCCGGATTCATGTGTTGCTCCTTCATGAACCAGCGCGGTGCATATGCGCCGATCGGAAGCAGCGCCAGCCGCAATTGCGGATGTGCCTGACCGATGTCACGGAAGCTGGAGCCATCGCCAAAACCAGAGTCTCCGACGAAATAGACTCCACCACCAGGCGCATCGATCACAAAAGCCGCCCATAGGGCATGTCGACGGTCGGTAAGTCCACGTGCCGACCAATGTTGCGCGCGTCGCAGGGTGACGACGACGCGCGGGTTCAGGCGAAAGCTGTCACCCCAGTCGCCACTTTCGACGGCGATCGAACTATCGGCCTGGCGAATGACGGCATCATTCCCCAGCGGCACGATGATGCGCGGCTTGTCACGTTTCCAAAGCTTGCCGACGGTCACAAGGTCCATGTGATCATAGTGATTATGACTGATCAGGACGGCGTCGATACGCGGCAAGTCGTCGAAGGCAATTCCCGGCGGTGCGTGCCGCTTTGGCCCGGCGAAGGAGAAAGGACTGGCGCGCTGTGACCGGACCGGGTCGAGGAGGATGTTGACTCCATCGATCTGGACCAGAAATGACGCGTGGCCCACGAACGAAACGCGGCAATCTCCATTGTTGACACGGGCGGGCGGCTTATCCGGCGCCATTCGTGGTAATTCGTCTGGCCAAGCCGTCGCATCCGATCCCATGCGCCATTTGAGCACATCGACCAGTCCCTGATCTTCGTTCGGGCTACCTGGATTGAAAAATCGCACCCCATCGAAATGATCGCTGACGGGTCCTCGATAATAGGAGCTTTGACTTGCCAGTGCCGTGCGCGGCAATGCGCTGGCGGCGAGACCCGCCAGGCCTGCGAGCAATCGGCGGCGTGATGTTGGAAAGCCCGTCATCGTTCTCTCTGCTAAATTGAAGGCCTCTCGGAGGCCGCCGCATGCGTCCGCTGTTCAGAACAGGAGGACGCGTTTGTCCCGGCTCAGAATGCGCGCGGCGGCGTGGTGGCGACCGGAGCGGACATGTCCGAAATGCCGCGTGCCCATGACATTGTCGGCGCGTATTGCAACTCCCGGCGGGCCTTGTCCGTGCTGACCGTGAACGGCTTTCCGATCAGTTGAAGCATCTGGCGCGTGATCGGCGGCTCGCCCTTGAGGCGGAGCAGACGCCAGACAAATCCCATCACGCCGGCAAGCCGCCACGCCATCGCGAACGAGACGGCCTTGTCAGCGGCCTTGACGTTCCTCGTCGCCAGCAGACCGCCCATCACGCTCTTGAGCGTGCCGGTTTCGGCATCCGCCACGAAGTAGGCCTCGCCTCCGCGGCCGTGATCCGCCGCAAGCAGCAGCGCCTCGACGAGATTATCGACGTGACAGGTCGATATCGCCTGGGTCCCGTTCTCCACCCACTGCCACTGCCCGGCCTTCACGGCGTCAATCATCTGATCGAGCATCGGCATGTCAGGTCCCCAGATCATCGGCGGTCGGATGGCAATCGTCTCGAAGCCGGCGCGGCGACCATTTGCCGACAGCAGCACCTTTTCCGCCTCGGCTTTGGATGAGCTGTAGGGCGCAAAGTCCCGGCTTTGACGCGGGGCGGTCTCGTCCACTGCCAGGAACGGCTTCGGATCGCCCATCACCACCGCGGCAGCACTGACGGCCACCAGCTTCCGGACGGATGAAGTCGCGACCGCAGCCTCCACGATGGTCTTCATCCCGTCGACATTGACGAGGTCGAATTCGGAGCGCGGTCCCCACATCTTGAAATGGGCAGCGACGTGGAAAATCACATCGACGCCCATGAGACCAGCTTCCAAAGCGGCGCGATCGCCCAGTTCCCCGCGCACTGCTGTTGCGCCCGCATCCGTGACCGCCTGCGCAGCCTTCGTGCTGCGGGCCAGGGCCCGCACCTGCCAGCCCCGTTGGATCAAGGCACCAATGAGTTTGCCGCCCACAAATCCGGAGCCGCCGGTGACGAAAGCAACCCGTGCCTTGGAGGTATTTTCATCCATTTCAATACTCCGGAAACAATTTTCAAAGAACATATTATGTTATTTGTTCGTTGTGTCAATATGCGGCTTTTGGGATATACAGGTCGCCATGAGTAACGATAGCGAAACAGGAACTTCGATCACGACCGCGCGCATCCTGGATGCGGCGAAGTCGCAGATCAGGCGCTTCGGCGGGCAGAAGACCAATATCGTTGATATTGCAAAGGTTTTGGGCACCTCGCACACGACGATCTACCGTCACTTCCGCTCCAAGGCGGAGGTTTTCGACGCGATCGTCGCCGAGGCGATGAACGACGAACGGGAGCTAGCCGCGACATTTGTCGCGGCCGCCGGCAAAGCATCGGACCGGCTGCTGGGCCTCACGGTCGCGCTCCACCGTCGCAAGTGCGAGCGCTTCGCCGAAGACTTTGAGGTCTACCAGCTCTATCGCCGGGTCATCGATGAACGGCCGGATCTGGTCCGCGACTACGGCACGGCAATGACCGGTCTGGTGGAAGCCATCCTCGCTGACGGCGTGCGTCAGGGTGAGTTCAAGATCGACGATGTCGTCGCGGCCGCAGGAGTGGTCCGTGACGCTGTCACGGTCTTCATCCATCCGGCGCACGTGGAGGCGGCACATCGCGCAGGCATCGAGATGGAGCCGATGCTGCGACGAGTCATGGCGGCACTACAGGTGGCCTTCGAGACCGGCATCGCATTCGAATGACTCTGTTCGGCGAGCGACGTGCAGTCGCCCGCCGAGGTCGCAGGCGCATTACCAACCGCAGGGCGCTATCGACAAACAACTGTCGATTGGTATCCTTTGGGCGCAAGCGTCCCCGCGACCCAAAGGATACCAAGCCGAGCAGGTCAGGCAGCGCCGAACAGCGCCAACGTCCTTTGCCTTGCTGCCGTCGCGCTCTTCTCGTGGTAGTCCGCGCGTCGATCCGAATTGAACCCGTGCCCGGCGTCGTAGACATAGGTCGTCACGCCTTCCATCTTGTCGAGCGCGGATTTCACCTCGTCGACCGGAATTTCCTGATCGGCGTCGCCGAGATGCACGATGGTCGGGCACCGGGGCGTCTCGGTCTTGAGCTTCGGTATCATGCCGCCGTAATAGCAGGATGCGGCTGAAAGATTGTCGGCCCGGCAGGCGACGGCGTAGGAGACCGATCCGCCGTAGCAATATCCGACGATCCCGACCTTTCCTTTGGCCGCCAGGATGTCGATGCAGGTGCGGGCGTCGGCAACAGCGAGATCCAGCGAATGAGCGCGGACGAGATCGATCGCCTTGTCGATATCGGCTTTGCTGTAGGACAGCTTCAGCCCCGGTGCGACCCGGTCGAACAAGGCAGGGGCCAGCATTTCGTAGCCGGCATCGGCGTAGATCTGGCACTGCTCCCTGATATGGTCGGTCAGCTCGAAAATCTCCTGAACAAGAACGACACCACCCTTGCGCTCGCCGACCGCCGCGACATGCCAGGCGTCGAGCGCCTGGCCGTCGGACATCGTGATCTTCTCCATCTGTCCCGTGATTTTCATGTCATTGCTCCGATGTCGACTGCGTTGTTACCAGGGCTGCACGTCGGCGCCGTGGAAGAACGAACCCGTCGGACCTTCGCTACCCACCATGGCCAGCATCACGCTCGTCGCGGCCCCCTCGTCTGCCGCCATCGGCGCATCGACGCCGTGCAGGGCCGTCTTCACGAAGCCGGGATGGGCTGCGTTGACCTTGATGTTCGTGTCCCGGAGTTCGTAGGCCAGATGCACGGTCCACGCGTTCAGGGCCGTCTTCGAGATGTTGTAGGCCGGGATCTTGAAGTCGTAGAAGGCCGAGGTCGGATCGACATTCGCGGCCATCGATCCCAGAATGCTGGAGACGTTGACGATGCGTCCGGCGGCCGACTGCCGCAGCAGCGGAAGGAAGGCCTTGGTCACGGCGACCACGCCGAACAGGTTGGTGTCGAACGTGTCCCGCCACATGCCGAGGTCCTGGTCGGACGGCTTCTTGTCGAAGGCGTCGCGCATGACACCGGCATTGTTGACGAGCACGTCCAGGCGACCATGACGAAGCTCCACGGTCTTTGCGGCCGTGTCGATCGTGGTCTGGTCGGTCACGTCGAGAACAACGCTCTCGGCAGACAGTCCTTCGGCACGGAGCGCAACCGCTGCCGCCTCGCCCAGCCCGGCATCGCGTGCGGCGATGACGACATGAGCTCCCTGCTGTGCGAGCTGACGGGCCGTTTCGAAACCGATGCCCTTGTTGCCGCCGGTGATGAGTGCGATCAGGCTTTGCATTTCAGTGTTCCTCTTGGTTGGTGACCAAGAGGTACGGCGCGCCACTTCATTGCACAAATCGATCCGCCCGATCGTCTCTATCGAAAATTCGAATGGGTGCACCGCCTGCCATCGAGTCGTCCTGAAGGGTGCTGCAAGCCTCGGCTTCACAAGCACCTTCTGCATAACGCACTGAAGCCGTTGGCCTTCTCAACCAACGGCTTCAGAATGTCGGCGACCGTAGCCGCTCCGAGCGGTCAAGCAGCCTGCGCGCGCCGCGTGCCATGGGCGGCCGAGACCTCGATGATCTGCTCGCGCAGCCATGCGGCTGACGGCTCGTTGTCGGTCTTGGTGGACCAGATCAGGGAGATCGCAGGGAGCGCCAGTTTGACCGGCGCAGTTTGGCAAACCAGGCCGAACACCGACGCGTAGCGTTCCGCGATCTGCATGGGCATGGTGACCACAAGCGGCGCCTTCGCGGCCGTCGCCAGAGCGGTCAAGTAATCGGGAACGCCCATCACGATATCGAGGCGGTGTCCCGCCCCCGTCAGCATGCTCCCGATACATCCCTGGATGTCGTCGTCCTGCGACACGAACACGTGGCGGCTCTCCAGATACGTCTCACGGTCGATCTTGTCGTCGACGTCGATCAGGGCCGGGCTGTAGCAGCAGGCCAGGTGCTGTTCGAACAGAACCTTGTGTCGGTATCGATCCGGAGACGGCGGATAGCACCCGATCGCAAGATCGATCAGGCCCTCGTCGAGCTCCCGTCCGATCTTTGATGCAAGAACACGGTGGGAGATCAGCTTCACGCCGGGCGCCGTGTCCGTGAGCTGAGCACTGAGGTCAGGCATCAGAAGCAGCTCCTCGCACGAGAAGCCGATCCGGAAGATCTTGTCGGACACAGCGGGATCGAAACGTTCGGTCGACAGCACGATCTTCTGCATCTGCCCGAGAACCGCGCCGACCTGCTCGGCCAGCACCTCCGCCTTCGCGGTCGGCTGCATCAGGTTGCCCACGCGCACGAAGAGCTCGTCATCCATCAGCAGCCGCAGCGTCGAAAGATTATGGCTCATCGCCGGCTGCTGGATCTTCAGACGCGCTGCCGCCTTCGTCACGCTCCGATCCTTGAAGAGAGCGTCAAAGGCTACGAGCAGGTTGAGGTCGAACGAGCGGAGATTGAAGTGATTGATGTTTTCCAAAGTCGTTACCGCATATGGTCCGAAGGAAATACGCAATCCTTCAATATTGCCTGTCGCAACGATAGACAGGGGCGCTAGACGCCGACGGCTTCCAACCTATCGGGTTTTCCGGCAAGTGGCTATGCCCCGGTGAAGAACCAAGAGCCCATCAGTACCGGAGGCGTCGCCAACGATCTCGCCTCATCGCTTTTAAGACAAGGCCATCAAAGTCTGGAAAGCCGAGCGCCAGATCATCGGCTACATCGACACTGTCGGACATCAATGAACACATTCTCCGGGTTGCCTGTCGCCGCTGTGAACGAGTCATTGAGATCCAACGGGCCGACGCGATCCGCCTCTTCACCGCTTTGGCGACGTCAAACTACTCGATCCCGAAAATATTGCGGAAGCGGTTTCCTATATCGTGACGAACCCCCGCAATATTGCGATCCACGAAATCGTCATCCGGCCAATCGATCAAGCGTGACTGCATCGGCCGACGATGGCGGTCGGGCGAGACCGATGTTCATTCGCGTGGGGACAGCTCAAGGTCGAGCTGTCCCCACGAAGGCCAGTTCGGTTGGCCCGACCGCCCGGCGAAAGTGAACGTCATTCGCTGGACGACGTCAGACATTTGCCTGCCGTCGGCCCTCCCCCTTCATTCGGGACGTGTGATTTCGTCGGCTACGCTTGCAGAATTTCACAGTGGACAACCTCGCTGCGGCCGAGGCTCCACAACGCTGCCTTTGGTCGGCGCTTCTGACCTGCGAAATGGTGCCTAACCTTCGGTGCGCTGATGCGTGACCGTCTGTGTCATGCAGGCCTCTCTTGCGAATGTACCCTGAGATGTTCGGTACGTAAGGCGGCATAGGTCGAAGGCCGCTGCAGCGACTGAGATCGCACTTACCGCCCCCAAGACAGAGACAGAACAAACGAACCCACGCGCCGGTGGCAATCGGCCAAATCGAGATTTTTCTAGAAATTGCCCCAGGCTGAAAAACGTTTCAGATCAGGCGGTTAAATGGCAGGGGCGGTAGGGCTCGAACCTACGACAACCGGTTTTGGAGACCGGTACTCTACCAACTGAGCTACACCCCTACAGAACCTTGCCTTGGCACTGGTTCGGGCCGTTTGAAGCACAGGCGGCGCCTGATTTGCAAGAGCCGTTGTGCACAGTTCAGGAACAAAACGCTCCTGGAATCAAAACGGCGAGCAAGGGAACTCCCCTGCCCGCCGCCTTTAATCGGTTACTCGATGATCGAAGCGACGACGCCTGCACCGACGGTGCGGCCGCCTTCACGGATGGCGAAGCGCAGCTTCTCTTCCATCGCGATCGGCACGATCAGGTGCACTTCCATGGCGATGTTGTCGCCCGGCATCACCATCTCGGTGCCTTCCGGCAGATGCACCACACCGGTCACGTCGGTGGTGCGGAAGTAGAACTGCGGACGGTAGTTGGTGAAGAACGGGGTGTGACGGCCACCTTCGTCCTTGGTCAGAATGTAAGCTTCTGCCTTGAACTTGGTGTGCGGCTTCACCGAACCCGGCTTGCACAGCACCTGGCCGCGCTCGACGTCTTCACGCTTGGTGCCGCGCAGCAGCGCGCCGATGTTGTCGCCAGCCTGGCCCTGATCGAGCAGCTTGCGGAACATTTCAACGCCGGTGCAGATCGTCTTCTGGGTGGCGCGGATACCGACGATTTCGATTTCCTCGCCGACCTTGACGATGCCGCGCTCGACACGGCCGGTCACGACCGTACCACGACCCGAGATCGAGAACACGTCTTCGACCGGCATCAGGAACGGCTGGTCAACCGGACGCTCCGGCTGCGGGATATAGGCATCGACATTCTTCATCAGCTCAAGGATCGCGTCGTGGCCGAGCTCCTTGGAGCTATCTTCCAGCGCGGCCAGGGCCGACCCCTTGACGATCGGAATGTCATCGCCCGGGAAGTCGTACTTCGAGAGCAGTTCGCGGACTTCCATTTCCACGAGCTCCAGCAGTTCCGGATCGTCGACCATGTCGCACTTGTTCAGGAACACGACCAGCGCCGGCACGCCGACCTGGCGGGCGAGCAGGATGTGCTCGCGGGTCTGCGGCATCGGGCCGTCGGCAGCCGACACGACCAGGATCGCGCCGTCCATCTGGGCGGCACCGGTGATCATGTTCTTCACATAGTCGGCGTGGCCGGGGCAGTCGACGTGGGCATAGTGGCGGTTGGCGGTCTCGTATTCGACGTGGGCGGTCGAAATCGTGATGCCGCGGGCCTTTTCTTCCGGCGCCTTGTCGATCTGGTCGTAAGCGGTGAACGACGCACCGCCGGACTCCGCCAGCACCTTGGTGATCGCAGCCGTCAGCGACGTCTTGCCGTGGTCAACGTGACCGATCGTGCCGATATTGCAGTGCGGTTTGTTACGTTCAAATTTTGCTTTGGCCATTGATCCACCTGTTTTGCCGACGCCCATGCGTGGCACACCAAACCGGCGGCTGGTTACTAAGGAAAACGCCCCTATTCAAGCCCGAACTTATGGGCCAAGCTCCCCAGACATGCCGGCTAAGCCCCTTATTTAGGCTGGCAAAAGACAAGATCAATCGGGAGCCACCATGAACGCCCAGACTGCCGCCAAAACCGCCACTTCCCCCCAGACCCCCGCTTTGCCCGCGGCCCGCCCGGAAGCGCTGGGCCTGTCATCAAACCGTCTTCAGAAGGTCTCCGACGCCTTCAGGCGGGAGATCGACAAGGGCACCGTTCCGGGCGTCACCGCCCTGATCGCCCGCCGCGGCCAGATCGGCTATTTCGAGGCCTTTGGCCGCCAGGCGCCGGATGCCGCCACCCCGATGGCCCGGGACAGCCTGTTCCGCATCTTCTCCATGACCAAGCCGATCGTCTCGCTGGGCATCATGCAGCTGGTCGAGGATGGCCATATCCTGCTGAACGACCCGCTCAGCAAATATATCCCGGAATTCGCTGCCACCAAGGTGGGCATCGAGCGCAACGGCGCGCTTGAACTGGCGTTGCCGGTTCGCCCGATCACGATCCAGGACCTGCTCCGCCACACCTCCGGTCTCTCCTACGAGATCACCGGCAACGGCATGGTGCAGCGGATGTACCAGAAGTCGAATCTGCGCAGTCGCGACATCACCAATGAGGAACACGCACGAATCGTCGCCGGCCTGCCGCTGATCTGCCAGCCCGGCGCCGAATGGAATTACAGCCGCTCGACGGACATTCTCGGCCGCGTCATCGAGGTCGTGTCCGGCAAGTCGCTGGGCGCTTATCTCACCGACAACATTCTGGCGCCGCTGCAGATGGCCGAGACCGGCTTTCACACCGCCGCCGAAAACAAGGGCCGCATCACGCATCCCTTCCCCACCGATCCCTGGACCGGCGACAAGGTGGCGCTGTTCGATCCGCTGGAGATTCCGAAAATGGAATCCGGCGGCGGCGGCCTTGTCTCCACCACCATGGACTATGCGCGCTTCTGCCAGATGCTGCTGAATGGCGGCACCCTGGATGGCACCCGCGTGATCGGCAGCCGCACGCTGCATTTCATGGCGTCGAACCACCTCGCCCCGAATGTGAAGCTGGAAACGCATCTGGTCCCGCCCGGCCACAGCTTTGGTCTCGGCTTCGCCGTGCGCACCGATGACGGCATGGCGCCCTATGCGGGCTCCGCCGGCCAGTTCTTCTGGAGCGGCGTGGCGGGGACGTTCTTCTGGATCGATCCGAAGGAAGAGCTGTTCACGGTGTTCATGTCGCAGGGGCCGGGCCAGCGGGAATATTTCAGGACTCTGATCCGCAGCCTGGTTTATGCGGCGGTGGAGTAGTCCACTCTGACTGTCATGCCCCGCGAAAGCGGGGCATCCAGTAACCGGAGTCCTTTATCGGACACGTTAGGCCTGGGCATACTGGATCACCCGCTTTCGCGGGTGATGACAGTGAGAGTATGTCCGTGCCTTACATCAGCTGATCGTCGCGCCACCGTCGATCACCACCGTCTGCCCGGTCATGAAATTCCCGGCAGCCGATCCCATGAACACCGCAGCGCCCGCGATTTCATCCGGGATGCCGATGCGCAGCAAGGGCGACCGTGCCGTGGACTTTTTCAGCGTGTCCGGATCGTCCCACAGCGCCTTGGCGAAATCGGTCTTGATCAGGCCCGGCGCGATGCAGTTCACGCGGATATTGTGCGGGCCATATTCGCAGGCGAGGTTGCGCGCCAGCTGCATGTCCGCCGCCTTCGACACGCAATAGGCGCCGATGGTGGTCGAGCCCTTCAAGCCCCCGATGGATGAGACGATGATGACCGAACCATCCTTGCGTTCGATCATTTCCGGTACGACCATCGAGATCAGCCAGTTGTTGGCAACGATGTTGTTGCTGAGGATCTTGTTGAACTGATCATCGGAAATGCCGGCGAGCGGCCCGTAATACGGATTCGATGCGGCATTGCAGACCAGCACGTCGATCTTGCCGAACGCCTTCTTGCTCTCGTCGACGAGGTTCTGCAGGTTTTCCTTGCTGGAGATATTGGCGGCAATAGCCACCGCCGTGCCCTTGCCGAATTTCTCGTTCACGTCCTTCGCGACGTCGTCGCAGACATCCTGCTTGCGCGAGGAGATCACGACCTTGGCGCCATGCTCCGCCATCCGCTCGGCGATGGCGCGACCGATACCGCGGGTGGAGCCGGTGATGACGGCGACTTTGCCCGTCATGTCGAAGAGCGTCATGTGGTTTCTCCCTGATGTTTGTGAGTTTTGTAAATTCAGTAGCGCGGCATGTCTCCTCGCCCCGCCTTTGCGGGGAGAGCGTTAGGGAGAGGGGTGCCTCCGCAAGCTCGGAGCAAGTAGAGTGTCCCCTCTCCCTGCCCCTCTCCCGCAAGCGGGAGAAGGGACACGACTAGGCGAGCTTTGTCGCTGACGACCCCACTTCCGGCCCCGCCGGCTGATGCATCGCCGCATGCGACGGGTCTGCAATCCACGGCTGCTGATTCACCATCGGAATGCGCCAGCCGGCATGGCCGTCGCTGGCGAGGTGATCGAGCCGCGTGATCGAGCAGTTGTCGATGGTGAAAGCCAGCCCGCGATCCGGCTGGTTGTTCAATGCAAGCCCGATGGCCGCCTTGATCGTTCCGCCATGGGCGACGGCGACGATGTCCCTGCCTGCATGCGCCGCGGTGATGCGATCGATACCGCGGCGGACGCGGTTGTAGAGGTCCATGAAACTTTCGCCATTCGGCGACGGCTCGTCGATGGGCGCGAACCAGTAGCTGCCGACATTGACGGGACGGCTGGCGAAGAAATCGGCGCGGTTCATGCCCTGCCAGTCGCCGAGATGCTGCTCGGCAAAATCCGTTTCATGCGGCATGCTGTCGGGCTTGGGGAAGCCCGCATCCCAGATCGCATGTGCGGTCTGATGCGTGCGCTTCAAGTTGCTCGACACCCACACCGCATCGCGCGGCAGGATCTTGCTCACCGCATTGAACACGACATGGTCGGTGCAATCGCAATCCATGTCCTTCTGGCCATAGATGTTGCCGCCGTCATTGCGCACGGGCGCGTGCCGCACCCACCACCACCGCGTCGCCGTCACGCCAGAGGGAACACTGTGTTGCGCGACGAACGGTTTTTCGGTGTTGGACATCGGACCCACCCTTCAATATCGTTTCGTTTGTCGTACGTCAGCGCGCGCGATGCCTCAAGCATCTTCGCGCAACACAAGGTGACGCGCGATGATGAATTCCATGTGGCGGCAGTCCGCTCAAGAAATAGACAACGAAACAACAACTCGGGAGAGAAGCATGGGACGCCTTGCAGGCAAATCCGTCGTCATCACCGGCGCCGGCAGCGGCATCGGCCGCGCCGCAGCGCAGCTCTTCGCCAGGGAAGGCGCACAGCTGATCATCGTCGATCGCAGCGACAGCATTCATGAGACCGCAAAGCTCGTCACCGATGCCGGCGGCACCGCACAGGCGGTCAGCGCCGATGCCGGTTCCGAGAGCGACGTCAAAGCCTTCATCGACAAGGCCGTGTCCAGCTATGGCAAGCTCGATGCGATCTGGGCCAATGCCGGCGTCTCCGGCGGCCTGGTCCCATTGCTGGAACAGACCGTCGAGCAATGGCAGGAAATTCTGCGCATCAATCTGATCGGCCCGTTCCTCGCCATCAAACATTCGATGCCGCATATGACCAAACAGGGCTTTGGCTCCATCGTGCTCACGGCGTCCGTTGCGGGCCTGAAGTCCGGCGCCTCGGGTCATCCCTATGCATCGAGCAAGGCCGGCGTGATCAGCCTCGTCCAGACAACCGCCTATTCGCTGTCCGGCACCGGTGTGCGCATCAACGCCGTGTGTCCCGGCCTGATCGAGACCGGCATGACCAAGCCCGTGTTTGACCGCGCCAAGCAGCGCGGCACCGAGGACAAGATCGGCCAGCTCAATCCGCTCAAGCGCGCCGGCCAGCCGCATGAGCTCGCGGCCATGGGCCTGTTCCTGGCGAGCGATGAGGCGTCATATGTCAATGGGCAGGCGATCCCGGTGGATGGCGGTCTGACGGCATCGATGCCCTATGCGGGCAAGCCGATCTGACTCGTCCAGTCGTCACCATCGCCCGGTCAAGCCGGGCGGCGGTGACGGAGAGATACTACACCCCGTCAGGCGGCGACGGCGGCGTGTTGCTCGCCAGCAGCCGGTTTCGCACGCGCTCGCGGTGAAACGTATAGATGCCGGACAGCACGATGATGGTCGCGCCGATGACCATCGCGGCATCGGGCACGTCGCCGAACACCAGATAGCCGAGCAGCATCGCATACAGCATCTGCGAATAGCGCATCGGCGCCACCGACGACACGTCGCCGACGCGCAGTGCGAGGATGCCGCACTGGAATCCGATCACCGTCGTCGCACCGGCCATTGCCAGCAGCAAGAGCAGATGCGCGGACGGCACCGTCCAGTCGCCATGCACCGCGGTGAAAGCAGCCCCCGCCAGCGCCACGGCGATGGTGGTGAGGAAGGAGATGAACAGGGTCGGGATCTGCGTGGGGATCTGTTTGGTGACGAGATCGCGCATCGCATAGAAGCCGACCGACAGCAGCGCCACCAGCGTGAACTGGCTGAACCCCTCGGCGCCCGGCCGCACGATGATCAGCACGCCGATGAAACCCGCCGCGATCGCCAGCCAGCGCCGCCAGCCCACCGGCTCGCCCAGCAGCAGCACCGCGCCACACGTCAGCACCAGCGGCATCGCCTGGACGATGGCCGTGACATTGGCGAGCGGCAGCGCACTCACGGCAATCAGAAACAGCGCGGAGCCACCGATCTCCCCGGCGATGCGCAGCGACACCGGCCACGACCGCAGCACGCGGAGCGACCGCAACGCCCCCTGGTGCACGACCAGCGCACCGATCAGCACGCTGGCAAACAGCCCGCGCAGCATCATCACCTGGCTGAAATGGAGCTGGACGGTCAGGAATTTGGCGATCGCATCATTGATGCTGAAGCTGGCCATGGATGCTGCCATGAGCAGAATTCCACGGATATTGGGCGAGAGAGGCAAGACGGCGTCCGGGGCGATCGGGTTGCCGCGGCGGAAATTCGCTGCAGCGCAGCATGCTCTGTGCGGGATGCCGCAAGCGAGGTCAAGACGAAGGCCTGCGCATGCCTCGCTTACATTCTGAGCATAGGTCCTGGATGCCGGTCGAGACGCTGCGCGCGCATCTCAGGATGGCGGCCGAGAACGCGTCACACCCCTTCCGTCGGAGGTGCCGATGCTTTCGCCGCCACCAGCATCTCCCGATTGCGGATGCGCTCGCGGTGGAAGGCATACAGGCCGGAGCCGACGATCACCGCAGCGCCGACGATCATCGCGGCATCCGGGACGTCGCCGAAGATGAGATAGCCGAGCCCCATGGCCCATAGCAGTTGCGTGTAGCGGAACGGCGCCACGGCGGAGATCTCCCCTGCCCGCAGCGCAATGATCACGCATTGGTAGCCGATCAGCACCAGTACGGCGGCGACCAGCAGGAAGCTCATCGAGCGCCCCGACATCGGGGTCCAGCCGCCGAGCGGCACGATGAGACAGCCACCGACAATGGTGACCACAAAGGTCGTCAGCAGCGTGACGAACACCGACGGCACCTCCCTGGGGATGCGGCTTGTGGCCAGATCGCGGACCACGCAGAAGCACACCGAGATCAGGGCCAGCACGGTGAACTGGTTAAAGCCCTCGGCGCCCGGCCGCACCACAATCAGGACGCCGACAAAGCCGGCCACGATCGCCAGCCAGCGCCGCCATCCCACCGGCTCGCCGAAGATCAGCGCTGCGCCGAGCGTGATCGCCAGCGACAGCGACTGGAAAATTGCCGAGACATTGGCGAGCGGCAGATGGGTGATCGCCGCCAGGAAGGTCGCGGTGCCGCCGATCTCGCCGCATACGCGCAACGCCACCGGCAGCTTGAACAGCACGCTGACCGGCCGCAACGCCTGCTGATACCAGGCCAGCGCGAACACCAGCACGATGGAGAGCGAGCCGCGTACCAGCATCACCTGGCCGAAATTCATATCGACGGTGAGATATTTGGTGGTGGCGTCGTTCATGCTGAAGCCCGCCATGGCCACGGCCATCATCAGGCTTCCGCGCATATTCGGAGAGAGAGGCAAGGTTTCCGCCCGGATGTTTCTTGAGAAGAGTTGCCGGAGGAGCCCCGGAGCCTGCGCGTGACGCACCGTCATGTGCACGAAAAACGCAGCGCAAACCAGACAGCACACACGCCGGTGGGCTCAGCAGATCTGCATGACGCGCGCGACTATGGCCCGTCGGTCGGCGTGCTCCCGGCCTTCGCAACCATCAGCATCTCGCGGTTGCGAACATGTTCGCGATGGAAGGTGTAGAGACCGGAGGCAACAATGATCGCGGCGCCGAGGATCATCGCGCCATCGGGCATATCGCCGAAAATGAAGTAGCCAAGCAACATCGCCCACAGCAGTTGCGTGTAGCGAAACGGCGCGACGGCCGAGATATCGCCAATACGCAACGCCATGATCACGCACTGATAGCCGATCAGCACCAGCACGGCGGCCGCTGCCAGCAGCGCCAGCGATGACGCTGATGGCGTCGCCCAGCCGCCGAGCGGCATCATCAGCAGGCCGCCCACCAACGTCATGGAGATCGTCGTCAGCAGTGTGACAAACAGTGCCGGGATTTCGGTCGGGATCTGCTTGGTCGCGAGATCGCGCAGCGCGTAGAAGGCCACCGAACAGAGCGCCAGCAATGTGAACTGGTTGAAGCCGGCAGCGCCCGGCTTGACGATGATCAGCACGCCGATGAAGCCCGCCGCAATCGCGAGCCAGCGCCGCCAGCCAACCCGTTCGCCGAACAGCAACACCGCGCCCAGCGTGATCGCCAGCGGCTGCGACAGGATAATCGCCGAGACATTGGCGAGCGGCAGATGCGTGATCGCCTGCAAAAAGAAGATCTTGCCCACCACCTCGCCGATGATGCGCAGTGCCACCGGCCGCACGACTAGCACGCGCAGCGGCCGCAGCGCGCCGCGATGCGCGGCCAGCGCCGTGATCAGCGCCCCCGCGACGATGCCGCGCAACAGCACGAGCTGTCCGAAATTCATCTGCGGCAGCAGGAATTTCGAGATCGCGTCGGTGGCGCAGAAGGTCGCCATGGCGCCGGCCATGAACAGACTGCCGGTGAGATTGGGAGACAGCGCCAAGATCACCGCCGAGATGGAAGAGAGCATGTCAGATGGGCAACGGCGCGTCTGCGCCGTGCCCACCAAAGCGTCTCGGCTGAAAAGAGCGGGCCAGCACCGCTTTGCGCACTCTTCAGATCGACAGATCCGCTATTTGGCGCCGGCGAGCTGCGCGTATTTCCACGACGCCTGGGCGAGCGGCACCGTCCGCTTGGCCGATTCCATCGCCTTGGCGGAGGATGCGGTGCCGTCGCGGACGCGGCCGGCGATGCCCTGCAGAATGCCCGTGAGCCGGAACAGATTGTAGCAATAGTACCAGTTCAGATCCGGCACATCCTTGCGGCCAGCATAATCGCAATAGATCTTTGCCGCCTCATCCATGGTCGGGATATCGAGCGCCTTGTAATCAAGGTTTTCGAGACCCGGCATGATCCACTGCATCAACAGATAGGTGAAGTCCGCCATGGGATCGCCGAGGGTGGACAGCTCCCAGTCCAGCACCGCCTGCACTTTCGGCTGCGCCGACTGGAACACCATGTTGTCGATGCGGTAGTCGCCATGCACCACCGACACGCGCTCCTGCTCGGGCACCGAGGTCGGCAGCCATTCGATCAGCCGCTCCATCTCGGGGATGAGCTGCGTCTCGGAGGCGCGATACTGCTTGGTCCAGCGATCGACCTGGCGTGCAAAGTAGTTGCCGGGACGACCGAAATCACCGAGCCCGATCTTTTCGGGATCGTAGCTGTGCAACTGTGCCAGCGTCTCGATCTTCGCGGTGAAGATCGCGCGGCGCTCGCCTCTGTCGACAGTGGGAAGGGCGGGATCCCAGAAGATGCGGCCGTCTTCCATCGACATGATGTAGAAGGCCGAGCCGATCACGGCATCATCGGTGCAGAGCGCATAGGCCTTGGCCACAGGGAAGCCCTGCTTGCCCAGTGCTGCGATCACCTTGTATTCGCGATCGACCGCATGCGCCGATGGCAGCAATTTGCCGAACGGCTTGCGGCGCATCACATAGGAGCGCTTCGGCGTGTTGAGCCGATAGGTGGGGTTGGACTGGCCGCCCTTGAACTGCAGCACGGTCAGCGGGCCTTCATAGCCCTCCACATGCTCCTTCATCCAGGCTTCGAGGCGCAGCTCATCGAAGCGATGCCGATCCTCAACTGGCCGCGTACCGTTATATTCGTCGTCGCGCTTCACACCATCGGTCACGTTGTGTCCTCGTTTCTTATTGTCGCCACGCCTTCAATTGTCATCGCCCGGCTTGACCGGGCGATCCAGTAAACGCTGACGTGTCGATTACAACAAACGCCGGTGTCTACTGGATCCCCGCTTTCGCGCGGATGACAACCGAATGTCGTGCGGTCTTCAGTGCTTCGCCTCGTTCGCGTACTTCTTCAGTTCGAGCCGTGCGATGGCCCGATTATGCACCTCATCCGGACCGTCGGCCAGACGCATCGTGCGCATGGACGCATAGTCCTTCGCAAGCCCCGCATCATCCGACACACCGGCGCCGCCATAGGCCTGGATCGCATTGTCGATGATCTTCAGCGCCATATTGGGGCCGGAGACCTTGATCATCGCGATTTCGAGCTGCGCGGTCTTGTTGCCGACCTTGTCCATCATGTCGGCGGCCTTGAGGCAGAGCAGACGGTTCAGCTCGATATCGGTGCGGGCCTGCGCGATGCGCTCTTCCCACACCGAGAACTCGATGATCTTCTTGCCGAAGGCCGTGCGCGACTGCAGGCGGCGCACCATCTTCTCCAGCGCTTCCTCGGCCTTGCCGATGGTGCGCATGCAGTGATGGATGCGCCCCGGACCGAGACGGCCCTGCGCGATCTCGAAGCCGCGGCCCTCGCCGAGCAGGATGTTTTCCTTCGGCACGCGCACGTTTTCGAGCAGCACCTGGGCATGGCCATGCGGCGCATCGTCGAAGCCGAACACCGGCAGCATCTTTTCGACCTTGATGCCGGGCGTGTCGAGCGGCACCAGGATCTGCGACTGCGCCTGATGCTTCGGCGCATTCGGATCGGTCTTGCCCATCACGATGGCGATCTTGCAGCGGGGATCGCCGACGCCGGACGACCACCACTTGCGACCGTTGATCACATAGTGATCACCGTCGCGCTCGATGCGGGTTTCGATATTGGTCGCGTCCGACGATGCGACGGCCGGCTCGGTCATCAGAAACGCCGAGCGGATCTCGCCATTCATCAGCGGCTTCAGCCACTTCTGTTTGTGCTCCTTGCTGCCGTAGCGCATGAACACTTCCATATTGCCGGTGTCCGGCGCCGAGCAGTTGAACACTTCCGACGCCCAGCCGATATGGCCCATCTGTTCGGCCAGCAGCGCGTATTCGAGATTGCTCAGTCCCGCGCCGTGGAATTCGTCGTCTTCATGCGACGACGGCGGCATGAACATGTTCCAAAGGCCTTCGGCCTTCGCCTTCGCCTTCAATTCCTCGATGATCGGGATGACCTTCCAGCGCTCGCCCGCTTCATCCTGCTGCTTATAGATCGGCACGGCTGGGCGAACATGCTTGGTCATGAAGGAGGACACGCGCTCGAGCCATTCGCGCTGGCGGTCCGACATCGTGAAATCCATGGGACGTTCCTCTTTGTTTCTTCAAAATCTTTGGCGGCACTGTTGTCCCGTCGATGCAGGTCCGCAAGCGAAAAATACGAGCGGATTGTCGCTCGCCTTTCACACCGGACACGCATCGCGGGGGCGACGGGATGAGACGGAGATGGATGCCACGCGATCGCCCACGACATCAGGCGGCCGCATTGACATTCCGCTCACTCAAACGATAGTTTCATACAGATGTTTGAAAAGCAATCTTCCTGATCCGCGCCCCTCGCATGGGGCCATGTTGCGCCATGACGGGCGCAGGGGACGGATTGCACGGGACGGGATTTGCGCAGGGATCAAGGCATGGCAGCAGACCGCACACGCACCTCCATCATCACCGCAGCCGAACGGCTTTATGCCGAGCGCGGCTTTGCCGATGTGACGATGCGAGACATCGTGGCGGCGGCCGACGTCAATCTCGCCGCGGTGAATTACCACTTCGGCTCGAAAGACGAGCTGATTGCCGAATTGTTCGTGACGCGAAGTATCGCCACCAATCGCGAACGCCTGCATGAACTGAAGGCCGCGGAAGACGCCGGCGGCGGCCGCGCCTCCCCACAGGACATCTTCTCCGCGCTGGTTGGCCCGACCCTGCGCGGCTGCCTCGGCGAGGCCAAGCAGCGTTCCGATGCCGCGCGCTTCATGATCCGCGCCTCGATCGAATCCGTGCCGCCGATCCGCAAGATCAAGAACCGCGAGGTCGATCATCTCAAGCGCTTCGCTGGCGCCCTGCGTCGCGCCCTGCCCGATCACGACCCGGCCGACATCTTCTGGGCGCTGCATTTCGCCCTTGCGATGGCGCACCAGACCATCCGCGACACCGAGCGGCTGACGCGCATGTCGGACGGCCTGTGCGATCTCGACAATGTGCAGGCGATCATCGACCGCGTGGTGTCAGTGGCGGTGACGGCGCTGATGGGCAAACCGGCGCGGGCAAAAGCACGGGCATAGACCGTCTCTCTCACTGTCATTACCCGCGAAAGCGGGTAATCCAGTAGACACGGACATACGCGTGACACTCCGAAGCCCGAGTGTACTGGGTTGCCGGGTCAAGCCGGGCAATGACAGAGAGCGCTTCCCTCTTACATGCCGGTGATTCGCAGCGTATGCCGCTGCCATGAGCGCACAGGACGCCATCGACTTCGTCTCGGACAACATCGCGGAAGTGGGCGAGCTGATGCGCTCGCTGTCCGGCCGCTATGAAGCCATTTTCGGCAATTTTCGCTCGGCCTGCGGCGTCGTCTGCGAGCGCGCCCCAGGCCTGCCTGAAGCCGCGCGCGACATCGCCGATCTCGCCGGCGCCGCCAGCGCCAGCGTCTATGCGCATATCCCGAACCAGCCACTGCTCGCCTGCAGCAGCGGCTGTGCCGCCTGCTGTCATCTCTATGTGCAAGTCCCGCCCGGCATCGCGCGGATGATGGCCGATCACATCATCACCCATTTCTCGCCGGACGAGCGCGACGCATTGCAGGGCCGACTGGAGGTCGCTGCTGCCGCCGCGCGTGACGCAGACGATCCGGCAAAACTCCGTCACCGCTGCCCCCTGCTCGGCGCCGACAATCGCTGCACCGTCTATGACGTCCGCCCACTGTCCTGTCGCGCCTTCACCTCGCGCTCGGTGACGCGCTGCAATGATGTCGTTTTTGGCGAGATCGCCGACGGCTCAGGCGTCGAGCAAAACGCCGCGCATTATCGCATCCATATGGAGGCGACCTTCGCGCTCGAACAGGCGGCGCGGGATCGCGGGCTACCGGCGCAGCAGAAGGGGCTGGCCGAGGCGCTGCTGGCGGAACTTCCCGCGACGGATAAATCAGCCGCTGCGAAAGCTCAATCTACGCCGTCATCAACCGCTTGATCATGCGGTCAAAACGGCTGCCTGCAACGGTGACCGTATCCAGCAGCGACATGTCGATCTCATCGTCGTCGAGCTCCGCCCCGCTCCCATCGCTCGATCGCGCATACATGGACTGCAACGCTGCAATCGCCCGATAAAGCCGCCCAGCAAGGTCCGGCTCGGCATCGAACTTTGCGTGAAGGACGCCACCAGCAATATGCAGCACGTGGGTCGGCTCGATCGCCGCTGCCGTCACCGACGGTGGCTCACCGTCCACCAGCGACGTCTCGCCGAGCATCTCGCCGCTGCCCCAGATCGCTGTCCGCACGCCATCGACCTCGACGCCGATCTTGCCATCGAGCAGAAACATCAGCGCACCGATCGGCTCGCCTTGCCGGACCAGAATGTCGCCCGGCTCATAACGCCTGCGCTCGCCGGCTTCTGACATCCAGTCGACGTCTTCATCGGTCAACTGGCTCAGAATATGAAGTACCTTGCGCATATGCGGCCTCAGATCAGCTGGCGTTTGGCGAATTCGGCGAATGGCCCTGGCGCCTTAATCAGGTCATCATATGTGCCGTGCTGGGCGATGCGCCCCTTGTCGAACACGTAGATCTGGTCCGCCTCGCGCACCGTCGTGAGGCGATGCGCGATCACCACGCGGGTCACTGCAAGCTTGGCAACGCTCTCGGTGATGATCGCCTGGGTGACATTGTCGAGCGCACTGGTCGCTTCGTCGAACAACAGGATGCGCGGTTTGCCCACCAACGCCCGCGCGATGATGATGCGCTGGATCTGGCCGCCGGAGAACGCCGCCGACGCCTCGGTGACGACGGTGTGCATGCCCATCGGCATCGCCCGGATATCGTCTTCGATCCCCGCCTGCCGCGCCGCGTCCCAGGCATCGTCGATGGTGCCGTCGAAATTGCCCATGATGTTCTCGAACAACGTGCCCGGGAACAGCCTGCCATTTTGTAACACGACGCCGATCTGACGGCGTACCATTTCCGTATCGAGATGACGCAGATCCTGGCCATCATACTGAACGGTGCCCTGCATCGGCTGATCGAGGCCGAGCAGCAAACGCATCATCGTTGATTTGCCGGAGCCGGACGGGCCGACAATGGCGATAAATTCGCCGGCTGCGGCCTGCAGTGACACGCCTCCGAGCGCTGGTGGCGTGTCGGGTCCGTAGCGGAAGGCGACATTGGTGACGTCGATCTTGCCGCTGAGCTGTCCAGGATCGCGCCGCACGGCCGTACGCTCGGGCGTTGCCCTGAGCAATGGCGCGGCACGTTCCCATGAGGTCTCGAGGCCAACCAGCGTACCGACACTCCGCACGATCTGCATCGAGTTGCCGGAAAACGCGCCATAGGCTGTGACGAAGGCAATGAATGCGCCGGTCGTGAACTGATCGCCGGGCAGCAAAGCGAGCAGCAGGAACATCCCCGCCCAGCACAGGAGATCAATACCCGATAGCAGCATCTCGAAGGTGGTCGAGAGCTTGCGCGAGCGATATGAGCGCGCCCGCAGTTCCGCGAAATCGATACCCCAATGTGCGAAGGCACGGGCTTCCGATCCCGTGGTGCGCAATACGCCGATTGCCTGCACCAGCTGGAACACGATGTTGAACACGTCGGATTCCAGCTGCTCGCCACGCCGCTGCGTCTCGCGTTGCAGGCGTGCGAACAGTGCAGACAGCGCGCAAAGAAACAGAAAGCAGCCAACCGCCACCAGTGCGGCCCAGGGCGCATAATAGAACAGCAGCGTTCCATTCACCAAGGTCAGGAACAGCGCCGGAATGCCAGCGAGCACCACATTGGACAGCGAGCGACGGACCTGATCGGCCGAGGCAACACGTGACGCGAGATCGGCAGGGCCAAATCGCAGTGCCGACTCCGGCAGTCGCAGCACGCGGTCCATCACCGCAGCGGCATGCCCACCGCCGGCGCGGCCATCGATCCGCAACGCCGCACGATCATAGGCAATGCGGAATGTGATGGATATCGCTGCCGCAAGCACCAGACCGATGGCGAGCTCGATCAGCTGCTGGCCGTTATGGCCGGGAATAAAGCGATCAAAAGCAAGGCGCATCGCCAGCGGCGTTGCCAGCGACAGAGCAGCGCTGGCAGCAGCGGCGAACACGGCAAGGCCGAGATCGCGCCAGTTCCGGCGCATGCAGAATTTGAAAAACTGCCAGAAGTTGATCGGCGTATCCGGCAATGTCGGATACAGCATATGCGCCGTCGGCAGAATGCGCGCCGCCATCGCGGCATCGACGATCTCGGACGTGCCCTCCACAGGATCGACAACGTTCCAGCGATTGGTCCCTGTCGGCAGCAAAGCGACAACGCGACGCTCTTCATCCAGAAAGGCGACCAGCGGGCCGAGATCCTCCTGCCACCAGTCCCCCCGCAGTGCCACCTGGCGCTGCCTGACGCGCGCAGTCCGCACCGCGCCCTCGAGCGTCATCTCTCGCGCGATCTTTTCGCGCTCGCGCTGGGGAATATCGAGGCCGATTGCATCCGCCACGATCATGAAGACGGCGAGCAGTCGCTCATCCTCCTGCGCGCCATGAGCCCATGCCCGGCGACCACGCTTGGCGACGCTGTGAAACGAACCCACGACTCGATTGGTCAGCCGATCGCTGTTCTGCGATCGCGCTGCGATGCGCTCCTCGATCTTTTGCTGCGCGCCGGTGACGACGCCACCGATCGCCCGGAAGGCGTGCCCATGAAAGATACGCAGCGTCTCCGGCCATGTCGGTCGTTCGGTGAGGACGTCGCCCGTTGCCATGGATGACAGCGTGCCTGCTCCGCCGGCGGTCACCCAGGTCCCGGGTGCCACGACCATCGCCGTGACACCATCGAGTGACGCAAGCCTACTGCCATCGCAATAATCCAGCGCGGCATCACGGCTCTCGATCCACCCCACACCGGACCTGACGGTGACCGATGCTTCGGCCTGACAGTCAATCTGGTCGCCGGGCACCAATGCCCGCGCATCCGGCGGCGGCATGCCAATGACAGCGCGCAGCGCTCCTGCAACGCCCGCGATCCAGCGATCGACCTTCTTGGCGGCATCAGCACCACCGCGCACCAACGTCTCGGCGCCGAGATGATCGAGCTTGAACGGCGCCAGCACGCTCGGTTCCGGCGTGATCAGGATCAATTGCAGCGGCGCGAGCTGCTCCAACGGAGGCAGGACAATATCGTTGGCGCGCGCCTCGAGGATAAAATGGCGTTGCGACACTTGTTCGCCGTCATCCGTCGCCACCAAGAACAGTTCGGCACGGCCGGACTTGATGATCCAGCCGGTATCGACGCGATCGAAGCGAAGCTGTGTGCCGGCCTGGGTCTCGATTTCGTCGATCTTGATGGGAGTCATCGTATTCATTGTGCACCCACCAGTCGGCTATAGCTGCCGGCGGCGGCTAGCAATTCGCTGTGCCCGCCGCGTTCAACGACACGGCCTTGATCGAGCACGAGGATCTCGTCGCAATCCCGCACCGCGCTGATGCGATGCGCAATCAGAATGCAGGTACAGCCGCGGCGACGGATATTATCGACAACATTCATCTCGGCGATCGCATCCAATGCGCTCATCGCTTCATCCAGCACGATGACGCAGGGATCCGACGCGAGCGCGCGCGCGATTGCGAGACGTTGCCGTTCGCCACCGGAAAAGTTACTGCCATTCTCGCTTAGTTTGGCGTCATAGGCATTCGGACGGCCTGCAATCACATCATGCACGGCCGCATCCCGCGCGGCAGCCATGATACGATCATCGGAGATCGAGCTATCCCACATGGTGAGATTGTCCCGGATCGATCCGGAAATCAGCGTCGTGGTCTGATCGACATAGCCGACGGTGGTGCGCAAGGCGGTATTGTCGATCTTGTCCAGCGCCACGCCATCGAGGCGGATCTCACCATCCTGCGGCGTCGCCAGCGCCACCAGCAATCGGCCCAGCGTCGACTTGCCGCTACCGGACCCGCCAACGATGCCAATGCGAGATCCGGGCTTGATCGACAGCGATATATCGACCAGTTGCGGCGGCGAGATTGGCGAATAGCCGAACGAGACCTTTTCTACATCGACACGGCCGGTGAATGTCGGCAATGGCGCAGTCTCGCGATTTGCGTCGAGCATCGGATCGGTTGGCTGACGCAGCACGTCGCCGATGCGATCGGCATAACCATGGGTCTCCTGCAACTGCGCGCCGATGCCGACAAAGCTGGCGATCGGCGCATTGAACAGGGACGCCAGTGTCTGGAAAGCGACGAGCATGCCGATGGAGATCGTTCCCTCCATCACGCCAAACCCGCCGAACAGGACGATGGCCACGCCAGCGACCGAGTTCAGGAAGATCGGTGCATTGTTCAACAGCCGCCGATAGTGGTTCATGTTCTGCTCGGCGCTCAGCATCTTGGCATGCGCACCGGCCCAGCGGCGGAAGAACAGATCCTCGGTACCACTGGCGCGATAGCTGTCCAGATTGGCAAAGCCCTGCACCATCGTGCCCTGCAGGCGCGCATCGTCCTGCAATGTGCGGCGATGCAGGTCCGCCAGAAACCGAACCATCCACAGCAGCAGCCCGAGATTGACGAGCGCGAAAGTAACGACGATCAGTGTGAGCTTCGGACTATAGCCGATCATCACCAGCGCATAGATGGCGATGGTCATAAGATTGACGACTGCGAAACCGACACTGCCCGAAAGCAATCCCGTAAAGCGATCTGCAATGCTGGTCCGACCGGCGATCTCGCCGGCATTGCGCTGGGCAAAGTAATTGGTGGGCAGATGCAGGATGTGCCAGAGCAGCTGGCTGTTCGATGTCACCCCCAGGCGCAACTGCAGGCGTGCCATCAAGTGATGCTGCAGCAGCACGATGGTCGCGCGGGAGATCGCCAGCGCAACAAGACCGCCGATGATCCAGAACAAGAAGGTGTCCTTCTTGGCGATCAGGAAATAGTCGGTGAAAGCGCGCTGCACACCTGGCAGCAACAAGCCGGGAACAAGCAGCAGGAAGCCGGCCAGCACCACGCTCGCCAGACCGACACGCACGCGTCCCAATTGCGCAGCAATATTGCCAAACAGAGATGGCGGGGTGCCGCCCGGCTGGAATTCCGGCGTCCGCTCGAATGTCAGCACCACGCCGGTAAAACCTTCATCGAACTCCGTGAACGTCATGACCCGCGGCCCGGTGGCGGGATCATTGACCCAGACCTTGCCGCCTCGCATGCCCTCGACGGTGATGAAGTGATTGAAATTCCAGAACACCACGACAGGCATGGTCATCGTGGCGAGATCTTCCGGCGCCTTGGTAAATCCCCTCGCCGCGATACCGTAATGTTTCGCACCGCGGACGATATTGCTTGCCCGGGTGCCGTCGCGATTGACGGCGGTGACATAGCGCAGTTCTTCGAGCGACACCCAGCGGCCGAAATGCGCGAGCACCATGCCGAGACAGGCAGCCCCGCATTCAGCGACTTCATGTTGCAGAAAGGTCGGCGTCCGCTTCCGCGCGGCGCTGCTCATCATCGCGGCTGTCATGACTTCGACGCCAGGATCTGGCGCAGCGGCGGGATCACGAGACTGAGCAGCGGCATGTCCCGCACCTCGATATCCGCACGTGCGAGCGTGCCGTCATTCAGGCGAAGATCCGGACCACGCGACGACGACCACTGATAGCCGCTCGGCGTCGATGCGTCCTTCTCAAGATCGACAGCGATCTCGATCGGTGCTGCATTGTTCGACAGCGTCTGCACCAGTTGCTTGTTCTTGAGCGTATACGCCATACCTTCCGGCGTCGCCGGTACTTCGGCGACCCAGCGGACTTTGCCGATCAGGAAGCCATATTCCTCGCGCGGCGCCACCGAGGGCGATAGCGCCACCCGCATGCCCGGCTTGATCTGCTTGCCCTCGCCTGACGGCACGTAGACGATCGCCGTCAGCTGTTCGCCGATCTGGCCAGTCGCATTGGCGAGATTGCTGGGGATCACGGTAAAAAGCGATGAGCCGCGCTCGACGATTTCGCCAAGCTTGACCCTGAGCTCGACCACGCGACCATCATAGGGGCTGCTCACGATGCTCTCGCGCGCCAGCTGCTCCGCCAGATTGTCGTGCTTGCGCTGGGCCGACGCGACCTTGAGCTCGATCTGCATCAGTTCCTGATCGTCGGCGACGCGCTGCTTGGTTTCCTCGAAATCGAGATCCTTGAGCCCGTTGGTGTCGCGCTGGCGCTGATCCTCGGCCTGCCCGATCTCGAGTTGGGTATCGAGCAGCTTCTGCACGGCGATATAGCCCTTGGCCATCAGGTCGCGATTGGCCGTGTCGCGCACCACCAGCTGTTCGAGACGATCGCTGAGAAACTTGATGTGATCCTGATAGGCCTGCCGCTTCTGTTGCGTGACCGCCGCCAGCATGGGCTTCTTGCGCGCCTGGAACGCGGCAATCTGATCGCGCTCCGCCTGAAAATCCTTCAGCTCGGCTTTTGCCGTTTCGAGCTGCGATTGCATTTCGCTCTGGTCGAGCTTGGCAATCTCCTGCCCCGCTTTGACCTTGTCTCCCGGCGCAACGCTGAAATTGATGAGACGGCCGCGGCTGCCGCTGGTGACTTCGAACAGGCCACCACGCTCGAGCAGGATGCCGCTGCCCCCCACCATGATCGGGACCCGGATCATCCAGGCCCAGATGGCGCCGCCGACGATCAGGGCAATCAGCGCGCCCAGCCCGATCCGCTCGGCCGAGCCGACGATCTTGAGTCCCTGATCGAGCCGATCCGGCGTCGACAGCCGCTCCAGCGCCGCGTCGCGAAAAATCTTTTTCTCAGCCACTTACGTTCCCCAACGTCTCTTGCGGGCGCCGCATTGGCGTTCCGCGAACCCGAAACTCAGTTTGACTTGACTGTCTTGGCCTTCTCGGCCTCGACCTTCTCCACCACCTCGGGCAGCTTGTTTGCGAGACTGACGATCATCGACACATAGGTCGCGACGCGCTCGCGCATCTGGTCGGCATCCTTGCGGCCCTTGGTCAGCGCCTGCACGATCACCGCGAGCCGGGTCGCATCGATCTGCGCTGTGCCAGGCAGCATCGCCAGAACCGCCGTCATCGACATGATCGCGACCTGCTGCGCATCCGCCATGTGGGCGAGATGCTTCACCGAGTCGCCAAAGACCATGGACAGGCCGTGAATGGCTGAATCGCGCGTTGGCGGCTGCTGGGCCGCATCCGCGCCGTTTGTCTTCGTCGTGTCCGACATGTCTGCTTCCTTATCGTGTCATCGGGTTGAAACGGCCTCAGAAGGTGAGACCCATGAGCCACATGGCCATCAGCGCGGCCTCGGCATCGAGGCGGAGTGTTTCCGCCATCTTGTCGAGGAATTTGTCGAACTGGGCATCGACGACTTGAACCAGCTTGTTGGATTCCAGCATGTCCAGCGCCGCCTGGCCGAGCGCGCGGGCATCGTCCGCGAGATTATCCGGATTGCCGGACATCAGATCGACGAAAGCTCGCCCCGCCGCCTCGCCCACACCGGAAATGCCGTCGAGGCTGAAGCCGGTGACGTGCTGGAACAGCTCGCGGCCGAGCTCCTCCGCAGCCGCGCCGACATCGCCGCCGGTCACCGCGGCCTTGAACGTATCGAAGGTTCCTTCCGCTAGGTTCAGCACGGTGTTCGCCGCGGCATGCACGCTGCCCGAGATGATGCCGCTGATCAGCGAACACGTATTGGCCAGTGTCTGCATCGTCGCCAGCGTCATGCCGCCGTCATGCATGCCGTTCTGCACGGCGGGAATGCCGAGCACGATGACGGCGACATTGCTGGCGATGGTGACGCCGGTAAAGACGCCGCCCGCACCGGCGCCAAAGGCTTCGTTCAGCATCGCCGACTGAAGGCCGCTGGCCCAGCCCGGCAGGCCGGCACCCGCCGCATTGAAGATGCCAGCTGCGGGCACGCCGCCGACCGCAAGATCGACGCCGAGATCCACCCACTTCTGAACGCTCGCGGGATCGCTGGTGAGATAATGGATGTCGCGGGCGGGCGCCCAGGCGCGCTCGATGGCGTCCAGCGCCACCGGCGCGTAGCTGAGGCCGATGGTGAAATACTGGCTCGCCATCTCCGCGCACATGATGATCTGCTGTACGGCCGGCGGCATATTGGCGAAAATATCGATGCTGCTACCGCTGCCGGACGGCGACGTGCCGGCCCGCGCGTGCTCCGCCATCATCTGGTCGACCAGCACCTGCGTGACGTGCTGCGCCAGCGCGAGGCCGGCACCGAGATCATAGGACGTGGCACCACCCGCGACCTGCAGCGCGCCGAGGCCGGTGAGCAGCTTGGCCGCATCCGCGGTTTCGAGCAGTTGCTGGATTCCCGACGATGTCGGCCCGCCATGCATCATGATCTGTTCGGGCGTCGCATGCGGATCTATCTGTCCGCTCGCCGACAGGTCGAGACGTGCCAGCGCGATGCATTCGAGGATCGACGCCTCGGTGGCCGGAAGGCCTTCGGTCGCAACCGCGATCTGGTCGCGCAGCATCTCGACAGCATCGGCCGCCGACAGCCAGCCACGGGACGCCATCGTGACCAGCGAGTCCGCGGTGGACTCGCCGCTGATGCGGCTGCCGATCTCGGCGCGCACCGCATCCAGCGCCGCATCGCCGGCGGCATGGCCTTCGAGCCCGTGCGCCAGCGCCAGCAGGCCCATGTCCTTTGCATATTCGGAGCCGCCGCCAGCGCGAAGGATGGCGTCGACCGCCTCGTCGCCGGTCATGTGACCGCTGAGGACGGCTTCAATCGCCTGCGCCGACGCCACTTCGGCCTGCATCATGCCGACCGCATTGGTGATCGTGAAAGCCTCTTGCTGCCAGGTGGTGTTCCAGCCGGGGAAATGCGCGTCGGCATACCAGACGGACATCTCCCCGTTCATCACCGCCAGGGCCGTCGCAGTGGGAGGGATGGTAGCGGTCGTTCCCAGCTCGCGCATCAACCCCGCCGCGTCCGCCAGCGAAAGCGAGCCGCCGAGCACAATCTCCGCCACGGCATGTGCGGCCGAGCCATTGACGATGTGATTGTAGATCTCGGTGCCGATCGCCGTCAGCGCCGCATTGCTCGACACTGGCAAGCCTTTGGTATCGATGTTTTGCGCGACGCTCTGATAGACCGACAGCAGCAGGAGATCGACGGACACGCCCGTGCTGGTGGCGATCGCCTTGATGTCGTTGATGGCATTTGCTGCCGAGGTCGTACCACGCACAAGACCGACAAAGTCCGGCACCACCTGCGTCAGCGCGTCATGCATGGCCGTGTAGACCTGCGACGTCGGCGCAACGCCCCAAACCAGCAAGGTCAGCGCGGCGAAGCTGGAGACGAAGGCGGATTCGGTCGTGCCGTTATGTGCGAGAATATTCGTCACGACCGCGAGCTGCTGGTTGGCATCGAGCGGCGCAAGCGCATCGAGCACCTGCTGCGCCGTCAGCGAACCATGGGCCACCATGTCGGCGAGCTGTTCGCCGACCAGTCCAACACTGACCCATCCATTCTGCAGCATGGTCACGAACTGCGTGAGCGCCTGCTGCGGCGCCATCACTTGCGCGATAGCCGTCAGGAGTTGACCGTCAATACTGCTCGAGAGCAGCTTGAGGTCTGCATCCGCGGCAGCCTGCGCGCTGGCGTTCGTGGTGGCATTGACAAGGCCTAGCAGAGTGAGGGCTGCGGTATTCGATGACACGGTCTTCTGGTCTTCCGGCCGCGAGCCCGGTGTCGTGACGGCATCCTTCCACGATTCGGTGCCTTTGATGGCACGGTCCACCGTCGACATGACTTCGCGTGCCAGTATCGCTGGCGGAACCAGCGAGTTGAATGACTCGAGCATCGCTGGATTGATCATCCGCCCGATGATCTGGCCGATGTAATATTGCACCAGCGCGGTCGGCGCGAACTCGATTAGATACCTGGTGAGCAGGGTCGACATATTGGTCGCGGCGGACAGACCGCCGTTATACTGCACGTCGTTGCGCAAACGGCTATCCACATAGCTTTGTACAGCGGCATCGCCATGCGCGCCGACACTCGCGATCCAGCCGGCCGCCGCGACAGGCGTCAGATTGGCCAATGCAAGCGCGTAGAAATTATGGATATTGTTGGCCCCGATCGGCTGGCTCAGTAATCCTGCCAAAGCCGTTGCCGCAGCGTCGATGATCGCCGTGCCCTCCGTGGCGAAGCCGGTGAGCAAGCGTAGCGCAATGGCAAACGGGGCATGCGCGACATCATCCATGGCCTGCGACGCACCAATGGCGCCGGATCGGATCATCGAACCGATCTGGTTCAACACCTGCGCATCCATCGCCGTATTGGCCGAGGCCAGGCCAACCAAGGCAGTGACGATCTGATCGGCACTCAGGGCCGAACCGGTCAGGATGGTCACGACCTGCGCAAACGAAATCACATTCGCGCTGATCAGCACATTGAGTTCGGTACCGAGATAGCCGAGATGCGCAACCGACGTCGCGGCCAGGCCACTGAGGACGATCACTGCACGGTCCGCGGTGATCTGGTGCGCCGTCACCATCGCCAGAATTTCGCCCGAAAGTGCGCTGGCGACCACCGCATCATTCTGCAATCCCGACATCGTCAGACCCGCTGCGATGGTCGTGATGATGGCCAGCGCCTGATCCGACGTGAATATCGGATTGGTGGTCACCCCATGGAATGCCTGTGCGAGCCGCCCATCACCGAAGTTGAACGTCCACACGGCGATCTGCTGTACAGCAGGGTCGCTGCTCAGCGCCATGGACGCATAGATCAGGTTGGCCTGCCCCTGCGTCAGGCCGCTGGTCGCGCCAACCGCCCAGGCGACCGCATGCATCGCCGATTCATTGACGATCAGTTGTTGCGTGACGAGGGCACCGATGGCGCTGGCAGCCACGAGCGCGTCGCTGACTGCAAGCCGGCCGACGAGATTGGCGATCAGCGAGGCGGCCTGCTGGCCACTCAATGCATGAGCTGTCGCCAACGACACGATCTCGTTCATCGCCGCGGCCGGGCTGATCAGGGCCGGCATGCTATTCGCGCCGGTCATCAGTGCCTGCAATTGGCGGATTGCTGTATTCGCCAGTTCGGGATCGGGTCCCGTGATGCCGTTGTAAGCCAGCTCGGGATTGGCACCGTCGCCGAAACCATAGCGGACTGCAGCTGACGCCAGAACCTGAACTGCCTCCACCGCCGTCAATACGCCGGCCCGCACAAGCCCCGTCATCAGGGTCTGGGCATAGTCTCCAATCGAACCTGCCAGCGCGAACGTCAGTGCTTCCTCGCGCGACATGACTTGATTGGCGACAGCATCAGCCAGAAGCGGCACCCAGGCCGTGAAGCTGCGTACGACCGGGCTCGCTGTTGTCTGGTCAGCCGCCCACATCGCTGCCAAGGCGCGACCAACGGTTTCGGCCATCGTCACCGAGTGGCCCGCCATGGCGAGCAGCGTCGCCTGCACACTACCGCCATTCGTCATGAGCGACGTCGTCACCAACACGACCTCGCCAAGCATCTGGCTACGCGTGTATTTATCAAGCGCGAGCGCCAGCCCGGTCGCGCCAGCACCGATGTCGGCGGTCGCCGCGGCGGCAATATTCAGCGCCACCTGGAGCGCGCGCTCCGGACTGATCACGTTCTGTCGCGCCGCGTTGTCGATCAGCGCAGCCACGGCTTGCGCATCAACCTGCCCGCTATGCACCAGCGTCAAAATGCCCACACCGGAGGCAGCCTGCGCCGCAGCGCTGCCGTTCACCGACATGCCGATGAGAACGCCGAGCTTTTCGGACGTCGCAAGCGATGTCGCCGTGCTGATGGCCTCCGACACTTGCTGATCGGTCAACAGGCCACGATCCGCCAGCGTGGCGAGCATGCCGCCGACCAGGCTCTGCAGTGCAGTCGAACCATGGTGCGCAGCGGCGAGCAAGGCCGACGCCGCACCAGCAGCGTCAATATGGTGATTGGTGACAAGCGCAGCCACCTGCGCGAGGATGGCGACCCGCATCGCGCTGTCGCCCGCTTCTTCGAGATGCACGAGCGCGGTCAGTACTTGCGCCGCATTCAGCCCGTGACCGACCGCGCCGTCGATCACAGCAAGAACCTGCGCGATCGTGATCGCCGCGTTGGTCACCTGCGTCTGTATCAGCGCCGCCATCTGCGTCTGCAGCGCCGATGTACTGGCACCGGCGATCGCGCCGGTCAGCAACACGACGGCCTCGCTTTGTGACAATGTCGAGGCGGCAAGCTGAACCGCGAGCGCCGATGTCGATCCGGTCACTTGCACGATACGTCCGACCACCAGACCCGCAGCCGCTTGCGTCGCTGTGTCCCCGTTATCGGCGAGGCCAAGCAACAGCCTGATAGCTGCAACCGCCGACAGCGCGCCACTCGTGAATGCCGCATCGACGGCCTGAGTGACCAATCCACCATCGGTCGTCAGACCAATCATGATGGCCGCAGCGCCGGTCTCGATCGCGGCCATGCCGCATCCCGCGACCGTCATCAGCAGCGACATGGCGTTCGCCTCAGAGATGCCCTGCCCGATCAGCGCCGAAATCGCATTGCCGATTGCCGCGGTGACGCCCGCACCCGTATTGGCAGTCATGCCCGCCAGCAGCGCGACGGCCTGGCTCGCAGTCAGGGCCTGGGCCTGCACGGCCGCAAGGACGCCGCTGATTGCACTCGGCAGATCGGTCGCGTTCTGCGCGATGGCGAGGCCGAGCGCTGCACCCGCCTGGATCTGCTGCGTCACGCTGCCCTGATGCGCCATCGCGACCAGCGTGGCGACCGCCTGATCGATGGTCAGGCGATGGGCTGCGACCAGAGCGGCGATCTCGCCGCCAACAGCCGTATGAATAACGTCGGACGCGGTGAGCGGGATGTTGGCGAGCAGCGCCACCGTCCTGGCCGCGTCGAGCGTGCCTGTCGCAACCGTGGCATCGATACCGCTGATAGCCGCGGTGAGATCGAGTTTGTTGCCGGCAACCAGGCTTGCGATGGCGTCAGCCACGGTCGCGAGCGCAGTCGGATTGCTGCTGATGGTTGCGATCCGCGCCAGCAATGCTGCGGCGTCGCCGCTCTGCAGGCCACCGGCAAGGTAGCTCGCTTGGTCCTGGAACACCGTAGGAAAGGTCGAGCTTAACGCATAGGTCGCCAGCGCAATGGCGTCGATCGCCTGCGCCAGTGTGAGACGGCCGTTCGTGATCAGCGCATCGATCTGGTGCGCCACCGCCGCTTCCACGGCAGCATTGCCATTGCCGTCGGAATAGATGCCGGCCAGCAGCGCCATTTCCTGGGCGACGCCGAGACCATGGTCGATGCATGCATCATGCAGGGCACCGAGCACCTCCGCCCCCGTCAGCATGCCGCTGGAGATCAGATAGGCGAAGTCGGTGCGTATATGCGACAGCAGATTGACCGATGTGGTCGTGCTGAGTTGGGTAAGCAGGTCGATGGCCTGCACTGCCGTGATGCCATAGCCGATGGCGCCGATGATGGCGTCCGGCCCGGTCGCCGGACCATTTCCGATCAGCCCCTTCACAACCTGAACAGCAATGTCGGCGAGTTCCTCGCTCTGTGTTCCGATCGAAACGATCTGAGCGATGGCGCCCGCCGTGGTGATCGCGTTGGCGATGACGAGCGTGTTGACGTCACTGGCGACCCGTGCAGCAAAGTTGCCGCCGAAGGCGAGCGACGCAGCCGGATTCAGCGCCAGGAGGGTCAGCGCCCTGACCGCTTCCTGTGCCGACAGCGGCCCCGTTGCGGCAGTCGTGAGCGCCGTCTCGATGATCGACCACACCGATGTCGTGTCTGCCGTGACGATGGTGATCAACATGTCGATCGCGTCCGCGGTCCGGCTCGTCATCGCAGCAAGCAGGGTGATCGCGGTGCTGAAATGGATTTCGCCGGTTCCGCGCAGGCTCGCCGGCGTGCTGCCGTCGATCGCCGTGGAGGTCTGAAACAGGCCACCATGAACCACAGCTGCAAAGGCGGCTATCGTGATCTGATGGTTCGCGATCAGATCACCGATCGCATGTCCGGCGGCTGATGGCGCGAGGACGCCGTAGGGCGCGAGAAAGCTCAACGCCTGCTGCGCCGACAGCGCGCCGCTCTGCAGCAGCACCTCAACCGTCTCCACCACCGTTGCCGGCGGGATCTGCGTGGGCACCGACTGGTTGCCGAGCATTGCCGCCATCTCGCTGAAGGCGGCAGGCGTATCGATCGCAGCAGCCACCTTGATCAAGAGACGCGCCGCATCGTCCGCATGCAGACCATTCGATGCCAGCGAGATCGAGTCCACCACAGCGCCGACGGCCATCCACATGGTAAAGGTCGGGCCGTTGCTGGCGAGAATACCGGCAATATGCGTCGCTGCGCTGTCCTGCAACGCGTCATGGGCCGCCAGCGCCGCGAGGATGGCGACGCCATTGGTCGGGCTGATCGTCGCGTTGCCATAGGCGGAGATGCCCTCGATCGCGCTGCCGATCGCATCCGCGGACAGGCCACGATCTGCCAACACGCCGAGCGCATAGACGGACGACATGATCCAGTTGGTCGCATTGGTCGAACCGACCAGATAGATTCCGTTGCTCGTCGTATGTGCCAGCGCCGAGGTGATCATCGTCAATGCCTGGCTGGTGGTGAGATTGCCGGCTGTGACCGCCGCGACAATGAAGCTCATCACCTGCTCGGCATTCGATCCGCCAGCCGCGATGATGGCGGTCAGCTCGCTGCCGACCGTCGCCATGTCGGCACCGGTTTCCGCCGCGACATTGATCCGCATCTGCGGACCGATCTCGTCTTCGAGCGCGTCGATCTCAAGATTCACCGCCGCCTGGATTTGCGCGCTGCTTTCTCCGACGGCTTCGAGCGCAGCCGCAACCGCCACGTCGCTCACCCTGAAGCCACGGATCATCGCGACGAGTTCATCATGAACCAGCGGCAACAGGCTGGCGCCCGTCCCCGGTCCAGCGCCGGCGGCGAACAGGCCTGCCAGCAGTTTCAGTTCCTGCGCCGCCGTGATCGTGCCCGGCGCATTCGGCGTGATGACGCCCTGCGCATAGGCATTCTGGATGAAGGCAAAGGCGTCGGACACATGCATCTTGCCGGCGGTGACCGGCGACCCATCGGGAACAATCAGGCCCGCGATGAAACTCGCAAAAGGCAGCTGAAGCGTCGTGAGATTCTTGACGGCAAGGTCCAGCGCGAGCGGGATTCCGAGATCCGCCGCACCGCTGAAGGCGACACCAATGGCGCTGAACGGGCTCATGCCCTGTGCGCCTGGGTTCGCCGTCAACAGATCGGTCATCCCATCGACGACAAGGTCGTGGCGCTCCGGATACGACTTGGCCAGCATCGCATAGAGCGCGAACGCGCGCTCTATGGTCGCGCTGCCATCGTGGACAGCCCCGGTGACGGCATCACGCAGCTGCTGCGCGGACAACACATTGGCGTTGAGAAGCACGGACAACTGCGCCGCAATCGGGCTGTTGACCGTCCCGACCTGGCTTTCGTGGGTCGCGGCCACGCTGGCGAACAGCGCGACTGCCTCGTTGATCGTCAGCACGCTGCCGATGGCACCATTGATTTCCCCGATCGCCACCACGCCGTTGATCGCACCGGTATAAATCATCGATCCGATCATGGCGCCCGCAGCAAGCATCACGGCGGGACTGATGGCGGCGAGCTTGATATACGTGTCGAGCAACTCGCTTGCCGTCTGCGACGTCGCCTGACCGATCGTCTGCGCGGACAAAATGAGTTGCTGGGCCGTCATCAAGTGATCCGCGATCAACGTATTGATCGTGGCTGCGACATCAGGCTGAACGGTGTTGCCGGTGATCATGCCGAGCAGCAATTGCGCGGCCTGCGCTCCCGTCAGCGTGCCGCTGCGGATGGCGTCGGCGATGCCCGACAGGACGTCGGTGCCGGGATTCGCCGCGGCGATGGCGCTGATTTCCGCGCCCACCGCCTGCGACAACACCGCATAGGTGGGTGCGTCGAGCATCCCGGCCGCGTTGCTCAACATGCCGTTGAGGGCCAGCACGGCAGCCGATGCCGAGATGCGACCCGGAACCATGGCGGAAATCTCGCCAAGTGCATCATGCAGCAGCGTGCCGTTGGTCACCGATCGCTGGGCGATATTGAGATAGAGTCCGAGCGCCGTGGTCGCCGGCAGGCCATCCAGCGCATCGGTCACGTCTGCAAACGCGACCGTGATGTTCTCGATCATGCCTTTGAGCATGCTCGCGAGTTGCGGCAGCGTGTTCGCATTCGAATTTGCGGCAGCAGCAATCACGAACGAAAACGCCGTGGCGGGCGACGCGAAAAAGCCGTAGGTGGGATGTGCCAGCGTGCGCGCCAGTTCGGCCGCGGCGACGGCCGAGGACGGATCGCTATGCGCGATGAAGCTGTTCAGCAGGTAGGTCATCTGCACGATGCCGATGCCTTCCGAGCCTTGCAGGACATGCGCATTTTTGTTGGCGGCAAGGCGCACCTCGTCCAGCAACAGGCCGGCCGTCACGCTGCCATCCGCGACCACCGCCGCAAGAAGCGCGCCTGCCATGGTGGCGAGCGCGAGATTGCCCTGATAGGCAAATTGCAGGCTGATCTGCTTCGCGGCGGCGGCGCCGAGATCGCCATGCGCCAGCATCTCGACCAGACCAGCAGTCAACAGCGCGACGTCATATGTATTCGCAGTGACCGCACGAAGGACGGCATCGTAAAGTTCGCCCGCCTGCTGCAAGACGACGAGCGCGTGATCAAGCGTGATGAGGCCGACCGAAACCAGCGGCCCAAACGCATAGCCGTCATAGGCCACCAGAACCCGCTCCACCAGCGATGCCTGATTGACGCCGGCAGCGTCCAGGACCGCGTCGAGACTATTGACGCTGATCTGACCGTTGTGAAACGCGGTAGCGAGTTCGTTGACGACAGCCGTCTGCACGGCCGCATCGCTTGATGACGCCAGTGCGGACAGCACGCGCACATAGTTTTCGACACTGACGGCCGTCGCATTCCAGCCCGCGAGCAGCCCCAGATGCAGGCTGTTGACGAAGTCCGCGGCGGTCACTGTTCCGCCCGAGATCAGGCTCTGCAGCTCGGTCATGACGGCAGGAGTCGATGATATCCCGGCCAGCACCTGGATCGCGTTATCGGACTGCCACCAGCCGGACACGATGGCAGAATGAACATCCGTCATCGACACCTGCGCGTTGCCAATCAGGCTTTGCAGCTGCTGCGGCGCATTGAACTGCGGCAGGCCCGTCATCACGAACACGGCGCGGATCAGCTCCGCTCCGCTCATCGCATGGCTGGACGCGATGTCGCTGATCGACGCGGCGACGGTCCCGCTCATGGCCAAGGGCATTTGCTGGAACAGGATCGGGACGCCAGACCAGTTGCCATTGAGCAATGTCTGCGTCGCCAGCCAGAACGCGGAGCGCACGGGTTCGGTGGTCGTCGATGCGCCGAGCGCGCCGATGACGAAAGTGAGTGCCGCATCCGCGTTCATCGGATATGCGACCGTCGGTGCCGCCGATTCCGGCTTGCCGCCAAGGCCGATGCCCAGGCAGGACAAGATCGCGGTGGAGAGATCCAGCGTCATCTGGCCGGCCGGTACGAAGATGGCCACGCCTGCGTCGGCGACGATCTTCGCGAATTCGGCACCGGCCGCTGTTTGCGTGGCCGCATCGCCGTGACTGGCAATATTGATCAGCAATTGCGCGACCTGCGGTGCAGTCAGGACGGCATTCGTATAAGCGAGATCGATGCTTGCCATGATCGACGTCACGGGCGACTCCCCGCTTGCGATCAAAGCGGCGAGCTGGCTGGCCGCGGTTTCGAGATCGGCGAAGTTCGTCGTCGAATTGAGTCCGTTGAAGATCGCGGTCGCCGGATCGCCGGAGGCCAAAACAGCGAGCTGGGAATCCAGAATGGCAACGAAGGCAGCATTATTCGCAGTCTGGGCGGCGTCGCGGATGTCATTGAGGATGTCGACCGCATGGCCGCGCTGAAGCAACGGCGTCGTGCCGGTCACCAGCGCTCGGATCTCATTGTTGATGGCGATCTGCGCCGTCGAGCCCGCACTCGATGCGAAATGCGCAAGCATCACCAGCGCCAATGCACCGGTGGTCAGGCCGCTGACAGTGGAGTTGTGGATCGCATCGGTGATCGCAACCGGCGCGATATTCTTGTTGGTGACGAGCCAGGACAATCCGGCACCTGCGATATCCGCGGGGATCGCCGTCTGCCCATTGCCGACGGCTGCACTGAGCAGCGCAACCGCGGCTTCGACCGACAATGTCGAAAGGCTGCCGATCCAGTTGGTGACCGATCCGACCAAGAAATTTGGCTGGGACACCGGCCAGTCATTGGGATCGAGCATCCCGGCAAGGGCGCCACCTGCCGCAGCGGCAAGATCGTGATTGTGGCCGGCCAGGAAGGCCAGCAGCAGGATCGTGTTGTCGGAACTGGCGGCCGGCCGAACCGTCATCACGTCAGCCATGATCTGCGCAGCACTCAGCGGCGGCACGGCCGCAGCAGCGAGCGCGACGATGGCATCGGCGATCGCTTCCCGGCCGCTCGCGCGTATGGTCGAGGTCGCGACATCGGCGAGGGTTTCGATCGCCTCGTGCACCGTGAGCGCCCCGGACGCCACCAGCGCCGAGACCTGATCGAAGACGATCGGACCGATGGCTGGATCATAATAGATCGACGCGGTACCGCCGACCAACCCGACCAGCCCATGAACCACGGCGACGCCGCCATAGGTCGATACCAATGACTGGACTGCAGCGGTGACCGCATCAGCAGCATCGGGCACATTGGCCGTCCCGACCATCATCAGCATTTCGAGCGATCGGCTTGCGGTGGCATTGGCCAGCAGATCCGTCGCTGCCTGAGCTGCGGTGATCTTGCCACTCTCGATCAATGCGACCAGCTCGGCTTCGGCCGTCGGCGCAAAGGTCGGGCCATAGCCACCATTGGTCGCGAGGCCATACAGCAGGGCCACGGCCCCGTCCGCCATCGCCGTCGTCGCGGCACCATTGTGGATGCCCGTCATCACCTCCGTCATGCTGAAGACGTGGGTCTGTACGACGAGCTGCACGATCAGTTCGGCGGCCCATGCCGTCCTGTTGCCATGCGCGACACCGATCAGCAAAGCGATCGCGTCGTCGGATGCGATACCGAAATCCGCGACGGCCGCCTTGAACTGGTTCATCACCGGCGTCCAGGAGAAGATGTCGCCCGCCATCCGTTGGGCGAGGATGCCGCCGGCCATCTCCGCCAGGCCCTCATTCGCCTCGACCATGGACAGGAAAAGCCCCGGCAGACGGGTATCCGTACCGAAGATGTTGTCGTTCAGCACCGTCCTGATATCGTCGGGGTCGATATTGTGCGTGCTGGCGAGATCACCGATCGCGTGTCCGGCCAGGTCCACGTAGGGCGCCGTGCCCGTCAGGGGCAGATAGGTCGTCAGGGCGGTCAGCACCGCAATCGCCTGCAAGCCCGTCAGGTCGTGGTCATCGACCGCGGCGGTGACGTCAGCCACGATGTCTGCCGCAGGCATCGCATATTGCTGTGCCATGTTGGCAATCTGGTTCATCAGCCCCCAGTTCAGGTATTGGTCCTGACCGGCCAGCGCCGCGAACGTGGTCACCGCCTGATCCGCGGTCAGCGCATGGTCCCCGATCAGATTGCTGATCTCGGTCGCAGCCGCTGGCGCGAGCGCGGGATAGTCACCGAGCATGGTGTACTGCGCCTGGATCACGCCACCGAGGATGCCCGCCGCCTGCACGCCGGTCAGGCTATGGGTCTGGGTGACAGCCTCATGCAGATCGGCCATGGCCGCCGTCGCATCGATGAAACCGCGCGCGATCAGCGTCGCAATTTCTGCGCCGGCAATGGCCTGCATGGCGTGGTCGGGCTGGCTGCCGATCAGGCTGGCGATCTGGGAGATCGCCTGCTCGCCGGTGATGGCGTGGCTGCTGACCTGATCTTCGATCTGCTGCAGCGGATTGGGGAGATTGTCCGGAGGATGCACGACCGGTGGATTGTTGCCTCCGCCGCCTTCGCCGCCCTCGGACATCAGATGCAGCTCGCCGCCCTCGGCGCTGCGACCACCGACCACGCGATCGAGATCGTCCAGGGACAGCTCGTCCTCGACAAACCCTGCCAGATGCATCGCGCCCTGCCCCGAGCCTTGCGACATCTTCAAATCTCCATTCGCATCTGCGAAATCCGTGGCCATCTGCCGTGGTTGATCCAATCGGGTATCGGCAGCGTCCGTGCCGCGATCCTTGCGGGGGTCATCAGCCGATCGAACCACCATCTCGTCGTCCAGTTCTTCCGATCGGTCCGGGTGCCACAGGCCTTCTGCCTGGCGCCGCAGCGCGAGCGTGGTGATGCACGCCGACGCAAAAACCGCGGATTGCGGCAGGTCGCCGATACCAATGCCCCCATCTAGAGTCCTGATGGGACAACGATATTTTTCTGAAGGAATTCTGATATTTGCGATTTGGCCGCTATTTCCGGGCAGCCACGCGGCGGAATTCGACCCCGGCACCCGATTGCACGCCACCAAGAGCTGACGCTTCAGCCCGTGGAATCACGCGGCCATGCGCGCTCCGGCGACCACCCACAAACGGTCTGTGACCAGGCCGCCTCAACGTCAAAGAGGTCATGACTGCGGTCAACGAACGCCGCGGTCAGGGCCGCGAAGACCGGCGGTCGCTTAGAACGACGGCGGCGTGCAGGCGCTCACCACTTCGCACGCCTTCGTCCCCACACAGCGAAACCTGTGCGGGCGCCGGCTCTCGAAATAATAGGCATCGCCGGGATCGAGGATGCGGCGCTCGTCATCGACGATGACTTCCAGCCGGCCCGCAATCACGATGCCGCCCTCCTCGCCGTCATGCACCAGCGGCACCCGGCCGGTATCGCTGCCGGGCTCGTAGCGCTCCTTCAGGATCTGCAAGGCGCGGCCAAATAGATTGTCGCCGACCTGGCGATAGGAGATCGGCGACTTCCCGATCTCGGTCAGTTCATCCGCGCGATAGAACGCCTTGCGCGGCCGGTCCGGCTCGATGGCGAAGAATTCGGCGAGGCCCATCGGGATGCCGTCGAGAATGCGCTTCAGCGCGCCGACCGATGGATTCATCTGGTTGGATTCGATCAGCGAGATGGTCGAATTGGTGACGCCGGCGCGCTTGGCCAGCTCGCGCTGCGACAGCTTGTGGCGACCGCGCACGAAGCGCAGCCGTTCGCCGAGATCGATGGTCACGCCCAAATCCTGTTGCGGGTGTTGCGGATCCGGCAAATATGGCCCGCTCCGCTCAGCAAAATCAACAGCTTGATCGGATCAAGAAAAGGACTTGTTGCAATGTTACGAACATGATCCAGATGCGAAAATCAGCCTGACATCACCCTGGGAGCGCGCCGTGACCGTCCATCAGATTCCGAACAGCCTGCAACTCGACACGTTCTGGATGCCGTTCACGGCCAACCGCCAGTTCAAGGCGGCGCCGCGCATGTTCTCGTCGGCCAAGGGCATGTATTACACCACCGAAGACGGCCGCAAGGTCATCGACGGCTCCGCCGGCCTCTGGTGCACCAATGCCGGCCATGGCCGCACCGAGATCGCCAGCGCCGTGGAGAAGCAGCTCTCCACCCTCGATTTCGCGCCGGCCTTCCAGATGGGCCATCCGCTGGCCTTCGAATTCGCCAACCGCCTTGCCGAGATCGCCCCCGAAGGCCTCGACCGCATCTTCTTCACCAATTCCGGCTCCGAGTCCGGCGACACCGCGCTGAAGATCGCGCTGGCCTATCACCGCGCCAACGGCCAGGCCTCGCGCACGCGCCTGATCGGCCGCGAGCGCGGCTATCACGGCGTCGGTTTCGGCGGCACTTCAGTTGGCGGCATGGTCAACAACCGTCGCGCCTTCTCCTCGGCCCAGCTGCCCGGCACCGACCATATCCGCCACACCCATGATCTCGCCCGCAACGCTTTCTCGAAAGACCTGCCCGATCATGGCGCCGAACTCGCCGACGATGTGGAGCGCATGGTCGCGCTGCATGGCGCCGACACCATCGCGGCTGTGATCATCGAGCCGGTGCCCGGCTCCACCGGCGTGCTGCCGCCGCCGAAGAACTATCTGCAGCGCCTGCGCGAGCTCTGCACCAAGCACGGCATCCTGCTGATCTTCGACGAGGTCATCACCGGCTTCGGCCGCCTCGGCGCGCCTTTCGCGTCGCAGTTCTTCGGCGTGACGCCGGATATCATGACCACCGCCAAGGGCATCACCAACGGCACCGTGCCTTGCGGCGCCGTGTTCGCCCATCGCAAGGTCTATGATGGGTTGATGAACGGCCCGGAAGGCCAGATCGAGCTGTTCCACGGCTACACCTATTCGGCCCATCCGGTCGCCTGCGCCGCCGGCATCGCCACCCTCGACATCTACAAGAACGAAGGCCTGCTCACCCGCGCCGCCAAGATGGCCGACTACTGGCGCGACAGCCTGCATGCCCTGAAGGGCCTGCCGAATGTCATCGACATCCGCAATTGCGGCCTGATGGGCGCCGTCGAACTCGCCCCGCGCAAGGATGCGCCGGGTGCACGCGGTTATGAGGTCATGGTGGATTGCTTCAACACCGGCCTCTATCTGCGCCAGAGCGGCGACGCCTTTGCGATGTCGCCGCCGCTGACCGTCGAGAAGAACCATATCGACGACATGATGGAAATCCTCAGCGCCGCCATCAAGCGCGTCGCGTAAGCGGCGGCAGCCAAGCACAACGCAAAACCCCGACGGAGCGAAAGCGCCGTCGGGGTTTTTGTTTGTGAAGCCATTGCTTCGATACGAGACACCCAGAGCATTCCCATGTTGAAATGATGGGCCTCCACGAACTCCTCCTCATCCTGAGGAGCCGCGCGCTTGCGCGGCGTCTCGACGGATGGACGATAAACGCCATGGTTCGAGACGCGCGCCGATCGGCGCGCTCCTCACCATGAGGACGGCGGTGGTCTCCATCCGAAAACGCTTCAACCCCGTGCCGCGATCAGCTGCCGGATAAATTCCGGCGCTTTGGCACTCGGCAGCCAGCGCGTAACCGCGATCATGTCGGAGTCCCGATCGATCCAGATCATGTTGCCGCCCGCACCCAGCGCATAGACGGCCGTTTCCGGCGCGCCCTTGTTGGCATGCGGTCCGCGGTTCAGCCACCACAGGAACCCGTAATTCGGCTGCAGCGCCGACGGCGTCCACATCGCATCAATCCAGCTCTGCGACAGCAGCCGCTTGCCGTTCCACTCACCGCCGCGTGCCATCAACAGGCCAATGCGCGCATGGTCCTCGGCGCCGATGAACATGCCGCCACCCCAATGGCCCCCGCCCGGCACCGACTGCATCCGCTCACCATCGATCTCGACCCAGGAATTCTCGTAGCCGACCCAGCTCCAGTCCGGCGAGGCGCCGATCGGATTCATGATGCGGTCACGCAGCACATCCGGCAGTGGCCGCTTGAACAGATGCAGCAGGCTGAGCGACAGCAGGTTCACGCGCACATCGTTATATTCGTAGAACGCGCCCGGCTTCTGCAGTTCGCGGAGCTCGCCCTTGCGGCTGTTGTCGGCATTCGGCGCGACCAGGCGGTTGTGATCGATCTGGTCCGGTTTGCCGAACAGCTCGCCGCGCCATTCGCTGGTCTGCTGCAGCAGATGCCGCCAGGTGATCGGAGCATTATGCGCATCCGCAAATAGCGGTCCCGGCACGCGCTTGGCGACGGGTTCGTCAATCTCCCCGATCAGCCCGTCATCCACTGCAAGCCCCGTCAGCGTTGCGAGATAGCTCTTGGCGATGGAGAAGGTCATATCCGCGCGCGCGATATCGCCCCACGATGCCAACAGGCGCCCGCTTTGCAGCACCAGGCCCGCCGATCCGCCGCGTTCCTTCACTGGCCCCAGCACCGCGCTCCATGGGCCCGTTTCATTCCAGTCCACATTCGGCGCGTAACGGCCGTCGTCGTAATAGAAGCCGCGCGGCCACGGCGTCTCATTCGCCTGCACAAAGTAAACGGCTGCAGCGAGCCTGTCCGGTGCATAGCCGGCCGCCTGCGGATCGATGGTGTCCCAGCCGCCGGCAGCCGGGAAATAACGTGCATCTGTCATGGAGAATTCAAGCTCGCTGGTGTCAGTACGCCCCGCTTATCGACCGGATCACCACCGGCGGCAACCTGTACCGGCGCGGGTGGTCTTGCGACAGCACGCGGATCCGTGAACCAGAATGCCGGCGGATCACCCCGTCGTGATGCCGGCCCTGCGTAATCATCGCGATCCCCGAACGTAACGCTATTGGCACAAGCCATAGCGGCACGTGAAAGGACGAACATGAAAGCGTTTTCTGCGGCAGTCACCGGGCTGGGCATTGCCTTGCTCAGCTCAGCCCTCATTCCTGCCGCGCACGCAGCCGACACGGTTCGCGTCCGCGGCACGGTCGAGCGCGTCGAAGGATCCAGCCTGACGGTGAAGACCCGCGAGGGCAATTCCACCGCCATCAAGCTGAACGACAACTGGAAAGTCACCGGCGTGGTCAAGGCCTCGCTCAACGACATCAAGCCCGGCGACTTCGTCGGCATCGCCTCGCTGCCCAAATCCCGCGGTGGCGACGGCGCCCTCGAAGTTCTGATTTTCCCGGCCGCCATGAAAGGCACCGGCGAAGGCAGCTATCCCTGGGACCTGAAGCCCAACAGCACGATGACCAACGCCACCGTCTCCAACGCCGTCAAGGACGTGGACGGCCGCAACATCACGGTGACGTTTCACGGCAAGGAAAAGGTCATCTCGGTGGCGGAAGACACGGCCGTCGTCACCTTCGGCCCTGCCGCACAAGGCGACCTGAAGCCCGGCATGGCGGTATTCGTCCCCTCACAAAAAGCAGCAGACGGAACGCTCTCCACCGGCAATGTGGTCGCCGGCACCAATGGCGTCGTGCCTCCGATGTAAAGGCTTCTCTGGCACGATGCCCGCATCGTGCCAGAGCTGCCCTCGGCCACCGCCGCACAACGGACATGTTTTGCCGGACGATCGAGCTCCAAGGCAGGAGCATCATGCATCAAGATCCGATCACCCCACCGACGCCGCCAACGCCGAACATGGATGACACGGCCGCAGCGTGGGGCCCGCGACCGTCATGGCAGAGGCTGCTCGTCACTGTCGTCCTTGTTACGATCGTCATCGTCGTTTTGCGCTGGATAAAGCAAGCATAGTGCCGATGAGCGCAGCGACGTCCAGGGACCGAACCAATGGTCGACGATCCACGTGATGCTCGGCCTTGGTTTCGCAACGGCCGTTATGACAGCCCGTTCAGCCGGTGTCAGCCGGACCTTCTCATCTCAATCACCTGAAACGAGCGCACGGCGCCTTCGCCCGCGATTGCGGTATCGCACTTGTATGCCTAAGTGCTTCTCACCGCATCGGTCGATTTTGGAGGCGTCCAATTTTCCATTTTGTTTTTGCCCTGCCCTGGTTGTTCGTCGTCACCCGCTTTCTTTGGCCCCTTCATCTTCCGCTTGTTGCAACATGCGTCGCCGGACTGATTCTGCTGGTGGCGTCGCAATTCCATTTCTGGAACAAGCTGTCATCGGGATCGGTGCTGTGTCCTGAATTTCCACGCCCGGTCGTCGTCCTTTTCAACTGGGCATTCGGTGGCATTATTCTGCTCGCCTTGATGCAACTATTGCTGGACGCAGCGACGCTCGTCGGTGCGCTGATCCCCGGTGCTGGCATCAGCGTGTCCGACGGCTTCCGCTACGGAATGGCGGGTCTGGCCGCCTGCCTGGCCGCGATCGGCGTGACGCAGGCCACACGCATTCCGCCGCTGAAAGACATCGACATACGCATCCAGGGGCTTCCGCCGCAATTCGACGGCTACACGATCCTGCAACTGACCGATCTTCACATCAGCCGCCTGTTCCCTGCCGCCTGGGCGCGGACCGTCGTCGCGCATGCGAACAGCCTCGGCGTCGATCTGATCGCCATCACCGGCGATCTCATCGATGGCACGCTCAAGGTCCGGCGCGCTGACGTCGAGCCGCTTCGCGACCTGCGCGCGACCGACGGCGTCTATATGATCCCGGGCAATCACGAATATTACTTCGGCTATGAGGCCTGGATGCAGCATTACGCGTCGATGGGCATGGTCACGCTGGAGAACAGGCACGTGGTTCTGGATCGCGACGGCGGGCAGCTGGTCCTTGCCGGCGTCACCGATCGTGCATCGCGCGGTGGCGGCTTCACCGCGCCGGATATTGAATCCGCGATCCGTGACGCCCCCGACAACGCTCCCGTCATCTTGCTCGACCATCAACCCAGCGAAGCGCGGCGCGCTGCATCGCTCGGCGTTAAACTTCAGCTCTCCGGACATACGCATGGCGGACTGATCGTCGGGCTGGATCGGCTCGCCGCGCGCGCCAATGCGGGCTACGTCTCGGGCCGCTACCAGGTCGGCGGGATGACCCTTTATGTGAACAACGGCACCGGACTCTGGCCGGGATTCGCGCTGCGCCTCGGGCGCCCGTCCGAACTGACGCGGATCACGCTTCGCCGGGCCGATGGCGCTTGATGCCCGTGTTCGTCAGCGCAGCAAAGGTAGCCCGGATCTGCGCCCGATGGCCTGAGAAAGCGCTTATCCAGGACACGCCGACATTGATTGATCGCGACCGAACCGCGCACAACCTATTGATCGCAATGAGTTCCTGGGAGACTGGAGCGGGTAGAGGGAATCGAACCCTCGTATTCAGCTTGGAAGTCCAAAAATACACGCTTCTCGGTACTTCACGCTCATTCATCAAAACGCACTAAACTGTACAATTACAACACGTTATTTGCTCTGCCCTCCGCACGGAAAATCACGCAAAACACCCCAACTACACGGCTTACTGCGTCCTATGTGCGCCCTAAACTTTTCAGTATTCAGCCTGGGCGGCGTCGAACTCGCCATCGAAGTCAAGCCGTCGTCCGGCGAGCCGACAAAATAAAAGCGGCGCAGGGATCGCCCACGCGCCGCTCAACCTTCCAGCTCTGCCATCCTCACTTCACACCGAGCTTGGCCTCCAGCTTCGCCAAATCCCGCTCTGCCGCTTCCCGTAATTCCTCGGTCTCCGCTTCCTTGACCCGCGCCCGGAAGATCATCAGCAGCTTCAGAAGCAGCGGGATTTTCTGGGCCTCTTCCTCGGCGGGCCGGGCGGATTTGAAGAACAGGATTTTCACGCTGAAATTATTCGGTCACGACGGTCGAATCCGAGTATTTTTAAATTGCAACCCGAACAATATTCATCCACGACGCGAAATCCGGTTAGATCTGAAAGCATCATGAACTCCGAGAAAGAAGACACGAGGACAGACTCGCATGAGGCATTAAGCGACGGCCAACTTCGAGCTTTCATCGAAAAACTGAAACTCGAAGTGGGCGACAACCCTGACCTGATCAAACAGTCTATAGCCGATCTGAACGCGCTACAGCGTCAGGACTCGCGAAACCACTTTGAATCTCAGCTGGAATACGTGAAACAAATCGCAGAGCTGAAGGTAACAGCTCTGACTGGAATAAGAGAATACGGCCTTCAAACTCTGAAGTGGCTATTTCTTCTAAATGCCGGGGCTATTGCCGTTATACTAGCCTATGTCGGCTCCTCCCTCGGGAAGCTACCGTCTTCATCACCATCGCAAATGATAGCATTTGCCCCGATCCTTAAAGCGCTATGGCCATTTGCAGTCGGTTGCGCGATGGTCGTTTTGGCCGGTGCAGCAGGCTTCTTCAATTTTTCCTACGCTGAAATATCTCTCCCGTCACCAGAAGCACTGCATAATTTCTTTCAGCCATCTTCAAAGAAATCATGGCCGCAGCCAAGAATGTCACCGGGGTGGAAAACAAATGGGACGCGCAACGCCGCGATTGTATTCACTCTTTGCTCGACAGGGTTCTTCATCTACGGCGTATTTTTGGTGCTGCGCATAGTTACGACCTAGCGTGCCGACATCACCATTTTCACGCGGCAGTGAAAAGATCCATTGGGGGTGCGCAGGTCGAGCGTGCATGGCCGCGATCCGCGCGCTATGCTTTTTCTTCCCTTGGGCCGCTTGGCAACTTCCCCATCAACTCAGACCCAAACAGAAACGCAGAAAAAGCGATCTCATTAAAGTCGGTCGCAGTTATCTTAAGCCTTTCATTGAGCTTGAACGAGCGCTCCCTCAATGAAATTCGCATGAGCAGCATAACTTCATCGCTTCCGTCTTCAGCATTGACAGGGATACCTGTCTCTACCTCAACTTCCTCGCCACGACGCTCATAGAAAATGCGCACGTAGGGAAACATCAGACGCATAGTTCCTGACTCGTCCACGTCTCTCGCGCCCACTATCCCGCCTCGATGTTCAAGACAGTTTCTAGCATTCTGAAGTGATCGGTATGCATCTGAAAAGTTAAGTGGCTCAGTAAGGCTCTCGTTCACATGTTTCAGGAGATCAGGGAAATTCAAATCCGACGCACGCCTTTTAAACGGCGCAATAAACTCGGCGAGTGTCGATCCGGATTTTACGCGGTGAGGTTTCCAAGCAATCTCCAACAAGAGATAAGCTCGCTCCAGCGACTCCCGCACACCTCGGAGGAGATCTTGGAATGCTCTGGCTAGTATCCAGCTTTCGTGACGAAGGCGCCGCTCTGTTGCGTCAATGCTGATGCCAGCAATGTTGTGCCTGATCGACGTGGAGGTGGTTATCGGTGACGGTGGCTTCGACAGATCCGCTGAGGCTAACGCACCGAAATACAGATCGACTACTTCCTGACACTGAATTGCCGCAGCATGCGCAGGCACAGCAACGGACTCTCTACGGAGTTCAAGCGCCACGCGCGGAGTTTCTTCGGTTGTCGTCATAGATAGCGACTTCTCTCGCAGATTCACGTGAATCCGGCCCACTACTTGAAAGAGTGTACTGCTAACATTCGTCGCGGGGCTGTGTATTCAGCCTGACTATCAGTTTCCGAAGGCCCTGATTCTGAAAGTCGAATCAGATCAACAACTTAGGAAAAATGTTGCGCCCTATACGCGCCCTAGAAGTCATCCACAGGGACTGAACGTTAACTTGACCGGCAAGGTGCCGACGTCTAAGCGTTTGAATTATCGGAGATTTATGGGGCGCTGCGGCTGGAGCGGGTAGAGGGAATCGAACCCTCGTATTCAGCTTGGAAGGCTGCTGCTCTACCATTGAGCTATACCCGCATGCCGCGTCAGGTAACACACAGCGCCGGGGGCCTCAACCTCTCAGGGGAAGACAATCCCCAGACGTCGATCGCTGTCATTGCCCGGCTTGACCGGGCAATCCATTAAAAGCTGGCATCGTGCATGACACCGCTTCGCCAGTGTCTGCTGGATCCCCGCTCCGCGCACGCTTTCGGCGTGCCAGGCGGGGATGACAGAAAGCACGCCTAGCGAAAATGTTCCTATTTTGTTCTTGACGAAATCCACCTGAGGATTATTGTCCCTGTCGTCCGGCCCCGATGAGAGGGGCGAGCGCGATCGTCACGGTCGCGGGGCTGGATGCGGTGGGCGCCAAGGTTGGGGCGTCACGCGGTGCCTGGACGACGTTCGCCTGCGGGCGGGACGGAGCCTTGCCAGACCTGCCACTGGCCCGGCGACGGCTCACCTTCGGATGGACCGAGGCTGGGTCACGCGTGACGGACGACCCTCTCGGCGGCGTCTGGCGGATCGCTCTGTCATCCGCCACGCGGAGGCACAGCACCCCGAACACCGCGTGCGGAACGCTGAGCGGCGCTCGGCTTCCGGAAAGTCCTGATGCTTCCCCTTGCGGAGTACCGCATCGGCATCAGGCACCAACGGGCGCCTTGAGCGCCCGGCGTTCCGCACGCCCTCTTCCGGGAGGGTCGCGTGGGAATGCACACAACTCGGGCGCGCAGGCGTCGCGAGAACGCGATCGCGTGGATGAAGGAATGGACGGGGCTGTTTGACAGGTTGATCGGGAAGTGATGCGCCGACGTCGCGCTCCCTCCCCCAGGCTGCGAAGCGGCGCAGTGGGGAGGGCCGGGGTGGGGTCTATCCCCACGCAAGGACGGAGTGTGGGGAAGCACCCCACCCGTCTCGACGGCTACGCCGTCGATCCACCCTCCCCGCTGCGCGGCTACGCCGCTTGGGGAGGGAGAAGGACTACCACGTGGCCAGCACCGAGCCCTTGAACTTCTCGTCGATGAAGGCCTTCACCTCGGGCGACTGATAGCTCTCCACCAGCGTCTTCACCCAGGGCTTGTCCTTGTCGGCCGCGCGCACCGCGATGATGTTCGCGTAAGGCCCCTTCGGATCCTCGCGCAGGATCGCATCCTTCACCGGATCGAGGCCGGCCTGCGAGGCGTAGTTGGTGTTGATGCCGGCGACATCCACGTCCGGCAGCGTGCGCGGCAATTGCGCGGCATCGACTTCGACGACTTTCAGCTTCTTCGGATTGTCGGTGATGTCGAGCAAGGTCGGTTTGAAGCCGACGTCGTCCTTCAGCTTGATGATGCCCTTGTCGCGCAAAAGGATCAGCACGCGACCGCCATTGGTCGGATCGTTCGGAATCGCCAGCGACGCACCGGACTTCACCTCGTCCCAGGTCTTCACTTTCTTCGAATAGATGCCCATCGGGAAATTGATGGTGTTGCCCACCGAGACCAGCTTGAACTTGCGATCGGCCACCTGGTTGTCGAGATAGGGCTGATGCTGGAACGAATTGGCCTGCAGGTCGCCGGCGTCCAGCGCCGCATTCGGCACCACGTAATCGGAGAATTCGACGATCTGGATGTCGAGGCCCTTCTTGGCAGCGACGGCCTTGGCGGCTTCCAGCACCTGCGCATGCGGACCCGGCGTGACGCCGACCTTGATGGTTTCAGCAGATGCAGCAGAGGTGAAGGCAGCGACGGCGATGGCAGAGAGAAGAAGACGACGGATAGACATACTATTTTCCATTGTGAAGAAACGAGACAGGCGCGCGCCGCAGTGCGCGCAAGATCAGGAGTGACGGCTGCGCTTGTCGAGCCGGCGCGAGATGAAATCGCCGAGGCTCTGCACGCCCTGCACGAGGCAGATCAGCACCGCGACCACGGTCGCCATCACTTCCGGCATGAAGCGCTGATAGCCGTAGCGGATGCCGAGATCGCCGAGCCCGCCGCCGCCGACGGCGCCAACCATGGCGGAATAGCCGATCAGGCTGACGGTGGCGAGCGTGAGCGCCAGCGTCACCGCCGGCATCGCTTCGGGCAGCAGCACCTTCCACACGATCTGCAGCGGGCTCGCGCCAAAGGCACGCGCGGCTTCAACGAGGCCCTGATCCACTTCGCGGATCGCGCCTTCGATGACGCGGGCGATGAACGGCGTGGCGGCAATCGTCAACGGCACCACGGCCGCGCTGGTGCCGATGGAGGTACCGGCAATCAGCCGCGTCAGCGGCACGATGGCGACGACCAGAATGATAAAGGGCGTCGAGCGCGTCGCATTGACCACAAGACCGAGCAGCCGATTGACGTTCGGTGCGGGAAACAGCTCACCGGCCCGGCTGGTCGCCAGGAAGATGCCGAGCGGCAATCCGGCCAGCGTGCCAAAAATGCCGGCCAGTGCGACCATCACCAGCGTGTCGAGCGTCGAGGACGCGATCATGTTGATGAGTTCAGGCGACATAGCCGAGATGCTCCACGGTGTTGCGGGTGGCGGTCAGATCGGCGATCAGCTTCGCCTGCAGCCCGGGCTCGGCCGCGACGGAGGCGATCAGCGTGCCGAACGGATGATCGGCGACATATTCGATCTGGCCATGCATGATGTTGAAGTCGACGCCGTAAGCGCGCGTCAGGCGCGACAGCACGGGCTCGTCGGCATCGGCGCCGGTGAAGGCGATGCGGATCACCGCCTGGCGCCCCGGCGCATAATCGGCGAGCAGACGCGACTGCAGCCATTCCGGCACATTGCCGCCGGTGACTTCGCCGACAAACCGCTTGGTCGTCGCATGGGTCGGGTTCGCAAAAATCTCGTAGGTGGTGCCCTGCTCGATGATGCGGCCGCCTTCCATCACGGCGACACGCTGGGCGAGCTTCTTCACCACCGACATTTCATGGGTGATGAAAAGAATGGTGAGATTGAGCTCGGCATTGATCTGCTTCAGCAGCGTGATGATCGAAGCCGTGGTCTCGGGATCGAGCGCCGAGGTCGCCTCGTCGGAGAGCAGCACCTTCGGCTTGGTCGCGAGCGCCCGCGCGATGCCGACGCGCTGCTTCTGGCCACCGGAGAGTTCGGCCGGATAGCGATCGCGCTTGTCGGCGAGGCCGACCATCTCGAGCAGCGGCTCGACAATGCCCTTGATATCCTTGCGCGGCGTGCCGGCGATCTCGAGCGGCAGCGCGATATTGTCCAAGGCGGTGCGCGAGGAGAGCAGATTGAAATGCTGGAAGATCATGCCAATGGAGCGGCGTGCCTGGCGCAGTGCGCGCTCATCGAGCGATCCAATGTCGAGTCCGTCAACGGTGACCTTGCCCTTGGTCGGCAGTTCGAGTCCGTTGATGAGGCGAATGAGCGTGGACTTGCCGGCGCCGCTCTTGCCGATCACGCCGACAATGGCGCCTTCGGGAACGACGAGATCGATATGATCGACCGCCTTCACCTCGGCGGAGTCCTTCCGGGGCGGGAAAATCTTGCTGACGCCATCGAAGGAAATGATGGCAGGCCCTTTCGGCTCAAGATCTGGCTGATCGAGAACTGGCACGGGCACTCCAGTCGGCTTGGACACGGGAGCGTTCATTGAATGACGTTTCTGTGCAGGTGTGAAGATCGGGGCCGGCCTCGGGAGGCACTGGCGCCGTGGCGGCAACCTACTGATTTTCGGGCTGAATTCAACCGCACTGCACAAAAGGTGAATTTTTCACCCGGAAACCGGCAGTTTGGAGAATAACATTCCCCAACCGACGCACTTTCCAGTGCGGCGGTCATGGGACCGACAACCGGGGCATCAGGACCCAGGATTCCAGGTCCAGACAATGTCCTTCACCTGCACCGGCTTCGGGATCAGGCCGAGCTTGAAGAACCGGTCCGCGGTCTCCTGCTGGGTGGCGATGATCCTGTCGTTGATCGGCACCACCGTGTAGTTCGACCGCTCGACGGCGCGGGTGGTGGCGGCCTTGTCGACGCCGGTCGCCTCCTGCAGCCGGGTCGCGACTTCGGCGCGATTGGCCTCGGCCCATTTGCCTTCATCGGCAAAGGTCTTGTTGAACAGCGCGACGATGTCGCCATGCTTGCTGGTAAAATCCTTGTTGGCGAGGAAGAACGAAATCGAATCCTGCACATCCTTCGAGAACGCCACGACGCGCGCCTGCTTGCCCTCGGCGAGTGCGAGATACGGATCCCAGATCGACCACGCATCGATATTGCCGCTGGCGAAGGCTGCCGTCGCATCGGCCGGATTGAGATAGACCGGCGTGATGTCAGCGTAAGTCAACCCGGCTTTCTCAAGCGCTGCGACGATCGTGTTATGCGCGCTCGAGCCCTTGCCGAAGCCGACCTTCTTGCCCTTGAGATCCTTGAGCGTCTTGATCGGCGAGTTCTCGGGAACGACGATGCCCTGATTGTAGCCGCGCGACGGAATCGCGGCGATGTAAACGAGATTGGCACGCGCGGCCTGCGCGAAGATCGGCGGCGCATCGCCGGCATAGCCGAAGTCGACATTGCCGGTGTTGATGGCTTCGAGGATCGGCGGACCGAACTGGAATTCGACCCAGCGGACATCGATGCCTCTGGCCTTGAAGACCTTCTCCAGCGTCTGGCGTTGCTTCGCGGCGGGGAAGATGCCGGCCTTCTGGAAGCCGATGCGGATTTCCTTCGGCTGCTCCGCCGCCGGCGCCTTGCTGGTGATCTGCGACAGCAGCAGCGTCGCTGCGATGGTGGCCAGGACAGCGCGTCTCGACTTCGACATGGACATTCCTGCTCCGTGTTGCGTCTGGCGCCCACTGCGCCGACGTGATGCGGAAACGCTACGCGCGATCGCAGAGATTGTGCTTTCAAAGGTCAGCGACGCTCGGCAAGATTTGCGATCCGGGCCGCCGTGTCGGGAGCAGCTTTCATCTCCGGATGCAGAAAATTATTCCGTCGCAAATGGCGACCGGACGGGACCGGGAGAAGGTTTGGCTCCGCATTTTGCCTCCGGCAGAATGCTTCTATCGCTGCGCCCGCAACTACAGTCGGCCATTTCATTGACTGGAACCGGCCACTCTCGCACCTTTGCGCATCTCAATTTGATACTTGCAAAGCGGCATCATCATGCTCCCCATTCTGCTCTCGCATGTTCTCAATCGCACCATCCGGCGCCGCACCCGCGCATTGCAGATGGCGGCACTGGTAACGATGTTGTCGACCTCCTTCGCCTGCGCGCAGACGACGGACACGGTGCGCATCGGTTATCAAAAATCATCGACGCTGATTGCGGTGCTGAAGACCAATGGCGAATTGGAAAAGGCCCTCGCGCCGCTCGGCGTCAAAATCTCGTGGCATGAATTCACCAGCGGTCTGCCGCTGCTGGAAGCCATCAACACCGGCAATGTGGATTTCGGCGCCGATGTCGCCGACACCGTGCCGCTGTTCGCGCAGGCCGCCGGCGCCAGGCTCGCTTATGTCGCCGAGGAAGCCGCCTCGCCTGCCGCGCAGGCCATCGTGGTCCCCGCGGAATCTCCGCTGAAGAGCCTCGCCGATCTCAAGGGCAAGAAGGTCGCCGTGACCAAGGGTGCCGGCAGCCACTTCCTGCTGCTCGCCGCCCTCGGCAAGGCCGGCCTCAACTTCAAGGATATCCAGCCAGCCTATCTGCCGCCTGCTGACGGTCGCATCGCCTTTGTCGGCGGCAATGTGGATGCCTGGGTGGCGTGGGATCCCTTCCTCACCAGTGCGCAGCGTCAGAACAATGCGCGGGTGCTGGCTGACGGCGGCAACGGCCTCGCCAGCTACAAGCGCTACTATCTGTCGTCGGCAGCCTATGCGGACAAGCGCAGCGACGTGCTGAACGCGATCTACAAGAAGCTGGATGAAACCGGCAAATGGGTGAAGGCCGAGCCGAAGGACGCCGCAAAGCTGCTGTCCAGTCTGTGGGGCATCGACGCCGCGACCGTCGAGGAGGCCAACAGCCATCGCTCCTACAAGGTCGGCGCCGTCACCAAAGCCGGCCTGTCCGAACAGCAGATCATTGCCGACGCGTTCTTCAACGAGAAGCTCATCCCCGTGAAGGTGGATGCCGCCGACGTGAAGATCTGGTCGCCGAAGTAATTCAACCTCACTGAAAGCTCAGATCATGAAGTCCCTTCTCTCGGCGCTCGCCGCCGCCGCCATCACGCTTGCCCCATTCACCGGCGCGCTCGCGCAGTCGCCGGCCAGGACCGAACTCAAGGTCGGCTTCGTGCCCGGCCCTTACATCGACGGCTTCAAGAAGGGCGTGGAGCCCGAGCTGAAGAAGAAGGGCTACACGGTCAAATATTACGAGTTCTCCACCGGCCTCGAAGCCAACACGGCCGTGTTCAAGAACGACATTGACGCCAATGTGATGCAGCACACGGTGTTCCTCGACTCCTATAACGAGCGCCAGAAGACCGACCTCACCGGCATCATCACCGTGCCAACGCCGCCGATGGGCCTGTATTCGACCAGGCACAAAAAGGCGGACGACGTGAAAGCCGGCGCCACCGTCGTGGTGCCGAACGATCCGGTGAACCTGCAGCGTGCGCTCTGGATCCTGCGCGATCTCGGCTGGATCGAGATCAAGGACAGCAAGCCGGTGGATGTCACCGAGCTCGACGTGATCAAGAACCCGAAGGGCATCAAGATCGTGCCGCTGGAAAACGCACAGGCGCCCCGCGCCCTGGGCGACGCCGACTTCGCCGCCGTGCAGGGCAATTTCGCCATCTATAGCGGGCTGAAGCTGACCGAAGCCTTTGCCCTGGAAAAGATGACCAAGCCCTACACCAATGTCGTCGCCGTCCGCCGCGGCAATGCCGAAGCGCCATGGGCGAAGGACATTGTCGAGGCCTACAAGTCGGACACGTTCAAGTCCGCGATCCGCAACGACAAGTTCTACGCCGGCTTCACGCTACCTGAATACTTCAACTAAGACGCGACCGTAGGGCGGATTAGGCGAAGCCGTAATCCGCCGGCCGAATTCATCGCTGAAGCTCCGCGGCGGATTACGCTACGCTAATCCGCCCTACGTTTGAGCCCGATTTGACTCCGCGAACGGCTCGGATACGCTTCTTCTCAGGGTGCCTTGAGGCGCCCTGAGGTCGAGGGGCATGAGAGGTCGGATCGTCGGGGCATTGCTGATCTTGTGCGCGTTCGCCAGCCCGGCGACCGCCTAGATCCCTACAAGCTTCGAGATCGCCGCCCGCTCCCGCGGCACTCCGGATATTCCTGGCCTCAACATGGTCTGGCTCGTGCCATGGACCGATCTCCGCCACGCCCGCGAATGGCGCAACATCGTCGTGCATCAATCGGAAGGCGCGCCCGGCTCGGCCTGGCGCAATGCCGTGGCGCAGATGCAGCGGCAAAATCGCAAGGGTGTGCAGATCTGGGTCGAGACCGATGGCACGGTCTATTGGTCCACCGCCGAATGGGCGGTGCCGAACCACCTGCGCGACGGCAACCGCAACGACAATAAATATATCGACAACTCATCGACCTATCAGCAAGTCGACAACGACTCGACGATCGGCATCGAATTTGTCGGCAACTATCCCAATGTGAGGAAACCGCCGACCGACGCGCAGATCGCCGCGTGGCGCGTGCTCGTCCGCGTGCTGCAGGCCCGCTACGATATTCCGAACGAGCGCGTCTATGCGCATAACTGGATCGACTACAAGGATCGGCGTTACTGCGAGGGCTGCGAACTGGCGAGGATTGCGCGGACGCAGGGGATCGAGACCGCGCAGCAGGTCGAGAAGGGGCAATAGCTTCAGCCCTCTCCGCCCCTCATCCTGAGGAGCGGTCGTCTTCGACCGCGTCTCGAAGGATGGCCGCGCACTCCAGAGCCAAGCCATTCATGGTTCGAGACGCGCGCCCCTCACCATGAGGGCGGAGTGCGGGGCGGTTAAGTCCCCACACGCAGCGCCGCGCCGCGCTTGCGCAGCAGCGCGATCACCGACAGCGCGGTGATGCGGCCGGTCTTCGGATTCTCCGACGGAATGTTTTCGATCTGCATCGAGAAACGCGCGGAATCCGAATCCACCTCGACGCGATGCACATTGCGGGTCAGCGCCGGATCGGCCCAGATCTGCAGCGTCGTCGCGTCGGGGCCGACGCCCGCCAGCGACAATGCGACGGCAACATTGAGATTGGCCGGAAAGCCCTTTGCCGCTTCACGCGCGCTGCCTTCAAAAATCTTCAATGGCTCGGTGATGCTCTCGATGTCGATCTTGTTCTCGACAATGTAGGGCGCCCCCGCGAGGCCCTTCACCGGCTTGCGTGTGACCATTGTCACCGAATGGATCTTGCCTTCAGCCGCCGCCGTCACGGCATCGAGACCGATCAGCGCGCCGGTCGGCACCACGATCTGGCCGCCATGCGCCTTGGCGAGTGCGACGAGGTCGTCGTTGAACAGCAGGGCCCCGGCGCTCAGCACGATAGCGGTCTTGCCCTTGGTCACGAACGGCTTGACGATGGCGGGCAGCAAGGACGCTGGCGCGCATTCGATCACGATATCGGCGACGGCTTCGAGCTCCGCGATCGGCAACACCGGCGGCGCCTTGCCGAGCTTCGACAGGAACGCCGCATGCTTCTCCGCGTTCTGCACGGAGATCGCGACCAGGCTCAGGCCTTCAATCCCGCGATCGAGCTCTTCGACCACCTTCTGACCGATCCCGCCCAGACCCACCACGGCGACGCGCGCCACCGATGCCGTTTGCATGCCCATTACTGCCATCCCGCTTCACGCCGACGTTATTGCCGCTCATGCTCTTTTTGTCGCAGCCGTCTGCGAATGTCCAATGCCGCCATGCTGGGGCCTCATGTCCCCTGTCATTGCGGCCGGCCCGACGCTATCTCTCGGGCAACCGCCACACAGGAGTTGCAGTGTCCCATCGTTTCACGCGCCGTCATCTGGTCGGAGGCGCAGGCGCGCTCGCCGCCGGCCTCGCCATCTCGCCGGCGGAGGCGCAGCAGTCGGCAAATGCACAGCAAGGCGGCAATCCGCGCGCGTTCCCGCCGAATTTCGTCTGGGGCACGGCCACCTCCGCCTATCAGATCGAAGGCGCCGTCGAGGCCGAAGGCCGCGGCCGCTCGATCTGGGACACCTATGCGCGCCTGCCGGGCAAGATCCGCGACAACAGCAATGGCGACCGCGCCAATGAGCATTTCGCGCGTTACAAGCAAGACGTCGCGCTGATGAAGGAGCTGGGTACCACGGCCTATCGCTTCTCCATCGCCTGGCCGCGCGTGTTTCCGGATGGCACCGGCACGGCCAATCCGAAAGGTCTCGATTTCTACAACCGGCTGATCGACGAACTGCTCGCCAACGGCATCACGCCCTATGCGACGCTCTATCACTGGGACCTGCCGCAGGCGCTGCAGGATCGTTTCGGTGGCTGGGCCTCGCGCGAGACTTCAAAAGCGTTCGGCGATTATGCGGGCCATGTCGCCAAACACATCACTGATCGCGTGAAGAACGTCTTCACCATCAATGAATGCGCGACCTTCGTGGATTTCGGCTATGGCATAGCGCCGATCGAAATGGCGCCGGGAATCAAATCGACGCAGAAGGAGCTGAACCAGATCCGCCATCACGTCGCGCTCGGTCACGGGCTCGCGGTGCAGGCGGTCCGTGCGCAAGGCCGCGCCGGCACGGAAGTAGGCGTGGCGGAGAACCTCGCCTCCTGCATTCCGGTGATCGAGACGCAAGAGCACATCCGCGCCTCGGAGATCGCCACGCGTGAGATGAATGGCGGCTATCTCACCGTGATCATGGAAGGCCGCTACACCGATGCCTTCCTCGCTTATGCCGGCGCGAACGCGCCCGTCTTCACCGACGAGGACCTGAAGATCATCGGCTCCCCCATCGATTTCCTCGGCCTCAACATCTACATGCCGCAGCACTATGTCGCTGCACCCGCGGACGCCGGGGGTTTTGCACTGATACCGACACCCGCATCCTTCCCGCGCATGGACTCCGACTGGCTGCGCGTCGGACCGGAAGCGATGTACTGGGCACCGCGCAATGTCGCCAAACTGTGGAACGTGAAGAAGATCTTCATCACCGAAAATGGTGCATCCGCGTCAGACAAGCCGGCGCCGGATGGTCGCATCTTCGATCTCGACCGCATCATGTATCTGCGCGCCTATCTCGGCCAGTTGCAGCGCGCGACGTCCGAGGGCGTACCGGTCCAGGGCTATTTTCACTGGAGCCTGATGGACAATTTCGAATGGATCGACGGTTTTGAGAAGCGGTTCGGGCTCTATCACGTCGACTTCAACACGCAGAAACGCACGGCGAAACTGAGCGCGGAGTTTTATCGCAAGCTCATCGCGGGGAATGCGCTGGTGTAAGGTCGATGCGACGCGCCGAGCTTGCGCCCCCGCCGCGAAGGCGCAACGACCTCTCCCCGGTGGGGAGAGGTGAACAGAGCGCTACAATAACTTCCCGTCCGCGCCGAAGAACGGATGCGGGCCGTCGAAGTCGCCGATCGGCACCTGATGCGTGACGAGATGGCCGCCCTCGCCGTCCGGAAACCAGACATGCAGATGAAACGCCGGCGGCTCGACGCGGAAGGACGGCGGGCGGACCTCGGCGAGATCGAGATCCACCGCATGGTTCGGCGCCGGGCAGATCGTGGCCACAGTGCCGGCAAAAGTCGTCAACGTCGCGCGATGGACATGACCGGCCGCGACAATGCGGATGCGCGGATGTTTGCGAACGATCACGGCAAGCTCGCCGGCATTGTGCAGGTCCTGCACATCCATGTGTTCGATACCGGTGCGGAATGGCGGGTGATGCAGGAACAGCAGCGCTGGGCGGTCATTGGACGAGCCCAGCGTCGCGTCGAGCCAGGCGAGCGTCACCGGCTCCAGCGTGCCATAGGGTTTGCCCGGCACATGGGAGTCGAGCAGGATCACATCGAGCGGGCCGATGGTACGGGCCTGATCGAGCGGACCAGCTGCATGCGCATAGGCCCAGTCGGGAAACGCGGCGCGCATCATGTCGCGGCCGTCGTGATTGCCGGGCACGCCGATGAACGGGATTTTGAGCGGCGCCAGCAGGCGCCACAGATGCTCGTATTCGCCGGGCGTCGGCGTATCGACAAGATCGCCCGAGATGACGACAAGATCCGGCCGCGGCTCAAGCGCGTTCAACTCGGCCACACAGCGCTCCAGCGCCTTGGCCGTATCGACCTTGTTGTAAGCCAGTTCGCCCGGCGCCTTGATGTGCAGGTCGGTGATCTGCGCAATGATGGTCGGTTTCGACATCAGTCTTCTTTCGGCAAGACACGAACGGCACTGGGCGCGATGGAGAGACCCACGCGCTCCCCTGCCTGCACATTGATCCTGTTCGACGCGTCCACCGTCAATGGCCGGTTCGCCGCACCGGTCACGATGACGCGCTGGCGGTCGCCGATGAAGCTGACGCTTTCTACAGTGCCGCGGAGGAAGGCGTCGCCTTCGGGCACGATGCCGATGGTCTCGGGCCGGATCATCGCCACCGCGGCGGCATTGTCGGCCATGTCGTTCAGGGCCAGCCAGCCGCCCGGCAGCGTCAGGCGCCCGCCCGCCATCGGCCCCTCGACGATATTGGCGGCCCCGACGAATTCGGCAACGAAGCGATTCTGCGGCTCGAAATAGACCTCGCGCGGCGTGCCGATCTGGGCGATGGCGCCCTTGCGCATGACGACGATGCGGTCGCCGAGCTCCATGGCCTCGGCCTGATCATGGGTGACATAGATCGCGGTGATGCCGAGCTCACGCAGCAACCGGTTGAGCTCGCTGCGCAGCCGGTCGCGCAGCGAGGCATCGAGCGCGGTCAGCGGCTCGTCAAGCAGCAGCACGCGGGGGCGCACGGCAACAGCGCGCGCAAGGGCAACACGCTGGCGCTGGCCACCGGAGAGCTGGTCGATGCGGCGGTTTTCCAGCCCGCCGATATTGGTGAGCGCCACCATCTCGGCCACGCGCGCGGCGCGCTCGGCCTTGCCGACGCCGCGGATCTTGAGGCCGTAGCCGATATTCTCGCCCACGGTCATGTTGGGAAACAGCGCATAGGACTGGAACACCATGCCCACATGGCGCTGCTCGATGGGCGTCGTCGTCACGTCCTGCTTGTCGAACAGGATGCGGCCGCCCGCATCCGGCGTCTCGAGGCCGGCGATGATGCGCAGCATCGTGGTCTTGCCGCAGCCGGAAGGGCCGAGCAGCACCAGCGTCTCGCCGGCGACGATATCGAGCGAGGCCGGTGCCAGCGCCTGGGTGCCGTCGGGAAAGGTCTTGCCGCAATTGACGACATGCACGGCCGCGCCGTGCGAGGGGGTGACACTCATCTGGTTTGACTCTTGTCGGCAAATATCTGCATCGCCACCAGCAGCGGCACGATCATGATGAAGAAGATCAGCGTATAGGCGGAAGCGACTTCGAGCCGCATCGAGGCATAGCTGTCGGCAAGGCCGACCGGCAGCGTCTTGGTCAGCGGCGTATGCAGCATCCAGGTCAGGTTGAATTCACCGAGCGACAGCGTGATCACCATCAGCGATCCCGCCAGAATACCCGGCATCGCATTGGGCACGATGACATTGCGGAAGCGCGTCCATGGCGAGGCGCCGAGCGAGGCGGCGCCCTCGTCCAAGGTCTTGATGTCCACCGAGGCGAACACCGCCATCACCGAGCGCACCATGAAGGGCATGGTGAAGATCACATGGCCGGTGAGGATGAACAGCCACGACTGCCGGAAGCCACCGAAGCCGCCATAGGTCAAGAGCAGCGCCAGCGCGATGGCCAGACCGGGGATCGCCAGCGGCAGCGTGATGATTTCCTCGATCACGCGCGACAACCGCCCGCCCCGCACATGCAGCGCATAGGCCGCAGGCACGCCGACAACGAGTGTCACTGCAAGCGTTGCGAAAGCGATCAGAAACGACAGACCGATCTCGCTCCTGTAGAGGCCCCAGACCTGCACGACCCATTGCAGCGTGACGCCGGACTGGATGCCGCGGAAGTAATTGACGGTGACGCCGGCCGAGATCGACAGCACCACGGGCACGACCAGGAATGCTGCGACCAGTAGCGTGAAGCCGAGTTGTCCGGCAAAGATCAGGCGATCGCGCATCCGCTCACCCCGCCGCGGCGACGGTGCCGCCGCTCAGTGAGCGCGCCAGCGCAAGGATCGCCCAGGCGATGACGCCGAGGCCGATGGAAAGCGCCGCCGAGATGGCGAAATTCGCCGCCAGCGTGAACTCCGTATAGATCAGCATCGGCAGCACATCGATATTGGTGGCCAGCGTGAAGGCTGTGCCGAAGGCGCCCATCGCCGTTGCAAAGGCGATTGCACCTGATGCGACGAAAGCCGGTACCAAAGCCGGCAGCACCACATCACGCTGCACGCCCCACGGGCTGGCGCCAAGCGAGCGCGCGGCCTCTTCCAGCCCCATATCGAGCTTCTGCACGGCGGCCATGATGGTGAGGATCACGCGCGGGATCGAGAAATAGAGATAGCCGAGAAACAGGCCGAAGATCGAATAGGCGAACACCACCTTCTCGCCCGACAGCGCCAGCGTGATCGCGCCGACAAGACCCTGGCGGCCAGCGAGCAGGATGATGAGGAAGCCGACGACGACTCCCGGAAACGCGAGTGGAAATGTCAGCATCGCAATCAGCACAGTGCGGCCGGGAAAGCGATGCCGCTGGAGGAACAGGCCGGCAATGGTGGCTATGACCAGCGTTGCGACCGTCGTCGCAGCGGCGAGCATCACGGTGTTGATCAGCGTGGCGCGATAGCGTGGCTCGGTAAGAATGGCGAGATAGGCGCTGACGCCGCGCGGTCCATCGGCGCCGACGGCGACGAGTTGCGCCATCGGCAGGACGAAGAAGGCAGCCGTGACCACTATAAGGGGTAGCAGGCAGACTGAGATGAAGTTGCGGTGTGACATCGAGAGAAAGCCTGCGGCCATCCTTCGAGATGCCCGCTACGCGGGCTCCTCAGGATGAGGGCGGAGTATAGCACTGCAGAAGACCCTCATGGTGAGGAGCGGCCTTCTTAGGCCGCGTCTCGAACCATGCAGGCCGAGCCCTATCCTCATCCATGTGGTGCCGCCGTACAACGGCACGATACTGCATCAACGAACTTCAGCGAGATAGCGGTCGCTAAAACCCTTTTGGGCCAATTCCATCTTGCCCCAATCCACGCTCTTGGCGCGGGCATATTCGCTGTCCGGCAAGAACTTCGCCTTCACGGCTTCCGGCAGCTCGATCTTGCGGGCCGGACGCAGATACGCATTGGTCCAGATCGCCTGCCCCTTGTCGGACAGCAGGTAGTCCATGACCTTCTTGGCCTTGTCCTTATGCGGCGCGTTCTTCACGAGACCGACCACGTAAGGGAACACCACGGTGCCTTCGCAGGGAATGACGAATTCGAAATTGCCCTTCTCGCTATATTTCGCGCGATAGGCGTTGAAGTCGTAGTCGAACAGGATAGGCATTTCGCCGGAGACCACGCGGGCGTAGGAGGTCTGCTTCGGCACCATGGCGTCGTTCTTCTTCAGCTCCTTGAAGAAGGCGATGCCCGGATCGAAATTGGTGTCCGAGCCACCGAGCGCCAGATTGGCAGCAACGGCGCCGACATAGCCGACGGCGGCCGAGGTGGGATCGAGATAACCGACCATGCCCTTGTAGTCGGGCTTGGTGAGATCCTTCCAGCACTTCGGCACCGGCTTGCCGCCGAGCGCGTCCTTGTTGACGAAGAAGCCGAGCGTGCCGGAGTGGATCGTGGTCCAGTAGCCTTCTGCATCCTTCAGGCCGGCATCGACCTGATCGAAGCCCGCGGGCTTGTAGGGCTCGAGCGCATCCTGCGCCTTCGCCTTCATGCCGAAGGTGACGCCGAAATAGCCGATATCGCCGACCGGATTGGCCTTTTCGGCGAGGATCTGCGCCAGCGCCTGGCCGGAATTTTTGTTATCGTGCGGCATCTCGATGGCGAGATCGGTCTTCACGGCCTTGATCATCGAAGCCCAGTCGGCCCATTCCGGCGGGCAGTTGTAGCAGATCACATCGGCGGCGCGGGCCGGCTGCGAGACGGCGACGAGTGCCAGCGCGGACATGGCGAACAGCAAGCGGGTGGGTTTCACGGCGATCGGCTCCATCCTGGCGCGGGCCAACAGCCGGCGCAGCGAGGTCTGAGGGGGAATGCGTGCCGCCCCACTATAGGCCGTCCATGAAACTTTTGCGACAAAGCTAACCCGCAGCGCGTTTGTGCACCGCCCAATGAACGCCCGGGAACTAGCGACGCCCTTCCCTATCGACATACCCGATGGCTGATGGTCAGATCGCGTATCGCAACAAAGAGACTCACTGTGAGCGAGACTGAACGCGACCGTGGACTGCTGAGCCTGATTGATCGGTTGGTCAAGCGGCCGGGCGGCAATGCAGCCACGAAGCCATTCGAGCCGGTCAAGTTCGATGCCGGCACGGCAAAGAGCGCCTCGGGCGACAAGACCGGTGCGGTCGATGACGGCGCACGCGAGGGTCTCGATCCCATCGTTCCCGAAGACAAGCCGCCTGTGTCGCTCGAACCGCAACTCGCCGTGGAGAGCACGCGGGAAGTCAGCCGCGACGAACTGGCCGAGCTGATCATCAAAGCGTTACAGGCCGGCGAAAAATATCCGACCAACGGTTTCGAGATCGTCGTCTACGGCTCGCGCCCATGGAATGCGATGCTGCGCATCCTGCCGGCGGCGGGCGCCGTCAAGGCGGACATCTGGCGCGACCGCTTGCAGACTGTCGTGCTGCTGTTTCGCGACCGCTACGAGATCAAGGAGACCGCGGACGCCTGATGCGTCCGCGCTTCGGCGAGGGCTATTTGCCGCCGCCGATATTGCCGCCTTGGATATGGCCGAGCGAGTTGTTGCCGAAGGCGGAGTTGCCGTTATTGCCCTGCATGGATGCGCCATAGCCGGGATAATACGGCGTCCGGCCGCCGCGCATCATGCCGTAGGAGCCATAGGCCGGCCCGCGCTGGTAGCGGTGGCCACCGCCGTAATACTGGCTGTGATGATGCGAATGATAGCCACGCTTCATCTTTTTCGCCGAAGCAGCGGTCGTTGCGAAACTGGCGGCCAGCAACACCGCCGATGTAATTGCCAATATCTTCTTCATGGGTCGCACCTTTCTGTCTGGGAGTGAAACGCGGTGCATGGCGTCCCGTTCCGAAACACAGCCCGGTGCGACAGCTGAAGCAGCAGTTTTCGCGTTCAGGCGGCGGCTTCGCGCTCGATCACCCGCAGACGGACGAAGGCAGCCCATGCTGCACGGAAATCCGGTCCCTTGGCATCGATGGCCAGCAAGGCACGCTCGGCGTCGCGGATCTCCTGCAGCGATGGCCGCGGCACATTTCCTGATTCGGATTGCGCCCAGCGCTCCTCGACCGCCTTTGCCAGTGCCAGAGCTCCCGCATTGCTGCGCTTCGGCGCCGGCTTCGACAATTCATCCCCTGGAGGAAATACGGGCCATGCCGCCGGCGGCTTGCTGGCCTGCCATTCGGCCTCGTCGCCGATCACCGGCTTGGTGGAGGCCACCTTGAACGAGCCGCCCTGCTGGCCGCCCGCTGACGCCGTCTGCTGCCCGGAGAAATGCTGCAACTGCTGCTGCATGGTGCCGCCGACACCGCCGGTGCTCGCATTGGACGAGCCCCCCGCGATGCTCGACAGCACCGCTGTGCTTGTCCCCGCGCCCGGCAATGCCTTCTGCATCGCCTGCATGGCGGAGGCGCCAGGCGAACCGGAGAGCCGCAACTGCGCGATGCGCTCTTCCTCGGCGGTGACCGGACAATTGCGATAGGCATCATGGCGCTGCGCGATGGTGCCATCATCGTCGATGCGCGCGAAATCGATCGCGACGGTGTAGACGAACGCTTTGTGGCCCGCATAGGCGCCGGTCTTGTCCTTCGCCCGAACGGCACCGCAGACATATTTCTTGCCGTCGGACTCCACCGAACGCAGCCCTTCGAACTCCGCCGACGACGGATTGATCAGCAGCCGCGACACCGCCGTGCGGGCCTTGGACTGATTGGTGGTGAGCACCGCATCGATCACTTTTTCGGGCTTGATGAAGGAGGGCTGATAATAAAAGACCGATGCGGCGGCAAAAAAGATGGTGCCGATGCCGCCCGCGATGGTCGCTGCTGCCAGATTCATGTGCGCCCGCCCTTTTCGCCTGAGCGCGACGGTTCGGCCCGGCTTTCGTCCCGGCTCCCGCCGAGATCCCCGGAAAGGTCATAGCGGATGCGCCTCTAGAGTTGGTTACCGCGATGGCGACAATTGCGGGTTGGTGTTCCCGTCCATACCGGCCGGCGCGTCATGCCCCGTGCAATTTCAAGCACATGCGGCATGTCACCACGCCTTTTCAACGGGCTGGCGTAACGTTTTTGTCACCATAGAAACCGAATGGCACGACGGTAGTCTGGTGCTAAGAAGTGTGGCGTAACACGCGCCATCTCTCGCCAACGCATCGGGTCATGTTGCTGGACCAACACTCACTTTTCATCGCCATCGGCGTGTCCTGCACGGCGCTCGCATTCACTTTGCTCGCGACCTGGATCGTTGCGCGGTCGGAAACCTATCTGCTGACATGGTCCACAGGTCTGACCCTGACCGTGCTGGCGCTGCTGTTCTATCTCGGCATCGAGCGCTACGATGCCAATTATCAACTCGTGACCTTCACGCTGCTGATCCTCGGCTTCGGCCTGATCTATCGCGGCACCATCCAGTTCTGCGCCCATCGTTCGAGCTGGACCGTCACGATCGCGGCGACGGCGCTCGGGCTGGTGCCGACCGTCCTCGCCTTTGCGACCGGCTATACCGGCATCGGCACCGCTCTCGCCAATTTCGCCATCGCATTGCTGACCACGCTGGCCGCGCATCAATACTGGGAAAGCCGCTCCGAAGCGCCGCTGCTGATGGTCACTAACGCGCTGCTTTACCTGGTGACGGCAGCCTCCTTCGCGGCTTGCGGCTATGTGCTGCTCGCTAATGGCCAGTATGTGCTGACCGAACGTCCCTCGAACTGGGCCGAGGAATTCAACTCGCTGATGGTGATCGTCGGCCTCACCGGCATTGGCGCGCTGTCGCTCACCATCAACCAGATCCGCACCACCAACCGGCACAAGTCGGAGGCCCTGACCGATCCGCTGACCGGCCTGCTCAACCGGCGCGCGCTGTTCGACGACACCGCGCGGGCGGTGCCGCAGAACACCGCGATCCTGCTGATGGATCTCGATCACTTCAAGACGATCAATGACAGGTTCGGCCATGCCGCTGGCGACCGCGTGCTGCGCGTCTTCGCCGAAGTGATCTTCTCCAATATCCGTGCGCAGGACGTCGCCGCCCGTCTCGGCGGCGAAGAGTTCTGCATCATGCTGTCGTCGTCGAGCCCGAAAGCCGCCTCCGCCGTTGCAGAGCGCGTCCGCTCGACGCTGGAAGGCCTGACCTTTCAGACGCCGGAGGGCATCATCAGGGCCACCGTGAGCATCGGCGTTGCGATCCGTTCAGCCGAACCGGAAACACTGCAAGCCATGCTGAACCGTGCGGACGCCGCGCTCTACCGCGCCAAGGCCGACGGCCGCAACCGCGTGCACATCTCGGATTTTCACTTGGCGGCGTGACCGCTTTATTTGACCGGGCAAGCCGCGCCGCTTTTCGCCCACGCCTCGACCAGAGCTCCCGCGACAGCCTGCGTCCCCGGTGCCGGTTCGCGTCCGTAGCCGGGCGCCCAGGCCCAGCCGACCAGCGTATCCTTGCCGATATGGTCGATCAGATCCTCGACCTTGCGGCCGCCGTTGCGGGCGGGATCCTTGATCTGCGCACAGATCTCCGCGACCGTTTTGCCTTCCCACGCCATCTCGATCGGCGCGAGATGCCATTCGTGGTGACCAGGAATGCGGCCCGGCTCGAAATTGGCATTGCCGTGACATGAGTTGCAGCGCATCGCTGCGGTGCCATGGCCATCCGGACCACGCATCACCGGCGGCTGATGCAGGCGCTTCACGTCCCCTTGGCGGGGCACGTCACCAGCGGGATGGCAGTTCGTGCAGCGCGGATGCGTCAGCACTTTGCCGAGTTCGCTGAAGATCGCAGCAGAGCGCGCTTGGGTGTCAGCGATGCCGTTAAAACTCTCGGGCGTGGCGAGGCCTCTCGCTCCGCCCTGCCCGGCGGCATAGGCCGTGAGCATGCTCATGCCGAGTGTGCCAACTACGACCAGGGCTTTGACGCGCATCTCCGACGTCATCCGCGCGACTCCTGCGTGAGGTAGCGCTGAGGCTCACCGAGGATCACGTCGCGGACCGCCTCGTGATATTTGACATAGCCGGTGCAGCGGCAGAGATGCCCGTCCAGCGCTTCGGCAATCAGCTCTTCGAGGCCGACGCGCGGCACCGGTGTTTTCTCCAGACGTTCGAGAAACACCTGCCCTTCATTGAGGAAGCCGGCAGTGCAATAGCCGCATTGAAACGCAAAATGCGTGATCAAGGCTTTTTGCAGCGGCGACAATTCGCCGTTCTTGGCATGGCCCTCGACGGTGCGAATGGTCTTGCCGTGAAAGCTTGCAGCGGGGAGCACGCAGGTCGGGCTGGTGCGACTGCTGCCATCGGGCTCGTCGATGATGACCGCACAGCTGAGGCACTGCGCGGCACCGCAGCCGAATTTGGTGCCGGTCATCCCGAGATATTCGCGCAAAAAGTCGTTCATCGAGAGATCGTCACGCACCTCCGTGGGCGCATGGACCTGTCCGTTGATGGTGATGCCCAGTGTCGTCACGCGAGCGCTCCCTTGAGCATGGCCTGTGTCACAGGCAGCGCCGAGAAGCGCTTGCCGGTGGCGTCATGAATGGCGTTGAGCAGAGCCGGCACGATGGGGATCATCACCACTTCGGCCATCCCCTTCGGCAATTCGTCCGGTGTCTGCGGCGGCATCATCTCGATCTCCATGTCGCGCAACGGCAGGTCCGATCCGCGCGCCACCAGATAGTCGCCGAGATTCCATTTGCCGTTGCCGGGGCCGCCTTCGAACGGCGGCAGCGTCTCCAGCAGCGCGTAGCCGACACCCATGGCAAAACCGCCCTGCGCCTGGCCGAGCACGACCTCCGGCACCAGCGCCTGCCCGCATTCGAACACGCTATAGGCTTTGGCGATGCGCAGCGCGCCGGTCGCTTTCTCGATCTCCACCCGCACGGTCGTGCCGCACATCGATGTATAGGCGGTACCCATGCGATTGTTATCGGTGGGTGGAAAGAACACGCTGGATCGGACGATGCGCGTGAACTTGCCGCTGCCACGACGGACCGCGAGCCCGTCGATCTCCGCGCGATACTGCTCGCCATCGATGGGAAAACGCGCGCGCGACCATGACCAGCGCGAGAAACCATGCGCAACCGCGCCGGTGATGAGATTGCGCGCATGCGCCGTGGCTGCGAGCGTTGTTAGCGGCAGTGACGGCAGGCCGGCCAATGTCAGCAGGCCGTCTTTCCACACCGCTTTATTCAAGTCCTTGGCACGCGGATCGCGGCGATCGATCTTCCACAGCGCCAGCGCTGCGGGCCATAGGCCGAAGCGGAAGATCACGCGCGCTGCCTCGGCCGATGCATGGGTGCCGACATGGGCGCCGATCGACGCCGACGTCGCCGAGCTGATCGCAGGTACCCAGCGCGTATCCTTCTCAGCCTTGTCCTGGGTCTTCTGGTCCATCGTGTAGCAGTCGCCGGAGGTCACCAGCTCCAGCGCATCGAACACGCCGACCTGGGACACCGCGACTTCATCGGCGATGCCGCCGAGATGTCGCGCCACACGATTGGCGAGCGCCGTGCCGATACCGTTGCCCATCTCGACGTGATCGCAATAGATCGCGATCCGGCCATCCGGGCTGAGCTCGACGCGACCGTTCGAACAATCGCCGCCAGTGCCGTAATCCTTGGTCACGCAGGCAACCCCGGTGCCAACCAGCATGCCGCTCGCAGCGCGCGCCTTCTCCGCCTCGCGTTGTTGCCAGATCGGATGCTGTTCGAGCTTGTCGAGCACCTCGGTGGTGCGCACGGAGACGATATAGGGATTGCCGGTCATCGTGCGGCCGTCTTGCTTCAACGCATTGCGCCGCCGAAAATCGATGGGATCGAGCGGCAGCGCTGCCGCGGCCTCGTCGATCATCACTTCCAGCGCCGTCATCGTCTGCAGCGATCCATAACCGCGCATCGAGCCCGCCGTCACGCCACGCGTGTGCTGCGCCACCGTGGTGACGTCCACTTTCGGCACGTCATAGATTCCGATCGCCGCCGTCGCCGCGCAGGTGGCGACATTGGGCGAGAAATTCGCGAGCCCGCCGCCATCCAGAATGTGATCGGCCGCGAAAGCGGTGATCTTGCCGCTGGCACGATCCACCGACATGCGTGAGCGCATTTTGATAGCATGGCGTTTAATACCGCCCTGAAACTGCTGATAGCGATCATGCGCCAGCCGCACCGGACGGTCCGGAAAGAACATCGCCGCCAATGCGACATACAGCACGAAGGGCGTATGATCGCGGCCACCGAAACCGCCGCCGACATAAGCAAACTGCGCGTTGATCCTGGCCGGCTTGTACGGCGCCTTCGCCTCGCCGAACAGAAACGCGATCGAATCCGCGGCTTCATAGGGCGACTGCACACCGAGCACCAGTTCCAGCGCCTTGTCCTTGGCGCCGTACCAGCCGAGCCCGCATTCCGGCTCCAGAAACATCGGATCGACCGACTGCGTATCGAAGGTGCGATCCAGCACCAGTGCCGAATTTTCGCTGGCGGTGATCTCGGCGCGAATCTTGTCGCCGTGAATGGCGGCCTTCGCATAGACCGCCTCGTTCGTGTGGGCGAGCGACGACCACACCGGCAGGCTGGACGCCTGGACGCGGCCGGGCGTGACCCAGCCCGCGAGAACAGGCGAATACACGTCAGCAACATCAGGCGTGGCGCCCGCCACGCGGGTGAAGCGATAGGCCGCGTAATTCGGCATCTCGATCGGACCGGTTTCCTCGCCGAACCTGACGAAAGTGCCGTCGCGCAAGGCGATGCGTGCGCGGTCATAGGCGTCGAACTGCTCGAAGATCAGCAGTGCCACGGGCTGGCCGAGATAAAGCGGCGTCTTGCCGACGGGGCAGAACAGATCGCCCTCGTAAAAAGCAGGCACCCGCGTATTGATCTTCGCAAGATCGTCCGCGGTCACGATCACCGTGGGCTTCAGCGCGCCGCTGAGCCGCGCGAGATCCATGCCGAGATAAACATGAGTGGCATCAGGCGCGCGCACGAGAATGGCGTGCGAGGTCCTGGCCGGCCAGCCGGGCAGATCATTCGCCCGGAAATCCGACGCATAGAGTTTCGCGCCGGTGACCTTGGCCACGCCATCGACACGGCCGGCGCCACCGATGGCGGGATTGAACTTGCCCCGCCCCGGCAGTGTCTCGCGCGCAGGGAACGCCACCTGCTCCGCCGCCGCAAGGCGCGACAGGCTGAGCGTGATGCCGCCCGCCGACACCCACTTCATGAATTCGCGCCGCGAGGTCGTCATATCGTCACCCGTCAGACAGTGGCTTGCCGCAAGGCGACGTTATTTGAGATCGGCGATCGTCGCGGGTCCGGGGCCGGGCGTGACCAGCGTCGGCCACTGATGCGAACCGAATGGCACCACCGGCGGCAGGAACGGCGTCATGCCGCGCTTGCCGCTTTCCGCGATGATGGCGGCGCGGGCATCGCCCCCCATCAGCTCGTAATCCATCAAGTGATAATTGCCGAAGAACAGCGAACCCACCGAGCGATCCGCAATGATGCGCGTCAGCGATTCCAGCATGTCGGCTTGCGTCGTCGTGAACGACACGGTCTCGATCAGCAGCAGCCGGTCATTGATCGCCTCCGGCGGGAAGAACTGCGCGAGCACGCTGAACAGCACATTGTTCTGGCGTGCCACATAGATCGTGTTGCTCGCCGCATAGGTCTTGTCCCAATCGGCGCCGAGCATCGTCTTCCAGTCGCCAAGCACCGTCATCCAGTGATTGACCTGGGTCTGCGCGGCCCAGGCGACATTCTTGGCGAGATATGGCGCCTGCTTCTTGCCGAATGCTTCCATCGTCTCGAACGCGATCGCGCCCTTGGCAATGCACTCGTCCATGAAAGCGATATTGTTCTGCAGGACGGTGCGGTTGTTGTCGCGCCACTCGGCCGGCATCGGCGTGAGGTCGAGGCCATCCAGCGCCGACTGCATGCGGCTGCGATAGGCCTTCATCGCCCCCATCCACGACTTGTTGTCCGGATTGTTCACATAAGGGCCGACCACCTGCACCAGCGCCATGGTGCTGTGCCCGACCGACTTCAGCAGCTGATAGACCAGCGGCACCGACGGCGCATCGAGCGGCGGTTTGCCCGGCTGATACAAAGTGAACTTGCCGCCAGCACCCGAGAACAGGCCGAGGATCACCGGATGTTTGGCGAGAATGTTGGTGCGAAAGACTTTCGCGGCATCGCCGTAGAGCTCGAACATGCCGGTATTGAGCGCGAGCATGTCCTTGGTCGCGGTGTCGGCGGGCGATGAGGCGGTCAGCCCGGAGATCGGCGCCATGTAAGACGGCAATGTCTGGGTCCGGGCGGATCCGGCCCCGCCCAGCACAAGTGCCACAACAGTCAGAGCGATGTGGTAATTCATGCTGGCGGCTCCCCGATGACTGTTAGCGATTGCTGTTGCTATCAGTAGCGACGCAGCAGTTAACAATCTGCATTCGAGGGGAGACGCATTCTGCACCTCAGGTGGTGTTCATGTCTGCACATTTGCAGGCAATTCGTCGCAGGACGAATGACGCCATCGGATCGACGAAGCTGCATCGCCACGCGCAAGCGACATCGCCCCGAATGACGCTACACGTCATCATTGCTGCCGAATGAGGAGAGCCCGCGATAGGTTTGAAGCGATTGTCGAGTCTTCCCCTGATGCAATCAGCCCGCGAAGATGACGCGTCGATTCACCATGGTCACGGCGAGTGATCGCAGAATGCAGTTGCATCCGCGGTTGAGCAAATGATGATCGGCCGACGCCACGAATGATCTGAAGATCGGGAATGGTGGGGGAGGCAGGACTCGAACCTGCGAAGCCATAAGGCGGCTGATTTACAGTCTCATTCTGCATGTTGAAAACATTGGCGTCCGTAATGAATTGGCAGCAGTCTCAGTCTTTCACCCCCTCCTCTTGAACGGAAGCACCTCAGCCGATCCGGGCCGCTGCGGGCGCCGGGTGGCGGGTCTGGGAGGCTCATCGGGATAGAACCGCTTCCACCTGCAGTCTTCAAAGCCATAGATCACGTTCCACCACCGCTCAGTCAGGGTTGCGGCTTCCCAAGGGACAGGGTCTGCTTCAGAACCGTCGACATGCTCGGATCGCTCAACCGGCACGGAAACAGCCGGGCTCTCCCACATGATGCCACCGGGAAAGCGCATGCGGGTATATTCGCAAGCGCCCGGATCAGTGCACTCGTCGATGATGATGATGAGTTCTAGGATAGTTTCGACCGAATAGATCCCGACCAGATCGTGGGTATCGATAATCCGAACGAGGTAGGCTGGCATCAGTCTCACCGGCCCCGGCAAGATGTCCCGATTTGTTTATATCGTATTGTGATGTAGAGTAAAAGCGCCTTGAGTCACCGCAGATTACCTAGCTCGCACGTTTGATTTATTCGACGCGCGCCTCCGTTCGGACGGCACGATCGACTGGATGGATGAATAGTGCCTCGCTCGATGAATAGGATGGCGATGGTCGCACGGAAGAAGACAGCGCGCCAAAAACATATCGAGGCGATCCTCGCCAGCGACCGCACTCTCTGGCGCCTGTTTGAACCGTGGTTCACGGGACTGGTGAACCTTATCGTCGCGGCCTGGGCAGTAATATTTATTATCGCTTTAGCGAACGGCGCCGGTGAGGGAATCATGCTCAGCGCGATAGCTGCGGTGCCCTTGGCCGGCGCGTGGCTATTCGTCCGTTACGTGCTTCCTCGCTGACGAATGATGAGTGCGCAGAGGCTAGGCTGTGACAAATTGCAGCGTTCCAAGCAATGAGCATTTGTCGACAATAAAGCCTCGCTGACTTGGCTTCCCCCACTCAAGCCTTGGAGCGCGCGGGGTCGCCAATTTCTCAGACGGCGACGCTTTTCATGCTCTTTCATTTCCACAGCTCGTTCTGAACTTTATCCCGTCGAGCACGTTGGTCTACACCACCGCATACTTCTGGCTTCGAACGGTGTTGCGGGCCAAAACGCTCTCGCCTTAAACAAGGCGGTAGAGCATGTGTGTACATTGCGTTTCTCACGATCAGCAGATCAAGCAGTTTCAACGGGCATTAGCGCAGCCGTTGGATACTCTGACGAGACAACGCATTACGGCGGCCTTGCAAGATATCAAAGCTTCCAAGCCAGCATGCATGGATGATGAATCCACCGAACCCAAAATTGTCGATTTTCAGTTGCGTAGGATCAGTGCAGCACTAGACGCCCTTTCCCGCCCTGAGTTGGAAGCCCTGGTACGAGAGATTGAGAGCGAAGTCACTAATGACCACGTAATCGGTACGTCGAGCGGCACGAATGCGACGGACGAATGACAAAAACTCCCATCGTTAGGCCGTGGAGCGAAGACGACTTAGTTTGATTGCGCGAACTGATTAAGCAAGGCGCTACACTGCTACGAGCGAGCGCGGCCCTGCGTCGAAATGGTCCGTCCGTTCGTAAGAAAGCTCATGCGCTTGGATTATCGTTTAAAGGTGTGCGAGCGGTGCGCGCGAGCTTGCGCAAGTCTGGCGCTATCGCACCCGGCCGCAAACGCTGAAATTCACGAATGATCTCCGCTGACCTTCCCTCCTCCCGACACTATGGCGGATTGCGCATTGCGAAAGCGCATGCATCTCGGTCCGATCTGTATTACGGGTTGCCTCGCGCATCGCGCTTGCAATGCATCCTAAAATGAAAACAATAGATTTCCACTGGCTATACGTTCGCCTTCAAAGGGATCATGCGCCATGGCAACCGACGGGCAAGCGACAGATTTTGTCCAGTCCTTGCGGCAGATCAATTCGTTAGTCGAAGAGTATCGCGCCACGTTCGATCGGAATCGCCGAATACCCGAGGAACTCTTTCAAGCCATCGCCGATCGGGGCTTGTTCAGGCTGTGGCTTCCGAAAACTCTGGGTGGCCCCGAGCTATTGCCGATAGAGTTTATGCATGTCGTGGAAGCGGCAGCAGCGATTGACGGAGCTCTCGGCTGGCTGGTTGGAAACGGCGGCGCCATGAGCCGCGCCGGCGGCTATCTTCCAATTGCCGTTGGAGAAACGCTGTTTAGCGATCCTCGCGCCTTCATTGTGAGCGCAACAGGAGCCGTTGGCTCGGCTACAGTAGTGCCGGGAGGGCTTCGCGTCTCTGGACGCTGGCCATTTGGCAGCGGTGCACCACATGGCACACACTTTATGGGGCTAGCCACAATCGGCGGTGACACTTCTCCGGACCAACCACGAATTTGCTGCTACTTTACGCGCGAGCAGGTGTCTGTACACGACACCTGGCACGCAACGGGCCTAAGAGGCACTGGCAGTCATGACTGGGAAGTCCAGGATGCTTTCGTCCCTAGGGACCACTCGCATCCATTCACCAACTTTAGTCCGACCTCACCAGGGGTCATTTATTCTCTTCCCCCGGTTTCGGCGTTTGCTTGGAGCGTCGCCGTTGTCCCGCTTGGCATCGCTCGTGGCGCGATAGACAGTTTCGTAGCACTAGCTTCGGGCAAGGGTCGATTAGGGTCCATCGGATTGATGCGAGACCGAGAAATCGTGCAAGCGATGGTCGGCCGAGCCGAGACAATGCATGGAGCTGCTCGAGCTTTCCTCATGACAACGATGTCCGAATTAATAGATTCACTGGACCTAGGCGAAAACCAGCTCAACAAGAGCCGCCTTAGAATGCGTATGGCTGCAGCCCACGCCGCCGAGACTTCGCTGCGCATTCTTGAAATGCTGACTGCTGAGGCGGGCGCCGCAGCTATCTTCGAAAGCAGTCTGCTCGAACGCGCCTACCGAGACGTTCAAGCTGCCACTAAACATATCGCCATGAGTCCAAGTATGTATGTAACGGGAGGCCGGGTCATACTCGGCCTAGCTGCAGGGTCAACTCGCTTCTAATGCGATCGTGACCAACGCACGCGGAACGTCCGGCTTCGCTCACGAATAACAAGTGCGCAGAGGCCAGGCTGTGACAAATTGCAGCGTTCCAAGCCACGCGCATTTGTCGACAATGAAGCTTCGCTGACTCGGCTTCCCCACTCAAGCCTTGGCGCGCGCGGGGTCGCCAATTTCTCAGACGGCGACCCCGCCTTGGCATTTACCAAGGCGGAGACTCGGAGTTCTCCCTTCTGCGCCTCGTTAGTCTAAGCAGCTCTCACGTTCGAAAGAAAAAGGTCAACTTGCACTTTTAGCTTGTCGCTATCGCGTGACAGCGATCGAGCCGCAGAAAAGACCTGTGTGGAAGCTGAGCCAGTCTCAGTCGCACCGCGTTGCACGTCAGTGATGTTCGCAGATACTTCCATCGTCCCTTGCGCAGCCTGCTGAACATTGCGCGAGATTTCTTGCGTTGCTGCTCCCTGCTCCTCGACCGCCGAGGCAATAGTCGAAGCAATTTCAGACATGCGACCGATGGTGTTACCGATTTCTTTGATTGCACCTACCGAATCTTGAGTGGCGGCCTGAATGCCAGATATCTGGATGGAAATTTCCCCGGTTGCCTTTGCTGTCTGTTCTGCCAAGGCTTTTACTTCTGATGCGACAACGGCGAATCCCCGGCCTGCATCGCCAGCGCGCGCCGCTTCGATAGTTGCATTCAGAGCTAACAAATTCGTCTGGCCCGCAATCGTGTTGATTAACTCCACAACGTCACCGATACGGGATGCTGCAGACGCGAGTTCGCTAACACGTTCGTTTGTGCGTCGTGCCTGGTCCACTGCGTTGGCAGCGATCGTTGCTGACTCTTGCACTTGGCGGCTGATTTCATGAATGGACGACGCCATCTCCTCCGTCGCTGATGCAACCGATTGCACGTTTGTTGAAGCCTCCTCAGATGCGGCAGCAACTGCCGTTGTCAACTCTTGAGAACGCTCAGCAGTTGAGGTGAGCGTACCTGCGGAAGCTTCCAACTCTGTAGACGCAGACGAAACCGTTTGGACAATTTCCGTAATCATTGCTTCAAAGCTGCGGGTGATCTCGTCTACACGTCGACCGCGCTCAATCTTCGCTTCCGCCTCGACGCTGGCAGCTTCATCGGCAGCGCGCTTATCGATCAGGGCCTGTTTGAAAACTTGAAGGGCATCGCCCATTTGACCGATCTCGGTCTTTAAACCTTGAAAAGGAACAACGGCTGAAAGATCTCCCGATCCAAGAAGCTGCATCGGGCGCACAATTGACGCTATTCCGAAAGCGACATCTTTCACCAAATAGACGCCAATTGCAGCTCCGACAATGACCGCAGCTATTAGAACACCGACAATGATCCAAAATGCAGCCGTGTAGCTCTTTGCAGCCTCAAGTGTCGCCGACGCTGCCCCGTCATCATTGAGCTTAATGTCTCTAGCGAGAAGCTCGTCAGCTCTTACACCGACTTCGGAAGCTTGTGTGCTGTGAAACTCGTGCGCGTCGTTTGCCGACTTGCCTGCAGCGGCCCGCGAGAGCGCCATTACTTTGCCAGCGAGTTTCTTGTAGGATTCCCACGTAACAGCCCATTCGTTATAGATGGCGCGCTCTTCGGGCGAAGTAATTACCTTCTCGTATTGAACACGGATGGCATTATTGTTCGCGACAATCTGGTCCAGCCGCTTCTCGACTAACGCTTTTGCGTCGGCGGTCTCAGCCAGCATATGTTCGCGGAGATTATTGCGATAGTTTACGACACCTGCACGCAATTCGCCTAGCAGTCGGATGCTCGGGAGCCAATTCTGGGCAATATCGACGGTGTTGCCATTAATGGCTTGCATCTTTTGGATTGCCAGAAAGCCCATGCTTGCCATCGCAAACAAGAGAAACGTCAAAACTGCAGCAATTTTTGTTCGGATCGAAATGCTGGTTAGCACGATGCGTCCCTTCATGACGCCTGAGCTCAATCTGCTCGGCAAGACCGCTACGAAATGTCGCGTATTAGTATTTAAATATGCAATGAGCGGCTTAACTTGATGTAAACACTTTGAAATGACGGCCACCCGCACAAAGCAACCTTAAGTGATTGCAGCCCGAACGATTACAACCCTCCATTACCTCAAAAGCTATTTCCGGCATCAGTTAACGATGGCTGCAAGCCTTAGAACGACTACTCGCGTTCTTCTCCACTGTTCAAGATGGTCTCCGAGAGATACGCGGGCAGATTGCGGCTGTCACGATAGAGGGCGACGACGTCGTCGTCACAGACGCCGGTCACGCCGCGCTACGCTAAGCGTGGCGGTTGCGTCTTCGACACGCCCGAAGACTGTCGCCGTTTCCATAGCCCGCCCTTAGCAGCCTTCTGAGACTCGCGTATCGCGTCTGCACAGCACGGAATGCGTCGTCTTTGTCGCCGCCTTGTGCCAAAATACGGTATGCTGAGATGGTGGCCGGCTATCAAACAAGGCTTAATGATTACCCTGGGATTGGGCCTAATCGCTTATATGACCTGGTTCGGGTTGACACAGTTATTCCGCGTGCTTTCTACGGGTGAGGTACTGGCGCGCTACGGCGATAGAGCAAGCCGCGCCCCTTCATACTCCAAGCTCATCGGCTATGCCGATGCTCCTTTTGATTTTGTGAGCAACGTCGCGCTCGCCGTTGTGATGGCGGGCGGCGGGGTCTTCATCTGGACGAGGCTTATGGTCAAGATCCACCAGTGGTGGAACAAAGACTAGTGCCTTGCCACACATGCGACCCGCTCCGCGCTGCTGCATTCAGTTATGACCAATTCCGGTTCTTCTTTAGTGGGCTCCGGCGCGTCTGACCAAAAAACGCGGATGTCGGTAGATTAGCCGCAAAGCAGCAGCGAAGAAAGGCTTCCTCCAGCGTGTCCGACAAAGGGTCGTCGCGGGCGAGATCAGTTCGCGAAACTTGTAGCGTCGAGTAGCACCGCACTGAACAAAAATGCCGAGGCGATCCTGCGCCAAAGCACATTGCGAGAAAAGCTTGCAGACGCGATCGAGGCGTTCTCTGTCGACACCCGCGTGACGAATGATCGGGTGAACGCCTACCATTCCGACAGCAAAAATAAGCTGAAAGATATCGATCAAGTGGTCGGCTCTATGGCTGAAGCTGTGCGCGTCAACACCGGGATCCTCACCGAGGTTCGCAACCGCACCTGCAGATAATCCGTACTTTGCAGCGGAGGCGTTCATGAGAGCTTTCGCGAAGCTGCGCAGCATTCTGCGATCGATTGGCCGAAACGATTACAAAGAGGCTGCGACCGAAACTCTATTGCGCGATCCCGCGCGCCGACGGCGTCGTGACGTGTGGGAGAACATCGTTGCGGCATGCACGCCATGCAACTCGAAGAAGGATCGGCGCCGCATCAAGCCGCTGCGCGAGCCGCGCGTGCCGAGCACATTCGAGCTCTTCGCGGCACAGCGGCTTTTCCCGCCGAACTTCATGCAAGAGACTTGGATGGACTTCCTTTACTGGGACGTCGAGCTCGAGTCATAGCGCCGACCGCTCCGGCGGCCGGCGGCCACCACCACGTAGCTCAGCTGGATCCAACACCACCCTCCGAAGGTCGCGGATGCAGGTTCGACTTCTGTCGTGGTGGCCCGCAATCATGGAAAGTCCCGTCGGAATGGTCTGACAGCGGTCTTGAAAACCGTGGCTCGCGAAAGCGATGGGGGTTCAATTCCTCGGCTCTCTGCCATTTCGACTCGTGAAGCTCCCGAGCGCGCTAACCGCTGAGCATTTCGCCGCCGAATTCGTCTTCAAGACCGATTGCTGGGACGTCCACGACGCCCTCGAAAAGGCGCCGACTTCGTGCTGCTCGACGGCCGCGGCCCGGCGCTGTTCGCCCGCGGGCATCTGCCCGGCGCGATCAACCTGCTGCACGGCAAGATCGTGCGCCCGAAGATGAGCGAGTTGCCGGCCGGGACGATCTTCGTGACCTATTGCGCCGGCCCGCATTGCAACGGCGCCACCCGCGGTTCGCTGCGGCTCGCGGAGCTGGTCCTGCCGGTCAAGACCGTGGCCGGCGGGATCACCGGATGGGCAGATGAAGGTTTTGAGTTCGCAACATGGAAGTCGCTCATTGCCCCGCCCCGAATGCGTTGTCGAAGAACACGACCAGTTCGCCCGCCAACTGCGCCAAAAATGCGCCGCGGTCGAAACCCGCTGGATCCGCCGCCGCATCGCCATCGAGAGTCGAGATCGAACCGGCCGGCCGATCCATGAAAGCGAAATGCCAGGCATCGGCTACTGCGCTGAATCGCACGCCTGGCACGTTTTTCGCGATCCATTCGGCGTGAAATCGCGGCACCAGCCACCGATCCTTGGCTGCGGCGTAAATCCATGTCGGAATGTCGATCGTGGCCAGCGAGGATGCGGTGAAAACGACGCCCAAAGGCGCCATCGCAGCAATGGCGCGAATCCGCCTATCAGCAGTGGGAGGTATCAGCGACGTGGCCGGCAGAGGCTGATCGGCCCGGTTCATACTGCAGAAGAGCGGATCGTCCGCGCGCTCCGCGGCGCAATGCGCCCCGATGCGCGACAGGTCGGACTGGCCGCCGGCCAGTGCGACCACTGTAAAACCACCAGCGGAGTGCCCGAGGGCACCGATCCGCGGTCCCTTCGCGTCGGTTGCGATCCGGTCTTTCCAGGCGGCGTCGCCGAGCAGGGCATCGATCACTGCTGATGCCTGCCGCGGGCGCTCGGTGAAGAATGCGCCGGGCCCGCGCTGCCATACCGAGTGGTCCTGATAGTTGTCGCCGGGATGGCGAAGTGCGGCGACCAGATAACCGCTGCGGGCCAAGGCCTCCGCCAGACTGCTATGCCCGAGTTCGGACCCACCGGTCCCGTGGCTGAGAATGATCAGACCTTTGACACGCGTATCCGCCGGCGCGCCGATCGCCGCATTCACCGTGAACGGGCCCATGGACGTCTTGGTGGCCTGCACCTGCGTGGGATAAAACAGGGCGACCTTGATCGGCTCGGCATTCGATGCCGAAGCCGGCACGACATAGGGCCGCCACCCTGCTTCCGCGGCCGCAACGGGGCGCGATATCAGCAGGCATGACGTGACGATCATTCCGGTCAGACCGAGGCAAGAAGAAATCTGTAATCGCATGGGGACATCTCGCAAAATGGATATCGAGGCTGCTACAATGGCCCGAGGCAAAGGTGCTATCTCCGTTTCGCCAACGGCACGGGTTATTCGCCAATGACCATTTTCGGCCAACTCCAGCCCAATGCCGCCGCGGCGTGGCCGCGACGCCTGGTCATGTTTCTGCCTTTGGCGGTGGCCGCCGTGCTGGCGATCGTCGGCGCGTTCGGCTCCTACATCGTGATGGGGCTACCGCTTCGCCTGCTGCATTTCCTGGCGACTTCAGCTGCGATCGGCGTCACGGCAGTCAGCCTATCGGTCATGCTGCGTCGCTATGTGTTCGGCGGCGTGTTGCCGATCTGGACATCGTTTGCCGTCGCGGTGGTGCTGGCCCCTGCAGGCGGGCTGATGGTGCATCAATCGCTTGCCATGCTCGCGCCGCAAACCCTCAACCATGTGTCGTTTCTGGAACTGACGGGGCAAGTTCTGCTCGTCAATCTGGCGACGGCGGCCTTGCGATGGCTGCTGCTTCGCGAACTTCGGAGCGCAGAAAAACCCGCCGAGGAACTTGCACTCCAACGGGCGGATGATGCGGCAAGGGAATTCCGGGCCAAACTGCCGGTCGCGCAGCGTCAGGCCAAAATCCTGGCACTCAGCGCCGAAGACCACTATGTGCGTGTCCACACCGACCGTGGCCAGGCATTGATACTGATGAACCTGTCATGCGCGGTTGACGCGCTCGGTCCGGAGACCGGGCTGCGCATTCATCGCTCGCATTGGGTTGCGAGTGCCGTGGCACTTGAAACGGGCAGGATCGGACGCGGCGGCGTCCGGCTGGACGATGCGACGCAGTTTCCGATCAGCCGCGCCGGCCGCAAACTGCTCAAGGAATTTTACGCGCGATCGGCATGAGCTGTGGCTCGGGCCTGGCCCGCCTGCGGGGCCAAAGCCCTTCGGCGTGGAGAAGGCCCGCGGATCCATCTTTCTTCGTTATGAAAGGTGGGTAGCCGGGTCAAGCCCGGCCATGACAGCGCTTCAAGTGTCGCGACGGAGCCTCGATCAGCGCGTCGGGACCGGCTTCTCGCCGCGATAGTCGTAGAAGCCGCGCTGGGCTTTGCGGCCGAAGGTAGCAGGGTCTTGATGCTCAGCGCCGCCCAAAGCGGAGGTTCCCGATTGTTGTTATCGACACAATCTTCAGTGGAGAAGAAACGAAGAGCTCTCGCTGTCGATTCAACTGACTTTAGGGAGATAGATGGGCCCGTCGCTCTTGAGCAAGCTGCGATGCGCACAGCAGCCGACAGTCTGCGACAACTTTCAGCTTTGTTTCGAAAAATTGCATCGCAGATTTGCGCACGTGTTTGTACACATGTGTGGCAAAGCAGTGACACATTCGAGGCGAGAATGTTTCTAAAGTCGTCCGGTGATTCAAACGGAGACTATAATGAAAAAGTACCTTCTCGCTTCGGCCGCTGTCGCGGTTTTGAGCGCTTCTTCGGCTTTCGCTGCTGACATGGCCGCTCGCCCCTACACCAAAGCTCCGATGGCCGCTCCTGCCGCTGTTTATGACTGGACCGGCTTCTACATCGGCGGTCACGTCGGCGGCGCCTTCCGCGGCAATTCCGACAATCTGGTTGGCGGCGGCAATGACGGTCGCTTCATGGGCGGCGGTCAAATCGGCTGGGATACCCAGTTCGGCGGCAATTGGGTTTTCGGTCTGGAAGCCAATTATAGCTTCCTCGATACCAGCAGCAGCTTTGCCAACCGTGGTCTAGGTTCGGTGACCGGCCGTCTTGGTTCGGCATGGGGCCCGACCCTGCTTTACGTGAAGGGTGGTTACGCCTGGGCTGACTCGCGCTTCACCAATGGTTTCACCGGCGACGCAGGTCGCAATGGCTACACCGTGGGCGGCGGTATCGAATACCTGTTTAACCGCAACTGGTCGGGCAAGATCGAATATCAGTACTATGATTTCGGCACGACCACCTTCCTGACGCCCACCTTCGCAGTTGGTGGCTTCCGGAACGACGAGCACACCGTCAAAGCCGGTCTGAACTATCGCTTCAACTGGGGCAACTTCGGCGCCGGCGCGTTCTAAGCTCGACCAGCTTATTTCCACAACAACTTAAGCCCGGCTTCGCGCCGGGCTTTTTCTTAAAATGATGCGAGATGGACGACCACACTCACGAACTCATGACGCTGATCATCTTTCTTGTCCTGGCCGCTGCAATGATTTCTGCGGCCAAACACGAAAGGCCTCCTCCGCGCTGGTAAACGAAGTCGAGCGAGCCCTCGGGCCTCAATATTGCAATTTCGAGGCAGGTGCGCAAAATTTGCGACGACAGATACCTTTTTTCGCCATGCCAAAAACCTGCACACCACCCTGCTCTAAGTGCCAAGCCCCAACCGCCTGGATTCGCTCGATGCCGGAGAAGCCGGACTTCGTTGTGCACGCATACGAGTGCCCACGATGTGGCTATATCCAAACGGTTGTTGAGCGGGATCCGCTGAAGCAGGCCGAAGGCCGGGTCAACGGCGACCTCCGTCCACCCACCCGCTGAAATGCCGCGCCGACCCCTCATCCGACAGTGGACTGAAGACGAGATTGTAAAATTAAAGCGTCTACTGGATAGCAACGCGACGCTATCTCGCGCGGCGGCGGCTCTGAATAGAAACAGCAGTTCGGTGCAAAAGAAGGCTCGTGAGCTCGGTCTTAAGTTTCCGGGCGTGCGAGCCGTCCGAGCAAACCTGCGGGAGTCGGGCGCCCTGGAGCTTGGACCGAAGCGCTCCTAAGCAATATGCGCGCCCTGGGAACCGACGTCTCGCGCCGGAATTATGCTTCGAAACAACGCCTTAGCGAGCGGAGGATAGATGGCACGCAATTCCAATAAACTATGGACTGACGAAGACGATGCAAAGCTGCGCGCCCTCGCCGCTCGACGCGTGTCGCTGATGAAAGCCACAGCCGCGATGCGCCGATCGCAATTCGCGGTGAAAAGACGCTCAATGGAGTTGGGCTTGACCTTCCTCAGCCCTATGCAGGAGCGAGATCGACTTCGCGAGGCCGGCGCACTAAGCGCTTAGACTGCATCGACCTTGAGCAGCTTACCGGAACATACCTAAGGCAAAGCGATTGAAACGCCACGTCGGGCCGGTTGCCCCCAGCGCCGTTCCCGGCCAGGCTCGACGATCCGCTCCCCAGCCCCAGGTCGTCGAGCCGCACAGGATCTCATGGTCGAAACAGCCAATGACAAGCGCAGCGCTCTCGCCAACCTTTTGACCTGCCCGACGTGCCGGACGGATCTGACCTTGGTGTCAGTTCGGCCAGACGAGCATAAACACCTTGCCCTTTATCGCTGCCGCACCTGCCATGAAGTTGAAACGGTGCTCTTAAGCTCGCCGCCGCGGGCCTAGGTTCGCACCTAGGCTGATCGCTTAGGGTCGCTCTATCAGCTCTACAACGGCACGGCCGCGAAGCTCGTAGTCGGTAGAGACGCCACACGGCGCGCAGCGAAATGACCTGATTTCTACCCCATGCCGGCCTGGCTGCATGCCGACGAACTCACGGCGCGCACCGCACTTGGGACATGCTACAAGGCTGTTCGTAGGCATCCATCACCCATGAATCTGGCAATAGAAACATCTCTCAACCTGTAAGGTAGTCGCATCACCCAAATGGGTGAAGGTGACGGGCAGCACCGTGAAGCCTGCTCGCGGCAGCGGCGTGGCGACCGATCTGGAAGACGGCAAAGCCGGCTTCAAGACGGCCTGGGCGGAGCTGCGTGCCCGGCTGACCGACGAGGAAATCGAGCTATTCCGTCGGCAAGAGACCGCCACGGAAGAGCGGATCAAAGGCTTCCGCGCTTAGGGCGCAGGAGCGCGGGAGTTAGATCGTAGACGGCCTAGCATTCTTCCAGCCGATCACGTCTTGCGCCGCCAGCATGTGGCCCATGGGACCGAAATGCACTGCGCCCGTCGAACTCGGAAGGGCCGCCTTGACTGGGGTGCCGACCGCGTAAGTGGTGCCGTTACCCGCTTCCACGGTGACCGTGAAAGGCCCGGCTCCAGTCACTGACAGTACCTTTGCAAAGAGGCGATTGGCGTTCGTCGGGTTGGCGACGATCTCTTCACCTACCGTAGGCGCTGCATCCATCAAAAGGGTGGTTGCACTTCCGCCGTTGTACTGGCTTGTGAGCACCGCCGAGAAGCTGCGCACGGCCCATTTATCGCGATTGGTGGTGAGATCGTATGACAGCCTCGGCCAGTAGGAGAAGCTATCGTCGATGTAGCCATTGGCGCGCAGATAGGTTGACGGGTTGGCGACACCGTCAATGCCGATATCAGCATTGAACAGCCAGCGGCAAGCGTTTGGGTGCGTCGAAAAGTCTGCGAACCATTGATTGGCCTCGCTGCTGAAATTCTGGCTAGCAAGCGACCCAAAGCCGTTGGTGGTGTCTTGCGCACGCGGCGGCAGCTCCACCTGAGTGATGGGCTTGTTAGGCCACGTCGCACGGAGCAGTGAGTAGTAGGTCGTCGCCTTCGGTCGAAAGATAGTCAGATAGTCACTCAATGCAACGTCGTTCTGTCCGAGGCCTGTAATGATGTGGGTAAACGGAACGTTGGGGCATTTCTGCGTGATGCTTCGCATTCGCCGTGGCCAGCCACTCGCAAGCTGCATCACGCCCATGCTGTCGCCGGAGTTGCTAATGTTCATAAAGGGATGGCGCAAACTGGCCGTGTTATCGTCAAGACCCCGCGCGATGTAGCCGTAGGTGCCGCGCGAATTGGCCAAGAGCGCGCTGTCGTCGGAGCCCCATCCGATGCTATCCATGATCACGCAATAAACCTTGCGCTTCTCCACGACACCATCCCAGCCCTCGGCTACCGCATATGTCGGACCAAAATGCGATCCGTTGGCGATGCCGCTGTTGTTTGTGACTGTCGCGCCGTTGGTGAGCTTCGCCAACATCGCAGTAGCGCCGGCCGCATTGGTGCCTTCTTGTGCTTCGCCATTCTGTGTCATCAAGCGGAGGCCGCCGAGGAAGCGCTGCCCCGCATTGACATGCATCACGATGCGCATCTCAAGCACCGAATTCGGCGGGATATCTCCCGTGTCGAGTCCCGGCGAAAGCCACCCGCAATCGTCAACCGCAGGATCAATTGTTGCGCCGGGGGCGTAATAATAGTAGCCGCCAACTTTCAGGCTGTAACCGTCGATCACATACGCATTCGAGGCGGCGCTCTCGACGCCGCTCAGATCGCGGAATGCGGGAAAGAAGAAGCGATACTTCCGTGTGACATAGTCGGGAGTACCGAAAAACAGGCTGACAAGCTGATATTCTCGGCCCGCCGGTGCGAGCGGGTTATCCCACAGCCCGATGAAGCGCGTTGCCGCAGCCATGACCGGCGGGCCGGCGGGCTGCGGCGCTCCTGCAAGAGAAGGGCGGAGGAGCGCCCGCTTGGTGCCAACTAATGCGCCCATGATTAGCTCTTCTGAATCGCGATGAGACTGAATTCGGCACCAGACGCGACGCCGCCAAACGGGTTGAAACCGGTTAGCGCGCTGACGACTGTGTTGATGCCAGTGATGACGGCCGTCAGGATCCCGCTCACTGTTGCGAGCGTCGGAAGCTGCTGACCGCGATATCCCTTGATGACACAACCGACGTAGTCGGCCCCATCCATGGTCCAGCTTTTGACCTTGAATGTGATTGGGGAGTTGTCAGCCCCCTCGACCATAAGGATCGACACCGCTGGCTTGTTCGAAAATCGGCGGGTGAAAGTGATGACCGCCTCACCTTTACTATCGAGTGCCCCTTCGGCGGTTGAGCTTAGCCGCGGATGCTGGTGGTCAGCTCGAGGCACGCTGGACGCACTGCCAGCGCTTCCGCCTGTTGCTTCCGACATCGGCATCGACGAAGCCAATGAAGGAATTTGCGCTTCACCTGATTGATCTGAGCCGTGATATCTGGCGCATCGAAAGGGCCAAGGTTTCCGGGCATAACTGCACCTCCTAGCTAGCGCTAGTCGCGGAGTGCTTCGAGCGAGAGAGTGAAGACGCTCCCCGAGGCTGGCGTAACAGCCGTTCGGGCCTCCAGCAGTGCGAAAATGTTTTGCGTTCCAGGCGACGGCGAGGAAACAAAATCACAGCTGGCGAAACCCTTCACGAATGGATCGCTCATCTGTTGCGTGAGCGCGACGTCCTGGTACCCGATGTAATCGCTTTCGCTAAAGGCGTAGGTCTCCGCATTGTTCAGCACGCCGTTGTCACCAACGGTGACCGTTGGCTGATTCCGGAATAAGTGCACGCGTACCGTTGCCGCCTTCCACGCGGCCGAGTTAACTTTCAGGCGAAGCCGGCGCCCAACAAACGTACGGTCAACGACCCGCGCCACAGGCAGAGCGATCGGCGCGACCGATCCAGCGATCACGTTATTGGCGATTAGGTCGCCGACGGCGTATGCCGCAGTGTCCGACGGACGCGTGACGCTCCCACCCGCTACGATCGATGCCGGTCCGGCCATGGGCGAAGGAGCTTGATCGCTACCGGTAGCCACCACCTCGGCAAAGGTTCCGTCCCCCATGTCGCGAAGCTTCTTGGCAATACCGTTCGAGATCCCAAGCGTTTGGGCAGACATATCTATCTCCATGAAAAATGAATCAACGAACCGTCACTTGCGCGACGCCACCCATACCAATCGCGCGCGCTGCGGCGTGACTAAGGTCGATGCACCGTCCGCGAACAAAGGGCCCGCGGTCTTTGATGCGCACCGTCACCGCCCGGCCGTTGGCCCTATTCGTCACCGTGACGTGGCTGCCGAAGCGCCTGGTGCGGTGCTCTGCCGTCATGGAATGGGTGTTGAATCGCTCGCCGGAGGCCGTCCGGCGGCCGTGGTAGCCGTCGCCGACGCCATATTGGCTGGCCGTGCAGCTTTCGACCCCAGTCATGGTGATGTGGATCAAGCGCACGCCGGCGAAGATATCCTGAGCGGAAGCAGGCACGGCGATTAGCGCGCACAGCAAAGTGCACGCCGCGGCAAAGCGGAGCATAGACATTCCTTAAGGTTGTGATGCAGAGTTTCAGGGCTGAGGATTGATCCCCATCCGCCCTTGGCCAGCCCGGCGCGTCTTGATTCGGTGATGCGTCGGGCTATTTCATTTGACGAGGAAGGCGATATCCCGCGTGCCGCCGGAGATGGGCCAGAGCTTCTGCAGTGGGTTGCACGTGTACGTCGATGAGGTGCGATATTTGGCGGGGCCGACCTCGACGCCCTGCGGCACCCTCACCGGCTGGACAAAACGATCTTCGCCCAATGGCAGGCCCGCATTTACGTTGAGGTCTTCGAGCTCGTAGCGGGTGTTAAAGCGGTCGATGATGAAGCGATCAACAGTCACGGCGCAGGATCGATGTCGGCGGACGACATAATCGATCCGCAGCTCACCGCCTGGCGCGACCACCGGCGTGACCGGCTCAGCCGATATGATCACCGTCGGCATCTCACGATCAGTCGCAAAGTATCCCAACGTGCCGCCCAGAGCCCACAGGACCGCAACGAACAGATAAACGGCGAGCCGGTACCGTAGCGGCACGGCCTCCTTCAGCGAAGCTTGAGCCATGCGGAAACCTCTTTGCCAACTGTTGCCATGGTGATGAAAGCCGCAATCAACCCGCCCAGTCCCCATTTCATCAGCGTCCCTACGATCTTGATGGCGACAACGATCTTGATGCCCGACTTCAGCGTTTCGACCTCGTCTTCACGGAGATCCGCCAGCAGGTCGAACGTCTCAGGATGAGCCTGCGTCAGAAACCGCGTCAGCTCGGCGTGGCTCGGATCGCCGAGACGGCGCAGAAACTCGAGCCCCATCGGCGTCATGTCGCCGATGATGTCGGATAGCTGCAGGAGGTTGAGCCCCCGCTGCTCCGTGAGCATGGTCAGCGCAGCAAGCTGGGCCTCGGTCATGTTGACTGGCGTATGGCCCGGCATTGCTACCCCTCGTCATTTCTTCCGTCCCGTGACGGCCTTTATCGTGGATGCGACAATGCCGTCCGGCGCCTTGCCGGTGATGGCGGTTTGTTTCAGGGCGGTGTTATCCGCAGCGACGTAGCCAAGCAGACCAAACAGGCCGAGAGTGAAGAAGCTGGTGGAGTTGAAGAGAGTCGCAAGCTGGTCCGGCGGCACGCCTTTGCCGAACATGGTGTAGGCGATGGCGGCCACCTGTTCGACGCCATAGAGCAACACGAGGTATCCTAGCATATGCCGCCAGTGCCACCACGAGACGTTGCCGGCTTCAACGCGGATCGTCTTGTTGACCTCGGTGATATTGGTGCGGTCGGTCAGGCCTTTCTGCTCTGCCAGCTTTTCGAGATACGCGTACTTGGCAGCGACCTCTGACTGGACGCCTTCCAGTGCAGCCTTTGCCGTATCAGGGTCAGCAGCAATTGCGTTACTCACCTCGTCCGCAGAAGCTGTGGGCGCCAGTCCGAGCGCGGACTTGATCATCTTGATGGCGAAGGGTGCCGCAGCCGGAACGCCCAATGCTGTCGCCAACACGGGCAACCCGAAGTCAATCGCCGTGTCAGCGACCCAGGACCACTTCCCGAGATCGATAGCCATCTCAGGCCGCCTTTCGCTTCTTGGTGGTTTTCTTAGCGGCCTTCTTCGCCGCCGGTTTCTTCGCTGTCGCGCGGGGCTTCCGGGCGCTCGGCTTGGTGGCCTGCACGTCCGGCGCACGCCAAAGGTCACCCGGCGCCGGGAGTGTGTCAGCGGTCGCCGTAGCCTTGGCAATTGCCTCGTCGTGATAGCTGGGCGGAGCGGCCTGGTGCTTCCGCCACCAGCGCACACCGAAATAGACCGCGAGTCCGAGCGCGACGATACCGCCCGCCAGCAGGCCCCACTGCCAAAGACCCCAGCCCTGCTGGACACCGGCCGTCACCGTACCGGTCACCGCCGCACCGCCCGCAGCGGCGAATGTCTGCTCCGTTTTTTTCTGGCCGGACGTCGGTGTCTCGGCGGCGAACTTCTTGGCCTCAGCGAGCGCCTTGTTCCAGCGGTTCACCAGCCCCGCTCGCAGGTTCGGCCGCGGCCCGGCAACTTCGTCCTCATACCGCTCACGCGCAGCGTGCAGCTTGTCGAGCAGCGGGCCCGGATTCGCGGCCGCCATTGCATCGCGGGTGGCGCGGCCGACGTCGCCGTCCACTTTCACACCCAGTGCCATCTGCAGAATCTTCGCCGCGCCGGTCGGGCCGCGGTTGAACACGCAGTCGCGCAGGAAGAACTCCACGCCGGCATTGGTGGTCCAGCCTGCGGCAACGTCGGTGTATTTCACCATGTATTCGATGGCCGAGGCCTCGGCATCGTCGAACTTGCCGGCTTGGATCAGCGACCGCAGGTGCGACGCCTGGGCCGGGTGATAGCGATCGTTAATGCCGGCAACCTCATAGCTCCCGCCGCCATCGTTGGCCGGAAGCTTGTAAAACGCCAGATGGCCATCCTTATCCCGCCGGGCCTCGAAATCGAGGATGATCTTGCCCATCCGAGACCGCCGATCGCCGGCCGGCACAGGCTTCGCACTGACCGGTCCTGCGATGGAGACGTCTGCCGGCGGCGCTTTGTCGAAGGCGGATTCGATGGCCCAGGGCTGAACGCTATCCGCCTTCGCGTCATCCGCCACAACCGAGACATGACAGTGCTTGTTGTGCGCGTTGGCGCCGCTGTACAGCCGCCATGCCCATGCCGCCTCGCCGTGGACCGCCTGGCTGCTGGCGATCTTCCGGTTGCTGATGATGTAGGAAATGCGCGGGTCGCGGGACAGCCGCAGCGCCTCAGCCAGCTTCTCGCTATCTACGCCTCCCTTCGGGTCGTGCGTGATGTCGAGCGCGCGCACCACGCCCTTGGCGTCGGGATTGTGGTCCGACTTCCGGGCCACATGCGCGTCATCGCCCTTGGTCCCATCGCTGGCCTTGCTGCGGCCGGGCGCCGCCGCATTGACCTGCTGACGCAGCTTTTCGAGGCTCTTGGACAATCGCCATGCCGCCATTGATGTCTCCATAGAAAATAGCGCGATGCCCGGACGGGTTCGCGGTTTGGACTCTTACGGGTGGTGGTGTTGAGGCGTACGGTTTGGCCGTGGGGGACGGTCGATGTGCAATCTTGAAAAGCTTATGATCGGCCTGGGCATCGCGGCGACGGCGTTGGCGGCGACGTCTGCAGGCCTGATGGTCCTCTCAGCCCTGGCGTGATGGCCCGATTTCAGACAGAATCTCGGTTGAAAAGCCTGCGATGAGAATGCTCGCCGCGATCCTGTTGCTCGCCACTCTTGCCATCGGCACATCGGTTTATTTCGATGGTGCTTGGACACAAGAACAGCAAACTGCCGACAGCCAGAATCTTGGCACGCTCAGGGCGCAGTCGGGCTCGTCGACCGACTTCTAGAAGCTCCCGCGCTCATCATCAGCCTCTGGCGCGGTTTAAACAGCGAAAGCCTGATCTACGTCGAGGGCAGTCGTGATAGTGCCTGCATCGATGGCCGCGATGACATCCGCGTAAATCTGAAAGCACATCGCAACATGCGCGGCCACGGCGTTGCTAACGGCAACGATCTGCGCCGCATCGAGAACCATAATGGCGCCGTCGGCCCCAACCCAGGGCGTGGTAAAATCGACATCCGCTTCGGCGGCGACACGCGCCCCTAAGATCATTTGCTTCGAGCGATCATCGGTGGCGATGGCGAGGCCTGCGAACACGATGCCAACCACCTCCCGGCGCCAGCGGCGATCCGCTGCGTAAGCGCTAAGGTCGGCGAAGAGGCCATAGGGCGTGAGTACGTCTTGCAGCGCCGCGACAGTCTGCTGGCCTCCAGCATCGCGCGGCCAGGGCGAAGCAGTATTGAACGACGACCAAGCCAGATATGCCGCATCAGTATCGTCGACGACCCGCTCCACAGCGCTGCCATAAACACGGCCATCGTCCGCCAGCCAGAACCAATTGCGCGGGGTGTAATTAAGCATAGGTGCCGCCGGTGTTCGTGTTGCCGGCACTGTCCCCGGGATAATAGTTTGTACCGCGCCCACCGGTACTAATCAGGCCATTGAGTTCCGCCTTGAAGCGCGAGCCAGTCACCGGACCAACGCCGTTCTGACTCCCGAACACGAGGAAAGTGTTTCCGCCGAACTGCGAGTAAACGAATGCTCCAGGGAAGCTTACCGGGGCATCGATGTACAGCTGAGGCAGATCCGCGCTGTCGACATCGATAATGCCGCCATACAGCGCATATGCGAAGGATCCGGATGAGCGAGCCCCACTCGGCGAACCGACAAGACGCTGCTTACCACCAAGACTGACGGCCGCGGCACGTGACGAGATGAGATGCGCGCCGATCGTGTTGCCCCAACTGATGTCCCCGATCTTGACGGTGCTAGATCCGTTAGCCACCACAATTCCCGACCCATAGGAGGACGCGGGAGCCGAACCACCCACCTGCACTTGAAAGCCAAAGATGTCGTGAACGCCACCGTTGACCCTGATGGCATCCAGCCCATCACTGGCGTCAATAACACAGCTCGCGGGCGTAGACCTGTTACCGGTCCACACAATCTTGCCTGTTCCAGCAGGAGCCGGCAGCACAACGCCGCCAGAATAAACAGCATTGGCGACGTTCACATTTACCGTGTAGCCATTGAGGTTGATTTTTGCGAGTTCAACCGCCGCTTTTTTGATCGTTGCCCACGGTCCATGTCCGCTGGAGAGTGATGCGGCCAGACCATCATAGCTGTCCGACCCATTTACGCCATCGACGTAGAAAGTGCGATTGCTGGCGAGCACAGGCGGTCGCACCCCCATCACCTGAAAGACCGTACCGTCGAACAGAAACTCGACGACGTCACCGATTTTCCACAGGTCGATCGGGATCACAGTCGATTGGCCATAGGTAATCGACTTGGCACCGAGCGCACTAAGATTGAGCGTTGTCGGTCCGGCTGGCGCACTGGCTACCTTGATGCGCACCACCATGCCTGCCTTGTATTCGGCCGGCGCGGGCGACAACGACGCTACCAGCGCAGCTGAAGATCCGCCGTCGATTCCATAATGCGTTTGTCCGCGCTGGATCTGATGCAAAATCGCCTTGAGCGCCATTGCATCATCTGCGTTGTTTTCTGCAACGATAGGATCGCCGAGCAGCGTGTTGCCGTTACTGCGGATAAGCGCGCGGAAAGCACCAGCAACGGCGTTGAGAAACGCTGCTTTGATCTTCGTCCCATCATTCGAGACGGCGCTCGTGCAATCCTTGAACCAGGAATCAGACGCGCCGAAAGAACGATCATCACTCGGACGCGCCGTGGTTGCATTCGGCGCATTGGCCGGGCCGAGGATATCGAGCAGTGCCATGATCAGGCTTCCTGTGTGTGGTAAACGATGGTGATATGCGCGTGTACGACCCGATCAAGGATGCACTGCAGCGCGGTGATGTCGGGGTCACAGGCCAGCGACCCGCCGGCTTGAATATGTCCGGCGTAAGGGCCGGTTTCGGTCGAAACCGTATAAGCGGGGCTTTCCTGCAAGTAGACTGTGATTACGAGGATAGCGCCACCAATCTGGCCACCAGGCTGCGCGCATCCTGTCTGTGCGCAGCCGGCGGCCGCGCCACACTCCTCTCGCAAAACTTGGCAGTCGATTGTCCAACCCGCACGCGCGGCGACTTCCGCGTAATATTCGCAGCGAGTCCCTCCAATCGCCGCGACCTTACTGCAAAGATCCGGAAACGGATCGCAGGCATCGGGCAGCCCGTATTCGATCATCCATTGGTCGCGGGTTTCGCTTTGCGTCTGGCACCAGAATTCGAGGCGCAACGCGCAGACCCGCTCGATGAAGAATGCGAGCAGCTCGCTTACAGAGCGCCAGTACTGGAACAGGATGCTGCCCGGCTCCGGCACCTGCCGATGGCTACGCCAGGCGCGCCCTCGCGGCAGGAGCGCCATCGTCTGCTGGGTAATCTCGTCGAGGCTGGGGCATCGCATCGGTGAGCTCAGACGAAAGCGATGACGCCGGGCACGGCGATGCGACCAGTGGGGATAGTGATGTCCGCGGATGGAGAAATCAGACGATGCCGCTCCTCACCCGTGGCATTGGCAATGGCCTGCCACAGCCAGGAGCGTGAAAAGGACTCCGGCACCGCAAGAAAGGGCATGCCGCCATGCGCCGTGTCTATGCCCGACACCCGGCCGAGCCTGAAAAACGCGTCAACCAGTTCGGCACGGATCGCATTCTGCACATCCGGTGTGCTGGGCACGACGCCAGCAATCGAGACATCGATTGGCAGGGCCGCCGGCGCCGCCACGGTGACGATGGCGCCGGCGGGGCAAACGGTTTCGATATAGTCCTGCACACGCGCGATCGCCGCGGCATCGGGGATGCCATTCGGAAAGGCGCCGTCCATCAGCACGTAGACCCGGACGGTTCCGCCGCCATTCCACAGCCGCTCGACAAAGACGCGCGTGACACCGGGCACCTGCAGCGCCCACATCACATAGTCTGCAGCGGCGCCACCGTGGGGCGGATTGCGCTTCCGGAAGAGGATACGCGATCGATAGCTCTCGATATCCTCGACATCGGCGCCGAAAACGATGCCGCCTGTCGCGACCTGAACAGTGGCCGTTGCGGCGCCGCCGCCGCTGGCACCGGAAACGATCTCCAGACCCGTGCCAGCGATCGCGTTGCCATTGGCGCCGTCCACCAGCGCCACCACGGGCACCTGCAGCGTGCCTGCATTGACGATCTCGCCGCCGGCACTGACGAGATAGCGCACGCCGTCGGTCCGCCGCAGTACTGCATTGGTCGCGAGGACGAGTGCGGCCGTCGTTGTTACGACAGCAAACCCCGATGCTGGTGAAGAGGGCTTGCGCGGAATGCCGTATTCCTCGCCGTGCAACAGAAGGCTTTCGATATCCGGCGAGGTATGCGCAAACATCATGCGCCGGACATAGTCGAGGAAGCCGAACGCCTCGAATACCGCGCCCGCCATCACCTTGGCCGAGGCATAGATGTTATTTGGCCATAGCCAAGCATCGCTGCCTTTCAGATTGCGGCGGAAGGCCAGGCGCGAGCGCTCGGCCAACTCGTTGAGGGTCGGCATTTGAAACATAACAGTGTCCTAGAAACAGCTCAGACGAACGGTAGGAAGCAACGCCGGGATGACATCGAGAGAACGCGCATAGCGATGCTATCGGGCTACACGATCGGATACGCCGGGAATGCCAGCGGCAGCGGCGCGACCAGAGCTTGCCGCCAGATGTCGTCGAAGCGGAAATTGTAGGCTTGACGGCCGTCCCGCCCATAAATCTGGATGGCAAGATCGACGCGCCCGGCCGCGAATTGCGCGACGGCCTGCGCATCGATCCTTGCCGCGGCACCCTGTCGGATCAGCGGCTGCAGCGCTTCAAGCGCCAGCATCTCCACCCACTTGCGAATCTCCTCAGTCAGCGGCGCTCGCTCGAACACCCAGAGCAGCGAGCCCATCTCGGCTTCGAACAGTTCCGCGCGGACATCGACGGCGTCACCGAACCAGCCACGCATGTCATCACCATCGACGTATTTGCGGAGCGGATGGTCGTCAGGCATGCGGCGATCTGTGAACAGTGCAAGGATCACCGACGTGTGCAGCGCCGCCTTGGCGCGCAACCCGCCGCGGTTCTGCGGCTCATCTGCCCCGGCCATGGCCCAGTCGGCCATGCCCTCCTGCGGATGCCAGACTGTATCCCACAGCAGGTCGGGCTGAACGTCGTCGCCTTCATTGATGCGAACACGCAGCATGGTCATCAGATAGCCTTCACGCGCACGGCAGCGCTGTCGTCGATTAACTTGACGCGCTTTCCACCTTCACCGCCGAGATTGATGTCGGGGCACTCAATCACGCATTTCGGCCCCTTGAACGTGCCGACACCCGACTGCAGGGTCCAGGACACATCATCGAAAGTGATTGCAAGTCTGTCGCCCGCATTGAGCAGCAGGGAGATATTGACCTCGCCATCGCTCTCCGGCGGCTTGCTGCCGTCGTCGCCGGAGACATCCTGCCCCTTGCCAATCCTGATATTCACCTTCTTGGCATGGGCGACTTCGTAATTGCTCTCAAACAGACGAACGATATCTCCGGAATGATTGTAGAGCGCCACCGCGCCCTCCGGCAGATCGCGCGGGCGAAACTTCTTGTGCCCGCCATCGACATAAAGCATGCGGTCTGAGCGCCCGCCCATGCCGACCATATAGCCGTCGCTGTCAGCCGGCGGATTCGACGTAAATCCATGAGGCATCGGTCGCCAGACCTTGGTCGGCTTCTCCTTTTTCAGACCGGACAGATCGACACGCTGTTGCGTCTCCTTGTCATCGACCTTGACCACTCGAAAGCGCCGCAGGTTGGAGCGCATCGCGTCGTCGTGTTCATACCCGAACATCTATTCCGCCTCGCTCGAATCCTGCGACCACTCATCGCCGGACTGGTTTCCTTTGCCGCCCTGCCCGCCATAACTGCGCGGATCAACCAGCGACAGCGTGGTGATGCTGCCGCCCTCGTCCTGCTGATAGGTCGCGCGCTCGATCAGCATGTCCTGGGCGATGTCGAGCGTCGGCGACTCCGTCCAGACCAGCCAGCCAGGCGTCCACAAGGTGCCGGCCTGGTCGCGGAACGATTGCACCACGATGCTCGCCTTCAACGCATCGCCCGCCTTTCGGTCGCGCAGGTTCTTCGCGCGCTTCTTGGTGCGAGCCTTCGTCGTGTCGTTATCCTGCACGACGATCAGTGGCCGATGTCGCTTGATGCCGCTCTCGCGCGCGATCGCCTCGATCTCGATCGCCTCGGCGCCGTGACCAAACGGCCGCTGGCCGCGCATCGTGATCTCGGAATGCTGGTTGGCATCATTGTGGTCAGCACCGCCCTTCAGGATCGTCGCTCCCTCAATCAGCCCGCCGGCATGGCGCTTGCCGCCATCGGCCTTGGTGATGTTGATGTTGCCTTCAGGCGTGCCGGCCAGCGTCATGCCCTGCTCGCGCGCCAGCTTCTCGACGCATCGAAAGCAGCTCTCGCCCTGCGTCAGTTTGTATTGATCGACCTTGTCGAGCTGCTGGTCGCTCTCGAAGTGCGGTCGATACTTGCTGGCGATGGCCTGGCCGATCTCCAACGGATCCTTGTTCTCGAAGTCGCCGGTGTCGTGCTCGGCCGAGCCATCCACCAGGTCCTGCGACAGCGAGCGGCCGGACACTGTAAGTTGCGCTTTTTTCGGCTCCAGCAACGGCTGCTTGCGATTGACAGCGCCTGTCAACATCAGGTCGCCATTCGAACTGATACTGACCTCGCGACCTTTCGCGAAGATCGCATTGGTGGCCGACTTGCCGGCTTCAAACGCAGCAATGAAACTAAAGCTGCGCGCAGCCTCATTGAAAGCAGCCTCGATCGTGATCGACTCAAAGGCCGTCCACGGCGTGCCGCCGACATCTATCGTCACGACTTCGACGCCGCCGCCCGCGGGCAGCGGAAAGCCGAGATAATCCTCAATGAAGCTCATGTCGCCAGGGCCTCGAACGTCGGCGGCATGAAGGACGGATGCACCACCCTGTTGCGCGCCACAAGCTCGGTAGCCCGCGCGCCGGGATCGGCGGAATACAGCCGATAGGCCCAATACAGCGCGGGCATCGACAGATTGGCCTCCACATGGATCACCGGCGCGAGATCCACGACTTTTCGCGACAGATAGGCGATGGTTGCATCGCGCAGCGCGGCGATTGCCTGCACGAGGTCAATCTGCGCCGGCGGGAGATCACCGACCTCGGACTCGAAATGTTCCGCCACATTTGCCCGCAGCGTGATGCCGGTTGGCCGATCGGCCAGCGGCACGCGCGCTACCGCCTCGCAATAGGCGGTGAGTGCTGCGAGGCGCAACAGGCGCGACACCGAGTCAGCATTGACCGCCTCGGCGCGACGCGCTGGTGTTGCATAGATAGTGCCTAGGGCAATACTCGCAAAACTCGGCTCGGTAACGACGGCATCGAAAGCGCGCAGCGCCGTGGCAGGCGGCAGCGCGTCGCCAAGGGCCCGCGCAATGGCCAGGAACTGCAGCGGCACAGCGGCCGGGCCCGCACTCGCAAGGACGACGGGGTCGACGACCGCGCCCGCGGTTGCCTGCCCTGCCCGGGCAAGCACCTGCTGCGCAGCCGCTACAGCACGGACGGCATTAGCCTCTGCAACGGGTTCGATCGCCAGCGCTGGCGCCGCGTCGAAGAGCACCGCGATCGCCCTGCGCTGGATCGCACTCGCAGTCACATCGACCGGCTCGGTGCCTCGGATAGCCTCCAGCGTTGCGATCCCGTCCTGTACGCCCCCGATCACGCCATCGATGACATAATCGGGCACCCCGACCAACGAGAGGCCAGAAAGGAATGTGGCGGCGATCGACGCCGCGACTGTATCGGCGGCAACGAAGACGAGATTGGCGGACATTGCCACCGACACCAGCGGGCTGGAAGCGCCCTCGCGCGTGCATTTCAGCGAGAACGCGATGTACCCGGCACGATCCTTGAAGCTGTCGCGCGAGAAAGACACGCAGCGGACCAACACCGGCCCTTGCACCGGCATCACCAGGATGCCGGCACCCCGGCTGGCGCAGGCCGCCACCAGTGCCAACGCTTCCGCGTCAGCGGAGTCAGAGGCCAGATAGGCCGTCACGTCGAACTCGCGCAGATCCTCGCCGAGATCCTCAAGGAACGGATCGTCGCGCATTGGAAACTGGTGCTTGACGATGCGCCGGCCGCCGGATTCCTGATCGCGCTCGGTCCAGAACGGCGCACCCTTGTAGGAGGCAAGCCAAAGATCCTTCAGCCAATCACGGGCCATCGGCGTTCACCAAGACCCGCTGGCGCCGACCGACGGCGCGCCGGCATCCGGCGACGAGCGGCCGGTCGAGCCCGGGCCATTGCCGCCGGCATTTCGCAGCGCGCCGCGCACGTCGATCTGCATCTGCTTCATGGTGTCCACAATGCTCAAGAGGTGACTGGAGGCTTCGACGGTAAACTTGCCTTCGACCGAGCCCTTGACATCGCCGGTTACATTGGCGGTTACCGACCGGTCGCCGCCGACGCCGGTGCCGTAAGACATCGTATCGGTGAGCGTCGGCATACCCGTCGGATATCCCCACGCCTTGCGATAGGTATCCGCCATCGAGCCGCCGCGCTGCCGACGCATACGCTCGCCGCTGGTGAGGCCGGCATAACCTTCGCTGTCCACCGCCGCGCGCAGGGCCAACATACCGCCGCCAGCTGCAGCCGCGCCGCCGATCCATGGCAGCGCTGCTGCGCCGGCGCCCCACAGCGCGCCGCCTGCTGATCCTGCACCACCAGCCGCAGCGGCACCAGCCTTGCCGGCCACGCCAGGCGCGCCGAGCGCTCCCGCAGCGGCCGTGAGCGCCGCAGCGGATGCATCGAGAGCGATCGCCGAGGCCGATAGGCCGAAACCGCCCATCAGCTTGGACATCAAGGCCCCCGCGCCGACGATGCCGGCACCGGCGCCAGCAACCGCACCGGCGCCGAGCACCGGCGATGGCAGGTTCGACACCCAGTCGATGGCATTGCCGACCTTGTCGAAGCCCGGCCGCGCGATCGGCTCGAACGAATTACCGATCGACAGCGTCAGGTTTTCGACCGAGCCCTTTAGCCGCTCCAGCGAGCCGCCAAGGCCGCCCATGATCTCGTCGGCCTTGCGCTTGGCGAAATCGGGGTCCTCACCGACCTTGTCCAACTCCTGCTTGCTGGTGACGAAGTCGCCCCACTTCGACGCAAGGATCGCGCCCTTGCCGCCATGCTTGTCGGTGAACATCGCGTTCAGCAGCGCGACGCTCATCTTCGGATTAGTCATGATGGCGCCGAGCAGGCCCTCGGTGTCGACGCTTTCGGTCGAGAGCTTGTGGAAGTCGCCGACCATCTTCGCAATCTTGGCGCTGTCCTGCGCCTTGGTCTTGCCGCCCTTTGTCCTGTCGAAACTTTCGGCGACAATGGCCGACACTTGCTCGGTGAAGGTTTCCTTGTTCGCGACCACGTCACTGTCTTCTAGGATATCTGACAGCCGCGAGCGCTGATCATCATTCAGGCCCTTTCCAAAACGGCGCTTGGATAGCCCTTCGAAATTGCCGACGCTGAGCCCGCCCGGCATCTTGGTGAACTGGTTGTAGTCAATGCCGGCAGCCGTGAGCGCATCGAGTCCCTTCGATGTCGGCGCCACGAGTTTTGACGACACCGATCGTACAAAGACGCCCAGCTCATCGCCGCGCAGGCCACCGCGGCGGCCGACGGCACCGAGGGCACCGAGCGTGGTATCGGACAGGCCGGCAGCTGTGGCAGTCGGCGCTGCATATTTAAAAAACTGCTGTGCATCTTCGTCGTTCATGCCGCCCAGCTTGGCGGTCTTGACCATCAGGTTGGTCGCGCGCGTCGCCTGCGCGATCGCCTTTTCCTTCGAAGAGATGTCCTTGTTCGTCGTCTGCAAAAACGTCCGGATGCCCTCGGCCGAACGCTGCATGTCGGCCTCCATCACCAGCGCGTAGTTTTTCAAACTTTCGATGATGCCGGCACCAACCTCGGCGCGCAGCTTGCCGTCAAAATTTGCCGGCAGGCCCTGCATCGCAGTCGTCTGCGCCTTGACGATGTCGAGGTTGGAAAACTGCGTGTCCTGGCCGATCTTCTTGGCCTGCGGGATCAGCAGCGAATCCTGCAAATCCTTCGGGATATCGACGAATTCGCGCTGCTTACGCACGCCGATATCGAAATCAGCCGCGGCAGTGATGGAATTGGTGCCCATCGACTTGGCCTTGGCACCGGCGGCCAGTACCGCACCGCCTACGGCGACAGTGCGGCCGAGACGCTCGGCACGGACCTGACGTCGCGCATCGCGCGCGGCCTGTTTGTCGAGCGTTGCATTGGTCGACTCGATTGCAGCTTTCAACCGTCCCTGCTGGGCGATTGCATCTTTGATCGGCACGCCAGCCTGGGCGAGCGCAGCACGATTCGAGAGCACTGCAGCCTTTTGCGTTTCATAAGCACGTGTCGCCTGCTCCACGGCGCGCGCCAGCCTTCGCTGCTCCGCCTCGGCCGCCGCCCGGTTCGGCGACGAGATGGTCGCCATCGCGCTTTTCTGCGCCTCGACCGCCGCCTGGGCTGTTCGCAACTGCCTTAGCGCGCCATCATACTTGCCGCGTGACGCCGCGAATTTGTCGATCGCGGCCATCTGCGCATTCGCACGCTCAAGCGCCTTCGAGATGTTGTCGACGGCCTTCGCCGCCTTTCCCGACTTGGCGATGCCGTCAATCTTCTTCGCAATGTTGTCGAAGACGGCGCCGGTCTTGTCCTCGGCAGAGATAACCGCTTTCGCTTCGATGATCTTTGCCAAGGCTCAAGGTCTCCGCGCCGCTTTGAGACGCTTTTGCTGCTGTATAGACCACGCGACCATCCGCGCGTGCCAGTACATCATTTGCGGGATAGTCAGCCTGCCGATGTCGGCGAAGCTGTTTGATCCGTATCCGGAGAAGGCGAGCTCGTCGGCGACGTCTCTGAGACTTCGGCCTCCGGCTCGCGTTCCCGGAAAAAACTCATGAACCTGTTCTTGATCTCGCGGGCTTCAAGTGCGCGCACCTGGCCTAACAGCGCAGGATCTTTGGGCTCGACGAGGCAGTGCTCGATGTAGCGCTTGATGGTCGGATAATCCTCGACGGCAAACCGGTTGCCTTCCGGCGTGTCGGCGACCACATAGGGTTCTCCAAGCTCCATATAGTCATCAAAGCCTGGATGACGGAATACGAGTCGAGACACCGATCCGCCAGGAACACGGATCGGCCGCTCCAGATCGACGACGATTTGATCGTCCATCGCTTAACCCCCGATAGTTTCGTAGCTCTCGGCCGCAAGGCCGAGGCCGGAGACTTCACCATTGCTGGTGTTGATCTGCGGCGCGCCAGTGAAAAAGCCACCTGACAAGAGATGTGTGAGGCCGGTCTGCACGCCGCCGACATCCGTCTCGATGAAAGTGATGCCAAGATTGGTCTCCAGCATCAGGTTCTCGTCCCATTTCAGCGGCCTGCCGTTGACATCGACAAGACGGTCGAAGGTCAATTCTGCCGTGCGCGCCTTAGCTTCAACGGTGCGATAGAGCGTGCCGTCGCGATTGACCCCCGCCGTGACAGAGATGTTCGACGGATCAAGCGTGATTTCGCCGCGGGCGGAATAGGCGCGACCGCCGATGACCGTGGAAACACGGCCGCCAGAAGTGTGCATGGGGATTGTCCTTTTTTATGATCAGGAAGGAAGAATGGGAGGCATGGCCGGGTTCTCGTCGGCCACCGATCAGGCGGCATCGCGCTGCAGGAAGGTGGTGGCGTTGGCGGCGAAGACGCGGAACTGGTTGACAACATCCACCGGCAGGTAGGCGTTGACGCGGTTGGGATCGCTGGACCGCTCAACGACGAGACTCTGTGCGAACAGTTCGGAATTATCGACGAGCCCGCCCACTTCCAGTTCTTTGTAGATGTGCACGCATTCGGCCTTCAGCACCTTCGCGGTGACGATGCCGGGATTGGCAGTCGGATTGTCGTTCGCAAGCGCGCAGCGGCCATATTTCTGAGTAATGCGCTGACGCATGTAGCGCACGAAATAGACCATCTGCAGCCGAGTTTCGACATCCAGCCAGGTGATGTCAGGCTGATTGTAGGAGTTGACCTGATAGGTGGTCACCGACCGCTCGATTAAGACGGTGCCGTCCACCATCACGGTGAACGACGCAATGCCGTCTTGGTAGAGCTGATTGCGCTGCAGGATGGTCGGCCAGTTACCGCGCGAGGCCGGCGGGCGGATGCCGACGAGATCGAGCGTCTGGACGGGCCGGCTGATACGATAGGCCTGATCGACCTCGCCGCCGATGTTCTTGTCGCTGGCGATCCGCGCGCCCCACGCTGCGGCCCAGCGCCATGGTGGCGACACGCTGTCGGCGGTGACGCCGACGATGGTCACATTGGGATCGTTGCGCACGGCGCCAGCCGCCGCCTGGTTCGATACGGTGTCGAACAGTGCGGTGAAGTAGTGGCCATACAGCTGCAGCATCGGCGACCAGCGGCCGGACGTCGGGCCGAGGAAATCCTTGATGACATCCAGCGTCGTGGTGTCGGCATAAGGAGCGCAGATGAAGTCGAACTCGATATCGCCAAGCGACGCCAGCGCGGTGCCGAGCGATGGCACGCCGGTGCCGGCCGTTGCAGCCGCGATAGTGAGATGCTGCTGCAAAGGTCCTTCGTCGCCGACGAGATTAGTGATCACCGACAGCTTGGCGCCGAGCGCACCGGCATTGCGCGCAGTGAGGGTCACGACATTGCTAGTGACGCTCGCTTCCACCGGGAAGCTGAGCGACTGGCCGAACTTGCTGTAACCCTGGTTGATCTGGGCGGACAGCGCCGCGGCAACGGCCGCATTGGTATCGGTCGGGCCCACGGCGACAGACACTTTCTCGCCCGCGATATAGACGGACACAGCGCCCGTCGAGCCGAGAATGCCGACAGCGACGGTTATGGTGTGGGTCTGTTTGTTGCCGGCGCCGTCGGCGACCGGCAGCAGCCAGATCTCACCGAATGGATGGTTCGCCCGTGCCCACACAGCCATTTCTGCCAGCATCGAGCCTGAGCCCGCAAGCGCCTGTGCATCACCATCGAGGCGGATGGGTGCATTGACAGGGGCGCTGCCGGCCGCGATTTTCTGTCCGATCAGCAGCGTCCGGCTGGGCCCCTGAAACGCTTGGTATCCCGCATTCACCTCTGCATAGAACAGCGGCACCCGCAGGTTCGACGGAATATTGTTGAACAGCACCGACATGGATCAGATCTCCTTCGAGCGCGGGGTTGGCGCCGTGGGCGCGGGGGATTTGGCCTTGGCCGGTTCGGCGGTCGGCAATGGCGGCTGCGGCTCAGCAAGGATGACGTCCCCGCATGCGAGAAGCGTCTCGTAATGCACGGTGCGCGGAACCCATTCGCCCGCCGGCGGCATCACCTTGGAGTCTTTCTCGGGCATACGAACGCGAGCGCCTCCAGCGGGTGTGACGTAGATCATGTTCATGATGATTGCCTCTGCTAGTCGCCTGGCGACATATCGATCGCTACGCCGACCGTCGGCGCGTTGTTCGGATTGATGATGGTGACATGCACGTTTTCGAGAGGAACAGGCACTGGCCGGATGAGCGCTGCGGAGATCGCAGAGCAGATGTCCCGCCCAGACGAGCCCGGCGCCAGTGACCGTGCGACGCTGCGCAGCGGATCCGGCAGAACGGCGAATTCATCCGGGCCGTCCACAGTGCCCATCTGAACGCGATCGTCATTGACCTCGCAGGTGAGGGTCAGAATTCGACATGCGACCTTCACACCCGTGTCGTCTAGAACCTGTCGATGGTTGTCATATTTCCGGATCCGCGCGAGCCGGCGAAACAATTCAGGCATGTCGCCGGGATTGTAAGCAAGTTGGCTAATAATCTGGAACTCAAGCAAATCAAGCGAGCTTTCAAGCCGCGCATCCGTATCAGGATAGCCGACCGAGTAGCCCTCTTCGTCTTTTATTGCGATGGTCATTCCGAACTCGATCACAAGATCGATCATGCGGTGGAATGGCGGCCCTCCGTTCTGCTCGGAAAGCGCCTGACCCTCGTCGCCATCGGTGAGAAGAATCACTGTTGCCTTCGCATCATCGATGAACGCTTCCGGTGACAGATCGGAAATACGGCTGTCATAGACTCGGCCTTCAGCGATGGTTGGCCGCGAAGCGACATTGCCCTTGAGGCAAGCGCTGACGCACAACCGCAAAGCCGTTCGAGCGAGTGTCATGAAATGCCTAGGCTTGAGCTACGTCGAGCTGCGTTTGCGGGCTGTGAGTTCGAAGACAGTCCGGCGAGCCTTCTCGGGCAGAACGCCCGATATTTCGTACTCTTGCTGGTCGAACACACGCCTGATGCGATCGCCCTGGCGAACGGGCCACGGAAGCAAGGCATCTTCGACTGATACTTGCGGCTTGGAGGCAATCCACGCGTGAGCATTGTCATCTTGGGTGGCCCCGCGAGCTTTCGGCTCCCCAGAAACGGCCTGGCCGAACCACGTACCGATCACGATGAACGAAGGGCGCGCACTGTCAGGCACTTTTGGAAGATCAACGTCGCCACTCGCGGTGTAGCCTGTGAAGATGAATTCTTCGCCATAGACTGAGTCCACCGCCCGCGACAACGCGATGCTTTGGGCGGTGAAACGCGGGATCATGGCTCAGTTCTTGGCCTTGATGGCGGCAGCGATCGTCGCCTTGCTGTCGCTCTTCTTCACGTCGACGCCGCGCTGCTCGGCCAGGGCCAGCAGTTCGGCATGCGACATGTCGTCGAGGTCGGGCACGTCTTCGAGCTTCGGCGACGCCGCTGGCGCCGAGACGCCTTCAACCAGTGCGGCTTCACCGGCGGCGACGGCCGCCTCTGCTGCTTCGTCTGGAAGATCGACGGAAAGTCCGCGCGGGACGCGGACCTTTTCTTCGCCGGCCATGTAGGAGAAAGTCTTCAGTGCACGGATCTGCATTGTTGCTCTCCTTACGAGTTGGTGAGACGGATCATGATTTGCGGACGCTGGCAGATCGGGAGCACGTTGCTCTCCGTATGCACGTCGCGACCCTTGCCGTGGGGCAGATCGTTCGTGGACACGAAGATCTTCGAGCCTGGGGCCGGAGCTTTATTGGCGTCCTGGATCGTGTCCGGCGGCGCGATGTAGCGCTTGAAGTACGGCGTGCCGAGCGGCACGGCGATCGCCTCGCCGGCCGGAACCGCCAGCTTCGTCAGGAACGTGCCGTTCTCCTGGCGATAACTAAATTCCTCGTCGATGCGCTCGAGCGTCAGGCCGGCATGGGTGAAGCCGTCCGTGATGTCGTCACGGGCCGGGTTCTGCTGGGCGCCGACGGTCGAGAAATACTTGTAGGCCTCCTTGACGCTGGCGTGGTTTACGTAGGCATCGAACCAATCCGGGCTCGCAAACACGCGAACGCCCGTGGTCGGCGCGCCGCGAAGCTGCTTGCGGATGTTGGCCTTGACCGTCCGGTTCTTCGCGGCAACATCCGTACCCGGAGTGCCGAGTTGGAAGTTGACGCTCTGCTGGGTCAGATCGAACTGACTGTACAGGTCCATCAGCTGGACACCGGCGCCGTCGATGACCAGGCCGTTCAGCGCTCCCCAGTCAAGATGGTTGTGCGTGGAGTCATGCTTCGCGCGCATACTCGTCAGCTTGTCGTTGACGATGTTGCCGAGCGTCTGCATCACGTAGCCGTCACCAAAGACGGTCAGGTTCTGCAGGTCGGCCGGCGAAATCGCATCGTCGAGCGGGAAATGCGGGATCTCGAAATACGTCTGCTGACGATCGGTCCGCATGTTCTTGTTCGCCGGGCCGCCGCGCTCGCGCGACGGAATGATCGTAATCTCCTCGCCCGAGATGCCCATCTTCACGTAGGTCGTGTGGATGGGTGTGTCACGGAAGATGCCGAGCTGCGCCGGGCGACCGGTCACATAGGGCGGGATGTTGATGCTGTCGGTCAGCCGATCATCGGCAAACTCGGGAGCATTCAGGAGGTCAAGCGGCGTGGCCATGGAATTTAGACTCCCATACGGGCAACGATGCCCTTGGTTTCGAGAGCGGCCAGCGCCGCAGCTTTCTGGGTGGTGGTGATGCCTACAGGCCAGACAAGGGACTGCAGGACGACTTCGGCGTTACGCGCCAGCAGGACGACGCGCTGATCTGCAAGCGACGCGTTGGCGCTTTCGAGCAGGATTGCGACTGGCTTTTCGCTGCCGTTATTGCCCGTCAAGCTAAACGGCGCATACTTGCCAGATCCAGTTGCAACGGTGATATCGAAACCGTCACCGACGATGAAATCGGTCGCGCCGTCGGCGATTGCGAACTTGACGTCATTATCGAATGCGCCCGCGCCGCCCGCCATCACGACATCACCTAGGACGAACCCATCGGGATCGGTGACGCGGAACGTGCCGTTGTTCGCAGCGGCGGCGATGAACCGCACCTGATATACGCCGGGCTTGACACCCGACTTTACGGGGGTGGCGCCATCCATCGTGAGCAAGCCGTTGCCGGTGTTGCCTCCGGACTTGGCAGCCGGGGTTGCGGCGCCGACGGCGATCTTGCCGACGACCAGGCCGGGGATCGAAACCAGAGCCGACGTGCCGCTGGCCAGAATGCCTTCGTCGCGCGAGATGCGGTTCGGGCCTTCGGTCTTCACGACGTCGGTGTCGGTCTTATACGAGAGCGTGGTGAGTGCCATGTCCGTTGCTCCTTAAGCTGTGATGCCGTGCCGGCGCTTCATGTCGGCGACTAGGTCGACCTTGGCGACGGGCTTCTGGCTGTTGTTCGGGGCGTTCTGGTTGGACACCTCACGCGCGGCGTCGGCCGAGGCGCGAGCGTCGAGCAGTTCCTTGCGGACGTCGGCCGGCTTGGCTTCCTTGTCGATGAAGGCCTGGGCCTTGTCCGGGGCGCCGGCGAGCGCGCAGATCTCGTTGATCTCGCGGACATAGGCGAGGGCATCGCTGCGACCCTGGGTGCGGGCATTGTCGATATCGACCACGTTGGTGGCGACGGGCGGGATCTTGTCGGTAGCGGTTTTGTCCGCCGGGGCATCTGCCATCTTGGTTTCCTTTACGGGGATGGTGGCGGCGGACTGAGCCGCCAGGGGTGCGCGTTTGGCCCACGCGCGGGCATCCGCGAGCGCAACGATGCTCTCGGGTGGATTCTTGTATGTCCGGTAATTGAAGGCGGTCGGCTCGGCCGGGTCGTTGTCGTTGGCAGCCCCGAGCGCGCGGTCCGCATATCCGTTGGCGACGGCCTCATCGGCGGTGAGCCAGGTCTCCGCCTCCATATCGGCGCGACACTGCGCCTGCGTCCGGCCAGACTTCTTGGCGTAGATCGAAGCCATCGCCTGCCCGATCGCGGTCAGTGTATCGATCTGGAGCTCGTGATCTTTAACGGTGCCGAACGTGAAGCCGCTGGGGTCATGAATCATCATGACCGCGCCAAGCGACATCACGAGATCATCGGCCGCCATGGCGATGACCGAGGCGGCGGAAGCGGCGATGCCCTCGACGATGATCGTCTTGCGGCCAGTGTGGCGAGCGATCGCCGAATGGATGGCCGAGCCTTCGGTGGCAATACCGCCACCGCTATTCAAGCGGATCGTCACATCGCTTGCATCGCCAACCTGAGCGAGCGCCACAATGACGTCAGACGCCGTAAAACAATCCTGGAAATAGAGGTCGCCGACTGTGCCGCTGAGCACAATCTCGTTGCCGTTCACGATGACAGACATTGCCGTTCCTATGCCGCGTTCTGTGCGGTTTGCTCGATCGGCGGATCGAGGTTCTTGTCTTCGACAGGCCGGAAATCGAGACCGAGCTTTCCCTCTCGGTCGCGATCGGCTTTGATCCGAGCATCAATTTCCTCGGGGTCGTAACCTTCGGCTTCGATGATGTCGGAACGCGACTTCCAGCCGTTGTCCTGCGCCAGTTCTTCGGCCTTGCGATCCTTCCAGGGATCGACCCATTCCCACTTTGGTGGAATCCACTTCACAGCGGCGAACGAAGCCCGATCGGCGCGATAGAGGCGCGTCGCCGCCAGCGACAGACGGCCGGACAGCAAGGCGGTTTCGAGCCAGCGCTGCCAGATCGGTCGGCACATTTGGAAAACCAGGGTCATATGCTGGAACTGATCCATACGGCGACGCGCTTCGACTTGCGAGGCGCGGAGGCTAGAGTAGTTCGATTTTCCGACATCGGCGGTGATCGCGTGATACGGGAGACCAACGGCCGCCGAGATGGCAAGCAGCGACCGATACATGAACGCTTCGTAGGAGCCGCCCACCTCCGATGGATTCGAGAATTTGATGTCCTCACCTTCCATCAGCACCTGCAGCGTGCCAGGTTCGAGGCCGGCCAGCGCGACTTCGGGCGGCAGTGGCTGCCCCTCTCCGTCTGCACGCTGCGGATCGAGCGGCACCGGCGAACCGTCTTCGGGCCGAGGCTTGGTCACAAAGCCCGCAAACATCGCGGCGACGCGCTTCCGGTCGAGTTCGGCGTCGTCATACTGGTCGAGCAGATACAGCCGGATCATGCCTGGCACGATCGCGGGCTGACCTCGGATCTGGCCGGGCCGCAGCGGCCTATAAAGGTGCATCACCTCCGAGGCCGGTACGACGGTCTTTTCCAAATTATCGAAATTCAGGGTCGCTTCGCCCGGATGATTCCGGAGAAAGTGATAGGCAACGCGGCGGCCGATCGCGTCGAACTCAATTCCGGCGCGGATGATGTTGCCGTTTACGGCCTGCTCATTGTGATTGAACGGCAGGTGCTCTGCTTCAAGGATCTGCAATTGCAGCGGAACGGACAAACCATCCTCAGCGCGACGCGGCCGAAATCGGACAAAGCATTCACCAGCCTCAAACAGCGCGCGCGCGGCGAGCGCCTGCAGGCCGTAGAAGTCTGTCAGGCCATCCGCGTCTGCCTCGTCGGTCCACTGCAGCCAAGCCGCCTGCACTTCTTTCTTCACGGCGGCATCGGCCAGCAGCGAGGACGGCTTGATGCCGGCGCCGACCGCGGACGAAACAAACGCCTCGACGGCATTGGCCGCGTATGGGTTCTCACGGCACAGTTGCCGGGCCCGCGCGCGCAGTTGGTCACCACCCAGCATGAGCAGGGTGTTGATGTTGCGACGCTCAGCGTCCCACCCGGACAGCCGGCGACCCAAGCGCGAAGCGTTGTAACCGCCAACGAACGCCTTTGCAGGTCGCCCCATCAAGCGGTTGAACATGGCTCGCGGACCGATCATTAATATGCTCGGTTCGAGTAGGTGCGGATCTGGCGCACCATCGGCGGGGCCGCGCATTGGCCGAGCAACGCCAGCAAGCGGTTCAGCTCATCAAGATTATCCTTGAGCTGACCGGCCACGAATTTGACGTCGGTCTTCATATTTCGATCGCGCTCGGCGACTTGAGTGACGCCGGACGCAACGATGCCCTCTTGAAGCGCAATGGTTGCGCGCAGCGCATCGATGCGCACTTGGATATCTTCTGCTGTCAGCATTGCATCAGCCCATGTAGCCGGAGCGCACCACACGGCGCACGGGGCGTCGTGTCGGCGGCGGCCTTGGTTCGGTTGGCTCGTCTTGACGCGTTAGGTCGAGGCCACGCGCTTCACGAAGCGCCTGCCACTTGTTTGGCTTCCAGCCGGATGCCCCCATCGTCCAAAGCGCAGCACGAGAATAGATGCGACAGTCGAGCGCTTCGTTAGCCTGGTGATCCATCTTCCATTCGAAGCGGCCGGTCTTGGTCTGCGTGCGTCGCTCGGCGACAAGCTGCTTGCACCATTCCGAGTCCATGTAGTCGGGAATGTGCACGTAGCCGGGCGGCCACCCCTTCCCTTCTGCAAACTCTTCATCTGTCGGTCGCGGCAGCAGCAGGAAGCGATAGAGCTCTGCCTTGAACACATCACCCGTGACCGACCGGAGCCGCACGGCTCGCTTGCGCCCACCGAACGGAATGTTCGTCGGCGTCGCGACCGGGGCATTAAGTTCGTAGCCGCGCTTACCTTTCACAGCCAGGACACGGTTCTGGTCCTGCTTCGAAATCCAGTCATATACCGCGGTCGTTTGGTCGCCCGTATCGACGCATAGAGCGTCGATCAGAAGCTCGGCGCCGGACTCATGTGTCCACGTATCGCGCAAAGCCTCTTCGACTCCGTGCCATGTCTTTGGATCGTCGGCCGGGCCATAGAAAACCCTCCGCTCGATCGCCCAGCTTTCGGTGCCCTCACCGAAGCCCCAGACATGAAGCTCGAGACGAGCCGGGCTCGCCTGGACGTCGACGGCGCCGGTAAGGATGGTGACTCCAGCCGGCAGCGTCCCGATCTTCCAGCTTTCACGACGCTCGTAGATCCGCTCCCAATCGACGCGATCACCACGCTCTTGCCACACCTCGCCAAGGACGGTGTTGATGAACTCCTTCAGGAGATCCGGATCGCCCTGGGCAGCTTCCCAGCGCTGTGCGATCTCCACCCACGACATCCAGCCGACAGGGCTGTACATCGACGAAAGATGGAATCCGACGGTTCGTCCGTCACCTTCCGCCGTCGCGCGCCACTCGCCGCGCCGGAGCATTTCAGTCTTGTGTTGCTCGCCGATCTCGCAGCCGCACGCCTCGCATTCGTAAGCCGCCTTTGCAGTCTCTGGCTTGCCGCTTGCATCCTTCGGCCATTTCAGCTGCGTGAACTTAAGCGTCTGATACTCGTCGCAGTGCGGACACGGCAGAAAGAAGCGGCGCTGATCCGACTTCTGATATTCGCGGTCGATGCGAGACCGACCGTCAATCGTTGGCGTCGAGACCATGTAAATCTTGCGCCGTTGAAATGTTCGAGTGCGGGCCTCAGCCAAAGCTACCGGGTCGCCTTCGCCATCCACGTCGCCGGGATAGCCATCCACCTCATCCAAGAACACGTAGCGCGCCGGCATTGAGCGCAGCCCGACTGCACTGTTGGCGCCGGTCATCACCAGCACACCGCCGGGGAATTCCTTTGCCAACACGGTATTGCCGCTGTCGCGCGATCGCGCATCTTCAACCAGACCGCGGAGCGATGGGCTTTCTTCGATCATCGGCGCGATGCGCTGCTTCGAATAACGCTTGGCCATGTCGACCGTCGGCGCCACCGAGAGCATCGGGCCCGGCGCCTGATCGATCACGTAGCCAATCCAGTTCAATCCCGATTCAGTCGCGCCGATCTGCGCGCCTTTCTCAAACACCACCCGCTGGACCGGCGAGGACGGCGAAAGCGCGTCCATGATCTCACGAAGGTACGGTGTTCGGTCCGTTCTCCATTTGCCGGGCTCACTTGCGGCCTTTTGAGACAGAAAACGGTTACCGTCCGCCCACTCGCTGACCGTAAGCTTTGGTTCCGGTCGCTGCCCCTCGCACCAAGCCTCCCGCGCAAGGTCCTCAGCTTGCGAGACGTAGCGTCGGCTGGGCCCGCTCTGCGAGCTGCTCTCTGACATACTGTTCCAGAATGACCGCCAGCTTGACCAAATCCACGCCGAGTTCGGCAGCCATCAATGGCGCGACGCGTGAAGGCCAGTTCGTCCAACTGTCACGATCCTGGCGGGATAGATCGAAGACCATTTTTCGAACCGCATCGGCATCGACCAGTCGGCGGCTCTTAACTTCGAATTCCAGCTTTCGGAGGCGAGCGAGGTAAGTCTCTTTCAAGGCCCTCGCCGCGCCGAGCGGCATCGCTTTCCCGTCCACGATGACTTCGGCATCATCGTCTTCTTCGTCGTCCGCCTCACCTTCGTCAGGTGGTGCATGCACCACCTGCTCAACGGCCTCGACTGGTGCATGCACCACTCTTTCGGGATCCGGTGGTGCATGCACCACCTCAGTGGCCGGCGCGGCTCCATCCTTCTTGCGATGGGCCCACAACGAATTGTCGATGTTGGTGGCGCGATCTTCTAACACCTCGGAAAGCTTGACCAATCCGTCGTGCGATCGAATGAGGCCGGCCTTAACTTGACGGCTCAATGTCGAGTGATTGATGCCGATCTGGCGTGCGGCTTCGCGGATTCCGATGAGCGGGTCGTCCATCTCATTGCCCTGGTGCATAGATTTGGTGCCCTGACGCTAGCGATCCGCCGGGCCGCACTACGCCCGCAGAGGGGTGGGCCGCATCGGGGAGGACCCGTGACATTTTGGCAACTTTTTCCGGATCATCCGAGCACCCTGTAGAGCTCGTGGGCGATGCGGCCAGGAAGCTCGCGGTCGATTGTGGCGTTGAATGCAGATTCCGACTGGCCGCTCACCATCTCCTCGGCGATATAAAGGCCGGAACGCCCGCCTTCGATCGGCAGCCTACTCTGACTTTTGCGCTTGAAGACGTGACCGCCCATGTTCAGCGCCTTGCGCTTAGGAAACTTGCCGCCCTTTATGAACGTGCCTGCATATACACGCCGCTTTCCCCAAGGAGCAGCGCTCACGCCAGCGCGCGTCTCTCGCGCACCAAAGAACTTGAGCCGGACATCGCCGCCCTTGGAATAGATCGTATAAGCGCCGGGGCCGAATGCTTTGCGAGACTTGATCGCCTTGACCAACGTCTTTCGCTTCAAACCGGTCTGACCGACCAGCACAGTGCGCATCTGATTGCGCGCTTTGTCGCCGGTGTGGTTAATCGCTCGATTGAGGATGAGCGGCACCTTTGTGCCTGCCGCCTTGAGCGCATTCGATATCTTCAGGACGGGCGTAAAATCGTAATTGATTTGCACGTCAGCGGCGCATGGTCAGGCGCTGGCGGGCGGCTGCAGTCTGCTGCCTGAGTGCCGACGAGACGCTATGAACGCTTGAACGCGCGACATCCGCGGTCTCTACCGCGACTGTTTTGACGTCGCCTCGCACCAGCGCCTTGCCAGCACGGACGATGGCATCACGACGATCAGCGCAGCTTGAACAAGACATAATAATCTCTCGTTAGAGAAACGGCAGTTGCCGGTAAATCCATCGCATCGAAATGCGGAGCTCGAATAACCGACAACGGTTTTGTATCCGAGCTGTTCTACAGATCTGTACCTATGCCGCCGCAACGGCCGACACTTTCATTCCGGCGCCAGGTCGGACTGCAAAAAAGTAAATTGTGTCTGCCGGAATATGCAACATGTTCTGCGTTGCCACTGGAGTGGCGCCAACCTTGAAGCAGAATTTTACATCCGCTTCGATGCCGACAAACCACGTCGTTGGGGAGAATGCCGCCGACACACCATGGGTCGAGGTGAATGAAACCGGCGGCTGATCCATCACCCCAGCGGATTCATCGGCGATGGAAATAAGCCCACCGTCGTTGCCTACTGAGCGACCGCTCCCAACAAGACTGTACTCGCGAATCTTCAGAGTTCCCATGCCTCACCGCTCAGCTAATTCGACGCGGCCGAAGCCGAGTAGACGTCTTTGGCCATTTTTAATTCTGCTCGACGGCGCACTGCATCCCAGCGCCGCCGTTAAAACGCTACGGCCAAAATCGGTTCCCAGTCCCATACCCAAAGGGTTGAGCATATCGGCACTATTCAAAACTTGCTTCAAAATCACGTTTTCCTGTCGGGCTGAATCAGATGGCCGCAACGATCACACCATCGATGGAAGATACTGCTATCGACACCGTGCTTTCCGACTATGACATGCTGAATGTGCGATCCGATGGAATGATGATGGCCTTGGCAAGATGAAATTCATCGTACTTGCGTCGCTGGGCTTCGAGCGCATCGATAGCTCATTTCCGCAACGCTGCCTCGTCACCATTGCGCGGTGGCCGCGGATGAGTTTCTCCTTCGTCGCATGCGCTCCGGGCTTCTCAGTGACGGTTTCAATTGGATCACTTTTGTAGCCATGCGATGCTCGCAAATTACTAAGTGGCTTCTCGCCTGATTTTCTTCGAAAGCTTCGGCTTCGTCGCTTTCGCCTTGGCCTGCGCTAGCTTCTCTGCGATCGTCGCTTTCGGCTTTTCCGGCACGTCATTGATGTCCGGCCATGTCGATTTTGGGCTGCTCAACAACCAAAAGGGCGAAAGCTGTTCCACGTCACACATGCGTTGATGAACCTGGCCCCGGCTATCGAACCAGATGCAATCGGCAACATCATTGCTGATGTCGCAGATTTTCATCAAACGGCGCCCATCACGCACCATATCGCCGGAACGCAGTTGCATGTCGCTGCCTCAATCGGCGTAGTCAAAATCATCGGTTGTGACGCTATCGAGATATGTCTCGTCACCGTCGTCAAAGCGTTGCTCGTCCAGCGACGCGATCTTCTTGGACCGAAAGTTTTCCATGTGCTCGGAAGCAAACATCTTGGCTGCCGCCGGGATGTCGCTCAGCTCTATTTCGTTCCCCAGAACCGCCATGACGATGTCTGTGATGATGTCGGCGCGGTCGATTGGGTCAATCTGCTTCGATACGGCGCGCTCCGCAGCCGCATAGACTTCATCTTTCAACAAAGACGCGCGAAGCTTCAGCCCCTGAACGCGATCCGTTTTGTTGACGAGTTGCTTCCGATCTCGCTGAAGCTTGGCAGCTTCCTTCTCCGCACGCGCCATGCTCCGGGCATAAAGCAAGGACCGCCGGTCGATCTCAGCGGAAACTTCAGCCTGAACTTTCTTGAGCATCCGAGCCGAAAGCCGAGCGGCCCGCGCCCGAACCGCCGCCAAGTCGCGGTCCGTAGGCTGCTTGAAGACTGGCGCCCACCAATCATTGCCCTGATTTTCGTATCGCAGCACCTTGCAGAGCTTGGACACGTCCGACGCCATTTCACGCACGGCTGGGTGCTTCTTCACAAACTTGCGAAACGAAGAATCGCCCCAGCCTCTCGCCTCGCAGCTCTTGGTGAAGGACCCTCCACACCGGATTTCCGCCATCAGATCAGGCAGAGCATCCGTGTATTTCCGAGTGCAGCGGCGCCACAAATCGCGGCGTTTCCAACCTATTCCCCGCTCCTTTACCGCGCGACGAAACTCGCGATCGAAATGCACATCGTCCCGGCGCCACTTGGCGATCGTGGTATAATGCGGGCACCAATCTGGGCGATTCACCTCAAGTGATCGCAACGACCAACCCAGCCGGATCGCCTTCAGCGCCGCCTTCTTGCCATCAGCGCCAGAGACAGCTTGGCGTCGGCCTGCTCTATGGTTGTACGGACGGTCCACTGAGAAGCCTCATAGAGTCCCCAGTGTTGATCTGGCTGCGTGGGATCTGAATCATACACAGTCCTAGGTCTTCCGCGCCGAGCCAGCAGTTCCATAACTGGAACCGCATGCCGTGCGTTTCTAATATAGTTGATGAGACGATTGTGGAATCGCAGCGGGCTGCTACTCTCGTCCGGATTGCATACTTCATACTTTGCATTCTGGAGGATTCATGCGCCTTGTTGCGATGCTTGCTTGTGCTGCTTTCTCAACCAGCGCATCCGCTGAGATGATCCGTCTCCCACTTTCCACCTTCGCGCCATCGCTGACAGATAAAGACCGCGAATTACTGGCGACCACCCCGCCCGACCTTGCACCCACAGCAACCAAAGATGCTGGAACCGCCGTCAAACGAGCTTCAGACTTAGCGAAAACCCGTGAAACCATTGCCAAGTCGCTGCTTGGAAAAGGCTTCGACTTGTGGACGTCGAAACTCTTTGAAGTTTGCATAACCCCCAAGAAGATCGTTCCATATCCGCTCGCATTGGGAGCCCCGAATAAACACAACGTCTACAAGTTCAGCGAAATCAACACGCTTAGCGACCATCGGTCTAACCGAACAACGGGCGGGTCGCTGAATGTCGCCTATGACCTGTTCACATTTGGAGCCGGCGCGAGCGATTATTCTGGAAATGCCTTCAAATCCACAAGCAAGTTCATCGACATGTACATGGTTTATGTCGGTGATGAGTATGCGATGGATGACGGCGACCCAACCACTACCGCACTTGGACGGCTCGAGGCCAACGGGAAAGAAGGTTTCGCAAAACTTTGCGGGCAGCATTTCATTTCGCGAGTTGGTTTCGGAATTACTCTCGATGCACGGCTGACTTCCGTGATTGAAGTCAACGCAAGCACCAAGGCCAATCGCGCTGAGGTCAGCGTCGGCTTCGGAAAGATCCTCGGCTTCTCAGCCGATACGAAAGGGGCAGTGGACAAAGTCTCGCAACACTCATCGCTATCCGTTTTCCTAAGTGGTGCAGCCGGTCCAGCGCCAACACCCGAGCAATTGCTAGAGTATGGCCGCAATTTTGGGGCACCCGACACGATCGCGACATCGGTACAAGACGTCTATATCGAAACGCTGCCCTACTCCCAAGTGGGAGCAAAAGTGTTCCGTGACTTCGATGACATTGTAAATACTGCAACAGGAACTGTCGTTGGTCTGCAGAACGATCGCCTTGTCGCTATTCAACAACTAACCGACCTTGAGCATGCTCTGCAAAACCCAGAATATTTGCAGATAACCGGCACGGCTGCGGATCTGATTAAGACACACCGCGACTACCTGGACAAAATTGGCGAAGTCTACTCCACATGCCGCGAGGCATTGGACGAGGCCAAGATTGCCCAATGCACACTGAAAGCAAATACGGTCGGTGCGCGACCTCCAAAACCAGCTATCACGCTCATAAAGCAGAGCCCCTGACGCAGGCGTCTGGATCGTCAGACTCGTCAAAGCCCCGGCCAATGGGCTGGGGTCGCGCTGCGCGCGTTGCGTTTAGGAAGATCGATAACACCGAGTATTCTACGAAAAAGCCCGGCACCATCTCTGGCCCGGGCGCAAATCACGCGTGTAGCAAGAATCTGGGGTATGTCTGTCAGACTGTCAAGAGTCTGCCGCACTTGTAAACATTCGGACCGATCCGAACACATGAAAGTCGCGTGCGTCCGAAAAGGGTGTATAACGTCGCGGTGGTAGCCTAGCCATGGACGAACTGTCCAATCGCAGTGCACCATTACTACGCCTACATGATGAGCATCGGATGCGTCAGAGCATCCAGCCAATGGAGGGCAACATGAGCACAGCTTCAACCAGCAAAAAGCTAAGTCTGTCTCAGCTTCTGCTGCTTATGGTTCTTTTCTCCTTCCTCGTTTTTGCAGTTGTCTGGGCAAGCATGGCCTGGACGTCGGAAGACGTGACGATGTCGGTTCATGGCTGGATCGCACTGGGTTTGGGTACGTTCTTCTCGCTTCTTATCGGCTGCGGGCTTATGGCCCTGATGTTTTACAGCAGCCGTAGCGGACACGACGAAGTTGCCACGCCAGATGTCCGCCGCAAGGTTCTTCCACCCGACGCCAAATAGCAAAATGCACTATCCACGCATCACATACGGCTTTGTTGACACATCTATCACACCGGCCGCGCCAACGACCTGATCTAAGCGAGATGCGCTCATCCCTCGGATAGGCTGGCGCTTCTGGATGGGATGCCACGCGTTGGCCATTTCGCTAAGGGCCTCACGTAGCGCTCGGCCGACATAGTTCACATCCCGAGACGATGTCGCCTGCCCGTCCACATACCCGTACATGATCCGGGCGCATTCCTCGACTGTCCGCCCTTGGCAGACGATGTGCTCAACGATCAGAATGGCACGCTGGCCTACTATCGTCTTCACCTTGCGAAGCTTCTCACCAGCGATAAGGGCGGCCTCAGCCGGTGCAACTGACCCGCCGCCTCCCCTCACCCGATCAAAATCCATCGCTCCTCCAAGGCTTGTTCGAATAGTCTCGTAGGCATCTCGATATTCCTCGGCCGCGTTGGCCTGTCGCGCGTCGAGCTTGTTCTTGCCCTTCAGCCTGTTCACGGACGGCACCGTCCGAAGTAGGTTCCCAACGCGCTCTACCGGATCCCTAGCAAGGACAGGCGGTTTGGTTCGTTCTTTCCTCATGCCCCTGCTCTTTCTTTGCCCTCATCGTGGCCGTGTTGGAAGGGAGCGGCGTGTGCAAAATGCTTGCTGCGTCCGTTTCCTGACGGACGATAATCCCTTTGCGTGTTAGCTAATGTTTCATGAGCGATTCGATTAGCCTGTTGAAAGCCCGTTACTGTTTGTCTGTGATGCGAACCGCGTCCCATTGCTCTCTGGAGGAAGCGCGCCACTTGGTTCTTTGTCTGAGTACGGAATATCTGACGCTTCACACGTCGCGAGCAGTGGCTGTTGCCGAGAGAAATGCTCTTGCCGCGATAATGACGCTGCACGAGCGTTTCGCCGATCGAAGCTTCGGCGCCGTGGCGGGCGAATGGAAGACTGTGGAGAATGAGCTTGTTCGCTGGGTCGAGATCTCGAGCGAATATAGTTGGGCGATCAGGCAAAACGCCGGAACAGGTTTGCATACTTGAGGTTGAGGCATCAGACATCACGCTCAAGAGCGTCGCCTGATCGGTTGAAGGAATATGGAGAAGCCAGCGCCTCTTGCCCGCAAGCGAGCAGAAGATCTGCGATACTGGTTGGCCCTTATGCTCAGGATCGAGCCCGACAGTCGTCAGGCCAAAGCAATTATAATCGTTCCCATGAACGACAGCTGGAGGGCGATGTCTGGCCGCTACGATGACAATCCGGAGTTCCGGAATGCAGTGATCCGTTGCAGTATCGAGTTGGCGAAAGAGTACGACCTGGAGAGCTAGCTGAACTGTAGAGACACTCTTTTTTGCATGTCTCCGGTTTCCGCTTGCATGATCGTAGATCGGCTGTACAAGCGCACGCGTCGCAACCCGAACGGGAGCAACCGCGTGGCGAAGAAGCTTATCGCAAAAAGAGACCTTGAACTGATCATCCTGCAAGAGCTTCGCGCTTTGCCCGGTTGCGATAGGATAACTACAGTCAGCGTCTCTCGAATTGATGACACACGCTTCGAAACAAACTGGAGTGTCGTCGCTCTCACAGCAGACGGGAAGCAGCCCGACGCGGTCAGATACGCAACCGAACTGACGCAGGACAAGCTTCGGGACATTTACAATTTGTTTGCCGATCGGAGAGCCAAGCTTCCCTAGCAATCCATTGCTGGTAAGCTCCTGCCTGAAAGGTGCGAAACCATGCCTAAAACGCTGATCTCGAAATCCGACCTTGCACATCTCTTCCGCGAACGCATGGATCATAATGCGAGCTGCCCCAGAGATCTCCAGGTTAGTATTATGCACGTCAAAACATCGAGTGGCCCCGGATGGACCGCCGTGACTAACCAGGCCGACACCCTCGCTCATATCGACTGCGCTCGGTTCGTTGGAGCTCTTACCCTCGAACTCAAAGAGGACTACGAGCTGCTGGACCAGTGATTCTGTTTGATCTGTCGTCCTCAATAGCGCCGAGCCTCCGCAACCGTAGGCGGCAGGTCTTCGCAGTGATCGCGCACGATGTCCCAGATCTTCATCGCCACCCGGGTATCCGCGTCGATTATCTTTTCCGCCAGTGCTTTCTTGAAGCTCTCGTCATGGTGAGGATAGTGCCCGATTAAGCGGTACCAATAGAGCTGCTGAGCGCCCGGTGTCGGCATCGCGCTCTTGAGCCGCCGGCAAAGATGCTCGGCCGCAGCATTGGCCTGAGCTGGCAGCATCTTGTGCTCGTCCCGCAGCGTCTGGGCAATCATGCGCTCAGCCTTGGCAGCATCGAGGCGGATCTCACTCATGAAAGTCTCCGTCACGCGTGACGCTATCCGTAACGTCAAGCGCCGGCATGCCTGGCAGCCGCCGTGTCTTGTAGAGCTCGGCGCACTCAGAGATCGATAGCCGCTTAAACGGCGTTTTCGACGGTGCCGGCGGTCCGGCAAATTGCCGATCCTTTTCTCGCATCAAGTCCGCCAGATTGCGCAGACCGTCGCCAATGATCTTCTTCAGCGCCGCTGCCTTCTCGGGATCATCCGGCAGCACCTCAGGCGCCTGCAGAACTTCCTTGATTTCGACGGCTTCCTTATGGACGGCGCTGACATAGCTATCCACGATTTCACGGAGTCGTGGCGAAGACGGCGGAAAGTCGCGATTGAGACCGGGCACGGCACCGCGCGAGACGTCCCTGCAGGCGTCCCTGACAGCCCACAGCGGCGTACCAAGCAAGTCTTCCGCGTACTGCCGGACCCGCAACATGGCGTCGATCTCACTGTGACCACCGGTCACCGGCCATGCCAGCATGAGCTTGGCGACCCGCTCCTCCAGCTCACCGATCGATGCCTGCTTCACGGATCGCCGCAGCAGATCCAGCCGGCCGCGCAGCTTTCCTGCGAGCGCTACCGATAACTGCGCGGTGAGGCCGCCCTCACGCATCCCCGACCGAACGACGGCGAGCTCACGTGCGAGTGGCAAGTCTAGGGGCGGAGAAGTCGGGTAATCGCTGCAGGTCGTTGTCGAAAGTGCTTGTGCCATTGGTGGCTCGCTCCATGTGTCGATCGACGAGAATTTTGGCGTAGCCGCCGCGCGGCGTGCCTGTGGTCGCCCGCGTCTGCTGGCGTTCAGCTTCGAATTTCACGGTGTTTTTCAGCCACGTTCGCCCGGCAGCGGCCCAGTCCACGAACGTGGTGCCCTTGGCCCGGTGATGATCCAGGAACCGATCGAACTGATCGGCAATCACCGACGCCGGGATCTGCTTCGCTTCGGCATGCAGCCAAAAGCTCCCGCGCAGATCGTCGAGCGCCTGACCTTCCGGAGGTGGCGTTTTTGGTTTTGCGCGCGATTTCGATTTTGCTTGCGAGCCCTCATCCGAAGGATGAGGTGTGATAGTGATAGTGTCGGTGATAGTGATAGTGGCTTCGATGGGGCTTTGAAGGGGCTTCGATGCCCCTTCGATGGGGCTAACCGCTTCGGTCGAAACTTGCGGCTCAGGCAGTTGGTACGCAGCACCGTATTTCGCGAAAAACGCCTGTTTTATCTGGGCATTTTCGATGTCTTCGTAGAAGCGACGCACGTGCTTGATGCGTTTGTCCGCGCCCTTCAGCGCAGGTCCGATCTGGTAGTTGGCCATCTCGTGCACCCAGACCGTCTCGGTGTCCGGATCGACGGTGCAGAATCCAAGTTCGCAGAGCTTGGTAAGCCCCTTCGAAGCCCCTTCGATGGGCCTTCCTGTTTCGAGTTGGATGAACTGGATGGGGCATCGGAAGACTCCGATGATGTTCGCGTGCGGCGACGTCATCAGGTACAGCGCCACGACCTGCGCATCGACGTCCTGACGCAGCGCGCGGCCAGTCGCACCGGTCCAGAATGATGGAAATACCACGCCGTAATTCATGCTCATACGGCACCGCCGGCATTGCTATCGGTCTCGATCGTCGGATCAATCCAGAGCGCCAGGCTCTCCGCCCACTTCGCGGAGCAGCACCCGAGACGCAGGCAGCCGCGCGCCATCCGGCGCCGGAGCGGTTGCTTCGAGCAAGCTTTCGAGCCGTTCGACCCGCGCATGAAGCGTTGCAACAAGTTCATCAACATCCGCCTTGGGTTCTTCGCGCTGGCTCACCAGCGTTCGCAATTGCTCGACTTCGGCAGCCCGGATGCGTACGCGCTTGTCGCAGTACCAGACGTCCTTGATGCGCGACGGGGTCCAGTCCTTGACCACGCGCCCTACGCGGCGGAGCACAGCCTTCTTTGACTCATCAGCCCGACGGTTGCCGGCGACTTGTCGAAGAAGGCTGGACGCCTCACTCAACAGATACTCACTCATACGCTCCGACCGTTTTTCGGATTTTTCCGACATCACCTGTGTCCCTATGGCTGGGACGAAAGGCGCTACGCCACGCAACTAACAAAACGCAGCAAGCCGGCTTCGTGTGGAAACTGGACGGCATGCTGCGAAACTGGATCGCCTGCAGGCTGCATTTGCCCCGGTGCAGAGCGGGCGTGTCGGGACGGACGGGTGCGATATCCCACGCACCCGTCCGTCAACCGGCCAACCTGAGAGAATGAAATGAAGCCGCCAAAGATCACGCGCCGCCTCCCCCGCCCGAATTGGGAGCGTCAGCGTGCGGTCGAGCTGTATCGGCTATGGGATGCGGCAATGATTGCGGAGCATGGGCCGATGTATCACCGGGAGATGGGGTACACGGTGCATTGAGCCTGAGGCTCGCAGCGTCGAGAACGGCTTGCCAATTCTTGATGCGAGGACTTGTCTTGTCCGACTTCCATCGAGACCAGGTTGATCGATCGACCCTCGCATCCGCTAGTACGACGCCCAGCGAAACGCCGGCATTGCGCAAGACACGCTCGATATTCAACGCTTCAGTCGGGATGTGCATACTGCATTAATGCACATTTCAAAATGGTCCGCAAGGTATTCATGCATCGTATACACACGTCGGATAACTTATGATGAGACACCATGACGATTCTGAACGGTTCCATTGCATACGTGCGCGCGGTTCTCACCGAACTGGACCTGAAGCCGTCGGCGCTCGCTAAGAGAGCGGGCATTGCGACGACTACACTCACTCGGGCGCTCAACGATCCGGCCCACAAATTTACGCTAACCACCACCACACTAAATAAGATCGCGAAAGCTACCGGAATTAGCCCTGCCCCCTTCCTGGCGAATGCCGATCAAATCGAGTTGGCGGCGCGCGCGTTTCATCCAGCGGAATCGTTTGATCCGGAGATATGGGGAAAGAATGGATCTATCCTCGACATCGAGACCAAGTTTTCCGCGCTTACGCCGGTAATCGGTACAATCGCTGTTGACCGCTGGCAGGACCCTACCCTTGCCGCAACCGAGCATCCACCGCTTAATCTGACGGTCGCCGGCTCCAAGCCTAGAGACCTGTTTGCATGCTACGTCGAGGGCACTGCCGGGGAGCCGATGGCGCACCATAATGAGTATGTCCTCTGCAGCAGGTTCGAAAGCCACTACCTAAAAGAACATCCTGACCTATTACACGACCGGCACGCTGTTATGGCCATCGTTGAACGCCGGTGTACCGAAACCTTTCGAATCGAACTGACAAGTCGCCTGCTCAGATATCGCAGGAACGCGTTTGAGCTTATCCAATTCTCGCCCCAAAATTGGCGAGAGAAACTCAACAGCATTCGCTTCAGCAGCTTCGAAGAGAAAATAGATTGCCGGATATTGGGCATAGTAGAAGATATTATACGTTCACCCCTCAATTACGACCTCTTGAGAGAAATAGCATCTAATTATCGGTGAATGTGCATTTATGCATTGATAGTGGCGTGCGATAATGCATAATTCTCTCGTCGTATGACGGGAGCAAACGATGCCGCTTCACCACCAGCCCAACGAAATTCCTCTTGAAGATCGTCTGCCGACCTATGACGAGCTCGTCGGCTTCGATGCTGGCGCTGCTTGGGACCGCCTTTCGTTAGCGCAGCAGCGCCAGATCGGCATGCTGGCGCTCCGCTTCGGAACGGTGGGACAGTGCACCGGCTACTTCCACAAAACGCCGGCAGAAGTTCAGACAGGATTCGAGAGCGCCCACTGGACGCCGGCAGCGCAGGCCACAGCCGTCTGGCCCGCTGAACACATCACCATCGTTGAGCGCGCGGCCGAAGCCGCCTTTAATGAAATTACCAATCACTTCGATCCGCTCTGGCCGACGCTGTTCGGCTGGGTCGCGCAGGACGCTGACGTTGAGCAGGTGGCAGCATGAAGCCGTCTCGCCGCCTCTCAGCTCAGCGTTTGTATTGGCACCACGGCAAGGAAACTTTCGACCAATATTTCAAGCGGGACGGCGTCAGACCGCCTCCCTTCCCCGAACCGTATCCAGAGCACTGCTTGCGCTGGTGGAAGGCCTAGTGACCGGCCACCAAGGTCACAACACAACATCAACCGAGGGCAATCATATGACGACAGCACAAACTGCAGAACGGATTTCATCTTTTGGATCGATCGAGGCCTCTGCACCACTCCCCAATTTTTCGGTCGGCACGCGATCCGACCTTTCCGATTTGATCACAGCTTTCGCCGCAGCCGAATATGCGCTTGGGCAAGCAATCGCTGCAGATGAGGCAATCCCGCTTAAGAGGGGCTCGATAAAGGTCCTGGGTGGGCTCACACCGGCATCAACCATTACCACCGAAGGAAAAGAGCCGGTCGTCATTCCACCATCCGAGTGGTTTTACCGTTCGCGGGAAGACATCGAGAAGGGTCGCGATCGCAAGCTGGCCGAAGCGCCTGCGGTTGACCATCCGCAGATCGAAGCGCGGTTCACGAACCTGTTGCGGCAGTGCGACGATCAAATCGCAGCCATCGAACGGACAGTTCCGAGGGGCAAGAAAGCCGCGGAGCGTCGGCTTGCGAAGGCGCATCGCACACTCAGTGCTGCCGAGGAAGACATTATCGAGTTCAAGCCGACGAGCATCAGCGAAGCCAGTGTGCTGCTGGAATTTGTGAGCTCTGCCTCATATGCCAAGTCCTGTTTCATGCCGGACGAGGATGGCTTCAAGACCATAATGGCGAATGTCGCTGCAGTTCTGCGCGCAGCTTCTTAAGAAAAGGGCGGCTCGATAAGGAGCCGCCCCCTTACCATCGTTCACTGATCGGAGGATACGACTGTGCTACAGACAACCAGCCCTAATACTGTTCGCGCACTTCCGCTTGTTTCTGACCGGGTTTCCATGGCACCGACAGCGACGGACAATCCACCGCCGGTGATCGTGCCTGGGAAAAAGCTTCATCCGATCTTCGGGAATATACCTATTGGCAGCGACGAATGGGTGTTGGAGCGTCAGGGGATCGAGTTACTGAACCATTGGCATAAAAAGGCAACCAAGCTGCTCGAGCCCTGGAACGCGCCAGGCAAAATCTCAGATGAAGACGACAAGAAGTTTCAAGCGCTCCACGCCATTTCTTGGGACATCTATCGCGCCGCATGTAACGCGGAATTGAATAGCGCCAGCCGCGTTGCCGTCTTTCTTGAGCTTACCGAACGTCATCATCTCGAAAATGGTGGCGACATCGACAACGTTGTCATCAGCAACGAGTGGCTACGCAAAATCACGGCCGACTTGAAAGCGGCAACGGCCTTCCCACAGCCGACAAAAAAGATCGGCGCCCTTAGCAAGGGTAAGAAACTTACTCGTGCTGGCTTGATGCTGCGCTACCACGCATTCTTGGTTGGTGAGCTAAATACGCTGGGGATCGCCTTCTACGGCTGTCGAGACTATCCAGAACGTATGGTCCCGATGGATGACGCCGTGAACGTCCGCACCCGGGCGGGTTTCAAGAATGGCAAGTATGACGCGAGCCAGAACCGTCGGAAGCGCTATCCGTTTTTTGACGAAACCAAGCTGACCAACCGCGCGCGATCGGTCCTCAAGAGTCTCAAGATCGATATCACGACAGCGGAGAAGCGGTGAGCCATGGCGCGCGAGCAGCCCCCGATCCCGATGTACCCCGACGAGGACCGCATCGCTGTGGAAGTGATGGGGGCAGCTCGCGCTAAGGAGTGGCCTAGCAAGGCGAAATACCTGGAAGACAAGCACGGTCTCCCCCGAGTGGATGAACTCATGGGCGGCCGTTTCTGGCCTGCCGTGGTCGAGTATTTCAAGACGCGGCACGGAATTGCATTGCCACCCGCCGCTGACGGGATTTCAAATACTGCGACTATAAGCGCCCGCGTCCGGGTGGTGCCGTTCAAGCCGGACGGCAAGGAAAACTTCGATGGCCCGGAAACACAACGCCCTGATGGTCGGCGGCATCGCAGTCGAGATCACGGGCCGCGGCTTTAGGATCATCACGCGGCCATCGGGTGCGCGTGAGGCCTATTGGTATGCCGCAAAGCGCGCCGCGGCCGCCGGCTTCCAGCCACCGACAGTGCGCCTCCATGGCGACCTGAACTCGCTGGCTGGCGTCACCGCCATGTTCAACCGTTGTAACGACCTATGGTCGGAAATGCAGGACTGGCTGAACGCCGGCAAGGTCGATACCCGGCCGGTATATGACGGCACGGTAGGCTCGTTGATCCGATGCTATCAGACCGACAAGCAGTCCCCTTTTCATGACACTCGCCATAACACGCAGCGCGGCTATGTCACCTGGCTGACCGCCTTGGACAAAACCGCCGGCCGGCGCCGTATCTCCGCCCTCACCGGCGCGGATCTGCGGCACTGGTTTCGCGAAGTGCGCAAACCCGCCAAGCCGGGCGGCCTGCCGCGCGAACGACTGGCCAAGGCCATCATCCAGATTTTTCGCATCATTCTTAGTTACGGCTGCGAGCTTGGCCTGGCCGACTGCTTGAAGCTCGCCGAGATGACCGATGGCATGGAGTTCAGGCGAGAGAACGTGGAAAAACAGCTCGGCAAGGCGAAGAAGGCGCCGAAGGTCGTGATGACCTATGCGCAGGCCGAAGCGATCGTGCTTAAGGGGATAGAGATGGGCACGCGCCGCGGACGCTCAGTTGCTCTCGCCGTCGCAGCGCAGTTCGAGTTCACCATCAGCCAGATCGATGCCATCGGCTACTGGATGCCGACGCGTACCGTCGAGGTGACGGACGACATGATCCTTCGCGGCGGCAAGGTCTGGCGGCCAGGCCTCCGCTTCGAGGACTTTGAGACCGGGATCCTGGATTTGTCGCGCCTCAAGACCGGTCACGCCGCGCAGTTTGACGTTATGGAGTATCCGCTCTTCCAGCTCGCACTGGCCGCCGTGCCGGAGGATCAGCGAGCCGGACCATATGTCACCGACGAAAACGGCGACCCGGTCCGCTATCGCGTCTTTTACAGCATGTATCGAGATGTCGCAGACGCGGCCGGGGTGCCTAAGGACGTCTGGAATGCCCGCGCCAGACATGGCGGCGGCACCGAAGCCCGAGCATCGGGCGCGTCGATCGAGGACACCACCGACCACATGCAGAAGTCGGACATGGAGGGGACGAGGCGCGATTACATCGCCGGCAATGTTGAGATCACTCGGCGGGTGGCGCGGAGCCGAGTAAGTGCCCGACCAAAGAAGGGCGATTAGACCAAAAGCATATAGTCGAGCGTGTTGCCGGCCCGATAGAATACCGAAGGTTATATTGGGTCTGGGGAGACTGAAATGAAACTTTGGGGGATAGCTGCGATCGCGCTGATGTTAGCGGGCTGCGGGACGAAATACCAAGACATGGGATTTACAGGCGGTGTGGCCGCTGAACAAATCTCGTCCGATACGTGGCGCATCGTTTCTCGCGGAAATGCCTATACGTCGGCGGAGACTGTGCAGGATTACGTTCTGCTTAAGGCCGCAGAGACAACACAGGCGCAAGGAGGCACACACTTCGTAATTGTGGGAGAGAACCAGACAAATCAGGCTGTGCAGATTACAACGGGCGGAAGCGCACACACCACCTTCGCCGGCAACACTGCTTACACATCATATTCGCCGCCTGTGACCTCAACCGTTATCAAGCCGGGCCAGAACGTCTATATCAAGGTGTTGCGACTTGGACCGGGCCAACAAGCGCAGGGCGCGATTTCGGCTGCCGAGATCATCCAGTTCACGGGCGCCCGCGTGAAGCGGGGGTAGAAACTCAGGAGAGTTTCGTGAAGACAGCTGTCGCAATAATTTCCGTATTGTTAGTAACGGAGGCGGTCGCCCAAGATGAGACCTCGTATACGACCGCAGTACCACAGGGCTTCCCCGCCGTTCGAGAAAAACCCGCCGAACTGAGGGTTGGAATAGCGCTAAAGCAGTGTCGAGAGTACGCTTCATCTGGCTCCTACGTTTTGTACATTTTCGAAGGGGATGCCCTTAGAAAATTCGACCGCTTCGGTGCGTCTGGCCTAGATGCCGACGATCGCAAATGGGTGTCGTCAGTCGACAATCGAAGAGCCGCGTGCGAATTCCTTTTGAAGAAGAACGGGAACGCTGGCTTTATTTTTCGAGCTAAAGCTTGGCTAAAGGATTGGCTGAACTAAGTGCCAATGAAGGTTTGGGGGATGTGATGGAGTCACGAGACGCCGAGACCTGCGCAAAGGCCCTGCTCGATCTTGAGACCTTCCTCAACGCTTATCTTGAGCCTGGGCCGCGCGATGCCGACCATACGCTCGGGCAGGTATTGGCCCTTCTGGATCGGCGGGAGGTCATGGACGCGGCCCGGCGCGTGATCGCCGGGTATGGGCTGCATGTGGTGAAATAGAAAAGCCCGCCGGAGCGGGCTTTCGAGTTTTAATTTAACGCTGCACGATCTTCCTTACGAAGCCGAACCAGGTAACGAGCGTATTCCTCGGTCGCGTGTTTCATCGCGATATCCTTGTCGTAACGACCCTTGTAGCCGGGGAAAACCGGATAGTCGTTTAGCTTCATTAGCTCGTCCAACTTTTTCGCCAACTCCTTCATCAGCATTTTTTGCTGCCGATGCGCTTTTGATTCCACGAGAAGCAGGAATTGCTCACATAGGATGTGGAGCGTGAAAAGCTCGTCTGAGCCAAGGTAGTTTTTGGCGACCTTGGCCTCGTCAACCTTGGGCATATTTCCTTCAAAGTATTGCACCCCCATGTTGGGCTGCTTGTGATCAGCTCGGTCGAGAATGATCTGCGATGCCGTCATCGTGGTAATTGCGTAGTGCAACTTGTCCTGAAGGAGAGCGTAGAACGACCGGCACTCCTTGCTTGCCGAGTCATAGTCTGTCGATGCTTCTTTGAAAAACTCGCGAACCTGAGCGTAGATATTCTTCTCTTTTGCCCGGATCGCCCGCAATGACGCTGCAAGCCGGTTGAGCGCCAACGGGTCCGCTTCCAGCCGAGCCTGGTTGAGGGCGTAGCCTTCAACGATATAAGACCGCAGCGTCGTCGAGGCCCACTTGCGGAACTCAGCGGCCTTCGGCGATTTTGCGCGAAAGCCCACCGCCAAGATCATATCTAGATCGTAATGGAGGATTTCGTAGGTTTTCCCATCACTTGCAGTCTGTGCAAATTTTGCACTTACTGCATCACGATCCAATTCGCCGTCATTGAAGATGTTGGCGATATGCTTGGTGACGACTGAGCGGTCAATCTCATATAGGTCGGCCATCTGCTGCTGGGTCGCCCAGACGGTGTCCCCGGTCACGTCGATATTTATCGGGATGGCCCGGTTCCCGGTCCTAAACGCCACCAGCTCCATCTCGAGCTGACTGGCAGCGGCTTGGGCCGCTTTTGTTGCGGCCTTCGCCGCCTTCAAAGATTTCTTTGGAGGAACTTGCATTTGGTCGTTTTGCCTGTAGGTGACGACCGCCGGTAGCTTTACCGAATCCTTGGTAGGATTTATAAACTGCCTTGCTTGGGAGGCCGGTGCTGCTGTCCGCGGTACGGGTTCAAGTTTAAGAAGGGCGCTCTCGGTTGCACGGGGCGCCTTTCGGCGTTTTGGCGACTCAAGGCCGCCGATACCCATCCTACCGCGTGACCATGACTCAGTGCACCGCTACGCAAGCGCGTATCCCCACTTTCCCGGCCACCTCTCCCGCTTTCTCCGGCGGACTTTCTGCTGTGTGAGGCACACGAGCAGCCGCGACAAATCTCACTCTAATCTTGGCGATCGTTCGCTGTCTCGGTCTGCCTTCTTGCAGATCAGGCAGACGAACTGCCCGGATGTCCCGTTGAAATTCATCGGCCGTCTGCATCGCGGACAGACAGGCAAAGGGTGTTTCCTCGGCATTCGCGCCGCCTTTAAATTTGTTGTTTTTGAATAAGCCCGAGATAGCGCACGTCGAGGGTTTTGCAAGCGCCGCGTGCGGTGCCGCGTGCCAAAACTCAGAACAAATACCGAAAATTGGATTGCTTACAGAATTGCTTACGGATTGCTTACAAGCCGAAGTGCGCCAGAGCCGATTGTTGAGTAAAATCAGAATGGTGGGGGAGGCAGGACTCGAACCTGCGAAGCCATAAGGCGGCTGATTTACAGTCAGCTCCCTTTGCCACTCGGGACACTCCCCCGCTCGACGCCATCGCACCATCGTCCACCCCATGGGGTGTTCGGACGGCCTTGGATGACGTGGAAACGCGCACCCGCTCAGCGGGCTCCCGGCGGCCGCTTTATCGGGAAGCGCGGCCGCAAAGTCAACCGATCATGACGGATTTATCCGCTCCTCCCTGCCTCATTGTTCCCAAAGGCAAATTGCCAATCCCCGGCCTCCATGAGACAAGCCGGCATGAGCGACAAAGACCGCAAGCAGCGATTCCAGCGTGGCCCGCAAAAGGGCCGCGATTCCGGCCGCGATCAGGGTCCGGGCCAGGATAGAGGCCCAGCCCGCCCTCCCCGCGACCAGGGCCGCCGGCCGACGCGCCGCGGCCGTGACGGCGGCGGTCAGGGCGGTGATGGCCCCGCCATCCTCTATGGCTGGCACCCCGTCACCCTCGCGCTGGCCAATCCGAACCGCACGATTCGCAAATTGTGGCTAACTGAGAACGCCGCACGCCGCCTTGCCGACGAAAACATCGACACGCGTGTCACGCCGGAACTGGTGCGCCCGGACGTAATCGATCGCCGGCTCGGCCCGGACGCCGTTCATCAAGGCATGCTGGCCGAGGTCGAACCGCTGGAAGGCCTCGATCTCTCCGAGCTGCCGCAGGACGGCATGGTGCTGGTGCTCGACCAGATCACCGATCCGCATAATGTCGGCGCCATCCTGCGCTCGGCGGCCGCCTTCAAGGTCAATGCCGTGATCACCACCAACCGGCACAGCCCGGAAGCCACCGGCGTGCTGGCGAAATCCGCCTCCGGCGCGCTGGAACTGGTGCCGATCATCGCCGTGCCCAATCTCGCCCGCGCGCTGAACGAGCTCAACGAGAGCGGCTTTATGACCGTCGGTCTCGACAGCGAAGGCGCCGAGAATATCAGCGCGGTGCCGCTGAGCGCCCCCCTTGCCCTCGTGCTCGGCGCCGAGGGGCAAGGCTTGCGGCGGCTGACGCGCGAGACCTGCAGCGTGGTGGCGCGGCTCGACATGCCCGGCGAGATCAAGAGCCTCAACGTCTCCAATGCCGCCGTACTCGCGCTCTATATCGGCGCCAGCAAGCTCGGCCTGATGAACTGAACTTCGGCTAATCGCTGCGGGGCCGTTCGCTGCATGACGGCTGCACTGTCCTGTGCGCGTCAGCAGCCACTAGCAAATCCCGCCGATCTGGTACTATCTTCCCGGCGCTGAGTTAGTCGCGGGGGCGAAGAATGGATGCACATGTGCTGGATCTGGTCGGCTCGATTTACGACGCCGCGCTGGATCCCGATCTCTGGCCACAGGCTTTGGCCGGCATCTGCGACTATGTGCCAGGCACGATGGGCAACATCTTCTCGCAGGACTCGCTGGCGCTGTCCGTGAACCGGATGTTCACCTGGGGTGACGATCCTCACCACACCCAAGCCTATATGAGCACTTACGCCCCGCTCAATCCGCTGTTTCCCACCGGCATGTTCTTTCCGCTCGGCGAGGTCTACAGCGCCGCCGATATCATGCCGCTCGACGTCCTCCGTGAAAGCCGGTTCGCCCAGGAATGGCTGGCGCCGCAAGGCTATGTGGATTTCATCGCCGCCAATCTGGAGCGCACCGCCACCGGCATGGTTGCGCTCACCGTGGTGCGTCATCGCGATCAGGGCCCGGCCGATGCCGAGGCGAAAGCACGCGTGGCGCAACTGGTGCCGCATGTGCATCGCGCCATGATCATTGGCCGCACGATCCAGCTTGCCAGGGCCGAGGCGGAGACCATGGCGGATGTCGTCGACGGCCTCTCGGCGGCGCTGTTTCTGGTCAGCGCCGATTGCCGCCTCGCCCATGCAAACCGCGCCGGCGTCGCCATGCTCGACGACAAACGCGTGGCACGGATTACGTCAGGACGGATCGCATTCGGTGAAGCGGGACGCGAAACGTTGCTCGAAGAGTTGGTCGCGCGCGCGTCCGAAGGCGATGGGGCGATCGGTACGGGCGGCATCGCCGCGCCGCTCGGCCGCTTTGGCGAGGAAGAATTGGTGGCCTATGTGCTACCACTCACCTCGCGTGAACGAACACGCATCGGCAAGGCCTATGCAGCCACGGCTGCGGTGTTCATCCAGAAGGCATCGATCGATTTCAAGAGCCCGCTGGCGCTGATCAGCGAGCGCTTCAATCTCACTAGCGGCGAAGTGCGCGCGCTCAGCGGATTGCTGGCCGGCGATAGTGTCAAGGAAGCAGCGGCCCAACTCGGCCTTGCGGAATCCACCATGCGCAGCCACCTGCACCGCCTGTTCGAGAAGACCGGCACCAGCCGGCAGACCGATCTCATCAAGCTGGTGACCGGGTTCGCCGGGCCACTCGGCTGAAATATTTCGGCCCTTCCATCATCTGATGGATGCAAGCGCCCAGGTCGTCCGTCACCTTCGCCTCGCTGAGAAGTGGGGTGCAGATGGGAATCGGTTTGATACGACGCGCCGCAATGCGCGGCATCGGCGTGGCCGCCGTGCTGGTCGGGACTGCCGGTGCGGGATTGGCCGATCCGGCGCCATCACATTGGACCGCGAGCTACGGCACCGACGTCCGCATCTTCTCCTGGGACGCAACGCGAAAAATTCCGGGCACGCTGCCGGAGACGCGCGAAAGCGGCACGCAGATCCTGGTGCCGCTCAGCCTGCAACTCACCGGTCGCCCCAACGAGGACTGGAAGCTCGACTTCCTCACCCGCGGCGGCTTCATGTCCAGCCGCGTCACCAATAACGGCGCCCAAGGCGCCTATGATGGTGCGACGGATACGTCGATCACCGGCACCGCCACCTATTCCGGCTTCGGCTGGTGGCAGCCTTTCGGATCGCTCGCCGTCAACCTGCCCACCGGACAGACCGTGCTGCGCGGCGCCGATGCAGCGGCGCGCGGCGATACGGATACGGCGCTGATCCCCGTCTTTGGCGAAGGCCTCAATGTCGGCCCGACCATCGGCACCAACATCCTCTTCAACAGTTCGCTCGTCGGCTCCATTGCTCTCGGCTACACCAATCGCGGCAAGTTCGAGCGCGAAGGCCCGACTATTCTCGGCGTGCCCACCAATGATCAGCTCAATCCCGGCGATGTCACCACCGCCACCGGCACGCTCAGCTATCGCGGCGAGCGCCTCTCGCTGAAAGGCTCCGTCGCTTATTCCTGGGAGACCGAGACCACGCTCAACGGCCAGTCATTCTATCAGAGCGGCGACCGCGTCATCCTGACGGGGGCTGCGGGCTACGCCTTCGATGCAAACTGGTCCACCAAGGGCCAAGTCACCTTCTCTCACTTCGATCGCAACAAGGTTCGCTTCATCGGCATCTCCAGCCTCCTGGAAGAGTATTTCAACTCCAACAGCAATCTGACGCGCGTCGTCGCCGATCTGACTTACGCCAAAGACGGCTGGTCCGTCGGACCGGTCGCCTCCTATCTCTATCGCGACCGCAACGGCTATGACCCCACCGCCTTCGAATTCGTCAGCGCCAAGACGGCCTGGACCGCCGGCATCGGCGCCGGCGTCACGCCCACGCCGATGACGCGCCTCACCATGCGCGTCGAGCATTTCTGGGCCGCCGATGACAGCAGCCCGAACAAGGTCCAGTTCAACACCGTCATTCCGAATTCCGGCAATCCCTCGGTGCAGACCCGCGGCTGGCTGGCGTCGGTTGGTGGCGTGATCCGTTTTTGAGAGAGGCTGAGATGATGCGCCCTGCTCTATTCGTCGGTTGCCTCGCCTTTATCGCTGCCACACCCGCGCTGGCGCAGAACGTTTGCCCCGGCGGCGCACGCGCAAGTTCCGGCCAATGCGTCGATCCCTTGCTCATCGCTGATGCGCAGGCCACGGCACTCATTCTCGCTCAGCCCAAATTATCGCAGACCCAGCCACCGATCCCGCTGGAGCTCGACCGCACCAATCCGGTCACGCGCGATTACATTGAGAACCAGATCGTTGGCCGCTTCTCCACCTCGCGGCTGGCCTCACCGCGCACGCCATAAAGGACATCGGCCATGCGCGCGATCTCGACATGGCGGTGTTGGTTCGGCGCACTGGCATTGCTGTGGCTCGCCATGCTGCAGCCGGCGCAGGCGAATTTCTTCGACGAGGTCGGCGACAAGGTGGATCAATGCATCGCTGCCGCGCAGAGCGTCGGCAGCGCCTATCTGGTGGCCGCGCAAAATGCGCCGGGCATCGCCGAATGCGCGGGAACGCTCGGATCCTCCAATGTGGTGGGGACGGCCATTACGGGCGTAATCGCCGGCATGTATCTCGCCGGCGTGTTCGACACTGTCGATCAATGCAATGGGCTGATCACCGGCGTGGTCGCCATGGCACTCGGCAAGATGATTGCCGAAATCCCCGGCCTCGAAGACGCGCTTGTGGAGCTTTTCGGCGAGCGGGCGGTCAAGAAGCTCATCGATGTGGCCGCCGAAGCCATCGTCGAAGAAATATCCAACATCCCCGGCCTGTCCGTCGTGTTCAGCTACATCACCTGCGGCTGCACTCTGGTGGGGGGCCTCGCCGAGATCAAGGATGCCATGATCGAGGCCAAGCAGGACTCGAAGGAATGTCTCGGCCCGATCGGCGATGCCATCGGATGGCTGGAGGCGCAGGGTGATTGGGTTTGGGGACATACATTCGGTGCCATTCCCTCACCATACGCCCACCCCGATCTTGGCGATCATTATTACATCGACCCGAACAAGACATGCCCATTGGGCGCCTACTGGAGCAGCGGCGACGCCGTCTACACCAAGGCCGCGGCGGAAGCGCAATCGGGCCAGCTCGTGCTGCCTGACAATGAGGTGAGCAGCTTCAAGTCATACGGCATGTGCACCTGCCCTGCGGGCACCCTGCCCGTCAATAAGGTCAAGGATGGCGTCGGTTACGTCGGCTGCGGCTGCGGTGAGGACCAGGTGTTCAACGACGCCATGCAATGCGTCGACGCCTGCGGATACGGCACCAAATACTCTTTCACGAAGCATCAATGCGAGCCGATCTGCAAATACGGCGCCTTCCAGGGCTACGACAACCACAAGAAACCGATTTGCTTCACCAGCTGCGACGATCCCGCAGCCGTCTTTGACACCACCAAGGGCGCTTGCGAAGTCTGCCCGGCAGACTTCTTCACGATCCGCACAGGGACCGGCGGCGACGCGCGCGGCTATTGCATGCCCTGCGGCGACAATTTCAAATCCAATGCAGGCGCCACGACCTGCGAGATCATCTGCCAGGATCCCTGGACGAAATACACGCCCACCTCGTGGAAGGGCACGCCGACCTGTGAACCGAAATGCGGCCCCGGCCTGCAATATGTCGAGACCAAAGGCGATGGCGATGCGGGGCTGCCGAAGTGGCAGTGCAATGCCTGTCCGGAGAACACGCAGCTTGATCCGCGGACCAATAGCTGCGCCCCCTGCGCACAGGGCGCGAGTTGGTCGGCAGGCGGCGGTGCTTTTGGCGGCAACAGTGTCTGCACCTGTCCGGTCAATACCGTCGCCATCGATGGCATCTGTCAGCAATGCCCGAGCGGTTCGCTGCCGGGCCGCGACGAATTTGGCAACATGGTGTGCAGCGCCTGCCCTGGTGGCAATTGCGGCCCCGACCGGCAGGCCGTCGAATGCCGCAGTCTCAACGGCGTTTATGACGCGACGGCAAAGACGTGCACGCCCTGCGGCAAGAACGAGCGTGTGATGGGCAATGTCTGTATCTCGCAGACCGCAGCCAAGCCACCGACCAGCACCGACGCCTCCGTGCCGAAGCAGCCGGGGCCGCTCACATTGGCTCCCTGTCCGGGCGCCAACGAGGTGCATGAAGCGCTTAGCGGACAGTGCGTCTCCTGCGGCGATGACGCCCGCGCCATGGCCGGCGTCTGCGTTCCGAACGAGAAGCCAAAGCCACCGGGACAATCTCTCGCAGGTTCCGCATCGATCCCGACCGCACCTTCACAGCTGCTCCAGCCTTGCAATGACAAGATGCAGGTGCGCGATCCCTATTCCCTGCGCTGCGTCAGTTGCGGCGACAAGGCGGTCGCCGTGAACGGCTTCTGCATCGCCAAGGATGCGCCGATGTCAGTGCCGGCAACACCGCCAAAGGCACTCACGCTGCTGGCCGACGCGCCCACCAACAAGCCCTGCCCGCCCGGCACCTATGCGTCCGGCCCGTTCTGCGTGCAGGAAGTGCTGCCGCAGAAGGACGCGGGCCTGAAGCGCTGTGGACCGCGCGGACGCAATCAGGTGATCGACGGCCGCGCCGACGGCGGCTGCGTGCCTTGCGGCGCCGGACGCAGCCCGAATGCGCAACGCACGGCCTGCCTTGTGGTGGCGTCACCGCCGCCACCCGCGAAGCCGGCACCGAAGAAGGAAACACCTCGCCCGGCCAAGCCGGCCTTGAAGGGCGAGAGCGCCGATGTCGTCGCGCCGAAGAAGCCGGAACGTCCGGTGCGGCCCGCACCGCCAGCGCCGTCTCTCGCACCCGATCTGGATTTTGACGGCTTGTCGATGGGCTCGCGACCAGGCGCAAGCGGTCGGAGACAGACGCGATGAGATTCATGATGACTCGCACCATCACAGCTCTGTTTGCGCTCGGTTTCTACGTCGCGCCCGCGCAGGCGCAGACCCTGCCGGCGCCATTGAGCAATCCCGACAAACCGCCCATCGGCAGCCTGTGCGAGACGCCGAAGCGACGTGGCCAGGGCATCATCAAAGTGGATCTGTGCGGCCGGCTCTATTGCGGTTCGCCGAGCTGGATCGAGCCGTTTCAAAAACGCGATTACGACCGCAAGCGCATGCCCTGCGAATTCAAGCTTGTGAAAGACATCTGCCGCTGTGTGCCGGAAGGAACGAAATAATGCGCCACTTTCTTCGCGCAGCCGTGATCACCGCGACAGCGATCGTCGTAACCGCCACTCCCGTGGTCGCGGAAGCCCAAAAAGACGAGATCGAAACCGTGTTGCGCGATTATCTCGCCACACGCCCCGATTTGCTGGAGCAGCTCATCCGGGAGGCGATCGCGAAAAATCCACAGATCGTGCGCGGTGCCTTCGCCGACGCGCTGAAATCGCGGATCGGACAAAACCCGGCGCCCGCTGCAGCGCGCCCCGCAGCAGCACCGCAGCCTCCGCCGGATCGCACCGAAGCAATCAAGACCAATGCCGAAGCGCTATTCCGGTCGATGCATCAGACCACTTTGGGCAACGCATCCGGCCCTGTCACGGTGGTGGAATTCTTCGACTATAATTGCGGATTCTGCCGCCGCGCTGCCGAGGACAAGTTCGCGCTGATGGCCGATGATCCGGAAATCCGGGTCGTCCTGAAAGAACTGCCGATCCTCGGCCCGCAATCGCTCGAAGCCGCGCAGGTCGCCGTGGCCGTGCGCATGCAGGATAGTGCTGATGGTCGCATCTACCGCGCCTTCAACAAAGCGATGTTCAGCGGCAGCCAGGCCAACCGCGCAGCGGCCATGGATGCTGCCAGAAATGCCGGCGCCGACATGACCCGTCTTGCCCGCGATGTCGCCAGCGACGAGATCAAGGCGACGCTGGACGAATCCATGCGCCTCGCCCGTGCACTCGGCATCACCGGCACACCGAGTTATGTGATCGGGGAGCGCGTGATACCCGGCGCCGTCGGGCTCCCTGCCCTCCGCGAGCAGGTGCAATTGGCAAAGGCCTCGGTGTCGAAATGAAAATGCCCGCCTGCATCGCTGCAGACGGGCATTGATCTTCGAGATGATCAGATCAGTAAGCGCGGCGCAGCGGGCGCTGCTGATACTGATGGTGATAGCCGTGGCGCGGGCCGTAGTGACGTGATCCGTAGATCACGCGTGGCTGGGCGTAGCGGTATCCATAGTGGCTACGCTGTGCATAGCGCACGCGCGGTTGCATGCTGTAGCCATAGCGATAGCTCGGACGCAGGCGCGGCGTGAACACGACCGGACCGGCGATTTCCTGGCGATAGCCGTAATTCGCGCTGTAGCTGTAGTGATTGTACGGATTGGCATAGGGGCCGCCGTCATAGCGCGGATAGCCGCGCCAGCCGATGGCGGTTTCCTGATAGGTCGGGGCCGGCCCGAACTGGCCGGGGCCGCTATAGGTCGGGCCGTGATTGGCGTAAAAATACTGACGCGTCACCGGGGTCGGATCCGGCAGCACCTCATAGCCGGTATAAGCATAGCCGGTGCCGTAGCCGGCATAGCCACCGCCGCAGGGCGAGCAGCCGCCGGCATAATAGCCGCCGCCGGCCATGGCGGGCGACGCTGCCGCGCTGACGGCAGCAACGGCAAAGGCCGCAGCCCATTTAGCAATCGTGATACGCATAACGCACTCCTGATGGTGTTTTCTTGTTTGGTTTGGTGATGGAAATTCGTGTCAGCGCCGCTCCATCGGCGGCGCGACGATGACCGGTGGTGGGTTCATCGGAACGTCATTGGTGCCCATCGGCGCTGACTTCGCCGACCAGTGCTCGTGGAAGCTTTCCGCCGGCTCCGGCAACTTGCGATTGGCCGGCGGCTCGATTTCGAGCCGGCCATAGCCGGGCTTGTGCCCGAGGCTGGGATAATAGTGGCCGACATTCGGCACCGGATCGATCGGCCGTCCGCCATAGATGGTCGGCTGCACATGGATGCGATTCTGCAGGCCGCGGTCGCCCTCGATCACGCGATAGGACGCATCGACGCCATTGATGATGATCGGCACGCCCGGCCGGCCGGGAATGACGATATTGAACCCATCGCCGGCCACAGCGGGCAGCGTCGAGGCAAACGTCAGAAACAGTGCCGAAAAGACCCGCATGATGGTGTCCTGCATTGGTGGCGGTAGGATAATCGAAGGCCTGGCAGGATGGGTTAAAGGCCGGAGGCGAACTGCCGGTAAGCCTAACGCGTAAGCATGCGATCCAGTTCAAATGCATGGAATCGCGACGAGATTCCGTTAACGCATGGACGGCAACCCGCGTATCATCGCGCGCAGATCAAGCTCAGCCCAACACGGTCATATCTTGCGGATCACCGCCCGCGCGTGGTCTGATCCGCGCCGACCGACGGGGCCGTCCCGTCATCTCACCATTCGCTTCCGGAGAGTTCTTATGAAGATCCTCAGCGCCGCCATCATCCTTTCGACGCTGGTCGCCACCCCTGCTTTCGCCAAGCACTGGAAGCATCACCGCCATCACACAGCCGAGACCTTCGTCTTCGCCGCGCCCGGCCAGCCCTACAAGATCAGCTACCTGCACAATTACGGCCCCGGCCTCACGCCTGGCACCTTCGCCTATTACGACGGCCCGCTGTCGCGCCGCTGCAAGCAGTCCGCCGCCGCCTATCGCGGCCAGGACGGCCGCGCGCATCCGTGTTTCTGAGACCGGCAGCACGCACTGCAGATTAGAGCCCGCACGCAAAAAGCCCGGCGCCAATGACTGCGCCGGGCTTTTGCACACGTGAAAGAGATCGATGAACGATAGAACTGGAAATTTCAGCTGGGCGCGTTTGCTCATCCTGGTCGCGGCGGTGACCCTGATCGCAGGCGGGACGATGGGCTCCGTCCTCATCGCGTTCCGATTGATGAAGTAGAGGCCACCACGCCTGGGAACCAGCGGCCGCATTGGATGGTGCCGGCAGAGAGGATTGAACTCCCGACCTTCGGTTTACAAAACCGCTGCTCTACCGCTGAGCTATGCCGGCTGCAGGATCAATGACTTAGAGCCAATGCGCGGCCTGTTTCGGGGCAGCGCCGGCAGGCCGATCCTGTGTTGCGCCGTCCATTATCAGAGTTGCCGGCGCAGGGCTACTGGCCGGTGACATGTTCTCGATTTCCCACAGCGGACTTGCGGCCGCCATGCACGCTTACAGCCGCCCGCAAAGAAGCAGCACATTGACCGCACAGGCGGCCAAGAGGGCGACGGCAAGTGCCGTTTGAACCCCGTTACACCAGATATGATCGATCATTCTCATTGCCTGATGACCATCAGGCGATTCTAGGCAAGGAGTCTCGCGGCTTATTTTTCGGAGGATTCAGGACTCGTTTACTTTCGATTCCGCCCTGCCCCGGGGATCCTGCCAAACAAAAAGGCCGGCGAAACGCCGGCCTTTCCGCTGAACCGAACAGGCTCGCTCAGTAGCGCGCGATCTGGGGGCCGCCCCAGCCGAAGCGATAATTCAGGCCGGCCTTGATGGTGTGTTCGTCATTGTTGAAGCTCGTCACGCCGGCCGGGAAAGCCGTCGAGGTGAGCGTGGTGTTGCCGAAATTGTAGTACTGGTACTCGATCTTGCCCGACCAGCTCGGCGTGAACATGTATTCGAGACCGCCGCCGACGGTGTAGCCGCTCTTGCTGTTGCCATCGACGCCAACCGGCGTCGCGCCCAGCACCGGCGTGGTCACGACGAGATCGTTATTGCCCCGCCAGGCATAGCCGCCCTTGGCGTAGAGCAGCGCCGGACCCCAGGTGTAACCGAGACGACCGGTGACCGAGCCGAGTTCGCTATTGTTGCCGGTGAGCGTGGTGCCGTTGGTATAGGCGAAGCCGGTATTGTTGCTGCCCATCCAGCTGTAATTGGCCTCGATGCCGAGCACCCAGTTGGTGGCGAACTGATAGTCGAAGCCGCCCTGCACACCGCCGAGGAAACGACCGCTGTCACTGGTGAGGCTGTTGCTGTCGCCGAAAGCGCCGCCGACGTGGCCACCGATATAGAAGCCGGTCCAGTTATAGACGACCGCAGGCGCGGTATAGGCCGGCGCCTTGGTGTAGGTGCGGGCCGGAAGATCGGCCGCGAAAGCCGAGGTGGATGCGGCAGCAATGGCAACGATGGCCGATGCGCTCAGCAGAAACTTTTTCATTTGAAATCCCCTGTGTTGCGTTGTGATGGTCAGAAAACAACGTGGCTGGACTTTGGTTGCTTCGCGGCGTTCCATGCCACAACGAACATTCTTGAGTGCGACATAGTAGCAACACTCGGTTCCATCTGTGTTGGACATCCGAGGGGCGGATCTGGTTCATGGGAGAGCGTGTCTGCCTCAAGTTTGCCGCAGGAAATCGCGCTTGTTTCGCGCGCAAATCGGGAAGAACCGCATCATTTCTTGCGGCAAACCAGCGGCAGACTTGCGTTCAATTCAGGGCAACGATGCCGGCATTGAGCGTGCTCGCATAGAGCACCCAGCACAGATATGGAACCAGCAACGCCGCAGCGGGACGGTCAATTCTTACCGCCGCCCAAATTGTCGCAGCGATCATGACGGCCATCGCGACGATGATGACGAGCCCGGAGCGGAGTCCGTGCCAGCCGAAAAACACCGGCGACCAGATCGCATTCAAAGCCAGCTGCAGCGCGAACAATGCGATCGCATATCGGCGCGGGGTTGATGGCGGCACGCGGTCCCATAACCGCCAAACTGCAACGGCCATCATCACATAGAGCGTCGTCCATGCGATCGGAAACACGAATGGCGGCGGCGTCCAGGACGGCTTGGCGAGACCGGCATACCAACCGGCAATTTCCGGCCTGGTGAAGACCGAACCGACAATGCCGATGCCCAGGCAGACGACGAGGCAAACCAGCAGTCGGACGATGGAGCGGACAGTCATGAAGCCATCACGATAATTGCGGAGTTGGAAAAGACCCAACGCGTCAGCGGGTCATCTTTTCCATCTCGGGGAACGGCTGATAGTTCGCGCCTGCGCATAGTTCGGCGCTGTTATCGACAACACGCTCGAGACGCCCATCGACGAAAGCGACACCACGCTCCTGCACCGGCGTGTAGCGATTGTTGAAATCCTTCGCCGAATAACGCACGCAGGCAACATAGCGCATATTGCCGCCAACGCTCCGCTGTACCGGCTCGGCGAGCATGGCGCCGCGCACGCCGACGGGGTCGTTCAAATAAGTGCGCATGAAAGAGAGCAGATCGGTGCGGTAGGCAGTGGGAAACGGCTGCACGCCGCTCGCGCTCTCGACAAAGCTGACATTGCCGCTCGGACCACCACCGCACGCTGCAAGGCTCAATGGAAGCAGCAATACCACCGCACGTATCGTGTTCTGCAAATTCACGCTCATTCTCGCCTGCCCGTCCGAATTCCAGCGATTCCTAGACGGTTCGGGCACGGAAGGGAATTCGCAACTCGGTGACGAGGAAACCGGCAATCGGTCCACCCCGCCATTTCCGGGGACGCGGAAATAGCGGGGCGACCGTCAAACTCCGTGGCCGCAGCTGGGCAATGAAAACGCCGCGGCCACGGAGCTCCTCAACCGTGTTTGTGCACGGTTTTGGCTGTGATGGCGGAATGCTTGAAATGCTTGTGATGGCCAAACTTCTTGTGGAAGTTGAAGTGCGGATGCGCGTGCGGGCGCACATGATGGCGATGATGCGTGACGTGGCCGCGATGCATCTGCGCCTTCGCATCGAGCGCATGGGAATGCTGCGTGCGGCTGTCATGGCCAAAGCTGCCTGCAAAGGCCGGCGCGGCCAGCATGGAAACGGCGATCAGCGCGGCGGACATGGTCTTCAACATGGTCTTCTCCTGTCGATCAAGATCAAGAAAGTGACCGGTCGGGATGGCCGGGCTTGTCGATCATGCAGCGAGGTTAGTTCGGCCGCGCTGAACCCATGCTGACGCGCGCATGCAGCCTTCGTTCATCTCGGTGACATCTTCGTCATGCGCGCAAGTACCGCCAAAACCGCGACCATCAATGCGGGAATGGACAACCTTCTGCGGTGTTCATTCCGTGTTCACAACCGCTGGCTTCCGTGCCAGACTGATCCCGCTGCAAACAGGAGCGCCGCAATGACCAAATCTCTGATCCGGCTGACGACACTTGCATTGCTTTCGACTGTGATCGCCGCCTCGCCGTCCGTCCTCACCACCGCCTACGCTGCTGGCAGTGACACGCCGTCCACGCCGCCGCCCTCATCCGATTCGAAGAAGGGCACCAAGGACCAGAAACTCAATCCGACGAAGCCCGACGATCGCGCTTTCCTCGACGGCTATCGCGCAGCTTACGCCACGGTCTATGACAAGCACGACTACACCGCCGCCATCGCGCAGCTGAAGGCGTTGAAGCAGGACGACCGCGCCGACGTCGCCAATCTGATCGGCTATTCCTATCGCAAGCTCGGCGACTACAAGGTCTCGCAGGCCTATTACGAGCGCGCGCTGAAGGCTGATCCGAACCACGCCCGCACCTGGCAGTATTACGGATTGTGGCAGGTCGAACAGGGCAATCGCGATCAGGCGCAGTATCACCTGACCAAGCTGGCCTCGCTCACCGGCAAGAACTCGACCGAATACAAATCGCTTGCCGATGCACTCGCACAGGCACCGGGCACTGGCCTCACCTACTGATCCCGTTCGCGGATCAGTCCAAAGCCGGCGGGCCCAGCGGGTTGCGCCGGCTTTTTGCTGATGGATGCAGGATGGGTTGAGCGGCGCTAACCATCCGCCCCGTGCCCCCTCGACACGGCGCCTCAAACTGCCGTTAAGTGCGGCTCGACAATCTTCAGCCCGGTCGATACAGACCGCACACACATCGAGCCAAGGCCTGCGATCCCCGATGACCACGCCCAAGCGCCTTGACCGGATCGCCTTCGTTGCGAGCAATAGCGAGGAGGCACAGGCTGCCTTCGAACAGCTGACGCAGACCTATGGCAACGACGACCCGCACAAAGCCGACGTCATCGTCGCGCTCGGCGGCGACGGATTGATGCTGAAAACGCTGCACGACCACATGCGCACGGGCAAGCCGATCTACGGCATGCATCGCGGCACGGTCGGCTTCCTGATGAATGAATATTCGACGATCAATCTGCACGAGCGCCTGGCCGCCGCGCGCGAGACCCTGATCAATCCGCTGCTGATGCGCGCCACCGACGTGCATGGCAGTGTGCACATCCATCACGCCATCAACGAGGTCTCGCTATTCCGCCAGACCCATCAGGCGGCACGCCTGCGCATCCTGATCGACGAGCAGGAGCGCATGGCCGAGCTGGTCGCCGACGGCATCCTGATCGCGACGCCGGCCGGCTCCACCGCCTATAATCTGTCGGCGCAAGGCCCGATCCTGCCGATCAATGCCGCCCTGCTCGCGCTGACGCCGATCAGCGCTTTCCGCCCCCGCCGCTGGCGCGGCGCGCTGCTGCCGAACAAGGCTTTTGTCGTGATCGAGGTGCTGGAAGGCGACAAGCGGCCGGTGGCTGCCGTCGCCGATCACGACGAGGCCCGCGATGTGCGCCGCGTGGAGGTGATCTCCGACCGCACCATCTCGATGCGGATGCTGTTCGACCCCGGCCACAGCCTGGAAGAACGCATCATCAGCGAGCAGTTCAGTTACTGAGCTACCGGCGGTCTTCAACCCTTCGTTAACCCCCTCGCCCCTATGGTTAACGCAGGGTAACTGCCGGCCGGGCCCATGTACCGCATCGACTTCAACAAGCTTCGCTTTCTGATCTGCGACGACAATCCGCATATGCGGCGCATCCTGCGCACGCTGCTGCATTCGTTTGGCGCGCGCGAAGTCTACGAGGCCGAGGACGGCGCCACCGCGCTGGAAATGTACAGCCACTATGTCCCCGATATCGTGATCGCCGACTGGGCGATGCCGATCTTCGACGGGCTCGAACTGACGCAGATGATCCGGCAGCCGGATTCCAAGGGCAATCCCTACGCGCCCATCATCATGCTGACCGCACATTCCGAAAAACGCCGCGTCACCATGGCGCGCGATGCCGGCGTCACTGAATTTCTTGCCAAGCCGATTTCAGCCAAGGGACTTTATCAGCGCATCATGAGCGTCGTTGCGCATCCCCGCCCTTTCATCAAGACGCGCAATTTTTTCGGGCCCGATCGCCGCCGCAACACCACCGTGGCCTATATCGGCCCCGAGCGGCGCAATGGCGGCGAAGCGGAAATCCTGCAGCAGCCCTCACTGCTCGATAAAGCCCGCGTCAGCAGCTAGTTTTTGGAGACTTTCGATGGCCAGGGACAAGCGACACGCGGCGATGATCCAGACCTTCGCCGATCATGCGGTGATCACGCCGCACCACTCGCTGAAACATGCGATCCGCGCCACCGGGAAACGCGAGCTCGACGATCCCGTGGCGCGCGCCGAAGCGGCATTGGCCAATCTCTCCGGCGAGTTCAAGACCTGGATGCGCGCCGAATGCGATCGGCTGTCGGCGGCGTATGCCGCCGTGCTCGCCAAGGGTTTTACGGATCTGACACGCGGCGAATTGTTTCGTGCAGCCCATGACATCAAGGGCGATGCACCGACTTTCGGTTTTCCCGCTGCAGGTGTCGCCGCAGAGAGCCTGTGCCGTATCATCGAACACGCCCCCAATCTCGCTGCCGTTCCGCCGGACCTGATCCAGCATCATATCGACGCCGTGCAGGCGATCGTCCGCGAGCACAACACGATCGAGAAGACTGGCGTGGCCAACGAACTGTCCAGCCGTCTGCGCGCGGTGGCGGATGATTATTTGAACATCGTGAACAAGGATCGGCCGGAGCATCTCGATGCGCTGGCGGTGCCGAGCATCGCGCCAACGAACTAGCTGCCGTATCGCGCCCCACTCAATCCCTCATCCTGAGGAGCGGCCTCAGGCCGCGTCTCGAAGGATGGCCGAGCACCCGTGAGCCTGGCCAGTTCATGGTTCGAGACGGTGCTACGCGCCTCCTCACCATGAGGGGCAGAGACTGACGCTACGCTGCAATCGCCTCATACTCGTCTTCATCCGCATACATGCCCTGCTCCGCGAGTTCGTCGCAGAACAGGCGCGCTTCTTCACGCGCGGATTCCGTGGCGAAACGGCGCAGCAGGATCAGCAGCGGTTCGGAGGCTGCTTCATCGGTCTCGCAAGAGGTCAGCACGCGCTCGACCATGCGACGGCGCAGGCGAACGGCGCCGCCCACCGAACCGACAAAGCCGATCTCGTTACGGGCAGCGAGCGCGGCACGGAAGGCGGGGAATGTGGAGCTTGGTAGCCCCGCACGCGTGAGCAGCGCATTGACGCTATGATCGGCACCATCCTCGACCAGCGCCGCCACGCGGCTCTCCGGCAGACCGGACAGCACCACCAGCGACTGGTCGAACAGCGCAAGATTGCCCGACAAAAGCGCGCGCAGGATCAGGCCCGCCGTAAGCTGCCCGGCTTCACGCAGGTGATGCACGAGATCGCGCATCTCCTCGCCGCGCGAACGCGAGGCGATATTCACGGTCGAGCGCGCCATGGCTTCATCGGCGACACGCTCGGCGCGGTCCTGCGAGAGCCAGTTACGGGCGACGACGAAGCGCGTCAGCGTATCGGAGAGTTTGGCGACCAGCGCATGACGCGTCTTGGCCGGCAGGCCATCCAGAGCAAACATCGCCTCGCGGATGGCGGCGAGATGGCCGTGACGCTCGACGATCCGATCCCATGAGAACGGCGCGAGTTCGGCATAGGGATTTTCGATCAGCTCGAGTGCTGCTGCGGCCGAGCCGACTTCGGCGATGGCGGCGCAGACCGAGGATGGCAGCGTGATGCGGCGCGCGACGGCGCATTGCAGGTCGCTTTCGCCGGTGGCGACGATGTCGACCAGATCGGCATCCACCAGTAGCGGGGAATGTTCGAGTACCGGCAATGCCACGGAGGCCTGGTCTACCGCCAGCGCCTGCACGATGGCTGGCGGCGCGGAGGGCGCGCGGGCGAAGACGTCGGCCATGGCCCGCCGCACCAGCGGCGAAGCGTCGTCCAGCAACATCAGCAGCGCGCCTTCGGCGGCCGCCCGATCGTCATCGGACAAATCTGAGAAGATGAAGGCCCGCGCCAGGGAGCGCGTTGCCTCTGCACGTTCGCTCGGAGGAGCGGTACGAACCCAACTGATGAACTGCCGAACGATCATGTCCTGCCGGCCTACGCAACTAACGACACCGGAACGCGATGCCCACGGTCAGGGAAAATAAACCATGGCACTTAACAAAGGGTTCACCATAACTGGCTGCGTTTGTTGAGGTTTTGTTAAGGGAGCAAAGACCGGCGACTTCACCCCACGGCCTACCCACTCCGCCTTCATCCTGAGGAGCCGCGCAGCGGCGTCTCGAAGGATGGCCGCACGCTCCGAGCCAAGCCAGCTCATGATTCGAGACGCGGCCTACGGCCGCTCCTCACCATGAGGGACTGAGTGCACGAGCACGCTCAACTACTAAACGTTCCGAACCGATCGCTGAACAGATCGAGCGGCCGCGGCGTGCCGACCTCGGGCGTCTTCGCGATCGCGTTCGATGTCAGCGAATTCGTGTTGCCCCACAGCTCTTGCACCGCCGGAGAAATCGGCTGACTGCGCTCGCCGCCCTGGAAAAGCGAGCGAAACATCGGCGGCTCCGGCATCGTCGATGAAGTACCGTTGGCAAAGCTCGCGACCTGCACATTGTTGAGATCGGGGAAGCGCGACAGGAAGGTGGCGTTGGACGACGACGTCGCGGCAACAGGCAACACCGCCTGCGCCGTTGTGACGCCGGACGCAGCGAGCGGACCGCCGGCAGACGCCATGGCGCTGGCAGTCACGCTGGAATTTGCAGCAGATGCATAGCGCGACGACAGCACGCCATAGACTTGCGAGACGCTGCGCGCGCTGCCGCTCTGATCGTAGAAGATCGAGCGATTGGCAGCGGCGGCATTGGGGAACAGTGCCGCACCCGACGCATTCGGATTCTGCGCGGCATTGTTGATCAGCTTCGACGCGCCGGCGACGCCCATGAAATGCGCCATATAGAGTTCGGCATCATTGGGACGTCGGCCGATCTCGCCGGTGAGCTTGAAGCTGTTGGATTGCGTCAGCACGCCGGCCATCGCCGAGCTGGCGACGGGATCATCGCGCAGCTGCAGGATCGCGGCCTTGGCTTGGGGATCGCTGACCGAATAGCTGCCGGATGGCGACTTGGTGATGGCGTCGGCATATTGGCCGTAGCCAAGCTGGCTGCCGGCTTCCTTCACCGTGCCGAGCCAGGTCTGCTCGATGAACTGGAACAGGCCCTTGGCCGAGGATGTGGAGGCCGTGGCCTTGGGATCGAAATTCGACTCCATCTTGGCGGTGGCAAGCAGATATTCAAAACTGGTGCCGGTGACGCCCGCAGCATTCTTGATCGCGCCCGCCACCTGGCTGCGCGTCGAATTCACTGCGAAAAGATTGGTCGATTCGACCGCCATGCCCTGCCCCGCTTCCGCACAAGGGCCGCCCGAGATTCGGACGCCGTCAGCCACGCCGAAGCCACGGACACAGTGCAGCAATCATGGTTAATTGAATCTTAAATCTAGGAATTGGACGTTGCGCAGCCTCGTATTTGTAATACAATGTATTACAAACGAAGGATGCCTTATGAGCAAACCCGCCCTGTCCGCGCCTTTAACCCTGCGGCTTCCGGTCGATGTGCTGGACGATGTGGAGAAGATTGCGAGCGCATCCGAGCGCACGCGAAGCTGGGTCATTGTACGTGCGTTGAAGGCCTATCTTGCCAATGAAGGCAGCGACATTCTTGCCATCGTCAAGGGCCGCGAGGAGATCGCCACGGGCGACATCCACGACATGGACGACGTCATCAAGGAAATCGAAGCCATCGTGAATTCGAAGGCGGCGTGATGAAGGTCCGCCTGTCCGGAGCGGCGCGCGCGTATATTCTGCGCGAAGCCAAGTATCTCACGGACAGAAGCCCCGCAGCGGGCAGTGCGTTCCTGAAGGCAATGCAGTCGGCCCGACAGCGATTGGGCCAATATCCCGAGATCGGCTTTCAGCCCTCTCCCGCTCAAGGTGGCCGACGCCTGATCGCGGGCGATTACGTGATCGACTACGACGTCGGACGAGACGCGATCGAGATCACCGCGATCCGTCATAGCCGTCAGTCGGACACGACGCCAGGTATCGACGACGATTTTGACTACGAGTCGGATGATAACGAACCGTCTGATCGGTAACGGTCGGACGACCGTATTGGTCGCCTATTTGTAGACCGCCGCCGGATCGAACACCTTGTCGGCATCGACGAATGACACCTTCGCAGCGCCGTCTTCACCTTTGGTGATCGCACGATAGAAACACGAGCGACGCCCCGTATGGCACGCCGCGCCGCCGATCTGCTCGACACGGATCCAGATCGCATCCTGGTCGCAATCCATCCGCATCTCGGCGACGCGCTGGGTCTTGCCGGAGCTTTCGCCCTTGCGCCACAGCGCCTTGCGCGAGCGGCTGTAGTACCAGGCATCGCCGGTCTCGATGGTCTTGCGCAGCGCCTCGTCATTCATATGCGCGACCATCAACACGTCGCCATTGGCGACATCCGTCACCACGGCCGTCACGAGGCCATTGGCATCGAATTTCGGGGTCAGCGTGAGGTCTTCTTCAAGGGCGTGATCGTGGGACACGGTCGTCTCTCAATGAAAATCGGGCGCGTGATGCGCCCGATAGTCTAACACCAAATCGAAATCAGGCAGCGCTCAGCGCGACTGGGCCTGGATCATCGACATGAACCGCGCCTGCTCCGCGGGATTGTCGCGGAAATTGCCGGTGAAGCGGGTGGTGAAGGTACGCGATCCTTCCTTGCGGATGCCGCGGGCGGACATGCAGGTGTGCTCGGCTTCCACCATCACGGCGACGCCGCGCGGCTTCAGCACTTCATCGACGGCAGCAGCGAGCTGCGCGGTGAGATGCTCCTGGGTCTGCAGGCGATGGCCGAAGATATCGACCAGCCGCGCCAGCTTCGACAGGCCGACCACGCGCTCGACCGGCGTATAGGCGATATGGGCCTTGCCGTAGAACGGCATCATGTGGTGCTCGCAATGGGAGACGAAGCCCATGTCGCGGATCAGCACAAAGTCGTCATAGCCGGCAGTCTCGCCGAAGGTCTTGTTCAGCACCTCGGCGGGCGACTGGTGATAGCCCTGGAACAGCTCGTCATAGGCCTCGACCACGCGGCGCGGCGTATCGACCAGGCCTTCGCGCTCGGTGTTCTCGCCGATATAGGCAAGCAGCGTCTGCACGGCCTTTTCGGCCTCGGCGCGCGAGGGGCGATTTTGTTCGGCATCGATCGCAGCACCGAGGAATTCGGCGGGGTCGAGCTGCGCGGGACGAAAATCCTTCTTGCCGTCGCCGGATTTGGCCCCGTCAGCAGCGTTGCGAATGGGTTTGATTACAGCGTCCATCTTCTCTCCGTTCGACCGGCCTATAATGCGAGGCCGGAGGTGTCACCGGGCAGACGGGGCGGGAAAACCGCCAGACGCCTGAGTCCGTCAAAGGGATAACATCGCCAGCGCCGATTGGAATTCTCAAATTCCGGCGATCTGGAGAACGTCCGGCGTTCTTTCGCCGGGCCGCATCCCTATATATGGTTCCTCGTCACCCCCGCCAAGGCCCCGGCCCGGCGGCGAAATCTGGAATCGGTGGCAGAGTTAAGGTCCATGAGATGCTGAACGACATCTATAATAAGCGCATCATCGAGCTTGCCGGTAATATTCCGCGCCTCGGCCGCCTGCCCTCCCCCGATGCCAGCGCCACCGCGCACTCGAAATTGTGTGGCTCCACCGTGAAGGTCGACCTCGCCATGAATGGCGATGTGGTCACCGATTTCGCCCATGACGTGAAGGCCTGCGCGCTTGGCCAGGCGTCGTCCTCGATCATGGCGGCGCATGTGGTCGGCTCCACAGCCGAGGAACTTCGCGCCCTGCGCGAGACCGTGCGAAAAATGCTGAAGGAAAACGGCGCGCCACCGAGCGATGCCAAATGGGCCGATATCGCGGCGCTCGAGCCGGTGCGCGACTACAAGGCGCGACACGCCTCGACGCTGCTGACTTTTGACGCGGTGGTCGATGCGATCGGGCAGATCGAAGCAAAATCGGGCAAGACGGAAAATGCAGACGCGTAGGATGGGTAGAGCGAAGCGAAACCCATCGGCGGTGCTTGCCGCATCGACGGACTGATGGGTTTCACTCCGGCGCTAGGCGCCTACACTCGACCCATCCTACGGCCCGTCACTTCGCCGGCGCGGCACCGCCGGTCGGTGCCTGAACTTCCGCAGTCTTCGTCGTTGAGACCGTCGATGCGACTGGCTTCTCGTCCTCGGCGCCACTAACAAAGCGATCCTGGATCGTCTTCGGTGCCAGTGAGGCGACTGGTGTCGTGTCCGGCTTGCGCTCCTGCGGCAGCACGTCGTCGATCTGATAGGTTGTGACGAGGTTGGAGAGCTTCAGCTCATCCGCCGTCAACCGATGCAGGTCTTCCCATGGCGGCACGCTGAGCGACAGCGACAGCAGATCGCCGGAGCCACCCATCTCCACCGAATATTTGGCGAGACGCCCGACATCACGCTGCACGATCATCAGATCCTGCGCGGTATAGCTCGCGGCCTTGGGATCGTCGGCGCGATCGCCCATCCAGATCTGGTGGACGCGGACATGCGCCTCTTCCGGCACGTAGCGTGTCTTGCCGGACAGCAACAGGAACACGCACATGGATTCGCAATAGGCCTGCGGCAGCACCGCGGGCTTCATCACGCCCGACGAGGATTGCAACTCGACCGAGGCCCCCACCGTGGTGCGCAGGCCAAGCTTGCGCCAGCGGCGGCCGATGGAGATGGCGTCATTGACCGAGCCGCCGGAGGAATCCAGCACGACGGTGGCGCCGCCGAGATCGCGGGTCTTGGCGAAGTCGTCGAAATCCTTGGGAGTGTCGCCGGTGACGATACCGACGGCAGTGAACCAGCCACGGCAATCCGGCTCGCAGGCGACCCAGGTGAAACGCATCGGGAGCTTGCGTTCTTCGAGAACGCCAGCTGAGGCAGTGGTCACGGAGGATACAGCCGCGAGGCTCGTCCAGGCGAAGCAAACAGCGAAAGCGCGCAGCAGCGCCGACCCACTCCAACGATACGACCGCATCAAGCTCAACCCGGTTCCTTTCCCGCGCTCACGGATGAGCGGGCAACTGAGGTCTGGCCACAACGAACGCTCATGATTCTGTCACACGGGCGTTATCAAAACCTAGCGTGCAGAGACCCGACGTCCAGTTACTTTTGCTGCACTGCATGCGATAAAATGGCAGGTGTGACCGCACTGCATAAGCAAGCGGGTTCCCTGCAACGGAACCCGGCAAATCCTGATTGATCCGATGGCAAGCCGATTATGAACCGCTCACCCGCGTGCCCGCATTGCATCGGTATCATCCGACGCACGCCACGGAATCTCGGCCGCGGTGCGATCTGGCTCTATCGCCACAGCTTCTCGCCGCTGGTCGGCTTCAACTGCCGTCACATCCCGTCGTGTTCAATCTATGGCGACGAAGCGATCGCGCATTACGGGCTTTGGGCCGGCGGCTGGATGACGCTGGCGCGCCTGCTGCGCTGCCAGCCCTGGGGCACATCGGGCATCGACAACGTGCCGGCGACGCTGCCTACGCACGCGCGCTGGTATCTGCCCTGGCGCTATGCGCGCTGGCGTGGCGTGAATGCGCCGTGACCTCACGCATTGCTGCAGCAATGACGGCCGCCTGAGCAACAAATCGCCGACACGCCACGATAGGTCATTGTGAGAACGCGGCGGGCACCATATGGGTGTGCGCTCTTATCCCTGATCATCGGCGATCATCGACCAGCATTGCAGCGGGGGCGCAGTTGGAAGACGGCCTGTACGAAGTCTATTTTCACACGGTGCATGGGACTGGCACCGGTGTCATCTATGCCAGCGGCGGAAAACTGCGCGGCGGCAACTCCGCTTTCACGTTCACCGGAAGCTACCAGAACAAGCCGGACGCCATCTCGGTGCTTGTCAGCACGAAACGTTATAACCCCGATCCGGACATCAAATCGCTGTTCGGTTTCGAAGGCGTGACGCTGTCGCTGACCGGCCAACGCAACGGAGACACCGTTGATTTCGAAGGAAACGCCCTGCAGAAGCCCGGTTTGAACTTCAAGGCCCAGCTGACGCGCGTCAGCGACTAAAGCGAAGCCGATTTCGACAGCCGGCGGCTGTAAAGAATGGCCGTCAGCGCGGTCGCGAGAAACGCCATCGCAACGAAGCCGGACACGTGGAAGTAACCGCCGGCAAACAGCAAGCCGCCGATGCCCGATCCGATCGCCTGACCGACATAGAGCATCGACGTGTTGAGCGACACGGCCGACGTGCCCGCCGCGGGCGCTGCCGTGATGAGGCGCACCTGCTGCATCGAGGTGATGGCCCCGAAGCCGAGCCCCCAGATCGCAACGCCAAGCGCCATGATGGCCAGATGGCCGGCTGCAAAGGTCCAGACGCTCATTCCCGCCAGCACCAGCGAGGTCGAGAGGATGGAGGTTCTGAGCGGCCCCCAATTATCGACGATGCGCGTGGCCGTCATGATGCCGAGAAAACCGCAGACGCCGTAGATCGCAAAGACGGAGGCCGCGGCATCGTGCCCTGCTCCCGCAAGACGTTCGAGCAGTGGCGCCATGAAAGTAAATATCGAAAACTGTCCGGCAATCTGCAGCGTGGTGATCGACAACAGCAACAGAACAAGCCGATTGCGCGCCAGCGACGACCAGGTCGAAAGATCAACCGGCGCGCCGAACAGGCCGCGCGGAATGCGCCAGACCAGCAGCGCGAGGCTGATGCAGCTCATCACGCCGACAATCCCGTACACCTCGCGCCAGCCGAAACGGCTTGCGATAAAGGTGACCATCGGAAGTCCGACTGCTGCCGCGAGAGTCCAGCCGAGAAAGACGTAAGCGACGCTGCTGCCGCGTTTCTCCGGCGGCACCAGCATGCCAACGACACCCGCAGCTTGAGGCGTGTAGGGCGCTGCTGCGATGCACATCACGAGGCGGATGGCGAGCAGAACCGTGTAGTTGGGTGCGAAAGCCGAGGCGAGATTGCAGACGGCCACGACGGCGATCACCGAGATCAGCATGGTCCGCCGCTCGATGCGGCTGGTGAGCCATGACATTAGCGGCGAGCAGATGCAAAGCATCGCCGCACCGAATGTAATGAGCAGCCCTGCCTCGCGGATGGTGACGCCGAGCCCCGTGGACAATTCGCCGAGCATCGCCGTCGGCCCAAGCAGGCCGACGCCGGTGACGAAATTGCCGATCATGAGTGCGGTGGGTGCAAACGGGCGGGACACGCCGTGTGATAGCATGCAACGCATGCGCAAGCACCAGCACGACATGACAGCTTGATGCCAACACGCGCACATTGGCCTTATGCAAAAATGTGGGCCCTGGCGTTCAAACCCGTTCAGCGGATCTGGCGACTACGAGGGGCAGGCGCCCACAACACCGCGCCTCACGCTTGTTGGTTGGATTAACCTGAATCCCGTGACACGGATTCGGCAACGCTGTTGCGAGGAATGCATGATCATCTGGGGTACCTACGTCACCAAGAAAATCATTCAGAAGGGCGAATTCTTCTGCCCCGGTTGCGCGGAACATCGCGGCTACAACCTGCGTCGCCCGAAGAAATGGGGGCACCTGTATTGGATCCCGCTAATCCCGATGCAGGAGCTCGACCGCTATGTGGAATGCACCGCATGTGACAAGGCCTGGAATGAAGGCGTGCTCCTGCACGACCCGGTCCGTGATCAGCGCCAGCGCGACGACGATCTCGCGACCATGTTGGCACAGTTGATGTTGCTGATGTCCGGCGAAGGTGGACTGACGCCGGCGCTCACTGACAAGATCATCGAGGCGACGGAACGTTTGCTCGACGTGGATGCCACGCCCCAATCGGTTGCCGCTGCGGTCATGACCGGCTCCGACCGCAACGCGATCCTCTCCAATACTGCTCAGCAGACCGATCACTTGAACGATCGTGGCAAGGAGAAGACACTGCGAGCGGTGATTGCCATTGCGCCAAGCCGCCCGCTCGGTGAGCGCGAATGGATGCTGGCCGCGGATATCGGCAAGCATCTGGGCATGTCGCCGGCGCATGTGAACGGTGTGCTGACGGAAATGGCTGCGGCCTGATTTGACTTCCCGAAACCTGCACCACTTGTCATCCCCGCGAATGCGGGGGTCCAGTAAATACTGCGACCTGAGGTTAAGCCCTGGCACCTGCATCTACCGGATCGCCTGTGAGGCCGGCGATCTCAAAGAACTACAGTGATTGCTCGCCGAGGTCTGGTACGATCCTGCCTCTGCCATAGCGCGATTGGACTCTCGATCACGTGGCGGCTAAGGCGGCCCGATGATTCAAAGCAAAATCAAGCCACGCGTCTTCTTTGGCGCGTCCGCCGTGATCGCCACTTTGCTGTCGATCACGATCATCATGCCAGTCACCGCCGACAGCATTTTCAAGATCGCTCAGAGCTGGGTCATCGATACGTTCGGCTGGTTCTATGTCACGGCGGTGGCGATCTTTCTCGTCACCGTGCTGGTGCTGGGCTTTGGCCCGACCGGCAAGCTGCGCCTGGGACCGGACGATGCCGAGCCGGAATTCCCCTATGTCTCCTGGCTCGCGATGCTGTTCGCGGCCGGCATGGGCATCGGCCTGATGTATTTTGCGGTTGCCGAGCCAGTCCAGCATTACATCTCGCCCCCGGAAGTGGAGAGCGGCACCATCCGCGCCGCACGCGAGGCGATGGCGATCACCTTCCATCACTACGGCGTGCATGCATGGGCGATCTACGCGATCGTCGGCCTCAGCCTCGGCTACTTCACCTATCGCAAGGGGCTGCCGCTGACCTTCCGCTCCGGCCTGTCACCTATTCTCGGCAAGCGCATCAACGGCCCGCTCGGCGATGCCATCGATATCTTTGCCGTCTGTGGCACCGTGTTCGGCGTAGCGACGTCGCTCGGCTTTGGCGTGTCGCAGATGACGGCAGGCCTCGCCTACAACTACGGGATCGCCGACTCGCCGATCACGAAAATCGCCGTGATCGTCGTCGTCATGGGCGTTGCGACGCTTTCCGTGCTGAGCGGCGCCGATCGCGGCATCCGTCGCCTGTCCGAACTCAATCTCGTGCTGGCCGTGTTGCTGATGGTGTTCGTGCTGTGCAGCGGGCCGACGCTCTTCCTGCTACGCGCGCTGGTGCAGAATTTCGGCCTTTATCTCGATCATTTCGTCGAGCGCACCTTCAAGCTCTATGCCTATGAGCCGCGTGCCTGGATGGCCGATTGGACATTATTTTACTGGGCGTGGTGGATCGCATGGTCGCCCTTTGTCGGCATGTTCATCGCCCGCATCTCGCGCGGGCGCACCATTCGTGAATTCGTGGTCGGCGTATTGTTTGTGCCGACCGCCTTCACGTTTATCTGGATGACCGTGTTCGGCAATACCGCGATCTCGCTCGATCTCGGTATCGCCCATGGCGGGATCGCCGCGGCCGTGCAGGCTGACCTATCCACCGCGCTGTTCAAGTTTCTGGAATATCTGCCGGCTACGAGCCTCACCTCCGGACTGGCGATCCTACTGGTTGGCGTGTTCTTCGTGACATCAGCCGATTCCGGCGCGCTGGTGATCGACACGCTGGCGTCCGGCGGCGAGGAAGACACGCCGCGCTGGCAACGGATCTACTGGTGCATCGTGCTCGGCGTCACCGCGACGCTGCTGCTGCTCGCCGGTGGCCTCGGCGCGCTGCAGGCTGCGACATTGCTCGCAGCCTTGCCCTTCTGCTTCATCATGCTGATGCTCGCTTATGGCCTCGTGCGGCAGACCAATGCCGATCTCGATGGCGAAACGATTTCCTCGGAAAGTCCCGCCATCAGCGAACGGCTCAAGCGGTTATTCGTGCCGGCAAGCCGCGCCGAGATCGAGCGGCAGATTGCCAGCCATGGCGTGCCGGCACTGCAGTCGGTCTGCCAGACCATGCTCGACGAAGGATGGGCCGACAGCGCGGTAAAGATCGACAGCGAGGGCGCGTCGTTGACGGTCAGTTTCGGCATCGACCGCCTGTTCACCTATCGCCTGCTGCCGCGCTCGCGTCCGCTGGCGGCGTATACGGCGTGGGAGACGCCGGCCGCGCATCGCAGCCGGACCTGGATGCTGGCCGCCCGGACCGGCAGCGAGGCCCGCCATCGGGACCTGACCGGCTTCTCGGAGCAGCAGATCGCCGGCGACGTGCTGACCCAGCTGGAACGCTCGCGCCCTGTGCGCGGCGCGGCGAGCCTGGGGCAAGATATGGTATTGTAAGGATGGCGCTTCGGCCGGGTCAAAACCTTGCCAGAGTGGTGTTGCAACCTGCGAATCGGCTGCTATACCGCTGTTCCCCGCTTACCTGCGCCCGTGTGCAGGAGTGAGCCACAGGAGAGAAGATATGACTGAGAATGAAGGCTCCGGATTCAAGTTCGGCCTCGCCAACCTCACCCCCGCCGACCAGAGCAGTGCTCATCTGAACCTCACCTTCCCGGATGGCGCCGTGCGCCAGTATCCGCGCGGGACGAGTGGTTTCGACATCGCCAAGGGCATCTCGCCCTCGCTCGCCAAGCGCACCGTCGCCATGGCGCTGGATGGCGTGGTCACCGACCTTAACGATCCCATCGAGCAGGATGCCAAGCTCGAACTGATCAATCGCGACGATCCGCGCGCGCTGGAGCTGATCCGGCATGACGCCGCGCATGTGCTCGCCGAAGCCGTGCAGACGCTGTGGCCATCGACGCAGGTGACCATCGGCCCGGTGATCGAGAACGGTTTCTATTACGACTTCTATCGCGAAGAGCCATTCACGCCGGAAGATTTTGCCGCCATCGAAAAGAAGATGCGCGAGCTGATCCAGCGCGACACGCCCTTCACCAAGCAGGTGTGGGACCGCGAAAAGACAAAACAGGTATTCCGCGACAAGGGCGAGGCCTTCAAGGTCGAGCTGGTCGATGCGATCCCCGGTAACGAGCCGATCAAGATCTATTACCAGGGCGACTGGTTCGACCTCTGCCGCGGCCCGCACATGACCTCGACGGGCAAGATCGGCAACGCCTTCAAGCTGATGAAAGTGGCCGGCGCCTATTGGCGCGGCGACAGCAACAACCAGATGCTGACGCGCATCTACGGCACGGCCTTCGCAAAGCAGGAAGACCTCGATGCCTATCTCAAGCAGATCGAGGAAGCAGAGAAGCGCGACCATCGCAAGCTCGGCCGCGAGCTCGACCTGTTCCACTTCCAGGAAGAAGGCCCGGGCGTCGTGTTCTGGCATCCGAAAGGCTGGACGATCTTCCAGGCGCTGATCGCCTATATGCGCCGCCGCCTCGACGGCGACTATCAGGAGGTCAACGCACCGCAGATCCTCGACAAGGGCCTGTGGGAAACGTCGGGCCATTGGGGCTGGTATCGCGAAAACATGTTCGCGGCGCAGTCGGCCGGCGACGAAGCGGAGGACAAGCGCTGGTTCGCGCTGAAGCCGATGAACTGCCCGGGCCATGTGCAGATCTTCAAGCATGGCTTGAAGAGCTATCGCGACCTGCCGCTGCGGCTCGCCGAATTCGGCGTGGTGCATCGCTATGAAGCCTCGGGCGCGATGCACGGATTGATGCGCGTGCGCGGCTTCACCCAGGACGACGCCCATGTGTTCTGTACTGAGCAGCAGCTGGCCGATGAGTGCCTCAAGATCAACGACCTGATCCTGACCACCTATTCCGACTTCGACTTCGGCGACATCGTGGTGAAGCTCTCCACGCGTCCGGAGAAGCGCGTCGGCACCGACGAGATGTGGGATCATGCCGAGCGCGTGATGGCCACGGTGCTGTCGACCATCGAGGCGCAGTCGGGCGGCCGTATCAAGACCGAGATCTCGCCGGGCGAAGGCGCGTTCTACGGGCCGAAGTTCGAATATGTGCTGCGCGATGCCATCGGCCGCGACTGGCAGTGCGGCACCACGCAGGTCGACTTCAACCTGCCGGAGCGTTTCGGTGCGTTCTACATCGATGCCGACGGATCGAAGAAGGCGCCGGTGATGGTGCATCGCGCGATCTGCGGTTCGATGGAGCGCTTCATCGGCATCCTGATCGAGCACTATGCCGGCAACTTCCCGCTCTGGCTGTCGCCGACGCAGGTGGTGGTCACGACCATCACGTCGGAAGGCGACGAATATGCCAAGGTGGTTGCCGCTGCGGCCCGCAAGGCTGGTCTCCGTGTCGAGATCGACCTGCGCAACGAGAAGATCAACTACAAGGTCCGCGAACATTCGCTGGCCAAGATCCCTGCGCTTCTCGTGGTCGGCAAGAAGGAAGCCGAGAGCCACTCGGTTTCGGTCCGTCGTCTCGGCAGTGAGGGCCAGAAGGTGATGTCCACCGACGAGGCCATCGCCGCGCTGGTGGACGAAGCGACGCCGCCCGACGTGAAGCGTGCGAAAGCGAGCTGAGCCATGAGCGACAATGACGAGATCGAGATCGAAGCCTATCCGCTTCGATCCTATCAGTTGATCCCGGACCCCAACCGGCCGGATGTGGTGGCGCTCGCCCTCGAGACCGAGCAAGGCCATAGCCTGTATCTGGCATCGCGGGCCGTATTGGAGGATCTCGGTCGGGATCTTCTGGACCGGGCCTCCAAGATGCCGGAGCACAAGACGGCCAGTTAGCGATCTGGCTGACGATCACAATCCGTCTAAATGGGGAAGGCCCGCCTCAACGCGGGCCTTTTCGCATGGTAAGCGGTCAATCCAATCCTGCACGTCCTCATTTGCGAGACATTGCCCGTGACCGACACCATCGAATTTCTGAAGACCCGCCGCTCCGTCAAGCCGCGCGAGATGTCGGGCAAGGGCCCCTCTTCCGCCGAGCTCGACACCATTCTGACCATCGGCGCGCGGGTGCCGGATCACGGCAAGCTGGCCCCGTGGCGCTTCATCGTATTCGAAGGCGACGCCCGCAAGCGCGCCGGCAATGTGATCGCCACCGTCTTTGCCCGCAAGAACCCGGATGCGCCGCATGAAACCGTCGAGGCGGAGAAGCAGCGCCTCACCGAAGCGCCACTGGTGATCGCTGTGGTGTCCTCGCTCAAGCAGCACCCGAAGGTGCCGGCCTGGGAGCAGGAACTGTCTGCCGGCGCGAGCTGCATGAACATTGTCGCGGCGACCACAGCGCTTGGTTACGGCGCCAATTGGCTCACCGGATGGTACGCCTTCGATCGCGACGTGCTGACGGGTCTGGGTCTGACGGCCGACGAGAAGCTCGCCGGCTTCATCCATATCGGCGGCAAGCCGGACCGGGTGATCGAGGATCGCCCACGGCCGGCGCTGAAGGATCTCGTGACGCGGTTCTGAAATGCCGTGCCGTAGGGCGGATCAGGCGAAGCCGTAATCCGCTGCGGAGTTTCAACCATGAATTCGGCCGGCGGATTACGCTTCGCTCATCCGCCCTACGGCTAAATTGTCTCACGCTGCCTGCGTGGCGCAGCAGCCGAATTTCTGCAGCAACTGATCCAGTTCGCCGGCCGGCTTCGCGGCACTGAACAGATAGCCCTGCACTTCGTTGCACCCCTCGGCGCGCAGTTGTTCGAGCTGCGCCATCGTCTCGACGCCTTCTGCCGTCGTGGTGATGTTCAGGCTGCGACCGAGCCCCGAAATCGCGCGCACGATCGCCATGCAATCCGGGCGCTCGACCAGATCCTTCACGAAGGAGCGATCGATCTTGATCTTGTCGAACGGGAAGCTTCTGAGATAGCTCAGCGATGAATAACCGGTGCCGAAATCATCCATCGAGATACGGACGCCGAGTGCGCGCAACTGGTGCAGCGTGGCGATATTCGCTTCGGTCTCGGCGAGGAACACGCTTTCGGTGATCTCCAGCTCGAGCCGACGCGGCGACAGGCCGGAATAGGCCAACGCGGCGACAACGACCTGCACGAGATTGCGGCTGCGGAATTGCACCGGTGAAAGATTGACGGCGACCTTTACATCGTCCGGCCACTTCGCAGCTTCCGCGCAGGCGCTGCGCAGCACCCACTCGCCAAGCGCCACGATCAGGCCGATATCCTCGGCGACGGGGATAAAATCGGCCGGCGAGATCATGCCCTTGTCGGGATGCTTCCAGCGCAGCAGCGCCTCGAAACCGACGATGCGATCGGCGGCGATGTCCACCAGCGGCTGATAGTGTAGCTCGAACTCGCCGTCGACATAGGCGCTGCGCAAATCGAGCTCCATGTCGCGGCGCTTCTGTGCCTGACGGTCCATTTCGCGTTCGAAGAAATGATGCACGCCGCCGCCTTCGGCCTTGGCGCGATAGAGCGCCATATCGGCGTTGCGCATGAGTTCTTCACTCGTGGTGCCATCGCCGGGTGAGATTGCAATGCCGATGCTGGCGCCGATCACCACTTCGAGATCGTCGCCCATCTCATAAGGTGCGCTGATAACCCCAATCAGGCGCGCAGCAAATTCATTGACCTCGTTCAGCGTCACGTCCGATGTCAGCACGACGGCGAATTCGTCGCCGCCAAGCCGGGCAACAAGGTTGTTCCCACGAACCTCACCGCGCATGCGCTCGGCCACCTGCTTGAGCAGGCGGTCACCCGTCGGGTGACCGAAGCTATCATTCACATTCTTGAACAGGTCGAGATCGATACACAACACCGCGACATGGCGCTCGGGATCGTTGTGATCCAGCGCCTGAGCGAGACGCTCCTGATAGAAGACGCGGTTCGGCAAATCGGTGAGCGCATCATGATGCGCCATATGGGCGACACGGGCTTCGGCCTTGCGACGCTCGGTGATGTCGACGACGGCGACCAGGAATCCCTCACGGCCGTCGAATGCCACGCGGCGCCCATAAGTCAGCACCTGGATCTCGCTGCCGTCAGCCTTGATATGCCGCCAATTGCGCTCGGACTGATAGCTGTCGTCGAGCTGCGTGATGGCGCGCGTATGCGCGTCCCACTCGTCACGCGGCCAGATTTCCTTCAGCTCCATGCGCAGAAACGCATCGCGCTCATAACCGTAATGCGCCACCGCAGCATCATTGACGCTGATGAAGCGCATAGTCTCGGCCTCGAACACCCACATGGGCATCGGATTGCCGTCGAACAGCAAGCGGAACGAAGCATCGCGGCGCTTGATTTCTGTGACATCAGACACGGTCAGCGACACCAGATCGCCGAACGCGGTTGCCGTCAGACGCAGATTGCGATCGTCACTGTCGATCTCGAGCTGGCCGCTGGCTTCCAAGCCGCTGGCCTTCTTCGCAATCATTGACAGCAGCCAGCGCGTCACGTCCGGCAGACACAGTGCGTGTCCGCCTTCGCTCAGCCTGCGCCACTGCAGATCGGGGAGCGCGACCCGGAGGAGACGCGCTGCGCCCTGATTGTGATGCACGATCTGGAAATCAAAGGCCTGGTTTTCCGAATTGCGGATGGCCGCCAGCGAGACAATGCCCTCGTCCGTGGAGGAGAAGATCGCATCCACCAGATTGTAGCGCGGCCCCTGCTCGTTGATATAGGCGCCCACAAGCTTGACGCCCCAGCGCGATGCGGTTGGCAGCGCCAGAATGTCATAGGTCTGCACCAGACCGTCGCGCACGCAATGCGCAACGGCGAGATGTGGCCGTCCCGTCTGCAGCGCGCAGTTGGCGGCCTCGGTCAGCGCCCGCGCGCAATCCGGCGGAACCACGTCGAGCGGAATGTCCCAACGTTCGTCGCCGAGCCACTGCTGGACGTAGCGCCCGCTGCGCGACACCTCATAGCTGTCGCCCTGGGATTTCAGCAGCACGATGTGATCGGCCATACGGCCGAGGCTGCCGAGCATCACCTCTTCATAGCCGGGCAGCACCTGCCCTGGCCGCACGGCCGCCTGCCATTTGCGTTGAAGCGCCGGGATGTCGTCGAACACTTTGATGTCCGCAGTGGCGGAGAGCTTCTTGGCCGCGATCACGACGCATCCTTGCGAAAACTTGTACCTGTCTTCGCTATTCAGGCTTCGCCGATTAATGCCGTGTAAATGTTTGCAGGTCGCAGGCCGCTATGTCGTCACCCCACGGCGCAAAGTCGCGCGATGGTTAGTTCGCGATTCACAACAATGACATGGGGGTGACAATTCGCCTGCATTTTAAGCGAATGCAGGCGCTCAGCGTGCCACGACCTCGATCTCGCCATCGACGCCATTGACGACGTTGAATGGCTTCTCGAACACCTTGCCTTCGTTCTTGGCGATGGCGCGATACTCGCCTTCGGCTAGCGTCACTTTCGGGAAAGCACCGATGGATTCCTTGATGACATCGCCGGCCGGCGTGATCACGGACCATGCCGTATTGGCCAGCGCCTCGCCGCCCTTGTCACCGACCAGTTTCATGGTGATGACAGCGGCGCGATGGGTGACGGTGACGTCGGTGAGCTTGCTCGCCTGCACGCGGATATCTGAACGCACCACCGAATTGGCGTCGCCATAATTCGAGATGATGTAGTAGGTGCCTTCCTGCAGCATCACCACATCGCCGGCGGCGACACTCGGCAGCAGCGGCGTGCGCTCGCCGCCGTCGAACTGGCTGCCTTTATAGATGCCGAACGAAATCTGGTTCGGCGGGATCTTGCTGGAGCCGACGCGGCCCTCGATGCGCAAACCGCCGGCCGGAAGCAGGAACGCCTCGCGATCGACGTCGGACTTGATGGTCACGGGCCTGACGGCGCTGACGAGACCGAGCGCCACATGGACCACATAGCTTCCAGGCGGCAGCGGGATATTCGGCGTGGCCGTCCGGTCCTCGCGCAGCAGCTTGAAAGCGCCGGTTTCGTCCGGACGGTCGGAATAGACCCGCCACACCAGCCCGCCATTGATGGCCGGCAAATCCTTGCCATAACGCGCGCTCAGGGCCAGCGCGCCCTGTGCTGGCGCGGCGGGGCTGGCCTGGACCTGGGGAGGTGCCTGCAGCGGCACATTGGCCACGGGCGGCTGCAGCAGCGGCGCAGGTAATGCCGGCGCGGCGGCCGGCCCCGACGGCGGCGCCAGACTGATGGCCGGACCCGACGGGATGTCGGGGATATTGGCGGGGGGAACCGGCGCCGGGCGGTCGCTGAAAAACTGGGCGAAGGCGGGTTGGGGCACCAGCGCCGCGTGCGTCAGCACGAGCGCTAGCACCAAAGCCAGCCGCCCGCCCCGGCCGGATGTTTGCAAATCAGGACCCCACGTCTTCATCGCAATGCTTTTCAACGAAAACACGGCAAATTCAAGCCTTGACCACGATACCGCGACGTTCCGCAGGGGCCGCCCACAGCCTCGTGACAGCCTTGGCGTGAATAGTCGTTGAGACGTCGATATGCAGTCATATTCGACGCCTAAGTGTCGGATACATCGCGTAAATGATGAATAATCGATCGTCTGGCATGATGGCTGTCCCGCGCGTATTATGTCTGGAAGCGTTAGGAGCTTTCGTTTGCTGGAGTTATTGATGGGGCGCAGCCAGAACGGCGCGAATGGCCGCGACAAACCTGGCCTTGGTAGTGTCCGCCGTCCCGTGGTCGGCCTCGCGCTCGGCGGCGGTGCGGCCCGTGGATTCGCCCATATCGGCGTCATCCGCACGCTTCTGGCCAATGGCATCGTCCCCAATGTCGTGGTCGGCACCTCCATCGGTGCCGTGGTCGGCGGCTGCTATGCCACCGGCCATCTCGATACATTCGAGGAATGGGCGCGCGGGCTACAGCCACGCAACATCTTCGGTTACCTCGATATTCGCCTCAACGGATCCGGCCTGATCGGCGGCAACAAGCTTGCCGCCCAGCTCGAGGCCTCGATTGGCAATCAGTTGATCGAGGACCTGCCGGTCAAGTTCGCCACCGTTGCGACCGAAGTTCGCACTGGTCACGAAATCTGGCTGACCCATGGCCGCGTCGTGGAAGCCATGCGGGCGTCCTATGCCCTGCCCGGTATCTTCTCCCCCATCCTGGTCGGCGACCGCTGGCTGGTGGATGGCGCGCTGGTCAATCCGGTTCCCGTTTCGGCGGCGCGTGCGCTGGGCGCCGAGATCGTCATCGCGGTCAATCTCAGCAATGACGTGTTCGGGCATTCGATCACCATTTTCGACCATGGCAGCGGCCCGGAGCCGGCCGAGCCCGCTGTCGAGCCGGAAGAGCCGGCCAAGCCGAAGCGCGGCTTCACCAGTTTCTTCTCGGCCGAGCGCACGGTGAAGCGCGAGTTCTTCGGCAGCAGCGAGCGGCCCGGCATCTCCACCGTCATGATCGATGCCTTCAACATCATGCAGGATCGCATCACCCGCGCCCGCCTTGCCGGCGATCCGCCCGACATGCATATCGCGCCGCGCGTCGGCCAATTTGGCTTGTTCGATTTTCATCGCGCCGACGACATGATCAAGCATGGCTCACGCGCCACCGAACGTGCCATCGAAGGCATCCAGGAAGCCATCGAAATGCTGGTGCCCGAGGCTGCGCGATCACCTGCTCCCGCCGTAACTCAGAAGAAGCCGGCTGCTTCGTCGGATTAGCAGACGGTGCATCATGCTGTCCTCGCGACGCGCTCTTGCGTCGTTGTCGTGAGCAACGCCGCGGATGGATTCGCTGCAATCGCGCTTCCCCGGCACGTTTAGAATCTCACTAGCGCGCATCAAAGTGAGGCGACCAATCTGGTCCCGCGCAAGTCTCGATACTTGGTTGAGCGCATCGTCTTCACTGCGATTTCAGCAGAATTTCCGCAGCAGTCGCGTGAAAAATGCATTCGCGCCGCAGAACACTGCACGCCTGAATTGTTGATGCAGCTCAATGCTTATCGACATTTAGATATGACGGCTCTTCCGAAACGCTGTAGCTCGCGACCTATCAAATTGGGCAGCAATGTGATCCACAGGGCGCGGGGGGAAACTGTGCGCGTTGCATGCAGTCGATAACAAACAGTCGATCGCGTGTTTCTTGGAAACGTTACAGTTTTGGAGCTGAATTCGTGAAAGACGTAAATGTTGGCTGGGGGAGCAAAGCATTGCTCGCCTTGCTTGGGCTGTTGTTCGTCGCCTCTGGCATTGCATTCATCTGGGGCGGCGGCGTCCTCATCTCGCGTGGCGGTAGTTACTATTACCTGATCGCCGGCCTCGCACTCGCAGGCGTTGGCATCGGTGTCGCCCTCGGCAAAACGTTCACGCTGCCGCTTTACGCCGTGTTGTTCGTGGCGACTGCCGTCTGGGCCGTTTGGGAATCCGGCTTCGAATTCTGGCCGCTGTTCGCGCGCCTCTTCATCTTCCTTGCCGCAGCTTTCGTCCTCGCGCTTGTGACTCCGTTGTTGCGCGCACGTGCAGGCCTTCCGCGCGCTACCGGCAAGAGCATGGCGGTTGCCGCCGTATTCCTGGTGGCAATGGTCGCAGCCCTCGGCGGCATGTTCGTCGATCGCACCGAGACTTTCGCCGCCGTCGATACGGGCAAGGTCAAGGTCACGCCTGAGACCGAGCAGAAGAACTGGGACAACTGGGGCAACAATCCCGGCGGCGAGCGTTTCGCTGCGCTGGACCAGATCAACCGCAGCAACGTCAACAAGCTGAAGGTCGCGTGGACGTTCCAGACCGGCGACATCGCCGACAATGACGAAAGCGGCCTCGGCTCGGAAGACCAGCAGACCCCGATGCAGGTCGGCAGCACGGTCTATCTCTGCACGCCGCATAACAACGTCATCGCGCTCGATGCCGACACCGGCAAGGAGAAATGGCGCCAGGTCATCAATGCCCGGCACACGCGCTGGATGCGCTGCCGCGGCCTCGCTTATATCGACCTCAGCGGCCAGCAAGCCAATCGCGGCCAGTCCGCAAACCTGACACAGGCGACCGACGCATCCGGCACCGCCTGCACCCGTCGCCTCTACACCAACTCGGTCACCGGGCAGCTGATCGCTCTCGATGCCGATACGGGCAAGTTCTGCGAGGGCTTCGGCGATAATGGCCGCGTCGATCTGCTGGCCGGCCTCGGCAAGACTCCTCCGGGCGTCTACAAGGTCACCTCGGCTCCGACCCTCGCGGGCGATGTGATCGTCCTCGGCGGCTTCGTCGCCGACAACCTTGCGGTCGATGTGCCCTCGGGTGTCATCCGCGCCTACGACGTCGTCACCGGCAAGCAGCGCTGGGCTTGGGACGCCGGCAATCCCGCGATCAAGGGCCCATCCACGACCGAGCTGGCCTACACCCGCGGCTCGCCGAATTCGTGGGCCCCGATGTCCTACGACCCGAAGCTCAATCTGGTCTTCGTGCCCATGGGCAATGCGTCGCCTGACTTGTGGGGCGGCAACCGCACGCCGGAAGCCGAGAAGTATGCTTCTTCCGTCGTCGCGCTCGACGGTTCGACCGGCGACGTGCGCTGGACGTTCCAGACCGTGCACCACGACCTCTGGGACTTCGACGTCCCGATGCAGCCGACGGCAACGGACTTCCCGAATGCCGATGGCAGCAAGACGCCGGCGATCGTCGTCGGCACCAAGCACGGCCAGATCTTCGTTCTGGACCGCGCAACGGGTAAGCCGCTGACCAAGGTCGAGGAAGTGCCGGTCCCGGCGGGCAACCTGAAGGGTGAGCGCTATTCACCCACGCAGCCGCTGTCCACCGGCATGCCGGAGATCGGCCGTAGCACGCTGACCGAAGCCGACATGTGGGGCGTCACGCCGTTCGACCAGCTGCTGTGCCGCATCGAGTTCAAGGGCTATCGGCATATCGGCCTGTTCGACCCGCCGACCGCGGATCAGTGGCAGCTGCAGTATCCGGGTTCGCTCGGCGGCCTGAACTGGGGCAGCATCTCGGTCGATCCGGTCAGCAACCTGCTGTTCCTGAACGACATGCGCCTCGGCCTCTGGCAGAAGGCGTTCGAACGCAAGGAAGGCGAGAAGATCCTGCCGGGCGCCGTGCCGATGACGGGCGCGCCTTACTGGATCTTCAAGGATCGCTTCCTCTCGGCGCTTCGCGTGCCCTGCCAGAAGCCGCCTTTCGGCACCATGACGGCGGTCGACCTGAAGACGCAGAAGATCGTCTGGCAGAAGCCGATGGGCACGGTGCAGGACACCGGCCCCGTGCGCCTGAAGATGGGCCTGCCGATCCCGATCGGCATGCCGACGATCGGCGGTTCGATGGCCACTCAGGGCGGCTTGGTCTTCTTCGCCGCCACCCTCGACTACTATCTGCGCGCCATCGACAGCGCGACCGGCAAGGAACTCTGGAAGGGCCGCCTGCCCGTCGGCAGCCAGGCGACGCCGATCACCTACAAGTCACCGGCGACGGGCAAGCAGTATGTGCTCATCACCGCCGGTGGCGCGCGCCAGTCGCTCGACCGTGGTGACCACGTGGTCGCCTACACGCTGGGCGACTAAGCAATAGCGACACAACGACTGAAAGGCCGGGCATCATGCCCGGCCTTTTTCGTTGCATGTTAAAATTCAAGCGGTGCCGATATATTCGCGCAGCGCTTCCTGTTCGTGCTCATATTCGCTGACGCGCGACTTCACGACGTCACCGATCGAGATCAGGCCGACCACGCGGCCATCGTCAAGCACGGGCACGTGGCGGAATTTGCCATTCGTCATGCGCTCCATGATCCAGCCCACGGTATCGGTCGGCGAACAGGTCACGACCTTGCGCGTCATCACAGCGCCGACATCTTCATCCAGCGCGCCGGCACCGCGCTCAGCGATCACGCGCACGATATCGCGCTCCGAGATGATGCCGTCGATCTGCTGCTTGGTCATGACCAGCACCACACCGATTTTCCGCTCGGCTAACAGCTTGACCACCGAAGACACTTTGTCACTCGGCGCGACACTGACGATGTGATGGCCCTTACCATCGAGAATTGCACTAACCAGCATTTGTCGCCTCCTCACTGACCAAAGCCCCTGAAAGGAGCGCGGTCTTTCGTTCTTGTTGTGAACAAGCGGATCCGGAGGCGTAGCTCGATGGTCTTGAGGTAGGGGTGATCGAGCCAAACCACCGCTCACGCAGAACGGATTCGGCCTCGAGAGCCGAACCTGCCGGCGTGAGTCACCTGTCTTATTCGTAATGATGGGGGAAGTGCAGTGCACCCGCAAGGTGCGTGCGCGCGGTCAATGCAAGTCCGGCATGTCCGCAGGAGATGGCTCGGTATCCCGTCGCGTCCCGCGCGGAATCGGATCAAAGAGCGAGAACAGCAGCAAACCCGCAACGAAACCGCCAATATGCGCCTGCCATGCCACCGTCGCGCCTTCGCTGCCAACAGCAATCGAACCGACGCCGAAAATGATGTTCACGCCAAACCAAACGGCGAGAAAGCCGATGACCCGTGGGTCACGCAATGCGCGGAACAGCGGCAGAGCGGGAACTCGCGCGGCCTGATCGGCATCGCCACGGTTGAAAGACAAGAAACTGCCGCGCACGAAGGCAAAACGGATCGCCGCCGCCATGGCACCGGACACCGAAGCCGATGCACCAATCATCGGTGCGAGTTCATGCTCATGAGTGGCGAGATGCGCGGCTGCGCCACCGATCGCCGTGACTGCCATGAAAAGGAAGAAGCGGACCGCACCGAAGCGCCGTGCCAGCGCACTGCCGAAAGGCAACAGCCACAATATGTTGAAGCCGATGTGGCTGAGATTGGCGTGCAGCAGCGAATAGGTGACGAAGGTCCAGATATCCGCGCCAATCCCGCCGGGGAATGGCATCGACAGCAGTGTCTGGTCGTAACGTTTGGGGATGAACCCGAACAGCTCGATGGTCCAGTATTCCAGATCCACGGGCAGCAGCACGCGGATCACATGAATGACCGCCAGCAGCCCGACATAGGCCGTCAGCGCGCCCGGCAGGGTCAGGAGCGGTTCGCGTGGGGGATTTTCAGAAGGATCCAAGGCGGCACGGTCTGTAACGGCTCTGGCGAGCGATGCTCCAGATAGGCGGTATTGGTGCCGCGATGCAAGATAGCAGCGGTCCCACGGCCACTGCCCGCAAGCAATGCTTCCAACGCACGCGGGCTCCGCAAACTTGGCTATGTTGCATCGCAACAAATTAGGTCAGCATCACTTACCAATCACTCCCCGCGTGTGGAGGACCACATTCCTTCTTTCCGCCGATCCGTTCTGGCTGCCCTGATGCCGCTCGATGCCGGGCTGTTGCAGTTCACGGCAGCCCTGCGCACCAGTCTTGCAACCGTGGCCAGCGCGCTGCTGATCGTGCCATTGCTGCTGCATTTCGGACTGCCCCTGATCGAGGCTTCGCCGGCGATCCTGTTCGTGATGCTGTGCATGCTGTTCACGCGCGACGCCACGCTGGCGAAACGCCAGGGCACCGTGGTGATGGCTTTTATCGCCGGCATCGCGCTGTTCGTGATCGCCAGCGCGCTGGCACACTGGCCGCTGCTCGACGTCGCCGGCTTGCTGGTGCTGCTGGCGGTGGCGACGCTGCTGCAGACGCGTGGACCGCGCGTGGTGGCGATCGGACTCGCGGCGTTGATCGGCTACTATCTCGGCGTGTTTCTGCACCCGCCGCTGCCGAACCAGGGCGTGATCGTCGCGCTCACGATCCCTGCCCTCGCCATCTGCCTCGCAGTGCTGCGCCTGTTTCCCGACAATCCATCCGACGTGGCGCAGCTGATGCTCGCCAGCATCGCCGCACAGGCCGATCGCGTCATACGTGAGGCGCGGCAGGCAAAACCGAATCCGCACCGGATCGAACGGCATCTGCTGCAACTCAACCGCGCCGTCATGGCAGCACAGAGCCAGCTGGCTCTTGGCAATCTGGAAGGTCATGACAGTGCGATTGCGGCGCTGACCGCACTTGAGATCGCCGTCACGCATGCCGTGCTGCAGACTGAGGACGATGCTCGCTGGCGCTCCGCGCTGGCTGCGCTGGCCCATGCGGCAGCAACGCTGCAGCGCCAGCAAAGCACCGCCACCGCGGTCGAAGTCCCACCTGCGGCACCGGCACCGCTGGCCTGGCGACCGGCCTTGCGCGCTGGTTGCGCCGCGGTGATGGCGGCCGTGGTGGGCTATCCGCTATCGCCGGAGCACTGGTATTGGGCAATCATCAGCGTATTCGTGATCTCGCTCGGCACGACTTCGGTCGGTGATACCTTGCAGAAAGGCACGCTGCGGATAGTGGGCACCGCCTGCGGCGCACTTGCGGGGCTATGCGTCGCGGCTTTCGTGCCCGCGCATCCTGCGCTGGTGCTGATCGGCATGACGATCTGCCTGATCGGCTGGAGCTATTATGTGCTGTATAATTACGCCGTCGGCATCTTCTTCCTGACGCTGCTGATCGGTCTCGTCTATGGCGTGCTCGGTGACGACTTGCCGTCAATCGTTGGCCTGCGCCTCGTGGAAACAGCGATCGGCGCTGCGGCGACCTTCATCACTGCGTTGTGGATCGTGCCGCTGCCGACCTCGCATCACGTCCGTGCCCGCGCTTTGACATTGATGGCGCGGCTGCTGGACGTCATCGACACCAGCCGCGACGCGCTGTGCGGCAAGACGGCGACGCCGCTCCTGGCGATGCGCCGTGCCGACCTCGCGATGCAGGAATTGCGCGTCGCCTTGTTGCCGATGCTGGCAGCACGGCAGGTGTCGTTGATCCCGCGCACGGATGCGTTGCCGGATCTCGTCGCCTGCGTGCACTGGGTCCGCGTTCTCGCCGTCAGCGCTGCGGCACATCCGCAGCTCGATCCTGCGGAACGCGATCTGCTGCAGGATCGCCTGATCCGGCTGCGCGACCATGTCAGCGCCTTCGGCAATAGCGACGCGGCCCTGCCGGCCGCCGAAGCCTCGGCCGCGATCATCGCTCACAGCGCCCCCGGCCGCCTCATCGCCGACGCAGCCGACCGTATCGAAGCCGTGCTGCGCAAACTGATCGCCCGCCTCGGCGCTACGCCGCGCGAATTCACCGCTTCATTGATACGATGATGCCGCGCGACGCATGCGATACTGTCACACCTAGCGCCGCACGATCTCGCCGGTGACCGGATCGAGCCGTATCCCGATTTCGGCACCGTTACGGTCGAAGCCTTCGACCTCCCAGCAACCTTTGTCGCGTTTGGCCTTCTTGACGGTGTAACCAAGCGCCAGAGCCTTTTCGATCGCCTTGTCGATCGACAGGCCCTGCCCGTTGGCTGCGGATTTGCAAGCGACGTCATCGGCATGCGCGATCGATGTGGCGAGACCAAGCGATGCGACGATCAAGGCGACGGGTGCGTATTTCATGAGGTAATCCTTTGCATGGGTGGGCGGCCTTGGTGTCACAGGGTGCCCACCAGCTTCCTGACACCGTCTGTCAGGAAGCCGTCAGCGAGACATCGGTAGATTCGGGACATGTTCAATCCACGGAGATGTCCCATGTTGCCCGCCATGTTCCTGCTTGTCGTCACCCTGCCCCTGATGGCTGCGGTGGAATTGCCATTCGACACTTTCGTGATCGTGATGATTTTGGTCTGTGCCGTCGCCGGCTTGACGGCACCGGCAGGTGGAGGCCACGTTGAGGCCAAGCGGCGCCGGCCGATGGACGCCCCCATCGACCCTGCCAGCGAGACTGATGACAAACCACTCACGAAGCCGGCAACGCGCATGCGCGAATCCGCGCTGGTTGGATAAGCGACGAGACGCCATGCCCCGGAGCACGCGATGACCATGCGCGCCAGCATCATCACCCGCAACGCGTTGCTGATTGGCAGCGTGCTCGCCGCGCTGATCGCCAGCAGCGGCAATACGCATGTGGCTGTTGCAAAAGACGACAAATCCAACTGCAAGAAGGAGCAGGACTGCGCCTTGCAGGCGCTGAAAAGCGGCGAGATTCGCCCGCTAACCGACGTGCTGGCAGTCGCTCGCGAGAAGCTGCCCGGCGAGGTCATCAAGGTCGAGCTCGATCGCGACGATGGTGTGTGGGTCTATGAGATCAAGGTGCTCACCGAATCCGGCAAGCGCCGCGAGATCGAGATCAATGCGCAGACCCTTGCTGTCATCAAGATCGACTGACCCATGCGCATTCTGGTGGTAGAGGACGAGCCACGCATCGCAGCAGACATCCGCCGCGGGCTGGAAGCTGCAAATTATGCAGTTGAAACCGTCGCCGATGGCAAAGAGGCTTGGTTCAAGGGCGAGACCGAAGACTACGATGCTATCGTGCTTGATCTCGGATTGCCCAAGCTCGACGGGCTCTCGGTACTACGCCGGCTGCGCGAAGCGGGCATCGTGACGCCGGTGCTGGTGCTCACCGCGCGCGACGGCTGGCGCGACAAGGTGGAAGGCATCGATGCCGGTGCCGACGACTATCTGGCGAAACCATTTCAGATGGAGGAGCTGCTGGCACGTTTGCGGGCGATCACCCGCCGCGCTGCGGGTCAGGCGTCCGCGCTGATCAAGGCCGGCCCGCTCGAGCTCGACACGCGATCGCAGACTGCGACCATCGATGGCCGCGCGCTCGCACTCACCGCCATGGAATATCGCCTGCTGGCCTATCTGCTGCTGCATCGCGGGCGCACCATGTCGCAGGGCGAATTGCTCGAGCACATTCATGCTGGCGATACCGACCGCGATATCAACGCGATCGAAGCCATTGTCGCACGGTTGCGCAAAAAGCTTGGCTTTCCGCTGATCGAGACCCATCGGGGTCGCGGATATTGCATTCCGGCGGAGCCATCGTGAATACGCGTTCGCTGTCATTCCGACTGAGTTGCGCGGCTGCACTGGCGATCGCAATCGCGTTGAGCCTTGCCGCATTCGGGCTTCGAAGCATCTTCAACCAGGAGATTGAACGCCGCGCCGCATCCGAACTCGGTCAGATCGTCGTGGCGCTTGCGGGTCAGGTGAAGATCGACGCGAACGGGACGCCTTCGCTGGAAGCGCCGATGTCCGATCCGCGCTTCGAGAAACCTTATGGCGGCCTCTACTGGCAGATCAGCAATGGCGACAACCGCGCGCGCTCGCGCTCGCTCTGGGACTATTCGCTCACTGTCCCCGCCGCGCAGCATGGCGACACCCGCTGGACCACCGATCTCGCCGGCCCCGATCATGCGAAGCTGCTCGCTGTCGTGCAGACCATCGCGGTGGCATCGCCGTCGGGCTCCGATGTGCGTCTGCAACTCGTCGCGGCGCTGGACAGGACCGACCTCGCCAAATCTCAACAGTACCTGTTCAGATTGCTGTTGCTGTCGCTGAGCGCCCTCGGCCTCATCCTCATTGTCGCGATGTCGATCTTCATCCGCCTCGCTCTGCGTCCTTTCGACGAATTGGGGCGCGGGCTGCGGCGCATCCATGCGGGCAGCAGCCGCTCACTCGACGGCCGCTTTCCGAACGAGGTTCAGCCGGTGGTGAATGATCTCAACCGGCTGATTGCGTTCCAGGATGCAGCGCTGGAGCGCGCGAAAACGCATGCTGCGGATCTCGCGCATGGTCTGAAAACACCGCTGGCAGTTCTTGGCGCAGTAGCGCGACAGGCCCGCCATGATGACAGCCACGAACTGGCCGACCCTATCGACGAACAAATCTTGTTGATGGGCAAGCAGGTAGACCGCGTGCTCGCACGCGCGCGCGCCGGTGTCTCGGCCGCCCTGAGCCGCGGCGCCATTCCGGTCGCGCCCGTGGCCAACAAGATCGTTCGCGCGCTGCGCCGCCTGCCCGATGATCGGGGCCTGCAATGGGACTGCGATGTCGCTGGAGACGTCAGTTTCCCCGGCGATGAAGGCGACCTCACCGAGATCCTCGCCAACCTGCTCGACAATGCCCGCAAATGGGCGGCGACACGCGTGAGGCTCACCGTGATGCAGACCGGTGATCATACCTTGCTGCGCGTCGAAGATGATGGGCCCGGCTTGCAGACAGAGCAGATGCAGACGATCGGGCGCGGACAACGCTGGGACGAGACATTGCCCGGCACCGGCTTAGGTCTCGCCATCACCCGCGATCTCGCCGAAGCCTATCGGGGGCGGATCGAACTGGAGCGCTCGGCGCTCGGCGGGCTTAGCGTCGCGGTGATCGTGCCGCGGCCGGCCTGACAACGATCAGGCAAAGAAAAAGGGAGAGCCTCTGAGAAAGGCTCTCCCTGGTCTGATCGATCTTCTCGCGCCGGGCGACATGTATCGACCGCAAGGCCGACATCCCCACCCCTCCCCGCGCGGTGACCGTCTTGTTTGACGACAACCCTGTATATCGAAGCGCGCGAAACGAACCGCTGGAGACAGCCCGCTCCGCTCTGGAGTGCAGCCAGAATACTAGTTGTCCTCCGAACCGCAAGAATATGGTGAAGATAACGTTAACGCGGAAAAGCCAAAGCGACTCAGTGGAAAACGCGGTTTCGGCATGGACGCTGCAATGACCTCTCTGCACAACATGTAGCGGTCGGTATTGGATGGATTCGGGACAGACTTGTCCCTGTTCGCCTGCTGGCCGGGTCAGGATCAGCGCGCATGAAACATCCTTCGAACCGGAAGTTTTTCGCCTATTGGGACGAAAAGCGCGGTTTTGCGCGTGCGCCCGATCGCAGCGAGATCGAGCCCGGCCCGATGCGCGAATTGCTCGGCGACATCTTCGTGCTCGGCTATGACAAGGCCGCCAATTTCCCGTTCCGTGTCGCCGGCACCAGAGTTTGTGCCCTGCTCGGCCGCGACCTGAAGAACAAGCCGTTCCCAGAACTCTTCAGCCTCGCCGGTCGTAGCGAGATCGAGGAGATGGTCACCGTCGTTTCCGAGGAATTGCTGGTCGCCGTCGCCGGCGTCACGGCCCACACCGAATTCGGCGACAAGGCCCATCTGGAGCTGCTGCTGCTCCCCTTCGCCGCCCGCGCGCATACGCCGATCAGCCTCACCGGTCTCCTGGCGCCAATGACGCCGTTCAACGGGCGCCTCGGCCCGATGCAGGTCACATCCTATCGCTATCTCGCCCATCAGCCGCAGCGCTTTGCGCCGCGCGTGATGCGCAAGCTGCAGGCCGCGCGTGGCCTGATGGTCTATGAAGGCGTGAGCTGAACGACCTCTACGCGACCAACTCTTAGACTCACCCCAAAGGGTTGCGGAAAAGTGGTATATGTAACGCCGCATTAACCTTGTGCGCCGTACGGTCAGTGCGAATTTCTCCGCAGGACCGGCCTGACACCGATGGCGCTCGCCCAGACAAAATCGATTCTTCCTTCTCCTGAAGAACGGCGACGCTTCCAGCGCGTGAAAGTCCATCTTCTCGGCCGCTATATGCTGCCGGATCGCCGCGAATTCCCCTGCCAGGTCATCAACATGTCTCCCGGCGGACTCGCGCTGCTCGGCCCCGGCATCGGCCAGGTCGGCGACCGCGTCATCGCCTATCTCGACCATATCGGCCGCGTCGAAGGCAAAATCACGCGCATTATCGACAATGGCTTTGCCATGACCGTGGGTGCCACCCCGCGCAAGCGTGACAAACTGGCGGCGCAGCTGACCTGGCTCGCCAATCGCGACATTCTCAATCTGCCGGAAGATCGCCGCCACGACCGTATCGTGCCGCGCAACCCGATCGTTGTCCTCACGCTCGAGGACGGCATCCAGATGAATGTCCGCATCATCGACCTGTCGCTGTCCGGCGCCGCCATCGCGGCGGAGAAGCGTCCGCCGCTGAATGCCCAGGTCATGCTTGGCCGCATCTCCGCGCGCGTCGTCCGTCACCTCGAAGACGGCTTCGCGCTGGAGTTCGCGCATGAGCAGTCTCCGGAGACACTGGAAGACAGCGTCAACGCGCGGTAAACGCGACAGCGCACCAAATCCCGATTTTGCAGTGTTGTGAGTGTGCTATCTGCACCAGCAGATACCGCACGCGCGCGGTCAGGTTAATCGCCGCAGTTAACACGCGCCAAGACGCGTCGCGCCCGGTTCCTTGTTTTCCAGCATTTCGACGATTAACACGCGCGATTTTACGCAAACCCGAATGCATAAAATTTGAATCAATTTTTCCGCGTGTTTGAATTGTAGTCGTCTCAATTGCACTTCGCCGACTTAGCGGCGACGAAAATCCTTCCTGCCAATGATGGTCCCAACAAGAACGGGGGCCAACAATGGCTGGTAACACGGGGCGTATCACTGGATTTGTCGTTGCGGCAATCCTGTGCGGACTTTCTGCGACAGCGCATGCTGCTGGCGAAAAACTTTATGCAAGTCTCGGCGACACGACACGTGCGCCGATTGGTTGGGTCGAATTCTGCTCGGAGAATCCGGGCGAGTGCCGCGGTGGTGCCACGCAGCCACGCGACATCGTAATTACGCAGACGGCGTGGAAGGATCTGGTGCGGGTCAATCGTTGGGTCAACGAGACGATCAAGCCGATCACCGACATGGATCATTGGGGTGTGATCGAGAAATGGTCACTGCCCGACGACGGCTACGGCGATTGCGAAGACTACGTCTTGCTCAAGCGCAAGATGCTGATCGAGGCCGGTTGGCCGCGTGAAGCACTGCTGATCACTGTGGTGCGCGACAAGAAGGGCGACGGCCATGCCGTGCTCACCGTGAAGACCGACAAGGGCGAATACGTGCTCGATAATCAGAACGAGAACGTGCTCGCCTGGACCGAGACCGGCTACCGCTTCGTCAAGCGTCAGTCGCAGAGCGATCCGAACCAGTGGGTGTCGCTCGGTGACAACCGCCCGGCCACCGCGACTGCCAGCGCTCGCTGATCACAACAGGAATTGGAGACACGCGACCCGGTCACATCCCCACCCCTCCCCGTCCCAGACCGGATCGCGCGCGGCCGAACCTCCCCCAAGGTTCGGCCGCAACTTTTTGGGATCAGACGAAAGCACGAGCGCAGCGCACCAGCGCCTCATAGCGATCGCATCATGCAGAGAGTTAGCCGCGGCGAATTCTGTTGGGGTCGCGCGTACCATCAGCCCGGTAACCGAAGCGCGCGAGCGCTGTCGCCGCGATGCGCTGGCCGAAGCGGCGCTCCAATTCGCAGAACATCCAGACAAAGGCCGTCGCGAGCGCGCACACAATCGCCACGAAGAGAAGCGTGAGGTGAGAAATGTCAAAGGTCATGATCATCTGCCCGGATCTGCAAGCCGAAACCTGCAATTGACGAACCAGCCGACCTGACGTCCCCTCGCGCTTATCGGGCTGCGCAAACCTCAAGCGACGCGCAGCACAGAGATACCGCAACAGCGCCCGATTGCGACTTTAGTAGCATAATCGCCGCCCACCTTTAAGCGCCGTGAGCGAAGCGCTCCCCTACGCCGGGCGCATAAGGGCACTCGCGCTGCACGGATCAATTTACCTATTCGCAGACTTCAACGCGGCGAACGCGCCAGCCTTTGGCGGTGCGAACCCGCTGATTGGCCAAGCGACAGCCGCCGAGATCCTCGTAGCGATAGATCGAGGGGTAGCCATAGCCATACCCGTAATACGGGCCGTAGCCGTAATAGCCGGGGTAACCCAGACCGAAGCCGAAACCAGCGCCGCGGTAGAAACCGCCACGATAGAAGCCACCGCCATGGAAACCACCGCCGCGGAAACCGCCTCCATGAAAACCACCACCACCATGGAAGCCGCCGCGTGCAGAGGCCACCGACGGCACCGCAAGTGCAAGCGTTGCAACCGCGACTACTCCCAACATCACCTTGCGTAACATAGCCACTCTCCACCAGCGCCTATCGCGCCACCGTTGGTAGCTATCTAACCCATGACGGAGGGCTTGCGGAATTCAAACACCGTCACTTGTTCGCGACCGGTTGTGATGGTTTTTCAATATTAAAAATGCGGCTCCGCCCCCTGCGGATCAACAGCCCTTGCAGATATTCTTCACCTTGCGGTCGACGTCGCGATCCTGCTTGTCGACGAGATCGTTGCCGGTGCTCGGCTTGCCATCAAGGGACTGCCCGGTGCCGCTGGCACCGGTTGTGATACCGGCTGGCGCGCGGCCTCCGCTTGAATTCGCGGTGCCAGCACTATTTGTGCCCGCAGCGCCGCCAGTTGCACCACCACCGCCTGCTCCGCCGGCGCTGCTCTGCGCAAAGGCCAGTGTCGATGACATCAGCGTAACAGCGGCAGCGATTGCGATAAATTTCGATGTGTAAGCCATCGGAGATCTCCCTTTCGAGGGCAACGACAGTTGGACGCACCAGTTCCCGCATCCGGAACGAATCCGCCATGCGAGGCTTGATTCGCACAACACGGATTCATGCCATGCGAAAGCTGATCGGCTTCGACGACGACACGCTGGACAAGCTCACCCAGCTCGGCCGCGATCGCATGGCAACGATCCAGGAGCTTGCCGATGAGGCTTTCGCCGATCTTCTCAAAAAGCACGGCGTGCCGATCGACCTGCCGGATGCGCTGCGCAAGAGCGTGAAAAATGCCGGTCAGCCGCCATCACCGCGCCGGACGAAAGTGCGTGCAAGCAAGTCACCCGCAACAAGGAAGCGACCACATGCCAAACGAGCCGCAAAAAGATCCGTTCGTCGAGGGTGAAGGCGCCGCGGAAAAGAATATCCCCGCCGAAGCCAATCCGTATCAGGAAGGGACTGAGGACTTCGCACTATGGAGCGCCGGCCATGAGCGTGTGGCCAGCGCGATAGAAGCGCGGGAGTCGGAAGGCACGTAACATGTAGGGTGGGCAAAGGTGCGCAGCACCGTGCCCACCGTCTCATGTTCGGGCGAATGGTGGGCACGCGTTGCTTTACCACCAACCGATGTGCTTCAGCCGATTTTTTTCATGCCCTGCTTGAAGCGTGGACCGTTGGCCGCATAGAAGCGCGCGGCGCTGCCCATGGCTGTCACCTGCTCGGGGGACAGCGTGCGGATGACGCGTGCGGGCGAACCGATGATCAACGAGTTCTCCGGAAATTCCTTGCCTTCGGTGATCACCGAACCGGCGCCGACGATGCTGTTCTTGCCGATGCGCGCGCCATTCATCACGATCGACCCCATGCCCACGAGCGCACCATCCTCGATAGTGCAGCCGTGCAGGATCACGTTGTGCCCAACGGTGCAGTTCTTGCCGATGGTGAGCGGAAAGCCCTTGTCGGTGTGGCAGGTGCAGTTGTCCTGCACATTCGAGCCTTCGCCGATCTCGATCCATTCATTGTCGCCACGCAACACCGCGCCGAACCAGACGCTGGCCTGCGATTTCAAACGGATCTTGCCAATTACATCGGCAGTATCGGCGATGAAGTAATTTCCGTCGGCCGGAAGGTCCGGGCCCTGCCCGTCGAGTTCGTAAATTGCCATGAGTGCTTGGTCTCCCTATGCGGATCACACTGCCATGAAGCAGCATGCGGAGACCAGTGCGCGTAAACGCGAAGGTTTATGCTCAGGCGATGATACCGAGGGCCTGCAGCGTCAGGACGATGAAGGTGCCCGACATCAAGCTCCAAAATCCGGCAAGCACTGTCGCAATCATCACGAACTGGATGCGATGCTGATCCGGCGCACCGGAACGCAGCGTGTTGCGCATGATGATGAAGGGCGCCGTGAAGACCAGCAGCGGCACGGCTGCAAAACCTTCCGGGGTCGGACCCTGCTGCAGCAATGCGAAGCTCGGCGGCCGGCTGACAAAAGCCTGGTAAGCGCTGGCGATCGCACCGGCGATTGCAAAACCGATAGCGAGCTGAAGGAAACAGTTGAGTGCAATGGGAGACATAAGAAAATCTTCTGGGTCGATTTGTTGTTCTCTCTCGCAATGCACCATATTGCGACCGAACGCCACAGTTACGTTAAAAAATCGTTAACGCGATCTCTTCAATTTTACGTGGAGGAAAAGAGTACGTCGGTTCCACTCAGCGAACAGCGAGGCGTTAACCATTCAAGTGCATGTTCGACCGGTTGATTCGCCCATGGAGACGCCGTGGGTCTGTTGAGTGGTAGCTGCTTACGCGCGCATGTCCTTGTTGTTTCCTACCCACCCGACGACCCGGCCACGCCGCCAGCGTCGTCAAAGCCATCTCGTGCCAATTCTGTTTGGTGTGGCTCTCGCCGCCCCTGCCGTGGCGGTGGTGGCCTATCTGTTATGGCCGACCTGGCAGAGCCAGAAGGCTGGAGATCCCGACCGCATTCCGGTGAGCGTCGGCTCCACGCTGTTCAACGTCCAGACCCATGCATTCCGCCGCAAGGTGCAAAAGCATTCGGGCCCGCAGGAGCGTGTCGATCTCAGCTATGTCTATCCTTCGCTGGAAGCGAGCGAAGCACCGCGTCATGTGACCGTGGAGAATTTCGACGAGCATGTGCAGCCGATCGACCGCATCTTCCTGTCGATCTCGGCGCATCACAATGCGACATCGCCGGATGCGCGGCTGCGTACGATCTATCCACTCTATGCAGATCAGGCGTCACGCAGTGCCGACGGGCTGACCATTCAGCCCTTCTATGACAACACGCCCTATGCGAAGGAAGACCTCTTTCTGGGCAGCGCGCCGAAGTTAGCCGCGCGTTGCACGCGAGATGGGGCCACTCCAGGTATGTGCATGAGCGAACGCCGCATCGGCGGCGCCGATCTCATCTTCCGCTTCCCACGCGCATGGCTCGACGACTGGCGCACAGTCGGTGAGGCCATGGACCGTCTGTCGACACAGTTGGGCGGACAGTGAGCGAGCTGCTCCTGACTGGACGTCCCAGTCATCGACTGGGACACCTGCTTTACGTTGATGCTTTATCCAACCATCTGCAGAAATTCGCTTTCCCCGACGATGCGGACAGACAAGCCCTCCGCGATCATCTCTTCGACCTTGCGATGTTTCCTGCTCTTCACGTTCCCGCGTGTCAGCCTGAGATCCTGATCGCCAACGACCAGCACTGTGACCTTCCTGCTGACCGTATCGACGACATTGCAGCCTGCCTTTGCGGCGAGGCTGGCCGCCTCGCTTCGATGCATCTGTAGAAAACCGGTGAACAGGACCGTTTCACCGATGAGCAGTCCATTACGTTCACCCGGCTGCGCATAACGCGCAAAGGCCTCATTTCTTCGCGGCACAACCACGCGCGGTGCGTCACGGACAGTGCGCCTGGCAGCCTGTCCGACCACACCGAGCCAATCCTCCAGATCGAGCCCGGAATCCTCAAGCGCCTTGAGCATGATCAACCCACACGCCCGCGCGTCCTCTTCTGCCTCGTGATGACGGAATTTGATCTCGAAGGATCGGCTGAGATTGGCGAGACCGAAACCGCCAGCATCCGCAAATTCGCGCCATGTGCGCCGCGCAACAGCCAGCGTGTCGAGCCAGAAACACTCCAGCTCGGTAACGCCATAACGGGCGGCTGCGCTTGCGAAGGCGCGACGATCGAACGAGCTGTGATGAGTAACAATCGTCCCGTTCAGCGACTGCGCAAGAACGGGAAACACCTGGGCCATTGTCGGCTTGCCGACGACATCGCTCGGGCGAATACCGTGAATGGCAATATTTCCGGGATCAAAGGGTCCTTGCGGATCCACAAGGATCGTCAGCGACTTGAAGATCTTTCCGGCACGAAAGTGCACCAGCCCGATCGAGCAAATGCTGCCCACATCGGCGTTGGCCGTCTCGACATCCAAGGCAATGAAATCGGTAACGCGTGCCATCCCCATCCCCTCGCTGAGGATCACTCAACTTCGGGGCGATCGCAAGCATACTCGCACGCGAAACAGCTTGTGTTCTGCAACTGCATGGCCGGCATCAAGCCGGCCACAAACGCGTAACTGCCCGCACTTGCGGACAGTCGTTCGCTTTACTCGCTGTCGGCGAGATCTTCTTCCAGGATCGCCATCTGGAACTGGAACGAGCGATCATCGTCTTCGTCATCGACAAACAACACGCCGACGAATTCTTCACCGATATAGACTTCGGCGGAGTCGTCCTTCTTAGGGCGTGGCACGACGCGAATCTTCTGGTTGCCGAATACGCGCTTGAGATAGGCGTCGAGTTTTCTGACTTCCTGAACGTCCACAGGCGTCTCCAATGCAGGTGATGTGGGATGGGCTGATGGAGAAACGTTTAATCCGAGATGACGCGTACGGCTAGGCCGTTTGTCGAAAATTCACGTCATCCACCGCGCGAATGAGACGCGCATTTTGCTTGCACATGCGTCGGAATTCGTATTCCGGCACAGACCGCCGCAATGCTTACAAACCGAGTGCGTTGAGCATCTGATTCATGGTGCGCGACGGCTCCGAACACCCCGCCTCGCCCACGATTTTCGCCGGCACACCAGCCACCGTGACATTGTGCGGTACAGGCTTCACGACCACCGAGCCCGCAGCGATACGCGCGCAATGGCCGACTTCGATATTGCCGAGAATTTTTGCGCCCGCGCCGATGAGAACACCGCGACGAATTTTTGGATGGCGATCCTCGTTTTCCTTGCCGGTGCCGCCGAGCGTCACACCATGCAGGATCGAGACATCGTCTTCGATCACAGCCGTTTCACCGACGACGAAGCCGGTGGCATGATCGAGGAAAATGCCTCGACCGATCTGGGCTGCTGGATTGATATCAGTCTGGAACGCGCTGGACGCGCGGCTCTGCAGATACCACGCAAAGTCCTTGCGACCTTTGTTATAAAGCCAATGCGCAAGACGATGCGACTGGATCGCGTGAAAGCCTTTGAAATAAAGCAGTGGGTCGATGAAGCGCGAGGTCGCGGGATCGCGATCGAACACGGCGACCAGATCCGAACGGAAGGCATTGCCGATATCAGGGTCGTCGCGCAGAGCTTCATTATAGGTCTGGCGGATCAGGTCGCCGGACAGCGCCGCATGATCGAGGCGCTCGGCGACGCGATGCACCACGGAATCTTCAAGGCGATTGTGATGCAGCACCGTCGAATAGATGAAGGATGCAAGCTCAGGCTCGCGATGCACGATATCCTCGGCCTCACTGCGGATTCGATCCCAGATCGGGTCCAGAGTTGCGAGTTTCGCAGTGATAGGAACGGTGCTCTGCACGGCCATGGCGGACTCGCAAATTCATCAATTGGGCAGGGACTATAGCACAGTGCCCGACGCTGTCGTAACGGGCCTCATGCCATCGTGAATGCCGGCTTACCCGGTAATTGCGCGTTAACCCTTTGGATTCGCGTGACTTACCAGGAACGATCCAGCACGCCCAATTACCGGGCGTGCGAAAGAAGTGGGCGGTCCTGCGGTGGAATCAAGGCCCCGCATCGCCGCCGGCGATGACGTGATCAGTTCTGCCGCGACAGGAAGTCGAGCACGCCTTCCTTGTAGACGCGGTCCCCAACCGCCCGCATGTGGTCGCGGTTGGGGATATCCAGCACTTCTGAGCCCGGAATGACCTTTTCGAGATCATGCGCGGAACCGGAGACATCGTCGGTGGTACCGACCGCGATCAAGACCGGCACCTTGATCGCGCCAGCCTCTTCATAGGTCATCAGCCGGCGTGAGCCCCGCAGGCACGCAGCGAGGGCGCGGCGGTCCGATCGTGTCTGGTCCGCGAAAGCACGGAAGGTACGGCCCATGGGATCGGAGACGTCATCGAGCGACGCTGCCTCAAGGGCAGTGGCGACATTTTCGCCGGGACCACCGCCCTTGATCAGACCGATGCCGATGCCGCCGAGGATCGCACAACGCAGCACCTCCGGATGGCTATAGGCGATATAGGCGGTGATGCGCCCGCCCATCGAATAGCCCATCATGTCGGTGCGCTCGATATTCAGATGCTTGAGCAGCGCACGCACGTCGGCAGCCATGGTACCAATGCCGTATTGTTCGGAATCGTAAAGTTTGGTGGAATCGCCGTGGCCGCGATTGTCGAGCGCAATGACGCGGCGGCCGTGCTTTTTCAACTCGGACACCCAGGTCGGATATACCCAGTTGACGTTCTTGCTCGAGGCGAAGCCATGCACGAGCACGATGGGCTCGCCCTCGCCTTCATCGAGATAAGCAATTTCGACTGCGCCGTTGTGGAAGCTCGGCATCCAGGATTCCGTATGATTGAGACATGCAATGTGGGTGGGAAGCGGCGAATTTAGCCGTGTGCGAGGACCGGCGCCAGTGCAGGAGGTGACACGTTAGCGCGTGTGGCCATGTTCTGAAGTAATACGTCCTGACGTGCGGCGAGCTCGCGCTTGATCCGGCGGAGCTTGGATCGCTGCAGATAGGACCAGGTGATGCGCTCGGTGGTTGCCTTGATCGAGATGACGAGCCCGATCAGCATCCACAGCGCCCAGAACAGCCATAGACCGAGCTGGAAAGCGCCTGCTGCGAGGGCGACTGCGCCGCGGCCAAATAATTTGATGATCGCCCGCGTCTGACCGCCTTTGGCGACGGCAAGCTTCGATGCACGCGCCACATCCTTCGGCCCTTGCGCGATGCGCAGCGTATCCAGCGCGCCGCGTGTACCCGCCTTCTCGCCAACACGGCCAACATCCTTGGCAAAGCGAACAATGTCGCCCGCTTTCTCGGCACGGAACGCGGTCTTGATCGCAGCCACTGTTTGGCCTGGCCGAAACACCGAGGCGTTCGCCATCGCATCCTTGAGCACCGGCCCATCCACCATGCCGCGCGCCGAACGCGCTGCCCATGTGGTGAGCCCCTCGCCGATCCGCCCGACCTTTCGCGCGTCTTTCACAAGTGTCAGCCCAGCCCGCACCGGCGCGACACCGCCCGCACTGGCATAAGTTGCTGCAGTGACGGCGAGGCCTGCCGCCGCAAGGCCCAGAATCAGGTGATCGGTCTCCTCGCCGAACGCCAGATGCTTGCCTTCCCGGATCGCGTCGCGGATATCGCCGAACACGAACAGATCGCCGGCGACTGTTCCCGACAGGCTGCCGATGTCATCGGCATTGCCGGTCACGAAGCCCGTCGCAAAGCGTTTCGCGAAATTGGCTGCGGATGTATCCACCGCCACCGCATCCCCGACACGCTGGGTGAGATCCTCGGGCAGCTTCACGTTGCGCGCTGCGGCGAGGTCGATAAAACTCTTGGCGAGATCGGCGTCCTTAGCCGCTAAAGCCTCCTCGGCCTGCTTTGCCAGCATATCCGGGTCGCGGCGCAGCGCGGCGCTCACTTGCGCATCAGCCAGCGCCACGGGATCGTCCTGCGCCAGCAATACCGCCCCTGCGTCGCGCGCATGCGGCCACACGAGCAGGCTCACGGTCGCGCAGACCGCAATCCCCGTCAGAGCCGTATCGAGCCGAAAGCGCATTCCGAAACCTTATCCTTGCACCTCTTATCAAGTGGTGCGTCACGGTTCGGACACAACCGCCCCGACGAAAGAAGGGCTATCCGGAAACGCCTAAACTGTGTCGAATTTGCAGGACTGAATGCCAGTTCCGCAGTCTAGGAATCAGCGTCCGAGGCCAGTATGGTGCACCGCACTGAACGGCCGCGCGACGTCAGCGCGCGACTGTTGCAAGCAAAGGTAGATACGATGTCCGACCACGTGGTTCCGCACTTTCACAATGACGCCGGCGTTCCGATCATCGAGATCGGCTCGAAGGAGTTCATGTGCGTGGGCGCCAACCCGCCGTTCGACCATCCGCACGTGTTTCTCGACCTGGGCGACGATAACGAGATCATCTGCCCCTATTGCTCGACGCTGTACCGCTACGCTGCCGATCTGCCTGCCGGCCAGGCCCGTCCGCCGGAATGCGTGGTGACGGACAAGGCGGCCTGATCGCCTGACATGCCGTCGCCGCGCACCATCGTCATCGCTGGTGCGGGCGTCGGCGGGTTGACTGCGGCGCTTGCTTTGGCGGCTAAAGGTTTTCGCGTTATTTTGCGCGAAAAGGCCGAGCGGCTGGAAGAAGTCGGCGCCGGCCTGCAACTGTCGCCGAATGCCAGCCGCATCCTGCTCGATCTCGGCCTTCAACCGCAGCTCGCAGGCGCAGTCGTTTGCCCCGAGACAGTCAGCATCAGGACGGCGCGCAGTGGCGGCGAAGTGATGCGCCTGCCGCTGGCTGCGAGCGCCCATGCCGATGCCCCCTACTGGCTGGTGCACCGCGCGGATCTGCAGGGTGCCCTTCTGGCAGCCGTGCAGAGCCATCCCAATATCGACCTGCGCCTCGCCTCGCCGGTGCAGGTCATCGAGGCTGGCGCCGACGCCATTCGCGTCGACGATCTCGAAGCCGCTGCTCTGATCGGCGCTGACGGCGCCTGGTCGGCAGTACGGCGTAAATTCTTCCCGGGCGTCCAACCGGAATTCTCCGGCCTCATTGCGTGGCGAGGCACCTGCAACGCCGCGGCCTTGCCGAGCGACCTCCGGCCCTCCGGCGTGCAGCTCTGGATGGGGCCGCGCGCGCATCTGGTGATCTATCCGATGTCGGCCGGCCAGCGCATCAATCTGGTGGCCATTGTCCCCGGCGCATTGCTTGCGCCCGGCTGGAGCACGCCCGACGGCAGCGATGACCTCAATGCGCATTTCAGCAAGGCGCGCTGGCCCGCCAATGCGCGCGCCATGATCGCTACCATCGATCATTGGGGGCGCTGGCCGCTGTATACGATGCCGGATGGCGGCGCCTGGCACAGCGGCCGTGTTGCGCTGCTCGGCGACGCCGCCCACGCCATGGTCCCCTTTGCCGCGCAAGGCGCCGGCATGGCCATCGAGGATGCGGCTATGCTGGCAAAATGTCTCGGCGAAACGCGGAATGGTGGCGATATCCCTGCCGCACTGGCACGCTACGCCGCGCAGAGAGAGCCGCGCGTCACCCGCGTTCAGCGCACAGCGCGCCAGCAAGGCCAGATTTATCACCTGCAGGAGCCTTTGGCTTTCGCACGCGATACGGTCATGCGTCTGCTCGGCCCAAAGCGGCTGCAGGCACGGCAGGACTGGATTTATAATTGGCGGCTCTAAAAACGAGAGATCAGTGCCCGCGCGACCGTTTGGCGGGAGCCGCAGGCGCCGGGGCTGGTGGCGGAGCCGACGCCACGCATTTGTTTTTCTGCCACTGCTCGTCGGCCAGCTTGGCCTGCGCGCGGGTCGAAATATAATCGTTGCGATAGGCGACTTCGCCAACCACGCTGCCCGCCGTGCCGGTCTGCGCCTTGTCGATCAGACCTTGCAATTCAGCTGTCCGCGTCTGCAGCCGCTTGCGTTCGGCCTCGAGCTGCGGGCAGTCGGAAAGATCATAGATCGACGGATCGACGAACGCGCCAGACAGCATGCCATCACCCATGCTGGCGCAGCCGCCAAGCTGGACGGTCAACAGCAGCGCAGCCGCCGCAGCGATGCGAGACGGCAGATAAGAGCGAGGGACACGAGCGGTCATCGGAGCTTTCTAGGCGGTCAATGTTGAGGTTGCGTAAAGCAGCGCCGGGTGGCCGGATTGAGGCCGGAACAGCTGCGATAGATCCGATTTGGCGTGGGACGCATTTGCGGCTATGCAGACGCGGCCTGCCCCCTTGATGGAATTGGTAGACATACAAGACTTAAAATCTTGAGTCCTCTGGGCGTGCCGGTTCGAGTCCGGCAGGGGGCACCAGGACCACACTAAACCATTGAAAAAGCTGAAAACTCTTAGTCATCATAGACTTAGAGAGACCGCCTTGCTACACAAAGGTGGTACACATTGGCAGTCATCAGCTACATGCAGCGTCGAGAATCGGGCACTTATGAATTCCGCCGGAGACTGCCTCAAATGCTCGCCGGCAAGCTCGCCCCGGCGCATTTGCGCGATGATTTGAGCGAGCTAATCAACGCCAAAACGAAGCTCTTCAAACGTGAGTACGTCCGGTCGCTGCGCACGAGTGACACGCGCATTGCAAAGACGCGAGATCATCAAGAGGCGTTGAAGTTTGATCGGCTACTGAAAGACGCGCTGGCAGCCTTTCAGCAATCGCCGGAGCCCCATGGCGCACCGAAGCAACTGGACCTCAAAGAGCTTGGCGAATCCGTTTATCGACAGCTTCTTGCCGAAGATGACGCTGAACGCCTGACTGGCGATGATCGTCGAAGGCTGGGCCCGTCCGGCACTGAACGCGCGAACGCGTGGCCGTTGCTTTCGGAGCTACGTCCTGCATCAACGATCGGGATGGAGATTGACCACGCAGAGATGTACGGGCTCCTCAACGAAGACCTCTCTGGCGAGTATCGTGAAGCTTTTGCTCGTAGAGATCCCAGCATCGTATCCACTGAGACTAGCATCGAGCTTAAGCGGCGCGGCATCTTGTGGGACAAGACGTCGGAGGAATTTCAAGCTGCTGCTCTAGTCGTACTCAAGGCTCACGTAAGGGCATACGATGACATAGGGAAGCGTCAGCAAGGTGCTGATATCCCGACACCGATTGAGGCCCCAAAGGGCCATCGAGGCCCCAAAATTAGTGAAGCATTCGCGGTGTGGAAGGCCGGTGGTCGCGGTGTCAGGGGCGCGAAGACTCCTGCGGAGAAAACAATCGCAGAGGCAACACTTGCGGTCCGCTATCTCACAGACCTCTTTGGCGATATCCGGGTCGGTGACATAACGCGCGCCAGAGCACGAGAGTATTCCCAAGCCGTAGAGAAAGTGCCGGCCCGGTTGCCCAAGCATCTTCGCTTCGAGGCAGCCAACCGCATCCGTTTTAGGAACCGTAATCGGCTGCTCCACTTTATGGCATCTGCGTATTACGGCGTTGACCGATTTCCGGCGACACACCAGAGAAACTTTCGATCCTGCTATTTAAGGCTACGAACTCGTTACGGCAGAACATAGATCTTCAGCCTGATTAGTATGTCCAGCCCGCCTCACACTTGGTGCAGCGCGGCAGTTGGAGACGATGCTCGAAAAGGTCCATACTACGTGATCGGAATTTAGGGGCTGCATGAAGCCCGCTCCTGTACAGTACTAAGCAGACGAAGGTCTCTCTGGTCGCGAACGCCCGCTGCACTGGTGCAATGCGGGTTCTAGCGATGATTGGCGAAATCTCTCGATTGGATGCAGAACTCGTCCTTGAAACAGACGGCAGCGTCGATGACTTAGAGCTGGCCAAGGACCTCGCAAAGATGGATCGCGGCACAAGGAGGTGCTGGCCGCGCTCACTCATCATATCGGGTCCAGATCTATGTAGATGAGAGCCTGTGGTATCGCGTCATACTAGCGGATCTACCCGAACAAACGCATCCGCGTCCGGTCTCATCGTTGCTCCTAAGCGGAGGCCACTCGTCTCCTCTTTTCTGATCGAATAAGCTCGCAGGATCGATCTAATTAAACAAGCCGCTTCAGCTTCAGCAAACTTTGCTCCGATACACGCGTATGCACCTGCACCAAAGGGAATAAATGCCAGGTTCGGACCTGAACTACGAGACGCCTTGTGAAATCGTGTCGGCATAAAATCATGAGGAGACTTCCAGTGACTAGGATTTCTGTGGGAAATTAGCGGGCACACGAGGATATTTGTACCAGGCGAGAAATTCTCCTTGGTGGTGACGTGGCGGCTCGTAACGGTTCGATGCATCATGTATGCAGGAGGATAGAGCCGTAAAGTCTCCGCCCAAACGCAACTGAAGCTCTCAGGTACCTCACCTGAAAAGGCAGGCGTCGTAGCGAATTCATGCCGAATACATGCTTGCCAACTTGGATTTTCCGCGAGCAGCGAGGCCATTTGAAAGATTGCGGCCGCGGTGGTCTCAAAACCCGCAGCAACTAAGCCGAACAACTCGTCTACCAAACGGTCGAGGCCGATATCATCTGATCGGCTGACTAGCGTCTGTGCGATATCGCTCGCTTCATCCGATCGTCCAATTCGAGCTTCCAACTCAAGTCGGATAGCGAATTTGGCTTCTGCTACCAGTGTATCGATCCGACGCCGCTCTCTTGATTTTGCCCATTTAGGTAGGTCGAGCACCGCCGACAGGCTGGGGCTTCCGACTACGTCGACGGCAGCAGATACTGCGCTAAAAATTGGCTCGATCACCTCCTCAGATCTAGACGAAAAAATGTACTCGACAATTATTTCCGCGGAAAGTCGCCGCAAGCTTTCAAAGGTGAGCAAACACCCCGACGCCCCGATGCGCGAAATGTAATCCTCGGCGCGGCGGTTGGAGAGATTTTGCAATTGAGGAAACAGGCGTGAATTAATCGCCGCAGCAGCAACCTTGCGAAACGTGTTGCGGTCAGGGCCATCGTCACACAGGATACTATTGCCAAGCAGCAGCCGGAGCGCATTGTTGTGAATATTTCCGCGCTTATAGATGCTGTTTTGCAGCACCTCCCGAATCGTCACGGGGTCATTCAACAGGACAAGTCGTCTACCTAGAACAACAATTTCTGCGCTATCAAAATCAAACTTGCGAGGCCACATCCCGAGCAAGAGGCGCAAAGGCTCTAAACCGTTTCTGAAGCGGAGCATAGCAAGGTCCAACTGTAAGAATCTTGTTGCTGTATGAAATGCATTACTTATAGTTGCACAAATCCTACAAATTACGCCAACCTTTGGTGACGGCGACGTGAGTTATCTTTTACGGAAGTACTACTACGATGCTATCGATCGGAGTGGGCGTTACTTTTATTGTTACGATGCGCATACGCCTCTCTTTCGTGGAAAGATCCAGTTCGATGAATTCTCTTGCCCGCAAGAAGAGTGGTCGCGCTCCAGGGTCTGGTTATCGGCTACGCAAGCTCCTTTGAGCATCACTAAGGGCAACGAAATTCGGCGACATAAACTAGAACTCTCTGCACAATGGACTGGTGGCGATCAAATACCGCCATACGCGGAACTAAACACAGAAACGTTTGACTGGAAGTTAGTACAAGTTAGAAGTGATGCGCGCCTCAGCGGGCCGCATGGGGCGCTGAACAGCCCCTATGGCTACGGGGAATGCCTAACTCTTCGGGCTAAGCCATGGGATCTTGGACTAACCCACCTGTCTTGGGGGCGGTTCATTTGTGACCAAGCTTACTTGGTATGGATTGTCGGCAGAGGCGAGCAGGAAATCAACTTCGCGGTCTCGGATCTAGGGCGAGAAGAAGGCGTTTGCCGAGAAGCGACCTGTGTAACATCAGACAAAAGTACACTCGACCTCCAAGATATGGTTTCCGAATGGCACGAGCCAGATGTTCTTGATACCCGTTCAATTATTATACGAGGCGCAGCGAAAATACTTTGGTCGAAAGTGCCTAAGATCCAGAGATCAAAGAAGTTAGTACGATGCAAGTTGAACCGCGGTGGCCAAATTTTTTCCGGTTTGGCGATCTTCGAGGACCTCAAGATAGGCTGATACGATGCGATCGCGCCTGCTCCCAAAAACAAGCGACCTACGGCCGAGGATGCAGCTCTATATTACAGATTTGATCTTATCTAGCTCAATAGGCTGGTCGCTATTTCTACTCGCATTGTACGATAAAAGCTCTGTCTGGGTAGCGGCACCATCTGCTCTTCTTCTGTACCGATCCTTTATGTTTCTCCATGAACTAACTCATCTGCCAAGACGCGAACGAGAGATGCTCATGCCGCTGTGGAACGCTGTATGCGGGATTCCGTTTCTCTGTCCATCGTTTTTGTACGTAGGTGTTCACGAGATACATCACTCCCCGAAGAGTTTCTCTACAGAAGAAGATCACGAGTATATCGCGATTGGCCACCACCGGCTTATGGGCGTACTTGCTTATATCGTCGGCGCTAGCGTTGCTCCGGTCCTGCTGTTGATCCGGGCCATAGTACTCACGCCCGCCAGCTGGGCAAGCAAACAAGTTCGCGTCTGGACATTGAAGAACGCAAGTGCGCTCACCATGAGACCAGGACAAACCCGTAACCTTGAGAATCTCCGGAAAAACTCGCGCTGGGAATGGTGGGAGAGCCTTACCGCGGCCTTCGCCGGAGCAGCCGTGCTTTCTTGTGCAGCAACGAATTCCTGGTCGTTCATATGGATGTGGCTAATCGTTTCGATTTCTATTGCATTCTCGAACGCGATTATCACAGTAATTTTGCACTCGTATGAGATGTTTGACTATCAACAAACAGGGCGAATTGAGCAAGGATTAGACACTGTTGAGATCGGCGGCGGGATTCTGACCGAAATTATCGCTCCCCTCGGGCTCAAGTTTCACGCCACACATCATATTTTGCCGCGTCTACCCTATCATGATCTCCGTGAAGGCCGACGCCGGCTTGAGCAAGCCGGTGTCTCCCTCCCGCCTGTGCAAGGCGGCATCGTGATGTGCATCGTCAGAATGATGACCGGCTCTTTACACAAGCAACTTCGAAGCAAGTGAAGTTATCTTCGATACGATGTCGCCTCGGATTGGAGTTTCTTGATAGCTGATTTGAAGCCACTTTCTGTTAGTGCTCCGCCATACAGAAGTTATAATAGATTCACCTGCTCCTTGATCTGAGCCTGAGACAAAACTAACAATTGATTGGCCAGCGAATTCGGCCTTGTATGTAGCTTTATAGCTGATAATCGCTACATCTTCAGACGGCCATCGGACTTCAATGTCCGAAAGGTCATAACTAGAGATTGTTATAGACTTCAAAAGACGTTTCGCTTGATCGCGACTAACGCGAAGGCCCGCGGGTGCAATAGAAGTCCAGTTCGGATCGATAAGCTCGTCCATCAAGGTGCTATCTTGCGACTGGTTTATTTCCCAAGCCTTACGCTCCAGGTCTTGAATAACTGAGTCAGGGGGCATTTGAGCTCCTTAAACAGCGCCGTTGCGATGTGTGCAGTCTTGTAATACTCGCTCGGGTTGTCAATTAAATTCTGACTGGTTATCGTCCCCGTCCTTGGGGGTGAGCAATGCGCATCAATAGAGCTGCGGCGTCAAACATCCTATACTGTTCGATGTACATCGTCGGGTTACCGGCGCTACTGATTGCCTCGTCTGGGAGGCACCTTGCATTGGCGGAAGGGATTGAAGCTCCTCGCGTATTGGCTGCCATTGATCTAGTTGGGGGAAGCGTTCTGCTGGCCGCTTCGCTGCTTTCCTTTGTGCAGATGACCGGCAAGCTCCCGAGCAACTACGATCGGCCGTCTGCTGCGGTTGTAAGTGGCCCATACTCTCTATTTGACGACCCGATCTATCTGGGGTTCTGCGTAGCAACTGCTGGCATTTTCGGGCTGGCAAACTCTGGTTTTGGGCTTCTCGTTATCGTGCCGCTGCTTGCATCTGGTGCAATTGCGCTGACGGTCGGATACGAGAATGACACAAGGCCAAGATCTCCGGGCTTTAAGTCTCTAACTGCTTGGCCTGATAACGTCGCAACTACAGCGACACGACGAGACCAAATTGCGGCCTCGTTGCATTTACTGTTCATATGCTATGTCTTTCTCCACTTGAGCGCACTTGGTTTGACACAATTTAGCGCAGTATTTGCAGGGTGTGTGACTGCATGGATCGCATTCACGGCAGCCGTCTTTATGCGTCGAAAGATTACGGCATCGAACCTCGTCAATTACATGCGACACGAGTATATCGCAGCCGTCATCCTCATTATAATGTTCTTCGCGCCGAGCCGGGGTGAGCAACTCTCGCTATCTTGCGCTATGCTGGTGCTCGGCGGATTTCCGTATCTGTCTACTGAGCGTGGACAGCTGAATCGGCTTTGGCACTTGGCTGCAGCACTCACGACAGTTCTCGGCTTCTATTTATATTTTCGAGTTGAGAACGACGGTTGGGCGCTGCCCACTATTGCGCTGGGGCTGCCTCTTACGGTCTCGGCCACTCATCGAATTTTTATCATTGGAAGTCAGCGATTAGCGAACTCGTGGTCGGCAGCGGAGTTTAAAGGGGTTCGTTTTTTAGGCTATGGCGTATACGCTGGTCTCGGAGCGTTAGCTGGAATTCTCATATTCGGCATATTCGCGAACGATCCAAGCGGATGGCAGGCTGCCTATCTAATGATGCTCGTTTTGCTTGGAGCTGGCATCGTCGGGCAAATTCTTGAGTATGGAGGCCAGTTAGCTAGACCTTTCGGCTACTTTGGTGCGGTTGTTGGCGGCACTGTCGGCGTATTGAGTTTTCTTTTTCTGACGTACAGCCATTTTTGGATAGCGGCTGCGGCGCTTGCCGTGTGTACACCTTGGATTCAATGCATCGGACGTCTGCGCTGTCTGGTTCAGGGGTGTTGTCATGGACGCCAGTGTCCTTCGGATGTGAAGGGTATCATCTACCGGCACCCCATGAGCAGGGTAGTACGCATGTCAGAGCTGGTGGGATTAAGTACTTATCCAACTCCAGTCTATTCGATCTACGCAAACTTTTTGATCGGAATTCTGCTACTCAGATTGGCTAAGACCGGCGCCGACGGGGCGTTGATTGTATCGGTGTATCTGATCGGTGCCGGTTTATCACGGTTTGTCGAGGAGCATTTTCGCGGGGAACCGCAGACCGCGTCCATTGGTCCGTTCAAGAACTACCAATTGTTCTGTATGGCTCAATTCTTATTAGGCGTGCTGATTTTGTTTTTTGATGCACATCAGGTGCTCACCATTTCAGAGCTAACGGTGCAGCAAGTAATTGTCGCGACTGTTGGGATGGCTTTGTATTGGTTTGCGATGGGTGTCGACTTCCCGGCATCGAACTCTCGTTTCTCTCGACTAAGCGCTCGGGATTAGCTCAATAAGATGCTGGCGCACAAATGCTTCTCGTTAGAGGCTCTGGAATTCAACTCTGAAATCAACCTCTTTACATCGTTTCTCTGTGAATGCTTGCTCAATGCATCTTCCTCGATATGAATGACTTTGGACGATGCGTCTGCTCCATCCCGTGCTTGATCGTTCCTAAATCAACAGGCGTCGCCTGCTGCCATGAGATCTCATCATACATAGGAGACCTCGCACATCGAGATCGTGGCCGCACATCTCCATGAAGATTGCCAAAGCGACCATGTCGCCATAGGCGTAGTTTGCATGTCCTACAATATCTGTCGCCATTCCCTTGTTTGTAGAAACTACCATAAGCCATAGTACGGTCGCAAAAATAACCGATATTTCAATGCCTTATAACAGGATTTGGCGTTCTCCTCGTGTGCGTAAGCCAGACTTTGGAGGGCAAATTGCGCACCGCAACAGCTATTTTCGGCATGCGATGAAAATGCGAACTCCATACCGCAATCATGAATGCCTTTTGTCTTTGCTTGTTGACGAACCAACAAGACTGGCCGCGCCACTTGACCTCCAAAACGCTGGTTGGGAGAATAACCGGCTTTATGCCCCCAACACTACCTAGCCAAACTAACACATCAGTGCTACAACTGCTCATCAAGGCGCGAAATTCCTCAGCCTTTTCAATGAACTCTGAGCGCCACCTTCGAGTCCGGCAGGGGGCACCAGCGGTTGGTGCGAGGTCGCTTTCCAAGGACAGCAAACCAGCCGAAATCCATCAACAAACCATTGATCTTGTGCAAGTTTGACTGAGGCGCGACGTCCACGGTCGTCCTGGTTGTCCAGCGACATCCACGATTTTTGTTGGTCTTTTTGTTGGTCCGGGCGCCCAATGTGTTGGTCCGGCGCTTTGGATTGCTTGAATGCTCACTGACGCTAAATGTAAAAACGCAAAGGCTAGCGAGTCGACCTACACACTCTCCGATAGCGAGGTCTCCATCTACTTGTCCGCTCTAGTGGCACCAAGGCTTGACGCCTGGCCTACAGCTTCCTTTGCAAACAGAAGTCCCTCGCATTGGGGACCTACCCCGCAATCGGATTGAGCGCAGCGCGATCAGCCAAGGACAAAGCAATTGCTGGCGCGTGGCGCTGACCCATCCCACCAACGCAAGCTTGACCGGAGCGCAATTGAACGATCACACGCGAGCACCTTCGAAGCCATCACGGATGAACTCATCACCAAACTCGAAAAAGAGAACTACCCCGCAGAAAAAGCGATGGCTCGTTTCTTTGACCGAACCTGAGATTGGCAGTCGTGCGGCACGGAAGACCGCGCGGGGCGCGCCTTCGACCTGAGCTCCTGCGGCCGCTTTGCGCCAACAACGGGCTTCGTTTCTAGCCAGTCCTCAGATATGTGAGTATACTCGCGCGTATTAGATTTGACTGTTCAGCAGCAGAAGCACAGCCGGCACTGCAACGATCGCAACGGCGGTCTGGAACGCAACTATGCCCGCCATAAGCTCGGCATCACCACCCAGTTGGCGCGCCATCACATAGGCGGAGGACGCCGTCGGCAGCGACTGGAACAGCACCGCGACGATGATCGCCTCGCGGTCGAGGCCGAGCGCGATGCAGATCACGGCGGTCGCGAGCGGCATCAACACGAATTTCGCCGCCGAAGCCCAGATCGTCGGCGCCAGTCCGCGCCCCAATGCCTTCCAGTCCAGCGCAGCGCCAACGCATAGCAAGCCAAGCGGCAATGACGCCTGGCCGAGTGCCTTGACGCAGCCCTCAATGCCAGGCGGCAGGCCGATATGCGTAACCTGCAGCGCGATGCCGATGACGCAGCCGATGATCAGCGGATTGAGCGCGATGCCGCGCAGGATGCCGCGAAGCGTCGGCTTCGCGAAGCCGTAATGCGCGAACACGATGACGCACAGCACGTTCACCACAGGCACGACCGCCGCATTGGCGACCGCCGCCAGCGGCACCGCATGCGCACCGATCAAACCGACGGCGGCGGTGATGCCCACATAGTTGTTGAAACGCACGCCGCCCTGGAACACCGAGGTGAAGGCCGGGCCGTTCGGCGCGACGATGCGGTTCAGCACGACCAGCACGCCGCCGGCAATCACCGTCGAGCCGATCAGCGCCGCCACCATGCCCCAGACTGAAATGTCTTTGAGATCGGCGGTGGCCAGCCCGTGCACGAACAGCGCCGGCAGCAGCAGGAAGTAGCTGAGCCGTTCGGCCTGCGGCCAGAAACTGTCCGCAAGAAACTGCCGCTGCTTCATGGCGTAGCCGAGCCCGATCAGCAGGACGATCGGGATCAGTGCGATGACGATGGTGCGGATCATGCGTGCACCGCCGCCGCCAGCCGCTCCGCGGCGACCACGATGTCCGCCTTGGCGAGGCCGGCGAAGCACAGCCGCATACGGTCGGCAAACAGCCCGCTGTCCGGCTGCGCGCGAAACGCCGGCCCCGGCGCAAACAGCACGTCCTGCGCCACCGCGCGCTCGAACAGGTCACTGTTGCCCTTGTCGGCCGGCAGGACTGGAAAGATGAACATGCCGCCATCCACCACGGGCACCGTGAAGCCGGCTCTGGTCAGGACAGCGACCAGCGCATCATGCCGCTCGGCGTAGAGACCGCGCACGCGCGCGACATGATCGGTCAGGCGACCGAGTTGCAGATAGTGCCAGGCGACGCGCTGGGCGAGCGCATTCGGCTGCAGATCGCTTGCCTGCCGGGCCTCCTGCATCGCTGCGGCCACGCTCTCCGGCGCGATCAGCCAGCCGATCCGCAAACCGGGCGACATGATTTTCGACAGGCTGCCGAGATGGATCACCGTCGCGCCATCGACCTGCGGCGCCAGATCAAGCAGGCTCGGCGGTGGCGGCGCGCGAAACCAGAGATCGCTATAGGGGGCGTCCTCGATGACCGGGACGCCGTGCCTCGCGCACAGCGCAAGCAGTCTCAAGCGCTGCTCGCGGGTCAATGTCTCGCCGGTGGGATTGCCGAAGGTCGGCAGCGCATAGATCGCACGCACGTCGCCGGCCGTCTGCAGCACGGTCTCAAATTCAGCGAGCTCATTGTCGCCCGCCGGGATCTGATAGCCGACCGGAACGACGCCGATCGCCGCGCATGTCGACAGCACGGCGGGATAGACCGGCTCCGGCACCATCACCTTGCTGCCGGGCTCGGCAAATGTGCGGATGGCGAGATCGATGCCCTGCTGCGCGCCTGACGTGACCAGCAGGCGCTTGCCCGGCGGCAGCGTCGCGACGGTCTCGGCCAACGCGCCGATCAGCGCCGGGTCGCCGGCGCTGGAGCCATAGGTCCAGGCCGAAAAATCCCGGCTGGCGCGACTCGCCGCTTCCGCAAGGCCTTCGAGGTCGTAGGCATCCTTCGACGGGTGGCCGCTGGCGAGATTGAGCATCCCCGGCCTGGCGCCATAGGGAAACAGCGCGCGCAGCGGATTGGTCGGAATGGCGGCGATGAAAGGATTGATCGCAATTGTCACTGGAATCCCGCGTTTCTGGATGACGTCGGGATAATTCTCAATCAGAATGATAGAGAATGATCCAATAACCCAAGGTTATATTACGTGATGGATATGGTCGCAGACATACCACCGCTGGCGCTGCGGCTGCTGCCGCTGCTGGACCAGTCCGGCAATTTCTCCGAGGCGGCGCGGGCGCTGAATGTCAGCCAGCCGGCAGCCAGCAAGGCGATCGCGCGCGCCGAGGAAATCTGCGGCCTTGCCCTGGTCATTCGCGGCCGGCGGCCGGCGGCGCTCACCGCGGAAGGCCGCATCCTCGCCGACCATGCGCTGCGCCAGGACGAACTGGCGCAACAGACCGTGCGTCGCCTGCAGGACAGCCGCGCCCATGGCAGCGGCCTCGTCCGCATCGCCTCCTTCGGCGCCTCTGCATCGACGCATATCCTGCCAGGCCTCGTCGCCGCGGTGGCGCGGCGTCGGTCCGGCGTGCTGGTCGAGATTACCGAACGGACCGATCAGCCGGCGTTGCAGGCGTTACGCGACGGGCTGGTGGACTTTGCCATCGTCATCGAGAACGACGATCCGGATCTGGAACTGATGCCGCTCGCCCGTGATCGCCTCGTCGCGCTGGTGCGCATGAAAGATGCTCTGGCGCAGCGCACGACACTCGACGCCAAGGCGCTGTCGACGCCGCCCTTCATCCTGTCGAAGGGCGGCAGCGAGCCGCTGATCCGCGCCTGGTTCGCGCGCAGCGGGCACGAGCCGGTCATCCATCACGCGATCCAGCAGATCACCTCGATCCTCGCAATGGTGCGCGCCGGCATGGGCGTCTCCATCATCGCCGAGATGGCCGTGCCGGAAACCCATGCCGGGGTGGCCGTGGTGCCGCTGGCGCCCGGCTTCCCGCGCAGCATATGCCTTGCGCGGCGCGCGGGCGGCTTCGCCTCGCATGCCGCCGAGATCGTCTGGCACACCGCCGCCGAACGCGCGGTTGCGTGACTGCGCGTCTATGCGCCAATGCCGCGCGCGACCTTCTTGTCGAAGGCGACATGCTCGCCGAAGCAGAACACGCGGCCAGACTGCTGCTTCACAAAGTCCGGGGTCAGTCGCACTGCCCCGCTATCTGCCCAGATCGAATCCTTGCGTCCGTTGACCCATTCGTCAGGCGGCAGGAGTGTCGAGCCGCGCGTGGTCACATCCCAGATGCCGTAGTGATGTGGCACGATCAGCTTCGCCTTCAGGCGTTCGGCCACCGCATCGACCTGCGCCGCGCTGAGCACGTGATAGGAGCCATCGACCGGCAGCAACGCGACGTCGACCTCGCCGATCATGTCCCAGATGCTGTCCGGCGGATTGGGCCGGTTGTCACCCCAGTGCAGGATGCGCAGGCCGCCGACCTCGATCAGCAGCATGCAGTTGTCGAACGAGCGGCAATTGTCCGGCGGATTGGTCTTCATCGGCGACAGCCGCCGCGTCATCTCGGCCCAGTCATAGGCATTGTGCGTGCTGTCCGAGACGTGCTTGTCGGCGAAGCCCGTGATCTTCACGTCGGCGAATTGATAGGTGCCGATCAGGCGATCGAGGATGGTGTTGGCCGTCAGCACATGGACGGCGTCATGGTCGAAATGCGCGTGGGTCGATAGTGCGATATCCACCGCGACTTTCGGGAAGTCGTAAAGATACCAGTTCCAGGTGCCCCATGGCGGATTGCGCCAGGGATCGACCATCATGGTCAGTCCGGACGGCGACGTGATGCGGAACGCCGAGCCGCCGAAGAAAGCGAGCTCGACCGCGCCATCGGCGACCGGCGCAGGCGGCGTCGCCTGCATCTCGATCATGTGGTTGTGGTTCTCGGTCTGGCGCCACGCCCACAGGCCTTCGTCCATTCTGTCTTTCATGATGCTGTCCGATCGTTGCTGAGAGGCGAATTCCCGGCGTGGACACTGCCGTCCACGAGGATGTTTCCATTCTTGATGACCCACCGCGCCGAGTTGGCGCCGAAGCGAAACGCGAGTTGCCGGTAGTCCGGCACGTCGAACACGACGAGGTCGGCCTGCTTGCCCGGCGCGATCGAGCCGATGCGGTCGGCACGCCGGATCGCCCTGGCGGCGTTGAGCGTCACGCCGAGCAGCGCCTGCTCGGGCGTCAGCCCCGACAATCGACAGGCAAAGCCCATGCTGGCCTGCTGCGACAGATGCCAGCATACCGGACAGAGATCGGTGGCGACCGCGACATCGACGCCTGAACAGACGAGACGCTTGCCGTCGACGGGGCGCGGATGATTGACCGCCCAATCGAAGCCGGGAAAGAACGCGACAGCGGTGCCGGCATCGGCAAGCACACGCAGGTCGTCGTCGCTCAGCATGTTGCCGTGATCGACGGACGCCGCGCGCATTTCGGCCGCGAGTCGCGCACCACCGACATTGACGCGCGCATCGGTATGCAGCTTGGCGCCGAGGCCGAGATCGGCCGCCGCCGCCAGCACCCGACCGCATTCAGCGACGGTGAAGACGTCGGGATCGACATAGACGTCGCAGAAATCGGCCAGCTTCCGTTCGGCGATCGCGGGGATCGTCTCGCGGATCATCGTGTCGAGATAGCGATCGGCATGCTCCGCCGGTCGCGCATGGGCACCGAGATAGGTGCCGACGATGTCGAGACCCGTCTGTGCGGCGATCTGCTGCGCCGCCTCCAGCGAAGCGATGTCGCTCGCATGATCGAGGCCGTAACCGGATTTCGTCTCGATGGTCGTGGTGCCGCAGGCCAGCATGCTGCGTGCCCGCGCGATGGATGCAGCGACGAGATCGTCGACCGACAGGCCGACATTCCGCGTCCTCGACAACGGCACGCCCCATGCGATGCCGGCGGCGGTGAGGCCGCGATCATCGAGCCCCTCGCTGCGCCTGTAGTATTCCTGCGAGCGATCGCCGGCAAAGATCAGATGCGTGTGGCAATCGACGAGGCCCGGCGTCACGATGCCGCCGCCGGCGTCAATCACGCGTGTGCCCGTGCCGTGCAGCGCCGCCACCTCGTCGCTTGCGCCCACGGCAACAATACTGTCACCGCGAATGGCAACCGCGCCATGATCGATGACACCAATGCCATCCGCTCTGGTCGGATCGCAGAGAACAACCTGACGCGCGCCCGTGATGATGAGATCGGCGGGCACCGCATCGGCAAATGACTCCGGTGGCCGGATGCTCATTTGCGAGAGGCGCATGGAAGATTCCAGTTCAGAAAACGTTGCGTGGCCGACGACCGGGTCGACGCATCCTGCTTACAACCCGCTCCGTCCCGCGCGCAAACAAGTGAAAATTCGAACTGTTCGAGTTGAAATACACTTCGTTTGGAAATAACGTAAGTATTAACTAGTGATCACACGCGCGTCTCGTCAGTCACGTCAAGAATTCGGAGGACGTTTTACTCGAATGAACAAATATTAGGCGCATAGAATTGCTGTCATATCGTGAAAGACAACTGATTTATTCTCCGCATGATCTCCGCCGGCATGACGGTCAATGCTTTGAAGAAAAGCTATCGTTCAAAAAACAAGCAAGCACGCCTGCTTTTTTTGCTCCCGAGATTGAAGTGTGCCGTGCCAAGTTCCGGGACATGAACAATACGGCTACCTTCAAGGAAGACCCCGAGGCCACCGATGGCCGCGAGGTCAAAGGCGCGATGATGCGCGCGCGCCTGCGTGCCGCCACAGAGCAATTGATCGCCGAAGTCGGCGTCGAGGCCGCCTCCGCGGCGGCGATCGCCCTTCGCTGCGGCGTCTCGCGCGGCGCGATGCTGCATCACTATCCGACCCGCGATGCCCTGATCGTCGATACCGCCGCGCATTTCTGGCAGCGCGCGCGCGACATCGTGGCCGGCCTCGCCGACGATGTGAGTCATGGCCGCACCGATGTCGCCACCTTTGTCGGGCGCCTCTACGATGAAGTCTTCCGCGCCAACGCGCTGGTCACGATGCTCGACCTCATGGTGTCGGGCCGCTCGGAAACGCGTATCGGCGAAGCGGTCAACCGCATCCTCACCGACCTGTTCGCCTCCTACGAGGACCTCGGGATCCAGGCCTTCCAGTCGTCCGGCCTGCCTCCGGAACGGATCCGCGTCATCATCACGCTGATCGTCTCGACGCTGCGCGGGCTGCGTATCCAGGACAATATCAAGCCGGACGAAGCGCGGGTGCGCGATGTGCTGGCGTCGCTGACCACGGCGATCGAGGCATTACTGCAGACGGAAGCACGCGTCCCTGCCCGCCGCGCCGGCAAGACAACTGCCGTGAAAGCGACAAGGAGCCGCAAGAAATGACCCCGCGCCTCGTGGCCAGCGGCCTCACCAAGAGCTTTTCCGGAACGACCGTCGTCGACAACGTATCGTTCACAGTCGATGCCGGCCAGATCGTCGGTCTGATCGGCCCGAACGGCGCTGGCAAGACCACGCTGTTCAACCTGCTGTCCGGCGTACTCAAGGCCGATTCCGGCACCCTCGCCGTCAACGGCGTGGACGCCATCAACCTGCCGCCCCATCGGCTATCGCGGCTCGGCCTTGTGCGGACATTCCAGCTTGCGCGCGAACTCGACAAGCTGACCGTTCTCGAAAATGTCCAGCTCGCTGCTCGCGGCAATGTCGGCGAATCGCTCACCGCCGCGCTGTTCCGGCCGGGCGCCACGCGCGCCGCCGAACGCGCGATCACCGCACGTGCCCGCGAGGTCCTGTCGCTGGTGTCGCTGTCGGCTCACGAATCCAAGCCGGCCGCCACGCTGTCCGGCGGCCAGAAGAAGCTGCTCGAACTGGCGCGCTGCCTGATGGCGGAGGCCGACACCATCCTGCTCGACGAGATCGCCGCCGGCGTGGCGCCGCATCTGGTCGAGGAGATCGCGCTGCTGATCCAGCGGCTCAACCGCGACCACGGCAAGACCTTCCTCATCATCGAGCACAATATCGGATTCATCCGCAATCTTTCCTCGCGCGTGGTCGTGATGGCGTCGGGCAAGGTGCTGGCCGAAGGCAGCTTCGAACACGTCGCGTCCGATCCCGCCGTCGTCGCCTCCTATCTCGGGCAAGCCGCATGACCCTTCTTCTCCTCAAAGACCTGTGCGCCGGTTATGGCGGTGGCGACATCGTCCACGGTGTCAATCTTGCCCTCGCGCCCGGCGAGATGGTCGCGCTGGTCGGCCCGAACGGCGCCGGCAAGTCGACGCTGCTGAAATCCATCGCGGGTGTCGCCAATGTCACCGGCGGCACGCTCGAACTTGACGGCAAGGACCTGGTCCCGCTGCAGCCTTCGGGGCGCGCACAGGCCGGGGCGGTATTCATGCCGCAGGAGCGCAATGTGTTTCGTACGCTGTCGGTGTCGGAAAATCTTGCCGTCAGCGCCTGGGGACATCGCGATATCGCCGCGCGTCGCGACGAAGTGGTGACGCTGCTCCCCACGATCCGCGACTACATGCACAAGCGTGCCGGCGGCCTGTCGGGCGGCCAGCGGCAGATGGTCGGCCTCGGCATGGCGCTGATGGCGCGTCCCCGCGTGCTGCTGGTGGACGAACCGACCGCCGGTCTGTCCCCTCTGCTGGTCGGCGATATGCTCGACACGCTGCGCCAGCTCGCAGCCTCCGCCAATCTCGGCATCCTGATCGTCGAGCAGAACGCCCGTGCTGCGCTTCAACGCGCCGACCGTGCCCTCGTCCTGGTCGATGGCCGCGTGGTCCGCGAGGGCCCTGCCGCCGCCCTTGCCGACGAACCCGATTTCGGCGCCCTCTTTTTTGGTCACGCCGCATGATACAAATGATCATCAACACGCTCGCCAGCGCCGCCATCGTCGCGCCCGGAGCCGTCGCCTTCACCCTCGTCTTCACGCTGTTCCGCTACGCCAATTTCGCGGTCGGCGGCTTCGTCACCATCGGCGCGTTCGCCGCCTGGACCTTCAACGTCCCCCTTGGCCTGCCGATCTGGCTGTCGGGTATCGGCGCCATGATCGTCTGCGCGATTGCTTTCGCGATCAGCGACCGCCTCGTCTTCCGCGCGCTGCGCGGGCGCAGCGGCGGCACGCTTCTGCTGGTGTCGATCGCTTTGTCCTTCGTGCTCGAAAACATCATGCGCTTCATCTATGGCGCACAGCTCAAGAGCTTCGACCTGCCATTGACCGGACCGATCGTGATCGCCGGCATCCGCATCACGCGCGAAACGATCGCCGTGGTCTCGGTGTCGCTGCTCGCGATCCTGGCCGTGGGTGCCATCCTGATCTTCACCCCGCTCGGCCGCGCGCTGCGCGCTGTCGCCGACAATCCGTCGCTTGCCAATGTGCGCGGCCTGCCGGTCGGCCGCGTCGAAACCTTCGGCATCGCCATTGCCGGCGCCATGCTCGGCCTTGCCGGCACGCTGGTCGGCGTCGATCTCGCCATCGATCCGAACCTGAACTGGGCCGTCACGATTCCCATCATCGCCGCAGCCATCGTCGGCGGCCTCGGCTCGCCGATCGGCGCAGCGCTCGGCGCGATCCTGATCGGCGGCGCCGAAGAACTCACCGTCGCATTCCTGGCGCCCACCTACAAAGGCGCGGTCGGCTTTGCGGTCATCGCAATCGTTCTGATCCTGCGGCCCCAGGGCCTGCTGGGTGACAAGGTGGACCGGAAGTAATCGCCATGGAAAGCTATCTCGTCGCCATCCTCACCGTCGCGGGCATCTACACGATCCTCGCGCTTGCCTTGAACCTGCAATTCGGCCTCACCGGCCTGATCAATTTCGGTGTCGTCGGCTTCTACGGCCTCGGCGCCTATGCCAGCGGCATTGCCACCGAGACCTTCCACATGCCGTTCGTCGCGGGCCTCGCGATCGCGATGATCGTCGGCTCGATCGGCGGCGCCTTCGTCGCGCTGCTGTCTTTGCGGTTATCCGGTGACTTCCTCGCCATCGTCACGCTCGGCTTTGCGGAGACCATCCGCCTCGTCTTCAACAATGAAGACTGGCTGACCCGGGGCCCTGCCGGCTTCAGCATCCTGACCCGCCCGGTGATCGCCGGCCTCTCCCGCCAGGGCAATGCATGGTTCGTGCTCGGCGTCATCTCGGTGGCCGCAATCATCGTCTTCCTGCTGATGTGGCGGCTCGCACGGACGCCCTACGGCCGCGTGCTGCGCGCCATCCGCGAGGACGATCTCGTCCCCTCCACGCTCGGCAAGAACATCTTCGTCTACCGCCTGCAGGCCTTCGTGCTCGGCAGCGCCATCATGGCCGGCGCCGGATCGCTCTATGCCCATTACGTCCAGACGATCACGCCGGACAATTTCACCACGCCGGTCGCCATCCTGGTCTGGATGTCGGTGATCGTGGGCGGCGCCGGCAACATGATCGGCTCGGTGCTCGGCGCCCTCGCCGTCGTCTTCATCTATGAAGGCACCCGCTTCATCGGCCCCTGGCTGACCATGCTGGACGCCGAGCAGATCTCCGCATTGCGTTTCATCATCATCGGCGTCGCCCTGATCCTGATGATCCGCTTCCGGCCGGAAGGGCTCCTGCCCGAAACCTCTCAGCGGCCAGCAGAAGCCGCCTCCCGCACCACCACCTCGTAAGGAATGGATCGATGAAACTCACACGCAGACTGTTCGTTACCGGCTCCACCATTGCGCTCGCCACGCCCGCTCTGCTCCGCTACGGCGTGGCGCAGACCGGACCGATCAAGATCGGCAGCCTGACGCCGCTGACCGGCGGCGGTGCGCCCTATGGCCCGGAAAAGGCCAAGGCACATCGCGCCGTCGTCGACCTCGTCAACGCCAATGGCGGCGTGCTGGGCCGCAAGATCGAACTGATCGCCGAGGACTCGCAGACCAATCCCGAGGCCGCCGTGCGCGCCGCGCGCAAGATGATCGACGCCGACCAGGTCTCGGCCATCATCGGCACCTGGGCATCATCGGAAACCATCGGCATCCAGCCGCTGTGCCAGGAAGCCAATGTCGTGCAGCTGTTCAGCGGCTCGTCAGACAATCTGCCGGACGGCGACAAGAAGCGCCTCTGCTTCAACCTGCAGCCGCTTAACAAAGCCTGGTGCGTCGCGCTCGCCGATCTCGCCGTCAAGCGCGGCTTCCTCAAAATCGCCTTCGCCGGCCCGAAGAACGACTTCGCGGCTTCGATGGGCGCCTCGTTCAGCGCAGCGCTACAGAAAGTGGGCGGCCAGATCGTCGGCGAGCCGCTGTACTACAACCCGACCCAGGTGTCGTATCGCGCCGAAGCCGAGAAGCTGATCTCCAGCAAGGCGCCGGCGCTGTTCCTGGCCGGTTATGTCACCGACATGACTGCGCTGTATCGCGAGCTGATCCGCGGCGGCTACACCGGCAAGGTGTTCGCACTGTCCTTCGCCGTCGGCCCGGACTTCAAGAAGGCCGTCGGTTCAGCAGCGGACGGCATCCTGCACGGCTCGCCGGTGCCGCCGGTCGGCAAAGACACCTATGACGCCTATCTGCGCCTCGTCGGCTCGAAGCCGAACGGCCAGATCCAGTTCCCGTATGGCTGCGCCGCCTATGACGAGATCAACCTGCTGCTGCTCGGCATCACCGCCGCCAAGTCGACCGAAGGCCGCGCCATCGCCGACAACATCATGAAGGTCGCCAACGGCCCCGGCGAACGCGTCACCACCTACGCCGAAGGCGCCAAGCTGATCGGCGAAGGCAAGGCGATCAATTATGACGGCGCCAGTTCGTCGGCCGACTTCCTGCCCAACGGCATGCTGAAGAGCCGCGATTTCGCGCTGTACGAGATCAAGGGCGGCGAGGACGTCGCGATCCTGACGACCACCAGCAGCGCCGAGTAAGCGCGGTCGATTGATCGAAGCAAAGGGCCGTGGGAGATGATCTCCCCAGGGCCCTTTTTCCTTGCATCGACGGGCCGGCGCACGGCCGCAGCGCTCAATCGACGACTTCGACCTGCAGCACGCCGTTGAAGCGGTTGAAGGCGCCGCACAAAGCGACGCGCCAGGTCAGTTCGACGATCTGCCCATCGCTGAAATGTTCGCGTAGGCGTTCGAACATTGCGTCGCGGATGCGATGCCAGTTGCTGGTCACCGCCACCGAATATTTCGACGACGAGGCGATCGATCTCATCTAACTCGGTATGGTTCTCCCATTTCAGAAGATTGGCGGCGCCGTCCGGCGTGATGCCGTCCACCTGCAGCTTGGGCGTATGCTGCGCGATGCAGAAATTGCCCTTATTGACCAGCGACACCGACACCAGCGCGAGTTCGAGATAACGCTTCTTCAGCATGCCCTCGTCGGCGAGGTCGGTCAGCATGCGCCAGGCATGTTCGAAGATCGGCAGGCGATTGGCCATGGCGCCCGACTGCCCCTCGAACGGACCGTAGACGAGCATGCGATCCCACAGGGGCTTGAGGTGATCTGGCAGGTCGTCCCGGCGCTTGAGTGTGACGCGGGCCACGGCAAAACTCCTTGGATGATAGGACGTGCCTGCTCCCGCAGGAAGTGCGGCCGAAGCCGCCAAGCATTAGATAGGTCGAACGCGCAGTCCTACCCAACGGCAGCCTGCATGTAAAAGGCAGAAATACCCAAAATATCAGCCCAAGCGCAGTTGCCGTGCGACCAGACGGCATATCCGAAGTGAATGTTTCTCCGCATCAACGAGCGATGCAGGTCGAAGCCGGGCCGGCCAGGCTCAGGCGCAAATGCGCCGCCACTTGCCGGAAAACGACATCCAACAACCGAACGCTGAAGAAGTGAGGCTCTTCCGGATGTATATGCCACCGAATACTGCTCCCCAAATCTAGACTACAATCCTGCAGAAATACCAATTCTAGTCATTCGAAGCTCCCTTTTTCCTTGCGGGCCCCACGGAGGGGTGGACCACGTCGCAATCCCTCACGTCAGCTTTGCGCCAAAACGGCGCGTCACCATGTGATGCGCCTCATTAGCTTAGAGATCTATTTGCTCCGACATGACTAATGCGTCACCCACCTCGATTCCGAGGTACCGAACGGTGCTTTCAAGCTTGGTATGACCAAGGAGCAATTGAACCGTACGAAGGCTGCCTGTCTTTTTATAAATCTGAGACACTTTGGTTCGGCGTAGCGAATGCGTGCCGTAGCGTCTCTGATCCAACCCCAGATTAACCACCCATCGATCGACGATCCGCCCCTATTGTCGCGTAGACAGATGAGGTTTAGCTGACTTACGGCTTGGCAACAGAAAGTCCAACGAGAGCCACTTCCGTTCGGTTAAAGTGGAAGTTTCTGGTCAATAGTCTGATCTTTGTTCCAAGCGGGCATAAGGATCGCCTCCGATACCAACAGGTCCCACTGCGTCGCTCCAGGCAAGCGAGGAAAGGATATCGGGTCACTCTGAATAACGGCTTTGCGCCAGAAGGACGCATCACCATGTGATGTGCCTTGGTCCGTTCACTTAGAGATCAACTTGTTCTGACATGGCCAGCGCGTCATCCACTTCGATTCCGAGATAACGTACAGTGCTCTCCAGTTTCGTGTGACCGAGAAGCAATTGAATTGCGCGAAGATTTCCAGTTTTCTTGTAGATCTGAGATACTTTCGTTCTGCGCAACGAATGCGTTCCGTAGCGCCGTTGGTCCAGTCCGACGCTGGCTACCCAACGATCGACGATCCGGCCGTATTGCCGAGCTGATAGATGAGGTTTAGCTGAACTTCGGCTCGGAAATAGAAAATCTGACGAGAGCAGCTTCTGTGTGGCGATCCATTTTTCCAAGCTGCCCCTTGTCTGCTCCGAGAGTTCAAATTGGACTGGGCGCCCCGTCTTCTGAATAATTGTCGCTCGATTACGCAACATCCCGGAAATCGTAAGATCTCTAACTTTTATGTAGGTCAGATCGCAAGCGCGAAACTTACTATCGATCGCTAGATTAAAAAGAGCCAAATCCCGAAGGTTCGAAACGACCTCCAACCTGGTCCTTATTCCCCAGACTTCCTTCGGCTAAGCGGGAGTTTCTGACCAACAATTTGGCCTTTATTCCAAACAGGCATGGAGTCGGCTCCGATGCCGACCCGCCCACCTCCTAGCTCCCAAGAGCCAGAAAGCTTAAATCTGGAATGTTCAACGGCAGCTTAGCTCCATAAGCGGACATCCATTCTGTCTGAGATGAAGCCTGATCATCTCATCCGTTCGCTCGACGGGTGTTCCCGGTGAAAGGAGCGGATATATTTTCCATCGAGATCGACAAAGCCGCTTGATAGGCGCCATTTTCGGATCCGCCTAGCCGATCGACGCCCCTGCTTTCGCCCGGCTGATTGCCAAGGTCAAAATGCGCTGCAGCAAGCTCGTGTAATCAATCCCGTCATACAGGGCCGCCTTGGCAAATTCCTGACTCTTCGCGATCTCTGGATTAGGGTTGGCTTCGATGAAGTAGGGCGTGCCATCTGCAGACAAACGAAAGTCGATGCGCGCATACCCATCTAGCCCCAACGTTCGGTAGATGCGCTTTGCAGTCCGCTGGATGCGAGCGGTGACTTCGGGCGCAAGATCATCAGCTGGCCCATCGACGATGCCGACGCGCTCCTGATAGTCGGTATCGTGTTTTGCCTTTTCGGTCGCGATCCGCCGTGCGCCCTGGCCACCCAGATTACCAAACTTCAGTTCCCAGACAGGCAGAGCACGTAGCCGGTTATTGCCGAGCACGGCCACATAGAGCTCACGTCCCTCAATGTACTGCTCAGCGATCGCGGCTGTCTGGAGCCGCTCGTGGACAAAGGCGACGCGCTCCGCAAGTTTCTCGTCGCTATCAACGATTGAGGCCTGCGAAATCCCATTGGACCCATCTTCGCTGAGACTCTTGACGATCAAGGGCAAAGCTAGCCGCGCGGGGCGTTTGACCTTGCGATGCATCGGAAACACACCGAAGGCCGGCACCGCGATTCGGCGATTCTGCACCAGCGTCTTGGACAGGTCTTTGCCACGCGCCAGGATCAGGCCGCGCGGATTGCACCCCGTGTATGGAATCCGCATCAGCTCGAGCAGGCTCGCGATGTGCTGATCGAACGTGGTCGTGTAGTGAAATTCTTCCAGCAACGTATAGACCACATGGGGTTTGAAATTTTCGACCTCGTCGCGGATCGGCCGGATCTCCTCCTGAACGGCGAGCGGACGAACGTCATGGCCGGCCGCGCGCAATGTGCTGACGACGTCAAATTCCGTCTTCCAGAGATTGATCTCCTGTGCGCTGTAGCCATCGGTTGAGTCCGGCGGTACGCAATCGGGATGCATGAGAACGAGCACGCGCAGCCGCCTCATAGCGCAATCCATTTGCGCCTGGACGGACCAAACAACGCGTGCATGGTCTTGGCCGTCAGAAGAATGGTGAAATTGACCAGCAGTTGCTGTTCGGGTCCGGATGCACGTAGATCCAGCTCGCGACACCGTGAGATCATGTCGTCTAAAACGGCATCGAGTGTGAGCTGGTTCTCGCCCGTCCATCGCGCAACCATCTGCCTGACCTGCGCTCGATGCCGCCTGATGAAGGACGCCGCCGGCTGCGCGCGTTGATGCCGAGGATCGGCTGAGAAAAGACGATTGAGGTCGCGATCGTAGGTTGTCTGCGGCGTGAAAGCATAGAACGCCTGTTTAGTCTGATAGTGTTCGCTGAGCGTTTGGCGCAGCTTGGACAGAGCATCGACACGCTCGCGTGTGGTGACCAGCTGCTTTGCGCCGGCGATCTCGCTCATCAGCTCATCGACATATTCAAGCTTCTTCAGCGCCGGCCAGCCGGCATAGCGGGCTCGCCAGTTCGACCGCGGTCGCAGCCACACCGCAAAGGTCTCCGCAAAATCCTCGTCCGGATGACTCTGTGCATACCAGCGCCGTAGGTGCTGAACGTAACGCCGGCTGGCGGGATTTGGCCGATAGTAAAGTGGATAGCGCTTGGACGACAGGCCGAACAGTTGTTGCCAACGACGGCGACGTTGCAACTGGTATGCATGCTGCACGGCGTGGCCCGTCTCGTGACGAAGAATAGCCATGCACTCCGACCGGGTGCTGCCCTCGGCCTCGAACATCATCTTCTTCTCAAGCTTGATCAGGCGCGGATGAGCGAGATAGAACGGGATAGCAACGCCTGGCACATGCGCCGGACTGAACCATTCGCTCGAAATCCACATATGCGGCCGAAGCAGAATGCCGCGATCCCCGAGCTCCTCATACAGAGCGCTGATACAATCCTCGAGCCAGGTGCCTGCGATCGTCACCCTCAAACTGCTGAAGCGTTGCTTGAGCAACTCCTCATCCGACAAATCTTCCCAAGGATGCTTCCGAAGCGGCATAAAAATCCGTGACGATAGAGAACTTTGCTTTGGATGGTGTCATAGGATTCGGATCGCAACAACCAACTCGCCTTCGCGTGCAACTCTCAACACTAATACCATCCAGATTCAGCGACGCCCCCATTGCGCCAAGGGCGGTCATCCCGAATTCGCTTCTTACGGCTCAAACCAGCTGAAACAAGCTTCGCATGCAACATATTCTAGCTTCATGGCTACACCGTCAACGCTTGCGCGCAGCAAGCAGCGCTGATCCGCTACGGCGGCGGCCTCAGTTATTTTGCGAGCTGGCTTCTTGCCTGTGAATTTGCTGCAGCATCACAATGCTGCGCTTAGTCGGCAGCATCGATTAGAGCATGATTATTGTCGTTACTGGATCGGACAGCCTCCCTCACCCTGCGGACGAAAGGCGCGCGCTGCCGGAACACGTGCGATTTGTTTGTAGTAATCATAAGGTCCAACAGATTCTTCGGGACTTTTGACCTGAAAGACATACATGTCGTGCGTAGCACGCCCATCCGTCCGAATGGTCACTGTTCCAAACAGCGTGTTTTCGATGGGAGCACGCCGCATCTCAGCGTAGACGCGAGAGACTTCTGTCGATCTGATCCGTTCTACAGCCTCGAGATAGGCAAGCAACTGTGAATAAACACCAGCGTGATTCATGGTCGGCATTCTACCTTTGTTCTTCGCGGCGAAGCGCCTGCTCCAGGAGCGCGTCGCATCGTTAGTGTCCCAATAAAACGCCTCGCTCAGCACAAAATTCTTGGCGGACGCCAGGCCGAGACCATGCACATCATTGATTGTCAGTAACATCGCAACCATCGTCTGCCTCGGCTTCGGCAAGCCGAACTCGACCGACTGCTTGATCGACGTTGTTGTATCTCCGCCAGCATTGGCCACTGCAATGACGTCCGGGTCCGCGGATGCGGCCTGCAATAAATATGACGCGAAGTCCGACGTATTTATCGGATGGCGAACAGTTCCGATCACGTCACCGCTGGCCTGCTTGATGGCGACACCTAGATCTTTTTCGAAAGCGAGGCCAAACGCATAGTCAGCGGCAACGAGAAACCATCGCTTGCCACCGCGTTTCACTATCTCGGTACCGATCGCATTCGACAGAGACCAGGAATCGTAGGTCCATTGCATGGTGTTAGGCGAACAAGCCGTTCCGGTGAGATCCGAGGTCGCCGGGCTCGACGCCAAAAATGCCGCTCTGCTTCCGCGCATCAGTTCGGAGACCGCCAACGCCACGCCGGAATTGGGAACATCGAGCACAGCATCGACTTTATCGATCTCAAGCCATTTCCGAACAATACTCGTACCGATATCGGGCCGGTTCTGGTGGTCAGCGATCTTCAGATCGACGGTCCATCCAGGATGTTTGCTTTGGAAGTCGATGATGGCGAGCTTCGCGGCCTCGACCGAGCCCGGCCCCGCTGCGTCGGCATAAAGGCTGGATTGATCGTTCATCAGGCCGATACGCACTGTCTCTGCCGCTGCTGCGGCCGGTAGCAAGCCAGCCACGACGCAGGCGACCGCGCGCCAATGTCGATTGCTCATTCGAGGCCTGCTGCGCCATACGGATTCGGGTGCCATGTCAGAACGTTCCCGGATAGGCACCGCCATCAATCAGGATATTCTGACCTGTCATATAGGCGGCCTGCGCCGAGCATAGAAAGGCGCAGGTCGAGCCGAATTCGTCGGGGTGACCGAAACGCTTTGTGGGATTTGCTGCGATGATCTCGCTGGTCACGTGATCCACGGGACGCTTCGTGCTGTTGGCCAGCGCCTGCAGGTTGGTCTTTAGCCGGTCTGTATCAAAAGTGCCCGGCAGAAGATTGTTGATGGTAACATTGTGCGAGGCCGTGCTGCGCGCCAGGCCGGCCACGAAACCTGTCAGACCGGAACGGGCACCGTTGGAGAGTCCGAGCATGCCGACAGGCGCCTTCACCGCATGCGAGGTGATGTTCACAATGCGGCCGAAACGGCGCGCGATCATGCCATCGATGGTGGCCTTCATCAGTTCGATCGGCGCCAGCATGTTGGAGTCCAGCGCTTTGATCCAGTCCTCGCGCTCCCAATTGCGGAAGTCGCCAGCGGGCGGGCCGCCAGCATTGTTGATCAGGATATCCGGATCCGGACACGCCTGCAGGATAGCCCGGCGCCCTTCGGCCGTCGTGACATCCGCAGCAACGATGCGCGGTTTCGTCCCGGTCGTAGCTGCGATATCATCCGCTGCCTGCTGCAGCACGGCCTCGCGACGGGCGACGATGACGAGATCGACGCCTTCATGGGCCAGTGCCATGGCGCAGCTTTTTCCGAGCCCCTGGCTCGCCGCACAAACGACCGCCTTGCGACCGCGCAATCCAAAATCCATGTTTCCTCGCACTCATTGCTCCGCGCGTGCATGATGCCGCGCGGTTTCCAGTGATCGTGTCAGGTCGAGGTCATTTGCTGGGCAGCGGCATTCCGGCCGGCTTGGCACCCCACATGCAGAAGCTCGACGGCTCAAAGCCGAACTGGCGCGGCTGATGCGTTGCCTCATCCTCGATCTCTTCCACGCCGACGGAATATTCGAACACCATGCCGTCGGGGCCTTTGAAATAAAGGAAGCGCGCACCCGAGGTCGGATGACGTCCGGGGCCGAAAACGATCGGGACCCGGCGCTCGCTAAGGAAATAATACGAGCGCAGCACGTCGTCGCTGCTCTGCACCTGATGATTGACGTGCTGGATGCCGGCCTTTGGCGCACGGACGAGCGCAATGGTGTGATGGACGGCGTTGACGCGCATCAGCGGGATATCGCCGATCCGGTCACTGACCCGCGCATTGCAGACCTGGGTCCAGAAATGTTCGTCCCGTGCAGGATCGGTCGAGTTCAGTCCGATATGGCTAAAGCCGGTGATCCCCGCATCACGGGTGGCGAAATAGCGGCGGCCACTGCGCTCTGGCCGCACCACCAGCTCGATGTGATTACCGGTTGGATCGCGAAAGCCGATAAAATTGCGCACCTTGCGCTGCTCGGCCTCCTCGACAGAGCCAGCATGCACAGCGTGGCCCAGCCTTTCGAGCGTCGCCGCGGCCTCCTGCAGGCTTGCCTCATCCTCGACCTCGAAGCCAACGGTCTGACTGGCGGGATCGCCTTCCGTGTAGCAGAGCGTATGAGAGCGCTCATCCGACCGCAGATAGAGCGCCTTCTTGCCGCGCTCGGCGACTTGCAGCCCGAGGCAGCTGGTGGCAAAAGTCTCGGCCGACTCCATGTCCGGCGAACCAAGCCTGACATAGCTGACATCTTTCAGATTGATCATTCGCTTTCTCCGGGTTCAACGCATCGTCACGTCGCGCGCAGTTCGCTGACGTCCTTGCTTTCGCTTCCCCAACTACAGAGCGACTCGAGAGCGAGCGGAAACTGGCGGGCCGGTCGGCGCATCGCGCCGGGCTGGGCCATTCCGCTCACATAGGAAAAGATGATTCCAGCAGGGCCTTCGACGTGAAGGAACATCTGCTCCGACACCGGCTCGCGGCCCGGTCCCTGCACGATCCGCACCTGGCTTTCCTGCATGAAATAGCTGTTCTGCATCACGTTATCGAGGGACTCGACCTCGAACGCCGCATAGAGCAGGCCATTGCGATCGGAGGGATAGAGCGCCAACCGGTGGTGATAGTCGTCGATCTGCAGATAGGCGATGTCGCCGACCCAGTCGCGGACCTGCGCGCCGACCGTTGCCCAGAACTCGCAATCCCGCGCGGGCTCTGTCGATCGCAGGCCGATATTGTGAAGCGTTGTGATGCCGGCATCGCGGCTCGGAAAATAGCGACGCCCGCTCTGGGCTGGGCGAAGCACCAGATCGATCGCATTGCCGGATCCATCCTGAGCCAGCAGCGCCATCCGTACGTATCGCGTACGGCAAGCCTCAGGTGTCGCCCGCGCGACGACGAAATCCCGCTTGCGCAGTGCCTGCTCGATCTCGTTCAGGGCCTCCTCGCTCCAGACCTCGACGCCAATGCTGGCGCCCTCGCGCGCATCGCTTGAAAAGCTGACGGTGCGGAACCGATCGTCGGATCGAAAGGCAATCTCGCCCTCCCCGTTACCGACGCTCTGCAGGCCAAACATTTCTCCGGCGAACCGAGCAGCTGCCGGCAGTTCCGGCACCGCCAGCCGCACATAGCAGATCGATGTGATGAGCATCTTCGACATCTGCGGCATCGCACCCTGCTCCGTACTATCGTGATCGCGACGATGGCTGGCGGTCGGCGAGGAACACCTTGATCATCTTGCGCCAGAGCGAGAACAGCTCATCGAACCATTTCGGATCGTTGTCCCACAGTGTCCGCAACGCCATGCCGCGCACCAGGCTGAGGGTCAGCGCCACGATGTCCGACGCGAGCGGCCCGGACACACCGCTGGCCGCCAGAGCCTCGGTCCAGGCCGTCTCCACCGGACGCCGCGCCTTGCGCGAGATTTCAAGAATCTGCTTGCGCACCGATTTGTTGGTCGAAGTCGACAGCACGATGTCGATGGCCACCATGAAATGTTCGCTGAAGAAGAATTCGCGCGCATCCTCGATTACAGCTTCGATCAGGTCGCGCGGGCGATCGACGGACGATGCACGCTTGCGACTGACCGCCTGGGCCTGGTCGAACACGAATTCGAGTGTGGCGACGACCAGCGTGTCCTTGGTCGGGAAATGGTGCAGTTGCGCGCCTCGTGAAAGACCTGCCTGCTCGGCAACTTCGGCCGTGCGAAACCGCGCATAGCCACGCTGGCGGATCAATGCCGACGCTGCTTTCAGGATGCGTGTCCGCGTCTCCTCGCTGCGTTCGGCCTGGGTGCGCCTGCGCACCACCGGCGCGCGCCTCGCCGATTTTACTGATGACGTCCGTTTGGCCTGTTCGTTCATCCTAGACCTCGATGCAAACCTGCCCGTCCACGAGCGTGACGGGATATGTCTTCAAAGCAACTTCGCAAGGCATACCGGTAGGTTCGCCCGTCGTGACGTCGAACGTGCCGAAATGGAAGGTACATTCTACCGTCGTGCCTGTGATGATGCCTTCGTCCGACAGCGACACTTCGCCGTGCGTGCATTTATCCGCGGTCGCGTAGATCGTTCCATCGACCCGGTAGAGCGCGACGAAGGATCCGTCGGGCAAGGCCGCCTTCCTGATCTCGCCATCGACCACATCATCCACGGGACAAAGCTTTATCGTTTCTGCCATTCCGCCGTCCTAGAGCATCGTGCTGCCGCCATTGACGCTGATGACCTGACCGGTCACGAACGACGCTTCGGCGGATGCAAGATAACTGACCATGGAAGCGACCTCCGCCATTTCGGCGGGACGCCCCATGGGAATGACGCTCACGAACTTAGCTGCCAGCGCCGGTTGCTGCTCGGTGATGGCGACCATCTGCGGCGTATTCACCGCGCAGGGCGCCACCGTATTGACCGTGATTCCCTCGCGCGCGAATTCACGTGCCATGCCCGTTGTCAGGCCATGGACGCCGCCTTTGGCCGCGTTATAGGCCGCATGATCCCACAGCCCATTGCGTACCGAGTCCGCGCCGAGATTGATAATGCGTCCATAGGACTGCGCCCGCATCGGCCGGATCGCATACCAGGAACACCATAAAACCGTCCACAGATTGCGATCGATGGTGGCTTTCAAAGTCTCGGGCGTATGCTCGCTGAATGCCTTGATAATCCCACCGCCGGCATTGTTAACGAGCACGTCGAGCCGCCCGAAACGGGAGGTCGCGAGATCGATCGTCGCTTTCGCCACCTCCTGGTCCGACAGATCGCCTGCCTGGCTGGCAACCTCGACATCGAACTCCCGGCCAAGCCGCGCCGCAGCGCGACCAAGCTCAGCTTCGTCGAGATCCGCAATCACGAGTGTCGCTCCGTCCACGGCGAGCCGCTCGGCAATCGCATAGCCGATACCACGGGCGGCACCGGTCACGATTGCAACATTACCTTTCAATTTCCCGGTCATTGACTTGCTCTCACAGAATGATGCTGACGCGGCCCTGAGCGCGCAGACCCTCGCTATCCAGCAGGCAGCGCTTTTCCTTGATACGGAACGAGCCCTGATGCGGGGTGAGCAGATAGCGGTTGCTGCCAAAATAGGTGTCGGTGACCGCGTCCTTGGTCCGGTACGTGATGAAGGCAGACGCGACTTCGACGTCGCTTCCGATCTGGCGCCTGATCCGGACATTGCTGACCAGATGCCGGGTCCGCGAATGCGGAAATTCCGCATGCGCCGTGCGCTTCATCAACCGCTTGACGCGCTCGCTGAGCCGGAAACGATCGTCAGCCACGTAAAACAGGTTATTGTCGGGCGATGCATCGACGGCGAGGTCCGTCGCCGGCACGTAATAGATGGCATCGTCGGTGAACAGCTCCAGCCATTCCGGCAACCGCCATTCGTCGAGCAGTTCGGCCTCAGCGAACAGGAAGTCTTCGATATCGGCGCGCACGAATGTCTGCATCATGACCACCTCCCCGTCACTCATGCCGGCACCTGAAACACGCGTTCGTTCCAGTTTGACCAGAATGCCCGCATCTGCGCCTCGTCATCGTAAGACGGGCTCTCCTTGCCCATGCCCTTTGAAATGTCGTTCCATTGCGCCTCACCCGCATTGCGGAAGCCGCGCTGACATTGTTCGAGCGCCTCGACGTCATCGGGGGTGGCAAAGCCGCCGGGACCGAGGAATTCGAGAAAGTTGAACAAGCGATATTTGCGCGCCCAGTCGGTTTCTTCCTTCGGTGCAAGCGCCCAGGCACTGATGGTCATATGGTCTGGTGCAGTCGGGTAATAGGTGCGCACCGTCACCGCCATGATGTCGTTGATGACCAGATTGGGGAAGATGAACAGGTTGCGGTTATAGGTGGCGATGCGATCGGCGCGCTCCTTGCCGAAGCGTTCGAGCAGGCGTGCATAGAGCCGGTCGAGCTCACGTTTGCCGTCCTCGCCCCATGACGGGATCCACTGGGCCACCGGACGGCCCCAGGGCGCCTTGTATTCAAGCACGGCATGACCCCTGCCGAGATCGTAAGCCGTACCGGCGAAGGCGACGGGCGCCAGACTGCCATTGGTGGCTTTGAGATAGTCGAGATAGGTCGCATGCGTCGTCAGCGCGTGATAGCCGTCGATGCTGTTCTCGGTCAGCAGCTTCCAGTTCGCGCGCATGGAATATTCCTGCGTGCCGCCGACGATCGTCATGCCCTCTTCGGCCTGATCGCAGATCACGTCGAGATATTCCAGCACCGGCCCGAGATAGTCGGTCAGGCTCTCGACCTTGGCGTCGAAGCAGATGAAATTGAGGCCGCGATAGCTTTCGAAACGCGGAACCTGCTGCATGTTGGACGTGCTGCGCGACTTGAAGTCTTCTGCATAAGATTCCTCGCCCGGCTGGCTGCGCAGCGTGCCGTCGAGACCGAACACCCAGCCATGATAGAAACACTGGAACGATTTTGCGCGACCATGCTTCTCGCGGCACACCTGCGCTCCGCGATGCGGGCAGGTATTGAGCATCGCCTTCAGCTCGCCCTGTCCGTCACGGGCGAACAGGATGTTACGACCGCCGACCGAGCGGGTGACGAAATCGCCGGGCTTCTCGAGCTCCGAGCTATGGCCCAGATAAAGCCAGCATTTGTCGAAAATGTTGCTGCGCTCAGCTTCCAGGATCGTCGGATCGGTGAACGCCTGACGCGACACCTTGAAGATCTTCTGCGCCTCATCGATCTGGAGCGCCGTATTCATCTTTGTGAATGCGTTCATCTCGTTTCCTCGCCGTTTTTAGTTTTTAAGCGCTTTTCGCAAATCAAAGGCAGGCGACTCGAAGTCGGCCGGGGCCGCAGACGTCGCCTTTCCTGCAAGCCGCCGCAGCATCGCCATGTCTTTGGCAGAATTGATCGCGACCGCGCCTGCCACCATGCCGTCGCGCAATGCGATCACCGAAAACCTGCCGCTAGCCATGTCACCGCGCACGATCACGTCATCGGCCACGGGATCACCGACCACCTGAATGTTCAGGTCATACTGATCGGACCAAAACCAGGCGGGGTCGGCATATGGCCGTTGGATGCCAATCATGTTGGCAGCCACGCAGGCCGCTTGGTTCTGCGCATTGGCCCAGGTCTCGACCCGAAGATTTCGGCCATGACACGCGCTCCATTGCAGCGCGACATCGCCCGCGCTGAAAATATTATCGATCGCTGTCTTGCCGAATGGATCGACTTCGATGCCAGCCCTGGCGTCGAGACCGACACTCTGCGCGACAGATGCGATCGGATCGACACCGATTCCGACCAGCAAGACGTCGGCCGCGACCTCTCGCCCGTTGCTGAAGCGGACACCTTGCGTTGTCCCCTCGACAACAGTCGTATCGAAGACAAAATCGACGCCATGGGCACGGTGGCGGGCTTCGACAAAATCGCTGATGACCTTCGGGAATGCGCGCCCCAGCAGCCGCGGTCCGGCTTCAACCACAACTACACTGCAATTCAGCGTCGCGGCAGCAGCCGCAGCCTCAAGACCGATGACGCCACCACCCAGCACCACGACGCGCGCGCCCGCCTCCAACGATTTCCGCAACTGCAGCGCATCCTCGATGCTGCGGAGATACTGGATTCGCGCCGACGTCCGTTCAATTCCGTCGATCCGGCGCGGTTGCGTGCCAGTGGCGATTAGCAAGCGGTCATACGAGATCTTATCGCCGCGCGACGTCGAAACTGTCTGCCGCTCGGAGTTGCAGGCGACAACGGCTGTCCCGGTGACAATATCGATATCGAGCGCTCCGCTCCACTGATCGATCGGCTTGAGATAAACAACCTCATATCCAGACTTGGTCAGCATCTGCTTTGAAAGCTGCGGTCGCTCGTAAGGGGGATGCGCCTCTTCACCGATCATCGTGATCGCGCCTTGATAGCCGTTGGCACGCAACGCTTCGGCTGCACGGCCACCTGCCTGGCCCGCGCCTGCAATCACAATGCGACCGATCTCTGCTGCCGGCACATATCCTCCCTTGCGACACTCGTCGCGGCATTTTTGCTTTTTGCTTTTCGTTTTCTTGTTTTGTTAGTTGTCGCTGCCTGCGACGATCGGCACCTGAACGTCGCAATGAGTTTTTGCAAATCTTCGATTGCATCAATCTTAGAAACAGTCCAACCTGCTTGTAAAGCGATAAAGTGCCGCTGCCATAACTCTTGCAGTGCAGCACTAAACAAGAGATCGGGGAGCAGCGCGTGACCACGAGGGTGGACGTTCATACGCACTTTGTGCCGAAGGCGATCCCGCAGGCGGAAGGCCGCAATCCTCTGTGGCCGTCGATCCTTCATAAAAGCGATAGCAGTGCGGTGATCGTTGATGGGAAGGTCTTCCGGATCATCGATGATCGCAGTTGGAGTGGCGAACGCCGCTTGAATGACATGGCGGACGACGGCATCGACATCCAGGTGGTGTCACCGATGCCGGAACTGCTGTCGCATTGGTTCCCTGCGGGCGACGCCGATATTCTCGCGATGCATATCAATCGCGAAATTGCTGCATTGTGCGCTGCACGACCGGATCAATTCGCCGGGATCGGCATGGTGCCCATGCAGGACGTCGCACGCGCAGCGCGGCGTCTTGATGACGTGAAGGCGCTCGGGCTTTGCGGCGTCGAGATCGGCACGCATATCAACGGCACGGCGCTTGGTGCGGCAGCGCTGGACGAGTTCTACGCGGCTGCTGAGGCAGCCGATCTGTGCGTGATGATCCATCCGTTGCATCCGGCCGGGATGGATCGGATGGCAGGCCGCCCTGAACTTGCAGCGGTCGCCGCCTTCCCGCTCGAGACCGCACTCGCTGCTACATCACTGCTCACGCACGGAGTAACCGAGCGCTTCCCCAAACTGCGCATCCTGCTCAGCCATGGCGGCGGTGCACTTCCGTGGTTATTGCCGCGCATGCAGCATGCGGTATCGCTCGGACCACCTTTGCAGAGCCTGTTTGCGCGCGATCCGCATGCCATGGCGCGCAGCTTCTTCTACGACACCATACTCTACGATCCGCGCGCGTTGCGCTTCCTCGCAGACCAGGTCGGCATCGACCGAATCGTGGTCGGCTCGGATTATCCCTTTACGATCAAGCAGGATCGCCCCTCCGCATTCGCGGAAGCTGCGCTGGCGTCGAGCCCTGCCGCATTCATCGCCGCCACTGAACAGTTGTTGCAGCGACAGCTTCAAAGCTGAACCACCAAGCCACCAACGCCAACAGTTGGGGTGACTGACGGGAGAGACACTTGGGCGTTTGTTATTCATACCGGCAATCCTGCTCGCTTGGACCGCTACCGCCTCGCACGCCAGGGCGCCCTGATCCGCAGGTCCCGCGCGATGCCAAGTTCGGTTCCTGCCGGCACGGCAAGATCGGTGCATTCTACTTCTATGCAGCGGGCTCTCGCGACGATCCGGCATTTGGATTCTTCGACATCGAACTATCGGTGCAACTGATCCATGCAGATACTCTCAGGGTCGAGCTTTACTGCGTCGCCGACGGATATCAGACCGCCCGGGGCATCGGTAGCGACCATCCGATCCGCATCGCTGTGCTGGCTGGCAACGAAGTGGTGACCACGGTGGAATGGCGCTTCTCGGATGTCATTTGCGGGCACGCCGATCCAATGAACTTCTCGACGGATATTTCAGTGCCCGGCGTCGCTTTCGCTGGGATCGACGGTATCGCCCTCGACAAGGTCGAGGGACGGTCAGCCCCCTGCCGATGACGTGCCTGTTTTTGTGAAGCGATTGGACAGCCTCGATGAGCCTGATGCAGGTCGATCTCGACGATAAATACCAGCTCGAAGCGAAGCGGATCTACCTGTCCGGAACGCAGGCGCTTGTCCGTCTGCCGATGCTCCAACGCGAGCGCGACCGGAATGCAGGCCTGAACACGGGCGGCTTCATTTCGGGCTATCGCGGGTCGCCGCTCGGCATGTACGACAATGCGCTGTGGCGCGCGAAGACCTTCCTCAAGCAGCACGATATCGAATTCGCGCCGGGGCTGAACGAGGATCTCGCCGCCACCGCGGTGTGGGGCACGCAGCAGGTCGGCCTGTTTCCCGGCGCCAAGGTCGATGGCGTATTCGGCATCTGGTACGGCAAGGGCCCCGGCGTCGACCGCTCGGTGGACGCGCTCAAACACGCCAATTCGGCGGGCACATCGCGCCACGGCGGCGTGCTCGCGCTGGCTGGCGACGATCATGGTTGCCAATCCTCGACGCTGGCGCATCAGAGCGAACAGGTCTTTGCCGCCGCCCTGATGCCGATCATCAATCCTGCGACCATTCAGGACTATCTCGACCTCGGCCTCTACGGCTTTGCCTTGTCGCGCTATTCGGGCTGCTGGGTCGGTTTCAAGGCGATCTCGGAGACCGTGGAAAGTTCTGCGTCGATCGTCAGCGATCCGACCCGGCTCGAGATCGTGACACCATCGGATTTCGACATGCCACCCGGTGGCCTCGGTATTCGGTGGCCCGACGCCCCGCTGGAGCAGGAGCGCCGCCTGCACGGGCCGAAAATGGCCGCCGTGGCCGCCTTTGCCCGCGCCAATGCGCTCGATCGCGTGATGATCGACGGCAAGCCCGCCCGGCTTGGTATTGCCGCTGCAGGCAAAGCCTATCTCGATCTGCGCCAGGCGATGGCGGATCTTGGTATCACCGAGCCCGTTGCCCGCGACATCGGACTGCGCGTCTACAAGATCGCCATGACCTGGCCACTCGAGGAAAGCGGCGCCCGGCGGTTTGCCGATGGGCTGCAGGATATTCTGGTGGTCGAGGAGAAACGCGGCTTCATCGAGGACCAGCTCGTCCGCATTCTCTACAACATGGACGCAGCGCGGCGGCCGAGCATTGTGGGCAAGCGCGATGAATCCGGTGGGGCGTTGCTGCCCAGCGAAGGCGAGTTGTCTCCCACGCTGGTCGCAGCCGCGCTGGTTGCACGGTTGCGGCGGCTGGGCCACCACAGCCCGGAACTCGAACAAAGGCTGGCCCGGCTCGAAGCCTTCGATCGGCCTGTCGCTGCTGCGGCGCCGACCCAGCGCACCCCGTATTTCTGCTCCGGCTGTCCGCATAATTCGTCCACCAAGGTGCCCGAAGGCAGCCGCGCGATGGCCGGCATCGGCTGCCACGGCATGGCGCTCTATGTGCCGAGCCGGCGGACAGCCACTGTGGCCCATATGGGCGCTGAAGGCGTGACCTGGATCGGCCAGGCGCCCTTCACCAGCGAGCCGCATATCTTCCAGAACATGGGCGACGGCACCTATACGCATTCCGGATTGCTGGCGCTGCGCGCCGCCGCAGCTGCCAACATCAGCATCACCTACAAGATCCTCTACAACGACGCCGTGGCCATGACCGGCGGCCAGCCGGCCGAAGGCAGCCTGACCGTGTCGCAGATCGCCCATCAGGTCGCAGCGGAAAGCGCGAAGCGCGTCGCCATCGTGTCCGATGAGCCCGATAAATATCCAGCCGGTTATTTTCCAGCCGGCGCAACGGTGCATCATCGCCGCGACCTCGATGCCGTGCAGCGTGACTTGCGCGACATCAAGGGCCTGACGGTGCTGATCTATGACCAGACCTGCGCGGCCGAGAAGCGCCGCCGCCGCAAGCGTGGGCTTTACCCCGATCCGCAGAAGCGCGTCTTCATCAACGAACTCGTCTGCGAGGGCTGTGGTGATTGCTCGGTCACATCCAACTGCGTGTCGGTGCAACCGCTGGAAACCGAATTCGGCCGCAAGCGCAAGATCGATCAGTCGAATTGCAACAAGGACTATTCCTGTGTTGAAGGTTTCTGCCCGAGCTTCGTGACTGTCCATGGCGGATCACCGAAGCGCGCGAAGAAGGCTGCAGAGGCAGCTGGCGATCTTTTTGCTGACTTGCCACTGCCTGCCCTGGCGCCCCTCGACGCGCCTTACAACATCCTAGTCACCGGGATCGGCGGCACCGGGGTGATCACCATCGGCGCCCTGCTCGGCATGGCCGCGCATCTGGCAGGCAAAGGCTGCTCGGCGCTGGACTTCACCGGTCTCGCGCAAAAGAACGGCGCGGTGATGAGCCATGTGCGCATCGCCAACACGCCGGACGAACTCACGACAGTGCGAATTGCACCGGGCGGCGCCGACCTCATTCTCGGCTGCGACGTGGTGGTCTCGACCAGTCATCCGGCTCTCAGCCGGATCGATCGCGGCGCTACCCGCGCCATTGTCAATGCGGACCTGCAGCCCACCGCGAGCTTCGTCATCAATCCCGATCTCGATTTCGAGATGGGCACCATGAAGCGCATCCTTGGCGACGCCGTGGGCGATCGCAATCTCGACGTCATCGATGCCACCGCCATGGCGAGCGCATTGATGGGCGACAGCATCGCCACCAACGCCTTTATGCTGGGCTTCGCCTTCCAGCGCGGTGCCGTTCCGCTGCCGCTCGACGCGATCATGTCGGCGATCGAGATCAACGGTGCGGCCATTGCCATGAACAAGCAGGCCTTCACCTGGGGCCGGCTCGCGGCGCATGATCCATCGCGTATCCGCAGCGTGCTTCAGTTTCGCGGCCGCGCCGCCGAGCCGAGCCGGACATTGGACGAGACGATCGCCCGGCGTGTCACGTTCCTGACCTCGTACCAGAACGCCGCCTATGCGAAGCGCTATCGCAGCCTCGTCGATGCCACTCGCCGCGCCGAGACGGCTGTTGCTCCATCCTCGACCGCATTGACCGAAGCGGTGGCGAAGAACTTCTTCAAGCTGATGGCCTACAAGGACGAGTATGAGGTCGCACGCCTCTACACCGATGGTGAATTCGCGGCCAAGCTCGGCGAGCAGTTCGAGGGCGATTACCGGATCAGCTTCAACCTCGCGCCGCCGCTGCTGTCCCGCCGCGACAAGGCGACCGGGCATCTGCGCAAATCGGAATATGGCGCATGGATGATGCCGGTATTCCGTCTGCTCGCCGCCCTGAAGGGCCTGCGCAACACCCCGTTCGATCCGTTCGGCCGCACCTCCGAGCGTCGGCAGGAACGGCAGCTGATCGAAGATTACGAGGCTCTGCTGCGGGCGCGTCTGGCAATACTACAAGCCGCGCAACTACCGGTGCTGGCCAAGCTCGCAACTATCCCTGAAACGATCCGCGGCTACGGCCATGTCAAACACGCCAATATCGTGAAGGCGGCCGAAGAGCGCCAGCGTCTCATTCTTCAACTGGACAACGAAAGATACGCCAACGCGGCCGAATAGAGCCGACGATGCGACAATGACGACTGCAAGCTTTCTGTCAACACAGACCCAGTCAATGGGCGCGCGATCAAGAACGTGACAATCGCGGGAGGATGCCACCATGCGTGGCCTGATGATGGATACGCCGTTGCTGCTGACGGATATGCTTCGCCATGCGGCGATTGCGCATGGTGCGACGGAAGTCGTGTCCCGCATGATCGATGGCGGGATACATCGCTATTCCTATCGACAGGCACTCGATCGGTGTCGCCGGCTGTCTGCGGCGCTGGCCGCCTTCGATCTCGGGCCCGGCGACCGCATTGGATCGCTGGCCTGGAACACGCATCACCACTTCGAGCTGTTCTATGGCATTCCAGGTCAGGGCTATGTGCTGCATACGCTCAATCCGCGTCTGCACGAAGACACGCTGGTCCAGATCATCACCCATGCCGAGGACACGTGGATCTTCATCGATGCGGCGACGCTGCCACTGGCGGAATCGCTGGCGCCACGCCTCCCCCAGATCCGTGGCTGGATCTATATGGGCGCGACCGAAACCATCCCGCAGACATCACTTGGTAATGTCATCAGCTACGAAGCACTGATCTCCTCCCAACCGCCCGGCCACCAGTGGCCGATCCTGGACGAGAACGCCGCCAGCATCATGTGCTACACGTCCGGCACCACGGGCGCGCCCAAGGGGATCGTCTATTCGCATCGCTCCATCGTGCTCGCCTCGCTGTTCATGAGCATGGCCGACATGGTCGGCGGCTATCGGGGCGGACACCGTGAAACGGTGATGCCCGTTGCGCCGCTCTTCCATGCCAATGGCTGGATGATGCCATTCACCGCGCCCATGAACGGTCAGAAACTGGTGCTGCCCGGCCGCAATTTCGAGGCAGACAGGCTTTGCGACCTGATCCAGTCCGAAGAGGTCACGGTGGTCGCGGCGGTACCGACAGTCTGGCTCGCCATCGCCGCGCATCTCGATACGGCAAACACGGCCCTGCCCTCGCTTCGCGCAGCCATGGTGGCGGGAACCAAGGCGCCCAGATCGCTGGTCGAGAATCTGGAGCGGCGCGGCATCTCGGTCGGTCAGGTCTGGGGCATGACCGAGGCCGCCGGCGGCGTGCGCGCGACGCCTGCGCCGGGCGTCGCCGATCTTGCTGCCGACGAGCAGTTCGCGCGCAAGATGCGCCAGGGCCGGATCGGCTTCGGGACCGAGCTCAGGATCATGAGCGACACCGCCGAACCGCTACCGCATGACGGTATCGCGCTCGGGCATCTCGAGGCGCGCGGCCCATGCGTTTCCTCGGGCTATTACAAGCTCGACCATCCCGTTTCGAATGGATGGCTGACGACGGGAGATGTCGCACGCATTCATGCGGATGGCAGCATCGAGATCGTCGACCGCTCCAAGGATGTCATCAAATCCGGCGGTGAATGGATCAGCAGCCAAGCCATCGAGGTGGCCGTGCTTGAACATCCCGCGATCTTCCAGGCTGCGGTGATCGCAACGCATCACGATCGCTGGCAAGAGCGGCCATTGCTGGTCGCGGTCGGCAAGCCGGGTACCACCGTCACCTCCGACGATTTGCTCGATCACCTGCGGACACGAATTCCCAAATGGTGGATGCCCGATCAGGTCGTCTTCATCGATGCGCTGCCGGTGACAGCCAGCGGCAAAGTGCGCAAGGCCGAGCTCCGGGAGACGCTCATGCGCGACCAGCAATTTCACATTCCGCAACCACCGCCGACGGACCCACTGCCGTCGGCGCTCTAAGCAAGCAGGCAGATTCATACAAAAACATTTGAGGGGAAACGACGATGAGACAGACGACATTCTTGCATGGACTGACGATCGCACTATCGCTTGGCGCCGCTGCGATGAGCCATGCAGCTGACAAGAATTACGGTCCGGGCGTCTCCGACACCGAGATCAAACTGGGGCAGACCGTGGCCTATAGCGGCCCTGCCTCCGCCTTTTCAAGCTATGGCCGGGTGATGACCGGCTACTTCCAGATGCTGAATGAAACCGGCGGCATCAATGGTCGCAAGATTGTCCTCAGCTCGCTGGACAATGCCTTCAGCCCGCCCAAGGCGCTGGAGCAGACCCGCAAGCTGGTGGAAGACATCGGCATTTTTGCGGACGTCGGCACCGTCGGCACCACGCCAAATGTGGCGATCCAGAAATATCTCAACCAGAACAAGGTCCCGCATGTCTTCATTTCGGCCGGCGGCAAGCGTTTCAACGACCCCAAGAACTTTCCCTGGAGCGTGCCGCTCTATCCGGCCTTCGAGATGGAAGGCAAGACTTTCGGCAACTTCATCCTGCGCACCAAACCCGGCGCCAGGATTGCCGTGCTCTATCAGAACGACGATTTCGGCAAGGACTTCCTGACCGGCCTGAAAGCCGCGCTCGGCAATGATGCGACCAAGATCGTCGCTGAAGCCACCCACGAACTTACCGACCCGACCATCGATTCACAGATCATCAAGCTGAAAGATTCCGGCGCTGACGTCCTGATGGAGTTCACCACGCCGAAATTCGTCGCCCAGGCCGTGCGCAAGACGGCCGAACTCGGCTGGCGACCAATGCAGTTCCTGGTCAGCACGTCGAACTCCGTGGAGACCGTTCTGCGCCCCGCAGGGCTCGACAATGCCAAGGACGTCTATACCAGCCAGTTCACCAAGCAGGCTGCTGACCCCGCATGGGCGAATGACCCTGAAGTGATCGAATATGTCGCCTTCATCAAGAAATGGGCGCCGAACGACAATCCCAGCGATTTCGTCGCTTTGTCCGGTTACATCACCGCACAGGCCATCGCCTATGGCTTGCAGCGCTCCGGCAACGAGCTGACCCGCGAAAATCTCGTGAAGCAAGCGAGCAGCTTTCAAGGCCAGCGTTTCAAGATGATGCTGCCGGGCGTGGAGCTCAATAATTCATCGCAGGACTATGCCGCCTACCGCTCGCTCCGCGTCGCACGGTTCGACGGCACGTCCTGGGTGCTAGCCGACAAACCGGAAACATCCGGCCAGGCCTCGAACAAATAGCCCGCCACCCCGGTGCAATGACGTGCAAGACGCACGTCATTGCACCTATTTCGCCAACCGGAGTGCGACATCATGTTGTTGAGCGACGACCAGCAGAGTTTTCGCGATACGTTAAGGCGTTTCATTGCCAGGGACGTCGCACCGATCGCGAATGCGATCGACCGCGACGACCGTTTTCCGAGCGAACTGGTGCCGAAATTCGGCGATCTCGGCCTGCTTCAGCTCAGGCTGCCCGAAGAATATGGCGGCCCCGGCGCCAACCTCACCACCGTCTGCCTCGCCGCCGAAGAACTGGCGAAGGTCTCGGAATCGGTCGCGCTGATCTCCGGACAGAACGGCATCGGCATGATCGTGCCGCTGATGCATTTCGGCAATGAGGAACAACGCCAGCGATTTTTTCCGGAAGTCGCCAAGGGCCGCATGCTCACCGCGGTGGCTATCACGGAGCCGCAATCAGGCTCCGATGTCGGCAGCATGCGCACGCGTGCCACACGCGACAGCGACGGCAACTATGTGCTGAATGGCGAGAAATGCTACATCACCTTCGCACCCGTTGCCGACTACATCACGGTGTTCGCCAAGACCGGCGATGACGGCGACGGCACCCACAATATCAGTGCCTTCATTGTCGATACCAAGACTGCCGGCTTCAGCGTCGGCAAGAGCGAACGCAAGCTCGGCCTCAACGGTATTCCAAACGCGCCAATCCATTTCGACAATGTGCGCGTCCCCCCCGAAAACAGGATTGGCGCGGAGGGTGAAGGCTTCAAGATCTGCATGCGCATCCTCGACCTCAACCGGCCGACCATCGGCGCCGTTGCAGTCGGACTCGCGCAGGGCGCGCTTGATCTCGCGATTACCTATGCCAAGGAACGTAGGCAGTTCGGCAAATCGATCGCCGAATTCCAGGGCATGCAGTTCATGCTCGCGGATATGGCCATGCAGGTCGAGGCCGCGCGATGCCTGGTTTATGAATGCGCACGGATCGCCGATCTCGGCTTTCCGACAGAAGCCGATTTCCGTGACTTCTCAGCGAGAGCGTCGATGGCAAAATGTTTCGCCAGCGACATGGCCATGAAAGTGACGACCGACGCCGTGCAGATCTTTGGGGGTGCCGGGTACATGCGCGATCTTCCGGTCGAGCGTTTCATGCGAGACGCCAAGATTAATCAGATTTTTGAGGGGACAAATCAGATCCATCGGCTGATCATCGCACGGCAGTTGCTGTCATGAATGTTGTCGTAACGCAGTCTCTTGGGAATGTCTGCTTTGCGCCATGAGCCGTCATTGGTCGTGCGCTGTCGATGGCGTGGGCCTGGGCGTGGATTAGTCCGTAAATAGCGTTTCAGGAGAACGACGAACAGATACAGGGTTTCTCCCGATGGATTACTCGAGGATGGTCAGCGACGATCCCAACGCTATTCACGAGCAATCTGGAGCAAAACATGCGCATCAGTGTTCCTACTCGACACCAACTGGCTGCGGCCGGTATCACGGCCTTGATCACATTCGCGCTGGCGGCACCAGGCCATGCGCAACAGGGTGGGAAGAAGGCAAGCGCCCACAACACCTATTCCATCCGCGAAAAATGCATCGCCAAGGCACAGGCGGCCTATCCTGACAATGGCCTCGGCACGACGAGCGTCATGACGCAACGTACAGGAGTTTACATGGACTGTGCAAAGAGCAATGGTATCAGGCCATAGCAGCTCAGACCTGTATAAAATCGCTACTGTAAATGTCCGCCGCAGGACACTTCGATACGTTTTGTATCTGAACTGAAACGCACTCCCCTCTCGATTCGGGACGTACATTCACGACACAAACTTCCGAAGCGAGCCGCCGTCATCGGCATCCTCGACCTTCGGCTGGTGAATGGCTCCGGCCAGTCCAGACCGCAAGTGCCAAGCATCAGCTCGGGTCCGCGGTTGCATGCACCGCTCTCACTCAATCGATACTTCCGACGAACGATATCTCATCAAAACTACTGGCTGGCTGAGTGGCTCGGCGAGCGCTCGACGCACCTGAACCCGACGTGACAGGTAGACGTGTCGATCGGCTCCGCATGACGAGCAGCAGGACGATAGCGCCGACAGTAAATCGGTGCGCAAAGATGGGATCCTCCCTTGAGGACCTTGCGCGGGATGCGGATCGCAGGTTGACGCATGTCGTAGCTTCCGGACTGCGTCCCTCCTCTCGGATTAGAAGGAACGCAGCATGCCTTGGCAACCTCATCGATGTGACGCGCGCTGTACCAATCCAAGGTCCACTCCCAGACATTGCCGATCATGTCGTGGACGCCGTAGCCATTTGGCGGAAATGCGTTCACCGGGGAGGTTCGATCGAATCCGTCGGACGCCAAGTTTACGCTCGGAAAATCTCCTTGCCAGGTATTCGCCATGTGGCGACCGGCAGGCGTGAACTCGCTGCCCCACGCAAATTCGGCTCCATCCAGACTGCCACGCGCCGCGAATTCCCATTCGGCCTCGGTTGGCAAATCGCGCCCGCGCCAAGCGGCATAGGCCTGCGCGTCGGCAAAGGCCATATGGACGATCGGACGATTTTCAAGGCCATCAATGCTGCTTCCCTGCCCGTAGGGATGTTTCCAATCAGCGCCCTGCATAAAGGACCACCATTGGATCCAGTCACCAAGGTCGGATATCGATGTCGTCCTCCGGAAGACCAGCGAGCCCGCATAAAGCATTTCCGGCAATGCGCCAGGATAGTCGGAAGCGTCCGGGACGACCTCGGCAACGGTGACGTGCCCCGTTGCCGCTACGAATTTCGCAAATTCACAATTTGTTACAGGCGTCCGCTCGATCCAGAAGCCGTCAACGCGTACGCGATGAACGGGCGCCTCCTCGGGATAATGATAGTTAGATCCCATCCGGAATGCCCCGCCGGGTATCCAAACCATGTCATGCCGAAAGGGAAAGTTTGGCGCATTTTTCTCGTCGATGACACCGATCGTCATATGGCGCTCCGCGGACAACGATGGCCCGGATCGCAGGCGGAAGACGCTTTTGTGGGCCTGCTGCTCCGGCAGACTGCAGAAGCCAATCGAGGCCGTCTATCAGGGAAAACCCTATCGATGGAACGGTCGTCACGTTCGAGTAACAGACCTAAGGTTCAATGAGCTTATTCCGAATGGCGTAGCGCACTAAACCCGCAGTCGAGGTCGCATCGATCTTCTTCATCGCAGCCGAGCGCTGAGATTCCACGGTTTTTATACTGACATTCAACAGCGAACTAATCTGCTTGTTGCTGTTTCCTTCCGCAATCAATTGAACGACCATGCGTTCTCGCGGCGTCAACAGCGGTATCACCCTCTCCGTCTCCTTCGCCAGATAGGAGTGAAGCATGCGTTCTGAGAGTTTTCCTGTGAAGAACGGCTTGCGGTTTGCCAACGCTTCGATCGCGGACACCAAATATTGCTTCGCATCGCTTTTGAGAAGAAAGGCTTTCGCACCCGCCGCCAACGCCTGGGTGATGATCTCATCAGTATCGTGCATCGTAAACATCAGCACTTCCGTCCGATCGAGGCGTTGCCGAACCTGACGGGTAACCTCGACGCCGTTCATGAGTGGGATAGAATAATCCGTAATCAAAATATCAGGCTTCAGCGCCAGCGCCATGGTGAGCGCAGCCTTGCCATCCCCCGCTTCACCGACCACTTGCCATCCGGCACGAAGCTCCACGATCGAGCGGAGACCAGAACGGACGACGTCGTGGTCATCAGCGATCAGGATACGAACCGCTGTCGGGCCATTGACCACACTGACCTCCGTCTTAGGCCGCGAAAGATTGGAAAATAGCGTGTTCAAAACGTTCCCCCTATTCGTGGAAACCCTAGAACAAAGCCCCGGTACCCCGAAATCGCAACCGTGGTCCTACGCTGCTGGCATTATGGCGTTTGCTAACGGAAGTGGAATGCGAACAAATACCATCGTGCCCCTGCTAGATGACCGGATACTGAATCCCCCTCCGAATTGGTGCGTGCGGGCGCGCATTCCGGAAATGCCCACACCGGTTTTCATCAACGTCCCATCACCATCGCGCGCAATCCCCGCGCCGTCATCAGCAACGCCCAACAGGATGCGTTTTGCATCGAGTTTAATGCCAATATGCACCGTGTTGGCATGAGCATGCCGATGAACATTCGCCATGGCTTCCTGCACGATCCGCAAGATCGTGCGCTTCAGACTGATAGATAGGCCATCGAGGGTTCCGGACATGCGCAATGTCGTCTCGATGCCGGTGCGTTCAGAATAGCCCGAAACGAAACGTGACAATGTCGGCCTTAGACCATCTTCGTCGAGAGCCCGAGGGTAGAGCAGATAGCTAACCGACTGATTTCGCGCTGCGCCTCCGACACCGATTGCTCGACCGCCGATACGATGGAATCCAGCTCTCTCGACCTCATTCTGTCGCGCAGCGACATCAAGTTAAGGCTCGCCGCCGTCAGATGCTGTACCGTGGAATCATGCAGTTCGGCAGCGTAGCGCTGACGCTCCTGTTCCTGCAGATTGACCAAGCGGACCGCAAGATTGTCCATTTCGTGGAGCGCAGTCTCAAGCTCAGTTACATCGTCCCGCGAGACGAGCGTACGTCGCCAGCTCCGCGAGTCCATCCGAGACGCGCGTAGGCGATAGTTGCGGTAGGAGCGATTAATTGCTGTTTTGAAGTTCAGGCCGAACTCCGGCGTATCCCCGGCAAGCACAGATTTGATACCGACTCGGAAGGCGCTTAGTTGGCTTCGGACAGGATGGAGACATCGAATATCGAGATAGCGTTCACCGATGCCGTTGTCCGGAAGAAATCCGTTGGCGAGCGAGATGAAGCGATGCCAAGCCCGGTTCGCCACCAAGACGCGGCCGTCCTCGTCTAATATGGCGATTTCTGAAGATGTGGCGTCGAGAGCCGAAATCAGGAGATCTCTGGCTTTTTCTCCTGCGAGCTCGGCAGCTTTTCTCTCGGTCACGTCGCGAAAGAGGATCGTCGTCCCGCGGTCAGTCGGCACGAAGTCCGCTTCGACCCAACGGCCAGGGTGGCTCTTACTGAAGATTTCAACCCTCCGCTTTTGTCGCCCCTCCACTAGATCGATTAGAGCGGATCGATCTGCCGCATCTGTGTTGGCAAAGACATCGAATACATATTTGCCAAGCACGTTCTCAATGACTACGCCGACCCATTGAGCGGCGGCCGCATTAATTGCTGAAATTCGGAAATCAGATTCCACCGTCAGATAACAATCGGAGATTTGATCGAGTACGGCACGAAAATCGGCATCGCTCGTGCCGTCGAACTGTCCGTATCTGTGCGAAAGGGTCTCGTTCATTTCGCCCCCTTTTTCGATGTTTTGCGCTGAACTTGTTTCAACGTTTCATCGACCGACGTGCGACTTGACTGAATGCATCTCCCGATTGAATGGTAATCCGATCCAGACGAAATCGTAAGCGAATTTTGCAATCCCTCAGCAGATTTCTGTTCGTCCTCGATAAGCACGCGTTATGTACCTAGCGAGTGTCCTCCGCCTCCAATCTCAATTGTCCGCGGAGTCTGGCTGCATGACATGACGCGATGCGGTCATCGGGATAGCAGTCGAGAAATCCCTCGATGAGCGATAACGATTCTATTTCGTCGCAATTTTGGCATCTTTCCAGAATGACATTCCATCTTCTGCAGAACTCTGCTTCCGTTCGCGTGTGCAAACCGCGGCGACAACGCAATTCAAAAATCCTGAAAGACTGGTCGAACCCTTTGGGCCGCACACGGTCCACACACCGGAAAACGAAAAACTCATCGGCGACATCCCGAATGTTTTCCGTGACCAGCACGGTCGTGCCATAGACCTTGTTCAACGACTCGAGCCGCGCGGCGAGATTCACAGTGGCGCCGAGCGCCGTAAAATTCATGCGGTCGGCTGATCCGATGTTGCCAACCAAGGCGTCACCAACATGCAGGCCGAAACGCGTGCGGTAGACGGGCCACCCTTCGTGTAAGAAAGCTCCATTCAGATCATGATTTGCGTCAAGACAATGCATCACCGCTTCGCAGGCGTTGCGTACATGATCTGCATCGTCATTTGGCGCATTCCATATGGCCATTACGGCGTCGCCGATAAATTTGTCGACCACACCTCCGCTCATCATGATCGCATGCGACAATGCAGCGAAATAGCGTGACGTATAAATCATCACCTGCTCAGGATCAGCGCGCTCCGCAATCGCCGTGAAATTCTCGACATCTGTAAAAAGAACGGTGACCTCGCGCCTCGTTCCGCCAAGCGTGAGCGACGTTTGTGATTCTACCAGCTGCTGGACCAAGCGGCGTGGCACGAAGCGGGAGAACGTTTGCACGACCGACCGGAGCATATGCACCGAGCGACCGAGATCGTCGATCTCGCGGATCACGGAGCGCTGACGCGCGCGATCTGCCACGTCGAAATGCCGAATGCGATCCGTTTCATCGGCCAGATCATGAAGACGTTGCGACATCTTGGAGCCGATCCAGAACGCAAATGGGATCAAGCCAAGAACGAATGCCAGCGTAATGAGAAACAACAACCGTTTCTCGCGTTCAATATCAGAGAAAAATTCTTCTAGCGGGGCCAGTACGACCAGTCGCAGATTGGCCGAACTGGCTGTTTTGATCGATTGAAATGCGGCGGCATACATCCGTCCGTCGAAACCACGGAAGACCTGCTGCGCCGACCCGCCACGTTCCCAGGCCTTGACGGCAGGCGCGATTCCGGTCCGATCGACGTCCGCCAATGTCGGCAATTCCACGCCCGACGATGCTGCTCCCTGCGCTGCGACCCGTTCGCCAAGTCCCGGATAGGCGATAACCCGCTCCTCGCGGTCGAAGAGTAACGCACGACCGGAAGCTCCCAGTTGCTGACGACGAAGCAGATCCTCCGCTTCCCCGAGCATGACATCGCCGGCAACAACGCCTTTTCGTCCACCACCGATCGCCGCCCTGACTGTGTAGCCGGGAAGCCCCGTGGCGTGGAATATATAGGGATCGGTGAGGATGCCCGCACCGGCCGCCGCCGCTCCGACAAACCACGGTCGTGTACGTGGATCGAAATCCGACAGCGCCGACATGCTGGCTAACCTGACAAGGTCATCGGACAGGAAGCTGATGTCGGCCTTCCGGAAACCTTCGGGGCCCCAAGACGGCGCAATGCTCAGAAGTCGGAACGTGGCATTCTCGGGTGCACCAAGACGGTTTCGGTAAGCCGGACCAGCGCGATCGATGACATCCATCTGGAGAAATGCACCGTCGTCGTACCCCACATAAGCATTGTACAAATGCACATTGCTTCGAAGCATCGCCGCCATCAGCGCGTAGAGAGGGCCGTTGTCGGCGATATTGGCCGACTGAATGGACGGCAATTGCTTCAGCACTTCAAGACTGTCGTGGACATCCTTGAATTGGGCGTCGATCCGATCCGCAGCATGCTCCGCGACTCGCTCCAGCAGACGAGCCGCAGCGGCTTCTGTGATGACAGTTGCGCGCCTGAAACTGAGATACACCAGCGACAATCCGACGAAGAGCAATATTCCGACGAACAGGGTAATGATCGACGTCCGGAAACCGATACTCAGGACCGGTCCAACGTCATCTGTCGGTTCGACGCTATTGCTGCGCACGGCACGCCAACCATGTCGAGGCGAGGGTTAAATCCTGGGCTTCAAGGGCACCGCCAGTGGATTCTTCCGTAGGCGTCCACAGCCTGAACGCAGGCCCGAGCCACCACGGCAGGCGCCGTTGCGGCAGCGGCACCGGCGGCGACGCACGGCGGGTCGTGCGACGCGCGACGCCCGCGTCGCTCAATGGTGTCAGTGGCCTGCCTATGACCGCTTCCGCGCGTGCTGAATCCGGAGCGATCGGTCAATTGCCGTGGCTCACCTGCAATAAGCGCGCCTATTTGCATCGAACCGCACTCCCGAGCCCTTCTTTTGGGCCGAGTGTGCTTAAACGATGTCGTTCTCTCCATCGGGAAAATCCCGTGATTGTCCAGACGGAAACCCTGAGATGAGGCTGATAACGACGCAACGCCGCGCGATCGGCCAGCATTAGTCGGCCGGCAACGGAGCACGGAATTCAAGATCAACGTCTCACGGCGCATCCCGTGCGCGACACGCATCGTGGGGCGCGAGACTACGTCGTTGAAGGTGGCAGCATCTGCGAGACCTCCTGCTGGGAACGGCAGGGACATCCACCTCATGAGGGCAAGAGCCCGCACGACGAATGACATGGCCTGGATCACGGTTTCGATCCCTCCCGCGAACCAGGCCGATGCGTTGCCGGAATCCAGAAGCCACCGCGATGCTGGCCTTATCTTAATGCCTACTCCAACGGAGCGGACCCGACGCGTCTGAATGTCGCTAGGACGTAAAGAACAGATAGTTGAGCCAGCTATTGGCACGCATGACGGCCATCCTGATGACGCCCGCAATCTGTACGTTGCCGCTGAACACAGCCGCACTCCCCTGCGTGCCTGCCGGCAATCTCAGGTCGTCGCCACCATCCAGCTTGATACGGACCGCAAAGCGCGCGTTGTGTGGAGTATCGATCCCAGGGAACAAGCCTGTCGCGGTGAGCTGGCCTTCTGAAGCGAGATCGATCGTGGTCAGCACCTTGCCGGGGAAGATCTGACCAGGATACATCGGAAAGACGACCTCGGCGTAAGCTCCGGGCCTGATCGCCAAATACGGCCCCTGCATGAAGGTCGCGACCACGACGCCGCGATTGCTTTCATCACGGTTACAAACGAATGGCATGACAGCCGCCGCGGCACTGACTACCGTTCCGGGTAAGAGCTGCAGGTTCGTTACATAGCCGTCGCAGGGCGCCCGGACGGTCGCCTGATCCAGATTGTACTTTGCTTGCTCAAGCTGCTGGCGCGCCTGCGCTACGGCGGTGTTCTCATCTCCAATATTCGACTCATAGGCCAGCCGCGCTTTCGTCTCGACCGCCTTCGCACCCGTGACCGCCTCTTGAGCCGCCTCCAGGTTACGCTGATACCTATCGAGAGCGGCTTGCGCGATATCGCCCTTGGAAAACAGAATATTCTGGCGATCGAAGTCGGCTTGAGCCAGGCTCAACTGGGCACCTGCTCGATCAGCGCCTGAGGTTGCCTGATCCAGCGCTGCCTTCAACTGGGGGACCGACTGCGTAGCAGCAGCAACCAGAGCTTCCAGCCGATTGACCTCGAACTGGAATGGCCTGGGGTCGATCGTGAACAGAACCTCACCACTCGTCAGAGGCGTGTTGGCTTGCACCACGACGCTTTGAACCCTGCCCGGCACCGTAATGTGCGGCACGATCTGGACGACGCTCTGGAACACACGCGCGTCCGTCGATGAAGGATGATCATTGTTCATCGACAGAATGATATAGAAGGCGAACGAGGGACCAACCGCGGCGAGCACGATCGCAATCGGCAGCGTGAGGCGGATCAGCTTGAGTTTTGCAAATACAAGCCAGATCAGCGCTGCATACCCTCCGAAGATGGCTGCCATCATGGCTTGATGCCTCCATCATTCGTGACAGCGATCCTGCTTTCCAGCGCAGCGACTTGAGCGCTCAACGCGGCCAGCTCGGACTCAAGCGTATCTGCCGATGAGCCAGCAGATGGCACTTCGTTCTCTGCATCCTGTTGCCGATAGATATAAATCACGACAACCGAGCTTATAATGGCCCAAAGCATGCCAGCCTCCCGCCTACGGTTGCGTCAGCCGACCTTCGAGCGCGATGAGCCGCTGCCGAACCTCATGCAGTCTGGCGACCAACGCCGCATCTCTGGAATTCGTCTCAGCACCGCCGGTCAGCCGCTTGTCCGGATTCAAATAGGCCCACACCAGAGCCAGCGGCCACAGCACCACCGTGATAATGCCCATCCAGCCACAGATAGTGATGGCATCGGCTTGCGGATGATTGCGTGAGCGTGCGATGGCGCCGGGAAGACTACCCAGACGGTATATGACATAAGCCAGCACGACCGGCATGATGCAGAGAACGATCAATGTCAGCCAGTGCAGGAACGGCCCGAACATCTGAAGCTTAAAGTCCATCGGGCGCTCCTTGCGGCTGTTCGTTAATTCCCCAACTCCACGACGACCTCGTTGAGTTGTCCCTGGAAGGGGAACGCGCCCTGGTAGTCGTAGACAACCGGCGTGCCGCTATCGCTGCCAACGTCCTGGTTCTCCGACAGCGAGTATTTGAACGGCGTGGTTTGCTCAACTCTACCGGAACCCACGGTCCTGCCGTCCACGGACAGGGTAATCGTTCCACCCTTACCCGTTGCCTTTCCGCCCTCGTAGTTGAACGCCATCTTGATTTCGTGCTTGCCGGCTGACACCGCCTGTTCGCTCCGCACGATAAAATGTTTCACGTCAAGAAAGTTGTGGGCGGCAGCGAGCTTTCCGTCCTTCAGGTAGAACGCCCAGCCTCCTGTGTTGCCGCCTTGCGTGAGAATCATGCCGCTGTCGCCTTCCTTGATGTCCACCTTCGCCGAGATCGTGAATGACTTGTTCTTCAGATCCGGCGCCGACGCTTCAGGAATTCCTGCAAGCGGACCCGAATAGATATATTTCGTGCGCCCTGCCGCCAGATTGGGTTTCCCCGTCAGCTCGGCGCTGAACCGCTCGGCACCGCGCCAATCCAAAGGCAGGGCCTTGTTGGCCGAAGCTTCTGCCCACCACAGCGCGGTCATCTCGGCAAGCTTTTCAGGATTCTTTTGCGCCAGATCGTTTGACTGGGTGAAGTCTTCGTTGAGATTGTAGAGCTCCCACTTCGCCGTTAGTGGATCGAACTTGCCGCGCTCGGCTTGCCAGGGCTCAAAGCTCAGCGACGCTGCCCACCATCCATCCTTGTACATTCCGCGATTGACGAAGATCTCAAAATATTGGCTCGTGCGAATCTCCGGTGCCTTTGCGTTATTGAGCACATCCAGGAAGCTACGCCCCTGGATGGGAGTCTGTGCCGTGCCATTCACGATACGCGGCTCCTCGACCCCGGCCGCCGTAAGGATTGTCGGCACCACGTCGATCAGATGGGTAAACTGCGATCGGATTTCGCCGCCGTGCTTGAACTTGGCGGGCCACTTCACAATCATCGGATTGCGCGTGCCGCCGAGATGGCTTGCCACCTGTTTCGTCCACTTGAAGGGTGTGTTCATCGCGTGTGCCCACGCAGCCGGGAAATGATTGAAGTGCATTTCCGTACCGATCTCGTCGATCCGACCGAGAACTTCCCGATAGGACATCAGATACGCATTGAAGAACGCATTTTCGTTGAGCGTTCCGTCGAAGCCGCCCTCCGGCGATGAGCCGTTGTCCCCCACGATGTAGACGATCATCGTGTTATCTGCGTCGGGCAACGTCTTGACGTAGTCGAGCACCCGGCCGACCTCGCGATCCACGTGATAGCCATAGGCGGCGAAGACCTCCATCATGCGCTCATAGAGGCGTTTCTGATCGGTGTTGAGTGACTCCCAGGCGGGTAAACTTGCGGGTCGCGGAGTCAGCATTGCATCCTTCGGAATGATGCCCTTCTCCTTCTGGCGGTCGAAGGTCTGCTGGCGATAGGCGTCCCAGCCCATGCTGAATTTACCCTTGAACTGCTCGATCAGTTCCTTGGGTGCCTGATGTGGCGCGTGTGTGGCTGCGGGTGCGTAATAAATGAACCATGGCTTGTCGGGCTGGACCGACTCGGCATTCTTTAACCAGGAGATCGTCCGGTCAGCCAGGTCCTCGCTGAGGTAGTAACGGCTGGCAGACGGCGTTCCGAGTGCAGTCTGGTTCTGGTAGAGGTATGGCCGGACCTGATTGGTATCCCCGGCCATGAAGCCGTAAAAGAAGTCGAAGCCAAGACCGTTCGGCCAATGATCAAACGGCCCCATCGGACTCGTTTCATAGATCGGCGTATTGTGGTTCTTCCCGAACCACGCCGTGATGTAACCGTTCTGGTGGAGGATCTCGGCGACGGTGGCCGTATCCTTCGGAATGATTCCGGTATAACCGTCATACCCTGTCGCGACCTCCGTGATGTTACCGGAACCGGCAACGTGATGATTGCGACCAGTCAAAAGAGCTGCGCGTGACGGCGAACACACCGCCGTCGTATGGAAGCGGTTGAAGAGCACACCTTCTTTCGCCAGTTCCTCCATCTTCGGGGACGGCACCCCGCCACCAGAAACCGAGAACTGACCGAAGCCGACATCGTCCAGCAAAACCAGCAGGACATTCGGCGCGCCTTTCGGTGCATTTCGCGGCACAGGAAATTGTGCGGGGTCGGAATCGAGATATGTCGGCCCAACACTCCCCCGGTACTTCTGCTCGGCATAGGGCAATACGGCCTGGCCGCGCGGAGGGACTGAGGTGTCTTGCGCGAAGGCAACGCTACAGCTCGCTGCCAGAATTGTTGCGCCGAGTGCCACCGTGGTCGCTTTGCATGTTCTGATCATCGGCTTCGTGCCTTCGCTTTGAAAGAAGAGCGTCTTCGGTCAAAGAGCCAATGGAGGCAGAGCTTCAATTCAGCGTTCGGCAGTCCGACAGACTGCGCCGCTCCACGGACTCAAGCGAACTATGCGGTCCAGCGCCTAATCCCGACCTCTGCTCAGGAATTGCTCGACAACGTTCGACATGTCGAACGACTTGCCTCCCTGCACCGGCGGAAACTCCGCTAGTGTTTTCAAATGATCGTTCATCATTTCCTTCATGGGAGCCACGAGCCATGACACCTTCTGGAGAAGGTGACCGTAGGAATCGACGGTGCTGTAGCTTTCAAATGGATCCATCCGAAGGTTGAACAGTAAAGGCTTGCTGCGGCCGACAACGGTGTCGTAGTAATTTTCGCTGGTCGAAAAATGCCATTTCCAGGGCCCCATGCGCATCGCCGTCATCTTACTCTCGGTGTAATGGAAAATGTGATTTCGCACCGACCCGGTTGCTTCACCTTTCCAGTATGCAAGATTGTTGATGCCATCGATGTATTGCTTCTTGTCACGCATGATTTTTTCAGGCGCGTCGATCACGCCAGCGGCAGCCGCCAGTGTCGTGAACATGTCCTGGTGGCACTGGATGCCGTTGAGGACCTGGCCAGGCTTGATAGCCGCGGGCCAACGCAGCAGAGAAATGACACGAACACCGCCTTCGAAGGTTGTCATCTTCTCACCCCGAAACGGCGTCGTGGCGCCGTAGGGCCAAGACGAATGCTCGGGGCCGTTGTCGGTCGAGTACCAAACGATGGTGTTCTCATCCATGCCCTGCTCTCTGAGGAAATCCAACACAAGACCGACGTCATGGTCGTGCTGCATCATGCCCGAACCGTGATAATCGGCCTCAGAGCTGATATTTTCAGCCGCGTAACGCCACTTGTCGTTCAACCGCGTATAAAGATGCATTCGCGTGGCGTTCAGCCAGACGAAGAACGGCTTGTTGTCCGTTTTGGCCTTCTTCATGAAATCCAGGGCGAGAGGAATTGTCTCGGCGGCGTCGATATCGTGCATGCGATCCTGGTGCAGCGGACCGGTGTCTTGGATCCTTTGCTTGCCCACTTTGCCAAATCGCGGATCAACAGTTGGGTCGTCCCGATCCGTAGCCCATGAGTGGACGACGCCGCGCGCGCCAAATTTCTTCTCGTAAGCCTCGAGGCTGCCCGAATATTTCTTCGCAAAATTCTGATAGTCGCGCTGCTGGTCCTCTTCGGAAACATTGAGGTGATAGAGATTTCCAAAAAATTCGTCGAACCCGTGATTGGTCGGCAGATGCTCGTTGCGATCACCGAGATGACTCTTACCGAAATGCCCCGTGGCGTAACCGGCCGCCTTGAGCACCTCGGCGAGGCACGGCGATGCCGGTTGAAGGCCAAGCGTGTCGCCGGGCTGCCCCACTGTGACATTGCCGGAACGGATCGGATATTGGCCGGTGATGAACGCCGCTCGACCTGCGGTGCAGGAGGGTTGCCCATAGTGATCGCTGAACTTTATGCCCTCCTGACCGATACGGTCGATGTTGGGTGTAAAGTATCCCATGGTTCCCATTCCGTAGGCGGACACATTCTGCCAGCCAATGTCGTCGCCCCAGATGACAAGGATGTTCGGCGGCCGGCCTGTCGCGCGCGCTGTTGCTGTCGGCGGTGTTGATGGACGCTGTTGCGCCTCAGAGAGCTGGGGTGAACCGGCCATCGCCATCGACGCGGCCAATATGGTGCCGCCTAACAATATGCTGCGACGGTTGAAGGATGTATTTTCACTGCGAAGGTCGGTGATCATAACGTCTCCTTACTGCTGACGCGAGCAAGCCGAGATACGTGTTCTATCGATGATCCTCAGTTGACTGAGTCGAACTCCGCCAGATTCAATGTAACGCCGTTGCAAACCACAGGGCACGGTAGAACTGCTGCGTAGATATCGGCCTCCTTGGCAGAATTACTGGCGCCCCAATCATCTTCTCCAGTTTTTCTCTCTGCATCATGCGCGATCGTCGGTCGGCGGAGATCTAACGAAGCAGAGCTCCTCGCCTGATAAAGGAGCAAGACATCGTTTCACTTTGCTCGCTTGACAGGTGGCGGTGTCCATTCCCCGCTATTGACTTCAGCTTTTGGCCAATAGGTACGGATCGTCATTTCGAACTCGCTATCCGGCGCAGGCAGCCAATTGGCCTCCCTTTCCTTGCCAGGGCTCTTATTCTGAACATAGATCGTCAGCGAGCCGTCCGCGTTGTAATCTATCTTTCTGAGATTCTTCGTCCCAACAGAATATCTCTTGGTAGCGTTGGCCGCGAAGAAGTGCTGAGGGTCGTACATGGTCAACGACCAGAAGCCGTTCGCCGGCGGTTCTTTACCCTTGGCAAACGTCACCGTGTATTCGTTCTTTCCATTGAGACGTTTTCCGTCGCCGTCAATCTGGACAAAGAAGTACCTGGTCTCATCCGGCTTGTTCACATACATGTTTGACTTCGCGGTGGCCGCACGTGTGACGTAGTCGAACCCCCACGCTGCGCCATGCGGCGGCGAGTTCCAGCCGCCGGGATATGTGCGCCCATTGGTTTGAAAATTAAACAGCGGCGTTACCAGCTCTTTTTCAGCTTCGACGGCAGCTTGTTTGATGGCGTTCTTGATTTCTGGATCTGAATTGGCTGACGCGAATAGTGCTCTCATCATCGCGTAGCGGCCCTCCTCTCCGGGGAGAGGCGGCACCTGCTCGATGATCGCCGGCAACTCATCGAAGAATGTTTGTGGATCGACCCATTTGATCTCCGACTTCGAGGCCGTTTCGCTCACGGGGAAATGTGGCGTCTTGCGCCAATCCGTAACCTTCTTCTCACCCGTGAACTTGCTGAGCGGGTAAATCGCCACCTGGCTCAGAACGGACTGAATAGCCTCGCTATCTTCCTTGGTGTCGTCTTTGAAGATGCGAGGCCCCATCGCTACAAGATCGGTTGGCGATCTGAGCACGCCAGAAACTCCGGCCGGAACATCGCCCTTCCAGTTGGGCCCGACAACCAAGTAATTTCCGGGCTTGGTGCCGTACTGCTTCCCGAGCCTGGAGAATTCATCGCTCCTAGCGTCGTAGATCGCATAGACCCAGAAGCGATCGCCGAAATCGGGCACTTGAAGAATGACCGGCTCCTTGTCCACGGCGCCGAATCCGAAGCCATAGACGACATCCTGATTAGGATGAGCGACCCAGCGTTGCTCAGGCACAATATATTCCGAGAGCATCGACACATATCCAACCGGGGCGACAGGGAGGATGCCACCGTTCAGGCCGGGCTCGGGTGCGTTCGCAAATGAGGCACGACGATGAAATGCATTCACAATCGGCCACCCCCAAACATAGACATCTTTCGCAAAGATCTTTGCAAACTCCTTCGTAATCACGGTCCCCTGCGGGACATCAGAGACGTCCGCAGCCGCCCGCGCAAAAGTGACCTGGATCCCCTGCTCGATATGGCGACTTCCGGAATCTTGAGCTGTTGCCGCGACGCCGCCAATTGCCGTGAGTAGCGACACACTGAGGAGGGATGTCTTTGCCCTGGAAAGTCCGATCATGTTTCTCTCCCGATAACGACAGCGAAATCTCCGAAAGAAAAATGGGCTCAATCGATCGATGTTGTAAGATTGGTAAAGTTTTGCTCGTGGCACTAGAGATCAAGCGATGCAGCGATGTGACGTTACGTTACGGAGAGAGAACTCGATTATCTCTAGGTGAAAACCCGCGACACAGATCGAAGAAACCCTAGATCGCCATCGATCCATGACGCTTCAATGCGCAGCCGTTCGACTATGCGAAGAAGAACCTGAGGCGTGGAACGGGATCTGTCAGGCACCTGGAACTGGACGTCGCAGATGCGTCTTTGCTTATCCGGGGAGACCGTGTCGCACGGATGCAACAGCGCATGACGTTCTGAGCCTTACGGCAAGAATTCAGGGTTTTCCCTGATAGCAAAATCCCTGGGAAGCCAGATGCTTTTCGATTGCATCGTTCGATTGTGAAAATCGATGTGTCCTGGGGAGAATCCAAGTGACCAGCAGTTTCAAGACATTGAGGCCACGTGCGGCCGTGATCGCGGCGCTTCTCGGTATTACCGCTCTCCCCGCCGTCGCGGATGAGGGCGGCGTTCCGTTCTGGCTGAGCGGACAACTCGGGAGCATGGCCGCTGTGCCGTCAACGCCAGGCTGGCAGGCTGCCGTGATCTACTATCATTCCTCCCTGTCAGCCGGCAGCGGCACATCCATTCCGAGAGGCGGCCGCGTCGAACTTGGTTTGAACGCCAAGCCCGATCTTGTTTTCTTGAACTCCACCTATGTTTTCGCTCAGCCACTCTTCGGCGGACAGGCATCATTGGGACTTACTGGCGCTTTCGGCAATATGGGCGCCTCCATCAGTGGCACGGCCACAGGGCCACTCGGCAATACTGTCACCGGAAGCCGTAGCGAATCCACATTCGGCGTCGCCGACCTCTATCCGATGTTCCAGATCAAATGGAATCACGGCGTGAACAATTTCATGACATATGTGACCGGCGACATTCCCGTTGGCACCTATGATGTCAACAGCATAGCCAATATCGGCATCGGTCATGGTGCAATCGACGCGGGCGGCGGCTACACGTATTTGGATCCCAAGTCCGGCTACGAATTCTCCATTGCCACCGGCTTTACATACAACTTTCGCAATACGGACAGCGACTATCGCAACGGCGTTAACTGGCACGTCGATTGGGGCGCGTCGAAATTCCTGACCAAGCAACTCCTCGTCGGCGCTGTCGGCTACTACTATCAGCAGATAACAGCCGACACTGGATCAGCGGCAATTCTTGGCGACTTCAAGTCCCGCATCGCGGGGGCTGGCCCGCAGATCGGCTACATCATTCCGATGGGAGAGACGCAGGGATACCTGAACTTGAAGGGGTATTACGAGTTTGAGCACCAGAACCGACCGCAGGGTTGGAATGTGTGGCTCACATTCGCGATGTCTCCCGCGGCCGCACGTCCCGAGAGTTCTCCGCCTCCGCGTATTCGGAAGTAGGTCACGTTGGCTCCGGGATTACCCTTGGATCGTCGCGGAATCGCATCCCTTGGAAGTCGGGATAAGCCTGATAGCTGTCGCGCAATCTCCTTGGCACCCTGAACGGGTCAAACCGGGCAAAGGAGAATATCATGCGTAAAGCATTCCTCGACGTCACCGCGCGGTCGCATCTGGCTGCCGGCGCAATCTTTGCTGTTTCGATTCTTGCAGGCGCGATCGGTGGCTCGAATGCGTCTCTGGCCGGAGCGAATCTGCCTTATTGCACAGCAGGCGACAATGATCTCGAATGCGACTATGTCACCTTCCGGCAGTGCATGGCCACAGCGCAGAACACCGGCCAGAGCTGCATGACGAATCCGGGAAACCTCCTTTATGTGAGCTCCGGCCTGTCGTCCGGCGCGGTGCGTGATAGTCAGGCGTCAGCGAGTACCGAAGCGATCCGTCAGGACTGCATCGCCCGCGCCCAGGCGCGGTATCCGGACAGCGGGCTCGGCACAGTGACGGTCATGACGCAGCGGACCGAGGTTTACAGGGATTGCGCCCGCGCGAACGGCATCAATCCGTAGCCGGCCATGGGAGCTGCGAGCGGTGTAGTTGGAACCTCGCCCGACCTCGCCCCTCCCGTGAAGATCCGGCCAGCGATGGTTGAGCCATTCTTGCTGGCCGGATCTGCCACGGAATTTTTCCATGCCTTCAACGGCTTCCAGATATGGTATCGATCGACGAGCGAGAAACAAGCACCCGGACAAGAAAACAACAGACGTGCCGGCAGACCGCGACGGGGAGCAACTGATGCCCGTTTCGCCTGGGTCGGCAGCAATCCTTGTTGTCGGACCTGGAGAGGGTCAAGGTATGACAGCGAATTCCCGACGATAGACGAAATGCCCGCCACCGCCTAAATCGCTGTTATGAAGAATCAGGCACCATGGGCCGGCAAGGTATTCGACGAGCCGCGTATAGGCTTCGTCGCCGAATATGGCTCGCAATTGCATCCGCTGGCGAAGCCACCGGAGCCGCCTCCAGCCGCCTCGCCCCTCGACAAGATCGTCGATGAAGACCGCCTCGGTTTTGCCGAGGCGCAGCGTGCTGACGAAATACGGATACGCGAAGCCCTCGCATCGAAAGTGCGCTACGGGCGCGGCAAACGGCCATCGCCCGCAGGATAGGCCGAGCGGCGCCCGGCCCATCCTGCGGTCGTCAGCTTACTTTTTGGCAGTCACCATCGGGCATGCGCTGGCCGAGAGCGGCGGAAACGCTTCTTCGGCCTTCACGGTGGCGAGAATCTTGAGCACGTCATAGGGGTCCTGAACCTCGCCGGGCTTCTTCACCTCGCCGAGATACATATCGTGCACCATCAGATTGTCCGGACGCAGCTTGCCGTTGCGCAGGAAGGCATCGTCGAAGGTGCGACCCTGCAGATCCTTCACGACAGCGGCTGGGTCCTTGGTATTCGCCGCTTCCACCGACTTGATGTAGTTCAGCGTCGATGAATAGACGCCGGCCTGCATCATGCTCGGCGGCTTGCCCATCTTGGCCGCATAGCGCTTGGAGAATTCGCGCGTGCGGTCATCCATGTTCCAGTAGAAGCCGGACGTCACCAGCAACCCCTGCGCGCTCTTCAGACCGACGCTGCGGATGTCGTTCACGTCGAGCAGCAGCGCGATCATCTTCTGATCGCCGCCCATCAGGCCGAACTCCTCCGCCTGCTTGATGACATTCTGCGTATCACTGCCGGCATTGGCCACGGCGATGACCTTCGCGCCCGACGATTTCGCGGTCAAAATCTGCGAGGAGAAATCTGCGGTGTTGATCGGATGCGGCGCACGGCCGAGCGCCTTGCCGCCGCCCTTGACCGCCACTTCGGTGACGTCGCGTTCCAGCGCCTGGCCGAAGGCATAATCAGCCACGATGAAGAAGAAGGTGTCGCCGCCTCGCTGCAGCATCGCCTTCCCTGCGACATTGGCCAGCGCATAGGTGGTGTAGGTCCACTGGATGAAATTCGGCGAACAGAATTTGCCGCTCAGATCCGCCGAGCCGCCGGCGGATGTGATGAACATCTTGTTGCGATCCTTGGCGAAGGTCTGCACCGCGATACACACCGACGACACCGGCACGTCGAGGATGACATCGACGCCTTCCTGATCATACCACTGGCGCGCGATATTGCCGCCGACGTCGGGCTTGTTGAGATGGTCCGCAGAGATCAGCTGGATCGGCTTGCCAAGCGCCTTGCCGCCGCATTCGTCAATGGCGAGCTGCGCTGCCGCCACCGAGCCTGCGCCGCCATTGTCGGCGAACAGGCCGGTCATATCGGTGAGCACGCCGAATTTCAGCGGGGTATCACTCGCTGCGCGGACGATGGCCGGCGATGCGAGGAGCCCCAGACCCGTGGCACCCACGCCAGCCAAAAACGTACGACGCTTCATGTTTGTTTTCTCCCTGTTTGATTTTATCTTTGCGGGGAGATTGCGTGGTGATGCGCTGCGAAGCAAGGCACAGTGGCGTACTTTTACGCTAAGGCGTACCCATTGATGCATTGACGCGATCGCTGCAACGCGAAATCAGCGACCGGTTCACATATGTGAATGAGGTGCCGCAAGCGGCCCTAGAGATCCAGCACCAGCCGTTCGCTGGCCGAGCCTGCGACGCAGACCAGCAGGCTGCGCGAGCGTTCTGCTGGAGATAACGCGCGATCGCGATGCACCGGCTCGCCCTCCAGCCAGCCCACCTTGCAGGCGCCGCAGATGCCGCCGCAACATGACGTCGGCACGTCGATACCCAGCGCCGTCAGCGCCTGCAGCATGCTTTCGCCGGCCCCGACGGCGATGTCACGCCCCGATCGCGCCAGCACCAGCGTATACGGTCGCGCCTGCGGATCCGCCGGCAGCGGTGGTGCGACGAAACGCTCCACATGGACCTGCTCCGCCGACCACGCGCACGCCGCCTGTTCGAAATCACCGATCATGGATTCCGGGCCGCAGCAGCCGATCCCCGCATCTATCGCCGCGGGGCCGATCAAAGCCGCAAGATCCGGCCGCCCGACCACCGCCGTGTCGTGGATCACCACATGGCCGCTCTCGATCATCGGTGCGAGCAGATCGGCAAGCGGCGGCGGGCCGCGCGTGATCATGTGCAGCGTAAAGCCATTGCGCCCTGTGCGCTTGAGCAGCGCGGCCGCCGACAGAAACGGCGTAACCCCGATGCCCCCGGCCACGAATGCAAACCGCGACAGATGCGCGGGCAGCGGCATTCCGCCCCGAGGCAGCGACACGCCGATCACATCGCTCTGTCTGACCTCGTCATGCAGATGGATCGAGCCACCGCGCCCACCGGCCTCGCGCTTCACCGCAAGCATGTAACGCGTCTTGTCCGCGGGATCGTTGCACAACGAGTAGGTGCGGATCAGCCCGTTGGCCAGATACAGGTCGATATGTGCGCCCGGCTTGAACGGCGGCAGCTCCCAGCGCTCGGGATCAATCAACGTGAACAGCTTGATCCCCTCGCCGCCGTCCTCGATCCGGTCCACCACCGTCTTGACGGTGATGACGCGCACCGCTGCCATTATGCGCTCCGCACGCTATCGCCGACCCGTACGGTGCCGCCCTGCAGGATCTTGCAATTGAGGCCCGAGCGATTGATCAGCGGATCGAAGATCGACTTGCCCGTGATCTCCTCGATATGCCGGCACGGGATCGACAGCCGTGTCGCCTCCAGCAGTGTCTCGCCGAGCCAGAACTGCTTGCCGACCAGATGGGTGAGCGGGACGCCGACAGTGGTGACATTGCGGCGATGTTCTTCAACGCCAAGGTCGATATCATGATCACGCTTCAGCGCGATGAGCGTCTCATATTCGAACAAAGTGACCTGACGGCCCTCCTCGGGCTTCGGCGAGTAGAAGCCTTCCTCGCGGCCGATCATGTAGCGATCGCCTTCGATGCCCTTGCCGGCAATCAGCGTCAGTTCCTGCATCTCGCGCATCGGCAGGAAGGCACGCGCGGTGATGTGGAGATGACGGACGACACCGGTCCAGGTCGGGGCGGCGGTATCGGATTTCGATTTCACGATATCGAGCATAGCCTATGTTCCTTTCGCGCTCATACAGCACGACAAGTGGTGGGAATGCGGAGCGGCATTGCGTGCCGCTCCGCATGTGACGCGATCAGGTCAGTTCCTTGTTCGCCATTTCCGGCGCGAACCAGGTGGCGATGCCGGTGACGCAGGCGCAGAAGATCAGGAACAGTGACACCGGCCAAGTGGCGCCGGCCCAGGTCATCAGCGCGGCCGCGATCAGCGGCGAGAAGCCACCGCTGATGGCCGCGCCGACCTGGAAGCCGAGCGACGCACCGCTGTAGCGCAGCTTTGCCGTGAACAGTTCCGAATACCACGGCGCGCCGATGCCGAACATCACCATCTGGCCGAACGAGATCGCCACCACGATGGTGAGGATCACGATGGTCGGATCGCGGGTGTCGAGCAGCCAGAACATCGGGAATGCGAAGCCTGCGCAGAACAGGCAGCTCGCATAGAACATGGTCTTGCGACCGACCTTGTCCGACAGCCAGCCGAAGAACGGGATCGAGAACAGCGCGACGAAGGACGCGATAAAGGCACCGTTGAGCACCAGGCTGCGCGACAGGCCGAGCTTGGTGGTCGCATAGGACATGATGAAGACGCCGGCGATCGAGGCATAGGAAATCTCGGCGATCTTCAGGCCCACGGCAGTAAAGAACGGCCTGCGGTGATATTTGAAGATGTCGACGATCGGCATCTTCGCGACTTCGTTCTTGGCCTTGAGCGCACGGAAGGCGGGAGTCTCCTCCATGCTCATGCGGATCCACAGGCCGACGCCGACCAGCAGGATCGAGATCAGGAACGGAATGCGCCAGCCATAGCTCATGAACTGTTCTTCCGGCAGTTGCGACACCAGCGCGAACATGCCGATGGCCGCGAGATTGCCGACGGGATTACCGACCTGCACCATGCTGCCGAGGAAACCGCGTTTGTGCGTCGGGCAGTTCTCCACCACCATCAGCACCGCACCGCCCCACTCGCCGCCGAGGCCGATGCCCTGCATGAAGCGCAGCACGATCAGCAGGATCGGCGCCGCAATGCCGATTTGCGCATAGGTCGGCAGCAGGCCGATGGCGAAGGTACCGATGCCCATCACCATGATCGTGATGGCCAGCATCGCTTTGCGGCCGACGCGGTCGCCGTAATGTCCGAAGATCGCGGCACCGAGCGGACGCGCGAGGAAGCCGACGGCATAGGTGCCGAAGGCGGCGATGACCGCGGAAGCCGCATCACCGGTGGCAAAGAAGATCTTGTTGAACACGAGCGCGGTAGCCGCGCCGTAGATCAGGAAGTCATACCATTCGACGGCGGTACCGATGACGCTCGACCAGACGATTTTCCGCAGGGCTGCGTCGTCAGCGCTGCTCGTGGCAGTAGCCGTGTTGAATTCCTCAGCGACGGTCATGTTCACTCCTTCAAAAGACATGTTCAGTTTCAGGCGCGCAGTTTCTCGTTCCGCGTCGCGACATCTCGCGGCGCAGTCCGGTCGTCTCGTGAACTCTTGCGTTGGTGGCCGCGCACGCGAATGCGACGGCCAATCGTCAACCCTCTCAGCAGTGGTGGGGAAACGTCCCGCTTGACGGGCTACAATCTTCCGTCATCCCTCGTGCTCACCGATCCCCGTCACAAAGCCAACATGTTTACTGTGGGAAATCAACGGCACGAAAATCGGCAGATGCCAATGAATGCGGCAGGGCACTGATTTTGCCTGAACCAGACGCAAGATTTGCCGGATTCCAGCCTTTTCTGCCTAAATTATCCTTGCCCTTGCCGGAAATATCTGCAGCTATGTTTTCCATTGGAAACACCTCGACACCGCGATAGCCGTGTCGTCACCAGCACGCGCGGCGGCGCTTTCTTTGTTGGCGGGTCTTTTCTACAAGGACAGCCGCTCAAGGGGAGATCGAGGTTGCTTGACGTCAGTAAGAATGCGGTCGGCTTCAATCTGAAGCAGTTGCGCACGACCAAGGGCCTGACCCTCGATCAACTGGCAAGCCAGAGCGAACTCACGCGCGGCTATATCTCGCTGGTCGAGCGCGGGCTGAAGACGCCTTCGGTGAACGCCCTGCTGCGTCTTGCAGCAGCGCTCGACGTCAACGTCACCTATCTGTTCGATCCCAATCCGACACCGGCACCGCGCTACACGCTGTTTCGCCAGAACGAGCAGAATGCACCGATCCAGGAAGACGGCTTCGACCTGATCGCCCTCGCCGCCAGCCGCACGCGCAAGATGATGGAGCCGTTCGTCATCCGCCCGCCGCTAAAATCGGCGCCCCGCGCCTCACATGCCGGCGAAGAATTCCTGTTCGTCATCTCGGGCAAGATGGCGATCAAATTCGAGGACGAGGAGATCATCCTCGCAAAAGGCGATTGTCTGTATTTCGCAGGCGAGACCCCGCATTGGGTGCGCAGCATCGGCAAGACCAAGGCGGATGTTCTGCTGATCGTATCGGCGACGTCACCGCAGAAGCCGTAGGGCGGATGAGCCGAAGGCGTAATCCGCCGGCCGACTGCATGTGGCGGAGAAAGGCGGATGACGCTTCGCTCATCCACCCGACGGCCTCACCTCGCCACCACGACGCGTGCCCCACTCGCAGCAAACATCACACGCTGATTGTTCGGTGCATCACCGTCGGTCACCAGCGTCCAGTGCGGTGGCAGTGGCGCCCAGGCGTCCTGTTCGGCGCGGCCGAGCTTGCCGGCATCGGCCAGGATGATCACGTCCTTGGCCTGCTGCATCATCAGGGACTTCAACGCCACCTGTTCAAGATCGGCTTCGCACAGACCGCGGCCATCGACGACGCCGTCCGCGCTCATGATCGCACGATCCGCCGTCATGCGACGCAGCGCTTCGGCCGCCAAAGGTCCCATGGTGCTCATGCTCGTCGCGCGGATGGTGCCGCCAAGCACGATGAGCTCGATCCCCGGCGCCTTCGCAAGAAAAGGCAGAAGCGCGAGATTGTTGGTGATGATGCGGAGCTTGCGCTGCAGCAGCAGCCGGCCGAAGGCGGCCACGGTGGAACCGGCGTCGAGGATCAGCGTTTCGCCATCCTTGATCAGATCGGCTGCCGCCAGGGCGATCGCCTGCTTGGCCTTGCCCTGCACAGCGATACGCTGGTCGAGCGTCGCCTCGGCAACGTGGCCGGTGAGGATGGCGCCGCCATAGGTGCGGCGCACGTGGTTGTTTTTCGAGAGGAACTGCAGGTCGCGACGAACCGTCGAAGCGGAGACGTCGAAACGGCGCGCGAGATCGTCCACATCGATCTCGCCGGCATTCAGCGCGTCCAACAGGCGCGCCCGCCGTTCCTTGCTGCGCATCGACATCGAATCCCGGCCCTTCGTCACACTCTTCGTTCCGGAGCGTCGGCGCACCTTCGCGACGGCGACCCCGGAACCTTGTTATGGCTCAAGCACAACGGGATTCCGGGTTCGCGCGCAAGAGCGCGCGTCCCGGAATGACAGCATTAGGCGGCCTTCGGCGCGAGATCGACCGCCTGACGCAGCGCCTCGATCAGGCTGCGCTCGTCGGCAATGCCCTTGCCGGCGATGTCGAAGGCGGTGCCATGATCGACCGAGGTGCGGATCACCGGCAGGCCGACCGTGATGTTCACGCCTGATTCGAGGCCCAGCACCTTGATCGGGCCATGGCCCTGATCGTGATACATGGCGACCACCATGTCGTAGTCGCCGCGGCCGGCCAGGAAGAACAGCGTGTCGGCCGGCAGCGGGCCGTGCACGTCCCAGCCCTTGGCCTGGCACTTCTCGACGGCCGGCGTGATCTTCTCGGCTTCCTCGCCATAACCGAACAGGCCGTTTTCGCCGGCATGCGGATTGATGGCGCAGACGCCGATCTTCGGGTTCTTGATGCCGGCCTTCACCAGCACTTCATGGCCGCGGGTGATGACGCGCTCGACCAGGCCCGGCTCGATCTTCTTGATGGCATCGATCAGGCCGATATGGGTGGTGACGTGAATGACGCGCAGCTTGGGCGACACCAGCATCATCGACACTTCCGGCGTGCCGGTGAGATGCGCAAGCAGTTCGGTGTGGCCGGGATATTTATGGCCGGCCGAATGCAGAGCTTCCTTGGAGAGCGGCGCGGTGCAGATGCCCTGGGCGATACCGGACTGCACGATCTCCACGGCCTTCTCGATATAGCGATAGGCCGCCTCGCCGCCGATCGGCGAATTCTTGCCGAATGGCAGATCGGCCGGCACATTCTTCAGATCGACGCACTGGATGTTCTTCGAGGCGAAATCCGCATCCTTGGCATCGGCCAGCGAATCCACGCCGAGCGACACGCCGGTCACTTCGCCGGCCTTGCGCAGGCGGCCGGCATCGCCGATCACCAGCATGTTGCACAGCGCCTGCGCTTCCGGCTTGGCCAGCGCCTTCATGATTACTTCGGGGCCGATACCGGCCGGATCGCCCATGGTGATCGCAATGGTGGTACGGCTCATGAGAAGCTTCCTTTGGTTCGGACGGCGCGAAGACGTTCGCTGATACGGATAAGGCTCATATCGTCACCGAAGGCTCCAGCCTTGGTGGCGATCGGCACAGAGAGTTGGCCAAGCGTGAGGCCGAGCGACACGCCCGGCTCGATTTCGTCGGCAAGGCGGATGCCGTTGACGCCGAAGCGGGACAGCAGCGCAGCAGCGGTCTCGCCACCAGTGGCCGCGAAGGCGCCGATCGCAGGTGCCACGCTTTCGAGCGTGACAGCGAGGCCTTCGGCGAGCTTGGGGCCGAGTGCCATGTTGAGCTCGCCTTCCATCATGATCTCGACCAGCGCGTCGCCGCCGGAGGCGAGATGCGTCGAGACGGCTGCGGCGAGTGTCGCGCGCTCGGTTGCGTTGGCATCGAGCAGCGTCTCGGGCGACACGGGGAAATGCTTGACGGTGCCGGTAGCATCGAGCTTGCGCGCAGCAGAGCGCGAGGCGCCGGCAACTGAACCAACAACGATCAGTGTCCCCTGCTTGCTCGTCGGAATCTTGAGTGCTTCGCCTGCGGCATCGTCATCGAGGCCAGCCAGCGCATGTGCGAGACCGGCGCTGCCGATGAAGAATGTCGCCTTCGAGGCATGCAAGCTCGCTTCGGCAATCAGATGCAGATCGTTGTCGGTCTCGGCATCACAGCATGCGACAACATCGCCTTCAGCTGCGAGTTTCGCAAAAACGGATTTGAGATCGCCGCCGCGAATGGTGGCGAGCGTCACTTTCTCGCCGCGGATGCCGGCGGTGGCCAGGACATCGACGAGATCGGCATTGGGATAAGTGTGGTCGCGCTGCCAGACTTCGGCGTCTTCCAGCGGAGCACCCTTCACGAGGATACGCCCGTCGATGGTGGTGCGGCCGGTGGCCGGAAAGGCCGGCGCGAAGACGCCCAAGCCGGCGCCGACATTCGCCTTGAGATAATCGAGCGCGGCCTTCGTCTCAGCTGCGGGTTGGCCCCGCAGCGTCGAGTCGATCTTCTTGAACAGCGTGCGGCCGGGCTCACACAAACGAGCCAGGATATCCGCATGCCGCGCAGCTGCGTCCGCGGCAGGCATGCCGCGGCTCGCTGCATCATAGGCCATGACCGGAAGCTGGTGATCCGATGCATCGGATACTTCGCCCCATGTCACTGCGGCTGCCTGCCCTCTTCGTCCGAAGGCGATGGCACAGTCCGCAGCACCGGTGAGATCGTCCGCGAGGATCAGCCAGCGATCAGTCATGCTTAGCGTCCGGTTGCCGGAGCGGTTGCTGCCGGGGCAGCAGCTTTGGTGTCTTCACCCTCGGGCTCGACATCCTTGCCGACGATGCCGGCGATCCATGCCGTCGCGATCGGCGTCAGGATAGCGGTGACGACCACGCAGGCTGCGATCAGGATCGTGGCCGGGCCGGCTGCTGCTGCGTAGTCGGGATTGGCCGCAGCGACGATCGCCGGAACGGCGGCCGCATTGCCAGCCGTCGAAGCCGCAGCGACACCCGCGACGCCATTGCCGCCGATCAGACGGTCCGCGAAGAACATCGGAATGCCCGTGAGGATGACGACGCCGACACCCATGGCGATACCGAGCAGACCAGCCTGCCAGACCATCGAGAGATTGAGGCCGGTGCCGAGCGCGAAGGCGAAGAACGGGATCATCACCGGCACGGCCTTGCTGAGGAATTCGCGCATTTCCTTGTCGAGATTGCCGATGATCATGCCGATCACCAGCGGCAGGATCGCGCCGACAAGTGCGGGCCACTGGAACGACGACAGGCCGGCAACGCCGAGCGTGATCATGGTCAGGAACGGGCCACTCTCGAGCGTCATGATGGTATAGGCACCGACGTCGCGCGGACGGCCATACTGGCCCATCAGCGCCATGTAGAGGCCGCCATTGGTATCATTCATCGCCGCAACGATCGCGAGCGTCGAGACGCCCGCGAAGATGCCCGCGGTGATCGGGGCTTCGCCGAGGAAGCGGCCGAAGATCAGGCCGAGGATCATCGCCGTGCCAACCTTGACGGCCAGCAGCGTGCCGCCCTTTTTCACGATGTAGGGGGTCGCCTTGAAGGAGATGCTGGCGCCCATGCAGACATAGAAGACTGCGAGGATCGTCAGGGCGCCGCCAGAGAACAGCGCGCCGGTGAAGGAGCCGAAGAATTTCGGGGTGTTGGGGAAGAACGTCGCGACCAAAGCGCCGAGCAAAAGCGGGACGGTCATCATGCCGCCGGGGACTTTTTCAATCGCGCGCTTAATTGGAACCTGCATTTTCATTTCCTCTGATTATTTTGCGCAATTTGCCCATCCGGCCCCAGCGCGGCGGCGGTTTATGCGCATGACACGCAAATGACAACCCCGTTTTGCGCAATGTGCGCATCCTCTAACAAGGCCTTAACGGCGAGCGGGTTCCGTCCGCTGCCTCAAGAATGCCGCAAGACGGCATCGAAACAGTCGGGACCAGCCGCCATCAACATTACTAAAATACCTTTTTTCGCAAGAATGCCACCGTGATGCCGCTGGTTTGCCGCTACCGCCCCCGGTTTGCCGCAAGAAAAAAACGCCGGCCTGAGAGTTCAGGCCGGCGCGTCGCTTGGTTCGGTGCGTCAGAAATAAGGCGCGCGACCGATCAGTCCTTCTTGTCGATGTTCCAGAACACCGGGGTCGCGGCACCCGGCAACACGCCGGTCAGCGAGGTCCGCCACACGCTCGGGATCTGATATTCGCCGAGCGGCAGATAGGCGACTTCCTCGAGCGCACGGGCCTGGACTTCGGCAGCGATCTTCTTCTGCTCTTCCGGCGTCGTGGCGCGGGCATATTTGTCGCGCAGCTCTTCGATCTTCGCGTCCTCGAACCAGCCGAACCAGCCGCCATTCTTGCCGCGGCCCGACACCGAGACGTTGGAGACCGGATTGAGAATGTCCGCACCGACCCAGTTGGTGAAGAACATGTTCCAGCCGCCTTCCTTCACCGGCTTCTGGCTCGCACGACGCGTCACGACGGTCTGCCAGTCGGTGGCCTGCACTTCGACCTTGAAGCCGGCATCGCGCAAGAGCTGCGCCGCCACGATCGGCTGCGCCTTCAGCGACGACACGTCGGTCGGCGCCATGATCACGACGGGCGTGCCGTCATAACCGGATTCCGCGAGCGCCTTCTTGGCGGCCGCCATGCCGCTGCCCTTGACCAGGGTCTCGGCACCGACATCGGCGGCGTTCGGCGTATCGCAGCCGAACATCGCGCCGCAGATCTTCATGTATTTCGCATCGCCGACCAGCGCGTCGAGCACCGGCTTCTGGTTCATCGCGAGGAAGGCCGCGCGGCGAACCTTCACATTGTCAAACGGCGGCAGCAGGAAATTCATGCGGCCGAGGGTCTGGTAGCCGAGCTTGTTGAGGATCTCGATCTTGAGCTCCTTGTCCTTGGCGAGGATCGGCAGCAGGTCGTAGGGACCGTTCTCCATGAAATCGATGTCGCCGGACTGCAGCGCGTTCACCGCGGTCTGCGCATCGGGCATGGTGATCCATTCGACACGATCGACCTTCACCACCTTGCCACCCGAGGCCCAATCGGCAGGCTCCGAACGCGGCACGTAATCCTTGTTCTTCTCGTAGACGGCCTTCACGCCCGGCTGGAATTCGGACTGTACGAATTTGAACGGGCCCGAACCGATCTGCTCGGCGATCGACTTGCCCGCCGGGGTTTCGGCGAGACGCTTCGGCATCATGAACGGCGTCAGCGACGACGGTTTTGCAATGGAGTCGAGCACGAGGCCGTAGGGCTCTTTCAGCGTCAGCACGATGGTCTTGGCATCGGGCGCCTCGATGCTCTTGGTGAAATCCATGAGCTTCTGGCCCATGCCGTCATTGCGGCCCCAGCGTTTCAGCGAGGCGACGCAGTCTTCGGCCGTCACCGGCGGACCGTCGTGCCACTTCAGGCCATCGCGCAGCGTGAAGGTGTAGACGAGCTTGTCGTCCGACACCTTGAAGCTCGCCATCTGCGGCTGGATCTGGAATTTCGAATCGATCGCCAGCAGCGTGTCGTAGACCATGTAGCCATGATCGCGCACGATATAGGCGGTGGTGATGCCGGGATCGAGCACGCGCAGATCCGAATGCATCACGGCAGTGATGGTCTTGCCGGCCGCATCGGCGGGCGAGGACATCATCGGTGATGCGAGTGCCATCGCAAGCGCGATGCTCGGCAGCGTCATTTTCGTAAAGGCTGCAGAGTGCCGCCAACGTGACATGATAGACATTCGATCTCTCCTGACTGGATTCTGATCACAGGCCGATGATTGCTTATGCAACGCGATCTATTTTTGAGCGCTTCGCAGTGTGTCTTTATCGTTTAGACTTCAAAGACTTGCATCAAGCAGGAAGCACGTCAATCGGGATTTCGACGGCGTGTATGAACGTCGCGGCGCACGATGACATGCACGGAGCGAACGACGACAAGCAGTCGCAGGGCAGCTTCGCGTTCACTATGTCCCTCATCTGAAGAGCGCGCTCCCGCGCGCGTCGCGAAGGATGGCGGCACGCTCGGAGTCAGGCCAGCTCATGGTTCGAGACGGCGCTGTGCGCCTCCTCACCATGAGGGGAAGCGTATGGGGCTGATATTCACAAAGCAGCCACAGGCATTTCCCCGCGCCAAACTCTTTCCCTCATCCTGAGGAGCGCGCTCTTGCGCGCGTCTCGAAGGATGGCTGCAAGCTCGGAGCCAGACCAGCTCATGGTTCGAGACGGCGCTGCGCGCCTCCTCACCATGAGGGTGGGTGCGTGGGGCCGAGGCGGACAACGCGGCTGCAAATTCGTCGCCGCATCAAACTCTTCCCCTCATCCTGAGGAGCGCGCTCTTGCGCGCGTCTCGAAGGATGGCGGCACGCTCGGAGCCAGCACAGCTCATGGTTCGAGACGGCGCTTCCGCCTTCGCTCTTCGAGCTACGGCGGACAAGCCGCGCCTCCTTACCATGAGGGATGGTGGGTATGCGCTTAAAAACAAAAACGCCGGCCTGATTGCTCAAGCCGGCGCTCTGTCACTTCACACGGACCGCCGCAGCGGTGCCGGCTCAGTCCTTCTTGTCGATGTTCCAGAACATCGGGATCGCAGCGCCCTGGGTGACGCCGGTCAGTGACTTCCGCCAGATGCTCGGCACCTTGTATTCGCCGAGCGGGATGTAGATCACCTTGTCGTAGATCTCCTTCTGCACGTCGGCAGCGAGCTTCTTCTGCTCCTCCGGCGTGGTCGCACGCGCATATTTGTCGCGCAGCACTTCCAGCTCGGCATCTTCGCTCCAGCCGAACCAGCCGCCATTGCTCTTGCCGCGGCCCGAGGTCGCGACATTGCTGATGGGGTTGAGGATGTCGGCGCCGACCCAGTTCGAGAAGAACATGTTCCAGCCGCCCTCCTTGACGGGCTTCTGGCTCGGACGACGGCTCAGCACCGTCTGCCAGTCGGTCGCCTGCACCTCGACCTTGAAGCCGGCATTGCGGAGCAGCTGCGCGGCAACGATCGGCTGAGCTTTGAGCGTGGTCACGTCGGTCGGTGCCATGATGGTCACCGGCGTGCCGTCATAACCGGCTTCGGCAAGCAGCTTCTTGGCTTCCTCGAGACCGTTGCCCTTCACTAGGCTTTCCGAGCCGATATCCGTGGCATTCGGCGTGTCGCAACCGAACACGGCGCCGCAGACCTTGTAATATTTGGGATCGCCAACCAGCGCATCCAGCACCGGCTTCTGGCTCATGGCCAGGAACGCGGCACGGCGAATCTTCGGATTGTCGAAGGGCGGGTTGAGGAAGTTCATGCGGCCGAAGGTCTGGAAGCCCAGCGGGTTCAGCACTTCGATCTGAAGCTCCGGATCCTTCGCCAGCACCGGCAGCAGGTCGTAGGGACCATTTTCCATGAAGTCGATGTCACCCGACTGCAGCGCATTCACCGCGGTCTGTGCATCGGGCATGGTGATCCACTCGACGCGATCGACCTTCACCACCTTGCCGCCGGCCTGCCAGTCGGTCGGCTCGGAACGCGGCTTGTACTCCTTGAACTTCTCGTAGACGGCCTTCACGCCGGGCTGGAATTCAGCCTGCACGAATTTGAACGGACCCGAACCGATCTGCTCGCCAATCGCCTTGCCGGCCGGGGTTTCAGCCAGACGCTTCGGCATCATGAACGGCACCAGCGACGACGGCTTGGCGATCGAATCCAGCACGAGGCCGTAGGGTTCCTTCAGGGTCAGCACGATGGTCTTGGCGTCGGGCGCCTCGATGCTCTTGGTGAAGTCCATGAGCTTCTGGCCCATGCCGTCATTCCGGCCCCAGCGCTTCAGCGAGGCGGCGCAGTCTTCCGCGGTCACCGGCTTGCCGTCATGCCACATGAGGCCGTCGCGCAGGGTAAATGTATAGACAAGCTTGTCGTCGGAGACTTTCCAGTCGGCCATCTGCGGCTTGATCTCGTATTTCGAGTTCATGCCGAGCAGCGTGTCGAACACCATGTAGCCGTGGTCACGGACGATATAGCCGGTGGTGATGCCGGGATCGAGCACGCGCAGGTCGGAATGCATTACGGCGGTGATGGTCTTGCCGGCCGCATGCGCGGGCGACGACAGCACCGGCAGCGAGAGGGCAACTGCAACTGCCAGACCCGGCAGCGCAAATTTCGTGATGGCCGCGGAACGCAGCCAACGTGACATATCAAACACTCAAGTCTCTCCTGACTGGAATCTCATCATCGATCGATGATCGATTGTGCAACGCGATAGAATTTTAGGCCCCTTCGCGTGTTGCCTTTATAATTTAGGCATCAAAGCCTTGCATCAAGCGCGATGCGGGTCAATCGTGTTTTCAGCATGCTGGAAAATGCATCGCTTTGCACAGCGTCAATTTGCAAAGGCAATTGCGCTGCTGCTAAGTCAGGCACGAGTTCTCGCAATGCGCAGGTGCAAGTTGCACCCGTCAATCTGTGACAGAAATTCTCATCCAAGAGGAATGACTTGATGAATCCCGCCGAACTCCCCTTCGATCTCGAGGACATGCTGAAAGGCCTGCGCGTCTGGGTCGAATGTGAAAGCCCCACCTGGGATGCGAATGCTGTCAACAGCATGCTCGACCTCGCTGCGCGCGACATGCAGATCATGGGTGCGACCATCGAACGCATCGCGGGGCGTCAGGGATTCGGCGGTTGTATCCGCGCGCGTTTTCCACATCCGAAGTTCGGCGAGCCGGGCATCCTGATCGCGGGTCACATGGATACCGTGCATCCGGTCGGCACCATCGAGAAACTGAAATGGCGCCGCGATGGCGAGCTCTGCTACGGCCCCGCGATCTGCGACATGAAGGGCGGCAATTATCTGTCGGTCGAGGCGATCCGCCAGCTGATGCGCATCTCCTACACGACGCCGCTGCCGATCACCGTTCTGTTCACGCCGGATGAAGAAGTCGGCACCCCCTCCACCCGCGACATCATCGAAGCCGAAGCCGCACGCAACAAATATGTGCTGGTGCCCGAACCCGGCAGCGCCAATAACGGCACCACCTCCGGCCGCTACGCCATTGCCCGCTTCAATCTCGAAGCCATCGGCCGCCCCAGCCATTCCGGCGCCACGCTGTCGAATGGCCGCTCCGCGATCCGCGAAATGGCCAAGCGAATCGTGCAGATCGACGAGATGACCGGCCCCGATTGCACCTTCAGCGTCGGCATCGTGCATGGCGGACAATGGGTCAATTGCGTCGCCTCCTCCTGCACCGGCGAAGCCCTCAGCATGGCGAAGCGCCAGGAGGACCTCGACAAGGGCGTCGAGCGCATGCTCGCGCTCTCAGGCACCGAGAATGACGTTCAATTCAAGGTCACTCGCGGCGTCACCCGCCCGGTCTGGGAACCGTCTGCGGCAACGCTGGAATTGTTCGAGAAAGCCAAGGCCATCAATGCGCGCCTCGGCCTGCCCGAGCTCACCCATGGCAGCAAGGGCGGCGGCTCCGACGGCAACTTTACCGGCGCCATGGGTATCCCGACACTCGACGGCCTCGGCGTGCACGGCGCCGACATGCACACGCTCAACGAATACATCATCGCGCAGAGCCTGGTGGATCGCGGCCGCCTGATGGCGGGATTGCTGGCCACGCTCGATTGATGCAATGACGACCGGTCCGTCCATGACTCTGATCAGGGCTTTTGCATATGGGGTTTGAGCGATGGAGATAGTGCCGGGCCTGCATGGTTCGAGACGCCCGCTTCGCGGGCTCCTCACCATGAGGGTCTTCTACAGAGCCACACTCTGCCCTCATCCTGAGGAGCCGCGTAGCGGCGTCTCGAAGGATGGTCGCACGATGCTTCTTGCGACTATATGCGATGCCCTACCATGGTGATGGACGGACCAAAAAAGTGGCACGGGACTTGCTACCTTTTTACTCAGAAAATTTCGGGTTGATGCGCATCGCGACTGTTCTGACGATCAGGATCAATTGCTGTGCGCCCGTGACGTTTCCGGTTGACCGATCAGGTCCAGTTACGTTCGATCAACACGACCAATAGGACAACGTTATGCTCGGATATCTCATTCGCCGAATTCTGGCGGCCATTCCCGTTATGGGCGTGGTGGCCCTGTTCGTCTTCCTGCTGCTGCGGCTGACCCCGGGCGATCCCGCCGCGATCATCGCGGGTGACAATGCGACGCCGGAGCAGCTTGATCGTATCCGCACCTCGCTCGGGCTCAACGAGCCGCTCTATACGCAGTTCTTCTCATGGGTCTGGCGCCTGCTGCATGGCGACTTCGGCACCTCGCTGATTTCCAATGTGCCCGTGCTGCAGATGGTCAATCAGCGCATCGAGCCGTCGCTCAGCGTCGCGCTGAGCGTGATGCTGGTGTCGATCTGCGTGGCGATCCCGCTCGGCGTCATCGCTGCATGGAAGCACGGCACCTGGGTCGACCGCCTGGTGATGGCGCTGTCGGTGGTCGGCTTCTCCGTCCCCGTCTTCGTGATCGGCTATGTGCTGGTGCAGATCTTTGCGATCGAATTGCGATGGGTGCCGGTGCAGGGCTTCCGCAGCATCTCGCGCGGCTTCGGTCCGTTCTTCGAACGCATGGTGCTGCCGACCGTGGCGCTCTCCTTTGTCTATGTGGCGCTGATTGCACGCATGACGCGCGCGGCGATGCTCAACGTGCTCGGCGAAGATTTTGTGCGCACGGCGCGCGCCAAGGGCATCAATGAAGGCTCGGTGCTGTTCCGCCATGCGCTGCGCAACGCGGCCGTCCCCGTCATCACCGTGATCGGCACCGGTTTCGCGCTGCTGATCTCCGGCGTCGTCGTCACCGAAAGCGTGTTCAACCTGCCCGGCATCGGACGGCTCACCGTCGATGCCGTGCTGGCGCGCGACTTCCCAGTGATTCAGGCCATGATCCTGCTCACCTCAGGCGTCTATGTCTGTGTCAATTTGCTGATCGACCTTGCCTACGCATTGCTCGATCCCCGCATTCGTTACTAGGAAATCGCAAACGATGGCGATCGAGACTCTCCCCAATCCCGCCCTTCCCTCACGCCGCGGTCCGTCGCTCGGCTTTCTCACGGCAACGCCGATCATCGCGATTGCGACGGTCTGCCTGACGCTGGTGATCCTGTCGGCGATTTTTGCGCCGTGGCTGACCTCGCATGATCCGCAGCTTCTGGCGCCCGCAATGCGCCTGAAGCCGGCGAGCGCGGAATATCTGCTCGGCACCGATGCCTATGGCCGCGACGTGCTGGCGCGCATTCTCTATGGCGGCCGCATCTCGCTGCTGATCGGCCTCGGCGCGGCTGTCACCAGCATCGTCATCGGCCTGTGCATCGGCCTGTTCTCCGGCTTCTTCAAATGGATGGACGCCATCCTGATGCGCGTCATGGACGGCCTGATGGCGATGCCCGGCGTGCTGCTGGCCATCGCGGTGGTGTCGCTCTCCGGCGCCACGCTGACCACGGTGCTGATCGCCATCACCATCCCGGAAATTCCGCGCGTCGCGCGTCTGGTCCGCTCGGTGGTGCTGTCGGCGCGTGAAGAGCCCTATGTGGAAGCGGCGATCTCGCTCGGCACCAGCATGCCGAAGATCATGTGGAAGCATCTGGTGCCCAACACCGTGGCGCCGCTGATCGTGCAAGGCACGTTCATCGCCGCGTCGGCGATCCTCACCGAAGCCATCCTGTCGTTCCTCGGCGCCGGCATCTCGCCGGAAACGCCGACCTGGGGCAATATCATGGCCGAGGGCCGCGCCTTCTTCCAGGTCAAGCCGTCGCTGATCTTCTGGCCCGGACTGCTGCTGTCCGTCGCCATCCTGTCGGTCAACCTGATCGGCGACGCCGCGCGCGACGCGCTTGATCCCCGCATGCAACAGCGGGAGGCTGGCAAATGAACGACGTGATGAGCAATTCCCTGAACGAGAATACGACCGTGAACGACCGTCCCATCGCGCTCGATATCGAGAACCTCGTCGTCTCCGTCGGCAAGCACGGCACCGGCAAGAAGATCCTCGACGGCGTGTCGCTGCAGGTGCGCCAGGGCGAGACGCTGTGCGTGGTCGGCGAAAGCGGCTCCGGCAAATCGGTGACCTCGCTCGCCACCATGGGCCTGCTGCCGAAGGATTCGCTGAAGGCCACCGGTGGCAGCATCAAGCTGGTCGGCGAGGACGTGCTGAAGGCGAGCGATCGCCGCCTGCGCGAACTCCGCGCCACCACCATGGCGATGATCTTCCAGGAACCGATGACGGCGCTCAATCCAGTCGTCACCGTGGGCAAGCAGATCGACGAAGTGCTGCGCACCCACACCAATCTCGGTGGCTCCGCACGTCGCGCAAAAATTCTCGACATGATGGAGCAGGTGCGCCTGCCCGACGTGAAGCGCATCTTTGCCTCCTATCCGCACCGCCTCTCCGGCGGCCAGCGCCAGCGCATCATGATCGCCATGGCGCTGGTGCTCGAGCCGAAACTGCTGATCGCCGACGAGCCGACCACCGCGCTCGACGTCACCACCCAGGCGCAGATCCTCAAGCTGATGCGCGACCTGCAGAAGGACCACGGCACCGCCGTGCTGTTCATCACCCATGACATGGGCGTGGTCGCCGATATCGCCGACCGCGTCGCGGTGATGCGTCAGGGCCGTCTCGTCGAGACCGGACCCCTGAAGCAGATCCTGAGCGCGCCGACCATGGACTATACGCGCAACCTGCTCTCGGCGGTGCCGAGCCTGGTGCCGCGTCCGCCGCGTGTCGAGCAGGGTTTCAACCCGGTGGTGCTGGAAGCCAATGAACTGGGCAAGGTCTATCGCGAGCGCTCCTTCATCGGAAAGCCGCGTGAAGTCCACGCCGCCCAGGACGTCACGCTGACGCTGCGCAAGGGCCGCACGCTTGGCATCGTCGGCGAGAGCGGCTCCGGCAAGTCCACCGTGGCGCGCTGCATCGTCCGCCTGATCGATCCGACCTCGGGCGGCATTCGCCTGGCCGGCCGCGAGATTTCGGACCTGTCGCGCCATGCGCTGCAGCCGCATCGCAAGAAGATCCAGATCGTGTTCCAGGATCCGTATCGCTCGCTCAATCCGCGTATCACCGTCGGCGAGTCCATCTGCGAAGGCCCGATCAATTTCGGTACCAAGCGTTCGGTGGCCATGGCGCGGGCGCGCGAGTTGCTCGAACTCGTCGACCTGCCTGCGGATGCCGTCAATCGCTATCCGCACCAGTTTTCCGGCGGCCAGCGCCAGCGCATCGCCATTGCGCGCGCGCTCGCCCTCGATCCGGAAGTTCTCGTGGCGGACGAAGCGGTGTCGGCGCTCGACGTGTCGGTGCAGGCGCAGGTGCTGAAGCTGCTCGACGACATCCAGACCCGGCTCGGCATCGCCATCCTGTTCATCACCCACGATCTCCGCGTCGCCGCGCAGATCTGCGACGACGTTGCTGTGATGCAGCACGGCAAAGTGGTGGAACAGGGCCCGGCAGCGGAAGTCCTCGCAAATCCGCAGCAGGCCTATACCAAGCAACTGCTTGACGCGGCGCCCGGACGAGGATGGGATTTCGCCAACTTCCGTCCGGTCGATCCCGCTGTGGTGGCGTCGGCCGTTTAGTCTCATCCCGCCAGTCCGCAGGGCTATCGCATATGCAACGCGAAGAGCATCCCGTGGCCATCCTTCGAGACGCGGCCAAACGGCCGCTCCTCAGGATGAGGGCGGAGTATGGCGCTGTAGAAGTCCCTCATGGTGAGGAGCCCGCAAAGCGGGCGTCTCGAACCATGCAGGCCGAGGACTATCGCCATCGCTCAAGCACCTTGTCCAATACTCCTGTGTCATTTCGGATCCTAGCCTTCGGCACAGCCCGGAATGAAAATCATCCTGCGAACCGAGTGCCTTCATGACCCGTATCGCCGTCGGCGGCTTCCTGCACGAAACCAACACATTCGCCCCTACCAAGGCCACCTATGAGGCCTTCGTCCATGGCGGCGGCTGGCCGTCGATGACCCACGGCGCCGATGTGCTGAAAGTGATGCGCGGCATCAATGTCGGCCTTGCCGGCTTTGTCGAGGAAGCGGAAGCGCGCGGCTGGGAGTTGGTCCCGACCATCGCCTGCGGCGCCAGCCCGTCGGCGCATGTCACCGAAGACGCGTTCGAGCGCATCGTCGGCGAGATGATCGAGGGCATCAAGAAAGCGATGCCGCTCGATGCCGTCTATCTCGATCTGCACGGCGCGATGGTGACCGAACATTTCGACGATGGCGAGCGCGAGATCACGCGCCGCGTGCGCGCGGTGATCGGGCCGGACATCCCCTTCGTGGTGAGCCTCGACCTGCACGGCAATATCTCGGCAGAGACCGTTGAATACACCGACGCGCTGATCGCCTATCGCACCTATCCGCATGTGGACATGGCCGATACCGGCCGCGCCTCGGCGCGCCATATGGAATTGCTGCTGGGCGGCAATCGCTTTGCCAAAGCGTTCCGACAGTTGCCGTTCCTGATCCCGATCTCCTGGCAATGCACCAATGACGAGCCCACCAAGCGCATCTATCAGATGCTCGCGGCGATCGAACATGACCAGGTGCCGACGCTGTCGTTCTGTCCGGGCTTTCCGGCCGCGGATTTCAAGGATTGCTGCCCGAGCGTATTCGCCTATGGCGTGACGCAAGCGGACGCGGATGCAGCGGCCGACACCGTGGTCAATCTGGTGCTCGGCCACGAGAATGATTTCGACGGCAAGATCTGGCAGCCCGACCAAGGCGTGCTGCATGCGATGGAGCTGGCGAAGACGCTGACCAAGCCTGTGGTGATTGCCGATACGCAGGACAATCCCGGCGCCGGCGGCGACAGCGACACCACCGGCATGCTGCGCGCGCTGGTGAGGAACAAGGCGATCAAGGCCGCCCATGGCGTGATCTATGATCCCGCCGCCTGCAAGGCCGCGCATGAAGCCGGCGAAGGCGCAACGGTCAAGCTCTCCATCGGCGGCAAGTCCGGCATTCCCGGCGACGCGCCTTACGAAAACACGTTCGTCATCGAAAAGCTCTCCGACGGCAAGTTCGTCGCGCCCGGCCCGTATTACGGCGGTCGCGACATGGATATGGGCCCCTCGGCCTGCCTGCGCATCGACGATGTGCGCGTGGTGATCTCCTCGCACAAGGCGCAGCTCGCCGACCAGGCGATGTACCGCTATGTCGGCATCGAGCCGACCGAGCAGAATATCCTCGTCAACAAGAGCTCGGTGCATTTCCGCGCCGACTTCGAGCCCATCGCCGGTCAGCTGATGATCTGCGCAGCACCGGGCGCGATGCCCGCTGATACGTCGGTGCTGCCCTGGAAGCATCTGCGTCCCGGCATCAAGCTGAAGCCGAACGGCGCGCCGTTCACGCCCGAAACGTCTTCCCCTGCCCTCGTTCCGTAACGGATACGCCCGTGCCCGTCCTCGATCGCATTCAAGGTTTTGCCGACGACCTCACCGCCATCCGTCGCGACCTGCACGCCCATCCGGAAGTCGGCTTCGAGGAAGTCCGCACCTCCGGCATCGTAGCCGACAAGCTGGCGAGCTGGGGCATCGAGGTCCATCGCGGCCTCGGCACCACCGGCGTGGTCGGCACGCTGAAGGGCAAGGGCAACGGACCCAGGCGCATCGGCATCCGCGCCGACATGGACGCGCTGCCGATGGAGGAGAACACCAACCTCGCCTGGCGCTCGACCATTCCGAACCGCTTCCATGGCTGCGGCCATGACGGCCACACCACGATCCTGCTCGGCACAGCGCGCTATCTCGCCGAGACCCGCAACTTCGACGGCACCGTGCACTTCATCTTCCAGCCTGCCGAGGAAGGTCTCGGCGGCGCGCGAGCGATGATCAAGGACGGGCTGTTCACGCAGTTTCCCTGCGACGAGATCTACGGGCTGCACAACGCCCCCGACATGAATCACGGCGAGATCGGCATCTTCCCCGGCCCCAACCTCGCCGCGGCAGATTTCTTCGACATCGTCATCCGCGGCTACGGCGCCCATGGCGCCCAGCCCAACCGCTCCAAGGATCCGGTCATCGTCGCCATGGCGCTCGGCCAGGCGATCCAGAGCATTGTCAGCCGCAATGCCGATCCGCTTAAATCCGCGGTGCTGTCGATCACCCAGCTTCATTCCGGCTCGGCCTATAACGTGATCCCCAACGAGGCGCGGCTGTGCGGCACTACCCGCACCTTCGACAACGACATGCGCATGCTGATCCGCGAGCGGATGAAGACGCTGGCCGCAGGTATGGCCACCGCCTTCGATTGCGAGATCACGGTCGAGATCCGCGACGGCTTCAGCGTGCTGGTCAATCAGGAAGAGCACAGCAAGGCTGTCGAGGACGTCGCCCGCACCATCGTCGGCGACGCCAATGTGCAGACTGGCATCCGCCCCATCATGGGCTCCGAGGATTTCGCCGACATGCTGCATGCCGTGCCCGGCGCCTATTTCTGGCTCGGCCAGGAAGGCTCGGTGCCGCTGCACAATCCCGGCTATTATTTCGACGACAAGGCGCTTCCGATCGGCGCCAGCATGTTCGCCCGGATCATCGAGACACGCCTGCCCCTGGCGCATGGCTAACATCTTCTCGCGACAATCAACGGATCATCACCATGCCCACACTCGAACGCATTGACGCCTTCGCCGACGAACTCACCGCCATCCGCCGCGATCTGCACGCGCATCCGGAAATCGGCTTCGAGGAAGTCCGCACCTCCGGCATCGTCGCCGACAAGCTCGCCTCGTGGGGCGTGGAAGTGCATCGCGGCCTCGGCGGCACCGGTGTGGTCGGCACGCTGAAGGGCAAGGGCAACGGCACCAGGCGCATTGGTCTGCGAGCCGACATGGACGCGCTGCCGATGGAGGAGAACACCAATCTCGCCTGGCGCTCGACCATTCCCGGCCGCTTCCACGGCTGCGGTCATGACGGCCACACCACCATGCTGCTCGGCACCGCGCGCTATCTCGCCGAAACCCGCAACTTCGATGGCACCGTGCATTTCATCTTCCAGCCCGCCGAGGAAGGCCTTGGCGGCGCGCGCGCGATGATCAAGGACGGGCTGTTCAAGCAGTTTCCCTGCGACGAGATCTACGGCCTGCACAATGCGCCGGACATGAATCACGGCGAAGTCGGCATCTTCCCCGGCCCCGCCATGGCAGCCGCGGATTTCTTCGACATCCACATCAAGGGCTATGGCGCGCATGGCGCGATGCCGGAGCGCTCGAAGGATCCGGTGGTGATCGCGATGACGCTCGGTCAGGCGATGCAGTCCATCGTCAGCCGCAATGTCGATCCGTTCCAGTCGGCAGTGCTGTCGATCACCCAGATCCATTCGGGCTCGGCCTATAACGTCATCCCCGACGACGCCAAGCTGTGCGGCACTGTGCGCTGCTTCTCCGAGACCGTGCGCCAGCAGATCCGCGATCGCATGCACGCCCTCGCCAAGGGCATCGCCACGGCGTTCGATGTGGAGATCACCGTGGATATCCGCGACGGCTTCAGCGTGCTGGTCAATCAGGAAGAGCACAGCAAGGCCGTGGAAGATGTGGCCCGCATGATTGTCGGCGATGCGAACACGATCACGCGCTCGAAGCCGAAAATGGGCTCGGAAGATTTCGCCGACATGCTGCATGCGGTGCCCGGCGCCTATTTCTGGGTCGGCCATGAAGGCTCGGTGCCGGTGCACAATCCCGGCTTCTATCTCGACGACAAGATTCTCCCGATTGGTGCCAGCATGTTCGCGCGGATCATCGAGACAAGGTTGCCGGCGTAAGCTGGCTGTCATTCCGGGGCGCGCCCTTCGCGCGAACCCGGAATCTGGTAATAGCTAGAACACGATGAGATCCCGGGTTCGCGCCTGCGGCGCGCCCCGGAATGACGACAAAATCAAGAACCAAAAACAACCGGGAGAAACCGACATGGCCTATGAGACCATCCTCTACAGCGTCGAGGACCAGATCCTCACCATCACGCTGAACCGCCCCGAAAAGCTCAACGCCTATAATGCCACCATGCAGGCGGAGATGATCGACGCCTTCGACAAGGCGGATGCCGACGACAATGTGCGCGCCATCATCATCACCGGCGCCGGCCGCGGATTTTGCGCAGGCGCGGATCTCTCCTCGGGTGCCGACACGTTCGATCGCGATGCCCGCCGCGGGCCGGTGAAGCGCCATGCCGACGGCAAGGTGGATTACAGCGACGACATGGTGCGCGACGGCGGCGGCCAGGTGACCTTGCGCATGTTCAAATGCCTGAAGCCCGTGATCGGCGCCATCAATGGCCCCGCCGTCGGCATCGGCGCCACCATGCAGCTGGCGATGGATATCCGCATCGCCTCCGAGAACGCGCGCTTCGGCTTCGTGTTCTCCCAGCGCGGCATCGTGCCGGAAGCGGCCTCGAGCTGGTTCCTGCCACGCATTGTCGGCATCTCGCAGGCGCTGGAATGGTGTTATTCCGGCCGCGTGTTCCCGGCGCAGGAAGCCCTCGCCGGCCGCCTGGTCAGCAAGGTGGTGCCGCATGACGAGCTGATCCCCACCGCGCGGGCGCTGGCCAAGACGTTCATGGAGAAAACGGCGCCGGTATCGGTCGCGCTGATCCGGCAGATGATGTGGCGCCTCTCCGCCACCGACGATCCGATGGAAGCCCACAAGATCGACAGCCGCGGCATTTATGCGCGCGGGCGTTCGGAGGACGTGAAGGAAGGCGTCGTTGCCTTTCTTGAAAAACGCCCGGCTGAGTTCAAGAACAAGGTCAGCACCGACATGCCCGATTACTTCCCCTGGTGGGACGAGCGCGGCTATAAGTAGGGCGGATGAGCGCAGCGTCATCCGCCGGCGGAGTTAAAAGCTGAAACTCCGCGGCGGATGACGGCTTCGCCTTATCCGCCGCTACGGCAACACATTAGGCTTCTGAATGACTTCGCCCTCCTCCGATCGTCCATCCGAGGGCGTCGTTTTCCTGCACGGCATCAGCCGCTCGTTTCGCTCTCTCATCAAGCTGCAGCAGGCGGTGGACAAAGCCGGCTTCGCCACGCGCAACATCGGCTATCCCAGCCGCGAGAAGGCGCTGTCGGCGCTGGTGGATGACATTCATCCGGCCATCGCGCCCTTTGCCGACGCCAATGACGGCGCCACGCATTTCGTCTGCCATTCCATGGGCGGTTTGCTGGCGCGCGCCTATATCGCGCGCTATCGCCCGCAACGGCTCGGCCGCGTGGTGATGCTGGGCACGCCGAATGGCGGCAGCGAGATTGCTGACAAACTCAAGGACTGGCTGCTCTACCGGCTGTATTTCGGCCCGGCAGGACAGCAGTTGGTGACGGCACGCGATGCTGCGACGGCCGCCTTGTTGCCGGCCGTTGACTATCCCGTGGGCATCATCGCCGGCAATCGCTCGCTCGATCCGATCGCGTCGGGCTTCATGCTGCCCGGCGCGAATGATGGGCGCGTGACGGTGGCGCGGACGAAACTCGATGGAATGGCGGATCACATGGTGATCCCTGCCTCGCATGCGTTCATGATGCGCAACAAGGCGGCGATTGCCCAGACCATCGCATTCCTGAAGGACGGACGCTTCACGGCCCGCTAGCAGTTCCATACGCTCACCGCATACGCGTCTGCAGTGAGTTTGCTGCACCGCAGCGCCGATCGCCTCTATGATCCCCGCTCACGCAACGCGCTATGGGGACACGATGCGTCTGCTGACATTGCTACTTCTCACCTTGCCGCTGGCCGGCTGCGCCGACCGCGAAGCGAAATGGGCCACGCAGGGTCGCACCTCACTGATCGGTCTCGATCAATCCACCATCCGCATGTGCGCGGGATTGCCCAGCGGCACCGTGAAGGACGGCCGCACCGAGATCTGGATGTATGAGCGCAACACCTCGTCGCCGGCCGGCGTGGCGCCCGTGGCGGTGACGCTGCCGCTCGGCCTCAGCGTCGGGGGCGCGACACCTGTCGGCTATTGCCGCGTGCAGATGCGCTTTGCCGGCGGCAAGGTCAGCGAAGTGCATTATGCCGGCGCAACGGACATCGCGAGCCATCGCGATGCCGCCTGCGGACAGATCGTGCGCAGCTGCCTGCCCCGGGAAGGACGGCCGATCGACTAGGCGTCTAGTCGATCATCAGGGCCACGCGTCCGATCGCCTTGCGCTCGGTCAGCAACCGCATCGCCTGCGCGACATCCGCAAGCGGCAGCCGATGCGAGACATTGGGGCGGATCTTGCCGGCCTCCGCCCATGCGAACAGCGTCTTCAAGCGCGCCTCGCCGATTGTCGGATCGCGCCGCGCCGCTTCTCCGGCACGCACGCCGAGCACGCTGGCGCCCTTGATCAGCACGAGATTGGTCTTCGCCACGCCGATGCCGCCGGTGAAGCCGATCACCAGCAGGCGCGCGCCCCAATTGATGCAGCGCAGGCTCTGCTCGAAGATTTCGCCACCGACGGGATCGAACACGACATCGGCGCCGCGGCCGTCGGTGATGCGCTTCACGGCATCCCTGAACGGCTCGGCACCATAGAGAATGCCGTGATCGGCGCCGCGCGCCTTGGCGACGTCGAGCTTCGCCTGTGACGATGCCGCAGCGATCACCGTGGCGCCCAGCAGCTTGCCGATCTCGACAGCGGCCAGACCGACGCCGCCACCGGCGCCATGCACCAGCAACACCTCGCCGGGCTTGAGCTGCCCGCGATCCACCAGCGCATGATGCGCGGTGCCGTGGGCGGCAAGGAAGGTGGCGCCTTCCGCGTAATCGAAGGTGGACGGCAGATGCGTGAGCTGCGAGGGCGTGACGACGACCTCATCGGCATAGCCGCCGAAGCGGAGTTTGACGATGACGCGATCGCCCACGCTGAATCCTGCCCCGTCATCCGCGATCTCGCTGATATCGCCGGCGGCTTCCATGCCCGGCGTAAATGGCAGCTCGGGCTTGAGCTGATATTCGCCCGCGGCCATCAGGATGTCCGGAAAATTGATCCCGGCGGCGCGGATGCGGACACGCACCTGCCCAGGCTTCAGCGGCTGTGAAGGAAACTCTTCAAGGCTCAGCGTTTCGGGCGGGCCGAGTTCGCGGCAGACGATTGCTTTCGGCATCACGCAGCACTCCGGCGCTGCAGCGCCTCGCGGATCAATGGCATGCGGTCGTTGCCGAAATACATGTCGGTCTTGTCGAGATAGATGGTGGGTGAGCCGAAGCCACCGCGGGCCATGACTTCATCGGTGTTGAGTTTCAACTCGTCCTTGATGACCTGCTCGCTGATGCCGGCAAAGAAGGCCGCAGGATCGAGGCCGACGCGTTGGCAGACTTCGGTCAGCACCTCGTCCTTGGAGATGTCCTTGTCTTCGCCCCAGTAGATTTCGAACACCGTGCGCGCGAACGGCACCATGGTCTCCGGCTGCTCGTGCTGCAACCAGATGCAGCCGCGCATGGCCTTGACGCTGTTCACGGGAAACACCGTGGGCGGCATCTTGATGGCGAGGCCAGAGGAGCGCGCCCAGTCGGCGAGATCCTTCTTCATGTAGCGCGCCTTCGCCGGCACCGGCGTCTCGCGCGAGGCATAGACGGACGGATTGACGGTGTTGAAGATGCCGCCGACAAGGATGGGGCGCCAGGCGATGTCGACGTTAACTTCCCTGGCCAGCGGCTGGATGTTGTGGAAGGCGAGATAGGTCCAGGGGCTGGAACAGTCGAAGAAGAATTCGATCATGGGTGTTTCCTCATATTCTTGTTGGTGCTTGACGTGTCCGCCCTCTGCTTTGTCATCACCCGCGAAAGCGGGTGATCCAGTACACGCCGAAGCAGGGGTGTTTACGGGGTCACCCGGTCAAGCCGGGTGACGACAAGAGCGTTTTACTGCTGTTGTTGCGCATGCGCGGGCGCATCGACACCGAACATGATCTTCCGCGCCTGCTCGTCCATCGGCTTGCGCTCGGCCTTGCCCACCGCAAGCCCGGCCTGCACCTGCGGCCGGGCGCGAATGAGCGCGTACCAGCGCTTCACGTTGGGAAACTCATCCAGCGTCAGGCCTTGCGCCTTGTGGGTCATGATCCAGGGGAAGCAGGCCATGTCGGCGATGGAATAATCGCCGGCGATGTAATCGCGTCCCTCGCCGAGATGCGCATCGAGCACGCCATAGAGCCGCTTCGCCTCGCGGGTGTAACGATCGATCGCATAAGGGATCTTCTCCGGCGCGTAGAGCAGGAAATGCCCGTTCTGGCCGAGCATCGGGCCGAGCCCGCCCATCTGCCACATCACCCATTGCATCACATTGAAACGGCCACGCTGGTCCGCCGGCATGAAGCGGCCGGATTTTTCGGCGAGATAGATCAGGATCGCGCCGCTCTCGAACATGGTGATGTCAGCGCCACCATCGGCCGGCGCATGATCGACGATGGCAGGCATCCGGCCATTGGGCGAGAGTTTGAGAAAATCAGGCTGGTGCTGATCGCCGCGGCCGAGTTGCATCGGCACCACCGTGTAAGGCAGGCCGCATTCCTCCAGCATGATGGTGATCTTCCAGCCATTCGGCGTCGGCGCATAATGCAGGTCGATCATCGGTTTCCTCGCAGTGTTTTACGCGATCCTAGCCCTCGCCCAAGGATGCGCAATCCCATATACGCGGGACGCGGAACATGGCAGATAGGCCGCCATAACGAACAATTCCGGGGAGCGAACAATGCTGTTTCCAACCACCATCGCCGGCTCGCTGCCGAAGCCCGAATGGCTCGCCGAGCCGAACAAGCTGTGGCCGACCTGGCGCGCCCAGGGCGCCGAACTGCAGCGCGCCAAGCGCGACGCCACGCTGCTGGCAGTGAAGGTGCAGGAAGATGCCGGTATCGACATCGTCACCGACGGCGAACTGGCGCGGCAGCACTTCGTCCACGGCTTCCTCGAAAAAGTCGAGGGCATCGACTTCAAGAACAAGGTCGAGATGGGCATCCGCAACGATCGCTACAAGGCGATGGTGCCGCAGGTGATCGCACCGCTGAAGCTCAGCGGCCGCGTGCATGATTTCGAAGCGCAGGCAACGCGCGCGCATACGACCCGCAAATTCAAGTTCACCCTGCCCGGCCCGATGACCATCATCGATACGCTGTCGAACAGCCATTACAGCGACCGCGTCGAGATGGCGTTTGCCTTTGCCGAACTCCTCAATCAGGAAGCGCTGGCGCTGCAGGCTGATGGCGTGGACATGATCCAGTTCGACGAGCCCGCCTTCAACGTGTTCATGAAGGACGCGGCCGACTGGGGCGTGAAGGCGCTGGAGCGCGCGGCGCAGGGGCTGACTTGCGCCACCGCCGTGCACATCTGCTACGGTTACGGCATCAAGGCCAATACCGACTGGAAGGAAACGCTGGGCGGCGAGTGGCGGCAATATGAAGAGATTTTCCCGGCCATTGATGCCTCGCCGATCCAGCAGGTGGCCATCGAATGTCGCAATTCGCGGGTGCCGCTGGAACTGCTGGGACTGCTGAAGAACAAGGTGGTGCAGGCCGGCGTCATCGATGTCGCCAGCGATGACGTCGAGACGCCGGAGGACGTGGTCGCCACCATCGAGGCTGTCATGAAGCACGTGCCGAAGGAGCGTATCGTGCCGACCACCAATTGCGGCATGGCGCCGATGCAGCGGGATATTTCCGAGGCGAAACTGCGGGCGCTGGGTGCGGGCGCGAAGCTGGCGAGGGAGAAGCTGGCGTAAGGCTCGACTCCCTCCACATCTTGGCCGGGCTCGACGGGTGCAAAACACTCAGTCCCTCATGGTGAGGAGGCGCGCGACGCGCGCCGTCTCGAACCATGAGTTGCTCGCGCTCCGTCGCCATCCTTCGAGACGCGGCCGAAGGCGGCCGCTCCTCAGGATGAGGGTGGAGTGTGTGGGAACGCGCTAGAGTGGAATACCGGGCGATAGCCTGCGCCAAAGGCGCGCAGCGTTGACGGCGGTGTCAACAGTTGGGCATCGCGAAGGGCATCATTAATCGCCGCGTAACCCGCGAACGACCACCGCAGTACACGTCCTTGCGCAATCAGGTAGCTCTCGCCACCTACCTCCACCATCGCGCCATCCGGCAATGAGTCGAGAGGTCCATCCAGCGCATGCAATCGTTTCACGCGCCCATCCAGCCGCTCGGCATGCAGCACGCGATCGATCTCCGTCGCCTTCACGCCGTTCACCTCATTGCCCTCCTCCCAAGCCGCACGAAACCGATTGGCGTCATCACGTCGGCAGTAGAAACACGGACGATGGCCGGCGGCGAAGGATGTGGCTTCGTCCAGGAAGAACAGTTCGGTCCAACTCCGCGTCGCCATCACATCGCGGCGACGGCCGCGGAAGTCGCAGACGCAGGTGATCCAGGCCGGATTGGACCAGCGGCGGTTCAGCAGGGTCTTGGTGTCGGGATCATGGATGATGCCGCGATTGCCGGTGAACAGGCCGCGCTCGGATGTGGCGACAATGTCGCCGAAGGGAGTGACGCGGTTCTGAAGGGGCATGTCGCGCGTCTCGCTCACTCTCCTTGTCATCGCCCGGCTTGACCGGGCGATCCAGTACACTCCGACCTCCGTTTACTGGATCGCCCGCTTTCGCGGGCGATGACAGTCAGAGCTACGCTGCCCCGTCCCGCATCGGCGGCTGAAACGACAAACCAAGATCCCACGGGAAGAAGATCCACGTATCCTGCGACACTTCCGTGATGAACGTATCCACCAGCGGGCGCCCCATCGGCTTCGCATAGACCGTGGCAAAATGCGCGTCGGGCAACATCTCGCGGACCATGCGGGCGGTCTTGCCGGTGTCGACGAGATCATCGACGATCAGCAATCCCTTGCCGGTCCCCTTGCCGAGCTTCACGGTGGCATCGGAGACACCTTTCAGCACCTGCAGCTCGCCCTGCTTGTTATGCGCGTAGCTCGCGATGCACACCGTATCGATCACGCGCACGCCGAGTTCACGCGCGACGATCGCGGCCGGCACCAGACCGCCACGGGTGATCGCGACGATCGCATCGAACGGACCGGCGCTGTTGAGCCGCCAGGTCAGTGCGCGGCAGTCGCGATGAAACTGATCCCACGACACCGGAAACGCCTTGCCGGCGCGCTCTTGCGCGCTCAGCTCCGGATGGTCTGCCATAACAACACTCCTAAAAAATCACTTCGCGGCGGCAAGCCCCGCCAGCATCTCCTGCACGGCCGCCATGGCGGCATCGAGCTTGGCCTGGTCGCGCGAGCGCACCACGAGATTGGTGTTCGGCTTGCCCGCCTCGTCCATGAACGGATAGCTGCCGATGATCGTGTCGGGATGCGCCGCGGCGATTTCGCGCAAGGGGCCGCCGACATCGCCCTCACGGGCATTGGCCTTCACGGTGTCCGACAACATGCGCACGCCGGATTTCAGCTTCGGCGCCACGATGTCCATCATCGCCTGCATGATCGAGGGCACGCCGGCCATCACGATGACATTCTCGATCTTGAAGCCGGGCGCCAGGATGGTCGCGCTCTGGATCAGGTCGGCGCCATCGGGGATGCGGGCCATACGCAAGCGTGCTTCATTCAGGTCAGCGCCGAAGCGCTCCTGGAAACGCGCCACCACTTCCGGATGATGGTCGATGCTGACGCCAAACGCCTTGGCGACCGCATCTGCGGTGATGTCGTCATGGGTCGGCCCGATGCCGCCCGTGGTAAAAACGTAGTCGTAGCGTTTGCGCAGCGCGTCGAGCGCGGCCACGATATCCGCCTCGTCATCGGAGACCACGCGGACTTCCTTGAGGTCGATGCCGATATTGGTGAGGTATTCGGCGATATAGCCGATATTCTTGTCCTTGGTCCGGCCCGACAGAATTTCGTCGCCGATCACCAGAATGGACGCCGTCACGATCTCGGTCATGTCTCACTTCCTCGCCTGATCGGACACCATGCGCAGGCACGGAGCCGATGTCATCCGGTTATGCCGCCCAAACGTGCAGCGTCCAGCCGTTTTTTCGGGCAGCTTTTAGGCATCCCCACCAAATTGCCCGTCCGGAATGCATATTGTGCTGGCCCGCCCCTTGCTACCATCCCGGTTAGTCGTGCAGTCTTAGAAACGGTCTCGAACACAGTCAGGGGTATATGGCAGTCGCGTTCGACGAAATGAATGGGCATGATGGCGCACTTCGCCCAGCCTATGAGGAACTCTCCCGCTGGCTCGCCGAAACGCCGCCAGATGCACTCGACCATCGCCGCGAAGAGGCAGAGCTGCTGTTTCGCCGCATCGGCATCACCTTCGCCGTTTATGGCGAGGCTGAGTCCACCGAACGGCTGATCCCCTTCGACGTCATCCCCCGCATCATTTCCGGCAAGGAATGGACACGGCTGGAAACCGGGCTGAAGCAGCGCACCCGCGCCATCAACATGTTCCTGAGAGATCTCTATCACGGCCGCGACATTCTGCGCGCCGGCGTGGTGCCTGACGATCTCGTGTTTCAGAACCCGGCGTTCCGGCCCGAGATGAATGGCCAGGACGTGCCGCACGACGTCTATGTGCATATTGCCGGCATCGACATCGTCCGCACCGATCCCGACGAATTCTATGTGCTCGAGGACAATGCCCGCACGCCCTCGGGCGTCTCCTATATGCTGGAGAACCGCGAGATCATGATGCGGCTGTTTCCGGACCTGTTCGCGCGCCATCGCGTGGCACCGGTCGAGAAATATCCCGACGAGCTGTTGTCATGCCTGCGCTCGGTGGCGCCGCGCTCGGCCTCCACCGAACCGACCGTCGCGCTGCTGACGCCCGGCGTCTACAATTCCGCTTTCTATGAACATTCGTTTTTGGCCGACAAGCTCGGTGTCGAACTGGTCGAGGGCCGCGATCTCATCGTCAAGAACGACGAAGTCTTCATGCGCACCACCGAGGGGCTGAAGCGCGTCGATGTGCTGTATCGTCGGCTCGACGACGACTTCATCGATCCCCTCACCTTCCGCCCGGATTCCGCGCTTGGCGTGCCCGGCCTGATGTCGGCCTACATGGCCGGCAATATCACGCTGGCCAATGCGGTGGGCACGGGGATCGCCGATGACAAGGCGATGTACAGCTACATGCCGGACATCGTGAAATTCTATCTCGGCGAAGAGCCGATCCTGAAGAACGTCCCGACCTGGCGCTGCCGCGAGGCCGGCGATCTCGCTTATGTCCTCGACAATCTCGGCGATCTCGTCGTCAAGGAAGTGCACGGCTCCGGCGGCTACGGCATGCTGATCGGCCCGGCCGCGACGAAGGCAACGATCGAGGCATTTCGCGACAAGCTGAAGCGTGATCCGGAAGGCTTTATCGCGCAGCCGACGCTGGCGCTCTCGACCTGCCCGACCTGCACCGCCAGTGGCCTGGCACCGCGTCATGTGGATCTGCGACCATTCGTGCTGACGGGCGCCAAGGAAAGCAGAATCGTGCCCGGCGGTCTCACGCGCGTGGCGCTGCAGGAGGGGTCGCTGGTGGTGAATTCGAGCCAGGGCGGCGGCACGAAAGATACGTGGATTTTGGATGAGTAAACGCCGTCATTGCGAGCGCAGCGAAGCAATCCAAAAAGCCAAGAACTGGATTGCTTCGTCGCTTCGCTCCTCGCAATGACGACTGAGAGTATTTGAGAAAGACCATTATCGCCCATGCTGTCGCGCACCGCTGAAAATCTTTACTGGCTGGCCCGCTATATCGAACGCGCGGAATATCTCGCGCGCACCATCGAGGCAACGCTGCGTGTCACCGCATTGCCGAGCGCCTATATCGGCCAGACCAATGAATGGGACTCCGCACTGCTGACTGCCGGCATCGGCGCCGGCTTCTACAATTCCCATACGGTCGCCGATGAAGAGAGCGTCGTCCAATATATCGCTTTCGCGCCGGACAATCCGTCATCGATCCGCAACTGCATCGAGGCCGCGCGCCTGAATGCGCGCTCGGTGCGCACCGCGCTCACCGGCGAGATGTGGGACACCATCAACGGTGCCTGGCTCGAATTGCAATCGGTGTGGAGCAACGGCGCGAAATCACGCGAACAGCTCGCGCGCTTCCTGCGCTTCGTGCAGGAGACCTCGCTGCGCTTCGACGGTTCGGCCTACCGGACCATGCTGCGCAACGACGCCTACTGGTTCTCGCGGCTCGGCCTGCATCTGGAACGCGCCGACAACACCGCGCGTATTCTCGACGTCAAATATCATCTGCTGCTGCCGGAGGACGAACATGTCGGCGGCCCCCTCGATTACTATCAGTGGACCTCGATCCTGCGCTCGGTATCGGCGCTGACGGCCTATCACTGGGTGTATCGCGAGACGCTGAAACCGTGGCTGATCGCGGATCTTTTGATCCTCAACGACACGCTGCCGCGCTCGCTGGCGAGCTGTTACGGTAACCTCGTGCGCAATCTCGACCAGATCGGCGTCGCCTATGGCCGCCAGGGCGCGGCGCAAAGACATGCGAGGGGTGTGCGCAACAGGCTTGAACACAGCAATATGGACGATATCTTCCAGCGCGGCCTGCATGAGTTCATCCAGGAATTCCTGAGCGACAATAGCCGGCTCGGCGAAATCATCGGCAAACAGTATTTGATTTGAAACATGCGCCTCCGCATCGCCCATTCGACCACCTATCGCTATGAGCCGGCGGCGTCCGGCGTCATCCAGATTCTGCGGATGACGCCCGGCAGCCATGACAGCCAGTATGTGGCCGACTGGCAGATCGACGTCTCCACCGATTCGCGCCTCGACAAGCACGAGGATGCGTTCGGCAATGTCACCCACGTGCTGACCCATGGCCCGTTGTCGGACCTGACCGTCAGTGTCGAGGGGCTGATCGAGACCCAGGATACCGGCGGCGTGCTGCGCGGCACCGACGAGCGCTTTCCGCCCAGCATGTTCCTGCGGCCCACGAATCTCACCGACCTGACGCCGGCGATGGAAAGTTTTGCGCGCGAGCTGACGCCCTCGGCATCGAGCGACCCGCTCGGTTACCTGCATGCACTGATGCTCGGCATCAACACCCATATGACCTTCGACACCGACCCGACCAGCAGCGGCACCACCGCCAGCGAGGCATTCGCGGGCAAGCGCGGCGTCTGCCAGGATTACGCGCATATTTTCATTGCCTGCGCGCGGATCGGCGGCATTCCGGCCCGTTTCGTCTCCGGCCATTTCTGGCGGGCAGACGGCAAGAATCAGCAGGAGGCCGGCCATGCCTGGGCCGAGGCCCATGTGCCCGGGCTCGGCTGGGTCGGCTTCGACCCGGCCAATGCCATCTGCATCACCGATGCCCATGCCCGGATCGCCATCGGTCTGGATTATCTCGGGGCTGCGCCGGTACGCGGCACCCGCTATGGTGGCGGCGCGGAGACGCTGACCGTGGCGGTGCGCGTGGATAAAGTGCCGGAGCGCGGCCAATCGCAGTCCCAGTTCCAGAGTTGAGCGCCTGAATAACGGGCAAGCACGGTTGCCCGTGCCGCGCTCGACGCGTAAGACCCTTCGCAGGTTAAGAGGCTGGCGATGACTTACTGCTGCGGAATTCTGGTGAAAGACGGTCTGGTGATGATCGCGGACACGCGCACCAATGCCGGGCTCGACAATGTCTCCACCTTCCGCAAGCTGCACATCTTCAACCAGCCCGGCGACCGCATCATGGCGATCGCCTCGGCCGGCAATCTCGCCATCAGCCAGTCGGTGATCTCGACCCTCAATGAGGGGCTGGAGAATCCCGAGACCGGCGAGATCGAGACGCTGTTGAGCGCGCCCACCATGTTCCAGGCGGCCAAGCGGATCGGTCGCGCGATCCGGCATGTCTCCACGACCGAGGGCAAGGCGCTGGAAGCCGAAGACATCGATTTCAATGTCTCCTTCCTGTTCGGCGGCCAGATCGCCGGCGAGAAGATGCGGCTGTTCATGATCTATCCGGCCGGCAATTTCATCGAATGCACGGTGGATACGCCTTACCTGCAGATCGGCGAGCACAAATACGGCAAGCCGGTGCTCGACCGCGCGATGCATTACGATGTCGAGCTCTATGAGGCGCTGAAGACCGGTCTGATCTCGATGGATTCGACCATGCGCTCGAATATCGGCGTCGGCCTGCCCATCGACGTGCTGGTGGTCCGCACGGATGTCTGCGATGCCGACCTCAATCACCGCATCGAGGCCGGCGAGCCCTATTTCCACGACCTGCGCTCGCGCTGGTCGGCAGCGCTGCGCGCGGCGCATCAGAACATCCCGCGACCGCCTTATAAAAATGCATGATCGTAGGATGGGTTGAGCGCAGGCGCGTAGCGCCGGAGCGATACCCATCACCACATGTTCCGGAGATTGTGGTGATGGGTATCGCTACGCTCAACCCATCCTACACCTGGCGCCCGATGACCGGCGGCGATCTCCCCACGGTCAAAGCACTCGCCGATATCATCCATCCCGCCTTTCCTGAAAGCAGTGCCGTCTTCGCCAATCGCCTCGCGCTGCACGCCTCTGGCTGCGAGGTGCTGGACGGCGATGATGGCCTCAAAGGCTATGTACTCAGCCATCCCTGGCAGGACCGCGCGCCGCCGCCGCTCGATGCGGTGCTGGAGCCCGTGGCGTCGCCCTCGACCTACTACATCCACGATCTCGCGCTGCTGCCCGCGACCCGCGGCAGCGGCGCCGGCACGGCGATTGTGGGTATCCTCGCCGCCCGCGCACGCGCACTGGGCCTGCCGAACATGACCCTTGTTGCCGTCAACAATTCGGTTCATTTTTGGCAGCGGCAGGGCTTTACCGTCAGTGATGATCCCGCACTCACCGCCAAGCTCGCGAGCTATGGCGATCAGGCGCGCTTCATGACCAAAGACCTCTCCTAGAAACTCGCGTCTAAATCAGGGAAGAAACCAATGACCGCCAAGATCGCCATCGTCACCGGAGCCGGCACCGGCGTCGGCCGCGCCGCCTCGCTCGCGCTGATGAACACCGGCTTCACCGTCGTGCTCGCCGGCCGCCGCCTGGAGCTGCTGCAGGAGACGCAGAAGCTCGGCGCAGAAAAAGGTGGCAAGAGCCTGCCCGTCACCGCCGACATGCAGGACCCCGCCTCGATCGCGGCGCTGTTCGCCAAGACCGTGCAGGAATTCGGCCGGCTCGACGTGCTGTTCAACAATGCCGGCATGGGCGCGCCGGCGATCCCGTTCGAGGATCTCGGCCTCGAGCAGTGGAAGGCCGTGGTCGATACCAACCTCACCGCGCCGTTCCTGTGCACCCAGCACGCCTTCCGCATCATGAAGGACCAGACCCCGCGCGGCGGCCGCATCATCAATAACGGCTCGATCTCCGCGCATGCGCCGCGGCCGTTCTCGGCCGCCTACACATCGACCAAGCACGCCATCACCGGCCTCACCAAGGCCAGCAATCTCGACGGCCGCGCCTATGACATCGCCGTCGGCCAGGTCGATATCGGCAATGCCGCCACCCCCATGACCGACCGCATGGTCAACGGCCCCGGCGTGCTGCAGCCCGACGGCACCTCGAAGCAGGAGCCGCGCATGGATTCGAAGGCCGTGGGCGATGCCGTGGCCTATATGGCCGGCCTGCCGCTGGATGCGAATGTGCTGACGATGACTGTGATGGCGACGAAGATGCCGTTTGTCGGACGGGGCTGATATTTAACAGTGGGAGGCGGGCCGCTCGTTCGCCTCCAAAAACTTGACCATTTCGCCCGTATCCTATAGGATACTACATGTTCGAGGTCTTGAAGACCAGCGAATATCAGAAATGGGTGACCTCCCTCACCGACCTGCGCGCGCAGGCATTGATTACGGCGCGTGTCGATCGTTTGCAGGTCGGCAATCCCGGCAATGTCAAAGCCGTCGGCGATGGCGTCAGTGAATTGAAGATCAATTTCGGGCCGGGATACCGCGTCTATTTCACACGAACCGGCAAGACCGTCGTGCTGCTTCTGTGCGGCGGCGACAAGTCTTCCCAGGCGAAAGACATTCGACGCGCGAAGCAGATCGCCGCCTCATTGTGAAGGACAGGCTATGGTGGAAGTTTCCAAATTCGACGCGGCTGAATATCTCAAGACTCCGGAGATGATTGCTGTCTATCTCACAGACGCTTTTGAGACTGATGATCCTGTTTTCATCTCACTCGCGATCGGAACGGCAGCACGCGCCAAAGGCATGGCTGAAGTTGCAAAGGCAGCCGGCGTCTCGCGTGAGAGCCTCTACAAGTCGCTCAATGGGCAATCCAAACCTGAATTCGACACCGTCCGCCGCGTGCTGACGGCTCTCGGTATCAAATTGGTTGCTGAGCCGATTAACGATTCCGAGGCGGCGCTTTGCGTATCAGGCACCAACGTTGCATGACCTCTCCTGCCGCGGCATCATTGCTGCGGTTCTGGGGGATGCATGCTTCAGCTTCAGTCGGCCTTTGGCATTATCGCATTGCTTGGCCTTGCCTGGCTATGCGGTGAAAATCGCAGCAAGGTGTCGTTGCGCAAGGCTGCGATCGGGCTCGTTATCACGATCGCCACGGCGGTTATTCTCCTGAAGCTTCCCATCGTTACCCGCGCATTCGGCACCATCAATGATGCCGTTTCGACCATTGCCGCCGCCTCACGCGCTGGCACGTCTTTCGTGTTCGGCTATCTTGGCGGCGGCGCGCTGCCGTTCGACCTCAAAGAACCAGGTGCCGATTTCGTGCTGGCGTTGCAGGCGCTGCCCGTGGTGCTGGTCATCAGCGTGCTGACCACGCTGCTGTTCTACTGGCGCATCCTGCCGCCGATCGTGCGCGGGATGGCGTGGGTGCTGGAGCGTACGCTGGGCATCGGCGGCGCGGTCGGGCTTTCAACCGCCGCGAACATCTTTCTCGGCATGGTGGAAGCGCCGCTGTTCATCCGCCCCTATATCGCGCAGCTCACACGCAGTGAGCTTTTCCTCGTGATGACCGGCGGCATGGCGGGGATCGCGGGCACGGTGCTGGTGCTTTATGCCACCTTCATGGCGCCGCTGCTGCCGGATGCCTCCGCGCATTTCGTCATCGCGTCGGTACTGGCAGCGCCCGCCGCCATCCTCGTCAGCCTGATCATGGTGCCCGAGACCGAGGATCGCCGCACCGGTGGCTTGCTCGCCAATCCTGACTCGCCTGCCAACAGCACGATGGATGCCATCGTCAAGGGCACGACGGCCGGCATCGAGTTGCTCGTCAATATCGTTGCGTTGTTGCTGGTCTTCGTGGCGCTGATGTATCTGATGAACGCGATCCTCATGCTGTTTCCGACCGTGGGCGGCGCGCCGCTCACCGGCCAGCGCATTGTCGGCTATGTGATGGCGCCGATCTGCTGGCTGATGGGCCTGCCCTGGGATCAGGCGCTCACCGCGGGATCGCTGATGGGCGTCAAGACGATCCTCAACGAGCTGATCGCCTATGTGCAGCTCGCAAAACTTGGCCCCGACGCACTCGATCAACGTTCGAGGCTCATCATGCTCTACGCACTCTGCGGCTTCGCCAATTTTGCCAGCCTCGGCATCATGATCGGCGGCCTTGGCACCATGGCGCCCGAGCGTCGCGACGAGATCAATGCGCTCGGCCTGAAGTCGATTTTATCGGGAACGCTGACGACCTGTCTCATGGGCGCCATTGTCGGCGTGCTCCATTAAGCGGCAGATGCCTGCCGGAAGTTGAGCCCGCAAAAATCCCGCCACATCCGAGTTGTGCGTTTCATGCGACAACTTTCCGCTGCAAGAATCGCCGGTTTCTGCGGGTTTTTTGCATCCTCCATCAAACTGTAATCTCGCTGTCAAATCTCTCGCCTATCGGTGCCGCCATCGACGCACGCAATGGTGATGGAGCTGCACGATGGCGAAGATCGAGCTCAGCGGCATTCGCAAGACCTTCGAAGGCAACGAGATCCTCAAGGGGATCGACCTCGCCATCGACGATGGCGAGTTCATCGCACTGATCGGCCCGTCCGGTTGCGGCAAGTCCACGCTGCTGCGGATCATCGCAGGCCTCGAGACGCAGGACTCCGGCAATGTCCGCATCGACGACGCCGTCGTCGATGGCATCCGGCCGAGCGCGCGCAATCTCGCAATGGTGTTTCAATCCTACGCGCTGTATCCGCATCTCTCCGTCTACGACAATATCGCCGTGCCGCTGCGCATGCGCCGGCTGACGGCATTTCAGCGCTTTCCGCTGCTGGGCAAGCTGTTTCCCGAGCGCCATCGCATCGAGCGCAGCATTCGCGACGATGTCGAACGCGTCGCCGAACAGCTCGAAATCACACAGCTCTTGAAGCGCAAGCCCGGACAGCTCTCCGGCGGCCAGCGCCAGCGTGTCGCGGTCGGCCGCTCCATCGTGCGCGATCCCGTCGGCTTCCTGTTCGATGAGCCGCTGTCCAATCTGGATGCGAAACTGCGCGTGCATATGCGCGCCGAGATCGCGCAGCTGCACCGTCAGATGCAAAGCACCTTCATCTATGTGACGCATGATCAGGCCGAAGCGATGACCATGTCGAGCCGGATTGCGGTCATGATCGAAGGCCGTATCGTGCAGATCGGCGCGCCCGCCGACGTCTATGAAAATCCGCGCGACCTGCGCGTCGCCGAATTCGTCGGCAGCCCGAAGATCAATGTGCTGCCCGGCACCGTCGGCAGCGATGGCGCGCTTGCGGCGCTCGGCCAGATGCTCGGCCTCACCACACCGGCGCCTGCCGGCCGCTGTGCGATCGGCGTGCGGCCGGAGCGCATCCGGCTTGGCGACGGCAGCTTTGCCGGCGATGTCGTGCATATCGAGAATCTCGGTGCCGAAGCCTTCATCCATATCCGGCATGACGGCATTCCCCTGCCGGTCGTTGCGCGGATCGATCACGACCGTGCGCTGCCAGCCATCGGCAGCCGGATCGCCTTCTCTTTCGCGCCAGATGCCGTTCGCGCTTTCGATGCCCAGGGCCGCCGCATCGATACGAAGCTGCAGGCACGTCGCGAGCAGATACTGGAGGTGGCCCTTGGTTGACCTCACCGCATCCTCCGCCACCATTCCCGACACACGCACCACCACCACCTCTGCAAAAGCGCCGCGCATCGGCCGCGGCGGCGCGGCGATGGCGATGTCCGCGCCGGCCATCGTACTGATGCTGCTGATGCTGATCGGCCCGCTCTGTGCCGTGATCGCGCTGTCCTTCACGGATTACCAGCTCGGCGCGCCCTCGCTCGCCTGGATCGGCCTCGCCAATTACCAGGAGATGCTCGATGATCGCGTGTTCTGGATCGCCCTCACCAACACGATCGTCTATGTCGCCATCGTCGTGCCGCTCGCCGTCGGCCTCGGTCTTGGCATTGCGTTGCTGATCGAAAGCGGCAGCAGCCTGCGTAGCTGGTATCGCACCATCTATTTCCTGCCCGTCATGGCCACGCTGATCGCCATGTCGATCGTGTGGGAGTTCATGCTGCATCCGCAATTCGGCCTCATCAATGCCCTGCTCGCGAGCATCGGCATCGAGGGCTATAGCTGGCTGCAGGATCGCCGCACCGCGCTTTATGCGCTTTGCGCCATCGGCATCTGGCAGGCGCTCGGCTTCAACATGGTGCTGTTCCTCGCCGGACTGATGTCGATCCCGCGCCATCTCTACGATGCCGCCGAGATCGACGGTGCACGGAGCGGGTGGGACAAGTTCCGCCTCGTCACCTGGCCGATGCTCGGGCCGACCACGCTATTCGTGATCATCATCACCAGCATTCGCGGCTTCCAGGTGTTCGACACCGTGCATGTGCTGACCAAAGGTGGGCCGTCGAAATCCACCGAAGTGCTGATCCATCGCATGTATGTCGAGGGATTCGAGTTCTTCCGCTCCGGCTATGGCGCGGCGCTCACCATCGTATTCCTCGCCTTCGTACTGCTGCTCACCCTCATCAAGGCACAGCTCGCCGGCCGCCGGGTGCATTACACATGACACTGAACCGCGCGCTCGCCTGGCCCGTCATTCGCCACACGCTGCTGTTGCTTGGCGCCGTCGTGATGCTGCTGCCTTTCGTCTGGATGATCTCGACGGCGTCAAAGCCGCAGACCGAGATCTTCACCACCGATGTGCATCTGATCCCGCACACTTTTGCGCTGTGGGACAATCTGAAGACCGCGTTTGGCAAGGCCGATCTCGTCCGTTTCCTGATCAATGGCGTGATCGTCACCGCGGCGATCTTCGTGCTGCAGGTCCTGGTCGCACTGCCAGCCGCCTATGCGCTGGCAAAGCTGCGCTTTGTCGGCCGCGATGTGCTGTTCGCGCTGGTGCTGTTTTGCATCCTGATCCCGCCGCAGGCGACCGCCATCCCGGTATTCCTGCTGCTGCATCATCTCGGCATCCTCGACACCTATGCGGCGCTGGTGGTGCCCTTCACCATCTCTGCCTTCGGCATCTTCCTGATGCGGCAGTTCTTCAAGACCGTGCCCGACGACCTCATCGACGCCGCGCGGATGGACGGCATCAGCGAATTCGGCATCGTCTGGCGCGTGATGCTGCCGACCGCCATTCCGGCGCTCACCGCCTTCGGCATCTTCTCGGTGGTGGCGCACTGGAACGACTATTTCTGGCCGCTGATCGTCCTCACCAGCGAGCATCTGCGCACGCCGCCGCTCGGCGTCGCCGCGTTCCGCAATGAGGAAGCCGGCACCAATTACGGGCCGCTGATGGCGGCCGCCATCGTCATCATCGCGCCGCTCGTCGTCGCGTTCCTGCTTGCCCAGCGCCGCTTCATCGAAGGCATCACGCTGACGGGCATCAAGTAGTTCGCATCAAGTAGTCCCACTGCCAACCCCGACTGGAGACCTCCCATGCTGATGAGATCGACCCTAGCGGCGCTCGCTTTGCTGTCCGGCGTCGCCGGCGCACAGGCGCAGACCAAGACCGAAGTCGTGATGCAATATCCCTTCCCCGAATTGTTCACGGAAACGCACAAGCAGATCGCCGAGGAATTCGCCAAGGTGCGCCCGGACATCAAGGTGACCATGCGCGCGCCTTACGAGTCTTACGAGGACGCTACCCAGCGCGTGCTGCGCGAGGCCGTCACCAACCAGGTGCCGGACGTCACCTTCCAGGGCCTGAACCGCATCCGCGTGCTGGTGGACAAGAACATTCCTGCGCCGCTCGACGACTACATCGCCGCGGAAAAGGATTTTGACAAGCAGGGCTTCCACCAGGCGATGTATGACATCGGCACCACGAGCGGCAAGGTCTATGCCCTGCCCTTCGCGATCTCGCTGCCGGTGGTCTATATCAACACCGATCTCGCCAAGAAGGCCGGCGCCGATATCGACAATCTGCCGACCACCTGGGACGGCCTGTTCGATCTCGCCAAGAAGATCCGCGCCGCCACGCCGGGTGCCAATGGCATGACCTATGCCTGGGACATCACCGGCAACTGGCTGTGGCAGGCACCGGTCTTCGCCCGCGGCGGCACCATGCTGAATGCAGACGAAACCAGGGTCGCCTTCAACGGCCCCGAAGGCCAGGCCGCGATCCGCACCATCGCGCGCGTCGTCACCGATGGCGGCATGCCGAATTTCGACCAGCCCGCCAGCCGCGCCGCCTTCGCCGCCGGCAAGACCGGCATCCACATCACCTCGACGTCGGATCTCAACAAGATCACCCAGATGATCGGCGACAAGTTCGTGCTCAAAACGCATACCTTCCCCGACGTGATCGCGCCGAATGGCCGCCTGCCCGCCGGCGGCAATGTGGTGATGATCACCGCGAAGGACAAAGCCAAGCGCGACGCGTCCTGGGAAGTCGTGAAATTCTGGACCGGCCCGAAGGGCGCGGCAATCATGGCCGAGACCACCGGCTACATGCCGCCGAACAAGGTCGCCAACGACACCTATCTCAAAGATTTCTACGTCAAGAACCCGAACAACTACACCGCCGTGAAGCAACTGCCGCTGCTCACCAAATGGTACGCCTTCCCCGGCGACAACGGCCTGAAGATCACCGACGTGCTGAAGGACCACCTCAACAGCATCATCTCTGGCGCCCGCACCAAGGAGCCCGAGGCCGTGCTCGCGGACATGACGGCGGACGTCCAGAAGCTGCTGCCGAAATCGGTCGGCGCTGCGAAGTAACGCTCACGACATCAGCCGCGGAGCTACACGCTCCGCGGCTATCCTCTCCGAAAGCGGCGTCATGAAACTGATCCACCTGAGCGATATCCACCTCACAACACCCGGCCAAACCATCGGCGGCCGCGATCCCCGCGCCAATTTCGAGCGCGCTCTGGCCCATGTGCTGCGCGGCCACGCCGATGCCGAGTTGATGGTGATCACGGGCGATCTTTCTGATTGGGCAGATCGCACCGACTACGAATGGCTGAAAGAACGTCTGCAGGAATTTCCGCTGCCGGTCCGCCTGTGCATCGGCAATCACGATGACCGCACGACCTTCCTGAGCGTATTCCCCGAATGCAATGACGGCGGCTTTGCGCAGGGCGCAAAAGACATCGCCGCCGGGCGCTGCCTGTTCCTCGATACATGGGGACCGGAGAGCCATGCCGGCTTCTATTGCGACGCGCGCCAGCAATGGCTTGAGCAGCAGCTCTCCGAGGGCGACGGCCCGTTCTTCCTGTTCATGCATCACAATCCGATCCCGACCCATCTCGGCCCGATGGACAAGATCGGCCTGCGCGACGATGCCGCCTTCCGCCGCATCGTCCGCCGTCACCGCGACAAGATCCGCCATATTTTCTTTGGCCATTGCCATATCCCCATGGCCGGTTCGACGGCCGGCGTACCGACCACGTCGCTGCGCGGCACCAATCATGCGAGCTATGTGGATTTCGCCGAAACCAAAATGCTGCTCGGCTCCGACCTGCCGGAATCCTACGGCGTCGCCTTTATCGGCGAGGATTATGTCACTGTGCACATGATCGAGTTCGGCTATCAAGGCGAGATCCGTTCCGGCGGCTCGCCCGACTACAAAGCGTGGGACCGGGAGACGATGCAGCGATGAAATTCATTGTTCTCACCGACACCCATTTCGTCCCCGCCGGCCGCAAGCTGTACGGGCTCGATCCCGCAGCGCGCCTGGCGATCGCGGTCGACAAGATCAACGCCACGCATCGCGACATCGCTTTTGTCATCGTCACCGGCGACCTCGCCCATTGGGGCGAGCAAGGCGCCTATGAAAGCCTCGCGACACAACTCGGCCGGCTCAATGCGCCGGTCATCACGATGCTCGGCAACCACGACAAGCGCGATGCATTTCGCGCTGTCTTCCCGCATGCCGACCGCGACGACCACGGCTTCGTGCAAAGCCTGCGCATCACCGATGCCGCGACCATCGTCACGCTGGACACGCTGAACGAAGACACGCCGGATCACGCTGGTATCCTCTGCGACAACAGGCTGGCGTTTCTGGAAGACGCTCTGAAGTCAGCGCCGACCGATCGCCCGCTGCTGCTGTTCCAGCATCATCCGCCCTTCGACAGCGGTTTGCGCTACATGGATACGATCAAGCTCGCCAATGGCGAAGCCGAATGGGACGTGATCGCGCGCACGCGCAAGCCCGATTACCTCTTCATGGGGCACCTGCATCGCCCCATCGCCGGCGCATGGCGCGGCATCCCGTTCCACATCCAGCGCGCGCTGACGCATCAGGTGGCGTTCGATTTCGAGGCGGACGGCCATATTCCCGGCACGCATGAGGCGCCGGATTATGCGTTCGTGACTGTCGCTGACGGGAACGTCGTCATTCACCAGTGCTCGTTCCTGTATGACGGGCCGCGCTTCTCGCTGCATGATGCCGAGGCGCAGGCTGCGCAATCGGTGGACGAGTTGAAGCGCACGGCGGATCAGCCCTTCACTTCCACCGTCCTGAATTGCGCCGGCAAAATCACTTCGAGCAGTTCGCAATTGTCGGAATAGTCGCGGATCAGATGCTTGATGCGCGGCGGCTGGGTCCAGCACGAGCCCGGCCGCATGGTCTGCTCGCCGACGCCGTCCATATAGGTCTTCACCCAGCCATTCAGCACATAGACGAGTTGAAACTCGGCGTCGTGATAATGCAGCTTTGAAACTTCCTTGGGATCGCACGGTCCGATCAGGCGGATCACATGCGCTTGGGCCAGACCACCGCTCGCTTCGGCCACGCCGAGATCGCGATACTTGGCGTAAGCGCGCAAGCCGGTCGCAAAATCCTCCTCGCGATAGTGGCTGATGGCCGGGCGCTGCTTGCGTCGTTTACCTGACTCAGGGACTGCGGTGACCTTCTTTGCAGTAACAGTCGTGGGCTTCTTCGCTGCGGCGATTTTCTTGGCCGCTGTCGCCACACTTGCTTTTCGCGCTGCTGTCTTGGGCGCGACACGCTTCGCCGCTTTCGTCGCACTGATCTTTGACGCTCGCTTCTGCTTCGCCATCACGTACTTCCCAGCTTCCGCATGCGCCGGACAGCGGCGTTGCGCGCGAGAAACTAACTGCAGTTCGACACATCGGCAATTCGTTGGATGTGTTGAGTAGCAACACGCTCTGCAACCCTGAAACGCAGAAATGCAAAGCCCGCAAGAGATACCATCATCCTGCGACGCAACAGCTCGCTGCAATGTCGCGTGACGATCGACGACGATAGACAACTTAAACTTGCATTTTCTCTATTCGGTAGTCATGATCCTCGCATCGCATGCGATGCGAATGGGAGACGCTGCACTCCTCATTTCCTGCAGTTGAATGTCTTTTTGCGCACGGGCACGCCCATGAAACGGACGTCGGGACGCAGAGGCGGACCCATTCGCAGATCCATCGGCAATGTCATCTGCTTTCCGGATGTCGCGACTTGCCTGGGAACGACACCGGCGTGTCCTGCCGCACGTCAAGTCAGCGAGCTACACATCACACGACGTCTGGTGCCGGGACGGCACCCGAGCCGATATGGCCTTTGCCGTAGCAGACGCGGCGTGATCCAATTCAGTGAAGGGAAAACGTGATGAAACTCGATGAAGCCCAGGTCGATATCAAGATCATCCAGGACTATGTACCGGTCGGCAACAGCAATCGTCCGGCCGGCAGGCTGGTGCCCACCTCGATCACCATCCACAACACCGACAACGACTCCAAAGGCGCCAATGCGGCCGCGCATGCGAAATATATGAAAGGGCCCGATGCGCAGAAGCGCAAAGTGTCGTGGCACTTCACCGTCGATGACAAATTCGTCTATCAGAGCCTGCCAACCACAGAGACCGCCTGGCACTCCGGCACTGCGGCCGGGAATCGTTCGAGCATCGGCATCGAGATCTGCGAACATTCCGACATGCCGGATCCTCCCGCCGCCTATCGTCGTGCAGCGCTGCTTGCTGCGTGGCTGGCCTATCGCCTCAATATCAGCGTGCCTGATGGCATCCTGCAGCATCACGACTGGTCAGGGAAAAATTGCCCGCATCTGTTGCGCACGAACAGCGGCAAGGGCTGGAAGGATTTTGTGAAGCAGGTGCAGAAGTTCTACGACGAGCTTGAGCCGGTCGATGCGATCCTGATCTCGCACCATGACCACGACCATCACGGTGCCTCGGCATCAACCGTCTAGATACGGGAGTGTGACGATGCACGCGCCGATGAAATGGACGGCCATTCTTGCCCTCGCGATCCTGAGCGGCCTCGCCCCGGCAGCCGCCAAAGACCCGAAAGCGTGGAAAGTCCAGGGCAAGCTGCTTGGCGAGGTCGATGGCAACGACGTCGAGAAAGCCAAGGATGTGAGCGGCATTGCATGTGCACCAGACGTCAGCCTGCCACGGCTTTGCCTGATCGTCGATGACGAGACCCAGGGCGCACAGATCGTGCTGCTCCATAAGGATAGCCTGACCGCCGGCGAATTCATTCGCCTGACCTACGGCCAATATGAGGGCGAGCCGCTCGAACTGGATGCCGAGGCCGTCGCCTTCGACAACAACAATTTCTATGTGGTCGGCTCCCATGGCCGGGCGCGCCATGAGACGCACGATGCCTCGGAAGAAAAGAAAAACACCGCCAAGGCTGACGCAAGCCGGTTCATCTTTCGCGTTTTCCTGAAGCCTTCACAGGTCGATATGACCACCGGCAAACTGACGGACAAGCCGCTCATTTCGCCGCCGGCCACGCTGACTGGCATCCTCCAGCGCCTTCCCGATATCGCTAAAGCCTATGACGAGCCGCTTGCCAAGAATGGCCTGACCATTGAAGGCATCGCTGTGAAAGACAAAAAACTGTATGTCGGAATGCGCGGGCCTGTGATCGGAGACAAAGCCTCCGTCGTTTCTGTGGGACTCGCTGCCGTGTTCGATGGCGCACCGCCAGCGCCAGAACTGCATGGGTTAAAACTCGGCACGGACAAGCGCGGCAACGTTCGCGGTATCCGTGACATCGTGCGCCACGGCGACGGCTTTCTCGTCTTGGCGGGCCCGGTGAATGATCCCGAGGGCGATGCAGTCGAGGATGGTGACTACGCGATCTATCCTTGGGACGGAGAAAATCAGCCCGGCGCGCGGGCCGATATCAAATCCTTCGGCAAGAAGGTGAAGCCCGAGGCGCTGCTACCGCTCGAAGGCGATGCGCAAAGCGCGCGTATCCTCGTGCTGTTCGATGGTCCCAAAGAGGGATCGCCGACCCCGATCGACGTGGAATTCAAGTAGATCGCCGTTCACCCGCAAAACGGCCCGCGATGGCGGCGGCTGCAGCGCGATCCGTGCTGGCGCCCGCTGGTGCGCGGCATGCGATGACCGTCCAGGCAGGGGCACCAGCGAACCGATCATAGCCGACATCCGGCAAGACCTGACTTCACTCGCCGGCTGCCTGACATTGCCCGCCGATCCTGCCCGATCCTCGTCCGGTCGGTACCCCTTAACCAAATTGGCACCCGTCACATTTGAGTGCCAAATAATTTGCTACAGCACCTTGCTCGCGGGGAACGATCGGCCTATCTCCGCTACAGCCGCGCTGGCACTTTGTGCCCGTGACTGCCAATTTCGAAATTCTCTGTTATTACAGAAACTTAGGAGGACTGCATGAAATTCCGTCCGCTTCACGACCGCGTCGTGGTCAAGCGCATCGACGCCGAAGAGAAGTCTGCTGGCGGCATCATCATCCCGGACAGCGCCAAAGAGAAGCCCTCCCAGGGCGAGATCGTGTCCGTCGGCGCCGGTGGCCGCGACGAGGCTGGCAAGCTGATCCCGATCGATCTCAAGGTCGGCGAGCGCGTGCTGTTCGGCAAGTGGTCTGGCACCGAAGTGAAGATCGACGGTCAGGACCTCCTGATCATGAAGGAAAGCGACATCATGGGCGTCCTCGAAGGCGCTGCCGCTCCTGCTGCCAAGAAGAAGGCCTAAGGGCCTCTCCTTCCTTCCCCTTCCCTTTTGATATTCAAGGACATCCAACATGGCTTCCAAAGAAGTTAAATTCGGCGTTGACGCGCGCGACAAGATGCTGCGCGGCGTGGACATCCTCGCCAACGCCGTGAAGGTGACGCTCGGTCCGAAGGGCCGCAACGTCGTGATCGAGAAGTCGTTCGGCGCCCCCCGCATCACCAAGGACGGCGTCACCGTCGCCAAGGAAATCGAGCTCGAGGACAAGTTCGAGAACATGGGCGCCCAGATGGTGCGCGAAGTGGCTTCGAAGTCGGCTGACGCAGCTGGCGACGGCACCACCACCGCGACCGTGCTGGCCCAGGCCATCGTGAAGGAAGGCGCCAAGTCGGTCGCCGCCGGCATGAACCCGATGGATCTGAAGCGCGGCATCGACCTGGCTGTGGAAGCCGTGGTCGCCGACCTCGTCAAGAATTCCAAGAAGGTCACCTCGAACGACGAGATCGCGCAGGTCGGCACCATCTCGGCCAACGGCGACTCGGAAATCGGCAAGTTCCTGGCTGACGCCATGAAGAAGGTCGGCAACGAGGGCGTCATCACGGTTGAAGAAGCCAAGTCGCTCGAAACCGAACTCGACGTCGTCGAAGGCATGCAGTTCGATCGTGGCTACATCTCGCCCTACTTCGTCACCAATGCCGACAAGATGCGCGTTGAATTCGACGACGCCTACATCCTGATCAACGAGAAGAAGCTCTCCTCGCTGAACGAGATGCTGCCGCTGCTCGAAGCCGTCGTGCAGACCGGCAAGCCGCTCGTCATCGTCGCGGAAGACGTCGAAGGCGAAGCCCTCGCCACCCTCGTCGTCAACCGTCTGCGTGGCGGCCTCAAGGTTGCTGCCGTCAAGGCTCCGGGCTTCGGCGATCGCCGCAAGGCCATGCTGCAGGACATCGCGATCCTGACCGGCGGCCAGGCGATCTCGGAAGATCTCGGCATCAAGATGGAGAACGTCACCCTCGCCATGCTCGGCCGCGCCAAGAAGGTGATGATCGACAAGGAAAACTCCACCATCGTCAACGGCGCCGGCAAGAAGGCCGACATCGAAGCCCGCGTGGCGCAGATCAAGGCGCAGATCGAAGAGACCACGTCGGACTACGACCGTGAGAAGCTGCAGGAGCGTCTCGCCAAGCTGGCTGGCGGCGTTGCCGTCATCCGCGTCGGCGGCGCGACCGAAGTCGAAGTCAAGGAGCGCAAGGACCGCGTTGATGACGCGATGCATGCGACCCGCGCAGCGGTTGAAGAAGGCATCGTCCCCGGCGGCGGCGTCGCTCTGCTCCGCGCTTCGGAACAGCTGAAGAAGATCAAGACCGCGAACGACGACCAGAAGACCGGCGTCGAGATCGTCCGCAAGGCCCTGTCGGCTCCGGCCCGCCAGATCGCCGTCAATGCAGGCGAAGACGGTTCGGTCATCGTCGGCAAGGTGCTCGAGACCGCGACCTATGCTTACGGCTTCGACTCCCAGAGCGGCACCTATGGTGACATGCTCAAGAAGGGCATCATCGACCCGACCAAGGTTGTGCGCGCCGCGATCCAGAACGCAGCCTCGGTTGCCTCGCTGCTGATCACGACAGAAGCCATGGTCGCTGAGCTTCCGAAGAAGGGTGGCGCCGGTGCCGGCGGCATGCCTCCGGGCGGCGGCATGGGCGGCATGGACTTCTAAGTCCGGGCTTAGCTCGCACTATCGAATGCAGAACCCCGGCAGCGATGCCGGGGTTTTCGTTTTTGGCAGGAGATTCACGCGATCTTCGCAGCGTAAAGCCGTCCGACAACGACGATTCGAACCAAAGAGAAATTGCACTGTCCAAAGCTTGAGCTACCATTGAACAAACGAGCTAAATGCTCCCAAGCTGAAGCGGCTCACATGTTTCAAACGGCTAGCGACAAAATTAGACAATGGCTGGTCGGCTTGTTCGCCACCGCTCTCAAAAATGCGATCAGACCTGAGGACCGGATTTCGGCGATCCGCTGGCTCGCTCAATCGCGCGAAATTGTCGGGAGCGACCTTCGCTCCGTTGCGAAATTTCGCCAGTTGAACGAGCTCATCAATTCACGCTCGGCTTTCAAAGCAATTGGCGGAAGCGTCGCAGTTGCTGTTGCCAATTATCGTCAATCCAATCTTCCGCTATCCGTAAAGATCGCGATCCCTGCCACTCTTGCCGCGCTGCCGATCGTCGGCGGTCAAGGAGCAGGTATTGCTGCATTCGGCGGAGCCTTGGGCGTCCCCGTCTTGCTTCTGATCTTTCTTGGCGCTGCCGGCATCACATCGATTATTGAGGCCGTCATCACCAATCCGGAATCGCGCCCACACATAGCCGACATCATCGACATCATCATCGAAGACGAGCGTTTGCGACAAACCAGTGCAGCGATGAAAGCTGCCATGAAGCAGCAGCCCGCAGACCCCACCCGTTACAAGATGCCTACGGACGATTTTGATTTATCCGCAAGTCTCCTCGAAATGGACCCGTTCCGCTTCGAGCAACACGTCATGAGCTTTTATGCAAGCGCAGGTCTTGAAGCGTGGCCTACCCGCAAATCAAACGACTTTGGTGTCGATGGTTTTGCTGTCCACAACGAAGGCCTGCTCGTGATCCAATGCAAACGAAACACCACGGAAAATCGTGTTGGTCGTCCTGTCATTCAACAATTCAAGGGCGTTGTAGAAGAACAAGGCGCCTTTCGAGGTTATATAGTGACGACATCCACGTTTACTGACGAGGCGAAGCAATCCGCAGCAATGTCAGACAAGATTGAACTGATAGATATGGATCGGCTCGTCGAATGGCACCGTTCTTCTCCAACGTTTAGTAGCCCTACAACGGGTTAGCAGATTACTGTTTGCGCGACCGCTAAGTAGCTTCGTTGCGTCGAGGTCGTTGGGCCTGACCGAGATCAGCATTATGCTCCGCGTTGGCGTCAGTCGCCATTACAGTGAATTCCTGTTCCAGCGCATCGTATTCCTTGCGATATGCGTCGTCCTTGCTCCAAGTCTTGTGCAGGTCCTTGATCTTCGTCATCGCTTGATCCTTACCTGACGCTCTTCGCGCGTCGGCGCGCCACTTCGACACAACTGACGCACAAGATGCTGGGTCGTCAGCTCGCAGCCACCGCCGCCCCATCACTCATCGAATGCGCCAGGATCGCCATCAGCAGCCCCGGAAACCGCGCCTCGATATCCGCCGCCCGCACCGTGTTCTGATGCTCCACGCCCTTCTTGCTGGTCTGCACCAGCCCGGCCTCGCGCAGCACGCGAAAATGGTTCGACAATGTGGACTTGGCGATGGTCGGGCATGGCGAGGCCGCGGTGCAGGACAGGCAGCCGCTCTCCTGCAGCAGGCCGCGGACGATCTGCAGCCGGATGGGATCGGCCAGCGCGGACAGCACGCCTGCTAGCGTGATGTCTATCGTCGCGGGGTGAACGAACTGTGCCATGAAAAAAGATATAGGCGCCCCCTTGCGCTTGTTCAATAGTCCCATACTTCCGAACTATTGAAGCATCCAATAGGGGATCACGATCATGACCAAGACATTCGAAGGCAAAGTGGCGCTGGTGACCGGCGCATCGAAGGGCATCGGCGCCGAGATCGCCATTCAGCTGGCCGCGGCTGGCGCTGCGGTCGGCGTCAATTATGCGTCGAGCAAGGCGGGCGCCGACAAGGTCGTAGCCGCCATCACCCAAGGGCGGCAAGGCGATCGCGGTGCATGGCGATCTCGCCTCATCGGGCGGCGCTGCAGCGGCGGTGGCTGAGACGGTCAAGGCGTTCGGGCCGATCGACATCCTGGTCAACAATGCAGGCATCTACGCTTTCTCCCCGCTCGACGGCATCACGCCGGAGCACTTTCACAGCCAGTTCGGCGTGAACGTGCTGGGGCTGCTGCTGGCCTCGCAGGAGGCCGTGCGGCATTTCAATCCGAATGGCGGCAGCATCATCAATATCTCGTCGGGCGTCTCGACGATGGCACCGCCGAACAGCGCGGTCTACACCGCCACCAAGGCGTCGGTGGATGCCATCACTTCGGTGCTGTCGAAAGAACTCGCGCCGAAGAAGATCCGCGTCAATGCCGTCAATCCCGGCATGATCGTTACCGAGGGCGTGGTGTCGGCTGGATTTCATGAAGGCGAGATGCGCAACTGGGTCGAGAGCGTGACGCCGCTCGGCCGCGTCGGCAAGGTTGAAGAGATCGCGTCGGTGGTGGCGTTCCTCGCATCGGATGCAGCGTCTTACGTGACGGGCGAGACGCTGCATGTCACGGGTGGCGCGCGATAATCAAACGCGCCAACATTCGCTCCGAAGCAGACGGAAGCTCCGGCAGCGATGCCGGGGCTTTTCGGTTCTGAAGGACACGCTCGAGCGGCATCGACACGCGCGCCCCCTTCCCGCCGCATTTTCTTCAGCTTCGGTTCATTCGAAACACGTAACTCTCGCGCATGCGCCGATAACCTTATCGGCCTGCGTCAAGGAGAATACCCGTGAAGAAATTTGCTTTTGCCATTGCCGCTGCCGCCACGATTGGTCTGGCCTCGCTTGTCTCGCCCGCGTCTGCGACGACAATCACCATCGACAAGACGAATGTCGCAGCGCCGCTCACGGACTTCTCGTCGCAGCATCGCCACTATCACGGCCGTCCGCATCACGCTGGCCGCACCACCATCATTCGTCGCGGTCCGGTCTGCACCGTGCGCACGGTCGTGAAGCGTGGCCCTTATGGGCGTCGCGTCGTGAACAAGGTTCGCGTCTGCCGCTAAGCGTCGGCTTGCGCGCATAGGATAAAGGCGGCGCAGATCAGCGCCGCCTTTATCATTTCCGGCTCGCGTCGCTCACTCGTCGTCGGGCTCGGGTCCCGGCGGCACCTGTGGCATGGATGGATTCTGCGGGCGCTGCGGTGCCGATGGCTGCATGCGATCACGCGTCGGCGCTTGGCCGCGTGTGACCTGATTGGGTGCGGCGGCCTGCTGGGGATAAAACACGTCGTAGCAGGCGCGGCTCAATCGTGGCCCTGCGGCGCGCAAACAATTTTCAACGCGCCCTTCGTCGGGCATCGACGTCGCACACAGCTTGAACGCGTCGGGCATGCAGGCCTCGCGCTGCGCCTCGGTGCCACCCTGCGCATGCGCAGTGACAACGGTTCCGATCATCATGGCTACCGCCATCATGGTGGATGCGAGCTTCGAGACATTTGTATTCAAGATCACAGTATTCGAGGCCATGGTCGGGTGTCCTCCGCGCTTGTGACAAATCAAATTCATCACCCCGCTCTCGGTTCCCCCATATGCCCGCGCATCGCTGCTGAAAATGGCGGCGTTTCGCCCGCGAATCAATTCGGGCGCGGCGCGACGCCTTCATCGACTTCGTCGGTCCATACCTTGAAGCTCAGCAGCGTATTCGGCCCGAATGTCTGCGTGATCGGAACATCGGCCGCATCGCGGCCCTGGGCGATCAGCACGCGGCCGATGCGCGGGATGTTGTTGCGGGCATCGAATGTATGCCAGGCGCCGCCGAGATAGGCCTCGAACCAGCCGGCAAAGTCGCCATCGGCCCACGGCTTCGGCATGCCGATATCGCCGAGATAGCCGGTACAATAGCGCGCGGGAATATTCATGCAGCGGCAGAAGGTAATGGCGAGATGCGCGTAATCGCGGCACACGCCCTTGCCTTCGTTATAAACATCGAACGCGGTCATGGTGGCGCGGGCATCCATGTAGTTGAAGGCGATGTGATTGTGCACGAAATCGCAGATCGCCTGCACGCGCGCCCAGCCCGGTTCGGTTTTCTCGAACAGTTGCCACGCGGTCTCCGACAGCCGATCGGTCTCGCAATAGCGGCTGCCGAGCAGATAGACGATGGTCTCAGCCGGCAGATCTTCCACCGCATGCTGAACCGCCCCCGGCACGATGGCATCGGGCTTGCCGCTGTCATTGACGATGCCATCCGCGGTCAGCCGCATCCGACCGGCCGGCGCCACGATGCGGCTGCACCAGTTGCCGAAGCCATCGCGATAGGGCGTGATCGGCACGGCAGGCTCGGTGACCAGGAAATCCGGCACGATGACGTCCGACATCCGGGTGAAATGCGTGCCCATCACGATCAGCATCGGCGTGGCCTGCGGGAAATCATAGACCATCTCGTAGCCGACGCGGATCTTCATGCGATGCACCTCATGCGAATTGCCTCATTGCTTCAACAGCATGCGCAGTTCTCTCCGGCAATTGCGAGCATAAAGCGCGGCATGGCAGCGCGATTGATCCTGCTGCCCAGAAATAGATAGCTAATCGCCACGAATAGGCGCACCGTCATGCGATGCCAGACCTTTACAACGGTGCGCGCGCATGACGACCAGATCGCGGCGCGAAAGCATCACGTTCAAGCATCCGTTTCGGCTGACCAGCATCGACCGGCTGCTTCCCGCCGGCACTTACGATGTCGTCACCGACGAAGAGATGATCGAAGGCCTGTCCTTTGCGAGCTATCGGCGCACAGCCACGATGATCACGGTGCCTTGCGCGCCGCCGCATGGCAATTCCATGGAGATGATTTCCATCGGCTCTATCGAACTGTCCGATGCGCAGCGCATCGATGCGAGTGTGTCCGATGACGGATGAGCCCGTCGAACTCGACAGCCGCCGCGGCATGGCCGCGCAGAAGGCGACCGATCTGCGCCGGGCGCTCGCGGATGTCGAAGCGAACGCGAAAGACTTGCGCGATCGCCAGAGCGAGATCGAAGTGCAATTGCTCGCCACGCGCGCGAGTACCTGGCCGGAAGCAGCTGCCAATGCGCGCTACGTTCTCAATCTCTACGCCGCGTCGCTCGGTCCGCAGGACACCCGCCATCGCGACCTGATTGCCATGGTGCTCGACGATTTCACGCGGCTTGCCGAGAGCAACTGATCCTGCAGGCAGCAAACGACAATAAAGGAGGCCATCATGGCCCTGACCAGCGGCGCCTATCAGAGCTTTGACGATGACCGGGGTGTCGTACGCTTCTCGATGATGAACGCAGAGGCGGAGGTCGCTTGCGCCATCTCGACATCGGCGATGGACGATCTCGATCAATCGAGCCGCACGAAGCCGGAGCAGCGCCAAGAGCAATTCCTGCGGCTGCGCGATCGCATCGAGGACAGCGCGAACAAGAAATTCGAGAAGAACGAGTTCGAAGGAACGCCGCGCGGAATCATCTTGCGCAGTGTCGATTTTCGCTGAGCGTGATCGGCGGGCGCCGCGCGCCCAAGCTAGAACTTAGTCGAGCTTGGCGACAACCACGATGCGCTTCACTTCACCGCGGCGATAGGCCTGGATGAACTTGTCGTATTCCTTGAAGGAAATGCAGCCGTTGGAGTCGCCGTTCGGCCCGAGCAGGTAGCTGTGGGTCAGGAGACCATTGCGGCCATAGATGGCGCTCTCGCCGCCGATGGGCGTCATGCGCAGCGCGGGCACGCCGTGGAAGAGAGCTTCGCGTGGCTTGAGATCGTAGATGTGCGGCGGCGTCACGCCGCGCATGCGCTCATGGGCGTAGGACGGATTGTCCATGCGCGAGCCGAGACCGGAATGGGCTTCCAGCCGCGTGCCGTCGGGCATGTAGACGCGCTTGGCGGTGATGTCATAGACGGCCGTCAGACGATCGATTTCGCCGGGCTGGTCGGCGGCTGGCTCGGCATCCTGGCCATTCGGCAGCACGCCGCCGTCATGGCCAGCATAAGCGAGCACCGGGCCGTTCTTCGGCGCGCTGCCGCCGAACAGTTTTTCGAAGATGTTGAGGCTGGCGTTCTTCGGCTGCGAGGCCAGCGCCATGCGGGCGCGCTGCACCAGCGCGTCATGACCATAAGCGCCGCCCTTCGGCGTCGGCGCCTGTGCGGTCTGCTGATTGCCCTGTGATGTCTCGCGCGCATCCTGCGGACGCACGGCGGGCATCGGGATGCTGGCAATGAGTTGCTTCACCGTCGGCGACGGCTGCATCAGGGCGACTTCCTGCGACTTCACAGCAGGCGCAGGCACGGTCGGCTGATCGGCAACGCGGCGCGCGAAACGATCCGGCGAGGCGCCCATGGAATTCGGCGCGAACCAGGCGACCTGTCCGCGATCCTGCTTCGGTGCCGCCATCGGCGCGGAGCCAGCCAGCGGCGTGCGGCGTGCAGGCTCGAAACGGTCGGAGAAATTGGCGTTGGCTTCGGTGCGCTGATTGAAGCGCTCCGCGAAGGACGAGTTACCGACACCGGAATCGGGACCGAGGCTTGCAGTCACCATCGCCGGTTCGAGTTCGCCGGAGTGGAAAAGCTTACCGGCGAGCGTCCATCCGCCGGTGAGAGCAACCGCTGCCAATGCGGCGCCTGCCCAGAAGAACGTGCGTGAATTGGTCGACCGGGAATTGTTGGAAAGCGTGTTCGTCACTGCCTGGCCTTGGCGAGAGGGCGCTCGGGAATTCAACGCTCGTCCACGATTACTCATACGCCTGACGTCCACACAAAATGACTGCGCGTCCCGGGAGACTTGCGCCAGTGGACCAAACCATCCACGGCAGCAATCCCGCAGGAATGCGAAGCGCCATTAAGGCGAGTTTTAGTTAAATGCGGATTAATCGGAAGATCCCCACCAAGTCCCCATCGGCGTCTAAAAGCCTGCCAATAATGGCCTTTTTGCGTGCCAGGTGAAGAGAAATTAACGTGCCTGCGGTGGTTTTTTACGTCCCGTTTCGGGACACAAATCCCCGGCCTCGTCGGCACCCATCCGGCCTGACGCACTCAATTCTGAGGGAACTTTAGCCGTCGCGCCTTGTCTGGAACTGTTCTGCGCGATTGGCAACCGATCCAGCCGCCGTCACAATCCGCCGGATCACAAGCTCAAGCTGCTGAATTTGTTAATAATTCAGCTTTGGATACCAGTCGGTTCCACGCCCTTCCGGGGTGCAATCGAGGATGGTCCAGATCGGCATCAGGTCGGGGGCGCCGCGGGGGTCCTGGCCGGGATCGGCCGTGGCGCCACTCATCTCCCCGGCCCAGAAGTGCCGGATGGAACCGTCCCGGCGGGTGAAGACATTGAACGCGGCGTCGTCCCCGCCCTCCTTGGTCAGCCCGAAATAGTCCCGGCTGAAGTCCCCGGACGGGTCGGAATACAACGGCAGATGGTGCCAGCCGCGCTCGCGCTTGAACGCCGTGAGTCGCGCGATGGGCGAGCGCGCGATCACGGCCAGGGCGACGCGCTGGGTGATGTCGGGCACCTCGCCATCCCAGGCCGACAGCAGCGAGGTGCACATCGGGCATGGCCGCTCGCGTTGTGGGCCGAACATGTAGGAGTAGGTCACCAGCGTCTGCTTGTCGCCGAACAGGCCTTCGAAGGATACCGGGCCACTCTCGCCGATGAATTGATAGTTGGCCGTCACCGCCCCGCCATCGGGCAGCGTGCGGCGCATCTCCGCGACTCGCTCGATATGGCGGCGCAATTCGATCTCCTCGACCAGCAGCGCATTGCGCGCGGCGCGATAATCAGTGCTTTCATTGGGGAAGCGATAGGTGTTCGACGTCACGAGGTCGGCGGCGGGGGTCAGGGTACCGGTCATGACATATCCTCCGTAAGCGGGTTGAACGTGCCGTGATTGGAAGACGTTCCGGAACCAGACTTGCCGACACACGCGTGAAAAGAGATCGCAAGGATTGACGCCTCAGGCGCACCTGTCATTGAGTGCGCGGATGCGCCTGTTCCATTTCAGCCCCCAGAGCAATATCGACGTCGTGATGCCGCAGCCCGATCCGCAAGGGGTTGCCGAGCCACTGGTGTGGGCGATCGATGACTGGCATCAGGCGATGTATCTGTTTCCGCGTGATTGCCCGCGGGTCTTCGTCTGGCCAACCGAGGCGACGACGCCGGAATATCTCACCGCCTACAAGAAGATGACGTCCTGCCGCATGGTCGCGCATATCGAGCTCGGCTGGCTCGACCGCCTCTCGCAGATCACCATCTATCGCTACGAGCTTGCGCCCGATGGCTTCGAGTCACTGGGCAATGCAGGCATGTGGGTGTCGCCTGCACCGACCATGCCGATCAATGTCGAGCGCATCGACAATATCGAAAAGGCCCTGAGCGATGCCGGCGTCGAACTGCGCGTGCTGTCCTCGCTGAAGACGCTGGAGCCGCTGTGGGAGACCTCGCTGCATGTGAGCGGCATCGGGCTGGGGAACGCGAAGGATGCGCCGATCCGGCGGCCGAAATTGGTGAATTGAGAGATTATTTCTTCTCCCTCCCCACTGCGCGTGGCTGCGCCACGCTTGAGGGAGGGAGCACAACGGTCCGCGCGCGACTTCCTGATCGACCTGTCAAACAGCCACGCTCTCGCAGTCTCGCGGCGCTCGTGGCGTCCGAGGTGTGAGCAGGTCTCCCCTCGCAGACATGAGGGGAGGTGGCACGCCGCAAGGCGCACGTGAGTGGACTTGACGCTGCCCCTGCCTGCTGGATCGCCAGCAAGCCTGAGCCGCGCAACGCCTTACGGCGCGCCACCGCGACGTCTTGTTAGTCGAAGGACCGTTCTTCCGGGTACTGGGCACTCCCATCGGGAGTCATCCGACGGATTTCTCCGCCTTCGCCCGCACCACGTCCAGCCGCGCTAGCGGCAGGGCCCCGTATTGGGCCCGGACGGTGACCCTCGACCACCCGAGTGCGAGAGGCTGCGTTTGCCTCAAGCCCGCAGGCGCCGCATCTACGTTCCGCTCAAAAGACGCCTCATGAGAGCGCCCCTCACCGAACGAGACGGGAGGGATCATGATGAATATGGGAATTTTGTCAAGAACAAAATAAGAACAAATGGCTTTGACCCGTAGGGCGGATGAGCGCAGCGTCATCCGCCGGCCGAGGTTATGGCTGAAACTCCGCGGCGGATGACGGCTTCGCCTCATCCGCCCTACGCCCACACATTGACATGCGAACTAATCACGGACAATAAATATCCATGATTAGTTGAAGGCGTCTCCCGATGAAGATGAGCGATGGTGTCGAGCAGGCCATTCACAGCGTGGCCATGATGGCGGGACTCACCAGTGATGGCGTGCTGTCGGCGGCCGCACTCGCCGACTTCCACGGTGTCTCCACCAGCTATCTGCTGAAGCACCTGCAGGCGCTGTCGGGCGCCGGCATTGTCGCAGCGAAGCCAGGCCCGACCGGCGGCTATCGCCTCGCCCGCGCGCCACAGGACATCACGCTGCTCGATCTGGTGCTCGCCATCGAAGGCACGGCGCCCGCGTTTCGCTGCGCCGAGATCCGCCAGCGCGGTCCCAATCCGCTGCCGGGCAAGCCGAAAGCGCCCTGCTCCATCAATGCCGCGATGCTGCGCGCCGAGCGCGTCTATCGCGACGAACTGGCAAAAGTCACCCTCGCCGATGTGCTCGGCGATCTCCGGTCCAAGGACAGCGATGGCGCGATCGCCGCGCGCGGTTGCGCCTTTCTCGAACTCAACGAACGGCGCCGCAGCGCCAACTGATCTCACTTAACCGAAGGAGAACTGTCATGTCACCGCGTATCAACTTCGCCAAGGCCTCCCCCGACGCCTACAAGGCCGTCTACAATCTCGACCGCTATGTGGTGAAGGAGAGCGGCCTCGAGCCCGCGATCATCCATCTCATCAAGCTGCGCGCCTCGATCATCAATGGCTGCGCCTATTGCGTGGACATGCATGTGAAGGAGTCGCGGCACGACGGGCTCAGCGAGCAGTGGATCAATCTCGTCTCGGTGTGGCACGAGGCGACGCTTTACACGCCGCGCGAACGCGCGCTGCTCGCCTGGGTCGATGCGGTCACGCTGATCGCACAGACGCGCGCGCCGGACGACGCCTATGACGAACTCCGCAAGCATTTTTCCGACGACGAATGCGTGAAGATCACCACGGCCATCGGCGCCATCAATGTGTGGAACAGGCTGGCGGTCGCATTTCGTGCGCCGCATCCGATCGATGCGAAGGCGGCGGCGTAAGACGTCGGGTGGGCGACGGCGCGAAGCGACGTGCCCACCATTTCGCACGCGACCGACAATGGTGGGCACGCTTGCGCCGTCGCGCTTCGCGCTATGGCGGACAAGTCGCTTTGCCCACCCTACAGAAAACGAGAAGGGCCGGGTTGAAATTCAACCCGGCCCTTCTTCATTTCATAGCTAGACCGAAGCTCAATACAGCTTGGCGCCGGCGGCATCCACGACCTTGCCCCAGCGGACATGGTCATCCTTGATGGTCCTGGCGAAGGCTTCGCGGGTCGAGGTGGTGACGTCGAGGCCCTGCGCTTCCAGGCGTTCTTTCACATCCGGCAGCGCGCCGATGCGGACCACTTCGGCATTCAGGCGATCAACGATGGCGTCGGGCGTCCCGGCCGGCACCACGAGCCCGAACCAGCTATCGACGACGAAGTCCTTCACGCCGGCTTCAGCAGCGGTCGGCACGTTCGGCAGTTGCGGCGAACGCTCGCGGCTGGTGACGAGCAGACCCTTCACCTTGCCGTCGCGGATCTGCGGGGCAAGCACAGTAAGCGTATCGAAGGACAGGTTGACCTGATTGCCGAGCAGCGCATTCACCGCAGGTGCCGAGCCCTTGAACGGGACGTGCAGCAGATCGGTGTCGGTGAGGCTCTTGAACAGTTCACCGCTCAGATGGCACAGCGTGCCGGGGCCGCAGGACGAATAGGTGAACTTGCCGGGCTCGCGCTTGGCAGCCGCCACCAGTTCCTTGACGTTCGACACCGGCGCGTCGGGGCTGGCGGCGAGCACATAGGGCACCGAGGTCAGGATCGAGACCGGGGTGAAGCTCTTGAACGGGTCGAACTGCACCTTGGTGTTGATATGCGGCAGGATGGTGAGCTGACCGGCCGGCGCCAGCGACAGCGTGTAGCCATCGGGATCGGCCTTGGCGACGGCTTCGGCCGCAATCGCTGTGCCCGCACCGGCCTTGTTCTCGACCACCACGGTCTGCTTCAGGGATTCACCGAGCTTGTCGGCGAACACGCGCGCCGAAATATCGGCGGCGCCGCCCGGCGGGAACGGGACCACGAGCTTGATCGGACGGCTCGGCCAGACGTCAGCCGCACAGGCTGCACCAATGCCGGTGGTCAGCATGACCGAGGCGAGAGCAGCAGAGAGAAGCCGGGACAACAAAGCGGAGCGCACGATCGTGATCCTTTGGTTGAAAGACGTTGTTTCGCTGCCGCCTGCAGACACAATCGCGCGGTCCCGCTCGCGTGAGCAGGTGGCAGAAGCCGGCAATGGTGGCTGTTTTTGCTGCCGCCGTGAGCGCCTTGCGGCACATCCGACAGCTTCGGAAGCAGCTTTGTTAGCTAGCTAAAAATGTCATCGGGCCACCGTTTCGGCAAGGAAACCGCCTTGCAAATGCAGGCCCGGGCTTGGTGGATCGCTATCGTGCCGCCAGTCGGAGAAAGAAATTCTTTCTTTCTGCCTATTCGGCAGGCGGAGGCGACCGGGAACCAACGGCCGGCGGCGCCGTAGACTCGCGCTGGCACCGGAGCGAGTCATGACCACGCTGGATCAATCGACCGGAAAGAACCGCTATCTCGTCGCGCCCCGCCGCGCCGACTTCACGCTTGATCAGGACTGGACGTCCTATTCCGCTGCCGAGCACGACCGCTGGGACCGGCTGTTCGCCCGCGCGCAGACCGTCTTGCGCGGCCGCGCCTGCCACGAATTCCTGAGCGCCCTGCAGAAGCTGCAGCTCTCCGAGGGCGGCATTCCCGACATGGCCAAACTGAGCGCACGGTTGATGCCGCTGACGGGCTGGCAGGTGGTGCCCGTCGCGGAGCTGGTGCCGGACGAGGTGTTCTTCGACCATCTCGCCAACCGCCGCTTCCCGGCCGGCGCCTTCATCCGTCCGGAAAGCGAGATGGACTATCTGCAGGAGCCGGACATCTTTCACGACGTGTTCGGCCATGTGCCCTTGCTGGCCAATCCCGTCTATGCGGATTTCATGGAAGCCTATGGCAAAGGCGGCCAGCGGGCGATGGCGCTCGGCCAGCTGAAGAACCTGGCGCGGCTGTATTGGTACACGATCGAGTTCGGATTGATGAGAAGCGCGGATGGCCTGCGCATCTTCGGCGCCGGCATCCTGTCGTCAGCGACGGAGTCGGTGTTCGCGCTGGAAGACCCCTCGCCCAACCGCATCGCCTTCGATCTCGAACGGGTGATGCGGACGGATTACATCATCGACGATTTCCAGCAGACCTATTTCGTCATCGAAAGCTTTGAGAAACTGCTGGAGGAGAGCTATCGCGATTTCGGCGCGCTCTATGCGCGGCTGGCAAAGGCACAAGACATCGCGGCCGATGCAGTGATCCCGGAGGATCACGTTATCGGCCGCGGGACGCTGGAATATTTCAGAAAGACGTGAGCCGCGAATGCGTAGGATGGGTGGAGCGAAGCGATACCCATCACGACAAGCACGGAGCATGTGGTGATGGGTATCGCTCCGGCGCTATGCGCCTGCGCTCAACCCATCCTACAAGCGCCGCGCTTCACCCATTCATCGACTGAATGCGGAATTTCGCGGGCGACACGCCGAAGCGGCGGCGGAAACTGCGGTGGAAATAGGACAGCTCGTTGAAGCCGCAGCTGCCGGCGACTTCGCTGATCTTCAGCACGCATTGCCGATCCTCGGTGAGCATGCGGCGCGCCTTGTCGAGGCGGAGCTGCATGATGCGATCGGTGATGCTGAGGCCGGAGCCCTGCAGCAGATCCTGCACGTAGCGGACGGACAGACCAAGCTTCTCGGCGACCACGCGGGTCGAGAACTGCTGGTCGGCAAAGCTCTCATTGATCTGGTTGATGACGCTGGCGATACGCGCGCCGCGCAGGCCGCCGACATCGGTCAGGTTGACGACATCCGGCTGCGTGGGAGCTGCCGATGGGCTGTCCTGCAAAGGCGCCCGGTTGGTCGTGAAGTCGGAGTGGTTGCTGAAAGCAAGCTGTGTGTTGTCCATTTTCCCAATCACCGCCCATGTCTGTGTGCGGTTATGGGTCGTCGCCCCCCGGACGAAGGTTCAATCCTGCTCGCAATTTTCTTGGACGAGCTTAACGGCCGCCGAGTTCCGGCGGCAGTGAGCGATCGAATACCTCACCGGTCGGGCCTTCGAGCAGGTCGAGCTCGACATCCTCGATCACCAGCGGGCCACGCTTGCGCGTGAGGTCGGCGACCTTTTCCACGCGACTGAAGGTCCCGCGCCAGTCGGGGTCATTCATCAGGCCCGGGCTCGCGACCAGTAGCAGCTTGCCGGCCAGTTGCCGCGCAGAGGGCTCGGGCATGTTGATCCAGCGAATGCGTTGACCACGCTGGGCCACACAGGTGCCTTTCGGCAGGTAGAACATCAGCCAGCTCGTGGTTCCATAGTCCGGCCCCAGCACGCAGGTGGCGCCGGTGCGCTGGCGGACGGCCTCGATCTCGGCGGCGAGTTCGGGGAAGCCGACGCCGATGCTGCGCACGGTGGCATCGCGCTTGTAGCCGGACAGGAGGCCGGTATTGGCCTGGACCACCAGTGCCACGAACATCACGGCGCCGACCGGCGTGGCCCAGCGCAGACAGGTCTCGACGGTGCGCTGTGCCCGGCCCTGCCACCGCACCATGGTGGCAGCGACGGCGGCGGCGATGGCGAAGGCGGGATAGATCGGCGCGAACCAGTTGGCCTCGACCCGCGCATGCAGCGCGTGCCAGGCGAAATACAGCGCGATGACCCAGACCATGGCGCTGACCAGCACCCGCGCCGACAGCGCGCCGGACGGACGGCGGGCCAGCGCGTAGAGGCCCATGGTGCCGAGAATGAAGACCAAAGGCGTCGCGAAGATGAACTGGGTCGGGATCAGCTCGGCGATATAGGCGGCCCTGAACTCATCGATCCGGGCGCGGCCGAGCTGCTTGATGAACGACACCCACTGGTGATCGGCATTCCACAACAGCACCGGCGAGAACACCGCGAAGGCGGTGATGCCGCCGAGATAGGGCCAAAGCGAGATCAGCCAGCGGCGGTTGTTTGGCACGGCGACGAGCCAGATCAGGATCGCGGCGCCGAAGAACAGTGCGGTGTATTTCGACAGCAGCGCGAGGCCGACGGCGACGCCGACCGCGAGCCACCAGACGCCCCGCCCTGTCGCGGCGACCTGCGCCAGTGCGAGAATGACGAAGCTCGATGCGACCAATAGCGGCGCATCGGGTGTCACGATCATCAGGCCGACCGAGACGATCATGGTCGCATTGAGCAGCAGCATCGCAGACACCGCGATGCGCTTGCCGCCGAACAGGAGCTCCGTGGCCCGATAGATCGCCCAGCTCATGGGCAGCGTGAGCAGCACGGAGAACAGGCGGACGCCGAGCGGCGTATCGCCGGCGATCAGGGTGCCGATGCGGATGACGACGGCGACCATCGGCGGGTGATCGTAATAGCCGCCGGCGAGATGCTTCGACCAGGTCCAGTAATAGGCTTCGTCGAAGGTCAGCGGCGTCCATGCGGAGGCTGCGAGGCGCAACAACACGAGGCCGATGACCACGGCAAACGCGCCGCGGACCATGCGCGTATCGGTAGCCGTCACCGCTTGCGCCACACGAACAGGCCGGACATGGCGTAATTCCAGACGACGCCCATCAGCGCGCCGGCAGCACCGGCGATCCACCACACCGGCTCATTGTCGAATACCGACCAGGCGACGCCGACATTGGCGAGCAGGCCCACGCTGCAGACGAGATAGAACAGGATCAGGCCCTGCAGGATGCGGAGGCCCTTCAGGCGCTGGTCGCGATAGGTGAGGAAGTTGTTGAGCAGGAAATTGCTGGTCATGGCGCAGAAGGCGGCGATGCCCTGCGCCTCCGCAAAGGGCAGCGCAAAGGCCTCGAGCCCGACGAACAGCACGGAGAAATGCACGACCAGACCGATCGAGCCGACCAGCGCGAACAGCAGGAAGCGCAGCGAGACGATGTCGTTGGTGAGCTTTGCCAGAATGAGGCCGAGGAAATCCAGCGCCACCATGGAATCGAGCTTGCTCTCGCCATGCAGGCGCGAGCCGAATGTATAGGGCACTTCCTGGATGCGCAGCGTGCCGCGCGCGGTGGCGACGACATCGAGCAGGATCTTGAAGCCCTGCGTCGAGAGCTGCGGCGCCAACTGCTCGAAGCGATCGCGGCGGACCATGAAGAAGCCGCTCATGGGATCGGCGACACGCACGCGCAGCACCTGCTGGGCGAGAACAGTCGCGAATTTGCTGAAGCCGGCGCGCTTGTTGTCAAAACTGTCGGCGCTGCCGCCGTCGATATAGCGGCTGCCGATGACGAGATCGGCGTGGCCTTGCTCGATCAGGCCGAGCATTTTTGCGAGCTGCGTTTCGTCATGCTGCAAATCGCCGTCGATGACGGCGGCACACGGCGCAGAGGATGCCAGCATTCCTTCGATACATGCACCGGACAGGCCGCGGCGGCCAATGCGACGGATGCAGCGAACGCGCGAATCGGTCCGCGCCAGATCGCGCACGGCATCCGTGGTGCCATCGGGGGAATTGTCGTCGACGAAAATGACTTCCCACGCGATGCCCTTGAGGGCTGCGTCGAGGCGCTGGACCAGGGTGGCCACATTGCCGCGCTCGTTGAAAGTGGGGACGACGACAGAAAGCTGCAGCGGCATGCCCGCGCGCTCGACCTGTCCGTTCCCAAGTGTGATGGCATCGCTCATGGCGCCAGCATATATCTGCCGGGCGACAGCCTGCCAAGGCGCAGCGGGAACGCGTCAACCGTTTGATTGTATGCGGGAAACGGGTGGCATTGCCCTTGGCAACAGCCCAAAATGCAAACGACCCCGAACAACCCGGCGCACGTACATCCGGCGCGCCTATCCCATTTAAGGTCTTGGTCATTCAAGGTCGTCTCGGCCGCGGAGCTATTAAGCATCGACGTTGCCGTTGAATGAGAGATAGGAATGGGTTGGCCGTTCCGCAAGGGGTGGCCGCAAGAAACCTGGAGGACCTGGAATGGCAGCGAAAACCGGCAAAATCCGCATCGGCATCGGTGGCTGGACCTTCGAGCCCTGGCGCGGGACGTTTTATCCGGACAAGCTGACGCAGGCGAAGGAACTCAATTACGCCGCCTCGAAACTGACCTCCATCGAGATCAACGGCACCTATTACGGCTCGCAAAAGCCCGAGAGCTTTCGCAAATGGGCGAGCGAGGTGCCGGATGATTTTGTCTTCTCGCTGAAGGGCCCCCGCTTCGCCACCAACCGCAAAGTGCTGGCCGAGGCCGGCGACAGCGTGAAGCGGTTCTATGATTCCGGCGTGCTCGAACTCGGCGACAAGCTCGGCCCGGTGCTGTGGCAATTCATGCCGACCAAGAAATTCGACGAGGCCGATTTCGGCGCCTTCCTCGACCTGCTGCCACGTGAACTGGATGGCCGCGCGCTGCGCCATGTGGTCGAGGTGCGGCATGATAGTTTCTGCACGCCGGCTTTCATTGCCCTGCTCCGCGAACACAAGATCCCCGTGGTGTTCTCGGAACACGCGACCTATCCCGCGATCGCCGACATCACCTCGGACTTCGTCTATCTGCGTCTGCAGAAAGGCGAAGACTCGATCCCGACGGCATACGCGCCGAAGGCGCTGGATGCCTGGGCCAAACGTTTTCAGGATTTTGCCGGCGGCAGCGAGCCAGCCGACCTGCCGCGTATCGGCGATGGCAAGGTGAAGAAGCAGCCGCGCGATGTATTTGCCTATGTCATCCACGAAGCCAAGGTTCGCGCGCCGCATGGCGCGATGGCGCTGATCGAGCGGGTGTAGTCAGGAGCAGCGCATGGCCAAGGCGCGACAGACAAAACTCTTCACCATCGGCTATGAGCAGACACCTTCGAAAGCCGTGCTCGACGAGTTGGAAGCCGCCGGCGTGAAGCTGCTGGTGGATGTCCGCGCTGTCGCCGCTTCGCGCCGGCCGGGATTTTCAAAGTCGCAGCTCAAGGCCGGGCTCGACGAGCGCGGCATCGGCTATGTGCATCTCCGCGGCCTGGGCACGCCGAAGGAAGGCCGCGAGGCGGCGCGGTCAGGCAATATCGCTCAGCTGGAGAGAGTGTATAGCGCGCATCTCACGACGCCGCAGGCGCGCGAGGAGATGGACGAGCTTACCGCGCTGGTGATGAAAGCAGGTCCGGTCTGCGTGCTCTGCTATGAGCGCGACCATACGCACTGTCATCGGCGCTGGATCGCGGAGATCATCGAGGATCGTGAGGGTGTCGCGATCGAGAATTTGGTGGCGCCGCAGGTGTAAGGTCGGTGTTTGCGGCCGTCCTTCGAGGCTCGCCCTGCGGGCGAGCGCCTCAGGATGACGGGAGAGTGTGTGGCGAGAGGTGAAACGAGCTGCTCACATCGCAAGCCCCCTGCTCCGCCGTCATCCTGAGGCGCGAGCCCTTGCGAGCCTCGAAGGATGGGCCGCAGGCGACGGCGCCTGTCGCCGCCCTTGCCAAGCGGCCACCTAAAATATTCTTCCGGTGTTCTCCCATCGTTCACTTATCCACACTGGACGTCGGCTTATCCCCAGATAATCTACCTTAAGTTGAATTAACGGTTGCATTCTGTTGCGTTGGGTGGGGGCTCGATGCGTTGGGAACGACTGATGCGAGGCGCGGGGCTGGCCTTGGCCCTCACCATGGCGACCACTGCCAGCGCCCAGGAGGAAATCGACGAGCTCGATCTCGAATTCAATATCCTGCCTTCCGCCCGGTCGAAGTCGTTCTGGTCGCAACTCACCGACAACCGCGCGACGCGCAAGCGACCGTTCGACTATCTGTCCGGCGGCATGCCCGACAAGCTCGTCTATTTCGGCGGGATCGACGCCTCGAAATGGAGTTTTGGCGCCTTCGCCGGCGTGCAATGGATGCCGAGCGGCTTCGATCGGGAGGGCTTCATCCTGCGCCTGTTCGTCTCCGAAAGCCTGGAGCGCTACACCGACCGCTTCGGCAGATACGACACCCAGATCGGCCGCGCCTTTGTGCTGCCCGGCTACATGATCCGCGCCGGCCGACTGGAAGCGCAGTTTCTCGTCGGTCCCGATGCGGAAGTTGATTTCTTTTTCCAGAACGGCCGTCCCGATCGCTGGCGTCCGCGCTTCGGGCTGCGCGGCATCGCCGATCTGTGGTGGGAGCCGACATCCGAATTGATGGTGCAATATGCATTGTCCGGCACCACCATCGATTCCGGTTACACCACGCGCATCGCCGCGGGCTGGCGGTTGTTCGACTCATTCTGGATCGGACCGGAGGCCGCTCTGTCGAGCGACTATTTCAGTCGGCAGACACGCCTCGGCGTTCATCTCACCGGGCTGCGCACCGACGAGTATGAGTGGACCTTCGCCGCCGGCCGCGTCTCCGACGATTTCGGCCGCGACGGCCTCTATGGCCGATTCGGCATCATGCTGCGGCCGAAGCGGGCCCCCTTCTTCGACAACTAGCCGAGCCGCCACACCGCTTGCGGTCGCTCATAGCCACGGACCTGGACATCGCCGAGAAATGTCGCGTCGCGTGCTGATTCACCCGCGGCATCGCACACCGCGGCGGAAATCAGCAGCTGCGACCCGAACTCCTTGTTCAGCGCCTCGAGGCGGGCGGCGAAATTCACGGTGTCGCCCATGACGGTGTATTCCTTGCGACGGGGCGAACCGACATTGCCGGCGATGACCGCGCCCATATGGATGCCGATGCCGATCCGCAGCGGCCAGGCGCTGCCCTTGTTGTTCTGTTCCAGCGCCGCCAGCATTTTTCGCGCCGCATCGACGGCGCATTGCGCGGCGTGCTCGTCCTCGATCGGCGCGCCGAACAGCGCGAGAAATCCGTCGCCGAGAAACTTGTTCACGATGCCGGAATGGCTGTCGAGCACATCGACCAGAATCGCAAAGGCTTCATCGAGGCGCTCCACCACCTGGCGCGGCGTGTGGACGCGCGTCGCGGCGGTGAAATTGCGGATATCGACGAACATCACGGCGACCTGCCGCATCTCGGTGGTCGGTGCCGCACCGCTGGCAAGCAGGCGCTCCACAACTTGCGGCGACACATGCTGGCCGAACAGATTGGTGACATGATCGCGTGCGGCGGTGGCCGCGATGCTCGCCTCGAATTGCCGCCGCAGCTGCATGCCGACCGCGCCCGCCAGCACGCCACCGACCAAAAGCATGATGGCACGCACGAACTGGAACGGGCCCTCCGGCATCGGCTCGAAGGCGAAGCCGGCTGGCTGATACAGCATGGCCAGCGCGAACATCTCCGCCGCCGCCACGAAGCCGGTGAAGGTGGACAGCCAGAAATCCAGCCGCAGCGTCGAGAGAATGATGAAAACGAAATAAGTCAGCGGGGCAGCGAAGGCGAGTGCCGTGTTCGCGCCCATCCATGTCATATGCAGATAGAGCGCGGCGGTGGGCACGCTGGTTTCGATCAGCGCACTGAGATAGCGCCGCCCGACCGGCACGTCCTTGTTCTGCGCGACCCGGCGGCCGACCAGATAGAGGCCGAGCAACTCGAGCGCCAGAAACGGCAGGAAGATGACATAGGTCGAGCCAAGCTCGAACCCGCCGTTGGAAATGCCGATGAAGACATCGGGCAGAACCATCTGCACGAGGGTCACCAGGACAGTCAGGATGGCCACTGTTGCGATGACCGCCTTGATGCGCAGCTGCTCGGTGAGCAGCACCTGACGGTTCAAGGCGTCGCGGGCCGCCTGAAGCTCGGGGCTTTCGGCAGCGGGTGTGAACATGGTTCGTCGGAGCGGCATCATCGGCACCAGAATAACCGCCGATGGCGGATTCAACGAGGCCAAATATGGGCAGCCTCGTCGCGGATATTGCCGACGTTGAAGCGAGCTAGCCCTTGCCGTCACAGGCCCAGGCGCGGATGACGCATTCCTTGCCGCCATGCTCGTAGCACTTCTTGGTGGCCTCGTTCAGCGTCGAGGAAATGCGCGGAGCCACGGCATAACCATGAGCACCGCAGGGATTGGCCATATCCACCGCCAATGCCGCGCAAGCACGGTTCATGGTCAGCGTGGTGCAATCGCCCTTGCAGGCCTTCTTGGCCGCAGCGAGTGCAGACGATTGCGCCGGATGGTCATAAGCCTGGCCATAGGCACCGCATTTACCGATGGCGAGCGCACCGGCACCAATTGCCGGTTGCAGGGATGCAAGACTGAAAATGAGCGTAACGACAAAAAACGCGCGAGAGCGCGCAGCCATATGAGATGACAATTTCCCCTCCCCCGAGGTGCAGTCGGCACGACGTTACCGCGAGGGAGTTTCGACTTGGTGAATGAAGGGAACCTTCCGCGACGAAGCTTACGGCAAACGACTGTGGGAGCGTATCCGTTCGAGATCTTCGGGGTCCACCGGATTGTAGACCACCATGGTGAGATCGGTACGACCATCGATCACGAAAGCAGAATATTCGAAGGTTAGCGGACCCAAAGCGGGATGACGGATACGCTTGACGCCATCGCCATGCGGGGCCTGCACGTCATTGTCGCGCCACATACTCGCAAATTCGGGGCTGAGGCGGCACAGCTCGTTCACGAGCGGCTCGACCTCGGCGGTGGCGCCGGCGCGGGAGGCATCGATCCTGAACGCACCGACGACAAAGCGCGCCACGCTGTGCCAGTCATATTGCGCGGCCCGCGAACGCGGATCGAGAAAGACGAAACGCAGGATGTTGCGCTGCTCGGGCGGCAGCGCGCCGTAGTCGGTGAGCATCACTGTCGCCGCTCGATTCCACGCGACCACATCCCAGATCGCCGTTCGAATCAAAGCCGGACTCGGCTCCAGCGCATCGAGCACGCGTTGCAACCGCGGCGTGACGCCTTCGCTTTTGCGATAGCGCACTTCGGGCGGACGACCGAGACCGATCAGAAACAGATGCTCGCGCTCAACATCGGTCAGCATCAGTGCGCGCGCGATGCGGTCGAGCACATCAGCGGATGGCGCGCCGCCGCGGCCCTGTTCGAGGAAGGTGTACCAGGTCGAACTGATATTGGCGCGCTGCGCCACCTCTTCACGGCGCAGACCGAGCGTGCGCCGTCGCGTGGTCGAAAAGCCGAAAGACCCCGGATCAAGCCTGGTCCGGCGGTCGCGGAGATAGTCTCCAAGAGTGTTGTCGCTCGCTGGAAGGACGCTCATCCTGTCAACCATTATACTATGATAAAGTCTCGACTTTACCATGATAGCAGACGCCGCCAGTTTTGTCCCACCAAACCAAGAGCGGAGTTTTCGCATGCGCGTATTCGTCACCGGGGCCACCGGATTCATCGGTCTGGCCACCACCAGGGATCTGATAGCCGCCGGCCATGAAGTCATCGGGCTGTGCCGGTCCGAAGCCAAGGCGCAGGCGCTGGCCGAGACCGGCGCCGAGGTTTATCGCGGCTCGATCGACGACCTCGATGGGCTCAAGGACGGTCTCGCCCGCGCGGACGGTGTGATCCATCTCGCCTTCAAACACGATTTCTCGAATTTCGTTGCCAATTGCCTTGACGACCGCCGCGTCGTCACCGGGCTTGGTGCGGCGCTCAAGCGCTCCGACCGGCCGCTGATCGTGACCTCAGGCACCGGCCTCGCCAGCACCGTGCCGGGCGAGCCCGCCAGGGAGGACAATGCGATCATCGGATCGGACCGGCATCCGCGCGCGATCTCCGAAGAAGCTGCGGCCGATGTGGCGGCCACGGGCGTGAATGTGTCCGTGGTCCGGCTGCCGCAGGTGCATGATCCCCGGCGGCAGGGGCTGATCTCACCAGCCATCGATATCTATCGGCAGCAAGGCGCCTGCGCCTATGTCGGCGACGGCGCGACGCGCTGGCCGGCCGCGCATGTGCTGGATGTCGCCCGCCTCTACCGACTTGCAATCGAGAAGGCGGAGCCCGGCGCAAAATATCATGCCGTCGCAGAAGAAGGCGTGACGCTGCGGGCAATCGCGGAAACCATCGGCAAGCGGCTCGATCTGCCCGTGAAGTCGATCGCACCTGAAGAGGCACCAGCGTTCTTCGGCTGGCTCGCGATGTTCGCCACACATGACGTGCCGGCGTCGAGCGCGCAGACGCGGGAGAGACTGAAGTGGACGCCGACGGGACCGGGTCTGCTGGAGGACCTGGCGCAGTTGGTTGTCGAGGACGCTTAAGCCAAGCATCTCACTGTCATCGCCCGGCTTGACCGGGCGATCCAGTACACACCGGTGGAGCGATAAAAGCGCGAATGCCGGCGTCTACTGGATCACTCGCCTTCGCGGGTGATGACAGCTGGAGTGTAGATCAAACTGCAAAAGACCCGCCCCTGGCCTCTTCCAGCGCCTGCGGCGTGTCGATGTCGAGGAAGGCGCCGCGCCCTTCGACGGGGACATCGGCGACGACTTCGGCATGTTTGATGATCAGATTGCGCGCGCCGATATCGCCGTCCAGCGTCATCAATTCCGGGAAGAAACGGCGTGACCACAGCACCGGATTGCCGCGGCGGCCTTCGCTGACAGGGGCCGCGATGAGATGACCACGATCCGGCGCGAAAGCGTCGATCAGACGGTCGATCAGCTTGGTGTCGATCAGCGGCATGTCACCGAGACAGACCACGGCACCATCGGCATCGCGCGGCACGGCGGCGATGCCGGCTTTCACCGAACTGGCAATGCCATCGGGATAATCGGGATTGTAGACGAAGGTGACGTTGAGGCCGCGCAACGCCTTCTCGACCTCCGCGGCTTCATGGCCGGTCACCACGGTCACGCTGCTCGCTTTCGATTTCATCAGGTGTTCGGCAACGATACGCACGAGCGGCTTGCCGTTGAGATCGGCAAGCAGCTTGTTGGGGCCACCCATCCGCGTGCCGCGACCTGCGGCGAGAACGAGTGCGGCAACGCTACGCTTGCCATCGCTTTCAACCGGCACGCGCGGCTGCGGGCGGGTGATGATCTCCATCAACAGACCACCGACGCCCATGCCAACGAGATCGGCGCGCGTGACTTCCAACCCCGCCAGCAGGCGCATCAGCACCCAGTCAAATCCGTTCTCGACGGGTGAGCGCGCACAGCCGGGTGCGCCGAGGATCGGCACAGCGCCGGCCTTGCCGATCAGCAGCAGGTTGCCGGGGTCCACCGGCATACCGAAATGCTGGATGCTGCCGCCAATCGCCTCGATGGCGGACGGAATGACGTCGCGGCGATCGGCAATGGCTGAAGCACCGAACACGATGACGAGTTCGGCACCGAGCCGCAGCAATTCGTCGATGGTTTTTGCCAGCACAATCTCGTCATGCGGCACGCGGCGCTCGGCGATGATCTTTGCACCGGCCGGGGCGAGACGCTCCTCGGTGACGCGCAGGGTCTTGTCGATGACTTTTGGCGACAGGCCGGGCAGCAGCGTGGAGACGATGCCGACTTTCCTCACCTTGTAAGGCGCGACCCGCATCGCGGTGTTGCCCGCGGCCGTCACGGCAGCATCGCGCAAGGTGGCGGCGACGCCGAACGGGATCAGCTTCACGGTGGCGATCATCTCGTTCTCGACCACCGGCTTGAACGCATCGAGGGTCGCGAAGGTGATCGCTTCGTCCACGCCATTGATGCGATCGACAGCGGCGCGATCGATCACCAGCACGCCGGGCTTGGCGGCGAACAGATTGGCGCGGCCGGTAAAGGCGCGCTCCACAGTGACGCCCTCGCCGGCCACCGCCTGCGCGATGCTGGCAGCTGCAGCGTCTTCCGACACATCGCCATCCTCAAGACGAACGACGACAACTTCCTTGACGCCGGCGCGCGTGAGCGCAGCGACCTCGTCAGCCCCGATGGCGGTGCCCTTCTTGAGAACAAGATCGCCTTGCCGCAGGGTATGAACCGTCACGCCGCCGAGCGCGTCGGCCGGGCTGGCCGGACCGAACTTCATGCCGCAGCCGCCTTCGCGTCTTTAGGCAGACGCAACTCGGCGGTGATCTCGGCCATGATCGAGACCGCGATCTCGGATGGCGAGACGGCGCCGATATTGAGGCCGATGGGCGCCTTGATCTTTGCGAGATCGGCATCCGTTGCACCCTGCGCCTTCAGGCGATCGAGGCGCTTGGCATGCGTCTTCCGCGAACCGAGGGCGCCGATATAGAAGCAGCCCTTTTCGAAGGCGTGCAGCAGCGCGGGATCATCGATCTTGGGATCATGGGTCACCGCGACAAAGGCCGTCCAGCGATCGATGCCAAGCGGCGGCAGTGCCTCGTCCGGCCATTCGGCGATCAGATTCACATCCGGAAAGCGCTCGGGGCTGGCAAAGGCGGTGCGCGGATCGACGACCGTGACGTCGTAGTCGAGCGAACGGGCCAGCGGCGCAAGCGCCTGGCTGATATGGACGGCGCCGATAATCACGAGTTTTGCGGTGGGTGCATAGACATTGAGAAACTGCTTCTTGCCGTCCACCTCGACCATGGCGCTCTTGCCCATGCGCAGCTGTTTCTCCAGCTCCGCATGCAAGGGGTCGGCGGCGAAGTCTACCGCCTTCACCAGGCGTTGTATACCGTCGGATATATCGGTCACGACGATGACCGGCCGGCGCGCGGCGCGCTCGGCATTGAGCAGCGCCAGGGTTTCGATTTTCACGATCAGCCTACCTTTTCGACAAAGACGCGGATGGTGCCGCCGCAGGACAGACCGACATTCCAGGCGGTCTCGTCGGCCACGCCGAATTCGAGCAGTTTCGGCTTGCCGCTCTCGATCACATCGAGCGCTTCGGTGACCACGGCGCCCTCGACGCAGCCGCCGGAGACGGAGCCGAGAAACGTGCCGTCATCATTGATGACCAGATTGGAGCCGGCCGGGCGCGGCGCCGAGCCCCATGTCTCGACCACCGTGGCCAGGGCCACGCCGTGGCCGGCCTTTTGCCAGGCTTCGGCGGCCTGCAGGATGTCTTCTTCGCGATTGAGCATCAGACTTATCCTTATGCAGCGGGGCGGATCAGCGGACGGTGATGGCCGGAGGCCGGCGCAGACAGCGCTTTGATCAGCCCGTCGATGGACGTCAAATTATGCACCGGACGGAATTCGTCAACGTGCGGCAGCATCATTTTGATGCCCTGCGCCTTCGGCTCGAAGCCATCGAAGCGCAGCAGCGGGTTCAGCCAGATCAGTTTCCGGCAGGAGCGATGCAGCCGGTCCATCTCGAAGGCAAGCTGCGAATCCGCCTCGCGCTCGAGCCCGTCGGAGATCAGCAGCACGATGGCGCCCTGCCCGAGTACGCGGCGGCCCCACAGCTTGTTGAAGTTGTGCAGCGACGCCGAGATGCGGGTGCCGCCGGCCCAGTCCTCCACCGAGGCCGTGCAAGCGGCCAGCGCCTCATCGGGATCGCGTGCCCGCAATGAGCGGGTGACATTGGTGAGGCGGGTGCCGAACAGGAATACCGAGACACGCTTGCGCGCATCGGTGACGGCATGCAGGAAATGCAGGAACAGGCGGGTATATTCGCTCATCGAGCCGGAGATATCGAGCAGCGCCACGATGGGTGCCGGCTTGTCGATCAGACCGAGGCGACGGAGATCGACGATATCGCCGCCGGTGCGCAGCGACGCGCGGAGTGTACGGCGAAGATCGAGGCGGGCGCCGCTCTTGTCTGGCCGGGTGCGGCGGGTGCGCAGCTCCGCCTGCGGCAACCGCATATTGGCGATGGCGCGGGTGACCTCGGCAATCTCCGCAGCACTCATCTGCGCAAAGTCTTTCTTCTGCAGCACTTCGCGATCGGAGACGGAGAGCTTGATCTCCTGCTCCTGCGGCGCTTCCCGCTCCTCACCTTTCGACGGCTGCGCCATCGCCTCCTGAACACGACGCGAGGCCGGCGGCGGCTTGCGCTTGGCATCATCCGGCAGCGGCACGGAATCGAGCATCTGCTTCCAGTCTTCCTCGGCGCGGAAGAACAGGTCGAAGGCCTGCTGGAAGATCAGCGCGTGGTCGTGGCGCTTGACGAAGATGGTTTCGAGGGTAGTGAAGACATCAGCGCGCTTGCCGATCTCGATCAACTGCAACGCCGCAAGCGCATCGATGGCAGCACCGGGGCCGACCGGGAGACCTGCCTTGCGAAGCGCGCGGGCAAAGCCGATGACATTGTCGGCCATCTGCCCGGTCGGTGGATTGAGATGATCGATGGGCATGGCTTAGCTCTCTGACACTCCATCCAAAACTCCGCCCTCATGGTGAGGAGGCGCCGACTTCGGCGCCGTCTCGAACCATGACTGCACCTGGCGCCATCCTTCGAGACGCGGCCGAAGACGGCCGCTCCTCAGGATGAGGGCTGAGTGTGCGGTCGGCATAGCCTAGTCCGCCGTCGCTTCCTTGATCACCTTCGCCAGCGCATCGCCCTGCATGCGCTGGATGTCGTCCTGATATTTGAGCAGCGCGCCCAGCGTATCGCCCACCACCTGCGGTGTCAGCGAACGCGCGTCGAGCTCGGTCAGTGCCGTCGCCCAGTCGATGGTCTCGGCCACGCCCGGCGACTTGTAGAAATCCTGATCGCGCAGCTTCTGCACGAAGGACACCACCTGCTGCGACAGCTTTGCGGAAATGCCGGGCACGCGCGATTTGACGATGGCGAGCTCGCGATCGGCCGCGGGATAATCGACCCAGTGATACAGACAGCGCCGCTTCAGCGCGTCGTGAATTTCACGCGTGCGGTTCGAGGTGATGATGACGATCGGCGGGGCCGGCGCTTTCACGGTGCCGAGTTCGGGGATCGTGACCTGGAAGTCGGACAGGATTTCGAGCAGATACGCTTCAAAAGCTTCATCGGCGCGATCGAGTTCGTCGATCAGCAGCACCGGCGGCCCATTCACATCCGGCTCCAGCGCCTGCAGCAGCGGGCGCTTGATCAGATAGCGATCGGCAAAGATGTCGCTGGCGAGCTGGTCGCGATCGCGCTCGCCGGCGGCTTCCGCCAGCCGGATCGCGATCATCTGCGAGGCGCTGTTCCACTCATAGACGGCGGAGGAAACGTCGAGGCCTTCATAGCATTGCAGGCGGATCAGCTTGCGGCCGAGGGCGGCCGACATAACCTTTGCGATCTCGGTCTTGCCGACGCCGGCCTCGCCTTCGAGAAACAGCGGCCGCCCCATGCGCAGCGACAGATAGGCCACCGTCGCCAGCGAGCGCTCGGCAAAATAATCGCGCTTGGTGAGCAGATCGAGCATGCCATCGACGGAGGTGGGAAGCGCCGATGGTGCAGTCATGAAGAACCCTATCTCAAAAGTGCGGACCTGATGGATCAGGCCCGGTTGTTGGCATCATCGACCGCGCGCTTGGCCAGCACGCCGATCAGATGCGCACGATACTCGGCGCTGCCGTGCAAGTCACTGTTGAGGCCATCGGGCGAGACCGCGATGCCATCCAGTGCCTTCGGCGAGAAACGCTTCTGCAGCGCCGCTTCAAACGCTTCCACGCGGAAAACACCATCCGAACCTGCGCCGGTTACCGTGACACGCACGCCCGACGGCAGTCGCGCGACGAACACGCCGACCAGCGCATAGCGCGAGGCCTGGTTGCGGAATTTCTGATAGGCCGCCTTCTTCGGCAGCGGGAACGAGACCTTTGTGATGATTTCGTCCGGCTCCAGCGCCGTGGTGAACAGGCCCTGGAAAAACTCTTCCGGCTTCAGCTTGCGCTTGTTGGTGACGATGGTCGCACCAAGCGCCATCACGGCCGCGGGGTAATCTGCAGTCGGATCGTTATTGGCGAGCGAGCCGCCGATGGTGCCCTTGTGGCGCACGGCCGGATCGCCGATCAACGCGGCGAGTTCGGCAAGCGCGGGGATGGCTTCGGCGACGGTCGCCGAACTGGCAACGTCTGCATGTTTGGCGAGTGCGCCAATCACCAGCGAGCGCCCCTTGATCTCGATGCCGTCGATGCCCTCGATATGGGAGAGATCGACCAGATGCGGCGGGGCTGCGAGACGCTGCTTCATCACCGGCACCAGCGTGTGGCCACCAGCAATCAGCTTGGCATCTTCATTCTTGGCGAGCAGATTGGCAGCCTGCCGCACGGTCGACGGGCGATGATATTTGAATTCGTACATGAGGAGATCCCTGGGCGCGCTTCGCGTTTATCGTTGAACGTTCTCAGGCGAGGTCGGACTTTTCCATCGCCTTGGCACCCGCGGCGATCGACGCCACGATGTTCTGATAACCGGTGCAGCGGCAGAGATTGCCTTCGAGTTCTTCACGGATCACATGATCCTCGAGATCGTGACCCTTGCGGTGGACGATATCGATGGCCGTCATGATCATGCCCGGCGTGCAGAAGCCGCATTGCAGGCCATGATTCTCGCGAAACGCCTCCTGCATCGGATGCAGTGGCGCGCCGTCCGCAGCGAGGCCCTCGATGGTCTTCACCTCGTGGCCATCGGCCATCACGGCGAGTGTGGTGCAGGCCTTCACGGCCTTGCCGTCGAGATGCACGACGCAGGCGCCGCATTGCGAGGTGTCGCAGCCCACATGGGTGCCGGTCAGCCGCAGTTCTTCGCGCAGGAATTGCACCAGCAGGGTGCGTGGATCGATATTCTTGGCAACGGGATTGCCATTCACGATCATCGAGACTTTTGCCATATGCACTCTCTGTCATCCCTGCGGGCCATCGCATGGCTGCACGGTTCTTAAAATCGTTCCAAATGCATCATATGGACGAAGTTTTGGCTCCGCAACCGCGGGGGAACGCGGTGAGATGCGCGTTTTACGCGGACATCAAGAGAGTGTGATCGGGTGCGGTGCACCTGAAGCTCGGTGTCGTCCCCGCGCAAGCGGGGACCCATAAACACCGTAGCCGAAATAGACCCGCAGTCGTCACGACAGCGATTCCGCCATCTCGACAGCGGGTATGGGTCCCCGCCTTCGCGGGGACGACAACAGGCAGGTCTTACCCCTGCACGGCCTTGGCGAAATTGTTGAAAAACTCGTCGGCGATCTTCTTGGCGGAGCCATTGATCAGGCGCTGGCCGAGCTGGGCGAGCTTGCCGCCGATCTGAGCTTCCACATTATAGGCGAGTAGCGTGCCGCCATCCTTGTCGGTCAGCGCCACCGTAGCACCGCCCTTGGCGAAGCCGGCGACGCCGCCCTCGCCTTCACCGGAGATCTTGTAGCCATTCGGCGGATCGAGATCACTCAAGGTCACCTTGCCCTTGAAGCGGGCCGAGACCGGGCCGACCTTGATTTTTGCCGTGGCGCGGAAACCGCCCTCCTCGGTGGTCTCCAGCTCCTCGCAGCCGGGGATGCAGGATTTCAGCACGGCGGGATCGTTGAGCTTCTCCCACACCACATCGCGGCTTGCGGCCAGTTGCACTTCGCCGCTCATCGTCATGGCCATGGGCAATCTCCTGAATGTCTTGGAATTTAAAAGAGGCTTATCCCAAGTAATGCACGGATCGAGCAAAGGAAAGACCGGCCCGCAAACGGCCTGCTGCCTATTCGCAGTGCAACAGCCGCGCGGCTGCGGGCCTCTTCCGCAGCCTCTTGGAGACTCCGGCGGGAATGGCTAGGGTCCGGCCAAATGAGTACAGCCCTTTCCCCTCTTCTGGCACCGTTACTCTCGAGCGCCGCGATGCGCGCGATTTGTGACGACGCCACCACGCTGCAGCACATGCTGGATTTCGAGGCCGCGCTGGCGCGGGCGGAAGCCGCTGCCGGCGTGATTCCCGCTGATGCCGTCAAGGCCATCGAAGCCACATGTCGCGCTGATCGATTCGACACCGGCGCATTGGCCGATGCGGCGACGCGTTCGGGCAATCTGGCGATTCCGCTGGTCAAGGCGCTGACGGCCCTTGTGGCCAAGGCCGATGCGGATGCCGCACGCTATGTGCATTGGGGCGCCACCAGCCAGGACGTGATCGACAGCGCAACCATGCTGACTTTGCGCGCCGCGATCGATGCGCTGCTCGCTGATTGCGACCGCGCCATTGCTGGCTTTGCGAAACTGGCAGAGACACACCGCAACACAGCGGTGGTCGCGCGCACCTGGCTGCAGCATGCACTGCCGATGCCGTTCGGGCTCAAGCTCGCGGAATATGCCTCGGCGCTGCATCGCTCGCGCCAACGGCTTGCCCGGCTTCGCGCTGACGGACTGGCGCTGCAATTCGGCGGTGCCGCAGGCACGCTGGCGGCGCTGGGCGACAAGGGTCTGGCTGTCGCGGAGCAACTCGCAAAAGAACTGGACCTGCCGCTCCCCGACGCACCCTGGCACACGCATCGCGACCGCATCGCTGACTTTGCCTCGGTACTCGCCATTCTGTCCGGCACCTGCGGGAAGATTGCCCGTGACGTCTCGCTGATGATGCAGACCGATGTGGGCGAAGCCTTCGAGCCATCCGGCGAAGGCCGCGGCGGTTCATCGACCATGCCGCATAAGCGCAATCCGGTGGCCTCCGCATCAGCGCTTGGTGCCGCGACAATGGCGCCGAATCTCGCGGCCACGATTTTCGCGGCTCAGGTGCAGGATCACGAACGCAGCGCCGGGCCATGGCATGCGGAATGGCCGACGCTACCGACGCTGCTGCTGGTCACATCCGGCGCCCTCGCCGCCATCGTCGATATTGCCGAGGGACTTGAGGTCGATGCCGCGAAGATGCGCAGCAATCTCGATACCGCGCATGGGCTGATCATGGCCGAGGCCGTGACCTTTGCGCTGGCCGAGACGCTCGGCAAGAGCGACGCCCATCATCTGGTGGAAGCGGCCAGCAAGACCGCCGCTGCCGAGAAGAAGCATCTGCGCGATGTACTGACTGCAGATCCGAAAGTGACTGCGCAGCTCAGCACGGATGCGATCGCCAAATTATTCGAGCCGATGGATTATCAGGGCGCCTCGCAAGCCCTGATCGATCGTCTGCTCGCCTCACTCACGCATTAAGAACGACGGAGATTTCCGATGCCCATGATCGATGCCGACGGCTGCCTGCTCAATGTTTCCGTCGAAGGCCGCGACGGCGGGCCGACGCTGATGTTGTCGAACTCGCTCGGCTGCACCATGGCCATGTGGGAGCCGCAGCTGCCGGTGCTGACAAAACTGTTTCGCGTGATCCGTTACGATCGCCGCGGCCATGGCAAATCCGGCATGAACGGCCCGGTGTCGATGGAGCGCTATGGCAAGGATGTGCTGGCCATCCTCGACGATCTCAATATCGACAAGGTGCATTGGTGCGGATTGTCGATGGGCGGCATGGTCGGGCAATGGCTGGGCGCCAACGCGCCGGATCGCTTCAACAAGATGATCCTCGCCAATACCAGCTGCTACTATCCGGACCCGACCAACTGGCACAACCGCATCAAGGCCGTGCGCGAAGGCGGCATTGCGTCAGTGGCGGATGCCGTGATCGGTGGCTGGCTGACGGCGGATTTCCGCGAACGCGATCCGGACGCGACCGCCAAGATGAAGGCGATGCTGCTGGCGACGCCGGTGGACGGCTATCTCGCCGCCTGCGAGGCACTGAGCACGCTGGACCAGCGCGCGTTGCTGCCCAACATCAAAAGCCCGGTGCTGGTGATTGCCGGCAAGCAGGACAATGCGACGCCGGTGTCCGCCGGTGAATTCATCCGCGCAAATATCCCCGGCGCCAGCATGACGCTGCTGGATGCCGCGCATATTTCGAATGTGGAACAGAGCCACGCCTTCACGGAAGCCGTGGTTGGCTTCCTGACGCAGAGGTAACTACGTGTCGTCCCCGCGCAGGCGGGGACCCATAGCCTCCGACGAGGCGGTTGAAGCGGCAGAGTTACCACCATCCGTGTTTAATTTATAACCCTCGCGTGTATGGGTCCCCGCCTGCGCGGGGACGACGGCCGAGATGACGGAGCTTCACACATGGACGAACAACAACGCGCCGCGAACGGCACCGCCAAACGCCGCAAGATTCTCGGCGATGCGTGGGTCGATAAATCCGCCGCCGGCAAGAACAGTTTCAATGCCGACTTCCTCGACCTCATTTCGCGCTATGCCTGGGGCGAGATCTGGACGCGGCCGCAATTCGACGATCGCACACGCCGTGTGCTCGTGATCGGCACCATGGTGGCGCTCGGCCAGTGGGATGAGTTTCGCCTGCATGTGCGCGCCGCCCTCACCGAAGGCGGCTTCACGACCGATGACATCAAGGAAATCCTGCTGCAGCAGGCGATCTATTGCGGCGTTCCGGCTGTGAACCATGCCACCAAGGAAGCCGGTGCCGTGATCAAGGAACTGGGGCTGTCGATCTAGAATGCAGGGTGGGCAAAGCGTTACGCTGCGGTCGCCTTCTGCACGGACGGCGCTTCGCCCGGATCTTCGCTCGACCACGTCTGCGCCTGCGCCACGTCCCGGCGCAGCGGGGGCTCGAAAGCCATCACCACGGCCACGCCGAGGATCAGCAGCAATTCGGTGATGTGTAGCCGCATGGCGGCAAGCTCGCCGACCTTCCAGGCCATCACCATGCCTGCGAATGAAATCGCCCCGCCGATGCTGAGCGCCACGGCCAGCGCTTCGTCGCAGCCGCCCGCCTTGCGGATCTTCGGCTGCGTAATGAACACCAGAAAAACCGCAAAGAAAGCCACAACGGTCAGTTTGGCGAGCACCAGCAGCCACGCATAACGCACGGTGCCAAAGCTCGACAGTTGCAGATAGTCGTTCAGGAACAGCGCCAGCGAGATATTCGGCCGCTCGTAAAAGCCCTGGATCGGCGAGACCATGATGCGGAACGCATAAATGGTCCAGGTCGGGATGAAATAGCAGGCCAGCAGCGCGCCGGTGAAGGTGCTGATGCGCCAGCTCTGCACCGTGCCTTTGGCCGACAGATTGTCCTGGAAAATGCCGTTCTCTGCCATGCCGTCGCGGTCCATCGCTCATCTGCGACTCGCGGGCGAGCCGATATGGTTGACGCAGAGCTAACGCTCACGCCGTCTCTGCGACAACGTAAACCATTTGGTAACCTTAATTTTCAAAAGGCGTGGATATCGGGGCCAGCCGCCCGATTTGCGCTGGACAAAAGAAAAGCCCCGCCTTTCGGCGGGGCCTTCCTCAGGGGTTGCTGAGAACAACCCGCTCTAACGCTGCTGCTGATGACCCGGCGGGTTGCCCTGACGGCTCGGATCCTGATGCTGATCGGGCCGCTGCTGACCGCCCTGCTGGCCCTGATTCTGGCCGGGGTTTTGGGTCTGCTGGCCCTGATTGTTCTGGCTCTGGTTCGATTGGCGTTTGGACATGTATCCTTCTCCTGTGTTGAACCATCCAACGCACTGACAACGCCTCGCTAACGCAAGCGTTGCATTTCCGCCGTGGAGATTGCAGGGCCATTGCGCGGAGCAAATGTGACGGCGGAACCGTTTGCGCTGCAGCGAAAAACGGCAGGGACAGCACAACTTAGCCGCACGTCTGCCTGTTGCTGTTCCCGCATATGCACTGTTAGAAAATGGAACAGTGATCGCGAGATTCCGGCTGTCGGGGTTTTGGTATCGATTCACACGGACACGGCAGCACGATACGGGGTCTATGGATTATTTCGCCCAGCAACTGATCAACGGTCTCGTGCTCGGCTCGATCTACGGCCTGATCGCCATCGGCTACACCATGGTCTATGGCATCGTCGGCATGATCAATTTCGCCCATGGCGATATTTTCATGATCGGCGGGTTCATCGCGCTGATCACCTTCCTCATTCTCGTTTCCATCGGCCTCACCGCGGTGCCGGTGATCCTGTTGCTGGTGCTGCTGGTCGCGATGGCCGTGACCTCGCTCTATGGCTGGACCATCGAGCGCATCGCCTATCGGCCGCTGCGCCACTCGTTCCGCCTCGCCCCGATGCTGTCGGCGATCGGCATGTCGTTCGTGCTCACCAACTTCTCGCAAGTCGCGCAAGGCGCGCGCGTAAAACCGGTGCCGCCGATCATCACCGGCGGCTATACGCTGCATGAAGGCGCCGATGGCTTTGCCATCCGCATTTCCAACATCCAGATCATCGTTGTCATCACCACCGTGCTGCTGATGGCGCTGTTCACCTATCTCGTCGCGCGCACACGGCTTGGCCGCGACATGCGCGCCTGCGAGCAGGACCAGAAGATGGCGTCACTGCTCGGCGTCGATGTCGATCGCACCATTTCCATGACCTTCGTCATCGGTGCCGCCCTCGCCGCCGTCGCCGGCATGATGTACCTGCTCTATTACGGCCTCGTGGATTTCTTCATGGGCTTCGTCGCCGGCATCAAGGCCTTCACCGCCGCCGTGCTCGGCGGCATCGGCTCGCTGCCCGGCGCGATGCTCGGCGGATTGCTGATCGGCTTGATCGAAACGCTGTGGTCGGCCTATTTCTCGACCGAATACAAGGACGTCGCCGCCTTCTCGATCCTGATCGTGGTGCTGATCTTCATGCCGACCGGCCTGCTCGGCCGTCCCGAAGTCGAAAAAGTCTGAGACGGGACCCGGCGTGGCAGCGGTAGCGACATCAATCAAACCCACCCGCGGCCTCGATGTCGCATTTATCTTCAAGAAAGCCGTGATCTCCGCGCTCGTCGCGCTGGTGCTGTTCTCGCTGATGATCGGCGTACGCACCGAAGCCGGTTCGGACGGACAGCTCACCTACTGGACGCGCTTCGGCGATCTCGCCGCCATGGTCGCCACCGTATTTGTCGGCAGCATCGTGATCGAGCTGCTGCGCCACTGGTGGGGACCGGTGGACACCGTACGCATCGTGCCGCCTTCGGCCACCAAGGCGCTGTCGCTCGCGGGCCGCGCGCTGGTGCCGGTGCTGCTGATCTTTGCCTTTCTCGTGCCGGTGATCTTTTACAACGAGCGCTACATCCTCGATCTCGGCATTCTCGTGCTGACCTATGTGATGCTCGGTTGGGGCCTCAATATCGTGGTCGGCCTCGCCGGCCTGCTCGATCTCGGTTATGTCGCCTTCTATGCCGTCGGCGCCTATTCCTACGCGCTGCTGGCGACGACCTTTGGCCTGTCGTTCTGGATCTGCCTGCCGCTGGCCGGCATTCTCGCGGCGTTCTTCGGCATCCTGCTCGGCTTTCCCGTGCTGCGCCTGCGCGGCGATTATCTCGCCATCGTCACGCTGGCCTTCGGCGAAATCATCCGCCTGGTGCTCCTGAACTGGCAGTCGCTCACCGGCGGGCCCAATGGCATCTCGGGCATTCCGCGTCCGACCATGTTCGGCATTCCGCTGACGCCGGGTGATGACGGCCTCGCTGCCCTGCTCGGCATCGAATTCTCGCCGACCCACCGCATCGTTTTCCTGTTCTATCTGATCTTCGCGCTGGCGCTGATCACCAACTGGGCCACCATCCGGCTGCGCCGCCTGCCGATCGGCCGCGCCTGGGAAGCGCTGCGCGAGGACGAGGTCGCCTGCCGCGCACTTGGCATCAACACCACGACGACGAAACTCACGGCTTTCGCGATCGGCGCCATGTTCGGTGGCTTTGCCGGCGCTTTCTTTGCCACGCGGCAGGGTTTTATCAGCCCGGAGAGCTTCACATTCCACGAGTCGGCGCTGGTGCTGGCCATCGTCGTCCTCGGCGGCATGGGCTCGCAGCTTGGAGTCGCGCTTGCCGCGGTCGCATTGATCGGGGGCTTCGAGCTGTTCCGCGGCCTCGAACAATTCCGCATGCTGGTGTTCGGCATGGCCATGGTGCTCTTGATGATCTGGCGCCCGCGCGGGCTGATCGGCCACCGTGCGCCCACCGTCTATCTCGAGCGCAATCAGGCGATCTCCTCCGACCTCGTGAAGGAGGGCGCGGGTTGATCAACACCATTCTCAGCGTCGAAAACCTGACCATGCGTTTCGGCGGCATCGTTGCCGTCAACGACCTCTCCTTCACCGCGGATCGCGGCAAGATCACCGCGCTGATCGGGCCGAACGGCGCCGGCAAGACCACGGTGTTCAACTGCATCACCGGCTTCTACAAGCCGACCTCGGGCACCATTCGCCTGCGCCATACCGACAGCGAATGGCAGCTGGAGACGCTGAACGATTTTCGCATCTCGAAAGTGGCGAAGGTCGCGCGCACCTTTCAGAACATCCGGCTGTTTCCCGGCATGACCGCACTGGAAAACCTGATGGTGGCGCAGCACAACGCGCTGATGCGCGCGTCCGGCTACACCTTTCTCGGCCTGTTCGGCGTGCCCTCCTATCGCAAGGCGGAGAACGACGCGATCGATCTCGCGCGTTACTGGCTCGACCAGATCGGCCTGCTGCCCCGCGCCGATGATGCGGCGGGCAACCTGCCTTACGGCGACCAGCGCCGTCTCGAAATCGTGCGCGCGATGTGTACCGAACCGGCCCTGCTCTGCCTCGACGAACCCGCTGCCGGTCTCAATGCAAAGGAGAGCGGCGAGCTCAATGAACTCCTGCTGCGCATCCGCGCCGACCACGGCACTTCGATCCTGCTGATCGAACACGACATGTCGGTGGTGATGGAAATCTCCGACCACATCAATGTGCTCGATTACGGCGTCAAGATCGCCGACGGCACGCCGCAAGAGATCCGCGACGATCCGAAGGTGATCGCCGCCTATCTCGGCGCCGACGAGGAAGAAGCGATTGCTGTCATGGAGGGCGAGACGTGAAAACGCCGTTCTCTCAGCCGTCATTGCGAGGAGCCCTTGCGACGAAGCAATCCAGCTCTTCCTTCACTTGGCTTTCTGGATTGCTTCGCTGCGCTCGCAATGACGGCGAGGCCATCGCATGACCACCTCCCCTATGCTCGCCATCACCGGCCTGCGCGCCTCCTATGGCAAGATCGAAGCGCTGAAGGGCGTCGATCTTGCGATCCAGCACGGCGAGATCGTGGCTTTGATCGGCGCCAATGGTGCCGGCAAATCGACGCTGATGATGACCATCTTCGGCAAGCCGCGCGCACGTGCCGGCAGCGTCATCTATGACGGCACCGATATCACGGGCCTGCCGACCCACGAGATCGCGCGCATGCGCATCGCGCAGTCGCCGGAAGGCCGCCGCATCTTCCCGCGCATGAGTGTGGCGGAAAACCTGCAGATGGGCGCCGATGTCAACGAGATGACGCCCGCGCAATACAGCGAAAGCCTCGACAAGGTGCTGACGCTGTTTCCGCGCCTGAAGGAGCGCATGACCCAGCGCGGCGGCACACTCTCCGGCGGTGAGCAGCAGATGCTGGCCATCGGTCGCGCGCTGATGAGCCGTCCGCGTTTGCTGTTGCTCGATGAACCCTCGCTCGGCCTCGCGCCACTGATTGCCAAGCAAATCTTTGACGCCATCCGCGTGCTCAACAAGCAGGACGGCCTCACGGTGCTGATCGTCGAGCAGAACGCCAATCACGCATTGCGGCTCGCCCACCGCGGCTATGTCATGGTCAACGGATTGATCACGCTGTCGGGCACCGGCGCAGAGCTGCTGAAGGCACCGGAGATTCGCTCTGCCTATCTCGAAGGCGGACGGCACGGCTAGTTTTGTAGAGTGGGCAAAGCGCAGCGTGCCCGCCACCTTTCGCGACTTGTGCTGGTGGGCACGTCGCTTCACGCCTTTGCCCGCCCTACAGGTCTAGAGCGATACTAAACTGCGACATGGTGGACGTCGCACATCCGGCGCGGCGCGTAGCAAGCTGTTTTCGCTGCGCTTTCGACCGCTCTGCCGCAGCAGGCCGACTGCAACGCCCCAGTCATGCATCTTCACGTTCGTTGCCCGGGAACGGTACTCGCCATAGGCCACGATGGCTTCATCCTCGAGCGAGTTTTTCAACATGATCCTCACCACCCGCGCCTGCGCGGCATCGCTGGCCTTTCTGGCGCTGGCCGCGGCCCCGCCGGCAATCGCGCAGACCTTCACGGTCGATCCCGCCCTTCCCGCCTACGCGCCCAGCAGCGCAAAGCCCGCAGCCGGTGCGCCTTATCTCAGCGCCGATGGCGCGATCCGCATCGGTGGCGCGGTCCATGCCAAGGTCGCCGTCGAGCGCGCCAATGCGCTCTATGCCAAAACCCATCCCGGCGCGAAGCTGGTCGATGTCTCCGCCGGCGCGGAAACCGCAATTCCCAATCTCACTTACAACCGCATTCTGGTCGGCTCGATGGGACGCCCGATCAAGCTGCTGGAAGCCGCCGGCTTCAAGAGCGCGTTCGGCTCCGAGCCGGTCGAGATCAAGGTCGCCAATGCCGCCAATGACACGTCGCAGAAACTCGCGACCTCGCTGGCCGTCTATGTCCATCGCGACAATCCGCTGACGCAGCTCACCACGAAGCAAGTCGCGAAGATCCTCACCATCGGCAATGAGGGCGGAGACTTCTCGCGCTGGGGCCAGCTCGGCCTGACCGGCGACTGGACCAAGCGCCTGATTCATCCGCTCGGCACGCCGCAATATAGCGGCTTCGGCACCTGGATGATGGCCAACCGGCTGGACGGCAAGCCCTACAGTGCCGCTTACGAGGAATATTCCTCGACGGACGAATTGCTGAAGCGGCTGGAAAACGAGCCCGGCGGCATCACCGTCGCCGCGATCGGGCGCGGGACCGACAAGATCAAGCAGCTCGCCGTATCCGAAAAACCGGAAGGTCCATTCATCAAGGGCACGCCGGCAGAAATCCAGGCCAACGCATATCCCTATGGCCGCTATCTGTATTTCTACGCGCGCCGCGAAGCGAACGGCAAGGTCGATCCCGTCGCTGCCGATTACCTGAAGCTGCTGCTGTCAAAGGAAGGCCAGCAGATTTTTGCCGCCCAGTCCAACGGCTATATCCCCCTCAGCGCCGCCGACGCGGCTATCGAACGTGCAAAGCTCGACCAATGAAACAGACCCTTCCTCTTCTCGCTTTGCTGATCGCTGTCTCAGGCGCGCAGGCCCAGGATGCCAAGACGAAGCCAGCCGCCGCACCGAAGGATGCAAGCTATCTGCTGCCCGACGGCCGCATCGCGCTGCATGGCGATGAAGCGCTGGCGCCGGTGATCGATGCGCTGAATGCCAAATTCGCCGAGACGCATCCCGGCACAAAATTCGCTCCGATGCTCAAGGGCTCTGCGACAGCGTTGCCCGCACTGGCGGCCGGTGCCACGGCAATCGGCTTCGTGGTCGGCGAAGCCGCACGCCCCGACGTGCGCGCTTTCAAGGCGATCAACAAGCACGATCCGCTCAGCATCAAGATCGGCTATGCCGGCCATGGCCCACGCGCCGGCGGCAAGACGCCACCGGCCGTCTATGTTCACAGCTCCAATCCGCTTGCGGGCCTGACGCTGGCGCAGCTCGCCGGCCTGTTCACCTCGGGCTCGCCCGCGGGCGACATCAACACCTGGAACCAGCTCGGCGTCACCGGCGCCTGGGGCACCCGCCGCGTCCATCTCTACGGCCAGCGCGACGATGGCGACTTCTCCACCAGCCTGCGGCTGGCCCGCCTCGGCGGCATGCCATTCGCCGGGCACTACGAAGGACTGGCAGACGATGCCGCGGTGCTGCAGGCCGTGGCGCAGGATCCCTACGGCATCGCTATCGTCGACTGGGCCGAACAGAAGCCGTCGTCGGAGGGCGTGCGCATCGTTCCGCTCGCCAACGAGGCCGGCAAGCCATTCGCCGTGCCCGGCAAAGACGACGTCGCCAAAGGCGTCTATCCGTTGACGCCGGCGATCACGCTCTATGCGGCGCATCCGCCGAAACAGCCGCTGGATCCTGTGGTGAAGGACTATCTGGCACTCGCGCTGTCGGACGAAGGCCAGGCGATCATCGCCCGTTTCACGGACAATGCGACGGGATTTCTGCCGCTGGCGGCGGATGATCTGAAAGCACAGCGCGCAACGCTGAAGGATTGAAGCTCGCAGCTTGTCGCGATGCTCACCAACCTCTCCCTGCCCTTTCACGGGGAGAGGTTGGAAACCCGGCGGCGAAGTGACGCAGTCGGCCTTGGGGGCACCTTAAAATTGCCGATGACTTCGCGCGAAAATCGCCCCACACTCCGGTGTCATCCACCCGGCCGCACGGCCCCGTTCTGGATCATCGCGAGGATCATATGAAACCCATCAAGCTCATCGGTCTGGCATTCGCCGCATCGCTGCTCTCCTCCGCAGCGTTTGCGCAGGACATCAATGTCGCGGTGGCCGGCCCCATGACCGGCGGCGAATCAGCTTTCGGCCGGCAGATGAAGAACGGCGCCGACCAGGCCGTGGCCGACATCAATGCCGCCGGCGGCGTGCTCGGCAAGAAGCTGGCGCTGCAGGTCGGCGACGATGCCTGCGACCCCAAGCAGGCGCGCTCGGTGGCCGAGAAACTGGCGTCGTCGAAGGTGCCGTTCGTCGCCGGACATTTCTGCTCGTCATCGTCGATCCCGGCGTCGGAAGCCTATGCCGACAGCAATGTGCTGCAGATCACGCCGGCCTCCACCAATCCGCTGTTCACCGAGCGCAAGCTCGCCAATGTGCTGCGCGTCTGCGGCCGTGACGACCAGCAGGGCCTCGTTGCCGCCGACTACATTGCCAAGAACTACAAGGGCAAGAATGTCGCGATTCTTAACGACAAGACCACTTACGGCAAGGGTCTCGCCGACGAAACCAAGAAGGCGCTCAACAAGGCCGGCTTCACCGAAAAACTGTTCGAGAGCTACAACAAGGGCGACAAGGATTTCAATTCCATCGTCTCGCGCCTGAAGCGCGACAATATCGATCTGGTCTATGTCGGCGGCTACCATCAGGAAGCCGGCCTCATCCTGCGCCAGATGCGCGACCAGGGCCTCAAGACCGTGCTGATGGCCGGCGATGCCATGAACGACAAGGAATTCGCCTCGATCACCGGCCCTGCTGCGGAAGGCACGCTGTTCACCTTCGGGCCGGATCCGCGCAACAAGCCGACCGCCAAGGCGATCGTCGAGAAGTTCAAGGCGAAGAACATCGATCCCGAAGGCTACACGCTCTACACCTATGCCGCGTTCCAGGTCTGGACCCAGGCCGTCGCCAAGGCCGGCTCGACTGATCTGAAGAAGGTCATGGATGTGATCAAGGCCGGCGAATGGGACACCGTGCTCGGCAAGATGGCGTTCGACGCCAAGGGCGACATCAAGGCCATCGACTATGTCGTCTACAAGTGGGACGCGAAGGGGAATTATGCGGAGCTTGGCAAGGGAAGCTGAGCTTCACCGCCCTCTTCCCACTCCGTCCTCATCCTGAGGAGCGCGCCCCTTGGCGCGCGTCTCGAAGGATGGATGCGATCACCAATCATGGTTCGAGACGGCGCCGAAGAGGCGCCTCCTCACCATGAGGGCTGAGTTTCAGGCCTTAACCACTGCTATCCAAAATTCTGCAGCGCCGGAAACGTCTCCAGCAGCCAGATGCTGGCATTCGCGATGCCGCCGGTGAGAAACGCGATACCGGTGATGATCATCAGCACGCCCATCGCGCGCTCCACATGCACCAGATGCTTCTTCATCCGCGCGAACACGCTGGAGAAGCGCTCCACCATGAAGGCCGCGATCAGGAACGGGATGCCGAGGCCGAGCGAATAGACGGCAAGCAGCCCCGCCCCTTTGGTCACCGTCGCCTCTGCCGCCGCCACCGACAGGATCGCCGCCAGGATCGGGCCGATGCACGGCGTCCAGCCAAAGGCGAAAGCGAGGCCCATCGCATAGGCGCCCCAAAGCCCGACGGGCTTCGGCATGGTCATGCGGCCTTCGCGCATCAGCACGCCGATCCGGGTCAGGCCGAGGAAATGCAGGCCCATCAGGATGATCAGCACGCCGGCGACCATCGAGAGCTGCGCCGCATAGGCACGCACCAGGCTGCCGATCAGGCTGGCGCTGGCGCCCAGGATCACGAACACCGTGGAGAAGCCCAGCACGAACACCAGCGCGGAAATCATCACCGCGCGGCGGGACACCGCCTCCTGCTCGTCATTGGCGACATGCTCGATGGTGGCGCCGGTGAGATAGATAAGATAGGGCGGCACCAGCGGCAGCACGCAAGGTGACAGAAAGCTGACAATGCCGGCAATCAGGGCCGCTGGGATCGTGACATCCGTGATCATGCGGCTAGATGCACCGTGGGCGCGCCGACATGCAAGCGTGTTAGATCAAGGATGATGCAGTTGATACGGTTGTGATCGCACGTGATCGCGATCGCAGCATGGAATTTGCCGGGAGGAACCGCATGAAGAACCTTCTCACCGATATCGACGGCGTCCGCGTCGGCCATGCCGACGACCCTGCCCTCGCCTCCGGCGTCACTGCGATTCTGTTCGATCGACCGGCCGTCGCATCCGTGGATATCCGCGGCGGCGGTCCCGGCACGCGCGACGCCAGCCTGCTCGATCCCGTCAACACGGTGGACGCGATCCACGGGCTTGCGCTCTCCGGCGGCTCCGCCTTCGGCCTGGAGGCCGGCGGCGGCGTGCAGGCCTGGCTGGCCGAACAGGGCCGCGGCTTCCGGATCGGCAGCGCCGTCATCCCCATCGTGCCCGGCGCGATCCTGTTCGACCTCATCAATGGCGGCGACAAGAACTGGGGCCGCTTCCCGCCCTATCGCGATCTCGGCTACGCGGCTGCCGTCAATGCCAGCGACAGCTTTGCTCTCGGCAGCGTCGGGGCGGGGATGGGCGCGACCACCGTCAATCTGAAGGGCGGGCTCGGTTCGGCCTCCGCTGTCACGCCCGCTGGCGTGCGCGTGGCCGCGCTGGCTGCTGTGAACGCTGTCGGCAGTATCACCATGGGCGACAGCGCGCATTTCTGGGCCGCAGCCTTCGAGCAGAATGGCGAGTTCGGCGGCCGCGGCTTTCCCGGCACGATCACGCCAGACATGCATGCGCTGCGCATCAAAGGCGGGCCTGCGGCGAACGCCATCGAGAACACCACGCTCGCCGTGGTCGTCACCGACGCTATCCTCACCAAGGCGCAGGCGCAGCGCCTGGCGATGATGGCGCAGACCGGGTTCGCGCATGCAATCTATCCCGTCCACGCGCCGCTGGATGGCGACATCGTGTTTGCCGCAGCGACCGGCGAGAAGGAGATCGATCCCGTGGTGGGACTCACCGAACTCGGCATGCTTGCGGGCAATGTGATCGCACGGGCCATTGCGCGTGGCGTCTATGAAGCGACCGCCCTGCCCTTCGACGGCGCGCTGCCGGCATGGCGCGATCGCTTTCCAAACTAGCCATCACAAGCTCCTCCCTCATCCTGAGGAGCCGCGCAGCGGCGTCTCGAAGGATGGCGGTAGGCTCCGAGCCAGGCCAACTCATGGTTCGAGACGGCGCTTTGCGCCTCCTCACCATGAGGGTCCGAGAAATCCAAGGTATACTTCTAACCACCAAAGTAATTAACTACCGAATTTCATGTATTTGATCGTATAAACTTGCCTCCTTTAAGGTAAAAATTCCCTTTCGATTGCAGAGCTAAATTGAACGGCGCATCTTCACGCGTGTCCAAACAAGGGCACACAACAGTGGAGAGAACGTCATGAAGAAGATCGCTATCCTTGCCATCACTGCTGCCGCTCTCATGAGCGCACCGTCTGCAAACGCCAAAGGCCTCAATGTCGGTCTCGGCCTTGGGGTCGGCGTCAATGCCGGCGGTCTGCTCGGCGGCGTGCTGGGTGGCCGTGGCGGCCTTGGTGTCGGCGCTGGTGTCGGCGTTGGCGTCAATGCCGGCGGTTTGCTCGGCAAGCACGGTCTGGTTGGCGGCCTGCTGCGCAATGGCCTCCTCGTCAATGTCGGCGCTGGCGTCGGCCTTGGCGGACGTGGCGGGTGCGGCTGCTGATCCACAGCATCACACATGACGGCTGAGGGATCTCACTCTTCCCTCGGCAGCGAACGGGGGTACGCCCCCGTTCGCCCTCCAACGGATCACATGAGAGGGATCACATCGCCGGCTTCGCCACGAGATCGCCCTTCGGCTTCGTCGCTGTCGGCGCAAAGCTCTTCGACAGCGATGACGCGACGATATAGCCCTGCGCCTTCTCGCCATCGAGCAGCGTGCCGGTGATGCGGGTGAGATCGAAGCCGAGCTTGTAGCCGCTGCCGAGCTCACGCACGGCACCGATACCGTAAGTGTAGGTCGTCGCCCGATAGGGCGAGTCGAGATAGACCGAATCCGTATAGCCAGCCGCCGCCGTCAACGACCACTTGTCGTTCACCTGCCAGGTGCCCTTCGCCGTCAGCAGCGTATCGATGGTGATCGGCGAGAGCGGAAAGGTGGTTTCGCCGGCACGCCGCACGGCTGCCAATTCCAGCGTGAACGGCTTCGGGCGCCAGGTCAGATTGGCATCGAACAAAGTCGTATTCACATTGGTGAAGTCGATATCGTGCCAGATCCCATAGAGCTGCGACACCGACGCGAACATGCTGAGATCGCCATCGGCATAGCGCGCGAACAGGAATGGCTGGATGCGCTCATTGTTGCGGCGATAGCCGAACAGATCCAACTCTTCCGCATAGCGCCGCATCGACAGGTTCAACGAGACGCCGACCTCGCCCTTGCTCAGGATCACGCTGACACCGGGAATGATGGTGCCGCGCAGGACCTGATGCGGGATCGGCAGGAAATCCTGATAGATGATATTGGTCTGGTTCAATCGCGACAGACCGATCTCGCCGGTCACGAACCACTTGATCTTGCCCTTGATGCTTTCGAGCTTCACTGCCTGCGCGAGATCCATCGACTTGGTGTTGTAGGTGTCGATCTCCGAGAAGGACGTCGTCGAGATCACGCGAAAATCGTCGTCGCCCATGATGCCGCGCAGACCGAGCTTGACCACAAGCGCGGGATCGATGCCCGGCGCGATGTAACGGGTCGCATTCGCTTCGGCCGTTGCATTCCAGGTGATGTCATCCTGCTTGCCCGCTGCGATCAGGCCGACCTCGGTGCCGATGAAGGCGCTACCGATACTGCCGCTGCCGCGGCCACCACCGGTCGAGAACAATGGGTTGCTGTCATAGCCGCCGCGCAGCCGCATGGAGGCAAAAAGCTCGTCCTCCGCCCGCGCCGGGACGCTGAGTAGATAACTACCAATAGCGATAACAACTACTATGATACGCAACATACGACACCAGAACTACTTACAACTACTGGAAATCGTGCCGCGTTAACGTTAGCGAGAAATGAAGACCGGGCCGCCGCTGCCACATATGCGGCAATCTGGCAGCGAAAAGTCCGGACGCGCGCAGGCTGCTACCTACGGCACGAGCAGCGCAACGAAATGCAGCGGTATGAGTTTCTGTAGTTGATCAACAACGCAGTGACCGTGATGCCCTCGACAGCGATTCGCCATCTCAGCTACAGCCCCGCGACACGTGAAATGCGCGTCACGTTTACCAGCGGGCGTCGGTCTGCCTATGCGCAGGTGCCACCCGAAGTGCACGCGGCCTTCAGCACAGCGCCATCACGCGGCTTGTTTTTCAATCACCGTGTGCGGGATCGGTTTGCGTATCGAGAGCTTGAACGATCAGGCGGTGATCGACAGCGACGACGCCGCGGTTGAGATCTGCTGCGCCTGCTTGGCGATCATCTGCTCGATGGCATTATACGAGGTGCGTGCGGCTGCGGCAGTCGATGATGCCGGCACCGCCGAGGTGGATGTCACCTTGGAGCCATCGGCATAGCTGATCGAGGTCGTGGTGCTGCCATCGGCATTCACTGTCGTGCTGGTGGTTGCTTCCGCGGTATCGGAATCGCCGCCACCACCACCACCACCGCCGTATTGCGACTTGCCGGCGCCCTTCAGGGCCTTGCCGAGTTCGTCGATGCTGACCGAGCCGTCGCCATCCTTGTCGAGCTTGGCGAACACCTTGTCGGCATTGGCGACATTGGTGCCGCCGGCGCCGAGCTTGTCCTCGAATTCGGCCTTGCTGATCGAACCGTCGCCATCGCCATCGAGCTGATTGAACAGGCTCTTCAGCGCATCGGAGCGGGTCTTGGAATTCGCCGAGACATTGGTCTGGCTTTGCGCATCAAGCAGCGCGCTCATGGTCGAGGTCGAAAGACTGCCGCTGGATGCAGCTGTGCCGGCCGTCGCGGTTGATGGCGATGTAAGCGATACCGGCGTGCCCAATTGGAACGAGGAGCCCTGTGACAGCCCTGTCGTCGTTTTGGACGACGACGAAGACGAAGACGACGTCTTCTTCGCTGTCAGAGACTGCAGAAGGTCCATGGCCGATGTGGCAAGCGCTGCGACGCCGAGCATCGTCGATCTCCATCCGGGCCGGCATGGCCCAGGCCAATATCAGCAAACCCTGTGCCAGCGGAAAAACGATGTGATATCAACGGCTCGCGCGAGCTCACAGCTCCCTTGGACCGGGCAATCCCTGCCCCTGCGGCAGATTTTGCCGGAACTCCACAGCCCCGCGCGTGCTGCGTTGCTGCCCACAGGCCGCCCATGTTACGCGAGGCGACGCCACCACCCTTTCAGGAAGTCCGACCATGTCCCAGAGCTTCGCGCCCCGTCCGCTGGCCATCGCCCCGTCCATTCTGGCGGCTGATTTCGCCAAGCTCGGCGACGAGGTCCGCAGCGTGGACACGGCCGGCGCCGACTGGATTCATCTCGACGTGATGGACGGCCATTTCGTGCCGAACATTTCCTATGGCCCCGATGTCATCAAGGCGCTGCGCCCGCACACCAAGAAGATCTTCGACGCGCATCTGATGATCGCGCCGGTCGATCCCTATCTCGAAGCCTTCGCCAAGGCCGGCTGCGACCACATCACCGTCCATGCCGAAGCAGGTCCTCATCTGCATCGCTCGCTGCAGGCGATCCGCGCGCTCGGCAAGAAGGCCGGCGTGAGCCTCAATCCCGGCACGCCGCTGAGCGCCATCGAATATGTGCTCGATCTCGTCGATCTCGTGCTGGTGATGTCGGTCAATCCCGGCTTCGGCGGCCAGGCGTTCATCCCGTCGGCGATCAACAAGGTCACCGACCTGCGTGCCATGTTGGCCGGCCGTCCAATTGATATCGAGGTGGATGGCGGCGTCTCGGCGGCGAATGTCGGCGCGCTCGCGGCTGCGGGGGCGAATGCGTTTGTCGCGGGCTCGGCCGTGTTCAAGGGCGGCACGATGGAGAGCTACAAAGCGAATATTAATGGTATCCGCAGCGAAGCAATGAAAGCGCGCGGGGAGATGATATAGCGCCGCCACGTGGAAATCGTGAGGCTGCGATGCGTATTCGGCTGATATCAGTTCTGGCTGCTCTTCTTTGTCTGATCGGGCCTGCGCTCGCCGCAGAACCGTCGCGCATTGATGACCCCGACCGTTTCTCAAGCCAGATCTTCAAGCTGATCAGCCAAATCAAATCTCATGATGCCGCAACCCAGCTTGCCAAGGCCATCGGAAGCCCGGAACAGTCAGCGGAGCTTGAAAAATCACTGAAAGAATTCGAAGGAAAGAAATTCGACTTCGGCAAAAAGGTCTACGACAAGGACTATCAGGGCGCATTGCGCCAAATCGTCTACTACGCGTATTTCGAGAATTTCGGGTTCCTCTACTTTCGCTTCACATTCAAAATGACCAGCAAGGGATGGTATCTTGCGAATTTCTTTTTCAAGGAATCGTCGCAGGAACTGTTTCCGAAGGATCTGATCGAAGGCCCGATGTAGCGGGGTCCGGATTCGCGAACCGACATCCGGGCGACGGCCTGAACTTTCCGTCGCGGTCTGCGACCAACGCAGATGGCACACCTCACTTATCTCCGCCGACTGCTGCTCGCCCCGGTCTTTGCGGCCGCACTTTCATGCAGTGCACACGCGGGGGACGCCGCCGCGCGAAAAGTGATCGGCTTTTCGGCGGACGGCACGCATTTCGCCTTCGAGCAATACACGCAGCTTTACGACGCCACCGACGTCATCGCCGAAATTCAGGTGATCGACACACGCATCGACGATTTCGCGAAGGGCTCACCCTTTGCTGTTCGCACCAAAGATGACGACGAGCGCGAGGTGGACGCTGTCCGCGCCGATCTCGCGAAGACGGCGAAGCCGATGCTCGACAGGCTGAAGATCAGCGAGCCCGGCACGCGCTTCGCCGGCAAGCCATCGATGGATCTCGACGAGATCGGCATCTACCAGATGGACCCGAAGCCGCTCGCCACCACGCAGGACATCACTTTGCCCGATGGTCGCAAGCTGGTGCTCACATTGTCCGACCAGGCACTCGGCAAGGCCTCCTGCTACGGCGCCGGCGGCCGCGGCACCTTTGGCAGCGTGATCGTCACCGGGCTCAAGCTGCAGCTGGCCATCGACGGCGCAGCGCCCGTGATTTTGCAGCAGGACAAGCAACTGCCGAAACGCCGCCGCTGCGTCACTGCCTACGGTATCGCCGAGGCGTATCATCATCAGGCGAAGGACGGCACGCAGACGCTGGCGGTGCTGATCGAGACGGTGGACGCCCATGAATTCCACGCTGGCCCGAACCGGCGCTTCATGGCGGTGACAACCAAGCTGCCAAAGGGGTAAATTCCGCAGGAAAATCAGTGATCCCGGCACTTTCCGAGGTGGTTTCCCCCGGCCCGATCTGCTAAAGCGCGGCGTAACCCCTGACATTGCAGAGACGCCTATGATCCCGCGCTATACCCGTCCCGAAATGGCCTCCATCTGGGAGCCGCAGACCCGCTTCAAGATCTGGTTCGAGATCGAGGCGCATGCCGCCGATGCGCTGGCTGAACTCGGCACCATCCCCAAGGACGCGGCGAAGACGATCTGGGCCAAGGCCAAGGACGCCACCTTCAATGTGGAGCGCATCGACGAGATCGAGCGCGAGACCAAGCATGACGTCATCGCCTTCCTGACCCACCTCGCCGAAATCGTCGGTCCCGAAGCGCGCTTCGTGCATCAGGGCATGACCTCGTCGGACGTGCTCGACACTTGCCTCAATGTGCAGCTGGTGCGCGCCGCCGATATTTTGATCGCCGATATCGACCGCCTGCTGGCGGCGCTGAAGACCCGTGCCTTCGAGCACAAGATGACGCCGACCATCGGCCGCTCCCACGGCATCCATGCCGAGCCGGTCACCTTCGGCCTCAAGCTCGCTTTTGCCTATGCCGAATTCACCCGTAACCGCGAGCGCCTCGTCGCCGCCCGCAAGGAAGTCGCCACCTGCGCGATCTCCGGCGCCGTCGGCACCTTTGCGCAGATCGATCCGCGCGTCGAAGAGCATGTCGCCAAGGCGATGGGCCTCGAGCCCGAGCCGATCTCGACCCAGGTGATCCCGCGCGATCGTCACGCCATGTATTTTGCGACGCTTGGCGTCATCGCCTCGTCGATGGAGCGCCTCGCGGTGGAAATCCGCCACATGCAGCGCACCGAGGTACTGGAAGCCGAGGAGTTCTTCTCCGAAGGCCAGAAGGGCTCGTCGGCGATGCCGCACAAGCGCAATCCGGTGCTGACCGAAAACATCACCGGCCTGTCGCGCATGGTGCGCGCCTATGTGACGCCGGCGCTGGAAAACGTGGTGCTGTGGCACGAGCGCGATATCTCGCACTCCTCCGCCGAGCGCATGTTCGGCCCGGACGCCACCGTTACGCTCGACTTCGCACTGAACCGCATGGCCGGCGTGATCGAGAAGCTCCTCGTCTATCCCGCCAACATGCAGAAGAATCTCGACCGCCTCGGCGGCCTCGTGCATTCGCAGCGCGTGCTGATCGCGCTGACGCAGAAGGGCGCGAGCCGCGAGGACAGCTACAAGATGGTCCAGCGCAACGCCATGCCGGTCTGGCGCGGCGAAGGCGACTTCCAGACGCTGCTGAAGGCCGATGCCGACGTGAAGAAGTATCTCAGCGACGACGAGATCGCCGAGAAGTTCGACCTCGGCTATCACCTCAAGCATGTGGACACGATCTTCAAGCGCGTGTTCGGCAGCGCGTCTTGACTCAATCCCTCGTCCTGAGGAGCGGCCGCAGGCCGCGTCTCGAAGGATGGCCGCAAGCTCAGACGCTCCATGGCTCATGGTTGGAGACGGCGCTTCCGCCTTCGCTCTTCGAGCTACGGCGGACAAGTCGCGCCTCCTCACCATGAGGGCGGCGGGTGTGCCCCGCGTCGTCGCCGTCAGCCTTCGGCGCGGCCATCACTTCAGCAAGACACCGGCGCTGAGCATTCGCCTGCTCAGTGGCCTCGGTGTCGAAGGCGACGGCCATATGGGCGCGACCGTCCAGCACCGCTACGACCGCCGCCGCGATCCGACCAAGCCGAACCTTCGTCAGGTACACCTGATCCCGTCCGAACTGTTCGACGAACTGCACACCAAGGGGTTTGCGGTTGCGCCGGGCGATCTTGGCGAGAACATCACGACATCAGGCATCGATCTCGCCGGTCTACCAACCGGCACGCGATTACAGTTCAGCGACGCGGCGATGATCGAGCTCACCGGCCTGCGCGAGCCCTGCGTGCTGATGGACAGGTTTCAGCAAGGGCTGAAAGCAGCGACGCTGGATCGCGATACCGAGGGTGGCCTGATCTACAAAGCCGGCGTCATGGCCGTGGTGCTGACCGACGGCGAGGTAGCACCGGGCGATGCGATCTGGATCGAGATGCCGGATGGCGAATGGAAGCCTTTGCAGCCCGTATAGCGCGTAGCAGGCGTGTAGGGTGGGCAAAGCGTAGCATGCCCACCTTCACCAGCCGTGCCTTTGGGGGGCACGCTGCGCTTTGCCCACCCTACAATCGATCGCCCTTCCCGAAAAAGCCAGAATGTCCGTATCTTGCTCAGCAACCCCGCAGTAACCATCCTCCCCTAGCCTCTCATGATGCCCACGCGCCCCACCATCCTCGTTTTCGACTCCGGCCTCGGTGGACTCACCGTGCAGCGCGAGATTGCGAAGGCGCGGCCGGATGCGCGCTATGTCTATGTGGCGGATGACGCATTCTTTCCCTATGGGCAGCACAGCGAGCAGGCACTGATCGAGCGCGTCGTGCCGCTGATGGGCGAACTGATCGGCACGCATCGACCCGACATGGTGGTCATCGCCTGCAACACCGCCTCGACCATCGTGCTCAGCCATCTCCGCGCAGCTTACAGCGTGCCCTTCGTGGGTACCGTGCCGGCGATCAAGCCGGCTTGTGCGGGCTCGGTGACCAAGCGCGTGTCCGTCCTCGGCACCTCGGGCACCGTCAAGCGCGAATACACGCAAACGCTGATCCGCGAATTCGGCGGCGGCTGCATCGTCACGCTGGTTGGCTCGACCAATCTCGCCTCGCTGGCCGAGAGCGCACTGAGCGGCGGCAGCGGCGTGAGCGATGCGGATCTGTTCGCCGAGATTGCGCCATGCTTCGTGCAGGACGCCTCCGGTGCACGCACGGACACCGTGGTCCTGGCCTGCACGCATTACCCGCTGCTGCTGGCGGAGCTCACCCGCCTTGCTCCATGGCCTGTAGCCTGGATCGATCCTGCGCCCGCGATCGCACGTCGCGTGGTTGGCCTCATCGGTGATCTCCAGTCCGGCGCCCCGCATGGCGATGCCGTGCTGCTTTATACCTCCGGCAAGCGCCATGCCTGGCCGGAAACGCTGGCGCCATTCTTTGGTGGCCAGGTGGCAGCCTAGCGAGATCGCTCGACTTTCCCCGGCGCACTGCTAGCCTTCCGTTACGCCGTTCCAGCAAGAGAACGGCAAAGGGAGACCCACATGCTCAAGACCAGCTTTCTGAAGCCACTGTTGCTCGGCGCCACGATTGCCGCCTTTGCCGCCGGCACGGCCTCCGCGCAAGGCATCAAGCGCACGCCGCTGCAGGACATCAAATATCCCGCAGGCCACCACATCGTGACCGTGGTTGCCGAGATCGGGCCGAACCAGCTCGCCGGCCGCCACACCCATCCCGGCGTCGACACCGGCTATGTGCTGGATGGCGAAGCCACGCTGCTCGTCGAAGGCCAGCCCGACAAGGAGCTCAAGACCGGTGATTCCTATGCCGTGCCGGCCGGCATCCCGCATGACGTGAAAACCGGTGCCAAGGGGCTCAAGCTGCTGGCCATCTATGTGGTCGAGGACGGCAAGCCGGTGGCAACGCCAGCGCCGAAATAGGGCTAAATCTGCGGGAACCGGCTATTATCCGGCCCAATCGCCGGTTTTGGCCTCTGCAGGCCCCTAAATTGGCGTGCGGGCCGTCAAAATGGCAAAAAGCCCTGTCGTTGAATTGACATAACGGGCCCTGCCCCCTAGAAACCGCCTTGCTCGCGGGCCGTTTTCGGCCCGCGAAGCGTTTCGCACCCGTGGTTCTCCTCCCAGCTTTGGGAATGAACCTGTCGGTGCCGGAATATCCTTCAAAAGATCATCCGGCATACAGGAGGGCGCGTCTCCTCATCCACCATTGAACATCGAGGACGCGATGACAAAGCGTAGTGAAGCTAAGTATAAAATCGACCGCCGCATGGGCCAGAACATTTGGGGTCGTCCCAAGTCTCCGGTCAACAAGCGCGAATACGGCCCCGGCCAGCACGGCCAGCGCCGCAAGGGCAAGCTCTCGGACTTCGGCACGCAGCTGCGCGCCAAGCAGAAGCTGAAGGGCTATTACGCCAACATTTCCGAACGTCAGTTCTACGCCGTCTATGTCGAGGCTTCGCGCCTCAAGGGCGACACCGGTGAAAACCTGATCGGCCTGCTCGAGCGCCGCCTCGACACCGTGGTGTATCGCGCCAAGTTCGTCGCCACCATGTTCGCCGCCCGCCAGTTCATCAATCACGGCCATGTCCGCGTGAACGGCAAGCGCGTCAACATTTCGAGCTACCTCGTGAAGGTCGGCGATGTGATCGAGGTGAAGGAATCCTCGAAGCAGCTCGCAGTCGTTCTCGAAGCCTCGCAGCTCGGCGAGCGCGACGTGCCGGATTACGTCGAAACCGACCACAACAAGATGACCGCGCGCTTCATCCGCATCCCCGCACTGTCGGACGTTCCGTTCGCCGTGCAGATGGAACCGCATCTGATCGTCGAATTCTATTCGCGCTAACTGTTCTAGCGACGAAGACGAAAAGGCCCCGGTTTTCCGGGGCCTTTTTTGTTGGCGTATACGCCCACCCTGCCGTCGCCCGGCTTGACCGGGCGATCCAGCAAACTCAGGCCGCGAGTATACTCACATCCGAAAGGTGTCTACTGGATCACCCGCTTTCGCGGGTGATGACAGGCGCGTGTAGAAGCCCTGACGATCACAGGATAGGCTGCCTCTAAACAACACGGACGTCTTCATGCCCTTCACTCCTGCCCGCCCCGATCCATCGCAGCCAGCCGTTCGCATCAATCTGCTGTCGGATACGCAGACCAGGCCGACGCCTGAAATGCGCGCGGCGATGGCAGCGGCAGAAGTCGGCGATGAACAGGTGGGCGACGATCCGACCGTCAACGCGCTGTGCGATCGCGTCGCCGATCTGCTCGGCAAGGAAGCCGCCGTATTCATGCCGTCAGGTACCATGTGCAATGTCGCCGGCCTGCTTGCGCATTGCCGGCCGGGTGACGAGATCCTCGCCCATCGCACCGCGCATATCCTGTCGCGCGAAGGCGGTACACACGCCGCGCTTGGCGGATTTCAGATTACCGGGCTCGATGGCGACGACGGCAAGTTCACACCGGAGACACTGCGCGCAGCGCTACATCCGCGCACGCGCTATGAGGCAGCACAAACGCTCGTCAGCGTCGAGCAGACGGCCAATATCGGCGGCGGCACGATCTGGGCGAGAAGCGATCTCGATGCGATCGTCAGTATCGCGCGCGAACGCGGCATGGCCACGCATATGGATGGCGCACGGCTGCTGAATGCCTGCGTCGCCACGGGCATCAATGCACGCGACATGTCCAACGGCTGGGACTCGGTGTGGATCGATTTCAGCAAAGGGCTCGGCGCGCCGATTGGTGCCGTGCTCGCCGGAACGCGCGACTACATCGATGCGGTATGGCGCTGGAAACAAGGGCTCGGTGGATCGATGCGGCAAGCCGGTATCGTGGCGGCCGCGTGCATCCACGCACTCGATCATCACATCGATCGACTGGCCGACGATCACGCCAATGCACGGACGCTTGCGCGCGGGCTTGCGCAGATCGATGGGGTTCAAGTGCAGGAGCCGGAAACCAACCTCGTCTTCTTCGATCCCGCGGGCGCGGGCATCAGCAGCGCTGACATGGTGAAGGCACTGCGGATGAAAGGCGTATCGCTGGCCACCATGGATGGCCGCATCCGCGCCTGCACACATCTGGATGTCACCGCGGCGATGATCGAGGAGACGCTCGGATTGGTACGGGAGATCGTGCGGGCAGTATGATCCCCACTGTCGTCGCCCGGCTTGACCGGGCGATCCAGTACACACCGGCAAGCGTCTTAGTCACAACAACCTGTGTCTACTGGATCACCCGCTTTCGCGGATGATGACAAGGCGAGTGCAACATCGCTACTTCAGCGCATCATACACGATCTTGCGCACATCCACTTCCATGCGCCAGCGCTGCGATGGCGCCTGGGTCATGACCAGAACGAACATGTCGTCCGCAGGATCGACCCAGAAGAAGGTGCCGCCGACACCATCCCAGCGATATTCGCCGAGCGGTCCCGGCTCCTCCGCAATTTCCTTCGTGCGCACGGCAAAGCCATAGCCGAAGCCGCTGGCCGCACCGGGAAAGTAGTAATAGTCGCGCGCAACGCCACTACCGGGGCCGATGTGATCGCGCGTCATCTCCTTCACGCTTGCAGCCGTGAGATAGCGCCTGCCGTCCAAGGTCCCGCCATTCAGCAACATCTGCAGGAAGCGCGCATAATCTGCGATTGTGCAGACAAGACCGGAGCCACCGGCCTCCCAGCGCATGATTTCGGCAGGATCGTGCATGCCGACCACCGGCCCGACCATGCGGTCGGACGCAAAAGGCTCGGCAACACGTTCGCGATGATTCAAGTCAGTGATGTAGAATGACGTGTCGGTCATCCCCAGCGGCGCGAACAAGCGATCGCGCAGGACATGATAGAGCGTGTCGCCGGAGACGACCTCGATCACGCGTCCGAGAATGTCGGTAGAGTGCCCGTAGTTCCACAGCGTGCCCGGCTGCTCCGCCAGCGGCAGTTTCGCAATGCGCTCCGCCCATGAGGCATTGTCCCAATCGCGCCCGAACACATCCAGCTGCGCATAGCGTTTTCGCGCGGGGTCATCGCCATAGAAGCCGTAGGTGATGCCGGATGTGTGCTTCAGCAGATCGGCAATGGTGATCGGACGTTGCAGTGGCACGAGCCCGAAGCTGGCATGTTCGTCACCGCCATTCGCGTCGAGGCCCACTTTGGCCTTTGCAAACGCCGGAATGTATTTCGACAGAGGATCGTCAAGCTTGAGCTTGCCGTCCTCGACCAGCATCATGATGGCAACGGATGTGATCGGTTTGCTCATGGAATACAGCCGGAAGATCGAATCCGCCGTCATCGGATGACCGCTGTCGCGATTGCCGAATGTATCGAAATAGACCGGCTTGCCATGCTGCTGCACCAGCACGACGGCGCCGGGAATTTTACGCTCCGCGACCATTCCGACGAAGTAATCGTCGAGCTTGAGCAGCTGGTCCGGCGAGAACGTGCGCGCAACGGATTGCGCTTTCTCGGCTTGGGCAAACGAGATCGGCACGACACTCGCGCCGACGCAGCACAGCGTCAGCAGCAGGATGGCAGCGGCGCTATTTCTCCAGCGCTTCATAGACGAGCAGCTTGAGCGAGCGCTGGATGCGTTGACGTTCTGACGGTGTCTGTTCGAGCAGGATCATGAAGAAATCCTGCTTGGGATCGATGATGAAATAGCAGCCGGAGGCGCCGTCCCATTTCAACTCGCCGAGCGATCCCGGCGGTGGTGGTTTTGCGTTGCCGGCATCGGTACGCACGGCGAAGCCATAGCCGAAGCCGAAGCCATCACCCGGGAAATACAGAGCATCGCGCGCAATGCCACTGTCCTTGCCGATGTGATCGGTGGTCATGTCCTTGAATGTGGCCGCGCTCAGATAGCGCTTGCCGTCATATTCGCCGCCATTGAGCAGCATCTGCGCGAATTTGCGATAATCCGACAGGGTCGAGACCATGCCGCCGCTGCCGGATTCCCATTTCTGGTAGGTCTCGGGGCGGTTCTGGCGGCCCGTGCGGAAATCGCGATCCCAGCCCATCGGCTTGGCGAGCAGCGCTTCCTTGGCCTTTTCCTTCACATAGAAACCTGTCGAGGTCATGCCGAGCGGCTTCAGCAGCTTCTCTTCCTCGAAGCCGAGCAGCGTCTTGCCGGAGACGACCTCGATGACGCGACCAAGAATGTCGGTGGAGTGGCCGTAGTCCCACATGGTGCCGGGCTGAAATTCCAGCGGTAGCTGCGCGATGCGGTCGGCGAATTCCTTATTGTCGAAATCGCCATTGTAGATATCCGCATTGCCGTAGGCGCGGCGCACAAGGCTGTTGCCATAAAAGCCGTAGGTGACGCCGGACGTATGCAGCAAGAGATCGCGGATGGTGACCGGCCGGTTCGGCGCCACGATCTCCAGCCCCTTCTCGCCATTCTCCAGCTTCTTCTCGACGCCGACCTTGGCTTTTGCAAAAGACGGAATGTATTGCGAGACGGGATCGTCCAGCTTCAGCCTGCCCTCGTCGATCAGCATCATCGCCGCAAAGGACGTGATCGGCTTTGACATGGAATGCAGGCGGAAGATCGTATCCGCGCTCATCGGCTGCTTGGTGTCTGGATCGCGTTCGCCGAAAAAGCGCTCATAGACCGGCTTGCCGTGCTGCTGGATCAGCACGATGGCGCCGGGGATCTTGCCGTTGTCGATCTGCGTCTTGAAGAATGCGTCGATGGCCTTGAGCTTCTCCTGCGAGAAATGCGCGCCGGCCGGGATATCGAACGTGCCTTCGGCGGCAAAGCGATCTTCCGCTGCGGCGAAGGTCTGGAACAGAAACGCACTGGCACCGGCGGCGAACACCGCGCCGGCAGCCAATACGCGCATCACACTCCGTCGCTTCATCGCACATCCTCGTGACCAGACCGCGCGAAGTCTAACGGCGGACCGACCTCAGGCAAGAGGCTCGCCGAGTTCGCGTCGATACAATTCGGCAGATGGTTGAGAGAAACAGCAAAAGGTGACGGCGCGGACAACGGGTGTCGCGCGCAGGGTGTCGATGACGGTGCGTATCGCGATGCCGGCGGCCCGCTCGGCCGGGAAGCCATAGACGCCGGTGGAAATCGCCGGAAACGCCACCGTTGCAAACCCATTCGCCTCGCAAAGCTCAAGCGAGCGCCGGTAGCTGGAGGCGAGCACCGCGTCCTCACCTTGCCCACCGCCATGCCAGATCGGACCCACGGTGTGAATCACATGCCGCGCAAGCAAACGGTATCCGAGGGTGATTTTGGCGTCGCCGGTGGCACAGCCGCCAAGCGTGCGACATGCGGCGAGCAGATCCGGTCCGGCGGCCCGATGGATCGCGCCATCCACGCCACCGCCGCCAAGAAGCGTCTCATTGGCGGCGTTGACGATGGCATCCACGCGGAGCGTGGTGATGTCGGCAACGACGACGCCAAGCGTCGCCGTCCCGATGTGTCGTTGAAAGATCAGGCCGAGGCCTGGGCTTCGATGACGCCCTTCTCAGCCAGCAGGGTCTGCAACTCACCCGCCTGGAACATCTCACGCACGATGTCGCAGCCACCGATGAATTCGCCCTTTACATAGAGCTGCGGAATGGTCGGCCAGTTCGAATAGGTCTTGATCCCGTCGCGCAGGTCGGCGGATTCGAGAACGTTGAGGCCCTTGTAGCCGACGCCGACGTGATCGAGGATCTGGACCACCTGGCCCGAGAACCCGCATTGCGGAAACTGCGGCGTGCCCTTCATGAACAGCACCACGTCGTTGGTCTTCACTTCGTTCTCAATGAATTGCTCAATGCTCATGATCGCATCCTTGCTCGCACCCTGGTCGCGGCCGGCCCGTCCGGCGCAGCGGCCCTCGCCTGCCCATATATGTAGCCGAAACCGTTTCGCATCCCAAGCCGAAAGCCGATTTTCACCCGCATTTGCGGCCCGGCCGGCCGCCCGGCGGGCGCTTTTCCGCAGCTTTGTCCAAGCCATCAGGACACGGATTTATATGACGGGGAGCCTTTCATCCCGTTTGGGGCACCCTATCTAGGACAAACCGTTTCTGCGGAACCCATCCGGAAGACTGACGTTCTCCCCTCAAATCGGAGACTTACGTGACGCCCTCAGCATCCGCCCAGCCCGCAGCTCCGATTGCCAGAAGCGGCCTCGCCCAACAACTGACCGAGGCCTATCTCGCGGTCCGCAACGAGACCGAGCGGCGCGCCGCGCCGCTATCGCCGGAAGATCAGCTGATCCAGTCGATGCCCGATGCAAGCCCGGCCAAATGGCACCGCGCGCATGTCACCTGGTTCTGGGAGCAGTTTCTGCTCGGCGAACATCAGCCGGGCTACAAGGTCTTCCATCCCGATTACGCCTATCTGTTCAATTCCTATTACGTCTCCGCCGGCCCGCGCCACGCGCGCGCGCAGCGCGGACACCTGACCCGCCCGAGCGCCGATGAAGTCACCGCCTATCGTCGCCATGTCGATGATGCCGTTGTGACGTTTTTCGAGACCGCGAGCGATGAGAAACTGGCGTCGTTGATCCCGTTGCTCGACGTCGGCATGAATCACGAGCAGCAGCATCAGGAGCTGATGTTCACCGACATCCTGCACGCCTTCGCCCAGAACCCGATTCCGCCGGCCTATGACGCCGGCTGGCACTTCCCGGCCACGACACGGGATGGCGATGCATGGACGACGCTGACTGAAGGCATCCATACCATCGGGCATCAGAGCGACAGTTTCCATTTCGACAATGAGAAGCCCGCCCATCGCGCCCTTGTCGGCCCGGTCAAGCTGCAGCGCAATCTCGTGACGAATGCCGAGTGGCGCACCTTCATGAATGACGGCGGTTACGACAAGGCGACGCTGTGGCTGATGGATGGCTTTGCGGCTGCCGCGCGCGAGGAATGGCAAGCCCCCGGTCACTGGCGAAAGATCGACGGCGAATGGCAGATCATGACGCTGGGTGGTCTGCAGCCGATCGATCCCGACGCGCCCGTGTGCCACATCAGCTATTACGAAGCCGATGCATTCGCGCGCTGGAACGGCAAGCATCTGCCGACCGAAATGGAATGGGAAGTCGCGGCCCGCGCCAATAATCTCAACGATGCTTATGGCATCGTCTGGCAATGGACGCGCAGTTCGTATGCGCCCTATCCCGGCTATCGCGCCATCGAAGGCGCGCTCGGTGAATACAATGGCAAGTTCATGGTGAACCAGTATGTGCTGCGCGGCTCGTCACTGGCGACGCCGGACGGCCACAGCCGCGTCACCTATCGCAATTTCTTCTACCCCCACCATCGCTGGCAATTCACCGGCCTGCGCCTCGCAGACTACGGCAATTGAGCATCACCCCGCATCCATCGCGATTGCGTTGAGGAGAGTATCATGAACGTCCACGCCCCGCTGGCTTTGGCCGAGCTCGATCCCGCGACCACGGCTTTTGCTGCGGATGTGACCGAAGCACTGTCGCAGCAGCCGAAAAAGCTGTCGCCGAAATACTTTTATGACGAAGCCGGCTCGCAGCTGTTCGAACAGATCACAAAACTTCCGGAATACTACCCGACCCGGACCGAGCTTGGCATTCTCCGCGCCCGCGGCAAGGACATCTGCTCGATCATTCCGAAGGATGCCGCGCTGGTTGAATTCGGTGCTGGTGCGACAACGAAGGTTCGCCTGCTGCTCGAACAATGCTCGTTCGGCGCCTATGTACCCGTCGATATCTCAGGTGATTTTCTCGCCGACCAGGCGAAGGAGCTGCGCAAGGATTTCCCTGCGCTGAATGTGCTTCCGGTGAATGCCGATTTCACCGCGTCTTTCGATCTGCCTGACACAGTGAAGGCGATGCCGAAGGTCGGCTTTTTTCCCGGCTCCACGCTCGGCAATTTCGATCCGCACGAAGCCTGCGCCTTTCTGAGGTCAGCGCGCGAAATCCTTGGCAAGGATGCCTTGATGCTGATCGGCATCGACCTTGAAAAGGACGAGCGCGTGCTGCAGGCGGCTTATAACGATGCCGCCGGCGTCACCGGTGCGTTCAACAAGAATGTGCTGGTGCGCATCAACCGCGAACTCGGCGGCGATTTCGATCTCGACGCCTTCGTGCATCGCGCGATCTACAACAAGGAGCGCCATCGCATCGAGATGCACCTGATCGCCAAGGAGCCCCAGACGGTGCATCTGCTCGGCCGCAGCTTCAAATTCCGCGCGGGTGAAAGCATTCACACCGAAAGCAGCTACAAATACTCGATCGAGCGGTTTGCAGCGCTGGCGCGTGGCTCGGGCTGGGAGCCGAAATCGTCATGGACCGATGCAGAGGATCAGTTCTCGGTGCATGCCCTGGTGGCGGTGGAGTAAGCGCGGCCTCGCGCAATCTCTCACTGTCATCGCCCGGCTCGACCGGGCGATCCAGTACACGCTGAAGACAGTGGCAAGCACGGCTGGCGATGAATACTGGATCACCCGCTTTCGCGGGTGATGACAAGCCGAGCTAGCCTTCCGGCACGCCCGTCTGCAGCGCGAGCGCGTGCAGCACGCCGCCCATCTGGCCCTTCAGCGACTGATAGACGATCTGGTGCTGCGCCACGCGCGACTTGCCGCGAAAACTCTCCGACAGCACCGTGGCCGCGTAGTGATCGCCGTCGCCGGCGAGATCGCGGATCGTCACCTGCGCGTCGGGAATCGCGGCCTTGATCATGGTCTCGATATCGCGGGCGTCCATCGGCATCAGTCGGGTCTCCAGAAGTCTCGAATCGCGGCATGATTGTGCCGCCGGGGTCTCCAGCCTATCGCGTGCAGCGCGGCATTCCCATGATGATAATCCGGGATCGGCCCCTTTTAAAGGCGGGTCGGATGTCACATCTGAAAGGACAGCAATTTGACCGTCACGAGGGTAGCCCCATGAAAGTCCCCGGCCCGGACCATCCCATCTCGATTACGCCCTCCGGCAAGCATATCCGCGTGACCGCCGGAGATGTGGTCATTGCCGACACCACCAAGGCGGTGACGCTGAAGGAAGCGACCTATCCCGAGGTGTTCTACATCCCCCGTGCCGACGCCAATATGGATGCCGTGACGCGCACCGAGCGCGTGACCCACTGCCCCTATAAGGGTGACGCGAATTATTACAGCATCAAGACCGCGGACAAGGTGCTGGACAACGCGATCTGGACCTATGAAACGCCGTTTCCGGCGATGGAAGAGATTAAAGATTATCTCGCTTTCTATCCGGACAAGGTGAAGATCGAGATTTTGCCGGCCTGACCCCCGCGAATTGCCGGGACGCGCTTCGCCCCTTATCATGGCGTCCAATTGATAATGCGACGGCCGCGCCACTGGCGCGGCACAGCAGGGGCTCGCCGGACCACCATGTCAGACCGTAACGCTGCGCTGGATCGCGCCCGCACCTTCGTCACGCTGCTCGTGCTCGCGAACCATGCCGTGGTCGCCTACACCGCCTTCGGCCGCTATTACCCCAATCACTATCTCTGGTCGACCGCGCCCATCGTCGATGACCAGCGCTGGTTCGGCTTCAACGTCCTGACGCTGTTCAACGACACCTTCTTCATGTGTCTGATGTTCATGCTGTCGGGCCTGTTCGTCTGGCCGAGCCTGAAGCGCAAGGGTATTCTGGATTTCGTGCGCGATCGCGCGCTCCGGCTGGGACTGCCCTTCCTGGCGATGATCCTCCTGCTGATGCCGATCGCCTATTACGCGTCGTTCAGCCTCTCCACCAACAAGACCGGATTTGTCGAGTTCTACATCAACAATTTCAAGCAGGGACAATGGTTCGCCGGCCCAGGATGGTTCATCTGGTATCTGCTGTTTCTCGATCTGGTGGCGATCCCGGTCTTCCTGTTCGCGCCGAGATTGGTCGATGGCATCAACCGGCTGTCGATCCGCGCCTTCCAGCGGCCGTGGCTGTTCATCGCCGCGCTCGCGATCATCGCCGTGATCTCTTACGTGCCGTTCCTGTTCACGGTCGGCGCCGTGCGCTGGTTCAGCCTCGGCCCGCTGCAGGTGCAGTTCAGCCGCATGGCGATCTATGGCGTGTTCTTCTTTGCCGGCATGGGCATCGGCGCCGCCAATATCGATCAGGGCCTGCTGGCCCGCACCGGCGCTCTCGCCAAGCAGTGGCTCTGGTGGACCATCGCAGCCGCTGCGTCGTTCGGCTCGCTCGCCTATCTGATCAATTTCCGCCGCATGAAGCTGTCCAACCTCACTGGCGCCCCGCCGGTCTGGTGGCAGTCGAGCTATGGCGTGATTTACGCCATCGCCTGCACGCTGATCTGCCTCGCCGTGCTGGCGCTGTTCGTGCGCTTCGGCCAGCGCGAGAAAAGCATCTTCGATCCGCTGCGCGGCGATGCCTATGGCATCTTCGTGCTGCACTACATCCCGATGCTGTGGTTGCAATGGGCGATGCTGAAAATGCCCTGGGGCGCGCAACCGAAGGCCCTGATCGCCTTTGCCGGCACGCTGGCCATCAGCTGGGCCGCCACGCGCGCGCTGCGGCAGATCCCGGGCATGACGCGGGTGCTGTAGCGCCCTTCACACGCAAATCACGACGACCTTCCAGGAGACCAGCATGCGTGCGCGCAACGGCGACAAGATCAATCTACTCTTCAATGTCACGCCGGCCGTGCTCGAAGACTATCGCGATCCCATTCTCGCAGCCCTCCAGCGCAAGAATATCGACGCCCGCGCCGGGCTGCTCGGCGAGATCGCGCCTGAGGACGTGGACTACATCATCCACGCAACCGGCGGCCCCATCACCGATTTTGCGCCTTTCATCAACACGCGCGCGGTCCTGAGCCTGTGGGCCGGCGTCGAGAAGATCGTCGGCAACACCACGCTGACACAGCCGCTGTGCCGCATGGTCGATGACGGCTTGCGGCAGGGTATGGTCGAATGGGTCGTCGGCCACGTGCTGCGCGCACATCTCGGCATCGACCGCTATGTCTGCGAGAAGCCGCGGACATGGGAGCAGCATGTCCCGCCCCTCGCCACCGACCGCTCGGTCACGGTGCTGGGCCTCGGCGAGCTGGGATCGGCAGCCGCAACGGCGCTGGCACAACTCGGCTTTCGCGTTACCGGCTGGAGCCGCAGCCCGCGCGATGTGGCAGGCGTTCGCTGCCTGGCCGGCGCGGAGAGCCTCGCGCAGGCACTGGCCTCGGCTGAGATTCTTGTCGGGCTGCTGCCGCAGACGCCGGAGACCATCGATCTCCTGAATGCCGAACGGCTGGCGCTGCTGCCGAAGGGCAGCTTCATCGTCAATGCCGGCCGCGGCACGCTGATCGTCGATGGCGCCTTGATCGCAGCCCTCGACAGCGGACAGGTGGCGCAGGCGACGCTGGATGTGTTCCGCACCGAGCCGGTGCCGGCGGATCATCCGTTCTGGTCACATCCCAGCGTGACCATCTCGCCGCATATTGCAGCAGCGACGCGGGCTTCAACGGCGGCGGAAAAGATCGCGGAGAATATCGCGCGGTCAGAGAGCGGCGAGCCACTGCTGCATGCCGTGGATCGCGGCTTGAATTATTAAAACTCAGTTGTCATCGCCCGGCATGACCGGGCGATCCAGTACACGCACTGCCAGTAATGACCTTGACTGCGGTGATTACTGGGTCAGCCGGTCGAGCCGGGTGACGACAAGCATAGACTGACGCCTTACGCCACCTTGCCGCTCATATAGTTCGGCAGCCAGCTCTCATGGGCATGCACGAGCGCCTTGATATCGACCGCCTTCTCGCCGTCGATCGCCACCGTGTGTCCGCCGGTGACGCCGATCTGCACGCAGGGCACGCCGACATTCTTCAGCTTCGACAACACCGTCAGCAGATCATTCTCCGCCACCGTCACGATGTAGCGCGCCTGATCCTCGCCGAACCAGAACGCATGCGGCACGATCGATGATGGCGCCGCATCAAGCTTGGCGCCGATACCCGACGCCATTGCCATTTCGGCGACCGCGACCAGCAGACCGCCATCGGCGATGTCATGCACCGCCGTCGCGGTGCCGGCATGGATCATGCCGCGCACCACGTCACCGTTGCGTTTTTCGGTGGCGAGATCGACCGGCGGCGGGGCGCCCTCTTCCCTGCCGCAGACATCGCGCAGATAGACGGACTGGCCGAGCCAGCCTTCGGTCGCGCCGATCAGCAGGATGGCTTCGCCGTCCTTCTTGAAGGCCAGCGTCGCCGACCTGGTGAAATCATCGAGCACGCCGACACCGCCGATCGACGGGGTCGGGAGAATGCCGCGGCCGTTGGTTTCGTTGTAGAGCGAGACATTGCCCGACACGATCGGGAAGTCGAGCGCGACACAGGCTTCGCCGATGCCCTTCAGGCAGCCGACCAGCTGGCCCATGATCTCGGGCCGCTCGGGATTGCCGAAGTTCAGATTGTCCGTCACCGCCAGCGGCTTGCCGCCGACCGCGGTGATGTTGCGCCAGGCTTCGGCCACCGCCTGCTTGCCGCCCTCGACCGGGTCGGCCTCGCAATAGCGGGGCGTCACGTCCACCGACATCGCAATGCCCTTCGGGCCGTCCTCGATCCGCACCACCGCCGCATCGCCGCCGGGGCGCTGCACGGTGTTGCCGCCGATGACATGGTCATACTGTTCCCACACCCAGCGCTTCGAGCACAGGTCCGGCGTGCCGATCAGTTTGACCAGTGCGTCGAGCAGCGAGGCCGGCGCGGTCACGTCGCGCGCGGCGATCACCGGCAATTTCGGCGACGGCACATGCGGGCGATCATAGAGCGGTGCTTCATCGCCGAGCTCCTTGATCGGCAGGTCGGCCATGGTCTTGCCGCCATGCTTGACGACGAAACGCAGCGTCGGCGTGGTGTGGCCGACGATCGCGAAATCGAGGCCCCACTTCTTGAAGATCGCCTCGGCCTCTTTTTCCTTTTCGGGCTTCAGCACCATGAGCATGCGCTCCTGGCTCTCCGACAGCATCATCTCATAGGCCGTCATGCCCTCTTCGCGCGTCGGCACCGCATCGAGATTGAGCTCGACGCCGAGATCGCCCTTGGCGCCCATCTCGACGGCCGAGCAAGTCAGACCCGCCGCGCCCATGTCCTGGATCGCGATCACGCAATCGGCAGCCATGATTTCAAGGCACGCTTCCAGCAGCAGCTTTTCGGCAAAGGGGTCGCCGACCTGCACGGTCGGGCGCTTCTCTTCCGACGCATCGTCGAATTCGGCCGAGGCCATCGACGCGCCGTGAATGCCATCGCGGCCGGTCTTGGAGCCGAGATAGACGATCGGCATGTTCACGCCGGAGGCAGCTGCCAGGAAGATCTTGTCCGCGTCCGCGAGACCGACGGCCATCGCGTTGACGAGGTTGTTGCCGTCATAGCGGGTGTGGAAGCGCGTCTGGCCGCCCACCGTGGGCACGCCGAACGAATTGCCGTAGCCGCCGATGCCGGCGACCACGCCGGACACCAGGTGGCGCGTCTTCGGATGTTCCGGCGCGCCGAAGCTGATCGCGTTGAGACAGGCGATCGGCCGCGCGCCCATGGTGAAGACGTCGCGCAGGATGCCGCCGACGCCCGTGGTCGCGCCCTGATAGGGCTCGATATAGCTGGGGTGGTTGTGGCTCTCCATCTTGAACACGATGGCCTGGTTGTCGCCGATGTCGATCACGCCGGCATTCTCGCCCGGTCCCTGCAGCACCCAGGGCGCCTTGGTCGGCAGGCCCTTCAGATGGATGCGTGAGGACTTGTACGAGCAGTGCTCGTTCCACATGGCCGAGAAGATGCCGAGCTCGGTGAAGCTCGGCTCGCGCCCGATCAGTTTCAGGATGCGCTCATACTCGTCGGGCTTGAGGCCGTGGGAGGCGACGAGTTCGGGAGTGATCTGAGGCTCGGTCATGCTGTCTCTTGGCTCTGGGAAGGCCCCTTCATAGAAAGATCAGACCTGTGGGAAAAGGCCTTATTCAGGCCCGTTCCCCCCATGTCCCAAGCTTTGCCCGAAAAGTGCCGTCCGGCCCTCCGCGGGCCTGCATATCGCCCTGCGCGGAGGCTGGATTGCGCCCGCCGGACGGATCGGATTTAACACTTTTCGCCGCCAATCCAAGGAGTTCCCCACCGTGAATGTGCCTGCCGACGCAACCCTGCCGTTCCGCGCCGATGCTTTTACCGAAACCGAGGGGGAATTCGCCGGCTGGACCACCTGGAAGCGCGATTCCTTCGAATCGGTGTCCGGCCCGTTCTGGCACAAGGTCGAGGCCGACGGCTCCGTCCGCTGCGCCTTCCGGGTCGAACCGCGGCATCTCAACGGCATGAAGAACGTCCATGGCGGCTGCTTCATGACCTTCGCCGATTACTGCCTGTTCGCCCTCGCCTCGCGCGAACTCGCTGGCCCCGGTATCACCGTCTCCTTCGCCTGCGAATTCCTTGACGCCGGCAAGGTCGGCGACCTCATCGAATGCGATGGCGAAATGACCCGCATCGGCGGCTCGCTGATCTTCCTCCGCGGCGTGCTGCATACGGGCGGGCGAAAACTGTTCACCTTCTCGGGCACGATCAAGCGCGTGAAGAAGCGCGCGAAGCCGGCGGCGATCGCGGCGGAGTGAGCGCCGGCCGCAGCACCCATCTCAATCCGGCAGCAGGCCCAGATTGGACGCCAGCAACACCAGCGCTTCCATGATCATGTGGGAGCAGAGTTGCGCGGCCATGCCGTTGACGTCCTGCGGCGGGCTGACCGTGTTGAAATCCATCGCCACGATGTTCAGCCCGGACAGGCTGCGCAGCAATTCGATCCCCTCGCGGGCGGTGAGCCCGCCCCATGCCGGCGTGCAGACCCCCGGCGCCACCGACGGATCGAACACATCCATGTCCCAGCACAGATAGACCGGCCGGCCAGCGACCGCGTCGCTGAATTCCGCGATGGTCTGCGCAAAACCGCGGCGCATCAGGTCTTCGATGGTGATGACGCGGAAGCCGAGCCCGCGCGTATGCTTCAGCACGCCGGAGCAATAGGTGAAGCCACGCACGCCGATATGCCAGGAGGAGGATGCATCCACCAGGCCTTCCTCGGCGGCGTTGGTGAACTGCGTCGCCGCGTTGTAGCGATCATCCGGCGTATAGGGATAGGCATCGGTGTGGCTGTCGATATGCAGTGCCACCAGGCCCTTGTGCTTGCGTGCCGCGGCCCGCATCAACGGCAGCGACACTGACCCGTCGCCGCCGATGCCGATCGGCACCGCGCCCGTCTCGACGATGCGCGCGGCCGCGGCCTCGATCCGCACGAATGCGTCATCGATACGGCCCGGCACCAGCGCCACGTCGCCGGCATCGACCGCGCCGAGCAGCGACAGCACGTCGACATCGGCGAGCGATGGATGATAGCGGCGGATCAGCCGCGACTCGCGGCGCACTTCCAACGGCCCCTGCCGCGCACCCACCCGGAACGGATGTGTGCCGCAATCGAACGGCACGCCGAGAATGGCCGCGCGGCAGCCGGGCTGCGGCAGCCCCGCGGGCAGGCCCATGAAGGTTTCGGGGCCGACGAATTCTGCTGCGTCACTCATGCGCCACTCGCTTGCTGTGTGAGGAAATCGAACGCCGTCAGCGCATGCACGCGGGAGACGATGCCCAGTTCGGCGATATCAGCATATTCGTCGGGCGCGCCCATATTGTAGGGCGTCGGGCCGTAGACGACGGTCGGGATGTTCGCCATCCGGAACCAACGCGAATCCGAACCACCGACACGCATGTTCACGGCAGGCGCGCGTCCCATCACGTCGGTCGCCGCCTTGGCGCAACGACGGATGAGTTCGTTGTCCGGATCGGTGTAGTTCGGCTCGAAGCAGCGCAGCACGCGCCAGGTGATGCCGGGCAGATCGAGGCCCTGCTTCAAACTGGCCAGCACCACATCGGCCGTGATCCCCACCGGGAGCCGGATATCGAGCGCCGCATGCGCCGTGGACGGAACGAGGTTGGGCGATGTGCCGCCGGAGATAATGCCGAGATTGACCGTTACGGCCGACAACACATCAGCTTCACCGGCGCCACAGAGTGGTTCGGAGATTGCCTTTGCGCCGGCAATCGCGCGGCGCACCTGCTCAGGCATATTCACCGGAAGATCACGCAAGGTGCTCACGCGGTCCAGCGCGACGCGCAAGCGGTCGAGCGCATTGGCGCCGAGATGCACATGAGCGCCATGGGCCGCCTTGCCCTCCGCGGTGACGTCGATCCAGATGAATCCCTTCTCGCCGAACCGCGCCACCATGGGCGATCCGGCATCGCCGATGATCGTCGCAGCGCCGGTCGCGTGCGGGACCTGATCAAGCAGCAGCTTGGTGCCGAGCGGGCCCATAGTCTCCTCATCGCCTGCCAGCGTCAGCACCGCTTCGCCCTGCCAATGCGCACGCTGTTCGGCCAATGCCGCCATCGCCCCAATCGATGCCGCGATCCCGCCCTTCATGTCAGCCGCGCCGCGGCCGTAAAGCCGGCCATCACGCGTTTCGCCCGCCGGATTGACCGACCACCGCGCCGCATCGCCAACGGGATAAGTGTCGAGATGGCCGTTGAACACGACGCGCCGCCCCGGCCCCGCACCTCGGATCCGCGCCACCACATTGACGACGGATGCCGAGCCCGGATGCAATTCGATCTCTGCGCCCGGCACATGCGTCTTGATCAGATCCGCGGCCAGCGCCGCTACCGCGCGGGTGTCGCCGTCCGGATTGGGCGAAGGCGTGGCGATCAGCGGCAAAGCGAGATCGATCACTTGATCGACCCGGTCGCGCGCGACAGCCGCGCGCGCGGTTTCAGCGGCGGGCAAGGCGCGCCTCCCAGATACGGATCGAATGGGTCAGCGGCCAGCAGATCACGAAATAGATCACCCCGATGAAAGTGAAGATCTCCAGCGGCCGGAACGTCGACGACGACAGCTCCATGCCGCGCCGCGTCACCTCGCTGACCGAGATGACGGACGCCAGTGACGAATACTTGATCAGCTGAACGAAGTTGGCTGCCAGCGGCGGCAGCACGCTGCGAATGGCCTGCGGCCCCACGATCCGGACAAAGCTCTGCAGCGGCGTCAGACCCAGCACCTGCGCCGCCTCGCGATGCCCGACCGGCACCGTGGCGATGCCGGCCCGAAACACTTCGGAGATGAAGACTGCCGAATAGAGCGAGAGGCCGAGGATCGACGCCGAGAGGGCGTCGATCTGGATGTTGAACACGATCGGCAGCACGTAATAGACCCAGAGCAGTTGCACCAGGATCGGCGTATTGCGAATGATCTCGCCCACGGTCAGCGCCGCGATCCGCGCCAGGCGGAAGCGCGACATCTGCATGAGCGCGATCACCATCCCGAGCACGGTGGCCACGATCAGCGTGACCACCGACAGGAACAGCGTCATCTGGATGCCGTCGGCGATGAAGCCGAAATTCCTCGGGATGACGTCCCAGCGAAAGCTATAGGTCTGCATGAGATGGCCTTATGGCGCGACGATCGGGCCGAGCTTGTTCTTCTCGGCCGCGGCTTTCAGGCGTCCATCGAGCTTGATGGTCTGGACGAACAGGTTCATGTAGTTCAGCCAGATCTGGTCGCCGTGGTTCATCACATAGGCATAGGGCGTCACCGACAGCGGCTCCGGCGGCGACAGCGTGACCGACCAGTCGAACTGCGCATTCATCTTGGTCGATGCGGGAAAGTCGGTGGCCATGACATCGACGCGGCGCGACATCAGTTCGGCCTGCACCGTGGCCGGCGGCGCCACGGCGACAAGCTTTGCATTCTTCAGATGCGCGCGCAGGAACGGCTCGATATAGCTGCCGAGCGCCGTGCCCACATTCACGCCGGGCTTGTCGATATCCGCCCATGACTTGACCTTGCCGTCCTTCTGCACGACCGCATAGATGCCGCTGATGAGATAGGGCTGCGTGAAGGCCACCGCCTGCGCGCGCTTCATGGTGGCGCCGACACCGAACATGCCGAGATCACATTTGTTGGCCTGCAGATCCGCGATGAAGGTGCTGAAGCTGGTCTCGACATATTCGAGCTTGACGCCCAGATCCTTCGCCAGCTCTTCGGACAGATCGATGTCGATGCCTTCGAGCTTGCCGGTGTCCGGATTGCGCAGCGAGATGGCATAGTAGTTCGGCCAGATGCAGACCTTCACCTTGCCGCTCTTGGTGATTTCATAGAGACGGGACTGCGTTTGCTGCGCGCTGGCCTGTCCCACCGTCAAAGACGAGACAGCCAGGGCAGCGACAAGGGTCAGAAGCTTTTTCATGGTCATCAATCCTCAAAATGCGTCAGGAAACGCCTGGCTCGTTCGGTGGTGGGATTTTCGAAGAAAAGCTGCGGGTTGCCCTGCTCGACGATGACGCCCTCGTCCATGAAGACGACACGGCTGGCGACACGGCGCGCAAAGCCCATTTCATGCGTGACGACGAGCATCGTCATGCCTTCGAGCGCCAGCGTGCGCATCACCTGCAGCACTTCGCGACGCAATTCCGGATCGAGCGCGGAGGTCGGCTCGTCGAACAACAGGATCTTCGGCTGCATCGCCAGCGCGCGGGCGATCGCCACGCGCTGCTGCTGGCCGCCGGACAATCGCGCGGGATAGGAATCGCGTTTGGCTGCCAGCCCGACTTTCTCCAGCAGGTTTTCCGCGATGGCGATGGCCTCGTCGCGGCCTGTGCCGCGCACCCGCATCGGTGCCTCGATGATGTTCTGCAGCACCGTCATATGCGGCCACAGATTGAACTGCTGAAACACCATGCCGATTTCGGGCCGCACCTTCTTGGCGGCAGCGCGCACATTCGACGACGGATCCGCTTGCGCCACCGTCGCCCCATCCATCAGGATGCGACCATCGGACGGAGCCTCGAGCAGCGCCATGCAACGCAGCAGCGTCGTCTTGCCTGAACCGCTTGGCCCGATGATGCAGGTCGATTCGCCCATGCCCAGCGCCAGATCGACGCCGTGAAGGACCGTGTTGGCTCCAAAACGCTTCACCACGGCCTCTGCGGCCAGCAACGGGCCGGATGCGGGGCTTGGTGAACTGATCTCGGTCATGGCGGCAGACGCTCCAAACATGTCTTCGAGACATAAGCAAATCTGATGCCAGATATGGGAATTCGGTGATTACGGATCTTCCGACGATATTTTGCAGACAATCCGCCCATAAAACGTATAGATGAAATTTATGGATCTGAGGCTGATCGAGATTTTCAACGCCGTAATGCAGCACCGCTCGGTGACCGAGGCAGCACGCGCGCTCGGCGTGACCCAGCCCGCCGTCAGCGCCGCGCTGAAACGGCTGGAGCAGAATGTCGGCTTCGCGCTGTTTCGCCGGGAAAGCCGGCATATCGTCCCGACCGCCGAAGCGTTGCTCCTGCATACGGAAGCGGTGCAGGCGCTGGCGGGCTTTTCCGAACTGGAAGACGCCGCAGCAGGGATTTCAGCCGGGCAACGCGGCGTCCTGACCATTGCCAGCAGCCCGGGCCCCGGCATTGCCTGGCTTCCGCAGATCGTCAGCCGCTTCCGCCGCGACCGCCCGGCGACCCGAATCCGGCTGCTGACGCGCAGCTCCGACAATGTCCGCAGCCTGGTGTCATCGCGCGCGTTCGACATCGGCATTGCCGAGCCGCCATTCGACCGCACCAACATGGTGTTGAAGCGCTACCGCTTCCGGCTGCAATGCGTATTGCCCGCATCTCATCCATTGGCTGCCCATGAAACGCTCACCCCCGATCTGCTGGAAGGAAGCGATCTCATCATCACGCCGGGCAGCCGCACCTCCTACGCCGCCATCTCGCGCGCTTTTGAGGCCAGCGGCACGCCGTTCCATCCAGCGATCGAATGCGAGTTCTTCGCCATCGCCCTTAATCTCGTGATCGACGGCGCCGGCATCTGCCTGGTGGACGCCTTGAGCATTGCCGACACGCTGCGGCGGACGGGACCAACCGGCGCGCTGGTGGTCCGGCCATTCTCGCCGCTGGTTCATTACGAAGTCGGTGTCCTGAAACCGACAACCGGCGAGCTCAGCGTGCTCGCCAAACAGTTCGTCAAACTGCTCGACGACTACACAGCGCCGCATCTAACCCGATCATGATAGAGACGCGCGGCTGAGCGCATCGCTCAATTCATCAAACGTCCAGCCCATCCAGAAACGCATCCGCCTCCGCAATCACCGCCGCCTTGCGCCCCTCGTCCCATCTGGCCAGCGTGCGGTACGGCATCGCCATCCGTTGATTGCCGCGCAACGTCGCCGCGTTGCGGATCAGGAAGGCCCAGTAGAGGAAATTGAACGGGCATGCCTTCGGTCCGGATTTGAGCTTTACGTCATAGACGCAGCTCGGGCAGAAATCCGACATCCGGTCGATATAGGCGCCGGATGATGCGTAGGGCTTCGACGCCAGCAGGCCGCCATCGGCGAATTGCGACATGCCCTGCACATTCGGCAGCTCGACCCATTCAAACGCATCCGCATAGACGACGAGATACCATTCGGCGATCTCCTTCGGCGCGATGCCGGCGAGCAGCGCAAAGTTGCCGGTCACCATCAGCCGCTGGATGTGATGCGAATAAGCCGTCCGCTTCGTCTGCCCAATTGCTTCGGCCATGCAATGCATGTCGGTCTCGCCAGACCAGTACAGCCACGGCAGCGGCCGCGTCGCGTTCAGCGCATTGGTTTCCGCGTAGTCCGGCATCTTCAGCCAATAGACGCCGCGGACATATTCACGCCATCCGAGAATCTGCCGGATGAATCCTTCCACCGCATTCAGCGGCGCGCGCCGTTCGATATATTCGCGCTCCGCCGCGATGCAGACCTCGCGTGCCGTCAGCAAGCCCGCATTGAGATAGGGCGAAATGACCGCGTGAAACACAAAAGGTTCGCCACTCGCCATCGCATCCTGATACTTGCCAAAATTCGGCAGCGCATCGCGCAGAAAATCGTCGAGGGAGCGCAGCGCATCCTTGCGTGTCACCGCCCATTCGAAACTGTCGAGATCACCGAAGTGATCGGCGAAGCGCGCGCGTACGAGCGCCATCACATCTTGCGTCACCCGGTCCGGCGCAAAGCCGAAGCGCGGCGGCAGCGCCTGTGCCTTCGGCAGGCGCTTGCGGTTGTCGTGATCGAAATTCCACTGTCCGCCCGCAGGCGCATCGCCTTCCATCAAGAGATCCGTCTCGCGCCGCATCTCGCGATAGAAGAACTCCATGCGCAGCACCTTGCGCTCCGCCGCCCAGGCAGCAAAGCGCGCGGTGCTCGCCAGAAAGCGATCGTCCTCGCGAATCTCGACGGGGACGCCCGGATCGAACGCCTTCAGATCCGCCAGCAGGCGCCACTCGCCGGGGGACGTGACGATCACCCGCTCCGCCTGATGTCGCGCGACAGCACGCTGCAATTCGCCTGTGATGGAGCCGGTATTGCCGGCATCGTCGAGCCTGATGTAATCGACCGCGATGCCTTCGGCTCGCAGCTCTTCGGCAAAGTGCCGCATCGCCGACAACACAAAGACGATCTTCTGCTTGTGATGCTTGACGTATGTGGTCTCGCCCGCGACCTCGGCCATGACAACGACGTCGCCGTCTTCATAGTCCTGGAGCGATGCGACATTGCGGGTTAGCTGATCGCCGAGCACGAGCCGCAGACACCTCACGGGCGGTCACCATTGACCGGCGCAGCGGCGGCCCGGTTGCGTCGCAGATCGCCCTTGCAACGCTCCGAACAGGTCTTCACCTGCTCCCAGTCCCGTGCCCACTTCTTGCGCCATGCGAACGGGCGCCCACAGGCGGCGCAAAGCTTCTGTGGCAAGTCGGATTTGAGACGCATCTTCGACATGATACTTCGTCCGTCCACGCTTCCCGACACCAATGGGTCGCAGGCGTCGAAGTTCCGTGATTGACGGACTGCAGGGTGGGCAAAGCGAAGCATGCCCACCACGTCCTTCGTAAGCGACAGGGGAGCAGGCCTCAGTGGCTCACATGCTGCGCAGGCTGCTTGCCATCGTTCCACTTGCCATCGATCGCACGTTCGATTTGCGCGGCCAGCTGCAGCAACAGACCGTCATTGGCCTGCTTCGCCTGCGCCTGGATGCCGAGTGGCAGGCCATGCTCCTGCGACGCCAGCGGCAACGAGATGCCGGGAATACCGCAAAGATTGGCAAGCGGCGTATAGGCGAAGAACTGCCAGAGATTGGCGAACCAGTCATGCACCGATGGATTGTCGCTCATCGACAGATATTCCGTCGTGCCGATCTTCGGCGTCGGCTTCGCCGTGATCGGCGTCAGGATGATGTCATAGCGCTCGAAGAAATTGCCGAAAGCGCGTGATGTCGTGTTGAACACCGCCTGCATGGCGGCACGCTCGGTATAGGACGTGTTGAGGCCATCTTCCCAGATCTTGATATTGATCGGCTCCAGCAGGTCCGTGGTCGGTTTGTCCAATCCTAGCCGTGCCAGATGGCCCGCGATCACCTGCGCGAAATTGCTGATATAGCAGGTCGTCTGTGCGGCGAAGGCGGCGCGGAAATCGACGTCAGGCACGGCCCACTCGACGTGATGCCCGAGTCCTTCGAGCAACTTGCCGACACGCGCCAGCTCGGCGACGAAATGCGGCGGCGATTTGTAGTCGCCCCATTCATGCGACAGCGCGATGCGGAGCTTGCCGGGATCACGCTTGATCAATTCGCTATAGGGCTCGGCTGGCGACCAGAACGGCATGAATTCGCCGGGCGCGCCGCCGCGCACATTGTCGACGAAGGCCGCGGTGTCGCGCACCGTGCGGCTGGTGCATCCCTGGATCGACACCAGACCGGTCAGATCCGACATGGCCGGCGCCAGCGAATACACGCCGCGCGACACTTTCAGCCCGATGGTACCGCAGACGCCTGCAGGAATGCGGATCGAGCCGCCGCCATCGGTGGCATGCGAGATCGGCAGCACGCCGGCCCCCACCATCGCTGACGAGCCGGCCGAAGAGCCGCAGCTCGAATAGTCAACGTTCCACGGATTGCGCGTGACATAGAACTTGTTCTCGGCAGAAGAACACACGCCGAATTCCGGCGTGGTGCTGCGGCCGATGATGTTGAGGCCGGCCTTGCGGATCTTGCCCGTCAGGAAGCTGTCCGCCGCAGGACGATTCCCCTGCATGATCTGCGAGCCGAATTCCTGCAGCCGCCCCTTCAGCGTCGGCCCGAGATCCTTCATCAGATACGGCACGCCGCCGAACACGCCGTCCGGATTCATCCCGTCCTTCAGGGGATCGGCGACCACATCGTCGAACACTTCGACAACGGCGCTGAGCGCGGGATTGGTCTTGGCGATACCGGCAGCAGCCTGTGCCGCGAGTTCGGCGGGCGTCACCTCGCCCTTGCGCACGCGCTCGGCCAGCGCCACCGCGTCATGCTTCGCCCACTCGTCCCAACCCATCGCCAAAGTCATGTCGTGCATCCGTTCAACAAGGTGATCGCTGAACGAAGCTAAGCTGCCGGCGCTGCTGCTGTAAACCGGCGACGCGCCGACGCATGGAGCCTATGCGCAAGCTGTGCCGCAGGGCGGATGAGCGCAGCGTCATCCGCCACGGAGTTTCAGCAATGCAGTCGGCCGGCGGATGACGGCTTCGCCTCATCCGCCCTACGGCCGAGCACTAACGCGTCACCGGCTCACTGGTCGGATTCAGAAAAGCCTTGATGTCCGCCGACGCCTCGTTGAGTTGCGCATCCTGATCGTAAACGTCGTTGCGGAATTGCACGATACCGTCGCGCGCCATCCAGGCGGTGAGATAGACCCAGGCCACCGGCACCGGCTTGGTCAGCTTGATATCCAGGCGCTGCCCCGTCGCAATGCCGAGATCGATCTGCGTGCGATCCCAGTTCGCCGTGTCCTTCAGCAGCCATGCGGCGAGATCGCGCACATTGTCCACGCGGGCGCAGCCATGGGAATCGAAGCGATAGTCATTGGCGAACAGATTGCGCTGATTGGTGTCATGCATATAGACGGCGTAGGAATTCGGCATGTCGATGCGCACGCGGCCGAGCGCATTCCACTCGCCCGGATCCTGGCGCACGGTGACATCGGGCACCTTGCCCTCGCTCCAGTCCACGCTCGCGGGATCGAGCGCATTGCCGCGGCCATCCAGCACCTGCATATGCATGCGCGCGAGATAGCCGGGATCTTTTCGCATGCGCGCGGAGATCTCGTGTTTGGTGATCGAGGACGGCACCGTCCACGTCGGGTTGAGATTGACGTTGTTGATCTGCGACGTCACCGTCGGTGACGGCTTCTCGCTCTTGCCCACCACGACGCGATAGCGCCGCACCACCTTCTCGCCCTCGATGGCTTCGGCATAGGCCGCGGGGATGTTCACGACGACATAGCGGTCGCCGAACTTGAAGCCGAGCGCCTGCATCCGCTGCAATGACGCTTCCAGCTGCTGGATGCGCTTCTCGACCGGTATATTGAGCGCCGCCAGCGTGCGCGGGCCGACCAGGCCGGTGGCGAGCAGCCCGTTGCGTAGCTGGAAGCGTTTCACGCCGGCGATCAGTTCATCGTTATAAGGGCCGGTGTTCTCAACGGTGAACAGATCGCCGGTGATGACGAGCCGGCGCCGCAGCAGATCGACATCCGCGCCTTCGGCGCCTGCCGCATATTTCGCTTCCGCTGGAATGGCCGGCCAGCCGCCCTTCGCGGCAATGGCCTTGTAGCGCTTGATCGCATCTTCGGTGCGCTGCGCAGACTGCGGATCGAACACCGGCTCGCTATATTGCGCGAGGATCGCGGCCGAGCGCTGCTCGGGCGTCATTCCCTTGATGTCGATGATGGCATTGGCATTCGGCGCCTTGGCGGGCGCCGGTGCAGGCGCCTGCGCGAACGCTGTGGATGCACTCGCCGCCACGGCGACGATCATGGTGGTGAACCGCAATGTCATTGTTCAAATCCGATGTTGCCGGAGCAATAACCCGAGCCTGAAATGAAATGTTCACGCTTTGATTAAGATCTGAATAAATGCGGTTACCGAGAGGTTAACACCCCCTCTTCGTCATTGCGAGCGTAGCGAAGCAATCCAGAAAGCCAAGAACTGGATTGCTTCGTCGCTTTGCTCCTCGCAATGACGGAGCGACTCGCCCTATTCCCACCAATTGCGCTGAAACATCGGCCGCTCATTCTGGCCGCTGCGGCGGCGCATCGCATTGTTCTGCGGCGCGCGCTCGCGCGGGAAGAACATGCTGAAACCATCGTCGTAATCGCCGCTCGCCACGTCCATTTCGGGGCGCGGCGTCGGCTTGCGGGTGACGAAACCACCCTGCGGATGGTTGTTCAGCACCGTAACGAATTCGGTGCGGTAATTGGTTTCGGCGCTCAGCGGTTCGTCAGAGATCACGATCGAGGAACGCGGCAGGGCCGTCGGCCCGATCCGGTCGAGCACTTCCTGCGGAATGGTGATGCGATCGAGCGCGCTCCTGGCGCTGTCGCCCTCGTCGATGGTGACGGCGCTCCAGCGCAGGCCTGTGCCGTCCTGCGCCATCGCCGTGAACACATGCGTGCCGATCGGCCGGCCCGCATCGCGGATGGTGACCGGCACTTCGATGCTGAAGTCGAACACCTCGCCGCCGCCATCTGGCGCCGGCTTGTGGGTGTTGCGGCGAACATAGAGCTTCTGCGTTTCGCGGCTGATATAGATCGAGACCGGTTCGGCAGCGAGCTTTGCGTCGAGGGCCGCGGTGGCGGTGGCCGCCTTCTTGGCATCGGCAGCCTTGGCTGCGTCCTTCGCTGCGGTGGCAGCATCGAGCTTCGCCGTCGTATCAGCCTTGGCAGCCTCCAGCTCCGTGGCCAGTTCCGCAGCCTTCACCGCCGCCTTATGCTTCAGGTCCTCCGCGCGGGCTTTCGCCTGATCGGTCGAGGCAGCGGCGAGCGCCTTGTCGGCGGATGCGAGCTGGGCATCGGCACGAAGCTTGGCGGCCTCCAGCTTGCGCAGCGCCGCCGGTAGCGGCTTGGCCTCGCGGGCGGTCGATGTGGCAAGCTTCTTCGCCTCGGCAGCCGCTGTGGCCGCCTCTGCCGCCGCGCGCGTCGCAGTCTCGGCCCGCGCCGGAACCGCAGCAATCACCTCGAGCTTCGGCACCAGCAGTGCCGGATGAACAATATCCATCGGAGCCGCGTCGATCGGCGAGACGATCACCCGCATCCCGATCCGCGTCTTGTCGAACATCTTGTCGGCAAAACCGAATGGCATGCGCACGCAGCCATGGGAGGCGGCATAGCCCGGCAGCGGGCCGCCATGGAGCGCGACACCGTTCCAGGTGATGCGCTGCATGTTCGGCATCGCCGCATCGTCATACATGTTGGAGCGGTGGTCCTTGTTTTTCTCCAGGATCGCGAACACGCCGGACGGCGTCTCGCGTCCCCCTACCCCGGTCGAGACCGGTGCCCGCGCGATCCAGCCTTCGGCGTCGTAGAACGTCACTTGCTGGCTCTTGATCGACACGATGGCCATGATCGGCTCGCCGGCATTGCGCGGCGCCATCGCCTCGACGAGCCGCGCGGGGCGCGTCTGCTTGGCGGCAGCATTTGCCGCAGGCGGCATCGCCACGACGGCGAGCGCCACGACGGCAGATACCATCATGCAGCGCGTTGCCACGGTGGATCGTACCGTCGCCAACCGAATTTTCATGCAATGCCCCAAATCAAATGCCTGGCTGGACGCCAATCTTGCAAATGTTGATTGCGATTTTATCAACTCGCCCTGGCGCCCTTATGGAACGACCCAAGGCCAAATCACCTTGCTTGCCCTCTTATATGACAGCGCGCGTGGGCGAAAGATGGCCTGCTGCCACACCTGCCGTCCAATGACCGTAGGGTGGGCAAAAGCGCAGCGTGCCCACCACCAAGTGCCGTGCGCGTGAAGGTGGGCACGCTGCGCTTTGCCCACCCTACAGAAGCTCCCTTCCGTTTACTGCATGCTCACCAGCGTCATGTCGAGGAACCAGGATTGCGGCGAGACGAAGCCCTTCACATTCTTGGTCATCGCGCGCGGATTGAGATCGTGGACGATGTAGAGCCAGGGTGGATTGTCCACGAGGCGCTCATGCGCCTTGCGTGTGGCGTCGGTGATCACCTTGGGATCGGTGGATTCCGCCAGCGCCTTCAGCGCGTCCTCGAACACGTCATCCTTCCACTGCTCGAAATTGAAGCCGTTCGGCGAGAAATTCGCCGCCGCAAAATAGCGCGCCATGATGCCGACATCCGACGACGGCGACGAGATATTGAGGCCCATCGCACCCTTCAGGTTCGGATTATCCGGCGTCAAGCGTGCGGCCGTGAGCAGCACCGTCCATTCCACCACGTCGAACTCGACATTGACGCCGCAAGCTTCCTTCAGGTTCTGCTGCATGAATTCGTTCATCGGCATCGGCAGCATCTGGCCGGACCCCGAGGAAGAAATCTGCACCTTGAAGGACAGCGGCTTTTGCGGCGTGAAGCCGGCTTCGGCGAGCATCGCCTTGCCCTTGGCCGGATCGAATTTGTAGCGGTTCGCAGGACTGCCGAAATTCGGATCGGACGCCTTCAGCCAGCCCGATGACGGCTCGGCGGTGCCCGCCAGCAGGCTCACCAGCCCCTCGCGATCGACGCAATAGTTCAGCGCCTGGCGCACGCGCACATCCTTGAACGGCGAATTGGCGGCGCCGATATTGTAGAACCACGGCCAGACATGCGGATAGGAGCCCGTGGTGATCGTGAAGCCCGCGGATTTCAGCGAGGCAATCCCGTCCGGCGGCGGCACTTCGATCCAGTCCACCTGCCCCGACCGCAGCGCAGCCAGCCGCGCATTCGCTTCCGGCACCGGCATCAGCACGACCTTGTCGACTTTGGCTTTCTTCGCGGCATCCCAGTAGCCGTCATTGCGCAGCAGCTCGACGCGCTCGCGCGGCACCACGCGGCTGATCTTGAACGGACCGGTGCCCGCCGCCGGCAAGGTCGCCACCTTGCCCCAATCCTTGCCGGCTTTCTCGAACGAGCTCGGCGAAGTGAACAGCAGATAGACGGCCATATAAGGGAAGTAGGATGCGGGTGTCGTCGTGGTGATCGCCACCGTCGCATCGTCGATCTTCTTGTAGGAGCCCATCAGCGGCACGCGCGCCCGCGACATGCCCGAGGCTGCCGCCTCGAATTGCGGACTGTCATTCTTGAAATAGCGGTCGAGATTCCAGATCACCGCATCGGCATTGAAATCGCTGCCGTCGTGAAATTTGACGCCTTTGCGCAGATGGAAGATCCAGGTCTTGGTGTCGCCCGGCGCCTGCTCCCATTTCTCCGCAAGGCCCGGACGCAATCCGGCAAGCTGGTCGGTCTTGGTCAGGTCCCACAGCACGAGACCTTCGAAGATCGGATAGCCCATGAAGCGAATGCCCTCGAAGCCGTTATTCGGCAGCCCGGTGGCAGTGGGGATATCCGCCGCCGTCATGGCGATGCGCAGCGTACTTTCGGCCAAGGCCGGTTGTGCCAGCAGCGTGGCTGCAAGCGCGAGGATAGTGGATGTCTTGCGGATCAACATGACGTCTCCTGCTATGGGCAAAGGCAAGGAGACGTGAGCAAGTTTCGGGCCAGCACACTTTTGTCATCACCCGCGGAAGCGGGTGATCCAGTAGACACCGGCCGATGTGATGAGCACGAACTTTTGCGTCTACTGGATTGCCTGGTTGAACCGGGCAATGACGGTGAGAATACGCAGCCGCCTATTTCTATTGCAGCAGCTTGTTGTATTTCGCGACATCACGCGTCACGATTTGCTGCAGTACATCCGGTGCATGCTCATTGGCATCGGGCGCGACTGTGGAGAGATCGCGAAACCGCTTCTTCACGACCTCGCTCTCCACGGCCACGCGTGCAGCTGCATTGAGCTTTGCAATGATCTCCGGCGGCGTGCCCTTCGGCGCGAACAGTCCGTTCCAGCCTTGCGCCTCGAAGTCCGGCAACCCTGCTTCGGCCGAGGTCGGCAAATCAGGCAGCGAGCCCAGCCGCACAGTGGAGCCGACCACGATCGCCTTCACGAGCTTGTCGTCGATCGCCTGCGAGACGGATGCGGCGGAATCGCAGACGCCATCGATCTGGCCGCCGATCGCATCGGTCAATGCCGGCGCGGCACCGCGATAGCCGACCAGGGTGACATCGATGCCGGCCGCCTGCACGAAACTCTTGCAGATCAGGTAATTCGATGAACCGACGCCGGCATGGCCGAGATTGACCTTGCCGGGATTGGCCTTGGCATAAGCGATGAACGCCTTCAGATCGGCTGCCGGAAAATCCTTGCGAAGCGCAACAACGCCAAAAGTCTTGGCGACCATGCCGATGGAGACAAAGGACTCCGGTTTGAAAGTCAGTTTTGGATAGATCGTGTAGGTCGCCGCGCTGGTGCCCGCATTGCCAATGGCGATCGTATAGCCATCCGGCGTCGCGCGCGCTGCACGCGTCAAGGCGGTCGAACCTCCCGCCCCCACAATGTTCTCGATGATGATGGTCTGGCCGAGCGGCACCGACATTTGCTCGGCAACGACGCGCGCGATCACATCGGATGTACCGCCGGCGGCAAAGGGCACAATCATCGTGATGGCGCGTGTGGGATAGGTTTGCGCGTGAGCAACTGCAGCAAACGACATCACGGTCAGGCTAGCCACCGTACGTCCGATCCAACGGTAAATCTGATCACTCACGTCGCGCACTCCGCATCAATCACAACAGCCGGTGACAGCGTGAGATTGCGACTGCGGCTCTCACGCCGCAAGCGATTTCTCGGCGATGGACAACCATTCCGCCTGTGCCTTGCGGGCAAATTTCGGCGCACGCTTCATCTGCACCACGAACTCTGCGAACACGACTTTCGCTTCCGACGTGCGCCCCAGCGCCTGCAGCAGCTGGCCATAGCGAACATGGGCCTCGGCACTCGATGCATAACGCAGCAGCGCTTCGTATTCGCCGAGTGCCTCGTCGGTTAGCCCCGCGTCGGTCAGCGATCGTGCATAGAGGAGATGCGCGTCCGCGGATTCGAAGTCGGGCCACTGCTTCTGCAATTCGTCGAGCGTGGCGATTGCATCCAGCGGGCGTTTGGCACCGAACTGCGCCTTCGCCTTGGCCAGCGCATATTTCGCTTCGTGCCCGAGCGGCAAAGCGAGGATGTGGTCGTAATGCTGCACGGCCTCGTCGAAGCGGCTGATCTCAAGACACTCCGCCGCCAGCGCCGCGCGATTGGCGATCGTATCGGCGGATGCGAGCTGATCGACGAGCGCGCGATAGGTCTTTTCCGGATCGATGCGCTTGGCGACATTGCGGCGCGCCTGCTGCGCGGTGCGCCCGCCGAAAATCTCCGGCAGGAGTTCGATCACCACATAGGCGATCGCGCCGGCCACCGGGACCATCAGGATGATATAGGCCCAGGGCTGCATCCGCCCGGTGCGGGCAGCGTGATAGACCAGCATGATATCGAGCAGAACAATGACCAGAGCCAGCGGCATGAGCATCCCCTCAAGCAAGCAAATGAACGCCACGTGCCGGCAAGAGGCCGGCGACGTGTCATCCGATGCGTGATGGACGCTGTGAGATAACGCTGGGTTCGATCGCGCAGTGCAGCTATGCAGCGCGCGCCAGATGGGCGGCGAGGCCGGTGAACAGGCCGCGACCGTCGGTGTTGCCCATGATGTCTTCGACGTGGTTTTCCGGATGCGGCATCATGCCGAGCACATTGCCGGTCTCGCTGACGATGCCGGCAATCGATGCCGCCGCGCCATTGATATTGTGGAGATCGCCGACCTCGCCCGTGGGCGAGCAATAGCGATACAGCACGCGGCCATCGCCTTCGAGGCGCTTCAGCGTCTCTTCATCCGCGGTATAGTTGCCTTCGCCATGGGCGACGGGCACGCGGATCACCTGCCCGGCATTGTAGCCGCGGGTGAAGGCGGTGTCGGAACGCTCGACGCGCAGATGGACGTCCTGGCAGATGAACTTCAGCCGCGCATTGCGCATCAGAATGCCCGGCAACAGGCCACTCTCGCACAGGATCTGAAACCCGTTGCAGACGCCGAGCACGAGGCCGCCGTCGGCCGCGAATTTGCGGACCGCGTCCATCACCGGCGAACGCGCTGCGATGGCGCCGCAGCGGAGATAATCGCCATAGGAGAAACCGCCGGGCACGACGACAATATCGGTGCCGGCCGGCAGCGACGTCTCGGCATGCCAGACCATCTTGGCTTCAGTGCCCGAAGCAAGCTTCAGCGCCCGCGCCATGTCGCGCTCGCGATTGATTCCGGGGAAGACGAGAACGGCGGATTTCATGTCAGGCTCGGTGCTTCATTCAGTTCAAGACGATGCGCGATGCGGTATTCGTGCGGAGTAAGGCTTCACGCAGAAGCCTTATCCCTGCACTTCAACCTTGTAATTCTCGATCACCGTATTCGCCAGCAGCTTGTCAGCCGCCGCCTTCAACGCGGCTTCGGCCTTGGCCTGATCGGCGCCGGGCGCGAGTTCGATGTCGAACACCTTGCCCTGGCGCACCTGGGCGATGCCGTCGACGCCGAGCGACTTCAAAGCGCCCTCGATCGCCTTGCCCTGCGGATCGAGGATGCCGTTCTTCAATGTGACTGTGACGCGGGCTTTCACGTTCTATCCCTTAGCTCTTCACCAATACCGGACCGGTGCCCATCGGGCGCTCGTTCTCTGCCAGAATGCCGAGACGCTTGGCAACCTCGGTATAGGCCTCCAGCACGCCACCGAGATCGCGGCGGAAACGGTCCTTGTCCAGCTTCTCGTTCGACTTGATATCCCACAGCCGGCATGAGTCGGGCGAGATCTCGTCGGCGACGATGATGCGCATCATGTCGTTCTCGAACAGGCGGCCGCATTCCATCTTGAAATCGACCAGGCGGATGCCGATGCCGAGAAACAGTCCGGTCAGGAAGTCGTTGACCCGAATGGCCAGCGCCATGATGTCGTCGATCTCCTGCGGGGTCGCCCAGCCGAACGCCGTGATGTGCTCCTCGGAGACCATCGGATCGTTGAGCTGGTCGTTCTTGTAATAGAACTCGATGATCGAGCGCGGCAGCTGGGTGCCTTCCTCGATGCCGAGGCGCTGCGACAGCGAGCCGGCGGCGACATTGCGCACGACGACCTCGAGCGGCACGATCTCGACCTCACGGATCAACTGCTCGCGCATATTGAGCCGGCGGATAAAATGCGTGGGCACGCCGATGTCGTTCAGATGCTGGAACAGGTATTCCGAGATCCGGTTGTTGAGGACACCCTTGCCCTCGATGACCTGGTGCTTCTTCGCGTTGAACGCGGTCGCATCGTCCTTGAAGTGCTGGATCAGGGTCCCGGGCTCCGGGCCTTCATACAGAACCTTGGCCTTGCCTTCATAAATGCGACGTCGACGGCTCATGGGGATGTACCGTGTGTTGTTGAAATCCATGGAATTTGGTTGCTCCGAATAACGGGGTAGACCCACGACGGAGCTGCCGTGAAGGCCTGGAACTCATCTGAACCGGTCTGTGCACCAATCTGTCACAGATTCTGAATACAGAACTGTGATCAGGAAACAGAACGAGAACCGAACCTTGGGGCAACCTACCCGATCCCCCCCGCCGATACAATCGATCCGGCCGGTCGGATGCGGGTTTTACCCGGTTGCACAAATGTCACGTCCTCGCAATGACCTGCGACCATGCGGCCGATTGTCCGTACGGCTACGCGCACTTAGTTAAGCCTCCAACCGGACATTACAACGCCGGCCCGACCACCCCAAACCCAGGGAACCCCAAGATGTCATCACTCGACAAGCGCGGACAGGATTTTGAACGCAAATACGCGCTCGACGAAGAGCAAAAGTTCAAGGCGACGAACCGCCGGAACAAGCTGCTTGGCCTCTGGGCCGCGGAAAAGCTCGGCAAGACCGGCGCTGACGCCGATGCCTATGCCAAGGAAGTGGTCGCCTCCGATTTCGAGGAAGCCGGCGATGACGACGTGCTGCGCAAGGTGCTGGCCGACCTCACCGCCGCAAATGCTGCAGTGACCGAGGCCGAACTGCGCAGCAAGATGGATTCGCTGATCGCCGAAGCCGTCGCCCAGGTGAAGGCCGGCGTCTGACGCTGCCGGGCGTGAGGCGCCCAACTTCAACGG